>JAAXHH010000160.1 GCA_012270975.1 Candidatus Latescibacterota bacterium | reverse complement strand
GGGGGGTGGTGGGCGTGGGGTGGAGGACGTGCCGGCCGGGGCGGAGATCGTGGTGGAGAGGGGGGCGGGGGAGGTGGACGCGGAAGGTGTCGAGGAGGGCGGCGACCTGGCGGGTGCCCGGAGAAGCGCGGATGCTGACGAGGACACCGGCGCCGCGGACGAAGTCCCCGGGCCGGATCCGCGTACGACGCCGGACGATGAGCCGGGCCTGGAGGGCCGGCCGGACTCGCAGCCGCATGGCGGCGGGACCCTTCCCGAATCGGATGCGCTGCCGGAGGACGATCCCGATTCCGAGCGACCGCCCGAACGGTTCCTCTCCGCCGGCACCGTCGCCTACCGTCCGGGCATGACCCTCGAGGACATGGAACGGGACGTGATCGCCGCCGTGCTGGATTCGGTCGAATGGAACCGCCGCCAGGCCGCCGAGATCCTTGGTATCGGAGAGCGGACGCTGTACCGCAAGGTCAGGAAGTACGGGCTGGAGGAAGAGACGGCACGGGAGATCTGACATCGGGATGGGGGACTGGCCAATCAGACGTCTCAACGGCACTTTATTGGGTAGAAGCAGGCGTTGCGGCCCGCTTGATTCCGGGTCTAGACTGAATCGGATGCCTCAATTGCGTATCATTCCTCTGGCCGTAGCCGTCCTGGTCGGCTGCGGCGACCACCACGGGTCCGAGTCGGGCTTCGTGGCGGAGGAACAGTGGATCTCCGAATCTGCCTACGAATTCGGTGGCGCTTTGGATGGCGATGCGTTATTCGGCCGGATCCATGTTCGTGTCGCCGCCGATGGCCAGCGCGTCTTCGTATTGGAACCATTCGAGTCCAGGGTTTCAGTGTGGACACCGGCTGGACGACGTCTTCTCGATCTGGGTGGTACCGGCCAGGGTCCGGGCGACTTCATGTTCCCATATCGTATCGACATGGACGAGTCCGGGTTCCTCGTTCGCGACCAGCAGAGATTCTCCTACTTTTCGCACGAAGGAAAACTGCTGCGAACCGTGCCCAACCCACCCGCTTCGGTGGGCTACCAGGGGTTTCCGATCACTACGGATGTCCTGCTTGCAGACGGGAGTTTCCTGGGCATTCCGAACATTCCGGCTAGTGTTCGACTTGGGCTTTGGGGCGACGATCCCATGAATGCGCTCCCGGTCCTCCGGATCCACAAATCCGGGCAGCAGTGGCTACTTGAGGAGGTGTACACGCGCAACGTCCGTAACCTGACCCTGGCGGTTCCCCTCGGCGATGGATACTACTTTGCGGCTCAACCGTATTCCGATGCGGACTGGCACTTGCTCGATCGTGAGACAGGCAGCGTGGTCGTGGCTCGGCTTACAGGAGATGATCTGCGGGCCGGCGAGGTGGAGTTGATTGAAGCAAGCGCGTCGGGCGAGACGGTTTGGCGGCGTCGGCTGGGATTCAGGCCCATCAGGCTCGGCGAGGTTATGGTGGACAACACAATTGATGGCCTGATCAAGGCTGTGAACCGAGAGGAAGAGATCACGCCCGGCTGGACCTACCCCGATTTCACGGACG
>JAAXHH010000021.1 GCA_012270975.1 Candidatus Latescibacterota bacterium | reverse complement strand
GCGTGGCGGATGGCGATGGCGATGGGGTAAAATCGTGCAACGTGTTTTCTAGCCGGTTTCGAGGTGCCAGAGATGCCCAGGAACAGCAATCGGGTTGTGTACCCGCCGGAAGGGTGGACGAACTCGCTGTCGGCTGAATATGTAGGTCCCGACCAGTTCGGCAACGGCGAGGTGTACGACGTCCGACATAAAGGGACTCCCCTGATACGTCTGATCTTCGATGAGCGTGACGAGGAAATTACGGTCAGGTGCCTGCTCTGTGAACCGCAGTTGCAAGCGGCCGGACGGTTCACCGCATACCCCATGATCGGAATAATAAGCATCAACGCCACGGCCCTTCTGGTTCCCATGAACACGCCCAGGATCATGAGACATTTGGCGGACCGACACGGCGAAATCCTCGGCGGCATGGACGACGTGGATTTTTTCAATTGCCTTCTGGACTGTTGCGGCCTGTGACCAACATCACGGCCAAACGGAATCGGATCATCGGGAGGTAACCCCTTGCAGTATGACTACATAATCGTCGGCGGAGGCTCGGCCGGATGCGCGTTGGCGTCACGCTTGACGGAGGACGCGAACGTTTCCGTCCTGCTCCTCGAGGCCGGCCCTGACTACCCGGATTTCGAACACCTCCCCATTGACCTCAAAGACGGCAACAACGTATGGCGTTCCGCCTACGGCCCGCACAGTTGGGGTTACCTGGCCAAGGGGACGCCCCAACAGGAAGAGCCGATCATCATCCCTCGGGGCAAGGCCATGGGCGGCTCGTCCAGCATCAACGGCCAGGTGCTGTTCCGCGGCGTGCCCGAGGATTACGACAACTGGGCGATATGGGGGAACGACGAGTGGTCTTTCACCAAAGTGCTGCCCTATTTCCGCCGGCTGGAAAACGACCTCGACTTCGGTGGCGACGATTTCCACGGCAACACCGGTCCGATCCCCGTTCGCCGGTACAAGCGGCACGAGTGGCTGCCCGTCGCGGAAGCGTTTTACGACACTGTGCGCGCATTGGGCTTCCCCGAAGATGCGGATCAGAACCACCCCGACTCGGTCGGCGTCGCGGCGCGTCCGCTGAACAACATCGACGGTGTGCGGATGAGCACTTCGTTGACCTATCTGTCCCTGGCCCGGCACCGCATGAACCTGACGGTGCGGGGCAACGTGGTGACCCGGCGGGTGCTCTTCGAGGGTAAGACCGCCATCGGCGTGGAGGCAGAGAGCGGTGGCGAAATTTTCGAGGTCTATGGCGACCAGATCATCCTGAGCGC
>JAAXHH010000152.1 GCA_012270975.1 Candidatus Latescibacterota bacterium | reverse complement strand
ATGGCCAAGGTGATATCCGGATACCGCCCGTTGGGAAGCGGTCCGCCGCTGAGTTCCTGGAACAAGGTTGTGCTCCTTGCGCCCGGTCGACCCCGACCGTTCACCATGCGGGGAAGGAGGGCCAATCCTGGCGTCAGCCGGTGATCAAACCCCGTATCGCCGCGGCTACGCCGGACAGGTCGTCAACCTCCGCGTCCGCTTTGCTGTCCGGGTCGTCCGGATCATCGGGCTCGTAGAAACCGCGTATCCAGACGGACTTCATGCCCACCCGGTTGGCTCCGACCACGTCGTTGCTCACGTGGTCGCCCACGTGGATCGCGTTCGCCGGGCTGGAATCCAAAGCTCCGATGGTCATCAGGAATATCTCGTCGGAAGGCTTGGCCAGCAGCACTTCGTCGGAAAAGGTCATCGTCTGAAAATACTCCGCCAACCCGTGCTGCTGCAGAAATTGCCGGAACGTATATCCGGGCGTCATTCCTGTGTTCGATATCAGCCCGATCCGCAGGCCCATCTCGCTGACCGACTCGAGGGTCTGCTGTGTCGCTTCGTGGAACCGCGGCGGGTAGTCAAAGAACGACTCCGCGTACACCCTCTCGATCTCGGCTACCGTTCGCTCGGGCAGGCGCGCCACCAGGCCGTCCTCGATCAGGTTGACGAAAATCTCCACCTGCTCTCGGAAGCTCACGTCGGCGTTGTTGTTCCGCACCGCCCGGCACGCTCGGTAGCACCCCCGGTAGGCTTCCCGGATGTGGTCCGGGTCGTGGTGAACCCCTTGCTTCGCCAAAAGGTCTTGGGCGCCGTCCAGACGAACTTGCGCCCGCTGGAGCCCCAGTTCCCGGTTGTCCAGGATCAGCGTCTGCCACAGGTCGAAGGTTACGGCGTTGATGGTAGGCACTTCTTTTGCGGTTCCTCCCGTGGTGGGAGCGGCTCGCTTGGTTCGCGCAATCGGATTACAGCGGGGGCCGCCGGGTATGCCAGTCAGTTGCCTGCTGATACGCGTATGCAGCGCGCAGCACCGTCGATTCGTCGAAGTTCCGGCCGGCCAGGTGCAGCCCCACGGGCAGGCCGTCCGGTCCAAATCCGCACGGCACCGAAATTGCCGGCGACCCGGTGATGTTGTACACCCTCGTGTACTTGGTCAGCATGGGCACCGCCGGCAGCGCTTCTCCACCGATTTCGATCCTGCGCTCCAGGATTCTCGGGGCGGTTACTGGCTCAACCGGTCCGGCCAGCAGGTCGACGTTCTCCAACAAGCCGGCAACCTGTTGGCAAAATACCTGTCTCGCCTGCTGCGCCCGCAGATACTCCGTCGCCGATATAAACAATCCTTCTTCGAGGCGCTCCCGCACCTGGGGGTACAGTTTGTCGCCGTCGCTGAGCAG
>JAAXHH010000003.1 GCA_012270975.1 Candidatus Latescibacterota bacterium | reverse complement strand
CCAGAGGGCTCGCGGCATGGTTGGGGCAGTGGCCGACATGAAGCGGCGACTCCTGTTGCCGCCCCCTGCTCCGCCTGCCCATCGCCATCGCCGTCCCCCTTGCCTGCAGGCACGCCGTGCCTCCACTTTGGTTCGCGTCAACGACTGTTGCGGACGACTCTAACGCCAGTGCCTCTCCAAGATCTGCCATGCATCTGCGTCGACTATCCAGGGGACTGAAGGCCGCGTTCGGCGAAACGAACGTCCGCCGCCGCGTGCGGGATTTCGACGGATGGACGGAGAGAGCGTTCGCCGCGGATGGCGGCGCAGCCGACTACGACCACACCCGGACCGTAACGGAATACTACGACCTTTGCAGCGAATTGATGATCTTCGGTTGGGGAGAATCCCTGCATTTTGCGCCGCTGTCGCCCGGCGAGAGCCTGAAGGACTCAAAGATCCGGCACCAGCGGCAGATGATCACCAGGCTGGAACTGCGTGAAGGCATGACGGTGGCCGACATCGGTTGCGGGATCGGGGGTCCAATGCGCCGCGTCGCCCGCGAGGCCGGTGTCCGGGTGTTGGGAATCAACAGCAATGATGTTCAGTTGAGCAAGGCCAGGTCGCTGAATGCCGAGGCGGGGCTCGATCACATGATCGACTGCCTCGCATGCAGCTTCATGAACATGAGCTCCATCGCGGATGCGACTTTCGACCGGGGCTACGCGATCGAATCGACCTGCCATGCTCCCGACAAGGCACGGGCGTTTGCCGAAATCCACCGTGTCCTGAAGCCCGGAGCCCTTTTCTGGGGCCAGGAAATGTGCATGACGGAAAAGTACAGTCCCGACGACGATCGCCACCGGACCATCAAGCGGGACCTGATGCACGGCATCGCGCTCCAGGACATCGCAACGTTCGGGGAGACGGACCGGGCCCTCGAAACCGCGGGATTCGAGATCCTGGAGGCGACGGACCTCGCTGTCGACGAGACCGGTCCGGCCACGCCGTGGTATCGGCCCATGGAGGCCCGGCGCGGGTGGCTCGGCAACGCTCTCGTCCAGGCTCCCATGGGTCGCAGGATGCTTTTCTGGGGATCCAGGCTGGCCGAGTTGCTGCGGGTGTTCCCCAGGGGATCGGCGGAGGTTGTCGAACTTCTGGATCGGACCGCAGGCGCCTATGTCGCTGGCGGCAGGACCGGGATCTTCACGCCGCTCTACTGCTTCCTGGCGCGCAAGCCTCTTCAGGGCTAGGCATCCCGGGTGGTCAAGTGCAGGCGCAGCGAGGAAAGCGCGGGCACCAGGAACATCAGGATGGCCGTGGTAAAGAGGATACCGCACCCGATCGAGGCGGAGAAGGGGACGAAGAACTGCGCCTGAATGGCGTCTTCGAGAATCAGCGGCGTAAAGCCGAGGAAGGTGGTGAGGGAAGTCAGCATGATCGGACGAAAACGGCCCTTGGCCCCTTCGATGATCGCCTCGCGCGCCGGAAGGCCCTCCTCAAGTTCCTGATCGATGAAGTCCATCATGACCAGGGAATCGTTCACCACCACGCCGGCCAGGCCGAATATCCCGACAAAGGACTCCGCACTCACCGCCACTCCCAGGATCCAGTGGCCCAGGATCACGCCGACGAACCCGAACGGGATGATGGCCATGATGATGAACGGCTTGGTATAGGAACGCAGCGGAATGGCCAACAGCGCGAAGATAATCAGCAACGCTATCGCGAAACCGCGGTAGAGCGCACCCAGAGAGTCGATCTGCTGCTGTTGTTCGCCACCAAAGGTGTAGGTCAGGTCAGGGTTCGTATCGACCAGTCCCGCGAGGATGGTGTTCTCCAGAATGCC
>JAAXHH010000086.1 GCA_012270975.1 Candidatus Latescibacterota bacterium | reverse complement strand
GCTACCTCAAAATCAGGGAGGTAAACCGACTCTTCGTTCGGCAGGTTGTAACGATTTACGTAGCCGGCCCGGAACCCCGACGCCCGTGCGCCGGTAACGTCAAACGAATGGGAGGAGACCATCATGATTTCGCCCGGCGCCTTGTCCAGGATGCGCGCGGCTGTCCGGTACACCGCAGGGTGGGGCTTGAAGACGCCGGCTTTCTCCACGGAAATGACGTCATCGAAGCGGATCCCTACGTTATTCGCGGCCATGCGCTCCAGGTAAGACTGCTCGCCGTTGGACAGGACCACGAGCCCAAACCGCCTGCTCTCTACCAGCTTTTGCAGACCCTGCACCGCGTCGTCGAATGGGCTCAGGTCTTCGTAGACGGCCATGAAGCGGTCCACGTCTCTGGGCTCAAAGGCCACACCGTGGAGGCGCAGGCAGTAGACGAAGGACCGCCGACAGGTTTCCAGGTACCCACTGTGGCCCAGCATGTAAAGATTGTCCTGGTACTGCTCGATGCGCTGCCGCCCGCGCCAGTCGGCCCAGAACTCTTCCGCCGTGACCGAAGAGCCGTGCTCCACCAGGAACCGTCCGGCCGGCTCGGACAGACTCCCGCCCAGGTCAAGCACGGTGCCGAAGATATCGAAGACGAGCGTGTCGACCTGGGCGAGGGGGTTGTCGGTCATGCGAGAATTCCTCGAATGGCTCAGGCCGGCTTGATGTTTTCGATGTTGGTCTGGTCGATGTTAATCTGGCGCTTCACGCTGTCGAAGTAGACGATGAGCCAAGTCGCGGGGCCGATAGTCCGCTTTTCGCGGACTTCACCAACGTCCCCCGTCGATATGCTTCGCACCGAAGAACCCACCGGAGAGGCCATCACCTCGCGGACTTCGAAATCGGCGATAGCTTCTACTTTCATGCCCTTTTCATACAGGTCAAAACTCATCCTGGCACCTCCTCGGGGAAATCCGGCTCACTCTGATCGAGGGGTCAACTGGCATCGCAGTGTACGGCCGGTCGCAGGCGGAGTCAACGAGATGCTTGCGGTCGACACAGGCCACGGCGCCGCTTTCCAGCCCGCTAGACGACATAAGCAGCGCAGGGTATTATTTTCGGGACATTCGATTTCCCCACACCTTCTGGAGGTACACGAGACCCATGAAAATCGTAAAGATGTCGGCAGTAGAGAGGACCGAGGGAACTGCCCCTCTGTTTACCGGCCCCGTGGGCCGGCAGGCCATCCTGGACCCGGACGACAGCAACAACTTCAACTTCGGGATAGTCCACTTCGGCGCCGGCGTGCGCAACAAGTTCCACACCCACAGCGGCGACCAGATCCTCATTGTCACGGAGGGCACGGGCATCGTGGCCACTCGGGACGAGGAAGTTACGGTCACCGAGGGTGACGTGGCCATCATCCCCGCCGGCGAGGACCACTGGCACGGATCCCGCGAGACCGCCATGTCTCACATCACCATCACCGTGAAAGGAAGTCAAACTCAGCAGAACGAGGACTAATCGAGGTCACCTTCCACGACGGTCAATAATGGGGGCGACCCGTTGGGTCGCCCCCAATCTTTGTTGACATCCCTCTCGATCAGTGATGCCGGTGTGCGCGCCCATGATCGTGTCCGTGATCGTCATGGTGTCCATGGCCACCATGATCCCCATGACCATCGTGACCGCCGTGGCCGTGATCGTCATGATGGTCTTCCGCCGGCGCCAATTGTGGCAACCGCACCACGGCCAGGATCACCGCAGCAGCGAGGTAAAGGACCGCCGTGTAGTAGAACAGGTAGGTGTAGTCGATCCCGTACAGCCAGCCGGCGATGAGCGGTGAAGCCGCGCTCAGGATGAAGCGGGAGGTCGACAGCAGTCCCAGCGTCGTGGCGGCCGTCCCCTCGCGCACAATGTCCATGGCGGCCGCGGTCAGGATCGGCTGGTCGCTGTAGAGGAACATCCCCAGGGCGGCCAGCAGCACGGTCAT
>JAAXHH010000059.1 GCA_012270975.1 Candidatus Latescibacterota bacterium | reverse complement strand
CTTTTCACCTTTCCCTCACGGTACTGGTTCACTATCGGTCGCCAGGGAGTATTTAGCCTTGGGAGATGGTCCTCCCGGATTCACGCGGGATTCCCCGTGTCCCGCGCTACTCAGGAACCTGTCCAGCGAGCCGGCCATCTTTCGTCTACCGGGCTCTCACCGTCTCTGGCCGATCGTTCCAGATCGTTCGACTAGAAGGCTGGTTTCTGACTCGCCCGCCGGCCTCACGGCCGGAGGGAGACAGGCCCTACAACCCCGGCGTGCAAGCACGCCGGTTTGGGCTGTTCCGCGTTCGCTCGCCGCTACTGGCGGAATCACTGTTGTTTTCTTTTCCTGCAGGTACTGAGATGGTTCACTTCCCTGCGTTGCCTTCAACGGCCTATGTATTCAGCCGAAGATACCCGGGCATTACCCCGGGTGGGTTTCCCCATTCGGAAATCTCCGGATCAACGCTTGTTTGCAGCTCACCGAAGCTTATCGCAGCTTGCCACGTCCTTCATCGACTCCTGGCGCCAAGGCATCCACCGTACGCCCTTAGTAGCTTGACCACACTCGGGAACCGACGAACTCCAGGAATCCAGGGCAACGAAGGGCCACACGGGTCGTCCCGCATCGGCCGATCGGCCGCCCGGATTTCCGGAATCGCGCCGGCCCCCATCGAGCACTACGTCATTACGGAAAGCTACCGTTTGTAGGGTATTCAGTTTTCAAATACCGGCCGGGTCCCCGCCCCGACCTCGCGCACGCCGGCACCGGATCTCCGGCCCCGCCGGCCGCCCCCGCACGCGGGGGCTGGTGGAGAATACCGGGCTCGAACCGGCGACCTCCTGGTTGCAAACCAGGCGCTCTCCCAGCTGAGCTAATTCCCCAAATTCCCGTCCGGCTCGACCGGCCGCTCACGGGCGGGGGTCCGTAGCCATCCACGGCCCACCCTTCGCGCCCGCCGCCGAGCCTCCGGCCCGCGCGCCAGGGAGCTGGTGGGCCTGGGTAGATTTGAACTACCGACCCCACGCTTATCAAGCGTGTGCTCTGACCAACTGAGCTACAGGCCCGATGAGCTCCCGCCGCCCCGCGTGCCGGGTTCTCTCAAAACTGAACAGGACTGTTGACGCAAGACACCGCGCGCTGCGCGCCTCGACGCCGCGCAGCGCAAGCCGAGCACCAGATCGATCTCGAGGTGTCGCAGCGCGCCGGACACGAATCCGGCTGCGCCGCGAGAACTCTCTAGAAAGGAGGTGATCCAGCCACAGGTTCTCCTACAGCTACCTTGTTACGACTTCACCCCAATCACCAACCATACCTTCGGCGCTTGCCCCCCTTGCGGGTTAGCTCGGCGACTTC
>JAAXHH010000105.1 GCA_012270975.1 Candidatus Latescibacterota bacterium | reverse complement strand
AGCGGCGGGAGGGGAACGGGGAAACTCTCCAAGTCGCTCTTGCGAATGTTTTTGATACTCGCTCCTGCGGCGTTCCTCGTCCATCGACGAAACTTTGCGCTCCTGAGATAAAACGCGAGAAAATCAGGATCGCATAGCGTCGATTTTGTTCGAATAACCACGCAAAAGGCCCCAACAGTGCCGCTCCAATCCCGCCTAAGGGTTGCACTCTTTCCAACAACAGCCGAACTGCCAGATGATGCGCACATCACGATATCACTGAGGCACACCCACTGATTTTGAGATACCAATTCGGACGGTACCCAAACAAGATTTCGGTCCAACTCCAAATCGTTTCCGATGTTCCCTGCTCGCAGTACCGGCGTTCGATCGGGCGAAGGAACATCTGATGCGTCAGACTTCCGGAAGGTAACGCCTCTAATGACATCTGCCACCTCGGCAAGGGGTACCTGAACCACCGCTTGAGTTGTCACACCGTGGCCCCCCGCACCGCATCGGCCAGTTCGTCGATCTCTCCGAGGATCTCCGTCTCGATGGTCCGCAATTCATCCAGGATTTCCAGAGGATCGCGGTGTTCGACCTTCGATCGGTTCTGCGGCCGATAGCGCCCCGCGCTCAAGTTGAAGTCGGCAGAACGTATGGCGTCGGCTTCCGCAAACCACCACTTTTCGGTCCAGTCGGCGTCCCGGTCGCGATCGCTCCATTGTTTCCAGCCAGCCTTCCGTTCTCGGAACGCCTCGATCAGCCCGGGCAGATCGTCCTGCTCGATTGGCCGGTCGTGGTTGGCGTCGAGCCTAAAACCGTCATTGTCGGCGTGCAGGAACATCACCCGTTGGGTTGCACTGCCCTTGCGAAAGACCAGCACCGAAGTCTTGACGCCTGAATAGGGATTGAAGACTCCCCCGGGCAGGGACAGCACGGCCTCGACCGTGTTGTTCTCGACCAGACGACGGCGTAGCTGCTTGTGTGCTCCGGTAGAGCCGAACAACACGCCTTCAGGCACGACGACACCGCAGCGTCCACCATCCTTCAGGTGATTCAGCATGTATTGCAGGAAAAGAAGCTCGGTCTGCGCCGTGCGTCCAATTTTCACCTCCTCGACGATACGGTCCTTGTCCAGCCGCCCGGAAAAAGGCGGATTGGCAAGGATGACATCGAACCCATTGGTCGGCAGACCAAGTTCTGTCTTGGCAGTACGGTCAAGAGACCGGGTCAGTGCGTCCCGGCGCAGGACGCGCACCCTCTCCAGGCCACGCAGGGTCAGGTTCATGGTCGCAAGACGGACCATCTGCGGGTCTACGTCGGACCCATAGAAGGTCGCTTCATGCAGTTGGCGCACCGCGTCACTGCTCAGCATGTCACCCAGGCCGCGCTGGACCGTCTTGCCATCGGCTTCGACTTCCTCGATGCCAGCCGGCGACGAATTCACCATCCGGATGTGGTCCCATGCACCGACGAGAAATCCGGCCGTGCCCGCCGCCGGATCAAAGACCGTCTCACCAATCCGGGGATCGACAAGCCGGACCAGTGCACGGATGACATGTCGCGGCGTTCGGAACTGGCCGAGTTCGCCTGCTTGGCGGATCTGGCGTAGCACATGCTCGAACAGGTCGCCTTTCGTGTCTGCGTCGACCCGGTCGAGATGCAGGTCGTTCAACTGGCTCACCACCTGAGTGAGCACCGTCGGTTCGTCGATCACCAGCCGCGCGCCGTCCATGAAGTCCGTAACACCGCCGGCCGCAAGCTCGGCGTGAAAGGGAAAGACTTCCTCTCGCACCCAGTTCACCAGCCGCTCGCCGTTGAGCGCATGCGCCCAGGAAGACCAGCGCAGCAGTTCGCGCGGAACTACTTCGCCTCCCGGCTCGCGGGCATTGCGCGGGTTGCTCAGGTTCCAGTTGCCTTTGAAGACACTGACATAGGGTTCGGCCCCTGGACGCCTCGCAGCGCGCACGCGCGCAGAGTCCGCCGCCTCGTACATGTAGAAGTAGATCAGGAAGCTTAGCTGCTCGGCGTTCTGGGCCGGGTTCGGGTAACCGCCGCCGAACAGGTAGTCCCGGATGCGGTCGATCCCGCGCCGGAGTTCAGGGGTCATGGGCATCGGAGTGCTTTCATTGAGCTGTGAATTGGCTGCTACCGGGTGGGTCGGTCGGATCTGCGCGACCGAATACCACCGCGT
This sequence comes from Candidatus Latescibacterota bacterium, assembly GCA_012270975.1. GTDB lineage: Bacteria > JAAXHH01 > JAAXHH01 > JAAXHH01 > JAAXHH01 > JAAXHH01. The sequence goes on along the minus strand of JAAXHH010000105.1, from coordinate 747 downwards.
TGAACCCGGCAATCAGCCTGCCGAGAGATTCCTCGCCTCCAAAGACTCTCCGCGCCTGATCGTACCCTCCCAAGGCGGTGAACGGGTGCTCGTCAAAATCGTAATCCCCGAAGGATTCGATGTTCAGGGCATCAGCCTTGACCCGGCTGCCGATCAGTCCCGCCCAGCGGGCCTGTTCGGTGGTGGTGAACCCTTGCGCGCCGCGCCAGGCCTCGATGCGCAAGCCGACTGCGGCTGCCCGCGCCTCATGCTCTGGCGTCCGCACGATCCGGCCGTTCTCGTCCAAAGTCACCCACTCGCGGGTCGCGGGATCGATGTGGTCATCGACATCGAGGGTCAGCAGGACACGCGGGTCGTCCGGCCCATCCCGCTTGGTCCGTTCCTTCACGATGCCGCCGTCCATGCCGTCATCGTCGTCACCGTGGAAATCCGTCACGCCGGCGAAGTCAAAGATCGTGAAGCCGGTCTTGCGCGTCCCCCGTCCCCGCATCTGCCGGTAGAGGATGCCGCTCCTGGTGAACCGCGCCATCACCAGATTGACCACCTCCGGGCAGTCGAAGCCGGTATCGAGCATGTTCACGCTGACCAGAATCTGGGGAAACTTGTCCTCCTTGAAGCGCTTGATGATCGCGCTCGTATCAGATCCAGGCCCGTCGCCCACATCGCTCACCACGAAATCCGCGAACCGGGTCGTTGGATGCGGCTTCAGATCGGCAAAGTACTCGTCGAACATCCCGGCCAGTGTCT
>JAAXHH010000044.1 GCA_012270975.1 Candidatus Latescibacterota bacterium | reverse complement strand
CCGCCAGAGAGAGACGCATCCGCCGAGATAAAACCGTCCCGCCTCAGGATCGCCCGGAACAGACCGGTATTCCAACCGTCGCGCACCTCATCATTGTGCCGACTTCCCCGGCCCGAATAGTAGATCCACATCTCGGTCTCGGTAAGCACGGGCCAGACATTGGCCATCACCATACCACCCGATGGCCCCCCATCCAGCCCCCGGCGGATGAACGGCTCCCGGTCTCCCTGACGCGACCAGATGACCCCGTCACGGCTCGTGAGGAGCCGGACATCCATCGTGGCCGGGAAATCGGACGCTTCCCAGTGGTAATAAGCGGCAGGCATCATGAAGTACGCATCATCCGCCTCGGGATGCTTATAGACTGCGTTCGTGTAGTAATCGACCTGTGGCCTGTCCATTGACCTGGGAGGCAGAGGAGCTTCCAGATCCAGCGCATCTCCTTCCAGGACGATCAGCGTGGGCTGCGACCAGGTCTTAAAGTCGGGCGACGTGATCCGACCAACGGATCGGTACCGCTTTCCGAGCTTCATTTCCGCTGCCTCGTCACGTCGCTGGGTCTCGTGTACCCGCGTATAGCCGACGTAGAGGTCCAGGCTGTCATCCCAGAAAAAGACATTCTGGGTGTCGCACATCTGGTTGGACGGATTCGGCTGCCCCTCATCATACGTCCAATGGATCCCGTCGGGCGAATGCATGGCCCAAAGCCCCGGCAGAACACCGGCCTCGATCTCATCATCTCTGGGATAGTACTTCGACCAGAGCCGGTAGCGCGAATCGGCGGGCGCGCGTTCGTCTATATAAACCGTCGCGCCCTGCATGCTCTGACGCTCATCCAGCGGGGCCACGATGTTGTTCGCCGTGCTACCCTGGAACGGGACGAGATGCATCTCTGGCTTCTGCCAGGAGACCCCGTCTTCGGACTCCGCATAGCAGAGACGAACCGCCCCTTCCTGCGGACCGCCCGATTTCATCTGTGCGCCGTACCAGAGCCGGAAGTGCCGCTCCCCTTCCCGGATCACCGTGTTGTACGCCCCAATCCCGAGCTTCTCCCACGGCTTGTCCGCCCGGAGCACTGGCTCGGGGGACTGCAAAGGCGGGTTCATACGGAGGTTGATGCCGGAGGCCCGATCAAAGAAGCGCGCGTCGATGAAAAGCTGCTTCCGGTTTCCGACATGGACTGTAGCGGTCATGAGATACCCCTTCCTATTGTCGATACCAACTACAAAAAGTTTGCCTGATCCATCCTGTACATCCCTACTCACACGCAAGTGCGGCCAACAAAGCTTTGATATACCCGACTGAGTAGGCGAGCGCGTGGGTGTTACCAGCAGGCCCATCCCCTTCAAGCGTCGGATAGTGGTCGGGATTCAGACAGCCGTCGTAACCCACCCGCTTCAGCTCGCGCAGGATCTTGAACATGTTCATATCCCCATCGTCGAGCAGGACCTCTTCGAACGCACCGGCGGTTGCAAAGCTCGCCCGTACATTTCGAAAGTGAACCTCGAAGAGACGTCCCTTTCGCCCGTAGTTGTGAATCTCGTCCAGGACGAGTGGAAGTCCTCCTGCCTCCGCGCGTGTACCGCAACAGTAGAGGTAGCCGACACACGGGTTCGGAAAAGCATCGATCACCCGATGGAATCCCAGCCCGCCGAAGAGCGCATCCTGCGTCGGCGGGTCGGAGGGATGCATCATCAGTCTGACGCCTGTGGCTTCCGCGACGGGCACGAGCCGTTCGTAAGCCGCACAGACGCGCCCCCACCGCTGCTCTCGCACTGCTATGGCCGGTGGCTCATCCC
>JAAXHH010000079.1 GCA_012270975.1 Candidatus Latescibacterota bacterium | reverse complement strand
GTGATCGAAATCAGCGGAATGCGCAGTTCCGGCGATCCAGATTCGAGTTCGGTCTCTATCGCCCGTGTCGTTGGCAATGCTCGTCAGCAGACTTGGTCGGTACTTCGCTCCGGTATCCGGAGCAATCGACGGTCTGATCCGCACGGCTCTGTACGCGCTGTCGCGCCTGCCTTCCCCGGAGGCCACGGAACTGCTTCAGGCCCTGCTTGGCGACGACAATCTCGCCGCATGGCGAGAGCCGATTGCCGAGGCATCCGACGCGCAAAGAATCGTTAGGCTGGACGCGGAATTCGAGCCGCCGACGATCCTCGATGTGGCGAGCGTGCTGATGGACGGCCAGCCGGGTAGCGCCGCCGATCTGGCCGCGCTGGCGGTGGATAGAATCCTGGCGATCGGTGAGCAGGTGCGGGACGGCGACGCCGACGGGTGGCGTCCTTTCTGGAGCGAAGGAGAACGCGGAAAGCCGAAGACACCCAAGATAGAACCCTCTTGCCAGCAGGCACTCCTCCTCGCGCTGCGGCCGAAGCTCCCGGAACGGGTGCGAGTGGAGGCAGAGGTAAGGCATGCGGGGGACAAGCGCTCCGACTTGCAAGTCTCCTTCGGCGACTTCGCCGTCCCTGTCGAGACCAAGATGAGTTCAAGCCGCGACTTGTGGACCGGTATCACCGCTCAGCTGATTTCCCGCTATACACGCGACCCGAGATCGGACGGCTACGGCATCTACGTCGTCTTCTGGCACGGCTTGGAACACGCCAGGAGGCCGTCCCCGACAGGGAAGCCCCCGCGAACGCCGGACGAGCTGCAGGGTCGCTTGACGCAACATCTGACGACCGAGGCTCAGCGGAAGGTCTCGGTGATCGTTCTGGACGTACGCCCACCGAATTGAATCGGGCCGATCCGTCGTTCCTGCGGGTGGGCGAGACCTGCTCCATGGGGCCCGGGAGGGAACCGCACCGGGTCCGGATGGGCGACGTGGCCGATCGTTCTGCCTGCCAGTACTTCCCCCCCGTCAAGTGGTGGCGAAAGTCCCGTGTCGTCCGCGTGACGTGGCGTGGCTAGACCGCCCACGGGGGGGTTAGACTGGATGATGCTCCTTCCATTGACCCCCAGTTCCGAAAGGATCTCCGTGCCCATGCTCACCAGCATCCGAGGTCCCACTCGGTTCCCACCCTGCGGCTCCAGAGCCTCCAGCATGCCATCACGAAGGCACACGTTGAGGTTCACCTCTGTCGTACCCGATTCGATTCCGGCACCTGAACGAGCCCGCTCTGGAGATTATGTCGTTGGGTTGACGGTGCCGTTGTCAGCGCAGACGCCATCGGAGGGACGCTCCCAGGATGGTGTAGATGTCCACCGGGAAGCGTGGCGGGTAGTCTCGATCTGACTCGCCGTGGCTGAGGTCGACAGTGACGGTCATCCGCCCGACGGTGTACCCTGCGCCCAGCCCAATGCTGAACAGTTGGTATTTCTTGCCACGCATGGAGTCGGGGCTCTCGATCCGCCCGGTGCCGCCCCCGACGAACGCGAACACGTTGGGGCCGTCGTCCGTTCCGACTCCGAAGGCGATCCTGCGGAGAAAGACTTGGTCACGCCGGGTATGGGGGGGGACGTGTCTCATTTGCGCAATGAGGCTGATCGAAAACCATGTGCGGCCCGGCTTTGGTGTTACGGTCAGTTGACCGATCACGCCGGGAGACGCCACGCCGCTGATCTCGAGCCGCGGGCCAACCGACACAGCGGGCTCGAAGCTCCGCGCGGTGGAGTCCGATTCGGGTTCCACCTTCTGGGCCTGCGCGTCAGAGACCGCCACCAGCGCTGCCGTTACGAACCACGCCAAGCATCGGCGGTTCATCGGCCAGACGTGCGCCGCCGTTCTGTGATCCGTCGGCGGACCGCTGGGTTGGTGACGAGCGATCGGGCGATGTCGGCGGGTGTCGCACCCCGGAACTCCGGGTTTATCGAAGGCACTTCATCCAGTCTCACTGGAATATCGCCGCACTTGGGACACTCTGGGTCGCATTGTCTTTCATTGTGGCTCCTTTTAACTGGGAACGCTTGCGGGAATGATGAATAATGCAGTTGGATGAGCGGTTCAGTCAAACTCAAGCGGAAGGTCTCGGTGATCGTTCTAAACGTACGTCCACCGAATTGAATCGGGCCGATCCCGCGTTCGGCCCTCACGGGCTGACTGCAGCCGACCCGCCCCTTGTCCCCGTCAACGATACATCGAGTCTCACCTGGTCGTAGGGCACGCTCGGCACCAGCGTACCACCCGCGCCCCGCCGCAATTCCACGAGTCCGTATTGGGACATCGTCTTCAGGGTTCGCGAGAGGTTCGACTTGCTGCGGCCAGCCAGCGCCGCAAGCTCCGTCAGCGAACGCGGTCGCTCACGGGCGATCAGCTCCAGAAGATGCCGGTTGCGCTCGGACAGCAACCTCGCGAAGCTCTCGATCGAGGTGAACCAGACTTTGGGCTCACCCTTCGCCGGCGTGCGCTCGCCACGGGCAATGGCCATGGTGCGCGCCTTCATCCGGTCGTAGCCGGCGATGCCGATCTTCAGTGTTTTCATGGAATCGATCCTCTCTCTCGAACCTCGGTCCGCACGACGACGAACTTCACCCAGTGGCCCGCATCGTCCACGAACAGCGTCTCGCCGTGAAGGTCGAGCAGCCGTGTCCAGCCCCGGATCTCTGTCTGGTATCGTCATAGGGAAGGTTATCAGTAGCTGATAACATCGGCAAGGCCATCTCACCCTGCGGTGTCGCGCCCCAATAGAAATGT
>JAAXHH010000035.1 GCA_012270975.1 Candidatus Latescibacterota bacterium | reverse complement strand
GCCATCGTGGCCTTCTCCGGCGAGTTCGAGTTCGGCGACGTCAGGGTCAGCGAGGCGTCGCTGAACGGCTTTCCATCCAACCAAATTCCCAAGAAGATTCAAGGGGACCCCTACCGCTTCCTCATCTGCGCCGATAAATTCCAGACCGGCTACGACGAGCCGCTGCTGCACACCATGTACGTGGACAAAACACTGTCCGGCATCAAGGCGGTGCAGACGCTCTCCCGCCTCAACCGGGCGCATCCCAAGAAACACGATGTCTTCGTGCTGGACTTCCTGAACGACGCCGACACCATCCGTAACGCCTTCGCCGACTTCTACCGAACGACGGTCCTGGCCGACGAGACCGACCCCGACAAACTGCACGACCTGCAGGCGGACCTGGACGGCGCCCAGGTCTATTCCCCGGAGCAGGTGGACGACTTGGTGGAACGTTACCTCGGCGGGGCGAAGCGCGACCGGCTCGACCCCATCCTCGACGCCTGCGTGGCAGTCTATAAGGAGGAATTGGACGAAGACAGCCAAGTGGCGTTCAAGGGCAACGCCAAGGGGTTCGTGCGCACCTATGCCTTCCTGTCGTCAGTGCTGCCCTACACCAACGCCACGTGGGAGAAGCGCTCGATTTTCCTGAATTTCCTCATTCCCAAGCTGCCGGCGCCGCAGGAGGAGGACCTGTCCAAGGGCATCCTGGACACCATCGACATGGACAGCTACCGGGCGGAGAAACAGGCGATGCAGAAGATCATGCTGCCGGACGAGGACGCCGAGGTCGGTCCCGTGCCGGCCAGCGGCGGGGGTCACCGGCCGGAGCCCGAACTGGACCGTTTGTCGAACATCATCCGCGAGTTCAATGAGCATTTCGGGGCTATCCCCTGGGATGACGCCGACCGCGTGCATCAACTCATCACCGAGACCATTCCGTCCCGGGTGGCCGAGGACACCGCCTTCAAGAACGCGCAGCGCAATTCGGACAGAGAGAACGCCCGCATCGAGCACGACAAGGCATTGCTTCGTGTGATGACGTCGGTGATGAAGGACGACACCGAACTGTTCAAGCAGTTCATGGACAACGTGGGCTTCAAGCGCTGGCTGACCGATACGGTGTTCGGGCTGGCCTGCGACCGGGCTGGCATGGCGTGAAGGGAAAGACTCAACGTCATGAAACCTGATGCAGAACAGTACGGGCCTTTTGTGCAGAGGCGCTGGCCCTGAAAAAAGGCGTGTAACATGCCAACGTTCAGCCACATCCCGGTGTCGAACATCGCCTTGGACGACGAGGCGTTCGTGGTCACCTACCGGCCCCAGATGCAGCGCCTCCTGGATTCCGTCGCGTGTGTGGGCGTCCTGACGCCATTGCACGTGCGCCGGCCCGCCGAGTCAGCGCCATTGCAACTCGTGGCGGGTTCCAAGCGTCTGCGCGCGGCGCGGCAGGCCGGACAGGCAACCGTGCCGGCCCTGGTGCACGAGGCCGACGAACTCTCCGAGCACCGGGCGTTTCTGCTCGCGGTGCACGACAACCTGGCCTGCCGTCCCTTCAATGCCGTGGAAAAGGCCCGCGTTCTCCGGCGTCTGCGGCGCGATTTTCAGTACCCGGACGACGCCCTGAACGAACAATTCTGCCCATTGATGGACC
>JAAXHH010000139.1 GCA_012270975.1 Candidatus Latescibacterota bacterium | reverse complement strand
CGTCGCCCGCGAAGTACTTGGTGCGGACCGTCATATGCGGCGCGTAGACGTAGTCGCACATCCCCAAACAGTCCATTCCTTCGAACTTCCAGATGAGCGCCGTCGGCATCTCCATGAAGTGCTCCCGGGTCTTGCCGACAATCCCGAAGACCTTCTCGATATCTCCGACCCACTTCATGGCGGTCGCGAATTTGTGCACACCGTCTTCATACACGATACCCAAGGGGCTCAGCCTGGGATCGTTGCGCCAGACGAACGCTTCAGGGTCTGTGTCCACCACGTTCCCCTCAGCCTGCCCACCGATTACGGTGTGAAACCGGACCAGGGATGGCTCGCCTATGGCTCCGGCGTCGAGTAGCTCCTTGGCCTTGAGGATGGGTGGGTAATAGATGCAGTTCTCGGTCATCCGGAACTTCGTCTTGGCGCTTCTGGCCGCCGCTACCATCACGTCCGCCTCCGCGACCGAGGTGCACATCGGCTTCTGGCAGGACACGTGCTTGCCGGCATCCAGACCGTCGACCGTCATGGTCGCGTGGTGTTGTGGTGGCGTCAGTAGCTCGACGGCATCGACATTGGGGTCGTTGAGGACCTGCTCGTAGTCCGTGTAGATCCTTGGCGAGATGCCCCACTGCTTCGCCCGAGCTTCGGCCCGGCCGGGGGTATTATCGCACAGCGCGACGACCTCGCAGTTAGGGTGCTGGAGGTAACCGGGGACGTTGAGCTGCGAGATGTTTCCGCACCCGACGATAGCGATTCTCACCTTGTCCATGGCGCCTACCCTTCTATCTAGCCGGTATTTCCCAGCCGGCGACCTCTAGACCATCGCCCTAGGATAAGCCGGACCTTCCGTCCTGGCCGCCTCGTAGGTGGCCATCGCCACCTGGATCGTCTTCTTGGCGAACTCGGCGTCAAGGTCGGGCTGTCTATCCTCGATGATGCTGTCGATGAAGTCGCAGGCAGCTCCGTTGAACCCCTCGATAAAGTCCGAGGGAACCTCGATGCCTTCCGTCTCGGTCCCTTTTATCAACAGGACCGGAGCAAAATCCAGCAGCTCACCAGCAGACCGCGTTACGTGGATAGAGCCCTTAGAGCCGTGTATCTCCATGTAGCCGTCGCCCGCGAAGTACTTGGTGCGG
>JAAXHH010000130.1 GCA_012270975.1 Candidatus Latescibacterota bacterium | reverse complement strand
ATGCCGTCGCTCCCGACGTGAACCAACTCGCCAGGCAGACCAACCACTCGTTTCACATTGGTAACCAGATTGTTGTCTCCTGACGGAGAACGCATCTCCGCTACCAGGATTGAACCCCGCTCGTAGCGGGCGCTGCTTCCAGATCCGCGGCGCACGTGTATCAAATCACCGTCGCGCAACGTGGGGCTCATGCTGTCGCCCCGAACCAGATACAGCGAGCCGAACAATACCCGAAGTACGTTGATGCCCGCGTTACGGATGGCAGTTAGCGCCCCGCCAACCCTACCGCAGTTATTCCGCGTCACCGTTACTCGGCGCGGGGTTCCCAGAAGGGATAAGACCCCAGTATCTTCAACATGTCCGTGCGCCGACGCAGCCCGTCCAGGGCAGCGGCGACTTCCGGCTGGTGCCGGTGCCCTTCGCAGTCGATCAGGAAGATATACCGGCCCAACTCCCGCTTGGTCGGGCGACTTTCAATCTTGACCAGGTTGATGTTCCGGCTGGCGAATTCGCCGATGGTGCTGTACAGGTTCCCGGGGCGGTCCACCGTGAACGAGAAGCAGATGGACGTCCGATCGTGACCGGTGGGCGCGTGGTCGGCGTGAGCGAGGACGACGAACCGGGTCTGGTTGGACGTGTTGTCCTGGATTCCCTTGTCCAGGATCTGCACGTCGTAGATTTCGGCGGCCCGCTGGGGGCAGATCGCCGCTGCGGGCACCCGGCTGCCCTGCATGTCGGCGACGGCGGCGGCCGTGCTCAGGGACGCTTCGCGCGGAACCGCGGGAAAGTGAGTTTCCAGGTAATCCCGGCACTGGGCCAGCGCCTGCGGATGGGAGTAAATCACTTCCACCGACTGGGCCGACACTCCGGTCGCGGCGACCAGGTAGTGGTCGATGGGGATCACCACCTCGTTCTGGATGGACAGGCCGGACTGGGCGATGAGCAGGTCCAGCGTAAACGTGACCGATCCTTCCAGGCTATTTTCGATGGGCACCACGCCGGCGCGAACCTCGTTGTTGGAGACGGCGGCGCCCACCGCGCTGATGGAGGGATAGGGGGTCAGGATGCCCCGGGGTGCGTAGAGTAGCGCGGCCTGCTCCGTGTAGGTTCCCGCCGGTCCCAGGTATCCGATTTGTTCGCTCATAGGATTACCCCGCCGTTCGGGACGGGCGCGCGATCACCGGGCAAACGCTCTTTCGACATCTTCGTGGCTGCCAACCACTACCAGGATGTCGCCGTCGTCGATCATTTCCTCTTCGGCCGGGTTGAGAATATATTCGCTCCCGCGCCGTATGACCATTACGGAGACGTGATGCCGCGTCGACTCGGAAACGAGGCCCGCGTCCCGCAGGGACATTCCCCGCATCTTTTCCGGTGGCCGTAATTTGTGGACCCCGGTGTCTTCGGTGATGTGCATGAACTCGACGTAGTTGGGGCTCAGATCGAGGCTGGCGGCCCGTTCGGCAGCCTCTTCCTCGGGAAAGATCACCTTGTCCGCGCCCACGCGGTGCAATATCTCCGCGTGCTGCGGGTCGGTCGCCCGCGCGATCACGTAAGGCAGTCCCATGGACTTGAGCATCATGGTGGTGATGATGCTGGACTGTATCTGGCTGCCCAGGGCCACGACGGCCACGTCCATGTCTCCGACGCCGAGGTCGCGCAGCGCCGTCTCGTTGGTTGCGTTGGCCTCGACGGCATAGGTGACGCGGCCAAGCATTTCCTGCACGCGCTGCTCGTCCTGATCAATAGCCAGCACCTCATGTTCCCGCTGGAACAGCGTACTGGCCAGCTTCGCTCCGAACCGGCCCAAACCGATCACGCATACTTGTTTCGCCATGATGACTAACCAATTCTAACGGGTTCTTCGGGGTAACGGTAGGTGGCATCCTCTCGCGCAGTGAGCAGCATCACCAGGGTCAGGGGCCCGACCCGGCCCACCAGCATTGTAACCATGAATATGATCGAGCCGGCCAGGCTGAGTTCGGCGGATACGCCCGTGGACATTCCGTTGGTGCCGAATGCCGATACGGTTTCGAACATCAACGGCAAAAACGGCAGGTGGGGGTCGGTATACGTAATGATCGGCAGTACGATGGCGAGGAACGCCACGCCGAGCAGGGCCACCAGCAGCGCGCGGGACACCAGCACCGGAGCAATTTCCCGGCGGAATATCTCCGTAGTGGGGTTGCGCAGCGCCGACGACCGGGCCGCCGCCAGGAGCACCGCCACCGTGTTCACCTTGATTCCGCCCGCCACCGATGCGGTGGAGCCGCCGATGAACATCAGGCCGGCGAACACCAACTGGGT
>JAAXHH010000046.1 GCA_012270975.1 Candidatus Latescibacterota bacterium | reverse complement strand
CTGTTTGCGAGTGACATCGGAGTCCCTCATCCGCGAATCGGTGCCTGTTCGCGGGTCACTCATCCACGTCTCGTACCGGAGTCCGAATCCTGGGCGAGTCAATGGCGGGATGCGCCGGTATCCATGAATCGGGCCGGTGCCGACGCATCGCACCGGCGTCCAGACAGGATAGAGGCGTTACCTTGACCCGACGCTGCCAGGCCCGGATAACCTCGGCGAGGGGCGGACGCAGGCCCGCGGACACAAAACTGGACGAACGGAGAGTTCAAGCTGCTGCTGATCGCCGCAGCCGTCTGGCTCGTCTTGACGCTGCTCGGGAAAGGCGGGTGCTGCGGAACCCGCGACGAGGAATAGGACGGCTCGTTCAACTTCCTGTTCGGCTATAGAACCGGAACTGGCTCGAGGAAGTCGATGTGCCGATCGGGGAACACAACGCTTTCTCGCCCGGTCCGGCCGACCGCGGCCAGCGGGCCTACGCAACCCTGCGGCCGGACTACATCGTCGACAACACGATCGTCATGTCCGAGACCGGTGCCCTGGCGGCCGGCTCCAGTAGTCCGGAGATGCGCGCCAACCAGCCGCTGGCGATCACCCTCGAGGATCCTGATGTCCGCGAGACATCGGTGGGTCGGCCGGTTACCATCACCGTGCTCGTCGAGGACGACGGCCTGTTGCGTCCCCGCCGCCGGCGTACGCCCCCGCCTCCCGAGACGGCCGAGGATTCAGAGCGTGCCGACTCGATCTGGAACGCCCCGCCGGACTTCAGTCGTCGGCAACTTTCGCCCCCGTCCCGCGTTACCGTCCAGAAGGTTTGCGGCATCCGGCATGCTCAGGACTGCTCCGCGTGGGGCAACCTACCTTTGTTGACCGTGTACCAGACGCCAAGCGCACCCAACGCCGTCCAACCGATGCTGTATGCAAGGATTTGTGCAGATGGGATCCAGATGGCATCGGATCCGCCGACAAGGAAGTCACGGAATCCTCTAATGGCGGGAATCGGAACGAGTAGTGCTTCGACCAGCCAGTTCCAAGGACGTCCGAGCAGGTCGGTCGAGCCCGTTTCACGGGCCAGGGTTCCCGCCGCCAGAAAGCCGATCGCAACCAGAGTAGACCCTCTAGGTATCCAGGACGAGAAACCAAACACAACGCAAGCGAAGATAAGCACATATGGCAGGTAGCCCAGCAGCCGGCTGATCTCGTCGGGTTGACCAAGCGCCGCGATCCACAGGCGCGTTGCACCAAGCGCGAGAAGCGCAAACACCAGCGAGACCAGCAGCCTTTCCAGGAACCTCGATAGATAAAAGCGCACCGGCCCGATTGGCTTCTGCAGCCAAAGTCGTGCCATACCGCGTCGGAAGTCACCCGACACAACACCGGACGCGAAGACTAGGGGCAGAGCGAGACACAAGATTGCGAATATGTCACCGAGGCCTACCGCGAGCAGCGTGGGCCCACCGCCGATGAGATTGGGCCACTCGATGATTCCGATGGCGAGAGCCATAAGTGTGAGCGCTTTGACACGCGACCGAACCAGAAGGATGACTCGTCTACTCAAGGGCATATACATACTTATTCTCCAGTTCCCGTAAACTCAGCTTCCAATATCGTGTCGACGGGAGCGTCGCTAGGGCTGAGGACGGGGCCTGGACGGATGGTCCCATCTTCAAGAATGAAGGCGTGGTTCGCCAATCGTTCCACTTCCCCCAGTTCGTGGCTGGCCAGCACCACCGTGGCTCCTCGATTCCGCGCGCCGGTGATTTCTCCTCTAAGGGCGTTGCGTGCGGGTGGATCGAGCCCCGCAAAGGGCTCATCGAGCAATACGACCGTGGGTTCACCAATTAGCGCGTAGGCCAGAGACAGTCGTCGCTTCATGCCCTTCGAGTACCGCCGGGCGGGTCGCAAGAGGGTGGCGGCGTCAAATCGGGTTCGCGAGATGGCCTTACGGAACGCGGCATGCCGGTCATCCTTCGAGATCCCGCTGAGGTCAACGCCGCAACCGAGCACGTCCCGGGCGTTCCACAACCCCGGGAAGTCAATGGTCTCGGGCTGATAGGCGATTCCCTTCTGCTGGCGGTACTCCATGGCCGGCAAGCCACCGATGAGGCACTTTCCGGCATCCACCGGCAGGAACCCAAGCAGGGCCCGGAACAACGTTGTCTTGCCTGCTCCGTTGGGTCCGACGATCGCAGTGATCTCACCAGATCGTGCGACAAAGTCGATCTCCGATAGTACCCGACGATATCGAGAGAATCGACGGTAGGATATGCTCACGCCGTCAACGACGATATACGCCTGTGTAGCGCCCATGTCAGCGACCCTCCAGCGCGTAGGTGGTGAATCGAACGCCTTCGAGATCATCCCAGCCCAGCAAGGCCGTCCCTTCATGCACAAAGGCGTATGTCGCACGGGGGACGGGAAGTCTGATCGAGTCTTGTCGACCAGGTGCGATCAATTCATAACTCTCGGGCTGATCGGAAGCCAGGACGCGGTAGATCCATCTGCCGTTGCGGGTCACAAAGATTTCTGCAATGGGAAAAAATTCCTCAGGCAGCGTCCACCGGATGTCTGTCCGAGCGGACAGTGTGGAACGCATCCGCCTTATCAATTCCCTTGGTGTCGCTACCAGTGCTAGCCAGTCATGGCAGACGGATTCGATTGCCTCTCCATCGAGCCGATAGACGCCGAGGCATGTGTCTTGCGCGCTACCGAACACGAATCCCTCCGGATGCAAGCTCAGGATCGGTGGAGTGAGAGCGTCGAGCACGACCGGCCCGTCAGGCTGGGGAAGGCGCGCAGTCACCGTCCGGTTGAACCCGTCCCCGGCCTCCAGAACCACCCGTGTCTCCGTCCTTATTCCGTCGTTTCTGCATCTGACGAGCAGCAACAGGCCAAGCGGCGAGGAAGCGAGGTCGTGGATTTCGGGCAGAAGGCATGCGTTGAGACGAACCAGACGGGTGGCTAGCACAGCGCCTTCGGGCGAATACAAGTGTACCTGATTACTTGACCGCTCCGTCACCACGATCGAATCGCCATGCGCCGTGATCGCAGCCGGGAGTGCTCCGAATTCACCCGGCCCGCGGCCTCTCCGGCCGAAACTGCCCAACAACGTCCCGGCGGAGTCGAGGCGGTGAACCTGGGCGGCCCGCGCGTCAAGGACGAACCAGTCTCCATCGTGAAAGACCGCGTCGGTGGCGGAGAGTACATTCTCCAGGAGCGGCACGTCCAGAGGCACCTCCAGGGGTCTTCGCTCCTGGTAGACCTCTACTCGGTCAGCGTTGGCAGCCCCCTGTGCATCCATGGAGCGACGGTCCCGCAATGCCTGTACGACGCTCAGGAACAGAACGGATGCGGCTGCTGCGAAGGCGAGTCCGACCACCCAGCCGGCCGATCCGGCTACAGATCCTCCTGCCTTGGGATTCATGAACATCCTTCCTTGTTTTGGTGAATATTCAGGCGCTTGCCACTCTCTCCCGAACGATGCCGCAGCCAGCAAGCGCCGCAGGATGCAGGCGGCCATCACGCCGGTTCCGGCGCGCCTTCCAGAGTGCCGCCCGCCGCAGGGCTACGCCATGGCTGGGTGGGAACACCTGGTGTCAGATGGAAGCATGTGCCGGAGTACGGGTTGGCGGGACGGCATTTCGGCGACCGAAGAGCACGAGTCGCCCCAGGCCCGGGAGTCTCCCCCGGGCCTGGGAGCAACCGCGCCGGGACCAAGTCCGTTGATTGCCGACTAGTGCCGGAAACACGACCGGCTCGATCAGAAGGCGTCAACTATTGCTTCGCTGGCGCAACCCAACGCGTCCAGGAACACCAAAACCCCGCAGCCGAGACGGTCCCAGAAGCCCTCTGCCTCATCCAGGCATTCGCCGAAGTCCTCTACGGCTTCGTCCAGGCACCCTCTGAATCCTCTCTCCTGTGCGGCCAGCACCGGTCCGGCGCCCAGCGCCAGTGCGATCATCAGAGCGAGGCTCGCTCCGGTCAAGCGGACAAGTCGTTTGGTTCTGGCGATCATGGCTATCTCCTGGTACGGATTTGACTGCGCGGGCCGTCTTGTCGGCCTGCGGAGCGGAGCAGCCGATTCGCGCGAGTGGGCTGGATCTCACTGCGGTGGCATCTCAGGAGCTGTATCACGGTCGAGTTTGGGCTTGGTCGTATCGACATGGTGTGCTCGTTGAGGTGGCGGCCAGCGCGGCTCTCTCTCGTGCTGTTTGCGAGTGAAATCAGAGTCTCCTCATCCGCGAATCGGTGCCTGTTCGCGGGTCACTCATCCACGTCTCGTACCGAAGCGCGAATCCGGGGCGAGTCAATGGCGGGGCGCGCCGATGTCGATGAATCGAGCCGGTGTCGATGAATGCGCCGGTGGCGCTGAATCGGGCCGGTGCCGACACATCGCACCGGTGTCCAGACAGGAGGGGGGCGTTACCTTGACCCTCCCAGGCCCGGAAACTTCGGCGAAGGACGGACGTAGGGCCGCGGACACGAAACCGGACGAACGGAGAGGGAAATGAAGACGTTTGCTCAGCTGTCCGTGGTGGGAGTCGCCGCGGTCCTGCTTCTGAAGCTTCTGGGAGTGATCGTGGTTCCGCTGCTTGGGTTCCTGGCGGCGGCGTTCGCCTTCGGATTCAAGCTGCTGCTGATCGCCGGAGCCGTCTGGCTCGTCTTGAAACTGCTCCGGAAAAGCGGGTGCTGCGGACCCCGCGACGAGGAATAAGGCAGACGCGAGCGAACCGCGGCCCGCCGCCGACCGGGCCTATCTGACGGCGCGACCTCCTCGCGGCCCCGTTCAGAATCCCGGCTGGAGCCCGCCCGTCGACCGCCGCGCCAGCACCCTCGATCCTACGTCCACCGCCCCAGTTGCTGGAGCTGCCGGGGCGTTCCCATGACCACCAGCTCGTCCCCGACCTCGAGCGTGGCGCTCCCCTTGGGATTGAACGTGACCTGCTTCTGGTCCGCTTCCCCCCGCAGGAGGGCAACCACGACCACCGACTCCCGAATACGCACTGCGTCGAGCGTCTTTCCCGCCGCCGCCGACCGCGCACTCAGGGCGACCTGGTCGGTACGCAGATTCAGTTCCTGCAGGCGGTTGCCGATCTCGAGCAGCGTGGTCGCCGACGGGCGCACCAGCATCGCGGCCATGGCGACGCCCCCGCTGACGTTGGGGCTGACGACGTGACTCGCGCCCGCCCGGTACATCTTGGACGTGGTCTCGCGGTCGTCGGCCCGCGCGACAACGGTGAGTTCGGCGTTGAGAACGCGTGCGGACAAACACACGAACAGGTTGTCGGCGTTCTCGCTCAGGCAGGTGATGAGACCCCGCGCATGCCGGATGCCGGCGCTCTCGAGGGTCTCGTCCTTCGCGGCGTCGCCCTCGATCACAAGCGCGCCGGGATGACTCCGGCGAACTGAGCGCGCCCTTTCGGGGTCGACCTCGAGGACGACGAAGTCAAGCTCCGACTGCTCCAGTTCGATGAGGACCTGCCGTCCCGTGCGGCCGCATCCGCACACGATCACGTGGTTTCTCAGCTTGGCGATGGTTTTCATGGTGCGCCGTCGTTGAAGCGTGCCCGCCAGATCCATTTCGACGAAGAATGCCGTGATCGCCGCGAACCAGAGGCCGAGTCCGGTCAGCCCCAGGGCGAGCAGGCCCATGGTGAAGTTGCGCCCGGCGGCGGAGAGCGGGGCGACCTCGTGGTACCCCACGGCGGTCAGGGTGATGACGGTCATGTAGAGGGCGTCGTGGAACGACCATCCCTCGAAGTACATGTACCCCCAAACCCCGATCACATTCACGATGACGAAGTACAGGGCCATCCAGGCCATGTGCCTGGAGAAGGAACCGCCCATGGAGGGGCTCATGTCATCCGGCGCCGATCGTGCGCGTTCCCGTATCCCGGCTCA
Organism: Candidatus Latescibacterota bacterium; assembly: GCA_012270975.1. Lineage (GTDB taxonomy): Bacteria > JAAXHH01 > JAAXHH01 > JAAXHH01 > JAAXHH01 > JAAXHH01. The sequence goes on along the minus strand of JAAXHH010000046.1, from coordinate 106 downwards.
CGACGCGGGTCTGATGCGCCGGCGGCCGGAGCTACCCTTCGACCGCGAAGGGCCCCGCGCGGGCTCGCGGTGGTAGTCCACGCGCACGCTGCGCCCGCCCAGAGTG
>JAAXHH010000101.1 GCA_012270975.1 Candidatus Latescibacterota bacterium | reverse complement strand
TGGTACCGGGACGAGCACCTGCCGGACGCGGTCAAGGCATTCGGGGCGGCGGGCGCCTGGCGTGGCTGGAGCGACGTGAACGACAGCGTGCACGTCGCCTTCTACGAGTTCGCCGATCTGGCGGACGTGCACCGGGTGATGGCGTCCGACGCGCTCAAGCGGATGATCGGCGAGTTCGACCGGCATTGGCAAGGCAGGGTGACCCGAACCCGCGAAGTGGTGGAATCGATACAGACGATCTGAACGGCGGGATCCGACCGCGCGTTTCGGGGCATGGTACGCCCGGGCGCGGGTGCCGGCGGGCGGGCGCCCCGGCAATGGGGGAGGGACGGCAGGGTTGAACGCGAACCCCGAAGGCCATGCCGCGCCGGCTCGTACGGCGGCGGCGTGGACGGTGCGCCGACGCCTCGCAGCGACGCTGATCGCGGCCGGGATGTCGGTCGCGCCCGGGGCCCCAGCCGCCGGCGATTTCTATCTGCGGGGCGGGATCGGCTTCGACCGTCCCGCAGGGAAAGATCACTAAAATCCCTGTGAAATCAATCGATTCTGTGATCTAATGCCGCACAGGCCAAGGAGAGGAACATGACCGCCGATGGACTTCACTGCACCCGAGGGTCTGATCGAACATTTCTCAAAACTGCAGGACCCACGAGTCGATAGGAACAAGAAGCATGAGTTGATCGATGTCATCGTGCTGTGTGTGTGCGCGGTGCTCAGTGGTGCCGAAGGATGGAGCGACATCGAGGAGTTCGGTCGCACGAAGCTGGAGTGGCTTCGCCGATATGTACCGCTGGCCAATGGCATCCCGGTCGATGACACCATTGCACGAATCATTTCGGCGTTGTCGGTCAGTGGGTTTCAGGAGTGCTTTCTCAGTTGGATGGAGGACGCGGTCAAGCTCAGTGAGGGCGAGATCATCGCGCTGGACGGCAAGACCCATCGACGTTCGCATGATCGCAAGCGAGGAGTGAAGGCGTTGCATATGGTCAGTGCCTGGGCGTGCCGCAATGGTGTGGTGCTTGGCCAAGTGAAGACCGATGAGAAGTCGAACGAGATTACGGCGGTGCCGGAGTTGCTGGAGAAGCTGGAATTGAAGGGGTGTATCGTGACGCTGGATGCGATGGGCTGCCAACGAGCGATCGCGAAACAGGTCAAAGAAGGCGGTGGGGATTACGTATTGACGCTGAAGAGGAATCAGCGTGAATTGGAGGCTGAGGTGCGAGGGTATTTCGAGGCGGCCAGTGAGGAGGATTATGACCGTGCGGAGATAGAGAACGAGGAGACCTCGGAGGAAGGCCACGGTCGAATCGAGCACAGGAGCTATTTCTTGTCCACCGACCTCAGCTCGTTGTCTGGGGTGGAGAAGTGGAGGGGATTGAAGGGCATCGGGATGGTGCAGTCGGAACGTCACTGCGCAGGGCGTGTCAGCATTGAACAGCGCTACTTCATCACCTCGCTCGATGACGTGAAGTTGTTTCAACAATCGGTGCGTTCGCACTGGGGCATCGAGAACGCACTGCATTGGAGGTTGGACGTGACATTCCGTGAAGACGAAAGCCGAATTCGCCGAGGCAATGCCCCTCACAATATCGGGGTGATTCGCCATATGGCGATGAACCTGCTCAAGCGCGAGAAGACGAAGATCAGCTACAGGAAGAAGCGGATCCGGGCGGCTCTGAACGATGCCTTCCGACATAAGTTATTGATGGGGCAATAATTTTATATGCGGTTGCCCTG
>JAAXHH010000113.1 GCA_012270975.1 Candidatus Latescibacterota bacterium | reverse complement strand
TATCCGTCGATCCAGTTCAGCCGATCCACGAATGCCGGAGCGCGCAGGAACTGGCCCGTTTCCGCATCCAGGTAATGGATGAAGCCGACCTTGTTCGGATGCACGACCGTCTTGCGCCCGTCGATGGTGATGATCATGGGGGTTTGCGGGATGTCAAAATCCCAAGGGTCACCGGGGACCGCCACGTAGCGCCACGCCGCCTTGCCGGTGTCGGTATTGCACGCCACCACGCTGGCCGCACCAAGGTTGTCCATCAAGCCATCGCCGCGCGTCTTGGGATTCCACGGATAGGCATTGGCCGTACCCGTGTAATACATCTTCAAATCGGGGTCCCAGGAGCCGCTGATCCACGGGCCGGCGCCGCCGTAATCGGCACTGTCGCCAGGCCAGCTTTCATAGCCGGGCTCGCCGGGGCCGGGAATCATGTTGCATTCCCACAGCACTTCGCCGTCTTCCGGATTGACGCCATAGACAAAGCCCGGCAGACCGCCGAAGTCCGTGGCGTTGAGGGGAACGATGATCTGGCCGCCGGGGATAGCCGTCGGGCCAACGGTGGTCGCGTAGCCATTGGCATCACCATCCTCGGTCTTCTCGAAGTCCTCGGGATAGTGCAGGTATTGCTTCACGAACTTTTGCTCGCCCGTCTTGTAATGAATGGCGTGCAACTTGGAATCGTTCGACAGGAAGTAGATGTAATCGCCGTAGATGGCCACCCCGCGGTGTTTGCCGGTGATGAAATCGACGTTGTAGCCGCCGAACGTCTCGGGCAACTCGTGCTCGTACTTCCACACGCGCCGGCCGGAACGGGCGTCAATCGCAAAGACCGTGTTGTCCTGCGCGAAGTACACCAGACCGTCGTGGTATAGCGGCGTATTCTGCGCATCGGTCTCGCCGCCCGGCGAGAAAATCCACGCGACGTTGAGTTGATCGGCGTTGGACGTGTTCAATTGTGTGAGCACGCTGTAGCGGTGTCCCGCGAGGTTTCCGTTGGTGTGCAGCCAGGATGCTGCGGGGTCGGACAGCAACATTGAATCCGTCACCGCCTGGTCATTCGCCTGGGCATTCACCCATGCGGTGGTCCCCATCAGGCAGAGCGCCAATGCGACGCCCACGCCCGTGAGCTTCGTAAACATGCGGTTCATGGCCTACTCCTTATTGGGTTCGTCGTTCGGTTGAGAGAACTGCGATATGCCCTGCC
>JAAXHH010000039.1:467-1009 GCA_012270975.1 Candidatus Latescibacterota bacterium | reverse complement strand
TATCCGTCGATCCAGTTCAGCCGATCGACAAACGCCGGAGCGCGCAGGAACTGACCGGTCTCCGCATCCAGGTAATGGATGAAGCCGACCTTGTTCGGATGCACGACCGTCTTGCGCCCGTCGATGGTGATGATCATGGGGGTTTGCGGGATGTCAAAATCCCAAGGGTCACCGGGGACCGCCACGTAGCGCCACGCCGCCTTGCCGGTGTCGGTATTGCACGCCACCACGCTGGCCGCACCAAGGTTGTCCATCAAGCCGTCACCGCGCGTCTTGGGATTCCACGGATAGGCATTGGCCGTACCGGTGTAGTACATCCTCAGATCGGGATCCCACGAGCCGCTGATCCACGGGCCGGCGCCGCCATAATCGGCACTGTCGCCAGGCCAGCTTTCATAGCCGGGTTCGCCGGGGCCGGGAATCATGTTGCATTCCCACAGCACTTCGCCGTCTTCCGGATTGACGCCATAGACAAAGCCCGGCAGGCCGCCGAAGTCCGTGGCGTTGAGGGGAACGATGATCTGGCCGCCAGGGATAGCCGT
>JAAXHH010000039.1:0-404 GCA_012270975.1 Candidatus Latescibacterota bacterium | reverse complement strand
TTCTGCTCGCCCGTCTTGTAATGAATGGCGTGCAGCTTGGAATCGTTCGACAGGAAGTAGATGTAATCGCCGTAGATGGCCACACCGCGGTGCTTGCCGGTGATGAAATCGACGTTGTAGCCGCCGAACGTCTCGGGCAACTCGTGCTCGTACTTCCACGCACGTCGGCCAGAACGTGCATCGATCGCAAAGACCGTGTTGTCCTGCGCGAAGTACACCAGACCGTCGTGGTATAGCGGCGTATTCTGCGCATCGGTCTCGCCGCCCGGCGAGAAAATCCACGCGACGTTGAGTTGATCGGCGTTGGACGTGTTCAATTGCGTAAGCACGCTGTAGCGGTGTCCCGCGAGGTTCCCGTTGGTGTGCAACCAGGATGCCGCGGGGTCGGACAGCAACATTGAATC
>JAAXHH010000097.1 GCA_012270975.1 Candidatus Latescibacterota bacterium | reverse complement strand
ACAAGTCGTCTATTGTAGTCGCCGCCTACGCGGCTCAACTTAAACGCCCAGCATTCCATGGGCTGACGCCCACGGCTAAGCGCTGACGCCGCATTCGCGGCTCGAAAAGAAAGCCGGCATGATGGGCGTATTCTCGGGAGCGAAACATCAATCCCGACTACGCCGCTCGGCCCGAGGCCCCGGGTGGCAACCCGGGGTCGAATCGGTTCTGCGTCAACCCAGCCGCGAATGCGGCGATTTCGAAGCACCGTCCCGGTACGCACAGCGTCACCAAAACGACGCCGCACACACCCCGCCTGCCGTTCCCTTCAGAGCGACTTCAGCAATCCCGCCACGTGTCCCTTCACCCTGACCTTGCCGTGGGCCTCGGCGATGTTGCCTTCCTCGTCGATCACGAAGGTGGAGCGGACGATGCCCATGTACTTCCTTCCGTACATGGACTTCTCCTGCCAGGCTCCGTAGGCCTCGGCGATGGCGTGATCTCCGTCGCTGAGCAACCCGAAGGGCAGGGAGAACTTGGCCTTGAACTTCTGGTGGGATGAGACCGAATCCGGACTGACCCCCAGCACCACCACGCCTTTTTGGTTGAGGTCGGCCATCGAATCCCTGAAGTCGCAAGCCTCCTGGGTGCATCCTGAAGTGTTGTCCTTGGGGTAAAAATAGAGCACAACCTTCTTGCCCCGAAAATCCTCGAGGGCAACGGTCTGACCCTGGTCGTCGGTGCCCGTGAAATCCGGGGCCTTGTCCCCTGCCTTGAGCATGCCATCCTCCTTGCGTCGCGTTGATTGAAAAACGTTTGAAATTAAGGGAATCCGGCGTGGAAAACGCTCCATCGCCCGTTGGCCGCGGCCTGCGCCAGCCAACCCGAACGGCCCGGACCCCCTATGCTAATCGGAGGCGGCCTGCTCGCCAAGCTCCACGGATAAACACGACGACCGATGGACCTCTTTTGCTGCGATGACGTCACGGGATGATGCCCACCCGGGAGCGCGGGCGTCCCGCCCGCACAGATTCTGGCACAGCCTCGGCCATCTCCTCGACCTGGATGGACCGGCAAAGGCGCCGGGGCTCTGCTTCGGCCGTGCCCATGCTGTTCCCGCCGGCAGGGTGGCCGGCTGCCCCATCGCAGGGAACCTGAGTGACCCGCAACGGCAGTGCATGCGGGCGGGACGCCCGCGCTGCCGGGTGGCTCTTGCCCGCACAGGCCCTGGCACAGCCTCGGCCATCTCCTCCACCCGGGTCGACCGGAAACGACGCCGGGACTCTGTTTCAGCCGTGCCCATGGGGTTCCCGCCGGCAGGGCGGCCGCTTGCCCCATCGCAGAGAACCAGAGTGACACGCAACGGGAGTGCATATCGCGGTAGGAATCCGCATTGCTGGGGACCCCCCGCACAGATCCGGACGTGCGCAGCTAGCGCATCCGGCTCCTCCCTCAGGTGTTGACGAGCATTCGTCGGTCCGGCCATGGATGCCGTATTCCCAGTCTCGGCCAGTAGGTCGCCGCCAGTCGGTTCATCGCCTCCCAGCTATATCCGCCCTTCTGGGATCGTCGATTGATTGCTCGCATCCACAATCTCAGGACGTGGCTCGCAAAGCGTCTCAGATAGCGCAGGCTGGTCGGGACAGCAAAGTAGTTCAGCCATCCGTTCAACACTCGCCCCAGCCATTTGCCGGTCTTCCCGATGCCTTCATGCATCCGCCTGCTCAGCTCCTCCTTCACTCGCTTCAGGGTGCGCGTCATCCGTTTCGCTATCGGTTTGCGCCCCAGCCCGTAGCGTCCCTTCCGGTCCTTCCTGCAATAGTGCGTGAAGCCCAGGAAGTCGAACGTTTCCGGTCCCCCCTCCCCCCTCCTTCGTCGGTTCTCTGCCGCATACCGTCCGAACTCGATGAGTCGGGTCTTCTCCGGGTGCATCTCCAACTCGAACCGTCCGATTCGCTCCTTCAGGTCGTTGAGGAATCGCTCCGCATCCCGCCGGTACTGAAATCCCACCACGAAGTCGGCGGCGTACCGCACCATCATGGTCTCGCCTTCGGCCTCGCGGGTCCGCCATTGCCTCTGGAACCAGAGGTCCAAACCGTAATGCAGGTAGACGTTCGCCAGGATCGGCGATATCACCGCCCCTTGCGGCGTCCCCTTCAGGTCGTCCCTCCACTCTCCATCCTCCATGACGCCGGCGTTCAACCACTTGGCAATCAACCGTATCACCCGCTCATCCCCGATGCGGTGCCTCAGAAACCGCAGCATCCAGTCCCGCGACACGTTGTCGAAGAATCCGCGTATGTCCGCGTCGATAATCCACCTGATCTTCCGCCGCCCGATCCCGACCGCCAGGGCGTCCAGCGCATCGTGCCCCCCTCGGCCAGGCCGAAACCCGTAACTGAACCCCAGGAACTCCGCCTCATAAATCGGCGTCAGCAGGTTGTCCGCCACGGCCTTCTGGACGATCTTGTCCTCCAGCGCCGCCACGCCAAGCGGTCGTGTCCCGCCATCCGCCTTGGGTATCTTCACCCGCCGCGATGGCGTCGCCCGGTACGCTCCCCGCTGTACCCGGTCATGCAGGTCGACCAATCGATCTTCCAACCCAACCGCGTACTCTTTCCACGTCATGCCGTCCACGCCGGGGGCCGCCCACCTCTTCAACTCCCCGTAGGCTTTCCTCAACGCGTCCACCGTGATGTGGTGCAGGAGCGCCGTCAACCGACTCTTCGGTTCCCGTTCGATGAACTCCCGTATCCGGTCCGCCGCCTGGGACACGCTCCCCCGACTCTGCGTCCGGCGCGTGCTTTGGCTTTCCGGCTTCCCTTCGGGTGAGGCCCTTCGCTCCACCGACTCCGCCGGGAATCTCTCCCCTTTGTTCGCCGGCTTCTCCGCTACTATGGCCTCATCTGACTTCTTC
>JAAXHH010000043.1 GCA_012270975.1 Candidatus Latescibacterota bacterium | reverse complement strand
TGTCCAACGCCATGATCGTCGTGGCCACGGTGCTGATTCTGTTCCAGACCTGGCGCGCCTTTCGCTGGCGGCAGTCCTGGCTGTTCATCGTCTCCGGCTTGCCGCCGGTGCCCCTGGGCGTACTCCTGCTCAGCGTTGCCGCGCCCACCGCGCTCCGATTATCCATCGTGAGCCTGATTCTGGTGATCGCTCTGCTCACACTGTTCGACGTCCGGTTGCCAGCCGCCCGCACCAGATGGGCCGCCGTCGGTTTCGGCTTCACCACCACGCTGTTGACCACGACATTGAGCATCGGCGGCCCGGTGGCCGCCATCTACGCCATTGAGCAGGACTGGCCCAGGGAAACCATGCGCGCGACCCTGGCGGTGTATTTCCTGCTGGCCGGGGTGTTGGGGTTGGCGCTGTACTATGCGGTCGGGTTGATACCCCAGGGCGTCGAACTGGAAATGGGGATCGGGATCCCGGTGGTAGTGATCGGCTCCACGCTGGGCGGATGGCTGGCCCGCCGCATGAGCCTGGGCATTTTTCGCTACGCCGTCCTCTTCGTAATCATCGGCGGCAGCACGTCGTTGCTGATTCGGGAGACGGCCGGATTAATTTAGGGTCTGGAATGGAACCGGCCCCTTAAATCTCGTTATGTCCTCAATGCCGTCGCCGGCTTACGACGACAGATCATGGAAAGCCGCCAGCGCGGCTGTGATCCCGTCCCCCACGGCGGCCCCTAGTTGCCTGGTGGATTCTGCCCGCGCATCACCACAGACATAGACCCTGGGTATGTTGGTCCTCATGTGCAGGTCACTGCGGATGTGGCCCAGTTCATCCATGTCCAGCTGCTCTTTGAAGGCCTCCGTGTTGGGATGGAACCCGACGTAGACAAACGCGGCTGCGGTTGGATAGTCGTATACCTCATCGGTTTTCAGGTTCTTGACCCGGGCGGCCTCCAACACGTCGTTGCCCACGAACTCCTCGACGACATGGCTCCACAGCCATTTGTACTTCGGGTTGGAAAAGGCGCGGTCCTGCAGCACCTTGGTGGCGCGAAGTTCGTCCCGGCGGTGGATGATCGTGACCGAGTTGCAGATGCCAGTCAGGTAGTAGCTCTCGTCCATGGCGGAGTCACCCCCACCAACAACCACCACGTCCTGCCCCCGGAAGAAATTCCCGTCGCAGACCGCGCAATACGAAACGCCGCGTCCCCCGAACTCGTCTTCGCCGGGCACCCCTAGCTTGTTGTGGGAACCGCCGGTGGCGATGATGAGAGCCCGCGCCGTGAAGTCGCCCTCGGAAGTACGGATCAATTTCCGGTCCTGGTACAGGTTTTCCACGCCTTCGACTTCGGCGAACTCCATTTTGGCCCCGAAACGCTCCGCTTGGACATACATCTCATCCGCCAACTCCTGACCCTTCACGCCGTCCCGGAAGCCCGGATAGTTCTCGATATCATCGGTAATCAGTAACTGCCCGCCCGGGCCGATGCTTTCGATCATGAGCGTGCTGAGCATGGCTCGGGTCGAGTAGAGACCCGCCGACATACCGGCGGCGCCGGCGCCAAGGATCACAACGTCGTAGTCGTTGGACATCGGTTAGATTCCTCCTTTACCTGTTCGATCCGTTGGCGACTGCCTGCGCCGGATTGGTGTGATGGCGTCTGCGCTCTGCCGTAGCGCCTGCACGGTTGGCCCGCTGTGAAAACGAAGCGCGAATGTACTCGACCGAACGCCGCAGCCCTTCCTCGAGTGGCACCTCCGGCGTCCACTTCAGCTCTTTCTCCGCGCGCGTCGAGTCGAGGGCGATATGGAGCACCTCGCCGGTTCGCCGAGGTCGATAGTCCGGCTCCTGATCGAATTCCGCGATCTCCTGCAGCATCTCGTAGATCCGCGCTACACTGACCTGCTGCCCGGTGCCGATGTTGTACGTCCTGCCGTGGCCTTTATTGACGGCGGCGAGGTTGGCCCGGACCACGTCGGACACATAGACAAAATCACGTTCCTGGAGGCCATCCCCGAAGATTTGCGGCCTGCGCTCGCTGAGCATCATCCCGGCAAAGATCGCGATGACGCCGGCCTCGCCATCGGGATTCTGACCAGGACCGTAAACGTTGGCGTACCGGAGGATCGTGTAATCCAGTCCATACGTCTCGTTGAAGAGCTCCAGGTATTGCTCGCCGACATACTTCGAAAGGGCGTAAGGAGTCAGCGGGTTGATTGGCGTATCTTCGTCGCATGGTATCGTCTCGGGGTCGCCGTAGATCGCGCCTCCGGTGGACGAAAAGATAAACTTCTCCACGCCTTCGGCAGCCGCCGCCGCAATCAAACGGATGGTGCCCATCACGTTGGCGTCGGCGTCGGCCACCGGATCGATGGCCGACTGACGGACACTGCTCTGCGCCGCCAGGTGAAACACGATCTCCGGCCGTTCCCGCTGGACGATCTGATTCAAGCGAGCATCGTTCAACTCTGCATGATAAAAGGTCGCCTGGTGGTTCACGTTGCGCAACTGGCCGCTGCTCAGGTTGTCCACCACCGCCACGTCGTATCCGCTATCCAGCAGCCCATCCACGAGGTGGGAACCGATAAATCCAGCCCCGCCGGTCACCAGCGCTTTGGTCCGTTGTGTCAAGTCGTTACGTCCGTTGCGTTCGATCATACTGATCGCAAATCATCGTCTATCGTAATTCAAACCGCAGTGACCGGCAACCGACACCCTTCCTCCCGAT
>JAAXHH010000054.1:334-1800 GCA_012270975.1 Candidatus Latescibacterota bacterium | reverse complement strand
GAAGGCGTCGCCAGCGTAATGGACGGCGATATGAATGAGTGGTGGTCGGTGACTGCCGAGCGGGACGCAGCTGGTGACTGGGAATTTTCGGGTGCCTGGTACGAGTGGGACCTCGGCGCGACCTTCTGGCTCGATCGCCACGTGGCGCTCAGCTTCCGCGAAGGCTTCGGCACATCCGGCGGTGGGAACAACCGTCAACACGGCTTCATCATGTTCACGTCCGACGGCGAGGAGCTGACCGGCTTTTCAGGTGAGCGCGTCGAGAGCAACTTCGACTACCAAGAACTGACCGAGGTCGACAACATACTGGTTCCCCCGCCCCGCTACATCTACGACTTTCACTTCCCAATGCGACCGGTGCGCTACGTGTTCTACCACGTAGTCAACAAGTTCCACGCGAATGGGCATCCCTACAACCACTTCATCCGTCTCTGGGAGCACCTGTGGTTCGGTGGGGGATACCCGGCGGCCGTGGAGATGACATCCGACTACATTGACCTCGGGGCGACCAAGAGCATCACCAGCATTGAGTGGGATCTGGACGCGCCGCCGGAAGCATCAATCGAGCTGCGCTCCCGGACGGGGGATACCTTCATCATCGAAAGCAAGTACTACAACAAGGCCGGGGTGGAAATTCCCGTTGCGCTGTGGAACAAACTGCCCAAGTCGCAGAAGCAGCCTGTCGTGGAAATCAGGCGTCCTGGTTCTGACTGGAGTTCTTGGAGTCGCACCTATTTGCGGTCTGGTCAACCGTTCCTCTCGCCGAGTCCGCGCAAATTCGTGCAGTTACAGGTTCGGTTGCTCAGCGATACGCCTGACACCGCGGCGACCCTTCGGTCTATTGCCATCAACTTCGAGGACCCCCTCCTGCGCGGCGGTGTGACCGGCCGGATCCTACCCCGCGAGGCGGCACTCGACTCGCTCCAACGCTTCGATTACCTCATCAAGCCGGGCATTGGCTCCGGGTCGGGCTTCAATCAGGTCCTCATCCTAGTGCCTCGCCCGGTCGAGGATGTAACGCTCCGCATCGGGGAAAACGACGTAGACCCAGTCGCCGTTGAGATGCTAAACGACTCCCTGAGCGTCACCTTGCCGACCGTCAATCGCCGCGACTCGGTAACGATCTCCTTTGATACCCGGTTGATCGAAGCGGCGACCCGCTTCGACGCTTGGGTGCGGAACTCGAACACGGGCGTTTTGCAGGGCGTGAGAGAAGAGGATACGGGCCTGACGTCTGTGTACGTACCCGCCGCCGCGAGGGGCAGCTTGATCCGCAACCTCGACCTGAGTCCCGGCATTGTGACGCCGAACGGAGACGGAGTCAACGATCAGCTCGAGATCCGCTTCGTCCTGACCAAGGTCCGCGCCGAACCCGACGTCGAAATCTTCTCGTTGAGTGGGCAGTTGGTTCGCGTTCTCGAGGCAGCCGATGGGGTCCACGCGTGGGACGGGAAAGATCAGGCGGG
>JAAXHH010000054.1:0-210 GCA_012270975.1 Candidatus Latescibacterota bacterium | reverse complement strand
GTGTTATTAGTTCTGCAGGGGCGAGCTGCCGCCGACTTAGCGGCAGGTTTTTTTAACCCCTATGTCACGTCCGGTCCGCGCATCTCTTCGGAGACGATCTCTCCTGCACTGCGGAAGTGGTATCTGCCCCAAACCCTCTACCAGATGTATGAGTGGAAGAACTGGGATTACACCAACTACGCACGCCGCCAGTACAGCCGCTACGTGGAT
>JAAXHH010000145.1 GCA_012270975.1 Candidatus Latescibacterota bacterium | reverse complement strand
GCGTTCGGTAAGGGGGTGATGGCCTTTATTTTCGGCGTTTGATGGCTGTATTTCCGGGTTTCATTTTCTTCTGGCAACAGTTCCCGACATCTGTTAATCCGGCTGCATGTTGGATTCCGCAGGCCCTGTTTGCGATGTTGTCGATCCGTCGGCCCTGCCGCCGGAGGAGTTGAAACGTCTGTACGAACGGGAGCATGCGCGTGCGGAGGCGACGGAAGCCGGGATCACGGCACTGGAAGACAGGCTTGCGGAAGCGGAAGCCCGTGCCGAGGAATGGAGGCAAGAATCGGTCCGGGCCCGTAGCGAACTCAACGGACTGCGCAGGGTCTTCGAGAGCAACCGCGAGAAGCTTGCCGCGGCGCGCGCGGAGCTGAAGGAGCTTGGCCGTAGTCAGAGTGCGCGGAACCTTCGCAAGCTGGAAAAGAAGCTGGCACGGTTTGAGGGGCTCCTGAACGCCGCCGGTATTGACAGCGGCCCGCACACGATTGTGGGCATGCGCAAGGAGATCCAGCGGCTGCGGCAGGAGAGAGACGCGCAGGCGGAGACCATGGCGGACCTCGAGGCCGAGAACGAAAGGCTCCGCTCGGCGCGTGCGACGCATGAGAAGGCCCGTTTCGGGAGCACCAGCGAGAAGAAGAGCGGGAAGACGTCCGGATCCGGCAGTAGCCGCAAGCGTGGCCAGCAGGCGGACAAGCCCGGGCACGGCCGGACGCCGCGTGCGGACATGGAGCGCAAACCCGAGGTTCACGACCCGCCGGAGGAGGAGCGTGTCTGTCCCTGCTGCGGCCTGCCTTACGTGAAGAACGGCAGCCATGACTCCGAGGTCATCGAGATCGAGGTCAAGGCGCATGTCCGGACCATCAACCGGAACCGTTGGCGGCGCAGCTGCAACTGTGCGTCGGCGCCGAAGGAAGTGGTGGCGCCCCCGGTTCCCCGGCTGTTTCCCCACACGCTGTTCGGGATCAGCTTCTGGGTCTGTTTCCTGCTCGAGCGTTACGCCTTCCACCGTCCGCTGAACCGGGTCGCGGCATGGATGCGTGAGCAGGGGTTGCCCATCTCCGCCGGAACCCTGGGCGACAGCATTCACAGGCTGATCCCGCTGTTCGAGCCGCTGTCGCAGGCGATCCTCGCGCAGCTGAACACGGCCACGATGCTGCACGGTGACGAGACCGGTTGGCGGGTTCAGTCTCTCAAGGCCATCCGCGGCACCAGCCGGGCCTGGCTGTGGAGTGCGGTCTCCCGGGACGCGGTGTGGTTCCATATTGACGCGCGGCGCAGCGCCGAGGCTGCCGGCAAGCTGTTCGCCAACGTCGGTGCCGGCACCATCCTGGTGTGTGACGCCTACTCGGCCTACAAGAAATTGGCGCGTTCCCTGGCCGGCGGGCTGATCCTGGCATGGTGCTGGGCTCATGTGCGCCGGAAATTCATCCAGGCTGCGGCCGGCAATGACGCGCTGGAGACATGGGAGGATCGCTGGCTGGAGCGGATCGGGCGGATCTACCACCTGAACGCGGTCCGGCTGAAGCATTACGACCCGGATGTGGGGATGGACCAGCAGTCGCGACGGTTCGGGGTCGTGCATCGCCAACTGAGGCGCGCACTCGACAAGCTGTTCGCGACCGCCGAACGGGAACTGGCGGGGCGTGCCGGCTCGGACCGGCGCGCGAAGCCGCTTCGCTCGCTGTTGAGGCATCGCGACGGGCTCTGCGTGTTCGTCGACAGGCCCGACGTGCCCATGGACAACAACCTCATCGAGCGGATCCTCCGGGATCCGGTGATCGAACGGAAGCTGTCATTCGGTTCCGACAGCCTGGAAGGCGCCCGGTATTCCGCCATGATGTACGGGATCTTCGAGACCCTGCGGATGAACGGCATCGATGTCCGCACGTGGCTCGACGACTGGCTCTCGGCCTGTGCAGGAAACGGTGGCCAGCCTCCGGCCGACCTCTCACCCTGGCTGCCCTGGTCGATGGACGAAGACAGGCGCCGACACCTCAANNATGACGACGGATGACACGATCGAGTGTCGTTATCACGGGCGTGACTTCACCACCGGCGAGATGGCGCTGATGCGGGCCCTGATCGCATCCTCCCCGCAGCAGACCCGTGCCGGGCTGGCGCGCGCGTTCTGCCACACCATCGGCTGGGTCAAGCCCGACGGCGGGCTGAAGGCGATGATGGCCCGGCTCACCATGCTGAAGATGCACCGGGACGGGATCATCACACTGCCGCCGCCACGACGGGTACGTTCGCCCCCCCGTCCTCCGAGCTTCGGCCCGGAAACGGAACCGCCGGCATCACCGCCGCTCACACTGGAGGCCGCTCGTCCGCTCCGCCTGGTCAAGGTCACCGGAGCCGGCCGTGGGGCCAGCCGCCTCTGGAATGAGTTCATCGCCCGCTATCACTATCTCGGCTACAAGACCCTCGTCGGTGCACAGATGCGGTACGCGGTGCATGACCGCGACGGGCGCCCACTGGCCATGCTCGGCTTCTCCGCCGCGGCCTGGAAGGTCGCACCGCGCGACGACTTCATCGGATGGAGGCCGGAAACCCGCGAGAGAAACCTCCCCCTCGTGGTCGACAACTCCCGCTACCTCATCATGCCATGGGTCCGGATTCCAAACCTGGCCTCCCACATCCTTTCAACCGTGCGCCGCCAGCTGCCGCTGGACTGGTACATCCAGTACAGGGTGACACCGGTCCTGATGGAAACCTTCGTCGAAACCCCACGCTTCTCCGGGATCACCTACAAGGCTTCAGGATGGATCCATGTCGGAACCACGCAGGGACGCGGGAAGTACGACACAAAGAGGGAATTCGCCGAACCGAAAAAGGACATCTGGCTCTGTCCGCTCAGAAAAGATTGGAAAAGAACGCTCAATCAATGACAGCCAGTAAGGCCATCACCCCCTTACCGAACGCTTACCCTGATGTTCGCCCAGGTGGTTCTCCGATACGTCTTTGCCTCGCCATTCGTCGGCATCGAGGAACTCGCCCTGCTGTTCGGCGCCTGGTTCTACTTCCTCGGCGTGGCCTATGTCACCCGCAACGGCGAGCACATCCACGGCGGGATCCTGACCATGGTCGTGAAGAACCCGAATGCGGTGCGCGGTGTCAGGCTGCTGATGACGGTTCTCGGCATCGTCGCGTGCGCGGTGTTCGGATACTACGC
>JAAXHH010000141.1:812762-1051957 GCA_012270975.1 Candidatus Latescibacterota bacterium | reverse complement strand
TCCACAAAAACGGGGTAACTTCAAACAATACAATCCAATCGATTTACACGAAATCTTCCGGTCCGGTTTTACGGGGTATCCAGGCATTCCTGCCTTAATCCTATGCCATCATGAAGTTAAGGAAGTCGTCGCGCCGGGTGTTGCGACCGGGTGCAGAAAGAGTCCGGAAAAAAGTGCGGGGCGTCGTCCCGGTCCGCGGCGATAGCAGAATCCGGCGTCTCGTGCACCTTCTCCGCCCGTCGCAAGTAGGAGGCACTGCTTGACGAGGCTGGCTGACCGAAAACGCGGCGGGCACGTACGAGTGATGAGACGGCGGGGTACGCCATGGGGATTACCTCCCACCGAACATGGCGTTTAAATGGGCTAGGCCCCCGGCCCCGCCTGAAGGCCTCGGGGCGGCACAGCGAACCCAGATCGAAAACGACGTGCGCGAACTGGTGAGAAAAGCGCTCGCCGCGTACATGGCCGCCAATTTCGGCCTTTAAAGGGATCTAAGGAACAATGAGAAAACTGGTCTGCGTGATGTCCGTAATGGTGGTCATGATGTCGTGCGGGAAGGACAACGCGATGACCTCACCGGAGCAACCGATGCCAGCCCCCGTTGCATCCACGCCCGATCCGGAAGCGCAGGCGCTTGTTGCGCTGTATGATGCGACGGGCGGCGAGCACTGGAGGGATCGGTCCAACTGGGGATCTGACCGGCCGATCGGCGAATGGTACGGCGTTTCGGTGAATAGCGAGAACAGGGTCGTCGGGTTGAACCTGGCCTACAACAACCTGGCCGGGGAGATACCCGAAGCCGTAGGGCAACTGACGGCCCTTCGGGAACTCGATCTGTCCCATAACCGGTTGTCCGGCAACATCCCCGAATCCTTTGGAGAACTCGAAAACCTGTCGGCGTTGTTCGTCGACAGCAACAAGGGCATGACCGGACCGCTGCCCGCCGCGCTCCTGGGGCTGACCCTGAAGGCGTTCTGGACCTACGACACGCAACTGTGCGTGCCCGAAGGCGAGGCGTTCGGCGAATGGAGGAACGCCATTGCAAACGGCTATGGGATGATCGGTTGCGGGGCCGAACGGAGTCTCCTCGTCGCGTTTTATGAGCATACGGGAGGCCCCGGTTGGAAAAGGAGCGACAACTGGCTCAGCACGGCGCCTGTAGGCGACTGGTTCGGCATCGAAACCGACGAGACGGGCGCGGTGGTCCGCATCGTCCTGGACGACAACAACCTGCGAGGATCCCTGCCCCTGCAGATCGGGCGGTTCATGCACCTGCAGGAGCTCAGACTCAAGTTGAACCGGCTGGGCGGAACCATTCCAAAAGAACTGGCCCGACTGGAAAAGCTGAGGACGATAGAGTTTGGCGGCAATGCCTTAAGCGGTCCCATCCCCCCGGAATTGGGAAGCCTGTCCCACCTGGAGGATCTCGCCCTGTACGAGAATCAACTGACCGGGCCCATTCCGGCTGAACTTGGCCAACTCGGAAAGCTCGAGTGGCTGTCCGTATCGAGGAACAGGCTTGAAGGATCCATCCCTCCCGAACTCGGAGACCTGACGAGCCTCAGATTGCTGTTCCTCTACGGCAATGACCTGAGCGGTCCCATTCCGTCTCAGCTTGGCGGGCTTGAGAACCTGACCGCCCTCGAATTGCACGACAACAGGCTAAGCGGCGAGATACCTTCCGAACTGGGCCAGCTTCGGAAAGTCGAGAGGTTTATCCTGTCGGATAACGAGTTGGAGGGATCCATACCGCCTGAGCTGGGCGGATTGACGAACGTGCGGACGCTCTGGCTGGACAGTAACCGCCTGTCCGGACAAATACCTCCCTCACTGTCGGATCTCGACAACCTGACGGTCCTCTGGCTCTACAACAATCGGCTTAGCGGCCCCATACCCCCCGAACTCGGAGGGATGGAAAGCCTGACCCGGCTCTCCCTGTCGGCGAACAACCTGTCCGGTGACGTTCCGGAGGAACTGGGCCGGCTGTCGGATCTGACCGTGTTTCTGGTGCGGGACAATGCCGCGCTTGCCGGACCGTTGCCGGAGTCGTTCCTTCAACTCGATCTCCTGGTGCTGTGGCTGTCCGGCACGGAAGTCTGTATCCCGATGGGCACGGAATTCACCAGCTGGATGGATCAAATAGAAGATCTCCAGGGCGATCTGCGATGCGGTGCCGCTCCAAGGGCCGCGCGTTCGGTCAGGACCGCGCGTTCGGTCTCGGTCGATCTGGATGCCGAAGAAAGGATGCTGCGATGCGATCCCGGCTACTGACGCAAAAGAAAGTTTCCGCACTGACCGGGTTCAGCGCCGCGGACATCCGCCGCCTGGTGGAAAAAGGCGTTTTCCCGCGGCCGGTCAGGAACGGCACGGGAAAGGAGCGCTGGGCCGAGAGCGCGGTCGTGGAATTTCTGACGACGCGTCGTAAATACCCCGAGCCAGTGGAATGATCCGGACTGTATTCATAGTACGCGCCACACCCGGAGTACTGGAACGGCGAAACCCCTTCGCCAGAGCGTAACCCAGTCTCAAATATCAAACTGATTCAATTCCCATGATGGGATCAACCCCGCCGGCCTGAGCGTCAGTGGCGACCCCTCTTGGCAAGAGTCATCGCCACCTCGCCGGCCGGCGGGCAGCAGGTGCCGGCAGCGCAGTGCCATACAAGGCGGACCGGGCTGCGCTGCGGCTTGGGTACGGGACGCTGGCTTCGCCCCGGGAAATTCCGGTCCGCCAATCCCCTCAAGGCAATCTCTCTAAGGTCCACCGGTCGTACCTGCCGACGGGGCCGGTTTCGAAGCATTCCTGATTTAGACTCAATGTACGTGATTTTGGTTGCGATTCTAAGAGAGATTTAGCGTCTTTATGATAGTTATACGATTTTTGAAGCTCCGCATGTGAATATGTTGTGACCATTGGCAGATTTTTGTATATATTCGTTAGTTTCAAGGCCGGTAGAAATCGAAACCGTGCGTGCGTTTTGTTCGGTCGACCTGGCACACCTGACGCGATAAACGAATCGAGGAGCGAAAATGACGAACTCCAACGGCCTGGAGGCGCAGGTCGAAGTCCCGCTGGATAGGCTTACCAGGTTGAGCGAGGCCAGCCTGCGCATCAACCAGAGCCTTGACGTCAATACCGTCCTGCGGGAAGTCGTGGCAAGTGCCTGCGCGTTGGCAGGCGCGGGATGTGGCGGAATCATCACCTGGAACAGTTTGGGAAAGGTGCGGGAATACGTCACCGGCGGCCCGGACCCCGGCGAGGAGGTCCAGCTTCCGGATCTGCGCGATGCGTCTGAACTCTGGGCGTATCTGAGAGAAGAAACGCAGCCACTCAGGCTGAAGGACCTTTCGGCTCACCTCGCCTCGCTCGGTTTGCCGGGGCATTCCGTGATGGAACGGAGCTTTATGGGGATGCCCATAGGCCACCGAGGCGCGTCCGCGGGATACTTGTTCCTGCTCGACAAGGAGGCCGGCCAGGAGTTCACCGGGGAAGACGAGAGTGTCATATCGCTCTTCGTATCCCATGCCGGAGCGGCGATAGCCAACGCGCGGAAGTACCAGGACGGCATACAGGCGAGAGCCGACCTGGAGGCGCTGATCGACACCTCGCCGGTAGGGGTGGTGGTGTTTGACGCCCGAAGCGGCCGGGTCTTGTCGTTCAACCAGGAGATTCGTCGCATCGTCGGCGACCTGGACATGCGGGACCGGTCCATCATGGAATTGCTTGACGCGGTAACCGTGCGACGGACGGATGGAACCAGACTCGATCCGAAGGAATTCCAGGCGCTGGTGGTTGAATTGTTCGAGTCCAGGCCGGTGCGGGCGGAAGAGATCATCCACGAGTTTCCGGACGGGAGAACGGTGACGACACTGATCAATGCCACGCCCATCGTCTCCGACCAGGGCGAGGTCCTGTCCGTCGTGGTCACCGTGCAGGATCTGACGCCGATCGAAGAGCAGGAACGGCAGCGGGCCGAGTTTCTGAGCATGGTAAACCACGAGATGCGGGCGCCGCTTGCTACCATCAAGGGCTGCGCCACCACCGCGTTGGGGTCCTCGTCCGTGCTGCACCCGGCCGAATCGGAGCAGTTCTTCCGTATCATCGACGCGCAGGCCAATCACATGAGCGCGTTGATCAACGACCTGATGGACGCGGCGTACATCGAGACGGGCTCGCTTTCGGTGTCCCCCGCGCCGGTGGACCTGGCCGCCATCCTGGACCAGGCGAGGAACATGTTCACGGGCGTGGGGCACAGGAATATCGTCCGGATCGACCTGCCCGCCGACCTGCCCAGGGTGCGGGCGGATCAGCAGCGCATCGTCCAGGTCGTCGGCAACCTGCTGTCCAAGGCCGCGCGGCACTCGCCGGAGTCGTCCACCATCCGGGTGGAGGCGGCGCTGAAGGACCTCCAGGTGGAGGTATCGGTCGTGGACGAGGGGTCGGGGATACCGACCGAGCGTCTGCCGTACCTGTTCAGGAAGTATGCACGGAGCGACCGCGACGACCGCAGGGTCGGGCCCGGCCTGGGCCTGGCCATCTGCAAGGGCCTGGTGGAGGCCCATGGCGGCCGCATCTGGGCCGACAGCGTGGAAGGGGGACCGGGCACGCGATTCACTTTTTCGCTACCGGTGGCCGAGGAGGTCGATCCCGGGGCCCCGGGCTTCAGTTGGCGGCAAGCCTCCGCGCCCGGACCCTCCGGCAATCGGAAACCCGTCGTCCTCGTGGTGGACGACGATCCCCAAGCGCTGGGGTACACCCGGGGCGTACTGGAGAACGCGGGATACCATGGGCTGGTGACCGGCGATCCGGAAAAGGTCCAGGACCTCATCGATGCCCACCAGCCCGATCTCGTCCTGCTGGACCTGTTGCTGCCCGGTACGGATGGAATCGAGATGATGCAGAACATGCCGGCACTGACCGAGCGGCCGGTCATCTTCCTGTCCGCGTACGGAAGGGACGAGACGATCGCGAGAGCGTTGGAAATCGGCGCGGCGGATTATGTCGTCAAGCCGTTCTCCCCCACGGAACTGGTTGCGCGGATCCGCTCCGCCCTGCGCAAGGACGTCGGGCCGGCCGTACCGTTCGAAGTGGGCGAACTGGTCATCGACTACGACGAAAGGCGCGTGGTGTTCAAAGGCAGGCAGTTGAGGCTGACGGCCACCGAGTACGACCTGCTCCGGGTCCTTTCGGCCAATGCCGGCAAGGCGGTAACCTATGACCAGATCCTGCGAAACGTCTGGCGGTCGCGCAATACCGGCGACGCCAGGGTGGTACGCGCCATTATAAAGAAACTGCGCCGCAAGCTGGACGACGGAATCAAGAATCCCCGGTACATCTTTACGGAATCCCGGGTCGGCTACCGCATGGCCAAACCCGGTGGAGCGTTTATAGCTGAAAGCGCACCAATACCCGAAGACGCTCCGTAGCTCCTCGTTGCGCGCCGTTCCTGAGACGCTCTGTAGCTCGTCTTTGCGGACTGCTCTCTTTCGGACATTCGAATGTCCATCAGAATCAGGCGGAATACGCCAGGTTCACTCCGGTCGACCACTTCCTCAATCAGCGGAGTTCGTTTTCACTCGAAAGCGTCTCCGAGCTTGAACCCCAATCGGTTCTTCCTCCAGGTTCGTGATTAAGTCTCCTCCTCCGTCGATTCAAGTCCTACCTGCTTCCATACGACGATAATCATAATTTATCACATACATTATCATAATAGTCACGTTAATATCATATATTTACGTGATTTCTTCTTGTTATAGGCCATTAAGTCACTAACTTACTTCAATCTCTAAACAACACGAGCTGCACGTCTCAAATTCGGCAGGTATAGTAAACCACCGCATCAGGAGGTTGTTATGAGGTACCTGACTGTATTGCTGCTGGCACTTGTATTTGTCGTCGGGGATGTCCACGCCCAGCAGGGTACGTACGGTGTTAGTCTTGGGGGAGGGCCTGCACGCGCTTTGGGTGACGGCTCGGAAGACATGAATTTAGGCGCCAGTTTAGTAGGCGGCGTGTCTTATGGTATAACAAACAACCTGCGGGCCGTAACCGATGTCAGTTATACCGTGATCCGTATCAAGGATTCTGTTTTTGAAGATACGCCGTTTCTATATGGGGGAGGTACCAGTATCATCGGTGTAACGGGTGGCCTACGTGCTGGCAACGCATCCGCCCCATTCGAGTTGTTTCTTCAGGCAGGCGGGGGGTTTTCGAGGGTAAAAACCTGGGTATTTGCGATCAACGATATTGAAAATGTCGAAAAGGGTGGTCTGCTGTATGTAGGAGGCGGCGTCAAGATCTCATTCACAAATGTGTTTGGTCTTCAGCTGACCGCCAATTATAGCCGGACTATGGGGGTCGGTGAGGATGCCTTTGAATGGATGCCTGTAAGGCTGAACCTGGTATTCAACACGAGATAAGTTACTGTCAGTGCCTGTTGGCTTTCAGTACGGACTGACCGGTATCAGGTGTCCTGCCTGAGGGCTACGCTGAAGGGAATAGCGTTCATGACCATGTATTTTTCAAAGGGATAAGTGGATCTGAACAGGCCAATAGGAAAGCGTTTTGTTTAGATATCTAACGTATGCGGCTGTATGCATAAGCCTTGTATCGCTGGCGGCGTGTAGTAAAGATAGTCCAACGAAGTCGGCATCGCCTGAACCACCTGCCGTAACACCCATTCCCACCCGAGTAACCATCAACCCCTCGTCGGTTACGCTCGATGCCATCGGACAGACCGTTCAGTTGACCGCACAGGTTTTCGATCAGAACAACGCGTTGCTCAGTGGCGCTTCCGTGGCCTGGTCGAGCAGCCAACCTGGTGTTGCTACGGTGACCGGTCAGGGCCTGGTCTCTGCGGTGAGCAATGGCACGGCACAGATCACGGCCAAGTCGGGCAACGTCTCGGCTTCGGTTACCGTTACGGTTTCACAGAAGGCAACACGCATCGTCATCGAGCCGTCTGCAGCGACCCTCATGGCCATCGGCCAGACCTTGCAACTAGCCGCCTCGGTGTTTGATCGGAACGGTCAGCCGGTACCGGATGCAGTCGTGACCTGGAAGAGCAGCGACGAGGCGGTCGCCACCGTGAACGATCAAGGTCTGGTGACGGCAGTGATCGATGGCACCGCACGCATTACAGCTCGTTCGAGGGGCGTCGAGGGCTTCGCGACGATTATGGTAAGGGATACTGGTCGTGATCGCGCCGCTCTCATTGCCTTGTACCATGCTACGGACGGTCCGAACTGGAAGAACAACGCTAATTGGCTAACTGACAATCCGCTTAATGAATGGTATGGTGTAGCTACAGATCAAACCGGTCGTGTTGTCGGGTTGCACCTTGCAGACAACCAGTTATCTGGCAGCATACCTTCGGAACTGGGGAAACTGAGCACCTTGCAGGAACTGGCTATTTACGATAACCAGTTATCCGGCAGTATTCCGCCAGAACTGGGGGAGCTGAGTAATTTGACAGGTCTGTTTCTTGGTGACAATCAACTGTCGGGCAAAATACCAAGTGAACTGGGTGACTTGACTAACCTGACTCAACTGGTTCTTGGTGACAATCAGCTATCTGGCAGCATCCCGTCAGAACTGGGCAAGCTGGCTAACCTGACCCGTCTGAGTCTTCGAAGAAATCAGCTATCTGGCAGCATCCCGGCTGAACTTGGCAAGCTGGCTAACTTGACAATTCTGGAACTATCATACAACCGGTTGTCTGGCAGCATCCCGCCTGAACTGGGCGATTTGGTGAATCTGCCAACGTTGGATCTTGACAGTAATGAGTTGTCTGGCAGTATTCCACCGGAACTGGGCAAATTGACTAACCTGACCCGTCTGAGTCTTCGAAGAAACAAGCTATCTGGTAGCATACCTTCGGAACTGGGCAATCTGACCAACCTGAACCGTATGGATCTTTACATTAATCAGCTATCGGGCGGAATTCCAGGGGAACTGGGCAACTTGACTAACCTGACCCAGTTGGTTCTCGGTGATAATCAGCTATCTGGCAGCATTCCATCGGAACTGGGCAATTTGACTAACCTGACCCATATGGAACTTAGTAACAATCGGCTATCGGGCAGAATTCCAGGGGAACTGGGCAACCTGACTAACCTGATCGATCTGGGTCTTTACAATAATCAACTATCGGGCAGTATTCCGGAGGAACTGGGGAGTCTAAGCAACCTTGAATACCTGGATCTGGGACGTAACAACTCTTTGTTCGGACGTTTGCCCGATACATTCACCAGTCTAACCAATTTGATTTCGCTATATCTTGATCATACGTTGTTATGCGTGCCACCGAGTCCTGAGTTCGCGGCATGGGTGAATGGAATTCAAACGACCAAAGGGGTCGTTAGTTGTGGCAGATAGGGATGTATACTTGCCGGAGTTCACATCCGTACGGTCAGCACGATCTGGAACAATAAAGCGAATTGCCGAGTACTAAGCCACTCGGAGAGTTGTACGTATGCCGACAGCTGGTACGGATATATCGGAGCGCCCTGTACGGAATGAGCCAACGAATTCTTCTGATGATAATTGGTCTGTCTTTGTTAACCCTGACCGCCTGTGGCAAAGACGGTCCGACCGAACCCGTACTGCCTGAACCGCCGCCTGCGCCGGTACCTACCAGAATCGTGGTCTCACCTTCGTCGGTTACGCTCGATGCCATCGGACAAACCGTTCAGTTGACCGCACAGGTTTTCGATCAGAACAACGCTCCCATGAGCAGCGCTGTCGTGGCCTGGTCGAGCGGCGATGACGCGGTAGCGGCCGTCAGCACTGCCGGACAGGTGACGGCGGTCGGCAGTGGCAGCACCGAGATCACGGCCAGGTCGGGCGATACTTCTGCAAGCGTGAACGTAGCGGTCATGCAAACGGCTTACGGAATCGTCGCTGAACCGCAGTCGGCGACGCTCATGGCGATCGGCGAAACCGTGCAGTTGACTGCGACAGTACTGGACCGGAACGAACATCCCGTGGCCGGCGTTGCCGTCGCGTGGACCAGCAGCGACACAGGCGTTGCGACGGTCGATGAAGAGGGACTAGTGACGGCGGTCAGTAGCGGCGACGCCCGGATCACCGCGTCCCACGGCGGCTTTTCTGCCACTGTCCAGGTCGAAGTCGATATCGCCAATCCCGACAGAGGTACGTTGATTACCCTGTACAACGCCCTTGGCGGTCCGAGCTGGACGCGAAATACCAACTGGTTGTCCGACCTTCCTTTGGGTGCATGGTACGGGGTGCAGACTGACGAGGATGGAAGAGTTACTAAACTAAATCTCGGCTTCAACAACCTCAGCGGCGAAATTCCGCCGGAGTTAGGTAACCTGAGTAGTCTGCAGGAACTGGATCTGCACGAAAACGTACGGTTGTCGTGCCGGATTCCGCCGGAGTTGGGCAACCTGACCAATCTGCGACGACTCTATATTTTCTCCATTCCGGTCTTGACGGCGGAATTTCCGCCGTCGTGGGATCCGGTCCCGAACCCGTCGTGCAGCATACCTCCTGAGTTGGGGAACCTGGCCAACCTGCAAGAACTGCATCTTGGCTACAGACAGTTGTCCGGGAGCATCCCACCGGAATTGGGCAATCTGGCCAACCTGCAATTGTTGAACCTTGGCTTCAACGCCCTGTCTGGCAGCATCCCACCGGAGTTGGGCAAACTGACCAACCTTAGATTCTTAAGTCTTGGCTACAACGCCCTGACTGGTGGCATCCCGCCTGAGTTGGGCAAACTGACCAACCTGCGAGGGCTGCATCTTGACCTCAACGCGTTGTCCGGCAGCGTCCCGCCTGAGTTGGGCAAACTCTCCGAACTCACCATTCTGGCATTGGCTGGCAATGAGCATCTGTCGGGACCTCTGCCTGTCGAACTCTTCAGCCTTGAAAACCTCCAGTCACTGAGCACTTTCCTTACCGGACTGTGCGTTCCGCCGGACATAGATCCCGCGGTCCTGGCGTGGCTGGAGATGGTTCTGTTTGGCCCTTTGGTCAATTGCGAAGCGAGTTAGGGCGGCAGGGAGTTTCTGGTTTGCGGGTACATCGTGTAGTAGTTGAACTGACCCGATAGTCGACGTATTTTACAGACCGCCGGGTTTCTTTTTCACAGAGAGTCACATTTGGAAAAAAGATAAACGGGAGCCTCAATTGGAAAACAGACGCCAGGTTATAGCACATTTAGCCGGTCGGGCACGCGCGATCCCGTTGCTTTTCGTCCTCATTGCCGGGATGTCCTGGTTGCCGGCGTGCGGATCGGACAGCAGTCCGGCCGCGCCCGCCCCCGCCGAACCGGATCCGCCGCCGTCCGAGCCGTCTTCACCGCCACCGGCTACGACTGTTTCGCCTTTCTCGGACATCGAGCGTGGAATCCTGGCGGGGATTAACGTCTATCGGGGACAGGGCGGCACATGCGGGGATGTATCCTTCGATCCGACAACACCGGTTACATGGGATGACGGACTGGCCGAAGCCGCGAGGGTCCACATGGAGGATCTTCTGGCCAACGATCTGTCAGCCGACTACCATACGGGATCGGACGGATCCAGCATCGCGGACCGGGTAACAAGAGCAAGCCCGCAGACGGCGTGGCTCGTCCTGGGCGAGAACTTAATACTCACGCAGGGAACGGCACGTGATCAATTGCAAGAAAAATGGCTTGCCGACTGGCACGCATCCCCGGTCCATTGCAGGAACCAGCTGAACCTCGTATTCAATCGGGCGGGTGTAAGCGTCGGAGTAAAGAATGGCCTGTACGCAGCCGTCGTGGTTTTCGGCCAGAAAGCCGGTGCCTGACCGGGCGTAAATTCCCCCACATGCCCGTATTAGAATCGCTTCGGAATCCGCCGTACGGCGTCGTCGATCACCGGGTCCGGCAACTCGGACCGTACCATGGCGACCACGGCCTCCCACGCGCTCCGATCCAGTTCCTCCAGGAGCCCGATCCGATTCCCCCAGGAGCCCGATCCGATTCCAACCCGTGAGAGAGATTACATGTACGCTTGACCGGGTCAGCTTCAATTCATTAGTTTCAAGTTTACATGATTGTTTTTCATTGTGTGATCACGTCAACGTGCAAGGACAGTTGACGCTGAAATAGGAGCGCAATATGACCGGAAGACTACGCGCAGCCCTCTCGCCGCTACGGATGAACCCCGTGCCGTTGATGGTGGCCGCTTTGCCGCTACGGATGAACTCCATCCGTTTGGTGGCTGCCGCTTTGCCGCTTCTGCTGGCGTTTTTGTTATTGTCGCTTCTGCTCGTCGCGGGTTGCGCGGAAACGGGGCAGGACGCATCGCCGGATGCGCAGCAGGCTGCGCAGACGCCCACGATGTCCGCGGCGCCGGAGTTGGCTGAACTGGCACCGCCACCAGCGTCGCCTTCACACGAGCCCGTCTACCTCACCTCGGAGACCACGGCGAGCATGAACCTGCCCTTCTCGGACGCCGTGCGTGTGGGGCACCTGCTGTTCCTCTCCGGCCAGATCGGGAACATCCCCGGTACGACGGACCTGGCGCCGGGGGGCATCCAGGGTGAGGCCCGCCAGACCATGGAGAACATCAGGACGGTCCTTGAAGCTAACGGATCCTCCATGGACCTGGTGATCAAGGCCACGGTCATGCTGGCGGACATCGCCGAATGGCCCGCCTTCAACGAGGTGTACGTCACGTACTTCCCCGGCGACAAGCCGGCCCGCAGCGCCTTCGCCGGCAGCGGCCTCGCCTTCGGCGCGCGGTGCGAGGTCGAAGTGATTGCCACGGTGGGAGAATAACGAAGCCATTCAAGCTGGAAAGGCGGTGTATGATATGAAAGAACCCAGAAAGAAGTCCGCACCCAACGATTCAGAGATCGATCGGGAATACAAATCACTGATGGCCGATCACAAGTCACTGGTGAGCGATCATAGGCGGGTGCTGCGCAAGATCGAACGAATGGTCGACGCGAAAGCAAAAGAGTACGGAATCTCTTTCAACAACGATCAATAGCGATGGCTAAAGGCAAGTTCTGGCACGACGGATTGCAGTTCACCTGCCACGGGTGCGGCCACTGCTGCACCTTTCCGGGTGGATTCGTCTACGGCAGCGAGAAGGAATTCCGGCGCATCGCCGAGTACCTGGACCTGCCTTTCGAGACCTTTCTCGAACGGTACACGGAGGAGATCGACGGCAATGTCTCCCTGGTCTCCCCGGACGGCGGTTCCTGCGTCTTCTATGACCAGGGATGTTCCATCTATCCGGTGCGTCCGTCCCAGTGCAGCAGCTATCCCTTCTGGCAGGACATCCTGAAGTCGAAACGCCGTTGGGAACGGGAAGCGGAGACGTGCGGAGGCATGAACAGAGGTAAGCGCTGGACGCGCAAGGAGATCGAGGCACAGGTGGCAAGCCGGACGGAGAACCTGATGGCGGCGAAGAAGCGGGATTAGGGTTGGCCGGCGGAGCAGAATTGGTGGGGGGTTGGATCTCGGCTGAGTTTTAACCCTCTGCGGGAGTGTGGACACATGGACAAGGATATCCGGGAAGAGCAGCGCGTGGATGAGCCGGAACCGGCGGCAACGGAGAGCACGCTGGGCCGTCGCGCGTTCATCAGGGTGAGTGCGCTGGCGGGCATGGCAGGCGCGGTTGGCGTCGCGGCGGTCGGTTGCAGTAGTATGGGCGGGCAGGACGGATCGGACGGATCGGACGGTGCGGGCAACGATCCGGCCGGCCTGGATGGCAATCCGGAAGCCCTGGCGGCTGATCTGAGGGACAATGTATATACCCGGCTGCTGGGCGTGCGGCCTCATGTCGGCGCCCACGAACACCTCTCGAGCATGGGGGGCTCGCGCATGCCGGCCGAGGTGATGGAGGCCATGGCCGAGGCCAACCGCTACTTCGTGGACATGGCGGAACTGCACGACGCGGCGGGACGGCGCATCGCCGAGATCATGGGGGCGGAGGCCGCCCTGGTCTCGTCCGGCGCCTTCGCGGCGATGCTGGTGGGCGCGGCGGGCGTCCTGACCGGGTCCGACCAGGACCGGATGCGGCTCCTTCCCAATCCGACCTGGCCGAAGGTGGAGTGCCTGTTCCAGAAGGCCCATCGCTTCTTCTACGACAACGTGTTCGGATTCGCGGGCATGAAGCTGGTGGAGGCCGGAACCCGCGCGGAGTACGAGGCGGCCATCACGGACCGGACGGCCCTGCTCGTGGGACTGGCCTATATCGAACACCAGACGCGGGGCGTCCCGCCC
This sequence comes from Candidatus Latescibacterota bacterium, assembly GCA_012270975.1. Lineage (GTDB taxonomy): Bacteria > JAAXHH01 > JAAXHH01 > JAAXHH01 > JAAXHH01 > JAAXHH01. The sequence goes on along the minus strand of JAAXHH010000141.1, from coordinate 1,038,726 downwards.
TTTCCCGTGCGCCACCGGCAGGAACACGATCCCGAGACGCTCATGCCCCTGGAGATCATCGAGATCGGCCGGCGCAGGGGCGTGCCGGTGATGATCGACCTGGCTTCCAACCTGCCGCCGAAGGAGAACCTGACCAAGTACCTTGAGGCCGGTGCCGACCTGGTCGTAGTCAGCGGGGGCAAGGGGATTCGCGGTCCGAATTCGACGGGGATCCTCGCGGGCCGCGCCGACCTGGTCCACGCCGCCCGGATGCAGAACGCGCCGGTCAACGGCATCGGGCGGGGGCTGAAAGTCGGCAAGGAGGAGATCGTCGGCCTGGTGACCGCGCTGGAACGTTACGTCGCCCTCGACGAGGAAGAAGAGATCGCGGCCTGGAATGCGAAGGCCCGCTGGCTGGCGGACCAGTTGCAGGACATCGACGGCCTTGAAGCCCGCTACGAGCTCAACACCCACGGCTATTGCGACGTGGAACTGGTCTGGGACGAGGCGGTCATTTCCCTGTCCCGGGAAGACGTGGACCGGCTGTTGCGCGCGGGCGATCCGAAGATCATTTTCGACGGTCCGGGTCCGCGTACGCTGCAGCTTGAGGAAGGCGAAGTGGAGCTCGTGGCCGGCAGGCTGCGGGAACTGTTCACCACCGGAAGCTGAAGGGGAAGGCATGGCCGACGACCATCTGACCTACGAGGATTCCGGTGTGGATTACGACCGGATCGATCCGCTGAAGGTCCTCGCCCAGCGGGCGGCGCGGGCCACGGGGGTCCACCTCGAGCGCGACGGCGCCCGGGAGGTGGCGGCCAGCCGCGGTGAGTCGGCGTACGTGGTGGACATCGGCGACGCCTACCTCGCCTCCATCACCGAATGTCTGGGCACCAAGGCCCTGGTGGCGGATGCGATGCGTGAGGCGTCGGGACGGACCTGGTACGACCACATCGCGCAGGACACCATCGCCACGGCCGTCAATGACCTCGTCACCGTGGGCGCACGGCCCCTGAGCATCCACGCCTACTGGGCCGCCGGTTCGTCGGACTGGTTCGATGACGTGGAACGCATGAACGACCTGGTGGACGGATGGAAGGCGGCCTGCGACGTCCTGGGCGTGGCCTGGGGCGGCGGCGAGACGCCCTGCCTGACCGGCGTGGTGGAGGAACGCGCCATCGACCTGGCCGCATCCTGCGTGGGCATCATCCGGCCGAAGTCGCGCCTCACCCTGGGCGAGGACCTGGCGGCCGGGGACGCGATCGTCCTCCTGGAGAGCAGCGGTATCCACGCCAACGGCCTCACCCTCGCGCGCAAGCTGTCTGAACGGCTGCCGGAAGGGTACGCCACGGTCATGCCCGGCGGCCGGACGTACGGCGAGGCCCTGCTCGACCCTACCGTGCTCTATCCTCCCGTTACCGAGGCCGCCTTCGAGGCCGGCATCGGCCTGCGCTACATCGCCAACATCACCGGCCACGGATGGCGCAAGATCATGCGCCACCCCGGCCTGTTCACCTACCGTATATCCGAAGTGCCCCCCGTTCCCGAGGTGCTGAAGTTCATGATGGACGAAACCCGGCAGACGGCGGAAGAGGCCTACGGCAGCCTCAACATGGGCGCCGGCTTCGCCCTCTTCGTCCGCCCGGAAGACGGAGACGCGGCGGTGGCATGCGCCGAGTCGATGGGTGTCCGCGCCTGGGTCGCCGGCGTGGTTGAGGATGGCCCCCGCCAGGTGGTCATCGAACCGCTGGACGTGACGCTCGCCGAGGAAAGTCTCGCCCTGCGAGACTGAGCCCGGGCTGAGCCGAGAGGCTGAAGCGCGGCGTTTTCCCCTGCCGATTTTTCTTTTTTCTAGAAAAAACACGAGGATCACCCGGTGATCTCCGACTAAAGGCTTGTAACAGTTGGTGATGCATACTCTTTCATGCCAGCCAGGAGGCCGGAAAATGACCGGAATGTCGCGGGAGAACTGGGCCTTTGGCGCGCAGATCGTATCGGCCATAGGCATCCTCGTAATCGCAGTCGTCACTTTCATCAATCAGTCCAACAAGGAATTCCGGGATGAGATTCGGGCCGAGTTGACCGGATTGCGAACGGAAATGCAATCCGAATTCGCCTCCATACGTTCCGAGATGCACGACATGAACACGCGCCTCGGTCGCGTCGAAGGAATCCTGCGCGTGTCCGGAAACGAATAGAAAACAGAAAAACAACGAGATCTGTTGGCAGATCTCTGACTAATGAATCATATGGGTCGGTTATTCACACTTCGTCACACCCGCCAGGAGCCGGAAGATGACCGGAATGTCGCGAGATAATTGGGCGTTCGGAGCACAGATCGTATCAGCCATAGGCATCCTCGTTATCGCAGTCGTCACTTTCATCAATCAGTCCAACAAGGAATTCCAGGATGAGGTTCGGGCCGAGTTGACTGGATTGCGGACGGAACTCACCTCGATACGTTCCGAGATGCACGACATGAACACGCGCCTCGGTCGCGTCGAAGGATACCTGCGCGTGTCCGGAAACGAATAAAGAGGATCCCTGCTGCCGGTACTTCCTGAATAACGGGATGAATGCTGGTTTCTGAATGAAGATCAGGCTTAAAAGCTGAGGTCTAAATAATGAACGAACACAGCAAGAGAGATTGGTCGTGGAATCCGGTTATTACAATCGCCGGAATGAATGTTATGATGACGGGTATCATCGTTACGATTATGCTCTTCTTAATTGATGACCTAAATAACAGGATGCTATCGGTAGAAGAGAAACTGAGAGACTTGATTGAGGTTGTAACACGCGTAGAGACTAAAATCGACAAAAGTAATCAGGAAGTGACCAAATGGAAATCAGTTAGGGAGAGATCGTACTATGGAAATCGCTCAACTGGTCGTATCGCCGGCTATCTTATTGGGAGCATTCATTTTCTTCTGGAAAGAATCCAAAGCGGGAAGAATGGAGCTTGAGACCAGGCTGGTACAGCGCATGGATCGCATGGAGGACAGGCTGGAAGCGCGCATCGACACCCTGGAGGACAAGATGGATAAACGCTTTGTCGAGTCGGAAGCGCGCATCGTCGCGCTGGAGGACAAGATGGATACTCGTATTGGCCGGCTGGAAGGGGTGCTGATCACACAGCAGAAGGCGTCTTGATCAACGTGTCATTCCTTTATGTACCGGATCTGAGTACCAGTGTCCGAGCGATCAGGTCGTGAAAGGCCTGACGACGCTGGGTGAAGACCGCGGCGAGATAGCCAGGCCAGAGGATGGGCAGGCACTTGGGAATGGCCCTGAGCGCGGCGCGGCCGAAGGTAGGCGTATATCCCCCATCGTCAGTTACACGGATGCCGAGGATCATCTTGCCGATGGTGGCGCCGCGAGGCGAACTCTCCATGGCCGCGTAGTAGAACCATGGCATGAGCAGATGGAACGCGCTCATCAGCGGCATGGTCGCCGGGTCCGATAAGAGGCTCGCAAATTCGGCTGCCAGCGCGATCACCCAGGAAACCGCGGTGACGAGCGCCAGGTCGATGGCGAAGGCGCCGATGCGCTGCAGGTGGCCGGCGTAGTCTTCGGACAGGGAGTAGCCTGAAATGAAGGTCACGGACGGGCGGGCCCTCCGTCGGGCGTCCGGGCCTGTGTCCAGTTGATGATTTCGTCCTCGCAGGGATACCGGGCGGCCAGCTTCTCGTCCACGTCGATGCCCAGGCCGGGACGGTCGTTGGGGTACATGTAGCCGCCCCGTACTTCCGGGGTGCCGGGGAAGATCTCGTAGACCAGGTCGCCGAAGCGGCACCACTCCTGGATGCCGAAATTCGGCGCCCACAGGTCAAGGTGCAGGTTGGCGGCGTGTCCCACCGGGGAGACGTCGCCCGGGCCGTGCCACGCCGTGCGGATGCCGTACATGGCGGCCATGGCCGCGACGTTGCGGGCCGGGGTGATGCCGCCCATCTGGCTGATGTGCATGCGCAGGAAATCGATGAGCCGTCCTTCGATCAGGGGCAGCCATTCGGCGGGGTTGTTGAACAGTTCCCCCATGGCGATGGGCGTCGTCGAGGTCTGCCGCATGCGGCGGAACCACTCGTTGTCCTCGGGCGCCAGGGGATCTTCGAGGAAGAACAGGTTGAAGGGTTCGACCTGCTTCGCGAAGACGATGGCATCGGCGGGCGTGAGCCGCTCGTGCACGTCGTGGAGCAGTTCCACCTCGTCGCCCACGGTCGCGCGGAGGTGCTCGAACATCTTGACCGTGCGCCGCATGTAGCTTCGCGGATCGAAATAGTCCCCGGGTTTCGCGCCTTCGGGCGGGGTGACCCGCGGCTTTCGGCCCCCGTATCCGCCGATCTGGCAGCGGACGTGCCGATAGTCCTGCTCCATGTATTTCAGTACGTTCTCCGCCACCTCTTCCGGTGATTTCCCGTCGGCGTGGACGTAGGTGTCCGCCGCCTCCCGGCACTTACCGCCCAGGAGCTGGTACACGGGCATGCCGGCCTGCTTGCCCTTGATGTCCCACAGGGCCTGGTCCATGCCGGATATGGCGTTGTTCAGGACCGGCCCGTTGCGCCAGTAGCCGTTCACCATGGCCGTCTGCCACAGGTCTTCGATATCGTCCACGTCCTTCCCGATGAGGAAGGGCTTGAGGTGATGTTCGATGGCCGCGTGGACGGCGTGGAACCGCTGGGTGAAGGTGGCGCAACCCAGGCCGTACAGGCCGGGCTCCGACGTCAGGATCTTCACGACGATCAGGCGCGCTCCGGCGGGCTGCGTCAGGATGGTCTTTACGTCGGTGATGGTCACGGGCATGGTAGTTTTCCCATGGTGAGGAAGTACGCGGGAAGTACGCGCGGTTCAAACCTTGATGCGAAACGCATACTGGAACGCTTCTGGAACACCCCTAGAACGCCCCGCCGAAGAAGACCGCGTTGAGGAACAGGCCGTTCGTGCCGTACCAGAAGGCCCGGAAGTTGGGGTTGTCGGCAAAGAGCACGACGGCGCCGCTCCCCTGCCTGCGGGCGATGAGCGCGGCCGTATTGGCCAGTTCGGCGTGACGCTTCGGCGAGATGTAGCCGCTCAGCAGCGGCGACGACGTGTATCGGGCCACCGTGGCCCCGGGGGTCGCGGACGGTTCGAAGAAGATCTCGTGGTTTCGGAACAGGGGCGTTTCGCCGCCGTAACCGAAGGCGAGCGGATGGGTGGCGTCCAGCGCCGCCGCGAAGATGGCGCCGCCGATACGCTGCGCGCCCCGCGTGGACGATACCAGTTCGTAGGGGATATCGACGGTATCGGGCCGGGCGGATCTCAGGCTTTCGTCGATCACTTCCTTCCCGATGAGCCACCTGGCGGCGTTCTTCCAGGCGATGAGCGTGCCCCCTTCCCGTACCCACCACTTGAGCCGGTTCACGTCTTCCGTATCCAGGTCGTAACTGCCCATGGCCATGACCAGGGTCGTGTAACGGTCCAGGTCCAGTTCAGCGAATCCGTCGGCGTCGACCAGGGAGACGGGAATGCCGAACCGCTCGTTCAGCAGGTGCCAGGTCTCCCCGACCTCATAGGCCCGGGTGCCGGGTCCGGAGAGCAGCGCGATCTCCGGTTTGACCAGCACCGGGGAGGTCGGGCCGCCCAGGTCGCCGCCCGAGGGCGTCAGGCCCGTGTCGGTGCCGTGAACGATTACGTGGTCTTCCGCCACGATCCGATCGATCAACGCCCGCACCTGCGCGGCGGTCACGGTGGACGCGGCGTCGCGCTGGGCGACGGGGATGATGATCGTGCCCCGGTCGAAGGTCCGTTCCGTACTGCCCGGTCCGCCCGTTCCGACTGTACCGCCGGATCCGTCCGGTCCGCTCAGGTCGTCCGGTCCGTCCGCGGCCACTGTAAAGGGTTGCCTGGCCAGCCGGGGCCGGAGGCCCGCGTCCAGTATCTTGTAGAGCGCGCGCGGCGCGAAGTAGCGGTCCCATTCCATCAGGTAGGCGTAAGATCCGTGACCGCCGATCAGTTGGCCTCCGTCGAAGTCGGCTGCCGTGATTTCCGCACCGGCCAGGTCGTCGGAGTACCTGCGCAGTTCACCGCTCGGAACGCCCATGGCCAGGAGCAGAGTCCAGGCCGAGACGTCGTAGAAAAGCGAGTCCGTGAAGGTGGTGACCCGCTCCATCGAGGCCTTGATCAGCCGCGTCTGCGGCTGGTTCATAGGAATGACGACCGCCTCGCCGGCGCGGAAGGTACGTTCGCCGGAACCCGCGGTCCGCTCGGTCCCCGCAGCCACCTCGGCCTGCACGTCACGCGCGAGTTTGTAAACGCGGATGCGATGGCGCAAAAGCATCTGCAGGAGGGCCTGCGTGCGCGTGCGCGTTCCTCCGAGATCGAGGACATAGGCCTTGACGGGGTTGCGCCGCGCCGCCTCGGCCGCCGAGGCGTAGAAATCACGCTGGTGGGTGAGCAACTCCGTCCGCAGGGCCAGGCTGCCGGCCAGGGTCGACATGGAGGTGGCGAACTGGTTGCGGATCGTGAAGGGGTAGGTCAAGACCCCGTCGTTCGTCTCCCGCTCCAGCGCCCGGGACGAGGCCTGCTCGAAGAGGATGCCGATGGCGCCGTTCACGTCCGGGAAGGTGGAGCCCTTGCCGTAGAAGAAGTCGTCGAAGGTCTCCCGGGAGTAGTATAGCGCACCGTGGCGGTCGAGCCACTCGGCGTGGTGCTTCGCGAGCGCCGCCGTCAGTTCGAACGTCCGCTCCGGCGTGTTCGGGTTGTTCCGGCTCGGGATGCCGGGCTGGAAGAAATAGGTGGCGTTGCTGCCCATCTCGTGGAAGTCGGTCAGCACCTGGGTGCGCCAGTGGTGGAACAGGCCCACCCGGCCTTTCGATGAAGGGTGCTGCGCCACGAGCCAGTCCCGGTTCAGGTCGAACCAGTAGTGGTTGGTCCGCCCGCCCGGCCACGGTTCCACGTGCTCCCGGTCCTGGCCGTCCCGCGTGGCGACCCGGCCCCGGTTGGCGTTGGCCCAGTTGACGAAACGGTCCCGCCCGTCCGGGTTGTAGTTTGGGTCCATAATGATCACGGCGCGGTCCAGCAGGCCGTCCACGGCCGGTCCGCTGCCCGCTGCCAGGTGGTAGAGCACCAGCATGGCCGCCTCGGGACCGCTGGCCTCGTTGCCGTGCACGCCGTAGCCCATGTGGACGACGACGGGCATGGTCTCGATCATGGCGCCGGACACCTCGCCGGGCGCGTCGGACAGCCGGTGGTTGGCCATCCGGATCTGTTCCAGCCGTGCATGGTTGGCCGGCGACGTCACGACGGCGTGGAGCAGATGGCGTCCCTCGTAGGTGGCGCCGTGGCGGTTCACCACGACGCGGTCCGAGGCATCGGCCACCGCCCGGTAGTAGGCGGCCACCAGGTGGGACCGCGTGTGCGCGTCGCCCACCACGTGGCCGATGACCGATTCGGGACGGGGGATGGCCGGATCGTATGCGTCGACGCCGGGTACGCGGGCCTCCATGGCGAAAGGGAGGTCCTGCGCCCGGACGGTTCCGGGGACAAGGACCAGGGCGACCAGAACAGGCAGCAATAGGACTCGGTTCATCATCTGTTCCTGACTTGGTGTTAGGCTCGGATATAATGGGCATTTGGAGGAAAACGTAAGCGCCAAGATACAGGCGCCGGGGGCCCGGATCAAGGTTAATCCAATGCGGCGTCCCGGCTGTCTATGGACCCGCCCGCAGCCACGCTCCCGGGGCCGGTGCTGCGACCGAAACCGAAGGCGTCCCGGCCAGATTGGCCTTGACGCGATCCCCTTCCAACGTGCTAATTATGGTGCTGGCTTCCGAACTCTGTCACTACCACAACATGCAATATGCCTGCGTTCCGACAGGTTAGACTAGCCTTTGACTAGCCTGTGTTCCGACAGGTTGATCCATACGGAGGCACCCGTGCGTATTCTGGTGATCGGCAGCGGCCTGATGGGACCCGCGGCGGCGTACAACGCCATGGTGGACGAAGCGGTGGAAGGGGTGACCGTCTGCGATCTCAGCGATGACCAACTCGGGACCTGCCGCGAAACGCTGCGGGACAAGCCGGGAGCGGACAAGGTCGCGTACCGCAGGCTGGACATGAACGACCGGGCGGAGACCATCGCCGTGATGAAGGATCACGCGGCGGGCGTGGCGGCCCTGCCGAGGGACGCGAGCATGGCGGCTTTTCCGCTCGCCCTCGAAGCGGGCATGCCGTACATGGACCTTACTCGCCTGGACCTTGCCGGCATGCCCCGGGAGGATCTCGACGCCATGAAGTCGCGCTTTGCCGGTTCCCAGGGCTTCGTCATCCTGGGTTGCGGGCTGGAGCCTGGATTGACCGAGATCCTGGCACGACGCCTGGCGGAACAGCTCGACCGGACGGACGAACTGCACATCCAGTGCGGAGGCATTCCGACGCGGCCCGAACCGCCCCTGGGGTACAAGATCGTCTTCGGCGGCAAGCGCCTGCCCCTCCGTGAATCCACGGCCCGGATGGTGCAAGACGGGCGTCTCGTGGACGTCCCCCGCTACTCCGACCCGGAACCGGTTTCCTTCAGCGGTGTGGGGGACTGCGAAGCCTGGCACGAGGGGTTCTTCCCCTGGCTCCTCGAGTTGGAAGTATTGAAAGATCTGCACACCGGCACGCAGAAGACCGTCCGCTGGCCGGGGTATTCCAACAAGGTGACCGTGCTGCGTGAACTGGGCCTGCTGAGCGAGGAGCCGGTGGACGTGGACGGCGTCAGCGTGATCCCCAAGCACGTGGTGGACGCCGTGCTCTTTCCCCGGGTGAAAATGACCCCGGAGGACCGGGACATCACGACGTTCCGCGTCACCGCGATCGGCGAGAAGGACGGCCGGCCCGCCACGCGTACGGCCGAGATGATCGACCGGTACGACGAAGAGACGGGATTTACCTCCATGGCGAGGACCACGGCTTTCACCGCGGCCATTGGCGCGCGGATGACGGCCCGGGGAGACCTGCCCCACCCCGGCCAGCCCTTCGTTACCCCCGAGCAGGCGATTTACGGGGACGGTTTCGATACGATGATCGACGAGCTCGACCGGATGGGCGTGCGGTTCACGATAAGCGGAAGCTGAGGAGACCCGGTGCGTTTGGGCCGGGGGACCTGCCGCGAGCCGGGAGGCCTGTCGCGGTACGGGAGGAACGTGCGTGACTAAAATCGACGGGAATCATCCTGAGACCCAGGAGAAGAAAACGAAAAAGAAAAAGCTGAGCCAGAAACACTACGAAAAGGAACTGGCGCGGCTTCAGGTCGAGTTGTCGAAGCTTCAGGAGTGGGTGGTCGACCAGGGCAAGAAGCTGGTGGTGATCTTCGAGGGCCGCGACGCGGCCGGCAAGGGCGGCACCATATCCCGAATCACCGCGCGGCTCAATCCCCGTGTCTGCCGCGTGGCCGCCCTGGCCAAGCCGACGGACCGGGAACAGTCGCAGTGGTACTTCCAGCGGTACGTCGCGCACCTGCCTTCGGCCGGCGAGATCGTCCTATTCGACCGGAGCTGGTACAACCGCGCGGGCGTCGACCGGGTGATGGGGTTCTGCACGGAAGAGGAGTACCGGGAGTTCCTCCGGACCTGCCCCGAGTTCGAGCGCATGCTGGTCCGGTCCGACATCAGGCTGATCAAGTACTGGTTCTCGGTGAGCGCGAAGGAACAGGAACGGCGGTTCAAGAACCGGATCAAGGATCCCCTGAAAAGCTGGAAGTTCAGCGATATGGACCGGCAGTCCTACATGAAGTGGGACGAGTATTCACATGCGAAGGATGAGATGATGAACTACACCGACATCAAGCAGGCGCCGTGGTACGTCGTGCCGTCGGACAGCAAGCGCCGCGCGCGCCTCAACTGCATCACCCACCTGCTGAGCCTCTTTCCCTACGACCGCGATCCCCCCACCGCGGAAATCGCACTGCCGGACCGCGATACCGACTCCGGCTACGTCCGTCCGCCCATGGACGACCAGCGGTTCATCCCCGAAGTGTACTGAATTTTCGGCGCGCCGCCTCGCGTCTCCGGCGCGTCTTCTCTCGTCGCATCTCTTCGATCGCCGCCCCGCCTACCTGATGATCTCGCCCAGTATGCGCCCGTCGCGGTTCGACGGCAGGGTGATCCGCAGCAGATTGCAGATCGTCGGCGTGATATCCGCCGCGTCGATGGAGTGCCGGTAGTGGCCGGGCGCGATCCACGGACCGTGGAACATGATTGGAATGTGCGTATCGTAGTCGTGGGGCCATCCGTGGGAAGTGCCCACTGTGGCCGACCCGTACTCGCCCAGCAGCAGGTAGAAGGGCGTGGCGACGAGCATGATGTCGCCGCTGTTTTCGGAATGGAAGCTGTGATAGACCGTCTTCGTGAGGTTTGATTCCGGCAACAGTTTTCGTTCGATGCGGTGGCGCGTAAAAGCCCGCATTACGCCCGGATGGGTCACGACGGCGGCGGCCGCCGTCTCTTCCACCTCGGCCCGGCTCAGGCCGCGGCTGTCGATGGCCTCCCAGTTCAGGTATACGCCCGATTCCGCCACGTGCAGGACCCAGTCGTCTTCCCCGTGCAGCCCGTCCAGGGCCTCCTCTATCAAAGCCGTCAGCGGCTCGGGACCAACCCGTCCGGCCTCCAGGCCCCGGAGCGCCAACTGTTCCGGCAGTTCCATGGCGCCGTGGTCGGCCGTCAGGGCCAGGAGGGTGTGGTCGCGTCCGACCCGTTCGTCGAGGAAGGCGAAGAAGTCCGCCAGCTGCCGGTCCGTGCGCAGCGTGGCGTCCATGGATTCCTGGCTGAAGGGGCCGAAATCGTGGCCGATGTAGTCATTGGCGGAAAGACAGATGACCAGGACGTCCGGGATGTCGTCCTGCCCCAGTTCTTCCTCGATGATCGCCTGCCGGGCGAATTCCAGCTGGTAGTCCGTGGACCAGGGCGTGTGCTTGAAGGCGTTCCAGTACCGGGGGCCCGGTTCCTCCAGGCCGCCTTTCGTCACGTGCGGAAATACGATCCCGCTGTTCCGGTTGTCCTCCTCGCCCTCGCGGATGTCTTTCCCCGCCCGTTCAAGGTACAGTTCCTCTGGCAGCAGGCGTTCCCATTTTCGGCCGAAGGACTGGTCCGGGATTTTCCGGTCGTTGAAGCGTTTGACCCAGTCGGGCAGGTCGTCCATGAAGTAGCTGCTCGACGTGATCCTGCCCAGGGACGCTTCGAACCAGTACGGCGCGCCCAGTTTCCCGGCGGTGATCATGGCGCTGTAGTCCTTGAGTGATATCGTGATGGCCTTGCCCCGGTAGCGCGTGGCCATGCGTAGTTCGTCCGCCAGGGAAGAACCGACCAGTTCCCGCGTGGAGGCGCGGCCGGTCGCGGTGGGCCACAATCCGAGGATGTGGCTTTCCGGATCCACCAGCGACGGCCGAAACACCCCCATTGACCGGCTGTACCACGCGTTGTTGACCATCCCCGTCTTGTGGGCGTAGGTGCCGGAGGTGACCACGCTGTGGCCCGGTGAAGTGGAGGCGTGCACATGCGTGAAACGGGCGTCCTGCATCCACGCGCCGCGGTCCATGAACCGGCGGAATCCGTCCTCCACGAAGAGGTCGTCGAACCGCTGCAGATAGTCGTGGCGGAACTGGTCTATGATGATCAGCACCGCGAGCCGGGGCGGGTCGGTCGGCGCGGGTGTCGATGCGCCCTGAGACTGCGGGCTGACGCTTTCCTGGTGCATGGGTTGGCTGGCGGTGCCATGGGAATCGGACGGAATGAACAACAGCAGCGACAGAATCAAGCCCGTCCTGATGAATCCGGCGATGGACATGACCGGTCCTTTCTTGGGTCGAGTGAGCTAAAAAAGTTTTTAGAATACGAGATTATACAGGAACTGCCGACTACTTTAATAACACAGGTGGCCAGGAGTAGTGACCGATACCGGGTACCCGTCGACTGTATGACCATGCGTGGGGCGATCGGGACGGTACTTCCGCCGGCTGAATGCAAGATAGCATTCTATTGAAAGATGTCAACGACGGCACGGTGACATTGACACGACATCGCGGTAACATTGAAACGATGAACTGACGGCACGGATGCGTTGATGAATGGGTAGTGTCAGGCTGTTTGGAGATACGGTAAGGGGACTGTAAAAACAAATGGCGGAATTCATGGTTGTTACCCAGGCAATTTGCGCGGCGGGGGTCTTGTTGCTCGGAATAGTAACCTTAACGGGACGGATCACGAAGTCTCTGCGCGAGGAGATCGATACGAAAGTCAACTCCCTACGCGAAGAGATGCGCGCGGACCGGGAGACCGCTCGCGAAGAGATGAGACAGGACCGGGAGAATGTCCTTGGTGAGATCAAATCGCTTCGTGAGGAGATGCACGCGGGATTCAGCACCTTACGCGAGGAGATGCGTGTCGATCGGGAGGTGGTCTTTGGTGAGATCAAATCGCTTCGTGAGGAGATGCACGCTGGATTCAGCACCTTACGCGAGGAGATGCGTGCCGATCGGATGGCCGTCTTTGGTGAGATCAAGTCGCTACGTGAGGAGATTCACGACATGAACGGCCGGCTGGGCCGGGTGGAAGGTTACATGAGTACCTCCGCATCGAACAGATTGCAGGAGTCGCAATGACCGAAATAATGGAAGTTTCGTTGCTCATTCAGGCGATAGGCATATGGATGATCATCTTTATCATTTACACCGGTTGGGATCTCCCGAAAATACGGGCGATGATTCGTGAGAAAAAGCCTGAGATACGTGCGCTGCTGCATACGTTGCGATCATATACTCACGTTGGGCAGTTACGGTCACGCAAACACGCAAAACCGGGTCGACATAAGCCGGCGAATTGACCCATTTGGATACCGGGTCAGGCGGATTCCATTTCCCGTTGCCTGATTCGGTGAAGCAGGGCGATGAGGTGATCACGGAACACGGCGCCTGCATCGGGTTCGAAGGGCAGATGGCGGCAGATCCGTGGCGCGAACACCGCGGCGTACCAGCCGAATCCTTCCTGGTCGAAATCCTGGGGCCGCGCCAGGTAGCCGACGGTCTCGTTGGCATACCCGATGACCATGGTGTGCGGGTAGGGGGATGCCGACTGGACCTGTTTTCCGTAGGTCAGAAACAACTCCAGCGGATGGGCGAGCAGCACGGCGTCGTTGATTCGCATCCACGCAACGTGGAACTCCAGCCTCTGTGGATGGGGGCCGTCGAGGAGCTCGAGACGTTGCGCGCGCCAGTCGACCTCGAAGCGTAGCTTGCGCAGGTCTGCGGGGTCCGCCTCGTTGTCCGAAGCCTCGAAACGATCGCGGTATTCGGCCAGTTCCGCTTCAAGCCCGGTCCGGTCCGGTACTTCCGTGGGCAGGGCGATTTCGTAGGTGTTGCCGTCCAACTCCACGTCGGCGGTCGTCTCGATATGATCCAGGGCCGGCAGGACGTGTTCGCGCAGCAGAGAACCGTTCGCCTTCATCATATCCATGCCCTCGCCGAATCCCCGGCAGTTGAGGTCGCCGCAACTGCCCTGGAAGAACAGTACCCGGAGCCCCAGCCGTTCTTCTTCCATCTTCCCGATGGCATCGGCAGGATAGTCGCCGCAGATTACGGTGTCGGCGCCGAGCGTAACGGGGTGGGCGCCGAAATTGATCGCGGCGGCGCGCATCCGGCCGCTGGAATCGTCGATACGCATCAGCAGCGCTTGCGCGTCGGCTTCCCCTCCCTCGTCGACCCGGTTGACCGAGAGATCAGGCACAGGTGTCCTGCCGAAACCGATCCGCCCCGGCGCAAGGTTCGACACGGCCTCGCCGAGGGCATCGGCGAACAACGCCGGCAACCCCGAGGTGTAGTCCTCGTCCCATTTTCCCCAGGCCACGGTCTTCATGGTGGCCGGACCGGAGTGGGTATGGGTGTTGGTGATGATTACGCGGGCCGGGTCGAGTCCGTACCGGTCGCGGACGAGGCGGTGGGTCTCGTCGACCAGGGAGCGGTCCGTCCACACCAGGTCGTTCGACACCCAGACATAAACTCCGTCGCCGTCCGACAGCGCGAGCGCCGTGGAGTGGAGGTCCTGGTGGACCGCCGTCGCCTGTCGCTCGATGTAGGGACCGTATCCACAGAGTTCGACCCCTGTGGGTGGCGTGATGACGGTTCGGCCGGTGCCGAAGTGTAACTGGGGCATGGTCGAATTCGGTCAGTCTCGTACCGGAAGGCACGGGGTAGATAGTTGCGTCTGTCGTTGGACGACGAATCTCTCAGCCCGGACCGAGTCAGTTCAGCCCACGAACCGCACGGTCTCCCCCGACTTCACCGATTCGGCTTCGCCGTGACATATTCGCAGGGCGTCGCGGGCCGCCGAAGCCGATACCAGGGTGGGTTCGGTTCCCGTCTCCAGGGCCGTGACGGCGTATCCCAGCTGGGCTTCGAAGGCTTCGGGAAAATCGATTTCGGGCTCGGATCTGCCGCCGTCGGGGGTGTAGAGCGTGACCGGCCGGTCCGAAAGCACGTTGTACCAGAGCGTGCCTTCCTCGAAATAGGCGTCGTAGCCGTGTTCGAAGGCGGCCGAACTGATCGCTCCGCACTGGGACGAGACGGTAATGTCCCGGTTTTCATAACCGTATTGCGTGTTCAGGTAGAGCACGTAGCCGTTCGGGCTGGTCATGCCGTCGGCGTGTACGCTGTCCGGCATGCCGAAGAGATAGCGCAAATAGTCGGTGTCGTGTATGTGCAGGTCGATGCCCGCCGCGCCGGTGCGTTCGTAGTCATCGAACCAGTTGCCTTCGCCCCAGAGGGGCTTGGAGATGACCCGCTTGAGGTGCAGTCCCAGGAGGCGCCCGTAGCGTCCGTCGTCTATGGCCTGCGCCAGGAAGGCGAATTCCGGGAAGAACTTCAGCACGTGGGCGACCATCAACGTCCGGCCGGCCTCCCCGGCCTTGCGGATCATGCGGTCCGCCTCGTCGAGGCGCAGGGCGATGGGTTTCTCGACGATCACGTGCTTGCCGGTGTCCAGCGCGCGCAGGACGACGTCGTGATGCAGGGCCGTGGGCAGGCACACGTCGACCAGGTCGATATCCGGGTCGCCCAGTACCTCGTCAATTTCGGTACAGGTACGGATGCCGGTCAGGTCCTGCACGCCCCCGCCTCCCCCGAAGTTGCCCTGGATATGCCGCCAGTCGCCGCTCAGCTTCCGCTCGTCCCGCGTGCATATGGCCCCCACCTCCGCGTTGGCCAGGTTCTTGATCGCCATGAAGTGGGTCGTCCCCATGAACCCGATGCCCAGGATGCCGATGCGTATCAAGTCATTTCCTCCTCTGCGTAGCGCCGGAGCTTCGCACTTATCCAGCGGCCCGTCCCGTTTCCCGCGCTCGGTCCGTTTCCCGCGCTCAGTCCGCCGCGGACGGGGTGAACAACTGCTGTCCGTGTTTCCGGTATCCGCCGATGATGGCCTGGGCCTCCGGCGAGGTCACGTAGTCGATGAGCGCGCGCGCGTGCCCGTACTTCACGTGCGGCCAGCGCGTAGGGTTTACCGCGATGATGCTGTAGGGATTGTGCAGCGGGGGATCGTACTCCACCAGGACCCGCAGGTTTACCGTTTCCCTCAAGGCCAGGTAGGTACCCCGGTCGATCAGCACGTATCCCCGTTTCTCGTCCGCCATTCGTAGCGTGGCCGCCATGCCCTGGCCCACTTCCACGTACCAGTTCCCCGAAGGATCAATCCCGGAAAGGTCCCAGATCGCCCGTTCCTTAAGGTGGGTACCGGACAGGTCGCCCCGCGAGAAGAACAACGCTTTCTTGCGCGCGATCGTGGCAAAGGCGTCGGCGACCCGGTCCGTTCCGCCGATCCCGGCCTGGTCGGCAGACGGTCCGACGACGACGAAATCGTTGTACATCACGCCGCGGCGGTCGACCCCGAACCCGGCGGCCACGAAGTCTTCTTCCAATTCCGGCGCGTGTACGAGGACCGCGTCCACGTCGCCGTTTTCGGCCAGCTTCAGGGCCTTGCCCGTCCCGACGGCGATGACGTCCACCCGGATCCCGCCGTCCCGTTTCTGTTCAAAGGGCGGCAGGAGGATGTCGAGCAGGCCCGAATCGTAGGTACTGGTGGTCGTCGCCAGTTTGAGGCGGGGCTGGCCTTCCGTTCCGGCCGTGCTGGCCGTTAAAACCAGAACGAGCAGCGGAAGTAGAATGTGGCGGAGACGCATGCCGTGGACCGATCCCGGATCAGGCCGTCAATTCAACCGGAGCATGAACATGACGCGAAGGCGCGTTCGCCATGCGTTGTTGGTCGCGGGGGAGACGAGTGTTTCGGGGGAATCGTACTTGCGGGTGTACAGGTGGATATCGACCGTCAGCTTCTCGATCAGATGATGGCCGAAAATGACGCCGGCGCCTTTCGTATTGGTCTGGGTGTAGTCGATGTTGCTGAAGGGTGCAAGCGTGGCGTCCTGCTGCATGAGGAAAGCCTGGAATCCGGCCCGGGTATCGCCGACCTTTCCCGTACTGCCGTACATCAGCGAACCCGTGATACCGTGCCGCATGTCGTCGGCGCCCATATTGAAGACGTAGTCGGCGTTGAGCGCCAGCGGTCGTCCGTTCACGGTCTGGGTGTACTGCCCGCTGAAGTTGATCATCCTGTATTCGGACAGGTATCCGGTACGGTTCGCGTTGGCCCGGTTGGAATTCGCCGCAACGATCAGCGCGGGGGATCTCAGGTTCTGCGCGGCGAAGAGGGAATCCGCGCCAGCCACGGTATAGTAGGCCACGGCCAGGGTCTGGGACTTGCCGGGCTGGGTGAAACGGACCATGGCCTGTCCCCCCAGGAAATAGGTACGGTCGAGGTCCTTTACCGGCGAGGCCAACTGGTTGATCATGAACTGGCCCAGGTTCAGGCCGAAGGTGGCGGAGCCGTCATCGCTTTTCGCGGTGATCTGCTGAGCCAGTCCCTCCGGCGAGAGATCGCTGTCCAGCACCACCTGGGTCGGACGGAAGAAGGGCAGGGGGAACTTGCCCGCGGTCAGGGTGAGCGAGGGATTGAGCCTGATGCGCGCGTACATCCAGGAAATATGGGGGTTCTCGCGTACAAACAGGTCACCGTAACTCATCCAGTCGGCAACGACGATAGCTTTGGGATTGCCCGTCATGACCTTGCCGGTCACGTCGATCTGGTCCGATACACGTAACGTAGCGTTCAGGAAGGCTCCGTACATGAAGCGATTCACCGCCCGGCTCCCATCCTGATAATCGCCCTGGAGCCTGGTCCTGATCATGCCGTTCCAGGAAAAGCGGTCGTCGTCTTCCTGTCCCGCCACGGGGGCAATGTTCGTTAGCAGTCCAATCGTACAGGCGCACAAAAGGAAGAATCTGGTCCCCATGGGGTCATTCCCTCCAGTGTATCGGTTTCCCCTGGCTTCGTGCAGTGAGCCGGATTCGCCGGAATACGCCGGTAAACGATCCAGTTGACTTTGGCAGGTCTTGAACAAGGGATAGTATGGGCGGGGTGGTTAGGTGTCAAGAAATATTGAACCTGCTCGAAAGGCGTCCCAGAGAATGGCATATGGCGTAATCGCGGGATAATGTTAGAATGAAGCAGGCTGTTTGGATGTATCCAGATTGTATACACGAATCTGTCCGGTACAGTATCCGTGTTCCGTGACTTTAAGGGTTGTCAGGACACCCCTGCCCGGGTATATTCGACATCGTTATCGAATCGGGTCATCCACGGGAACGCGGGTGGGACGAATTCGAACGCCGCCGCTACTTTGCGGCCGCGTCCATTCACACAGGGAGACCATTCATGTTGAACAGTATAAAAGAGACGGTCGATTCCGGCCTGTCCCGCCGCCGGTTTCTCACGGGCGCACTGGCGACCGGCGCCGCGCTGACGCTGGCCGATCGTCTTGCCTTGGCCCAGACCATGACATCGGGCGGCCTTACGGCCAAGGACATACACGGGATCGGCGTCGAGCCGGGTCTCGTCCGCATGGCGCTGAACGAGAACCCCATCGGACCGTCCCCCCGGGCGCTGCAGGCCATCGCCGAGAACATGTTCAAGATCAACCGTTATTCCTTCGGCGGCGGCGACATCTTCGGCGCGCTGGCCGAATTCGACGGCATCGAATTGCCGCCCCCTCGCGAGTTGCCGCCCGGCATGCGCGGCATGGGCGGGGGCGGATTCCGCTTCAGGCGACAGACGCCCTTCTTCATCACGGCGGGATCCGGAGCGCTCCTTTCCCAGATCGCGCTGGCCTATCTGAGCAAGGGAGGCACCGAGGTCATCGAGGCCGACATGGGTTATGGCGACGTTTCCGGTGATGCCGAGAATTACCAGGAAGCCGGTCTCGACGTAAACATCATCCGCACACCCATGAAGGACTACAAGCACGATCTGGACGCCATGCTCGCGGCGATCACGCCGAAGACGTCCGTGGTAGTCATCACCAATCCGAACAACCCGACCGGCACGCTGCTTTCTTTTGAAGAGACCGAGAAGTTCGTTGCCGCCGTGCCGTCGAACGTGCTCGTGGTCATCGACGAGGCATACATTCATTTCGTCAAGGATCCCGCATACAGGACCGCGGCGTCGTTGGCTACCCGGTACGACAACGTGATCGTCACGCGCACCTTTTCCAAGGTCTTCGGCATGCCGGGCATGCGCCTCGGTTACGGGATATGCAGCCAGGCCGTCCAGGAGAAGCTTCGGTTCTACAGCACGGGCCGCGCCAACGCCCTGGCCTACGCCGCGGGCGAGGCGTCGCTGAAGGACCGGAACCACTACAACCGTTCCCGGGCGGTCGTTCAGCATTTCCGGGACCGGCTGGAAGACGAGTTTACGAAGACGGGACTGGAATACATCCCGTCCGAAAGCAATTTCATGATGGTCGACCTGGGCAAGCCGTCGATGAACATCATGCGGGAGATGTTCCGCAAAGGCGTCATGGTGACGAACCGGCGCAGGCAGCAGATGCCCACGTGGATCCGCGTATCCTCCGGCGACGAGCGGGAAACGGAAGTCTTCCTCAACGTGCTGAAAGAAGCGCTGGGCAAGACCAGCTAGCAGCACGGGGCCGCCAATGTCGCTAATCCGCCTGCCCCTGTTCGTTACCTGGGGCCTGGTCGTCCTGTGGTTCCTGCTGGACGTCACGAACCTCGTGGCGGGCGGCCCTTTCAATATCAACTGGACCATTCCGGCCGCCGCCGCCTGGCTCTCGGTCATCTGTCTCCGCGCGGGCAGGGGATACGGTGGGTTTCTATCCGCGGCACTGCTCTATACGGCGGGCGTCCGCCTGCTGATCATACTTCTGTCCGTCCTGGGCAAGACGGCGGGGCTCGAGGGCGAGTATTTCACCTGGGGACGCAGCGTCCTCTTCGGCCTGGTCATTCCCCATGCCGTGCTGTGGCCGGTCGTCACCTTCATCGCGGGTACCCTGATCTGGCCGGTTCTGGCCCTGGCCATGCGCCGGAGACAGGTCTCGTATCGAGGCGCTGCCATGGGCGTCGTGGTCATTCTTCTGCTCGTCTTCATCGGTCTGCCCTACCTCATTTCGACCCTGTACACCGGCGGCGTGGGATCTCGCCGCAAGGCGCAGAACACGCCCGCGGACTACGGGATGGCCTACGAGGATGTAACGCTGACTTCGTCCGACGGCCTGAACCTGGCCGCCTGGTACATCCCGAACGACGCCGCTCGGGGCACGGTCATCTACTGCCATGGCCACACCAATCACAGGGGCCAGATGCTCGACCAGGCCGCCTTCCTGCATGCAAACGGGTTCAACGGGCTCCTGTTGGATTTCCGCCGCCACGGGGACAGTGAAGGCGACTTGACCACCTTCGGCTACTACGAATGGCGCGACGTGCAGGCGGCCTTGCGATACGCGGTCGACGAACGGGGCGAGGAGGGTCCGGTCATCCTGTGGGGCGTTTCCATGGGTGCGGCCACCGCGTTGCTCACGGCGGCGGAAGAGACCGGGATCGACGCCGTCATCGCCGAAAGCAGCTTCTACGCCGCCTCCGAAACGCTGCGCAGCGACCTGAGCCGGATGTTCGGCCTGCCCACGGTGCCCTTCGGGTTTCTGACGAGTACGATTACGGAACTCCGCGTGGGCATCAGGATCGATGACCTGGACATCGGCCGCGCGGTGTCCGGACTGGACGACACGTCCGTTCTCCTGGTGGGCGGCACGGCGGACCGGCGTATGCCGCTGGCGAACAACGAGCGGCTGTTCGCGCAGATTCCCGGTGCCGGCAAGGAGATCTACGTGGCCGAAGGCGCGACCCACGGCGACATCTGGGAAATGGACCGGGAGGTCTACGCGGAGAAGGTCCGGCAATTCCTGGGGACGTCGGGGTTTCTCGATGGACCGGACTCGCCGGCCGGAGGAGATGACGCTGATGACCTGGACTCGCCGGCCGGAGGCGATGACGCTGATGACCTGGACTCGCCGGCCGGTGGCGGGGATTCCGATGAAACCCGCTAGAGCGCGCAAAGGGGTACTGGCGTGAAAGATCCCGTTTTTCAATCCCTGTCGACCTACCGGGAGTATCCGCCCGAAGAGATGAAGCAGCGGGCCGAAGCGTTCTACCGGGAGCTTCGCAGGCGGAGAACGGTCCGCGATTTCTCGGACCGGCCCGTGCCGAAGCAGGTCATCGATCACTGCCTGCTGGCGGCCGGTACGGCACCGAGCGGCGCGAATATGCAGCCGTGGCATTTCGCCGCGGTGTCCGACCCGGAGATCAAGGCGAAGATCCGCGTTGCCGCCGAGCAGGAGGAACAGCAGTTCTACCGCGAGAAAGCGCCGCAGGAGTGGCTCGACGCCCTGGCCCCGCTGGGTACCGACGAACACAAGCCCTTCCTGGAAACGGCGCCGTGGCTGATCGCGATCTTCGTGCAGCGCCACGGCGTGCTGCCCGACGGCCGGAGCGTCAAGCACTACTACGCCCTGGAATCGGTGGGTATCGCCACGGGCATGCTGATCGCGGCGGTGCACCAGGCCGGCCTGGCGTCGCTCACCCACACGCCGAGTCCGATGAATTTCCTGAACCGCCTGCTGGGCAGGCCGGCCAACGAACGGCCCTTCCTGCTCCTGGTCGTCGGCTACCCGGCGGAGGACGCGAAAGTGCCGGTAATCACGAAGAAACCGCTCGAAGACATCGCTACGTTTATTTGAAACGCGCCGCGGACGGTGGATAAAGGAGGATGAATGCGCGGGTCGATCGTACCAGTGGTTACACCTTTCAAGAACGGATCGCTGGACCTGGACGGCCTGGCTGACCTGGTCGAGTGGCAGATCCGGAGCGGGTCCCATGGCGTGTCGGTGCAGGGGACGACGGGCGAACCGGGTTCGCTGTCCCTCGAAGAGCGAAAGGAAGTGATCCGCGCGGCAGCCGCGGCGGTGGACGGCAGGGTGCCCTTCGTACCGGGCAGCGCATCCACCAACCACGAGGAGTCCGTCGAGCTCTCCCGCTTCGCCCAGGCGAACGGCGCCGACGCCCTGCTCTTCATCGCGCCGTATTACAGCCGGCCGGGGCAGGAAGGGATCTTTCGCCATTTCGACGCCCTTGCCAAATGCGTGGACCTGCCGGTCATCCTGTACAACATACCCGGACGCACGGCCGTCAACATCGAGATCGATACCGTGGCGCGGCTGAAGGAAGCCAACGACAATCTCATCGGCGTCAAGGAGTCGAACAAGGACTTCGAGCACATCAACCGGCTCCTCCACCGCATGGGCCGGGACTTCCTCGTGTACTCGGGGATCGAACTGCTCTGCTATCCCATTCTGGCCATCGGCGGGGCGGGATTCGTAAGCGCCACGGGCAACCTGATGCCAGCGGAAGTGGCGCGGCTGTACGACCTGGTCCAGGAGGGCAAGTGGCTGGAGGCGCGTGAACTCCATTACCACATGATGACGCTCAACGACGCCGTGTTCATGGAGATCAATCCCGTGCCGGTCAAGACGGCCCTGGGCATGATGGGTAAAATCAGTCCCGAGGTCCGGCTGCCCCTGGCCCCGTTGTCGGAACCGAACCGCGAGAAGCTGCGCGGGATCCTGGCGGACTACGGGCTGATCGGCTAGCCGGTCATGGCCGCGTGCCGGTCATCGGGTCGCCGGGACATCTGTTCGTCTGGACATCAGTTCGCCGGGTCGGCCGCCGGTTCGAAACGGCCCCTCGCACACAAAGTTCACATTCCGGGACGATCATGCCGGTTAAGCCCTACCGACTGCATTACAACGAGAACCCGCTCGGTCCGTCCCCGTTGGTGATGGACCGGATCAAGGCTCACCTGGCCGGACTCAGCCTCTACCCGCCCAGGGACGATGAAGCGCTGAGAAACCGCCTCGCGACGTTCTACGGCAGGGGCGTGACGCCCGCCCACCTGTACTCGACCTACAGCGGTTCCGAGGCGCTGGACCTCATCGCCCGGGTTTTCCTGGAGCCGGGCGACGAGGTAATCGTCTGCGGACCCACGTTTCACGTGTACGCCCGGACCGCCGAGTGGCAGGGCGCGAAAGTCGTCGACGTGCCCCTGGACGACGAGGATTTCAGCGTCCGGATCGACGCGGTCAGGCAGGCGGTGACGGCCCGGACACGCGTGGTCTACCTGGGCAATCCCAACAATCCGACGGGTTCCATCGTTACGCGGGCCGACATGGAACAGCTCTACACGGACCTGCCCGACGGGGTGACCCTGGTATCCGACGAGGTGTACCACCACTTCGTGACGCATCCGGACTACCCGGGTTCGCTGGCAGACGTCGCGGCGGGACGCAACGTGATCGTATTGCACTCTTTCTCGAAGGTCTACGGTCTGGCCGGACTTCGCGTCGGCGTAGTCATATCCCGTCCCGATATCATCGAACGCCTGGTAAGGCTTCGCAGGACCTTTCACCTGGGTTCGCTCGAGATGGAGGCGGCCGTCGTGGCCATCGGAGATCAGGACCACGTAGCGCAATCCGTGGCGCTGGCGAAGCGGGGCAAGAAAACGTTTTACGCCGCCTTCGACCGGCTGGGGCTCGCCTACTGGCCGAGTGAAGGGAACTTCGTGCTGTTCCGCACACCGGTTCCCGCCGACGAGCTTACGGCGCACATGGCCGACCAGGGCATACTCGTGGGTTCGGGCAGTCGTTTCGGCCTGACGCACTGCATCCGGGTCAGCGTCGGGCTCCCGGAGGCGAACCAGGCCTTCATATCGGCACTGGAGCGAATCCTGATCGACAACAGGCAGGCAGTGACGACCGACGGGCGCTGACTGCCGGTCGGTCATCGCCGACGGCAGAGTCCGTCACGCAGTGATCAGAGATTCCTTAGAAGGGAAACGCATGTCTCAAACCGCATTGATCGAACGGGCGGAACGGGTTTTCGTGGGCGGCTCCAATGGCGAATTCCGCCTACCGCCTGAAGCCAATCTGGTCGTGACCCACGGCGAGGGCGCGACGATCCACGACACCTCGGGAAGGACGTACATCGATTTTCTCCTGGGGTCCGGCCCGATGATCCTCGGTCACGCCCATCCCGAAGTGGTGGAGGCGGTGACCCGCCAGGTCTCGCGCGGGACGACCTTCATGGCCCTCAACGAACCGGCTATCGAGCTGGCCGAACGCGTGGTCGACGCCTCGCCCTGCGGGGAGAAGGTCCGCCTGGTGATCACCGGATCCGAATCGATCCAGTTCGCCCTGCGGGCCACTCGGGCCTTCACGGGCCGTGACCGCTGTCTGCGCTTCGAGGGGGGCTGGCACGGCGTGAGCGATGCGGCGCTGCACGGGGCGCGGACGTTGGAGCCCGGCGCCTATCCCGACACCCTGCCGGACGGCGGCGGCATTCCCCGGAACTGGTCGGCGGACATGCTCGCCGTACCCTTCAACGACGTGGAACGGGCCACCGAAGTCGTGGAACGCCACCGGGACGAACTCGCCGCCATACTCATCGAGCCCCTGCAACGGTGCATCCTGCCCAGGCCGGGGTTCTTCGAAGCGATGCGGGCATTGTGCGACCGGTACGGCATCATCCTCATCTTAGACGAGATCGTCACGGGTTTCCGCATGGCCTGGGGCGGCGCCCAGGAACGCTACGGCGTGACGGCCGACCTGGCGGTCTACGGAAAGACCATCAGCGGCGGCTATCCCCTGGCTGCCATGTGCGGGCGTGCCGACGTGATGGACGTCATGAACGGCTGGCGTCCGGCGGACGATCCGAAGCGGATCATCGCTTCCGGTACCTTCAACGGCTATCCGTTGGGCGCCGTCGCCGGGCTGGCCACGCTTGACGTGCTGGAACGCCCCGGGACCTACGAGCGGCTCTTCGCCATGGGCGACCGCATAACGAGGGAGATCACGGCCATGGGAGAGCGGCTTTCGATCCCCCTGCTCGTCGGCGGCGAAGGGCCCGTGCTCCAGGTGCTGTTCACCGGGGAGCGGGAGATTGTCGACTACGGGTCCATGTTCCGTGCCGACAAGCAGAAGGCCTTCGTTTTTGGAGTCGAGATGATCAAGCGGGGACTCTTCGTCAGCCCCTTCGAGAAGATCTACCTGTCCCTCGCGCACACGGACGGCCACATCGACCGGCTTCTTGAGTCGGCGGAAGAGGTGTTGCAGGACGTAATCGCGAAAATGGACTGAACAGGCGAAGACGCGGCCGGTCGAACCTGGAACGGCGGCGCGAATCAAGCTTAATCACAGAAGGAGCAATGCCATGAGAAACGTCCTCCTCCTGGGCGCCTCCGGGAACATCGCGCCTTTCATCATCCCCGGCCTGGAACAGCACTACAACCTGCGCCTGGCCGATATCCGTCCCCATCCCGGCGGAAAGCCCATTATGCACGTGGACATGGGCGACTACGGGCAGGTGCTGGAAGCCGCCCGCGGCATGGACGCGATCATGAACTGGACCGTGGTCCGGCAGGACCCGGTGGCGAGTTTCGCCGTGTCCGTCCGGGGCGCCTGGCACGTGATGAAGGCGGCGGCGGAACTCGGCATTACGAAGATCCTGCACACGGGCCCGGAGATCATCATCCCCGGTTACCTCCACGACCACGACATCGGAGACGTGCCCCAGGCGCCGGGCACGGCCTACTATATGCTGACCAAGCACCTGGCCATGGAGATCTGCAGGATCTACGCCCGCAAGTACCGTATACACACCGTGTGCTACCAGTTCAACGGACTGGGTCCCATGCCCGAAGAGCAGGTAAGGAACGCCGATCATCCGCCCTTCACCATCGTGTACGACGACCTGGTGGAGGCCTGCCGGCTTGCCCTGGAAATCGAGAAAGTGCCGGACTATTTCCAGGCCTTCAACATGGGCAGCTACCTTCAGCAGGGCAAGTACACTATCGACAAGGCCCGGCGCATCCTCGGCTACGAACCCCGGACCAACCCTCAGCGGTTCTACAGGCGGCCGGTGTCGGCGGGATGATGCGGTAGGACTCTCCGACGGCGTATATACGGCGTATATACAAAGTAGTTACACGCAGAGCCAATTGAACCCATGCAGATCACGCGGTTCGAGATTCCCATGATGTCCGTGCATAAAATACATAATATCATCAAGT
The DNA here is from genome assembly GCA_012270975.1 of Candidatus Latescibacterota bacterium. GTDB lineage: Bacteria > JAAXHH01 > JAAXHH01 > JAAXHH01 > JAAXHH01 > JAAXHH01. The sequence goes on along the minus strand of JAAXHH010000141.1, from coordinate 1,013,224 downwards.
TATGCGTTTTCCCGCTTTTGTGTGGAACCGTGCCCATCGCCTGTGCCGCGGAACCGGACCCCTCGGCTTCGTCGGCCGCCCAGGCCGCCAGGCCGGTCCGTCCGGTCGTACCGGACACCTCCTGGACGCCGCCGCGTCCCCGCTCCGTCCACGAGCGGCAGGATGAGCGGACCCGCATGGTCGAGGAGATCCTGGACAAGTCTCCAATGGTCACGGACGGGGCCGTCCTCCGGGTCATGATGGATGCGCCCCGCCACGTTTTCGTCCACGAACAGACCCGGCGCATCGCCTACGAGGATACGCCCCTGCCCATCGGACTCGGGCAGACGATCTCCCAACCCTATATCGTGGCGTACATGACCGAATTGCTCGAAATCGATTCGACTTCGAAAGTGCTGGAGATCGGTACCGGTTCTGGCTACCAGGCCGCGGTGCTCGCCCACCTTACGCCCCACGTGTACACCATGGAGATCATCGAAACCCTGCTGAATCGGGCCCGCGGTCTGCTCTCCGAGGAGGGGTATGACGCGATTCAGACGCGCCACGGCGACGGCTACTTTGGCTGGCCGGAGGCGGGCCCCTTCGACGCCATCATCGTCACCTGCGCGGCCGGCCATCTGCCGCCGCTCCTGTGGTCCCAGCTCAAGCCCGGCGGCCGCATCGTCATTCCCATCGGCGAGATGACGGGTGTGCAGCGGCTCGTCGTAGTACGCAAGACGGCGGACGGAGAGCGAACCTCCCGCACCGTGATGCCGGTGCGTTTCGTGCCCATGACCGGCCGAGTCGAACAGTGACGACGCGAATCGAAAACCCGGATACGCCCGAGGGTTTGCCGACGAGTTACCTCGTACGAACCGCCGGCCTCGTGTCCTGTGGCGTCATCGCCTTCGAAATCGGGCTCATTCGCGTCCTGCAGTACGCGAGCTGGTACCACTTCGCCTTCCTCGTCATCACCATCGCCCTGCTCGGTTTCGGCATGAGCGGCGCCATCCTGTCGCTGTGGCGCGGCTGCCTCCTCCGGCACAGGCAAACAGCCCTTCCGGTCCTGGTCCTGCTGACGGCCCTCTCCATTCCCCTCATGCTTCAGGCCGCGCAGCTTCTGCCCGTGACCGGCCGCTTCCTGCCCGGCCTGGTCGTCGGCCAGTTGGCCTGGTGGGTGGGGTACTGGGCCCTGCTCACCGTTCCTTTCGCCCTGGGCGCCACTGCCATCGGACTGGCGCTGATGTCCGCCGGGGAACGGCTGAACGCGGTCTACGCGTCGAACCTGATCGGCAGCGCGTCCGGCGCGGTCGGCGTGACTATCGTCATGTACTTCGTGGAACCCGCCTGGCTGGGCTACGCGACCGGGGCCGTGGTCTTGGCCGCGGCATGGCGCACTGACCGGCGGGCCATGAGCGCCGGACTGGTTTGCGCGGGTTTGCTTGCCGGTACGCTTCCAGTGCTGTTCGATCCGCCATCCATCCGCGTGGACGACGACAAGTACCTCGCCTACGTGAACCGGCTTGAAGCGGACGGACAGGCCGAGCAGCTGGCCCGCGCTTTCGGTCCGTCGGGGGTCGTAGAGGTTTTCGGCAGCGATACTTTTCACGACATGGCCTTCATGACCGACGATCGCGTGCCGCCGTCCATGGCGTCGATCGTCGTAGACGGTCATCGTGCCGGTTCCCTGTTGCGCATCGACCAGCCGGACCAGTCGGAGGCCCTGGAGGGGACGCTCATGGCCCTCCCCTACGGCCTGGTCCCTGCGAATCCCAGGGTACTGCTGCTGGACGAGGTCGGTGGCGGCAACATCTGGCTGGCCCGACGGAATGGTGCGGAATCGGTGGACGTCGTGCAGCCGAACCGGGTGCTGCCGGACCTCCTGGCCGGGCCTCTGGAGGATGAAGGCGGCGCGATATTCGGTCTCCCGGGCGTCACGCTTCATCCCGTGGAACCGCGGGCTTTCCTCGAAGGAACGGCGGAAGCCTTCGATCTCATTCAACTGGCGGGCATGGAATCCTGGTCGGTGGCCGCGGGCGGCCTGGAAGGGCTTAACCAGGATCATCTCATGACGGTGGAGGGCGTGGCGGCCGCACTGCGGCGTTTGTCACCGGACGGCATCCTCCACGTGTCCCGCGGCATACAACTGCCCCCCCGGGACAACGCGAAGATCGCGGCGACGATCATTGCCGCCCTGGAGCAGTCGGGGATCGCGCAGTCCGCCCGGTCCGCCCGGTCCGCCCGGCCCGGCTCGCACATCGCCATGGTCCGGGATTTCCTGGGCGTCTGCACCATGGTCCGGCCAAGGCCGTGGCGGGAAGGGGAGATCCGTCGGCTGCGGGACCTGATCGCGGAGAGAAACCTGACCCCGGTGTACTTCGAGGGGGTAACGGCAGGCGAACTGAACCGGCCCGACGAACTGCCCGGTCCACCGGGCGAAGAAGGCGATTACCTGTACCACGCGATGCTTTCGCTGTTGTCCGGGGACCCGGACGAAACCGCGGGCTTCTTTGACGAGTGGCCCTTCGATGTCCGCCCCGCCACGGACGACCGCCCGTTTTTCGGCAACTTCGGCAAGCTCGGCGCCCTGCCCGAATTCAGGCGGGTATACGGGGCCGGCTGGCTGCTGCGGTCGGAACTGGCCTTTCTCTTCGTCCTGTCGGCCGCGGTCATCGTGACACTCGCGGGAATGATCCTGATTCTCCTGCCCTTCGGATTTCGCTCCGACATCCGCAGGGCGTCCGGCCGGTCTGCCGCCGCGGTGTACTTTCTGGCCGTCGGACTGGCCTACCTGGTGTTGGAAATCGCCTTTCTATCCGGATTCCAGCGTCTCCTGGGCGATCCCGTGATCGGCGGAGCAGCCACCGTGGGGGGATTTCTCCTCTGCTCGGGCCTGGGAAGCCTGGCGGCGAACCGTATCGCCTCCCTGCCCGGCGTCACCCTGGCCAGGCTGGCCCTGGTGCCGGCGGTAATGGCTATTCCGGTGTTCACCGGCCTGATCCTCCTCAGCCTGTACGGGGGCGCTTGGCCCCTGGCGCTCCGCCTCGCCACGGTCCTCGTCCTCATTGCGCCCCTGGCCTTCGCCATGGGGCTGCCTTTTCCCCTCGGACTGCAGCGCTTCGGAAAGCGGGCCGCCGCCCTGGTCCCCTGGGCCTGGGGCGTCAACGGGTGTGCCTCCGTCCTGGCTTCGCCGCTGGCCATGATCATCGCCATGCAGTGGGGGTTTACCCTGACGGTAACGGCGGCGGCGGTCTGCTATGTCATCGCGGGGTGTGCCGCGGCAAGAGGGGCTACGTCACTTCCTCCTGCGCGGCAGCCCGGATCCCGCTAAACCGGGTCGACGACGCGCTCAGCGTACGCGGCCGATTACGGCGGTCTGGTCGTCGAACTGTTCCGCGCCCAGGGAGAAGTCGCGTACGGAGGCGAGGATCCGGTCCAGGATGTCCTCGCTGGGCCTGTTGCGGTTTCGCGACAGGACCTGCCGGAGGCGCGCTTCCCCGAAGTCTTCATCCTCCGTGTTGAGCGCATCCGTAATGCCGTCGGTATAGACCGCGAAGAGATCCCCCGGATCGACGCGGACGGAGGACTCTTCGTATTCCACCTCCGGGAACAACCCGATCGGGCAACCGCCGCTTTCGAGCAGCGTGATGTCATCGCTGTCCTTGCGGAGGAGCAGGGGCGGATTGTGTCCGGCGCAGCAGTAATTCAGCCGGGATGTCTCCATGTGAAGGTGCAGATGAAAAGCGTGGCGAATCGCTCCGGCGCCGTGCTGTGGCACAGATAGACGTTGAGACGGGACATCAGTCTGGACAGCCGTTCCGGGCTTCCCTCCAGCGCGGGGTCGAGCGCCTGGGATCGCAGGGACGCCTGCAGCCCGGCCATCATGAGCGCCGCCGATATGCCCTTGCCCGAGATATCGCCGACCACGATGTCCAGCATTCGGTCCCGGTGTTCGATGAAGTCGTAGTAGTCGCCGCTGACCGTGCGGGCGGGGATCCAGGCTCCGGCCAGTTCGAGGGGACCCTGCTGAGGCGGCACGTTGGGTATGAAACGGGCCTGCACCTCCCGGGCCATGGACAGTTCCGTTTCGATACGCTCTTTTTCTCTTTCTTCGTTCATCAACATCTCGATGCTCTGCGCCATGGTATTGAAGGAACGGCTGAGTTCGCCGAGTTGATCCCGCGTTTTTTCTTCCACGCGAAAGTCCATCCTGCCAGAGCGAATGGCTTCCGTTCCCTCGTACAGCCCATGCACCGCGGTGGTGATCCGTCGCGAAACGAGCAGCCCGATCATGAAGGATACCAGTTCGAAGCAAACAAATACCGTGCATAAGATGATGACTATGTAAAACAGTTCGGGCAGACCGGTCAGCAGCATGTCTGCACTGGCGGTGGCTTCGAATAGATGTATCGGGTCCAGATTCAGGCCCAGGATCATCAGATTGTTTATGCCATGCTTCCAGGATCTGGCGGGGAAGGCAAAGAACCAGGGTACCTGAAGCGTACCCAGTCCAAGCGGCAACTGGCGCCATTCTACGGTCGAGGGAGGAGGCTCTACGGAGGAGAACTCCTCTAGATTTCCAGGTCCGGACTGAAACGAGACCTGCGCGCCTAAGTCTTCCCATATCTTCGTCCGGTAGGCCTCCCCAAGCGGCATGGAAGCGAGGACGTAGAGACTTCGGTCACGGAATCCGATCACGCCGCCGGCGCTAAAGGACAGCGGGGAACGGCCGTCAGGCAGGCCGGTCGGCAGGCTGTCATAGACCACGTCGGCGAAATGGTCCTCCCGGAGCAACCAGTCCGGGAGTGGCTCCAGCGAATTGTAAGGCGGAGTTGCATGCACCGGACGGCCATCCTCGAATACGCTGATCGACAGGCCGGAAAGGTCCGGATTGTTCCGTACGATCTCGTCCACGATCCCGGCCAATGGCTGTCTGTCCTCCGAAGCCGTTCTCAGCAGGGCCAGTTGTATTTCGAGCGGGAGGTGATCAAGCCGATCGGTCGTCTCTTCGATATGGCGGGCGACCAGGTTGGTACCCAGGGTTCCGATCCAGAGCCATCCGATGAGCAGGCTGACCAGAGAAGCGATGCAAAGGGGAGCGAGGCCGACGAAAATGAACGACACGAGCAGGCGGTTCCGGACTTTCCAAAGCAGACGGTTCCGAAGCCAGGAGAACGTCTTCCAGGTGTAATAGATGGCGCTGACGGCCAGGAGGGTGATCGCCAGTACGAACACGACGAACCACGTGAACAGAAAGGACGCCGCCGCCATGATCAGTCCCGCATAGGCGCAGCGCTTCATCCACGTATCGGGGGTCAGCCGCTTCAACGTCCGGCGGAGGATATGCCCGAATCGTGTGTTTTGTAGTATTTCGCCGTTCATGAACAGGTACTCCCGGGGAGATGGCCGGCGGCCGTCTCCCCTTGGTCCTGTAATGCAGCGCCGTGCCCTTCGTGGCGGATTCCACGGCAATGCGTCAGTGCAGGTCGACCCTGGGCTCGATGGGCAGTTCGCGGAACTCCCGGATCAGGGCGGCCAGCTCTTCTGATGCCGCCCGGTAAAGCTTTTCACCTTTCTCCACCGTGGCAACGGTGGCGTCGCCGATGACGCCGGACTCGGTTATCCGGGACCACTGGTCCATCATGCGGAGGGGAGAGGCCCCCTTGCCCCGGATCCAGCCGCGCCAGTAGTACTTCGACACGGGGATCTTCACCTCCCGCACCGCCTTGTCCATCTGGATGGCGCCGTCGTTGAGGTAACGGTAGACGGAGGTCTCGATCTCGTCCGCGTGGGACTGGAGCTCGGAGTCGCCAATCTCCCAGAGCTTCGACTGGACCACGCTCCACCAGTTGAGCGTGCCGCAGTGGGCGTCGGTCTCGATGACCGTCCGCCGTGACGCCGTCTCGAGGATGGTGGCGTTGGAGCCGTGGCCGTTGACGATGAGGATCTTCCGGAACCCGTGGTGGGCGACGCTCCGGGTGATGTCCACGACGAAGTCCTGCAGGTGGTCGTCCCGCACGGTGATCGTCCCGGGGAAGTCCATGTGATGGTCTTCGAAGCCGTACGGCAGGGCCGGCAGGATCAGCACCTCGTCCGGAATGAGCTTCGCGGCGCCTTCGCACACGCTGCTCACCAGGAAGGTGTCCACGTCCATGGGCATGTGGTAGCCGTGGTCCTCAGTGGAACCGACCGGCAGAATGACGGCGGGCTGCTCCTTGACTTTTTCTTTCAGTTCGACCCAGGTGTAATGATCGTAGCGGTAGGGGAGGCGTGGACCCTTCATCTATGCTCCTTGGGCGGTGCGGTGGCGTGGCGGTGCGGCGCCCGTGCTCAGTTTTACATGCGCGGTATCACTTCGTGGACGAAGAGGTCCATGCTGCGGAGCCAGGCTTCCTTGTCGTCCCAGTCGTACCCCATGAGGATCAGCGTGCCGAAATCGCCGGTCTCCTCCCGCAACAGTTCCAGCCGGCGCACCACCTCGTCCACGTCGCCGTGGATAATCTGCTCCGTCATCAGGTAGTCCAGGTTGCACTCCGAGTCCGGCATGTCCGGATCCCGCTTGAGCATCTTCCGCCCCAGGCCCTGGTCGAAGAGGCCGCCGAGGTATTCGAAGCCCCGGCCCAGGGAGTTGGTGCGCACTTTCGCCGCCGCTTCCTCCTTGCTGTCGGCCAGGAAGATGCTGCGGGAGACGCGCCAGTCGTTGCGGTCCGGCGTACGTCCGGCTTCAAGGGCCGCCTGCTCGTACACCCGCCAGTTGTCGGCTACGACATTGCCGGGGGATATGTTCGCGCTGATGGGAAACCAGCCCTTCTCGCCCGCCAGCTTCATGGTGGAGGAATTCATGCTCATCCCCGGGGCGCAGATGGGCGGATGGGGCTGCTGCAGGGGCTTGTGGATATAGCCGATCAGCGTGTCGCGGTCCACGTTTTCTTCCAGGTCGATCTCCCAGAAGCGGCCCTTCAGGTGGTAGGGCGGGTCCTGGCTCCAGATCTGCAGGATCATCTCGGCCGATTCGGCGGCCATGGCGCTGTTGAGTTTAGGATCGATCTTGTAGAGTTCGAGGTCCGTCGTCACGCTGCCCGGACCGAAGCACAGGTTGAGCCGGCCGTGGGAAAGCTGGTCCATGAAGGCCAGCCTGCTGGCTACGTGGGCCGGGTGGTGATAGGGCAGGCAGGTAGGCGCCGTGCCGAGCCGGATGGAGTGGGTCATGGCCAGGGCCTTGCCGATGAAGGCCTCGGGCAGCACGATATTCTCGTATTTCATGGTGTGGTGCTCGCCGATCCAGAACTCGGTGAACCCCAGTTCCTCGCAGCGCACGATCAGTTCCAGGTCCTCGTCGTGGTACTGCGCCGCCGGTTTGACCGGATCATGGAAGGGCATGATGAACATCCCGTATTTCATATCTGATACTCCTGTGTTTGTCGTACCGCTGCTCCCGCGATGCACTGATTCGGACTGATCAGTAAGACGAGCGCCAGTCCGATTAAGTGTAGCCCAACGACCGGTTGAACTTCGGCATGACTTCTCTCGCGAACAGTTCCAGGCTGTTGATCCAGGCCTCCCGGTCATCCCAGTCGTGGGCGGTCATGATGAACGTGCCGAATTCGCCCGTCTCCTCCATCATGCGGTGCAGCTGCCGAACGCACTCATCGGGATCGCCGGCGATGATCTGCTCATCCATCATGTAGTCCAGGGTGCATTCGGAGTCGGGCATGTCCAGGTCCCGCTTCCAGAACGCCCGCCCCGGACCCAGGTCCGTGAGCTTCATGATGTATTCCAGGCACTTGCCCAGAGAGCTGTTTCGCGCCTTTTCTCGGGCTTCCTTCGTCGTCTCCGCCACGAAGATGTTGCGGGAGATCTTCCACTTGCGCCGGTCCGGCTCCTGTCCGGCGGATTGCGCGCCGCTTGCGTAGGTCTCCCAGTGGTTCGCCAGCACGTTCGCTGCGACCATGTGGTGGCTGAAGGGAGAATAGCCCTTCTGTCCCGCGATGCGGGTCCCGGCCGAATCCCGCATGATCACGGGCACGGACAGGGGCGGGTGGGGTTTCTGAAGGGGTTTGAGGTACACGCCGACCCCCAGGTCCTCCCGGACTTCCCGCCCCACGTGCACCTGCCAGAACCGCCCATTGATGTCGTAGGGCGGATCGGTGGTCCAGAGCGTCATGATCATCTGGATCGCCTCGCCCACCATGGCGCCCGAGTCCTCGGGACGGATCCCGAACATCTCCAGGTCCGTCGGGATCGCGCCGGGACCGAAGCAGATGTTCAGCCTGCCGTGGGAGAGATGATCGAGGAAGGCCAGGCGGCCGGCCACGTGGGCGGGATGGTGGTAGGGCAGGCACACGGGCGCGGCACCCAGCCGCATGCGGCTGGTCACGCCCAGGGCCTTGCCGATGAAGATCTCGGGCATGACGATGTTCTCGTAGCTCGAGGAATGGTGCTCGCCCACCCAGAACTCGCTGAACCCGAGCTCCTCCGATCGCACCAGCAGTTCCATGTCTTCGTCGTAGCACTGTCCCGGCGGCTTGGCCGGATCATGCACCGGCATGAGGAACATGCCATAGTCGATCATTTTTAGCTCCTTGCGGTCACAACAATCCCTTGCGACGCTTTTCCGCTATGGTTTTCTCAACGAATCCGGGTCCGCACGCGGCGTCGAATCCGCTGCCTGGAAACCGCGCCGCCCATGCATAGACGGCGCTGATTCGCGCTTCGTCGCCGCCGAAGGCGGAAGGTTCGGTCCGCACCTCGTCCAGCGCTTCGATGATCGCCTCCGCAATCCGGCCGTACAGCCTGTCGGACCAGTTGTCCGCAGGTGCGCCATCCCCCTGGCCGCCGTCTGTGCCATCCCCCTGGCCGCCGTCTGTGCCATCCCCCTGGCCGCCGTCCCGGCGCGTCTCCTGGTACCAGGCCATGGCGTTGAACTGGACCTTCTTCGTCCTGGGATAGAAGGAACACATCAGGTTCCAGTCGTCGCCTTCCCGTTCCTGGTCGCCCGACGCCCGGAAATCGGAACGGAGGAGTACGGAAGGGATGTCGAGCATCTTGGCCAGCATGAACTCCACCACCGTGCCCGAGTCCAGGTCCGTCCCGTCGAAGTTGAATAGGCCCAGGTCGCAGGCCATGACCTGCATGAGGTCCTGGTTCCGGATGTCGACCATCCGCTCCGTGGCCTGTTCGAGGTCTTGGGGCAGGACGCAGGCGTACCGCCCGCCGGACCGGCGATCGACTGCCCCGGCCAGAAGTTCGTTCCCGGCGAGGTGCTTGTGGTCGAAGAGATCGCCGGCGAAGTACACGGTGAAAGTGGTCATGGTAAGGCGCGGTCCGCTTACCTTCCGGTATGGCGTTTGCCGATTTCGGCCGCCTCTTGGCTGCAGCCTGAGACCATCACGCCCTCGTCGATCTTGTCGGTCACGTTGTCGGGCTTCACCCCGTCCAGGAAGGCGACGCCGTTGGCCTTGCAGGCCGCGAGCACCGCGGCCCGCGCGTCGATCATCTCGGGCGGGTAGGGCGGGTCGTGGCGGTCCGGGTACCCGAAGGACATCCCCATGTCGCCCGGACCCCATTCGGCGAAGGCGATACCGGGCACTGCGAGGCTCTCTTCGACGTTGGCCAGGGCGCGTTGGTTCTCGATCTTGAGACCGAGCATCAGCTCCCCATCCGAGTTCAGAGGCCAGACGTCGGCCTTCTCCACGTAATCCTGCACGTCGAGGCCCCACGTGCCGGCCGCGAAGCCCTGACCCCCCGACCCGCGCTGTCCCACTCCGAGTCCGTCCCCCACGCCCCGGGCCTGGAAGGGATACCGGGCGGCTTCCACGAAGGCACGCACCGCGCCCGGCGTCTCCGCGTGGCAAAGCAGCAGTCCGTGCACGCCCAGGGCCAGAAGTTGCTTGACCATCCAGGCGTTCGCTCGCATGACCGCCTCGCTGGTGCCGTTCGTGGGCAATGTGACGATGATACAGGGCGTAAGGTGTCCGCCGGACGTGGGTCCCGCATCCACCAGGCCGGCCATGAAAGCCTTGAGATTCGGCAGGTCGAAGAGGCCGTGCTCCATCTCGACGATCAGGTAATCCTCCCATCGCCCGGAGGCTTCGACGCCCTTTTCGTAACTCAGTTCGCCGGCGCCGCCGTAGTAAATGGGCTGGCCCCGCTTGAGCAGTTCCACGGCACGGTTTACACTGGGCATTGCGTGGTCCTTTCTGCCAGTCGTCTCTGCGTCGATCCTTACGACCGGCCGCGCCTTTTGCTTCGATTAATGAGGCGCCTCAAGACAGGTCGAGGGGCAGACGATCCAAAAGGCCCGTATCTTCGGCCAGACCCTTGAGGTTCTCCGCCGCCATGCGCGTGAGCGGCACGCCCTCGCGCCGGGAAACCGCTTCGCTGTCATTCTCCATCTCGCCGGGGACGTAGGTACGGTCCACCCCGGCCGCCTTCGGCGCTTCCCGCATCCGGCGAATGAGTTCGTCGATGCGATCGTAGTAATCGTCCAGCGGCATCATGGCGCCCACGTCGATGGCCATGAAAGTGTGCCCCTCGTCGCAGGTGTCGTCCGAGACCCTGGACCAGGACAGGATGTCCGTCGTGACCCCCGCGCCGGCAAGCACCCCGGCCAGGGATTCCACCAGCAACGCCAGGCCATAACCCTTGTGCGCACTGAAAGGCGTCAGGGCGCCTGTGACGGTGAATACGCCGGGATCCGTCGTCGGAAGCCCTTCGGCATCGGTGAGCCATCCCTCCGGCAGCGGTTCGTCCCGGGCCTGGTACGAGGCCACCTTGCCCCCCGCCACGGTGCTCATGGCGATGTCCAGCACGATGGGCGGCTGGGACCGGGCCGGAACGGCGTAGGAGAGGGGATTGTTGCCGATGGCCGCGCCGCGTCCGCCGGGAATGTTCATGACCACGTCGGTATTGCTCATGGCGACGCCGATCATGGGCCGGTCCGCGTTTTCCACCGCCATGACCGTGTAGGCCGATGCCGCGCCGAAATGATTGCTCCGGCGTACCGTGGCCATGCCGATGCCACAGCGTGCGGCCTTGTCCATGGCCGCCGTCATCCCGTGGTGCGAGGCCACCATGCCCACGGCCCGGCGGGCGTCTATCCGCGCCCATGCGGGACCGTCGCCAGTGACTTCCGGTGCGGCGGTTACGTCGATCCCGCCGTCGCGCATCAATTGCACGTAACGCCTCAACGCGACCGTGCCGTGTGTGTAGATCCCGCGCATGTCGGTGCGGATCAGGACGTCCGCCGTCAGTCTGGCGTCCGCACGTGAGAGTCCCGCCACGGCCATCGCCGCCGTGCAGAAGTCCGCGAGCGGTTCGGGCGCCGTGCGCAGGACGTAGAGTTGATCTTCCGATGAAGTCCGGCGGGAATCGGTAGCCAGTCCGATGCCTTTCTGAAGGCGTGCTCAACTGTCGCCGCGGACTCCGGCGGCGACCCGTTCGAAACCACTGATCAGGTAGCTGTAGTCGCAGTCGACCTGTATCCAGTCGACGCCCCGGCTGCTCCAGCGACGGCCGAAGGCGTATTGCGATCCCATGCCCATGCCGATGGAGAGGCCCGCCTCGTGCCCCACGTCGATGATCCGCTCCATGGCGGTCACGACCTCGTCGTCTTCGAGCCGCCCCAGGGTGCCGATGGATCCGCTCAGATCCACGGGCCCGATGACCAGGCTGTCCAGGCCGGGTATGGCCGCGATGGCCTCCAGTTCCCGGTAGGCTTCGACATGTTCGATCTGAACCGAGACGAAGAGGTCCCGGTTCATGTCGTCGACATAGGCGTCGAAATCGGAAAACGCCCGTCCGTAGTTCGACGGGCGATGGGGTCCGAAGCCCCGGTCTCCCGCGGGCGGGTATCGACAGGCGTCGACCACGCGCCGCACCTCGGCGGCGGAGCGGACCTGCGGGACGACGATCCCGGGCGCGCCGGCGTCCAGGATGGGCTTGACATGCCCTATGGCGCTGGAAGGCACGCGGACCAGCGCGGCGGTGCCGCCTGCGCGCGCAGCCATCAGGTGCCTCGTGACCGACTCCAGGTTCATCGCCGTGTGCTCGGTGTCGATCCAGATGAAGTCCGCCGAATCGCACAGAGCCTCGGTCACGGCCGGGTCGGTGAAGGTCACGGCGGGGCCGAGACAGAGCTCACCGCCGGCAAGCCGGTCTCTGAACGCTCTGATTTCCTTGGAAAACAATCGAGCTCCGCGGTATTGGATTTACAACCTGCTGTCGTGCCGCTTTTCGGTTTCTAGACGGCGCCTTGCCGCCACGGTCCCCAGATGGCGTAGGTCAGTCCGGGCCGCTGCATGTTGACGAAGAGGGTCTCGCCGTCCGGACTGAAGGTCGCTCCGGCGAATTCACCCCGGTAGGCGATGCCGGCGACGTCCCTGGCCAGGTCGAATACCCGGCCGTCCTTCGTCAGGCCCCGGATATGCTGTATGCCGTTCCGGTTGTCCTCGCACACGATCAGGCCGCCGCGGGGACTCACGCAGACGTTGTCGGGAGCCGCCATGAGCGAGGCGTCGGGCGATTCGAACAGGAGCGTCAGCACGCCTTCGTCCGCGCTCTCGGGGAGGTACTCCCAGACCTGTCCCAGGCGCTCTTCGCCGCCGGTAGTCGCCGTAAAGAAGATGCGGCCATTGCCGTACCAGCATCCCTCCAGGCGGTCGAAGGCGGCGCCGCCCTTGTCCGCTCCCTCCTTGTACACCAGGTTGCGGTCCAGACCGGCTCCCGCGGGATCGGGATCTTCGATCTCCACCCAGGTAACGGGCAGGGTAGTGCCCATGGTCTGGCCTTTGCGCGTGTCATACCTGGGCAGGTCCCTGACGGCGAGCATGCGCAGGCGTCCTCCCCGGGCAAGCTCGCCGGGATGATCGGGAATGTACTGGTAGAATCCGCTCGGATTGTTGTCTTCGGTCTCGTACACGATGCCCGAGGCCGGATCGACGGCTATGGCCTCGTGGACGAAGCGTCCCATGTGGGTCAGGGGTTCGGCCGCCACGCTCTCCTCGGCATCGGCCGGCACTTCGAAGCAGTACCCGTGCTCCTTGTCGTACCCGCCAAGGTACTGGAGCCAGCGCGAACTGAAGAACCGGTCCGTACCCATGGTGGTTTCTTCACAAGTGATCCAGGTGCCCCAGGGCGTCGGACCGCCGGCGCAGTTGTGGAGCGTCCCGCCCACGCTGACGAAATCGCGGACCAGTTCGCGCGTCTGTGGATCGACGACGAGCGTGGTGACGCCGCCGGGCGCCGTGGGATCGTAGGCCGCGGCCCGGTCGCCGATGGCTTCGACCGGCTTGCCCGTGTTGATTTCGTGGTTGCGCAGGAGCCGGACCATCCCGTCCGCGGCAAAGGCGGCCATGCCGTCGTGGGCGGGCGGTGTGGGATGGCCGTCCGACATGAGGCCACCCTTCTTGCCGAAGACGGTATAGGAGAATCCAGGTGCAAGTTCCAGCAGGGTTTCCCCCGTGTTCCGTGAGGGGACGGGAGAAAGGGGTCCGTATCCGCCTTCACCGCGATGCGCGACAAGGTGGGCGTAACCGTCGGCCATGGCCCGTGCTCGCCGGGCGATCAAACCCTGCAGCGCCGAAGCGCCGACGGTCAGCGCTCCAACGGATATGGCGGTGTTTCGAATGAAGGAACGGCGGGTCAGTCGGGACACGTTCGCGGATCTCCTTTATGATTAACCCCGCGACAGCAGCGAAGCGAAAGACATGCCGAATCACGATGGGAATCGATAGGCAATGTAGGCATACCGGCCCATAAAATCAAGGTGCGTTACGTGGTATTTCACATCTAATTTCATCCCAGTTTAATGCATACCAGTCCGGCGACGATCATCAACACCGCGCACACTTTCATCGGGGTGACCCGTTCCTTCAGAAAGACGAATCCCAGCACGGCGCCCAGGACCACGGCAAACTCCCGCAGCGCGACGATATAGCCGACCTGCCCCACGGTCATGGCAAACAGGATCATGAGGTAGGCGGCAGTGGAACCGACGCCGATCAGGGTCGCGGCACGCCAGGTCTCCGCCAGTCTGCGCCAGAGGCGACCACGGTCGCGGACGGCGACCATCGGCGTGACCAGCGCACCGCTCAGCATGAACATGGCGAAGATGTAGACTACGGGATGGACGATACTCACGCCCACTTTGTCCACGAGGGAGTAGCTCACGATCGTGGCGCCCACTCCCAGTGCCGAGACGAAACCGTGCCTTGCGTCCCGCGCGTACATGAGGACAGGAACGCCAAGAGACAGTATGCCGATACAGATTAAGGCAATTCCGGACACGCCGAAGGGCGTCAGCGATTCACCGAGCAGGAGCCATCCCAGGAAACCCGTGAGACCGATCCCGGAGCCGCGGGCGATGGGGTATACCAGGGAGATCTCGCCGTGTTGGTAGGCCCTGGCCAGCAGCAGGAAGTAAAAAGCGTGGATGATCCCCGTGGCGACCATGTACAACCAGCCGTCCGCCATCATCGACAGGAATCCCGCCACGCCTAGCGAAACGGCTACGCCCGCCACGAAGGGCAGGAGCACGAGACCGCTGACCCACAGGGACCACCAGAACACGGTAAGGTCCCCTGAACTGCGCCGCGCGACGAAGTTCCAGGTAGCATGCAGTACGGCTGAGAGCAGGACGAAGACGAAGAGTTCGGTGGACATGGATGGATTCCTATATGGATGGAAACCGCCGGGGTGTCAAAGGGATATTGTATTTGACGAAGTGTAAGGCCGGGTAACATTCAAAGGACTCCCATTCTGCCATCCAGTGGCCCGGGTCGATTCTGCGCTACCAGGTTCCCGCGACCCGGCCTGGAAGGAAGCATCGGAAAGTCGACCCCATGGTCCGCCACTACATTGTATCCGCAATCCGGCAAATCGCGAAGAGCAGAGGCGTGTTCGCCGCGAACGTCTTCGGATTCACCCTGAACTTCATCGTGGTGATCTTCGGGCTGAATTATGTCCTTTTCGAAACGTCCTACGACGGGTTTCACGAGAAGGGCGACCGGATTTACCGCGCACTGGTGACCAAACCCGATTTTGACTACACGTTTGCCACGACCTCCAGCCTGCTTGCCCCGACGCTCGTGGAGGCCTATCCGGAAGTGGAATCGGCCGTTCGCATCTACTATAGTCCTTCCATGCTACTGAGTACGTCTCCCGATGAACATGCTGACTCCGGTGCATTCAGAGTCGCCTACGCTGAACCCGACATGTTCGGCGTGTTCTCTTTTGGACCCATTACGCCAGCTACGTTGGCGGAATTCGGCCGGCCGAACACCGCGATCATCAACCGTACCATGGCCGCGAGATTCTTTGGTGATGATAATCCTATGGGAGGACTGTTGTATTATAGTGACCGGTGGTCGGGATCGGGTTCCGTGGAAGTAGTCGGCGTTATGGATGATGTGCCCCGAAACTCACATCTGCAGCCGGACGCTTTCATTTCCTTCGCTACGTTACCCGACAATATGGTCGGTCGGGGCTCCGATTTCGCCTGGATGATGCAACAGTTCCTGACCTACGTACTGCTGATCGACGGCAGGGAAGATACCCTGCGCGGTTTCCTCGCTAAGTTGGACACATTTCCTTCCGACTACGTCCCTGGGGATCATTCCGATGTATACACCCTCGAACCCATGTCCGAGATCTACTTTTCGCCGCACGCTTTCGGGGGGCAGGTCAAGGGAGATGTCAACTACGTGTATTTCGCCGTGGTGTACCTGGTGCTGATATCGTTCATGACGGTGGCGAACTATGTGAACATCAACATCGCCCACCTGGTTCGGCGGTTGAAGGAAATGGGCTTGCGCAAGTCCTTCGGGGCGGGCAAGTCGGCGGTGGTCTGTCAATTCGTCGTGGAGACCCTGATGAACTGCCTGGTCGCCGTGGCAACCTCGATCGTATGCGTACTGGTTTTGCGGGCGAGTGGGATCCCCCTCCTCGAGCATCTTTCGCGCTCCGAGGTCAGCGTGGAATACATCGGGTTTCTGGGGTTCGCCTTGCTGGTCATCGGACTCGTTTCGGGTATCTGCCCCGCCTTCGTGTTCTACAGGATCAACCCGGTCGACATGCTGGCGAACCGAGTGTCCGCCTCCTGGACCGCCAACTCGCTGAGGAAGGGATTGCTTTTCTTCCAACTCGCCATATCCGTTGCCTTGCTGTTGCTGACCGGCCTGGTCTACAACCAGGTGGCCTACCTGACCGCCAAGCCGCTGGGGTATGAGAAAGAGAACAAGGTCGTGATTCCGGCCCCCGTGTCCTCCGGCTGGCACCAACGGCTTGCCGAGGGTTTCGAAAGAAGTCCCCACGTGGTCAGTGCCGGCTCCTCCAGAGGTCACCCGGGATTCTTCCCACTGTTGCGGGTCCCTTTAGAAAACAAGGGATCCGAAACCCAGTTGGAGATCGGAGTGCTTGTCATAGGTCGCAACCTGCTGGAGACACTCAAAGTCCCACTGCTTCACGGTAGAGACCTCGAAGACGACGAGTTGCCTAATACAGTCCTGTTGAACGAAACTGCCTTCAACCTGGTCGGACTGGACGAGGACGACTTGGGCACCGTGCAGGACATCGTGGGAAGGGTGCGCGTCGTGGGCGTTGTAGCCGATTTCCACATCTGGTCGGCCCATCATGCGATCGAACCCCTTATGTTGAGTTATCCGCGTATGGATTCGAGCCTGACTCACCTTATCGTGGATATTGAGCCGGCGCAACAGGAGGCCGCTGTAAACGATCTTTCGGACACTTTCCGACAACTACTGCCCGACACCAGGTTCGAATACTTCTTCCTGGATTCCAGACTTGATGAACTCTACAGCAGCGACCGGCAGATCCTTGAGACGCTTCTCCTGCTGGCCGTGATCGCCTTCGCTCTGGCCGTTGCCGGTATCTACAATTATGGCGTGTTTTTTACGCTCAACCGGATCCGGGAAGTCGCCATTCGCAAGATTCACGGCGCCTCCGCCGGGGACATCGTCCGGATGAACCTCACGGCCATTTCCGGGTCTGTCGCCCTGTCTCTGGTCATCGCGCTTCCGGTGGTCTACTATGTGTACAATCTCTGGATCGTCCAATACGCCTACAGGGCGGATGTGTCTCCGTTACTGGTTGCCCTGCCCGTGCTGGCCATATACGTTCTGATCTGTGCCATGGTGGCCCGTGAAACGCTGAAGACCGCCGGCATGAAACCGGCCGAAGTGATCCAGAACGTACAGCAGTGAGTTGCGTCTATCGCGGCCACGGAAAGGAATCCCCATGCCCCTCAAATTCGCCTACCTGGGCCTGTGGCACAGCCACACCGTCATGCACATCCGTGACGCTGCGAATCGCCCCGACGAATTCCAACTGGTGGGCGCCTATGAACCGGACCCCGCGATCCGGGATGCGAAGCTGGGCGAGTGGGCGGCAGACCTCACGGATGTCCCTGTGTTCGAATCGGTGGAACAGGCGCTGGACAGCGAAGCGGAAGCGATCATCTGCGAGGGGCGGGTCTCGGAGAACCTCGATTACGCCGAACGGGCGCTGGAGGCGGACAAGCACGTGCTGCTGGAGAAACCGGCGGGCGTCAACATGGCTCAACTCGAACGGCTGCACGACACGGCGCGCCGCAAGGGCCTGCATCTCCAGATGGCCTACATGTGGCGGTACAACCCGGCCATCGCGGAGATGATCCGGCTGTGTAGAGCCGGAGCGCTGGGCGATCCCTTCTACTTCCGGGGCCATATTCCCAAGCCCATGGCCTATCATGCCCGGCTGGTGGAGGAACTGGACTGGTACAAGGGTTCCCTCTATTTCGAAATGGCCGGTCACCTGGTGGACATCATGGTGACGTTCATGGGGGTGCCCGGGCAGGTGAACGCCACGCACGCCGGGCATCACGGCGAGCGGAAGCACGTGGACAACGCGGTGGTGGTCCACCAGTTCGACAACGGCGGCCTGGGGACGATCGACACGGCGTCCATGCACGTTGAAAGCGGGCTGACCCGGCGCATAGAACTTTACGGCACGGGGGGAACGGCCATCCATACCCCGATCGGTTCAAACAACCTGACACTGTCCCTGCAGCGGCCCTTCGAGCAGCACGACGTGGGTTGGCAGGAACTGACCGTATCCACGCCACCTGGACCGCCTTCGCTGCTGACCGAGCTTGCGGCCTGTGTATCCGGTGCGAAGGAACCGGACTATACCTTGGACCACGATTTGGCGGTGCATCGCACCCTCTTCGCGGGGTGCGGCATCACCGATGGTTCGGCGTTGACGGACGCGCCCCATTCGGCAAAAAGCAGTTGACAGGAAACACTCGATCCGTATATTTAACTTTAGACGACGCGGGGTGGAGCAGTCTGGTAGCTCGTTGGGCTCATAACCCAAAGGTCGGAGGTTCAAATCCTCCCCCCGCTACTTCGAATGATCAGGGGCGGTTTTCGAACCGTCCCTGTTTTTGTTTGTACCCTTCCACCGTCCGGATCCTCCGGATTCCACCGTCCGGATCCTCCGGCGGACCGCTTGTCTCGAACTTGTCTTGAAATACCAGCAAAGGAACGGCCGATGCCTGAAATGACCGGTTACCGGTACATTGCGGAGATGCTGCACGGATACGGGATCAGTGCCGTATTCCATGTACCCTATGTCCTCGACGGCGCTCTTGTCGAGATGGAGAAACTGGGCATCCGCCGGGTGCGATGCCATTCGGAAAAGGCCGCGGCCTACATGGCGGACGGCTACGCGCGGGTCGCCCGCGGTCCCGGCATCGCCATGGCGCAATCCGTCGGCGCGGCAAATCTCGCCGCCGGTCTGCAGGATGCCTGGCTGGCGGGTTCGCCGGTCATCGCCCTCACGGGCCGCTGGATGCCCCATTACCTCTACCAGCAGGCCTATCAGGAGATCGATCACCGTCCCCTGTACGATCCGGTCACCAAGTTCAACGCCTACGTCGACGGCGTGGAGCAGCTGCCTTTCTTGCTGCGCCAGGCATTCCGCGAGGCCACCACCGGCGCGCCGCGTCCGGTCCACCTGGACGTTCTGGGCCTGTCCGGCGATCTCGCGGCGGGGTCAAAGCTCGATGCCGAAGTGACCGTTGAAACGTCCTTCGCCCGGTATCCGGCCTTCCGGCCGGAACCGGAACCGGGCCGTGTAGCAGAGGCGGCCGGACGCATAGCGCGGGCTGAACGGCCTGTACTGGTTGCGGGTGGCGGCGTTACGGCATCGGGAGCGCAGGCCGAAGTCGTCCGTCTGGCGGAGAAATTGTCGGTTCCGGTGGCGACTTCACTCAACGCCAAGGGTACGATGCTCGAAAACCACCCGCTTTCAGCGGGCGTGGTCGGCACCTATTCCCGCAAGTGCGCCAACGAGGTGGTCTCGGAGGCGGACCTGGTCGTCTTCGTGGGAAGCCGTACCGGCGGACAGGTCAGCCATTTCTGGCAGATCCCCGGACAGGGGACGCCGACCATACAGATCGACGTGGACCCCGCCCAGGTCGGCCGCAACTATCCTGCCGAAGTCGCCATCCTCGGCGACGCGAAGGTAACGCTGGAGCGCCTCACAGAGGCCGTGAAGCCCGTACCTGAAAGGCCTTATTGGAGGGCGAGGGTACGCGAACTGGTGGAGGGATGGCGGACCGAGTACGACGGTTTGCTCCGATCCGATGCCGTGCCCATTCGTCCCGAGCGGTTGTGCCGCGAAATCACCGAATTCCTCCCATCCGACGCCATCCTCCTGTCGGACACGGGCCACGCCGGCATATGGACGGGCACCATGATCGAGATCACGAGGCCGGGACAGACCTACCTGCGCTGCGCCGGGTCACTGGGCTGGGCCTTCCCCGCGGCCATGGGCGCCAAGTGCGCGGCGCCGGACCGGCCCGTCATCTGCTTTACGGGCGACGGCGGGTTCTGGTACCACCTCGGGGAACTGGAAACGGCAGCGAGATTCGGGATCAACACCGTCACGGTGATCAACAACAACCGGTCATTCAACCAGTGTCGGGACGCTTTCGAAGGCGCGAGCGGCGGCCGGGACCGGGGTTCGGACGACCTGTGGGTCTTCGAGGACGTGGATTTCGCCGGGGTGGCCAAGTCCATGGGATGCTTGGGGATACGCGTGGAGGATCCGGCGCGGATCCGGTCAGCGCTTGAAGAAGCGGTGGCGACGGACGGACCCGTCGTGGTCGACGTGGTCACCGATATCGACGCCATGGCGCCAACGGCCTACGTGCCGGAGTGAAGGCAGGCGACTGCCTTTGTTACGCCAGGGTCAATCCATGCGTCGTCTATACCAGTCCTGTTGACACCCGGCCGCAATTAGAAACGGTTTCCTGTTTGGCAAATAGTTCGTACATTACAATCAAACCGCGATTCGTTTTCGGTAACCCCTGAACCTGTAAATGGCTATTACGCGATTCCAATGACAGGAGGTCCTCTATGCGCTGTCTGGTATTCGCCTTCGCCATATTCTTCGTCGGATGCTCGACGTATAGCCAGCTTGGGTCAGGCGTGACAGGCGGACCAGGTGACTCACGTGGTCCAAGTGCGCCGGCCGGGCCGGAAGCGACGGTTATCTGGCTGAACAGCCAGGGCAGGTTTCCCTCTGTCGGCTTCTTCGACGTGCAGACCATCTACAACGAAATCGAACTGGGGCCCGGTTCCCACGTCCGCGTAGCGGCGTTGCACGTCACAGGGACGTCGCGGGAGGCCCTTGTCGGCATGCTGCGGCTGAGAGCTTCTCAGATCGGGGCGAACAGGTTACTCATCGTCAAAGTGGAGGAGAAGAAAGAGGAAGTCTCTCTGTATTCGGGTACAGAAAACGTGTCTCGGTTTTTCTCCGGAGAGAAAACGGACGCCGATCAGAGAAACGAAGCTTATGCGCTCAGGATCGACGCGATCGCAATCAGGCAATCGGATGATCTGTCAACTGTGTATCGAATCCGTCCAGAGGATGTCTTGCCCACCGTGTATCGACCCCGTCGAGCGTATGATCGGCCATCCGTGTATCGATACCCACGAAGGGATGACCGGCGAACAGTGTATCGACCTCCTCGACGGGATAACCGGCCGGCCGTGAAGCATCCCCCTCGACGGGATAACCGGCCACCCGTGAGGCCTCCTCCTCCCAAGGAAGACCGGTCGCCCACGCCGCCCCCTCCAAGGGATGAGCCGTCGACCGTCAAGCCCCCTCCACCGCCCCCGGAGGATGATCGGCCTTCAAGATTGAAGCGGCCCAGGCTGAAGACTCATCGACCTTGATTCAGCTCCGTCGATCGACTCGGAATAATGTGGAGACGTTCAGGGCGGGAACCCGGCACTTTCGGCGTCGGGAAGTATCCCGCCTTCGTCCCTGGGCAGGACCGATAGGGGCAACGCGATGGAGGATCCCGCGTCGACGGGGAGGGTGATCCCCGTGATCCAGCGGGACTCCTCGCCGGCAAGGAACACGGCCGCGTGGGCCACGTCCCAGGCCGTGCCCTCGGTGCCCAGCGGCGTGGAGCGCCGCCTGAGTTCCCGGTGATCGTCCGACAGCCCGGCGGTGAAGGAACCGTGCAGGTGTCCCGGGGCGATGCAATTCACGCGGATCCCGTCCCGCCCGTGCTGTACCGCCATATTGATGGTCAGGGCGATGACCCCGCCCTTGGAAGTTTCGTAGGCGACATTGTACGACCACCCGGCCCGGAAACCGTCGATGGACGCCACGTTGATGATGGATCCGCTCCCGGACTCCATCATCGCCGGTATGGCGAACCGGCTCGCGAGCATCATGGCCTTGATGTTTACCGCCATGATCTCGTCCCAGTGCTCCTCCGGCACGTCCACCACGGTGCCGGGATAGCTGAGCCCCACGTTGTTGAAGAGGATGTGGAGCCCGCCGTAGCGGTTGACGGCGGTTTCGGTCATGGCCCGGCAGTCGTCCGACCGGGTCATGTCGCCGGTGAAGACAGAAGCCGTGCCGCCTTCGTGTTCAATTTGGGCCAGTGTCTTCTCGGCGTTTTTATTGCTTCTGTCCGCCAGCAGCACCTTCGCGCCCTCGCGGGCGAACTGCACGGCGGTCGCCTGCCCGGTACCCGCCACGTCGCTCTGCGTTCCCGCGCCCGTCACGACAGCCACCTTGCCGTCGAGGCGGGGTTTACGAGGGTTCATCAGAAGATCTCCGCGCCGCCCGCCACCACCAGGTCTACGGCCGTGAGATAATCCGATTCCGGTGAGGCCAGGAAGGCGACCGTTTGCGCCACGTCGTCGCCCCGGGCCACCCGCCCCAGGGGTGAAATACCGGCCTTTTCCTGGACAAACGCCCGGTGGGCTTCGCTGTTTTTCCACGATGTGCCCTGGACGGCGCCATCGGTTACAGCCTCTTCGATGAATCCCACGCGTTCCGTATCGACCGCGGTGGGCGACACCGAGTTGACGTTGATCCCGTGGGGACCGAGTTCCTGCGCCAGGGCCTGGGTGAACCGGATGATGGCCGCCTTGGACGCGCAGTAGGCCGAAAACCTTTTCCGCCCGATCTTGCCCGACGTAGAGGCGATGTTGATGATCTTGCCGCCTTCACCCCGTTCAATCATGTGGCGCGCCACGGCCCGGCACATGAGGAAAACGCCCTTGGCGTTGACGTTCATCTCCTTGTCCCAGGCTTCCTCCTCCATATCGACCACGAGGACACGGTCTTTGCCCGGCAGGGAGCCTGCGCCGTTCACCAGGATGTCGATTTGTCCGAACCGGTCGATCCCACGTGCCACGAGGTTTTCAACCTGGTCGGCTTTCGAGACGTCGGCCAGGATGGCCACCGCGTTGCGCCCCGCGGCCTTGATTTCACTGACCACCGAGGGCAGACCCTCCCATGCCGAAGAGTCACCGGGATAGGGATTCGCGACCAGGTCGCTGACGATGACGTCCGCGCCTTCCCGGGCGAGCCGTGTGGCGACGGCCCTGCCGATGCCCCGTTCTCCGCCCGCGCCGGTGACCAGGGCGGTTTTGCCTTGCAGGTTGTACATTACTAACCTTCTGAACGGATCACTTTAGTTCTGTTTGTATTTACGACGCCTAGAAAACCAGCTAAGACACCAATCACGCCGTAAACCGCACCTGGAGTCCCAGTGCACGCACGATACGAATCACCGTGGAGAAAGCAGGATTGCCGTCCTCCGATAGCGCTTTGTACAATCCTTCGCGACTCATACCGATCTCGCGGGCCAGCCAGCTCATGTTTCCCGACCGGGCGATATCGTTTAAGGCCGCACGGATCAGGCTGCCATCACCGGGATCCTCTTTCGCGCATGCTTCCAGGTAGAGACGTGCGTCTTCCGGGCTGCGCAGATGCTCCGTAACGTCCCATTTTGAGAATGCTTCGCTCATTTCTACCTCCATTCGATCATACGCAATGTAAACTACAGTTCACACTCTGTCAATCTTTAATTGATTGGCAAGTGCGACTGAAACGGGATCTCCGCCGCCTCTATTGCAGTCTCACATTACGTGTTAGTCGTTTTTTTGATCCTGATCTTGCCCTACGGTTTTCACTCGCCCTCTCTCCGCGGCCGTACCACGGACTCGCCGTCGTCCTCCACCAAGGGGTGGTGGTAGATATAGGGCGGTTCCAGTACGGCTCGTTGGGCCTCGGTGAGTTCTTCGGTCCAGTCGGGAAGACTGGTTTCGTAGATCCCACCGGCGTAGTGGAGATACTTGGGCGTGTACCGGTACAGGGCTACGCGCCGGTCATGCCTGCCGTGCCAGGGGAGCGTGCCGTGTGCAGTGGCCTCGTTGAAGATCACCAGGTCGCCCGCTTTCTGGACGATGTGATGGACCAGATCCTGGTTGGCCTCCCAGGTCAGGATGTCCTCGGGACATGGTAAGTTGGCCTTGTGGCTGCCCGGAATGACGCAGAGTCCGCCCGCGCCGGGGTCCACGTCCGCCAGGGCGAACTGGCAGACGATCAGTCCCGAGCGCATGCGCCCGTTGTGATAGTGGTAGTAGCGGGACCCGTTGAATGTCGCGTTACCGGAGCCATGGATCTTGAGCCCCTCGCAACCCGCTTCGGCGATCAGGACGTCGACGCCGTGGTCGAGCTTCCAGCCGCGGCCGAAGAGGGTGTTGAGAAAGGGAATGATCTTCGGATGGGCCAGGAGATCGCGGAAGGGCTGGCACCACGGCTGCGGCCAGGTGAGCATGCCCTCGTAGTGCCGGAAGGGGGCGTACTTGCCCTCGAAGGGCCGGCCCCGCCAGTCGCCGCTGAGTTCGTTGGGCCCGTCGTAGGTCCCCAGGCGATCGGGATTGGCGTCCAGCGCCTCGTTCAGCGCCCTGACTTCGTCCTCGTTCAGGAACCCCCGGACGTGCAGAAAACCCTGCAGGTCGTACAGGTACTGTTCCTCTTCGCTCATGGTCGCATAAGCCGGCGTTTCGGCCATGGAGAGACCCTTCCTCAGGCACTGTGATCTGATCGGGGTTATGGGTGTCTACGCATCAGAAGATAGCCCAACAGGTGGTGCGCGCAACGATAAAAACGTCGACCTGAAACCCATCGTCCGGTCCCACAAAATGCCTTGACAGTCGGGTACGTCCCGGTTAATCTCTCGGAGTCCGTTCCCCAGTTCGGACATCGGGCTGTTATCTTCAAAACAACTCCTTACAACCGGGACGCCGTGTCCGAAGAACCCGAAATACCCGAGCAGATCGAAGCGCAGCATCTCGACCGTCCGACCGTCCCCGAACTGGACGAGGTGCTCGGCGTTCCCTTCAAGGTGCTCGACGACGGTTTCGTCCGCGTCGTGGATTACATGGGCAGCGATCATTCCATCGTGCAGGCCGCCCGCGTATCCTACGGAGCCGGAACCCGGCAGGTCCACCAGGACCGGGGGCTGATCCGCTATCTCATGCGGCACCAGCACACCACCCCCTTCGAGATGTGCGACATCAAGTTCCATCTCCGGGTGCCCATGGACTGCTGGCGCCAGTGGATCCGGCACCGGACGGCTTCCGTCAACGAGTACAGCACCCGCTATTCGCTGGCGATCGACGCGACGCAGACGACGCCGCCCGACGCGTGGCGGTTCCAGGCGCAGGGCAACCGCCAGGGCAGCGGCGGCTTCGTCGACGCGGAACAGGGGGCGTATTTCACGAAAAAGGAACAGGAACTCCAGGAAGCCGCCCGGGCCCGCTATGAAGAACGTATCGAAGCCGGCATCGCCCGGGAGCAGGCCCGCAAGGACCTTCCGCTTTCCACGTACACGGAAGCCTACTGGAAGGTGAACCTCCTGAACCTCCTGCGTTTTCTCCTGCTGCGCATGGACGATCACGCCCAGTGGGAGATCCGGCAGTACGCCCACTTGATCGGACACCGCATCGTGTCCGCCTGGTGTCCCATGGCGTGGCAGGCCTTTCTCGACTACAGCGTGAACGCCATGCAGCTGACCCACCTGGACTGGGAAATCATCCGGGCGATTCAGGCCGGCGACGACTCGAAAGTACAGGATCTGCTGGTGAAGTACCGGTTCGTTTCCAAGTCCGGGGCGCTGCGCCGCAGCCGGGAGCGGGATGAGCTCGAAGCCAAGTTGCGGAAGCTGAACATTGCCATACCGTGGCCGTCTGGTGACCGATGAATCGAGGCAAACCGGAGCCCGTATCCCGCAGGTACGACGTCTCCGACGCCCGCGCCCGGGCCGGGATCCGCGAGGCCCTTGAGCAACTCGGCCCGTCGGAGCGCAGGACCGAAGCCTGGTGCGACTGGGTGCTGGAATTCGCCGACGAAGGCGAAAGGCTGGTCGTCAAGCAATACCAGAAAGGCACCCTGATGATCCAGGGCCGGGCAGAACACCTGCTCCAGGTGATCCTGCACGTGCTTTCACCCTTTCTGGATGATGCTGCGGAAGCGGCGGGCAATGGATCCGGCCGCGCCGGGACCCGGCAGCTTCCCCTGCCTCACATCGGTACGGACGAGTCCGGCAAGGGCGACTATTTCGGTCCCCTGGTGGTCGGCGGCGTCCTGGTTGAAACCGGGACCCGGGAGCGGCTGGTTGCCCTGGGCGTCCGGGATTCCAAGAAACTGGGTGACGCAAGGTGCCGCGGGCTGGCCGCCGAGATCCGGCGTATCTGCGTCGAACGGTATCGCGAGGTGATCATTCCGCCGGAACGGTACAACACGCTGTACGAGGAATTCCGGCGGGAAGGCAGAAACCTCAACCATCTCCTGGCCTGGGCACACGCCCGCGCCATCGAAAGCCTGCTGGAATGCGCCCCGTGTCGACTGGCCGTGGCGGATCAGTTCGGCAATGAAAGCTACATTCGATCCCGTCTCATGAACAAGGGCCGGGAGATCGAGTTGATCCAGGAACACCGGGGGGAGCGATACCTCGCCGTGGCCGCGGCGTCCATTCTCGCCCGGGACCGCTTCCTGGAATACCTGGACAGGCTGTCTGGCGAGGCCGGCCTCGCGTTGCCCAAGGGCGCCGGACCGCCGGTCGTCTCCGCCGCCCGGAAATACGTCAAGCGCCATGGGGCGGATAAACTGTCCCGCGTGGCCAAGGTGCACTACAAGACCACGGTCCAGGTTGTGTAACCCCGCCGGATTTAGTACAATCAATACAGGTGAATCACCGAATCTGAAAACGGCTGCCGAGGGAGTTCGGACTGCATGCGACAGACGACGGTTTACGCCCATACGAGATTTCAGATTGCGCCGGTCGATCCGAGGATCTTCGGGGGATTTCTGGAACATATCGGCCGGGCCGTCTACGAAGGGGTCTACGACCCGGACTGCGGGCACGCGGACGAGGATGGATTCCGCACGGACGTCATGGACGCGATGAAACGTCAATCCATGACCGTCATGCGGTATCCCGGCGGCAACTTCGCGTCCGGCTACCACTGGATGGACGGCGTGGGACCGCAGACGCTGCGTCCCACCGTGCGCGAACTCGCCTGGCAGAGCGTCGAGCCGAACGCTTTCGGAACGGACGAATTCATCCGGCTGTGCTGTAAAATGGACTGGCAGCCCATGCTCACGGTCAACCTCGGCACGGGATCGCCCGAGGAAGCCCGGAACTGGGTCGAATACTGCAATTGTCCCGCGGGCACGAACTTCGCCCGACATACGGGTGGGGAACGGGGAGGAGATGCCCTACGACGTCGCCCTGTGGTGCCTGGGCAACGAGATGGACGGCCATTGGCAGCTCGGCCACGTGCCGGCGGACCAGTACGCGATCCGGGCGCAGCAGGCCGCGAAGATGATGAAGGACGCGGACCGGAGGATCGAACTGGTCGCCTGCGGTTCCTGCTCCGTGGACATGTTCGACACCTACATGGAATGGGACCGCCAGGTCCTCGACTACCTGGGCGACTACGCCGACTACATCAGTCTCCATCGGTACGTGGGCAACCCGAAGGACGATACGCCGGACTATCTGGCGGTCACGAACTCCATCGACCGGCAGATCGAGGAGATGGACGCGGTATGCCGCTTCATCCAGGCCAGGCGCCGGAGCAGCAAGCGCACCTATTTGTGCTTCGACGAATGGAATGTCTGGTACAAGAACCGCGAGACAGACGGGGAGGGCAAATTCGCGCCGCACCTCGTGGAGGAGGTCTACAACCTCGAAGACGCCCTCGTGGTCGCCGGTTTCCTGAACAGTTTCGTCCGCCACGCCGATTCGGTGCGTATCGCGAACATCGCCCAGATCGTCAACGTCATCGCCCCGCTGATCACCCGCGGCGACGACCTGCTCGTACAGTCCATTTACCATCCCTTCACGATGTACGCGGGGCGCCGCGAGGGCACGGCGCTCCGGACCTTCGTGGACGGCGCGGGGTACAAGAGCGAAAGCTATGGACGGGCGAACTACGTGGACGCCGCCATGATCCAGGACGACCGTAAACTGCACGTCTTCGCCACGAACCGAAGCACGGACGCGCCCGCGCCGCTGCGCGTCGTGCTCGAAGACCGGCCGATCGAGTCCCTGGTCAGCGCCGAGATCCTCACCGGAGGAGGAGATCCGAAGGCCGCCAATTCATTCGAGCAGCCCGACCGGGTCGGCAAACAGCCCTTCCAGGAGATCAAGATCGCCGGTGGAAGGGGGCAGTGTTTTCTGCCTCCGCTTTCTTTTGCGGCGATGACCTTCCAACTCGAGAAGTGGTAGGTCTCGGCGTGTCCGGTGGTCAATGTTCGGCGTCTCGTCCCGTCTGGCTTCCGCAACGAAGTTTCAACCCTCATGCCAGAAAATCCAACCCTCCGCAAGCTGTCACGCCGCGAAGCCCTTAAAATCGGCGGCGGCGCCCTGCTCGGTGCCGCCGTGATCGGCTGCGGCGGTGGGGACGATCGGACGGTGCTGCGTTTCATGACGGCCCAGACCCGGGAAAAGCACCGGTCCCTCGAACCGCTCATCGCCGAGTTCATGGAGATTCATCCCGGCATCCGGATCGACCACGTCAAGGTGCCCTGGGACCAGGCCCATTCCAAGTATCTCACTGCCATCCTGGGCGGAGCGCCTCCCGACGTCATGACCATTCCCAGCTGGTGGGTGACCGAGTTCCGCGCCATGGGCGCCCTCGAGGACCTTGGGCCGTGGGTACGGGGCTGGCCCCATATAGAGGGCTACACGGAACAGGTGAAGAGGCTGACCCGGGCGACGATGGCCTTCGACGGCGACCAGGTATTCGGCCTGCCCACGGAAGTGGCCGTCCGTTCCATGTTCTACCGCACGGAATGGCTCGACGAACACGGCCTGGTGCCGGCGGAAACACGGGAGGAATGGCGCGCGCTCCTCGAGAAGATCACGGATCCGGCCCGCCAGCGCTACGGATACGCACTCCGTGGCGCACGGGGCGGATTCTGGTCGTGGTGGCCCATCGCCCAGGAGTTCGCGGGGTCGAACGCGTGGTTCGACGCGGATCACCGGTGCGTCATCAACGGTCCGGACCACGTGGCGGGACTGTCCTACTGGAACGACCTGTACCAGGACGGCCTCGCGCCGCCCGATTCGCTGAACTGGGGTTTCAACGAATTGGTGCAGGGGTTCTGGTCGGGACTCTGCGGCACGATGGAGCAGGACCCGGAGGTGGTCCGGACTTGCCTGGAGCACGGTCTGGACGAAGACACCCTCGCCATCACGGTCATGCCCGCCGGCCCAAGGGCCCGCGTGGCCCTGTCCGACGGGGGGTATACGTCCATGTCCTCGGCTTCCCGGCACAAGGATGAAGCCTGGACCTTTCTCGGCTGGCTGATGGCGCCCGAACAGCGGCTGCGGTACTGCCGGGACGTCAACATGATCCCGCCATTCGCCGAGGCCATGGAGGACCCCGCCTTCGGGCAGGGCCTCTACCGTTCCTTCGTGGAAATGGTCAGCGACCCGGCCATCATACAGAACTGGTATCCCAACTACCTGCCGGAAATGGGAGAGTTTCTTGAGGTGCGGGTAACCGAGGAACACCAGAAGATGCTGCTGAAGAGACAGTCGCCGCGGGAGACCCTCGACCGGCTGGCCGATTTCCTGACCCGGGCGCAGAAGAAGTACGTGGACCGGCACGGCCCGGACACGCCCCGGCCACCGGTCTAAAGTTAAGAGACCCACACGATGCCTCATCACGCCAGACCCATCAGGAAGCCCCGTCTACTCACCCGCCGCGATGCGCTTAGACTCGGCGGTACGGCCGTCGCGGGCGCGGCCGTGCTGGGTTGCGGCGGAGGCGACGGCCGCCGGGCCGTCACGGTCTTCAGTCCGATGGGCGAGGTGAAGAACCGCGCCTTGGCGCGGCAGCTCGACCGCTTCATGGCCGTTCGGGATGACTTACGCGTAGAAGTGATGCCCGTGCCGTGGGACCAGGGCCACGCCAAGCTGCTGACCATGGTCGCCGGCGGCAACCCGCCCGACGTGATCACGGCGACGGGCCAGTGGATGGCCGAGTTCCGGGCCATGGGCGCCATCGAGGACTTGACCCCCTGGTACGCGTCGTGGCCCCATCGCGATGCCTTCACGCGCACGGCGCTGCTTCGGTGCGAGAGCAGCACGGCCATCGAGGACGGCCGGGTCTACGGGTTGCCGCTGGAGCTGACGACGCGGGCGATGTTCTACCGGAAGCGGTGGCTCGAGGAACAGGGGCTGGAACCCGCGGAGACCCGGGCCGGGTGGCGCGCGCTGCTGGAGCGGATCACCGACCGTAGCCGCGACCGTTACGGATATGCCTTGCGGGGCGCCCGCGGGGGCTTCTGGACCTGGTGGCCCATCCTGGAGGAGTTCTCCGGCACGAACGAATGGTTCGACGCGGACCATAGCTGCATCATTAACAGTCCGGCCCACGTGGAAGGTCTGGCCTTCTGGAACGACCTCTACCGGGACGGACTGGCGCCGGCGGACTCGGTGAACTGGGGATATAACGAACTGGTACAGGGATTCTGGTCCGGGATCTGCGGGTGCATCGAGCAGGATCCGGAAGTGGTGCATACCTGCCTGGAACACGGCATGGATCAATCGACCCTGGTCACGGCCCCCATGCCCGCCGGCCCCCGGGCCCACGTGGCGTCCAACGACATCTGGATCCTTTCGATCTCGAGCGGCGCGAAGAATCCGGACGGGGCGCTGGCTTTTTACGAATGGATGATGTCGCCGGAACAGCTCATCGCCTACAGCAAGGAGGCGAGCGTGCTGCCGACCGTGAAGCAGGGCATGGACGACCCCTGGTTCGGCCAGGGGTTCCTCCGGCCCTTCATGGACATGGCCACCGATGCGAAGCTTCTGCAGAACTGGTACCCGAGTTACCTGCCCGAAATGGGCGAATTCATTGAGGTGCTCGTCACCGAGGAACAGCAGAAGATGCTCCTCGGCAGGCAGTCGCCGCGGGAGACGCTCGACCGGCTGGCGGACTTCCTGAGCCGGGCCCAGCAGAGTTACGTGGACCGCCACGGTCCCGACACGCCGCGGCCACCCAGCCCGCCCGAGCAACCCGGGCCATACGCGCCGCCCAGCCCGTCCGAGCCACTCAGGCCATCCGAGCAGTCCGGCACCAAGTAACCTGGCCGCGCCATGAAAAGAGCCGAACCCTACCTGCTCCTGGCCCCCGCTTATCTGCTAATCGCGGGATTCCTGTTCTATCCCATGGCCACGGTGTTCCTGCTTTCGCTGCGCGAATACCAGCTCATGGACCCCCTCAACACGCCCTTCGTCGGATTGGGCCAATACGCCGCCATGCTGGACGACGAGTACTTCTGGCGGAGTCTCTGGAACTCCGTGGTCTGGGTGGTCGTATCGCTGTTCTTCCAGTTCCTCCTCGGATTCTGCCTGGCGCTGCTGCTCAACAGCGCGCGTTTCAGGGGCAGGGGGGTTTACCAGGCCATCGTTTTCGCGCCGTGGGCGGTATCGGGCTTCCTGATCGCCATAATCTGGGCCTGGCTGCTCAATGGGGAGTTCGGACTGGTCAACGACCTGCTCATACGGACCGGACTGCTGGACGAGAAAGTCGGGTTCCTGTCCCGCGGGGAGACGGCCCTGCTCTCCTGCGTGCTGGCCAACATCTGGTTCGGCGTCACCTTCTTCGCCGTCATGCTCTTCGCCGCGTTGCAGGCCATCCCGCCGAGCCTGTACGAAGCGGCCGACATGGACGGCGCCACGGCGTGGCAGTCCTTCTGGCGCGTCACCGCGCCCATGGTAAAACCGGCCATCGTCATCACGATCCTGCTCCGGGCGATCTGGATATTCAACTGGGCTGACCTGATCTGGGTCATGACCGGGGGTGGTCCGGCCGGGGCGTCCCGCACCCTGGCGCTCTACGTGTTCCAGAAGGCCTTCCTGGGGCTGGATTTCGGGTATTCGGCCGCCCTGGGCGTTGCGTTGACCGTGGTCTCTCTGGTCTTCACCGCCGTTTTTCTCCGGGCCACCAGGTTCTATGGCGACGAGGCCGCCATATGAGGAAGGGACGATGATCCGATCTGGCCGCCATATGAGGGAGGGACGATGATCCGACCGCATCTCATGCGCCGTCTGCTGCATGCCGCCGGACTGTGCGCGTTTTTTCTCTTCGCGGTTTTCCCCGTGTACTGGATGGTGGTCACTTCCCTGACGCCGGAGAAGAATCTCTTCGTCTGGCCCCTGCGGTATTTTCCGTCGGCGCCTACGCTGGAGCACTACATTGCGGCCTTACTTCGCACCGACATCCCCCGGTTCTTCACCAACAGCCTGACGGTCGCCAGCCTGGCCTCGGCCTGCACGCTGACCGTGGCCGTCCTGGCAGGCTATGCCCTCGCGCGCTACCGCTTCCGGGGACGCCAGGTCACCCTCCTGGTCTTCCTGGCCACGCAGATGATGCCCGTGGTGGTGCTCATCGTCCCCCTCTTCATCATCTTCCGGATGCTCGGCCTGCTCGACACGCTCTACAGCCTGATGATCGTGTATACCGTGCTGAACATCCCCTTCTGCACGCTCATGATGCAGGGGTTCTTCGCGGGCGTACCGTCGGAACTGGAGGAAGCCGCCATGGTGGACGGATGCAACCGTATGGGGGCGATTCTGCGCGTGGCCGTGCCGCTGGCCCGTCCCGGTCTGATCGCCACCTTCCTGTTTGCCTTCATCGGCGCGTGGAACGAGCTGCTGTTCGCGGTGATGTTCCTGAACTCGGAGTCCACCTTCACCCTGCCCGTGGGCCTGTACAATTTCATCAGCAAGTACGACATCCACTGGGGACGCATGATGGCCGGCGCGACCCTCGCGCTGCTTCCCGCACTGGCCGTATTCGCTTTCGTCCAGCGATACATGGTGCGTGGGCTGGCTTTAGGTGCGGTGAAGGGTTAGGGGCTGAAGAGGTGTTCCGGGCGGTCCAGGCGGTCCGAACGGTCCGGGCAGTCCGGAATGATCATCCGAGAATTGTTGCGCGTCAGCGTCAGGTCAGGGCAGGCCGTCCAGGAGGAGCGGGCGCACCCAGACGAGGTATACCTGGCCGCCGGAAAGAACCGCCTGGTGTTCGGTAAGCAGCCGGTAGGCTTCGCGGGCGTCTGCCCCGGTGAGCGTCCGGTATCCGCGGGGACGCTTCCCCTTCACCTCGGCCAGATCTATCGAAGCCAGCGGCCAGCCCACGGCACGGTCGGACTGGTCCTTCATGTACCCGGGCAGTTTCTGTACGGCGATCTCGACGCGGTCCGGGACGTAAGGCGCGACGTCGGGATGGGTGAACGTGGAAAGGAAGTCGTTGAACTTGTACATGGCGTTCCAGGCCGGCGCGATGATCTCGTTGACGGAACGGGCCTTGAGCAGAGACGGAGAGAACGTGTGCTGGCTTGGCGGGGTGTGCAGTCCGATCCAGATGGTCACCTTGTCGTTGTCTTCGCGAAAAGGCTCCTGTATGCTCCTGGCATAGGGCAATTCGTTCTCGAGCCATTCGTTGGTCAGACTCGATATTCCGAAATTGCTCTGCATGGTCAGGTACAGCTTGATCCGGTCCTCGCCGCTCAACTGGACCTGCCGGTAGCCTTTCTTGAAGTCGTCATCCCGGAACACGACGAGGCCTTCTTCGTAGATCACGATCTGCGGCGTGCGGGAAAGAAATACCGCGTGCACGGTGGTCGAGGCCCGGACCAGCTTGCGCCAGACGGCCGGGTTGTTCTCGGCCCCGTGGACCGCGAGTGGCGAAAGAACAGCCAGGACGATCAGTAAACGGAATGCCATGTTGCCAGGCGCGTCGTGGTATCTTTTCATCTGCTCAGGCGCTCCGCATGCTCCTCGTAGGTCGACCTGTGCGCGGGATCGATCTTCATGAGCATGTCGTAGACTTCCCGGGATGATGCCGCATCAGGGGCTTCCGTGGGCGATTCCACATCGGGGACTTCCGTGGGCGATGCCGAACTGAATACGTCCGCCAGTTGCAGGTAGTGGGCGTTCAGAAACTCAGTCAGACGCTCGTCCCGCGGGTTTTTTTCGTGCAGTTCCGCCATGATATCGACGGCCTGGCGGCAAAGCGTACGGGCCTCCGCCAGCTTGTTTTCCTTCTGTGCCGCCAACCCCCGATAATATCGGTTCCTGAACAGGCGGTGGGGCCGGTAGTCTTCGTTCAGAATACCGTCGATCAGGTCCAGCCGTTCGTCCCATCCCCGCTGAAACTCGCGGCTGAACCGGCCGTCCAGGGCGATGGCGTTGGCGCGCTGGAAATGGCTGTCGCCGCCGAACTCCGTGTACTTGTCCAATTCGTGGCCGATCATGATATGAACGTAGTAGTCGATCAGCCAGGTCAGGCTGTTGAACTGGTGATCGCCGTGCTGGAGCAGATCCTCGCGTTCGTACTCGAACAACCACCACCGGTCCAGGTATTTCAGGTCCGTGCCGCTGTACACGGTCAGACGCGACCCGTACTGGGTCTTTACCCTGCTGCCCAGAAAGGCCAGGATCGCTTCGAAGCCCACGTGCACCGGCTCGGTCAGGTCTTCTTCCAGCCAGTCCCATTCCTCGATATAGTCGGTCAGCGTCAGCGCGAAGTCCGCCATCTGCTCGCGGTGCAGAACGGGCAGGGCTTCCAGGTGCACCATGATTTCGGCTTTCACCTGCTGTCCGCAAGCGTCCTGCGGCGAAAACGCCAGCAGGAAGAGCGCCAGCACGCCAACCGGTCTCCAGGCGAGTTTACGGTTTTTGCCGTGCAGCATCGAGCCCATATCCATGGTTCCTCGAAACGGAAATCTCTATTAAGCCGTCTTTCGTCGGAAAACTAACCGCGGGGAAGCGGCATGTCAAGCCCATCCCGCGCTGCCGCGACGCCGGTACCCTCCTCAGCGCGAGCCTTGACACACGGATTCCTCGGCTGTATTTTTGCCGTCCATAGTGCAGGTCGGCACGATTGATCAACCCGGTGCGGTAAGAAGCGGCGGCCGGATCAGACGGACCAGCCGGATTACGCGGTCGATCACCGCTTGTGGACAGGTACATGTTCGCGCAATCCATGACGCAAACCCTCGCCCGCGAACGCGGGACCATATACAAGAAACCCGGCGGCAAGGCCGTCCGTATCGCCCTGGTATACCCAAATACCTACTACCTGGGCATGTCCAACCTGGGGTTTCAGACGATGTACCGGCACCTGAACGAACGGGACGACGTCGTCTGCGAACGGGCCTTTCTTCCCGAACCTTCCGATCTGGAAGACCTGTCCAGGTCCCGCAGGCCGCTGGTTACCCTGGAAACCGGGCTGCCGCTCGGTTCGTGCGACATCGTGGCTTTCTCCATCTCCTTCGAGAACGATTACCCGAACCTGATCCGGATCCTGCAACTCGCCCGTGTGCCCGTACTCACGGCGGACCGGACGCCCTTCGATCCGATCGTGCTGATCGGCGGCGCGATCACGTACATCAATCCCGAGCCGCTGGCGGATTTCGCGGACGCCATGGTCATAGGAGACGGCGAAGAGGCGGCCTACGCCTATATCGACCGCTATATCGAGGACGAAGGCCTGGACCGAGAAAGCCATCTCGCCCGCGCCATGACGCTGGACGGCATCTATGTCCCGTCCCTGCAGCCGGCTTCCCCGGAGCACCGGGGGAACCCGCAGGCCGATGTGCCTTCCGCTGATGCCGACGAGACTTCATGCGACGTCGGGATGGCCGATGGACCGTCCGCGGATGCCGGTTGCGACGACGCGCCTGCCGATGCAGGACCTGCGTTTGCCGATGCGGGACCCGCGCCTGCCGGCCGGATCGCCAAGCAGCAGGTGGGCGTCTTCGAGGACTATCCCGCCCATTCGGCCGTCCTCACGCCCGACACCGAGTTCGGCGACATGCTCCTGATCGAGATCTCCCGCGGATGTCCCCGCCGGTGCCGTTTCTGCGCCGTGAGCTATGTCTATCCCAGGTTCCGCGCCCTGAAGCCCGCCACCATACTCGAGGTGATCCGGTCGAAGAACGCGTCCCTGGCGCGCGACGGCAAGGAGGGACTGAAGGCCGTGGGCCTGGTGAGCTCGGCCATGTGCGACTATCCCTACCTGGACGAACTGTGCGAAGGCCTGGAGGAAACGGGGCTTCGCGTGGGGGTTTCGTCGGTCCGGGTCGACCTGGTCCCGGACAGCCTGCTTCGCCTGATGCTGAAGACGGGACTGCGGACCATGACCATCGCGCCCGAGGCCGGTTCGGAAAGGCTCCGCAAGGCGATCAACAAGCCCATATCCTCGGAAGAGATCCTGACCGGGGCCCGGCGGATTCTCGAAAAAGGCATCAAGCATCTCAAGGTGTACTACATGGTCGGCCTGCCCACGGAAACCGATGACGACATCGAGGAACTCATCGAGATGACGCGGCAACTGGCCCGGCTGCAGAAGGCGCACGGCGAGCCGGGCGGGCGGCTGAGGTTGAGTATCAACCCCTTTGTGCCCAAAGCGTTGACGCCCTTTCAATGGAGTCCCATGGCGTCTCCTCGAGAGGTCAGGCGCAAGCTGAACCGTATCCGGAAGGCCCTGCGCGGCACGCCGGGGGTGGAAGTCAAGCACGAGAGCCTGAAATCCGCGTACTTCGAGGCCATTCTGTCCCGGGGAGGCCGGGAATTGAGCGCCTTCCTGGCGGAAACCGTGCGGCAGGACGGCGACTGGAAACGCGCCGCGGCGGAGCTTGGCATGGATACTTCGCGCTATCTCGGGGACATGGCCGACCTGCAGTCGCTGCCCTGGGATTTCATTTCCACCGAAAAGGAACACCACCGGCTCCAGTGGGAGTACCGGAAGAGTCACAATCTGCCCTATCGTAAAAGGCAGCAAGCGTCCCGCGCAAGCCGGGCCGATGTCATGCCTTCCGCGGTCTGATCCTTGAACGCGGAGGCAGGAACCAATCCATCAATCCCAGTTCGCGTCCATCAATCCCAGTTCGTGGAGGTATAAAAATGTGGAAGCCGGGCCTGTTGAAGGCCGCCCTCAGCCTGTTGGTTTTCGCCGTGTCCTGCGGCGAATCGTCCGAAGAACCTGTACCCAGCGGAGAACCAGCAAACATGTTGATTATCGAAACCACCCTGGGCACCATGAAGTGCGAGCTGTACCCGGAAAAGACACCCATGACCGTCGACGTCATCTCGAACCTTGCGGAAGGTACCCGGGAGTGGACTCACCCCGAAACCGGCGAGACCATGACCGGCACGCCCTACTATGACGGCGTGATCTTTCACCGGGTCATTCCGAATTTCATGATCCAGACCGGTGATCCGCTCGGTACCGGCTACGGCGGTCCCGGATTCCAGTTCGACGATGAACTCCGTGAAGACCTGCGCTTCGACCAGCCCGGACGCCTGGCCATGGCGCACCGCGGACCCAATACCAACGGCGGACAGATCTTCATCACGGTGGCGCCCACGCCCCATCTGGACATGGTCCATACCATATTCGGCCAGGTCGTGGAAGGACAGGAAGTGGCCGACGCCATATCGGAGGTGCCCGCGGATCAGTCACGGCCCCGTGAAGAGGTCAGCATCATCAAGGTGACCGTGGTCAGAGGGGAGGGCGAGTAAATCGATGGAACTGATCCGCAACACGGCGCTGGCCGCCGCGCTGGCCGTCCTGGTTTCCCTGGCCCCCGCGGTCCTGGCCGGATCGTCTGATCAATCAGGTGAAGGCGCCCGGCCGGAATCCGGCGAACTGGCCGCCCAGTCCCTCGGAACAGGCACCTACGCCGTGTTCAAGACCAACATGGGCGTCATCATCTGCAAGCTGTTCGACAAGCTGGCCCCCGCCACCGTGGATAACTTCATCGGGCTCGCGGAAGGCACCCGGACCTTCAAGGATCCGAAGACAGGACGGGAGACGAAGCGCCCGTATTTCGACGGGACCCTCTTTCACCGGGTCATCCCGAACTTCATGATCCAGGGCGGCGATCCGACTGGCACGGGCCAGGGCGGACCGGGATACAATATCAAGGGCGAAATCCGGGGTTCGCTGCGCTTCGACCGGCCGGGACGGCTGGCCATGGCCAACGCGGGTTCGCCGGACACGGCGGGCAGCCAGTTCTTCATCACCCACGGTCCGAAATCTTACCTGGACGGTGGGTATACCATCTTCGGCCAGGTCATGAAGGGGCAGGAAGTGGT
This sequence comes from Candidatus Latescibacterota bacterium, assembly GCA_012270975.1. Classification (GTDB taxonomy): domain Bacteria; phylum JAAXHH01; class JAAXHH01; order JAAXHH01; family JAAXHH01; genus JAAXHH01. The sequence continues at coordinate 975,246 of JAAXHH010000141.1, read as the reverse complement.
CAACGCCATCGGCCGGGTGCAGACGCGAAGCGACCGGCCGATTTTCGATATTGTGCTGGAAAAACTGACTATTGAACGAGTTCCATGAAGGCGCTCGCAATGGCGTTATTGAGCGCCTCCGTGCTGGCTCTTTCTCCATGCGAACTGCGGGCCTTCGAGCCGCCCGCGCCCCATTTGGAAGCCTTCCTTGCCGGTCTGGACCAGCGTCTGCCCCAGATCGTTCCCGAGGGGCTGAGGCCCTTTGCGGGCGACTCCACGGCCCTTCGGCTGAATGCGGCGGACGTGATGGCCCTGTTGGCCGCCGCGGAGCAGGATACGCTCACGCTGTTGCGGGTCAACGTTTTCCTGGGCCGGTGGATCGCCGCAAGGAACGTACCCGTCTACGCTTCCGGCGAAGCGGTCGACGAGGCCCTGACGGCGGGTTTTTCCCTGGGTCTGACCTTTCCGCTCAATCACGTCGCATACCTTTTCTTCCTGCCCGATTCGTCGAAACCAGGCGATTTCCTGGTCCACATCCGCGCCCTCTACGACACGAACTACACGTTCCGCTTCGACCGGCATATCTTCAATGCCGACGTGATCGTCCATGGCGCGGAGACTGCATACGCCGATGACGGCGGCCCAAGGACCGGCTACCTGGTGACGCAGGAACTGTACGACGACCAGGCATGGGCGCGATATACCAACATCGAGGGGATATCGGGACGAAAGCGGGGCGTAGCGGGTTTCTTCCAACGGGTATTCTTCTTCATACCGAAGACCCTGGACGGCGTGGAACTCCGGGACGGCCATCTGAAAATCAAGGCCTTCGTGGACCAGACCATAGCCGACTTCGAGCGCCTTGAACGCTACCAGGTCCGCCGCTAGCGGTCCTGCGCGGCATGCGCGGCAGCTTGCCCGCCGAGCGGGATACGCCGGGCGAACACGTACCAGATCCCTACGATCAGAATCCCGGCCGCGCCCGCCATGAAGGCCACCAGGCGGGCGGCCAGGGCATCCAGCAGGAGGCCCGTCCCCAGGGTCGAAATGGAGAAGGCCAGGGTGAACAGCCCATGGTCCGCGGCAAACACCCTGCCGCGGTAATCTTCGTCCACCACAAGCTGCAGTCCAAGAGAAGAATACACCCACATCACCATGCTGCCCGCGGCGGCCAGGATGATGCATACCGCCGCCAGCCAGATGGACGGAGCCTGTGAAAACAGGATGAAGAAGGCGCCGTAGCCGATCAGCCCGATCAGGATGCCGGTCCTCAACTGGCCCAGCCGAATGGTGTCGAAAAACTTGATGAAAACCGCGCCCAGGAGCGTCCCCAGGCCCCGGGCCGTGTACAGAATGGCGATGCCGGTGTCGCCCGCTCGGTAGACCTGCCCGCCGAACACGGCGTAGAGCAGGACGGCGCCGCCGCCGGCGAGTCCCCAGGTCGCCTTGCCCGGCAGGTAGACCCGCGTGGGCCGGTCGCGTCCGATGTACTTCATGCCCTCGATAAAATCCGACAGGAACCGCACCGGTTGTCCCGCGCCGGACGCGGCGGGTATGGCGACCCGGGCGACGAAGAACGCCGATACCAGGAAGCTCAGGGCGTTCAGCTGGAAGGCGGCGGACCGGCCCAGGTGATCGGCCACCAGTCCGCCCACGGCGGAACCGATGGTCAGCATGGCGGCCCAGGTCGTGCTGGACAGGGCGTTGGCCGCCAGCAGCGCCTTTCCCCGGGCGATGCTCGGCAGCGAGGCCGTGCGGGTGACGTCGAAGAAGGGCTGGAGGCCGGACAGCAGCGCCATGAAGAGGTAGAGCATCCAGACGTCGTCCGCCGTTTCGACCAGCAGGAAGCCGAGGGCCACGACGGCGCGCAGGATGTCGGCGATGATCATCACACGCTTGCGGTCGTACCGCTCGGCGACGACGCCGGCCAGCGGCGTCATCAGGAAGGGGGGCAGCATCTGGCAGATCGTGACGATGCCGAGGGCAAGCCCGGAACCCGTGAGGGCCAGGGTGAGGCCCAGCACCGCGATCGTATTGAACCAGTCCCCGGCGTTGGACACCACCTGCGACAGCCACACGAACCGATAGGTCCGGTTCTCTCGGAGCAGCCGGGTGTATGAGAGGGCCGAACCTGTGCCTGTCGACAAAAGCCACACCTGTGTGATAAGGGGGACGGGGTCCGCTGTACGGCCTTCTAATTACAGGCGGGCGGCAAGGATGTCAAGCGGGACGGGCGCTGTAGCGGCGGGTCATCCCGTGGCGCCGCCAACCGGCTCATACTAGAGCGATGGCGCATAACCACTCAACCGGAGATTTCGTCCGCACGGGCGACAGGGCGGCATATCCGTCCGTGCGCTTGACAAGGATGGCCGGCGCGGTTACCCTTCCTTTATATCCATTCACTGGATCAAGCGGTGGGATTTGTTACAGGAGACCCGCTATGAGCAAGCTGAAGTCCATCATGCACAACCGGACGCACGGTCACCTGGGGGAAACGCGGCGCGACTGCACCGACTGCGTCCACGTCATGCCCGGCATGCACGGAGAAGAAGTGACCTGCGAGATTTACACCTTCAAGTTCGAGGCCTACAAGGTCCCGAGGCGAAGCTCCCTCTCGCCCTCCTTCGCGAACGACTGCGGATTCTACCAGGCCATGACCCCGGTACAGAAGGCGGAATCGGAACGGAAATTCAGGGAGTTCTACAAGCGGCTCAAGTGAGTCGGTGCGGAATGCGGCGGAGATACGCCCGCAGGGACCACGAGCGCATGGCCGGGCGCGCAACTCGGACTGACGCGTGCGGGCCGCTATTCGTTCATGGACTTGAGGAAATCCACGTTCGTCGTCGTCCGCGACAGGCGCTCGGTCATCAACTCCATGGCTTCCACCGGTCCCAGGCCGTCCAGGAACTTCCGCAGGATTTTCACCTTGCCCAGGATATCGGGCTCCAGCAGCAGTTCCGCCTTCCGGGTGGATGACGCGCTCAGGTCGATGGCCGGGAAGATCCACCGGTTCGCCAGCTTGCGGCTGAGCTCCAGTTCCATGTTGCCCGTACCCTTGAATTCCTCGAAGATGCCTTCGTCCATGCGGCTGCCCGTCTCGATCAGCGCCGTGGCCACGATCGTCAGGCTCCCGCCTTCCTCGATGTTGCGCGCCGCGCCGAAGAAACGCCGCGGCTTCTGAAGGGCGTTGGCGTCGATACCGCCGGACAGGATCTTGCCGCTGTGGGGCGTCACCGCGTTGTGGGCCCGCGCCAGGCGGGTGATGCTGTCGAGCAGGATGACCACGTCCCGGCCGTGTTCCACCAGCCGCTTCGCCTTCTCCAGGACCATGTCAGAGACGGCCACGTGGCGCTCCGGCGGCTCGTCGAAGGTCGAGCTGATCACCTCGCCCTGCACCGACCGTTCCATGTCGGTCACCTCTTCCGGCCGTTCGTCGATGAGCAGGACCATGAGGACCACCTCGGGGTGATTGTCCGTGATGGCGTTGGCGATTTCCTGCAGCAGCATGGTCTTGCCGGCCTTCGGCGGCGAGACGATCAGGCCGCGCTGGCCCTTGCCGATGGGCGTCAGCAGATCCATGACCCGCGTCGGCAGCTTGTCCTTCATGTATTCGAGCTGAAACCGTTCCAGCGGGTAGATGGGCGTCAGGTTGTCGAAGAGCGTCCTTTCCTTGCTGGCCTCGGGGTTCTCGAAATTGACCGTATCCACCCGCAGGAGCGCGAAGAAGCGTTCCCCGTCCTTGGGCGGCCGGATCTGTCCGGATATGGTGTCCCCGGTACGAAGGTCGAAGCGCTTGACCTGGGACGGCGCCACGTAGATGTCGTCCGGGCCGTGCAGGTAGCTGTAGTCCGGGGACCGGAGAAACCCGCAGCGGTTGTCCGGCAGGACTTCGAGTACGCCCTCTCCGAAGATTACGCCTTCCTTCTCCGTCTGCGCCTGGAGAATGCTGAAGATCAGTTCCTGTTTCCGCAAGCCCGTGTAGCTTTGCAGATCGAGCTCCTGGGCGATGGAATACAGGTCCGGGAGCGTCTTGGTCTTAAGTTCCAGAATGTGCATGCTTCCTTCCCTTTGTGAAAAGGTAGAGTAAACGTCCGCCGTTCGGGCGTTCCTATGACGCCGATTCCCATGGCGTGTCGTGGGGAGTGTATTTACGGACAGACTGGGTTGTGAACATTATGTGCGGCGGAAACGACGAACCGCGGACGGGTCGTTCCCGGTGGTCGGGCCTGGCGTGCCGCGTCTGGAGACGCGCGGTTTTCCGGTTATGGTTATGCCATCAGGGATACGGGCAAACGTAACTTACCTTGGTGATGGTGCAATCCCGTAGAATGCGGTACCGGCCGTCATGAAACTTTATCTAAGGAAGATCCGGCTTTCCATTGAGGAATCAATCAGGGGAACTTGCAAGGGTTCGGGCTGCCGCCGTGACGACGACACGGCTAAATATACGGGTAAATCTCGCGGTGTCAAGGCCCATGGCCACTTTTTTTTCACGGACGTGTGCGACGGTGCGGCCTGCCGCGTGCGACGGCGCGGCCCGTCGAGGAACGGTTTACTCGTTCATCTTGGGGTCGAGGGCGTCCCGGAGACCGTCGCCCATCAGCTGGAATCCGAGCATGGTGAGGGCGATCATGATGGCGGGAAAGGTCGCCAGGTGCCAGTAGGACCGGATATAGTTGGCGTTCTCCCCGACCATCTGTCCCCAGCTCGGCGTGGGCGGGCTGATGCCGATGCCGATGAAGCTCAACCCGGCCTCCGCGAAGATGGCCGACGGGATGCCCAGGGCAAGGGCTACGATCAGCGGCGTCAGGCTGTTCGGCAGGATGTGGGTGACGACGATGCGCAGGTGGCTGCCGCCCATGGCCTTGGCCGCCCGGACGAACTCTTTTTCCTTCAAAGACAGAATCTGCCCCCTGAGGAGGCGGCACACCCCTACCCAACCGGTCACCCCGATGGCAATGAAGATGTTGAAGAGCCCGGCGCCCAGCCAAGACATGATCAGGATGATGAAGAGCAGGCCCGGAAAGGCCGACATGATGTCGACCCCACGCATGATGACGCTGTCCACGCGGCCCCCCGCATACCCGGCCAGCGAGCCCAGGGGGACGCCGATGGCGAAGATGATGGCCTGTACGAGGACGCCCACCGTCATGGAGATCTCGGCGCCGTAGATGACCCGGCTGAAGAGGTCGCGGCCCAGGCCGTCCGTGCCGAAGGGAAACATCCAGGAAGGCTCCTGCCAGGCGACCAGGAAGTTCTGCTTGGTATAGTGCAGGGGGGCGATCCAGGGCGCGAGCAGCGCCGTGTTGCTCAGCAGCAGGACCAGGAAGAGTCCCACCAGGGAGAGCTTGTTTCGGGAAAACCGCCGGGTGGCGTCCGCCCACAGCCCGCTGTCGTGTTTCTTGAAGTACCGGTAGGCGCGCGGCCAGAGCAGGGTGAACTCCGTGGCCAGCGTGACGCGGAAGATCTGCCCCGCCCAGGAGAAGAAGGGCTCGAGGCCGTCCCAGCTCAGGGATTCCGACAGGCTTTCGGGGATGTCTTCCGTGCCGTAGGGGTACTGGTCCATCCAGGGACCGAGCAGCCAAAACGCCGCCAGCAGGGCGCCGGCGCCCACGCCGGCGAAGAGGGGTTTCTGCTGGTATGCCCGGTGACAGAAGGACGCCCACCACCCGGTTTCGTTCTTCCGGCCCAGGCGGTACATGCGGGGCAGGTACAGGATCAGCTGGATCGCCAGGGCGATCCGCCCCACCTCGAGGATCATGGTGTCCCAGCTCCATCCCAGGACCGCGCCGAGGACCCAGAGTATGCCTGCTTCGCCGGAAGCGCCGATCGGATCCATGCTCAATCCTTCCTATACCGGATGCGGGGGTCCACCAGCGCGTACATGAGGTCCGTAATCACGTAGATCACGACGATGAGCGACGACCAGAGCAGGGCCGTGGACATGATCATGGGGTAGTCCCGGGCGAACACGCTCGTGGTGAAGTACCGCCCCAGGCCCGGGATCCGGAAGATCGTCTCGATGAAGAAGGATCCCGTGATCAGGTTGGCCATCATCGGTCCCGCGATGGTCAGCAGGGGGATCAGGGCGTTCTTGAACACGTGCACCACCACGACCGAGAACTCGGTGAGGCCCTTGGCCCGGGCGGTGCGCACGTAGTCGGCCCGGATGGCCTCGATCATGTTCGACCGGGTATACCTCGCCACCACGGCCATGTCCCCGAGCGACAGGGCGATCACCGGCATGACCCAGTCCTTGGGCGAATTCCAGCCTCCCGTTTCGAAGAGGTGAAGCCACAGGGAAAAGACGACGGTCAACCCGACGGCGACGACGAAACTGGGCGTGACGATGCTGAATACCGCGGTGAGCGAGGCGACGTAATCGATCCAGGTGTTCTGGTATACCGCCGCGAGAATGCCCAGCAGCAACCCGCCGGTGAGGGCCACGATCAGGGCCATGCTGCCCAGGTGGACGGACACGGGCCAGGCCTGGGCGATGAGTTCCTGGCAGGTCTTGCTCTGGTGCTGGAACGAGTAACCGAAGTCGCCCCGCACGACGTTGCTCACCCAGGAGATGTACTGGATGTGCAGCGGCTGGTCGAGATTGTACTTCCGCATCAGGTTGGCCCGCACCTCGGGCGTCAGCGGGATGCCGCCGGTCTCGCCGCCCGCGTCGAAGGGACCGCCGGGCACGGCGTGCATGATGGAGAAGGTGATGACCGAGACGGCGAAGAGAACGGGGAAGATCCAGAGAATGCGGCGGACCAGGTACCGGAAGCCCAGGTTCAGTCCGAGGAGAAAGATGCTGGTTACCGCAAGCATGATAAGCGTGCGGATCAGCATGACGTTCAGGGAGTCGGTGCCCCACAGCGCCAGGCCCACGGCGGCAAGGGCGATGACCCGCGCGGCCAGGTTCGGCACGCGGAAGCGGCGCATCAGGGTGGACGCGGCGACGAACAGGAGGAGCCAGAGCGCGGCGAGGGCGGTTTTGAACACGCCGAGCTGCGGGGCCGCGACGGCCAGGGCGACGATGGTGATCAGCGTCTGGACGCCCTTGACGAAGGTCGCGTCAAGCTTGCGCCGGTTACCCCAGTAACCCGCGGCCAGGACGAGCAGCAGCCACAGGACGCCAATGATCCCTAGTGCGGGCATCCGGTCGTCGAATCCTTTGCTTGAATGGGGTGGTTACATGCGAAACCGCGGTCCGAAGGATGAGGAAACCGCCTGCAGGGGCGAGCCCGTCCGCAAATCGCGGCGCCAACGGGGCACGGCCCCGCTGAACGCCAGACAACCTACAGTCCCGCGGCGATTCTGTCAACGTATTTCGGCGTTTTCAGCAGGGCAAAAACCTGTTGATTCGATGGGCTGTTTTGTTGTTTCATAGGGAACATGGACTACCTGCTCAGTGGATTTCAGGAAGCGTTCCGTTTACTGCTCACGGGCGAGTCCGGCGTGTACGGCATCGTCGGCGTTTCAGTTTTCGTCGCGGTGTCCGCGATCCTGCTGGCCTCCGTGATGGGACTGCCCGCGGGCTATTACCTCGCGACCCACCGGTTTCGCGGCCAGCGGCTGGTTACCACGGTACTCAATACGATGCTGGCGATGCCGACCGTGGTGATCGGCCTCTTCGTCTATTCCATGATCTCCCGGCGCGGCCCCCTGGGGTTTCTCGAACTGCTGTATACCCCGGGGGCCATGATCATCGGCGAGACCATCCTCGCCCTGCCCATCGTGGCCGCTTTCACCCTTTCGGCCTTCCGCGCCGTCGATTCCCGGATCACCGAGACGGCCCTGACGCTGGGCGCCACGACGGCCCAGACGGCCCGCACGCTGATCTCGGAGGCCCGGTTCGGCATCATGGCCGCGGTGGTCGCCGCCTTCGGGCGGGTCATTGCGGAAGTGGGCGCGGCCATGATGCTGGGCGGCAACATCAAGGGGAGCACGCGGACCATGACGACGGCGATCGCCCTCGAGAGCAGCAAGGGGGAGTTCGGCCTGGCCATCGCCCTCGGCATCATCCTGCTGCTGACCGCATTCGGCGCGAACATTCTCTTTCACTGGCTGCAGGGGTTCGACGACTGATGGCCGATCCGATCATCGTGGTCGAGAACCTGGCGCACCGGTACGCTTCCGGATTTCATCTGCGCGTCGTCCACCTTGCCTTGTCCCCCGGAAGAACCTACGCCATTTACGGCACGAATGGTTCGGGCAAGACAACGCTCCTGAACATGCTCGCCCTGCTGACCCTGCCGCAGGAGGGCCGGATCCTCTTCGAAGGCCGGCCCGTGCACGGGGCCGATCCGGCCCGCGGCCGCCAGTACCGCCGCCGCGTCACGCTGCTCATGCAGCACGTGTACCTGTTCCGGTCCACCGTGTTCGAGAACGTGGCGTCCGGCCTGCGGTTCCGCGGCATGGCGAAGGAGGCCATCGAAGAACGCGTGACCGGCATGCTCGGCAGGGTGGGCCTCCGGGAATTCGCCCACCGGCCCGCCCACAGCCTGTCGGGCGGAGAGGCCCAGCGCGCGGGACTGGCCCGGGCCCTGGTCACCGAGCCCGACGTCCTGCTGCTCGACGAACCCACGGCCAGCGTGGACGCGGCCCATGGGCGGCAGATCGAAGAGATACTCCGGGAGACGTGCCGGCAGCGGCGCATGACCGTCGTACTCTCGACACACCAGTACGAACAGGCCCGGCGCATCGCCGACGAGGTACTGATCATGCGCGACGGGCGCATGCTCGAAGCCGGTCCGGAAAACGTATTCAGCGGTCGCGTGGAGGATTCCGCGCACGGTCCGGTGGTCAGGCTGGACGGCGGCGTGACGCTGCGCACGGATGCGGCCGCGCGTGGAACGGCACACATCGCCATCGCGCCGGACGAGGTCCGGTTGTCCCGGCAGCCCGTTTCGACGGCCGCCGCGAATACGCTCGAGGGCGTCGTGTCCGCCGCGGCGGTGGACGGAGACCGTATACGCCTGAGCGTGGACGCCGGCCTGCGCCTTACCGTCCACGTATCGCGGGATTCCTTTGCCGGGATGGGTCTTACCGTCGGGGATACGGTATACGCAGCTATCGAGGCTTCAGCCGTCCGGGCAACGTAATGGTATTTTTCAGGTAAAAACGAATCTTTGCTCCAAACGAGCCCTTTTCGATGTAAAGACCAACCACGGAGGGATAAATGACCACCCGGGAATCACTACAACTGGTCATGGGCAAGGACGAGTTGCAGATGGGCGGGAAGTACCTGTCCACGCTCCGCGAAGCCAACGAACTGCTAAACGATGCGGAAGCGCTGCGGGAACGCATGGCCGAAGACGGCTACCTGCTCATCCGCGGCCTCCACGATACGGATAAGGTCCGGGAAGCGCGCCGGGTCGTCCTGGAAAATCTCGACGCCAACGACCAGATCGACCGGGACTATCCCCTCGACCTGGGCGTCGCGGCCCCCGGCAAGCGCGGGGCCTTCTTAGGCGGCGCCAAGCGAGTGACCCATACGGACGAATTCCTCGCCGTGGTCAATTCCCCCGAAATCATGGGTTTCTTCGAAAGGTTCCTGGGCGGCCCCGTCCTCACTTTCGACTACAAGTGGCTGCGGGCCGTGGGGCCGGGCGACAACACGGGCGCGCATTACGACATGGTCTACATGGGCCGCGGCACGCCGAACCTGTACACGGTCTGGACGCCCCTGGACGACGTCACCTACGACATGGGTCCCCTGGTTATCCTGGCCGGTTCCCACCAGTTCGAGGCCGTCAAGGAGACCTACGGTCAGATGGACGTGGACCGGGACCACGTGACGGGCCACTTCACCAACGAGCCCATCGAGATGGTCGACCAGTACGGAGGCCAGTGGCAGACGAGCGAATTCAGGATGGGCGACGTGATCGTCCTCGGTATGTACACCATGCACGGTTCCATCAACAACACGTCGAACCGGTTCCGCGTCAGCACCGATACCCGCTACCAGCTGGCCAGCGAACCCGTCGACCACCGGTGGGTCGGCGAGAATCCCATCGCCCACTATGCGTGGACCGAGGGGAAGACCGTTCCCATGGAGGAGATGCGGCGGAAGTGGAAGGTCTAGCCCGGTTAATCGGATCGCGGCCTGAGCGGATCACGGCCGCATCGAGACCGGGCGCTTGCTTGATGCCGATCGGCAGCGGTCGTTCCCTCACACCCAACTTGCGGTAAAACGCCTTGCACCTTAAACGTACCTTTTCCGGTCATCTTGCCGGCCTGGCTCTGCTGTTCGCGGTCTCCGCGTGCCAGACATCGGGCGTCCGTGAGCGCGTGGAGCTCCTGGCGGAACCGATCGGCGACGGTCAGGTGGCCGCGGTGGTCGACTCCGTTCGGATCAGGCAGACCATCACCGATCTGGTAGGCTTCGGCTCCCGCGTGGCCGGGTACCCCGGGGCCACCGAGGCGGCGTACTACCTGGCCGACCGCATGCGGGAAATCGGCCTCGAGGACGTGGAGATGGAGGAATTCGTCTCGTCCGTCCCCCTGGACGAGGGCGGCGAGCTGACCATCCTCGATGCTACGACCCTGGAAACCCGGTCGATTCCCCTCTATGCGCTGTGGCCTAACCTCGTCCGCACTTCCACGACGCCTCCGGGCGGCATCACGGGGAAGCTCCACTACATCGGCAACGGCGAGTGGGAGGATTTCAACGGGATCGATCCGGCCGGCGCCGTCTTCCTCATGGACTTCAACTCCGGCGTCAACTGGCAGCGGGCCGCCCTGCTGGGGGGCAGCGCCGTAATTTTCGCGGAGCCCGACCACACCACGCGCGTCGACGGGGAGGAGAAGCACCTCCAGGTTCCTCTCGACTTCCCCCGTTTCTGGATGAAAAAGGGTTCTGCCAGACCCCTGATTGAATACTTGAAAGCCAACGGCGCCATCAACGTCCGGGCAAAAGGACGCATGACGTGGAAGCGGCTTCCGGCCTACAATGTATTCGGCAGGATCACGGGTACGCACCCGGTGCTGAAGGAGGAGGTCATCGTGCTGGAGTCCTACTACGACTCCATCTCCTCCGTGCCGGCCGTGTCACCCGGCGCGAACCAGGCGTCCGGCGTGGCCGCGCTCCTGGAAATGGCCTGTTACTTCGCCGCCCACCCGCCAGCCCGTTCGGTGCTGATCCTGGCGACCTCGGGCCATTTCATGTCGCTCAGCGGGATCAACGACTTCTCCTACCGCCACGCGCGCATCTCCAGTCACTTCGCGGACAGGCTCGAGGACCCCATCAACATCAAGCTCTTCGCGGGCATCGACCTGTCCAGCGCCCGGGACCAGATCGGGGTCATTTACTCCGGCGTCCTCTTCGGGGGCGATTCCTTCGAGAAGCAGCGGTTCTTCACCCCCTTCGGACGCACCTTCATGGGCTATGCGGAAGACGTCATCCGGCGGGGCGCTTTGCCGCCGGGCGCCCTCGTAAACGTGATCTCTCCGTCGCAGGGCCACCGGACCGCGGGGTTCTTTCCCGCCGGCAACATCGCCCTGGACGCCGAACTGGTCTTCTGGATGGGGCTGCCCGCCCTGTCTTTCGCCACGGTATTCGACGTTCGTGAGTTCGTGGATACGCCCATCGACGATCTCGACCGGGTAAATTTCCACAACGTGTACACGCAGGCCGTTCTGCTGACCGAGCTGTTCGGCCGCGGCATCAACGACCCCCGGCTGTTTCCGGATTTCAAGATGCAGCTCGAAGACCGTTTCGTAAACGGCCGCATCCGGGTCGTGGAATTCGACCCCAGGGAGGATTACATCCCGAGCAAGCCCAAGCCCGGCGCCGTGGTCCGGTTCCGCCGCTACAACAAGACCATCAGCGGGGTGAAGAACGAGATCTTCGTGGTGGCGGACAGCGCCGGCGTGGCCGAATGCACCGAACTGGAGGCGGGCCGCACCTACCCGACCGAAGGCTACGTCATGGACCCCGAAACAGGGGAGATCATCTACGCGCCGGACCGGGGCCCCTACGGGGAGGGCGCCTACCCCCTCGAGATCACGATGGACTGGGTGGACAAGGAGAAGCCCACGGTGGTCTTCCGGTCCGAGGCGACCAACATCTACGACCTGGTGGATCCGCGGTTCCTGACGCGGCTCAACGAGGCCGTGGTGCTGGATGAATCGGGCAATCCGCCCCTCGAATGGGGTATGACCTTCCAGGAGGGAGGTTGGACCACGGGGTTTTCATACGAAGAGGACACGGCCGTGGTCTTCATGCCGCCGGAAAGCCGGTTCAAGGTGACCATGTCCACCGGCCTGTTCGGCCGCCGCTTGGTTCTGACCAACGCGGACGAAAACAACCCCGAGGGCGTCGGGTTCGATTCGGGGATCGGCGCCATTCCCCTTACCTCGTACCAGGTCGCGAAGGACATGTGGCACCTGGACGAGGCGCGGATCGGCGCGCTCAAGTCCGTGGGCGTGAACAACACCCGGCTGGATGACTTCCACCGGGAAGCGGGACGCCTGCTGGACCAGGCCGAAACCGCCCGCCAGAGTCTGCAATGGGACCGCTTCGTCAAGCATGCCCGCGCCGCGTGGGGATACGAGTCCCGCGCCTATCCCGACGCGACGGGAACGGCCAACGACGTCGTGAAGGGCGTCCTGTTCTACATGGTGCTGGTGGTCCCCTTCGCCTACGCCCTGGAACGGCTGATCTTCGGCTTCGCCAACGTGTACAAGCGCATCGCCACCACCTTCGGCATCTTCATGGCCGCCTACGGACTGTTGCGGTTCACCCATCCCGCCTTCCAGATCACCACGGCGCCCGATATCGTGCTCCTCGCCTTCATCACCCTTGCCCTGGCGGCCGTGGTCATCTGGCTCATATCGGGGCGGTTCAGCCAGACCATGCGCGAGGTAAGGCAGGACACCCGGACCGTACAGGCCACCGACGTGCGGCGTTCGAGCGCCCTGGCCACGGCCTTCGCCCTGGGAATCGGCAACATGCGCAAGCGCAAGGCCCGGACGCTGCTGACCTGCGCCACCCTGGTGCTCCTGGTGTTTACCGTGCTTTCCTTCACCTCCGTGCAGACCTTTCTCCGGCTGCAGAAGGTGAGCCAGGACACGGAGGCCGCCTATACCGGAATGCTCGTGCGTAATCCCAACTGGGCGCCGCTGCAAAAGCAGACCCACGAGTACGTACTCTCCGAATTCGGGTCGTCGGAGGCCGAAGACCAGGGCATCCAGATCGTTTCCAGGACGTGGTATTCCGGGAACCTTCCCGGAGACCAGACCTTCGTCAAGGTCGACCGGACCGGCGAGGACGGAACGCCCAGGTCCACCTACGCCTCGGCCATGCTGGGCCTGCTTCCCGGTGAGGGTGAGGTGAGCGGCCTCGACCGCGCGCTGACGTCGGGCAGATGGTTCTCCGCGGACGAAACCGACGTGTGCATCATTCCGACGCAGATGGCCGAACTGCTTGGCATGACCGAAGAAGACACGGGCCGGTCGGATATCCTGATCTTCGGCAAACCCTACCGGGTGATCGGCATGTTCGACGCGGCCGTCATGGAAGGGATCACCGACCTGGACGGAGAGCCGCTGACGCCGGTCGACTACACGGCGACGGGCCATGATCTGCTCACGGAACTCGCCCTCATGGACTACGACGAGGAACCGGTTCAAATGGCGCGGTTCGAGCACATGCCGGCCGCGAATCTCATCCTGGCGCCGCAGGCCTTCGTGAACGACCTCGGCGGCACGCTCCGCTCCGTGGCGGTCCGGTTTCCCACGGACGAAGCCGCCCTTGACCGGATCGAGCGCTTCATGCAGCGCCTGGGCATACCGGTGGTGGCCTCCGTCGACGGCGAGGTCGCCGTGTACAGCGCCATGTCGCTGAGTTCCCTCTCCGGCCTGGGCAACCTGTTCATCCCCATGGTCGTCGCCGCCCTCATCATCCTGAACACCATGATGAACGCCGTCTACGAGCGCTTCAGCGAGATCGGGGTATACAGCGCCGTGGGCCTCGCGCCGGCCCACATCGGCGCGCTCTTCATGGCCGAGGCGGCCATGTACGCCGTCATCGGGGGCATGTCCGGCTACCTTATCGGCCAGACCGTGGCCCGGGGCATCACGGAATACCAGTTGCTGGCGGGACTGACCCTGAACTACTCCTCCCTCTCCGCCGTGGCCTCCACGGCCATGGTCATGGCGGTGGTCATGCTCTCGACGATCTACCCGGCCAGCAAGGCGTCCCAGATGGCCGTGCCGGACGTGAAGCGGCAATGGTCCTTCCCCGAACCCGACGGCGACAACTGGAGTTTCGAGTTCCCCTTCACCATCAGCAGCACGGAGACGCTGGGCCTCTACGCCTACCTGACGCGGTTCTTCGAGTCATACGGCGAGAGCACGCTGGGGAACTTCATGACGGACGAGGTGGTTCTGACGGGCACCGGCGAGGAGACCGTGGTCACGTACATGATCGCGATGAAGACGTGGCTTGCGCCGTACGACACGGGGGTCAGCCAGCGCGTGGCCCTGAGCGCGGCGCCCGCGGAGCAGGAACACGATCTGTACGCGGTGTGGGTGGATATACACCGGGAAAGCGGAGACGTGGACTCCTGGCAGCGGCTGAACCGGCGTTTCCTGAACACCCTCCGCAAGCAGTTCCTCGTCTGGCGCACCGTGGACCAGGAAGTCAAAAAGGTCTACGCGGACGAAGGACGGGAGATGATTGCGGTCGGGGGAGGCGCGGGAGTCGCGCCGGGAGACTTGGTCGCGGGCGGCACGGGAGAGCGAGCGATTTGAACGCGGTCCTGACCGAGTCCCGAATCCGTCGGATAAGCGAAACGGCTGCGCAGGAAACGATCAAGACTTGAGTACGGAGAAAGCCATGGATGACGGCGGCAACGGAGGACCCTGGCTCAAAACGCTCATGGGCCAGAATGTACGGGTCATGACGCCGGGTGCCGCCACGGAGGGCCGCGTGACGGTCATCGAAGCCGTCGAACCGCCCCACAGTCCGCCGCCCGTATTCACCCGGCATGCCTTTATCGAGATGTTCCTGGTCGTCAGGGGCGCCTTGAGCTTCCAGTTCCTCCACGAAGATCAGTTCGTGCTCGAAGCCGGCCAGATGGTCACGGTACCGGGTTGGAAACCCCATTCCTTCTGGAACGACGGCGATGAACCGGCGCACGTCATGTTAATCTGCACGCCCGCCGATCTGGACCGCTTCTTTGAGGCTTCCGACCGGTTGTTGCGGCGCTTGCCCGCCGATGCGTCCGATCCTGAGGAATTGAAGGCGGAGATGGACCAGCTTCGGGAGGAGTTCGGGCTGGAACACGTGGCGCCGGCGCCGGGGTGACAGTGTCTGCGGTACCAGGTGGGCGATCCTACCAGATAGCCTTCTCGTAGAAACTTCGGAGCACGTTGTCCGAAGTCACCAGCGGGCAGTTGTGTAGAGAAGCCGTGGCTACGATCGTCCGGTCGACAGGATCGCGGTGATTCCAATCCAGTTGCAGATTCCTGATCCAGGTACTCAGATTCACCGGCAGTATTTCCACCCGATTGGTTTGTTCCAGGTTTTCCAGGTATTCCCCGCCGGAAAGTGGCAGTACAAGCTTGCCCCGTTCCACCTTGATACCGATCTCCCAGATCGATATCGAACTGACGCCTACGCGGTCAGCCTGTGCGATAGTCTGTTCGGCGGTCCTGGACAGGCGGCCGGGATCGAGCGTCCAGAATACCAGTGAGGACGTATCCAGTACGACCATTACACTTCATCCCATTCGTCGGTGGTAGGCGTGTTGATGTCCTCGCGGTAGACGACTTTCCCACGTAATTTCTCGAATACTCTGTCAACCGGTTGTTTTGTACCAACGGGACGAATGCGCAGAACGGGACGCCGGTTGTGCGTCACGATCAACTCCTCACCCGATTCCTCGATCTCCCTGAAAACCTGGAGCATGTTGGCCTTGAGCTTGCTTTTGGAAATAGTCGGCATGTGGTCCTCGGATGGTATTATATGATTATGGTCATGTCTATAGTCATATAATACCGCCCATTTCAATGTTTGTCAACTCAGATTAGGGAGAATTCTCGGACTACACGTCCACGGGCCGCAGATCCAGTGCCAGATCGCGGAAGTCCTTCACCCGGTGGAGGGTAATCAGGTTGGTGTCGTGCTGGTTCTTCCCGCCGCGGGCGGTGCGGGCGACGACCAGGAGGTCGTCTCGGGAGATGACCTGCGAGGCGTAGCTGAAGGACTCCATCATGCTCCTGCTCATGGCCACGCAACCGGCCTGGAACCAGTTGAGCGCGTCCACGCTGTACATGAGCATCAGGATGCGCCGCTCGTTGCCCGGCGGGCCGCTGAAGCCGATGCGCCGGAGGGGTTCCCGGTCCTGCCACGGGTTGGTGGACAGGGTCACGGTGGTCCAATACAGGCCGCCCGCCTTGTCGTGGACGATCTGGAACTTGCACTGGGCGCCCGGCATGGGATGGAACTGGACGAACCGGTAGTTCAGGGTCTCTCCGTCGTCTTCGACCCGGCCGATGGAGGCCAGGCTCGACGTCGTGTGGCCGTCGACGATCGTGCGCATGATCATCCGGATCTCGCCGTCCACCAATACAATGTTGCCTTCCAGGAAACTGTCGGCCGGCACCTTTTCTGTCGCGCTTTCCGGGTACCTGCGTTGCGAGAGCACGTCGGGAATGCCGGGGAATCGAACGTGGTTAGACATGCGCCAGGATGCCGGATCCAGCAGGTCGCGCGACGTGTCGCCAGCCACCACCAAGGACTTCCAGTCGAAGCGGCTTGGCGCGTCGCAGGTTTCGAAGGCGCGGTAGGCGTGGCCGTTGTGGATCAATACCGGCGTGGGCGCGCAGTGGTGCCTGCCCTCGAAAAGCGTGACGGGTCCCTCCCAGGTGATGCCGCCGTCCTTTGAGCGGCCGATGACGATATCCCGGGTCTTCCGCCGGTTGCCGATGAGATAGGCATCGTCCTCGTGCGCCCAGATGGTCGCCCAGATGAAATCCAGGCGGGCCGCCAGCGTCCACGTGGCGCCGTCGTCGTCGCTGATCAGCACCTCGGTCTGATCCGGCACGGCTTCCTTGAGCGGACTGGGACGAAACCACTCGTAACTGGCCAGCAGGCGTCCCGAGCGCATCCGCGCGATCGAGGGTGAACCGGCGTACACCGTTTCCGGTTCGGGCGATGAGGCCAGGACGAGGTAATCTTCGGCGAGCATGCGGTTCATTTATCAAGTGCTCCGGGTGGGTGAGATGGACCATCGGTGTGTGGGATGAACAAACGATTTTACCCGGAAGGGAAGGGTCTGTCAACATTGCCCTTGATCTTAACATTGCCCTTGATCTGTTCCGCACCCCCAATGTATCATAGAAACGATCACCGAAGTCCCCCATTTCAATCGATCTGAAGAGTCCGAATCGAAACAACTGAACCGGGTAAAGCCGGGAGGATACGTACATGGCCGGTAAAACCAACCTGTCCCGCAGAGACGTGCTGATCAAGGGAGGGATCGCGACGGCCGGTATGACGCTGCTGCCTTCGCACGTTCTGGCCCAAATAGCCCAGTTGGCTCAGGACGAAACGCCCGTGAACTGGATCGACGAATTCGGGCCGCCGCGAAGCCCCGATTTCGTGCTGCTGGACTGGAACGGCCTGGAGTCGTGGATTACGCCCGTGGACCAGTTCTTCTCGGCCAGCCATTATCCGGAGCCGACCGTAGACGGAGATACCTACAGCCTCGAAATCACGGGTGCGGTGAGACAGAAGCTCAACCTGAGCCTGAACGAGATCAGATCCATGCCGCGCAGAGACCTGGACTTCACCCTCGAATGTTCGGGCAACCGGGGCGTTCCCGTCTTCCGTGGCGGCGTGTTCAACGCCCGGTGGACCGGCACGCCGTTGGCGCCGATCCTGGAGCGGGCTGGGATGTGGGACAACGGCATGGAGGTGGTTTTCTTCGGGCACGACGAAGGGGAGGAGGTCATCACGCCCCGCCGTAGCGAACCGTTGACCATGAAGCAGAATTTCGCCCGGTCGCTCACCATGGCGCAGGCCATGGACCCGGACAACCTGCTGTGCTACGAGGTAAACGGCCAGACGCTGCCTCCGAAACACGGCTATCCCCTGCGCCTCATCGTACCCGGCTGGTACGGCATCACCCAGGTGAAGTGGCTGAAGCGCATCGAAGTACGCACTACCCGGTACATGGGGCGATTCATCTCGCGGGATTACGTCACGATCCGCGAGGAGACCCATAACGGAGAGACCGTGTGGCGCCAGGAATCCGTGGGCAAGGGCCGCATAAACTCCGTCACGGCGCGGGTCACGCGGGTCGGTCCCCTGCACCGGATCTACGGCGCGGTCTGGGGCGAACCGCTCAGGGAGGTGCAGGTTCGCATCGACGACGGGGCCTGGCAGACGGCGGAGATCATCGAGGGAGAGGACGCCGAGTACGCCTGGAAGTTCTGGCGGCTGGACTGGGACCGTCCGTCACCCGGCGAGCATACGATCACGTCGCGGGGCGTGACGACGGCCGGCACGGTGCAGCCGGCGCCGGACGACCCCTACCTGGCCGGCAAGAAGACCTACTGGGAGAGCAACGGGCAGGTAACCCGGACGATACGGACCTTCGAAAGCTAGGGAACCGCTTTCCGATCCATGATCATCGATTCCCACGCGTACTGCTTTCCGCCTGGTGACGCGAAGGCCGGATATCCCGACGCCCGGGACCACCTCCGGTGGATGCAGGCTGAACACGCGGTCCACCACCAGCCGGCCTGGCGGGTCCGGGACCGGGCCCCCGCCTCGTCGGAGGCGATCGCGCCAGAGGCGCCGGGCGACTGGTCCACGCTACCCGACGTGAATTTCCGTGTTGATCGTACCCACGGCCGCGTGGTGTGGACGATCGACGGCGAAGACTACACCAAGCAGTTCTACCCGCCCCACCTGCGCAACCTCGAATACACGCCTGGCGACCTGATCGCCGAAATGGACTACGCGGGCGTGGACGCCGCCCTGCTCCATACCAATCCCATGCTGGGGCGTGACAGTGCGTTTCAGGCCGCGTGTGTCGAAGCCTTCCCGGGCCGCCTGTATACCATGGCGCCCGTGGACGAATGGCGCATCGCCGACGAACCGGACAAGGTGATCAAGGAGATAGAGCGGGCGGTGCGCGTCGAAAAACTGCACGCCGTCAAGTTCAATGCCTCGCTGGCATACCGCGGGAGCGAGCAGCCGTGGAGCCGCGGCGCCTACCAGCCGTTCTGGGATGCCGTGGCCGCGATGAACGTCCCGGTTTTCTTCACCCTCGGCGCCGGACCCGTCCTCGGCTACCATGCCGATCTCGTACAGGGGTACCTCGACGAACTCGGCGTGCTCATGGATTGGATGGAGCAGTACCCGGACACAGTCTGCAGCATCACCCACGGTTTCCCCTGGCGCATGTTCGTCGACGGCGACCGCCTTATCCTGCCGGATGGCCTGTGGAAACCCTTCGAGAACCCCAACCTCAGCCTGGAAGTCTGCTTTCCCGTGCGGATCGGCGACCTCTTCGACTACCCCTACCGCGAGGTCTGGCCGGCACTGGAGAAGATGGTTGAACGCATTGGGGTCGACCGGCTTCTGTGGGGCACGGACATGCCCTTTCAGAACCGGTTCTGCACCTACCGCCAGTCCCGGGACTGGATCGAAAACTACGCCGGCTTCCTCGGTGGGGAGGACCTGGTCGCGATCATGGGCGGCACGGCCGCGCGTATCCTGGGAATCGCTTCTAACCGCAAGTTAACATAACCCGGAGGATTCCATGCACGTAGGCACCCAGCAGTTCAGCACGGCGGACGAAGACCTCGAATACCTGGCCCGCCACGGCGTCTTCAACAAGAGCGAACTCAACATCACCTTCCACCGGGAGTACGGCTGGGACGTGGAGGAGCTGGCGGCCAAGAAGGAAAAGTGCGCCCAGTTCGGCATCAACATGGAAATGGTGGCCCTGCCCATCGCCGATCTGAACGTGGACGGCGGCCAGGTGCCCAACTACATGCTGGGCAAGTACGAGGAAGGCGACAAGGAAATCGAGCTCGTTTGCAACATGGTGCGCCAGGCCTCGGAAGCGGGCATCCCCGCGATCAAATACTACCTGTGCGAGATGGAGAACCAGCGCACCGAGAGCGATCCGCCCGGACGCGGCGGTTCGATCTACAGCACCTGGGACCTGGAGAAGGCGAAGGACCGGCCGGCCAGGTACGACGAGCCCGTGACCGCCGAGATGAACTGGGCCCGCATCACCTACTTCCTGGAACGGGTGATCCCCGTGGCGACGGAATGCAAGGTCCGCATGGCCTGCCATCCCTGTGACCCCTGGCTGCCGCCCGGCTATCGCTGCGTGGACCGCGTGCTCGGTGGATTCGACGGATTCAAGCAGTTCATCGAGATCTGTCCCAGTCCCTATCACGGCGTCAACCTATGCCTGGGTTGCATGGCGGAGAGTTCCCTCGATCCCCTCAACGAGGTGCCGGACATCATCCGCTACCTCGGCTCGCGCAACAAGATCTTCCTCTGCCACTTCCGCAACATCGTGGGCGGGCGCAACAAGTTCCAGGAGGTCTGGCCCGACGAGGGCGTGATGAACATGCACCGCAACATGCAGGCGCTCAAGGAGGTAGGCTACCCGCACATGTGCGTGCCCGACCACGCGCCGGGACACAAGGACCCGGACAGTTACCGCCAGGCCTTCGCCTACGAGTTCGGCTACATCCAGGCGATGATCCAGGCCGTGATGGACGAGGGGTAGGGTGCGGTCAGGTCGGCCACTCGATCAGTTGCTGGTCCTGTTTCAGGCGCGCGCGCTGGTGCTGGGCGGCGGTAAAGATGTCCTCCAGCCTGGGCGTGTCGACGTCGAGCCCCGGCAGGGAGTAGCGCGCTTCCATGAAAAACCGGTCCTCCTCGGGCGATTGGACCCACGCGTGCCGCCACCATTCCAGCATGCGTTCCCTGGCGTCGGCCATGGCGCCGGAGGAGGGCAACCGGTCGCTCTTGCTGAGATTGACGTTGCCGCGGGCCGGCAACAGGTTCCAGAGATCGTTGTTGCGCCAGCGCGCCCACGGAAAACAGTGGTCGATGTGTAGCGCTTTTCGAATACGCGTTGCGGACCAGACGCAGGTAAGCGCGAATCCGTCATCGCGCAACTGCTTCGCCCGTTCGTGGGCGATGCCGGTGTCGTAACGGCTTTCGGTCCATTCGAAGGGGTCGTTTGTATAACTTTCGGCCCCGGACTCCCGGACCTGAGAGGCGGACTGGGCGGCGGACTGGCCGGTTTGGGCCGCCCAACGCGCTGGGCTGCGCAGGTCTGCCGGACCATCCCAATTCGAAGTCAGCTGACGCCATTCACGTACGATCACGGGGTCCAGCCAGCAGGCGAACTGTCCGAGCGCCTGCCACAGCAGTGCGGGAATCCGAAAACGGCCAAACTTGGTCAGGTATTCGCGCGACAGGACGATGGGCTGCGACGTCGCCCGTGTTCTGGAAAACCCGGATTCGAACAACTGCCTATCAGCGGAACCGGGAAACGTGATGTGGTGTACCGGCATCCGTTCGATATTCTCGCAGGCGTCGTTAATTGCATGGGTAAGGAGTACGGCCCGGTCCGAATCAAACCGGGCGCCTAGTCGAAGGTCGGAAGGTGAAACGTCTTGCAGGTGATAGAACGCTTCCTTTGCCCAGCCATAACCGCCCCGTCCCGTAGGACGTTGCGGCAGCCGATGATGCAGGACCAGGGGCATATATTGCTTCAGCCAGTACAATCCGACGGCGCCGAAGGGAATCTCCACGTAATCGTCCGTGCGATCGATGACCAGACCGGGCGCCGTTTCGGCGAGTCGCACCAGGGTCCGAAGCAGCCCCAGCTTAGAGGTCGAAGACTTGTTGTCGTTCACGATCACGTGGCGCAGCAACGGCAGGCTGCCGGTGCCATCGTCCGGCATGGCGAAGACCAGCGTTTCCCAATGTATGCCGGGGCGCGTCAGGTCGGGCTGCGTCGTATGGCTGCGCAGCGCGATGGCACGGTGGTTGGCGAATCCGGCAAGTTCCTCTGCCGAGGTATCATGGAATCCCCGGGCGGCGTTTTCCGCGGCGTCTCCGCCGCGCCTTAGCGTAATCACCAGCAGTCCGGATGGATTGAGCAGTTCGGAGAGGATGCGGAACGCCCGTTCCCGGGTCTTCGGCGCCACGTGCATCCACACGGCACTCAGCAGAATCAGGTCGAACCGCCGGCCAAGTGCGCGCAATGCCCGCAGGTCCGGCAGCGCATCGTCCATCCAGACCACCCGTGGATTGGAGCGTTCCTCGGCCAGGTTGCGCAAAGCGCTCGGTTCCACCGCCACGACTTCCCATCCTCTGGACGCAAGCCAGTTGGCATCCCGTCCCGATCCGGCGCCGATGTCGCAGGCGAAACCGGGTTCTTCACGCAGGTGCGCCGGCGCCCAGTCGGCGTGGACGTCGGCAGGATCGACTCCGTCATACCGGGCGACGAGGTCGTCGGCGTTGCGGTCGTAGTAGCTGGCGCTGCTCATATGGTATAGCGAGACGGTCGCGGGAAAACGGTTGTATATCCCATGTCGAAACCATAATCTATGATCTTGCCATAGTATTCGGAAGGCGCGAGATGTCAAGCAATCCGATGCGCCTGCCAACCGCTGCGCCTGCCAACCACGACGGCCGACAGGAGATACCCGTGATCTCAAAACGCATACTTCCGGGCGAACGCCTCGACGACGCCCCAATGGAGGCCATCCTCACGAACTTCCACCGGGATGGGTTCGCCCTCATTCCCGGAGTGCTGACCCGGGATGAAATCGATGCGCTCCGCGAAGTCACGGATCGATGTTTCGACGATCCTGTGCTCGCAGGTACCGACTACGTAAGCGGGCGGGGGGACGGTTTCGTCCTGCGGAACACGCTGGAACTGGATGCGGTGTTCGTGGACATGTTGATCCGGGAACCGATCCTGAGCCTGGCCGAGGCCGTCGTCGGAGAGGACTGTAAGTTCTGTGGACAGAACGTGATCCGGAACGCGCCTGGACAGGCGATCGATCTGTGGCACGTGGACGACCGGGTGGAGTTTCCGTTGCCGGACGACGTACCGCGCCACGACCCCCGCATCCGCATGCCCGTGCAATGGTTCACTATTCAGATGGCCCTGACCGATATCGACACGGTCGAGGACGGCCCGACGCAGTTTGTCCCTGGCAGCCAGTATTCAGGCAGAGATCCCGACAGCCAGGAAAATCCGGAGTTTGACGGGAAGGGGCCGGTTTCGGCCTTCTGCAAGGCTGGGGACGTCTACCTGCAGAACAATCAGTGCTGGCACCGGGGTGCGCCGGTCACGTCGAACCGGATGCGCTACGTCTTCCAGTCCCAGTACGCCGCCCACTGGGCTTACCGGCGGTTTTCCGAGTACAACCAGGTACCCGTGCCGCCTACGGTGCTGAGCCGGGCGTCCGACCGGCTGCGCGGTGTGCTGGGCGTGTGACGCAGTGAACTCAGGGCCGGCCGCGACATCGACCGGGCGTCTTTAGCGGATCAGTGCACAACGGTCTCGAACTGCGCAGGCAGCGCCACCTCGAGGAGTTCGAGGTCGGCCGAACGGTCCGTGAGTGACGTCATCGTATGGGGCGGAATGACATAGGCGTCCCCCGCCTCCAGCCGGTGCGCCCCTTGGTTTTCCCCGTTCAGCGTCACCTCCCCCTCCATGACGAAGGTAAAGAGGATGTCGCCGGTGTGGCTCGTGACCTGGCCGCCGCCACCGCTCCCGCCGCTTGAACCACCGTCCGCACCATCCGTCACCCGGGCGACCTGCACAGAGGCCACGCCGCCCGTCGCCTCGCCGATGCCCGTTTCCCTTGCCTCGAATCCCGCCAATCTCCAGGGTTCCCATACCGCGTCCTTGAGCTGGTGGCGGCAGAACGTCTGGCCGCCGAAGACGCGATCGGGATTCAGCACATTGGTGGGCAACTCGACCTCGTGATCGATGGTGGTCACGTGGTCGGCCGGGACGCCGATCTCGATCACCTGCAGGTTCTCGGACGATTCGAGCACGCGGTGCCGGATCTCCGGGGGCTGGATCACGCAGTCACCGGCCTTGAGCATGAAGGGCGGCCCCTGGTCCTCGTAGACGAGCTTTACTTCTCCCCGGTAACAGAAGATCAGCTGGAAACCCACAGTGTGGTAGTGCACGACGTCGGGAACGGGCCCCGCGTCGGGTATGCGGATGTGGGAGGCGATGATGCTCCCGCCGAGACGGCCGGGCACCAGGTCGCGGTAATGCATGCCGGCACGGCCGATCACCCAGGGCGTGTTGTCCTTGAGGCGCCGC
The DNA here is from genome assembly GCA_012270975.1 of Candidatus Latescibacterota bacterium. Taxonomy (GTDB): domain Bacteria; phylum JAAXHH01; class JAAXHH01; order JAAXHH01; family JAAXHH01; genus JAAXHH01. The sequence goes on along the minus strand of JAAXHH010000141.1, from coordinate 950,926 downwards.
ACGAGGAAGGCGTGCTGTGTCTCGGGAATTTCGAGTGGCGGATCGGCCTGTACGATCTCGACCTGGGTGCCGTTCGGCGCGGTGAGTTCAGTCTCCCCCCCGGCCAGGGCTCCGGGATCGCGGCACAGGATCCGTAACGTGCCCGGCGGTTCGGAGGCGCCCTGCTCCAGCCGGATGGTAAGACCGTGGCCGGAAAGCACGGAGATCGTCGGATAGTCGGCCGGATAGATCTTGTCCATGCGGAACCCCAGGGTCTTCATGAAGAACGCCAGGTCCGCGGTCAGGTCTGCGGTCGGCAGCCGGATCTCGGCGCCCTGGATATTGTCCGCGCGGTTGGTCTGCTTGTCGTCATGCAGTTGCATTGGCCTGCTCCTTCAACCTTTGAAACGATACTTCTCCACGACGTCCATGTTCAGCTCCGTCCCCAGGCCGGGTTTCTCGGGGAGCCGAAAATAGCCGCTTTCCACGACCGGCGGATCGGTAAGCAGGTCGTCGCGCCAGGGGGCGTCCCATTTTTCGTCCACGAATTCGAGTACCAGGGCGTTCGGGATGTTGGCCATGACGTGGAGGCTCGCCGTCGTCGACACGGCGCTGTTCGGATTATGGGGCGAGACCTGCATGTAGTAGCTCTCGGCCATGGCGGCGATCTTCTTGGTCTCCATGATGCCGCCCGTGCGCACCACGTCGGGCATGATCATGTCCACCGCCTGGGCGGCGATCAGGTCCCGGAAACCGAAGCGCGTGTACCGTCGTTCGCCCACGCACACGGGCACGTTGACGGACGCCGTCACTTTGGCCAGGGCGTCGATATTCTCCGGGTGAACCGGCTCCTCGTAGAACAGCAGGCCGATTTCCTCCAGCCGGTTTCCGATGCGGATCGCAGCGCTCGTGGTGTACCGGCATCCCACGTCGGTGCAGATGTCCACCTCGTCGCCCACGGCCTCGCGGCACCGGCGCATGTGTTCCAGGGCGAGCTTCTCTTCCCGCAACGTGACGGAGCGGGGCGAATCGATGCGCTCTCCCCTGACCATCGGGTCGGCGGGGAAGTATGCCTTGATAGCGGTGACGCCCTTCTCGGCCAGTGCTGCGCATTCTTCGGGATCGGACGCATGGCTGTAGAACCGGATGCGGTCGCGGCACGGTCCGCCGATGAGGTTGTAGATGGGTTGTCCGGTGACCTTGCCGACGATGTCCCACAGGGCGATCTCGATACCGCTGACAGCCGCGATAACCGTGCCGGTCTGCCCGATCTGCTCCAGGGCGTAGTACATGCGGTGGTACAGGTACTCGATGTGGAAGGGATCCTCACCGACGATGAGCTTGGCCAGTTCCTCCACGGCCTGTGCGATGATCGTGCCGCCCGGCCAGTTCGTGGCGTCTCCCAGTCCCACAACACCCTCGTCGGTATAGACCTGAACAAAGACCCACGGCGAGCCGATGTCCGTCGATTTGCGCCACGACTCCACCAGGTGCACTTTCACATCGGTGATTTTCAAAGGTTTCCTCCGGGCTGCGACCGTGTGGTTTCCTGCCGTCAGTCGGATGCCGGTGTTCGGCTGCCGCGCTTCAGCTGCCGTTGCTTCACCGTCGGCCTTCAGTCCCGCCGCAGGTGGCTGAACTCCGGTTTAGGCCCACCTTCTTCCCGGTCCCACTGCCACAGTTCCGTGTACGGGGACTGGGCCTGGAATCCGAAGATGACCGGACCGTCTTCGCCCGCCCGTTCGAGGACGTCGGGCTTGACCACGCGGGCCATCTCGTACTCGCACTTGGTCCAGCGCCTCCGCCACGGGCTTAACACCGCGTAGCGCGTTTCCTCGGTCTGGTTCTTCGTCGTGCCGTGCCAGGTGTTCACGTCGAAGAGCACCAGCGATCCTTCCGGCGCGACGGCGGTCCGGGCGTTGTCGTAGGCCGAATCGGGCACGTCCAGATACTCGTAACGGTGGCTGCCGGGGACGAACTCCGTGGCGCCGTTGGTTTCGGTGAAGGGGCTCAGGCAGAAGATCGTGTTCAAGGCGATCGAATGGCTCGTGATCCGCCGCCCCTCATCGGCATCCGGCATGGATGCGTCGCGATTGTGACCGGTGATGCCGCTGTCGGAATGCAGGCCGCGGCCGCCCTCACCGGGCATCACGACCGACCCGTACACGGCGCTCAGGAGCGCGTCGGGACCGAGAAAGTGTCTGATCAGCCGAAGATGATCGGGTAGCTGGTAGAACCGCTCGAAGACTCGCGCCTTGTTGAAGAGCCACTCGAAACTGCCTTGTTCACGATCGGGGTAGCGGGTTTCCAATTCCTTACGCGCTTCGGCGCACTCCTCCGGGGTCAGCTGGTCGGTCAGGATGGTGTATCCCTCGACCTTCATGTCCAGCACATGGGCTTGAAAGGACGCTTCCGTCACCGTTGCAAATCCCGTTTCATGTTTCGATTCGAGGACTATCGTCCGGCCAGGTCGTCGCCGAGGTCGGTCGCGTCCACCCGGCCCTTTTCCAGGCTCACGCCGACTACGAAGAGCTCGAGGTCCTCGCCCGTGTGGTTGTAGATACCGTGGGCGCTCCCGATCATGTTGGGGACGGCATCCCCGCGTTCGACCTCCGCGGTCTCGTCGTTCACGGTAATCCGCCCCCGGCCATCCATGATCATGTAGGCTTCTTCCACGAGATCGTGCCGATGATAGCCCACGGAGGTTCCCGGCGGCAGCAGGATGTGGCAGAGGTACTCGAAATTGGTCTGGAAATCCCGGCTTCCCCAGATCTGCCGGTACCGCACTTCGCCCCGGCCCCCATGGTGCTTCTTGGGTCGGAGTAGAGAACGGTCGAACCGGCCGATGGGGAGACGGTCGGTGGATTCCAGCTCGACCTCTCTGCGCGGGTCGTCGAAATCCTCGTGCTTCGGTTCGCGGACCGTATCCACGCAGTGAAAATTGAAGAACCAGGTGTCCCGGTCCGTATGGTTGTAGATGCCGTGAGACTCACCCGATCGAAGGGGCACAGCGGCGCCGCCGTCGACTTCGGTCGTACGGCCGTTGTGGGTGAACTGCATGGCGTTGTCGATGGTGACGAAGATCTCTTCCGCGAAAGTGTGGCTGTGTTCGCCGATGCCGCTGCCGGGCGGGAAGATCACGGAATGGATGAATCCCCAGGGAGACTTGAATGCCGTCCCATCGAACCCGGGATTGAAATAGCTCGCCGCGGCGCCTCCGTGGCTGACGCCCAGGTGCATCTCTTCGCGCCTGGTGTGGGTTATCAGCATGTTGACCGTTCCGTCTGTTCCGCCGGGTGATCGTATCAAGCCGGTTGATCGCGTCAATCAGCTCGTATCCGTTGGATCACTGCAGCGTGACTTCTTCGACGGGCTGCGTACCGGTCTCATATGCGGGCCGCCACCGGTCGTGGGCCATGGACTCCTCTTCACTCAGCCCGCACAGCCAGTTCCAGGTGTGGATGCGGCGCCTCAGGTCCCGGTAGGACTCTACCCCGCTCGTGTAGGGCGCGGCAGGTCGATCCCGGTACGCAGGGATCTCTTCCGAATCGATCAGCCAGTCGCGCTGGCGCGGCTCCGCATTGCGGAAGTAGGAGAACTTGATCATGCTGCGGGGCTTGTGATTGAGTTTCGGACCGGCCCGGTGCCAGATGCCGTACCGGGTAATGGCCACGGTCCCCGCCTTCACCACGAGCGAAAGCTGCCCCATGAGATCGCCGTAGTGGGCCAGGGCGTCGCGGTTGACCACCCGGCAGTGGGAACCGGGCAGGATCATGGTCGGCCCGTCTTCGATATTCACGTCCTGCGGATAGTAATAGCACTGGAGTTCGTTGATCTCGTAGCCGAGGCCGGATATGCCGTCCGAATGCCAGTCCTGCCCGGATACCGGCTGGTCGATGAGATGGTGGTGGCCCCCCGTCGGCATCAGGAAGTTGGGACCCAGCAATGAACGGATCACGCCCGCCAACCGGGGATGGAGCAGCACTTCGCGGATGAAATCGCGCGAGCCGACCGTCTCCTTCGCTGGGCCTTGCGGGAGGTTGCGGCACCGCTCGTTGAAATCGGCATCCACCATCTCGTCGAGCACGGCGTAGCCCTTCGCCACGAAGTCCATTACGTCGTCATCGGTCATCGTCGGTCTGATCTCAGCCATGGCAACGCCTCCTCAGTTCTACTTCTCGAGTATGAAATCGAAACCCACGTAGTCGTTTTCAAGATCCTTGTATTCGTACAGTTTGGGGATGGGGTACTGCACCACCCGCCACCCGTCGGCGACCGCCTCCAGCACGGAATTGTAAGGCGGCTCATCGCCCGGCAGTTTGAGTTTCGGCCCCTCGCCCGGGACGAACTCCACCCAGCCGACGATCCCGGACCGCATATTGGTCGACCGCGCGGTCAGGTACATGATCTTCGGCGGCCGCTGGGTTTTTAAAAGCGCTTCCAACTGATCCAGATCCCCGTCATCCAGTCCCTTTCCCTCCAGTTTTTTCCGGCTTTCGGCGATCCACTGACTGATTTCCGATTGCATATGGTGAAGTCCCGTCTGCCGCGTCTGCGTCGCGGACTGTGCAGATTATGACTATAAGAAATATGAGCTGCGAATAATCAGCGATTTGGGAACGAAGATCTCTCCGCAATGTTACACGGATTGATCGCAATATGTCAAGCAGGAACGAAACGTTTTTACTCCTGCTTTGCCGATATGGGTGAGCGGGTCTTGACAGCGTCCGGCACGCGGCTTAAGTTCACGCCTATGTCCAATGCCCAGCCCCTGAATGCCCAGCAGATCGCCCACTTCAAGCTAAACGGCTACCTGGTTCTGAAGAACGTGTTCGACGAGGAGACCCTCGAGGCGTGGCGGCGGCAGATCTGGCGTGCGCTCGACGGCTGCCTGGAGGACCCTGCGACCTGGCCCCGGGAGACGAGCGGTCTCGACGGGTACGAGTACGATCCGCCCGAATCGGCCCTCGTGCACCATCCGCACATGATGGCGATCATCGATCAGCTCAGCGGGGGCCACTTCGTCGCGGGCGACGGCATCCCCATCATACGCTGGCCCGAGCCGGAGCGGACGTTCGAGATGCCCATCACGGGCCACATCGACGCCTACGGCGGGCGCTGGCTGCCCTTCATGCTCGGTGCGACGACCTATCTCTACGACGTGGAACCCGGTGGCGGCGCCCTCATCTACTGGCCGGGAAGCCATTTCGCCGCCCATCGTTATTTCCTGGAGCACCCCTCCCACGTCGACGGCAGTTTCCTGCAGATCGAGGGTTTTTCCTGGGACGTGTTCTGCGACAACCCGACCACCGGCGGCCGTGAATTTACCGCGAAGGCCGGCGACGTGGTGCTCTGGCATTCCTATTTGACCCACAACGGATCGGAAAACACCAGCACCTCGCCGCGCTTCGCCCTGTTCGCCCGCTGGAACCACGAAAGGCACCTGGATCAGTCCTTCCGGTACGAGATTCCCGAAGACCTGTGGAAGTACTGGGCGATCTGAAGGGGAGAACCGGCTGGCTGCACGCCCATGTCGAAATGCCCCGCCGTTTCTTGACGAGACAGATTCCAACACAGAAGGATCAACGGACAAACCCATGCATAGGAGCGCCCGCTACCTGACCGAAGCGCAATTGGAACAGTTCTGGTCCGAAGGCTATCTCGTCCTGAAGGGCACGCTGGATGACGAAGTCGTCGATACGGCCCGTGATTTCCTGCTGGACCTGATCCCGCGCGACCTGGTCATCCCGGACCACTACCACGCGAACCACGCCCGGTTCAAACCCCATAATCCCGACGGGAACGGCAGCTTTTTTGAACCCGCGATGCTGCCCCTGCTTCAGAACGAAGGGTTGTACGGCGCCGCCGTGGACATCCTGCAGACCGAATTTATCCAGGTGTGGGACGGCTCGGCGGGGATAACGCTGCGGAACCGCGCCATGGAGGGGCGGCTCCAGAACCTTCACCTCGACGCCGTGCCGACGGGACCCGAGGAACTGAACGAGGCGTTCCTGCGCACGGGCATCGGCATTGGGGGATGTTATTACCTGAACCGAGTGGAGGACAATGGCGGCGGCATCCACGTGGTACCCGGCGCGCCGAACCGGGTGCGGGAGATCATGTTAGGCGAGCCGGACGGGCTCACGCGCAACCATGGCTGGGGCAAAATAACCGATTTCGAGTCGTCCATGGAGGTCACGGGCGACGCCGGCGACTTCGTGCTCATGCACCACTTGATGCCGCACTCCGCCAGCGCCAATCACAACGCCTCGCCGCGGATTGCCCAGTTTACCCGGCTGCAACGCCTGACCGAAGAGGAAGCCCGCCTTGCTCCGGGCCCCGACCGGCCCCTGAGTCCGGAAGCCATCGCTGCCCTGACCTCGCTGGGCCGCAAACTGTTTCGGCTGGATCCCTGGATCGGGTAACTTCAAGTGCCGCAACCGGATCGGATGAACGTCATGTCGCCTGAACCTCCCCGGTCCCGTGGCCATTCGGCCATTACCCTGCGGGCCGGGATCATCGGGCTCGCGCTCTCCGCCGTGGTCGCCTTCTGGGGCCAGTTCTCTGCCGATCACGTCGGATACAACTACTCCACCTACGCCCATATCCCCGCGGCGCTGCTGATTCCCTTCCTGATCCTGATCCTGGGCCCCCACGTCCTGCTCAAGCGACTGGCGCCCGGGTACGCCTTGACGACGTCCGAACTGATCGTGGTTTTCGCCATGGGCATGATCGGTTCCATGGTGCCCGATTGGGGTATGACAAGATACCTGGTCTCCCTCATCACCGGACCCTTCTACCATGCGAGCCCCGAGAACCGCTGGGCGGAAACGTTTTTCGACACGCTGCCCGGGTGGCTCGTGATCAGTGGCAAGACCGACGCGGTCAGGGTGTTCTACGAGGGCGCCGCGCCGGGTTACCGGATCCCCTGGATGGCCTGGATCTCGCCCCTGCTGTGGTGGATGTCGTGTTTCGGCGCTCTCATGTGGACGGGCGCATGCATCGTGGTCATTCTGAGGAAACAGTGGGTCAGCCATGAGCGGCTGCGCTTTCCCCTGGGGGAAGTGGCGCTCAACCTGATGGGCGTGGGGAAGGACCGGGACGAACCGCCCATGGTCCGCACGACCGCCTTCCGGATCGGCGCCTGCCTGTCGCTGGCCGTCGTGGTCTGGAACATCGCTTCCTACTGGGACATCGTGACGCCGGTCCCCATCATGGGGCCGGACCTGTGGTACGTGAAGGTCCATCCATCGATCCCGGATCTTCCCATCAGACTGAACGTCTTCGTGCTCTGCTTCGCCTTCTTCATTAATGCCGAGATCCTGTTCAGCCTGTGCTTCTTCCTGTTGTTCACCACGTTGCAGCGGGGGCTGTTGAACATGCTAGGAATCACGGCGGCCACGACCATGTCTCCGACCGGACTCGTGGGCACCCAGTCCATCGGCGCCCTGATCGCCCTGGTGATATGGGGACTGTGGATGGCGCGCCGGCACCTGGCCTCGGTGGCCCGGCGGGCGTTCAGAAAGGATCCGTCGGTAGATGACAGCGGGGAGTTCTTCTCGTACCGGGTGGCGGTTTTCGGACTGATTTTCGGCCTGCTCTACCTGCTTGCCTGGCTTTACAGCATCGGCATGTCCCTGCCGGTCAGCCTGGTCCTCCTGGCCGTCCTCTTTACCATCTACCTGGGTATGGCCCGGATCGTAGCGGAGGCGGGACTGGTCGCCATGGACCTGCCGGTGAACGCCAACAACTTCACCGGGGGCATCATCGGCGCCGACAAACTGGACCCCTCTACGATTACCGCCCTGGGCATGACGAACGCCTTCGCCCGGAACTGGCGGACCTTCACGATGATCGGGCTGTCCCACGCCGCCTACCTTCAGCGCTGGATGGTGCCGGCCACCCGGCATCTCTTCCTGTGGATCTGCCTGGCTTTCGCCGTCAGTGTCGTGACTTCCCTCTACTATTACATCAGCGCGGGGTATGCCGTGGGCGCGGACAATCTACTCTCCAAGCCCGGCGACCTCGTTCCCTTCTTCTACAACACGATCATGACGTGGAACAGCAGTGTAAGCAGCGTATCGGACCTGGAACTGATCTTCTTCGGGAACGGCATCGTCCTGTACATGCTGATGATCCTCGGGCGCTTCCTGTTCCTCTGGTGGCCGCTCCATCCCATCGGCCTGGTCGCCGTGGCGGCGGACACCGTGCGGTTCATGTTCCTGCCCTTCTTCCTGGCCTGGATCATCCAGGTGATCCTGCTGCGCCTGGGAGGCGGGGCGCTTTATCGCAGGGCGCAGCCCCTCTTTCTCGGTATCCTGGTGGGATATGTCCTCGGCATGGCGCTCTCGTTCCTGGTGGACAGCCTGTGGTTTCCGGCGGCGCCGCACCAGTTCGAGTCGTTCATCAATTGAATCGTGAGGGAATCATGACAAGGACCAGGCGTCCCAATCTCCTCTTCATCATGGACGACCAGCACCGCCACGACTACCTGTCCACCGCGGGTGCATCGTTCGTAAGCACTCCGAACCTGGACCGGCTGGCGGAACGCGGGATCCGGTTCACGCAGTGCATCACCAACGCCCCGGTCTGCGCTCCCGCTCGCATCGGCCTGGCCAGCGGACTCCAGCCCGCGCGGCTGGGTTGCCTGGACAACAACTGCTACCTGCCGCGCCATATCACGCCCTATTACGCCCGGTTGCGGGACGCGGGGTACCGGGTCGGGTGCGTGGGGAAGCTCGACCTGGCCAAGCCGGATCCCTACAACGGCCGCCGCGGCGACCGGCCCCGGGTCTTCGGATGGGGATTCACCCATCCCGTGGAATGCGAGGGCAAGATGCACGCGGGCATGGCGGACGAACCGCGGGGCCCTTACGGGTTCTGGCTGCAGGAGCAAGATCTCTTCGAGCGTTTCCGGGCGGATTACGCGGCCCGGGGAGCGCGGGGCTGGATCGAAGGCGCCTCCCATGACTCGGTGCTTCCTGAAGAGGCGTTCGAGGACGTCTACATCGGCCGCCGCGCCGCGGAATGGATCGACGGCGTGCCCGACGATTACCCGTGGCATCTCTTTGTAAGTTTCGTCGGGCCCCACGACCCCTTCGATCCACCCTCGACGTACGCCGACCGGTACCGTGACGCGGCCGTGCCTCCGGCCGTGCGCAGCGGGCCTGAAGGGAAGCCGGGCTGGGTCAATGCCCACCGGCGCAACCTCTCCGATGACGAAGTCGCCGTCACGCGACGTCAGTACTGCGCGGCCATCGAAGTGATCGACAACCAGGTGGGCCGAATCATCGACGCCGTTGAGCGGCGGGGCATGGGGGAGGACACCTTCATCGTTTTCGCCAGCGACCACGGCGAGATGCTGGGCGACCACGGCCTGTACACCAAGTCCGTACCCTACGAGGCGGCCCTGCGGGTACCCCTCGTTGCCGCCGGACCGGGCATACCCGGCGGGCGGACCTCCGACGCCCTGGTGGAATTGATCGATGTCAATCCGACGCTATGCGCCCTGGCGGGCCTGCCCGCCCAGGAAGGACTCGACGCGAGAGATTTCAGCGCCGTCCTGGCCGGGGAGCGGTCGATCCACAGGGAGGAAGCGGCCAGTGCGCTGCGTCAGTTCAGGCTGGTCCGCACCACGGAGTACAAGCTGGCCGCTCACGAGACGGGCGAAACCGAGTTATACGACCTGGCAAACGATCCTGATGAAAGGGAGAACGTCGCGGCCGACCGGCCGGATACGGTCCGGGATCTGCGGCGCAGGCTGCGCCAGCGGTTTCACTTCCCGCCATAAGGCGCGCCGTCGGGCCAGGCGTGCTGCGGCGAAACGATCGACCGCCGTTCGGGGGTCAGGCGGTCCAGCAGTTCGGGGGATGGCTGGTACCCGTGGCGGAAGTTGCCCCAGGAAGGGCCGTAACGGTAAACGACGATACGCCGCGTGCCCGCATTCCGTCGCATGGCCGATCCGTGGGAGATGCCATCCACGAAGAGCAGGGCGTCGCCGGCCTCCATGAAGAGTTCCACGGATGCGGCGATGCCTTCCACGGAAGCGCCCTTCGGCTTCATGGCGTGGCGGTCGAATTCGGGGTGACGGAAGTTGGACTTGTGGCTGCCCGGTATGACCATGGTCGCGCCATCCCCCGGACCGATGTCGGTCAGGGCCATCAGCACGTTGATCTGCCCGCACATGAACCGGCCGCCGTGGTAGCGGAAACCGTTGCGAAGAATGGGTGGGAATCCCCCTGAATGCAGGCCGATCGCCTCGCCCGGCTCGCGGAAATTGGCGAAGTTTTCGTCGATGAAAAGTGGTCCGTGGGCGTAGTCGAACGTGCCTTCGCCACCCACGAATAGTTTAAGTTTTTCGATCCAGGACGGGTGGTCGATCAGGGCCTCGAAGGGCGCGCCCGCCTCGTAGATCTGTTGCAGGTTCAGGCCGTCCACGGTACCGTAGGTATGGGCGTGGACGTAACCGTGCCATTCGCCCGGCGACAGCGGCGGGATTTCGTCCAGGCAGTCTTTCAGTTCCGATACTTCCGAACGGGTAAGGGCCTGCTTGAGGTGAATAAAACCCTGCAGGTCGAACAGGTAGATTTCGAGATCGCTTGGTTTGCTCATATACGGTGGGGCCCCGAACGTGAAATCCGGTTGATTTGTGGCCGGCGTTTCATTACTCTCTTGACCGGCAATATAGTTTGCCAGTCGCCGGTACACAACCCCAATCACCCCGGCCATCGCGCCATTGCCGGCGACGGTTCCGTACCATCCCGAAACGCCCGCGTTTACAGGACGAGGTAACCTGGATGAAGGCTGCTTCACCGCCCAATGTGCTGATCGTGCTGAGTGATCAACTGCGGCGGCAGGCCCTGTCCACCTACGGCGATCCGAACATCGTCACACCCCACGTCGACGCGCTGGCCGGCCGGGGTGTGCGCTTCGAGAACGCCAGTTCGACCTGCCCCATCTGCGTCCCCTTCCGCTTTACTTTCATGACGGGACTTTACGCCCACGACCGGAAGGTCCCCGCGATCGAATACAGGATGTCTCCGGCGGAACGGACCCTGGCCGACGAATTCAACGAGGCGGGCTACGAGACGATCTACACGGGGAAATGGCATCTCGACGGCGGCCACGGGCGCATGGGATCCGCAGTCCAGTGCGGCAGGACGGCCGTAAAGAAGGCGTACCGGGGCCGTTGGCGGAAATGGCTCGGATTCGAACTCAGAAACGGCCCCTTCGACACCTATTACTTCGAGGACGATGACCCGGTGCCCAAGCCGGTCGAAGGATACCAGACCGACGGGCTCTTCGACCTCGCCATGAACTACCTGGAGCACCGGGACCCTTCCCGGCCGTTCTGCATGGTGATTTCCGTCGAACCGCCCCACGACCCCTTCGAGGCGCCGGAAACGCTTCAGCGGACCTGGGAGGGGATGGACATCGTGCTGCCGCCCAACGTCGAAGCCGCGGACCCCGAGGCCATGGAACAGATCATGCTCAACCGGAAGCGGTACTACGCCATGGTCGAGAACCTGGACTGGAACATGGGCCGCCTGGGCGCCTTCCTATTGCGTACCGGGCTGCATGGGGAGACCGTCGTATTGTTCATGGCGGATCATGGAGAACTCGGCGGCGCACACGGACTTCGGGGAAAGCAGTGGCCCTACGAGGAGTCCACGGGGATTCCGCTCATCGTGGCTGATCCCAGGCATCCGGACCGGGCCGGCGCCGTGGTCGAGGACCCGGTTTCCACCGAGGACCTGTTTCCCACTATGCTGGGCCTGGCCGGCCTGAAGCCGCGGGACGCCCTGCCCGGCGAGAACCTGGCCCCGCTGATACATGGCAGCGTCAACGGGCTGGACCGGGAAGGTGTGATGCTGGAATTTATCGCGGAGCAGAGGAAGGGCGTGGCCTTCCACGACTGGGTTTGGCGTGGGTTCCGGTCCGCCCGGTACAAGTACACCGTCCGCGGGGACAACCACGGCGGCGGCCCCTGGCAATTCTTCGACCTGGCGAATGATCCCTGGGAACAGCGGAATCTCATCGACGATCCCGCCTGCCGGGCGGAGATCACGCGGCATCACGACCTCCTCCGGCAGCGGATGAAGGAAACCGATGACCACTTCGTCCTTCTTCCGGCGTTCGGCCTTGAGGGGTTGAATACCTGGGATTGAACACCAGAGGGAATCAAGTATCCCATGTCCGTATCCAGCGAGACCCCACCGCAGACCGGTGAATCCGGACGTGTTAGGCCGGCAGCCACGTTAACTTCGGGACTCACGCGCAAAGCGCTGCTGATCGGCGTCGTGATGTCCGTCCTGCTGAACATCTGGACGCTCCACGCGGCGTATGTCACCGGGTCGTCCTATATCAGCCTGACCCACCTGCCTGTCGCCGCGCTGTTCCCCTTCCTGCTGGTCCTGCTGGTCCTCAACCCCCTTATGCGGGCCTTCCAGCCGGCCTGGGTGCTGAACCGGAATGAACTCATCGTCGTTTTCTTCCTGGTCTTCACAGCGTCCACCATACCCGCCTGGCCCTTCAGTTCCTACTGGATCTCGGCCATCACCGCGCCCCATTACTACGCCACGCCGGAGAACCAGTGGGCGGAACTGTTCTTCCAGTACCTGCCTTCGTGGCTCATCGTGGCCAACGAGGATCGGGCCATTTCGTGGTTTTTCGAAGGCGTACCGGAGACCAGTCCTTCGTTCCTCGGACTCATCCGGAACGCCTGGATGATTCCGCTCTTCTGGTGGATCACCTTCTTCCTCGCGATCTTCGTGGTTGGCGCCTCGGCCATGGTCATGCTGCGGAAGCAGTGGGTCGAACACGAAAGGCTGACCTTCCCGCTCGCACAGATCCCGCTGATCCTGATCGAGGAGGGAACGGGCCGCCGCGCCTTTCCGGCCGTGATGCAGTCGAAACTGTTCTGGTATGGCTTCGGCATCACGCTGTTCATTTTCCTGTGGAATATCGTCGGGTTCTTCAACTGGGTCAGTTCGATTCCCATCGGACCGCTGCACAATTTCCCCCTCGTCCTCGCCCGGTCTTTCCCCGCCATACCCATCCGGTTCAATTTCCTGGTGGCCGGGGTCGGCTATTTCACCAACCTCAATGTCCTCTTCAGCATATGGGTCTTTTTCGTCATCATGATCATCCAGCAAGGCATCATGATCCGCCTCGGCGTGCCCCAGGCCTTCGCGGTCGTCAAGTCGCAGCATTCCGGCGGCTTCCTCGTCTTTTCCCTGTTCGCCCTCTGGGCCGCGCGACGCCACCTGAAGGACGTGTTCATGAAGGCGATCGGAAAGGCGCCCCACGTGGACGATTCGCGGGAGTTCTTCTCCTACCGCATGGCCGCGCTGGGCGTCCTGGGCGGCGTCACCTACATCGTGTGCTGGCTGTATGCGACGGGGATGTCTTTGGGTATCATCGCGTTCATGATGGGGTCACTGCTGCTCATGTTCGTCGGCGTTACCCGCATTGTGGCGGAAACGGGCATCGTGTTTCTGGACTTGCCCTTCGAGACCCATGATTTTACCGTGGCCGTCATCGGATCCGGCAGCATTGACACCCGGAATCTGACCAACCTGGCCATCGGGAACGCCTACGCCCGAAACTGGCGGACGCTCGGCATGTGCTCCATGGGGCATATTGCCAAGGTGGACGATGAGATGGGCGGTACGGGAAAGGGTTCCTTCAAGACGATCACCGCGGTGCTGGCATTGAGCATCATCGTGGCTGTGGCTTACACCGTGTACCTGGGTTACACGCACAGCGGGGCGTCAAACTTCATTGAACCCGCATTCAACACGGGGAGCAAGCTGCCCTATGACAATCTGGTAAAATGGATCAACAACGAACAGGCGATCACGGGAACGGAATTCTGGTTCATGGCCATCGGCGGGCTGGTGACCGCGCTGCTGATTCAGGCCCACCACCGGTTTACCTGGTGGTCGCTTCATCCCATCGGATTCGCCGTGGTCATGACGCCGGGCATGGTCAGTTCCGTGTTTTCCATTTTCGTGGTCTGGTTCGTGAAGGCCCTGTTGCTCAAGGTGGGCGGCATCCAGCTGTACCGCAAGGCGATCCCCGCTGTCCTGGGCATGCTGGTCGCATTCGTCCTCGGTGTGTTTCTGTCCTACGTGGCGGACTGGATCTGGTTTCCGCAGGCCGGCCATCCCGTCCAGACCTGGTGACCGGATTGGTGCTGTTCGCTGCTGTCATATTCGCGGGAGCGTGAAGTGTCGGAAGAACAGGATCCACAGGAAGTACTGGACCGCATCCTGGAAAACGACGACCGCTATCCCCGGCGGGCCTATCTCTTCGTCATGGAGGCGGTTTCGTTCACGGTGGAGAAGCTGACCGTCCGCCGGCACATCACCGGTAAGGAACTATCCCTGGGCATCCGGGATTTCGCCATCGAACGGTTCGGCATCGCTGCGAAGCTGGTTTTCGAAGAGTGGAACATCACGAAAACCCGCCACTTCGGCGACATCGTCTTCAGCCTGGTCAACGAGGGGTTGCTGCGGAAAACCGAGGAGGACGCCATCGAGGATTTCGACGACGTCTTCGACTTTGCCGCGGCGTTCGAGACCGAAATCCAGATCGACCTGGAGTCGAAGGAAAGCTGAAGCGCGTACCTGCCGCTCGTACCACGCCGCCCGCAAGCCGGAGCCGTTATGCCCTGCGGACCGTGCGCTGCCTTCTTCCGTACGTGGGTTTGCGGCCGGTGTCTCCCTGCCCTGCGTCCGTCTGACCGGCCCCATTTCCGGATTGTACATCGTCATTCCGAGGGGCCTTGGCTTCTTCCGGATGCTTTGGTTGTTCTGTCACGGCTTCGGGTTCGTCGCGCGGTACAGGAGCGGTTTCTGCCGCCACGGCAGACGCGTCCGCCTGATCAGTCGCCGCGTCCTTCTTCGAGGCCGGTCCTTTTCTCCTTGCGGACCTGCCGGACCTGCCGGTGCGGCCTGATTTGTTCCCGCGACTGCTGCCTGGCTTGGCGGCCCCGCTGTCATTTTCGCCGGCGTCCACGGTGGCCGCTTCCTTCTGGCTTACCGCTTCTTGCTGGGTGACGGTCTCCTGCTGCCCGGCCGCTTCCTTCTGGCTTACCACTTCTTGCTGGCTGTCGGCCTCCTGCTGGGCGGCCTTTTCCTGCCGGTTACCGGCCTCCTGCTGGCTTACCTCATCTTGCCGGCTGCCGGTCTCCGGTTGCCCAGTTGCTTCCTTCTGGCTGTCTTCGGTGCTGGCGGAAGTGGGGGCGCCGTTCGACTTCTGCCGTGTGCCACGCCGGTTTCCGGACTGGCGAGTTCTCCCCGACGAGCGCTGAGAACGGCTCGAGCCGGATTTTCGGGATGAGCGGGCAGCGGGTTGTTCCGCATCGGCCGCCACCGTCTCCTCGCCCGTGTCGCCGTTGACCGCGGGGGGCAGGGAACGATAATTGAGCCGGCCGGAGGCGGTCGGTACTGATCTGAGCTTGTTGATCAGGCGCTTGGGAAAGACCATGCGCGCAGTAGTCAGCGGATTCCCCCACTGGCTGACGCGGAGACTGCCGCCCAGGCTCACCAGCGCGTAGGCCGTTTCGAAGTCGAGTCCCTTGTCCTGCGTAATCCATTTGACCATCTCGCCGATCGCCAGGCGCGCCGCCTGGTCCACCGTGGACGCGGACGTAATGGTGATCCATTCACCCTTGGATTCGACCCGGGGCCAGGAAAACCGCCCGCCCGGCAGCGTGTCCACCCGCAGGGTAATCTCCGCTTCCACTTCCACGCCCGAACCGGCGATCTGGCCGTCTCCCACGCAGGCCTTCACATCGCCCAGCGACAGCAGGGCGCCATTGACCTGGACGGGGAGGTAGACCCGCGACCCGGTCGTGATTTCCAGGGTGTCCATGTTTCCGCCGTGCCTGCCCGGGTAGATGGTATCTATTTCCCCGTGCTTCGCGGCTACGCCCATGCTCCCGATCACGGGGCGAACCGGCAGCTTGAGCCGGTCGTCCAGGTGGACCTGGTTTTCGTTGACCTCGAGGACGCGAACCTGCGGTTTCTGGATATCCTGCCCGGGGACACCCGATTCCGGCCGCACGGCAAACACTCCGGTCCCGGCCGTCTTGATCTCTTTCACGTGCACCGACAGTACATCGCCGATATGGGCGTCTTCCACGTAGATGGGACCTGTTACCGGTAATCCGGTGGTCCGAATGGACCGGTCGGCCTGCTCCGACCCATCGGACCGTTCTGCGTCACGATTCGCTTCGGGTACTTCCGCGAGAAGCCCCTGATAGCAATCCTGTGTTTCCACGACGATGGTTTCGCCGCGGCTGACGGTGATGGCCGGGGAGACGTTCGGACTGAATACCTGCTGAACCCGGTCCCTGGTTACCCGTCTGGTCAGGCCTGCGTTATCTGGACTGTCTGGACCGCCTGACCTGCCTGACCTGCCTGATTTGCCTGGACTGCCTGACTTGGCCGTCCTGGCCGTCTTGGATGATCTGCGAAACAAAATAGCTGTTACCTCTCTTTGGGATAGGTTGGTAAATCCAACCGGAGCGGCTCAACCGAAGAGCTCGTCTCCATAGGCGAATACGGCGGGCGTTCCTCCCGTGTGAAGGAATACGACGGATTCGTCCGTCTGGAAACGCCCCTCCCGGATGTGTATGGCCAGGCCGTCCATGGCCTTGGCCGTGTATACCGGGTCGAGTACGATGCCCTCGGTCTGCGCCACCAGGCGCATGGTTTCGAGGCTGGTGCGCGACGGTTCGCCGAAATCAGGTTTCGCGAAATCGCACGTGACATCGAAATCGTCCGGTGTGAAAGTGTGTTTGAGTCCGATGACCGAGGCGCATTCGTTGGCCACGGGCGCGAGACGTTCCTGCATCTCCCGGTCGTCTCCCACCCAGTAGTTGAGCCCGACGGCCTTGAAGCTGGCGGAGACGGCGCGCAGTCCGACCACCAGCCCGACGATGGTATGGGTCATGGAACTCGTATAGATGGCCCTTGGGGTTATGCTCCGCTGCGCCAGTTGTTCGCACAGTTCGAGGACGGCATCGACGTAGGCCACGGCACGCAGTATCGCGCCGTCGCTGCTCGTGTCGTACGCCTTCGATCCCTTCGTTTCCAGTTCTTCGATCTGCTTTTTCAACTCGTCCTTCACAGTCAGGGGAAAGACGTACTTGATCTGGTCCGCCATGAGGTGGTTGAGCAGCAAGTTACCGGAAACGGGATAGGATCGGTGGTCCCGCGGGATGACCACGATGGACTTCATGCCCAGCCGGGCCGCGGCGGCTGCGGTCTGCGCGGACTGGTTAGACTGGGAATCGGAGCCGTGGACCAGGTAGTCGCACCCGTTCTCGAGGGCGGGACCCAGCGAGTAGGTGAACTGGCGGGCCTTGTTTCCGCCCATGGCCAGCCCGGTCATGTCATCGCGTTTGAAGAGGATACGGGGGCCCCCGAGGGCCTCCCCGAGGCGAGGACAGTCCTGTAGCGGAGTGGGCAGGTGGGCCACCGGCGCTCGGGTGAACCTGCCCAGGAGGTGACGCAGTTCCTGCGCGGCGTCACGGTCGTACAACTTCAATATGGCTGCTCCAGCAGGCGAGAGGCCGGGTTCCCCGCGGGAATCATCCGGCGCGTTCGCCTAATGTCCGAATGCAGCGCCTTCGATCCTGGGGTCCGGGGCGCCCAGGCGATCGCCGGTTTCGGGGTCCACCATGATGCTGTGGCCGTCTCCCTGGCGGTATGAACCGCCCCCCCATCCGCGGCTGCTGAGACTGTGCCCCTTTGTTTTCATAGCGTCGACGACGTCGGTCCCCACTCCACCTTCCACGCGTAGGAAGTCCGGGAACCACTGGTGGTGGATGCGCGGCGCGTCGACCGCTTCCTGGATATTCATGCCGTGATCAACGACATTCAGGATCAGCTGCATGGTCGTATTGATGATCGTGCGTCCCCCGGGGCTGCCCACTACCAGGTACAGATCGCCGTTGCGCGTGACGATGGTCGGCGACATCGAACTCAGCATCCGCTTGTTCGGTTCGATGAGGTTCGGCGGCGTCCCGATCTGCCCGGTGTTTCTGGTGACCCCCGGTTGGTAATTGAAATCGCCCATCTCGTTGTTCGTGATCATGCCCGTACCCGCGATGACGATGTGGGAGCCGTACCCGCCTTCAAGCGTGTAGGTGTTCGATACGGCGTTGCCCCACTGGTCGACTACGGAGTAATGGGTTGTTTCCACAGGCTCCTCTGCCATGGTCAGTTCCGGTCCCAGTTCCTCGCTGGGCGTGGCGAAGAAGGGATCGATCGTGGCCCGAAGCTCCGCCGCGTACTCCTTCGTCGTGAGATGTCCCGGTATCTCGACGAAGTCGGCGTCTCCCAGGTGCCGGGCGCGTTCGGCGTAGGCCCGGCGCATGGCTTCGGTCATGATGTGAAGGGTGTTGGACGCGTTATGGCCCATCCGGCCCACGTCGTACCCTTCGAGTATATTGAGCATCAGCGACATGGTGATGCCGCCCGAACTCGGCGGGGGCATGGAAAAGATCTCGTATTCCCCGCGGTAGGTGTTGCGTATGGGTTCCCTGATGATCGCCTGGTAGTTGGCCAGGTCGGTCCGGTCGATCATGCCGCCTCCGGCCATCATGTCCTTCTCGATCAGTTCGGCGGTCCTGCCCTTGTAAAAACCGTCATGTCCGTCTTGGGCGATACGCTTCAGGGTTTCCGCCAGGTCCTTTTGAATCCAGCGGTCGCCTTCCTGCCAGGCCTCGCCGTCGCTGCGGAGCATGGCTGCCTTGCTCGCGGGGATCTGGTCGAAAATGACCTTTCGGCCGTTCAGCCCCCGGGCTATGCGTTCCGTCAGGATAAAGCCGTTCTCTGCGAGATCTATGGCGGGCTGGATGACCTCCGCCATGGACATGGTGCCGTATTTCTCCAGGGCCAGGGCGAATCCAGCGACGGTGCCCGGCACGCCGATGGCAAGATGGTGGATCCGGTTGGTGAAGGGATGATAGGGGGTACCGTCGCCGCGGGTGAGGACGATGTTCTGGTTCACGGCCCGGTTGCCGTCGGGATCCAGGTACATCCGGGCATGGGCTTTCCCGGGCGCCTTCTCTCTGTAGTCAACGGCCACGGCCGTACCATCCGCCAGGCGGATGACCATAAAGCCTCCGCCTCCGATATTGCCGGCGGAAGGATGGGTCACCGCCAGGGCCAGCCCAAGTCCCACGGCCGCGTCCACCGCGTTTCCGCCCTTCTTGAGGATGTCCGCGGCGATTTGAGTGGCCAGGGGCTCGACGGCCACCGCCATGCCCTTCTTGCCGACAACCGGCTTGCGCGACGCCGCATGCGACTCCTGAACCGTGGCGGACAGAAGGATGAATCCGCACAGAACGACCAGGGTCTTGAATCGATGAATCATTTACCGAAGCCTCATTCCTATGGTGACGATACCGCTTTGCTCACGGGTCGAATACAATCTCCGGGACACCATCTTTCATGCCGTGGCTTCCATGGCGCCTGCATCCTGTTCGCCAAGGAACCGGCACAGACAATAAAGGCGGAGTTCCCGGTCAAGTCAAGGCCTATATGTCCTCATATGCCGAACAAAAGCCTCTATACAGATACGCCGTCCCACCTTCCCGTCTTCAGTTTTTCTCTGTTGATCCGCTCTCGTCGTCTCCGTATATTCGAACGATGTTTCGGACACGCGGAACGACGGCTTGACTTACCCGCAAGACTCATCCGCAAGATTCATCCAAGGGTACCCTCCATGCGTAAACACTACCGTCTGATGATCCCCGGTCCCATCGAAGTCAGCCCCGACGTCCTCGCCCACATGAGCGATCCCCTCACCGCCCACTACGGCGACCGATGGGTGGAAATCTGGCGCAAGACCGTATCCAATCTCCAGCGCGTGATCGGGACGGAAGGCGACGTCTTCCCGCTCGTGGGATCGGGCCACACGGCCAACGACGTGGTGATGAACAGCCTGTTCAATCCGGGCGACCGGATCCTGACGCTCGACAATGGCCTCTTCGGCAAGCGCCTGGACGACCTGGCCAGGGCTTTCGGGCTGGATTCGGTGGTGTCGAAGAAACCCTGGGGTATCCCCTTCGAGGCTTCGGACATCCACGAGGCGGCCGCGGCGAATCCAGGTCTGAAGGCGGTCTTCATGGTGCACGGGGAAACGTCGACGGGCGTGGCCAACCCGGTGCATGAACTGGCCGCCGCCGCCCGGGAACACGGCATGCTCGTCCTGGTGGACACCATCGCTTCCGTGGGCGGCGAGCAGTACCTGATGGACGCCTGGGACATCGACGTCACGGTATGCGCCTCCCAGAAGGCCCTGGGCGCGCCGCCGGGCCTGGCCCTCGTGGCCGTGAGCGACCGGGCCTGGGACGCCATGAAAGACCGGCGGGAGCCCCGCGGGTTCATGGCCGACCTGCAGAACCTGCGCCACTTCGCCGAGACCCAGGCCGACGTCCATCCCCATCCCGGCACCATGCCCGTCAACAACTTCGTCGCTTTGATCCGAAGCACGGACGATATCCTGGCGGAGGGGCTCGAGGCCTGCTGGACCCGGCACCGCAAGGTCTCCCGCGTGGTGCGGGAAGGCGTGCGCGCTATGGGCCTCAAGGTCATGGCCGAAGAACGGGCCGCCTGCGTCAACATGACGGTCATCCTGTCGGAAGACCGGTTCAAGCCCGTCGCCTTTTCCGATTTCATGAAGGCCGAGTACGGCATGCATGTCGGCCTGGGCCTGGGTGACTACGTGAACCGGACCATACGCGTGGGCCACATGGCGCACAACGCCAACCTGGAGGCCGTGACGCCCTTCCTCGTCGGGCTGGAGCAGTACCTGCGCCGCCAGGGATTCGACGTGGCGCGCGGCGCGTGCCTGGCCGGCCTGGACTGACAACGGCGCGTGCCTGACTCGTCTGGCGGTATTGATGGGAGATTAATATGATTTACGAAGAACGTATCTATAAAATCATGCCCGGCCGCGTGCCGGACATCCTGGACCGATTCACCAACCACGCCCTGCCTCTTTTCGAGAAGCACGGCATGAAACTGGTGGGTTTCTGGCAGACCGTGATCGGACCGAGCAACCACGAACTGACCTATTTACTGGCCTTTGAAGACGCGAACCACCGGGACCGTGCCTGGGCGGCGTTCATGGCCGATCCCGCCTGGATCAAGGCCAAGGCCGACAGCGAAACGAACGGTGTGCTGGTGGCCGAGGTGGCCAACCGGATCCTCGCGCCGACTCCCTTCTCTCCCCTGCAGTAGAATGCCCCAGAGGTAGATCGGCACCGAAATGGCGAAAACTCAGCGCCTGAGGAAGGAACTGCGGTTCTTCGAAGTCTACGCCGTCGCGACGGGTACCACGTTGAGCGCAGGCTTCTTCCTTCTGCCCGGCTTGGCGGCGATGGAGGCCGGTCCTTCCCTCGTGCTGGCCTACCTGCTGGCGACCCTCCCCCTCATCCCGGCCATGCTCTGCATCGTGGAACTGGCCACCGCCATGCCCCGCGCGGGCGGCGTGTACTACTTCGTCGACCGGTCCCTGGGACCGTACGCCGGACTGATCACCGGAATCGGGACCTGGCTGGCGCTCATCCTCAAGGTCACCTTCGCGCTGGTGGGCATGGGCGCCTATATCGCCCTCTTCTTCCCGGGCCTGCCCCAGCTGCCCGTGGCCCTGGCGCTGGCGGCGGGCCTCGGTGCGGTGAACTACTTTGGCGCCGCGAAGAGCGGCCGCCTGCAGATCTACCTGGTGATGGCCCTGCTCCTCCTCCTGGCCGGCTTTATCGGCGGCGGGGTCCCGGCACTGGATTCCGTCGCGTTCGAGGGTCTCTTCGACGTCGAGATCACCACGCTCATGGGGACGGCGGGACTGGTCTACATCAGCTACGTTGGTGTGACCAAGGTCGCAAGTCTCGCGGAAGAAATCGAAAAACCGGAAAAGACCCTTCCCCGGGGTGTATTCCTCGCCCTGGCCACTGCCGTCGCAGTGTACGCACTCGGCACGGCGGTCATGGTGGGCGTCATTCCCATCGAACGCCTTGCGGGCGACCTGACGCCGGCGGCGACGGCGGCCGGCATCCTGTACGGCTGGTGGGGAAGCCTGCTCATCTCGGTGGCGGCCCTGCTCGCCTTTGTCTCCGTGGCGAACGCGGGCATCCTGAGCGCTTCCCGCTATCCGCTGGCGATGAGCCGGGACCGTCTGCTGCCCGTCGGAATGAGCCAGGTAACCTCCCGGGGTGTGCCGTTCCGCTCGCTGATCGTAACGGTGGGAAGCATCCTCGTCATCCTGCTGACCCTCGACCCCGTGGGCATCGCCAAGCTGGCGAGCGCCTTTCAGCTCGTCGTTTTCGCCGTCGTGTGCTTCGCGGTTGTCGTAATGCGGGAAAGCCGCATCGCCGAGTACGACCCGGGATACCGCTCGCCCTGGTACCCGTGGATGCACATCGCTGGCATGGTAATGCCCTTCCTGGTGATCTGGCAGATGGGTTGGCCCGCCATCCTGTTCATCGTCGGATTCATAGCCGCCGGGACCCTGTGGTATTTCTACTACGCACGGTTCAGGGCGGACCGCAACGGCGCGATCTACCACCTCTTCGAACGGCTCGGCCGGTCGCGTTACCAGGGCCTGGACCGGGAACTGCGCGGGATCCTGAAGGAAAAGGGGCTCCGGGACGAAGATCCGTTTGAAGACATGATCACCCGGTGCCAGCCGGTCGATTTCGAAGAGGAAGTCGAATTCGATCGGGTCATCGCCGTTGCGGCGGAAAAGCTGTCGCCCCGGGTCGGCCTTTCAATCGGTGAAATCAACAACAGGTTCATGCAGCAGACCGATGCGGGCGGAACGCCGGTCGCCGAAGGCGTGATGCTGCGTCATTTTCGCATGCCGGATATCGCCCTGCCGGAACTGGTACTCGTCCGCTCATTCGAGGGCGTGGGGGTAGCGTATCGAAATCCCGTGACCGGCACGCCGGTTTCAGACGATATCTACGCGTTTTTCTTCCTGGTCAGCCCTGCAGAGCACACCGCGCTGCATCTGCGCATGCTGGCCCGGATCGCGGAACGGGCCGATGATGTGAACTTCGGTCTGGTGTGGATGGCCGCGGTCGACGAGCACGCCCTGCGCGACATCTTCCTGCGGAGCGACCGGTACCTGACCGTCCCGGTCCTTCCCCAGTCGCCCGCGAGTGGCCTGATCGGAATGCCCATATCCGAAATGGAAATCCCGGGAGGATGCCGGATCGTGTGGATACGCCATTTCGACGAGGTGATCGTCCCCACGGGCGACACCATGATCAGGTCAGGCGATCTGTTGACGGTTATCGGAGATCCCGGGGACTTGAACGCCTTCCGGCGGATGTACCACGACTAGGGTATGTAGGGTGTCCCCGTCCTGCGCAGTTCCTTCGTCACCGCCATCTGGCAGGTCACGTAGGCCTGGGCGTCCGCGTTGCCGCGGCGGTTCAGCAGGCCGGCGGCGTAGCCCGGCCGGGCGTCGGCGATGGTGCCGACGATGAGGTTGGCGAATTCCACGGTGGTGTCGTACCGGTCCGCGATCAGGGCATTCATCTCGCTCCAGGCGATCTTCACGGCCTCTTCCCAGTTGTAGCCCTGCCCGCTGGTCAGGTATTCCTCCTGCGACTCCACGATCCGGGTCTTCTCCACCACCGGCGCGCTGCACGGAAATCCCGGTGAGCGGTCCACCTTCATCGTGATCGTCGAATCGATCTCCACGCCCGTGCCCGTCAACTCGCCGTCCCCCATCCGCGCGTGCACGTCGCCCAGGGTCAGCAGTCCCCCCGGCTTCTGGGCGCAGATGTGGACCGTGCTCCCCGGCTGGATCGCGTTGAAATCCATGTTGCCGCCCGTATCGATCTGGTGGAGCGCCACCGATTCCAGCATGACGACGCCGATCATGGGCCGGACCGGTACCACGAAGTCGGGCGGGAAATGAACCAGGCCGTCCCGTACCGGCGCGATCAGACGCAGGCTGCCCCAGTGTGGACCGCCGTTGCGGTAGAAGCCGTAGGGACCGACTTCCATGTCGAGGATCTCCACGGACACCCAGTCCCCGGCCTCGATCCCCTCGATGTGGAACGGTCCGCACGGCCGTGAATACCGGTAGGGATCCACGTCCATGACCGCCCCGGCCCGCAGGTCCTTCTTGGCGAGATAGTCCTGGTCGTGGCCGCCGTAGGTCTCGACCTGGACCGTCTCCCCAGGTTCGAGCACGCCGCGGATCTCTTTGAATGCCGGATCGTCCGGTCCGGAGAGATAGGGGGTGCGGGTAAACCGGCGCATGGGACGCTCCTTCCTTTTGGGCAAACTTGTTGTTGCGACTAAAATTTTTTCGATTTCAGGGGGTGTTTTCTGTCGCCCTGCGTCATAGGCGTGTTATATTCCGGATTGTATTCGTTCCATCGGAGCCTTACAAGTCCTAAACTTGGCCCGAACAGCGATCCGTCGCTGGGAGCGGTCGGGCACTTGCAGCGGTCCGACTCAAACAACGGTCCGGCACTAGCAGCGATCCCTAACGGAGAACAGGCCATGCGACTCACGAAAGAGCAACTGGCGTTCATGGACACCTTCGGCTACCTCGGTTTTCCCGGGCTGCTGAAGGACCGGATCGACGAGATCACAGGCGCCTTCGAGGCGGTCTGGACCGAGCGAGGCGGCGGACATGACGGCAAGCCCCACGACGGCACGGCCAGGTCCTGTATCGTGCCTTTCATCGATCAGCATCCCGTGCTGTCCTCGCTCATCGACGACCCGCGGGTCAATGGGATCTTCAGCAGCCTTCTTGGGGACGACTTCGTCTACCTGGGCAGCGACGGCAATTTCTACGTGGACGATACCCGGTGGCATTCGGACACGGACTGGTCGGGCAAGATGCGCGGCGCGCCGCCCCGCATTTACTACAAGATGGCCTTCTACCTGGATCCGTTGACACGCGAAACCGGCGCGCTGCGGGTGATCCCGGGCAGTCACCGGTGGGGCGACAATTATGCCGACGCGCTGGAATCCCAGATCCGCGAATCGCCGGAAAACTGGGGCATCGAAGGCTGGGAGGTGCCGGCCGTGGCCCTCGAGACGAAACCCGGGGACATCGTCGTGTTCAACCAGAACACCAAGCACAGCGCCTGGGGCGGCGGCGACCGTCGGCGGATGTTCACGATCAACTGCACGGCCCGGTTCGCCGAAAAAGACATACCGATCCTGAAAAACGAGATCGCTGCCGCCGCGCGGTTCTGGCTCGACAGCGTCTACGGCGAAGCTATGCTGGAGACGACCGGTCCGGCGCGCATGAAACACCTGGAACAGCCCCTGGCCCACCAGGACCATCTGGAGGAGGAGGTACGCAAGGCCAAGCTGCGGATGGCGGAGCCGTCGCGGGGATAGGCGTGCCTGAGCTGTCGGCGACCGCACGGTGAGACGAGCGGTCCGAATTACTACCACTCCGGCGTCACGGTCGCGCTTCGTGCGCTAACGCCAGTCCTGCTGGCCGCGGACCTGCCGCAGGAACCTTCGGGCGTTGCCGGAGAAATGGTCCTCGATCTCCTGCGACGTCAGCCCCAGCATGTCCGCCACCTGTTTCTCCTGCCGCAACTGTTCGTAGATGACCAGCGTCGCCCGCGAATCGCAGTGGGGCGTCGTTTCCGTCGTGCCCTCGTAGTAGGTCCACGCCCGCCCGTAGGTGACGTACTTGCCCCGGGCACATCCCGCTACCACGTTGTCCGAACCGAACATGACGCGCGAGCGGTCCTCGTGCTTCATCAGCAGGTACTGGGAGTAGAGGTCGTTCACGGCCGACGTGTCGTACCAGATGTTGGGCAGGCCGGTCAGGAACTGGATGGCCCGTTCCATCATGAAGCAATTGAAGGCGCGGGCGCAGTGGGCAAGGATCCACTGGGCGCGGGGATAGCGCTTCGTGTAATCGGCCAGGTCCTTCTGGTTGTCCGCGTCCGCCGGTCCCTCGGGCTTGGACATGTGCATGGTGATGGCTAGTCCCAGGTCGTGGGCAACCTCGATGAAAGACTCGGGCAGGAAGTCCCGGATGCGGCAGTGGGTGGGGTCCGGCGCGAAGGTCCGGTAGGGTTTGAGGCCCAGGAAACCGTGTCTTTTCACCTGGGCGGCCACGTATTCCGGCGTCATGTCGGGCGTGACCATCATGTTGATCCCCGATTCGGGGTCCTGCTTCATCTCCTCGGCCATCCAGTCGTTGTGCCCTTCCGTGTCGATCCCCCCCGGTATCGGCGTGCCCAGAACCAGGTAGTGCATCTTGCGGCCCGGATACAGATTCTTCGCCCAGGCCAGGTGGTCCTGGTAGTCGATCTCCAACCGGAGCCCGGTGGGATCCGGAGGGAGCTTTCCCCGGTGCCTTTCCGACCACATGTGCACGTGCATGTCGTAGACCGTATCCGGCACGAAATCGGCCAGTTCCTCGTCCCAGAAGCTTCGGTCGAATTCCTGGTATTCAATCTTGCTCATGGATGCTCCTCGCGATTGCAGGATTGCTGTGGTTCATTCCGTGTGAGACCGGTTCAGTGTACCCATATCGCGCATCCTTTTCAAGACCAAAAGAAACTTTGACATTACACGGTTGCGGACGCTAATTTTCTTCGAGATAACATCCAATCAGATCGCCATTGAAGACGGAGGCTATTATGGCTGCAGCACAAGACATGAACCGGCGCAGTTTCCTGCGCAGCACCATGCTGGGCGGCGCGGGCGTGACGCTGATGGGCACGCCGGTCTGGGAAGCGGCGGCCCAGATGGTCAGCGGCACCACGATGCAGCAGGTGAACGGCGTCGGACTCGACGATCCCACGCTAGTCCAGCTCAGCATCAACGAGAATCCCCTGGGCGCGTCGCAACGGGCCATCGAGGCGGTGGCCGGCAAGATGTTCGGCATGAACCGGTATACCATGCACGACCGGCTCGAGGAAGCCCTCGCGGCCCATCACGGTGTCGACGTCGAATCAGTTGTCCTGGGTGTGGGCTCGTCGGAGATCCTGCTGACGGCTACGCTGGCGGCCTTCTGGAACAACCCGGGCAACGCGGTCACGGCCTTCCCGTCCTACCGGTCCATACCGAGGACGGCGGAGGAACTCGGACAGGCCGTCAAGAAGGTGCCGCTGACCGGGGACTGGCAGATGGACCTGGACGCCATGGCGGCGGCGGTGGACGGGAATACCCGGATCGTCAGCATCTGCAATCCCAATAACCCCACCGGCCAGATACTCGACGCCGCCAAACTGGAACGGACGATCCGAGCGATGCCGAAGGACGTCATAGTCTGTGTCGACGAAGCGTACATCCAGTTCGTGGACGATCCCGATTACCCGTCCATGATCCCCCTGACGAAGGAAGTCGAGAACCTGCTGATTTCAAGGACCTTCTCGAAAGCTTACGGACTGGGTGGTATGCGGGTCGGATACGGTATTGCACATCCCGCACTGCTGGAACGCATGCAGCGGTTCAGCATCGGCATGCTCAACAAGAACACCCTGTCCACCGTGGCCGCCCTCGCGGCGCTGGACGACCAGGAACACGTCCGCCGGTCGGTGGAATCCACGCGCCAGGGCAAGGCGTTTCTCTACGAAGAGTTGGAAGCCATGGGGTACAGCCCGATCCGGACGCAAACGATCTTCGTCACTGTCGAGGTCGGCCCCAACGTGAACACGCTGATCGACCGCCTGTGGGAGAAGAAGGTCTACGTCCGCCAGGCCTTCGACATGGAGGGCTTCATGCGCATTTCCGTCGGCCTGCCGCGGGAGAACGAGGCCTTCATCTCCGCCTTCAAGCGGGAACGCAGCGCGTTGTAGGACAACCGGGCGCGCGTATCGGCGTGTCAGAAAGGTGCAGGGTCCGGATGAAGTACCCCAATCCGCTGAAACAGCGCATTCGCGATGGCGAACTGCTGCTGGGCACCGTGCTGAATGCGCCCACTTCGTTCATGGCATCCCAGGTCTGCAAGTCCGACATCGACTTCCTCTGGATCGATGCGGAACATTCCTCCATCTGGGTCGAGCAGCTGGACATGGTTCCGGTGATCGCGCGCCGAAATGACGTGGCGCCCATGATCCGCGTCGCCTGGAACGACCCCGCCCTCGTCAAGAAGGCCTATGACATCGGCGCCGTGGCCGTCATGATACCCCAGGTCAATACCGCCGAAGAGGCGGAGCGCGCCGTGCGATACGCCCGGTACGCGCCGGAGGGCAACCGGGGCATCTCGCCCTACTGGGCCATGCTGGCGGGACTGGATTTCAACCACGTGGTCAGGACGGCCAATGACGAGACCGTCCTCGTGCTCCAGATCGAAAGCCTGGAAGCCTACGAGAATCTCGACGAGATCATGCAGGTCGAGGGGATCGACGTGCTCTTCGTCGGCCCCACGGACCTGTCCGCCACCCTAGGCGTGATCACCCAGGTGGATTCCAGGGAGGTTCAGTCGATCATGCGCGAGGTGCCGAAGCGCCTCGAGGGCACGGGGATCATGGCGGGCACGACGCTGGATTCCATGGAGGAGATTCGGGAGAAGATCGACTGGGGATACCGATACATCAACGCCGGCTCACCCATGGGGTACGGCATGCGGGTGTTGCAGGAGAACCTGGACAACCTGAGGAATGGGTGAGCGGACGATCGGCGACAGCCGGGAAGGAAGCCGGGATGATTGGTGACGGCCGGAAAGGATGCCGGAATGATCAGCGAAGAACAGGTCCGAACCTTTAATGAGCGGGGTTGGTTAGTCGTTGAGGGCGTCTACCGTCCCGATGAGGCGGACGAAGTAGCCCGATTGGCCGTGGAAACGGCGGATGCCATGGACGTTGAGGAATCCATGGCGGGTTATCTGCTGGACCGTTCCGAATCGGGTGAATCCGCGCCTCGGAAGATCGACAGTCCTTATCTTCGGAATCCGTTGTTCCGCGATTTCGCCCTGGATGGACGGCTCCGGGACATCCTCCGGCAGTTCACCGGTGAAGAACCCCTGCTCAAAAGCGACCAGCTCTTCATGAAACCGCCGCGATTCGGGTCGGAGAAACCCTACCACCAGGACAACTTCTACTTCAGGTGCAAGCCGGGCGGCCACGTGATCACGGCCTGGATCGCCCTCGACGACGTGGACGAAGAAAACGGCTGCCTCAGATACATTTCCGGTTCGCACAAGAAGGGGATCATCGACCATGTGGAGGTCCCCGGCCAGCCCTACAACCTGGCGCCTCCTGACGACCTGATCGACTGGGAGATGGAAGCCTCCGCGCCGGTGCGCAAGGGCGGCGTGGTCATCCACCACTCGGAAACGCTCCACTCGTCGCGCCGCAATACGTCTGACCGCTGGCGTCGCGGCTACGCAACCCATTGGGTCACCGCCACGGTCACGACCGAAACGGATAACCTGGACAGCGCCTACTTCCAGCGCGACGACTACGCGGAGCACGTGCGTGCCGCGGACCGGAAGAAGGATGACGCGGCTCAAGTTGGGACCGTGGACCGGGCGGGAGTGTCCTGATGACCACGGCCGCCTCGAAAACCTCCATCACCGATATCATGTGGTCGGAGACGGCCGCGATATACAACGCCATACTCGCCCATCCCTTCATCAAGGGCCTGACCTCCGGCGACCTGGACCGCTCAGCCTTCGAATTTTACACCGTTCAGGACGCGCTGTATCTCAAGGACTACGCCCGGGCCCTGAGCCTCGCCGCGGTGAAGGCGCCGGACGAGGACACCATCATCCTCTTCAACGAGCACGCCAAGGGATGCCTCGTAGAAGAGCGGGCCATGCAGGAGAACTTCTTCGACGTCTTCGGGCTGTCGTCGGATGAGGTCTGGGCAATGCCCAAGGCGCCGGTATGCCAGGCGTATACGAGCTACCTGCTTTCCGTTGCATACGGCCGGCCTTTCCACGAGGTCGTGGCCGTCGTGCTGCCGTGCTACTGGATCTATTGGGAGGTGGGCAAGGCGCTGGCCGAAAAGGGATCGCCCGATCCCATGTACCAGCAGTGGATCGATACCTATGCCGGCGAGCAGTTCGCCGAGTGCGTCGTCGCCGTCCTCGAGATCACGAATCACGTCGCGCACGGGCTCCCCGCAGAAGACCGCGAGGCCATGCTGAACCACTACATCACGACCAGCCGGTACGAGTGGATGTTCTGGGACATGGGCTATCGGAAGGAGCAGTGGCCGGTGTGAGGCAGGTCCGGAGTTTAGCGAGTAAGAGTAGCCCATGAAGTTTAAGGCAGAATTCGACGCGCTGGTCCAACATTCCCACTTTCTGCGATGTTCCATGAACCTTGCATTTGACCGACATCAGCAACTTGAAAACACGATGCAAGAACTCGGACTCTCACGTGTGCCAAGTGATAACGAAACATTCACTCAGCTACAGGTACAAGCGGCGAAAGAGATCGGGGGTATCAATACAAGAATGCTTCTCGACGCCTCGCAGGAAATCCAAAAATACCATTTTGGGCCTTTACAAATCGCGTTGTCGTTGCTATTTGCGATAATCGAGAAATACAGACAACTGTCTAAGGCCCACCCAGTTTTTCGAGATGACGATTTTGACCAGTACTGCTCTGAGAACCGTCAATTCGTGGAAACCCTGCAATCGGTCAGAAACTCGATAATACGTCAACGTTACGACAATATGGATGAGCAGGAGAAGTTCGTAAACGAGTTCTCCGGAGACAAGAATGAACATTTGACTACGCTGTTAGTCAAAGGGGAGAGCGTCTATAGAGAGTATTTGGGTCGTTTGCGGAATGTACTGAACCAGGACGACCGAAATGACAACTGAACCAGAAGTCGTGATGACTTCGTTCAAATCACTGTCGGTATTTTCCACCTTAAGGTCCAATTTGGCTATGGTGGATGCTTTTTTACGTCGCTCCGTAATAAAGACCTCCAACTACACCGACATAGACTTGGGCTTTTTAGGAGTACCACCTGGTAAAGAGCAGTCTAATGTCCATAACCAATCAGTCTCGTTAATCGTCGTAGCATTACTAGAGGACCCAAGTTTAGAAGCTTTCTTCAAGAGTTTACGAAGCAAACGGCGATTTGTCGATGGCATGAAAACAGTACGGGATGGTGTGTTTCACATCAGGAGTCTTAGGTCTTGGCGAAGTCGTGGCGTGAGATTCTACTATGAAGTCTGTAATGAACGTGGTGGAGTGTCCAATGTTGTATCGGAGTTACGAGGATTGTTCTACGATTTCACGGAGAAAGTGTTCTTAGGTAAGTTGAGGATTTGGTCTGATTTTGTCTACGAAGATATGGAACGGTTGAGAGAGGAAAGGCCTGAACTAATCCAGAAACTTGAAAGAGGAGAGATCGAGTTCTCAGAATTCATAGACGCTACACTTTCTTCAGAAACGGACGCTTCTGATAAATGAGTGTGCCCTAATTCTCCAACATGTCATCAGTTTTTAACTAATTTTAAGGACGATACATTAGCTTGGCTCTGTATATGGTTTGCTCAAGTGCGATATTCACTGTACAGCAAATAAAGGTTTTTCTTGACATACGTCGGTTCTATACGTATGTTATTTGCTGTACAGTAAAAAAGGAGAAATACCAATGCTTGACATAGAGATTACAGAAAGACAGTTGCTCGACCAGTTCCTCGAAGCTCTGCGGGAACTTCCCGACGTGCAAGTGGAGTTGGGCTTGCGCCAACAGTACGAAGGCACGGACCGGGGATATGACGCCTGTGTTGACCTTTGGGCAGGTGGTAAACCGGTAACCCTACAGATAGAGGTAAAGAAGTCCCTCTATCCTCGAGACGTGAGGCAGAACCTTTGGCAACTCGAGGACTACGCAAGTAGATGGCCACAATCAGAGAGAGGAGGCCAAACCTCATATTTCCTGGTTGCACATTCGATTTCACCCGGAGCCAAGCACCTTATGAGGGACAAACGAGTTGGCTATTATGACAGCGGGGGCAGCATGTTTCTCCCTGCAGAGAATATCTACGTTTATGTGGACAAGCCACCCCCGAAAGCCTTGTCGAGATCTATACGATCCTTGTATTCAGGTCGTCGTTCGCGAGTGCTACACGCACTTCTGATGCGGCCTGACGAGTGGTTCGGAGTTAGGGAACTCGCTGAGCTGGCGTTTGTCTCACCCGCGACCGTGTCTCAGGTGCTCAAGGAACTGGAAAAGTACGATTGGGTGAATTCGCGCGGGCAGGGACCAACCAAGAAACGTTATTTGCAAGAGCCTGATGCTTTACTGGATGAGTGGACAAAGCAATTAGAGCTGATGCGACCCCCTGCAATTAAGCGCTATTACGTGCCTTCGGTGCACGTCGAGGGGCTGTTACTGAAGTTCGCCAAGGTCTGCAATGCACATAAGGCCGAATACGCGATTACTCATGAGGCGGCCGCGCAATGGTACGCGCCTTTTCTATCGACTTTTTCCCAGGTGCGTTGCCGGATGGTAGCTGGTGCCCCTGCAGATGCGGTTCTCGAAGAACTTGATGCCCACAAAGTCAATCACGGCGCAAACCTTACTGTCATCCCGGTCAAATCGTCCGACGAGTTGCTGTTTCGCAAACTGGAGAATGGGATTTGGCTGGCGAGTTCAGTCCAGGTTTACCTTGACCTCATGCGTAGCGAGGGCCGCGCTAAGGAAATGGCTAATCACCTGCGAAAGGAAAGGAATGAATTCCAATGGTGAAACCGGCGACTATCGACGGTTACGCCGATCAGTACACGATCAATTGCGAGCGTGTTCTCGTGACCCTGCTGCGCGGATTAGGTCCGTGGAAGGAGTCGGTATTTCTGGTAGGTGGCCTTACGCCGAGATACCTGGTTACGGCTAGGCCACCAGCGGTGCCGGCGCATGCAGGCACGCTTGATGTGGATATCGTCATCGACCTGCAAATTCTGACAGAAACTGAAGCATACAGCACACTTGAGGACAACCTTAAAAGGATGGGGTTCGAGCGGTCCACGAATGAAAGTGGGCAGAAGCTTTCTTGGCGGTGGCAGACCCGCACCGAACATGGTGGGCTGATGTTGGTCGAGCTACTCACCGACGCGCCGGATATCGCCGGTGGCAGGATTGAGCCGCTGCCCACCAAAGGGACCATCTCCGCGCTCAACATTCCGCACTCGTCCATCGTCTTCGACCTGCACCAGGTCACCGAGATTCAGGCAGAGCTTCTGAACGGCGCAGGCATCGCCGTCGAACGCGTCAAACACGCAAATCTGCTGAGCTTCACTTGCCTGAAGGCGTTCGCCTTCGATCATCGCAAAGAAAACAAGGACGCACATGACCTCGTGTATTGCATTGAGCACACGCCCGAGGGTCTCGACAGCGCTGCGGAGATGTTCCGCAGTGCCCTGAAAGGCGATCACGGCTCAGTGATCCGGGCCGCATTGACAATTCTTCGCAATCGTTTTGCTCCGAGTCACCAGGTCGATGGTTATCGGAAGGATGGTCCCGTGGCGGTTGCCCAATTTGAATTGGGTGAAGATCACGAGGCTGACCAGCGCGAAGCACGTATACTGCGGCAACGCCAAGTCAGCGATGTAATCAGTCAACTGCTGGCTCGAATTGGTCTGTAGACGGCAGGGTACCGAGGCCTGTTTTCGTTGGTATCAGGGCTGGTACGGTGTGGCAACCGGACCGTCGCTTGATGTACCCGATACAGAAGGCGAAGTGAACGTGATGCAATCATGAAAAAGAAATCGGGTTCCCAAGGTGCAAGTGGATTATAATCTAATTCCGCTGGATAGGCGTCTGTGAACTGTTTATTTTGGCCCGCTCTTTCGGATGCGAATATACGCTTCGAAGACCTACGCACCTTCCCGCTGAAACTGGGATTCGTTGAACGGGTTCGAGGGAGTCACCACATCTTCAGAATGCAGATATCCGTGAGCGGCTGAATGTTCAGCGTGAGGGAAGCCATGCCAATCCCTATCCGGTACTTCGGGTCAGGTCAGCTGTCCTACGAGACAGACTCCAGGAGGAACACGATGCACAAGTATGAGGTCATCATCTACTGGAGTAACGAGGACGGAGCATTCGTGGCCGAAGTACCGGAGCTTCCCGGGTGTTCGGCTCACGGGGACACCCAGCAGGTGGCTTTGGTGCAGATCGGACAGGCCATGGACCTGTGGCTTGAAACGGCGCGGGAGTTCGGCGATCCGATTCCTGAACCGAAAGGCGAGCGCCTGAACCTGGCATAGGACATGCATGATCAACTTCACCGAAACTGACGGTAAATCAACTTTCTGATGTTGAAGTTGGTAGTTCTTCCGGGTGGGATGAATGACCTTCTCTCCGGGGTTTCTTCGCAGGGGGCAGTGAAACGCATGAGAATGCGACTGATTTTGCGGTCCGTAGGCAGGTCCTTCAACGCGCTGAACCGCTGCATAAGAGGGTTGCCCCGCGGGAAGTCCAGGTGACGATGGCGAATTCAATTTCCAGATCGCCACCGACGCGCGTGCGCGAATCCTCTCTTGTTTCACTGGCAGGCGCCTTCCCTTGACAGATGCAATAGTTCTCAATAAAATAGTCCATAATGGTCCATAATGGTTCGGTACGAACTTAAAAGGGCCACATTGAGTCAGCACGAAGCCAAACCTCCACGAGTCTGGAAGGTAGCCGAGGCCAAGGCGCGACTGTCCGAGATACTGCGCCTGTCGGAAGAAGAAGGTCCGCAACGCATCGGAACGCGCAGACCGTTCGTCGTGATTCCGGAACGTGTCTGGCGAGAGCGTAAGGAAGTACCGCGGAAAGCGCTCGGCCAGTGGCTGGTGGAAAACACACCGCGCGGCGCCAACCTGACCATACCGGACCGCAATACCAAACGCAAGACGCCATGACCACGCTCACCGAAGTGGACGTCGAGTAAGCTGCCCTCGGTTGGCTTTCCGATCTCGGCTGGGCCGTAGCACACTTCCCTCATATCGCCCCCGACACCCCAAACACCGAACGCGATACCCAACCCACCTGCACGACATTCTTTCCCGACTACCTCATAGACAACAGCAACAGGTCATCAAACGCCATCCCGCCATCTGACATTTTCTTACGAGAATTCCCCGTTTTTCTCTACCAATTAAGAACACAACCGTTAGAACGCAGTCTGTACTGATTGTCAGCCTGACTGCGTACAAATCCGTCGTTTTCGGGTCGCTAAAACGCATGCGTAGCGCGACTGTGAAAGCGACCCGCCGGAAGGAATCGTCATGAGTGTCGATATCGTTCGAGGTACCAGCCAGAAGCCCGTGGCAAGCGATGCGTTGGTGGAGGTCGTCTCTGCGCAAACCACATTGTCGGGGCGATTGTTCATCGGCTATCCGGTTATCAGCACGTCCGATGGACTCCAGTTGATGGACGCCCTGCTGGTTTCGGCTGATAAGGGAATCATCGTGTTCGATCTGATCGAGGGGCATGAAACGGGCGGTTACGGGGTCCGGCAGGACGATTCGATCAACAAGCTCGAAGCCCGGCTTAAGGTCCATCAGGAACTGATGAACCGCCGGGATCTAATGGTTCCCATCCATGCAATCTCATTCGCCCCGGCGCTAAGCGATCCGGATACATATCGTTTCGGGGATTACCCGCTCGCGAATGCCTCTTCCCTCATACAGGAACTGAACCGGTTCACATGGTCGCGTCATAATGACCAGGAGATGTACGGGAAGGCGCTTTCGGTGATCGAGAACATTTCCACGATTCATAAAAAGGGACTCAACCGGAGTGTTGCGAAGGAGAACTCCAAAGGCGCGAAACTGAAATCGCTTGAGAAATCGATCGCGACACTGGACAGAATGCAGAGCAGAGGCGTCATCGAAACGGTCGAAGGCGTGCAGCGTATTCGGGGCCTGGCGGGTTCGGGCAAAACCATCGTTCTGGCGCTCAAGGCGGCCTATCTCCATGCGTATCATCCCGACTGGCGTATCGCAGTCACATTCAATTCACGCTCACTCAAGGATCATTTTCGCCGCCTGATCAACAGCTTCTTCATAGAACAAACCGGCGAAGAGCCTGATTGGAACAAGCTGCGAATCGTAAATGCCTGGGGGGCCTGGCGGGGCAAAGATCGCGGGGGGATCTATTACGAGTTCTGTCGCCTGCACGGCCTGGGGTTTTACGATTTTGGAAAGGCGCGCAGCAGATTCGGACAAGGCAGGGAGTTCGAGGGGGCGTGCGAATACGCCCTTATGTTCGCGCGGGAACGCGAACCGGTCTACGACGCGATACTTGTCGACGAGGCGCAGGATTTATCACCCATGTTTCTGAGGCTCTGCTACGAACTGCTCAAACACCCGAAGAGACTGGTGTATGCCTATGATGAACTGCAGAATCTTGGTGGTGGTTCCCTGCCTTCTCCCGAGGAGATTTTCGGGGAGAGTTCGGATGGATCCCCCAAAGTGCGGTTTGACGCGACCAATCGTCTCGCACCGCAACGTGATATCATGCTGTCTAAATGTTACCGAAACTCGAAGCCGGTTTTGGCCGCGGCACTTGCCCTTGGATTAGGGATTTACCGGAAACCGCCCGAAGCGACGGAATCCGGTCTGGTCCAGATGTTCGACCAGGCGCGTTTGTGGAAAGACATCGGTTACAGTGTACGCGACGGCGCATTGCGCGACGGCTCGAAGGTAACGCTTGATAGAACAGATGATACGAGTCCGGGATTTTTGGAAAGTCATTCGGACCTCGACGACCTGATTCGATTTATCACCTTCAGAAACGAAGATGACCAGACGGACTGGCTGACGGAAGCAATTGCTGAAAATCTCGGTCAGGACGAACTGCGGCACGAAGACATCATGGTAATCAACCCCGATCCTCGTGCGACACGTGAGGATTACAAACCGATACACCGTCGTTTGAAGGAATTGGGCATCAGTTCCCATCTTGCCGGTGTCGACACGGACCCGAATACATTCTTTCAACCGGGCAACGCATCGGTGACTTTCTCCGGTGTTCACCGTGCCAAGGGAAACGAAGCCGGAATGGTCTACATCATCAATGCCCATGACTGCCATTCAGCGGTTCGTAATCTGGCGAGAACGCGTAACCGCCTGGCTACGGCGATAACGCGAAGCAAGGCGTGGGTCCGCGTGCTTGGTTTCGGCGAATCCATGGCCATGTTGAAATCAGAGTTTGAAAAACTGAAAGCGCGGCATTTCGAGTTGCGGTTTACCTATCCGACTGCGGAGCAGCGAGAGCACTTGCGGGTCATTCATAGCGATATGAACGCGGAAGAATCCAAACGACACAAGAACCGCGATAAGCATCTGGTTGATCTTCTGAAGGAACTCGAAACCGGCGAGGTACGAATCGAAGACCTGGACGAGGACACCGTCGCCCGATTCAGGAAAATCCTGACGAAATAATGTTGTTCGACCTGCTTGCTCCTCGGCAGACCAGTGTGTATAGGAGACAATAGAATGAATATCGACCAAATCGCACACCTCACCGCATCAGGAGAGTCCGAAACGCTGGAGTTTAAGACGACGGCCGGAACCCGCCGGGAGGCGGCGAGGACGGTGTGTGCGTTTCTGAATCAGGACGGAGGACAGGTGCTCTTCGGCGTGACGCGGGACGGGGGCGTCGCAGGACAGCAGGTCGGAGAGCGCACTATCGAGGAGTTGAGCGCCGAGCTTCGGCAGATCGACCCTCCGGCGTTTCCGACGGTCGAGCGACTCCCCGTGGATCGTGGCCGTGAAGTCATCGTGGTCAGTACAGACCGGGGACCGACGAGGCCATACATCTACCGAGGCAACGCCTACCGCCGGGTCGGGAACACCACGCTGGCATTGTCTACGGACGAGTACAACCGGATGCTGTTCGAACGGATGCACAGCGAGCAGCGCTGGGAAAACCAGCCTGCCGCCGGATGGTCGATCGGCGACCTTGACGTAGCGGAGATTCGACGGGTCGTTGCGGAGGGCGTTCGGCGTGGCCGCATGGATGAGCCGCCGAGCAGGGAGCCGGCCGACCTGCTGCGAGGACTCGGTGTGCTGCACAATGGCGTATTGCTTCGAGCGGCAGCAGTGCTGTTTGGCAACGGGGAACGGTTGGAGGCCGACATGCCGCAATGCCTGCTTCGCGTGGCCCGCTTCCGGGGAACCGACAAGATGCGTTTTCTGGACAATCGCCAATTCAACGGCAATGCCTTCACGCTCCTCGCGAACGCGGAACGTTTCCTGCGCGACAGCCTGCCGATCGCCGCTCGATTCGAAGACAATCGCTTCGACCGAATCGACGAACCGCTTTATCCACCACTTGCGACGCGCGAGGCGTTGGCGAACGCGTTGTGCCATCGCGATTATTCCATTGGCGGAGGTTCTATTGGCGTGGCGATCTACGATGACCGCCTGGAGATCACGTCCGCCGGTTCACTGCATTTCGGCCTGACACCCGAAAAGCTGTTCGTTCCGCACGAATCACGTCCGTGGAATCCACTAATCGCCCGCGCGTTCCATCGACGCGGGATCATCGAGGAGTGGGGGCACGGTACGCTGAAGATGACGGACCTGACCAGCGCAGCGGGCCTTCCCATGCTGGAAATCGAAGACGACGACTGGTGCGTGACCGTTCGGTTCCGGCACGGGCAGTTCGTACAGGAATCGGGTGATCGCGGAGGTCGTTCTGCGAACCGGTGTGCTGAGGTTCTCGTGTTGCTCAATCGCGCAGAGGAGGGGCTGACGCGCCGCGATATTCATGCTCGCCTGGGATCTGGCGTCAGCGAACGCCAGGTGCGAAGAGCACTGGAGGAGTTGAGAGACAAACGGCTGGTCGTGACCAAGAATCGCGGACCGTTGACGCGCTGGGTACTCAAGCAGGGGCGCGATAGGGGCGCGATAGGGGCGCGATAGGGGCGCGATAGGGGTCTAATCGAAGCCAAGGGATGCATGCACAAGGCAATACGCCCTCTTCCTGCTCCACTGCAGACGAACCTTGATCGAATTGTTGGTTCGGATCCTGAGCGCGCACAGCCTGGTTTACGTTCGATCGTTTCCGATCAGGTTCCGCAGAATGCTCACCAGCGCCTGGCCCGGTCCATTTTCGGTGTAACCCGCGAGTTCGAATGTCCGGCTTCCCCTTCTCCGCACCACGATCTCGCTCCAGAAGAAATACCCTTCCTTTAACTGTACTTCCACCAGGTCTGCGATATTGTAGAGGGTCCCGGCGTTGTTGTTGATCAGGTGGTTCGACCGCGTGATGGCCATGCCTTCCTCGCCGGAACCGTCTATATCGTAGAATACCAGCAGGTCGTTCACCGTCGCGGCTACCCCTGTGAAGCGGTGGCTCAGCTGCAGAGCAACGATGAAGTTGGCAGCCCGGTCGGCGTCGATTTCAGGACAGATGTACAGGCCGGCCCTGACATCGGTCCGGATACCGCGTGCGGCGTTCCGTATCCGTTGGGCAGCCGGATCGGCCGACGATCTGGCTCCCGAGCGGTCGGAGGCGCTGGTTCGGGTATGTTCAGTCCGGGTTTGGGATGATCGAGAGGAAGTGCGATACCGAGACGCCGACTGCCGTTGGGAGGATGACCTGTTAGAGGAAGGCATCCGCAGTTTTTCCGGATTTCGAACAAGCCACTGGTAGGCCTCGTTGATCTCCGTGAACTTTGCCGTCGCCCGGTCTTTCACCCGGTCGGGCACCTTGTCCGGATGCCAGATCAGCGCCAGTTCCCGGTACGATTTCTTCACGTCGTCAAGCGACGCGCCCGGAGCGAGGTCAAGTGAATGTAGCGCCCTGTTCGTCGTATCGTCCATACATGGTTATTTAAGCTATGCAAAGGGTTGTCTCAAGGGATTTGTGCCGGTATATTTACTACGGAGATTTTCCTGACCGGCGAAACCTGTTTACGACCATCATTCGTACTTCAGAACGGGGACCGAACATGCCCATCACCGATGCTCTGCCCGAGATGAAGCGGGAACTGCGGTTTTTCCCGGCAAGAAACGAGAACCCCAAAACGCTTGCCCGGGAACAGGTCGACTTTTTCAACGCAAACGGGTATCTCTGCCCCCTCGACGTATTTACCCCACATGAGGCCGCAGAGAACCGCCTGTACTTCGAAGACCTGATGGCGCGCGCCGAGAAGGAAGGGTACAACAGCTATTCGATCAACGGCTGGCAGCGGCATTGCGAGGGGATCTACAACCTGGCCATGAACAAGAGGATACTGGACTACGCGGAAGACCTGGTCGGGGAGACGCTGATCTGCGAGATGACCCACTACTTCTGCAAGATGCCGGGCGACGTGCAGCGGGTGAGCTGGCACCAGGACGCGTCGTACTGGCCCCTGACTCCGAGCAAGGTAGTGACGATCTGGCTGGCCATCGACGACGTGGACGAGGAAAACGGCCCCATGACGGTTATCCCCGGTTCCCACCTCCACGGACAGATCCCCTTCGAGAACAGCGCGGAAGCCGAACGGAACGTTCTGGGACAGACCGTCCACGATCCGCTCAGGTGGGGCGGCGATCCCGTGCCCTTCGTCATGAAGGCGGGGCAGATCTCCATGCACACCGACCTGCTGCTGCACGGGTCCGATCCGAACGTATCCAACCGCCGGCGTTGCGGCCTGACGATACGGTACCTTCCGCCGGACGTACGAGGCCGCTATCCGGAGTACCACCGGGCTGTAATCTGCCGGGGCAGCGATCCCTCGGGTTACTGGAGGCCCATACCCCGACCCGTTGGCGACAGGATTCCTCCGCGCAATCGCTAAACCGACAGCGGCCTGCAGTGTTTGCACGGCCGGCACCCGCCGTTCGCCGCGTCCTCGGTACTGCTGAATTCCAGGCGATGCCGCGGCTGGACCCGCCGGGCGTCACGGCAGGTCGGATAACAGTAGATGCCTGTCGTCCGGCTGCCGATGAAGCGAACTCCGCGCTGCTTCCAGTTCGCGAGGTCCTCCCGCGGAATTCCTTCCCGTTCCAGCAGGGTCCATTTCATCTCAGGGCCGTAGTAGTAGTTTCCGACGCCTCCGGTCGAGGGTACGAGCCGGTGGCAGGGCATCAGGAAGGGTACGGGGTTGCGGGCCATGACCGTTCCGACGGCCCGGATCGCCTTCGGCCTGCCCACCTCCCGGGCGAGCCAGGCATAGGGACGGACCTCACCCGTCGGTATCCTGGCCAAATGCTCCAGCACGGTTTTTTCAAATTCGGTCAATCCCTCCAGTGTAACGGGTGGCTGAGCGATCTTCTCTCCTCTTATGGCCCGCTTGATCGCTTCGGCATACTTTTCAGGCAGCGAACCTCTGACCGTAGTCCGACCCAGCCTGTCTTCGTAGTAGGATTCGAAGATGCCGTCCTCCTCCACGTCGAGTTTCACCGCCGAAATGCCTTTTGGCGTGAATCCCACGTACGCCTGCCCGAAATCCGTGTCGATCACATCGTATCGGTCTGCAATCCTGATCATTACTTCCTCCTCGATTCCCGCGGGGGCGGTCAGTTTCAGTTTGGGTGATTCCGCGGCAAGGTTTTCGATAAAAGCGGCCTCTTCGCGGATATCGGCGCACCTTTCCAGGTGTTTCGCCACGGACCGGCTTGCCTCATCGTCGGTCTCGCCGGTTCTGATTTGATCCAGGTGCTGTCTCGCTTCGTTAATATCCACTGGGACCATCCTCCATGATTCTGCGAAGTTTACGTAGCGCACGGTACACTTTGCCCCGCAGCGCCGATTCCGATGAGCCGGTGACCGTCGCGATTTCCGCGTAGGTGTATTGTTCGATGAATCGCAGGATGATCAGTTCTCTGCTCTCCCTTCCCAGTTTTTCGAGGGCCGTCCGCATCGCCCTTGTCCGGTCGTTCCCGGCGTCGAAGGTCAGTGCCGGTGCTTCGTCCTTCATGCTGGCGAGCGCGGCTTCCTTTCGTTTTCGCGATCTCAGCCTGTTCAGTGCCAGGTTCCGAACGATGCGATACAACCAGGGACGGATTTCGAGCGTCCGGCAGCGCTCTGCGGCGTACTTTCCGGTGAGCGTGGTGTAGGCCTTGACAAAGGCGTCCTGTGTAATGTCGAGGGCGTCGTCCGAACCGCCGAGCATATGAAAGGCGTAGGTGAAGAGCCTGTCCTTGTATGCCGCCACCAGGTCCGCCACTGCATCCCTGTTGCCGTTGTGTATTTCGAGCGCGATGCATCGTCCCTCTTCGTGCGCCATGCAAAGTCCTTTGGTGGCCAGATTACCGCGTTGGTTGTAGATAAAACACCGCTAAGGAGGATTTCGTTCGGGTAAAAAAGAAACTTGTATCCTTCTTGACAGTTTTTTACCGATATCTTTCCTTGCACCTCGGTGACGATGCCAGAAGCTATCAGGAACAGGCCATTCGCGTAGCGATCAAGGAATCACAGAAATGAAGATGAGTTCTCGATATGTGAAAATAGTGGAATGGTCAGAAGAGGATCAGTGTTACGTCGGCAGTTGTCCCGGCCTGTTTTACTGTGGGTGTCATGGGGAGAACGAGCAGGAAGTGTTCTCAGGGTTATGTCGAATCGTGGAAGAAACCATAGACCTCTATCGACGAGCCGGCCGGTCCCTTTCTTCTCCGACATCGGGAAAAGACTACGCCAACAAAATGCTGAATATCGTCTGATTTGTCCGTTGCCGCACCTACCTGCCTCCTCCCAACACCCACTCCCAGAATCCCTTTGTCTCGGCGTCCTGCTCCACCTCTTCCGCGATGTAGATCGTGAAGGCCGTGTTTCCGATCTGCTCGCCCCGCCAGGACCGGAAGCCCCGCTGGTTCGGTTCGAGGGCGTCTCCCTTGATGTTCGATTTCCAGATCTGGTTCATCGTGGGATACCACACGAAGAGGCCGCCCACTTCTTCCACCAGGATGCGTTCGGCCTGCCGGTAGACGTCCATCCGCTTCCGGTAGTCGCCGACCACGCCGCCCGCCTCGACCACGAGCCGGTCGAAGAGGTCGTGTTTCCAGGCGTGGCGGCCCGAGGAAAGCCACAGGTTCATCAGACTGCTGGGATCGATGAAGTCGGCCCCGAACCGGACGAGACCCAGGGGAAGCTCGTGGCTGTTGATCGCGTCCATGAAGATCTTGACCTCCATGTTGCGCACCACCAGGTCGATCCCCAGGTTCTGCTTGATCATGGCGTGAATCGCCTCGCCGGCCTCGTGCACCGGACGCACGTCGCGCCGGACCCACATTTCCACCCGCGGGAATCCCTTTCCGTCCGGATACCCCGCTTCGGCAAGCAGTTTGCGTCCCAGGGCGGGGTCGTACCGCTGGACGGGTTTCAGCGTTTCCGTCGCTTCCGCCGGGAAACCGGGCGGCAGCATGGAGTAAGCGGGGATCGCGAAACCCTGGAGCGCCGATTCGCACACGGCTTCCCGGTCGATGGCGTGGCTGAAGGCCTGGCGGACCTTCAGGTTGTCGAATGGCGGGTTGTACGTGTCCATCGTGAGGTAATACGTGGCGAAATCCGTGTAGGAATGCAACTCCCGGCTCAACTGCGGATCGGTCTTGATCCGGGCGAGCTCGGCGT
Organism: Candidatus Latescibacterota bacterium; assembly: GCA_012270975.1. GTDB lineage: Bacteria > JAAXHH01 > JAAXHH01 > JAAXHH01 > JAAXHH01 > JAAXHH01. The sequence continues at coordinate 907,463 of JAAXHH010000141.1, read as the reverse complement.
GGTTCGTTACGAGGCCGAAATCCACCTCGTCGGCCTCGTAGGACGCAAGCAGGGGCGGCGGCGTAGACGCGTTGTGCAGCTTGGCGATCAGCGTCTCTAGGTAGGGCCGCGCGGCGCCGTGGTACCGGGGATTGGCCTTGAGCACGACCCGGTCTGCCTTGGTCCACTCCTCGAGATAGAAGGGACCGCTGGCGATGGAGGTTTCCGGGCTCGTGGACCAGGCGTCGCCGTACTTCTCCACCGCCTGGCGGGGTGAGACCCAGCTGTCCACCATCAGATCCGGCATGTAGGCGCAGGGTTCGTCGGTCTCGATGAGCAGGATGTAGTCGTCGATCGCGTGGACGCCCAGCGAATCGAGGGGCAGCTCCCGGCCCACGACGCGGCCCCAGTTCTTGATCGGACGGTAATACCACTCCACGTCGTAGGCGTTTTCCGGATCGGCGCCACGCCGCAGGGTAAACACGTAGTCGTGGGCGGTCAGCGGCTTGCCGTCGGAGAACTCCAGGTCGTCTCGAAGGTAGAAATACCATCCCAGCCCGTCGGCCGCAGGTTCCCAGCTGTTCGCCGCGGCCGGGATCAGGTTGAAATCCTTGTCGAAACGGATCAGCGGTTCCGCGATGATCCGGTGGCCGTAGGTCCCCTTGTAGATCGTGCGGAACCACTCCATGTAGGTGTTGTCGAGTTGAAACGTGCGGACGTACTGCTCCGAGGGTGGCGCCGCGTCGGGGGGCAGTTCGACGCCCGCGGAATTGACGTAACGCGCGTCAGGCTCGTCTACGGCCGGACCGCCCAGGACGCGCAGGATTCCGGCCGCGGCCACGGAGAAGATCACGGCGATGGCAATGGTACGGGCCATTGTGCGCATGGAGGGACCAACACGGGTAGTGGTGATCATGGAGGGACCATCCGTTGGTCACGATGGAGACGTTCACGTTGGACGGGTCGTAAGGTACCTTATTCCCTTTCCGGTCCCGCGTCAAGTGAAGGACGGTGATTCGGCTTGACCCGCTTCGGACGGTCTTTATTTTGCACGTGGACACGAACCGGCCGGGTGAATCACCGCATGGATTCCTTCCTCATATCTCAGGCGCTCGCCGCCGTCGCTTTCACCTGCGGCGTAGTCTCCTTCCAGTGCAAGAAGCGCCGAAACGTGTTGCTCTGGCTGAGTGCTTCGGCGTTGATGAACGCCTTCCACTTCTTCGTGCTCGGCAGAAACAGCGCCGGCACCCTGTATGTCGTCATGGGAGTCCGCGTTTTCACGGCGGCCTTTACGACCGACCGGCGCCTGATGTACGTGTTCATGGCGCTGATCGTGGCCGGTTTCTTCTTCTCCTACGAACGTCCCCTTGACATCCTGGCGCTATTCGGTTCCCTGCTGCCCACCTACGGCAATTTCCAGAAATCCGACCGGAAGGTCCGGCTGATCTACATGGCCTGCGCGGTAACCTGGATGGTACACAACTACTTAGCCGGCAGCCCGGTCGCGGTGCTCATGGAGACCACGTTCCTGGTCAGCAACATGATCGGGTACTGGCGGATATATCGATTCGCGATTAAGGCCTGATCGGGCAGTCGCGCAAGGGTTGGAACGTCGCGCCGTCGGACCTATCCGTACATCCGGATCGGCGTCGGCTCGGTCGGTTTGTTCTTGCGGGGCGGGCGCTGTGCGGTGACCTTCAGCGCCTCTTCCCAGCCGCGATTCCAGGTGGCGTAGTCCGACAGCACGAATTCGGGGTGACGCCGGCTTCGGACGATGAAGTTGGGGTAGAACGAGCGTCCCGTGGGCAGGCCGGTCTGCTGATAGCGCAGGTCGAGGCTCCACCGGATCGTACCTGAACGGTTGGGGATGGACCGGTGCGGGATCAGCTTGTGCATGAGCAGGACGTCGCCCTTCTTCATCGGCAGCGACAGGACCTCGCCCTCGGGCAATCCTCCGTCCTCGATGCCGAATCCTTCACTCCAGTACACGGTCCGGTGGTGGTGCACCCGGGGAATGATCTGCAGGCAACCGTTCCCTTCGTCGGTGTCGCACAGGGGCAGCCATACGGTGAGAATGAACACAGGGTCGGCGTCCTCGAGGTGCACCTGGGCGTCCTGGTGCCAGGGCGCTACATTTTCCCTGATGCGCGCGGCCAGGGCCTCCTCGCCGCCCTCATCGTTCCCGCCGTGTTCCGATAGGCCTGCCAGGCCCTCCGGCAGCTTGGCACGCAGGTGCTGGATGGGACTGCACGTGATTTCGGGACCGACGAGGGACTCCACCAGGTCCAGCATTCGGTTGTTGCCGAGAAAGCGGAACAGCGCTTCGGCCCGCATGTGCATGATGTCGATCTCGTCGTAGATCGCGGTGTTTTCCCGCGTGATCCGGGCGAGCCGCCGCTCGAAGGGCTCTCCTTCGTGCAGTTCGGTGATCAGTCCTTCCGCGTAAAGACCGCGGGCCCGGTCATCGACATACGTTTCGATCCCCTCGATGACGGGATCCAGGTCGTCATTAGTGAGCGCGCCTTCCGCTATGACATATCCTTCGTCGACGAAATGCTGAAACTGATCCCGCGTTAGAGACATAATCAGAGAATCCTCTTCATGGTACCCCGGATCTAAGCCGCTTTAGGAATGTGCGTGATCAGGTTCTGCAGGTGCCGCAACCGTTCGGGCGTGGCCGTGGAAAGCAAGGGACCGCCCTCTCCGCCGAATACTTCCCGCGTCGTATAGCCGTGTTGCCGGATGACCTTCTTGAAGGCCTCGAGAGGAGGACCGTCGGTGTGATGTCCTGTAAACACGAGCGTGAACATACGCCTTCTCTTGCCCCCGCCCCACGCGCTGTGCTTGGTGGAATGGTTGAAAACGGCCAGGTCACCGGGCCGGGTCTCGACGGCGACCGCCGGGACTTCGCTTCCGTGGAGCCCTCCCCAGCCGCCTTTCTTGCCCGAAAGATGTTCGTGGACCGTTTCCGCGTAGCCTTCGCCAGCCCGGTGGCTGCCCGGAATGACCCGGAGCGCACCGGAGTCCTTCGTCATGGGATCCAGGTAGATGGCCATCTTGTAGAAACGAATGGGCTCTGGCCACTGGGTATCGGAGTGCCATCTCGTATCTCCGACATAGAGGTTCCCGTCGCTGTTCCAGTACTGATACTGCTCGCCCAGCAGGCCAGCGGCGATGCCGTGGATGCGGGGATCGTCCAGCAGCGTGCACAGGTACGGGTCATGGTTGATGAAGGGCACCACGGCCAGTCGCTCCAGGCCTTCGTGGTCGTCGCCGCCGTTTTTCTTCAGCAGCTTGTCGAAGGCTTCTGCAATCTCACCGATCCTGTCGTTCAGCAGCCCGGGAAAGTGCAGGTACCCGAAGGTATCCATGAATTCCTTCTGGTGTGATTCGAGTTGAAACATCGAAGTTCCCCGTTTGTCTTTTAGTCGAAAGCTTTTAGTATTCCTCGAGCACCGATCCCTCAATGCCCCGTGTGCCGTCTTCGTAAACGTAATAGTACACGACCAGTAGCCTGCCGTCATTCAATTCGACCGACCACGGATAACCGCAGTCCGACTCCAGGGAATCGGCGCGCACGACGATATCCGGGGCAGTATCCAGGTCGCTGCCCTCGGGATCGAGGATCCGCGCCATGCAGCCCATCTGTCCCTCCCACCGGGTACCCACCGTGGCCAGGATGCGCCCGTCCCGCAATCCCAGCAGATGTCCGGGACATCCCCGCATGGTCGTCGACCGCCAGGGCGACCAGGTTTCGCCGCCGTCGTCCGAGTGCACTTCAACGAGGTGAACATCTTGTCCGGGCGGCTGGTTCGGGTGACAGCGAAAGAGCACCAGGATTCTGCCGGATGGTGTCATGTAGATCGCCGGTTCGCTGAAATGGGCGACGTCATCCTCGGCGATACGGCCTGCGTACGTCCAGGTTATCCCGCTGTCCGTCGACGATTGCATCATGCCGAAGAACGGCGGCCTGCCTTCCGGATGGTCCGTCGCCTTGCCCGGAAGCAGCATGCGCCCCTCCGGCAGCTCGAGCAGCCCACTCCTGCATACACCGGTGTGGGAGGCGGGATGGCCATTCACGGCATCCGGAAGCGGTGGAAAAGGTTTGGGGTGTGTCCAGGTTTTCCCTTCGTCCGTCGATCGCACATGGAAGCCCACGCCGGGACGGGAGACCCAGGTATGCTTGGAGACTTCCGGTGCCTGGGCAAGAACCAGGTCCACCGTACTGGCGTGCAGGAAGATCTCGCCGCTGGAAAACGTGTGGGTCCCGAAATCGATCACGCCTCCGTACGGGTAGGCCGTCACCAGTTCAGTCGCCCCCCAGGACTGCCCTTCGTCAGCGGAACGGCAGGCCCGCACGTCGAAGAGGGGGTGGCTGTGATGACTGAACCCCGTGGCGGGTGACCGGTGAAACAGCGTCAGGAGGTCCCCACCGGGCGTCCGGACAATGTTCGGATGGGCTCCGTACCAGCCTTCTTCGCGGTAGATCGTAATATGATCCGCTACGCGCCAGCCCATGCGGACTCAGCCTCCCGGTGTTTTATTCAAGTCATTCACACTGGTTTGCGTTTCATCGCAGTTGTCAATGGATTCAAGAATATACCTGTCGCGGCATTGCGGTAAATGGAAATATGAGCACGACGCGCTGCAACCCGCGATGGTTCGCTACATGATTCAACCAGATATCGCGCCAAGCCGCCTGAACGCGTCCGGCTCGGGACCGGTTTCAATATGTCTGAGGATCTCGCCGGCACAGGCTTCGGCGCTCAGCGTTGACGTATCGACCTCGAGATCGTAGATGCCGGGTTTATGCACCTCCCGTTCCCAGATCCGTACGAGTTCTGGGACAGGTGTGTCAGCCGGGAGGTCTTGATCCCCGAGCCAGGTTTCCCGTCGGCGTTGCCATACGACCTCGACGGGACAGCGCACGCCCACGAAGTATGCATTCAGTCCCTCCAGGTGTCTCGCGCAGTCGTAGAGGATACCGCTCAGCGTCGCGTAATCGTCGTGATGCGCGACATCGGCAACCACGTTCAGGCCCTTGCGGAGGTGGACCGCGATGGAATCATAGAGCGCATCGTACATTATGGGAATCAACGGTTCGAGATCGGGCCTTTCACCCCCTTTCCGGTCCGCTATGCCTGAAGGCCGAAGTCCGATACCGGGGCGAAGTCTCGCCGGCGTGATTTCAATGAATCGATCGGCGCCGAGGTTCATCCAAGGTTCCCGTGACAGTTGCTGGATCGCGGCAGCAATACTGGATTTCCCGGATCTGGGTGCTCCATTGAGCACTACGGCCGTACCCGGCTGAATCGCAGAATCCCGCATGCCTGTCATCTCCTCGAAACGCGCGGAAATACCAAGGATATCATCTTGAAAATCCAGTTGCGAACAGGGCTGGCCGAATCCCGGATTCGTCGTGGATTATCCGGAATATACGGTGTATCTTCTACGGGACAAATCGGTATTGTGCATCTCCCTGTCCAATAGTTACGACATCCCCGAAAATCGGAATCCAGTCGATGATTACTCGACGCGTAACAGGCAACTACGAGCTTAACGCAAGAATCGCCGGTACGGATTCGACACCTGCGGCGAGCATCCGGTTTTCCGGATCCGGCGGTACGGTTAACGCGGATCTGATCATCAACGGTGAAGGATTCCGCGTGGTAAGACAGGCCGGCAAAGAACACACGATTTTGAAGGACTACCCCGGCGGGGGACCGCCCCCGTGGGAAGTCCGCGTACTGAAGAAGGGTAACTTCTTCCGGTTCCGTGTGAACGGAAACACGGGCTGGGTGCGGGGCCCGTCGGGCGAGTGGGATGGATTGTACGATCCGTGGGAAAACACCCTGATTTTAGAGGGAACCGGGGGATGCGGATTCGAATCCTGCACGGTCGCGACGTTGCCCTGGCTGGACCAGCAGACGGAACCGGTCATCGCGCGTGGTCCGGCAGGCAGCCCCTACGAGAAGCAGATCATCCCGGGCGCTATCGTAGAAATCGATGATCGTTTCTATATGTACTGCATGGCGGGTATGGAGGGTGAGCAGGAGGGATCTTCGAGGCGGTCCATCGTGGTAGCCGAAAGCGAGGATCTACGCTCTTGGGAAGTGCAATCGACGCCCGTCGTCGCCCACACGGACGCGCCGGGTGACAATATCTACGTAAACGGCGCGGTCGTTACTCCCGCTGGTCAGATCGTCATCATGTACGCCGTCCAGCAATATCCATCCTGGCTCGGTTTCATGATCGCTTCCGCCGACGATCCGAAAGGGCCTTTCACGCCCTATTCGGGGAATCCCGTCTACCGGCATTTCAACGACGCCGCCCACGAATTCGACCTGCAGCGCGTGGATCATCCGGACTACCGGTACATCATGTGTTATGCCGGTTACACGCCGCGGCAGTCTGGAAGCTGGCCGGGCGGCGACCGGGGTTACCTGCTTTACAGCGACAATCTCGTGGACTGGCGCGAGGCCGAAGACAATCCGGTGTTCGGTCCGGAAACGACGAACGACTGGGACGCTGTGCATGTCCGGCCGCGGTCCCTGAACCGTATCGGCGACACGTGGTATCTCTGGTACGAAGGCTGCAACGCGTGGACGCCGCCGGGCACGACAGGGCGGGAGCAGTGGTGCGATTCGGTGGGCCTTGCCCGTTCATTGGACCTTCGAAACTGGTCGTACTATCCCCGGAATCCAGCGCTGCCGGCCCTGGGAATCGAAGCGGAGCGTTTCGACCATACCTGGACCGGCTGGCCCCGCATGGTCGTTAAGGGCGATACGGGATACGTATTTTACACCGGGAACGCCCAGGTCGGCCTGAGGACGATACCGATCCGCCAGTTGACGGACTGGGAGTCCGAGGGCGGCGAGGCGTTTCGGATCACTTAGATGGACTATGGCTGGGAGTCTGTTGTTCCAGCGCTGTTTTACGCCGCTTCGCCAAATGCACCGGCAGGTAGACCAAGAAGAAAAAAACGATCGCCACCGCGTCGAGGATGGGGATGTACCAGGGCCACGGCGCAAAGAAGAAGGGCGAAACCGTACCCCAGGGCGGCCTCGAAAGGTACATGTAATTCGTCCCCAGGAGCAGGTTGACGATACCCACGGCCCCGGCGAATACATTCAGGATGATGAAGGCGCGAAAGAGTCCGGCCAGCGTAGGCCGCATGCCCAGGCCCCAGGTGGCGTACAGCACGCCCACTACGATACCCGAGTGGGCGATGAAATACTGGAAAAACCGCCATGAAGGAAACCCGGTTTCAATAGCGCCCGGTGTGATCACGGCATTTGCGGATCCGACGAGTCCCCAGAAGTAGGCGATCTCGTACGTGTACCGGTTCCGGAATATCAGGGTCGCGGCCGTGACCAGGTTCGCGACGCCGCAGAGATGCAGCGGCAGGTGGTTTCGGACGAAGTATTCCGGACCGAATTGCAGAAGGCGTAGTCCCCCGGCGGTGACTTCGTTGACCAACAGCACGGCGGCGAGCAGGTAGCCGATCGACTTTGCGGTTCGGCCGTCTCCCGTTTTCCGTGCGAGACCCGAGAGCACGATGGGAAGGGCCAGGGTCAGGCCCATCACGATCAGATGGGGCGTACCGAAGGTCTGGAAACCGGATGGCGTCATGATGTAGATTGGATGGAGTATTGAACGCCGCAACAATCTGAAGATACACCGCGGACAATATCGGTCAACCCGAACGGTCGGACCGAACGCGGCCTGCGTCGAGGACGGTCGGAAGCATCCTGCTTTAAATTCCTTTGGATAAACGAACTTCCCGAATGATTACACTCTTCGAAAATGGAAAGCCAGCGGCGCAGATCGTACTGTCCCCAGCAGCCGGACCCGCGGAACGGCGGGCGGTCCGGGAGTTCCAGCGCATCTTGAATCGCATGGGCGGTGTCGAATTGCCCATCCTTGCGGATTCGACTGAGCCAACCGGGATCAGCGGCAGTGGCTCTCATCCCGTCCTCGAGCACTCCACCGGCCGGGTATATATCGGGTGGGCGCCCGCGGAACTGAACATCGATCTCTCCGAATCCGCCCTGGGTTGCGACGGCTATGTCATCCGGTGCACCGGCAACGTCCTAGTGCTTGCCGGCCGCCGGCCCTACTCCGCGCTGTATGCCGTGTACCGGCTGTTCGAAGAACACCTGGGCTGCGGTTTCTTCGAAGAAGGCGAGCAGATTCCCCGGAGAGATACCGTCTCGATGGGCGAACTAAACGGACCGGAGGAATACCGCAAGCCCCGCTTCAAGTGGCGGATGTATTTCGCGAACATGCAGGACGCCTACAGCGGCATGCGCTGGTGGACCTGGGAGGAGTTCAAGCCTTGGATCGACTACTTGGTCAAGAAACGATTCAACATCCTCGAGAGCGGCAACATCGCCGACTGCTGCGGCATCGGCGCGCTGGCGGCCGACCGGCTGGGCGTTCCGGTCGAGCTGACCGACTGGCAGAAGGAGCGCATCGCGCTGTTGCGCCGGGTCTTCGACTATGCCCGCGAGGCTGGGATCCGAATCCGGTACCGCATGCAGCTTCACGTGGGTACGCCTGCGGTCAATCCCGGTTTTTCGCCCTATGCGGACGGACGCCAGCTACAGGAATTCGTGGACGGATACGAGGCCATGACAGGTACGAAGATCAGCGTCGCGCCGCTGGAATGGTGCGGTGAATCCGAGATCGTCCTCGACCCGCGGGACCCGGTAACCCGGCGCTTTACCACCGCGGTGGTGGAATCCTACGGAGAGGCGCTGGGTACGGACCATCTCTACAGCCTCTGGCTGCCCACAGAGGAGACCTGGGTGGAGGAGGACCCGGACCGTGCCGCAGAATTGACCCATGCGTCCGTCGACGGCATGATCCAGGCCATCCGGGACGGCGATCCGGACGCCGTGCTGTTCAGTCCCCGGGTGTGCACGGACAATCCCACGTCGGCCGCCCAGGCGCAGGCGGTACGGGACGCCGGCCTGCCCGTGATCGGCAACATGTTCCTCAACCACGCCGGGAGGATGTACGACTTCCTCCGGTGCGACTACTACTGGGGGCTGCCGTGGTCCACGGGCATGTGCGGCCAGTGCGGCCGGGAGACCAATCCCAACGGCGATATCCAAACGGCGATCGAAAACGCCCGGTCCCTGGCGGATCATCCACGGGCGCGGAATCTGCAAGGTTTCATGGTGTCATCGGAAACCAATCACCGGAACGTGATGACCATGGATCTGTACGCGGAGCTGTCGTGGAATCCCGCCGACTTGGAACCGGACGCCTATGTCGAGAGCTGGAACCGCAGGCGGTACGGCCCCGTGGCGGAGGGCACCCGGCCGGCCGTACGACTATTCGCCGAGACGATCATGGCGTATTTCGATCCGTGCACCCACAACGGCCCCCTGTATCGGAACTGGGACGGGACCTTGCTGCCCGGTCTCACCTCCGGGTCCGTCAAACGGCTCATCGGCTTTCTGCCGGCTCTTCACGATATGCTGAGGATCCTGCTTTCCCAGTACAGAGCCCTCGAGGATTCTCCCATGTACCGTTTCGACCTGGTGGATTTCGGCCGGACCTACCTGGCGGGCATCTTCAACCATCGCCTGGCCCAGACGCGCAAGGCCTTCCGCACCGGGGACGGGGTACGGTTCGAACGGATGGCCGGAGAGGTGGAGCAGGTGATGCACGTCATGGCAAGGTATTGCAGCGCCCACGAGCAGTTCAGGCTCAAGACCCACGACGACTGGGCGGCCAGGTGGCCCGAGATCGTGCCGGGCCACGCCAACAGCGAAAGCAACTGGATCACCTTTACCGCCCTTATCTCCCTGGAAAACTGGCAGGTGCTGCTGGACTACCTCCCGGAGGATTTCGCCGAGATGATCGTCCACTACTTCCTCCCCCGCGTGCGGCAATACATCGACCGGATGCGGGCGCTCATGGACCAGGACGAGGATATATCGGAGCGGCTGGTCGACCGGGACTCGGATATCGATCTGCCCTCCCGCGTGGCGAACTGGGCGACCCCCCGGGGCAACGCGCCCTGGTCGCCCTACGGGGATACCTGCGAACCCGAACTGACAGGGGAGGACGAGGCCTTGGCCCTCAGGCTCATCAAGGCCGGGTCAGTGAGCGGCCGGTACGATTTCTACGAGGGCCCGCTGGATACGCTCGTCGCCCACATGCTGGGGATGTTTCCACCGCCAGATGACATCGACGAGATCCTCGCGGAGGAGGACTACGCGCCGCCGGGCAACCGATTGGTATTGCACGGGGTTCCCGGCGAAACGATCGAGGGATTCAACGTGCCTGGCTTCGTGGAAAGCGTCGTCGTTCCACGGGAACTCCACGATATCATCGCCGTGCGCGAGGTGCGCAGGGAATACAACATCGCACGGGGCGAGATCGCCCTGTACCAGGTGACCGTGCTGCCAACGGTCCAACTGGTTCGCCACCAGGACGAACCCGCCCCTTCGGACGGTCACAACGTTGCGGTATTCTCGTTCAATTTCAGAGACTCCGACTACATGGTGTGGTTCGACAGCGGGACGGACCTGGACGTAGCGTCTTTCGCGGTGAAGCGGACCCCGGGATCACGTTAGTCCTTCTGTGTGGAAGGCTACTTTTCGGGGTCTGCCGCGGGAGACTCGACATTGGGCGGCGAAGTGTTGAATTTGAGATACCCCGGACTTCATCGACCTTCGTTTCCACGCGGTCGATTTTGTTACCCAGGTCCCGAACTTCGGCTCTTAAGTCCAGATACATCAGGACGGCCGCCCCGATCAGTGCCGCCTTAATGGTCGTGTCCATCCACGCTCTTCGGTCCATCAATGCCACCTGCTTGTCGTGTCGTCTGTCCCACCACAGCCCGTGCTCTGATATATAAAGAGTCGGATAATTACCGGTATCTCTCGTAAGTAAAATTCAAATACTTCCTGCTGCATCCGAATTTCGAACGTACACGGCAATTGTCTTTGACACTTCTCCCGCTGCAAGCGTATTATATCTCCCGCCCACTCACGCCGTCTGTTTCTTCCGAGGCAACCTCCCGTGTCGTCCACGCCGACCGACTACGATCTCGACCTGAAGGTGGCGGAACTCAGGATCAGCGGGTTTACGATCTTCGAGGACCTCGTCGCGCCGGAGAAAATCGATCGCATACGGGCGGCTTTCATGCCGCGGTTGGAAAGGCTCAAGGCCCGCGAAGAACATGAGATCCACCCGAAAGAAAGGGGCGAGGTCAGCACGGGGAAGGGACGCCAGCAGTTCGTCAACCGATACACCCTGCACGTACCCTGGGAACCGCCATTCTCCGATCCGGAGCTCTACGAAAACCCCGTAGTGCTGGCGTTTCTCGAACGATACTGGGGTACCGACGATTTCCACATCGACTGCTACCACTCCAACAATCCCTATCCAGGCAGTGAATTCCAGCCCTGGCACCGGGACCTGCACCTGATTACGCCCCACATCGGCCTGCCGGTCTGCCCCCATTTCGGCATCAAGTTTCCCCTGGTGGACACCAGCGAAGAGAACGGCAGCTTCGAGGTCATGCCGGGCACGCAGTACCTGGCGGACCCCGACCTGGAGAAATCCTACGATGACGTACTGCTGCGGGGGGATTTCCCGCCCGCGCACCGCCTGAACCTGAAGAAGGGCACTTTCTGGGTTCAGGACCCGAGGACCCTCCACCGGGGCACGCCGAACCGGTCGGACCACGTCCGGGCTGAACTGGTCATCTGCTATTCGCTGCCGTGGTTCCGCACGGCTGCGATCGAGATGACTGCAGCGGAATACGAGAAACTGTCGGATCGCGGCAGGGCACTGCTGTCACGCAGCAGGATCGTGGCGGCATGATCAGGGAACAGGCACCTAGCTGAAAAACCGGAGCTTTCCATGCTGTCCAACAGCCAGATCGAGCATTTCCACACCTTCGGTTTCCTGGTCATCCGCCAGGCCTTTACCGTGGAAGAAGTCGAAGCGCTGATCCGGGAGGCCGCCGCGGCGTGTGCGGAAAAGCTCGGCCGCGACATCGGCGAAGAGGAATGGCTTTGGGACGGGGAGTTCGTGGAGTCGCGCCCGGCGCTGACGCGGCTGCTGGAGGACGACCGGATCTACCTGTCCATGCAGGATCTTCTGGGCGACGAACTCATCTGGATCGGGTCGGAAGTCATGTGGGGGATCGATCCCGGGCTGGCGGACCACACCTGGCATTTCGACGGCCATAAGACGGCGCGGCATCTCGACTACCCGCGGACCAAGGTCATGCTGTACCTCGATCCGCAGACGAAGGACACCGGGGCGTTGCGCGTCATACCCGGTTCCCATAGGGATCCTTTTCACCAATCTCTGTTTCCCCTGCAGGATGCCCATCTCGGCGGTTTCCCGAGCCCGTTTGGCGTCGACGGCCCTCGGATCCTCGCCTGCGCCATCGAAACCGATCCGGGCGACATCGTCTTCTTCAACCAGTGGCTGTATCACGCAGTATACGGCAAGAGGGGGAAACGGCGGGTGATCGTGTTCAAGTTCGGCCCCCGGCCGAAGAAGGAAGACCACCTGCTCATGCTGCGGGACGGCGCTCCACATGTGTTCACGCCTCACGCCGCCTTCATGAAAAGTGGGCGTCCCCGGATACGACATCTGATCGAGGGGATGGAAGAACTCGGCAGGAAGGCAGAGAGCCTCCCCTGAAACTGCCCTGGTCGCGGTGTACCCCGCGTTCGGCGTTTATCAGCGGCAATCACACCGGCTGGCGGATCCTGGCCAGAATGCCCCGCCACCAGGTACGAAGATCTTCGAAGGCGCTGTAGACCAGGGGCAGCGCAATCATGGCGCCGATCGTGGAGAAGATCAGGCCGCCCATCACGGACCGGCCCATGGGATAGTAGGGCAGATCCCCCAGCGAGGCGTTTCCGATAGCCATGGGCAGCAGGCCGAGCATGGTCGTCAGCGCCGTCATCAGGATCGGCCGAAGGCGGTCGCGTCCGGCCTGGATTATCGCTTCCCTGCCCTTCAGGCCGCCCTCTTTCTCCAAGTGCTTGATGTGGTCGATGAACACGATGGCGTTGTTTACTACCACCCCGATGAGGATGACCACCCCGATGAGCGCGAGCACAGACATGTGGGTGCCGGTAGCGAACAGCATCCAGTAGCATCCGAAGTAGGCGAAGGGAATGGACACCAGGACGATGATTAGTGGATCGATGTAGGATTCGAACAGGGATCCCAGTAGCAGGAGTACCGCGACCAGGGCCAGCATGGCAGCCAGCGCCATGGTCTGCGAGTCTTCCTCCAACTGCTCCCACCGCTCTCCAAGCCGCCAGGAGTAACCCCGGGGCAGGGACAGGTCCGCCAGGCTCGCGCTGATTCGGGTGCCCAGGTTCTCGATGCCTTCGGTGGTGGTATTCGCACGGACCATGAGTATGGTCTGGCTGTCCCGGCGAAAAATCGTACGGAAGGCGGGGCTCTGCGAGAAACTGGCCATGGTGGCCAGCGGCAGTTGGGTTCCGTCGTCCAGATAGACCGCCTGGTCGCGCAGTTGGTGGACGGTCTCCCGGTCCTCTTCGTCCGTCTGCAGCCAGACCCGGATTTCCCGGTCCGCGGTTTTCAGCCGCTTCATCTCCTGCCCCCGGATGCCCGACAGGGTCATGGCGGCGATCCGCTGGGGCGTGAGTCCGAACTTGCCCGCCAGGTCCCGGTCCACGGTGACCCTCAACTCGTCCTGGGTGTCGTCGTTGTCCAGGTCGGTGGTGATCGTCGTGATTTCCGGCAGTTGGCTCAACCGTGCGTTCACGTCCTCGGCGATCTGCTCCAGCAGCCTGGGATCTTCGCCGCTCAGGGCGATGCTCACCCTCGGGTCCTCTTCGCCTTCCTCGCCCCACCGCCATCTCACGACGCGACCCGGGGCCTCGGGAATCGTCTCGCGAAGAACCTTGGCGACTTCTTCCGATGAACGGTAGGTCTCCGTTCCACCCTGGGCACCGAGTATCAGCAGGATGGCCACGTACAGCGCCGTGGCCACGGCCATGGCCTGGAAGGCGTAGGGTTTTTTCCTCACAGCGACGAGCAGGAAGGCGCAGACCGCGAGCGAGGCCCATACCCACGGGTATTTCGCCTTGTGTACCAGTCCCTCCCAGACCGAATCGTCCCGTTCGTTTTTGAGATAGACGTTGAACCACACCCGGCCGGCCCGGAAGTCCGTGCGGATGGCCTTGATGTTCAGTGAATCGGCCGCGGCCAGCCATTCGTTCTCCCGTTCGGTCACGAAGCGGTCCGTCTCGTCCAGATTGAGGAACGGACCGGGTTCGACGTACATCCATACCTGCCGCTGGTCCGTGGGCGTGTTGTCGAGTTTGACCTGCTGCATGGGTACAAGTATAGTCAGGATGACGAAACCGCCCAGGATGAGCGCCACGTCGAGCCGGTGGTTCAGCACCCAGCCGATCAGCCTGCTGTACCGGTCTTCCAGCGCATCCAGCAGGCCGACGGTCGGCAGGGCTCCGTCCTTCAGCAAACGGGAGGCAAGCAGCGGAATGAAGCTCAGCGACATGACCAGGGAGGACACCAGGGAGATGGTGATGACCAGGCCCAGTTCTCTCATCTGAGTCTGCGCGCCTCCACCGTCAATGAAAAGCAGGGGCAGGAATACGATCGCCGTGGTGAGCGTCGCCGCACTGACGGCGACGGCGACCTCGCGGGCACCCTGAATAGCCGCCTTTACCGGTTCCACGCCCTGGCGCCGGAGCCGGAGGATGTTCTCCAGCACCACCACGGCGTTATCCACCAGCATGCCGATGCCGAGCATCAGGCCCATCAGGGAGATGAGGTTGAGCGACAGGATCTGATAGCTCGTATTGATAAAATACATGGCCGTGAACGTGACCAGGATGGACGCGGGGATGGACGCGGCGATGATGAAGGTCGTCCGGTACCTTCTCAAGAAGAAGAACAGCACGCCTATGGCGAACAGTCCCCCCCACATCCCCGCGTTTCCAAGTGCACTGAGCGAGCTCAATATCCAAGTGGACTGCTGGAAGAAGACATGATAGGTCAGGCCGGGCCATCGCGGGTCCCGGGTCAGCTCGTCCAGCGTCTCCCGGACGGCAGCCGTTACATCCACGGTGTTGGCGTTGGACTCCTTGCGGATGACCATGCCCACGGCGTCCTGGCCGTCGAGGCGATAACGCTGCCGGCTCGTGGGCTTGCGGTAGGCCACGTCGGCGACGTCGCCGAGGCGAAGGCCCCGGTCATTGATCGGGAACCCCCGGATGTCTTCGACGGACTGGAACGCACCCGTCAGCCGGACCAGGTAGCGGAAGCCGCCGTCTTCCACGTATCCTCCCGGGGAGTCCATGTTGGCCTGTTCCATGGCGCCCAGAAACTGTTCGGGATTCACCCTGTAGGCCTTCAGCAGGTCTTCATCCATATCGATGATGACCTGCCGGGCCTGCGATCCCCAGGTGTCGATCCCCGCGATGCCGTCCAGGCGTTCGAGGCGTGGCCGAAGCTGTTCGTCGACCACCTGGAACAGCGCGTCCTGGTCGCCGTGCCATGACATGGCGAGCCACATGATCGGGATATCGGTAGTGGAGAATTTCCTTACCCAGACGCGGTCTATTCCATCGGGCAGCCGGGGCCGTACCCGCTCCACCCGGTCGCGGACCTCCACATAGGCCAGCTTCATGTTGGTGTCGTGATCGAAGCGCAGGTTGAGGCTCACCCCGTTGGTCCTCGCGTTGGATTCCACGCGAAGCAGTCCCCGGAGGGTCTTCAGCTCTCCCTCGAGCGGCCGGGCGATCATCTGAACGTTGTCCTCGGGGGTGGAATTGGGATAGGGGACCCACACGTTCATCCACGTCCCTTCAATCGCCGGGATGAACTCCAGGGGAAGCAATCTGAAGGAGACCGCGCCGAACAGGATCGCGCTGACCAGCACCATGAAGACGGTCACCGGCCTGCGGAAGGCGAAGGCGGTCCAGTTAGCGGGCGTCAGGAATCGAAACATCATTCACCCCGGTGTATCGTATCTACGGTATTCGGATAGCCGTTCTTCACGTGCTTGCGTCCTGTTTTCGATCCAGCAGCGTATAGACGACAGGAATCACGATCAGGGTAAGCACGGTGGACGAAATCAGCCCCGCGATCACGGTGACGGCGAGCGGTGTACGTATTTCGGCGCCTTCGCCGACGCCCAGCGCCAGGGGCAGCAGTCCCAGGACGGTCGTGGCGGTCGTCATCAATATGGGACGAAGCCGTACCCTGCCGGCCGTAATCACGGCGTTGATCCGGTCTTCGCCTCGTTTGCGCAGCCGGTTGATGTAGTCCACCAGCACAATCGCGTTGTTCACCACGATGCCCGCGAGCATGATGATGCCGATCAGGACCACGACACTGATCGTGATGTCGAGCAGGTACAGCGCCAGCAGCACGCCGGAAAGTGCCAGAAGAAAGGAGAACATGACGATGAACGGATGCAGCAGCGATTCGAACTGGGAGGCCATGACCAGATACACCAGGAAAACGGCCATGGCAATGGCCAGCAGCATGCTGCGCGACGCCGTGTTCATTTCCCGGTACTGGCCGCCCAGGTCGATGCTGAAATCATCGGGCAACGGCAGCCCGGCCAGCCTGTTCTGGATGTCCCGCGCCACGCTCCCCAGGTCGATTCCCGTCAGATTGGCCGTCACGAGCGCCACGCGCTGCTGGTCTATGCGCCGGATCTCGCTCGGTCCCTCGTCCAGGCGGACCTGCGCCACGGCGCTGAGCAGCACGGCGCCGCGTTCATCCTCGGGCTGCGAAGCCCCGCCGTTCGTCGATCCGGGATCCTCCCCGGACGGATTCCCGGCCGGCAGGTTTTCGGTGTTCGTGTTCCCGCGACCGCCGGTGTTTACGGCGAGCGCCTTCAACTGGGCGATTTCCTTCCGGTCTTCCTCTCTGGCTCGCACGAGGATATCGATCTTCCGGTCTCCCGCGGAAAACCGGGTGGCCACGCTTCCGCGGACCTTGTTCCTGATCGCGTCGGCCGCCTGGCCGATGTCTACGCCAAGCGCCGCCATGCGGTCACGGTCGAAGACGACCACGACTTCCGGATGGCCGACCTCCATCAGGGACCGGGCGTCCCGGAGGCCTTCCGCGCCTTCGAGGGCGTCGACGACCTGGCCGCTGACGGAACGGAGATCCCGCAGGTTGTACCCCCGGATTTCCACTTCCAGCGGCGTCTTGAAACTGAACAGGGCGGGGCGGACGAACTCCAGCCGGGCCTCGGGGATGTCCGCCAGGCGGGATCGGAGCCGGTCCATCACGTCGTCGCTACCCAGCAGCCTCATTGCCTCCGGCTGCAGCATCACGGTCACCCGGGCGATGTTCTCCCGTTCTTCCTCGACGAGCGTGCCGCCGGATTCCACCGCGCCCACCACGACGTAGACCTGTTCGATGTCCGGGTCGTCCCGGATCAGTCCTTCTATCCGGGTCGCGGTCGTGTCGGTGGCGGCCAGCGGCGTGCCCGTCGGCAGGATGAGGTCGACCGCGAACTCGCCCTGCTCCAGTTCGGGGATCAGTTCGGTCCCCAGGCGCGGGATCAGCACCGCCGAAGTCGCCACGATCGCCGCAACGAAGAGCATCGTGACGAACCGGTGTTCCAACGCCCGGGAGAGCACGGATACGTAGAGCACCTGGCATTTCTCGAGCACGCGGTTGAACAGATTCAGTACCGGGCGGACGATCTTGCCCAGCAGCCAGAATACGGCGCGGGCCAGCAGCCAGAACGGGGCCAGTACCAGCACCAACGCGTTGGGAACGATCGTAAAGAGAATTTTGAACAAGCTGCCGACGAGGAACCGGACCAGCCGAAAGAAGGGCAGGATGAAACGAAAGGCGAACACGGCGATCCACCGCGGAACCGCCCCGGCCAACCGGACCGCCCGCAGCCACCGGGTCCCGGCTACAGGCCGGATGCCGCCACGGCCCTGGACCACGCAACCTTTCAGCCAGCGCCACGCCAGCACCAAGAAACAGCCGACCAGGTACACCGGATAGAAGAAGATCCAGCTCGCCCAGGACGGTCCGCCGTCCTTGCGCGTCCTGAATCCGCGGGCGGTCTCCCCGAACCAGGCGAATCCGGGGAAAGTACCGCCGAACCAGGCGCCGGTATCCTTCCTCGCCTTCCGCGGAAACCAGCGCCAGGCCCGGCCCCGTTCCTCCGGCGCGGACCGCCGGTACTCCCGGTACGCTGCCTGTAACCAGAGACCGCTTCCCGCCGCGCCGCCCGTCCCGCCTTCCCGCGAGGCCATCATGGGGATGAACGTGAGCGCCACCGCGAGCGAGGCCAGCAGGGCGAAGGTGACGGTCAACGCCTGGTCGGTGAAGATCTGGCCGGCGACTCCCTCGATGAACACGATGGGAAAGAACACGGCGATGGTCGTGAGGGTGGACGCGGTCACGGCCATGCCGACTTCCGAAGCTCCGCGCCGGGCGGCTTCGACCATGGAGTCCCCCTCCTCCCGGCACCGGAATATGCTCTCGAGCACGACGATGGCGTTGTCGACCAGCATGCCGATGCCGAGGGCCAAACCCCCTAGCGACATGATGTTGAGCGTGATGTCGCTGAAGAACATCAGGATGAAGGTGATCAGCACCGAAACCGGTATGGCCACGCCCACGATCAGGGTGCTCTTGAGATTGCGCAGGAACAGGAAGAGGACCAGGATCGCCAGTATGCCGCCCCACTGGGCGGTGTTGATCACTTCGTCGATGGCGTTTTCGATGAAGCGGGACTGGTCGGACACGATGTACAGCGAGACGCCGTCCGGCAGGGTCGAAACCACGGTGCGTCTTCCATCGGCGATGGACGGTCCGGACGGTCCAGACGGTCCGGTCGATTCCGTTTCGTTCGTGGCCGCGTCTTCCTGCCCGCCGCCAACCCGTGGATCCGCTTCCTCGGCATCCTCCGCTTCTTCCCTGCTGGTCCCGATGTCGCCAAGACGCTCCTTGATGGCGCGGGCGACCGTTACCGTATTCGCGTCGGCTTCCTTGAACAGGGCGATTTCCACGCTCTCCTGCCCGTTGATCCGGGTAACGGTCTTCCTTTCCTTGTAGTGGCGCCGAACCGTAGCGAGGTCGTTCAGCCTTACGGGCACCTCGCCCCTGCGGGAGATGATGATCTCGCCGATTTCTTCCACCGTCTGGAATTCGTTGACCGCGCGGACGATCAACTCCTCGTCGCCTTCCCGAAGCTGCCCACCGGCCTGGTTGATGTTCTCTGCGGCGAGACGGCGGTTAATCTGCTCGAAGGTGAGTCCCAGCCGCGTCAACTGCGCTTCGTCGATCTCCACCTGGATTTCCTCGACCAGCCCCCCCTTCATGCGCACCGAGGCCACCCCGGGAATCGTCTCCAGTTCCCTGCGGATTTCCCAGTCCGCCAGGTTGCGGAGCATGATAAGGTCTTCGCCGGACAGGCCGAGACGCATGATCGGGTCCAGCTCGGGGTTGTATCGGAGCAGCAGGGGCCGTTCGGCGTCCTCCGGCAGGAAAACCCGGTCCACCCGCTCGCGGACGTCCATGACCGCGAGGTTCATGTCCGTATCCCAGTCGAACTCCAGTACCACGTCGGAGATGCCGGCGCGCGAAATGGAACTGACTTCGACCAGTCCGGTGATGACGCCTACGGCTTCTTCGATCCGCCGGGAAATGAGGTTCTCGATCTCCTCGGGCGCGGCGCCTTCGTACTCGGTCCGTACAGTCAGCGAAGGATAGGAAATGTCGGGTAGCAGATTTACCGCGAGGCGGCCGAAGGAGACGTAGCCGAAAATCAACGCCGCCAGCACCAGCATGGTGACGGTGACCGGCCTGCGGATGGCGAAGTCGACGATGGTCATGGAGGGCGTTTCCCGTAAATCAGGACGCTACCGTAATCAGGGCGTTACGATTTTGACCCGCGTGCTGTCCTTCATGCTTCGGTGCCCGGCGATGACGATCTGGTCGCCTGGATTCAGGCCTTCTTCGATCTCGACGAAATCGGCGTCCTGCAGGCCCAGGGTGAGTTCGACGCGGACCGCCAGGCTGTCGTCCCTTACCGTAAAGACCTGGTTATCGTCCAGCAGGGCGATCTTGGGGATCAGCAGCACGTCCGTGTGCTGGTCGGCGAGGATTTTGACGCGGACGAACATACCGGGTTTCAAACGCCAGCCGGGGTCGTTGATCCTGATGGTTACCTTGAAGGTGCCGTTCTGCGGGTTGATGATGGAACTCACGCGTTGGATCTTTCCGCCGAACGCTCCATCGGGAAGGGTATCGGTTTCCAGCACGACGTCCTGGCCCGCGGCCACGTGGGCCCATTCCATTTCCGGCAGGTACGTGTAGATCAGCAGGGTGTTCAGGTCCACCAGTGTGAAGAGGGGGTCGCCCGGTCTGGCCATGTTGCCGACATTGAGGTGCCGTTCGGTGATCGTGCCGCTGAAAGGGGCCGTGATAGTGGTCTTGTCGTACGATACCTTGGCGGATTCCCAGTCCGCCCTGGCCATGATGTATTCCCGCTCTTTGGCTTCGTGGTCCACTTCGCTGATGAGCTCGCCGTTCAGCATGGCGACCGACCGGTCGAGCTCCTGCTTCCGGGCTTGCCTGATCGCTTCCGCACGGGACAGGGCGACTTCTTCCTCGGCGTGTTCCAGGACGGCCAGCGTCTGTCCCTGCTCCACGCGGTCCCCCTCCTGGACCAGGATATCTTCGATCATCGCGGTGGTCCTGGGGAATATGCGGGCGTCGCGGTCGGCCTCCACCGTGGCGGTCGTCAGGATGACGTCGGAAATGGTGCCCAGGGAAGCGGGAATCACGCTTACGGGGACGGGAGGCGGGGCGGTGGAATCCGCTTCGGCTTCGCCGTCCTTGCCTTCGTTCGAATTGTCGCCGGTACCGGAACTGGCGTCGCCGCAACCGGCAGCGACGAACATCGCGAAGGCAGCAATGAGGAAAAGCCGGTGAAACTTTGTTCCGCGGAAGAAGGATCGTATGTGCCGCATTCTCGCTCCCTGTAACAGCCTGAATCGACCTCTCGAATCATACACGCGTTACGTAATGTATACATCATTAAATGACTTCAATTCAAAGGAAGTTCCCGTTAAACTCAAAGGAAGTTCCCGTTAAACTGTTAGTAAGACTTCCGATGTTGGAAATAAGTTACGTAAAGTTCGGCTTGGCGCCGTTACGGAAGAAACAAGCAGCATCGCACTGCTCGGATCAATCTATAGATTCAGCACTGTAGATTTAGCGGCTGAAACAACACGGTTCTCATCCTGCGCCAGCAAGCAACCGCTCCATGTTGCCGCCCAGGACGAGGTCCATGTCCGCCTTCGCGATGAAGGTACAGTGGGTTCGCACGGCCTCAAGCGAGTGCTGGTACGTACTCGCCCGGGCGACGGGCGGATAGTTGGACGCCCAGCAGAGGCGGTCGGCCCCGTAGTACTCGTAGAGCTTGCGGACGATCCACATGCAGTCCGAATAAGGGTATTCCCAGGCGGTCTCGGAGACGTATTGGAAACCGGAGAGCTTGATGTGGATGTTGGGCACGTCGGCCGATTCCAGGACCTCCTTGAGCATGGGCCGGGGCAGCGGCTCGCCCACCTTCACGCCGGCCATGTGATGGCAGAGGAAGGGCGTGTCCGGAAATCGACGCGCGAGCTTGCGCAGCGCGGGCATCCAGGCCGGACCCAGGGCCAGGGAAGCGATCTGGTTGAGTTCGGCCGCCTTCTCGAAAAACGCGAGGCCTTCCCGCGACTCGAACCAGTCCGTGTCGCCCTTCAGATAATGGGTAAATCCTTTCAACCGGTACTTCTCTACCGATTCGGCCAGCCGGTCGGCGCCGCCCGGTACGTGGTAGGTGTCGGACCAGGAACAGTCCACGTCGGCGAACTGGATGAACCGGTCGGGGTGTTGGCGGACGCACTCGGCACCGTAGTCGTTGTTGTTGGGGTTGTGTTCGATCCGGGCGCAGACCAGCACCGCCTTGTCCACTCCCACCACGTCCATTTCGTGGAGCAGCATTTCCGCCCTGCCCCGGTTCTCCGGATCGGGAACGGCCGGTTCGTAAGGCCAGTAGTCCCAGGCGTGTGAATGGCAATCGATGATCATCGTTCGTTCTCCTTCCTTAGGACCGGGTCGTGGTTTTCAAGTCGCGCATACGCGGGGCTCAATTGTTCAATACCGGTTTACCACCCAGAGTCCGGCCGCCAGCAGCAGCAGGCCGCCGGTGAGATAGGTCGTTACCTGGTCGCCCAGGATCAGCCAGCTCAGCAGGACGCCGAAGAGCGGGGTCGTGAAGAAAAATGCGCTGATCTGGGTGGCGCTGTGCCGCTGCAGCAGCCTGATCCAGACGAGAAAGCAGAATCCGGCCACGATGGCGCCCTGGTACAGGACCGCCGCCACGATGGCCGGGTCGATCATGACGGGCAGGTGCCATTCGGTCGACACCCACAGGACGGTAAAAATGGGCAGCACGACCACCTGCTGCCAGAATATGACCGAGACGGGGGAGATGCGTCTGACCAGTACCTTGTTGATCATGATCTGGATGGCCAGGCTAATGGAGCTGCAGAGGACCAGCACGTCTCCCAGCGGGGTCGATGGTCCTCCGGCTTCGTCGTATATGGTCAGCGCCATGCCGGCGCCGGCCAGGACCAGCCCGAGGTTTTTCATCATGGTGAGGCGGTCGCCCGGTATGATGTAGTGGGAGATGGCGGCGACGACAAAGGGGTAGGTCTGCATGAACAGCACGGCGTGGCTTCCGGAAGTTCGCTCCGCGCCGATATTCAGGAAGAGGATCTGCGCAGCCATAACGAGGGCGGGCACGGCGATGATCAGGCGGTCACCCCGGGCTACGGACAGGGAGACTCCGGCCAGGCGCGTCCAGGCGTAGACGCACACGAGGGCGACCCCGAAACGCAGAACCGCCAGGAGGATCGGCGGTATGCCTTCCAGTCCCACCTTGACCGATACGACCAGGCCGCCCCATAGCGTACACAGCATCAGCACGAGGAGGACGGACCTCGTCGTCAACGGCTGGTTTTCATCGATGTGGGACACCCTGGCCAGCCTTTTGCGGGACGTGGTCGGCAAGAGGAAACGGCAGGGCGAGATTATACGATTCCGGAAGGCTTGGAGCAAACCTAAAGTTCAATGCCGGCCGGGGCACGCCGTGACGGCTTATCTGTTATACCCGGCCTGGAAACGCAGGGCCACGTTGACCAGCGCGATCATGACCGGCACTTCGACGAGGGGACCGATGACGGCCGCGAAGGCCACGCCCGATTCGATGCCGAATACCGCCACGGCCACGGCGATAGCCAGTTCGAAGTTGTTGCTCGCGGCCGTGAAGGAAAGCGTGGCGTTCTTTGAATAGTCCGCGCCGATCTTCCGTCCCATCCAGAAGGTGATCAGGAACATGAGCACGAAGTAGAAGAGGAGGGGCAGAGCGATGCGGACCACGTCAAGGGGGATGGCCACGATCGTATCGCCCTTCAGGCTGAACATGACCACGATGGTGAACAGCAGTGCCACCAGCGTGATGGGGCTGATTCGGGGTATGAAGACCGATTCGTACCACGCCCTCCCCTTGATCCGTAACAGGATCAGGCGCGTCGCCATGCCGCCGAAGAAGGGGATACCCAGGTAGATGAGCACGCTTTCCGCGATCTGCGCGATCGTTACCGGAACGACGCTGCCTTCCAGCCCGAACCGGGGCGGAAGCACCGTGATGAAGACGTAGGCGTACACGCTGTAGAAGAAGACCTGGAACAGGCTGTTGAAGGCTACCAGGCCGGCGGCGTACTCCGTGTTTCCCTTCGCCAGTTCGTTCCACACGATGACCATGGCGATACACCGGGCGAGGCCGATCAGGATCAGGCCAGTCATGTACTCGGGATGCCCCGAAAGGAAGAGCGCCGCGAGCCCGAACATCAGGACCGGGCCGACGACCCAGTTCAGGAAGAGGGACGCGCCGAGGATCCGCACGTTGCGGAACACGTCCCACAGTTCCTCGTACTTCACCTTGGCCAGCGGGGGATACATCATCAGGATGAGCCCGACAGCGATGGGCAGGTTGGTCGTGCCCACCTGGCCGAGCTGGATCAGGGCGGGCACCTCCGGCGCCCACACGCCGAGCGCGACGCCAATGCCCATGGCCAGGAAGATCCACAGGGTCAGGTACCGGTCGCGCAAAGAAAGACGTTTCGTCGTTGAATCCATGGTCACGCTCAGGTTGGTCTCATGGTCTAACCGCCCAGGTCGCTTGTCCGCTTGCCGCCCTCGCGAACAGCCAACCTATCTCCCGGCAGATCTCCCGGCATCTCTCGTCGTAGACCTCCGCCTCCCGATCTGTGCCATCAGCGGACTTCGGGTCCTCATAGGGAATGAGTACGCGCCTGTCGGCGCCGGGGATAACCGGACAGTCGCGGTCCGCGCTCGAGCAGGTCAGGACCGCGCAGAAACCGTGCTGTTGGAACGACGGATCCAGGTAAGTCTTGGAAAACGCGTGCACCGGGGGGAGTTTGTTTCCGGCGTGTATGAGATATACCGGGTTGTCCTCTTGCCCCTGCCGGTCGACCTGGAATCCCGCCCGGACCATCGCCGATACAGCCCTGGTATCGAAGGCGGTGACTTCCGTACCGCCAGAGAGGGCCGCAACCCCCGGTAGGCCGAAAAACCGTGCGGCGGTATGGGCCCAGATCTGGGCCATCTGGCTCCGGCGTGCATTGTGCGTGCAGATGAAGACGAGCCGTGCGGGTCCGCCGCTCCTGGTCCGTTCGTCGACGTACGCCGCGACCTGATCCAGCGCCTTCTTTCGGTCTTCCGGAATCAGGCCGGATTCGGCCAGGCGCGCCTTGAGATAGCGATCAAGATCCGGGTACATGGCGGTATCCCGGGAGGACGGTTTCACTGCAACTCCCGTTAAATCATCGACTGACTGTGCAAAGACGGGTCGTCGCGATCGTCTGCCTGGAGCAGGGCCATGGACGGCTGGGGCACGCAGATCTTTCCCTCG
Organism: Candidatus Latescibacterota bacterium; assembly: GCA_012270975.1. GTDB lineage: Bacteria > JAAXHH01 > JAAXHH01 > JAAXHH01 > JAAXHH01 > JAAXHH01. The sequence continues at coordinate 882,466 of JAAXHH010000141.1, read as the reverse complement.
CTGGCGAGTCCGCGTAACCGTTCCAGGTCCGCCTGGACCCGCTCGTGGACCTGGCGGGCCGAGACGAGATATACCGACACGTACTTCAGGGCGATCGAGGAGTCTGTGGCCAGTGCGTAGTAGATCCAGACCCCGTCGCGGCGGACCTGGAGCAGGCCGTTTTGCTTCAGCACGGCCAGGTGCCTGGAGATCTTGCCCTGGGGCATATCCAGGACCGCCATGATTTCGCAAACGCATAGCTCCCGCTCTGTCAGCAGGAACAGGATGCGAAGGCGTGTCGCGTCCGAACAGGCCTTGAATACGGCGACATCTTTGTCCATAGCGGAATACCCCGCACAAAGGTCCCTGATCGGCAGCCCCTGCGCGTCGGTCCATGCGCGATGACTACGACTATATCCTGATAATCGAATATACAGATATATTATGTCCTGTCAACACGTTTCTTCAACGAAAACACATTGCCTGAAACCGCCTGTATCGGTGGACACCCGTCAACGCGTGTTGTATATTGTAGTATTCGTTCGACGCATGTGTTTGAATTCGATGTATGAGCTAACCGGGAGCGCCATGCCGTCACCTCCCAACGTCCTGCTCGTCTGTACAGATCACTGGCCGGGTACGCTCTTCGGCCACGCCGGCCACCCCGTGATCCAGACGCCGACCCTGGACACGCTGGCCCGGAGCGGCGTTCGTTTTCCCCGGGCCTACAGCGAATGCCCGGTGTGCATTCCCGCACGCAGGACACTCATGACCGGCACGACCACGGCCACCCATGGCGACCGGTCGTTCCTGGTCAAAGAACCCATGCCGCCGGTCCCCACTGTGGCGCAGACCTTCCGGGACAACGGATACCAGGCATACGCCGTAGGGAAGCTGCACGTATACCCGCAACGGGACCGGATCGGGTTCGATGACGTCATCCTTGCCGAAGAGGGCCGTCCGCATCTCGGCGCCGTGGACGACTACGAGGCGTTTCTCGGCGAAAACGGCCACGCCGGGGAAGGATTCACCCACGGTATGAGCAACAACGAATACGGCCAGCGTCCCTGGCACCTGCCCGAGGCGATGCACGTGACCAACTGGACTACGCGCCAGATGGCCCGCATGATCCGAAGGCGCGATCCCACGCGTCCGGGGTTCTGGTACCTGTCCTACTGCCATCCCCACCCCCCGCTGACCCCGTTGCAGTGTTACCTGGACCTGTACCGCGACGAGGATCCGGGCGAGCCATACTGCGGCGAATGGGCCAGGGATCCCGACGGCCTGCCCTATGCACTGAAGGTGGTCCGGGGACGACCCGGCGGAATGAACGACAGCCAGGTCGCCTGGGCCCGGCGCGCCTTCTACGCCCTGTGCACCCATATCGACCACCAGCTGCGCGTGGTGATCGGCACGTTGCGGGAGGAAGGCCTGATCGACGACACCATCGTGCTGTTCACGGCCGACCACGGGGACATGCTGGGCGATCACGGCCTCTGGGCGAAGCGGCTCTACTACGAGCAATCGGCCAACGTGCCCATGATTCTTATGGGCCGGGCCGGCGACGACCGGGTAGGCCACAACCGTACCGATGACCGGCTCGTGGGCTGGCAGGACGTGATGCCCACGTTGCTCGACCTGGCGGGGATCAATGTGCCGGATACTGTCGACGGTATCTCCATGACAGGCGACGAAAAACGGGAATACCTCTACGGCGAATGTGGTGAAAACGCCCAGGCCACCCGCATGATGCACGACGGAAGGTACAAGCTGATCTACTACCCGGTGGGCAACCGGTCTCAGCTGTTCGACCTGGCGGAAGACCCGGAGGAGCGTAGCGATTTATCGGATTCGCACCGTCACGCCGGCACCATGAGCCGATTGACGGAGCGGCTGATGGACGAACTGGTGGACCGGGACCCGGCGTGGATTCAGAACGGAAACCTGGCCGGGCTGCCGGACCGCGACTACAAGCCGCAGCCCAACCGGGGGCTGTCCGGCCAGCGGGGGCTGCACTGGCCGCCGCCGCCCGTGGACCCCGATACGTCCTATGTTCCCTGAACGAATACAGGAGAACTGATCATGCGTGTTACACGAATACTGATCGCGGCGGGATTACTGTTGTCCTGGTCCCCTTCCGTCGAGGCTTGGGGGCCGAACGGCCACCGAATCGTGGGACAGATCGCCGAAAACCACCTGACGGACGCGGCGCGCAAGGGCATCGCGGAACTCGTCGGACGCGCTTCGCTGGCCCAGATCAGCACCTGGGCCGACGAGATCAAGTCCGATCCGTCGTGGCGCCACGCTTCACCGTGGCACTATGTCAACGTGCCGCCCGGTCAGACGCTCGAAACGGCCCGAAGGAGTCCGAGCGGCGACGTGGTAGAGGCCATTCAGCGGTTCGAAGGCGTCCTGAGGGACCGGGAGGCGGGAAGGAAGGAACGGGTGGACGCGTTGAGATTCCTGGTGCACTTCGTGGCCGACATCCACCAGCCGCTCCACGCGGGCTACGCCAGCGATCGGGGAGGAAACGATATCAGGGTCAGGTGGTTTGGCGAAAGCACCAACCTTCACGCCGTATGGGATGAAAACCTCGTCGAGTACCAGCGACTGAGCTTCACGGAATGGGTCCGTTTCTTCGGGCACGCCGAACCCGGCGAGATCGAAGCGTGGCGACGCTCGACCATAGGGGACTGGGTGCGGGAGTCGCGGAGCATGCTGCCGACCGTGTACGATTACGGCGGGTCCCGTTCAGACAGGGCACCGTACCTGGGATACGCCTACATCTTCAAGCATGCCGACGGTGTCAGGCTCAGGCTGCTGCAGGCCGGCATCCGGCTGAGCGGACTGCTGAACGATATATTCGCTTCGCCCTGATCCCCGTCATCCCCCCGTCAGCATGATCGCCCCCGCGACCAGCACAAGCCCCGTGATGGTAATCTGCAGGTAGCGCTCCGGGATTCTGCGGGACATCCGTACGCCCACGGGCACGCCGACCAGCGATCCGGCCGCCATGATCACGGCGATGGCGAGATCCAGCTGGCTGCTCCCGGCGTAGATGATCGAACTCGTGAAGGTCAGCGTCAGAGCGATGAAGATCGACGACCCGACCGTGTCCACCGCGGTGAGGCGGAAGATGATGATCATCAGCGGCACGATCAGGATGCCGCTGCCCACCGAAGTGGCCGCGATCAGACCGCCGATGACGGCGCCCAGGATCGCCACGAGGAACACCTTCGCGCCCGAAACCCGGGCGGGAATCCGCTGGTCCGCCTGGTCCGCCCGCTCCGCCTGGTCCGCCTGGCCCGCCCGCGCGCGGGAACCCGGCCGCATGAACATGTGCCAAAGGATCAGCAGGCCTGAAAGAATGACCACCACCGCGATGAACTGGCGGAGGTTCGCCTGGAGTGCCTGCCAGGCCGGGTCGGTCTGGTCCATGGCGCCGGCGTAACCCGTGATCCACAACGCCACGGCCACCGTCGCCGGTACCGCCCCCACGAGAAAGTACGCCGAGGTCCGGAACCGGATGGTGCCCTGCCTGAAATGGAAGAAGACGGCCGGTAGCTTGCAGAGGCAGGAATAGAGGTGGGCGGTGCCCACCGCCACCGTGGAAGGAAGGCCGAACCCGAGCGTCAGAACCGGCAGGATGAGGACTCCGCCGCCGATGCCGGTCATGCCGATACAGGCACCGATCAGCGCGCCGGCCACGAGCTGTACGACGGTTGTCAGGATATCCACGTCCATAGAATACGAAAGGGCTCCCTTTGCCCGGACGAAAACCGGCTCCTGACCACCGGCGCGTCCGTCCATTTTTTACTTGCCACGCCCGTCAAAACGATGCAAACATGACCTTGCGATGATCCCGACCAAACCATACGCGGCCACGGACCTGGGCATCTTCCGGTTCCTCGACGGCAAGTTGCTGGTCTACCTGGTCGAATTGAAGGTCGAACCCTTCGTGGGCCGGTATTCCCTGCCCGGGACGCTGGTGCTTGAAACCGAAGACCTGGAGTCGGCGGTACGGCGCGCCTACCGCGAGGCAACGGGCCGGGTCGGCGCTTACTTCGAGCAGGTCTACACCTTCTCCGCCATCGACCGTGATCCGAGACGACGTTCGATTTCCACGGCCTACATGGGGTTTCCCGACGACCCGGGCGAACCCTTCGAACCCGTGAACAAATACCGCAAGGGGGCGTGGTTCTACGTCAAGGATACCCCTTCGCTGGCGTACGATCACAATGAGATGCTGAGGGTATGCACGGAAAGAATCGCGGCCAAATTGAACTATACCAATATCGCCCTGCTGCTGCTGCCCAATGAGTTTACCCTGGCGGAGCTGCAGAACGTGTACGAACAGGGGCTGGGAGAAAGGCTGGAATCCCGGAGTTTCAGCGACAAGGTCCTGTCACTGAACATGATCGAAGCCACCGGCGAGGAACGCGAGGAAGAGAACGCCCCGCCGGCCCCGCTCTACCGCGCCGCGCACCGGGAACTGCAGGAAACTCCGTTTATCTGAAGCGCGGATTGCCCACGCTGCGTCATCTCTGCCGTCTACATCATGCGCTTGATGATCCGGCCGGACTGCTCCGAGGTGATCCCCAATTCACGCCCGGCCAGCGCGCCGCCTTCGTCCAGCACGGGTTCCTGGTCGCCCAGCGTGGGCGCGTCGGTCTTCTGAAAGAACAACCCCGTGTAGATCTCGTCTCCCCAGATCATCGCTTTCTCACAGGCCGCCTTCCAGTCGCTGGGATCGTGTCCCTCGTCTTCCAGCTTCTTGACGCGCTGCTTGAAGAAGGGGTAGTCGTTGTCCTTGTTGAACGTGACGCATGGGCTGAACACGTCGATGAGGGCGAAGCCCCGGTGGCGGACGGCCTGTTCGATGAGCCCGGTCAGGTGGCGCGCGTCGCCGCTGAAGGCCCGGGCCACGAAGGACGCGCCGTTCATGATCGCCGCCGTGATGGGATTGATCGGCGCTTCCACGCTTCCGAAGGGCGTGCTCTTGGTCCGCATGTCGATGCTGCTGGTAGGGGACACCTGCCCCGTGGTCAAACCGTAGATCTGGTTGTCCATGACGATGTAGGTCAGGTCCACGTTCCGCCGCGCCGTATGGGTGAAGTGGTTTCCGCCGATTCCGTATCCGTCGCCGTCTCCCCCCGTGACGAACACAGTCAGCTCGTGGTTGGCCATTTGCGCGCCCGTGGCCACGGCCAGTGCGCGGCCGTGCAGGGTATGCATGCCGTACGAATTGAAAAAACCCGGAAAATTCGAGGAACAGCCGATCCCGCTGATCGTGAGAATCTCGTGGGGCTGGAGACCGAGGTTCACGCAGGCCCGCTGCAGACTGCTCAACACGCCGAAATCGCCGCATCCCGGACACCAGTCCGGATCCACCTTGCCCTTGAAGTCTTTCGCTTTCAATGGTGCTACCGGTTTCGCTTCCACTTCTTCGCGTGGTAAAGTTTCCACTGACATGTTTGGGACTCCTTAGACGATGACTTCTTGGTAGGGCACGTAGATGTCCGTCGTGCCGGCCAGCAGTTCCTTGACGCCTTCCACGATATGATGGGGCATGAACGGCTCGCCGTCGTACTTCCGGATATGGCCGTCGGCCGTCAAGCCGGTCTCGCTGCGCAGATAGCGATGGAACTGGCCGGAATGGTTGTTCTCCACGATCACGGTCCGCTTCGCGTTGGCGAATACTTCCGCAATGGTCTCCGTGTGAAGCGGGACGATCCATTTTATGGGCAGATGATTCACGGCGACGCCCTCGCGGTTGAGGGTCTCCACCGCTTCCCGAATTACGCCGCGGGTCGATCCCCAGCCGATAAGCGTGACTTCGGCGTCGTCGGCGCCCGAAAGTTCGGGCGGGTCGATGCGGCTGGCGACGTCCTTGAACTTCCGGGCGCGCTTCTCGACCATCTTGCGGCGCTTGTGGGGATTGGTGAACTCGTCGCTGACCAGGACGCCGTCCTCGTCGTGTTCGTCCGTGGCCACGACATGGGCATATCCCTGCACGCCGGGGAGCGCGCGGGGCGATATGCCGCTTTCGGTATTCTCGTACCGCAGGTATCCGTTGCTCGGCGCCCCGATGAGCCCGTGGCCGTTCGCTTCCTGCGTACCCGTCGGAATATCGCTCACGCCGTTGGCCGACTCGGTGATCAGGTCGCCCCGGTCGATGTCCGGCTGCATGTCGATGGCGTCGGGATCCACGCTGAAGGTGCCCTCGGAGATCAGCAGGTCCGAAATCACGATGCCCGGGCACTGGAAACGGTCCACCAGGTTGAACAATTCGGGCATGGTGTTGAAGGCGTCAAGCGCGTCGGTCGGCGCCACGATGAACCGCTCGAAATCTCCCTGGCTAGCACCGAGTATCTGCCAGAGATCGCCCTGCTCCGTCTTGGTGGGCACACCCGTGGATGGGCCGGCGCGCTGCACGTCGATGAACACGACCGGTATCTCCATCATGGCCGCGCTGCCGACCGCTTCGGTCATCAGGGCGAAGCCCCCGCCCGACGTGGCGCACATGGCCCGGCAACCCACGTGGGCGGCGCCGATCGCCATGTTGGCGACTCCGATCTCGTCCTCCACCTGGCGTACCATGATCCCGAGCTCCCGCGCGTTCTTCGCCATCCAGTGAAGGACGCCCGTGGAGGGACTCATGGGATAGGCGCAGTAGAACTTGACACCCGCGGACGCGCCGCCCATGGCGATCGCGTCGTTGCCGTTCCACACCGCCAGCGGTTTGCCTCCGGCGGGGACGGTAAGGGAAAAGGGCTCGAAGTGCGCCGCGGCGTAGTCGTATCCCGCGCGTGCCACGCCCACGTTTTCGTCGACCACGTCCTGCCCCTTGCGCTGAAACTGCATGGTGAGGATTTCTTCGAGGATCTGGAAGTCGATATCGAGCAGGTTGAGAATCGTCCCGAGGGCGACGGTGTTCTGCACGAGCTTGTTGCGGTTGTTGTCGGTCAGTTCGCCGATGGGAAGCGGGCACAGGTGCACACCGTCTTCCGGGGTCCCGGGCGTGATCGTGTCGCTGTTGTACAGGACGCGCGTTCCCGGCCCCATGAGCCCCAGGTGGCGGTCCATCGTATCCTGGTTCAGGCAGACGAGCAGGTCGAGCTTGTCGCCGTGGTTGTAAACCGGTTCATCGCTGACCCTCATCGTGAGGAATATATGACCGCCCCGGATGATCGACTGGTAGGCATTGTAGGCGTTGAGATGCAGTCCGCGCCGGATGAAAATCCGGGCCAGCACGTTGCCCGGCGTGGCGATTCCCTGCCCCGCGGCGCCGCCTATGGCAATGGCAAAGTCGAATCTGTCTGAACTCATCGGTTTCTCCTGTCTGACCGTCGTTGACAATCCGGTTCTGCTGGTCGAGAATGGGTATTTTCTTCAGATGGTGATCGATTCAGTGGGAACTTACAAAATACACGGTCACCCAGGGGATGTCAACCATTCTATTGTTTCGTGGACTCAGACGGCCTATTCGATTTTCGCAGGAGAAAGGTACGACTTTCTGGCAGGGATTTTACGCTTGACGCCGCGACGGCGCCGAGGTAGCTTCAGGGTGAGGAGCAGGGAAACGGCTCGCGGTTGACGTCGTGCTTCGAGTCGGCATTTGTTGACCGGTTTCCCGTTCTTCGCCTTTTTTATTTTATATGCAAACCCCCGGTTTCGGCCGGGGGTTTGTGCTTCGATCCCCGCCCTGCGCAAGCACCTCGAACATGAATAGGGGGATTCGCCCCATGAGCGGCGCCGAGATCGTAAGGCGATACGAAGAAGACGGCTACGTCGTCCTGCCCGGGGTCATCGACGGCGACCTGACCGCCGAAGCCCAGGGCCATGTCGAGTGGATGGGAAGGAAGTACCCCGACGTCCGGCCGGAGCAGTACCATCATCACCTGATCGTGGACGATCCGTTCTGGATCCGCCTCTGCACCGACCCGCGGCTTATCGACGTCATCGAACCATTCCTGGGTCCCGACATCGCGCTCTTCGCCGCGCACTACATCAGCAAGCCGCCCGGGGACGGGCAACCGGTGCTGTGGCACCAGGACGGAAATTACTGGCCGCTGGAACCCATGGAGGTCATCACGATCTGGCTGGCCGTGGACGACTCCATTCCGGAGAACGGATGCATGCGGGTCATCCCCGGCAGCCACCGGGATCAGAAACTGTACCGGCACCGCAGATCCGAAGGGGATAACGTGCTGCGTTCGGAACTCGACCTGAAGGTGGATGAAGCCAGGGCGGCGGACGTCGTCGTGCCGGCGGGAGGCGTATCCCTGCACGATCCCTATCTGATACACGGATCGAAGGCCAACCTGTCCAACCGGCGCCGATGCGGATTGACCCTCCGGTACATCCCCACGACCACGCGTATCAAGCGCGAGAACTTCCCCGCCTACCTGTGCCGCGGCAAGGCCGTGGACGGGGTCAACTACTATCCGCCCCTACCCCGGTTCCGGTCCGACGATCACTATCCATTCAGAGGGTGTGACCGGCCGCCGTGGAATTGATGTCGCGCGCCTTCGTCAAAGCACCCCCATCTCCTTCAATTCCTGCCTGACGGCGTACATGGCCCCTTCGGTGGCGAGGACCCACAACCTGTCGCCCGGGGTGAGCCGACGCATGAGATCGTGGAATACGTCGCTGACATCCGAGGCCGAAGCCATCTCTTCCGCGTCCATCTGCTCATCCATCAGGGCCAGGTGCGCGCCGCCCGCGCCGGCCACGTGCACCGATCTCGACCGGTCCGCCATGCCTTCCAGGTCGCCGTCCACGATCCAGGGTCCGTTTCGCCCGTCATGCACGGAGGCGTCGAGGAGAAACAGGAAATGGCCGCGCCTGGGGTCCAGCAGGCACGTTCTGAGCGCCTCATGCAGCGACGTCCTGTTCTTGATGGTCATCAGACGCGCTTCTCGCTCATGGATCACCACCCGTTCGTCCCGTCCTCCGGTCGACGTCACCGATTCGAGTCCCTTGCGTATCGTCACGGGACTCAGGCCGAGGGTGACGGCGGCGGCGGCGGCGGCCACGGCATTATAGACGTTGTGAAGTCCCGTCAGCTGGAGACACACGTCCAGAGGCCCCCGCGGCGTGATGAGGCGGAAACGGGATACCTCCGCTCCCAGGTCCACGTCGATGGCGTAGACCGTGGGCAGCGGCCGTTCCCACCCGCAGCCTTCGCAGGCGTAGTCGCCCAGGTGGGCCAGACAGGCGATACGGTAGGCAAGGAGTTTGCCGCACCGCTGGCATGGCGCTTCCGGCATGGACGCATGCGCCTGATTCAGGCGCTCGTCCTCCACGCCGAAGTAGGTCAGCCGGGGCGGCACGCCGCGCGTGAAACCGCCGCAGAGGACCGGATCGTCCGCGTTCACGAGTATGTTGCTGCGCGCGTCCATGGAGCCGAACCAGTCGCTCCATTCCCCGGCCAGGGCGACGGGATCGACCCCCCGGTTCAATTCATCGTCGTAGAGGTTGTTCAGTACCAGGGTATGTGGACTGCACACCCTGATCGCCCTGCCCAGCAAGCCGGTCTCGAAGCCGAATACGCCGTAATCCGCCTGGATCGCTCCGCGGCGGTCCGTCGCCTGGACCAGGATGGAGACCACCTCGTCGATGGAAGGAGCGATATCTTCGGGATAGAGCGTGCGGGCATCGGCCTGCCGGAGGATCGAAGCCAGGATATGGCAGGTCGTGTGCTTGCCGTTCGTACCGGTTACGCCGGCAACGCCCTGTTTGAACTGTCGAACCAGGGATCTAGCCAGGCCGGGCCACGCGGCGGCGGTGAGGGTGCCGGGAGGGATGCGTCCGCGGGAGAAATCAAACAACTCGGCTGCTCTCGCGACGGATTTGTCAATCGAAAGAGCAGCCGATCTGAGTATACGCATAGGAGGTTGATCGGTACCGGGGAATCAACCCATGGTCATATCCTGGCGCCGCGCCATTCGTCCCGGTCACCGGAAATATCGACGATGTTGCCATCGGGGTCGATGGCCTTGAAAGCGATTTCCGGCGGCGTCTCGGAGGAGATGGCGTCCCGGCCCTTCACGGTCTTCGGCGCTTCCGCCCCCCAGTTCCGCACCCGGTGCCAGGCGGACTCGAGGTCATCCACCAGTACGCCGAAATGGATGTACTCCTCACCCTCCTCGAGCGTCGGCCGCGAAGGGTCGTCGTGCGGGAGCAGGGTGATGTTGCAGGTGCCGTCGCTGAGATCGACCGCCTCGCCGTTGCCCCGGCGGCCGATAAAGTCGAAGCCGATCACTTCCTCGTAAAACCGCCGCGAGACCGCCACGTCACGACAGCGCAGCGCCAAGTGACGCAGAAACGCCATTACGCCTCCCTCCAGAGCTCAAAGCCAAGAACACGGTCTGTCCTGAAGACCTTTATAATACCACGCCGGACTAAAGTCTCTTCTCTTTGGCGATCTCCTCGACGGCGCCGATGAACTGGTCCGTCTGGGCATCGGTCACCATGACGTGCATCGATGTCCGGTTGGCGTCCCAGTTGATCTCATCGTGCGTGACGTTCCGGATATAGATACGGTGGCGGTCCCACAGCGTGTTGTTGAGATCGCGCGTACCCACGCCGTTGACCTTGAACGAGACGAGCGCCGCGCTCATGCGGGGATCCGGCGAACTGTACACGTCGACGCCGTCGATGTTCCGCAGGGCGTTGGCCACGCGCACGGCCTGGTAGCGGTTACGGCTCTCGATGGCGGCCGGCCCGATCATGTTGTGGAAATCCAGCGCGGCGTCGATGGCGACGCGGGCCGGGGCGTTGGAGGAACCCCGCAGCTCGAACTTGGAGGCGCCCGCCAGGTACTCGTCGTAGTAAATCTTGGCGAAGCCCGTGGGTTCCTGACCGTACATGGACAGGCCGTTGACCGGTCCGGAGTACAGCGTCGGCCAGACCCGGTCCAGGATGTCCTCCTTCACGTAGAAGAAGCCCGTGTACATCGAGGCCATCATCCACTTGTGGCACGGTCCGGCGTACATGTCGCAACCCAGGTCGTGCATGTTCAGATCGAGCATGCCCGGAGGCTGCGCCCCGTCGACCAGCGTGATGATCCCCTTCGCCCGGGCCATGTCGCAGATTTCCCGTACAGGAAGGACGAGTCCGTCGCCGTAGTTGATATGGCAGAAGCTAAGCATTTTCGTGCGCGGCGTGATGGCGGCCTCGAAGGCCTTGAGCAGCGCGTCGGGACTGTCGGGCGGGTGGTAATCGGGGGACGACAGGTCGATCATGACGGTCTTCGTCCCCTGGCGGACGGCCCGGAGATTGATGGGCTGCACGCCGCTGGAATGGTCGTGATTGGTCGTCACGATCTCGTCGCCCGGCTCCATGTCGACGCCGAAGGTGCCGAAGACCATCCCTTCCGTCGTGTTGTTCGTAAAGGCGACCTCGGTCGGCTTGCAGCCGATGTAGTCCGCCATCTTCGCGCGCATCTTCTTCCGGAAGTCGCTGTTGTATACGTAACTGGTATAGCTCTTGTAATCCGAGTTCGCGCCTTCCAGCGCGGCGATCTGCGCCCGGTGCACCGGGGCCGGGGAAGGTCCGCGCGTGCCGGTGTTCATGAAGGACACCCCGTCGCGAACTATGAACTGGTCGGCCACCCAGTTCCAGTAGGCCACGTCATCGGGTTCCGGGAGATGGTCTTCGGGCACCGGTGGCTTCGCCCCGGCCTTACCGGCCGTGGACAGGAGAGCCGTCCCGGCGGCGAGACCGCCCGCGATCCGGCCGATGAATCCTCTGCGGGACAACGCTTTGAGCTTTTCCGGGTCCTCGTATTTCGGATCGAAGTTAAAACAGTTTTCTTCGGTAATCATGGTGTATCTCCTGACTGAGGCCTCCGGCACACTCCGATAGACTGTGCGGTGGAGACCACCGCGCCGGACCGGGCCAGGGGTCTGGAAAAACTGCGAATGTGTCGAGAATCTGTAAACAGAGTATACAGAGGACGCAAGGGGGTCTTCAAGTAAAAACTGCGTTTTGCGGATTTGCCGACAGCGGTGCCGATTTCTGGTTGCGGGGTGGATGAAACAGCAATTACTTGATAGGTGTCTTATCGATCGCTTCCGATCGGGAGGGCAACCGCGTTCAGTTCTGGGGCGATTACTAGCCGCCGGTCTCCGCCGCGGCGACACGAAAGGTTCCCAAAGTGAAAATCGAAGACATCGCCTCGTATTTCATCGGTGGCGGATACGTCATCCGCGTCCGGACCGACAGCGGGCTCACCGGGGTGGGGCAGACGGCCTGCTGGGGATATCCCGAAGCCGTGCACCAGATCGTGGAGCGGTTCAAAGACTACCTGGTGGGGCAGGACCCGTTCCGCATCGAACATCACTGGCAGTATCTCTACCGCATGTCGCCCTTCCGGGGAAGCGCCCTGTCCGGGGCGGTCAGCGCCGTCGATATCGCCCTGTGGGACATCAAGGGCAAACACTTCGGCGTCCCAATCTGGGAATTGCTCGGCGGGAACTGCCGGGACCGGGTCAGGCTGCACTTGCTGGGCGGCGGCGGCACCCCGGAGGCCATGCTCGAGTCCGCGCGGAACGCTGCGTCCGAGGGCTTCACGGCGCTCAAGTTCGACCCCCTGCCGGGCGGCTACCAGGACATGGCCCTGGACCGGATGATTCGCACCGCCCGGGATCTCGTCGCGGCAGCCCGCGAAGGCGGCGGTCCCGACATGGATCTCATCGTGGAGGTCCACCGCAAGCTGACCCCGCTGACCGCCATGCCCCTGGCCAACGCGCTGACAGAATTCAACCTGTATTTCATCGAGGACCCCATCCAGATCGACAGCATCATGGCCCAGGGTGAAATCGCCCGGCGGATCGGCATACCCGTCGGGAATGGGGAGCGCCTGAACACCATCTGGGAGTTTCAGGAGCTTCTTGCCCACGGGGGACCCCAATACGTGCGGCCGGACGTGGCCCTCGCCGGCGGCCTGACCCACTGCAAGAAGATCGCCGCCATCGCCGAGGCCCACCACTGCGCCGTGGTTACCCACAATTTTCTGACGCCCCTAATTACCGCCGCTTCCGTACATCTGGACACCAGCATCCCCAATTTCGTGACGCAGGAGTACAGCATGGCGGACGAATCGGAAGCCAGCAGGGTGTACCGGACCCGCATACGGCGGGAAGGCGGCTACATTCCGATTCCCCGGGACCCGGGCCTGGGCGTGGAACTGGACGACGAACTGCTGGAGGGAGCGGCGTTTACTCCGATGAATACGGCGAGTACGCTGCTCAGGTCGGACGGCTCGGTGGCCAACTCGGTCTAGCACTCCGCCGCGCGGCGTCCGGTCGCCGCGCCACGGACAACGGCCGGGAGGATGAGAGGGCACATGCGTCGATTCAGTATTCTGCATCCGCTCTGGATGGCCTTCTACGACGGGGCGATTTACGAGGATGTAGCCCGGCACTGGCGCAACCGCACCTTTCTGTACCTTCTTCTTCTGCTGGCGCTGACCTGGATTCCCGCCACCATCCAGATACAGAACCAGGTGGACGAGTGGGTGAGCCGGGAAGCGCCGTTCTACATAGACCAACTCCCCGACCTGAGCCTGTCCGATGGGGAACTGTCCACCTCCTCCGCCATGCCGACGATCCTGCGTGACCGCGACGGGACGGTCCTGGCCGTCATCGATCCCACCGGCCGGTACGCCAGCCTGGATGACACCGAAGCGCCCCTGCTGGTTACGCGGACCCAGATCTTCATCCGGGGCGAGGGCGACCAGGTCGATGTGAGTCCCCTTCCGGAAGGGCCCCCGGAGACGCTGACCCGGGAAGACCTGTATGTGATCGCCGACTGGACCCGCACGCTGGTAAACACGCTGCTCTTCCCCATCCTTCTCGTGCTGTCCTACGCGTACCGGACGCTGCAGTCGCTCCTCTATGCCTACGTGGCTTCCTTTTTCACGGCGTCCAACGGAGGTAGTCTTCCGTACCGCACGCTCCTGAACCTGGCGATCATCGCCATTACGCCGGCCGTCGTGCTGGACACCGTACACATGCTCATGGAATCGCCCCTGCCGGACTGGTTCTGGTGGCCGGCGTGCGTACTGTTGTCCCTGGGCTATCTGCGGTTCGGCATCCGCGTCACGTTGACGGCGGATTCGCAGGTCCCCGCCCAGGTGTAGTGCGGGATGGGCACGACGCCGTCGAGAAAGGCCTTGAGTGAAAGAAGACAAGCTGCAAGGAGGAATCGTCGAAACGGATCATAGTCGTCACCTCGTCCACCCGCCTGAGAAGGGACCGCCGTGAAACGCATACTGCTCTTGATCAACGCGCACAGCCCGCCGTTCAGCCAGTTCGCCGCCATGTTCGAAGGGCTCGTGAACGGCGCTTCGCCGTTCACCCTGGACGTCACCGACGACCGGAACGCGCTCTGCGACCCGTCGGATTACGATGCCGTGGCGCTCTACATCGCGTCCGGCGAACTGACCCGGGAGCAGGAGCAGGGGATCACCGGTTACGTGCGTAACGGGGGCGGGCTGCTGGCGGTGCACACGGCCAACGCGGGGCTGGCGCAATACGCTGATTACATCGAGATGATCGGCACCGAATTCATCGGCCACGATCCTCTGGGCCACTTCGACGTGGAGGTGGATCCCGCCTTCGACGACGTCCTGCCGCGCCTGAGCCCGAGTTTCCGCGTCGAAGACGAATGCTACAACATGGACATCAAGACGGAGGCGCCGCTGCGGTGGTTCCAGCACGGCATATGGAAACTCGAACGCAAGCCCCTGGGTTACTTGCGGGATTACGGAAGGGGACGCGTGTTCTACACCGCCCTCGGCCACGATAACCGCGCCTTCGTCCATCCCGACTTCCAGGACCAGTTGATCAAGGGACTCCGTTACGTGTGTGGTATGGCCGACGGATCGCCTGTCCGCATCGGGCTGGTCGGATACGGACCGCTTTTCGGCATGGGGAAGCACCACAGCGATCAGATCGCCGCGACCCGCGGTTTCGAACTGGGTGCGGTCTGCGACCGGGACCCCGCCCGGCTGGAAGCGGCGCGGGAGGAGCAGGGCGAACAGGTACCCCTGTTCGCGGATGCCGTGGAATTGGCCGGAAGCGGACTCATCGACCTCGCCATCGTCATCGTACCCCACGCCTACCACGCGTCCGTCGCGAAGCCGCTCCTTGACGCCGGCCTGCATGTCATTACGGAGAAGCCCTTCACGGTCACAGTTTCCGAGGCGGACGAACTGATCGGCCTGGCCAGGGAACGGGGCGTCATGATCTCGGTGTACCACAACCGGCACTGGGACCCGGACATCCTGTCGATGAAGGAGATCGTCGGTCGGGGCGATATCGGCGAGATATACTCGATTGAAAGCGCCCTGGTGGGGTACGGCCTGCCGGGCCAGGCGTGGCGGTCCCACAAGCCGGTTTCCGGCGGGGCGATGTACGACTGGGGCGCCCACAATTTCGAGAAGATCCTGCAGCTGGTGCCCCGGTACGACGGACAGGGCAACCGGATCAACAAGCGGGCGACGCTCTACGGGAACTACATGAAGCGGGTCTGGCACAGCAGCACCAACGAGGATTACTGCCGGGCCTACGCCCGTTTCGACTCCGGCGTCGAGGCGCAGTTCATCACCTCATCCATCCACGCTTCGCGCAGGCCCATGTGGACCGTCCTCGGGACCGAAGGATCGATTGTCATGGAAGGCGGGGACGGAGCGGGCACGGTGACCATGGCCTCGGCCGACGGCCGCCACCGGGTCGTCGAAGTGAAACCCTATGACCGGGGACATAACTGGCGGGGGTATTACAAGAATGTGGCTGACCATCTGCTCGCCGGTCTTCCCCTGGAGATCACGGGGGAATGGGCAAAGGGTCCGATACAACTCATCGAGGGGTGTGAAACGGCCTCGAAAGAAAACCGGCTGGTGGAGGTGGAATTCGATTTCTGATTGGCCGCGGACCCGGAAGAGACAAGTTCGGATATGACGACTAAAGAAAAACTCGAGGCGGGGTTCACCATTCTCGCGATCCTCGCGCTCTGGCCGGTCATCCTGGGGTGGGAAAACCCCATTTACCAGGTCGTCCTGGGTGTGATCCTGGTGGTGTTCATCGTGCTCGTGGCGCAGAAGTTCCGCCGCATACGAGCCATCTACAACGCTACCAAAGTGGAAGCGAAGAAGCGCAGGCCGCCTTCCGGGAACGCGGACGATCCCTTCGGCTGACGCTCCGGCACGCAATCGGCTGCCGGATTCCCTTACCGGTTCGGTTTTGAGGGACTGCGGCGCGGTCAGGCGTACTTCCCCGGAAGGTCTGGAGCGGACACCTCGTCCAGCAGCGCGCGGTCTTGCGGTTCGAGCGTCCAACCCACGGCCCCGAGCGACTCCTCGACCTGCTCGGGAAAATCCGGACCGATAATCGGTGCCGTAACCTCCTCGTGGTCCAGGAGCCAGGCCAGCGCCACCTGGGCCGGCGTCTTACCGTACTTTTCCCCCACGTCGATCAGGGTCTGCACGATGCCGTCCAGCTTGTCGGTCATGGCCTCGTCGAAGGGATACATCGAGCGGCTCAGCCCCGGGCGGGGGTTCTTCCCCCAGGGACTGTTCTCGGGCGGTACGGCCCCGCGGCGGAACATGCCGGTCAGCAGGCCGATGGCAAGCGGGCTGTAACACATGAGACCCAGCCCGTGGTCTTTGGCCATGGGCATGAGTTCAAGCTCCGTTTCCCAGCGCGCCAGGAGACTGTAGTTGTACTGCAGGCAGACGAAGGGTTCGAGGCCGCGCCGGTCGCTCGTCCACAGTGCTTCCATCACTTTGTACACCGGCCAGTTGCTGCAGCCGATGTACCTGACCTTGCCCTGCCGGACGAGATCGTCGAAGGTCGAAAGGGTTTCTTCGAGGGGCGTGACCGGGTCGAAGCTGTGCGCCAGATAGAGGTCGATGTAGTCGGTCTGCAGCCGTCTCAGGCTTTTTTCCACGCCCTGCATCAGGTTGAACCGCGACAGCCCCGTGTAGTTGGGCCCATCGCCCGCGGTGCCGAAGATCTTGGTGCACAGCACGACCTGTTCGCGCCGGCCCTTGAGCGCTTTCCCGATGATCTTCTCGGACCTGCCCTCGCCGTAGAACGCCGAGTCGATGAAGTTGCATCCCAGGTCGAGGGCCGTTTCGATCACCCGAACGCCGGCATGCTCGTCAATCGCGCCCCGAAAGGCGGTGCCAAGACAGATCGGCGAGACCTGCAGGCCGGTTTTGCCCAGATAGCGGTATTCCATGGTCATCCTCACGGTAAAAGATGCTCAGTAGCCCGATGCGGGCGGTATCTCAAAAAGCCCCGGTACAACGTACACGTTCGGTCAATTCGCCGCCGCTCACGTCCGGGGCACGCCGGCTTCGGCGAAGGCATTCTCGAGAGTCCGATAACACTGGGCGGCCGCTTCGAAGGGGTCGTATCCCGGTTTCTTCTGCACCATGTTGCTGACCTCTGCCGTGATGGAACCCGTGTATCCGGCGGCATGCATGGCGCGCAGGTAGGCCACGAAGTCGAAATCGCCCTCTCCCGGCACGAGAAACTCGAAATCCGGCACGCGCCCCCGCTGGTCCTTGACGTGGGTATGGACCGCGTGGGGCGCCATGAGCCGGACCGCTTCCTCGATGGGCATGCCCAGGACGTCGAAGTGGCTGATATCGAAATTGAGCCCCAGGTGGGGCGAGTCCATGGTCTCTACGAGCTGGACCGATTTCTCCGCCGTATCCAGGGCGGATCCCACGTGGGCTTCCATGCCGATCACCACGTCCCTGTCCGCGGCGTAGTCCACCAGTGCGCCGACCCGTTCGAAGATGAAATCCCGCCTGGGTTCCCAGTCTTCCGGGGCGCCGCCCAACACGGTGTCCAGCGCCGGCGCGCCGCGGCCGTCGCTCCACTCGGCGCACAGGTCGACGGCCCGCTTCAGTATGCGCATGTTTTCACGGTGCGCGTCGGGGTCCTCGTCGAGGAGCGAGCGGTGGGCGGCGACAGCGGGCATGGCCAGGCCGTATCTTTCACAGAGCGCCTTGATGCGTCGCCGCTCACCGGCGTCGAGTCCGTCCACGGCTGTCGTATAGTTCGGCAGGACCGTCAATTCGACGGCGTCGAAGCCCTGATCGTGCAGGAACGACAGGGCCTGGTCCACGGGGACCCTGGGCATGCCCCAGGTCGTATAGCCAATTTGCATGTGCGTTTTGTTTCAGCAGGTGCTGGTAAAGTTCCGGTTGTAAGATTGCCGCCCTGAGTCATGCCGCCTTACAGCATATCGCCGTCCGTCAGGAATCCCTTCAGTCGCTCCATCTCCGCGTCCGAGAGATCGGGCAGGGGACTTCTCCGCCAGCGGCCGCAGATGCCGGCCAGTTCCAGGACGGCGTGCTGGGCCGCATCGCCTCCCGCCGGAAAGGTGTTGTACAGAAAATCGAAGAGCGGCATGTCGTAGCGCGCGATGATGCCCGCGGCCGCATCGAGGTCTCCCCGGTCGACGGCGGCCCAGTAGTTGTGGGCCACTTCGGGCTTGAACTTGATGAAGGTGGACATGTACCCGTCGCAGCCGTAGGGCAGCATGTCCATGTGGGTCTGCTTCTGGCCGCCGGCGAAGATCACCCATTTATCGTGGGCTCTCGCGCACGCCCCCCGGGCGAAATCGGGACCAAAGTCTTCCTTGAATCCCACGACGCCGGGCACCTCGTCCAGGAGCCGTTCGACCGTTTCCAGCGCGCCCCGGCCCCCCACGCTCACCAGTCCGGCGCTCAGGATGAAGGCCGGCAGGGCCTGCGACACCGCATCGTAGTACGCCACGAGCCCGTCCACTGTCATCCCGCGGTCGGGAGGCGCCACGATCACCGCGTCCGCACCGCTGTCCCGGGCGTATTCCGCGAAGGCGGCGGTTTGCGGCGTGGACCAGAACCCCGCGCTCGCGATGAACAGCGCCCGCTTGTTCACGACACCGGCGGTAAAGGCCGTCATTTCGGCGACCTCCGCCTCGGTGAGCAACGAATAGAGACTGTCCCCGGGCGTGAACAGGACGGTTCCAGCCCCGGCTTCGATGCAGAATTCGACGAACCTGCGCAACCCGTCGTAGTCGATGCTGTCATTTTCGAGAAAGGGGGTGTTGATCGAGGCGACGGGCCCGGCCAGGTGGTGCCGGAAGCGAGCTGTATCCATCTATGCCCGCCCTTCTTCCGACCAGGTGTCGAAGGGGTTGCCCGTTTCGGCAAAGGGGAATGCGACCCGCGCGCCCGTAATGTGGGAACGGTGCGCGGCCATGGCCATTTCGATATGGCGGCGGGCGGTACGCGCGTGGCACAGGTCGTATTCGGGTTTCTTGCCCTCGATGAGATCCATCATGGAACGGGCCATGCGATGGTGAGCATTGATCCATTTCTGCCCGCCCGTTACCCGCTCGTGGGCGAGTACTTCCCAGCGGTCATCGTCGAAGGGCTGCGGGTTGGAGTGGGGGTGGAAGTAGATGTCCGGTCCGTCCTGCGTGGGACCGGGCAGGATGAGCGTGCCGGCGGTCCCGTGGATGTCGATGCGATAAGGATTCTCGATGCCGTCGCCCGCGAAGGACTCGAATTCCGCGTTGAACCCGTCGAACTGGTAATGGGCCCACATGCCGTTGCCCGCCGAGGTCCCCATGCCGAACAGTCCTTCTTTCCGGTCCGACGGGCGGGCCGGACGGCCGTCCTGGGTGATGATCGCTTGGCACCACGACGGTTCGCCGAAAAGCTGCCACAGGAAATCGAAGAAATGGGGATAGAGATCGATGAACCACTGGTCTCCCCCGTTTTCGCCGCCGAAACCGTACATGCGGGCCCAGCGCGGCTCCCCGATTCCGCCCTCCCGGATCATGGGGATGGCCTGGCGCTGGATTTCCGGCCGTCCCCGCCAGGGGTGGGCCATGATCAACAGGACGCCCGCGCGGTCGCAGGCTTCCAGCATGGCGTCCACTTCGGCCGGGGTGCGCGCGAGGGGCTTTTCCGCGTACACGTGGACGCCCTGCTCGGCGGCGGCAAGTACCATGGCGAGATGGTTGCTCATCTCGTGGGTGGCCAGGACGACGATGTCCAGCTTCTCCTGCTCCAGCATTTCCGTGTACCGGGCGTATCCCTTCTTCGCGCCGGTGCGTTGCAACGCCTCGCCGCGTCCCGCTTCGTCCGGGTCGGCCAGGGCGGCGATCTCCGCGCCCTCCACGCCTACGAAGGCCTGGTCCAGTGAATGCCCGTAGTCTCCGCAGCCGGTGTGCCCGATGATGCCGATTTTCAATTCCGTGCTCCTGTTCCGTTTTATCCCGTAAGAGGGAAAGGGTTGCCGATCAGACGACGACCATGCGTTCGGCCTGGATGATAAACACCTGGGCGCCGCCCACCATGGTCGTAACCGCCTCTCCCAGCCCGAGGGCGTCGAGATGGGTGCCGATCTGCGCGACGTCGATGGCTTCCTCACGGGCGTGGCAGTGGTTCTGGATGAGTTCGAGCACGGGAGGCACGCGCTCGTCATCCACCCCGATCAACAGGGTGACGTTGCCGGCGCGCAGGAAACCGCCCGTGCTGCCGATCTCCGTGAACCGGAAATCGTTGTCGATCAGTGCATCGGAAAGATGCCGGATGTCCCTTTTGTTGACGATTGCGATGAGGAGTTTCATGGCGCGCCTCCTGTGCCTGTGTCCGTTCACGCCGTAACCGATTCAATGGCGTCTCCGGCAACGTTAATCATCCGGTCCAGCTCTTCGGCGGTGACGACGAAAGGGGGTGCGAAGTTGACACTGTCTCCCCGGCAACGGGTATAGACGCCGTTCTCGAGCATCTTCTTCACGACGCGTCCGCCGATTTTCAACGAGGGATCGAAGGGTTTCCGGGATGAAGGGTCTTCCACCATCTCTACCGCGGCCATCAGTCCGATGCCGCGGATGTCCCCCACGTGCGGCAGCGTCCGCAGCGTCCGCAGGCCGTCCATGAGCCGCTCGCCCATGACCCTGGTTCGCTCGATAAGGCCTTCGTTTTCCAGGAGATCGAGATTCGCCAGCCCGACGGCGCAGCAGGTCGGGTGCCCGGAGTAGGTGAAGGAATGGTTCCATTTCCGGTCCCCGGGGGCGTTCTGGATGCAGTCGTGAATCTCGTCGGAGACGATGATGCCCCCGAGGGGCACGTACCCGCTGGTGATGCCCTTGGCGAAGGTAATGATGTCGGGTTCGACGTTCCAGTAGGACACGCCGAACCAGTGGCCGATGCGGCCGAACCCGGTGATCACTTCGTCGGCGATCAGGAGCACGTCGTACTTCGTGCAGATTTCCCGGACCCTGGGCCAATAATCCTCCGGCGGTACGATGACGCCCGACGCGCCAAGTACGGGCTCGCCGATGAAGGCGGCCACCGTTTCTGGGCCTTCCCGAAGGATGGCTTCCTCGAGTGCCCGGGCGCTGGCCTCGCCGCATCCCACGCCCGGGTCCGCAGGTTTATAGTGGTAGGGGTAGGGCGCGTCGATGTGGACGTATCCCGGAAGGCTGGATGCGAAGTTATCCCAGTAAACCTCCAGGCCGGTGGCGTTCATGGCGCCTATGGTCACGCCGTGGTATGCATGTCTCCTGGATATGATCCTGGTCTTGTCCGGCCGGCCGGCGCGTTGCCAGAAATACCGCGCAGTCTTGATCGCGCTGTCGTTGGAAACGGCGCCGCCGGACGTGAAAAAGGTATGATTCAACGCTCCCGGCGCCCGTTCCTTCAGGCGGTTTGCGAGGCGTACGGCCGGGATATTCGTCGCCCCCGCGTAACAGGAAAAGAACCCCAGTTCCTCGATCTGGTTTGCGGCGGCGGCCGCCAGTTCGCGCCGTCCGTGGCCGACGTTTACGTTCCAGAGGCTCGAGAGCCCGTCGAGGTAGCGGTTGCCCTCTATGTCGAAGAGCGTGGAGCCTTCTGCGCGCACGCAGATCAGGGGCTCGTCATGATCGTCGCGGTGCTGCAGGGGATGGATCAGGTATGCGTCGTCCCTCAGCAGTTGGTCACGTTCGCCGTAGGTCATCGCGTGGTACTTTCTATTGTATGTGTATCGGGAAGGCGGTTAATGGGAAATTGACAGGGTGCCGGGCACCGGTTATGGTATATTATACGGAGCGCATGGCTTACAATCAAGGTGAATGAAAGGGAGCCTCCATGTCCGGTGAGCACTCCGATCCCTGGCAGGATGGATACGAAGGCGCCGTGTCGCTGACCTTTGACGACGGGATGCGGTCCCAGTTGGACCGCGCCGTGCCGGTGCTGGCTGAAAACGATCTTCACGCCACGTTCTACGTCAATCCCCGGGGACCGGACTGGCGCGGCCTGCTCGCGCCGTGGAAGGCCGTGGCCGACGCCGGGCACGAGGTGGGCAACCATACGGTCAATCACCCCTGTTCCTGCGCGTTCAAGGAGATCCGCGAAGACTGCCTGGAGACGATGACCCTCGACGACATGGAGTGGGAAATCGGCGAAGGCAGGCGGCGTATCTCCGAAGCCATCCCGGGACAGGCGGATTTCTCCTTCTGCTATCCCTGCTACCATGCCCATGTGGGCGAGGGGCCGGGCCGCCGGAGTTACGTTCCGGTCGTGGCCCGCCACCACATCGCCGGCCGGGGCAAGGGGGACTTCGCCAATCACCCCCTGACCGCCGATCTGCACCACCTCTACTCCTTCCCCGTGGAGCGCCGGGCCAGCTCCGAGATGATCGGTCTGGTCGAGGAGGCTATGAATCAGGGACAGTGGACCGTGTTGACCTTTCACGGGATTTCGGAAGGGCATCTGTCCGTGACGGAGGCCGATTTCAGCGGGCTGTGCGGCTATCTCCGGGAACACCGCGACCGCATCTGGACCGCCCCGGTCGTCGCCGTCGCCCGGGCGGTTCGCGCCTGGCGGTCCGCCGCGTCGAAGCAGCCCAAGCGGACCGGGGAACCCGCGGCAGGCGCCCGGAACGAATCGTGACTTCCCGTCCGATGAATTCAGATGCCGCAGATACCCGTCCCATACCGGTTCTCGTAGGTCCGACCGGCGTCGGTAAAACCGCCGTGGGTATCGAACTGGCCCGGCGGTTCGGCGCGGAAATCATCTCGGCGGATTCCCGCCAGATATACCGGTACATGGACATCGGTACGGCCAAGCCCACGGCGGATGAACAGGCCGCGGCCCCCCATCACCTCATCGACGTCGTCGATCCGGACGTGCGATTCAGTGCCGGCGAATACGGCCGACTGGCCCGGGAAGCGATCCGGGAACTCGCGGATCGGGGTGTGCCGGCCCTCGTAGTCGGCGGCGCGGGGCTGTATGTAAAGGCGCTTGCCGGCGGACTGTTCGATGCACCGGCGATACCGCGGGAGCTCAGGCAACGCCTGGCAGCCGGATACCGGTCAGTGTCCACGGCCGAACTTTATGAACGGCTGAGCGTGATCGACCCGGTGTCCGCCGCGCGTATTCATGCGAACGACCGTCAGCGGATCGAACGGGCGCTTGAAGTCCATGACGCGACGGGCGCGACCCTGACGTCCTGGTTCGACAGGCCCGCTGAATCCGAACGCCCGGGGGTGCGCCTGGTCGGATTGCGGCGGGAACGCGCCGCCCTGTACGCGCGTATCGACACCAGGGTCGGAAAAATGATGGAATCGGGTTTCGAGGAGGAGGTCCGGGGCCTGGTGGACCGGGGTTACGGGGCCGGGACCCATGGCCTGTCGACGTTCGGATACGCGGAAATGCTGCGGTGTCTCCGCGGCGAACTGGATGAAAGCGACGCGGTGTCGATCATACAGCAACGGTCGAGGCAGTACGCCAAGCGGCAGCTGACCTGGTTCAGACAGACGGATGGAATTGGTTGGATATCCGTGGAGAACGGGGAGGATCCACGGGATACCTGCGAGAAGGTCCTCCGGGCATTCCCGGAACCGTTATTTCAGTAAAAGCAGTTTCCGGGTCACCTCGGACCCGCCCGCTGATCCTCCCGTCGTCATCCGGCAGAAATAGACCCCGCTGGCAACCCTGCTTCCGCCATCGTCCCTGCCGTCCCACGTCGTCGTAAACGTCCCCCGGGAATGGGGGCCGTTCACCAGCGTGCGAACCCGCTGTCCCAGCACATTGTACAAGGCGAGCTCCACGTCACCGGTACGGTCTACTTCGTACCGGACGGTGGCGGGTCCGTCGCCCATGTGAAACGGGTTCGGAAACGTGATGAGGGACGCTGCGACCGGGCGGCCGCCGCCTGTGAGACCGGGATCGAAGGTCGCCGTATAGGCATATTCAAAAACCGCGCCGGTGCGTTCAAGCGAAGCCACCACGAGCATGACGGTTTCGTACCGCGTCCAGTCGGGCACTTCGATGGTGACGCTTCCCCTGGTCGCCGGGACCGTCATGACCGTATCCACTGCGCCGCTGCCTGCCACGGAGACCCCCCATTCACCTGTTATGCCCGTGAATTCGATGCGCAGCCCTCCGCTAAGGGAGGAATCCGGGACGAAACCTATGTAGTTGGCCGCGAGGTGGGCCGGATAGCGGCTGGCGGAGATCTGGGGACCGTCGAAACGGTACGAGGCGGCATCGCGCCGGTGACCAGGCTCGTGCAGTGCACTCAGTTCGACCGGAGGATAGGAGGCGCCCTCCTCGTAGAACCGGTCCGCGTTGGCCCGGCTGTCGGTAAAGACGTTCCACGTGGTGAATTCCTGGAAGGCGGACGCCAGGTCGCTGCCGACGCTGCGCAGTCCCCCGTCGATGGCTTCCAGGGCGTGTTCCGTCGCGGATCGTTCCCAGATGTTTCGGATCAGGTCCCTGTCGTGCCGCTTTTCCAGGTACAGCGGCCAGAGCACGCCCGCGTATTCATGCTCCCCGTTCGAGGTGTCCAGCGCAAGCCATGGTTCGGTCAGGAATCCACTGAACGTCGGCAGGTAGGTCAGGTAATCGTCGACCTCGTCATAGACCTGTTCTTCGATCCACACGGCGCTTTGTTCCAGCCAGAAAGCCGCTTCCCCCGCATCGTAGCCGAACTGCACGGCGTGGAAGTACTCGTGGGCGACGGTGATCCGCAGCAGGTCCAGCGCCTTCTCCACCGTACGCCGGGACTCGGCGAAATCGTTGTCCACGACGATGTACGAAGGAAGCGACGCGCCGGTCGTGACGGCTTCCGGGCGGGTATAGCCACTGAATTGACTTGGGAGATCGGAAATATAGACGTCGTATAGTCCATCTCCGCCATCGTCCGAATCCATCGCCTCGTATTGATCGTGATACCGATAGTCCATGGGCGGTGGACGGTAACCCAGTTCTTCCACGATGACGCGGCGGGATTCTTCCAGGAACGTCGCGCAATGCCGGACATACTCTGGAACGGTGCCGGCGCCCGCGTCTTCCAGTTCCGGCCAGCCCGCACCGGGCCGATCTTCCGTCGTTGTGACGTACCAGACCTTGAAATTGCCGCCGGGACTGACGTAGTACTCGGGCGCGGCCGTGTAGGAATGGCCCAGATCGTTCGTGCGATCCCCCTCGCCGGGCACGGTGGGCCGGCCCACCGTCACCTGGTCGGGACGATGGGGCCTGGCGGCAAGCCCGCCCGCCTGAAACTGGGCAGATGGATGGACATGCAACGTACCGCACCGTTGCGTGGACGGGACCTGGGCGAAAACGCCGGAGTGGGTGACCGCGCCGGCGATAAAGGTCAGGAAAAGACGCTTGAGGAACGTAGAGGCTGGAAAACTGCGATCCATGACGTTCGGCCGGGGCGTCATGATGCGCCGGCCGCCAGAAGGACGGGATGACACATAGCGCCTTGCTGCACCACAAAAAGCGATCATGCGCGGAGGACTCGAATCGTCCCTGGTGATCAGCTTCCCGCTGCCTCCTCGCGCTGGTGTTTAGGTGGAATGGGGAAGCGTTCCGCGTAATGGGACAGATCCTTGCCCGCGATCAGGTCTTCCAGGATGTCGTCGTGCTTGTCCCAGTGCTGATCGTTGGGATGGACATCCAGCTTGATGCGTCCCTCGCTGTCGATCAGGTAGGTGACGGGAATGCCGTAGCGCTGGTTGGTCTTGGCCCGGAACTGGCGTTCCCAGTAGCCGCGGAAATCGAAAAGGGAGGTAGCGCTGGTCATATAGTACGCGATGACTTCCTCGTTCCGCGCCGCGATCCCGGCCATTATATCCGGATCGTTCTTCTCCGATTCGCCGGAAGGACGAACCAGCCTGGCCGCTAGAAGACCCTGCTTGAATTCCTCCAGTCCGGGACCGAATCCTTCTTCGAATTCCGCGGGATCGAGCGGTTTCTCGTCCTTGTAGAATTTGTTCACGCCGACGAACAGAAAGTTGATCCGTCCTTCGTACTTTTTCGCGATGTCCATCAGGGGTTCCGCATCCCTGATGCAGGGCGGGCACCACCATGCCCAGAAGTTCACGAACAGGGGCCGGCCCCGGAAGTCCTCCAGGGTGACCTTCGATCCATCCATGGCGTACACTTCGAAGTTCGGCGCCGTATGGCCGATCTCGGTGCCGATGGTCTCGGTGCCGGCGACCTCGGCTTCCTCCTCGACGGGCGTCCCGCTGCACGCGATTCCGAGCACTCCGGCAAGCAGGCCCGTCACTAGGAGCGTTCGCATCGTTTCTGTCCATAAGCGCCGCATACGTTTCCTCACTTTGGGATCAAGTAAGCAGAAGGCTGCTGGGATATTCGGAATGTTGATGGTTCGGGAGTAACTTCGGTAAGTTTACCGGAATTGTCAACAACTATTTTGAACGCCCCGATCGGTCACAGGCCGCCCAGCGCCTTTTCGAATGCGCCAACCGCCCCGGGTATATCCGGGCGGGACAGTACGGCCGAGATCGCCGCGACACCAAAGGCGCCCGCCTCCAGGCATTCCGTCGTCCGCCCGGGGGTCACGCCGCCCAGGGCAAACACGGGGATCGTCACCGCGCGGGCCGTTTCCGAAAGCGCCTGCAGCCCTTTGGCCGGACCGTAGGCGGCCTTGGACGGCGTATCGTATACCGGACCGAATGTGATGAAGTCGACCCCTTCCGCTTCTGCCTCCCGCGCGGCATTTACGCTGTGTGTCGATCGGGCGATCATTGTACCCGCAGGCAGGCGGTCGCGCGCCGCCCGGGCCGACATACTCCGTTCAGGC
This sequence comes from Candidatus Latescibacterota bacterium, assembly GCA_012270975.1. Taxonomy (GTDB): domain Bacteria; phylum JAAXHH01; class JAAXHH01; order JAAXHH01; family JAAXHH01; genus JAAXHH01. Next base: position 855,365 of record JAAXHH010000141.1, on the reverse strand, counting down.
AGATGAACGCCCTGGGCCCCGCAGGCCGCGGCCACCTCCGGATTGCTATTGACCATCACCAAGGGGCGGCATTCACCGAGTTCATCCCGTACCTTCCGCGTCAACGTCAGCAGGTCGGAAGTATCCAGGTCTTTCTCCCTGATCTGGACCGCGCGAACACCTGCGCGGCACGCCTCACCCAACGCCGAAGCGAGAGACCGTCCGGCACACCGGGTCCGATCGCTGATCAGATAGAACCTGAAGTCGACCATTGCGGCTATTCGGATGACGGTTGAATCATACCGCTCAGCGGACTGGAAGCGGACGCGTAGGCCTTCATGGGAATCCGGCCCGCCTCGAAGGCAAGTCGCCCGGCTTCGACCGCTTTGCGCATGGCGACGGCCATTTTGACCGGGTCCCGCGCTCCGGCCACACCGGTATTCATCAATATGCCGTCGCAACCCAGCTCCATGGCGACGGACGCGTCGGAGGCCGTCCCGACCCCCGCGTCGACGATGACCGGCACCTGGCTGTGCTCGACGATGATGGCGATGTTGTGCGGGTTGCGGATGCCCAGGCCGGAGCCAATCGGCGCGGCGAGGGGCATGACCGCGACGCATCCTGCGTCTTCGAGCTTCTTGCAGACGATGGGATCGTCGATGGTGTAGGGCATGACGTTGAATCCCCGGTCGACCAGGGTGCGCGCGGCTTCCAGCGTGGCCTCGTTATCGGGAAACAGGGTCTTCTCGTCCCCAATCACTTCGAGTTTTACCGTATCGGTTCCCAGCGCCTCCCGCGCCAGTTCGCAGGTAAGCACGGCGTCGCTCGCCGTATAGCATCCGGCCGTGTTGGGCAGCAGTTCGTAGCGGCCGCGGTCGATAAAGTCGAGCAGCGATTTCCCCGAGGGATCGTCCAGATCGATCCGGCGGATGGCCACGGTGACCATGCCCGTGCCGCTGGCCTCGAAGGATTCCCGCATCAGTTCGAAGTTCGCGTATTTTCCCGTACCGAGTATCAAACGGGATTCCAGCTCCAAACCGCCTATTTTCAGGGCGTCCATGATCATCCGCTCCTTTGCCTGTCCTGTCCCGTGTCGCTGTGCCTGTCAGATTTCAGGGTTCATGATAATTGGTCCTGGTTGCGCGGGGACTGCGCGGGTGCCGGTAGGACGGACCCGGCCGTCACCCGCCCGCTACCGCCCGGATCACCTCGACCACGTCGTCGTCGCAAAGCGTGGTCTTCCCGTGTTCCTTTCTCGGGACGACCGCTCCGTTCAGCGCCACTGCGGTCCCCTCGGAAGGCACGCCCAGGTCCTTCAGCAAGGCGTCGATACTCGTGTTCGAGGGCAGTTTCCGGGATGTCCCGTTAACGGTTACGATCATCTTTCGTCTCTCCGGTACCGGCCGGGTAGAAGCGATCGGGCAGAAAGGGCCTCATGACGGTTGGTACCTTGTCGTGCAGGATGGCCTCGGCGATCAGGTCTCCGGTCAGCGGCGCCAGCAGTATGCCGTTCCGCCCGTGCCCCGTGGCCGCGAACAGGCCGGGTGTCCCCGTGGCTCCGAGCACGGGCCATCCGTCCCGCGCCACCGGCCGCAGTCCCGACCAGGTGGACTCCAGCGGGCAGGATTCCAGCCCTGGCGCGAGTTCCAGCGCCCCCCTGAACAACCGCAGGACGCCGCCCAGGGTGACTTCGTTTCGAAATCCGGCTTCCTCTACGGTAGCGCCTACGATCAACCGTCCATCCGAACGGGGAACCAGGTAGACTTCGCTGGTGAAGATCGTATGCCTGAACGGCGGGACGGCGCCTGCCCGCAACGCGAGTATCTGTCCACGCACCGGGCGTACTGGGATGCGATGCGCGGGCGAAACGCCGTCGAGGTAGCGCGCCCGGCAACCCATGGCGATTACTACTGTCTTCGCGTTCCAAAGGCCGTCCGTCGTGTCGACCCCTGCGACGCGAAGGCCGTCCAGCACGATTTTCCGCGCGGTGACGCCTTCCCGGACTACGCCGCCGTGCAGGCGCACCGACCTGGCCAGGGCCGTAACGACGTCCCGGTTTTCCACCTGGTGATCGGCCGGATAGCGCAGGGCCATATGGATCCGGTTCGAAAGATTCGGCTCGAGTCGCCTCGCTTCCCGGACGGTCAGCCGCTCTACGGGTACGCCATCCCGGCGGTGCCGGTCATATCGCGTCTCCAGCCGGGCCTGTCCCCTGTCACTCAACGCCGGATAGATCATTCCGGTCGAATTGTAATCGATGGAGCAGCCGGTTTCTTCCCTGAGCGCGTCGATGAAGCCGGCATAACGTTCCAGTCCCGTCCTGCACAGGACGAAGTAAGGATCATCGGCTTCATCGAATTCACAGTGGGGTGCCAGCATGCCCGCGGCGGCCCAGGACGCCCCGCGGCCGGTCCGATGCTGCTCCAATACCGTGACGGCGCTGCCGGAAAGACACAGCCGTCTCGCGACGGCCAAACCGATAATCCCGCCGCCGATGACCACGATGTCCGATCGCTGCGCCACGGATCCCCGTCACTTACTCGCCGGCAAAGAAAAAGGCCGCTTCTTCTCGAAACGGCCGCGGTCAGCCGTTTCCCTACGCTGGCATAACCCAGGTCAGGTTCGAAGGGTCGTGATTCTCAGGCTCACGCGGAGCCGCCCCTAACGGTAACAGGAAGTGTAAGGAATGCGGACGGCCGTGTCAACGAAATCTTCCCGGACAGTCAGATCATCCCGGTGTACCGGCGCACCAGCCATTCCGCCGCGAGCAGGCCGACGAGGAGAATCAACACGGCCGGATGGTCCCAAAGCGTGGAGGTGCGCGTCTCCTGCACGGTTATTTCGTCCAGGTCGACGTCCTCGGCCAGGCGTTCGGTTTCCGACGGCAGGTAGAATCTCCCGCCCGTCATGTCGGCCAATTGGACGAGGAGCTCCCGGTTCATGCGCGTTCTTTCGAATTCGGCTCCGGCCTCGCCCACGACGAATCCCCCGCTGTCCGAACCCAGCGGCCTGCCGTTCAAAGCGGCCGTCGCTTCGAACGAGTAGGCGCCCGAGGGCAGAAACTGAAGACGTCCCGCGTACCGCCCAAGACCCTGTGCCGTAGAGGAGAGATCCAGCTGGAGCGGATCCGCGACGTCCCGTTCGGATCGAACCGTGACGGACACGTCGGCCTGTTCGACCGGCCGGTAGTTTTCATCGTAGATCTGTCCGTCGAAGCGAATCGTTTCACCGCCCCGGTACCGGAGTTTGTCCGTGGCCACCCGGATACGGCGACTGGCCTCCCGCACGGTGATCCACCTTACGGCATTGTTCCAGAACCTTTCGTACGCCGCGTTGGTGCCGCCGCTTCCCCACATCATGAGGTCCCAGTGCCACAGGCCCTGGGCGGCGATGCCGAGCACTCTGCCCCGGCCGTAGCGATGCTCGGCGATGACCGGAGCATCCTCTCTTTCGGTTCGCCACGTCGGATTCCTGGCAAGTACCGTCGCGCCGGGTTTCGCGCGCCCGACCTGGTTCATTCCGGGCAGAGGCGGCAGTTCAGTCCAGCGCCGATCCGATTCGGCCGGGTCGTCATCCAGACGGGTGATCGGATGCGTTCTGCCGTCGGCCGTCAAGACCGGAATGAAGGTCTGCCCGGTCATGCCTCTTGCCGCCGCGGCTATTTCAAAGGGCATCATGTTGCCGACAGGCGTTCCGGCATACCCGCCCATTTCAAAGCTGTGGGGACCGCCGAATGCGATCAGCCCGCCGCCCCTATCCTCGACAAAGGACACGAGAAGGTGCGCCCAGGGCCGGATGCGCTCGTAGTCCACACTGCCCAGAATGACGAGGTCGAAAGAAAACCAATCCGTCCGCGAAGCGGGCATCGGTTCGGGATAGGTTGCGCCGTCGGGCCGGAACACGAGGCTGGTCACCTCCAGGCTGGCATCCCTTTCCAGCGTGCGACGCAGGAATCCCATGTCGGCGCGGGGGGCGCCCTCGACGTACAGTACGCGCAATCCGGGTTTCAGCACCTTGATCGTAAAGACACGATGGTTGTTTCTCGCGGTGATCTCACCTTCCAGCACGGGCAATTCCACCTGGTAGCGATGCAATCCGACCGTGTCGGGAACGACATGGAACATCACGGTCCGATCCCCCTCCCGGCCATCGAGCGTGATCTCTGCGCGCCGAAGGATCCGGTCTCCTTCCCGCAGCGTCACGGGCACGCGCACCCGGCCGTATCCTCGTCCGTTCACGACGACTTCGACGGGTACGTTGCTTCCGGCATATACCACTTCGTTGACTGTAAGGTGGGAAACGCCGATGTCCCGGACGCCCAGCGTGTCGCCGATCCCCACCGTGTACAGGGGCAGATCGAGATCCTCCGCGACCCTGAGGGGATCGCGCCCTACGGTGAAGTTTCCATCGGAGACCAGAATACCCGCGGCGAAGCGGCCCGCGCGGGAACCGTCTTCGAGAAAGGACAGCGCGGCGCCGAGGTCGGTGCCCGCCCCGGCGGTCGACAGGGAGTCGTCTCCGCCCTCGGGCAAGGGGGACAGGTCCTCGGCGAAACGATAGCGGTGGATCCGGTGTCGGGCCCCAATGGCATGCAGCGCGTCACTGGACAGGACGGCGGCGAGGGTTTCGTTCCGGCTGCCCTGGCGGTCCGACAGCCCCATGCTCGCCGAGGTGTCGACAAGGACGGCCACACCGGGGGATTCGGTTCTTTCCAGCAGCATGCGCGAAGCGGGTTCGCTGAGTACCGCCAGCAACACCGCGGCAGCGGCGATCCGCAGACCGACAAGCCCCCAGGCGACGGGGGGCGACACCAGGGTGAACAGCCGCCGGGAGACCCAGTAGATCAGGATACAGACGAGGAGAAAAGCGACGAGAATCCAGATGAGGGAATCCGCTTGGAAATCCAGGGACATGCAGAAGTTCCAGTGGCTGGCCCGGCCTGTTCGGCGAACCGGACAGAATCAGTTGACATCCCTTCTTATAGTTTTCTCGTACGCAATTCAAGCATTTAAACCCGGCAGCCACGCCGGACCTCGCTTTTCAATCAGGTGTACGGATGGACTTGCCCCGTGACGATTTCAATGGCCGGGCCGCGTTCATTTTCCCAGAGCGCCGTCCAGCGTGGCCTGCGCGATCAGGTAGTCGTACTGCGCGCCGGCCAGGTCGGATTTCGCCCGCGCCAGGACTTCCTGCGCGTTAAATACGTCGAGCAGTGTGCCGGAACCCACCCGGTACCGTTCCTCCGCCAGTCGCAGGCTTTCTTCCGACGCCGCGATGTTGTCGCCGCTTAGCGCGATGACTTCTCTGGCCGTATCCAGGTCGAGCAGCGCGCGTCTGATCGTCAGCGACGTGGTCCTGCGGGTCTGCCGCAGCGTCTCCTCCGCGATCAACTGTTGCGTCTGCGCCTGCGAAATCTCGGCATAGGTCTGCGTGCCGTTCAGGATCGGCATGCTAAGATTCAGATTAAAGGACAGACGCCAGTTCTTGTCATAGTTGCCGTAGACGTCCTGGACTCGAACGCCCGACCGGCTGTAACCTACGGAGCCGGATACCGTCGGCCAGAGTCCGCCCCGGGCCATCTTCGTCTGAAGCAGCGCGGAACGGATGCCGCCCTCGTCCCGCTGGATGGCGGGATTGGTCAGGTCGGCCATCCGCAGCGCGTCCTGCAAGGCCATGGACGCCGTCGTGTCGAGCGACCCGCCTTCCAGGGGATCTACGATCTGAAATGCCGCGGTGGAAGGGATACCCATGACGTTGGCCAGTTCGGCCCGGGCCCGCAATACCGCATTCTCCTGGTTTTGCAGATTGATGCGCGCGCCTCCGAGGTTCGCCCTGGCCCCCAGTACGTCGACCCGGGCTACAGAGCCGATCTCGTACATGCTCTGGGACCGTCGAAGCTGCTCCTCGTTCAGACGCACGTTTTCTTCCGCTACTTCCCTGAGCCGCTTGGCGCGCAGCAGGCTGTAGTAACTGGTCTTCACGTCCACGGTGACCTGGTTTTCGGTACTTACCTGCCCCAGTTTCTCGTTGTCTATCAGTTGCCGGTCACGCCGGATCGTGTTCCAGTTCCTGCCGCCATTGTACAGATTCATGCGCAGGAAGACGTTGTTGCTATAGTTCGTCCGGGTACTGCCCGGCGCTTCCCGGAGCACGACGCCCTCGACGATGACCGGGGTATCGCCTGAAGTCGTCCGATTCGCGTTCACCAGGTTGGCGTTCAATGTGGGCATGACACCCGTATAAGAACCCAGGGCGGCGGCCTGCCGGACCTCCACCTGTTTCCTGGCGATCTCTATCTGGGGATTGTTCTCCATCGCGATCCGAATGCACCGGTCCAGCGTGTACAGATCGCCCGTACCGGGACCGGATCCGGGGTTCTGTCCGTACGCCGGCACCCCCTGGGTGAACAGGCCGGCTGACATCAGAACGGCCCAGCAGATCGTGTTTCGCATCGACATGGCTTCACTCCTTGTTACGGTGGTAGACGAGGTTTCCTTTCAAGTATTAGACGGATTTACAACCAAAATCCCGCGCAACAGATCAATATATCTGTTAGACCACAGACGGAATGGAAGGTTTCCGGGTTATTGCGTAGAAGGAAGAGGGAGGGCGTGCTTCCGTCACATGCGGCGTCGCCAGAGTACCCACAGGCCGACGGCCAGGATTCCCGCGCCCGCCCCGATCCACGGGGAATAGCCCGTGGGAGAGGGGGATGCGGCGACCGCCGGCTTGATCGTGCACAGCGATGTGAGCAGTTCGACGGATTCGCTTACGGCCACGTCGCCGATCAGGGTGAAGAGCTTTCCGTCGTAGTAGCGACGCAGAATGGAATAGGGGCCGCGCTCCCACACACGCACGTCGCCGTGCATTTCGGGCGTGCCCCTGGGAGACCTGTGCGACGCTTCGGAAGAAGCGATCCGCTGGAAGAGCGAAATGCGCGAAAGGCCGTCGCTGTACATGAAATGCACGAGCGGTTGGCCGTGGTGCTGGATGACGCGGCGTTGCTGCAGGGTAAATCCCGAAGGAACGTAGACCGGGGCGTTCAACTTGAAATCCGCCTCCTTCTGCACTTCGCTGATGGAACCGCAGGCAATGACCTGGTTGGTTTCGACGGACTTGCCGGTCCATTCCTCAGTAGCGAAGGTGTCCGGGGGGATAGCCGGATCCTTTTCGAATTCCGTCAGGAAAAGTTCCTCGACGAGCACACCGGCTTCGTTGCGTTCTTCCGTTCGCATCACGAGCCCCGTCTCCTCGTCGATCCATGCCGTCAGGGTCATTCTTCCGGGATGACGCGGCTTGAAAGCGAGGACGGCCACCGGACGGTCGAGAAGCCGGTCGGCGCCGGTGATCTCGAGCTCGTAGTTGGTTTGGAGCAGATCGAGACTGCTGAACTCCAGGTTCATCTCGAGCAGGTTGGAGTTCGACTGGCGGCGGTGCGAATAGAAAAGCGTGTCCCCCGTGGCCTTCCGCCGGTATATGTCGTTTTCCACGCGGATGATGACCTCGCGGACACGGCCTTCCGAATCGGGGATGTCGATGCGGTCCCGGTCAGGACGCTGATGGGTTATCTTCTGGACGTAGCGGGTGGTGTCCCCCGCCGCGTTGAACCGCTGCTTCGTCATGGTGGCGCGGTAGCTCACCCGGGCCGGGGCTTCCATGATCTTCTGGTAGGTCACATCCGGATCGACGGCGCGGACGGAAGAAGGACCCGCGAGACAGGCCGTCGCAACGAAACAGAGGAATACAGGTCGAAACCGCATCGTGTATCGCCTATTCCTTGTAGTTGACCATGACGGAACCCAGGGTACCGCTGGTGAACACGCTTTGATCCTCGATCAGGGCGTGTTCCTGCAGGATAAAGAACATGTCATCGTCCGAAAACGTCCGCTGGACCGCCGGCGCTTCGACCGGCCTCGTCGACTCCCAGATCATGCCTCCGGCCGCCAGCAACAGCGTGGCCGCCACCGCGATGTACTGCCGGGACTGCCTCCGGTGCGCCGATTCCCTTCTTTTCAGGCCCGGTACCATATGGGCATGAGTCGTGCCCTCCAGAACAGCCGTCTGCACTTCCGCCACCGCGACTGTCGCGGGCTTCGACCGGCGGCAGCAGCGCAGCATGCCCCGGATGGACTGCAGTCCGCGCAACTCCCGGGCGCAATCGGGGCATGATTCGATGTGCCGCGCGATTTCGGCGACTTCTTCATTGCCGCACATGCGCTCCAGGTAGCGAGTAAGCCTCTTTTTTACATTGGTACACTTCATGGCCTGTTCCTAAAGATCCAGGTATCCGGTCAGTCGTTTGGACAGCAGGCGCTTCAACTTGAGCCGTCCGTGATGCAGCCGGGACATCACCGTGCCTTCGGGACACTGGAGGATTTCCGCGATCTCCTTGTGCGAGAGGCCCTCCAGATCGAACAGAACGACTACGGTCCTGTGCCGCTCCGACAGGGTATCCAGCGCGGCCATAATGGACCGCCGCAATTCGTCGTTCTCGAGCACTTCGTGCGGGGTCTTCTCTGAAGACGCCAGATTAGCGACCAGAAACTGCTGTCCGGCGCTGCCGTTCCGCGTGCCGTAATCCGAAAAGGAGAACATGCGGCGACGGGCTTCCCGCTTGCGATAGTTGATGCACTTGTTGATCAGTATGCGGTAGAGCCAGGTCGAAAACCTGTACTGCGTATTGAACCGTTCCAGCGTTCGAAACACTTCGAAGAACGCGTCCTGAACGAGGTCGCGCGCGTCGTCGTGGCTCGCGAGCATCTGGTACGCCACGGAATACGCTTTCTCGCTGTAACGCCTCGTCATTTCGTCGAAGGCCGGGCCGTCTCCCGCCTTGGCCCGTTCCATCAACCCGCGTTCTTCCTCGCGCCGGTCTTCGCCGGCGCCGTGCGCGGCGGCTGTTTTCCGTTCCTCTACCGAATGCACTTGGTTCACGGTGTTCATCCGGTTACAGACCCTCCTGATCCTTTCCGCAAAACCCTGAAGTTAAACCCGTATACATCTTTATTTCTTAATATCTTCAACAATAATAGGCGGAGAAACAAACTGAAAACCATTTCAATGACTACGCCAGGCTGATTTCGTTGGATTTTCGATACATTTCGAGCGCCTTGTCGACCTGCCTGTCTTTGTCGTAGATCATACCTAGATACCGGTACGCCTGGCCATTGTCCGGTTCATGACGAAGTACGGTTTCGAAATGCTCGATCGCTTCCGCGTGTCTTTCGACGTGGCAGTACGCCTTTCCGAGCTGAAGGTGTACCTCGGGCTTCGTCCGGTCCGTCTCCAGCGCGCGCGTCAGCATCCTGATCGCATCATCGTAGGATCCGATGGTGATGTAGAGGACGCCGAGCTGGTAGCTGGCCTGGAAAGGCGCCGGTTCGTATTCCAGGGCGCGAAGCAGGTCCGCCCTGGCCTCCTCGTACTGTCCCGTCTCGGTGAACAGCACCGCCCGGTCGACCAGCGTGTCGACATGGCTGGGATCGTTCTTCAGCGCACGGTTGTATTGCTGCAGAGCGGTTTTCTGGTTTCCGGTACAATAGAACATCCTGCCCAGGCTGCCCATCGCGGTAGTGTGCCCCGGGTGCTTTTCGAGTATGCGGTTGTACTGCTGAATCGCCTGTTCGAATTTGCCTTTTTCAGCGAGGACTTCCGCCCTGGCCAGCATGGCGGAGAGGTCTCGTCGCGTTTCATCGACAGGCCGGTCCACCTGGCCGGCCGGCTCCTCCGGAGCATGACCTTCGGAACCCGGCGATTGTTGCGCAACCGTGTCCTTCAGCGTGTCGAAGGGAATAAACTGAGGTAGGTGGCGGCCACTCAGGGGCATTCCCACGTTGGCATTCAGATCGCGGGCCATTCGTGCCTTCCTGGCCCGCACGTTGAACGAACCGAATTGGTGCAGCATCACCCGCTCGTCCCGGGACAGGGCTTCGGTGACCTCGGAAAGGAACTCGTTCAGCACGGCCGAGACTCTGCGCCTGGACACCTGCGTTCTGGATGCCACTTCGTTTACCAGCGTTTCTCTGTTCATGATGCTCCGGTCAGCATGGCCCGGGTGGTCCGTTCCGGTCAGGGTAAGACAAGGCCGCTATCACCGCCGAAAACCCCTTCCCGCGGATCGGTTTCCGCCGGGAGACGAAGACGGCCTGCAAAGTTGCCGGAAAGATCAGAATCAAGGCGAACAACAGCAAAAGCGGGCTGTGCGCCGTATTTGACGTGTTACCCAAAATGCGGTTGGCTGCGGCCGTATGTCAAGCAAGAACGAACCGGTTGTGCGCGCATCGCCTTTTCCGCGCGACTACGCGTGCCGAGGCGTTACGATGGAGAACGCTCGTCCGACTCCGCCAGGTAGGTCCGGTAGAGGTCTTCGATTTCTCTTTGATCGAGCACATCGTCGAGGACCAGGAATCCGTACCGGAGGTGAAGACTGTCCGTAGCGCCGAGATACAGGTCTTCCTCCATGAGCGGCCCCGTGCCGAGGAGGTTGCGGCGGGTGAACCACGGTACCGGATGGCGAAGGTTGCGCGGATGGTCCATCATGACGACCATGCCTCCGTGTGCGCCCGCCGCTCCGACCCAGCGGTCCCGCTTACTCATGATGGCTTCGTGACCGCGGCGCCCGCTGCTGCTCGTATGAAACGCATCGGCGAACGGCGGCCCCATCCGCAGGACCATTCCGCTGTAACGCGCCGCCCGCGAGGCCCCGAAAGTGATCGCTCCCGCGATGGGCGTCATCACCGAATCGACGAGCCAGAGGCAGCTCCCGGCGGTGGCCGTCTCAAGGAAGTCGAATCGACGTACCTCCCTGATGACCGGATGGTCGCCGCGGTCCAGCCAGGTGAGTCTTTCTGTAATGGCGACGCCGTTCTCGGGATTCGAAACTGCGGTGAACTCATCGTGGCGCTGCACGCCGTGGCTGTCCGGAACCGGCACGTACTTTCCCTCGTCGGGCAGGTACCAGGAACCTCCCCAGAAATTCGTGTCGTTTACGTGCACCCAGCCGAAATACAGCCCCGTGTGCCAGGTGTGGTCTTCGGGACGATACTCTGTAATCAGACCACCTGAAGGGGTAAAGACAGGATGAAAACAGGGCTTGGGCGACTCTTCCCTCGGCAATTGGCCGGTCGCGGTGTTGTACCGTGCCAGCAACCGGTGGCCCGAGTGGACTTCGAAGCCCTTCCCTTCGTTGACTTCGAGGCGAAGATGGCTTAGGTTTCTTTGGAACGTGTCTCGCGTCATGTCTGGCGCCCTTACATGGGGTGTCTGAATTTACGGCCCAGTGCAGTTCCCGCCGGTAATTATGAAGTTTAGCGCCGTACTGTTTTCCCTGCTGTTGATTCCCGCCTCGGCGCAGGCCGCCACGATAAGCGGATTCATTACGGATCGTTCCAGCGGCGAATTCCTGCTTTCCGCCAATGTGTATCTGAGTGGCACTTCGCTCGGCGCATTGAGCAACGAAAACGGCTACTACGCGGTTACCGGGATACCGGCGGGGACCTACGTGCTCGTCGTGTCCTACGTCGGATACGAGACCTACCGGGATACCCTGAGCCTGGGAGCCGAGGCGTATCTTCGAAGGGACGTGGAACTCGTACCTACCGTCCTGATCGGCGAGGCGGCTGTAGTCGAGGCGGATCGAAACAGAGACGAGCGGCTTGCGCAACCCGGTTTCGTCGCTCTCCAGGCCGCGGTGCTGAAGGAACTCCCCGCCATCGGCGAAACCGATCTTTTACGCAGCCTGCAACTGCTCCCCGGCATCCAGGCATCCTCGGACATCAGCAGCGGTCTGTACGTACGGGGCGGAGGCCCCGACCAGACCCAGATTCTACTCGACCAGATCCCGCTCTACAACCCCTCCCACGCCTTCGGCTTCTTTTCCATTTTCAACCCGGAAGCCATCAAGGACATGCGCCTGCATAAGAGCGCCTATCCCGCCCATTACGGTGGCGCCCTCGGCGCGGTGCTCGACGTGACGAACCGCGACGGAAACCGCAACGACCTCGGCGGTTCGGGCGGCGTCAGCCTCATCTCGGCGCGCACCATGATAGAAGGCCCCCTCGGGAGCGGATCCTTCATGGTATCGGGAAGGCGGACGTACCTGGAACCGGTCCTGGCCTACATCCGGACTCGCGTGGAGGATATCCCCGGATACTATTTCTACGATATGAACGCGAAAATCAACCAGAATCTGTCCTATTCCGACAATCTGGTCCTGAGCGGATACTTCGGCCGGGATGACCTGAATCTCGAAACCAGCGAGGACAACCTGTTCAATGTTCGCTGGGGGAACTCGGCCGTGACTGGCAAGTGGACGCACCTGTTCTCCCCGACGCTCTTCGGCAATTTCATTGTTTCGGGCAGCGACTATGCAAGCCGGCTTTCGGCGAACTTCGACGGAACGGAGATTCTGTTCAGGAACAGCATTCGAGACCTCAGCGTCAAGGGCGACCTCGACTACGTCGCCGATGGCGGGCACGCCATAAAGGGCGGTTTCCGCGGAACGCTGTACCGGTTCAGATTCAAGAGAAGCTTCAACCAGGATGATCAGCTCGACCTCAGGCTGAACCCCTACGTGATTTCCATGTATGTCCAGGACCAGTGGCAGGCACGGTCTTCGACTTCCATACGCCTGGGTCTGCGCGCCAACTATTACAGCGAACGTGAGAAAATCGACCTGGAACCCCGTATCTCCTTGAGCCACAGGCTGACCGGCGGACTGCGACTGAAGGCCGGCGGCGGACGGTACCACCAGTACCTGCAGCTGATAACGACAGAGGGCTTCAGCGGCGGAGATTTCTGGGTGCCTCTCGACGGCAGCGTGACCCCGGGACAGGCCTGGCATTATGTCCTGGGTGCGAGTTGGGATCCTTCGCCGGACTATCGGTTCTCGCTCGAGTCCTACTACCAGCGGCTGGCCAACCTGGTCGTCGTCGACAATACACGGGCTGTCGGCGGTGACGAAACCCGGTCGGAGGACGTGTTCATCACCGGGGGGCGGGGCTATGCCGCGGGTGTCGAGGCGTTTGTGGAGCGCCTGTCGGGCGGCTTGACCGGCTGGATCGGGTACACGCTCGGGTGGACGCGCCGGCGATTCCCGGAACTGAACCAGGGCGCATGGTATCCTCCGAAGTACGACCGCCGCCACGATCTCGTCGTTTCGGCGAACTACCGGACAGGCCGCTGGTCATTCGGCTGTAATGTAATCTTCGCTACCGGGCAGGCCTTCACGCCGGCCTCAGCCCGCTACGAACTGAGGGAGTCGGCGCGAACCGGCCCGCGGGAGGACTATTTCCTGCCCACGGGCCGCAATACCGCGCGCCTGCTCCCATACCACCGAATGGACCTGAGCGTCAAGCGGGATTTTCGCCTTTTCGGCAGTAACCTGCAGTGGTATCTGCAGGTGTTCAACGCCTATAATCACCGGAACGAATGGTTTGTACAGTATGACACGGAGGATGACAGGATCACCACCGCCGAAGTGGTGAAGATGCTGCCCATCGTACCCACGGTCGGTCTGAATTACGAGTTCTGATTATGAGCGACGAGTTGAAAAACAAGACCTGGCCTGCCCGCATCATCCCGCCCGTTTCAGCGGTCGTGGTACTGGCCTGCCTTGCCGTCCTTCCGGGTTGTTCCGGAGATCGGGATCCGGCGTCCCTCTTCGGACCGGCGGAGCGGGAAACCGTCGTCGTGGACGCCGTACTCTACGTCGACCGTCCCCTGCCGGCGATACTTGTCACCCGCACCCGCGCCGCAAATATCGCCTTCGTCGAAGAGGCCGCCGCGGTGAACGATGCAGAAGTCACCGTCATACAGGGACTTTCGGAGTACAGGTACGAAAGCGTAGGCCACCTGGGACGGTATCTTCCGCCGCCGGGCGCGCCGGTGGTGCGGCCCAAAACGGAATACCGACTCCGTGTCCGCGCCCTGGGCCAGGAGGTCCGAGGCGTCACGGTAACGCCGGACCGTATCGTAATCGATGAGATCGCCATCCTCGAGGATACCTCCATGGACGTTATAAGACGGCTCGAGCCCGAATCTACCCGCCGGAACCAGGTGGTGTACAGGGAGGGACTCATCGAGGTCCGTTTCGATCCCGTCGACGTGGAGGCGTACCAGGTCGTCGTCCTGGAAGAGGAACCGGACGACGAAGGCGGTTCGCCCCCGCTGGAGGCGCGGGACGGCCGGCTGTTGCTGCCCTGGTTCGCCATCGGTTCCTCCGGAGAACACCGGGTCGAAGTATACGCCCTCGACCGGAACCTGTTCGATTTCCTCAGAAGCGTGGAAGCGTCCGGCCAGAACGCCTTCGGATTCGGAAGCCTGGCGGGCGATACCTTCGAACGTCCGGTTTTCAACCTGGACGGTGGAATCGGCGTTTTCGGTTCGGCCTCCCTGGATACCTTCGGTTTCGTCGTCCTGCCTGAAGACCGAAGCGGATAGGTTTCCGATCCGGTCCGGCGGCGGAACCGTTGTTTTGACAACACCTCTTTCTGTACCTATCTTCTGGATACGCAGAACCATCCGGCATGCCGGCATTACCGTGAATCGTGTGGCTTCATGTCCCTTCGCTCGTCAAATTCCGATCACGCCTCCGACCCTTCGTCCTATCTACGCTCCTTTTTAACGATCCAACCCGAAACGCATGACAGTTCGGATACCGGGTCGTTTATCGTAGTGCCCGTATTGCGGGGCGAGGTCCTGGAAGCGCGAGCCGGCCTAAGTACGGAAGATATCCGGGACCTGGCCCGTTCACAGGCGGCCGATGTCTTTTTCGCCGTCTATGGTCCGCGCGACGACCTTGCCGGGCGGCTCTGGCAGATCGCGGCCGGTATAGACTCGTTCGTGCTGGACGTTCGCCGTCTCGCCCGGGTTCCGCTGCCCGGACTGAGCGATTACGGACTGGATACGGTCGCAGAACGCTTCGACCCGGAGTTACCGCACGGTCAGGACGCGGCCGGCGCGGGACGCGCTACGGCGCAGGTCTGCCTGGCGCTTCTTGATATTCTCTCGGACCTGGATCCGGACACGTTGTCGACCCTGGTCCGCCTGTCGGAGGGTGGCGGAACCGGTATGGAACGGATATTCGCCGAAACCGGACCGTCGGCCCGGCAAAACCATCGTAACCCGTCATTCGAGCTTGGTTCGCATACCATCGGGGACGCGGCATGCGACCCCGGCGAGGATGCCGGTCACCCGAACCTGCTTGACCTGGACGAGTTGGACGGCCTGTTCGACACCGGCGGGCTCTTTGAAAGCCGCATGGAGGGTTATGAGCAACGGCCCCAGCAGGCGTCCATGGTCCGCGGTGTCGCCAGGGCATTCAACGATGGCGACATACTGCTGGTCGAAGCGGGTACGGGTACGGGGAAATCGCTCTCCTACCTGACGCCGGCCCTGCTGTGGGCCGTGCGGAATGAACAGCGCGTGATCGTATCCACCAACACGAGGAATCTGCAGGAGCAACTGTTTTACAAGGACCTGCCATTCCTGCTGGAAAACCTGGGACTGGCGTTCAGCGCCACCCTGCTCAAGGGCCGGCCGAACTACCTGTGCCTGGATCGCTGGCGGCAGATCACCCGCCGGCCCGGCGATCATCTGACCCCGGACGAGCGGGAGGCCGCGCTCCCCCTGGTGGTGTGGGCGCGGGAAACGAATACGGGGGATCCTGCCGAACACGCGGGATTCAACTCGGCGGCGAACCGCGGATTGTGGGAAAAAATCAACGGGGAAGGAAGCGCCTGTCCGCGGTGCGCGTTCAAGGCGGAGTGCTTCGTCAACAGGGTGAGGACGGCCGCCCTGTCGTCCCATGTCGTCATCGTCAATCATGCGCTCCTGTTGTCCGACCTGGAGGCCGACCACGCCGTGCTGTCCGGGTACACCCATCTCATTGTCGATGAAGCCCACAACCTGGAAAGGGCGGCCGTGCAACACCTGACCGTGGAAGTCGGGGGTTGGCGCATGCGCAATGTGCTGCGCAGGCTGTACTCCGCCGAACTCGGCGGTACCGGATTGCTGGCCGGACTGGACCGGCTTGCGAACCGGGCCGCGGACAACCAGGAATGGAAGAACCCGCTGGCCTCCGGCGCCCGCATGGCCATTGACCGGCTGATGGAGGTGAACACAAGGATCGAGGCTTTCTTCCGGGTCGCCGGTGAAGCGGCGCAGGACATATCCTCCGACCGGGCGGACCGGACGACGAAGCTCAGATACCGGGCCGAAGACGACTATGCCGGGGTCCTCAGGTCATCGGCGCCGGACCTCATCGGCAGCTGCGCGAGACTGCACGAAGCCCTTGGCCTTCTGCACGAGACGCTGGGGTACGTCCCGGATTCCTGGATCGAAGACCGCGAAGCCCGCATGAACGCGATTCAGGCCGTCATGGATTTCTGCCGGGAAACGGAAGAGCGCCTGTTTCTGCTCACCGAAGCGGAGGATGACGAGCGGGTCTACTGGGTGGAAGCCACCCGCAACGATCCCCTGTCCTGCGTCCTGACGGCCGCACCGCTCCGGGTGGCGGACCGGCTGCACGACGATCTCTTCAGCCGGATGCGGACCGCCGTGCTGACGTCGGCGACCCTGGCGGTCGGCGAGCGGTTCGACTACCATATGGAAAGACTGGGACTTGACCGGGTCCCGGACGGGCGGCTGCGGGTGCAGGGTATCGGTTCGCCCTTCGACTATGAAGACCAGGTACTGATCGGCGTGCCCGCGGCCTTTCCAACACCCCGGTCCGACGCTTTTCAGGAAGCGATCAGCGGACTTATCCTGGACCTGGTCGTTTCCACGAGGCGCAGTACGCTGGTCCTGTTTACCTCCTACAGGCAGTTGAACCGTACCTTCCAGGACATCGAAGCGCCCCTGGTGGAGCACGGCGTAGTCGTCATGGCGCAGGGCCTGTCGGGGCCGCGGACCACCCTGCTGGATCGTTTCAGGCGGACCGACGCCGCCGTGCTGCTGGGCACCGACAGCTTCTGGGAAGGAGTCGATGCGCCCGGCAAGTCCCTCGAGATGGTCGTCCTGGTCAAGCTGCCTTTCGCCGTGCCTTCCGAGCCGCTGGTACAGGCCCGGGTGGAGCGGTTGGAAAAAGCCGGCCGCAACAGTTTTCTGGAATACCAGGTGCCGGAGGCGGTCATCAGGTTCAGGCAGGGTTTCGGCCGGCTGATCCGGTCGACGCGGGACTACGGGGTCGTTGCGATACTGGACCAGCGCGTGATAAGCACGGCGTACGGTAACGAGTTTCTGCAGGCCCTTCCGGCGAGATCGGAAGTCTTCCCCGATGCCGACGCGCTGGTCGAAGGCGTGACCTACTGGTTCCGGGCACGGGAAAAGCGGAATACCGGCAGGAACGCCGTCATAGCATGATCCATGATGTTTGAATCAAGGGAAGGCGATCTTTGGATCAGAGGAATGCACCGTCCACGTCAGTGATCGGCTCCGTTGCCGTATTCGGCCGGATGATCAAGCTCTCCCACAGCGTCTTCGCCCTGCCCTTCGCGCTGGCCGGCGCCGCGCTGGCCGCCCGGACGCACGGGATCGAATGGCAGCAGGTGGCGTGGATCGTCGTCGCCATGGTGTCCGCACGGAGCGCGGCCATGGGATTCAATCGGCTTGCCGACCGTGAGATGGACGCGGAGAACCCCCGCACGCGGGACCGCGCGCTGCCGAGGGGTTGGATCACGCCCCGCGCCGTGGCCGTCATCGTGGCGGCCTGCAGCCTGCTTTTCGTCTTTTCCGCGTACCAGCTCAACCCTCTGTGCCTGAAGCTGTCGCCCCTCGCCCTGCTGGTGATCCTGTCGTATTCCTATTTCAAGCGATTCACCTGGGCCACCCACCTGATCCTGGGCTTTGCCCTCGGCATTGCGCCCATGGGGGCGTGGATCGCCGTGACCGGCACCTTCGACCCGGCGCCGCTCTGGCTTTCCGCGGCCGTGTTGACCTGGGTGGCGGGTTTTGATATAATATACGCCTGCCAGGACTACGCTTTCGACGTGTCGCACGGGGTGCATTCGATCCCGAGGCGCCTGGGGATCCGGCCGGCGCTTCTGACGGCCCGCCTGCTCCACGCGGCCACCGTCATGATCCTGCTGGCCGTCTACCAGGTTTTCGAACTGCAAGCGCTCTATCTTTGCGGTACGGCCCTGGTAACGGGGATGCTGATATACGAGCACACGCTCGTCAGGGCGGACGACCTATCGAAAATAGATGTCGCTTTCTTCAACATGAACGGTCTCGTAAGCGTCGTCTATCTGGCGTTCATGCTGGGCGATATCCTGTGGCCGATATGAGTCCCGCAAACGAAGAGTCCCGGCGCATCCGCCGCATGTTCGATCGAATCGGGCGCCGGTACGATCTGCTCAATCACCTGCTGAGCGGATGCAGCGATATCCTGTGGCGCCGGTCGGCCCTTCGCGCCCTGAACGCGTCCGAGGACGACGTGCTCCTCGACGTGGGCATCGGCACGGGAGACCTGGCCCTGGAAGCGCTGAAGGGCAAGCGGAAACCGGCCTTGATCATCGGGGTGGATTCGGCCCTGGGGATGATGCGGATCGGTCGGAAGAAGGCGCATGGTCCCGCGGGTCGCATGGGCCACATGGACCCATCTGGCCGCACGATACGATTCGTCGGCGGCAGTGCGGAATCGCTTCCCCTGCGGTCCGGGGTCTTCGACGGGGTCATGGTGGCCTTCGGCGTACGGAACTTCACCGACCGCGCCGCGGGACTGCGGTGCATGTGGCGCGTGCTGAAACCCGGGGGGCGGCTGGTGGTGCTGGAGCTTTCTCGTCCCCGGTATCCGGTGATACGCCAACTGTACCGTTTGTACGCGGTGCATGTGATCCCGTGGATCGGCGGCGTGATCTCGGGTGATGCGGACGCGTACCGGTACCTGCAGGTTTCGGTGGAAGCGTTCCCCGACCGCGAGCGCTTCCGTTCGCTCATGGAGGGCGCCGGATTCGTGGATACGGGCTGGCGCGATCTTTCCCTGGGCGTAGCCACCGTCTACTGGGGAGACAAGAGGTCATGAAACATGTCATCGTCGCCGTCACGGGCGCAAGCGGCGGACTGTACGCCCTGCGGTTCCTGCGCGCGCTTCTGGCCGGCGGCCACAGGGTAAGCGTCGTGCTGTCCGGCTTCGGCCGGTACGTACTCCGGGAAGAAACCGGCCTGGGAGCGGGCGGCGACCTGCAGGACAGTCTGGCCGATCTCTATGGCGAGCAGGTGAGGAAGGGTGTGCTCACGGAGTACAAGATCGGCGACCTGGCTGCTGCGATCGCGAGCGGATCCGTGCACACCGACGGGATGGTCGTCATACCCTGCTCGATGAAGACGCTGTCCGCTATCGCCCACGGCACGTCTTCCTCCCTGATCGAACGGGCCGCGGACGTCACGCTCAAGGAGGGCCGTCCCCTCGTGCTGGTACCCAGGGAAACCCCGTTGAACCTCATCCACCTGCGCAACCTGCTTGCCGCCGCCGAGGCGGGAGCCCGCATCGTGCCTGCCATGCCGGCGTTCTACCAGAAGCCGTCCTCCTTCGATGACCTGGCCGATTTCATTTCGGGCCGGGTGCTGAACCTGCTCGGCATCGAACAGACCCTCTTTACGCCCTGGGACGCGCCATCGGGCGGGGCGGAGCCGGCGGAATGAAAGACCGGGATATCCACCAGGCGATTTCCATCCTGGAAGACGAGACTTCAAGGTGGACCGAAACGGCGTTGACGGCGGTGGCCGAGCAGACCAGGCGCGATCCTTTCCGCATCCTGATCGGCACCGTGCTCAGTCTCAGGACGAAGGACGAGACGACCGCGGCGGCCTGCGAGCGGCTCTTCGGGCTGGCCGACACGCCCGGCGCCATGCGGGCGCTGCCCGAGGAAACCGTGGACCGCGCCATCTATCCCGTGGGATTTCATGCCACGAAGGCGCGCAATATCCTGGAGATCTGCCGGATCCTCGTGGAGGAATACCGGGGCGTGGTGCCGGACGATATCGACACGCTGGTCACACTGCCCGGAGTGGGCAGGAAGACCGCCAACCTGGTGGTCACGATCGGTTACGGCAAGCCGGGCATCTGTGTCGACACTCACGTGCACCGCATCTCCAACCGCTGGGGATATATCGACACAAAAAACCCGGACCAGTCGGAATTCGCCTTAAGAGAGAAGTTGCCTTCCGAATACTGGATCCGGTATAATGATCTGCTCGTCATGTATGGACAGAACCTGTGCAAGCCCGTTTCGCCCTTCTGCAGCCGCTGTCGCCTGTCCTCTTTCTGTGACCGGGTCGGCGTGGAGAAGCACAGATGACGGCGGAAACCGCGTATCCAGTCACATGGAGGTAAGGTGTCGATGGACGAAGTACTGAATATGCCCATGGGATTCGGTCGCGCGCCCCACATCATCGCGGCCCTGTCCGTACCGGTCAACGAAGCGGGCGAAATAGATTTTGACGTCTTCGCCCGAGACCTGGAACGTACCGCGGGATATGGAATAGAACCCGCGGTGCTCATGGATACGTACCAGATCAACCACTGTACGCTGGACGATCAGGTCAAGGGTCTGGAAGTTGCCAGGGAAGTCATGGACGGGCGGCCGTTTACGGCGGGCGTGTATGTCGAGGACGAAATCAGCGGGGACGGCGTCGACGACATCATCCGCGCGTACCGGAGCAAAATCGAGCAGCTGGAACAACTGTACGGAGCCAGTCCGATCGTTTTTCAGACCGAGCGGCTGAAAGACGCGGACGCCGCGGCTGTAGTACGCGTTTACGAGGGGCTGGCCGAAGCCTCACGCGGCGGACTGAAGGCATTCGAGCTCAGCCCGGTCTTCGCGCCGAACGGCTGGATGTTTCCGGGTGATGCCCTGGTCGAAATCCTGGCCGGGGATAAATGGATGGGCGCGAAACACTCGTCCCTCGACCCGTCCATGGAATGGGTGCTGCTCCGTAAGATCCACCGGATCGGTAAGAAGCTGTACACGGGGAACGACTACGATTTCGCTTCCATGATTCACAACGGAAGCGACGCGCTTTTGGGTATCGCGACCTTCATGCCCGACAAGTTCCGGGAACTCGCGGACGCCTTGCGGGACGGCGACCGCGCGCGGTACCTCGACCTGGGTAACAGGATGGAATTTCTTGGGAGAGTGGCGTTCCAGCCGCCCGTGCCGGCCTACAAGCACAGCGCGGCCATGGTGAAAAAGATGCGCGGCTGGTATCCCACGGATTACGTATTGCCCGGCAATCCCCTGCGCCGCGACGAAGCGCACCGGGAAGCGCTCCGGAAAGCACTCGAAAACCTGGGCGTTTCCTGCGGCTGAGCGGCCGTTAGCGGCGGGTGTACCGGGCCAGGAGACTGGATATCTCCCGGGTCAGTTCGCTCGTCTTGTCTTCGTCCCGTGAAAGCGTGCTTTCGAGGGCGTCCGCCAGGCCGGCTATTTCATCGCAAAAAGCCTTGTGCTCCGCGGCGTGCCGTGCAATGGCGGCGCGCAGGTCCGCGAGGATTTCTACCGCCCTCAGACCGGGATCATCGGGATTCGCTATGGACGCCGCCCGGACCTGTGCCTCCGCGTCCGCGGACACTCCCGTAGTCTCAGTCGCGTGCACGTCTTCCTGCGCCTCCAGGTCTTCCTGTATCTCCAGGTCTGCCGGAGCCTCCATATCTTCCCGCGCCTCCACTTCCACGGGCGCGTCCACGGTTTCAGGCGTTACCGCGTCACCCCGCGCCGCTGCGTCCACAGACACTCCCGTAGTTTCAGGCGTTACCGCGTCACCCCGCGCCGCTGCGTTTTCGTCACCGGTGCCGGGCGCTTCTTCCACGACTCGGCTGGTTTCTTCTGCTATGGCGGCGTCCGCCTCATCCCGTCCGTTTGCGGTATCCGATTCGGTGACGGCGTCCGCCTCATCCCGTCCGTTTGCGGTATCCGATTCGGTGACGGCCTCCGATGAAGGTTCAGGTTCGTCCGGCGCCCGGCCGTACTTCCGGCGCGTGGTACCGTTGGCGTCCCGATCCGACGGCGTCGGGCCACCGGTCCGGGGATGCATGAACAGATCGATGGACTCCCGGGACACGAAGTATCTGCCATCCTCCATGTAGTACTCCAGTTTGCCGTCTTCGCACATTCTCGTGACCTGGATCGGCAATCTCTTCATCATATCCGCAGTTTCCAGCAAGGTCATCCACTGCGTTTCCGGCATCTTCTCCTCCTGCGCTTTCGCGTCTACTGCCTGTACCCTTGCGTTCCGGCCGGCCGTGTTCCAGTCGGAACTCGAGTCCGGCCTGTGTGTCCTTGCCTAGAAAAACTCCCCGGCTACCTGCCGTCCGTCTATTCGCACCTGTAATCTAATGCTCAGCAACGCTTTTGCAAACACTTCCACGAGATGCACGTCGGCGCCGATCCGCAGACTCGTGTGCAATATGCGTATTTTCTGAAGGGATACGCGACGGATGCTCCGGTCCCTGCAGACCCCGTCGATGTACAGACGGGCGTCCTGGGTCCAGGTGCTGAATACCCTGATCTCATGGCCTTTGAATTCCGTCCTGCACTCTACGCCGTCCGGGTTCCCCGTATGCATCTAACTCCGCCGACTCCGCGTTTCTGATGGGTCTATCGAGCCGTTCATCACGCATTGGCCGCAGGCCTTGTCCCGGCAGGTCTCCCGGTCTATCTGCAGCATGCCCTGCTGAAGTATGGCCCGATCGATGGTCGCCTTCTTCTCCGGCGTATCCCGAAAGAGCAGGTTCGTCATCGACTGGATCACGCTGTTGCTCGCCTGTCTCCCGTATCCGGCGTACATTTCCCGGACAAGCCGCATCCGGTCCGACCGGCTGTTACGGTCAGCGACAGCGTAGATGAACGGAAGGACCACGTCGACCATCATGCCCCGCAGCCGGTCGCGGCCGATCAGGGCCGTGCGGGCCGTCCGCGATGGTTCCCCGAACACGGTATGTTTCAGCCAGTAGTCGTCGGGCAGCGGCCTGGTCATACTCTCAAGCCGGCGCACGGTCTGCCGCAGCAACTCGGCCGGTCCCCGTTCGGCACCGGAGCTGATCGGACCGGCAATCAGCGTGTCCAGACCATCCTGCAGTCCTGCCGCGACGAAGTAACTCATGGCGGCCAGCCGGACCGTGGGAAAGTTAAACGGTCTCAACCTAAAAAACAACCAGTCATGCTCCTGCATGGACCGGACGGGGACCGACCGCCTGAAGGCTACCCAGCGGGCCTCGATTTCACTGACGTATGGGTCGTCCGGAATTCCCCCCGAATAGGCGAGCCGCTGGGAGGGCAGCAGCCCGGCTACTCCGAACAGCAAGGCCTGCAGATCGACGATTCGATGCCCGCCGCCCGTGCCCACCAGGGTACGAATCATCTCGAGGGGCAGGCGGTGGGCAAGTGTCTGGCAGGCATCTGTGTTCTTGACGTAGCCCGCGGCCCGCATGCTGAATTCATAGAGCGCCTGTTCCGCGGAAACCCGCTTCATCCTCCGTGACATGGCCGCGGCTTTTTGCCGGAACCGGTCGGAACCCTTGCGATCGAGTAACACGTGCACGCCCTCGACGGAAAGCCGCTTCATCAGGCTCTGGCAGGGGTAGCCGGCGGGCGCCGGAGCCTCCAGTCTTCGCCGGTACTGTCTGCGTATACGGTCCAGGCCGTGCTGAAAGTGCTCGGACAACACCAGCGTGGGGACGTACTGCCCGTTTTGCTTCTGCACGACCGGTATCTTCTCGTCGTGCCACATGACGACGTGAAGTACAACGTTATTGTAACGAGGGTCCCGGGCATGGCCGTGTCGCTGCCAGTCAGCCGGCCTTACATGGATTTCCACGTCGCCGCGAAGACGTTTTCCAGGTCCGATGGACAAGGCCGCCTGGAGGAAATCGGGACCGCTGTCGGGATTCAGCGTACCGGGATGGTATAGCCTGAGCGTCCTGCCGTCGGTCAGCCGGAGCCTTCCCGACCGCGGCAGTCCTTTCTGCCAGAGATGCCAGATGAGCGCTTCCGCGATATCTGAATCCGCAATTTGAAGCATGTTACGTATATTGCCGTTCGTTCAGGACGGACCTATGTCCAATTGGTCGGAAGAACACCCACGATCTCGAAAATCTCAGGTGTCGCGCGGCCGTTTACCGTCGCCGGAATCGGTGAAATGACGCTGGTTTTTTTTCGTGATTGGGTTATAATCGGATAGAACCGGAGAGGTCCCAAGTTCAGTCTGTTTATCACGAGCCGGGGTGCCCGCGTGTCCGCAATCTACTCCATTCTCCAGGTCATCAGCGTGGTGGTCTTCACGCTGGCGTTCGGCGTGACGGCCATGGTGCTGTCCCCGTTCAATCCCTCCGGCAGGCTGGTCCACTGGTTCGCGCGCTGGTGGGCGCGTACCCTGCTGTGGGTGGGCCGCGTGCCGGTCCGCCTAGACGGCCTGGATCACATTCCCCGGGGACAACCCTGCGTGCTGGTTGCCAACCACGCCAGCGCGGCGGACATACCCATCCTGTTCGGATCCCTGCCCATACAGTTCAGAATCATCGCCAAGGATACCCTGTTCCACATACCCGTTCTGGGATGGTGCATGCGGTTGGCCGGATACATCAGCATCAACCGCACCAATCCGAAGAAAGCCATGCGGAGCCTGCGGAAGGCGGCCCGGCAGATCAGGGAGGGGTATCCCGCCGTGGTCTTTCCGGAGGGCACGAGATCGAGGACGGGCGAACTGCAGCCGTTCAAGGCCGGCGCCTTCCTTCTCGCGATCGAATCGGGCGTGCCCGTAGTGCCGGTGGGGATATCCGGCAGCTTTGACATCCTCGTTCGCGGCAGTATGAAGATTCGGCCGGACGCACGGGTCGGCGTGCGCATCGGCGCGCCCATTCAAACCAGCGGGTATACCACGAAGGACCGGCGCGGGCTGGCCGAAAAGGCGCGGGTGGCCGTTGAAGACTGTCTGAGCCGGGAGGAGCAGTAGGGGATGTCCCGCCCGGTCGGCTCGATTTTTGAATTGGGTAACGCGGTTCTGTTCGATCTCGACAACACCCTGATCGACCGCGATCAGGCGCGCGACAGGTTCTTTTCCTTTCTGTTGGCTACGTAT
This sequence comes from Candidatus Latescibacterota bacterium, assembly GCA_012270975.1. Taxonomy (GTDB): domain Bacteria; phylum JAAXHH01; class JAAXHH01; order JAAXHH01; family JAAXHH01; genus JAAXHH01. Next base: position 830,312 of record JAAXHH010000141.1, on the reverse strand, counting down.
TTCCCGCGCCTGGAGCCGGGTAGTTTCGCGTGGACCGATCGCATGGAGACGCTGTGCGCGCTGGACCAGGGAGGCCGGGGCAGCAAGACGGCGATCTACGATTATTGTTGCAGCGATACGCCGGGCATGACGCGGGAATCGTTTGTGGAATTAATGCGCGGCAGGCTGGCGTCACACGCTTCCTGGTCGGATGGCGCCGAGTCCTTGTTGAAATGCCTTCGTGGCAGACGGCACCCCCTGGCCCTGGTCACAAATGGATCAAGATCCCAGAGAGCGAAGATCGAAGCCATAGGCGCGTCGAGGTATTTCGACACGGTCCTGATATCTGAAGAGGTGGGGGCCGCCAAACCGGATCCCGGTATTTTCAGGCTGGCGATGTCCCGCCTGAACGCCTCACCCGGCCGGTCCGTTTTTATTGGGGATAGCATCGAGCACGATATCGCAGGCGCCAGGAACGTCGGGATGATGACGGTGTATCTCAACCGGAGCGGAGAGATGGGTGCAGACGAATCCCTTTGTGACCTGGTCGTCGCCGACTTGAGGGAGCTGTCAGACCTGGTCGTCGCCCTTGAAGCCTGACGTTCGGCAAACGGTGCCAATCCGGTTTTCGACACAACGCCTGGAAGTTTATCCGAATTGCCGCGTAACCTGCTGATCTAGAGTGATCAGTCATCATTAACCTGGGAGGATCCGTCTCATGAAAAGTCGTCTTGCCATATGGATACCGGGTATATGCATCGCCCTTTTCGTCCTGGGCTGTACCGAAACCGCTCCTCCGGCAGAGGAGGCGTCTCCCCCCGCTGACGCGGTCGATACCGTGGGTATGACGGAGAACGGCCTGCTGTCGGAACACATGGCCGCCGAAGCCATGCTGACTGCGCACTACATCGCCGCCGCGGTGAAGGCCGGCACAGGCGCGGAAGAGATAAACGGTGTGCTGGCCTCGGTCGCCGAAGGGTCCGCCATCAGTGAATTCTGGATCAGCGACGAGAACGGAACGGTGGTTTATACGAATATGCCGGGGGTGGAATTCGCCTTTCCCACCGACCCGGAAGCCGATTCCCAGGCCGCGCCGTTCGCTGTACTGCTGACGGGCGACCAGGCGGTCGTCGACCAGGATTTCATGCCCCGCGCAGTGGACGGCAAGGTCTTCAAGTACGTGGGCGCGGCGGGGGTGGACCAGGCGCGCATCGTTCAGGTGGGGGTGGCGGCATCGACAGTATCCGATACGCCTTGATCGTCCGGTCGCGCTAGTCCATGCTTCTGATTGATCGTCCCGCCGGGTACAGTCCCGTTTCTTCCTGGCCGCCGGGCGGGGTCACCCGTATCTCGCCCTGAGTCGCTCCGCTGCGATCACTTCGTTGCGCAGTTTCGCGTAGGCTTCTTCCATTGGGATGTCCCAGTAGGAACCGGGCGCGAAACCGCAGTCCGGATGTATGGCGATTCGTTCCGGCGCGACGGTTTCCAGCACCCGTTCGACTCGCCGCACGATTTCCTCCGGCGTGTCTATGTCCGCTTTCTTCGAATGCAGGCACCCGACGCCGATGTCCATGCGTTCCGGGAGTTCGCCCAGCAGGACCATGTCTCCGTCCGTGGCCTCGCTGAGTTCGAACATGAGCATGTCGACGTTCAGATCCTTTATTCCCGGCAGGAGGGCATCGTATCCGGTCTTCTCACCGGATTCGTCCAGCGGGCGCTTGCCGCAGAGATGAAGGGACAGGTGCACGTCGTCGATGCCTTCGATCACGCGGTTCAACGTGTCCACCGCGTAAGCGACCTGGCCGGAATAATCGGGCATGAAGGCGCCTCCCCCGTGAATCGTGTCGTACATGCGGCCGATGGTCGTGTCGTCGAACTGGATGTATCGGACGCCTTCGTCGCGCAACAGCAGCACTTCCTGGCGGATGATGGGGATCAGCGCCTCCACGCACGCTTCCATCGTGGGATAGGCGTCCACCGAGCGTTCAGGGTCCCAGTTCACCACGCCGATGTGGCTCGGGGCGGGCAGCGCCACGCGCACTTCCAGGTCGGTGCATGCCTTCAGGAAACGGGCCTCCCGGGCGAAGAGGCCGGGACGGACCGGTTCGATCCGGCCGGTAATGGTGTAACCCACGTAGGCGCCATGACGGAAGGAGTCCACGTGGACCTTCTGCAGCTCGAAACCCGTGACCATGTCCGCGATCACCCCGATATACGACTTCCGCCGCCATTCCCCGTCGGAAATGACGTCCAGCCCCGCTGCTTCCTGCACGGCGGCCACGTATGGAATGGCCCGGTCCATCAAGCGTTGCAGTTCCTCGTCGGACCCGCCTTCCACAAGTGATCGGTCCACCATGTCGCGAAAGAAACCCGGGCGGGGCATGGAGCCCACGACCATGGCGGGAAAGGGTTTTACAAACATGTCACAGGCCTCGTTTTCTGGTTGGATGCCAAAGGGACTTGATCACGAAACCGGTTGATTCGCCCTGGCCGTTTCTATACCCATGTATCGGTATAATGCGCTTCCGGCCCGCCTGGAGCAAACGGATTACGCCGGTGCGCAGGATGGCACCGGAACGCGGAGTTACACAAGATCGCGGCCATGCCGTCGGGATTACCTCCCGGGAACGAACGGACCAATTGATGCACACCGTAACGGCAAGCGTCCACTACGAAGTCACGCCATCCTGGGCCATCCTCGAACGCAAGCTCATCGACACGATAGACGAAGCGGTCCATCCCTACATTGAGAAGTACACCCGCGCGGACGGGTCGCTGATCTGGGCGGACACCTGGTCGGGAAGCCGGGACGGGATGGATGATTTCTACGAGGCGTTCACCAATTTTGCCCAGTTTTACAGCCTGGGTGGCGGCGACCATCTGCTGGAGGCGGCGGACCGGCACTGGGACGCGATCACCCGGCAACTGACCCGCTTCGGGCGGATCTACCGGGAGTTTGAACGGGGATATGACCAGTTTCACCAGAGCGAAAGTTACATCTACTTCTACCACCTCTGCCTTGCTGACCCCGCCAATTCCAAGCTGCGCGACCGCGCCCGGCGGTTCGCCGGCTTCTACCTGGACGAATTCCCCGACGCAATGAACTACGATCCGGTGCATCGCATCATCCGGGCGCCCCACAACGGCAGCGGCGGACCCGCCTGGGGGATGAGCGAGGACGACAGCGGGCTCACGTACAGTCCCGGCGCCGGCATGCGGGTCTACGGCCTGCCGCTGAGCGACATCCCGGGGATCACGCACGTGGACGATCTCCAGGACCCCGCGAAGGCGCGGGCCATGGGCAGGGCCATGGCCGAGCGGTTCCGCGAGGGCGACGTGGGGAACAACCTGAACGTCAACGGACTCATCATGAACGCCTACCTGATGACAGGCGACGACAAGTACCGTGACTGGTTGCTGGAGTATACAGGGGCCTGGCTGGACCGCGCCCGGGAAAACGACGGGCTCATGCCGGACAACGTGGGGCTGGACGGGCGTGTGGGCACCCTGCACAACGGGAAATGGTACGGCGGGCTTTACGGCTGGACGTGGCCCCACGGGTTCTACAGCCTGGGGTTCGCCGCCATCACCGCGGCCAACAACGCCTACCTGCTCTCCGGGGACGCCGACTGGTTCGACCTGCCGAGGGGCATGATCGACCGCCTGCTGGAGGAGGGGATCGACGCAGATTTCGATGAAATGGCGTCCCAGATGAGCATACGGGATCACTATATCGGCGTCGACCGGAGCCTCGGTCCCGACCGGCGGACCTTTCTCACGCCGTACCGGTACGGCGACCAGGGCTGGATGGACTACCAGCCCATGCCCGTGACCTATCCCCTGAACGTGTGGAACGTGTCGGAGGCCGACGAGGACCGGGCGCGCATGGATTTCCTGCGCGAGCGCAGCGGCTATGACTGGTCCGCCGTCGTGCCCTTCAGGGACAAGGGCGACATGCACCACGACGAGCCCTGGCTGCTCTACCTGCGGGGAGAAAACCCGGACTACCCGGAACGGATGCTGGGGGCCGCCCACGCCCTGGTCTGCCATCGCCTGGCGCAGATCCGCGCCGACGATTCGGATCTCGAAGCCGGGCCGGGCATTCATCTGTGGCAGCAGGTGCAGCCCGTGACCACCGAGGCCCTCGTGCAGCTCACCATGGGATGTCCCCAGGTCATCTACTACGGCGGCATCCCCAACGCGCGGCTGCGTTACTTTGACGGCGACCGCAAACGCCCGGGCTTGCCGGCCGACACCGCCGCCCTAGTCGACCGGATCGAACCGTCCCGCGTGGGCGTGCACCTGGTCAACCTGCATCACTCGGAAACCAGGCGGGTCGTCCTGCAGGCCGGCGCCCTGTCCGAGCACGCCTTTCGCAGCCTATCCTATGATGCGACCGACACGCCGTATCCCGGCGCCACGGGCGCCTATGCCGCGCCTCGGGCCGCGGTGCGGGGCGAGTCCCTGCAAGTCGACAATTCGCGCCTGTGCGTGGTGCTGCCGCCGGCCACACGGATCCACCTGGACCTGAAGATGGCCCGGTACGTCAACAAGCCACGGTATGAAACCGCCTGACCTTCCCTGGCGCGTGACTCGGCAGAGGGGCGGGGCGGCACGACGCCCGGCCGTGTCTACGGTCCCCCGGTGAATTCGAATCGCCGGATGAGATCCAGCTCCCCCGGGTCGAGGGGGGTGCCGTCGGGCTGCATCATGTCGTGCTGCCAGATCGGCGGGGTGGGATCGCCCTTCTTCGACTCCCAGGCCAGGTAGGTCTGCGTCCTCCCCGCCACGAGTCCCCAGTTGTACCAGCCTATTTCGTGTTCCGCGAACACGGGCAGCATCTCGGCAAAGGTGTTGCCGTGATGACGACGCAGCCATTCGGTGCATATCACGGACCGGCCATACGATTTGCACCTGGCGAGGCTGGGCCCGATATCTTCGGCCGCCCCGTAGTAATGGAAGGTGATAATATCGGACAACTCGAAAAGGCGCGATGAGAGGTCGTCTTCGAAGGCGTTCCAGGTCCATGGCCCCGTGGTAAGCGGCTGCGTGGGATCGACGGCCCGCGCCCAGGCGAACGTGTCCTCCACGAGCGGCAGGCTTCTGAGGTCGTCGTCCGGTTCGTTGTACAGGTCCCAGGCCAGCACGCGCGGGTCCGATCCGAAGCTGCCGACAATGTCCTTCACGTAGCGCTCCAAGGTCGGCCAGGCGTCCCGGTCGGCCAGGCGTTCGAACCCCGGACTCGGCACCCACTGGCTGTTGTGCACGCCGGGCACCGGATCGTCCTGGGGGCCAAGGTAGGGGTCGCGTCCCCCGAAGAAACAGTCACAGAAGAGGATGACCATGGCGCTGATGCCGTGCCGCGCCGCGATGGCCAGAAAGCGGTCTATCCGCTCCTTCAGGCCCTCGGGATCGTCCTCCCAGACCAGGTACTGCACGAAGATCCGCACGCTGTTGTAGCCCGCCGCCGCGGCCCAACCCAGTTCCTGGTCGATGGTTTCCGGGTCGAAAGTGGGCGCCTGCCACATCTCGGTCATATTCACGGCCGTGCGGGGAAGGTAGTTGCAGCCGCGTATGACGCCCGCTTCGCGGTACCATGCGTGGGCTTTTTCATGGGTCCACTTTTTCATGGCATTCCTTTCGCTCATTCGGGTACTCTTGGAAACGTCTTCAGAACGTCGGCGATCAGGCGAAGTGCCCTGGACCGGTGACTGATACGGTTTTTAATGGCTGCGTCGAGTTCGCCGAACGAGTTTTCATGGCCGGACGGAACGAACAGGGGATCGTAACCGAACCCCGAAGCTCCCCGGGGTTCGCGGAGGATCCGGCCCTCGCAGACGCCTTCCTCGGTCCACGTGCGTCCGCCGGGCGTGACGACCGCCATGACGCATCGAAACCGGGCCGTGCGGTCGGCGTCGGAGATCCCGTCCAGCGCATCGAGCAGGTGAAGCATGTTGTCCCGGTCGGTAGCGTCCGGTCCGGCGTATCGTGCGGAGCGGACGCCGGGCGCCCCATCCAGGGCGTCCACCTCCAGACCCGAATCGTCCGCCAGCGCGGTCCTTCCCGTGTACCGCGCGACGGCCCGGGCCTTGATGAGGGCGTTTTCCTCGAAGGTACGTCCCGATTCTTCCGGTTCGGGGCAGCCGGGGAAAGACGCGGCCGTCTCGAATCGCACACCGGGCAGCAGCGCCTTGATTTCGGTGATCTTACCCCGGTTACGCGTGGCCAGGACAATGGACATGGTCGTGGCCTAGCCCTGTTCCAGCGCCTGTCTCTGCAGATCGATCAACTGGTTTATGCCTCGTTCGCCGAGGTCGAGCATGGCGGACAGCTGGTCGGTGGAAAAGGGATGGTGTTCGGCGGTGCCCTGTATTTCGACCAGTTCGCCGTCGCCCGTCATGACGAGATTCATATCTACGTCCGCCGTGGAATCCTCGTCATAGCAGAGATCGAGCATGGGGACGCCCTCGATGATGCCCACGCTGATGGCAGCGACCGCGTCCCGGACGGGGTCGCGATCGAGCAACCCCCGGTCGGACAGCCAGGTCACCGCGTCGCGCAGCGCCACGAAACTGCCCGTGATCGATGCGGTGCGCGTACCCCCGTCGGCTTCGATGACGTCGCAGTCGATGAGGATGGACCGTTCACCCAGGCAGTCCAAGTCGAAAACGGCCCGGAGCGACCGCCCGATGAGTCGTTGGATTTCCTGCGTTCGTCCCGAGACGCTGCCGCGCCGCCCGTCACGGGATACCCGCGTATTCGTGCTGCGCGGCAACATGCCGTATTCCGCCGTCACCCAGCCCTTACCGCTTCCTTTCAGAAAAGGCGGTACGCCCTCGTCCACGCTCGCCGAACAGAGCACGGTCGTGCCACCCATGACAATCAACGCGGAACCCTCCGCGTGCCGGAGGTAATTGCGCTGAATCTCGACAGGACGCAACTGGTCGGTTCCCCGGCCATCGATCCTGGACACAGGTGCCACGGCTTCATCCTTTTCTTTTCGTGTGAGTCTGCGGACGGTCCTGGGAACGGAAGCGTCTTTACATATTCTCTTCTTCTTCCGCGATGAGTTGCAGGGCGTCGCGGGGATTTTCCGCAGCGATCAGCCGTTTTCGCAGGTTATCGTGTCTCAACAGGCGGGAAATGTGGGCGAGCGCCCGGATATGGGGACCGGAGACATTCAGGGGAGAGACGAGCAGAAAGAAGAGATAGACAGGCTGTTCGTCGAGGGACTGAAAATCGACTCCCTCCTTCTTGATCCCGAGCACGCCGACCAGCTTATCCACGGCCTTGCACTTGCCGTGGGGAATGGCCACGCCCTTGCCGATGCCGGTGCTCATGATCTTCTCGCGTTCCAGGACGGCCTGGAGCACTTCCCGGTTGTCGCTGATCCTTCCGGACGCCGTCAGTGCCGCGGCCAATTCCTCGATCACTTCCTGTTTCTGCGTGGCCTTAAGGTTGACCAGGATAGCGTTTTCATCCAACAGTTCCGTCAAGCTCATGCCATGCTCCTGTATCCCGATCCTACCCGAAAAACTGATCCGTTTCAAAAACCTGTGTGATTCTATGTACCCGCCATGAAATTGTCAACAACGATTTGGATGGCGTCCCGGCCCGACGGACCGGCGCGCAATAGAAAAGCCGTCTGACCCGTGTCGTCAGACGGCTTTATGTTCACTGGATTCTCATCGGGAAACGCACCGCGTCAGCCGCCGGCCCGTTCCGCGAAACCATCGGCTGTCATGTTGGCCGATTCAAGAAGCATTTTGATATCGTACCACTTCTCGGCCGCCTTGAGGTCATTCAGCTGCACCGTCAGCGAGTCGGCGAATGCCGAGGCTTCCTGGGCAAGCGCGCGTGCGGCTCTGCCGCGGCCCTGCTCGATGCTCCCTGAAATCTCCCCCCAGCGTTCGAGGAAAGCCGGCAAGGCTTCGTCGACCTCGCGCTTGGTCAACTCCTTCTGCACCAGCATCTCCTCGTTGGCCGCTTCGACCAGCGCTATGGTATTCTCGGCGGCGGCTTTCGCGTCGCCGTACTCCTCGGCGGCCATGTGCCCTTTGGCCTTCTCGAGTTCCGCGGCGGCGGCTTCGTACTCAGCCGGTGCGTACTTGTCGACTTCGGCTTCCATGGCGGCGTTGACGGCCTGCTCCGCGCCGGTCATGGCCTCATTGGGCGGTCCCGCGCATGCGGCGGCCACCAAAAGGCACGTGACTATGCTCAGACAGCTCAGGACGGCCTGCTTGGACATGATAAATCCTCCTGAAAAAAACCTGAAAGGCGAATTCAGTTCGTTTTGATCCATGCCAGATCAACGGGAAGGCAGCATTCCAGCAGTATAATGGTATAATAGAGCGGTTCGGACGGGTGTCCAGCAAAAAACGAGTTCGGCGGAAAAAACATGGCCCGCGCGGGTGATACGGGCGGAGGATGAAGCACGATGGAGATGTCCTGCGGCACGGGTGCCCGGGGCTTTGATTCCACTTGACATTCCGGCCCCTTCGCTTTAGTGTGGAGGTTCGATTCAGGAGCGGTTTCGACGTTGTGGCCGGACCGTTCCAGGGCCGGGCCCGTCACCGAAAGGACCATCGCGGCGCATGGTGTCTGAAGACATCCTCAGAAGGCAGTTGGAATACGTTCTGCACGATACCAGTTTCGACCTGGGCGAGAAGTTCGAGGGCAAGGTCAGGGACAACTACAGCCTCAACGGTAAACGCATCATCGTGACCACCGATCGCATTTCCGCCTTCGACCGGGTGCTGTGCGCCCTGCCCTTCAAGGGCCAGGTCATCAACCAGACCGCGGCCTTCTGGTTCGAACGGACACGGCACATTGTCGAAAACCATCTGATAGACGTGCCCGATCCGAACGTACTGGTCGCCAGGGAATGCAGACTGATACCCGTCGAAATGGTGGTCCGGGGTTATCTGACCGGAGTGACCAAGACATCGGCCTGGTACCACTATTCCCAGGGGCATCGCGATTTCTGCGGCCATGCGCTTCCGGAAGGCATGAAGAAAAACCAGGCCTTCGACCGGCCCATAATCACCCCGTCGACAAAGCCGGAGAAGGGCGCCCACGATGAGTCCGTCTCTGCGGAAGAGGTGCTACGCAGGGGACTCGCGGACGAGCCGGTGTACCGGGAAATGGAAAGGGCGGCCCTGGCCCTGTTCGCCTTCGGAACCGACCTGGCGGCCGCCCATAACCTCATCCTGGTGGACACCAAGTATGAATTCGGAATCGTCGACGGCCGGGTCGTTCTGATCGACGAAATCCATACGCCCGACTCGTCCAGGTTCTGGATCAGGAACACCTACGAAGACCGTTTCAGCCGCGGCGAAGAACCGGAGAAGCTGGACAAGGAATATGTCCGTGAATGGCTTGCGGACCGCGGCTTTCGCGGAGAGGGTCCCATTCCCGCCATACCGGACGAAGTCAGGATAGAAGCCGCCCGCCGTTACATTACAGCCTACGAGATGATCACTGCCAGGTCTTTCGAAGCCCGGAACGAGGATGTGTTGCAGCGGATCACACACCGGCTGCGGAACCCGATGTAGCCGAACCGCTCTCGTATGCGCCTGCCAAACCTCCTGGACATCTCTGCAGCATCCCCCGTCGTACAGCGTTATCTCGCGTTGACCGCCGATACCGCCTGCTCCGCGCGGGTGTCCGGGCTTGCCGGCTCGTCGCGGTCCCTGCTGCTCGCCCACGCGCACCGGAAACGGGGTGGCGCCACGCTGGTCATCGTGGAGGACACGGCCACCGCCGAGGAGATGTTCGAGGATGTATCCAGTCTGCTGGACCCGGCGGACGTGGCGCTGTTCCCCCCCTGGGAAGTACTGCCCTACGACCAGGTGTCCCCGCCCGGCGACTTATCGGGACGGCGCCTGGACGCCTTGCACGCCCTGATGGAGAACAGGCCGCTGTTCGTCGTTGCGACGGTCCGGGCCGTCATGCAGCGCACCATGCCGCCGGCGGTGCTCCAGGGCGCCACCCTGCAACTCGCTTCAGGCTCCGCCATCCCCTTGGGCGACCTGATCGCGCGGTGCGACCGGCTGGGCTACGAGCGGACGGACATGGTTCAGGCGCCGGGCCACTACAGTGTGCGGGGCGGAATCGTGGACGTCTATCCACACGGACTGGACCGGCCGTGCAGAATCGAGTTCTTCGGGGACGAAGTGGAGTCGATTCGGTTGTTTGATATCTATTCCCAGCGCTCCTCGGAACACATCCGCGAACTCACCGTGCTCCCGAACAGAGAAATGATCGACGATCCCGACGAGCGCGCCGATGTGGTCCGGCGGGTAGTGCGGGCGGGCGAAATGCTGTCGATCGACGCGTCCGAACTGGTTTCTCACATCGAGGACGGCGGCCTGTTCGAAGGCAGTGAGCGCTACCTGCCCTGGTTTCATCCCTCATCGGCCACCCTCATGAGCTACCTGCCGGACAACACGCTGATCGTTTGGTGCGAACCCGACGAACTGGCGCGTGAAGCGGAATCATTCGCGGAGGAATACGAAAACACCCACCGTCGCAGAACGGAGGCGGGTGATCTGGTACCGGATCCCGGCCAAGCCATCATGGGCTGGGGCGATGTAACGTCGGAATCGGCGTACTACGGCACGATGGACATGACGCGCGGCGCGCGGGCCGCCGATGGGTGGCTCGCCATGGGAACCGAGGCGTCCGGCGTATACCAGGGTGCGATGGATGTGCTCAAGTCCCGCCTGGAGGAATGGAGAGCGAACGAGGCCCGGGTCGTGGTGGTCTGCGATAACGAAGGACAGGCGGAAAGACTGCGGGAGATCCTGGGTGCGAACGCCGAGGAGATCGACATGGCGGTCGGCGCCATGCACGCCGGATTCATCCTGCCCGACCTGCCCCTGGTCGTGCTGACCGACGCGGAGATCTTCAACCGGTACCGCAGACGCCGGCGGAGAGTCTTCAAGGAAGGCGTGGTGATCGAGGATTTCACCAGCCTGAAGGAAGGGGACTACGTCGTCCATATCGACCACGGCATCGGCCGGTACGTAGGATTGAAGCGCATAGCCGTGGACGACCTGGAGCGGGACTGCCTGATGCTGATCTATGCCGGAGACGACCGGGTTTTCATCCCCATCGAGCAGTTGCACCGGGTGCAGAAGTACATCGGTTCCGACGGCGAGGTGCCCGCGTTGTCGAAACTGGGCGGAAGAGCGTGGGAACAGGCCAAGAAGCGCACGCGAAAAGCCGTGCGGGATATTGCCGAGGACCTGGTCAAACTCTACGCGGCACGGCAGGCCAGCCCGGGGTTCGCCTTCTCGGTCGACACCCCCTGGCAGAAGGAAATGGAAGACTCCTTCATCTACGAAGATACCCCGGACCAGGAGCAGGCGGCGGCCGACGTCAAGACGGACATGGAGCAGGCGGTGCCCATGGACCGGCTGATCTGCGGGGACGTGGGGTACGGGAAGACGGAAGTGGCGATCCGCGCTGCCTTCAAGGCGGTACTGGACGGGAAGCAGGTCGCGGTACTGGCCCCGACCACCATCCTGGTGCAGCAGCACATGACCACCTTCTCCGAGCGGCTCGCGGACTACCCCGTAAACATCCGGATGCTGAGCCGCTTCGTCCCGCCAAGGGAGCAGAAAGCCGTCGTCGCGGGCCTCCGGAGCGGCGAGGTGGATATCGTCATAGGTACGCACCGCCTCATATCCGGCGACATCGCCTTTAACGACATGGGCCTGCTCGTGGTCGATGAAGAACAGCGGTTCGGCGTCGCCCACAAGGAGCGGCTCAAGCAGTTGAAGACTTCCGTCGACGTCATGACCATGACCGCGACGCCCATTCCGCGGACGCTCCACATGTCGCTCGTCTCCGCGCGGGACATGTCCCTCATCACCACGCCGCCCAGGGACAGGCTGCCGGTGCATACCGAGGTGGTGCGTTTCAACGAAGAAGTGATCTGCGAGGCGATCATGCGGGAGGTGGACCGGGGGGGACAGGTCTTTTTCGTCCACAACCGGGTACAGTCCATCGAAGCGGTCGCCGAATTCCTGCGGCGGCTCCTGCCCCAGGTCTCTTTCGTCGTGGGGCACGGACAGATGCAGGAGCGGGAACTGGAACGGGTGATGATCGATTTCCTGGATCGCAAGTACGACTGCCTCGTGTCCACGATGATCATCGAATCCGGGCTGGATATCCCCAGCGTGAACACCATCCTGGTCAACCGGGCGGACCGTTTCGGACTCGCCCAGTTGTACCAGCTTCGGGGCCGCGTTGGACGGTCCAATCACCGGGCCTACGCGTACCTGATGATCCCCGCCGCCGGGACCGTTACCCCCGCCGCCCGCAAGCGGCTGGCCGTGATTTCCGAGTACACCGCGCTCGGATCGGGATTCCATATCGCCATGCGGGACCTGGAGATCCGGGGCGCCGGCAACCTGCTGGGCACGGAGCAGCACGGGTTCATATCCGCCATAGGATTCGATTTGTACTGCCGGCTGTTGAAGGAGGCGATGCAGGACCTGAAGGGCGAGACGCGCGAACAGGCCCACGAAGCCGATATCGACCTGCAGGTGGGGGCATTCATACCGGACGACTATATTGCGGACCGTAAGCTCAAGGTCGGTTTCTACCAGCGGCTTTCACGGGTAGAGGACGAAGAGGAGATCGTCTCGTTGCGCGAGGAGATGAAGGACCGGTTCGGCCGGCTGCCCGATCCGGTGCGCATCCTTTTCGACCTGGTTTCCATTCGACAGATCGCGGCCGAAATCGGATTGAAACAACTCATGATCCGCGGGAATGAAATGTCCATGACCTACCGGAACGGCCTGTATCCTTCAAAGGACCGGATCGCCCGCGTGACGGACGATCCCGCGCTGGACATCGAGTTTCCCCACGGGAACGGGGACGGTTTCCGGATCAGGACGGGACTGGCCGGCAAATCGGAAGCCGAGCGGGTCGACGCGGCTAAAAACCTGTTGCTTAAACTGTCGTGATTGGTTAATGATACCTGCCCGGCTATTCGAGACAGGCCCGCCCGCTGGAGTATTAAAATCAGCATGAAACCCGCGGTCTATTGCGTCGTTCTACTGAACGTGGCCCTGCTCTTCACCCAGTGCCGGCTTTTCTCCTCATCGGAAGACCCCGATACGGTTGTCGCCCGGGTGAATCAGTCCACGCTGACGGTCGATGAGTTGGAAGCCGAGATGGAAGCCGCAGCGCTGTCCGGAGCCACGCTGCAGATGAGAAAGGACTGGGTTTCCGACTGGATCCGGACCGAGCTGCTCTACCAGGAAGCCCTCCGGATGGCTTTCGACAGCGAAGAAGAAACAGCCAGGGAACTGAACAGGATGCGCAGGGATCACCTGGCCAATGTCATACTCGAACATATCGTCGCCGACTCTTCGCTTGTGGTGACGGACGAGGACGTAGCGGATTACTTCGAAGCCCATCGGCAGGAATTCATAACCCACGAGCCGGAACTCAGGCTGTCCGTGATCGTTCTGCCGGACGAGACCACGGCCCGGCAGGTTCGCAGCCAACTGGCGCGGGGTCGCGGCACTTTCGAGGAGTTGGCCCGCACGCGGTCCATACACACTTCCTCGGTCAACGGCGGCGACCTGGGCTTCCTGAAGAGGGCGGACATCAGCGATGTGTCGGTTCAGGAAATCGTGTTCTCCCTGAACACCGGCCAGGTATCCCGGCCGGTCCTTTCCGAATCCGGGTCGTTCATCTTCCGGGTCGTGGACCGGCGCGAGGCGGGCTCGCTGCCGACGCTGGATGAAGTCCGCGGCGAGATCGTCAACAGGGTGCTGCGGGACCGGCGCCGCGAGCTGGTCAGGCGGTTCGTGGATGCGCTTCGCCAATCGGCCGACGTGGAAATCTATGACGGAAACCTGATGCGGCCGGAACCCGCCGCACCGTAGACAGGAACCGGAGAGGCATGACCGTGCGCTCACTTACCCGTCGAATCTGGCTGCTCCTGGGTCTGACCGCGGCCCTGGCGGCCCACCCGGCCCACGGCCAGTTGCTGGACTATGTCGTGGCCGTCGTAGACAACGAGATCATACTCTATTCCGACGTCGTTGAAGCAGTAAAGATGTATCGCATGCAGCAACCCGAGCAGGAGCCGGAAGACCTCCCGAACCAGTTGTTGAACGATATGATCGATACGCGCGTCATGCTCGCGTACGCGCGCAGGGACAGCGTGCGGGTATCTGCGGAACAGATAAACGGCGCGGTACGCCAGATAATCGACCAGTACACGGAACGTCTCGGTTCCGAAGAAGCCCTTGAACAACTGGTGACGAATTCCGGCATGACCATGCGGGACTGGAACCGGCTCCTCAGGCGGCAGAAGGAAGAGGAACTGCTCCAGCGAAGGCTCGAGGAAGACCGCTTCGGCGAAGTACGGGTAACCGGCCTTGAAGTGGCTCAGTACTACGAGTCACAGTACGACGACATTCCGTCGAATCCCGTCACGCTCGATTTGAGCCACATCATGATCTCTGCGCGCCCGGATCCGGAAGTCGTGGCCGCGATGAACGCCCGAATCGATGAGATCAGGCGCCGGGTCGCCGACGGGGAAGACTTCGGCGATATGGCGCGCCGGTTTTCGGAAGATCTGAACAGTGCCCGGAACGGCGGAGACCTGGGATTCTTCACCCGGGGAACGTTCATGGCCGATTTCGAAGACGCGGCTTTCGCCCTCGAACCGGGCGAGATCAGTCCTGCGGTGCGAACGGACGTGGGCCTGCACATCATCAGACTGGAAGAAAGAAAGGGCGACCAGATCCGGGTGCGTCACATCCTGGTCCAGATTCCGAAATCAGATGAAGACGACCATCGCGCGCTGGAAACGGTTTCCATGCTGCGCCAGCGAATCCTGGACGGCGACGAATCATTCGCCGATGCCGCCACGAAATACTCGGAAGACATGGCCTCCGCTTCAGAAGGCGGCCATATCGGAGAGTTTATGATGGACCAGCTGCTGCCCCAATACCAGGCCGCCCTGGATACCATATCCGTCAGCCAGATGACCGAACCCATCAAGGTGGTGGACCAGAACGTCACCTCCTACCACATCATGATGCTGAACGACCGGACCGGCGGCGACAAGCTCTCCCTGGACGACCATTTCCAGCAAATCACGTATCTGGCCAAACAGGCCAAGTGGAACAGGGAACGGGACCGTTGGCTCAAGGATCTTCGCCGCGAGTTGTATATCGACGAGCGCGGCCTGGACGCCCTGCCCTGAACGGTTGGCCGGTTGGCCGCGACGTACCGATATCGTGGAAATGAGAATAGATCTGTTTCTGAAACGGTCCCGCATCATCAAGCAGCGGGATGCCGCCAAAAAGGCCTGTGACCAGGGCATGGTTTCCATTTCCGGCAGGCCCGCGAAACCCGGTCACCAGGTCGCCGCGAAAGACATCGTCGTCGTGGAGTGGCCCCACAGGCGGCTGGAGTTCGAAGTGTCGGATGTCCCCTCAGGCAACGTGTCGAAAGACCGGGCGCAATCCCTGTACGTCGTGCTCAGCGATGAGCGATTGGGTGATGAAACCTCAGAGTTCACAGCACTATGAATACGCGCCGTGACGGGAATCCCGGCGAACATGCCCGACAGGAACCCCCCTTAGCCGATTTCGAGCCTCCCTACAGCGATCTGGCCCGGATATACGATCACGTGATGCGTCACGTGAACTACACGCAGTGGGCCAACTACATACAGTCCGTATTCACGCGATTCGAGGCGACGCCGAAGGACATACTCGAACTGGCCTGCGGGACCGGCGCCATGGCGTGCATCCTCGATGACCGGGGATACCGGATGACGGGCATCGACCGGTCGGATCGCATGATCGCCGTGGCGAGACAGAAAGCCCTGGATGCGCACCGGTCCATTCGCTTTCGAGTAGGCGACATGGTGCATCTGCCGATATCCGGATCCTACGACGCGGTGCTGTGCCTGTACGACAGCGTGAACTACATCCTGGAAGAGGCGGACATCCTCGCCATGATGCACAGACTTCGTGCCGTAATAAACACCGGCGGTCTGTTCGTATTCGATGTATGTACGGAGATCAATTCGCGCAGATACTTCCATAACCAGGTCGACCAGGAAAGCAAAGGGGATTTTTCCTATATTCGGCGTTGCGAGTATGTTCCCGACACGCGCATTCAGATCAACGAATTTCAGCTTACCCGCAACCGCAACGGCGAACGGCACACCTCCCGCGAACGCCACGAGCAACGGATCTATCCGGTATCCCGCCTCGCGCAGCTCTGCCGCGAGGCGGGATACCACGTGCTCGGCGCCTACGACGGTTTCACCTTCGGCGAGGCGTCGGAGAAGTCCAACCGGGTCCACTACGTAGTCCGCCCCGTATCCTGAACAGGTACCATGGCTTTCGACCGGATCATCGGCCACCACAGACAGCGGCAGCGGCTCATGGACGCCGTGAAGCAGGACCGCCTGGCGCACGGGTACCTGTTCTGCGGACCGTCTGGCGTGGGCGCCGAAGCGCTGGCCATTGAGCTCGCGTGCGCGGTCAACTGCGACAGCGGTCCCGGAGAACCCTGCGGCCAGACTGAGGCGTGCCGGCACTGCCGGCGGATACGTGCGCTTCAGCATCCCGACGTACACCTCCTGTTGCCCTCGTCATCGGCTTCGCCGCCGGAAGGATCGGCCACCCGGAACAGAGAGTCCCAGGGCCGTGCAAACGCCCGGGAAGAGCGCAGGCAGGGATTGTCCTCCCTGTTGGCCCGCGACCCCTACGCCGCGCTACCGCTGGCAAAGAACGACATCCTTTCCGTGGACGACATCAGATCGCTCAGGAGGGAGGCGTCCGTCAAGCCGTACGAAGGACGGAAGAAGGTCGCGGTCATCGTCGCGGCGGACCGTATGAATACCGCGGCCGCGAATGCGCTGCTCAAGACGCTCGAGGAACCTCCGGGCACGCTGATGCTCATCCTGACCGCAACGCGTTCCCGGTTGCTGTTGCCGACTATCCTGTCCCGTTGCCAGCCCGTTTCTCTCCCGCGCCTTCCTGAAGCCGACGTGAAGTTGGCGCTGACCGGGCGGTACGACGTGGAACGCGACGCGGCCTCGTTGCTGGCCCGAAGGTCTGAAGGCCGCCTTTCCGAGGCGCTGTCGGCCATGTCGGAAGGGGGCGTGCGACTACGGGAAGAAGCCTTCGTCCTGCTGGAGAGCAGCTACGACGCACCGCCCTTGCGTTTATTCGAGCAGGTGGAATCCCTGGCCGCGTCGCACCGGGAAGAACCGGTCGTGGAGAAGATCCTGGACCACCTGCTCGAGCTCTACCGCGACCTGTTCATTCTATCCACCACGGGCACATCCTCGACCCTCTCCTATCCGGAACGCCAGGTCCCTTTGCAGGCGCTGGCTTCCAGGATGAGCGTCCTGGAAATTGAGCATGGCATCGCCGCCATAGAAGAAGCCAGGCAGGGCGTTGCCCTGAACGCCCACGTCCAGCTTGCCCTGCTCGTGCTTGTCCTCAGACTCAGATTGAAACGGGAATCGGCGGCTTCCCGGACGTCACGCACCGGGGCGGCGCCCTCCCCCGCCCC
>JAAXHH010000141.1:0-812731 GCA_012270975.1 Candidatus Latescibacterota bacterium | reverse complement strand
GCCCCGCCCGCCACGGATTGATCCGTTGACAAACCGCCTTCCACGCGCTATCGTGATGCTGGAATTGAACCAGGTTCACCCGGTAATCGAACGCAATTAGCCGGTATGGGTCACCCGCGTCCCTGAGGAAGCCGTGGCGGACAAAATACTCGTTACCGATGCGTTGCCCTACGCGAACGGCAAGCTGCACATCGGGCACATTGCGGGCGTCCATCTGCCTGGAAACGTCTATGTACGGTACCAGCGGCTGAAAGGCCGGGATGTCGTTCACGTCAGTGGATCGGACGATCACGGCGTGGCCATCACCCTGGCGGCCGAGAAACAGGGGATCACGCCCAAGGAACTGGTGGACAAGTACTATCCCGTCATCAGGGGCGCCCTCGAAGACTTCGGCATCGTCTACGACAATTTCTCCCAGACCTCCCGGCCGATCCACCACGAGACTGCCCAGGACTATTTCCGCCGACTGGAGGAGAAAGGCTGTTTCGACGTGCGCGAGGTCGACCAGATCTACTGTCCGGCAAACGACCGCTTTCTGCCCGATCGCTACGTGGAGGGCACCTGTCCCCACTGCGGTTCCGACCGGGCCCGGGGCGATCAGTGCGAGGCCTGCGGCACCATCCTGGACGCCACGCAACTGGTCGAGCCCCGCAGCGATGTTTGCGACGGGCCCCTCGAAGTTAGACCGGCCAACCACTGGTACTTCAAGCTGGCCCGCATGTCGCCTGAGCTGGAGGCCTGGATCGAGACGAAGGAACACTGGAAGGATAACGTACGCAACTACTGCCGGGGCTGGTTCAACGAAGGGCTGTCCGACCGCCCGATCTCGCGCGACCTGGACTGGGGCGTGGCGCTGCCGACCGAGGACGCGGTGGGCAAAGTCATGTACGTCTGGTTCGAGAACACGCTGGGCTACGTGTCGTCCACCCGGGAATGGGCGGTGGAGCAGGGCGACCCCGACCGGTGGAAGGACTACTGGCTGAACCCGGACTGCAAACTCGTGAATTTCCTCGGCAAGGACAACATCGTCTTTCACGCGATCCTATGGCCGGCCATGATCATGGAACACGGGGATTTCATCCTGCCTTCCGAGATTCCGGCCAACGAGTTTCTCAACATCGAAGGGCAGAAGTTGTCCACGAGCAGGAACTGGGCGGTCTGGCTGGATGAATACCTGGAGGTCTTTCCTCCCGATCCCATGCGATACTGTCTCGCATCGATTTCGCCCGAGACGAAGGATGCCGATTTCACCTGGAAGGATTTCCAGGCACGGAACAATAATGAACTGGCCGATATTTTCGGGAATTTCGTTAACCGCACGCTGACTTTCATCGACCGGTATTTCGACGGGATGATCCCGGAGCCGGGGCCGCTTGCGCAGGAGGACCGGGATATGCTGGATACCGTCGCCGGAGCTCCGGACCGTGTCGGCGCATGTTTCGAAGCCTTCCAGGTAAGGCGGGCGGTCCGGGAACTGATATCCCTTGGAAACGGATGCAACCGGTATTTCAACGACCAGGCGCCCTGGAACACACGCAAAACCGATCGTACGCGGTGCGCGACCACGCTCTACGTGTGCGTTCAGGCGGTCAGGACCCTGGCCCTGGTCATGTCTCCCATCATGCCGTTCAGCGCCGAAAGACTTTGGAAGATGGCGGGACTGGAAGGGCGGGTGGAAGAGCAGAAATGGGACGAGGTCGAG
The DNA here is from genome assembly GCA_012270975.1 of Candidatus Latescibacterota bacterium. Classification (GTDB taxonomy): domain Bacteria; phylum JAAXHH01; class JAAXHH01; order JAAXHH01; family JAAXHH01; genus JAAXHH01. Next base: position 811,029 of record JAAXHH010000141.1, on the reverse strand, counting down.
ATAGACGCGTCGCTGTCCGGACGGCCCATCGGCGAGATTGAAATCCTGTTCCACAAGATCGATGACGAAACGATCGGCGCGCAGGTCGAAAAACTGGGCAAGTCCATCGCCGGGGGCGATGGAAAGTCGGACTCCGATGAAACCGAACCAGACGGGGCGGAGAAAAATGACCTCGTATCGATCGACGCGTTTCGGCAGATCGATCTGCGCATCGCCGATGTCGTAGCCGCGGAACCCGTACCCGGCACGGACCGGCTCCTCAAGCTGCAGCTGCGCATCGGGGAGGAAGAACGCCAGATCGTATCCGGCATAGCCCCGGGTTATACCCCGGACAACCTGGTCGGGCGCCAGATCGTGGTGGTGATGAACCTGGAACCGGCGAAGATCCGGGGCGAGGAATCCCAAGGCATGCTGCTCGCGGCCGAAGATGACGGCGGCGCGCCCGTACTCCTGGGTCCGGATGTCCGGGTACATTCAGGTTCGTCGGTGACCTGACGGTCGGTTTGGCCGGCATGGCCTGTACGAATGATGCGGCTGCCGCCGCGGATCGATACGGCCACCGGTGCGGTTGATTCGGCCGCCGCGGATCGCGCATCACGCAATCATCCTCTACCCGGGCGCTGCTTTTGCTGTTCGACACCCATACCCATCTTACGGATGCTGCATTCGATCATGACCGCGGCGAGGTGATCCAACGGGCCCTCGAGGCGGGCGTGGAGCGCATGGTCGCCATAGGGTATGATCTCGAAAGCAGCCTGGCCGCGGTTGCGCTTGCCGAAGGCTGCGACGTCGTGTATGCCGCAGCGGGCATCCATCCGTGCCATGTCCACGAAGCGCGCGAAGCGGATTTCCGGGGAATCGAGAAGCTGCTCGATCATCCTTCCGTCGTCGGCGTGGGGGAAACGGGCATCGACCTGTTCCACGACCCGTCCACCTATCCGCTGCAGGAAGCGTCGTTCAGAAAGCACATGGAGTGGGGCCGAAGCACGGGACTGCCGGTCATCGTTCACGACCGGAACGCCCATGCCGAAGTCATGGCCATGCTGGACGAGTTCCCCGGCGGCGAAACGACCGCAATCCTGCATTGCTTTACCGGGGACATCGATATGGCGGAAAAGGCCGTTTCCATGGGATGCTTCCTGGGGTTTGGAGGCATCGCAACGTTCAAGAACTCAACGGTCCGCGAAGTGATCTCCCGGTTGCCGCAGGATCGCATCCTGGTTGAAACGGACGCGCCCTACCTGGCGCCCGTCCCCCATCGCGGCCGCCGGAACGAACCGGCTTACCTCGTAAACACCGCGGAATCGGTCGCCCGCCACCGGGCCGTGTCCGTGGAAGAACTGGCAAAGACCACAACGCAAAACGCAGAGAGCGTGTTTCGAATCCCATGAGCACCGTGCTCGATCCTCCCGGAGACCTGCTGGCCGAACTGCGCCGATCGGCGTTCCGTCCATCCAGGACGCGGGGCCAGCATTTTCTGAACGATCCTTCCATAGCCCGCCGCATCGTCGAGGCGGCAGGCGTCACGCGGAATACGGCCGTCCTTGAAATCGGACCGGGGACCGGCGCGCTGACCCGGCACCTCGTTGTCCGGGCGGGCCGGATCATCGCGGTGGAAATCGACACCAGGCTGGCGCGGGCACTCGAGGAAGCTTACGGGCGCTACGACCACCTGGCCATTCTGAATCGTGACGTGCTCGATCTGGATCTGCCGGAACTGATGGGAGGCTTCGACGAAACGGGGTTCGTCGTCGTGGCCAATCTGCCTTACGGTATCACGGGTCCTGTCCTGGACCGGCTGATCACCTGTCATGGAAAGATCACGGGCGCGGTTGTCATGGTCCAGAGCGAAGTGGGCGGACGTTTGACGGCCTCTCCGGGAACGAAGGCCTATGGCGCGATAACCGCCACCCTGTCCTACCACTACGGCGTGGAATCCCTGTTTCACGTGGAGGGCGACCGATTCGTTCCCCGTCCGGCCGTGGATTCGGTCGTCCTCAGGTTGACTCCCCATGATCGTCCGCCCGTTGACGTCAGGGACGCGAGCCTGCTGACCACTGTGATCAGGGCGGCTTTTCAGCACCGCCGCAAGATGCTGCGCCACGCGGTGAGTCGCCTGGCCCCCGGTTCCGACGGCTATCTTTCGGATCGTACCGGCATCGACCTGAGACGACGCGGAGAAACCCTGGACCTGGCCGAGTTCGCGGCGCTGGCCGATGCGCTATGGGAATACAGGGACCACCGCCGAGACCATTCCTGACGGATTTTGCACCATGCGTTTCCGGTATTCACATTCGGCCCGACAGCGGTTGATGAACGAAAGGAATCAACGGCGGCAATACTTCCTGTACGCGGGTCTGGGAACGGCTGTCTTCGTGCTGCTGGCCTTTGCCACGTGGGTTCTGGCGTATGAAGAACAGGCACGGGCGGTGGTGGACTGGCTGCTGGACCGCCCGCGGCAGGTATCTTTTCCCGAGAATACGCGCTCCGCGGCTTTCAAATCCGGCCAGCAGGCCTATTATGCATTGGATACGGCCGTCTACGGTGCACTCATCAATCTACAGGTGACGCCGGGCAGAATACGGGATGCGAAGCCGCGCACGATGAGCATGGGTGGACAGTGGACGCCCGTGGAGCGCCACGTAACCGTTTCGAGCGCGTATTCGCTGACGGAATGCAATCTCGAGATCGCCCGGGCGGTCACGCAGGTGGGCGGAACGGTCGTCCGCGCGGCGGAGCGGAGCAGGACCGGGGACCTGTTGCTCGAGATAGCCCACGAGGGCACGGTTACGCATCGCCTCTTAGTAACCCGCGCCGCGGGCATTCAGAAAAAAACGGCCCGTCTGGCGGTCGTTATCGCCTACACGGACGGAAATCACCGCGGCGTGGTCGAGAAACTGTCGAAATTGACCCGGCCGATCACCTTCGCCCTCCTGCCCTGGGCATCCGGTGCGGGCGATATAGCAAGGAACATCGCACGCGGAACGCACGAGGTGATTGCCCTGCTGCCCGTACAACCGAAGACTTTCACGCGCAGTATGCCACGCTCGAGTTCCATACTGGCCGATCATTCGGAAGCGACCAACCGGCGCATAGCGGGCGAGGTCCTCGCATCGCTTCCCACGGCGCGGGGCGTGCTGGGATACCCTGGCGGCCGCATGGACAATGAAGCCGCGGTGCTGAACCCCGTCCTGGACGAACTGGACAAGCGGGAGAGGTACTTCGTGGCCATGCCGGGAACCGGGGAATCGTCCGCTGTTTCGGAGAGCCCGGAAAGCGGATCTGGCCGGCTTCGTGCCTGGGGCATCCTCGATCCCGTCTACAATCCCGTGATCATGTCCATGAATCTGGACCGCGCGTCGCTTGCCGCCCTGGAAAACGACCGGGCGATCGTCATCGCCGATGCACGGCCCCATGCGCTTCAGGTCCTGATGAACCGGATGGTCCATCTCGAGTTGAGGGGCATCGAATTCGTTCGGGTTTCCGACCTTCTGGACAACTAACACCGGAGATTCACACATGGTAAAACTGAGTGTATGCGCAGACCAGGTCGCCGCCCTGCGAAACATAACGAAACGCGGAGAACCCGATCCCATGACCGCCGTCATGATGTCGCAGGTGAGCGGGGCGGACGCCGTAACGATTTCATGGACATCCGACGCTTCGCTCTACCTTGGCGGGGAGTACGACATCATCCGGCAACTCGTGCACACTCACCTGAACGTCATCGCCCCTCCGGACCTGGAACTACTGCAGAGTATCTTGACGATTTCGCCCGATATGGTTACTCTTGTTCCGTCGGGATACGGGCATACGGGCCTGGACAACGAATGGTTCGATTCACCCTGGCCCCAGGGCGATTCCCTGGAACGGCCGGTCGAACGCATGACCAGGGCGTTGCAGGAAAACCGGATCCTGACGAACATATTGATCAGACCCACTGCGACGCACGTCCGTCAATGCGCCGAGATCAAGACGGATTACGTGCATATCGACGCAAGCCAGTACGTCCAGGCCGCCGGCCCCGAGGAAAAAAGCCGGGTATACGAAGAGATGGCCGGAGCGGCAAAGACGGCTGCGCGGCTGAACATGGGGGTTTCCGTCGGCCGGGGCGTCGATTACAGGACGGCGGCGGAATTGGCGGGCATCGCGGAAGTGGAGGAAATGGTCGTGGGCTATGCCGTCGCCGTACGGGCGATGACCATAGGGTTTGAACGCGCCGTCCGGGACCTGGTAGACCTCATCCGCCACGCGCCCAGGCCCCCGGTGGACTGGTAGGCCTGCCACCGTTTCTACATTGACCGCGGTCCAGAAAGGAACAGACCATCCACAAACGTATTTCGTTCCTGGTCTTTCTCGCCGTAACCCTGCTGGGCGGGATCCTTGTCTTCCCTACCGTCAGGTTGTGGGTGACGTCTTCCGAGTCCCTCGAAAAGCTCACACCGACCGAACGGAAAGCGCTGTACGGCCAGTCCACGGTACCGGGCATCGATCTGGCGGGTGGATATCGCCTTTCCGCCAGCGTGGATGTCTCCCGGTACACGGAACGGGGCCGAGTACGGGCGGTGAACAGCCTGGTCGAGACCTGGCGACGGCGCCTGAACGCCTTCGGTATATCGGAATCCGTCGTTGCCGCGCGGGAAGCGGGTACTTTCGATATCGTCGTGCCGTTGAGCGCGGATACCGGTCTCGCAGGCAGAATGATCCGGGAATCCGGCGAGATCACGCTGCACTTGTTCAAGGACGGTGCGGAAGTACAGGCGTTGCGACAGCGTATAGACGATGCAGTGCTTCAAAGGGAATCGGCGGAACCGGGTGGACTGAGCGCGTTGCTTGCCCGTATTACCGTGGAAGAAGGAATCGGGGACATCGCGGTCCGGGAAGACAACGTGAAAGCCGTACAGGCCATGCTGGCCGATTCTACGGTGCAGGCCGCCATTCGGGCCTTCAACCTGGCGAATCCCCCCGCCGGCGCCTTTGCCTGGGCGTCGGAGCCGGTGGAACGCGGCGGCAGTATTTACTATCCGCTCTACTTCATCAACCAGGACATCGACCTGAACGTGCAACCCCTCGCCTCGGCCGTGGTCAGTGACGCATCGGTCACGGCGGACCGGGGCGCCTACGCGGTGCGCCTGTTCCTGGAGGACGAGGGCCGGGAGAGTCTGGCCAATCTGTCCAGCGCCAACGCGGGCAACCGCCTGGCCATCAAGATGAATGGGCAGGTGTACGTCACGCTGACCATACAGGGCAGAATTCCCGACGGCCGCATAGAGATCCCGGGCGGCGATACCCTTGACGAGGCGCGCGCCCTGGCGGCCATCCTGGAATCCGAGTCTCCTCCCGTGGCCGTGACGCTCCTGGATCAGGCGGCGACGGATTCACCCTCGCCGTACGGCGCTGAGGTCGTGGATGGCGCGGCAGGGGCCGCTTTGATCGGCGTGGGGCTGCTCGGTGCCCTGTTTCTGGTCCGGTACCGGGTTGCCGGCGTGGTATTCCTCGTGGGAATGGCGTACCATCTGATCATGACCGGAGCCGTGCTCAGGCTGTGGAACATCGCCGGAATCGCACCGTACTTCACGCTCGCCGGCGCGGCGGGTTTCCTCGGCGCCTTTCTCGTTTTCACCACGGTACATCTCTGGATGTTCGAATACCTGCGAGCGGAGTCCGGTGCGGAGTCCTCGCTCCGGCAGGGCGTAATGATGGCGCTGGAGAAGTGCAGGCCGGTCCTCGTCTGGGTCCACGTCATGCTGTTGCTCGTCTCGGTGAGCCTGGTCGCGGTCGGCACCGACGGGCTGGTCAATTTCGGTCTCGTGCTGTTTTCCGGCGCGGCCGGGAGCCTGCTTACCGCCTTCCTATGGACGAACATGCTCCTGTCCTCCCTGGTGGCGGACTGGCAGATCAGAAAGTTGAGTGTGTGATGGCAAACAACCTGGCCTCATATTACGGAAAATTGACCGACCGGCCCGGGTTGGTCTACGCATTCGCCGTGTTGCTTGCCGTGTCGGGGATCGCATCCCCCGCGTTGAAGGCGGAACATGCGGTTACCGACGGCCTGGTGGCGCTGCTGTTGTCCGGCGATCTGCTTTACGGCCTTTTCCTGATCATGCTGATCGTACTGGTCATCATCGGCGCCCGCATCGACGATCGGCCCGGCAAAAGCATCGCGCTGACTCTGGGGGTATTAGCAGCCGGAAGTATCGTTCGGTTGCTGCTTCCCTTCGCCCGGTCGATCGACTGGCTTGGAGAGTGGAACGGGATGATGATCGGCATCATGATCATCACGCTCTACCTGTCGTTGCGCGTGGGGGCTCGTTTCGCCGTTGTGGCCATGGGCTGCGCGCTGTATGCCATGATCGTCACGGCGGGAATTACATTCGGCCTGGTAGACCGGATTTCGGTTTCGAGCATCCTGGCGCTCATGGCGGTCGGGGCGCTTGCGGTCGTAATGGCCTTCCTGGGCTACAGCCAGGTCAGAAGCCAGATGGAAGCGGCGCGGCGGGAACCGGTCGGCCGTTCCGTGCGTGTCGGCATGTCGCGGGCCATGCCCTTCCTGTTCCTTGCCGGCGTGGCCGCCCTGCTGATCGCCGCCCCGCTGGCCGTCGCCGCTGACGGTCCACCCCGGGATTTCGGCCTTCTGGTGATGATCGGGGGACCGGTCGCCGCCCTTGCCGCGTTGATGTCCGTGGTACCTCTCGTCTCCATGACGCAGAACGTACCGTTCGAAACCGGGGCGCCCGCTCGGCGTGGAGGCCGCCGACAGCGGTAATTGCCCGCACTGGACCCGTCCGCCCGGTCCTCCGGAAGCGTCATGGCCGACCACCCCAACATCCTCCTGATCCTTTCCGATCAGATGGTCGCCGCGTTGACCGGGACCTATGGTCATCCCGTCGTCCGGACGCCGCACCTGGACAGGCTGGCGGAAACCGGCGTCCGGTACGATGCCGCCTATACCGCCTTTCCACTCTGCGCACCCGGACGGGCCTGCCTGATGACGGGGCGTCACGCCTCCGAAATCGGCGCCTGGGACAATGGCGCGCTGCTTGCCGCGGACCAGCCGACCTTCGCCCACTACCTGTCCGATGCGGGGTACGATACCGTACTGTCCGGCAAGATGCACTTCATCGGTCCGGATCAGTTGCACGGATTCAGGATGCGGCTGACCACCGACATATACTCCTCCGATTTCGATTGGGTCAAACCCGAGTGGATCCGGCTCAAGGAGACCGGGGGAAGGGACTGCGAACAGGTCATGGACAACCGGCCGGCATACAATGCCGCCGGATACACAGACGACGGGGTGCGGATCGGGGTCTGGCACGACGCCCTCAGCTATGACGAGGAAACCCATTTCCGGGCAATTGAATACCTGCGGGCCAGGAAGTCCGGCGGGGAAGGGAGCCCCTTCCTGCTTTGCGCGTCCTATCACCATCCCCACGAGCCGTTCTGGCCTCCGGAGGCCTGGTGGCATCGGTACGAAGGGGCGGAAATCGAACTCCCCGCCTTTCCCGACGACGTGGATGAACACTACTCCATGATGGACCGGAACCTGAACGCCTATCACGGTACCGGTCGATACGACCTGCGGGACGAAGAGGGTCTCTACCGGCTTCGCCGCGCCTATTACGCGCTGGTGAGCTACATGGACGACAAGGTAGGTAGCCTGCTGGATACCCTCGACGAGGCCGGCCTGGCGGAAAATACCGTGGTGGTCTTCGCCAGCGACCACGGCGACATGCTGTGCGAGCGGGGCATGGTGCAGAAGCGGTGCTTCTACGAGTGGTCCTGCCGCGTACCCCTCATCGTCCGCTATCCCGATGGGTGGCGGGCGGGTACGTCCAGTCCCCATCCCGTGTCCCTGATCGATCTCCTGCCTACCTTCTGCGACCTCGCGGGCGTCGAGGGCCTGCTCCCACACGACGGCGTCAGTCTCGCGTCGTCCACTGCCCAGTCTGACACGGACCGCATGGACCGCGTGGTATTCGCGCAGGCGCACGAGGCCGTCGGCATGCCCTGCATCATGGCGAGGCAGGGCCGGTACAAATACCACTACATCCACGGCCATGCGCCGCGTCTTTTTGATCTGGACAACGATCCGGGCGAATGGCATAATCTTTCGGGCGAGGACACGCACCGCCAGGTGGAAGCGCGTCTTCGCGAACGGATCCTCGACCGGTTCGACCCGGACGCCATCGCGGAAGAAAACCTGGCCAGCCTGTACCGTCGGCGCCTGATCCGGGATTCCATGGCGCGGCACGGACATACGTGGAGTCATGCCCCGGGCTTCGATCACCGGCGGGGCGCCATGAACCAGTACGTCCGGTAGCCCGATTCGTTAAGCCGGAAGTCCGTTTGCATCCCGGCCGTTCAATCAACAGGGGGTTGTTCATGTTGCGCGCAGGCTTCATCGGCGCGGGGGGTCGTTCCCAGAGCGCCCACTACCCCGCGGTGGACCGGTTGGCCGATGTCGAACTGGCCGCCGTGTGCGAACTGGACGAGACGCGCCTGGCGCAGGTAACAGAACGCTACGACTTTCCCCACGTCTATACGGACCACCGCGCCATGCTGGCTGAAGTGGAGTTGGACGTGGTCTACTGCGTCATGCACGAGAAATGGCTGCTCCAGCCCGCCCTCGACAGTCTGCGTGCGGGTAAGCACATCTTCATCGAAAAACCCCCGGGAAAGAACAGCGGAGAGACCCGGCAACTGCTGGATGCGGCCGTGGAGCACGACGTGTACGCCATGGTGGGATATCAACGGCGCTATACCTCGGTGGTCCGCGAGGCTATACGACGCGTGCGCACGAGGGGTCCGGTCTCTCTTGCCGTGACCACTTTTAACAAGAAAATGCTGCTCGACAGGCCGGAGTACACGACGACGCTCTGGAACGACGTGACCCACGTGGTGGACCTGCTGCGGTACATGGTGGGTAGCGAACCCGTCGAAGTCACACGATATCGTGACAAATTCGACTCGGTGGATTGGAATCACTACACGGCGCTGGTCCGTTTCGCCAGTGGGGCCACGGGCGTCGTATTTGGAAACCGCGCCTCCGGCGGCCGGGTGTTGGGCGCGGAGCTGCACGGCGTGGGCATCGGCTGCTACATGAAGCTGCCCGAGGAAATCGACATCCGCGAGGACGACCAGCAGACCGTACTGCAGGGCTGGGAGATCAACGGCGACGACCCGGAAGATACGCCCCGGTACGAGGGCGCGCTCGCCATGCACGAGCATTTCGTGGAATCCGTACGCAGCCGGACCGTCCCCATCAGCGATCTCCGGGACGTCATACATACCATCCGGCTCGTGGACTGGATCGAAACGGGGCACTGTCCCGACTAGTAGCTGTCGATCTTGAGCACCTCCCCAGGTACCGGCCGCCTTCATCATGCAACGGCTCAATTTCCCGGAATATGCATTCGAAATCGATTCGGACGAAGCGGGCCGCAGGGTCATCTACGACGGGATCCGGCGCCGGTTCGTCCGCCTGACGCCCGAAGAATGGGTCCGCCAGCACCTGGTGCGCTACCTGGTCGAGGACCGGGGATTCCCGGCAGGATTCGCGGCCGTGGAAAAGGGTTTCCAGTATGCCGGAACGGCGGTCCGCGCCGACGTGATCATGCACGACAGGAAGGGCCGGCCGGTGCTGATGGGCGAATGCAAGGCGCCCGAGGTTCGTGTGACCGAAGCCGTCTTCGAGCAGTTGGCCCGGTACAACACGGTTATTCAGGCCCGGTACCTCGTGGCTACCAACGGCAGGACGCACTTCTGCTGTGAACACAGGAGCGGCGGTGGATTCCACTTTCTGTCTCAACTGCCCGAATTCGTGGGTACCTGAGGAGTTCGAACGTGCCGGAAAGACTGAAACTGGTCGCGAGGGAGACGCTGGAACAGCGGGTTGAAGCCCTGGAACAGGACGGTTATGTCTATTTCCCTGGCGCGCTTACAGATGATGAAGTTGTCGTATTGCGCAACGCCATAGACCGTCTGGAAGCGCGTCCCGAGGAGTTCGACCGGCACACGGATCCCGATAACCACGGTTTTCTCAACAAGTCTATCAACAACGTGTTCAATCGGGATCCGGTGTTTCTGTCCTGCCTGGACCGCTCAGACGTCATCGAAGTGGTCGAAGCCGCCCATGGAGCGGACTGTCACGTCATCGGCATGACGGCGTGGATGACGGGCCCGGGGCGGCCGGACCAGGGCGTACACGTGGACTGGCAGCCGCTGGAACTGCCGGAAGACGTCATGGACGACCCGCGGGTCAGGGTACCGGTGTACATCACCACGATCCATTATTATCTCGATGATCTGTACGAGGCCCTTGGGCCCACGCAGTTCATTCCCGGCAGCCACCGCGCCGGCCGCCGCCCGTCCAATGGCGAATCCTCCTGGCGCGGGGTCGAACCCGCCAGCATCCTCTGCTCGGCCGGGGACGCCGTCCTGTTCCGCTGCGAAGTCTGGCACCGGGGGACGGCGAACACGAGCGACCGGGTGCGCTACCTGCTCCAGGTCCATTACGCCCAGCGCATGATCACGCAGAAGTTCCCGCCCTACCTGAACCGGTTCAGGTTCGATCCGGCTATTCTGTCCCGCGCCACGGACCGACAGCGCCGGCTATTGGGCGAGCATGCACAGAGCAATTACGACTGATTTTGGAATACGGAACCGATCCACCAATGTCATCGAATGCATTTCAACTACGCCGCGTCATTCGATCACACTCATTCAGGAGGTAATTCAATGAAATCCATGAAGTACGTAATCGTTTTCCTGCTCACCGCCGTATTTGTTCTCCAGTCGGCCGCGCAGACAAGGGAGCAGGGACCGTGGTGGCCTCATCCTATCTGGGGCAAGGACGACCAGTCGGGCGGTTCCAACTGGATCACGCCGGAGAAGGTGCTGAAAGCCCTTACCCTGGTCAGGACGGGCCAGATCTACGAAATCGGCCAGGTATACAGCGCCGACATGCCGCTCTTCGGTCAGCGGACCTATTCCATGGTGCTTCCCGGTTCTCCCACGGGCGAGCCAATGGGGTCGAACAACCTGATCTATTACGATGAGTTCCTGGTGGCTGAAATCGGCCAGGTCGGCACGCAGTTCGACGGACCGGGTCACATCGGCGAGCGGATCAGGATGGCCGACGGTACGAAGAAGGACGTTTTCTACAACGGATTCACCAATGAGGAGATCAAGGGACCCTACGGCCTCCTGAAGCTGGGTGTCGAGCATGTCAAGCCCTTCGTCACCCGCGGCATCCTGGTCGACGTGGCCGCGTACAAGGGCGTGGAATCCCTCGATCATGGGTACGAGGTCACCGTCGAAGACGTCGAAGGCGCACTGGAGCGGCAGGGCATCGCGATGGACAGTCTCGAGCCGGGGGACGCCTACTTCTTCCGGTACGGATGGGCCCGCCACTGGAACGATCCCGGTACGTACAACGCCAGTCCGCCGGGTATCGGAATGGCCGTAGCCCGCTGGGTGGTCGAGAAGCAGGCTTCCATGATCGGCTCGGACCAGTGGACGACCGAGGTGGTGCCCAATCCGGATGTCAGTAAAGCCTTTCCGGTCCACCAGGAGTTGATCACACGGAACGGCGTCTGGAACCTCGAGAACATGAACTTGGACGAACTCTCGGGGGACAGTGTCTACGAGTTTCTTTTCATACACACGCCCATCCGCTTCAAGGGCGCGACGGGCTCGCCGGCCCGGCCGATCGCCATCAGGTAACTAAGAAACCGATGAAAGGAGCAGGTCATGGCAGCATTCGAAGGGAAAGCGGTCATCGTGACCGGCGGCGCAAAGGGCATCGGAGGGGGTATCGTCCGCGCCTTCGCCGGTGAAGGTGCTCATGTCCTGTGCGCCGACATCGACGACGACGCCGGCTCGGAAATCTCCGCCGAAAGCGACAACATCCACTACGTGCACGCCGACGTGACCACGAGCGACGTGTGCCGGTCCCTGGTGGAAACGGCGACGGATTCCTGGGGCGGGGTGGACATCCTGTGCAACAACGTGGGGATTCAGCCCACCACGAGCTACCTGCCCGCCCATGAGCTCTCGGAGGAGCAGTGGGACCGGATCATCGACGTGAACCTCAAGAGCCGGTTTCTGATGGTCAAGTACTGCGTGCCCGTGATGAAGGCGCGGGGAGGCGGCGTAATCATCAACACGGCCAGCGTGCAGGGACTGCAGTCGGCCAAGGGCATCTCGGCCTATGCGGCGAGCAAGGGGGGCGACCTGTCGCTGGTTCGCCAATTGGCCCTGGACTATGCGGAGGACAATATCCGCGTGGTGGCGGTCAACCCGGGCACTATCGAAACGCCGCTCCTGCAGGAGGCCATTGACTCGATCGGCGGCGACGAGGACGAAATCCGGACTGACATGGCCTCTCGGCACGCCGTGAACCGCCTGGGGAGTCCGGAGGATATCGCCAACGCGGTGCTCTTCCTCGCAAGCGACCGAGCCTCCTTCATCACGGGTGAATGGGTGAATGTGGACGGGGGCCTGATGGCTCGGGGGGCGTGGGCCTAGGCGGGCCTGGCAGGACAGGACTGCGGAAGTACATCAGGACATCTTAAAGGTAAGTCAGAAGATTCGAGCTGTCGCAGACTAATCCCAATCTCTCATCAGTTCTGTTTATTTCATACGATAAACCCGCAGAAGACAGCGACTAATGAAATTGTCAGTCCAAATGCGGAGGTGTAACCACGATCCGAGCGTCGCGATCGTTTCTACAGTATGAAGTATACGACTGAGCGCCAGGAGGATTAGCAATGAGCGTCGAGTTGATTGGGATAATCAGTGTGGGTGTTGCCCTGGCCGGGCTAATCCTGGCGTCGAAGCGGGAGATCAATCTTCGTCTTGTCGCTTTGGAACACGGCCAGGCAGACCTGAGGGAACGTATGGCAAGACAGGAGGGCGTCCTGAGGGGCATGGACTTACGCCGTACCAAAAGGACCGATCCGGAGTAGATCGCAGGCCCCAAACCCGCACATCTGATTTCTTCGAGGCGTAAAGCTAGGCCGGCTCGTCGCTGTCCTTCGACTTGAAGATGCGCAGCAGCCGGTTGAGCGGATCGTAGAATTCGCCGACGACCCGTTCCTTCAGGGGAATGATGGCGTTGTCCGTGATGGTGATCTCTTCGGGGCAGACGTGGGTGCAGCACTTGGTGATGTTGCAGTAGCCGATGCCCTGGTCCTCCTTGAGGTCGCCGAGCCGGTCCTCGGTGTCGAGGGGATGCATCTCCAGGGCGGCGTTGTGCACCATGAGGCGCGGACCGATGAACTCCTCGTGCAGGTCGTGTTCACGCAATACGTGGCAGACGTCCTGGCAGAGAAAGCACTCGATGCACTTGCGGAACTCCTGCACCCGTTCGATGTCGTCCTGATCCATGCGCCAGGTGCCGTCCTCGGCATCGGGCTTGCGGGGCCTGAAGGGCTTGATCTTCATCTTGGCCTCGAAGTTCCAGGACACATCCGTCACCAGGTCGCGGATGGTTGGGAAAGCCTTCATCGGCTCGATGGTGATGGTTTCGTCCTCGGGCAGGTCGCTCATGCGCGTCATGCACATCAGCTTGGGATTGCCGTTGACCTCGGCGGAGCACGATCCGCACTTGCCGGCCTTGCAGTTCCACCGGACCGCGAGATCCGGCGCGGACTCCGCCTGAATCTGGTGCACCGCGTCCAGTACGACCATGCCCTCGTCGATTTCGGTGGAATAGTCCTCGAAACCGCCGTTCTGCCCATCGCCCCGCCAGATTCGGAAGTTGGCCGTCGCCATTACTTGTTCTCCTCGATGATCGCTGCCAGGTCCTCCCGGAGCGGTGTGACCGGAACGCGGTTGATCACCATCTCGCTGTCGGCGCCTTTATGCTGGATGATATTGAGGCTGCCGAATTCTTCGTCCTTGTCCTCGTAGTCCTCGCGGAAGTGGGCGCCCCGGCTCTCCTTCCTCTCCAGCGCGGCCCGGGCCACCGCCTCCGATACGATCAGCAGGAACTTCAGATCCAGCGCGGTGTGCCATCCCGGGTTGTATTCCCGGTTACCGATCACAGACACTTTACCGGCCCGTTGACGCAGATCGTCGATGACTTCGAGGGCCCGTTGCATGTCGCCCTCGTTGCGCACGATGCCGACGAGTTCCTGCATCCGATCCTGCAATTCGTATTGAATTTCGAAGGGATTCTCGCCGCTTTGCTCGCGGTCGAAGGGCGCCAGCGTCTCGCTTACGGCTGCCTCGACCTGGCCATCGTCGATAGCGCCATTGCCGTTCTCGCGGGCGAACTCCGCGGCGTACTTGCCGGCGCGCTGGCCGAATACCAGCAGGTCCGAAAGGGAATTGCCTCCCAGCCGGTTGGCCCCGTGCAGGCCTGCGGCGCATTCTCCGGCGGCAAAGAGACCGGGCACGGTCGACATCTGCGTGTCGGCGTCCACCAGGACGCCGCCCATCACGTAGTGGGTCGTGGGGCCCACTTCCATGGCCTCCTTCGTGATGTCGATGTCGGCGAGTTGCTTGAACTGGTGGTACATGCTCGGCAGCTTGCGCTTGATATGCTCTTCGGCGTTGGACAGCTTCTCCCTGATCCACGAAATGTCGAGGTAGACCCCGTCGTGGGGCGATCCGCGGCCCTCCCGGATCTCCCGGACGATGCACCGTGCCACGTGGTCTCTCGTCAGCAGTTCGGGTGGGCGGCGGGCTTCCTTGTCCCCCTGCGTATAGATCCAGCCCTCTTCGGGATTGTCCGCCGTCGAGTTCTTGTAGAGGTCGGGGATGTCGTCGAACATGAACCGGTTGCCCTCGCTGTTCGTCAGGATCCCGCCCTCGCCGCGGACGCCTTCCGTGACCAGGATACCCCGCACGCTCGGCGGCCAGACCATGCCCGTCGGGTGGAACTGCACGAACTCCATGTCCAGCAGCGCGGCCCCGGCGTCGTAGGCCAGCGCGTGGCCGTCCCCCGTGTATTCCCAGCTGTTGCTCGTGATCTTGAAGGCGCGGCCGATGCCGCCCGTGGCCAGGATGACCGCCTTGGCGCGGAATACGCGGAAGCGGCCCCGCTCCCGGTCGTAGCCGAAAGCCCCGACGACCCGGTCGCCGTCTTTCAAAAGGGCCACGATGGCGTGTTCCATGTACACTTCCATGCCCTGGTGGATCCCGAAATCCTGCAAGGTGCGGATCATCTCGAGACCGGTCCGGTCGCCCACGTGGGCGAGACGGGGGTACTTGTGGCCGCCGAAGTTGCGCTGCAGAATGCGGCCGTCCGCCGTCCGGTCGAACAGGGCGCCCCAGGCTTCCAGCTCCCGCACGCGGTCCGGCGCTTCGCGGGCGTGCAACTCGGCCATGCGCCAGTTGCTCAGGTACTGGCCGCCCCGCATCGTGTCGGCGAAGTGGACGCTCCAGCCGTCCCGGTCGTCCACGTTGGCGAGCGCCGCGGCCACGCCCCCTTCGGCCATGACCGTATGGGCCTTGCCCAGCAGGGACTTGCAGACCAGACCCACCGACACCCCGGTGGCCGAGGCCTCGATGGCAGCCCGGAGTCCCGCGCCACCGGCGCCGATCACCAGTACGTCGTGTTCATGATTCTGGTATTCCGCCATTAAAGGATTCTCCAATCCGTCCACACGCCCATGGCCACGAGGCGTACGTATATATCCGCAAAGCCTACCCAGACCAGGCTGAGCCAGGCCCAGGTCATGTGTTTTCTGTTCAGGCACGAAACGCAGTTGTAACCCGCATGCCGTACAGGCGCTTTCGAGAGCAGGTCCAGGTTCCCGCCGATCAGGTGGCGGAGGGAGTGGCAGCCGAACTGGTAGCCGCCCAGCAGGATTACGTTCAAGGTCAATACGAGGGTTCCGACGCCGATGCCGAATGTCGTTTCACCGGTTGCCGCATCCGTGAACCACATGGCCTTCCAGGCGTCCTGGACCAGGAAGATCCAGATGATGAACACCGCGTAGAGAAAATACCGGTGAATGTTCTGGAGTATGAGCGGGAAGGACTGTTCACCCCGGTACTTCTTCCTCGGTTCGGAAACGCTGCAGGAAGGCGGGTCGGCCCAGAAGGCCTTGTAGTACGCCCCCCGGTAGTAGTAGCAGGTGATCCGGAATCCAGCAGGGGCCCACAGGATCAGAAAGGCCGGCGAAAACGGGAGCATGGCCGGCCACCAGTCCGGACGGGGTCCGAACAGGGCATGGGACGAGCTGCCGAAGATCTCGGGCGAATAGAAGGGCGAAAGATAGGGCCCCCAGGCGTAGAACTCACCCTGAAAGGCCGCCCAGGTGGAGTAGACGACAAAGGCAGAGAATACACCTAAGGTCACTAACTGCTGTACCCACCAGGCGTCTCTGCGGCGCGTCTGACCGAAGCCGCTGGTCTTCAGCGTAACACCGGTTGTCGACATAGAGTATCCTCATTAAACCAGATAGTGAATCGGCCGGATTTCACAGACAAAACACATTAGCGCAAATTAGATGATGAGGGGCCGCAAGGCAACAGAAAAAAGACGGTACGCACACCAGGTTTGCCAGGGCCATCCCCTGGGATTCGATCAGGATAAAACCATAGCCGAAACCCGCGGTACCGGGGTATATTGGAAATCGAATCAGTGGTGCAATCCGTGAGCGAAAAGGTTGCCGGAAATACGCCTCGAACAGGAATCTGCTTTCCTTAATGTCGTCAGAATCTGCTACTGAAAAACCCTCCAGTCGCGCCGCCGCGGGTCTGACGCTCCGCGTGGTTGTCCTGGGCGGCATATTGGCCATGTTCATCGCGGTCTGGACGCCTCACACGAATTACGTGATGCACGGGCCGCGGCTCACGCTCAGCCACATCTCGATCGCCGCACTCATTTCCTTCCTGCTCGTCGTCTTCTGCATACAGATCCCGCTGCGCCGGTGGCGGCCCGGCCTGGCATTCACGGCGGGCGAACTCTCCGTGCTCTTCGTCTTCTGCCTGGTCTCGTCGACGATCCCGGGCAAGGCCTTCGTGGACTACTTTCTAGGCATCCTGGCCTCCCCCCACTACTACGCCACGCAGGAAAACCGCTGGGTGGAATCCTTCTTCCCCCACCTCCCGAACTGGCTGGTCGTCCAGGACGATCGGGGAGCGGCGCGGGGATTCTACGAGGGTACGGGCCAGACGCTGTACCTGTGGATCGACTGGATCATTCCCCTTTTTTGGTGGATGTGCATGCTGGCGGCGTTGTTCGTGGTCATGGCCTGTATCGCGGTGATCTTCCGCAGACACTGGGTGGAACACGAGCGCCTCGCGTTTCCCGCGGTGCACATCCCCGTGATGCTCATCACTCAGACGACCCGCGGCGGCCGGCTGCCGGAGTTCCTGCGGGACCGTTACTTCCAGGTGGGTTTCGGGATCACGTTCGCCGTGCTGGCCTGGAACTGCGCCAGTTACTTCGGCGGCATACCCGCCATACCCATCGGGGCCGTGTTCAGGACCAAGATCCAGTTGGCGGCTTCGATTCCCCCCACCGAAGTCCAGTTCAACATTTTCATGATGTGCTTCGCATTCTTCGCCGATCTGAAGGTGCTGATGAGCATCTGGATCTTCCACCTGCTGGCGCTCGCGGAAATCAGTCTGCTCAACCAGCTCGGCATTTCGGCGTCCGGCGTGGCGGGCGGTGCCGGGTTCATCGTCCAGACCCAGCACTTCGGCGGCTTCTGGGTATTCGTGCTGTGGGGTTTCTGGATCGCGCGGCATCACCTCAAGGCGGTCTGGCGCAAGGCCCTCGGAAGATCGGAGGAACTCGACGATTCCAGGGAACTGGTGTCATATCGCATGGCGGTGCTGGGACTGGCCGGCGGCCTCTGCTATCTCGCGTTCTGGCTGAACCGCATGGGCATGTCATTCGACGTGGCCGCCCTCCTCCTGCTGATCACGCTGGCCCTCTACATCGGCGTAGCCCGTATAGTCGCCGAGACCGGACTCGTCTTCCTCGACCTGCCCGTGGATTCGAACGAGATGACAGTGGCGGTCATCGGTTCGAGCAACCTGTCCCCGTCCAATCTGACCGCCCTCGGGCTCACCCATACCATATCTCACAATCACCGGGGCATGGGCCTTTCTTCGATGATACATGGTCTGAAGGCCGCCGACGGGTTCATGGGCGTCAAGAAGGGGTTCTTCGCCGCGGTCTGTATCTTGCTGGCGCTGACGTTCGTCGTCACCAACGGCTACACGATCTACGCCGGAACGACCGGGACCGGCGCCCACGATTTCGCCCCCCTGAAAGCCGATCTCTTCTACAACCAACTGGTCACATGGCTCAACAATCCCTTCACCATGTCCTACGAGGAGATCTACTTTCTGCTTCTGGGGGCTGCTATTATGGTAGGACTCCTCTTCATGCATTACCAATTCCCTGCCTGGCCCCTGCATCCCATCGGCTTCACCGTGGCCGTTACGGACATCATCAATCTCCAGATCACGTCGGTTTTCATGATCTGGCTGATCAAATCCCTATTGATGCGCCTGGGCGGGTTCGAGATGTACCGCAAGGTCCAGCCGGCCGTAATCGGGGTGCTGCTGGGCTACGCGGCGGGCGTGACCCTTTCCCTGGTTGTGGATGTCATCTGGTTTCCCGGCCAGGGACATAACGTGCACAACTGGTAGTACTTACCGGGCGGTCCAGGTAAGCTAGAAGATCTCCGCGATGTGGGGCGTGTCCGGGACGTACAGGGTATCGACGACATAGGCTGCCAGGACCCCGATCACGTAACCGACGAGGATGCCCAGGAACAGGGGCTGGGCTTTCCGGTAGAGCCCGACACCGCCGATGCGGAGGAGGATCACCTGTACGAGCCACGCGACGAACAGGGTGAAGACGAGGCCTCGTATGGGTCCTGAAGCTCCGATGGCGAAACCGATGGGATTGAGCGGCCACCAGTAGAAGAGGAATCTGCCCACGGCCAGCATCAGGCTTACTGCCATGCCCGCCGCGAGAAACAGGACTTCGAGCGAAGTAATCTGCGTGGCGTTCTTCATCCACTTCACCACCAGGTCGAAAAACAGGTTTCCCGTGTTGCGCAGGTTGATGTGCAGGTTGTCCGCGCCTTCCTGGTAACCGGCGTAGACGACGTATCCCGTGGAAATCGCGGTGCCCGCGACGAAGGCGAGGCACACCAGCAGGAAGAGCCGCCCGCGGTGCGCTCCCAGATAGTCCCGCCACCAGGCGACGTGCGAGAGGCCGACCATGGTGAAGGTCCGCCAGTTCCGGGCGAAGGCGTTGGTCAGTCCGAGACCGGTGAGCGTCGACCCGGACAGGTTGGCCGAACCCACCATGCCCACGGTAAAGGCGTGGGCGTTGATCGGCAGGTCAAGGTTGATCAGGCCGGCCTCGGCGAGGATGCGCGCGATGCCGAAATAGAAGACCAGGAGCAAGAACAGAAAGAGCAGGGCGATGGGAATGGAGAATCCTATGGCGGCCAGCCAGGCGGTCATGAAGACCAGGCCCAGACCCAGGCCGATGACCGCCGTCCGGTAGGAGAACAGTTCATTTTCGTCCCGCAGGGCGCTTTTTCTTCCCAGGGATTTCCGCAGGACGTCCCCGAGGTGGCGCCTCGCCATCCAGCATCCGATGAGGGCGAACATGATCAGGCCGCCGCAGAACTGGATGGACACGAGTCCCCGGGGTACGATCGTCTCGGCGGGCGAGACCACGCCGAAGCGGTTGAGCAGGCCGGTTTCCAGTATGCCGAGTACCTGGAAGAACCAGACGCTGAACAGGATCTCGACGTTCACGAAGAAAGCGAAGCACAGGACGTAGGGCACGAGCCGGATGGCGACCGGCGGGAAGGCGGGATCGATGACCACGTTGAATACCGGTCCGGGCAGGGGGATATGGGGAACCACGTCCCAGAAGCCGGCGATATTCCATGCCATGACGGACAGGCTGGCCAGGAGGCCGGTCTGGAACAACCGGTTGCCGAAGAGCGGCGGCCAGCGACTGGTGGTGTTTCCGTCGGTTTCGAGCAGGCGGACGATCACCTCGCCCATGGGGAACCGGAGGCGCTCGTATTCCACCCACTGCTTCCGGAATATCACGACCAGGCAGGCGCCGATGAACAGCAGCGTGCCGAGGGCCGACATCCACCAGAAGAGAGGAACCACCCAGTCCTGCCAGGGAATCGTGGCGCCGGAAGGCAGCCCGGCGTAAAAGTCCGATACCTGTCTCTGGTCGTTGGGTATGACCGCCCACTCCGGCAGGTAGGCGAAGAAGTGGGCTTCCCACTGGTTTTCCGGGCTCGCGAAGTAGTAAGGCGCGGTGATCACGCTGATGAGATAGCGGACCATGCCCCAGTCCGGCACCATGGCCGCGATCAGGCCCATGGCGAAAATGACCAGGAGCTCCGGTCGGGTCAACGCGGCCCCGGGCGCGATGGTTCGTACCAGGACATTGGGCAGCAGCACCAGCGCCAGGAAGGGGATGAGCAGGCACAGCGGCATCTGGGGGAAGGTCAGGTAGTTGTAGTTCAGCTGTGCCGTGGCGTACTGTCCCCAGAAGGCGACGCAGCAGGCGAAGGCCAGTCCCAGGACAGCTGTTTTGAGGGATATGGGTTTCACGGTCATGCACGGTCTAGCCCGGTGACGCGGGGAATCACTCCTGGATGGAGGCCGTTCCGCGCTTGAGCCAGAACCCCTCGTCGACGCGCATGACCTCCCCGGTGATGTAGTCCGCGGCGTCGGAGCAGAGGAAAGTCGCCGCCTTGCCCAGGTCCTCGATCGTACCCATCCGGCCCCAGGGCAGCCGCTTGCCGCCTTCCTGCAATTCCTGCTCCGTCGAGTACTGGCGCTCACCCGGCGTGTCGGTCCACCCGGGTTCGATCACGTTCACGCGGATTCGGTGATCAAGCAATTCCAGGGCGATGATGGCGGCCATGTGATTCATGCCGGCCTTGGCGGAAGAATAGGCCAGGGACGTGGGAAAGGGCAGGAAGGACATGACCGAACTGATGAACAGGATGCTGCCGCCCTTTCCCGCGGCCGCCATCTTCCGGGCGCCGGCCTGCGCGAGGTGAAAGGCGCCGAACAGGCTGACCTCGTAGGTCTTTCGCATTTCATCCACGTCCATCTCGAAAAAGGGCTCACGCGTGGAGTAGTAGGCATTGGCCACGACGATATCGGGGCCGCCTAGTTCAGTCGCCGTTCTTTCCACCATGCCGTCCACCGCTTCCCGGTCCGACGCGTCCGCGCCGACGACGATCGCCCGTCTGCCCATGGCCCTGATTTCGTCCGCGACCGAATCGCCGTCCTCCCGGTGGCGGAAGTAGTTGACGGTTACGTCCGCCCCCGCACGGGCCATTTCCAGGGCGATGCCCTTGCCGATGCCCCGGGACGAGCCGCTGATCAGCGCTGTCTTGCCGGTAAGGTCGATCATGGTACCCTCGAATTGAAATACGTGGTGGCAGGTACGAATGTCCCGGACGGCTGAACGATCCCGTGCGGCCGCACAATCGGGATCGATTTCAAAGTCCCATGGCGGTCATGTTGCGGTAGCTGATGGCGATGCTGTCGAAGGGATCGCCGGCGCAGGTGTCCTGTTCGACGACGTACCACTGGGATCCGGCGGACTCGCAGGCGGCGACGATGCCGGGCCAGTTCATGTTGCCCTCGCCGATCTCGGCCATCATCTGTTCCCGGCCCGACACGCCCAGGTCCTTGAAATGGATGACCGGGCACCGGTTGCTGACCCGTTCGATCCAGTGTATGGGATCGCCCCCGCCGTACTGGATCCAGTAGGTGTCGATCTCGAAACACAGGGCGGGGTCGCTGTCCTCGATGAGAACGGCAAGGCCGGTCCGGCCGCCCACCCGAACGAGTTCGGTATGGTGATTGTGGTAGCTGAAGGACATGCCGGCCTTTTTCAGCCTGACCGCCACGACCGACGCGTCCGCCGCGAACCGCGAGAATCCGTCCGGATCGTCCCAGTAGGACCTCGGCATGGACCCGACGGCGATATGCTCGCATCCCCAGAGGTGGTGTTCCTCGATGACTTTGTACGGTTCGTCCTGCAGTCTTTCGAAGGGTACGTGCGTGGCGCAGACGTGCAGGCCGGCGTCCCGGATCATGACACCGAGTTCCGCGGGGTCGACCGGTCCAAGGGCCGAAAGCTGTATGTGGTCGTATCCGATGGCCTTCACTTTTTGCAGGGTGTCCGCGATGTCGGCCGGCGTCTGCACGAAGTCGCGCAACGTATAGAGCGTAACGGCGATTTTGCTTTCAGCCATCGAGATCTCCTTCACGATTTCGGTGATTCAAAAGCAGGTGAATCGTTCTCCCACGCGCCGCCGACCGGCCGCAACTGGCCGAGCCCGGTTACCGGTCTGGACCGGCCGTCACGATCCGGGTCCACATAGCGTTCGAACCAACTCGTCAGTTCGCCGCGCAGTTCGTCGCATCTGCCGGTGTAACCCGCATCGTCCGCAAGGTTTGCCCGTTCGTCCGGATCGTTGTCCAGGTCGTAAAGTTCGTTCGGCCCTCCGGGATAGCGGTGCACGTACTTCCACGATTCGGTGCGGATCATGCGCGTGCCGCCGTATTCGTCGAAAACCACGACGTGGTCTCGGCCGGCACCGGACCGACCGTCCCCGTCCGTCCGATCTGTCCGAACCGACTCGGCCGTCCGGCCCATCCAGGCGTCCACGGCGTTACGTCCCGGCAGGTTACGGTCCGAGGGCACGGGCAGGTCCAGGTAGGATAGGAGCGTGGGCATGAAGTCATAGGCGCTGATCATCGCGGGTTGCACGACGCCTTCAGGTACCCGTCCCGGCTGGCTGATCAGGGCAGGCACCCGGATGGAGTTCTCGTACATATTCAGCGGACTGGTGCCGTTGCCCTTTCCCCAGAAACCGTGGTGACCCAGGCTGAACCCGTTGTCGCTCAGGAAGATGACCAGGGTGTCTTCCCGTATGCCGTGATGATCGAGCCGGTCCAGCAGGCGGCCGACATCGAGGTCCATAGCCGTGACGGCCGCAAAGTAGCCCTTCAGGCTTTCCCGGTCACCCATGCATTCGCGGGTCAGGCCGCCGGCCCAGGGATGGACGGGTTCCTGGGGACAGGATGCGAAGGGACAGTCGTCGTAGGAATCGACGATATCCTGTGGATGGCCGGTCCACGGACTGTGCGGCGCCGTATAGTGAACGCTGAGGTAGAACGGGTTTTCCTGGTTGGCGTTGCGGTCTATGAAGGCCAGCGCGTCGTCGGTAATGACGTTCGTGACGTAACCCGGTTCGGTGACCGGGATACCATTTCGTACCATGGGGGCGTCGTTGTAGGGACCTCCGCCGAACTGGTGGGAGAACCAATGGGAGAACCCATGCTGGGGCAGGGTGCTGTTGCCCAGGTGCCACTTGCCGCTGAGGCCGCATCGCCAACCGTGGGCCGCGAGGACGTCGGTATACGCCGTTTCTCCGTCGAGATAGGAAGCCGCGCCCTCGCCGACATTGCCTCCCCGGATCCAGTCATGTACGCCGTGCTGGGAGGGGATCCTGCCGGTCAACAGCGTCGCGCGGCTGGGCGAACAGACGGGCGTGGCCACGAAGAACCGGTCGAAGCGAACCCCGGTCTCCGCGATCCGGTCGATGTTCGCCGTGCGGATTTCCCGGTTGCTGTAGCAACCCGCCGCCCAGACGCCCTGGTCGTCGGTCAGGATGCAGAGCACGTTCGGTCGCGGTGTCGACATGATGTGTTCCCGGATCCCCGGTGTATCCCCGGCGCACTACGGCATGTTCTGGATAAGGACAAGCGAAATGGAAACTTAGCGCGCCGTGGATCGAATGTCACGTACTATCTGGCCTTACCAATTGGCGTTTGCCATGCATCCGGCCCATCCCGTATATTGTCACCCGCGGAACCGGCGGGACCGATCACACGACCGTCGGATGGACCGGACAAATCGTTCCGGCCGGCCGCAAGACGACAGGCGGAAGCAGGGATGCTCCCTGGGCAATCGGTACGGGACGTGCGTTATGATTCGAACGGCCATCGTGGGATATGGACTGGCGGGACGGCTGTTTCATGCCTACCTGGTGTCGCGGACCGAAGGATTGGACCTCGTCGCCGTCGCCAGCCGGGACCCGGTGCGCCGGGCACAGGCGCAACGGGACTGGTCCGTGGATACCTGGGAGACGTTGGCCGATCTCCTGGCGGACGACCGCATCGAGCTGATCATCCTGGCCACTCCCCACGATTCCCACGCTGCCCTGGCCATAGAGGCCATGGAGGCCGGGAGAAACGTGGTCGTCGACAAGGTCATGTGCATGAACGCCGCCGAAGCCGAGGACATGATCGCCGTCAGCCGGCGACGCGGCGTCATGCTGAGCGTCTTCCACAACCGCCGTTGGGACTGGGGCTACCTGACCGTGCGCAAGGCAATGGAGGATGGCCTGTTGGGCGATCCCTTCCTGGTCGAAAGGGCGGTGCACCGGTTCAGGGCTTCCCGGGGCTGGCGGACGAGCCGAGCAAAAAGCGGCGGCCTGCTCTTCGACTGGGGCGCTCACCTGATCGACCAGGGGCTGCAACTGCTGACCGCCCGTCCCGCGGCGGTCCACTGCAAGGGACACAAGTACCGTTGGGAAGGAGATATCGAGGATCACGTCACTTGCACGCTGTATTTCGAGAGCGGCGCCGAGTACAGGATGGAAATCAGCAATCTTTCCCGTATCTCCAAACCTCACTGGTACGTGCTGGGAACCCGGGGCTCCCTCGTCAAGACGGGACTGGATCCCCAGGAGGACTGGATGAAGAAGGGCGAGATCGAGTCTGCAGTGGAAGCGCCGGAGGATCGCGTCCGGGTCGCTGCGGAACGGGACGATGAGGTTCTGCACATGGTCCTGGACCCGGTGAAAGGCAGTTGGGTGGACTACTACAGGAACATCGCGGCCGTGCTGGACCGCGGGGAAGAACTCGCCGTCAAGCCCGGGGAAATGCTGGACCTGATGAAGGTGCTGGACGCCGCCACGGAATCCCGGGAGACCGGCCGCGTCGTATCGTTGAACTGAGGACCGACCGGAACATGGTACAAAGGCGAATGGTCATTCTCACGGAGGGAATGCTGGGCACGTTCTCCTCCAAGACGGCCGCGTCGCTGATCCGCTACAAGTCTGAAGAAACCGTGGCGGTGCTCGACAGCACGCACGCCGGGGAAAAAACGGAAGACCTGCTCGAGGTCGGGCAGGGCATACCTGTCGTGGCGACCCTGAAGGACGCACTGGCTTTCGGGCCAACCTCGCTGGTCATCGGCATCGCGACGCCGGGTGGCGTCCTGCCCGATGATTGGCGGACAGTCATCCACGAGGCGATCGAGAACGGCCTCGAGGTGGTGAACGGGCTACACACGTTCCTGAATGAAGATGAGGCATTCGTACGGCACGCCGAACAGAAAGGCGTGCGACTGTGGGACGTGCGGCAGCCTCCGGACGACCTGGACGTGGGGCGGCACCTGGTCCACGATCTTCCCAACCTGCGTGTGCTGACTGTAGGCGCCGATTCCAGCATCGGCAAGAAGATCGCCGCGATCGAGATTGCCCGGGCGGCCCGCGAGGCGGGCTGGGACGCCGAGTTCGTGGCCACCGGGCAGACCGGCATCATGATATCGGGATCGGGTATCGCGGTGGACACCGTGGCCGCGGATTACATCTCGGGCGCGGTGGAAAGACTCGTACTGGAACGAAAGCACCGGGAACTGCTCGTCATCGAGGGCCAGGGCACGATCCTGCATCCGTCCTATTCGGGCGTATCTCTCGGCTTGCTGCACGGCGCGGCGCCGCAGGCCCTGGTCCTGTGCCACCAGCCGGGGAGGGATGTGATGCGTAACCTGCCCGTCGCGGTTCCGTCCTATGAAGAAATGATACACGTCCACGAGACGGTTGCCCGGCCTCTGTTTACCTGCCGGGTCGTGGCGGTTTCGCTAAACTGCTTCGGCCTGTCCATGGACGACGCCCGGCGCGAAGTGGACCGTGCCGCGCGGGAGACCGGACTTCCGGCGACGGACTGCGTCAAATTCGGTTGCGGTCCTGTACTCGAAGCGTTAGAACCGATGAGAACCGCGTCGCCGAACTGATGAGAATCCTGTCGACGAAGTAATGCTCAACGAAGCAGAACCGTCGCTATTGGAGTGTATCCGATGAACATCCGGATCATGACCGCCGATGAAGCCGGGGCGGGCATCCTGAAAAGACGGCCGCTGAACGAGGCGATGTCGGCGCCCGGTATCGAGGTACGGAACAGGGAATTGTTCGGAGAGCCGCTCAGCGCCGAACAGGCGGTAGCCAGGATCATCGACGACGTACGCGAAAACGGGGACGATGCGGTCAGGCGATACGCCCGGCTGCTGGACGGATGCGCGGCGGACGTCTTCGAGGTCCCGCAAGGCGAGATCGACGAGGCGGCCGCATCGCTGCCCTCCGGGTTGAAAGATGCCCTGGAAACGGCGGCCGGCCGCATACGTACTTATCACGAGCGGCAGCCAGCCGGGTCCTGGACGCACTGGGACGAAGAAGGTGGTACGGGACAGATCATCCGGCCCCTCGAGCGCGTGGGCGTCTACGTGCCCGGCGGCGGGGCCGCCTATCCTTCCTCGCTGCTGATGGCCGTGATCCCCGCCCGGGTCGCGGGCGTAAACGAAGTCGTCGTAGCAACGCCGCCCGGGCGGGACGGCGCGGTACCGCCCGTGGTGCTGGCCGCCGCCTCGCTGGCGGGAGTGAACGCGGTCTACCGCATGGGTGGAGCGCAGGCTGTCGCGGCGATGGCCTATGGTACCGGGACTATTGCGCCCGTCGACAAGATCGTGGGCCCTGGGAACATCTTCGTGACCCTGGCCAAGCGCCAGGTGTACGGGATCGTGGATATCGACCAACTCGCGGGTCCCACCGAGACACTGCTTATCGCTGACGAAGCGGCCAGTCCGGATCTCGCGGCGGCCGACCTGCTGGCGCAGGCAGAACACGACCCCATGGCGACCGCCATTTTAATCACGCCGTCGATGGCGCTGGCCGTGGCGGTCCAGGCCGCGGTGGACGATCAGTTGCGGGAGCTGGATCGGGCGGACATAGTCCGGTCATCTCTGGCAGGAAACGGGGGGATCGTACTCGTTTCGGACCTGGACGAAGCCGTCGAACTGGCGAACGGCTACGCGCCGGAGCACCTGTGCCTGCTGGTGTCGGAACCCTGGCCGCTGGTGGACCGGATACGAAATGCCGGTGGGATCTTCGTGGGCGAACATTCATCGGAGGCCCTGGGCGACTATGTCACCGGTCCCAGCCACGTCATGCCCACCGGAGGCAGCGCCCGGTACCATTCCCCCCTGAGTGTACGGGACTTTCTGAAGATCACCAGTCTCTTCGCGGTAAACGAGATAGCGGAAAGAAGACTCGGGCCGTCCGCCATCGAACTGGCGGACGCCGAAGGCCTGTCGGCCCACGCCATGGCCCTTCGCAGACGACTTTCTAAAGACCGAAACGGCGGCTGACCCCGCCGAAATGCCGCCTGACCCCGGAACTCCCGCGTATCCATCCGTTGTGGCTATCTTCCGACCTCTGCGAGCGCCGCTCGGGCTGCCTGGGTCAGAAACCCCATATCGCTTCCGAGGGTGATCCACTGGAATCCCTCCGCAATCCGCTTCCGGTTGATGTCCATCGTGGTGGATGCGTATCCACCGGGCACACCGAGTTCCTTCCCCCGGCCCATGATCCCCTTGACCACCTTCTCTATCTCGGGGTGCGTCGGCTGGCCCACGTAGCCATGGGAGGCCGCGAGATCGTTCGGCCCGACCAGGAAGGCGTCGACGCCGGGCGTGGTGAGTATGTCGTCCAGGTTCTCCACCGCCTCGACCGTCTCGATCTGGACCATGATGAATGTTTCTTCGTTGGCGGTACGGAGGTATTCGGCCAGATCCAGGCCGGCGGTATTCAGGAAGCGTGCGCCCATGCCGCGGATGCCCATGGGAGGGTACTTGGCCGCCCTGACCGCATAATCCGCCTGCTCGCGGTTGTTGACCCAGGGAATGATCAGGCCTTCCGCCCCGATGTCCAGTGCCTTCTTGATATGTACCATGTCGTTCCACGGCACGCGGACCAGTGGAGTGACGTCACGGCCCCGGGTCGCCTGGATCATGGGATGCAGGATTTCCGCGTTCAACGGGCCGTGTTCGCCATCGAACCAGATCCAGTCGAAGGCCAGGTTCGACACCAGCTCCACGATGTCGTTACTGGGGGTTCCGACGGAAATGCCGTAGGTCACTTCGCCGTTGCGCAGCTTCTCTTTCAGCATGTTTTTCATGGGTTCTCCTGCAGGGCAGTCACTCGATAGGGACAGGTGGTTTCACGCAAGATTTCACGATTGATTCGCGCAGTTCCGATAAGTATATTGAAACCCGCAGTTCAAGGGAAACAGTAAATGCCCACGGGACTCAGGATCCGTCGCGTCGGAGCCGGGCTCCTGGTCCGATCGAAGGGGAAAACGCATGTCCGGAAAAACATCCAGCAGGTACTGTTTTTCGCCCGTGGTATTCGCCGCTCTCATCATCCTTGCCGTCGCGGCACCGGGCAGCCATGCACAGCAGGTACCGTACGCGCCCACGTCAGAAGGCCAGATTCCCGAAGCCATCCTCGGCAAGGCAGGCGCGCCTCGCGGCGGCGACCTGACATATTTCGAGGAGGATCCGGCTACGAAGGGATACCTGGCCGAACCGGAAGGTCCGGGTCCGAGGGGTGCCGTCATTCTCATCCACGAGTGGAACGGCCTGGTCGACCGCGTCAGGCAGGTGGCCGACGCACTGGCGGCAGAGGGCTACGTCGCCCTGGCGGCCGATCTGTATTCGGGACGGACGGGGAGCAACCGCGACGAGAACATGGCGCTCGTGCGGGAAACCCTGGACGACATGGACAAGATCATCCGCAACCTGAACGCCGCCGCGGCCTATCTGAGATCGCGACCCGATGTGAACGGCAAGATCGGCGCCATGGGCTGGTGCTACGGCGGCGGGGTCGCCTTGAGCTACGCCCTGGGCGGTGAGAACCACGATGCCACGGCGATCTTCTATGGACGCCTGCTCGACGATCCGGAAAGGCTGAGCGCGATACACCACGAGGTCTACGGTACTTTCGCCGGGCTCGACCGCGGACCGTCGCCCGAGCAGGTGGAACGCTTCGTCGCCGCCCTCCGCCAGGCAGGCGTGGAGAACGACGTGCACATCTACGACGACGTCAACCACGGGTTCTGGCTGTACGTGGACCGCGATCCGAAGAACGAGGAACCCGCACTGGACGCCTGGGAGCGGCTGAAGGCCTATCTGAAGCGGACCCTGGGAAGCGACTGATGTCCCCATTCGATCAGGCCGTCGCCGAAATCGACACTTTCGGTTTTACCCTGCTGCCCGGCGTGCTGACGGCTTCCCAGGTACGCACGCTTCGTGCGGCGTTGATCCGTGTCGCTGCGGCACACGGCGAGGCCGGTTACGAGAACCGCGGGGGCACGTCGCTGCTGGTTCGGAACCTGCCCACCCTGGACCCCGTTTTTCTCCAGATCGTCGACCACCCGGTCGTACTGCCCATCCTGGAACAAATGCTGGACAAGACCCTCGTGCTGGGCAGCCTGAGCTCCCGTATCGTGCGGCCGGGCGACGGATTCCAGGATTTTCACAGCGATATACCGCAGCACATGCTGAACCCGGTTTCTCCCGTGATGATGAACACCATCTGGATGCTGGACGATTTCGACGCGGAGATCGGCGGCACGCGCATCGTCCCCGGTTCGCACAAGAGCGGTTGGGCCGGCCCGCCGGAAGGCATGGAGGTACCGCACGTGTACCAGCCGGAGGCTTCCTCGGGCAGCGTGCTGATCTTCAACGGACAGTGCTGGCACGGCGGCGGCGCGAATACCACCGACCGCAACCGGCACGCTCTCTTCGGGCACTACCGCAAGTCCATGCTCCTCTTCCAGCTCGACCCGCACGACGGCTTCCGGGACGAGTGGTTTGAAGGGTTGTCCCCCCGACAGAAGCAGCTAATGCGAATGCAGAAGGGCGTCGGCGCCCGTCACGCGGCGGACGACCATCTGATCTGACTCATCAGCGAATCAGCCGTATTGGCAGGCTGGCCGTGCGCCACCTTCTCACCGATTTGCCGTGCCGGTAGTCATAGATCTACTTTGTAGATACATCGTATATACATGGAGCAGCCATGGCGACTTCATCAGGATCGAATCAATTGGAAGAGGGAACAGAGGAGACGCTGGATTTCTCGAAACTCAGGCAGATCGCCGGCATCCGGGAGGATGTCCTGCCGGTGGTCGTTCAGGATTCGTCTACGAGGGAAGTGTTGATCGTGGCCTACATCAATCGCCTGGCCCTGGACGAATCCCTGAAGACCGGCATTGCCACGTTTTGGAGCACTTCGCGGAATGAGCTGTGGGTGAAAGGCGCCACCTCGGGAAACGCGCTGGGAATCGATGAAATCCGCGTGAACTGCGAGCAGAACTCCGTGGTCTTTCTCGTGACGCCCCGGGGCGGCGGAGCCTGTCACACAAAGGACAGTGACGGGCGGTACCGTAGCGGGTGCTACTATCGCCGCATGAGGTCGTCCGGAGATCTGGAGTTCGTCTGAACGCCTATTCCGCCTACCCTCCGAAAGCCTCCATGTAGAGCCTGGTACGTTCGTTCAGGACGCCATAGAAGGCCCGGGTTTCCGGGTCGTCGCTGTCCCGCCAAAGGGTGGCGGGAATCCCCGAATCATTGGCAAGAGGTGCCCGGTCCCGGTGGCCGTAGTAGATCTGCGCGGTCTTCCGCACGGCCCGCGTGGGACGCGTGGTGGCCGTGTGGAGCACCGATACGTTGAACAAGGCGCAGGTGCCCGCGGGTCCGTGGAGGTCGTAGACACCCCGCTCCAGTTGCGCGCCGCTCTCTTTCAGGACAGGTTGATCGATCCCTTCGGGCGAAATGGAGAAGCAGTGGGTGTTTTCGTCTACGTCGGTGAAATAGGCCATGAGCTGGATGTAGTCCATGCGGAGGGGATGGTCGAACCAGTGGGCCTTGTCGCGGTGCCACCGCTGGTGGAACTCGCCCTTGTACGGTCCCATGGACCGTAGCCCGATTTCTCCGAAACAGAGCGGACCGCCCATCAGTTCCTCGATGGTGCTATAGATGGCGGGATGGCGTATCAGTCCGTCGAAGGCCGGCGTGGTGATGAGCGCGTCGTAGTTGGCTTCCTGGTGATGGCCGTAGGCATGCCAGAAATAGGGGAACCGACGGCGGTCCTCGTCGAAGAGGCCGCAAAATCGATCTACCTCTTCGTCGGTGAGGACCTTTCCGAGATTGATGAATCCGTTCTGACGAAAAAACGCCAGGTCGACCTGCTCCATATTCGCCCCTGTTCGGATCGCTCAGACCGACCGGGTAATGCCCCCGTCGACCCGCAGGTTCTGCCCCGTGATATAGCCGGACCCGGGGGACAGCAGGAACGCGGCCGTTTCCGCGATCTCTTCCACGGTGCCGTAGCGTCCCATGGGAATGCGCGACTTGAAGGCCTCCGATTCCGGCAGGCTGTTGATGAACCCCGGCAGGATGTTGTTCATCCGGATGTTGTCCCCGGCGTGGTTGTCGGCGTAGATCTTCGTATAACTCGCCAGGGCCGCCCGGAAGGCTGTCGATACGGGAAAGTAATGTTCCGGTTCGAAGGCGGCGTAGGTCGAGATGTTCACGATCGATCCACCGCCCTGGCCAACCATGATCGGGGTAACGAGGCGCGCCATGCGCACCACGTTGAGAAACACGATATCCAGTCCCTCGTGCCAGTCCGCGTCCGGTATGTCCAGGAGGCTGCCCTTTGGCGGATGCCCCGTGCTGTTGACGACGCCATCGATGCGTCCGTGGGCGTCCATGGTCAGGTCCACCAGTTTCCGCAGGTCGGCTTCGTCCGTGACGGACCCCGTCACGCCGATGCCCCCAAGTTCGCCGGCGAGTGATTCCGCCGCCCCGGAGGGAGACAGCAGCGCGACGGACCACCCCTGGCCGGCCAGGTTCTTCGCGATGGCCGCCCCCATGCCGCGTCCCGCCCCCGTAATGACCGCTACACGTCGCGCACTCATGCCACTCCCTTCGTCGAATCGATTCGTTGTCGGCAGCCGGATACTTGTCTGGAGAAGTAATCCCGCTTTCCGTAGCCCGCCGCC
The DNA here is from genome assembly GCA_012270975.1 of Candidatus Latescibacterota bacterium. Classification (GTDB taxonomy): domain Bacteria; phylum JAAXHH01; class JAAXHH01; order JAAXHH01; family JAAXHH01; genus JAAXHH01. The sequence goes on along the minus strand of JAAXHH010000141.1, from coordinate 778,854 downwards.
GCGTCCCTGTCCGGAGTTGTATACCCGTTTTTCTTGACATGTGACCGGGACCACAGGAAAAACCGGCCCGGCCATGGCGTTATATAAACAAATGCATTGCCGCAATCAATGACAGAATGTAGCGTTAGACCATGAAGATAACCGGACTGAAGTCCCACTCCGTCCACGTGAACCATCGGGGCGACTGGACGTTCCTGGCAGTGCATACCGACGAGGGGATCACCGGGTTCGGCGAGGTGAATCCCGGTGGCGCAAGGTCCGGTAGCGTGGATTTCCTGCAGCAGGTAGAACCCGTGCTGGCCGGCCGCGATCCCGGCGCCATCGAACGCATCCTGGCCGAGCTCCTCCCTTCGCCCGTGGACAGGTCGAAAGTGATGGCGCTGAGCGCCCTCGACCAGGCCCTGTGGGATATCAAGGGGAAGGTCCTGGGCGTACCGGTGGCCGACCTCATCGGAGGCCGTTGCCGCGAGGAGATCCCCCTCTACGCCAACATCAATCGGGCTACCACCGACCGGACGCCAGAAGGGTTCGCACGGAACGCCGAAGCGGCGGTCGCGGACGGTTTCGGCGCCGTGAAGCTCGCGCCCTTCGACGGGATGCCCTCCGGTATCGACCGGGCTTCGGACGCCCGGGAGGGCATCTCCTGCATGGAAGCGGTGCGTGACGCGATCGGTCCGGACGTATCCCTGCTGATCGACTGTCACAGCCACTTCACCGCCCGGGGCGGATGCGAGGTCTTCGACGCGCTCAGGGACCTGGACCTGTACTGGTACGAGGAACCCGTGCCCGACGACGACCACGAGGGCTACCGGGCCATCAAGGATCACATCGACGTATCGCTGGCGGGAGGGGAGAGCCTGATGTACCGGAATGGGTTCTGGCCCGTCCTGGACCAGGGACTGATGGACGTCATCATGCCGGACGTAACGATCGTGGGCGGCCTGTGGGAACTGAAGAAGGTCGCCGCCATGGCGGAGGGCCGGGGGATACCCACCGCGCCGCACGGTCCCTTCGGGCCGTTGACCATCGCGGCGGGCGTTCAGGCCATGGCCGCCCATCCCGGTTTTCAGATCCTTGAATACGCCTGGGGAGAGGTGCCGTGGAGGCACGAACTCATCGAACCGCCGGAAAGGATCGATGGCGGACGGATCCGTGTATCTGACCGGCCCGGTCTGGGCGTATCGCTGAACATGGAAGCTATTGAAACCTGCAGGGCGGACCGATAGGCGGTTTCGTAGTACCGTCCCGTAGTCAGCCCTTGGACGCTGGCCCGCCTACTTCTTCGCCAGCGCAGCCTTGATCGCGGCTTCGAATTCGTCTTTCGTCTGGTTGTTGACGAACCGCTTCGTGACGGTGCCTTCGCGATCGATCACGAAGGTGTGGGGTATGGTAAGCACGTTGCCGTACGCCTGGTAGGTTTTCCGGTCCGCTTCCACGATGGGATAGGATACGTTCAGCTTTTCGACGAAGGGTTTCGTGATGGGAAGTCCCTCTTCGTCGAGTGAAAGACCGAGCACCTCGACCCCCTGGTCCCTGTACGTCGCGTAGAGTTCGTTCAGCATCGGCATCTCCACGAGGCAGGGCGGACACCAGGTGGCCCAGAAGTTCACCACGACCACCTTCCCCTTCAAGGCGGAAAGACTGGCCTCGCCGCCGCCCAGGACCGGCAGGTTGAAATCGGGCGCGGCGCTGCCTTCCTTCAGCATGAGCCGGGCCTCGATGGCCTTCAGCTCGGCCACGACGGCCGCCCGGATGCGGGGAACCATGTTCGGGGTGACCTGGATCCCAAGCTCATTGTATACGGCCATGGCCGTTTCCGGACCGAAGTTCGGCTTGCCGGCCTTGGACTCCGAAACCTGCTTCATGATGTAGGCGACGATCTTCTGCTCGTCGTCGGTCAGGGGCTGCACGCCCTGGTCCGCGGTCTGCGCCTGCGCACTGGACAGGACGGTGACCGTGGCAAACAAGGCGCACAAGAACGTCGTAGATATGCTTTTCACACTGTCCTCCAGTTCAGATAGATCGTTTTCTATATCAGCCGCGTATCTTCTTAACATCAACACCCGGGATTGCCGCAAAGCAAGTACCCGGATCTGCGGATCCGACCCGAGCCGGGTATTGGCATCTCAGGACTTGCTGCCCGCCTTCTCCGCCTTGGCCGCTCTATTGAGCAGTTCGTTAAAATTCATCTCGAAATTCGCCAGGTCGCTGCGGTCCACGATCGTGGCGGCCGCCACCCCCACGGCGATGGCCACGGCTTCGCGGATCTCCGCGCCGTCGGCGCCGTACTTCATGGCCTTCTTGAGGTGACCTTCCAGGCAGTTCTGGCATCCCGCGCTCAGCGAGGCGGCTATGGCAATCAGTTCCTTGGTCTTGTTGTCGAGCGCAGTGCCCTCCCGGTATGTCTCCCGGTAGAAATCGAAGTAGATTTCCTTCATCCGTTCTTCCAGCAACTCGTACGACCTGAGAACCTTGCCCACGTATGTATCCTCCGGAGCCCGACGCCGATGCGAAGGCGTCAGGAATCTGTCAAAGTATCAAAAGCGATCAGGCTGCCATACCGCCAATCCGAACCCATTGAAGTATTCAAAAACCGCGCCGGGATTATTCAAACTTAAACCCGGGCACGGCTACAAACATACTAAGCCGCTTCTTCCTCCCGCGCAATCTGATTCCGCACACCGTCAGGCCGCTCCAGGCCGCTCGGCCCAGGCCGGACCGGACGATTCAAGATACTTCCGGATGGAAATACCGGTACACACTCCGCGCCGCTTCTTTGCCCATCCCCTTCACCGCCGTGAGTTCTTCCTCGGTGCACTTCCTGATCCGCTCTACCGATCCGAGCGCCAGAATCAGTTGCTGCTTGCGCTTCGGCCCCACACCCGGGATGTTGTCCAGTTCGGACCGGATCATGCGGCTTCCCCGCCGCTGCCGGTGAAAGGTGACGGCGAACCGGTGGGCTTCGTCTCGGGCCTGCATGAGCATTTTCAGGGCCGGTGAGGATCGCGGGATGACGATCGGTTCGGACTGTCCCGGCCGGAAGACTTCCTCCAGCCGCTTCGCCAGGCCGATGACGGGCAGGTCGACCAAGCCCAGTTCGTTCAGGACCTGCCGGACGCTGGACAGCTGTCCCTTTCCTCCGTCGATGAGCACGAGGTCGGGGAGGGGCTTGCTTTCGTCGAGCAACCGCCGGTAGCGGCGGCCGACCACTTCCTGCATCATGGCGAAGTCATTGGGGCCGATCACGTCCTTGACCTTGAACTTCCGGTAGTCCGTCTTCCGGGGCCGGCCGTCCACGAAACAGACCATGGAGGCCACCGGGTCCGAGCCCTGTATGTTGGATATGTCGAATGTTTCGATGCGTCTCGGCGGTATGGCAAGATCGAGTACTTCCTGCAGGGACCCGACCGAGGCCGGGATGCTGCGGCGGACCCTGGATTCCGCCCGCTTCAGCGCGTGGGTGTTCAGTTGCAGTTCCGCGTTCTGGACCGCCAGCCGGACCATGGCGGCCTTGTCGCCGCGCCGGGGCACGGCGATGTCCACTTTCGAACCGCGCTTCCGTGCCGTCCATTCCCTGAATGCTTCGATACCCTCCGGCTCGCCGGTGAGGAGGATCTCGTCGGGCCACAGCTGCGCGGCGAGGTAGTACTGGGTCAGAAACGCCCCCAGCGTTTCCGGTTCCGTGGCCTCTTCAGGCGCCGTCAGGAAGAAGTGCTCCTTGCCCAGCAGCTTGCCCTCCCTGACCTGGAGTACCGCCCCGCACACATCGTTTCCGTTTCGTGCGATTCCGATGATATCCCGGTCCACTTCCTTGCTCGTGAAAGCCCGCTGGCGGACGGTCGTCTTCTCGATGGCGATGATCTGGTCGCGCAGGCGTCCCGCCAGTTCGAACTGCAGTTGCCCCGATGCCTGTGCCATGCGTTCCTTCAGTTGTTTCAGCAGGTCCTTCGTCCTCCCGGAGAGAAACTGGCACACCTGGTCGATGATCTCGCCGTAGCCTTCCTCGTCGATATGGCCTTTGCACGGCCCGGGGCAGCGGTCGATGTAGTAGTCGAGGCAGGGCCGGTCCATTGAGGGCCAGGCCTTCGCGCTCGGGCAGGTGCGCAGCGGGAACACTTTCCGGACCAGGTCGATGGTCCTCCGCATGGCCTTAACGTTGGTGTAGGGTCCGAAGTACCGGGCCCCGTCCGCCCGGACGTTGCGCGTTACGACGACCCGTGGGAAGGCCTCGTTGGTCAGCATGATGAAGGGAAAGGACTTGTCGTCCCGGAGCATTACGTTGTACCGGGGCCGGTGTTCCTTGATGAGGTGGTCTTCGAGGAGGAGCGCGTCGGCTTCCGATTCGGTGGCCACATAGTCGAAGTCGCGGATCCGGCTGGCCAGCGCGACCGCCTTCGGGTCCATGGGGCGGTTCTTCTGGAAATAAGCGCGGATACGCTGGCGCAGCGCGCGGGTCTTGCCCACGTAGATGATGCGCGACCGGGCGTCCTTCATCAGGTACACGCCCGGTTTGCCGGGCAGCGACTTGAGCTTTTCCTCGATTTGCGTTCGCTGGTCTGCTTGGTCTGCCTGGTCTGCCTGGACTGCCTGGACTGCCATGGGAAGCTCGATTGCTCTCCGGATTCGGGGTGGGACTACCGGTCCTGGCGATTATTCCCGCGGGGTCAATTTAACCTTGACATCCGGGAACCCGCCAGGTAATATGGTGCTGGTTTTGTGCGAACCGTCAAGGCTGGCCGCGATTGGCCGGCCCGCCATGCGGTGTTCAGCGATTCTGATCATAAAGGGAGTAAAAGTGCCGACCCTCGTTTCATCCAAGAAGCGTTTACGCCAGGAAGCCGTGCGCCAGCGCCGTAACGCCACGGTCAAATCCACCCTTCGTACCGCCATCAAACGCCTGCGCGGGAATACGGACGCCGACTCGGCGCCCGGGCTCCTGAGTCAGGCCCATTCCAGGTTGGACAAAGCCGTCAAGCGCGGCGTGATGCACCGGCGGACCGCCGCCCGCATCAAGTCCAGGCTGGCGAAGCAGGCCAGCTAAGCCCGTTTCCCATTAGCGGACAGGCCCACCGGACGCGTCATATCCTGCTGCTATTCCGCCTGTCCGGCCTGCATGGCCACCTGCCGGTTTTCCGCTGAATCCACATAGTCCAAAGCTGCCCGTACCAGTCCTCTGAACAAGGGGTGGGGCCTGTATGGACGGCTGGTCAACTCGGGATGGAACTGGGTTCCTACGAAGAAGGGATGCGTGGGGATTTCCAGGATCTGCATGATCTGCTCGTCGGGTGTCATGCCGGAGAACACCATGCCCTTGTGCTCGATAAGTTCCCGGTACTGGTTGTTGAACTCGTACCGGTGGCGGAATCGTTCCACGGCCGAATCCGATCCGTAGCAACGGTGGGCTTCCGTGTCTTCTTTCACCTTCACCTCGTGTCCGCCCAGCCGCATCGTGCCTCCCATGCCGGCCAGCTTGCGCTGGTCGGGCAGCAGGTAGATGACCGGCGTTTCCGCCTCCGCGTCGAATTCCGCGTGGGCGGCGTTCAGCAGCCCGCACTGGTTCCGTGCGAACTCCACCACGGCCAGCTGGAAACCATAGCACAGGCCCAGGAACGGCAGGCCGTTTTCCCTGGCGTACTGTATGAACCGGATCTTGCCCTCGGCGCCCCGCTCGCCGAATCCGCCGGGCACGATGATGCCGGATATGCCGTCCAGTACGCCCGCGTCCAGCGGCTCGTCTGCCGGAATATCCGTCGTATCGATCCATTCCGTGGCGATATCCACCCCCACGCTGACCTTGCTGTGGTCAAGGGCGTTCAGGATACTCACGTACGAATCGTGCAGGGCCGTGTACTTGCCCGTGATGGCAATACGTATTTCCGGATGGCTTCTGGACAGGTACTTGAGGTAGATATCAAACAACTGGGGCCGCTGATCGGTACGCTGCGGGAGATTGACGTTGAGCTTCTCGGCAACGATCTGCACCGTCTGCTGGCGGTCGAGCAGAGTGGGCACACGGTAGATGGAATCCGTGTCCGGACTGCTGACCACGCGATCCTCCGCTATGTTGCAGAAGAGGCTGATCTTCTGGCGGACGCTCTTGTTCAGCGGTATGGCCGAACGGCATACCACGATATCGGGCTGGATGCCCAGTTGCAGGAGCGCCTTGACGCTGTGCTGCGTCGGTTTGGTCTTGAGTTCTCCCGCGGATTCGTTATAGGGTACCTGCGTGACGTGGACCGACATGACGTTGTCCCGTCCCTCGTCGTAAAGCATTTCCCGGGCGGCCTCGATGAAATGGATGTTTTCGATATCGCCGACAGTGCCGCCGATTTCGACGACCAGGATGTCGTAGGGCCCTTCGTGCGCCTTGGTCCGGATCAGGTTCTTGATCTCGCCGGTCACGTGGGGCACGACCTGCACGTCACGGCCCAGGTACTCGCCCCGGCGTTCCTTGTCGAGGATGATCCGGTACACCCTGCCGGAGGTTATATAGTTGTTCCTGTTCAGGTCATCGTCGAGGAAGCGTTCGTAAGTACCCAGGTCCATGTCGCATTCGGTGCCGTCCTCGAGTACGAACACTTCCCCGTGGCGGTAGGGGTTGATGGTGCCGGCGTCCTGGTTCAGGTAGCCGTCGATCTTGATCTGGGAGACTGTGAATCCGTAGTGCTTCAGCAGGTGTCCGAGGGAGGCGCTGAAGACGCCCTTGCCCACGCCGGACATGACGCCGCCGGTGACGAAGATGTACTTGGTCCGGCCGATGCGGTAATCGGTGGGGAAAAACTCGATGGCCTCGGAATCGACCGTCCTGGTGCTGTGGGCGTCCAGGTCGACGTCATCAAAAAACACATCGTCGCTATAGTCCGGGGCGCCGGCCAAAGACATGCTCCTTTTCAAGATTCCTTATGGGTCGCGGCCGCACCTAAGATAGGGAAGGACAGGTGTCTTCGCAATACAATTATACGTTAATTCGTTGAATGAGGCTTACAGTTAAATGATGACGCCCATGTACAAATCACGAAGCTCGCGCCTGGTCGCCACGGCAGCCCGTTACCTGCCGGCGGGCCTGTGTATCTTGCTGGCATCATTACCCTCCTGCGGCAAAGACAGCCCCACGATGTCGGAACCCGGGATACCCGTCCGCATCACGCTTTCTCCCTCTGTTGCGACGCTGACTGCCGTGGGTCAGACCTTGCAGTTGACCGTCGCCGTACTTGACGGCGAAGGAAAGGATATCGAAGGGGCGGTCGTAGCCTGGACCAGCAGTAATCCGTCGGTCGTGAAAGTGGACGACCGGGGCGTGGCAACCGCGCTTATCAACGGCTGGGTAGATATTACGGCCGTCTCGGGTGGGGCGACGGCCGTCGCGAGCATTATCGTCATGCAGGCGCCTGCGCGGATCGAGATCACGCCCGCGTCCTCGACACTCATCGCACCGGGTGAGACGGTCCAACTGTACTACACAGTCTACGACAGGAACGGCGTGCCGATCCCCGGGGCCGGCGTGGTGTGGTCCAGCGGCGACCATTCCGTGGCGACGGTTTCCGCGACCGGGCTGGTTACCGCGGTGGGACGAGGCAGTACCCGGATCGCGTCGTCGTCGGGAGAAGTCGGGGAAGAAGCATCGATAATGGTAGCCAGGGTGGCCGGGGCCGCCGGCAACGTCAGGATCACGCCGTAGTCCCGACCAGGCGTATCGGCTCGTTCAGTGCGCGCAGGTCCGCTTGCGCCTTAGTATTCTCCGATCCACTTGCTCCTCAATGCATCGAGCGTGCCCTTCTGTTGCATCTGGTACAGCCATAGATTAAGCCAGTTGAGAAAGGCCTGATCGTCGCGTACGGTCATATATCCTATATCTTCCCGGGTCAACGGTTCGCCCGGACTGAGGGCGTACAGCACGGGATTTTGTCTCGCGTAGATTACCGCCTCCACGTTGTCCGTGAACATCACGTCCACGTCCCCCTCCGCCACGGCCGGCTGAACGTCCAGGTTGTTCTCGAACATGACGATCGTCGCCTGCCGGATGTTGGCTCGCACGAAGGCTTCGTTGGTGCCGCCGCGATTGACCCCGATCCGCACCCAGGGCCGGTCCATGTCCTGCAGTCCCCTGAACCGGTTGCGGTCGGACTTCCTGATGAGCGGCGACTTTCCGATGGTGACATAAGGTTCGGTGAGTGCGAGGATCTTCTGCCGTTCAAGTGTCCGGGTAATGCCACCCATGGCCAGATCGAATCGATCTCCCAGGGTGTCTTCCGAAAGCGTGCTCCAGGTCGTCGGAACGAACCGGACGCGAACCCCGAGCGCTTCTCCCAGCATATGGGCCGCATCGATGTCCATGCCTTCGTAGCTGCCGGTTTCGGGGTTCAGGTACGTGAAGGGCTTGTAGTCGCCCGTGGTTCCGATTCGGATTTCACCGCGCTCAAGGATACGGTCCAGGAGGGAGGTCTGCGCGTGCGTGTCCGTTGAAACGATACCCAGGCAGACGAGCAACAGAAGTGATTGGATGGTACGTTTTTGGGGTGTAGTCATTTAAAAACTCCAGTTCGGTGTGAAACGCCGGTGGGACGTCAACTGACCGGTTAATCCGTGTGACGGTGAGTTTATACTGCATCCCGTCCGGCGTGTCAATGCATCTTGACAGCCCCACTTCAGCCTTCTACCTTGAAATCGCGCTTCCAAGCATTCGGAACGTACTATGTGACATTACCGTTTATCCACCCGCTGGATATCAGGTCCGGTCGGTTTCTCCAGGTCTATACGGTCCGCCCGGCCAGGCGGATCATGCTGACCAGGCGATCCATGCGGAACGCCGGATCGGTCGAACCAGATCCCTACAGGCCATGTCACCAGCCTCGTCCACCAATAGCCGCACGGTCGTAACCACGCTATTCGTCATACTGCTGGTCTCGCCCTTCTTCTTCTCCTGGTGGCTTTCGCGCGATACAGGCGAAGCGAAAACGGGACAGTACGGATTCTACCTGACCGACGCGACGGCGGAGGCCGGTATAGACTTCGTCCATGCCAGGCCGCAACTCGATCCGCAACTCGACCCGATCATGCCCCACATTACGGCCCTGGGAGCGTCCGTTTCGGTCGTAGACTACGACAGCGACGGGTGGCAGGACCTGTACGTGACCAGCAGCCGGAAAGGTACGCCGAACGCGATGTACCGGAATCTGGGTGCCGGCGGCTTCGAGGAGGTCGCCGGGACGGTCGGCCTGGCCGATGTGAACGGGGACGAAGGCGTATCCATGGGGTCGGTCTGGGGGGACTACGACAACGACGGGTACGAGGACGTCTTCATCTACAAGTGGGGCCGCCAGCGCCTGTACCGGAACGTCGGCGGCGTGTTCGAGGACGTGACCGGCGCGGCCGGGCTCGACCGTTGGATGAACGCCAACAGTGCGGTGTGGACGGATGTCGACCGGGATGGCCTGATCGATCTCTACGTGGGCGGTTATTTCTCGGAAGTCCATGACTTGTGGCAGGTTACGACGACGCGCATCATGCAGGAGAGTTTCGAATACGCGAATAACGGGGGCCGCAACTATCTCTTCCTGAACCGGGACGACGGGCGTTTCGAGGACGTCACGGAGGAGTACGGGGCCGACTGCACGCGGTGGACCATGTCCGTCGGCGCGGCGGACCTGAACGGCGACGGCTGGCCGGACCTTTACCTGGCCAACGATTATGGGCCCGAGGTACTCCTCGTAAATCGAGAGGGGAAGGGGTTCGAGCAGCTCGCGGGCACCACGCTGGAGGAGACCTCCAAGAGCGGCATGAACGTGGCCTTCGGCGACCTGTACAATGACGGGCGCGCGGACGTCTACGTGACGAATATCTCGAAGCGCGGTTATCTTTTTCAGGGGAACAATCTCCGCCGCAACCTGATCGCGGAAAACGGCCGGATGATCAACATCGCCGAGGGGGAAGTCGCCGACGCGGGCTGGGCCTGGGGCGCGCAGTTCGGCGACCTGAACAACGATGGTTTCGTGGACCTTTTCGTGACCAACGGCTTCGTTTCGGCCGATCCCGAAAAGGACTACTGGTACGAGATGTCGCGGGTCGCCATGGGGAACAACAACATCTTTCAGGACGTGAAGAACTGGGCGCCCATGGGCGATCAGAGCCTGTCGGGATACGAGCGGTCCAGGCTGTATCTGAACGACGGAACCGGGCGCTTCTACGACGTGGCGGAAACCGTCGGCGTAAACGACCGGTACGACGGCAGGGGGGTCGCCTTCGCCGACCTGTTCAACCTGGGCGTGCTCGACGTGGTGGTGGCCAACCAGAACGGCCCGGTGATCCTGTACCGGAACGAGGTCGATCGGGAAAACACGTGGATTGCCGTCGAACTGCGGGGCGCCCGCAGCAACGCCAGCGCCATCGGCGCGGAGGTCCGGGTGTTCTGGAACGGCCGGCAACAGCTCCAGTTCGTGACGGCGGGCGCGAGCTTCGCCGCCCAGAGCCAGCGGAGACGGCACTTCGGACTGGGCGACGCCACGGCAGTCGAACGCGTCGAAATCCGCTGGCCGAGCGGGACGGTCCAGACGCTGGAGCGTCCCGAAATCAATCGGTTGCACACCGTGACTGAACCGGGGGAACGATGAGCGAATCGAAGGCCGCGGTGGTAGAGACACCAGGTAGCCCCGGGCCGCCGGGACGATCGAACGGGGCGGGATTCCATATCGATCCACGCTACCTGTCGTCCGGGCTGATCACCCTGATCCTGGTCCTCGGCCAAATGTACGTGGGTTTCCTCCACGACCTGTCGCAGCTCTTTACGGCGATCGCCGTGGCACTGCTGGCGGAACTGACGCTCGGACGCCTGTTGACGGGGAAGTGGCTCAATCCCGCCAGCGCCTACATCACCGGGATCAGCTGCGGCATACTGCTGAGGTCGCTTTATCTGTGGCCCTTCGCCGTCGCCAGCCTGCTTTCCATCATGTCGAAGTATGTGCTTCGCTACCGGGGGCGGCACCTGTGGAATCCGTCCAACCTGGGTATCTGCGTGGTGCTCTTCGCGGCGCCAGGGACCGTGGCCGCCCTTAGCGAGCAGTGGGGAAACGATCTGTGGGCCATGGCCGTGATCTGGGTGCTGGGATCGGTCATCCTCTGGCGGGCGAAACGGTTTCACGTGACCTTCACCTACGCGGTGTCCTTCGTCGCGCTCGCTTACGTGCGGTCCCTGGTAACCGGAGCCCCGTTCCTTTCGGAAGTCGCGCCTATCACCGGCCCCATGTACCAGCTCATGGCCTTCTTCATGGTCACAGATCCCGCCACCTCCGTCTCCTCGCGAGGTGGCAGGATCGGGGTCGCTTTTCTAGTGGCGCTGGCGGAGATGGTTCTGCGGCTCTTCGAAATCGTAAACGCGCCGTTATACGCCCTGTTTCTGGTGGGACCGGCGGCGAAGGTATTGGATTTGAAACGTTCGGCCTGAACGAACGGGAGAACATCATGGCCCTCAGTGTGGGCATCGTGGGTGCAGGCGGCATCGCGCACTGCCACGGCAGGGCGGCCCGGGAGGCGCCCGAGGCGGAACTCGCCGCGATCTGCGATGTCTCGGAGGAGGCGCTGGACAGGTTCGGAGAGACCTTCGGGGTGTCCCACCGCTACACCGACCTGGAACGCATGTTGTGCGAAGAAGAAATCGACATCCTCTCCGTCTGCACCTGGGGAAACTCTCACGCCGACATCGCCGTACAGGCCGCGCGGACCGGCCGGGTCAGGGCGATTCTCTGCGAAAAGCCCATCAGTTCGACGGCGGCCGAGTGCGAATCGATGATCAAAGCCGCAAAGGACCACGGCGTCCTGCTCACCGAGGCCTTCAAGTTCCGCCACCACCCGTGCCATCTCAGGGCGAAGGAGCTCATCGAAGCCGGCGAGATCGGTCAGGTCAAATTGATCCGCAACACCTTTACCGCGGCGGTGGATCCGGGTAATCTGAGACCGGACTACAACTGGCGGTTCAACCGGGACAAGCGGGGGGGAGCCACCTACGACCTGGGATGTTACTGCATCCACCACGCCCGGTTCATCGCGGGAAGCGAACCGTACCTCGTCCATGCCCGCGGCCATTACGGACAGCGATCGCAGGTGCCCGAGGACGTCACCGCGCAGCTCGAATTCCCGGGAGAGATCAGCGCGCAGTGCGTCTTTTCGTTCCGGTGCCACGGATCCCAGGAGTTCGAAGTGTACGGCAACCGGGGCTATATGCGGATGGACATGGCGTGGAACAACGAAGACCGCCCGGTCGCGCTGGAAATCAGGAAGAGCGGCGGGGAAGAAAGAACCATCCGGTTCGCGTCTGTTTACCAATTCACCGAACAGTTGCGACACCTGTGCAACTGTCTCGAATCCGGCCGGCCGCACCGGATACCGCCGGAGAACAGCCTGGGTAACATGCGGGTCATCGACGCCGTGCATGAATCCATTGACTCGAAACATCCCGTTGTTTTGAGTTCCCTATAGTTCCCCTGTTTTGCTTGTTGAAAACGCAACCCAGACTCTAATGGGGAATCACATGTATATTCGTCGGTGGGATTCGAGTCGGACGAGACCAAGAACCAGACGAACATCCACAAGCACGGCGATCGGGTTCGACACCCCCAAACTCATCTTCGTGGGGCAGTCGCAGCGTCGCCTCACCGTAACTGGGAACCCCTGTCCGTTATGTCGCTGAATTCGATGCTCTCGTCCTTCACTGCCGCGATCTGATCGGGCGTGAAGGTCACTTCACGGCGGTCACCGCAAAAAAAAGGAATTGACATGCAAGTATATCCTTGCATATCATGAATGATGTGGATATTTATCGTGCGATCGCTGACCGAACCAGGCGGGCCATCCTGGATGAGCTCGCGGATCGGTCGGGTCAATCGCTCTTCGAACTCTGTGCGCGCCTGATCATGAAACACGGCATTAACTCTTCGCGGCAGGCGATTTCGCAACACCTGGACGTCCTGGAAGCCGCCGGGCTCATTCGCACGAGGTTCGAGGGGAGGACGAAGTTCCACTGGTTCGAGGGCGCCCCGCTAAAGGCAATCAGGGAGCGGTGGCCCATCTCAACAGACGAGGACACTTCAAATTCAATAGAGGAGGGCATCGAGCAATGAGAATCACACTGACCAGTGTCGCGGTAGATGACCAGCAGAAGGCACTTGAATTCTACACGGAAACCCTTGGCTTCCAGGTGAAGCACAACATACCCCTGGGAGAACACGCCTGGATCACCGTGGTATCCGCGGAAGATCCGGATGGGACGGAGCTGGCGCTCGAGCCTGACGTCCATCCCGCGGTGCGTCCGTTCAAGAAGGCCCTTGTGGAGGACGGTATCCCCTGGACCGCCTTCTCGGTCGACGACGTCGCAGCCGAACACGAGCGCCTCGTGGCGAAAGGCGTGCGATTCGTGCAGCCGCCAACGGATGCCGGGACCGTTGTTATCGCCGCCTTCGACGATACATGCGGCAACTTGATTCAGATCATGGCGGAGAAGGATCAGGCGTAATGATCGCATCGCCCCGTCGACCATCCTGGTCCAAGGGCATGATGCCCACTTTCAGGGAGGAACATGATGCTCAGGAACATTCTCGCGGCCATCGTCGGCTACGTTGTCATGGCCGCCGTGCTCTTCGTACTCTTCTCGCTGCTGTGGGTGGCGGTGGGACCCACGGGCGCTTTCCAGCCGGATTCGTGGGAAGTACCCACCGGCTGGGCGCTCGGCTCGCTCGTGATGGGGTTTGTGGGTGCGTACATCGCCGGTCTTGTCTGCGTCAGGGTGGCGCAGGATGCCAGGGCCGCCAAATTACTGATCGGCCTTGTTATCGTGATGGGGGTGGTGCGGGCCCTGATGCCGGTGGAGATGGCGGCGGGACCGCGTCCCGACGACCTGTCGATGATGGAGGCGACCGCGGGTGCTGTCCATCCGGCATGGTTCAACTGGCTCAACCCGCTGATCGGGGCCGCGGGCGTCTGGTTCGGATCGCGTAAACCGGGCGCGTAGCAGTCAACAGGATAACCGGCGGTCTGTCGTCCGGACCCGGATTCTGGGAGCAGTTCACACCATGACCTTAGAAGAAATGACCCTCGGCGTCGAAGAGGAATACCAGATCATCGACCCCGAGTCCCGGGAACTGACTTCCTACATCTCCGAGTTTCTCGAAAAGGGGAAGCGGGTCTTTCGCGACCAGGTCAAGCCGGAATTCCTTCAGTCCCAAGTGGAAATGGGTACCGAGGTCTGCAAGGACATCAAGGAAGTCCGGAGGGAGATCGCCCGGCTTCGAAGCATGGTGTCCGAAATCGCGGAAAAGAGCGGTCACCGGATCGTGGCGGCCGGCACCCATCCCTTTTCTCGCTGGCAGGAGCAGGAAATCACCGAGAAAGACCGGTACCGCAGCCTGGTCGCCGACCTGCAGTATGTCGCCCGTCGCCTGCTCATCTTCGGCATGCACATCCACGTGGGCATACCCGACCGGGAACTGCGCATCGACACCATGAACCAGATCAGCTATTTCATGCCCCACGTCCTGGCCCTTTCTTCTTCATCCCCCTTCTGGATGGGAGACAACACAGGGCTCAAATCCTACCGGAGCATCGTGTTCTCCGAGTTGCCCCGGACCGGCATACCCGATCGGTTCAATTCGGCCGTCGAGTACGACCATTTCATCCAGACGATGATCAAGACCGGCTGCATGGACGAGCCCACGAAGATCTGGTGGGACGTGCGGCCCCATCCCCGTTTCCCCACGCTGGAGATCCGGATCTGCGACTGCATCACCGAAATCGACGAAGTGGTGGCCATCGTGGCCCTGGTCAGGGCGGTGGCGGCCAAGTTGATCCGGCTGCGCCGCGAGAACCAGTCATGGCGGTACTACCGGCGCGACCTGGTGGCCGAGAACAAGTGGCGCGCCATCAAGGACGGGCTGGACGGAAACCTGGTCGACTTCGGCAAGGAAGAGGAGGTCCCCCTGCGATACCTCATCGAGGAACTGCTGGATATCGTGGACGACGTCGTGGATCCACTCGGGGTCCGAGAGGAGATCGAGTACATCCGGGTCATGCTCGAGCGGGGCAGCAGCGCGGACCGGCAGCTCAGAACCTACGGTAAAACCGATGATCTAAAGGCGGTCGTGGACCAGCTCGCCGAAGAGACGGTGACGGGACTGTGATCGGAATGCGACACCTGTCCCGGTTAGCCGGCATCATGGGCAGTCGATATCTAAATTACTGTAGTTAATCAAGTTAAGGAAACACAGCATCTGCAAAGCGAGGCCTCCGTGCCTTCACGGTCCGGACCGAACATCCTGTGGATCTCCTTCGAAGATACCGGCCCTTACTACGGCTGCTACGGTGACCCGGTGGCCCGTACGCCGAACGTGGACCGCTTCGCAGCCCAGGGATGCCGGTGGACGAACTGCTTCTCCACGTCGGGGGTCTGCGCCCCTGCCCGTTCGGCGATCATTACTGGGATGTACGCCACCTCCATCGGCACGCACCACATGCGGACCACCCACGCCGATCCCGCTGTACCTGAGTTGCCCACGCCCTATTCCGCGGTACTTCCCCACTACGTCAAGTGCTTCACCGAGTACCTGCGGGCGGCGGGTTACTACTGCTCGAACAACTTCAAGACCGACTACCAGTTCGAGCCGCCGCTGACGGCCTGGGACGACCAGGGCGACTCGGCCCACTGGCGAAACCGGCCCGATCCGGAACAGCCTTTCTTCGCCGTCTTCAACCTCATGCGCAGCCACGAAAGCGGTATGTGGCCGGAGAAGTGCCCGTCGCCCGAGTTCGATCCCGAAGCCATCGAGCCGCCGCCCCACCTGCCCGACACGCCGGTGGTGCGGGAAGCCCTGGCCCGCATGTACACCCATATCGCCCACAACGACCGGGAATTCGGCGCACTCCTGGGGCAGTTGGAAGAAGACGGCCTTGCCGGAAATACGTATGTCTTCAACTGGAGCGACCATGGCCCCCTGCCCCGGGGCAAGCGGTGGCCCTATGACGCGGGCATCCACGTGCCGCTGATCGCCCGGGGACCGGACCTGGAAGGCGGACGGGTATGCGATGACCTGGTCAGCACGATCGACCTTGGCCCCACGATGCTGTCCCTGGCCGGCGTCGAAATCCCGCATCATATCCAGGGCCGCGCCTTTCTCGGGGAACAGGCCCGGCCGTCACGGGACTATGTCTACGCCAGCAGAGACCGACACGACGTGTCCTACGACATGGTACGGGCCGTTCGGGACGACCGGTACAAGCACATCCGCAACTACCGGCCGGACCTGCCCTACCTTTCCTGGATCCCCTATCGAAACCGCCATCCGATCATGCAGGAAATCTGGCGGCTGCGCCTGGAGGACGGCCTCGACGAGGCGCAGTCGACCCTGTTCCGGTACCCCAGGCCCGTCGAGGAGTTTTACGACACGGCGGCCGATCCCCATGAAGTGCACAATCTGGCCGACGATCCCCGGATTCGCGGCGACCTGGAGCGGATGCGCGGAGCGCTCGACGCCTGGCTCGAAGAGGTGGGCGACATGGGCCGGATCCCCGAAAGCGAGATGGTCCGGAATTGGTATCCTGAAGGGCGCCAGCCCGAGACCGCCCCCGTGATCTGCGTGCCCATATGTCCGGAGAGCCCCGGGATCGAACCGGCCCTGGAGGGCGGCTCGTATGAAGGCCCCATCCTGCTGCAACTCCATTGCGCGACGCAGGGCGCTTCCATCGCCTTCACGTTCCAGGACGGGGACAACCCCCGTTGGCAGTTGTACACCGAACCGCTCAGGCTCGAGGCCGGCGAGCACCGGTTGAGGGCGCGGGCGATTCGGATCGGGTATGCGGAAAGTCCCGAGATCCGGGCGATGTTCGAGGTTCGGGAAGCATGACCGGCTTCACGCGACCAGGTCTTCAAATTGGTTGACCATCTGGTTGTAACTCATTAAGAAGATACTGGTACGATTCGTGACGTTATTGCGTTCCGAACCCGGAATCCCGCTATGGACCCTTCCTGCCTCGCCTACTGCCTGACGGACGAAGAGCGGCGCTTCTTCGATGAACAGGGTTTTTTCATCGTGGAAAACGTCCTGCCGGACGACATGGTCGAAGCATTGAACCGGATCGCGGACCGCATCGACGCCGAATGCCGCCCGAACATGGGCGGCGGTCCATACTCCATCAAGAACCACTTCGATATCATCGGCCGGGACGATCTGCTGCTGGAACTGCTCGACTGGCCGAAGACCTTCCCCAAGGTTTGGGGCATTCTCGGATGGCACATTCAACTGTACCATTCCCATTTGATCGTCTCGCCTCCGTGGCCGGCGGATCAGAAACCCAAGAAACGACGCCTGGGCTGGCATCAGGACAGCGGCAGGCTGAATATCGACCTGGAGACCACGCCCCGTCCCCGGGTGTCGCTGAAAGTAGCCTTCTTCCTGAGCGACTGCACGGCGACCAACCGGGGCAACTTCCACGCCATTCCGGGCAGCCACCGGAGTGAGGAGATCGAGTTTCCCGAGGATGGCGAGTCGGATCCGGAAGGCGCCGTTCCGATCCAGGCCGCGGCCGGCGACGCCGTGTTCTTCGATCGCCGTCTCTGGCATGCGTCGGGCATCAATTACTCCGACGTGACCCGCAAGGTACTATTCTTCGGCTACAGCTACCGCTGGCTGCGTCCCCGGGACAACATGACGGTGGATCACTACATGGACCGCAGCGACCCCATCCGCAGGCAGCTCCTGGGCGCGGGACCATCGGGCGGCCATGGCTATACCTCGCCCCTGCCCGAAGACATCCCCCTGCGCGAATGGATCGGCAGGCACGCGGGCCCGGAATTCGTGATAAGCTGAGGCGGTGAGATGTTCCGACAGCCATTGTCAGGACCGGGCCGGTCAGGCGGACCAGGCGATTGAGCATGAGCGAATCGAACGGTACCCTGGCTGAACAACAGGCACTGCTCGACCGGATCGCCGAGGCCGTGGTCGCCCGTGAACTCACCGCGCCGGCGATCCTGTTCCTGGAATCCATGAAGCCCCTTTCATTCTTGGGCGGCCAGTTCATGGCCTTCCTGAGTCCCTTCATCCACATGGTCGTGGACGCGTCGGAATACGACCGGATCGCCGAGGCCATCGAGCGCCGGGAGAACGTGGAGTTCCTGATCCAGCGCATCGAGCATCACGCTTCCGAGGCGGATAACCATGCAACCTAGTATCGCGGCGACGCCCCGGCGCCCTGCGTTCCGCGCGACGTAGACGGTTCCCATGCCCCTTCCAGCGGATATCGGGGTCATCCTGGCCACCGATTGCGGTAGCACGACCACCAAGGCCATCCTGATCGAGCGCCGTTCCGGTTCGTACCGCCTCGTCGTCCGCGGAGAGGCGCCTACGACCGTGGAAGCGCCTTTCGAGGATGTCACGCGGGGCGTGCTCAACGCGGTGCGCGAGGTGGAGGAGCAGTCCGGCCGCGAGATCCTCGACGGAGACCGGATCGTCTCGCCGGCAGATGGTGGCCGCGGTGTAGATATCTACGTCTCGACGAGCAGCGCCGGCGGGGGACTTCAGATGATGGTGGCCGGCGTGGTCAAGAGCATGACCGCCGAGAGCGCCGAACGGGCGGCCCTGGGCGCGGGCGCCATCGTCATGGAAACCCTGGCGTCCAACGACGGGCGTCTGCCCCACGAACGCATCGAGCGCATACGGCAGTTGCGGCCGGACATGATCCTGCTTTCGGGGGGCGTGGACGGCGGTACGAAGTCCCACGTGGTCGAGATGGCCGAACTGATCTCCGCCGCGGACCCGCGGCCCAGGCTGGGCGCCGCCTACAGTCTTCCGGTCATCTACGCGGGGAACACCGACGCCCGCGAAGACATTGCCCGGATTCTGGCCGAGCGGACGGAACTCAGCCAGGTCGACAACCTCAGGCCCGTGCTCGAGGCGGAGAACCTGGGGCCGGCCCGGGAGCGGATCCATACCCTGTTCATGGAGCACGTGATGGCCCAAGCGCCCGGGTACAGGGACCTGATGGCGTGGACGCACGTACCCATCATGCCCACGCCGGGGGCCGTCGGGCGGATGGTGCGAGTGGTCGCGGATCGAAGTGGAATCGACGTCATGGGCGTGGATATCGGCGGCGCGACCACCGACGTGTTTTCCGTTTTCGGCGGTGCCTTCAACCGGACTGTGAGCGCCAATCTCGGCATGAGCTACAGCATCTCCAACGTATTGACGGAAGCGGGCCTGGACGCCATATCGCGGTGGCTTCCCTTTGAGATGTCCGACGCCGACCTGAAGGACCGGCTGGGCAACAAGATGATCCGGCCCACCAGCATCCCACAGACCATGGAGGAACTGGTCATCGAACAGGCCGTCGCCCGCGAGGCGCTGCGGCTGGCCTTCGAACAGCACAGGCAGTTCGCCGTGGAACTGAAAGGCGTGCAGCAAAAACGGACGATTTCGGACACGTTCGAACAGCAGACCGGCGGCCAGACGCTGGTCGATCTGATGAACCTGGATTTGATCATAGGCAGCGGAGGCGTACTTTCCCACGCGCCGGGGCGGTCACAGGCCGCGCTGATGATGGTGGACGCCTTCCAGCCTGAAGGTATCACGAGCCTGGCGGTCGACAGTATCTTCATGATGCCCCACCTGGGCGTCCTCTCCACCGTGCATGAAACCGCGGCGCTGGAGGTTTTCGACCGGGACTGTCTCGTCCATCTCGGCCCCTGCATCGCGCCAGTGGGCGCTGCCTCGCCGGGTTCGCCCTGCGTGACGGTGAAGCTGACGGCGAATGGCACCCAGAGCGTGCACGAGGCCGTTGTGGGAGAGCTGGTGGCCATCCGGACCGGGGAGGTGGACGAGGTCACCCTGGAGGTCGTGCCTTCCCGCGGTTTCGATGTCGGCGCCGGCAGGGGCGCGCCGGTCACCCGTACGGTGCGGAACGGTCCGGTGGGCGTGATCATCGACACCCGCGGCAGGCCGCTTCAACTCCCCGCGAACGCGGCCGAAAGGGTGGAGGCGTTACAGAGGGGCTACCGCGCGCTCGATATCTATCCGGAGCCGGTCTGATGGCCCACGCCTATACATCGGGCCTGAGGGTGTCGACCCGCATCGTGATCCCCAAGACGCGCCGCCTGCCCTTGAGGGGTGACGTGCTGGTGAGCGTCGGCGACCGGGTGGATCCCGATACGGTGGTAGCGGAAACCTATCTGCCCGGCCCGGTGCACAACGTCAACGTCGCGAATGCGCTGGCCATTGCGCCCGAAGACGTACCGGACTGCATGTTGAAACAACAGGACGAAGCGGTGGAAGAAGGTGAGCTGATCGCCGAGTCTAAAGGGATCTTCGGCCTGCTCAAGTCCAGCGTCCGCTGCCCGGTGAGCGGTATGATCGAGATGGTATCGGAAGTGACCGGCCAGGTGCTCATACGGGAACCGTCGACCCCGGTGCGCATAAACGCTTTCATCGACGGAAGAATAACCGAACTGTTGCCTGGTGAAGGCGTCGTGGTCGAAACGGTCGGCGCGTACATCCAGGGGATCTTCGGAATCGGGGGCGAAGTGCACGCGCCGATACGTCTGATCGCCGATTCACCCGGTGCCGAAATCACCGGGGACATGATCGACGAAGGCTGCTCGGGACAGATCGTGTGCGGCGGATCCATGATCGCCCTTGACGCGTTGCGTAAGTTGATTGAAGTGGGTGCGTCCGGCGTGGTGGTCGGGGGCATGCAGTACCACGATATCGGTACCCTGTTGGGGTACCAGATCGGCGTGGCCGTTACGGGTGGGGAGGAGATCGGCCTGACCATGGTCGTCACCGAAGGCTTCGGGCGCCTTCCCATGGCCGAACGCACCTTCGAACTCATCCGGTCTCTGCAGGGCCGCGAAGCGTCCATGAGCGGGGCTACGCAGATCAGAGCCGGCGTGATACGTCCCGAGATCATCGTGAAAACCGATGATATCCAGGAGCCTTCGGAACGGTCGGGTCCGGCCGGCCGCGGCCTGGAGGCCGGCTGCCTTGTGCGCATGATACGCAAGCCCTGGTTCGGGGAAATCGCCACCGTGGCGTCCTTGCCCGAACAACCCGTGAGACTGCCCACGGGCGCCATCGCAAGGGTACTGGAAGCCCGCCGGGAAAACGGAGAAATCGTGACCGTGCCCCGCGCAAACGTAGAGATTGTAGAAGCCTGACTGTCTTTTCCGGGACCGTTCGTATGACACGAAACGCATTCCCTCTGGTCTCGCTGATGCGCACTATCCTGGTGTGCTCGGTGATCACCCTGTTGTCGCCGGCATTGCCCTGCTTTGCCCAGGATACGGCCGAATCCGGCTGGTTCAACACGGACCGGACCCAGGCCCTCGTACTCGGCGTCATCCTGACCGGCGCTATCCTGCTTTACGTCGTCCTCGCTACTTCCGGCCGGCCTCTTTTCATACGTAAAATCGCCGGCCTGGAAACGGTCGAGGAAGCCGTGGGCAGGGCCACGGAAATGGGCAAGCCCATCCTCTACGTGCCCGGCCTGAACGACATGGACGACGTCCAGACTATCGCGTCCATGAACCTGCTGGGCCATCTGGCCACCATCATCGCGGGATATGATTCCAGGCTGCACGTGCCCGTACGCAAGTCTCTCGTCATGAGCGCGGCCCGCGAGACGGTGCAGCAGTCCTACCTGTCCGCAGGGCGGCCCGACGCGTACCAGGAGGACGCCATTCATTACGTGTCCGACGCCCAGTTCGCCTACGCCGCCGCCGTCGACGGCATCATCGTCCGCGAGCGGCCGGCCGCCTGCTTCTACCTGGGCGGGTTCTACGCCGAATCGCTTATCCTGGCGGAAACCGGCAACTCTATCGGCGCCATACAGATCGCGGGAACGGCAAGGCCTCCTCAACTGCCGTTTTTCGTGGCGGCCTGCGACTATACGCTGATCGGCGAGGAACTGTTCGCCGCCAGCGCGTACCTGTCCAAGGAGCCGCGCATGCTGGGCAGCCTGAAGGGACAGGACGCCGGCAAGGGCATCGCCATCATATTCATCATTGCCGGCAGCGCGCTGGCCACCCTGGAATCCGTTACCGGAAGTGAAACCGTCCGCGAAGTCTCCGAAATCGTGCTCTGGCTCTTCAGGTAGATCCCATGCGCCGTAGAATACCCCTTATCATCACCTTCGTCATCGGCGTGGTCCTGATCACGGGTTACTTCGTGACGCGGGGCCCCTTCAATACGCTCTACGAGAGTTTCTCGGACTACTTCGCCATCATTACCGTCTTTGCGTTCATCCTCGGCGGAGGGAGCCTGCTCAAGATCCACCTGAAACGCGTTTCCAGCCGGGCCGCGGACTGGCCCTACAGCGTGGTCACCCTGGTGGCCTTCCTGGTCACCCTGGTGATCGGCCTGTTCAAGGTGGGCAACCCCGGCGGGATGGGCGGGGAGATCCTGGCCTCGGGTTCCTGGCTTCGGTTCATGTTCGACGGGGTCTACAACCCGCTGTCGGCCACCATGTTCTCCCTGCTGGCCTTCTTCGTCGCCTCGGCGTCCTACCGCGCCTTCAGGGCGCGCACGAAGGAGGCCACCATCCTCCTGTCTGCCGCCATGGTCATCCTGCTGGGCAGGACCCCCGTAGGGGCGTGGCTGACGGCCTGGATGCCGGAAAGCCTGGCCTTCCTCGAGCTGCCGAACCTGGCCAACTGGATCATGGCCTGGCCCAATACGGCCGGCCAGCGTGCCATCATGATCGGCATCGCCCTGGGGGTCATCGCGACTTCCCTGCGCATCATCCTGGGGATCGAACGCAACTACCTGGGCCGGGGAGAATGAGCATGCGGATACCCGATTCCATCCTGCAGATCGACCGCCGGATCATCTTCCTGCTCATCGGGGCGGCGGTCTGCATCCCCCTGCTCCTGAAACCCCGCTTCCAGGACAGCCCCACGCCCATCGTCCAGTCGATCTTCGACACCGTGGAACGGCTTCCGTCCGGATCGCGGGTGTTCCTTTCCTTCGACTACGGTCCGGACACCGCGCCCGAGCTGGACCCCATGGCGAAGGCCCTCGTGCGGCATACGATGACCCGCGGCCACGAGGTGTCCTTCTTCACCCTGTTCCCCGAAGGGGTGGGGCAGATCAAGAAGATTACGGACAACCTGCTGCCCGTGGAGTTCCCGGACAAGGCGTACGGGCGGGACTACGTGAACCTGGGGTACAAGGCCGGTCTGGGCGGCGCGATCAACACCATGGTGGTCAACTTCAGGACGCTGGTCAACGCCGACGCGGAGGGCACGCCCCTCGACGACCTGCCCATAACCGCGGACGTGGACGAGATGGTGGACTACGTCATCATCCTGAGCCTGACCGCGGGGGACCCGGGACTGAAGGAGTGGATCCAGTTCGCGGGCGACATCGCGGGGATTCCCGTCATGGGAGGCGGCACGGCCGTGGTGGCGCCGGAACTCTATCCCTACTATCCCCAGCAACTGGTCGGCCTCATGGGCGGCCTCAAAGGGGCTTCCGAGTACGAGTCCGCCCTGGTGGACCGGTATCCGGCCTACCGGAACGCCACGATGGAGGCCACCATGCGCATGGGTCCCCAGGTCGTGACCCACGTCCTGATCGTCCTGCTGGTCCTGCTGGGCAACCTGGCCTACTTCCTTGGCCGGTCTGGCCGGGCAGGCCGGGCAGGCCGAACGGGGCGGGGAGGGCGGTCGTGACGCCGGCCATAAAGGACTTTTTATGGACGTAACGCTGATGCTCTGGATCGACGCGGCCCTCACGCTGATGATCCTCAGTTTCCTTTACCGGGACAATCCCTTCTACAGGTTCGCCGAACACCTGTTCGTCGGCGTTTCGGCCGCTTACCTGATGGCCGTCGGGTTCTGGGACCACCTGGTGCCGAATCTGCTCGGCAAGCTGTTCCCATCGCTCATGTCGGGCGTCGTGCCCGGGGCAGTGGGCCGGTCGCCGGACTACTACTACCTCATCCCCGCCGTCTTCGGCCTGCTGCTGCTCACCCGCCTGATCGACCGGTGGGCCTGGCTCAGCCGCTGGGCCCTGGCCTTCATCGTCGGCGGATCGGCGGGATTCAACCTGCCCCGGTTTCTCGATTCCGATTTCATCATTCAGGTCGAAAGCACCATGATTCCCCTGATGGTCTTCGACCAGGCCGGAAACCTCCTCTGGGGTGCCAGCTTCTCGCACAGCGTCCTCGTCCTGGGCGTGATCTGCGGCCTCGTGTACTTCTTCTTTTCACTGGAACACAAGGGTATGCTGGGACGTGTCTCCCGGGCGGGCATCTGGGTGTTGATGGTGACCTTCGGAGCCGCCTTCGGGTACACGGTCATGGCCCGCATTTCCCTGCTCACCGGCAGAATGGAAGCCTTGGGCGCGTGGATCGGCACGATCTTCTAGCCGATACCGATCGATCGGCGATACGTCTCCGCGATTTTCCAAGACGGGACCGGTGCCGACCCCCATGATTTCTGTTGCGCACGGCCATGCGCCCCTGTTTCTTACTGAACCGTTCGATTCGGTCCCGGCGCGCTCCGCCGGGAGAGGGCGCATACGCAAGGGAGTTACATGAAAGCCATTATTCCCGTCGCCGGCAGCGGCAGCCGATTGCGCCCGATCACGCTCGAAACCCCCAAGGCCATGGTCCCCGTCGCGGGGAAGCCGGTACTCGAATACATCCTCGACCAGGTCGCGGGCCTGGGGATCCGCGAGGTCGTGCTGGTCATCTCCCCGTCGGGAGACGCCATCCGCCGGTTCGTCGATCGGCGCGAAGACCTCGAAGCCCGGTACGTCGTGCAACACGAGCCTCTTGGAATCGGCCACGCCGTGTACCAGTGCCGGTCCTTCGTGGACGACACGCCCGTCCTGATCGTACTGGGCGATGTCATCTATCTCTCGGATTACACGTTCCTGGGCGGAAAACCGCCGGGCAACGCCATCGGCGTCAAGCGGGTCGAAGGCGATCTGAGCCGCTACGGACTGGTGGAGGTCGAGGGCGACCGGATCACCCGGCTGGTGGAAAAACCCGATCGCCCGGTTTCAAATCTCGCGATCGCCGGGATTTACTATTTCTCCCGGGCCGCGCCGCTCATGGCGGGGCTGGAAAGCCTCGTGCGATCCGGCCGGAAGACCCGCAACGAGTACCAGCTGACGGACGCCCTGCAGTGGATGGTGGACCAGGGCGAGCACCTGTCGCCTTTCGAAGTCGACGACTGGTATGACTGCGGCACGCCGGACCGGCTGCTGGCGGCCAACAGGCGGCTGCTCGACCTGAACGGCGGGACCTGCAGTATACCCGGCAGCGTGATCATCCCGCCCGTCGACATCGCGTCCGACGCCCGGATCCACCGATCCGTCGTCGGTCCCCACGTCGCCGTCTCGTCCCGGGCCTCTGTCGCGCGCACTATCGTCCGCGACGCCACCATCGGAGCCCACGCCCGGATCGAAAACTGCGACCTCCGGGGATCCATCGTCACGCCGCACGCCATCCTGGCCGACCGGGTACAACGGGCGACCGCCGGCGCGCGCTGCGAGGTTTTCGTCTGATCGTACCTCTGACCACATACCGGAATCGATCGTACCCGATCCGCATGTAGTTCATTAGGAGCCTGACGCATGACACCTGGTTACCTCTTTACTTCCGAATCTGTTACCGAAGGCCATCCCGACAAGGTCGCCGACCAGATTTCCGACGCCGTGCTGGACGCCGTCATCGAACAGGACCCCTATTCCCGTGTGGCCTGCGAGACGTTCGTCACCACGGGCCTGGTGCTCGTCGGCGGCGAGATCACGACGGCGGGTTCGGTCGATGTTCAAAGCGTGGCGCGTGAAACGGTCAAGTCAATCGGGTATACCGACGCCGGTTTCGGACTGGACTGGGAGTCCTGCGGCGTAGTCGTATCCCTCGACCAGCAGTCGGCCGACATCGCCATGGGGGTGGACCGGCAGGGCGCGGGCGACCAGGGCATGATGTTCGGCTACGCGACCGACGAGACGCCCGAGATGATGCCCCTGCCCATCACCCTGGCCCACAGGCTGACCAGGAACCTCGCGGCGATCCGGAAGAACGGCGTCGCGCCTTACCTGCGCCCGGACGGAAAATCCCAGGTCACGGTGGAATACGTGGATGGCCGTCCCAGTCGGATCGATACGGTGGTGATCGCCGCCCAGCACGATCCGGATGTCTCAAACGACCGGATCAGGGAGGATGTCGTCAACGAGGTGATCGCCCCCGCGCTGCCGGCGGAGCTGATCGATCCGGGGCGGATAAAGTATCACGTCAACGCTACAGGCCGTTTTGTTACCGGGGGACCGCAGGGCGACGCCGGCTTGACGGGCCGGAAGATCATCGTGGACACGTACGGCGGGTATTGCCGCCACGGCGGCGGGGCGTATTCCGGAAAAGACCCGACCAAGGTGGACCGCTCGGCTTCCTATGCCGCGCGCTACGTGGCCAAGAACGTCGTAGCCGCGGGGCTGGCCGGGAAATGCGAGATCCAGCTCGCCTACGTCATCGGCGTGGCCGAACCCGTCTCGGTCAACGTCAACACCTACGGCACCGGCACAGTCGAAGACCTGGAAATCACGCGCCTGATCCGCAAGCACTTCGACCTGACGCCCCAGGGGATCATCGAAAGCCTTGACCTGCGCCGGCCGATCTACGGTCCGACGGCGTCTTACGGTCATTTCGGCCGGGACGAGGCGGGATTTACCTGGGAAAACTGCGACAAGGCGGAGGAGCTCAGGAACCACGCCTGAGCCGAATGGGGTTGTCCCGTAGGCCGGTCAGGCGGCGACGGCTGGTCCATCGCGTCAGGTCGATTTGGCCGACCCGGCTGGCCCGCGACCACGTTTCCGCACGGCACCGGTCTCACTTCGGCGCCCGTACCAGCAGGACAAGAGCCAGTAATCCGAAGAGGCCATTGGCACCCCATGCCGCTGCCATGGGCGGCAGTAAACCGGCGTGTCCGAAGGCCTGTGCGAAACGCAGCAGTCCCCAGTAGACGAAACAGATCCCAATGCTCAGGGCGAATCCCACCGCCACGCCGCCGCGTCTCAGGTGGGAGGCCAGCGCGCCTCCCAGCAGTACGATGATCAGGCTCGCGGAGGGAAAGGCGATCTTCAGGTTGAGGTCCACCAGGTAGCCCTGCACGTCCCCTCCGCCGCGCTGGACGTTCTGTATCAGCTGTTCGAGTTCGCCGTAGCTCATCTCCTCGGGTCGTTTCTGTCCGCGCAGAAAATCCTCCGGCGTTTCCACCCATCCGTCGGGTTCCAACGCGGCGAACGAGGTGAATCCGGACAGGCCGCCGCCGATCTGAAACTGTCGTTCCACCCCGTTGGAAAGCAGCCAGCGCCCGTCCGACCAGGCTGCGCTTTCCGCCGTGAGCACGCTGGAAACAGAGCCGCCCCGGAACTCGGTGACGCATACCCCGGTGCCTTCCGCGCGGTGTCCGTCGAATACGCGGATAAAGAACTGTCGTCCTCCCTCTCCCCTGAAATACACGTCGTGCCGGACGTGCTGCCCTTCGCCTCCCTGCAGGTCCACGTGTTCCGATTGGATTTCCGCCCTTTTCATGCTCGTGTGGGGCACCAGCCATTCACCTGCCCAGAACAGGCACGCGCTGATCACGGCGCTCACGAGGAGCAGGGGCCGCAGCAGCCGGTACAGACTCAGTCCCGAGGCTTTCATGGCCGTCAACTCGCCCAGCCTGGTCATTTGGCCGAAGGTGTACAGGCTGGCGAGCAGCAGACTGACGGGGATCGTGAGTACGAAGATATACGGAAGGTAATAGACGTAGTAGAGCGCGATGTATCCCGGCGCCACGTTGCGATCCAGGAAACGGTCCAGCTGCTCGATGAGATCTACGACGAAGAAAATGCTGACGAAGGCGACCAGGCTGGCGGCGATGGCGGTCATGAACAGGCGAAGCACGTACCGGGTGATCAGGGACATGAAACGGCATTCCTCCGGTGATTGCGAACCATGATCGTCAGATGCGGTCCCTGCCGGTGCCCCAGACCAGGACGGCTCCGGGAACGCCTATGACGATATTCGCCGCCCACATCGCCCAGATCGGATCGAACAGGTCGCGGTCCGCCAGTTCCTCGCCGCCGAGCAGGCATGCCCAGTACAGCAGGAAGAAGCATAGGCTGACGCCGACGCTCACGCCGATGGTGCCGCGGCGAAGGCGTACCCCCAGCGGCGCGCCGATCAGCACGAAGACGAGACACGCCGCCGAAATGGCGTACTTCTTGTGGATTTCCACGACGTAGCTGTTCTTCTGACGCTGCTTCAACGAGATCGTCCGCTCCGCCATGGCCCTGGCCGCTTCGACGGAATCCGTCTTCGCCTCCGAAGGAACCGGTCCGGGTACGAGATGCACCGCGACCTCGTCGATCTCCCGCTGCCAGTCATCGATCTTCTTGCGCATCATTTCGATGTTCAACTCGCGGTCGCTCCGGGTTCCCGCCACCGATCGCTGCACGCCGCTCGGCGTGGTTCGAATCGAAAACCGCTGCCGCTCGAAAATTTCCTTGAAGTAACGCCCGGTAGCTTCGTCCTGTTGCAGCAGTTCACCGTCGTAAAGCATGAGATCGAGCCGGCTGCCCGTCTCGTTGACGTGGAA
Organism: Candidatus Latescibacterota bacterium; assembly: GCA_012270975.1. Taxonomy (GTDB): domain Bacteria; phylum JAAXHH01; class JAAXHH01; order JAAXHH01; family JAAXHH01; genus JAAXHH01. The sequence goes on along the minus strand of JAAXHH010000141.1, from coordinate 750,236 downwards.
TTCACCGGACCTGGCCGTCATGAGGCGCGGGACGCGCAGGTTCTCCGTCTCGTAGATGGTGATACTGTAAATCTCGTTGTTTCTCGGATTGACCCGGTCGATCAATATGCTGTAACCCGGAATGTCCTTCATGAATATGCCCTCGGTGAAGAGCAGCGTCGGCCGCGCCCGGTGGATATCGTTCATGAGCGACCGCGCCCTGTAGTTGGCTTCTGGCAGAATGACGTCCATGAAGTACAAATGGCAACTGCCCAGGAGGAGGCCGGAGACCAGGATCGGTGAAACCATCTGGAAGAAACTGACGCCTCCCGCCTTGAATGCCGTGACTTCGTTATCGGCCGAGAGCCGGCCGAAGGCCATGAGCGTGGCGACCAGTACGGACATGGGAACCGAAACAGCGACGATCCAGGCCAGGTTGAGCACAAACACCTCGAGCACGATAAACAGGTCGAGGTTCTTTCCGATGATGAGGTCGGCGATCTGGAAAATGATGTCCATCACGAGGATGAACGTGATGATCACGAAGGAAAACAGAAATGGTCCGATATGCGCTTTTAAAACGTATCGGTAGAGGTGAACCGGGAGGGTCATGGGCCAATCCGGCGGAAAACGGACCGGGGCAGGGCGTTCCGACGAGACCGGTTACGGGTCCCGACGATGAAGTTTACGATGTTTTCTACGATATTCTTCAAGGGTCCCGCGACTAAGTGAATATACCGCGCGGTACCAAGGAGAAGCAAGCTGTTTTGTCCTGCGCGACTGTCCGGTATCACAAGGTAAATTCGCTTGACTTGCCGTATGTGTCGCGCTATACTCATTCCATTCATTTTTTATAGAAGGAGCAACCCTGATGGCCAGTTTAAATAAAGTCATTCTCATCGGCAATCTGGGCGCGGATCCCGAGTTGAGGTACACGCCGTCCGGCCGTGCCGTGGTCAATTTCCGAATGGCCACCACGCGCCACTGGAACACGCAGGACGGTGAACGGCGGGAAGAAACGGAATGGCACCGGATCGTAGCCTTTTCGAAACTGGCGGAGATCTGTGGCCAATATCTCAAGAAAGGCGCTCCGGTGTACGTTGAAGGACGGCTTCAAACCCGTTCCTGGGAGGACCAGAACGGGATGAAACGATATACGACCGAGATCGTAGCGAACGAGATGCAAATGCTGAGTGCCCGCCAGCAGAATGAACCTGCATCGGACGCGCCCGGGGGAATCGACAGCACCGCGCCGGGAGCGCTGCCTTCCGCATCTGAGTCAGAGGCTGACGACGACCTCCCGTTCTGACTCCATTCGAGGTAAAGTCCGTTCTTCGCAACCGGTCGCTCCTTCCCACGTGGGCCTGTAGTGAGCACCCATGACCGTTAGACTTAGCGGAAACGGGCTTCCTCGAATAACGATTCTGATTGCCCGGCAGGAACCCGTCGCACCGCTGATCAGGTGGCTGAGCGGCGCGGGTTACCCGCTGACGGAACTGCATTACACCGTCGTTGAAGACATCCACGCGCGGATTCCCGAATCGGATGTACTGCTCATCCATACGGACCGGCCAAGGTCGGATATCCCTTTTGTGATGGATGAATTGCAGTCGAGGCAGTTCCGGCAGGCCCCCGCGGTAATCGTCCTGACCGGCTGTGACGCCATCGGTGATCTCGACGTCACCCGGGGGGTCGACGATTTCATCTGCGCGCCGTACAATCTCCGCGAGTTCGATCTGCGTATCAAGAACGTCCTCTGGCGCCGCCACAGCGTGCAGATTCAGGATATGATCGTGTGGGGGGACCTGCTGATCAACCTGGGCAACTACGAAGTTACGATCCGGGGCAAGGCGATCGACCTGACGCTCAAGGAATACGATCTGCTCAAACATCTGGCCCGACACAGGGGACGGGTGTTCACGCGGGATGAACTGCTGACCGCCGTCTGGGGATACGATTACTTCAGCGGTACGCGGACCGTGGATGTGCACGTGAGGCGGCTGCGAATGAAGATCGAGCGCCACGGCGTGCATATCATCACGACCGTCCGGGGCGTCGGGTACAAGTTCGGTGACTGACATGCGCAAAACCTCGTTGATCCTGCTTGCTTTCGCGTGCGTGATTTTCGGGTGCGCGTACTACAATACCTTTTACAACGCCAGGAAGGCGTTTGAGGAAGGGGAGCGTATACGGCTCAACCAGCAAACGCCCGATGGCAGTATCCCTCCCCTGGCCGTCGCCTCCTACGAACTCGCCATCGAAAACGCCGGCCTTGTCTTGCGGGATCACCCCGGAAGCTCTCTGGTCGATGACGCGCTGGTCCTGATCGGCGACGCCCGGGCGATCCAGGGCCAGCATCTGCAGGCCATCAGTCGGTATGAGCAGGTGCTCAGACTGTTCCCCGACAGCGAACTTGTTGCGCACTGTCTCTTTTCACTGGGCAGGAGCCACTTCGGCGCGGGCGATCCCGTCCAGGCCGATGAATTGCTGGACCGTTTCATCCGGGAATACCCCGGCAGCGATCGGTCTTCCGAAGCCTACATGCTCAGAGGCGAGATCGCCTTCGACAGCGGACGGTACGAAGAGGCCGTAACGCGTTTCGAAGCCTTCCTCGCGACGCATCCCGGTGACGACCGTCAGGCGGAGGCCCTGTACTACATCGCGCGATCCCGCCTCGAATTGAGTCGCTTCGACGGAGCGCGGGACCTTTTCGAGCAGGTCATCGGGCAGGCCCGGACGAAGAAGCTGAGGTACCAGGCGGGATTCATGATGGGCGAAAGCCTTCGCCGCCAGGGCGTACACAGCGCCGCGCTCGAGGTGTACGAATCGTTGCTGGAACAGCGCGATTACGCCCGGTACCGCCCCGAAGTCATGCTGGCCATGGCCGCCTGCCAGGCCGGTCTGGGAGACGTTGAAGCCGCGGTGTATCGCTACGTAACCGTGGTATCCGAATTCGAAAACGATCGTGACTACGACGCGGAAGTTTCGCAGGCCATGTACGAACTCGCCGAACTGTACAGAAACTCCGGCAGGCTGGAGTTCGCGGAGCGGTATTATGCGGACGCGCTCCGCAAGAGTCCGCGGGATTACTGGGTCGGCAATGAAGCGGAAAGAAAAAACCTTGCCATACGCGAGCTGCGCCGATTGAACGATAATCTGGAAAACATGCTGAACGCGCTGGCATCGATGAAGGCGCGGGAAGACGATGGTCCGAATCATGCTTCGAATGTGGCGGGGCTTGCGGAAAACGTGGTCGGAATTCGCTTTCAACTGGCCGAGCACTACCTGTTCCAGCTGGACATGGCCGATTCCGCGGTGAGTCAATATCGATCCATCGAAATCGAATCGGGCGATCCCTCCATCGCCGCCAAGGCGGCCTTCGCGCGAGCCTGGGTCCTCGACGAAGTGGCAGGTGATCCTGCGCGGGCGAACTCCGTTTACGATACCATTACGGAGCGGTACCCCGGGACGGATCACGCCGTGGAAGCGGCCATCGTGCTGTCGAAACCGATCGACGGGGAGCTTCCCGAAGAACGGTTGTTTGCCGAGGCGGAGCGGTTGCTGTTCGACGCGGACCGGCCCGACACCGCGCGCGGACTGTACGAACAGGTCCTCCGTCGTTATCCGGACGGAGAATACGCACCGCGGGCGCTCTATGCCCTGGGTTGGCTTGCCGAGACGCGTTTCGGCGACCCGGAGACAGCCCTCGAACGCTACCGTGACATCGTGGACCGCTTTCCCGGGTCGGACCAGGCGAAGTCGGTCCGCGAGAAGATTCGTCTCATGGAAGCGCTGCGCCAGGGCACGGAGCCCGGCAAATGATACGTTGACTTCCGGTCACTTTGGCTGTATCGTAGTGGAGCGAAGGCTGGAAGGCCACGCGACCTGGAAGATCGCGGCTGCCGGGACTGACCGACCCGCGGTTTCCGGATGTGAACCGAATCCCGTCCGCCTCACAGCAGCGAGCATGTCGACCATCCCAATCTGCCAGTGTAACGCCGAGATCCTGTCCAACCGTGAAATCGGTCCCGGCCTTTACTGGATCGACCTGCTGGCGCCCGATATCACCCGCCACGCCCTGCCCGGACATTTCGTACACCTGGTCGCTTCCGACGTCTCCGAAGACAGCAGCCGGCAGACCTGGCTCCGTCACACTCCCCTGCTCAGGCGCCCCTTCAGCATCGCCGAACGGGATCCGGAAAAGGGCGTTTTCGGGCTGATCTACCGGATCGTCGGCGGCGGAACCGAGATCCTTGCGATGCGGCGCAGCGGAGAGCGGGTCGACGTACTCGGTCCCCTGGGACGGCCGCTGGAGCCGGTTCGGGCCGGGCGGCCCGCGATCATGGTAGCGGGCGGCGTCGGCGTGGCGCCTTTTCTCTCGCTGGCGCAGGAGACGGTCAGGGACGGCCGGGCGGGCCCGGAAGATCTGGCCGTGCTGTTCGGCGCGGCGTCGGCAGGCCTGCTGAGCGGGGAAGAGAAGTTCCGCAGGCTGGGCCTGGACGTCAAACTGGCGACCGATGATGGTTCGACCGGCCATCACGGCCTGGTAACGAGCCTGCTGGAGCGGGAACTGGACCGGTCGCCCGGCCGCTGCGCCTACCTCTATGCCTGCGGACCGACGCCCATGATGCGGCGCTGCCAGCAGATCGCCCGGGATGAAGGGATCGCCGGCCAGGTCTCCCTGGAGGGGATCATGCCCTGCGGCGTGGGCGTCTGCATGGCCTGCGTCGTACCGTGTATCGAACCCGGAGATCCTTCGTCGCCCCGCCGCTACGAGCGGGTGTGCGACACCGGCCCGGTGTTCGACATGCAGGAGGTGGTGTTGTGAAGACGCGGCCCGACCTTTCCGTAAACATCGGATCGTGCGAACTGAAAAACCCGGTCCTCGCCGCCTCGGGCACCTTCGGTTACGGTTCCGAGTACGGCCGGTTCGTCGATCTCTCCGAATTCGGCGGCATCGTGACGAAAACGCTCACGCCGGAGCCATGGCCCGGCAATCCTCCGCCCCGGGCCGCCGAAACGCCCGCCGGCATGCTCAACTCCATTGGATTGCAGAACGTGGGCGTGGATGCCTTCGTCCGGGACAAGATGCCGTACCTGAGAGAAATAGACACCGCGTTGATCGTGAACGTGGGCGGCGGTCCCGTCGAAGAGTTCGTCCGCGTGACCGAACGCCTGTCAGGCTGTGACGGCATCGATGCCCTGGAGATCAACATGTCCTGCCCGAACGTTTCGGGCGGCATGGACTTCAGTACCGATCCGAGGCGCGCGGCCGAACTGGTTTCCGCGTTGCGCGGGATCACGGACCTGCCGATTATCGCGAAGCTGACTCCGAACGTTACGGACATCGCGCAAATCGCCCGCAGCGTGGAAGATGCCGGTGCCGACGCGGTTTCCGCCATCAACACCCTCCGAGGCATGGCGGTGGACATCCGCACGCGGCGTCCCATGCTCGGGGCCGTCACGGGCGGTCTTTCCGGTCCTGCCATCAAGCCCGTGGCCGTGGCGGCCATTTACCGGATTGCCCGTGAGGTGAGTATTCCGGTCATCGGAATCGGCGGCATCATGAGCGGCGAAGACGCCGTGGAATTCCTCGTGGCCGGCGCCACCGCCGTGCAGGTCGGAACGGCCAGCTTCGTCGAGCCCCGCGCGGGCGCTTCGGTGGCGCGGGAGATGGCAGACTGGTGTGCCGGGTCTGAGGTGCGCTCGGTCCGCGAACTCATTGGAAGCATAGAGATTCCGTCACAAGAGGATGTGCCATGTCACCCTTCGTAGATAGTCTGAACCGTGCGCGCGCTGTAACGAACAGCCTGGTCTGCGTCGGACTCGATCCGGACCTGGATCGATTCCCGGAGCACCTGAAGACCGAGCGCGACGCGGTATACGAATTCAACCGGGCGATCATCGAACATACCTCGGATCTCGTATCGGCCTACAAGCTGAACATCGCGTTTTTCGAGGTCATGGGCTCCAGAGGTTACGAAATACTCGAACGCACGCTCGAAATCATCCCGGACGGGGTCGTGGCCATATGCGACTGCAAGCGGGGCGACATGGGAAACAGCGCCCGCATGTACGCGCGCGCGCTGTTCGAGCACTTCGACTTCGACGCGGTGACCGTCAATCCCTACCAGGGAAGGGATGCGGTTCAGCCCTTCCTGGATTACACCGACCGCGGGGTATTCATCCTCTGCCTGACTTCCAACGAGAGCGCGCGCGAGTTCCAATACCTGCCCGTAAACGGCCATCCGCTGTATCTCGAGGTGGCCAGTGTAGCCCAATCCTGGAATACCTCACGAAACGCGGGACTGGTCGTGGGCGCGACGCAGGCGGAATCCCTGGCGGGTATCCGGGGTATCGCGCCTGAAATGCCCCTGCTGATACCCGGCATCGGAGCGCAGGGAGGAGACCTGGAAACGGTCGTCCGCGAAGGGGCGGACCCCCATGGCGGCGGGCTGCTCATCAACTCTTCCCGCGGCATTCTGTACGCCTCGGACGGAACGGATTACGCCGAAGCCGCCCGGGCGGCGACGAAACAACTCAGGGATGAGATAAACGCCCTGCTGCCCTGAGTTTCCTGTGCGGCCTGCAGCCTCCACGCGGCGGACTTTACCCGTACGAGGTAATCCGTGGCGCCGAAGCGCTTGCGGATTCCACTTTTAAAGGCGTGAACCGATGCGGGATCGCACCGGAGACATGGAGACGAACTTCGAGGTCCGCAGTTTCGACGCCGCGATTACGAAGGAAGCGTACGACAAACTGCCCAAGCTGCCGCTCTACTTCGTCCTGGACAACTTGCGCAGCGCCTTCAACGTGGGTTCCATTTTCCGGACCTGCGACATCCTGCGCGTGAAGGGTCTGTTCCTGTGCGGATACACCGCCTGCCCGCCCCACGCGAAGCTGGAGAAGACCGCCCTGGGAACCGTCGATTACGTCCCGTGGCGGTACTTTGAAACGGCCGCCGATGCGGTCGGGTATCTGCAAGACCGGGGCACAGCCGTTTGGGCCGCCGAAACGACTTCCGGCTCGGTTCCTTACGACGAGGCGGAGTTTCCGGACGAATTGGCGATCGTACTCGGCAACGAGGCGCTGGGGGTGAGCCGCGACGTACTCGAAGTTTGCGACGGAATGATCGAGATCCCAACGCGGGGATACAAGAATTCGCTCAACGTCGCGTCCGCCTGCGCGGTCCTGGGATTCAAGGCACTGGAGGAAATGGAGAGAGTGCGGAAGGAATCATCCGGCTGAGACCGGCCAACCGTTACGCGGTGCTGGACCAGGTTTTCTTGCCGACGAAGAACGGCCCAAGCGAATCGATGTACAACGCCGTCTGCTGGGTCTTTCTCATGTCCTGGACGACGCGTGAAAGCGGGTAGAGCGCCTTGCCGAGCAGCCCGATGACGAAGTCGTTGTCCGCCTCGTCGAGCCCGTAGCAGGCCAGGCGGATGTCGTGGGCGAAGTCGGCGCGGCCGTAGGCCCGGCCTATGTGGGCGTGTTCCATCAGGATCTGGCGCTGTTCCTTGTGTTCCAGACGGGCGAAGGCGCCGTTCCGCCGCAGCGGATACCAGATGGCCCAGGGCCAGTCGGGGTTGAGCACGGTGCGGCGCGGCCTGTGGATGAGAGCATCCCGCAGATCCGGTTCGTAACCCAGGGAGTAGGTCCTGCCCAACATCGTCATGTTCTCGCGGCGCTCCAGTGCGTCGAAGGGGCTTCCGGTCAACAGGTCCCGCACATCGGTAACGAAGGTATCGGGATCTTCGGCGAGGAACAGCACGCCGACTCCATTGGGATCGTTGACATCCAGATAGACCGCGGACTCCAGCCCGGAGCGTTCGAGGGCGGTGGCGATATTCGCCATGATTTCCGGCAGCGCCGGCGCTTCGATCACGTCGCCGTCCGGATCGAAAATGACGAAGTCGTCCTTCATCACCCTGAACACGTTGAGTTGCATGTAAAGCCGCTCTTCACCGGTCTGCGGCTGCCCGTCCACGGGCGCTCCATGTTCGAGTATATCGGGGATTCGTCCTGTTTCTTCGGTCACGTCGCTTCCCTATAGCGTCCTCGGTTGCTCCACGCGGTGCATACAGTGAAAGACTTGGGTATATTACGGAGGAAGCGGTGGTATGGCAAGCAAATACAGGGTCATAGGTCCGCATAGGGAGAATGACCGTTGAACTACGACGCATTGCTCCTGGTATCCTTTGGGGGCCCCGAGGGAACCGACGACGTTATACCCTTTCTCGAGCGCGTGCTCAAGGGCCGGCGCGTACCCAGGGAACGCATGATGGAGGTCGCGGAGCACTACAATCACTTCGGCGGCGTCAGCCCGATCAACGGGCAGAACCGGGCGCTGATCGCGGCACTCGAAAGGGAGTTGGAAACGCGCAACCTGCCGTTGCCGGTTTACTGGGGAAACCGGAACTGGCATCCCCTGTTGGCGGATACGGTCCGACGGATGACCGGGGACGGGGTGAAGCGGGCGCTTGCCCTCGTGACCTCCGCCTACAGCTCCTATTCCAACTGCAGGCAATACCTGGAAAACATCTCGGAAGCCCGGCGGGAGGCGGGCAGCGGCGCACCGGCGATCGACAAGATCAGGCCCTTTTTCCATCATCCGGGATTCATCGAAACGATGACGGCCCGGGTTCGCGACGCCCTGGATCGCCTGCCGGAGAAACGGCGTGCGTCAGCCCACCTCGTGTATACCGCCCACAGCATACCCCTGGCCATGGCCCGGGAATGCGCCTACGAAGCGCAACTCCGGGAAGTCTCCCGCCTGATCAGCGAACGTGCGGGCGCACCCTCGTGGGCGCTGGCCTTTCAAAGCCGCAGCGGGCCGCCGGCGCAGCCCTGGCTGGAGCCCGATGTCTGCGATTACATCAGGTCGTTTCACGCATCGGGCGGCGGTCAGGCGGACCAGGCGAACCAGGCGGACCAGGATATCGTGTTGATCCCCGTGGGATTCATTTCGGATCACATGGAGGTGGTATACGACCTGGACGTGGAGGCACGGGCGTGCTGCGATGAACTCGGGGTACGCATGGTCCGGGCGGAAACGGCGGGGACCCACCCCCGCTTCGTGGGGATGATCGCGGAACTCGTCGAGGAGCGCCTGTCCGCTTCGACGGTCCGGCCGGCCGCGGGTGTCCTGGATCCCTGGCCCGATCACTGTCCTCCCGGCTGCTGTCCTTCAGGCAGGTGAGGCGCCGACCAGGAGCCGGGCGATCCTATCCGCGGATATCCCACCGCTCCATGGGCTCGGTGGACCGCACCAGGTGCATCCCTGCCTGGGCGAACCGCCGGAAGGCCTCTTCCGCCTCTTCGGTGAAATCGATTACATCGGGGACGACGACCGACGAGGTACAGTCCTCCAGCAGCAGGATTCTGTCGGCGAGAGCGGGGTCCCGCGCCTGGATCTCCGTCCGGAGATCGTCCACCGTCCACGCCACGCAGTGACTCTTGGCCTGTCCGGCCACGATCACGGCATCGAAGGTCAGCAGGTGGTCGACCAGCGACACGTTCTTCATGCCGACCGCCTGGCCGTCGGGATCTTCCATGACCTCGGGACGTAACACGGAGTAGTTCTCGGTGAGGGCATGGTTCCCCTTGATCTCGAAGCGCGTCTGCCGGACCCGGGCGATGCTGTGAAAGAACACCGCTTCCTCGACCGCGGATACCAGGGCGTGGCCGATGCCCCCGAGCATCGCATGGTACGGCCAAATCATGAGGGGATACTTGCCATCCCGCGTGAGGCGCCGGACATAGTGCAGCGCGTAGGCGGAAAGATCGACCCGGGTGCTGTATAAGGCCTCCACGCCCGGATTGACGCGCCAGTTCCCCTGTTCCACGTCCTCCGGGGTGATGACCGTTTCGCCGCCTGTGGGATGCCCGCCTTCGCCGTCGACCCAGAACATGGGGTGGAAGATCTGCAGGGCCGTGTGGGTGTCCATCGTGGGGATGATCTCCGTGATGGAGTGGAGATTGCGGTAGATGAAGGAGCAGAGGCGGATGTTGTCGTCCACGGCGCCCCGTCCGCTCCGTCCCCCCACGAACAGCTCGAATCCGGGGAGACAAAACGTGTTCTGGCAGTCCACGAGCAGCAGGGCGGTGCGGAAATCATCGTCGGCGGAGGGACGGATTCCCTGGGTTTCCGCCCATGCGCGGGCTTCCGCCGCCCGTTCTCCGTAGGGCACACGCCAGAACGTTTCGACGGACGCTGCGTTGAAGTGGGGCGGTATTTCGCCGGCCGGTCTAAAACTCATCAGGTGGTCTAAAGCTCATCGGGGATACGGTCCAGGTCCGACAGCCAGACCGCCGGAGAAGCATCGGAAGGCATACGCCAGTCGCCGCGGGGAGAAATGCAGGTCATGCCGACTTTGGGCCCTTCCGGCAGGCAGTTCCGCTTGAACTGGTTCTGGAAGAACCGGACGATGAACACGCGGAGCCAGGTCTTGATCTCCTGGAGATCGTACTTTCCCTCGAAGGCATGCAGCGCCATCCGGGCGATCCGGGAGGGCGAAAAGCCAAAGCGCATGAAGTAGTAGATGAAGAAGTCATGCAGTTCGTAGGGACCGATCTTTTCCTCGGTTTTCTGGGCGATTTCCCGCTCGTTCGGGGGCAGCAGTTCAGGTGAAATGGGCGTGTCCAGTATATCCAGCAGCACGTCCCGGACCTCCCCCTCCTGCTCGAAGACCACGTCGGCCGTCCATCGGATCAGGTAGGATATGAGTGTCTTGGGAATGCCGGCGTTGACGCCGTAGTGGCTGGCATGGTCGCCAAACATGGTGCACCAGCCGAGCGCCAGTTCCGATAGATCGCCCGTACCGAGGACGATTCCCCTGACCTGTGCGGCGGTGGCGAGCTCTTCCAGCTTCCGGGTCCATGCCTGGGTATTTTCGTAGACGAGGTCCTTCTTGTCTTCCGAATGCCCGATGTCCCCGAAGAACTGCCGCACGGCGGGCTTGATGTCGATCTCCCGGAAGGTGGCGCCGACGGCTCGTATCAGCGCGCAGGCGTTCTCGTACGTACGCTCCGTGGTGCCCAGTCCGGGCATTGTCAGCGCCACGATACGGGATCTCGGCAGCCCGAGCATGTCCATGGTGTGTACCGCCACGTTCAGGGCGTGAGTCGAGTCCTGGCCCCCGGAGACCGCCACGACGACCTTTCGGGAATCCTCGGGCAGCGATCTCAACTTGGTCGCCAGTCCGCTGGCCTGGATCATGAACACTTCGCGACACCGCTTGCTGCGCTCCGCCGGGTTCTGGGGGACGAAGGGATGGGAGGGGATGTCCCGGAGAAAGGTCTGATGTACGCCTTCCCCCGGCTGGTCGGAAGCATTCGAACCGTTTTCCCCGGTCGGTTCGGGCCGGAAGCCCGGCAGCGGCACGGACCGCCAGGATGACTTGTAGTCCATGGCGTTCTGCCGGAAGGAGCCCTGAACGCCGCGCTCCAGCGTCAGCGCCTCCACGTCGACGTCCGCCACGATACAGGCCCCGTCCAGGTGAAAGCGTTCCGTTTTCGCCAGCATGTAGCCCCGTTCGGCTATAAACCCGTGTCCGTCCCAGACCACGTCCATGGTCGATTCCCCGAATCCCGCCGCAGCGTACATATGAACGGCCTCGTTACGTCCCGAGGACGCCAGGATAAGGTCCTCGCGGTACTGCGCCTTGCCGATGACGATGTTGGAAGCGGAAAGGTTCGCCAGAATGCTCGCGCCTGCCAGCGCGGCCCTGCTGCTCGGCGGCACCGGCACCCAGTCGTCCTCGCAGATGGTCGGATAAACCACGACCCTGGGATCGTCGGTCCGCAGCAGTACGTCGGGTCCGAACGGCACCTCCGTGCCGCACAGGGTAACGGTATCCGCCTGGGCTTCGGCCGCGCGGGCAAAGTACCGGGTTTCGTAAAACTCGCGGTATTGCGGCAGATAGGTCTTGGGCGTAACTGACAGCACGCGTCCGCTGCGGCAGGTCACCGCGACGTTGAACACCGCGTGATCGATCCGCAGGGGCATGCCGAAACTGAAGGCCGTGTCGACCCCCCGGGTCCCTTCCAGCAACTCCTCGAGGGCATCCAGGGCTCCGTCGAGCAGCGCCTGGGAGTGAAACAGGTCGGCGCAGGTATAGCCCGTGAGGCTCAGTTCGGGGAAGAGGGCGTAGGAAGCGCCCCGCTCGTTGGCCGCTTCGATTTGTTCGAGGTGATGCGTCACGTTCGCGGCGGGATCGCCAACCAGAATGCGAGGCACGGCGATGGCCAGCCGCACGAAGCCGTGGCTGCGCACATCAAGGAACTGATCGGGCGAGCATGTCGGGTCCATGGTCAATGCATCCCGCGGCTATTACCGGTGAACCGCTAAGATCCGGTACCGGTGAAACCGGTGCATACCGGCTACCGGCAGGTTGATGTCACGGGAAAGATAAGGGATATGCGATGGGACAGGCAAGACGCAATTTCCGGTGCGCCAGCGGGTTCGGGGACGATCAGTCTACCTCGATCAGCCGGCCCTTCGAGTCATGACCGACTTCCGTGGCTTCGCGGCCCTGCCGTTTTCTCCTCATACGGTCGCGGTATCGTACCGGCATTTCGCGGCTGCGCCAGGCAAGGAACCCCCGTTCATGCCGATCCCTGTTCTTAAGCGATGGAGGCGCCGGTACGGAGATGGTCCCATGGGTGATGGCGGTCATCTTGCGGGACAGGGCAACGATTTCGCCTTTGTTCACGATCAGGGTGACGCCCACGTTGGCTTCCACGATGGGCACGCCGTTCTCCCTCGCACGCGCGAGCACTGCCCGGTCCTGCGCCCGGGCGGTTGATCCGAAGGAAGGAATGAGCAGGTAACGGGCGCCGTCGAGTACGGGAATGCGGGCGATATCCGGGTTCCACCGGTCGTTGCAGATGACCATGCCTGCCCGGCCGAAGGGGGTGTCGAAGGCGCGGCTCTGCCTGCCCAGGCGGTTGAACCACCAGGAACGGTGATGGCCCTCGGCCAGCTGCATTTTGTGGTACTTTCCGCAAAGGCGACCCCGGTGATCGAGGAACACCGCGCAGTTGTACACCTCGGCGTCGATCCGTTCCGCCAGGCCGAATGCAAGGCACATGTTCAATGTTCTCGCGAGTTCGCGGAACCGCCCGATAGTCCGGCTGCGCATGGTAAGGGATACCCGGTTCATTTCCTCCGGCGGGATTTCGCCGTCGATGATCTCGTTGACGACATAGCCTTCCAGCACGCCTTCCGGCGCGACCGCCAGTTCGGCTCCACTTGCCGCGGCATCCCGGAACATCATTTCCAGCCGATCCGCGTTCCCCTCCAGATCGAGTTTAACCGGTTTGAACGAAATCGCCGCCACGCGCACATCGCGAAACATGGTCCGCCTCCAGGAATCCAGGCCCGGTTCTCCGTGATCATCCTACTATGCCGACACAGGTATTCAGCCCTGAGTATCTTCAGGTAAATGTTCTTGAATAAAAAGCACCAGAAATATTGCGGCTCTACGACTAATGGAATATATTGCCGCCGTTCACGAATGCGCAACAGCGGCATAACAGGCCCTGGATCTTCCGCCAACAAGATCATGGTGGCACTGGTTGTTATTGCCGGTTCTATTATCGCCAGTCTCCTCTACACTTCCTGATGGATGGAACCACCATGAAGGCTGCCGTCGTTCTGCTCAGTGGAGGGGTCGATTCGGCGACGACGCTCGCCATCGCCAGGGACGAAGGCTTCGACTGCCACGCGATCACCTTCGATTACGGCCAGCGCCACCGGTTCGAGCTCGAATCTGCGAGAAGGGTTGCTGAATCCATGGGCGTCGCCCGCCACGTAACCATTCCCTTTGACCTTCGGGCCATCGGCGGGTCCGCACTGACGGACGACATCCCCGTTCCCAGAGACCAGGATCCGGATTCCATGGGTGGGCAGATACCGGTTACCTATGTACCGGCACGCAATACCATCTTCCTCTCTTTCGCCCTGGGCTGGGCCGAGGTGCTCGGTGCTTTCGACCTGTACATCGGAGCCAATGCCATCGATTACAGTGGATATCCGGACTGCCGCCCCGAGTACATCGCGGCCTACGAGAACCTGGCGAACCTGGCGACCCGGGCCGGGGTGACCGGCCAGGGCAGGTTCAACATCCACGCGCCGCTTATCGAAATGTCCAAGGCGGATATCCTGTGCACAGGCGCCAGGCTGGGCGTGGACTACGCCCTCACGACCAGCTGTTACGACACGGCGGACGACGGGGCGGCCTGCGGAGGCTGCGACGCCTGCGTCCTGCGGCGCAGGGGTTTCTCGGAAGCCGGAATCTCCGATCCGACCCGATACGTCTCATAAATTCTCCGTTGCGCGGGAATCCGCTTCAATCTGATCCAACAACCCCCGCAGTCGTTTCGGAGAAACGGTCCGCGCCGTCCCGAGCTCCTGGGCGAACACCGAGACACGGTACTCCTCGAGCATCCACCTGAATTCGTTCAGCAGGGCGGAATTCACGTCTTCCCTATTGCTCAACGTCCTTAGTGCGGTATCGAAGGGCTCGATCAGTTCCGCCTTCCTCTGGTCCTTCGTCCGGTCTTCCCGCGCCCGGCGGGACCTCGTTTCAACGGCCTTCAGATATCGAATTAGGTTGGGTAGTTCGACAGCCGGCGTCTTGCGCAGAAAATCGGGCGGGGCCAGCCGTTGAAGGTCGTCTTCCATGTCAAAATAGCTGGGAGCCGTCCGGAGATCTCCTCCGAGAACCTGTTCCAGGGGCCGCATCTGCTGCTGGAACCAGCTGGGAAGTTTTTTCAGCAGTCCGCGCGCCTGCTCCACGTCTTCCTCGAAACGGCTGGCAGTCAGGGGATACAGCGGCTCCCGGGTGAAAAGAGCGTCAAGCAGGTGGTCGTAAGCCGAGTCCTGAAGTGCTTCCGGGCCACCGGCGTGATCTGCCAGGGCGGTAAGTTCCCTCAGAAACCCCAGGTCGCGCCGCAACCAGGCCATTTCCTCGCTCATCCGCCGTTCGAGCAGGCGGGTAAGCCCCCTCCGGGTTTCCTGATGCGCTTCGTGCCGGTTCCGGAACAGGCGCAGGTCGACCACGTCATCGGCTGCATGCAGACCGGGCCAGGCGTACAGGGGCACGGTCCCCGACAGGCCGATTTCGACGCGGTCCGGCAGGTCGCCGATCGACCAGTCCCGCAGGTCGTACCGCTCCCAGCGCTCCGCCGCTTTCCGCCAGCTTTCCGATTCGACGGCCACCGTGCGGTCCACGATTTCTGCGCGGATACGTTCCGGGTCGCGGGTCGAAAGCACTGCGCCTCCGTCCTCATCGGTCACGAGGACACGCATTTTCAGGTGATCAGGGATGGATTCGACCGGCCATTCGGACGGGTCGATTTCGAGATCATGGTGCCTTGCGATGTATTCCGCGAGTGCCCCGGTCAGGGAGGTGCCGGAGGGGTCGAGGTCCTCCACGATCATCCGCGCCGTTTCCGGAATGGGTACGAGCCGCTTGCGTTTTCTGCCCGGCAGGCCTCTGAGCAACGCTTCGATCTTCTCGCATAGCAGGCCGGGGACGAGCCAGTCCAGCGATTCGAGGGGAAGCTGATGCACTTTTCCGCGGGGCAGCGAAAGGGTGACGCCGTCTTCTTCCCGGCCCGGCCGGCAGGCGTAATGCAGCGGCAGCGGCTCGCCTTCCAGGGTGAAGTGCTCCGGGAAGTCCTCCGGCCGGTGCCGCGCGTCATCGGCCCCCGTGAGGTCCCGGGTTTCCATGCGCAGTAAAAGATATTTCCCCGCCCCTTCCGTTTTAATGAGCCGGTTCAGGTCGTGCACCGAAGATACCTGGGAAATCCGTTCTGCGTAGAACTGATAGGCGGCTTCGTCGAGGTCGACCCGATAGGCGTTGCGGTGTTGCAGCAGCCAGGTCTCGGCATCACGCCTCATCCTCCGATTGTGATCCATGAAGGCGTACCGGTCCCTCAGATCATCGTTCACGAGCGCGCCGCGGATGAAAACCCGCGTCGCCTCTGCCGGATCGACCTTGCCGAAATCGATCGTCCGGCAAGAAACCACCAGGCCGTGCAGGCTGAGCGTTTCGTCGACGAGTACACGCCCGGCGGCAGGGTCCCACCTGGGATTCGAATAGGCAGCACGACACAGGTGGCGGCCGAGTTCCGCGGTCCACTCGGGTTGAACCCGCGCTACCGTGCGCGCGTAGAGCCGGTTGGTTTCGACCATCTCGGCGGCGACGATCCAGGGAGACGGCGCATTTCCGCCTCTTTGTCCGTTCTCGCCTTCCTTCCCGGGTTTTTCGTCCCGTTTTCCATGCCTTTCATTTTTGCCGGGTTCTTTGGCAGGCCTCCGTTGAAACAGACCGGACCCGGGAAAGATCATGGCGGTCCGGTTTCTGGACCCGGTATAGAGATTGCCTTCGCGGTGTTCGGCGACCTGGCTCAGCAGACCGCTCAGGATCGACCGGTGTACCGCGTCGTAGTGGGCGCTTCCGGTTCGTCCCGGACGGCCGCGAAAGCCGCCGGATTCCCGGAGCGCGCGCCGGAGCTGCACATAGATGTCGCGCCATTCGCGCATGCGGTTGTAGGAAAGGTAGTGCCTCCGGCAGAACCTGCGCATGGCGGCCTGGGTTTTCAGGTGTTCGAAGGTATTGTGGAAAGCCTCCCAGATATTGAGCAGGGTCAGGAAATCCGAGGATGCGTTCCTGAACTTCCGGTGCTCCTGGTCCGCCTGTTCCTGCTGGTCGACGGGCCTGACGCGGGGATCCTGGATGCTGATGGCTGACGCGATGACAAGGACCTCCTGCAAGGCGCCTTCCTGCTGGGCCTGGAGCAACATGCGCGACACCGTGGGCGACACCGGCAGCCTGGACATGGCCCGGCCCCGATCGGTCAGACGCCGTTTCTCGTCGATGGCCCCCAGTTCGGTGAGCAGCTGGAACCCGTCCCGTATAGCCTGGGGAGCGGGCCGGTCGAGAAAGGGAAAGGCGTGGACGTCGCCCAGTCTTAACGCCAGCATGCGCAGAATGACTTCGGCGAGATTGGCGCGCTGCAGTTCGGGCGTGGTAAACTCGGGCCGGTTCGTCAGGTCGGACTCGCTGTAGAGTCTCAGGCAGACGCCCCCGAACACTCGCCCGCAGCGTCCGGCCCGCTGTCGGGCGCTGCTCTGCGAGATCGGTTCGATGGGCAGTCGCTGGGTTCGGGTCCGCGGCGCGTAGCGGCTGATCCGGGCGAGGCCGGAATCGACGACATACTTGATGCGCGGAATGGTCAGCGAAGTCTCGGCGACGTTCGTTGCGACGACGATGCGACGGCTGTCCCGCGGCTGGAAGACCCGCTGCTGGTCCGCGCTGGTCAGGCGGCCGAAAAGCGGAAGGACGTCGGTGCGCCGGTAGGATCTTCCAACCAGCCGTCTGCGCGTCTCGTGGATGTCCTTCTCCGAAGGCAGGAAAACCAGGATGTCGCCCCGGCCGGGTTCTTCCATGATCCGGTCGACCGCGTCGACTGTCCCGTCGACATAGGTATAGTCCTCGGCTTCGCCCCGCGTATCTTCGAGGGGCAGATAGCGGGTTTCCACCGGATACATGCGTCCCGATACCTCGATCACCGGCGCGTCGTCGAAAGCGTCCGAGAAGGCGGCGGTGTCGATGGTCGCCGAGGTGATCACGACCTTCAGATCTTTCCTGCGCCTGATCAGCAGCCGGAGGTATCCGAGGAGGAAGTCGATATTCAGGCTGCGTTCGTGGGCCTCGTCGATGATGATCGTGTCGTATTCAAGCAGGTCCCGGTCGTGCTGTATCTCGGCAAGCAGCATGCCGTCGGTCATCATCTTGACGCGGGTCTCGGGCACGGTCTCATCCGTGAAGCGTATTTTGCATCCGACTTCCCGGCCCCAGGTCACGTCGAGTTCCTCGGCGATGCGGCGCGAGACCGACAGCGCCGCGACGCGCCGGGGCTGCGTGCACGCGATCCGGCCGTACACGCCCCTGCCCGCCTCGAGGCATATTTTGGGCAGTTGCGTCGTCTTGCCCGAGCCGGTCTCCCCCGTGACGATCACGACCGGATGGCTGCGCAGGGTTTCGAGTATTGTCTTCCACCGGGCGGAAATAGGCAGTTGGCTGTCAATGGTGATTGACGTATCCGTCCGGAGGCGCTGCTCGACGAGTGCAGTTGAAGCGGCCGCCTGCTCCATCAGTCTTTCAAGCCGGCCGTGGTCCCCTCGCCGCTCCCCGCGTACCGTCTTCAGCCGGCGCCGGATGTCTCGCCGGTCCTTCAGTGTGCAGCGCGGCAGCAGCGCCCTTATCCCGGCCGCCAGCCGTTGATCCATGGAGGGTTTTCGGGTTTCGGTATGGTTGTCGTCCATGAGCATTCAACTACATCAGCAGGCCCGCCACGGTGGCGGTCATGTTGGCGGCCAGGGCGCCCCCGATCATGGACCGGATGCCGAACCGCGCGATGTCTTTTCGCCGTTCCGGCACCAGTCCGCCGATCCCCCCGATCATGATCGCGATGGTCCCGAAGTTCGCGAAGCTGCAAAGCGCGTAGGTGGCGATGGTGAAGGAGCGTTCCGATAGCTGCTCTCGCATCGTGCTCAGGTCCTGGTAGGCGAGGAATTCGTTCAGGATGGTCTTCTTGCCGATCAGCATGCCCACGGCCTGGGCGTCATCCCAGGACACGCCCATCAACAGGGCCAGCGGCGCGCAGGCCCAACCCAGGATGCGCTCGAGGGACAGCGGCTCGCCGCCGAGGTGGGGAGCGAGCCCCACGGCCCAGTTGAACAGGCTGACGAAGGCGATCGCCACGATGAGCATGGCCGCCACGTTCAAGGCCAGCCTCAACCCGTCCGACGCACCGCTGCAGGCCGCATCGATGAAATTAACCCCCGGTTTCGGCACGTCCACGGTCACGACGCCCAGGGTGCGCGAGGTCTCGGTTTCGGGTGTCATGATCTTGGCGACGACCAACGCAGCGGGCGCCGACATGAGGGACGCGGCCAGGAGATGGCCCGCGTCGGCGCCCAGGGCTACGTAGGCGGCCAGCACGGAACCCGCCACGGTGGCCATGCCGGACGTCATCATGGCCATGATCTCCGAGCGGGTCATGGTCTTCAGGTAGGGGAGGATGACGAGCGGTGCCGTAGAGGCCCCGAGATAGACGTTCGCCGCCGCGGCCATGGATTCCGACCCCGATGCGCCCATGACGCGTACCATGACCCTGGCCATCTGCCGGACGATCCACTGGATGCAGCCCAGGTAGAACAGGATCGACGTGATGGATGACACGAATATGATCATCGGCAGTACGGAAAACCCGAACAGCGCGGCTTCCACCAGGTCGCCGAAGACGAATCGCGCCCCTTCATTCGAGAAGGCGATCACCTTGTTGATGGCCAGCCTGGCCAGGTCGAATACCGCCTGGCCCGGCGCGGTGTGCAGCAGGAGCAGGGCCAGCAGGGCCTGCAGGCCCAGGCCGCTTCCGATGAGCCGCCAGTTCAGCCGCCGCCGGTTCTCCGACAGCAGCCAGGCGATGGCCACGAGAACAAACAGGCCGAAGAGACCGATTATGCGTTCCATGGGTTATCCTTGACTGGCTGTTCGCGGCCAGAGGGAGGCGAGGCCGACGTAAAGATAACCGGCGAAAAACAGGCAGAGGAAGGGGATGGAGGGGTAGATGCCGTTGATGGCCGTATAGTAGATCAACAGGCCGAAATGCAGGGCGAACAGCAGTTCCAGTACCGGGAGCCAGGTACGGATTCCCCGGTAGCGCAAACGGCGCCACCGACCCGCCTGGTCCGCTTTGCCAAGGATTCCGTACTTGGGCGTGCGCTGGAAACCCGACCTGAGGTTCAGCAGCGCTTCCAGGACGGCCCGCGTGTTGTTCAGGCAGATGCCGATGCCGATGGACATGAGCGCGGGCAGGAAGAAAAGGCACCGTTTCCACCGGTCCCGGTTGATCTCGAACTGCGCGAACAGGTAGAAGAGGGATACGGAAACCGTGGCGGCGCAAAGAAAGGGCAGGTCTATCCAGAATGAATTGATCCAGCCGGCCTGCACCCGGATTACGATCGACGGAAAAATCAGCACCGAAAGCAGCAGCATGAGCATATAGGCCATGTTGTTGGTGAGATGATAGGTCGCTTCGATCTTGTAGCGGAAGGGCAGCGCGCTGCGCCATACCTTCGGAAGCATCTTCTTCGCGGTCTGAATGGATCCCTTGGACCACCGGTGCTGCTGGGTCTTGAATGCATTCATCTCCACGGGGAGCTCGGAGGGGGTGGAAACGTCTTCCAGGAATACGAATTGCCGCCCCTGGAGCTGCGCCCGGTAGCTCAGGTCGAGGTCCTCGGTCAGGGTGTCATGCTGCCAGCCGCCCGCGGCCTCGATGCTCTCGCGGCGCCAGACGCCCGCCGTTCCGTTGAAGTTGAAGAACCTGCCCGAACGGTTCCGTGCCCCGTGTTCCATGACGAAATGACCGTCCAGCATGATCGCCTGTACGCGGGTCAGGAGCGAGTAGCCCCGGTTGAGGTAGGACCACCGGGTCTGGACCAGTCCCACCCGTTCGTCGCGGAACAGGTGCATGGTGTTCTTGAGGAAATCCGGCGGCGGGATGAAGTCGGCGTCGAAAATGGCGATGAAGGCGCCCCGGGCTACGTCCAGCCCTTCCTGCAGCGCGCCCGCCTTGTATCCGGTACGCTCCGTACGGTGCAGGTAGTGAATGTCGAACCCGGCCTCCCGGTAGCGTTCGACGCAGCGGGCCGCCAGGTCCCGGGTTTCGTCGGTGGAATCGTCCAGTACCTGGATCTCAAGACGATCGCGGGGATACTCGATCCGGCAGACGGCGTCGATCAGCCGTTCTACCACGTATTGCTCGTTGTAGAGCGGCAGTTGTACGGTAACCGCGGGGGGAGCTTCTCCCGGGGGTTCCGGCTTTACAGGCCGGACCCGGTCCTTATATTTGTAGTACAGATACACCATCAGGTAACGGTGGACGCCGTAGACCGCGAGCAGGAACAGGACGAGGAAATACAGGAGAATGAATATCAGCGAAAGATAGCTCATACATGTCCGATTCTGCTTACAGATTCCCTTCCGGATTCCCCGGCCGGATCGCGGTTCCAGGACTCCTGCTCATCGCCGCCTGTGTCGGCATAGCCGCCATAGGAGACCTGAGATCCGGCCTGTTCGACCCCAACGCGATCCTGCCCGATGCCCTTTCCGGTTGGCTGACTCTGCCCGACGCGCTGCTGCTTTTCTGGGTCCCCTTCACCGCGGCCTTCATCGTCTACGCCGTCGCCGTCGCACTCCAGGTACGATCCGACACGCCGCCGGACCGGAGGCTGCTTTGGCTCATCCTGGCCGTGGCCATCTTCTGCCGCGCCATCCTGCAATTCAGTCCCGCGACCCTTTCCGATGACATCTACCGGTATCTGTGGGACGCCAGGATGCAGTTTCAAGGCGTCAATCCCTATGTGTACGCCCCGGACGCCGAAGAGATCGCCCACCTTCGCGATGATTTCCACGAGGGAATCAACAACAAGGACGTCCCGACGGTCTATCCGCCTCTGATGCAGACGGCCGTCGCGGTGGCCGCATACCTGTGGTACAGTCCGGCTTCGATGAAACTGCTGTTCAGCCTGTGCGACGTGGGTGTAATCCTGCTCATCATCCTGATGCTCCGCCGTCGAGGCCTTCCGGAGGCGCGTGTGCTCATCTACGCCTGGAATCCCCTTGTCCTCGTCGAAATCGCGGGCAGCGGACACAACGATTCACTGCCCGTGGCGCTCATGCTCGCCGCATTGCTGGCCATCGACAGCCAGCGTCCCAATCGAGCGGTAGCCTGGCTTTCCCTTTCCATGCTCGCCAAGTGGTTCACCGTCATGCTGGTTCCGGCCTTTTACCGCCGGATTCGCAGGATCAGGCCGTTCTGGCTGCTTCCCGTCCTGCTCATCGCCTTCTATCTGCCCTATCTGGACGCCGGACCGGACCTCTTCAGCGGACTGCTGGTCTACGGCGACAAGTGGCGGTTCAACGACAGCGTCTTCTCGATCCTCTTCTTCCTGACCGATTCGCTGAACGTGTCCAAGGTCATCGTGGCCGTGCTTTTCGCCGGCCTGGTCGCCTACTGCGCGGTCAGGATAACGGACCCGTTCCGGTCCGCCTTCATCCTGCTCGGCGGCTATCTCGTGCTCACGCCCACGGTACAGCCCTGGTACCTGGTCTGGGTCATCCCCTTCCTCTGCCTGTACCCCAATCCGGCGTGGATCCTGCTCTCGGGCCTCGCCGCCCTGTCGTACCATGTCGTGATCGGGTTCGTACTCACCGAAACCTGGCAAGAGGAGACCTGGGTCCGCCTGGTGCAGTACGTCCCCTTCTACGCCCTGTTGATCGTGCATTCCTTGCGGAACGGAACGTGGCGAAACGTATTCAGACCGGCTTCCTGAACCCCCTCGACCGGCAGCCGGTATTTTAGCTAATAATGTGTCCTGCAACGCCGGTTTAAGTTAACCGGCTGGGGTACCGGATGCAAGGGCAAACGCGTTGCGCCGTCGTTCCGGAACGGCTGAATTCGATTGACGCGATCCCCTCCCGGATGTACACTTCACCGCCGTGTGCGAGCCATCGCCCGCGCACCCGTTTGGACGCCCGTCGACCCCGTGTCATGGAGGAGGCTATGCCGGATACATCCCTGTTTTCCCTGGAAGGTAAGACCATGATCGTCACCGGTGCGAGCAAGGGCATCGGCAAGGCCGTCGCGCTGGCCGGAGCCCGCGCGGGGGCCGACCTGGTGATCGGCAGCCGGACCCGGGCCGACCTGGAGTTGGTGGCGTCCGAAGTGCGGTCGATAGGTCGCCGGTGCGTCGTTCACACGGTTGACGTGGGCAAGGTCGACTCGATCCGCGCGTTCGTGGAGCAGGTCCTGGCCGAGGCGGGGCATATCGACATCCTGGTCAACAACGCCGGCTGCAACCGGATCATGCCCGTGCTGGAAGTCACCGAAGAAGTATACGACGAGATCATCGACGTGAACCTGAAAAGCGTCTTCTTCCTCAGCCAGGCTCTTGCCGCGCACATGATCGCAGGAGGCAAGGGCGGACGCATCATCAACGTGTCTTCGCAGGTGGGCGTGGTCGGCGGTCCGTTGCGGGCGGCCTACACCGCGGCCAAAGGCGGCGTGTGCACGCTGACCAAATCAATGGCGGCTGAATGGGCGGAGCACGACATTACCGTAAACGCGGTGGCGCCGACCATGACCCGCACGCCCATGGTGGAAAAGGCCATGGAGAACCCGGGATTCCGGGCAAATATCAAGAAGATCCTGCTGGGCCGGCTCGCCGAACCGGACGAGATCGCCAGTTCGATCATCTACCTCGCGTCCGACGCCAGCGCCATGGTAACCGGCCACACCATGCTCGTCGACGGGGGATACACGGCCGTCTGACGACCGGGTTCATCCCGGTTCCGGGTTATCTCTGCTGGCGTTTGACCCAGGCTCTCGCGCGGTTGTGTTCCCGGTTGGTAATGGAGAAGATGTGGCTGCCGTCTCCCCGGGCCACGAAGAACAAGTAGGGCACTTCCACGGGATACAACGCGGCGCGTATGGACGCCTCTCCGGGACTGCAGATCGGTCCGGGTGGCAGGCCCGCGTGCACGTAGGTATTGTAGGGCGAAGGATGGGTGAGGTGTTTTTCATACAGCCTCATGTCAGGCCGCCCGATGCCGAACTTCACCGTAGGATCGGCCTCCAGCAGCATGCCCCTTTTCAGCCGGTTGTGAAATACCCCCGAGATCGTGTCCCTTTCCGCGGCGACCCGCGCTTCCTGCTCCACGATGGAGGCCAGCGTCATGATTTCGTGGATGGTGTAACCCAGCGCTGCGGCCCGGGCGCGGTACGCTTCCGTGAAAGTGCTTCGGAAACGATCCGTCATCGCCTTCAAGATTTCCTCCGCGGACATTTCCGGGTAGAAACGGTAGGTTGCCGGGAACAGGTACCCCTCGAGGGTGTTCGCCTCGACGCCCAGCGCGTGGGCGACCGCCGAATCGCCGGCAAGGCCGACGAAGGCGGTCGAATCGATCCCGATGCCGACCTGCAGGATGCGGGCTGTCTCCTGGACGGTCAAGCCCTCGGGGATGGTAACGCGGTTCGTCGTAGTCCGGCCCGAAACCAGCATGTCCAGGATCTCGGCGGCGTCCATGCCGGGCTCGATCTCGTACCGGCCGGCGTTGATCCCGCGATCGGCGCCGTCGAGCCGGGCCAGGATCTTGAAAAGCCCAGCGTGCCGGATGACCCCCTCCGCCTCCAACCGCTCGGCGACTTCGGACAGGGTCGTGCCCGGTTCGATGATGTAAAGCAGCGTGTCATCACGGGAAACCGCGGAGGTGAGGTATTGATAGGCCGCCACGAGCGTGACCGCGCCGGTCAGGACGGCAAGGACGACGACTGCAATTAGTAGTTTCTTCAATCGAGGGATTCCATTTCGTCCGCCGCCCCGCGGCGGTAGTCCAGGTAGTTCTGCAACAGGAGCGTGGCGGCGATCCGGTCCAGGCCGCCCTTGTTTCCCCGCGTCCCCATGCCCATTTCGTGCATGGCCCGCTGCGCCGAGATGCTGGTCATTCGCTCATCCCAGGTCCGTACCGCACAGGATACCCGGTCTCTCAGCATGCCGGAGAAGGCCTCGACCTTCTCGGCCATTTCCCCTTTCGTCCCATCCATGTTGACCGGCAGGCCCAGGACGATTTCGAGGACCTGCTGTGCCTCCACGATAGACGCGATGGATGCCAGGGATTCGCCGGTGCTCTTCACCTCTATCGTTTCCAGGCCCTGGGCGATCAATCCGGCCGGGTCGCTCAGGGCGAGTCCGACTCGCCGCTCGCCGAAATCGACACCGAGTATCCGTCCCCGTGCGGGCCGGTATCCTCCGTCCGCCGGGACAGGCCCTGTATGCGCGAGGTCGCCCGGGATTCCATCCACCTGGCCTGGCAGCGCCCGTTGGCGGCGACGGCGCGACGCCCGTCGCCTGCCCTCCTTCTGGGTGCTGTCCGGCTTGTTTTTTCTCGGCATGCCGCTAAATCCGCTTGTGCTTGTTCTACAGGCTCGGAAGGTGATAATCAGTTCTTCGACGCCCGTTCCCGTTCGATCAACGGGGGCAGCCCCGTCACGCTGATGCGCCAGAGCAGACGGCTGTCCCGGGGACCTGCGGCCGGCTGCAGCACCGTGGCCTTGTGCAGGGTCGAAAAGGTATCCCAGGCCCCGGCGTCGCCCACTTTGAAGTCGTATTCCGTCAGGTAATCCGGCTTCGTCGCGTGGGCGGCCAGTTCATCCAGCAGATCGAAGGCCTCGTCATCCGGCATGCCCACGATGCCGAAGGAACTGCCGCAGACGCCGTAGAGCGCCTTGCGCCCTGTTACCGGGTGGCGTTTGACCAGTGGATGGTAGACGTTCTCCACCCGGTCCTTCTGATCGATGGTCAGTTTTTCCGCCGATGTCGCGGATTCTTCGTTCATGTCCGCCCGGTTGCCGTAGTGATGAAGGACGGTCAGGTGATCGATGGTGTCTTTCATCTTCGCGGTCAGATCGTCGTAGGCGGCCATCTGGTCGGCGAAGTAGGTCGGACAGCCGCATTCCGGCCACTGCCGGCCGTATACGACCGTGGAACTGTTGGGCGGGTCCTGGTAGGCCACGTCCGTGTGCCAGAAGGCCGCGCCCTCGTAAACGCCGATGGGACGCCCGTCTTCGAAAACATTGGAAAGATTCAGTATGGCCGGGTGGTTTTCGTGACGCAAATGATCCAGAAAGTGGGGTTTCTGCCTGCCGAATTCCCTCGTGAACGCGTCGTAACGGTCGAAGGTCATTTCCTGGTGGGGGATCACGATCAGTCCATGAGTATGAAACACCTGGAGGATCTCCCCCATGACGGCCGGTTCGAGCGGATCGGAAAGATCGACTCCGGAAATCTCCATGCCGAATCCGGGCAGGGGTTTTGTGGAAATACGCATGAAGGTCATCTCCCCTTCTTCATGGCGCCATCCTCACTGCGCCGCCTACGCCGGTGCGCCATAGGGACTGTCTCTGAACGCCGCCCTGAGATCATGCGCCCATCCCGCGTCGGGCAGGAAGCGGACGCTGTCGTTCCAACCCGATTCGAGGGCGGCGCGAAACAGGGGTTCCGCGGAGGACCGGGGCCATTGACCGATCAGCCGGAACAGCGCGGGTGAATAGGTGGTGGGTCTATCCGTTTCAGCCGACTTCGGCCGGATCATACAGTGGACCGCCGAAGGATAGAGCCGTTCGCCATACCGGGCAAGAAGCGCGTCTACGGGGGTTCCGCCATCCGGGGCAGGTTCGTCTTCCATTTGGTACAACAACCGCAACAGGGGCAGCATGGCGCCATCGGGGAGCGATTCGGCCACACATTCGAGCAGAGAGTCATACGCGGCGTCATGGATGTATTCCGCTCCCAGGCTGCCAAGGTGGACGTACCGGTCGTCGATATCCGGCGGCGGTCCGTACGAAACCGGCGCCAGGGTCCTTTCCGGCGGCAGGTCCACACCGGTGTCCGACGGAAAAACCTCACGGTAGGCCGTCAGCGTGATCCGCTTGACCTCGTATGCGTACATGTCGGGGTGGGCGTCCTGTACGCGGTCCGCCGCGTACAGCAGCCAACCGGGCGCGTGTACGGCCTTGTCCCGGTACAAACCGGCACGAAAGGGCTCCGATGCCTCGTCGGCCCGGACACGCAGTTCGTCGGGGTCCAGGGAAAGACCCTGTACGGCCCGGTGCGCCACGTCGAACAGCACCGCCACCTTGCGCAGGTCATCCTCCGCTTCCAGCCGCAGGATGGATTTCATGGTTTTTTCCGCGGCTCTTCCCAGCCTGCCCAGCGGTTCGACCACCTCCCAGCTGCCCCGGATCTCCGTCTGTCCCCGGCCGATCCACCCGCCCCTGTTGAACCAGTTCGCAATCGATCGGACGACCAGGATGGCGATCACAACGAAAAGGGCGAGGAAGAGAAGGCGTTGAAACATGATGTTCTAACGGGCAAGACCCAGCATGTCAACGACGATGCCGCAGTAAGCCCGCGCGACGCGGAGGGTGGATTCGATACTGACATATTCATTGGCCTGGCATGTGTTCCCCCCTTCGGGGCCGTACACCAGCGTCGGGATGCCTCCGGTCACCGCAAAGTGATTCGTGTCGGCCACGCTACGTGCCAGGGCGTAGCGCACCGGGCCGCCGAGCTGTTCCTCGACCCGTTTCCGGGTGGACCGGACGAACTTCGACTCGGGGTCCACGATGTACGGCGCCGGAGCGGGCGTGGGCCGGTCGTCCCACGTGACGCGCCATTGCGACTCGACCGGCAGGGACCGGATCAGCGCCTCGATGTCCCGGACGGCCCCGTCGATCGACTGTCCGGGCAGAATGTGCCGGTCGAGCACGATCTGCGCGTGTTCCGGCACGAGTATGATGTTCCGCCCACCGCTGATTTCGATGACGCATATCGTGCCGCCCAGTTCGAATTCCTCGTTCCAGCCCAGTTCGATCCGGTCCAGCGCCGTGATGATCGTCGCGGCGTCATGGACCGCGTTGACACCCTCGCCCGTGTACGCTGCGTGGGCCGTCCTGCCCGCCAGATCGATCTTGATCACGTGCCGCCCCCGCGAACCGATGCGCAGGCGTCCGGGCGGCGTGGGCTCGGGTATGAGACAGCCCGCGCATCCCGAGAGCAGTCCGCTGCCGATCAGCGCATGGGCGCCCCGTGACCAGTTCTCCTCGTCCGTGGTGGCGGAAACGATCAGGTCGCCAGCCAGTTCCACGCCGGATCGGACGATAGCCTCCACCGCGGCGAGTACGGCCGCGGCCCCGGCCTTCATGTCGTGGGCGCCGAGCCCGTACACGCATCCGTCTCTCACCACGGGCGACCACGGGTCCGTCTCCCACCCATCGCACGCATCGAAGGTATCCTGGTGGAAATTCAGCATGAAGTCGCGGTCGTGTCCGCGGCCGGGAATCCGCACGGCCAGGGTGTCGCCCGAATCTTCCACCGGGATCCGGCGAACGTTGGAAAGACCGATCTCCTCGAAATGTCCCTGGAGCATGTCGCCCAGCGCCTGTTCGCTTCCCGTGACCGATGGAATGGAAACCAGTCCCGCGATCAGTTCGGTGATACGCCCGGAGGTAATGGACGAGGAAATGGCGTCTGGGGTCATATGGTCGGCTGCCATAACGCGTGGTCTGAGGCCCGTCTCCATCGGTTATTCGCTCCTTTTCATGATACAACGTAAAGCCATGGCAGACAAGAGAATTATCTTGACATGCAGGGCCGTAAACGTTAGTTATACCGGGCTTTCGGGGCAGTTGAGATTCACTCATTTTTCCGGAGTAAGACATGGCATCAGATCTCTACGACGTGGCGGTGGTCGGCGGCGGACCCGGCGGGTATGTTTCGGCGATTCGCGCGGCCCAGCTCGGCTTGAAGTCGGTTGTGATAGAAAAGGACAAACCCGGCGGCGTGTGTCTGAACTGGGGCTGCATCCCCACCAAGGCGCTGCTGAAGAACGCCGAGCTCGTCCTGACCATGCGCCACGGTGAAGACTACGGCATCTCCTGCGACAACCTGCAGTTCGACATGGGCAAGGCCGTGCAGCGCAGCCGCAAGGCCGCCGACACCCTGGCCGGAGGCATAAAGTTCCTCCTTAAGAAGAACAAGGTGGATCTCGTCAGCGGCCACGGCCGCCTGGCTTCGGCCACTTCCGTCGAGGTGACGAACGGCAAGGGCGAAACGCAGACCGTAAACGCCCGGTCGATTATCCTTGCGACGGGTTCGCGCTCCAAAGCGATCCCGGCTGTTCCGGTGGACGGAGAACGGATCATCACCAGTACCGAGGCCATGCTGATCGAAGAGCCGCCGGACTCCATGACCATCATCGGCGGCGGCGCGATCGGCGTGGAGTTCGCCTACTATTACGCGGCCTACGGAACCGAAGTCACCATCGTCGAGATGCTGCCGCACCTGCTGCCCGTGGAAGACGAGGAAATCAGCGACACGCTGGAAAAGAGCTTCGCGAAGCTGGGTATCGGGATAAAGACCGGGGCGCGCGTCGAATCGGCCGAATCGGGTTCGGACGGCACATCGGTAACCGTAACCGTCGACGGGAAAGAAGAGACGCTGAAAGCCGACGTCACGCTCCTGGCCATCGGACGCGACGCGAATGTCGAGGATATCGGCCTGGAGGAACTTGGCGTCGAGACCGACCGGGGCTTCATCAAGGTGGATGAGCAGTGCCAGACCACGGTGTCCGGCGTTTACGCCATCGGCGACGTGACGGGGCCGCCCCTCCTCGCCCACAAGGCTTTCGCCGAAGGGGTCAACCTGGTGGAACGACTCGCGGGCCATCCTTCGCCGCCCATCGACCGGGAGAACATACCCGCGTGCACCTATTGCCAGCCCCAGGTCGCCAGCGTCGGCCTCACAGAGGCCCAGGCCGCGGAAGGGCGTGAAATCCAGGTGTTCCGGATGCCCTATCGCTCGAGCGGCAAGGCCGTGGCCGTCGGCCAGACGGACGGCATGGTGAAACTGATCGCGGACGCGAAGTACGGCGAGATTCTCGGCGCGCATATCATCGGGGCGGACGCCACCGAACTGATCGCGGAGATCTGCACCGCGCGCACGCTGGAATCGACCACCCGGGAACTGCACAAGACCATACACGCCCACCCCACGCTGTCGGAACTGGTCATGGAGGCCGCCGCCGGAGTGGAGGGCGCGGCGATCCACATCTAGGGATTCCCGCTTTCCCGGCTTTCGGCAGACCTTCCGAGATCCGTCCGTTTGCGTACGCACCGGCGCGTAGCGCGTCGCCCGGTTATTGCTTCTTCAGCAGACAGGGCGGGTTTATCCATGATGCTCGGAATACCGCCATACACGGCGCGGATTCGCCGTGTTTCCCCCATCTCCGCTTGCGCCTTCCTCGTCGCATGCATCCTTCTCGCCGGGCTGTCGGGACCGGGTTGCGGTTCCCGGCCGGACCGGCCGGACCAATCCGACCCCGCCCGGAACCGTCTGGCCGGTGAGATAAGCCCGTATCTTCAAAGCCACGCACTCAATCCGGTGGACTGGTATCCCTGGGGCACGGAAGCGATCGACCGCGCGCGGCGGGAGGATAAGCCCATCTTCCTCTCCGTCGGCTACTCGACCTGCTACTGGTGTCATGTCATGGAACGCGAGGTGTTCTCCGACCCGGATATCGCGGCCGTCATGAACGCCCACTTCGTGAACGTGAAGGTGGACCGCGAGGAACGCCCGGACATCGACGAGATCTACATGACGGCCACGCAGCTCGTCACGGGCGGCGGCGGTTGGCCCAATTCCGTATTCCTCACGCCGGACCTGGAACCCTTCTTCGCGGGCACGTACTTTCCTCCCGAGGACCTGCCGGGACGGCCGGGTTTTCCGCGCGTTCTGAACCTGTTGAACGAGGCCTGGAACACCAGGCGGGGCGACCTGGTCGAACAGGCCGGGCGGATCGCCGAGGCGATCAGGACGCTCCAGCAGGACCTGGTTGCCGGGGACGCATCCACCGCTGTCGACGAAGAAATCGTGGCCGGCGCCCTGACCCATATGAGGACCCGCTACGACGCCGAAAACGGCGGATTCGGCCCCGCGCCCAAGTTTCCGCCGCCCATGCGCATCGAACTGCTGCTGAACGAATACGAACGGACGGGCGACGAAAGCCTGCTGTCCATGGCCACCCACACCCTGGACGTCATGATGAAGGGCGGTGTGTACGACCACGTCGGCGGCGGATTTCACCGGTACGCCACGGACTCCGGCTGGCGTATCCCCCACTTCGAGAAGATGCTGTACAACCAGGCGGATCTCGCCCGCGCTTACCTGCTTGCCTACGACGTCGCCGGAAGGGACGTCTACCGGGCGGTGGCCGAAGACGTGCTCGACTTCCTGGGTCGGGAGATGACAGGCGAAGAAGGCGGTTTTTATTCCGCGGTGGATTCCGAGACAGCTACCGTGGAAGGACAATTCTACCTCTGGTCCGAGGCTGAAATCAGGAACACACTGGGTGCGGATGCGGACATATTCCTGACGTACTACGGACTGGCATCCATGCCCGAAGCGATTGGCGGGAGCCCCGCAGAGGGGAACCCGGAAGGCTTGGCGGAAGGCTCGGCGGAGGAGATCCAGGCAGACACAGCGAAAGGCGCTGTCCTTTTCATCCGGGGGAAGACGGATTCAGTCCGGCTCCGCTCCGATCTTGCGCATATGCGGTCCGAACTCAGATCGGTCCGCGCGAAACGCCGGCATCCGGAGGTCGACGCCAAGGTGATCACCGCCTGGAACGGTCAGATGATCGACACCTATGCCTACGCGTGGTTGGTGACGGGAAACGAGGAGTATCTGGACAGGGCGGCGCGCGCCGCGGAATTCATCCTCGACCGGTTGCGCGACGGCGAAGGCGATCTGCGTCGTATCTACCTTGAGGGTATGACGCGGCGGGAAGCGTTCCAGGAGGATTATGCCTACCTCGTCCACGGGTTGACGCGGCTGTTCGAGGCCACGGCGGATGCCCGCTGGCTGGCCGAAGCCCGGTCACTCGCGGACCGGATGAACGACCTCTTCTGGGATCCGGCCGCGGGTGGATACTATTTCACCAGCGACGAGCAGGATCTCATCGTCCGTACCCGCAATCCCTACGACGGCGCACGGGCTTCCGGAAACGCCATGGCCGCCCATGCATTGCTGTCGTTGGGCCGCCATACCGGAGAACCCCGCTATCGCGACCAGGCTTCCCTTCTGTTCGAAGCCTTCGCCTCTTCAATGAAAGAGCGCCCCGGCCGATTCACTTCCATGATCCTGGCCCTGCGGAACAGTCTATACGGCGAACGGGAATCCGGCCGGCGGCGTACGGTCCGCGATGAACGAGATGCCACCGCAGATGTGTTAATGCAGGAGGCGGTCAGGGGAGCCTACGGAGCCCAAACGCTGACCGGACCGGATTTCAACGATGGCGCCAGGGTCGAGGCCCATCTCGAGACCGCCGCTTCGGGCGAGGACGCCTTCGATGCGACCGTATCGATCCGCATCGCGGACGGCTGGCATATCAACGCCAACCCGGCCTCGATGCCGGGACTGGTCCCTACGGCCGTGACTTTCAACGCGGACGTGCCCATCAAGGTCGACACGATCACGTATCCCGAAGGAGAGTCCGTTCGGTTCTCCTTCGCCGGAGGCTCGCTGGCGGTGTATCGAGGAGAGATACGCCTGCGTGCCCGGATCGTCGTCGAGACCGTTCCTGTACCGGAAGACACGCGGCTGTACGCGACCCTGTACTACCAGGCCTGCAACGACACGGTTTGCCTGGAACCTGACGAAATCACCCTGTCAGCCCGGATCGGCCGGTGAGCAGGGCCTGGAGGGTCAGGACCTCCGGCGGTCGGCAGCGTCGACGATGACATCAGGGAAGGGGATCAAACGAACCGCGACTTCAGTGTATCCCGGTGAAAGTGTACCGGAAAGACCGCCGCGTATATACATTATCATCATGTCCGCGACCAACCTACATTCCGACCCGCGCCTCAGTGCGCCCATGCGCCGGCATATTCGTTCGCTCCACATGGACACGGTGGAAGCCTACGTGTCCTGGTGCCGGGAGAACGGATTCAACGCCCGCCTGAACAAGACCCTGCCCCAGCGCCGGCAGGAGTTGGCCGCGGCGCGGAAGACCTCGGACCGGCACCGGAAGGACGCCGAACTTCAGGCGCATATCGTCGCCCTCGGTCTGGGCTCGGTAGCGGCTTACCGGGCCTGGTGCCGGGAGAACGGCGTGGGGGACGGCCTGCAGAAGAGCAAGACGCAGCGGCAGCAGGAGATCCGTCTCGACCAAACACTGCGTAACCGGAGGTTTGCCGCCAGGTCCACGGCCAGCCAGCACAAGAGAAGGCGCAAGGACACCCTGCGCCGTATCGCGGAGGGCAAGGCGGACGAGCGGGAACTGACCAGCCCCGTCCTGCTGCGCGTTCACCACCTGTTCCATCACGAATTGCAAGACCCATCCGCCCACTCGGCTTTTCTCGAACTCCTCCTGCACGTAGAAAGAAATCGAAGGCTGTTTCATCTGAAGCCCGTCGTGCCCCGGTACGGACCGATGCCCCGGAACAACTTTGTGGACGGACTGGCCGCGCTGGCCACCTGGCACGGCCGGTGGCGGCGGGTGGTGACGGACTGGCAGCCGGACAGCCACAACGGCCGTCGTCAATTCGGCGCCCTGGCCCGTCATCTACTGGCGGACTACGATGTACCGGCATGCATGGATACCGCCTTCTTCATGGGCCTGGACGACGGGGCCAGGGACCGGCAAAGCTGGTTCGTTGACGTAGGCACGGGCAAGAACATCCGGAAGGCCGGCATTCCCCTGCGCCTGACCAAGCGCATGGCCCACGTCTTCGCGCTTTCCGCGCCGTCCGAATACACCGTGGACGCGGCGCTCCGCTGGGCGCAGGTGGTGGGATTGGGCGGCGACGACCTGCTGGCCGAAGCGGTCTGCGATTCGATGCTTGGCGAGCAGTTCGAAGAAGGGGCATTCTGGGAAACCGTGCTTCACTTCTTCGTGAACAATCCCATGCTCGACGTAGCCCACGTCGGGCCCATCGTCGACTACATTCAACACCAGCGGTTCGCGAGGCAGGAGCGGCGGAATCCGGACGGCAGCGTCTACATGGACGATCCGCCCGAGCCGGGTTTCACGATGAAGGGCCGAACGCCCGAATCCATGCTCAGGAGGGTGGACGCCTGGCACAACGCGCTGTCGAAAGCGCGGGCAAAGACCCCCAAAACCTGGCCGTCATCCGGTATCCGGGGCTTTGAATGGGTCGACGAGGATGAAAGCGCGGGCGAGATACGCAATTGGAAGATCGAGGAAATCCTCAATGACCGCGCTCTCATGGAAGAAGGCAAGGCCATGCGACACTGCGTGGCGACCTACAAGACCTCGTGCGCCAACGGCCACCGGTCCATCTGGTCCATGCAGGTAGGGTACCTGAGTTCGGGAAACACCCGCCGCGTCCTCACCATCGAACTGGTCAACAACAAGAGGTATATCCGCCAGGTACGCGGGCGGAGCAACACCCGACCCCTGGACGCCCACAGCGGCCGCGCCCAGGACGGCTGGGACATACTGATGAAGTGGGCAAAACAGGAAGGCCTGACGCTGCCCGGCGCGAGATCGGTAGCCATGCGCAGGATCTAGGTCGCATGCGAAGGCTCTGGGTCACATGCGCAGGATCTGGGAAAAAAGAAAGCGACGGCATAAGGGAGACCGCGTGGGAAGCGGCAAGGTATGCCGTCGCTGTATGATGGATATGCTCCCGCGGGGCGCCGGAGTCATATCGATCCTATGACCATTGGCAGGAAATCGATCGTGGCCGTGATCTCGTCACGTGCTTCGATACCTGCCTGTCTACTCTATTAGACTCCGAATTACCAAAAAAGATGCATTAAAAAAGATGTGGTAAATCGGTCATCGAATGCGAATTTCAGTTTCCGAAACCATGTAGGCCCGGTCGCGAACAGTGGATATCGAGACAATCACCTTTCTTGCCGCTATCATCGGCTATGCCGGGTTGACAGCGAACATGGTCCTGGTCGCGGCAAACCGCCACCGACGGGCTTACATGCTGCCGGTCGCGCTGATCGTTTTCGCCCACGTTCTGCTCGTCTGGCACTACAGGTACGAATGGGAGATCACCCAGGCCACAAGAAACGGCTACGCGGGATTCATCATCTTTCATACCGCACTGCTCGGCATCCTGTACGCCCCGCTGGCGCGGGACCGGGACGCACGGCGGCTCGTGGCCTTCTCGTTCCTGGTTGCCGCCATGGGGGCCAGCGGTGCCGTGCTCCGATATGATGAAGTGGCGGTCTACCGCCTGCCCGTTTTTGCATGCGACTTCGTCGGTTTGTGCGCGTTCACGCACTGGGTGTACGAACCGGCGAAAGGGTATCTGAAGCGGTTTTCGGGACGGAGCCGGTAGGCCTTGGTCAGCATTGGTCAGCATGAAAGCAGGCCGACATGGCCGGCGCGTCGCGTAGTGGAGGAAACCGGCGGCAGAACGCTCAGGGACATGATTGATTCGATGGCAGGGATTTACCAGGAGACGTGCGATGACGAGCCTGGCTGAACAGAAAACCTTTTTCGAAGAAGAGGGATATCTGATCGTCGAAGACGTGTTATCGGAAGACGAACTGGACGCGTGTCGCGAGGAAATCGAACGCCTGCACCGGCTGTCCGCGGAGCTCGAGGCCGCCGGGGATCCGGGAGTC
The DNA here is from genome assembly GCA_012270975.1 of Candidatus Latescibacterota bacterium. GTDB lineage: Bacteria > JAAXHH01 > JAAXHH01 > JAAXHH01 > JAAXHH01 > JAAXHH01. Next base: position 714,952 of record JAAXHH010000141.1, on the reverse strand, counting down.
GCGCGTTTTCAGCGCGAACCGTACGCCGAGGGCGCCAACCGGCCGGACGGCCTGCCCGTGCTGCGGAAAATCGAAAACACCCGGGAAATATCGGAGTTTTTTCGCAATCTTTCGGTCCACCCGAATCTACTCAGGGTATTGGGTGAATTGCTCGGATCCGACCTGCTCCTGTTCCGAAGCACCCTGATGCTCAAGCCCGCCTTTCACGGCTCCGCCCACGCGCCACATCAGGATTCGGCCTACTGGCCCATCGATCCGCCCGCGCTGGTGACGGTCAGCGTCGCCCTGAACGATGCCACGACCGAGAACGGCTGTTTCAACGTCATCCCGCAGAGTCACAAGGAGGGATTGAAGGACTGGGGACTCATCGCGCAGGCACAGGACGCGAAAGTGGTGTACGAAAATGATTTGAAAGAGGCGCGGCAGATCGATGTGCCGCTGAAGGCGGGCAGCGCGCTCTTCTTTCACAGTCTGATGGTACACGGATCCGGTCCCAACAAGTCCCCTCGTCCGCGCAACACGGCACTCTACGCCTATTTTCCGCCCCACGTGCGCTACGTCCCCAAGGACGGTAGCCCGACCGGCAAAACCTACCCGGTGGTATCCGGCCTGGATGGCAGAGAGACCTTCACGCTGGAAGCGTCGACTTAGACTTCGACGAAGTCCATGTTCCAAACATAAATACATTGACTTATATTTATAGTTTCTATAAAGATTCAACAAATGGAAATTATAAGTATCGTTAATTGATGGATCCCGGACTGAGTCACATGAATCGTCCGATCAGGAGAGTTTTATGAGAGACGCCGAGGCGCAGCAGATTAACGCGTTACTGAATGAACTGCGTGGAGACCTTCGAGAGGTTGTGATCCTGTTGTCCACCATAGCCAGGCATATTGACGACTTCAGATATGAAACCCACAAGCTGAACAGGTATTTGAAGAGAACCATCGGCGAAGAGGAGTAAGGCGTTTGATCTTCTGTTTCGGGCAGTTTACAGCACCTGGGATTGGAACGAACCCGCGCTATAATCATTGATCCCCTGCAACGGTTTCCTTTATACTATTCGGTTCAGTGAGTCTCAGGTTGAGGGATTGTAACAGGTGACCGAGCGCTTGAGATGTACTATGACCAGCGAACGTTCGATATCCGCTGCGAGTGGGGAGCCGAAGGACTTTTGGCCTTGCTGCCCGGCAGCAGGGCCGTAGTCGTCGTCGATGTCCTTTCTTTTTCCACCAGCGTAGACATTGCCGTGGACAATGGGGCTATCGTCTATCCTTACCGTTCCAGGGACCATACCGCGGCAGATTATGCCAGATCGCGTAACGCCCTCCTGGCCAACTCCACCCGAGAATTCGAGGGCGGCGGCTATTCGCTGTCCCCTTCTTCCCTCCTGAGCATACCCGCCGGCACCGCCCTGGTCCTGCCCTCTCCCAACGGATCTACACTCTCCCTGTCGACCGGCGACATCCCGACATACGCGGGAAGCCTCAGAAACGCGACAGCCCTTGCCGGCGCATTGCAGCAATACGAGACCGGCATCAGCATCATCCCCGCGGGAGAACGCTGGAAGGAACAGCAGACCCTGAGGCCCGCGATCGAAGACCTGGTCGGCGCGGGAGCCATCATACATGCGCTGAAAGGCACCCGTTCGCCGGAAGCCGAAACGGCGGCCGCGGCCTACAACAAGTTCAGGGATGATCTGGCATCGATCCTGAGCGCATCGAGTTCCGGAAAAGAGTTGATCGGAAGGGGATTCGAGGAAGACGTGCGGCTCGCCGCGGCGCACGACGCGAGCGATTGCGTTCCGGTGTTAAAAAACGAAGCCTACCGGTCATACTTCGAACCCGGCGGTGCGAAGGCGTGATCGCCGTGCGATCTTTGCCTCCACGACCGGCTTCTCTCATTGCTTGATGGACGGATCGTCGAGTATCTGATACGTCAGCACGGCGTCCGCGCGCCTAGGCAATGCCGCGGACCGACTACCCGGATCGAATGGCGTTCACGGGGTTGGCAGTCGCGCATCTGACCGCATGATAGCCGACTGTCGACAAGACGATGACCAGGGTGAACAGCCCGCCCAGGACAAACGGCGCAACACCCAGTTCGATTCTGAAGGCGAAGTTCCGCAACCAGTAGGTCATGGCGATATAGGCAATAGGCACGGCGATCAGATTCGCCACCAAAACAAGCACCAGGAACTCTCTCGTCAGAAGCGACACCACACCGGCGACGCTCCCCCCGAGCACCTTGCGAATACCGATCTCCCTCGCCCTGTTCCTGGTACTGTACGCCACGAGCCCGACCACGCCCACGCGATGAACAACATCATCAGCGCAAACCCGATCAACAACGAGCCTATCGTCTCCTCGTTTCTATATTGTTCGCTGAAGAGATCGTCCATAGACGAGTAGCTTAACGGATATTGAGGTAACAGCTCTTTCCAGGTATCTTCCAGATCCTCCATGGCAAGATCGACCCGGTCCGGGTGAAGCCTGATCAGGATGTATCCGGGATACCCCAGGGTCCTGGCGATCAACAGGGGCTCGATGGGATGATGCAGTGATTTCATGTGAAAATCCCGTACCACGCCGGTCACCCTGAAAATCCCCTCGTTCCATGGCGTTTCCATATTGATCATCTGGTCGACCGCCGACTCCGGTGGATTCCAGCCGAGGCGCCTCGCCGCGGTTTCGTTCATGACGATTCCATTTGCGGGGTTCGATGAATACAGCTCGCCCACCGTCATGCTCAGGCCCAGGGTCTCGATGAGATCCAGATCGGCGAAAAGCGTGGGAATCTCCAGTTGTTGTCCAGCGGCATCGTGCCCAGGCCGGACTTTGTATGTACGCAGTAGACCGCGTCCGCCCACGTTTCCGGGTATCGTCAGCGAACCCGTGACCCCGGTAACCCCGGGAGTTCGGAGCAGTTCTTCTTTCAGGGCATCGTATTTCTTCTGAATTCCGTCGATCGTGGCGGTGATCACGATAAGGGGATCATCGGTGAGTCCCGTGGACTTTGACTGTACAAAAGACAGTTGCTGGTACATCACTCCGGAAGCGATAAGGACGACTACGGTCACGATGAACTGAACGGTCACCAGTCCCTTGCGCAGGACGTAACGACCCCTTCCCGGGGTTGGAATGCGCTGGGACGTGATCAGGGATCTGGCCCTGGAGAGCATTACGGCGGGATACGTACCGGATAAAACCGACAGGAACAGCATTACGGAGAAAACCCCAAGCCACCCGGCAGACCAGTCAGCGCCCGGCAGAGCGTAGGATTTCCCCAGCCAGGCGTTGAACGCGGGAAGGGTGAGTTGGACGATACCGATGGCGAACAGGAAGGCGCACAGGGAGACCAGTATGGATTCAACGAAGTACAGTTTGAGCAGTTGTACACTGTCGGCCCCCATCTGAGCTCTTATCCTGAACTCATGCAACCTGTCGGCGGAAAGCGCTGTAGCCAGGTTTACGTAGTTGAAACAGGCGATGAGCAGCAGCACCACGGCGACGGACGTAACGAGCACCAGCGTAACCCGGTTGGTATTGGATGACATCTCGTTCGCCAGGTTGGATGATACATGTATATCCACTACCGGTTGCAGCATGGCACGCCCTTCCGGCCTGAGCGCTGAGGGGATATGGATATCCAGAAATCCCGGCAGCTTCCTTTCCAGTTCCGCCTTGTCCGCGCTTTCGGCCAGCAGGAGATAGGTGAAGTACCGCCGGTCTGTCCATCGAGTCAACGGATCCCCTTCGTATATTGCCGTTCTGGTTACCATGGAAATGAAGAAATCGGCCTTGATGTGGGAATTGGGCGGAACATCGCGAATGACGCCGGTGACCGTAAGCTCGAACAAATCGTCGGCCGCTATGGTTTTCCCGACCGGGTCGTCAGCACCGAAGTACTTCTTCGCGGTACTTTCGGTGATGACCACGGCGTAAGGCGTCTTCAGCGCGGTGCCGGAGTTCCCTTCGATCAGCGGAAAGGTGAAGATCTCTAACAGGGAATGGTCTGCCCAGTAGACCCGGCGTTCGTAGTACACCTGGCCTCCCGCGCGCATCATCCACTGTCCCGCGGGGGGCATCATTCGAACCGAACTTTCGACTTCGGGAAAGGCCCGCTGCAGAGCAGGCCCCATGGCAGCGGGCACCTGTCCGCTCGACCCGATCACGATCCGGTGGATCCTGTCCGCGTTTTCGTGATACCGGTCATAGCTGAGCTCATCCCGCACGTGCGTCAGCAGCAGCAGGCAACCCGCCATGCCGATGGATAGCCCCGTAACATTGATAAGCGTATAGTACCCGCGCTTCCGCAGGCCGCGTAACGCGGTTTTCAGGTAATGTGCAAACATTTCATCAAAGGAAGCCTAACTCTGCGTCCCGGTCAAGGGCGCAGTACACCGCTTCGCCGGGCGGGCAACGACGTGTAGATAATGTGACCCGGCGTCCCGGTCGACGCGGTTGGAGGCCGGATGTATAGCGTTGACGGCTATGCCATGATCCGATAAGATGTAGTTGATACATTCTATAGATGATTCGCACCGGATGAATGTCAAATCTCAGTCAACCGTCGCCGACGCCGCATTAATCATGCCCGTTCCCGCAGGCTGAACCTCCCGGGAGGACCGAATCGAATGAAAACGCTCGTTGTCAATCAGGGGGAAGTCTCCCGGCTGCTTCCCATGAGCGACTGTATGAAGGTGATGACCGAGGCGCTCAGAATCCTCGCCACCGGTGACGCGGTGCAGCCGTTGCGGGACATGATGTGGCTGCCTGATCGCCGCGGCCTGATCGGCATGATGCCGGGATACCTGGGCGATCCCGAGGCGTTGGGCATCAAAATAGTCACCGTGTATCCGGGCAACCACGGCAGCGCGTATGACTCGCATCAGGGCGTGGTGCTGTTGTTCGGATCGGAGCATGGCAACCTGCTGGCCGTCATCGACGCCAGTTCGGTCACGGCGATTCGTACGGCCGCCGTCAGTGGGGTTGCAACCCAGTTGCTGGCCAACGAAGAAGCCGGTGACCTCGCCATACTCGGGTCGGGCGTGCAGGCGCAGACCCATCTGGACGCGATGCGGGTGGCGCGTACGATCAGGCGGGTAAGAGTGTACAGCCCCAATCCCGATCATTTGCAGACCTTCGTGGAACGGGAAACCGGGCGGCAGGGCATGGAGATCGAGGCGTCGGCATCGGCCCGCGAAGCCGTAACAGGAGCCGATCTCATTTGTACCACGACCTCGGCCCGAGAACCGGTCCTGATGGGCGACTGGATCAGCGCGGGTACGCACGTCAATGCGGCCGGATCCAGCGTGGCCTTCACCAGGGAACTCGATACGAACGCCGTGGCGCGCGCCCGGCTTTTCGTAGACCGGCGTGAATCGACCGTAAACGAAGCAGGGGATTTTCTGATTCCGCAAGAAGAAGGCGCGATAACCGAGGACCATATCCGGGGCGAACTCGGCGAGATCCTGCTTGGCCGGAACGCGGGCCGCACCGGAGCCCGGGAGATCACCCTGTTCAAGTCCCTGGGGCTGGCAGTCGAAGACGTCGCTTCAGCACACTACATTTATCACCAGGCGCTGGAACGTGGCATGGGTACCAGCGTGGAGTTTGGCGGAGACCGTTACATTGCGCCTTGAGGGTCCGATGTAACGCCATGATCCGCATTGTTCCTGGATTCCCTGGTCCACTTCGCATTCCAGCCGGAAAAGGACACGATGACCGGTCACACGTTCCCGCTCGTTGAAGTAGCGGGAAGCTCCTATGACATGGGCTATCAGCACGGCGTGCAGGCAGGACCCCTCGTGCAACGCTACCTGCTGTGGATCGAAAGATTGACGGGCAAGTCCCGCGACGTGCTATGCCGCAATGCGATGAGCTTCTGGCCGTTGTTTAAGGCCCTCAGCTCCGCCTTTGCCGAGGAAGTTAAGGGTCTGGCCGCCGGTGCGGATATCAGCCTGGAGGAAGCGGTCCTGTGCCAGGCGCGCGCCGAGGCGGCGCAGATGCCGGACGGGGCCTGCACGGCCTTTACGCTGACGCGGACGGCTACGGCCGATGGGCGGACGCTGGCCGGGCAGAACCAGGACCTCGAATCCGAATACGCCGATGTAGCGATTCTACTGCGCGTCAAGCCCGGCGACGGACGCCCCCGGGCGATGATGTTCACTTTCGCTGGCCAGCTGGGGTATTCCGGGATGAACGAATACGGCGTCGCCCATTTCGCCAACGCGCTGTATGACTACACCTGGAAGCCGGGGCTTCCGCATTACCCGCTCAAACGCCTGATGCTGGAGCAGCGGACGATCGAAGACTGCGTCGGACTGCTCGCCAGGCACCGGACCTGCTCGGCCGCCAACGTAATGTTGTGCGATGGGCTTGGGAACATCGGTGCGGTGGAGGTACGACCCGAGGGAATCGCCCGATTCAGGGATAAGCATCCGGATGCCTGTCTACACGCCAACCATTACCTGACTTCGGAGTTTGCCGGTCATGAAACCGGCTTTCTGCCCGATTCCTGTCCGCGCCTGGACCGGATGCAGGCCCTGGTACAGCAACACTGGGGTACCATCACCGTAGACACGATCAAACAGATGCTGGCCGATCACGAGAACGATCCCGGTGGCATCTGCCGGCACGGGGCGGTTCAGATGCATTCGATCTCGGGCTATATCGCGGAACCCGAAAAACGGCTGTTCCACGTGCGCCGGGGGCACGGCTGCCTGGGCTCATGGGCGACGTACGAGATATGAAACCGGTCAGGACTGCCGCGGTTTTGGATTGCCGATCTCCGACTGACTGCTTAATCAAACCCTTGGTACGATTGAGCCGTGCAGGAAGTACCTTGATTCGAGGAGTATGACCTATGGCGAGCGAACTTCCGGACCTCACGGCTAAACTCGTTTCGATTGACTCGACGAACCCTTCGCTGTCCCCGACCGGAGCGGGCGAAGCGGAGATCGCCGCCTTCGTCGCGGACTGGTGTCGGGATCAGACCCCCGACGTTCGAATCATAGACGCGGACGGACGTCCAAGCGTGGTTGCCATCGCGCGGGGCACGGGAGGCGGGCGCTCGATCATCCTGAACGGCCACCTCGATACGGTCGGCGTTGAAGGCATGGCCGATCCGTTCCAACCGAGGGTCGAAGGTGGCAGAATGTACGGCCGCGGCTCGATAGATATGAAAGCGTCGGTCGCCGCGATGATGGTAACCCTGGCAAGGGCGCGAAGCATGCCGCTCAGAGGGGATGTCGTCATGACGGCGGTCGCCGACGAAGAGGCCTTCAGTGTGGGCACCAGCGCCGTTTTGGATGCCGGCGTGACGGCTGACGCCGCCATCGTGACGGAACCTACGAGTGGGGACGTCGTCGTTGCGCATAAGGGGTTCGCCTGGGCGGACGTCATCGCGCGGGGCCGCGCCGCTCATGGTTCTCTGCCGGCCGAGGGAATCGATGCTATCACGAAGATGGGCGGGTTTCTTAAAGGGCTCGAGAACCTTCAGGCCGAGCTGGCAAGACAACCAGGCGATCCGATGCTCGGACCGGGATCGGTTCATGCTTCGACAATCAACGGTGGGCGCGAAATGTCGAGTTATCCCGCGACATGTCACCTGGGCGTGGAAAGGCGTACGATCCCGGGCGAGACCGCCCAGGGTTTTGTTGCGGAGCTGGAAGGAATCGCCGAACGATGCCGCCAAGCTGATCCAGACTTCCAGGCCGAGATCAATCTGACTTTCGATCGGCAGGCGTTTTCAATCGATGCCGATCATGAAATCGTTGAGCTGGTCAAGGCGGTCGCTGCGCAAACAACCGAACGAGAGCCGCCCGTTTGCGGGAGAGCAGGCTGGATGGATGCCGCGCTTCTGAGTGAGCGCTCGATTCCAACCGTGATCTATGGCCCGGCGGGTGGTGATTTCCACGGGGACAACGAATGGGTGGATTTGGCGTCGATCGAAGTCTGCGCCGATGTCCTCACAAATGTCATCAGCACATACTGCGCATGACAGGAACGACGGTCCAGAGCTCCAGACCGACGGTGCAATGCTCCAGGCGCTGAAGCAACCATTACCTTTGCCTGCTCTCGCCGGCCAGAGTTGTTACCGCTGCTTAGTTTCCCCCGCCAAAGTCGACACCGCTTCGACCAGCGTGTCCAACTCGGTATCGCTGGTGTAGAACGCCACTGAAATCCGCACTCCGGTCGGTTTGTTGATGTAGGTGGCCCGCTGGGTGATCTGCCAGCGGTCCCGGAGTGCCTCGGAGACATCGGTGCCCTCCATGCCCTCGATGGCGAAAGCGACGATGCCGGTCTGGGTTTCGGCGCGGCGTGAGCTGATGACCCGCACGCCGGGAATGGAGTCGAAGCGCTCGCGCAGCGATTCCGCTTTACGCCCGGCCTCCTCCGCGATCGCCTGCGGTCCCCCGATGCCGTCCATGAAATCAAGCCCAGCACCGAGTCCCTGGTAGAGCATGCTCGCCGGCGTTCCGGTCTCGTACTGACGGGCCGTGCCATCCGGCGCGTGCGGCCGCCGCAGAGGCTTCAGTACTTGCTGCGCGTCTTTCCGAACATAGAGAAATCCGGTGCCCATGGGCGCGAGCATCCACTTGTAGCAGTTGGTGGCGTAGAAATCGCAGCCCATGTCATGCAGATCCACCGGGAATTGTCCAACGGCCTGGCAACCGTCCCAGAGCGTGAGAATGCCCCGCGCCCGCGCCAGCGCGCTGATCTCCCGGGCGGGCAACCGGGTCCCGGTATCCGTCGTGACATGGCTGAAGCAGAACAGCCGGGTTCGCGGGGTGATGGCATCTTCCAGCCGATTCAGCAAAACGTCCTTGTCCTGGTCGATCTCGACCACCTTGATGACCGCCCCTACCCGGTCCGCCAGACCTTCGGCGGCCTGCAGGGGTACCGGATGTTCTTCGTTTGTAATAATCACCTCGTCGCCCGGCTTCCAGCTTAATCCACCGAGCACCATGCCGTACCCTTCGCCGGTGCTCATCGTCAACGCGATCTCCCCGGCATCGGCACCGAAGAAGCCGGCGATCCTGGCCGGCATTTCCGAGGCCGCCCGCTCCATCGCGGTGTACCAGTCGGCCGGACTCACGCTGCCGCTGAGCATCTGCTGATAGCCCTCGGCCATCGCCTTGTTTACACTGACCGGCGCCTGGCCGATTCCTCCGGTGTTCAGGTAGATGCCGAATCGAAGGCCCGGCATCTGATCTCGAATCTGTTCGATATCCATTGGCGACCTTTCTTCCGATCAACCGGGTTTACGATTCCGTGACGGGCACGGGCGTTGAGCGGCGCGACGTAAATCGCATTTAATCCGCGAGATGTTTCCGAAAGAAGCCCACGGTGAGGTTCCACGCCTGCGCCGCCGCCGTCTCGTTGTACCGGGGTGTCGAGTTGTTGTGGAAACCGTGGAGCGTTCCCTCGAACAAGCGCATCTCGTACGTTACGTCGCTCGCTTTGAGCGCTTCCTCGTACTCCGGCCACATGGCGTTGATGCGCCGGTCGGTCCCCGCGTAGATGATCATGAGGGCCGCCTCGATCTTCGGCACGTCCTCGCTCGCGGCCGTGGCGCCGTAGTACGGCACGCCGGCGTCCAGGTCGCTGCCGAGGGCCACCGCGAGGCGATTGGTCATCCCCCCGCCCCAGCAGAAGCCCGTGGCGCCGAGCCGGCCGTTCGAAAGGGCATGGGCTTTTAGATACCGCGCGCTGTTGATCATGTCCTGGTCCAGCTTCTCCCGGTCGAGGCTCCGCTGCATGGTACGGCCGTCGTCATCGTTGCCGGGGTAGCCGCCGATCGGGGCCAGTCCGTCCGGAGCCAGCGCAAGGAACCCGGCCACGGCAGCCCGCCGCGCCACGTCCTCGATGTACGGATTCAGCCCCCGGTTTTCGTGGAAGATGATGACGGCGGGAAAGGGCCCGTCGCCCGTGGGTTGCACGAGGTATCCCCGCATGGTCCCCGAGTTACCGCCGGGCGACGGATACTCGACGTACGTACCCTTGATCCGCCGGTCGGTGAAGGAGATCGTCTGGGCCTCGGCATAGCGCGGCAGGAGCGCCTGCGCCATCGAAAGCGCGGAGACGCCGCCGATCGTGATCGCGGCGGCACGGCTCAGAAACGTGCGCCGGTCGATATAGCCGTGACAGTATTCGTCATACAGTTCGAAAACGCGCGGGTCGATTTTGCCTTCGGGTGGCTTAGCTTCGGGTGGCATGGGAAGTTGCTCCTGAGGGGTAGTGGATGCTGATTTGATCGTGCAGGCCGGGGCTGATGTCAGTGGTCGTGCTTGCTCGTGCATGACATTGGTCTATGGTATATATCCAGTGTACGCACGCTTGCATGTAAACGATCCGTTCCGGCAAGTGTGTACGACAACGAACTTCGCGAAATGTCAGACCGCTATGTCTTTGGATTGACCTTTTTTAATTTGGCGTGAACTAGCCCTGACGTCAATCCAAAGTCCAGGCATAATCCAGGAACAGGCCGAACATTCAGTGATCCATCCTTAAAGTTAAAAAGAAATCACGAGATTGCGGAACGTAACGCTGACTAACGCGATTAGAAGGATCACCGATTCGACCTACATCCTAATTGATTGACGGCTGAGAGGAGGAGAGCAAGATGAGTTCGCTGAAGGACATAATGGACGAGTTGCCCTCGGCCCGACGGAAGAAAGTCGAAGAAAGAGCCCAGGAACTGATCGCCGAAGAGATGTCGCTAAGAGACCTGCACAAGGCACGAAATCAAACACAAACCGGATCTGAGGATACTGCCTGCAGAACTAAAGGATAGGATGGACAATGAACAATCCAGTATCGAATAGAGCACCTGAAGAATCTGAATTATCCCAGGCTGAGATCCAACATTTCATCAGACAGGTTGGCGATGAATTGTACTTTGGTGCAGACAACATTCGGGTAAGACTAGGCCGAATTGAAGAGAAATTCAAAAACACCGCAACAAAAGAAGATATTGCCAATATAAAAACATGGGTATTGGTCGGTGCCGGGACCGCGGGGCTTTCGTTGCTTGGGGCAGCAGGAGCGGTTGTGGTTGGCCTTATGAATTACTTCAGGTGAAGTTGCTCGGATTTCGCGTGTGGTTTGAAACATAGGAGTCTAACGATGACCGTAATGACCCGCGACAACTGGGCCTTCGGCGCACAAGTCATAACCGCCGTCGGCATACTCGTAATTGCCATCCTGAGTTTCGTCAATCAGGCCAACACCGAGTTTCGAAACGAGATCAGGACCGAGTTGGCCGCTATACGGGCTGAGGTCCGGGATATAAACACCCGGCTCGCTCGTGTTGAAGGTTATCTACGTGTGTCAGATACTGAGTAGAGTAGATAGAAATGCGACTGCCCCCAGCAGGCAGTTTATTGGAACTCTGAGGAGTTTATATCATAGGTTTCCCAGACTACCTGTACCGCAGAACCCATCGCTAAACGGTTCAAGTTCTCTAATTAGAGTAATGGAGTTCAAACGCTCATTGAGATGGGAGTTGCGTACTTGATACAAGCCGAGGTTACCATGTCTACGCTGGATCAACTTATCAAGATTTACAGAGCGCATCAGCCAGAATACGCTCGTGACCACCACGGTGAATTCATTCTGATATCACAGGAAGACGGTGTGGTTGATTTCTACGAATCTCCGTTTGCAGCGTATTCCGTTGCGAAAGAGAAAGGATATCAACCTGAGACCTTCTTGATTAGGAAATGTATCGCCGTCGATGAAGAAAGACCTGCTGTATTCCATTCACGAGTGTTGTAATCCCAAAGGTTCCGCAAAGTCTTGAACAAGGGAAGAAGCAGACCGCAACGCCAAGCCATGACGCAGCGGTTCAGTGCGGCGACAATTGTATTGCTTACAGATGTGTATATCGGAGAAGCGGCGTTGGTTGGGATCGGAGATACTCGGCCGAGGTACGCTGCTCATTTTTGTGGTGTTTGGGGCAACACCTCTCCCCAGTTCTCAGGTGGACCTTCGCGCAGCAATTTGAATAACGTCTGTTTGGCAATGTCGAATCCCTTACCGAATGATTCGAATCGTTCTTTTGGAGGTACGTTGTTGGAGCCCCTATGCACGATGTTCGACCGTGTGTCGTAAAACTCCTTGATGCCTTTTTGTATCCTCTCCTGGCGTTCCAAGTCAGATCCAAGATACAAGGAAGCTCGGTTTTGTAACTTGTGGGAGATCTTCCATTCGGGCAGATCATACATCCGCTCAAGTACAATTGCCACCTTTAAGAACCTGTTTTCGTCCGGAAATCGTCCTTCCCTTACGAGTGCTTCGGAAAGCTTACTGACTTCCGTGGATACTATAGCGAAACGTGCACTCTCTCGGTGCTTGAATGCCTCCCTCGCCTCGTCGAGTGCTGCCGGTACAGGCTCCGGACATAAATCGAACCCATCGAAGCTCTGAACCGATCGGCCGGGATTGTGGCTGTTTTTTCGATCCGCCAGACCCAGGAGTCGACCGGCAGATCGGTCGATGCAATTCTCCATTGTTGCCAGGTACAGCACAGGTGTCGCGTGCGCTATGGCTAGAAGATCCAGAAAGATCACCGCTTCCCGAAAAAACTTACCGGGATTCCTCGGTACCCGATCCCCAAAACGGCCGTTCCGGTGAAACTCGGGTCGCCAATGGAACGGTCTTACCACAGCCCCCATCGACCTCCAGCCATGGAATCCGGCACCCGGTGGAGCGAGCTCATTCACCAGGTTTTGGTCAACAAACCTCCGTATCTGTTCGAGTGGAAGGACCACCATTCCGTCTGCAATATCGAGCCGATGCTTGAATGTCAGCCCATAGAACAACACTGCATCGAAACCGACATCCAACTCGCCCGGCACGCCGCCCTGACCTGCTTCCGGCATCGGGTCGAGAAGCCTGTTGAGTTCGGCCGCAGCTGTCCGGAATCCATCTTCGGACAGTTCCGCTGCGCGCGCGATCAGACCTGCGATCAGGTCCGTCGTGTAGGTCAATCCCCCGGAGTTCAGTATATCCATCTGGAATTCGTCTTTGCCGATGATCGGGCTCACGACGCGCGCCAGTGTGGGATGCGAACGAAGTATGTGCCGTACAGGGTCCAGCACTTCACACAGGGGGGCGTAATTCCCCTCTCCATCGCGGATGTTGCCACGGCGAGCCATTGCATAGAGGAGACGCAGATCGTCCAAAGGGAAGACCGGAGTTTCACCATTACTCCAATCTTCGAACACTTGCACAAACTGATTATGCTTGTAGTATTCTTCCAGATAGGGGATCTGGGCTTTGGCCAGGTTAGTGAGTGCCGGCGTGAGTCGGTCAATCCAGTCCACAGCCGAGAATTCACTGGATGCCATTAATGATTTTCCTAACTAGGGCTGTCGCTTTTCCTTGTGGCACCGTCTGGGAGTGAGCTGTCTAAAACTTAAATGGCGTTTATTAGTAATGTCTTGCTGAAGTCGTTTCTTCCGAACTGTTCACAGACGCTGTGTTATGTCTAGTTAAAGCTTTCATTTGCCACGATCCCGAAGTTACATCGCAAGATTCTGCCATGAGAAAGGATCATCCGACGTCAGGAGTGGTATAAATATGAGTTGGTCGCTCTTAGCGCTTATGTCACGGCCGTGATGGAGTATATTGGAGACCAGCTATTCTATAGGAGGTAGTCCAAGTTCCTTTAGAAACGCGTTGTGTTTTGCCGTTGACTCCTTAATCTGTTTTTCAATCTCTACCAACTCCTGATGCGTGGCCGACAGATCAATCTCGACCTCCGGCACGGCCGTACTTACATAGCGCGAGATGTTCAGGTTGTACTCGTTGGCCTTGATCTCATCCATTTCCACGCGCCTGGCGTACCGCTTGATGCCCTTCTCGGGACGCTCCCGGTACGTTTCGACGATCTTTCCAATATGCTCGTCTGTCAGGTAGTTCTGTCGCTTGCCCTTCTCGAAATACTCGGACGCGTTGATGAACAGAACGTCCTCGGGCTTCTTGCACTTCTTCAGCACGAGAATGCAGACCGGGATGCCAGTTGAGTAGAACAGATTCGATGGAAGGCCGATGACAGTGTCGATGTGCCCGTCGTCGAGAAGCTTGCGTCGGATCTTCGCCTCAGCGCCGCCGCGGAACAACACGCCGTGTGGTAGAATGATCGCCATCACACCGTCGTCCCTGAGGTAGTGAAACCCGTGCAGCAAGAACGCGAAATCCGCCGCCGACTTCGGGGCCAGCCCATAGTTCTTGAAACGCGAATCCTCGCCTAAGGCCTCGTTCGGACCCCAGCGGTAGCTGAACGGTGGGTTGGCGACCACGGCGTCGAATCGGGGCTTCTTCGCCGGGTTCGTCTCGCGGAGCATGTCCCAGTCGTTCGTCAGCGTGTCGCCGTGGAAGATTTCGAACTCCAGGTCCTTCACCCCGTGGAGCAGCATGTTCATACGGGCGAGGTTGTAGGTAGTGACGTTCTTCTCCTGCCCGCAGATTCTGCCGATACCGTGCGAACCCATTCGATTGCGCACATTGAGTAGCAGCGAGCCAGAGCCGCAGGCGAAGTCCATCACTCTGTCGAGGCGCTTCCGCTTGCCGGTATTCGGCTCCTGACCGTCGAGCGTGACGATCTCGGAGAGGATGTCCGAAATGCGCTGTGGCGTGTAGAATTCTCCGGCTTTTTTGCCCGAGCCTGCGGCGAACTGGCCGATCAGGTACTCGTAGGCGTCGCCTAAGGTGTCACTGTCGGTCGAGAACTCCGCGAGGCCCTCGGCAATTCTGGTGATGATCGTGCAGAGCTTCGCGTTCCGGTCTACGTAGGTCTTCCCAAGCTTTTCGGAGGCGAGATTGATTTCTGAGAAAAGCCCAGAGAACGTGCTCTGAAACGATTCGGTCTCGATGTAATTGAAGCCGGCCTGTAGCGTGTTTAGCAGCCCGTCGTCCTGGGTGCGTGCCATGTACGCAATGCTGGTCCAGAGGTGTTCGGGGCGGATGATGTAATGCGCTTTGAGTCGCATCTGCTTCTCGAAAGCCGACTCATCATCGGGGTTCTGCTCGTACCAGACAGACAATGGAGACCGCCCGCCGTTTCCGATGGTGTCGGGGTCCGGGTAGTCGCGCCCTAGCTCTTTTTTAGCGGCCTGCTCGTAATTGTCAGACAGGTAGCGGAGGAACAGGAAGGCCAGCATGTAGTCGCGGAAGTCATCCGCGTTCATCGCCCCCCTTAGCTGATCAGCGATGGCCCAGAGTGTCCTACCTAACTGAATTTGGTTGTTTTCGGTCATGATGCTTCCGTATCTGCGGGGGGTTCTGGTAGAAGTTCACGGTTGAACGGGTGTTGATCCACGAATCCTTTCAGAATGGTGATAAAGTACTCCTTCGTTTCGTCGCCCATTTCGGTAGGCTCGTACATTGAGTACTTGCCGTGGCTCAATAGATCGACGAACCGCTGGTGAAGGAGTCCGTCCGCATCATCAGTGGTCTTGATGCACTTCGAGAAATGGCTGTGGCCATGGAACAACGCGGTTTTCTCCAGAATCGTGCGTAAGATATTGAAGTGGAACGTGTTAGCCCGACCGCATTGCGCCACTAGCCAGAGATCTTTCAATGCGGCGACATGGTAGAACTGCGGCGTATCGCCGGTTTGTTCCACTAGCAGGTAGCCGTCTGACAGGCGGTCTCGCTTGAGGATGTACTGCAATGGCCCTCCCATATGATTCCGCAGCTCGTAGTGCAGCACGTTGAAGAACAGGGTGTGATGCGTTGACATTACTGTCTTGATCGGGCGTTGCGCCTCGCGATACAACTGGACAAGATGATTGCCCACGACGATGGCGTTGTGTTCATCGAGAGACGAGATTGGATCGTCGATGTAGACATGCTCGACCCACTTGTACGCCTCGGCCCCGTCAAGCGCGAGTTGGAGGATCGCAAGGAAGAAGCACCAGATGAAGATGTTCTCCTCGCCGCGCGAAATCTTGATGCCGTCCACCTCATCAGTCCGCGCGTCGTTCCCCAATCCTCCCAGTACCGTCCGGGAGAAGGTCACCTCGGCGCTGGTGATGTTGCCAGTCAGCTCGTTGAACTCGAAGTTGATCCGGAAGTCGAAGTCCGCGTAGCGGTCCAGCAGCGGGCGGATCCGGTTCTCAATCTCCAGTTCGTTGAGTCCAATAAAGAAGCTGGACGCCGCGTTGAGCTTCAGCGTACGATGCTCGTCGTTCTCCAAGTCGTTGTCCCACGAAAACAGATCCTCGGTGAAGGCGTTGAAGTACAGGGTATCCTGGCTCTGAACCTCGTCGTTCTCGTCCACTACCTTTCCGAGGTCTTTGAATGCTGCGGACAGCCGTGTCTTGCCGGTCCTGTTGTATGCGTATATCAGGACGAACGGGCTCCTGTCAGGCCTCCTTTGGGCTCTATCAGCCAGCACAGAACGGAGGTCTCGGGCGAGATCAAACAGATCGGCATATTGGGTCTCGGTCATCGCGTCTCTACCTCCAAGCAGGGAAGAGTTGCTGCATAAGACCTTTCTTATGCTGTCGCAGCGCTTCGAGCTTCCGATCCTCCGCCACAATCAAATTGTCTAGCGAACTGAGGAAGTCTGCGATGTGTTGTTGTTCATCCGGATCGGGTACATGAACGATCATGCCTTCAACTGTCCTACTAGACAGGTGCTTTACGGTAGTCCGTGCGGTGTCTTCCTGAACCACTTTCAGATGAATTTCCAATAGATAACCGAGAAAGCGAAGAACGTGGTTGCCTCTAGGCAGGATTCGACCAACCCTCTGATTGAGGAGACCGATGCCCTTCTGCCACACGCAAGGCGTGAAATCCCCGTCCATGCCTACAAGCAAATCGCCATCTTTGACAACAAATTCCCGTAGTGGGTCGCCGTCGTAGTACACGATTCGATCGTCAAATCGCAGATCCCGGTTGCGGATTAGCCGGAGTCCCTGTTTTTCCTCATCATAGGCGCTTGAGGAAAAGGGATATCCATTCTGAAACGTCAAAATGCGAGACAACGGGACTTGTTGCCATTCTGCTAGGTTACGAAACTCAGGGAATCGGAGGTTAGGCTGGGAATCGCTGGGTTGAGGTAAGAGCTGTTGCAACAGCCCTAGTTTGTGCTGCCGAAGTGCTTCGAGTTTCCGGTTTTCAGCCGCGATCAGAACGTCCAGCGTGCCGAGGCAGTCGGTTATCTTCTGCTGCTCGGATTTGCCCGGTAGAGGAATCTTCAGATACTGATACTGGGATATGAAGTATCGTTTGTGTTGCGTCGGATCGAACCTGATTCGGGACATCAACTCGTACACAAGTCGTAGTTCGTCCTCGCCCCGAGGGGTTAAAATTTTGATTGCTGATGATTTCACCTTGAATGGAAAGTCAACGTACTTAGCGTCTGTTGTGAAATCGTCAAAGATGATGACGGGCACATTTTGGTAGATGCCATCGGGTTCGGCAGTATGACCAAGGACAAAGCTTTTGTTTGCTGTTAAGACTGGTGTGCCAGTGCTCTGATAGCTGGTGGCCGCAACGACATACTTGCCCGGCTGCTCATAGTTGAGTACATCGCTGAGTTGCTTGAGTTTCCACTCAGGCATGTTTCCGAATGCCGGAAATCGCAGGTTGGGCAACACAGGCGATGGCTTCTCGGCCGTCATCATGCCCCTCCACTTTCATAGGCGTTGAGTCCCGCAATAACTCGGCCGTGGGCCCGTTTGTTCAGCACTGGAACGAGATCGGCCATCAGTGCAAGTTCCCGCTCGCGGCGTTCACGCCAGCCCAAGTCAAGCGGCTTCATCAGGTCGGTGAGTTGCTCTCCGTCAAAGATCATGCGTTGGAGGATGGTGTTGACGAAAGTCGCGAGAGACTCAGGTGTCAGTTGGTGCACCTGAGCAAGGTGCTCGATTTTCTTGGTCTGCTTCGCGGCCTTGAATTGCTCGTAACCGGCGCGGATCGCGTCCTCGTCAAGGCCTTCGCCCTCCTTGAGTGAGTTGACATACTCGATGATATCTTCCCGTTCGTCGAGGAACTTGGCTTCGGACTGAATCAGTCCGATGAGCCGCTCGCGGCTGATCTCGACCTTCTTGGGGTCCTGATTCGAGTACTTGGCGATCAGCTTCATGATGTAGTCGTAGTCGATGAGAGTGGAGGCGAAGAGGACGAACTCGAAATCGAGTTGGTCGACCTCGATTGTGGCCGGTTTGTCGTCCCCACCGGGCGTGCTCTGTTGCTCTTTCAGACGTTGGGCAGTTTCGAGGTAGGCACCTCGGAAGGCTTGAAGGTCGCTTGCAGAGAGCGTGTCTTCAATCTTATCGTACTGCTCTTTGGTTAGGTCGGTGTACTGGATGAGTTGGGTCTTGAGGTTCTGCACTACCTTAAATCGCTTGATGAACTGAACGCGGGCGTCGTCGCCCATCAGGTTGTTGACCTGGTCGGGCCTGGCCTCGAGGCCTTGAGATTCCATGAACTCGCCGAGGTCGGCGACAGCCTTCTCGAAGTTTTCAATGACGACGGGTGCCTTGTCGACCAGCCAGATCTCGCGGGCCTTGTCAGGCTGTGCGCCGGAAAAGAGCGCGATGGCAGCGTCGACGCTGTCTTGCTGCTGGCGGAAATCGAGTATGTGGCCGTAGGGCTTGGTTGCGTTGAGAATGCGGTTGGTGCGGGAGAAGGCCTGGATCAAGCCGTGGTGCTTGAGGTTCTTATCGACGTAAAGCGTGTTCAGGTACACGGCGTCGAAGCCGGTAAGTAGCATGTCGACGACGATGGTGAGGTCGATCTTCTCGGCACCTTTATCGGGCAGGTCGCTGTTGGGGAACTGCTGGTCCTTGATGCGCTGCTGGATATCCTGGTAGTAGAGGTCGAAGCTGTTGATGTCGTGGTTCGTGCCATATCGTTTATTGTAGTCGGCGATGATGGCTGAGAGCGCGGTCTTCTTGCCTTCGGGATCGTGCCGGTTGTCCTCCTTCTCCTGGGGGAGGTCCTCCTGGATCTGCTGGACGTCCTTGTTGCCCTCCGCCGGCGGTGAGAATACGGCGGCGATCTTGAGAGGGACGAACTCAGGTTTGTCCGCCTGGAGTTGGGGCTGAAGCTGCTTGAAGACTTCGTAGTACTCAATCGCATCGTTGATCGAGGCGGTGGCCAGCAGTGCGTTGAACCGTCGTTCACCCGTTGCGGCATTGTGCTTTTTGAGGATGGCTCGAGCGACCGCCTGTTTGGCGAGATTCTGACCGGGCTTGAGGGTCGGGGTGTCCTCGGGCATGTAGTAATCCACGTGGAAACGAAGGACGTACTGATCCTCGATCGCGTGGGTAATGGTGTAGGCGTGAAGCTCTTTCTGGAAGAGATCCCGGGTGGTTCGAAGAGTGGCGACATCTCCCTTGATCTGCGTGACGGTCGCATTGTCCTCGAAGATTGGAGTGCCTGTAAAGCCGAAGAGCTGGGAGTTCGGAAAGAACTCCCTGATGGCCCTGTGGTTCTCGCCGAACTGGGAGCGGTGACACTCGTCGAAGATAAAGACCATCCGCTTGTCTTTGAGGTGCTCCAGCCGCTGCTTGTACGACGGCTGTCCTTGAGTGGTTTTCTGCTGGTTGTTGTTACCGTTCTCGGTGAGTGCGAGCCCGAGCTTCTGAATGGTCGTGACGATGACCTTATCCGCGTAGTCGTCGGATTCGAGACGGTGGACGAGCGCTGCGGTATTGGTGTTTTCCTCGACGCAGTTCTCCTGGAACTTATTGAACTCATCGCGCGTCTGGCGGTCGAGATCCTTGCGATCGACGACGAACAGGCACTTGTGGATGTCGTGGTTGCTCTTAAGAAGTGTCGAAGCCTTGAAGGAAGTAAGCGTCTTGCCCGAGCCGGTCGTGTGCCAGATGTAGCCGTTACCGCCGTTCTGGTCGATGCAATCGACTATCGCCTGGACGGCGTAGATCTGATACGCGCGCATCATCAGGAGCTTCTGCTCGCTTGCGATAAGGACCATGTACTTGCTGATCATCTCACTGAGCGTACACTTGGCGAGGAACCGATCGGCAAAGTCTTCGAGGTGGGTGATCCTGGTGTTGTCCTCGGCCGCAAATCGATAGACCGGAAGGAACCGCTCGTCGGCGTTGAAAGAGAAATGCCGCGCGTTGTTGTTGGCGAAATACAACGTGTCCACGCGATTGCTGACGATGAAGAGCTGGACGTAGCAGAGCAGCGTCTTGGTGTATCCGTTACCCGGGTCGTTCTTGTACTCGACGATCTGCTCCATCGCCTTTCGCGGGCTGATCGCAAGCGTCTTCAACTCGATCTGAATGACGGGAACGCCGTTGATCAGGAGTATGACGTCATAGCGATGATGACTGTAGTCCGTATTGATGCGGAGCTGATTGATGACCTCGAAGGAGTTTTTGCACCAGTCTTCAATATCAACGAGGGTGTAGTTGAGCGGCGTGCCGTCGTCTCGTGTGAATGCTTGCCGGTTGCGGAGGATCTGGGCGGCCTTGTATACGTCTTGCGTGACAATCTCGTCAAGGAGCCGTTCGAACTCGCCATCCGTGAGCTTTACATGATTCAGGGCTTCGAACTTCTCCCTGAAGTTTGCTTCAAGCTTTGCCCGATCGCGAATACCGGGGCGATATATGTACTTGAGTTCCTGAAGCTTCGCGACAAGGAACTCTTCAATCTCGCTTTCGGGTGTGCTCATATGACCTGTCTCAATTCATCAATCTAGCGACAGTCAGTTAGACTGTCTGATGAAAACGTCGTGGCGGTACCCGACTATTAGTGAGAACCTTCGGGTGATTTCGGGATGTATATACCGCGTATATACTATAAGGTGTGAATCTTACACCCTAAGTATCATTTCCGCAAGAAGAAGGATTGGTGACAGGATGTTAAGGACTTCGCCGCGGTTGGAACAAAGCGCAAAGGACGACCAGGTCCTTTGTTACAATTCGGGCGTATTGGATCTATGGTTAGAGGAGGGGGGTAGGTAATTCTGGGTAACCCTGTCGCTTCAGGGAGGTGTTGGCAGATTACATGCTCTGAACTATCCTGAAAACAACGCACAGGACCCGTCGCCAATAGGTAACTCGTCCGGGTGTAGGAATCTCACGGATTACATGATAACAAGGTAGTTTTGGAAACTTCCTGATTATACGACTATTGGAGCTAGAATTGAAGAGACACTAAGTATAGCTACCTAGATCTTACCAGTTTTTGCTTGTTCCCATGGCGGTATAGTATGGGTTACATTTGGAGGATGAGGTAGGATGAAAACGGGAAAGCGACGTTGGAATGAACCCAGCGTTTTCCACTCGATGCTCTCTATAGAGTGTTCGTCCCTCGGGGGCTGGAGAAACCTGTCGGCCGTATTTCCTTAGAAACTTGCCAATAGTCCACTAATATACGTCGTGGGTCGCCGTTGACGAGTGCACGGTATTCATATTCGGACTAGCTTTGTTTAGAGAGATCGAATCGGTGGGTGACCAGAACAGTGACTAACAGGCGAGGAGTTTTTGAGTCCGCGATTTGTTGTGTCTAATCTGTTACAACAACGTGTACACGGATCTGAACTTACTCACGCTTCATCGAAAGCCATATCAGCGTCATCGAAGCGTGTGAATACGGCGGGTAGTCTCGCGGTGAATGTCATACGTCCTTTTGTCTTTCTGTCAGTCCAGTACTCACCTGTGAGCGTGTCCGGTCGATTAGCCGGACCGTGCGTGTCAAGTAGAACCCCTCCTAAATGCATTTCACTGCGCACTCCGCGCAGATGAGTTTGCGGTTTGTTCTTATACACACCAGCTACTTGGTACCCGATCCCGCTTGGAGATGAACTAATACGTTCCGCAATGAACCAGGACTCTGATTCCTTCGTCATTAAGTGCATCTGAAGAGTTGACTGAGTCTGCGAAACCCCCATGTAACAGATATTAACCGGCTCACAGGTATTCGTGTCTGGATCAATCCAATCCGACTGAAGCTCAACCCGCCAAGTGCCACGCAGGTCCGGTCGTTTTATGAACCAACCGTGAAGCCAGGACCAACGCCACAACAAGTATTCGAACGCTGTTCCGAAGCCGAAAAGAACACCGACGACCGTCCCGAATGGTTGCACATACTCCCACTTTACACTTGGAGCCCCAAGTACAAGCCACCAGACCAAGGCAGCCAGACCTAAGAACGCGGTGATGTGGAGTCGCTCAAGCTTCATGACAAACGAACCCCAACGAAGTTCCATGCTTCACCGATGAAGGTGTGGGCGGCTGCACGCGTCCAAGGCTGCGAGGTATGAAAAAGATACTTAATGCCGTCAACCTCAAACCAAGAACTGCAGTTTGCGTCGCTATCGGTATTGTTCCAAAGGTGGCGCAGCACCGCTTGAACGCGTGTATCCCAGGTAGCTCCGTTAAAGGTGTCATTCGGTACATTCCAAGTCATACATTCCAACAAGTAACCAGGTATTACTTTCGCAGATGATGAGCCTGCTGATTCCAACTCATTACGAATCTTCTTGAAGATACGTACAAGTCCTCTATAGCGCCGCAATGTAGCCGTGTTCTTGGAGTTTCCATTCTCGTAGTGCAGAGGTGTTTGAGGCCAGTAGTCGACCAAGCGCTCCGGGTAGTTCTCAATCCTTCGGCCTTCTCTGTCAGTCAGTAAGGCAACACCAGCCCGGTAGTCTCCGTTTTCCCAGTACTGCCTGAACTCGAAGAGAGGTACTACATCAGCCTCGACATGATAGGTATTTTCCTTAATATTGAAGGCTTTATTGCCACGCGTTACAGCAGCCCTTCCGAAGTAGTTGACTAGGGCTTCTTCGAGCTCATCCTTGAATTGGGAAAAAGGATAACTTGCATCTATGTTGCCGAAATCGGCTTTGGTTTTACCTTCGGGGTACTCACTCAGAAAATACTCATAGAGCATCACACCTACGTCAACATCACTATCGTGACGAACGTTGACACGATTGCGATAGGAACCTTGGGTGAAAATCTTTAATCTTCGTTGTTTCAGCTTTGAATTGTTACTGATGGCATTTCGGATACCACTAATGGCGTTCTCAGAACGCTGTTCTTCCGTCTGTGCCGGAGATTGTGCCCAGGTACTAAAAACCTCTTCCCAGCTTCGAGTCACGCTGTCGTCCCCCATTTTAACCCTAATTGTTCTGCCGGATCGGGTTTATTCCTTCAAATAACCCCGTTCAGATCATTCGGAAGACTCTGTTAACAGAGCTTCCACTTCATGGATCAGTGTAGGAAGTTTGGTCTCAACGACGTCCCACACCAGTCGACTGTCTACGTCGGCATAGTTGTGGATAAGGACATTGCGGAAGGAGATAATGCGTTGGAAGTCGCTGATTTTAGAGGTAACGGGGCTATCGATTCGAGCGAGTTGCTTAACTGCCTCGCCGATGATCTCGAATTCCCTCTCTACATCGGCACGCACCATGGAGTCGCGTGTATAATCCTCATACTTCTTGTCCAGCGTAAACTCTCGAACCAGCAAGGCGGCTCGATGAATGTCAAACAGTAACTTCTTGGTCTCAAGCTTCATAGACAAGCGTTTTCGTCCGGTCTATCGATTGCAGGAAGTAAGGATTCTTGACAGCTGAGCCGACTACCAGATCCACGGGCTTCCCGAATAGTTGCTGCAGGTCTTCCAACAGTCCGAAGTAGTTGTCAGCATATGTCTCCAGTGCTTTCGGCTGAAACTCTACCAGGAAGTCCAGATCACCGATATCATGTAGTTGGGATGAAGTGGCGGCGGATCCAAAAAGTTCAAGACGCTGCACGTCGTAGTCCAGGCACAGGCTTCTAAGTGAGTCAGCCTGATTTCGTATAGCTGGAATCATTTCGGACGCTACTTTTGTCTGGTATCGGAGACCGGCTGGTCTCCTGTGAGATATGTTGAAATCTAGTGCTGATGGAGGTGGGGGGAATCGAACCCCCGTCCGGAAGTGCCTAAGCGGGAACGTCTACATGCGTAGCCTGTTTTTTGGTCTCGTTCCGGAGAACTCCAGCAGGCAGGATTTAACCGGAACCAGCCTCAGTGGAGTCTCGCCTGGCGCCCTGAGGCGCGACGCCCGGCCAGCCTGCTTTATCGTCGCTTTTAACCATCCCGCAGGCGGGGCTGATTAAAAACGGGTTGCGCTAAGTTACCTTAGGCAGCCATTGCATACGAAGGTTCGTCTGCAGTTGATTTTGTTCCCAATGGTTTAACGAGGTTATCGGGGACCTCGGCACGCGATTCCCACCGCATCCACTCCCGTCGAATCCTTTCACCCCCATGTCAAAGAAGGTAGGACAATTACCCGTCTCTGTCAAATCCACCCGTGTTTGAAGACGCGGGTGCGACCGGGAGAGGGCAGTGCACCGCCAGGGAATCGAACCCCGAACCCACTGATTAAGAGTCAGTTGCTCTGCCAATTGAGCTAGCGGTGCATCTATGAGCGCGGAAGGAATCGAACCTTCGACCCACAGATTAAAAGTCTGTTGCTCTGCCAACTGAGCTACGCGCCCTCGCAGGCGAAGCAAGATAAGCGGTTACGCTCCGAAGGTCAATCAAATTCCGGTTTGGACGGGATGGCCGATCTTCACCTGCCGGAGCCTGAATCAGGCCGGCAAACCAGCGAAGCCCTAAAGGAATATGGTCGCGTCCCGGTGGGATCCGACGGAGATGATTTTCACGTCGGTCTTGACCAGTTCCGCAACCCGTTCGATATAGGCCCGGGCTTTGACCGGAAGTTCGCTCCAGGTCCGGATGTGCCCCGTGGGCCGGTCCCAGCCTTCCATCTCCTCGTAGACGGGTTCGCACCGGGCGAGGACGTTTGCGTCGTTGGGCAGGTGGGGGATTACGTCGCCGTTCAGCCGGTAGCCCACGCACAGCCGCAGCGTCTGGAGACTGTCCAGCGTGTCGAGCCGGGCGAGTGCCAGGCTGTCGATGCCATTCACCATGACGGCGTAGCGAACGACCATGGCGTCGAACCACCCGCAACGCCTCGGACGGCCCGTCGTAGCGCCGAACTCGCCCGCCATGCGCCGGAACTCGTCGCCCCACCGGGAGGGAAACTCCGTGGGGAAGGGTCCGTTCCCCACCCGGGTGGTGTAGGCCTTGGCCACGCCGATGACCTCGTCGATGCGTGTGGGACCGACACCGGCGCCCATGCAGGCCGCGCCCGTGGTCGTGTTGGAGGACGTGACGTAGGGGTAGGTCCCGTGGTCCACGTCCAGCAGCGTGCCCTGGCTGCCCTCGAAGAGGATCTCCTTGCCGTCGTCAATGGCGTCGTTCAGGTACTCCGACGTGTTGATCACGTATGGACCGATCTGCCGGGCGAATGCCAGGTATTCCTCGATGATCCGGTCCGCGTCGAACGCTTCGGCCTGGTAGATGGCGTCGAGGATCCTGTTCGCCTCCTCGATGTTGCGCTGCAGCTTCTCCTTCAGCACGCCGTGGTCGTGGAGGTCGACGATGCGTATGCCCTTGCGGGCGGCCTTGTCCGCGTAGGCCGGCCCGATGCCCCGGCCCGTCGTGCCGATGCGCTCTTCTTCCTGCCTCTGTTCCTCTCCGACCCGGTCGATCAGCTTGTGATACGGCATGATGAGATGGGCGTTGTGGCTGATGAACAGCCGTCCTTCCACGTCGATGCCGTGCGATCCGAGCATCTCGATCTCTTCCATCAGCGCTTCGGGATCGATCACGGTGCCGTTGCCGATGACGCAGGTCTTGTCCGGCCGCAGTATGCCCACGGGTATAAGGTGGAGGATATACTCTTGTTCTCCGATCTGGACGGTATGGCCGGCGTTGGCCCCGCCCTGGAACCGCACGACGATGTCGGCCTGCTCACTCAGAAAATCGACGATCTTGCCCTTGCCTTCGTCGCCCCAGGCTGCGCCTACGAGAATGCGAACGGCCATCTTTGCTTCCATCTCCCTCGTATATACCCGGCTGGCCGGTCCTGCTTTGAAAAGGAGACCGGTCCCGGGTCCACAAACAACAAAAGGGCGAGTCATAAGACCCGCCCTCGAGACCATTAGATCTTACAGTTCATTTTATGCAGGATGGAAGTAGAGTGTCAAGAGAAAAGGCGGCCGTTGACTTTCCCGTTATTTGTGCTACTAATGCGTATGTTCCTCTTTCCTTACAGACGTCGGCAAATGGTCATATACCGCATCGTGGTCCGTGCCGTGGCGCAGGCGGCGGCGCGGCTAGTTCCACGTTGCGTCCAGGTCTGCGGCGCGGCCGAATCCTTGACGTGGCGCGGTCCGCAGTTTGACGGGCAACATGCACTCATCCACAGGAATTCGGCAGCAGGCGCACGGGCGCTCCGGCGGCGAAACGCAGGGGCTGCCCGGTCCCCAACCCGTCTCGGAGGGCCTGACGGTCCGGGCCGTCGCCCTTGGGATGGTGCTCTCCGTGCTCGTCACGCTGTGGACGATCCATTCCGCCTACGTAATCCACGCTTCCTTCGTTACCATCGCCCACCTGCCCATCGCCGCCATTTGCCCCCTGGTACTGGTCGTGCTCGTGCTCAATCCGGCGCTCAAGATCCTCGATCCGGTCCGGGCGCTGACCCGGCCGGAGATCATCGTCATCTTCTTCCTGGTGTTCACCGCGTCCGCCATCCCCGGCTGGGCCTTCAGCACCTACGCGCTTTCCGTCATCAGCGGCCCCCATTACTTCGCGTCGGCCGAGAACCGCTGGGTGGAACTGTTCTTCGACTATCTCCCCGCATGGCTCGTGGTTTCCGACCGGGGCGGCGCCGTCACCTGGTTCTTCGAAAGCCTTCCCGGCGGGCAGGCGGTGCCGTGGCAGTACTGGGTAGTACCCCTTTTCTGGTGGGGCGCGTTCTACGCGGCCATCTTCTTCGTCGGCGCGTCCCTCATGGTCATCCTCCGGAAACAGTGGATCGAACACGAGCGGTTGACCTTTCCCCTGGCCCAGGTGCCCCTGATGCTCATCGAAGGCAGTGAAGAACGGGCGATCATGCCCCGGGTCGCCCGCACGCGGTCCTTCTGGGTCGGGTTCGGCGCCACCCTGGCGATCATGGCCTGGAACACGGGGGGCTATTTCACCTCCTGGCCCGCCATCCCCCTGGGAAACCCCTCCACCATAAACCTGGAGTTGGGGGAAGCCTGGCCGCCGGTCATGATCCGGTTCAACTACCTGCTGATGGGCATCGCCTACTTCACGCGGACCGACATTCTGTTCAGCGTCTGGTTCTTCTACCTGGTGCAATTGATCCAGCACGGCGTCATGGGACGGACGGGGGTCTCGAACGCCC
The DNA here is from genome assembly GCA_012270975.1 of Candidatus Latescibacterota bacterium. Lineage (GTDB taxonomy): Bacteria > JAAXHH01 > JAAXHH01 > JAAXHH01 > JAAXHH01 > JAAXHH01. The sequence goes on along the minus strand of JAAXHH010000141.1, from coordinate 687,700 downwards.
AGGGCGTGATGGATCTCCAGCATTTCGCGGGTTTCCTGGTATTCGTGCTGTCCACGGTCTGGATGGCGCGGCGGCACCTGTACCGGGTCTGGCGCAAGTGCCTGGGGAGCCCGGGCGGCGCGGGCGGCGAGGACGGCGAGGACGGCACGGGCGGCGCCGAGGAACTGGACGACTCGCGGGAGTTCTTCTCGTACCGTACCGCGGTTTTCGGCCTTATCGCCGGAACCGTCTTCATGGTGGGGTGGCTGCACGCTTCGGGCATGTCGCTGTGGCTCACCTGCCTGTTCCTCGCCTTCCTCATCGTGGTATATCTCGGCGTCACCCGGATCGTCGCCGAGACCGGCCTGGCCGGCCTGGATCTTCCGCACAACGACGTGAACACGGCGACCGTGCGTCTCCTGGGGACGGAAAGCCTCGCGTCTCAGGACCTGACGGTGCTTTCGCTGGCCAACGCGTACGGCCGCAACTGGCGTACCCTGGGCATGTGCCCCATGGCCCACGCGGCCAAGGTGGGGGACCGAACGGGCGGGGTGGGCAAGGGAGTGTACCTGGCGATCGCGGCCACCCTGGCGCTGACGTTCGCGACGTCGGTCGTATATACGCTCTATCTCGCGTACGGCGGCGGCGCCTTCGAGTTTACCGAACCCGCCTTCGTGGCCGGCGCCCGGGGGGTGTGGGACGGACTGGATATGTGGATCCGCAATGCGCAGGTCCTCTCGCCCATGGAGCGGGTTTCCTTCGGCTCCGGGGCCCTGGCCGGTCTCCTCCTGGTCGTGGCGCACCATAGGTGGCCCTGGTGGCCGCTGCATCCGGTGGGATTCGCCGTTGCCAGGATCGGCGGCGTCCGCAAGAGCGTCGTCGCGATTCTGCTGGTCTGGGTCGCGAAGGTAATCATATTGAGGTTGGGCGGCGAGTCGCTCTACCGGCGGGGCCAGCCCTTCGTGATCGGCGTGATTTCGGCCTACGCGCTGGGCGTCCTGCTGTCCTATATCGTGGATGTGATCTGGTTTTCCGGCAACGGCCATGCGATACACGGTTGGTGACACCGGCGCGCGTTCCCGTTTCCGGCACGATTGTAAACACGATCGCAAAGGCAAAACTGAATGGTCGATGAAAACCCAACCCCCCGGCCCTTTCTGGACTGGTACGGTATCTGGCCCGGGCACACGGGAGCGAGAGCGGATGAGCTGGGTGTGTCCCAGGATCCTCCCACGGGCGAACTGCGCCTGAGGGTACAACCGGCCGATGTTTCGGAACCGTTCCTCTTATCCGACCGACCGTGGGAGTCCTCCCTGCTGATGCCGTTCTGCGTCATCCGGGAGGGCGATGCCCTGAGGTTGTGGTACAAAACGGCCGGGGAGGGCGGCAATCCCTATATCGCCTATGCGGAAAGCGCCGACGGGTTCGACTGGAAGCGTCCCGACCTCGGGTTGCAGGAATACGGAGGCGCCCGATCCAACAATCTGCTGCACCCGGCCTCCTTTTTCGATTTCCACTCCATATTCGTCGATCCTTCGGCACCGCCGTCGGAGCGGTACAAGGGCATCAGCACGGTTTCCGAAATCACCGTGGACGGCGTCCTCCGCGATGACGTGCACGAAGGGGACTTCTTCGACGACCTGGTCACGGCCATGGTGGACCGGGACTGCGGCAACGAGGAGATCGCGGAAAGGCTCGAGCTGTGGCACCCCTGCGTCACGGGCGCTGTTTCCGCCGACGGCCTGTCGTGGCGCGTACTCGACAACCCGCTGCTGCATCTCGGCAAGGCGCATCTCGACACCCAGAACATCGCGGCGTACGATGCGGCAAGGGGGGAGTACGCGGTCTATCTGCGCGGCCGGCAGGACGACCGCAGGGCGGTCATAAAGACGGGCGGCCCGGACTTCGGCGGCTGGCCGCCGCCCCGGTTCGTCTTCATGGCCGATACCCTCGATGCGATCGATGACGACGTCTACGACAGCTGTTACTGCCGTTATCCGGGTACCAATCTGCACCTGATGTTTCCCTCGTTCTATCATCGCATGAGCGCTTCGTTGGACATCCATCTGGCCACGAGCCGGGACGGCGACCTGTGGAGCCGACCGGAGCGCAGACCGATTATCGGGCGGGACCAGGTCGGGCAGCCTTACATGGCCGTGTATGCCAAACCCAACCTGGTGCCGCTGGACGACAAGAAATGGGGTCTCATGTACTGCGGCACACCGGTCAGTCACGACATCCGCCGCTATCCGGGCTGCGACCGCGGTGCGATCATGCGTTCTTTCGAATACCGTTGGGCTACCTGGGAACGTGATCGTCTCGTGGCGGTCGAAGCGCCGGGCGAGGCCCGGTTCACCCTGAACAACACCGCCATGATCGGCACGCCCTCCCAGGGACGGGAGCTCAGGCTCAACTACCGGACGGAACCCGGCGGCTGGATCCGGGCCGGACTGGTCCAGCCCCAGACGCCCTATGCCCTGGTGCGCCCGCAACAGTCCTACGAGGGCTATTCCCTGGACGAGGCCGATCCCCTGTCCGGAGACGGTCTGTCCGGCGTGGTGACGTGGAAGGGAAAAAGCGATCTGGCGGCCTTTCGCGGAAGACCCGTTTCCGTGGTTATCCACATGAGCCGCGCGAAACTGTTCTCCGTGTCACTCTGATTCAAGGTATAGCCACCCAAGGAGCGGTTTTCATGCATTCATGCATCAACGGCGCGACGACCATGCCCTATACGCTCGAGCAGGACCTGGAAGCCGCCGGGAAGGCCGGGTTCGACGCCGTGGAGATCTGGTCCAGGAAGCTCGATGCGTACCTGCAGGACCACGATGCCGGCGAGTTGAGGGCGTGCCTGGATGCTCACGGCCTGCGCGCGGCCTCGCTTTGTCCCTACGGGCTGGTGGGATTCTCCGATAACCGGGAACAACTTCAGGCCATAGAACGCGCGGCGAAGGTGGCCGCGGCGATCGACTGCCCCGTCCTCCTCGTCTGCGCCGACGCGCCGCCGGACGATATGGACCGGGATGAGGCCTTCGAGACCATGGCCGCCACGGCCCGCGCCTATGCCGAGCGGTCCGCCGCCCACGGCGTGAAGATCGCCATCGAGCCCCTCGGGCGTCATCCCTTCATCCCCGGACCCCGCGAGGCCCTGGAGGTGATCGAACGGGCCGGGCACGACAGCCTGGGGCTGATGGTGGATTTCTTCCACTACTACAAGTCGGGCGTCCCGCTCGACGACATTCGGGCGATCCCCACCGAATTGCTGCTGATCGTCCACGTGGACGACTGCGAGGACCTGCCGCCGGCCGACCTGACCGACCAGCACCGCGTCTACATGGGCGAAGGCGTGCTGCCCCTGAAGGACATGATGGGCATATTGCGGGAGAAAGGCTATTCGGGCGCCCTGTCCGTCGAGATCTTCCGGGAGGAATACTGGGAGAAGGACCCGGTGGAGATATCCGTCGCGGCGAAAGCGGCCTACGACCGGATGATGGCTATCTGAAGTCGGGACCGGCGTTGGTGCCGGGGCTGAGGACGGGACCGGCGAGCTGCCGTTGGGCACTCGCCGCTCTCGATCGGCACTACTCCGCTTCCGGCTTCCGGTACCGCAGGTTCAAAGTCTTCGGATGGGCGGCGCGCGCTTCGTCGAGGCGGCCGACCGGCGTGGTGTGCGGGGCGTTCCGGACCAGTTCCGGGTCGTTTTCCGCTTCTTCGGCGATTGCCGTCATGGCTTCGATGAACCGGTCGATGGATTCCTTGCTCTCGGTTTCCGTGGGTTCGACCATGGCCGCCTCGGGCACGATGAGCGGGAAGTAGATCGTCGGTGCGTAGAAACCGTAGTCGAGCAGGCGCTTGGCGATGTCGAGCATCCTGACGCCGTGCTCGCGGAACCGGGTGCCGGAGGCCACGAACTCGTGCTGGCAAGGCACCTCAGGGGGTATTGGAGTCTCCTTCTGTGCGCCGTGGACGAGGACGGTGCGGGGGTAGTGCTTCTCCAGGCGCCGCATGATGTAGTTGGCGTTCAGGATGGCGTTCTCGCTCACCTGGCGCAGGCCGTCGGGACCGTTGGCCCGGATATAGGCGTAGGCACGGACCATCATGCCGAAGCTGCCGCCGAAGCCGCGGACGCGGCCGATGGAATCCGGCCGGTCGTAGTCGAACCGGTACGCGTCGCCGTCCTTCATCGGCACGGGCGTCGGCAGGAACCGGACCAGGTCGCTCCGCACGCCGACGGGCCCCGCTCCCGGACCGCCGCCCCCGTGGGGCGTGGAAAAGGTCTTGTGCAGGTTGAAGTGGACGACGTCGAATCCCATGTCGCCGGGGCGGGTAATTCCGAGGACGGCGTTCAGATTCGCCCCGTCCATGTAGAGCAGGGCCCCCGCGTCGTGGACGATTTCCGCGATGGTGCGTATCTCCGATTCGAAGAGCCCCAGCGTATTCGGATTGGTGAGCATGAAGGCGGCCGTTTCCTCGTCGATCAGCTCCGCCAGCCGGCCGGTGTCTACGAGCCCGTGGGCATTGGTCGGGATCTGCACCGTCTCGTAGCCCACCAGGGTGACGCTGGCCGGGTTGGTGCCGTGGGCCGAATCGGGGATGATGACCTTGCGCCGGGCGTGTCCCAGACTCTCGTGGTAGGCCCGCATGACCATCAGGCCGGTCAGTTCGCCGTGGGCCCCGGCGGCGGGCTGCAGCGTGACGCCTTCCAGACCGGCAATTTCCGCGAGATCCCTCGAGAGTTCGTACATCAGCTGAAGACCGCCCTGGCAGGTCTCGTCCTGCTGCAAGGGGTGCAGGCGCGCGAATCCCGGCAGGGCCGCCATGTCCTCGTTGACCTTCGGATTGTGCTTGATGGTGCACGAACCCAGGGGGTACATGGCCCGGTCCGGATGATAGTTCAGGGTGGACAGCCGGGTGTAGTGGCGGACGACGTCGACCTCGCTGACCTCGGGCAGCACGGGCGGTGTGCTCCGGATGTCCGATTCGGGCAGGTACGACGAAACCGGCCTGGCGGGCACGTCCGGCGCAGGCAGCGACACCCCTCTTCTTCCGGGAGAGCTCAGTTCGAATATAAGCGGTTCCGACAAACTTCTTCCTCTCAGGATGCGTCTGTTCTGTGTTCGGCGGTTCTGCGCTAACGGATTCGCCTGGGCTGTCCGCAGCCTTCGAAACTTAACTGAATCGTCCCAGGGCTTCGACCAGCCGGCCGATCTGGGCGCGTGTCCGCCGCTCCGTCACCGCGATCAGCAGGCCGTCTTCCATTCCCAGCGTCGGGAAGCGCCCAAGGTCGATGCCGGCCAGCATCCCCTCCTCGGCGAGACAGGTCACGATCTCGCCAGGCGATACCGGTGTCCTTACCACGAACTCCTTGAAGAACGGCCGGTCGAAGGCGAGTTCATAGCCCGGCAGTTCCGCGATACGTTCGGCCGCGTAGTGGCTCTTGTGGAGACACAGTTCCGCAACCTCTTTCAATCCCTCTTTTCCGATCAAGGACAGGTAGATGGTAGCCATCAGGGCATTAAGTTGCTGGCTGGTGCAGATGTTCGACGTCGCCTTGTCCCGCCGGATGTGCTGTTCGCGCGCCTGCAGCGTCAGGACGAACCCCCGGCGATTCTTCTGGTCGACGGTTTGCCCCGCGATGCGTCCGGGCATGCGCCGGACGAAGCGGTCTCTCGCCGCGAAGAAACCCAGGGCAGGTCCGCCGAAACTCACCTGGTTTCCCATGGACTGCCCCTCCCCCACGGCGATGTCGGCCCCATAGGCGCCAGGAGACTCGATGACCCCGAGGGAGATCGGGTCCACGACCATGACCAGTAGGGCGCCCGCGGCATGTACGGCCCGCTCCAAGTCTCTCATGGATTCCAGGCAGCCGAAGAAATTGGGATGCTGGACGATGACGCAGGCCGTTTTATCCGTCAGGGCCGACTCCAGTAGATCGGGATCCAGTGCACCGCCGGTACAGGGTAGCGTGTCCACTTCGATGCCCGGACCGTGGGCGTAAGTACGCACCGTTTCGGCGTAGTGGGGGTGCAGGCCGCCCGCCAGGAGCACGCGGTCGCGCCTCGTCGCCGCCCGGGCCAGCATGGCCGCCTCCGCCGTCGCCGAGGCGCCGTCGTACATGGAAGCGTTGGCCACGTCCAGACCCGTCAGTTCGCAGATCATGGTCTGGAATTCGTAGATGCCCTGGAGCGTCCCCTGGCTCACTTCCGGCTGGTAGGGCGTGTAGGAAGTCAGGTATTCCGATCGGCCGGCCAGGTGCCCGACGGCGCTGGGAACGAAGTGATCATACATGCCGCCGCCCACGAAGGACGCCATACGGTCGGCCGAGGCGTTCCGTCCGGCCATCTCGCCCATCGTATCGTGGAGTTCGAGTTCAGACAGGGCGGGCGGGAGATCCAGCGGGGCGTCGAGCCGGACGTCGTCCGGGATGACGGTCAGCAGTTCTTCGACCGACCCGATGCCGATGGCTTCCATCATGGCCCGCCGGTCGGCGTCGGTGTTGGGGATATACGTCATGAATTCTCCGCAGGGGCCGGCCTCTCAAACGCCGGCGAAGGACCGTTCGATCGCGGCCGCCTCAGGCTTCGGTGAAGAAACGCTAGTCCGCGGCGGTCATCGGGCCGGCAAAGGATCGTTTATCCGTGGCCGCCTCAGGCGCCTGTGAAGGAGCGGTAGTCCGCGGCGGTCATCAGGCTGGTGAAGACGCCCGCGTCGTCCACCTGGAGCTTGATCATCCATCCGTCCCCGTAGGGATCCTGGTTGACCGCTTCGGGGTTGTCTTCCAGGTCGTCGTTCACTTCCGTTACCGTACCGCCCAGCGGGCTGTAGAGATCCGACACGGTCTTCACCGCCTCCACGGCCCCGAAGACGCCCATCTCGGCCACGCTGTCGCCTTCCGAAGGCAGTTCCACGAAGACGATATCGCCGAGTTCGGACTGGGCGAAGTCCGTGATGCCGACGGTGGCGATTTCCCCCTCCAGGCGCACCCATTCGTGCTCGGTCGAATAGCGGAGATCTTCGGGCGTTTCCATGCGGTCCTTTCTCCGGCGCTTCGGTCCGTGTCATGCCTCCGGACCCGCGCGGCCGGTCATATCTTCAACTTGACGGGGTCATCGATTCAACGAAAGCCGTATCCGCCTTCCCGGAACGGAAGGTCGGATGCTTCAACATGAACTGGTGGAACGGGATCGTCGTGTTGATACCTTCGACGATGAATTCGTCCAGGGCCCGCTCGGCGCGCGTCAGCGCTTCTTCCCGGTCCCTTCCCCAGACGATCAGCTTAGCCAGCATGGAGTCGTAGAACGGCGTGACGACGTACTGGGCGTACACGTGGCTGTCCACCCGCACCCCGTATCCGCCCGGCGTGTGGAAACTGGTGATCTCGCCCGTCGAGGGCATGAAATTCCGGTCCGGGTCCTCGGCGTTGATCCGGCATTCGATGGCGTGTCCGCGCAACTGCACGTCTTCCTGCGCGAAACCCAGGGGACTGCCCGAGGCAACGCGGATCTGTTCCTTTACGAGGTCCTGTGAAACGACCATTTCCGTCACGGGGTGTTCCACCTGGATGCGCGTGTTCATTTCCATGAAATAGAACTGGCGGTCCTCGGTCACGAGGAACTCGACGGTGCCCGCGTTCTCGTAGTCGATCGCCCGCGCCGCGCGCAGGGCGGCCTCTCCCAGCCCGGAACGCAGGTCGTCGTCGACAAAGGGGGACGGCGACTCTTCGATGAGCTTCTGCCGGCGCCGCTGGATCGAACAGTCCCGCTCGCCGAGGTGGACGACCTGGCCGTGGCGATCGCCCAGGACCTGCACCTCGATGTGCCGGGCCTTTTCAATATACCTTTCCAGGTACAGGGCGGGGTTGTTGAAGGCGTTCTGGGCCTCGCGCGAAGCCAGGCGGAAGGCTTCGCGCAACTCGTCCGCGTCGCGGACGATGCGGATACCCCGCCCGCCTCCGCCGGCGGAGGCCTTGATCACCAGGGGAAACCCGATCTCCTGGGAGGCTTCCGCCGCGGCGTCTTCGTCGGCGACGGTGTCTTCCGTGCCCGGAATGGTGGGGACTTCAGACGCCGCCACCGTCTTACGCGCTTCGGCCTTGTCGCCCATGAGGCGGATGGCCCTGGACGGCGGTCCGATGAAGGCAATGTCGCAGGATTCGCAGACTTCGGCGAAGTGGGGGTTTTCGGACAGGAACCCGTAACCGGGGTGCACGGCGTCGGCGTTCATGATCTCCGCCGCGCTGATGATGCGGGGTATGCTCAGATAGCTGTCGTTGGGCGAGTTGCTGCCGATGCAGACCGCCTCGTCGGCGAAGCGGACGTGGAGGGAGTCCTGGTCCGTTTCGGAGTGGACGGCCACCGTCGCGATGTTCAACTCTTTGCACGAGCGGATGATACGCAGGGCGATCTCGCCGCGGTTGGCGATGAGGATCTTCTGAAACATCGCTGCCTATGCCGGTTCGATCAGAAACAACGGTTGGCCGTACTCGACGGGCTGGGCGTCTTCCACCAGGATGGCCATCACGCGCCCGTTCAATTCGGACTGGATGGGGTTCATCAGTTTCATGGCTTCGATGATGCACAGCTGCTGGCCGGTGCTGATCCGGTCCTGCTCCTGAACGAAGGGCTCGGTGTCGGGCTCGGGCGCCCGGTAAAACGTACCCACCATGGGCGAGTTCACCTCGACATAAGTACTGTCGGCAGCGGTTGCCGGCCCATTGTCCGACGACACGCTTTCCGCGGGCGGCACGGCGGCCGCCGCGAGCGGGTCCGCCGCAGGCGCTGGGGCCGCCGCCGCGGTCGTGCCGGGCGTCATGCGAACGATCCGGATCTTCCGGTCGCCCTCGGCCACCTCGACTTCCTGGATGTCCGTATCCCGCAGCGATTCGATCAGCTTAAGCACCTCATCGATTCCCATGACAGGCTCCTCGGAGGGCGGTTACACGCGCTCCACGTATTCGCGGGACCGCGTATCAATGCGCAACACGTCGCCCGGGTTGATGAACAGCGGCACCTGTACCACGGCGCCGCTCTCGAGCGTGGCCGGCTTGGTGCCGCCGGTCGCGGTATCGCCGCGGATACCCGGGTCGGTCTGCGTCACTTCCAGCTCGATGAAATTCGGCATCTCGATGCCCACGACGCCCTGGTCCGCGGTGAGCAGCTCGAGTGTCATGCTGTCCTTCATATAATCCCTGTTGTCCCCGATGATCGCCGTACCGACGGGTACCTGTTCGTAGGTCTCCAGGTCCATCATGTAATACATGTCGCCGTCGGTGTACTGGAACTGGGCCTTGCGGCGTTCCACCCGCACGTCTTCCAGCTTGTCCGAGGCTTTGTACGTCTTGTCGATCACGGAACCGGTGTGAATATGCTTCAGACGGGTGCGCGAGAAGGCCGTACCCTTCCCGGGCTTGATGTGCTCGCAGCCCGTGATGAGGTAGATGGACCCGTCAATCCTGATGGTCATACCGGTGCGCAGGTCTGTCGCGTTTACCATAGGTTTCGGCTGGTCTCCTTTACCCGCTGCATCGGCTGATCCGCATTACCGGTCTGAACGGCTTATGAAACGCGCATCAGTATACCTTGGACCGGGAGGAATGCATCCCGGCTACAGGGTGGGCAACGGGATTCGAACCCGCGACCTCCAGAGCCACAGTCTAGCGCTCTAACCAACTGAGCTATGCCCACCATCGACTCCAAATGGAGCAAGCAATATAGACGCCGCGCCGGGCTACTGTCAAGGGATTTGTCTGAGATCCGAGGACTGTACGGCGAGGATTCGGGAGGCGGCTCCGCTCTGCGACCCGCCGCCGTAAATCACTTGCCGTTCAAGGAGAAACGCGCTCGCCGCGCTCCGGGAAACGAAGCTTCGTCCATGGTCTCGAGCACGGGTGCCGCTTCCTCCAGCGGACGGCGAATGACCGTCGCCGGCAGACGCACGTCGATGTCCGCGGGTCTCAGCCCCCGGTTGACCGACTGTGTCCTGTACGTCAGTTCCATGGCGCCGGGCATCCCCCCGCTCCGCGTCATGCGGACCGATCCAGGTCTCCAGATCCCGTTGCGTTTCTGAAAACGTCCGAACGTCCGTACCACGGAATCCCCGCTCGCCGACGATTCCCAGGCCTCCCGGGTGATCGTCGCTCTTTCGGTGTCGATCCACAGCGACCGGCTGACCCCGCCTTCCTGCAGCGTAACGGTTGCCGTCCCTCCGTCGTGGCGGTATTCGACAATCTGCATCCCGGTGTATCTGCCGGGTTCGATGGCGCCGGTTACGGCGGCGCGTATGTCCTCCAGGGTCAGGTCCAGCCCCGGTATGGGGGTGTCCCTCGTTTCGAGATCCCCTTCGAAGACGGTGTTTTCCCGGGGCAGGTACAGCCGTACCCGGCGGTCATGGATGAGGAGGACTGCCAGCACCTGGAACAGGGTGCCGTGTACGTCGATGCGGAATCGTGCGGGACTGAGGTACCGGATCCGAAGCGACGCCCGGCCTCGCCGGCCTTCGAATGAAGTCTCGATGCTCGCGCTGCCTCTAAAATCCCGCAGGCGCGCCGCGGCCGCATCGATCTGTTGCAACAGCAATTCAACCGGCAGGGGAGGATCAGATACGGAATGTGGAGGCCGGCAGGAAAGCAACAGCAGACCGGCGCAGGCGAATATCCAGATCCGCCAGCCCCGGCCGGAACGGGCAGGACCGGCTGTTTTACCTGGCATCTTGAAGTTTCTGCAGGATCTCTTCGGATTCCTCGGGGGTCACGTCTTCCATCTCGAGGGCGCGTTCCCAGTAGCGGATGGCGCTTTTCTTCATGCCGAGCCGGCTGTAGATGTCCCCGAGATGATCGTGCACGGTGGCGCTCGTGTCTTCGAACTGGAGGGCTTTTTCCACGTAGAACCGCGCTTTCCGGTAGTCGCCCAGCCTGAAGTATACCCATCCCAGGCTATCCAGGAAGGCGCCGTTTTCCGGGCTCTGCTCAAGAGCTTTCTCGATCATCACCTTGGCTTCGTCCAGCCGCAGGCCCTTGTCGGCCAGGATGTATCCCAGGTAGTTCAAGGTGTAGATGTCGTCGGGATCGATGGCCAGGGCCGTCTCGAAGGTGGCCACGGCCTTCTCGAACTGGCCCGACTGGTCGTAGTTCTGCGCGAGCAGGAAATGGAGACGGTGATGGGCCTGGAAACGCTCCACCGCCTGTTCCGTGATCTCGATGGCTTCCTCGTATTTCTCCTGCTCCGTGTGGGCGTAGCCGAGATAGAACCACAGTTCCGGGTTCTCCGGGTCGATTTCAAGACCGTCGCGAAAGACCTGGATGCCGCCTTCGAAGTCTTCCTGGCGCAGGTGTACCAGGCCAAGGTTCAGCCATCCCCGCCCGTCTTCAGGATTGAGGTCCACGACCTTGCGAAAATGCGTCCCCGCCTGGTCGAATGAATCGCGAGCCAGGTAGCTGACGCCGAGGTACAGGTGGAGTTCGGGAATCTCCGGCAGGAGCGACAGGGCCTGGCTGAGCACGCGCTCCGCCTGTTCGTGCCGGTCCTGCCGCATATAGGCCAGGCTCAGGCTGATCCATCCCCGGGGATCGTGGCGGTTTATCCCGATACTCTTCTGAGCCTGGTCGATGGACTGGTTGTACATTTCGTTTTCCAGGTAGATGTTGGCCAGGTTCAGGCGAAGTGTGACGTCGTCCGGCAGCGACTCCACGCCTTCTTTCAGTGCGGCGATCCCATCCTGCAACATGCCCTGTTCGATGAGGGCGTATCCCAGCGCTATCCGGCTTCGCCCATGGCCGGGATCCACCCGTATGGCCGATCTGAAGGCGGCGACGGCAAGAGGATGGTCGCCGGATTCCTGGTAGACGAATCCGAGGTGCAGGAAAAGAGCGGGGTTTTCTCCCATGGCGCGCAGGCCTTCCTTCAGCGTGTTCACGGCCTGTTCCGGGTTCCCGGTCGCCTGATGCGCCCGGCCGAGGTTGATCCAGTGTTTAGATTCCTCCCCGTTCAACGAGGCGGCCTTCGTCAGCGGATCCACGGCTTCTTCCGGCCTGTCCTGGCTGAGCAGCACTTCTCCAAGGGCTCCCAGGATTTCCGACGAATTCGGGTGAACTTCAAGGCCCTCACGCAGGACGGCCAGCGCCTGATCGGCCTGGCCGCCGGCCCGGTGCGCGTCGCCCAGTTCCGCCCATAGCGCCGGGGACGTCCGGTTGGACTCGAGCAGCAGACGGTATTCGGCGGCCGCTTCGTCGGGTCTGCCGAGAAACAGCAGGATCCGCGCGAGCCGGTGTCTCAGGGCGGCTTCCCGGTCGGGCCCCAGGGCGATGATTTCCCTGTACATGGCCACGGCCCGGTTCCACTGCCCCGTGAACTCGTATATCTCCGTCAGGGCCACCCGCGCGGGGATCGAGTCCGGATAGTCGTCGAGGACCTTCCGCAACTCGATGACCGCCTTGTCGTACATCTCCCGCTTCCGGTAGGCGTCGGCCAGCCGGAAATGGAATTCGGCGTTACGGGGCGCCAGGCGGCTCACCGATTCCAGCGCCCGAAGGGCGGCTTCTCCGTCATTCAGGCGTTCCGCCAACTGCGACAGGGCGATGTGTGCTTCGATGTTTCCCGGTTCCAGCGTGACGACCCGCTCGAACGCGGCCCGGGCCGGCACGTACCTGCCCAGGTCGGCGTTGTACTTTCCCAGTACGATCCAGGCGTCCGTTGCCGTCGAATCCAGTTCCACCGCCTTCCGGGCGTGCTGCTGCGCCTCGTCGCGTTGGTTCACGCGGTAATAGTCCACGGCCAGCGCAGTATGGATGTCGGCGGAGGTCGGGTCGTACTCGAGGGCCTGCAGATAGGACTTGATCGCGTTGGCCGGGTCGTTCTGCGCGTCGTAGAGGCCGCCCTGGGCGTAGTACTCCAGGGCCTTGGCGCGGTTCACCTGGCCGAGGGCGTGACGGGGGGAATGGATGTCGGCCATCACCACGCAGATCAGCAGGATTCCCCAGGCCGCGGTTCTTGCGGCCGTTCGGCTTTTCGCCGTCATGTTCGCATCTGTCATCACGTGTTTACCGGAAGATCCGCGTAACGTCGTTGAACACCACGAACACCATGAGCAGGAGCAGCAGGGCCATGCCCGCCTGCTGCCAAACCAGCCGGTACCTGAGCGAAATCGGCCGCCGCAGCACGCTTTCGACGCCCAGGATGAGCAGCTGGCCGCCGTCCAGCGCGGGTATGGGCAGCAGGTTGAGTATGGCGAGGTTTATGCTCAGAAAAGCCATGAAACTGAAGAGACTGGTCGCTCCCTGGCGGGCGCTGTCTCCGGCCATCTGGGCGATGGCGATGGGACCGCCCACCGAATCGGTGGACACCTGGCCCATGACCAGTTTCTTCACGAAACCAAGGATGGTATAGGTTACGTTGACCAGTTGCGTTCCGGCCATGCCGACGGAGGAAACGAACCCTATCGGACTTCGTTTCACATGATCCTGCTGCGTGATTCCGATCTGGCCGATATCGATGACGTCCCCGGTCTCCCGGTCCAGGTCCTGGGCCGTATTCGGGACGATGCTCACCTGGTGAGATTGGCCGTTCCGGGTCCAGGACACCGTGGTTTCCATGCCCGGCCGGCCTCGGATCTGGTCGACCATCTCGTACCACTGCGTAACCGGGACGCCGCCTACCGAAGTGATGACATCCCCGGGCCTCAGACCGGCCTTCTCCGCCGGAGAATCCGGGATGACCGTGCTCACGGCCGACGCCCGAAAGTAGTCCAGGCCGGCCAGCCGCTCCGCCGCGCCCGTATCGTCATACCGCACTTCAACCGTACGGTCCCGTCCCTCCCGGCGCACCTTCAGCGCAACGGCCGCCGCCGTGCCGGACGCGAGTTGCCGCTGGACGTCCTCCCACGTATCGACGGGCGCCTGGTCGATTTCGAGTATCTCATCGCCGACCTGCAATCCCGCCGCGGCGTAAGGGCTTCGGCTGTCCACCCGGCCGACGGTGGTTGTGTCGACGAGCATCACGCCCATGGTCACGTAGAAGAGCCAGAAAATAACGAAGGCGAGGACGAAATTCGCCCCGGGACCCGCCGCGATGACGAAGGCGCGCGCGCTTACGGACTTGGACTGGAATTCCCAGGGCTCGCCAGCCTTCTCCTCCGACTGGCGGTCGGGTTGCTCTCCGGCCATTTTCACGTAGCCGCCCAGGGGAATCCAGGAGATACAGTACTCGGTGTCTCCTATGGTCTTGCCGATCATCTTGGGCGGAAACCCGAGGGAGAACCGCTCCACCCGGATACCCATGCGCTTGGCGGCCAGAAAGTGGCCCAGCTCGTGGAAGAAGACCAGCAGCCCGAGGACAAAAATCGCCGATAGCACGGTGGTTAACATGCCGAAAACTCCGTTCTTTTCTTACCTTTTCTCATACCCTCGACGCGCACTTCGCGCGGCGGATAACATGACACAGAAATATACAGGCGGCCACCTTCACCCGGCAATCAACTTTTTCCCGCAGTACGCCCTGGTCCACCGGTCCGCCGCCACGATGGATTCCAGTGTCACGGGTGCCGAGCCGTCCGCCGCGGCCGCGTGCCGGTCCATGGCATCGGCGATGATGCCCGGTATGTCGGTAAACCCGATCCGGTGGTCCAGGAAGGCCTCTACGGCCATTTCGTCGGCCGTACTCAGCACGGTGGGCGCGGTGGCTCCCCGGCGGCTGGCCTCGTAGGCGAGCCCCAGGCAGGGAAACGTGTCCTCATCGGGCGGATCCAGGGTCAGGGACCAGCTCCGCGTGATGTCGAATCGCGGCCAGGGGGTTTCCAGGCGCTCCGGGTACGAGAGAGCATACTGGATCGGTATGCGCATGTCGGTGGGACCCATCTGCGCCAGCAAAGAACCGTCGACCATCTCGACCATGGAGTGGATAATGGACTGCGGATGGATCACCACGTCGATTTTCGACACGGGGAGGCCGAAGAGCCAGTGGGCCTCGATGACCTCGAATCCCTTGTTCATGAGCGTCGCGGAATCGATGGTGACCTTGCGTCCCATGTTCCACGTGGGATGGTTCAGCGCGTCCGTCGTGGAAATCCGCGTCAGCGCTGCCGGATCGCTGTTGCGGAAGGGGCCGCCCGAGGCTGTCAGGATCACGCGCTCGATCCGGTCCGGGTCCTGCCCGGCGAGGCACTGGTGCACCGCGCAATGCTCGCTGTCCACGGGCAGGATGTCCACGCCGTTCCGCCGCGCCGATTCCATGACGACCTCCCCGGCCATGACCAGGATCTCCTTGTTGGCCAGTCCGATGGTCTTGCCCGCTTCGATCGCTTTGAGCGTGGGGACGAGACCCGCGCTCCCCGGAAGGGCGCTGATCACCAGGTCCACGTCGGGGTGGGTGACGGCTTCGATCAGGCCTTCCACGCCCGTGTGGATCGACGGCGCGCCGGCGCCGCTGCCGAGTCCGGCGGCGCCCCGGACGAGCCTGTCCGCCCTGCCCCCGTCGGCCAGGGCGATCATGCGGGGACGGAAACGCGCGATCTGCCGCTCCAGCAGATCGACCCGGGTATTGGCCGTCAGGCTGTGGGCCGAATACCGGTCCGGGAAGGCCGCGATGACATCCAGCGTTTGCGTTCCGACGGAACCCGTCGAACCCAGGATCGCGATGCGCTTCATGGTCTCGGGACGCTCCTGTCTGGTGCTCAACCGGCCAGATAGGCCAGGTAGTAATATACGAAAGGCGCGGCGAAGAACACGCTGTCGAACCGGTCCAGGATACCGCCGTGCCCCGGGATGATGCGGGAGGAGTCTTTCACACCCGCGTCCCGTTTTACCAGGGATTCCGCGAGGTCGCCGACCTGGGCGACGATGCCGCCCGCGGCGCCCAGGACGACGCATTGAAGCGGACTCAGGAAGGGAAACAGCGCGTAGCGGAGTCCGAACATGAATGCGACAGCTCCAATCAGCCCTCCGACGGTGCCTTCGACGGTCTTGCCCGCGCTGATGCGGGGCAGCAGCTTGCGGCGTCCCAGCAGCCTGCCCGTAAAATAGGCGAAGGCGTCGTAGGACCAGGGAATGGCGAAAGCGAGCAGGACGGGCGCCATGGCCCGCTCTCCCCACATTACGACGGCCGGATCGTCGATCGGCCATTTGCCGAGCAGGATCAGATGGCTGCCGAGGAGTCCGATATAGACCACGCCGAACACCGTGGCGGCCACGTTCTGAAAGGGCGAACCCGCGCTCTTTCTGAACACCTCCGCCGAGGCGGACAGGAGCAGCAGGGCCGTGAGGATCAGCGGGGCGTGCCCGCCCGCGTTCAGCCAGGCGTCGACACACAGCAGAAAGGCCGCGGGTACGCCGATGAACCAGTTGGGACGGATGTCTTTGGCCGCGGCGATGCCGTGGTATTCACGCAGGCCGAAGAGCACGACGAGGGTGACGAAGACGAAGAGGCTCGTTCCGCCGATCCAGCAGAGGTACACGATGCACGGGAGGACCACCGCACCCACGGTGATACGAACCCGGGTCTCCGCGAAGGCCGCCATGGAGATTCACTCCGTTACGTGCTGGGAGAAGAGACCTGCTCGCCGGTTCTTCCGAAACGGCGCTCCCTCGACTGGTAGTCCCTGACGGCTCCGATGAAATGGCTTCGCGAGAAATCGGGCCACAGCACCTGAGAAACCAGGATTTCGGTATAAGCCAGCTGATACAGCAGGAAGTTGCTGATCCGCATCTCGCCGCTGGTCCGGATCAGCAGGTCGGGGTCGGGCAGGTTCTCCGTGTACAGATAGGACGCGAAAAGCGATTCGTCGATGGCTTCGGGATTCAGCCTGCCCGCCTGGACGTCCATGGCGATACATTGCGCGGCTTCGACGATCTCCTGTCTCCCGCCGTAGTTCAGGGCGAAATTCAACAGCAGGCTGTCGTTGCCCGCCGTCTGTTCCGTGATCTGCTGAATGACCTGCCGGTTGGTTTCCGGCAGCTCGTCCCACCTGCCCAGGAAGGAGACCCGGATCCCGTGCCGGGTGGCTTCATCGAAGGCGCCGCGCAACGATTCGACGATCAGCTGCATGATGGCGGCGACTTCACGCCGGGGCCGGTTCCAATTCTCGGTCGAAAACCCGAAGAAGGTGAGTATTCGGACGCCGAACTCCCCGGCGCACCGGATCATCTCGCGAACGGACTCCACCCCCGCGGAATGCCCCTCGTCCCGAGCAAGCCCCCGCTTCTTCGCCCATCGCCCGTTGCCGTCCATGATGAACGCGATGTGGCGGGGCATGCGCTCCGGATCCAGTCCTTCTGAGACCGCCCGGTCTTTCTCTGCGTCTCGACCCACGTCACCCCCGAATGTCCCGCTGGCGGGTATGGATCCGGATGGCCGGCTTCCGCCTATATTTCCAGGATTTCCTGTTCTTTTACCGATATGGCGCTGTCGATGGAGGAGGTATGCTGGTCGGTGAGATCCTGGATGGTCTTCTGATGCCGTTTGCTTTCGTCTTCCGACATCCGGTGGGCTTTTTCTTCGGCCTTGATGCGCTCGTTCATTTCCCTGCGTACGTTCCGGATGCCGATCTTGCCGTCCTCGCCCAGTTTCTTGATCACTTTCACGTATTCAAGCCTGCGCTCTTCGGTCAGCTGGGGGACCGGCAGGTGGATGACGTTCCCGTCGGAATTCGGCATGAGTCCCAGGTCGGACGTCTGGATGGCCCGGACGATTTCGGAGATCATCTGCTTGTCCCAGGGCTGGATCGAGATCGTGCGCGCGTCCGGTGTGTTGATGGTGGCGACCTGGTTGATGGGGGTCATGGTTCCGTAGGCTTCTATCTGGATGTTGTCCAGCAGGGCGGGATTGGCCCGGCCCGCCCGTACGCCGGCGAGCTCCATGCGAAGCACCTCGACGGACTGATCCATTTTTCGACTGGCTTCTCTGATGATCTCTTTGGCTTCCACGATACACCTCGTTGGCAACGGAAAACCGGTGTCGATCCTACCGGCAAGGGGTTCGGCGCGCTATTCTCCGCCCAGTTCGTACCGGACGAACCGTCTTACCATGATGTTTTCGCCCAGCGTGGCCACCGCCTCCGTGATCAGGTCCCGCACCGTCTTGTCGGTATCCCGGATGAACGGCTGTTCCAGCAGGCAGTTTTCCTGGTTGAATTTCTCTATCCTGCCCTGGACGATCCGTTCGATGATGTGATCGGGCTTGCCCTCGTTCCGGGCCTGGTTCCGGTATATCTCCCGTTCCTTGTCCAGCACGGCCTCCTCGATCTGGTCCCGGTCCACTGCGAGGGGACGCGTGGCCGCCACCTGCATGGCGATATCGTGCGCCAGGGTCTGAAAGGACTCGTTCCGGGCGACGAAATCGGTCTCGCAATTCATCTCGACCATCGTGGCGATACGGCTGCCCGGATGGATATAGGTATGAATGATGCCCTCTTTCGCTTCCCGGGCGCTTTTCTTGGACGCCGCCATGATGCCTTTTTCACGCAGGAGCGTGACCGCCTTCTCGATGCTGCCTCCAGTCTCCTGAAGGGCCCGCTTGCAGTCCATCATTCCGGCGCCGGTCTGGCTTCTCAGGGTCTTTACGTCGCTTGCTGATATAGTCATGGATACTTGAAACTCTTAGCGGACATCGATCATCCGCTACGGCCGCCTTTCTCCGGCCACGAATCCGGATTACGCTTCCTCTTCGACTTCCTCGACCGGCGCTTCGTCCGACGGAACGGCCCGCCCCGAATTGCGCAGTCCTTCCTCCACGGCGCTCGCCACGACTTCCGTGATGAGGCTGATGGACCGGAGCGCGTCGTCGTTTCCGGGTATGGGATAGTCGATCAGGTCGGGATCGCAGTTCGTATCCAGGATGCTGACGATGGGGATCTCCAGGGTATTCGCCTCTGCGACGGCGATGCGTTCCTTCCGGGCGTCCACCACGAAAATGACGCCGGGCAGGTCGCGCATGTCACGGATTCCGCCCAGGACCTTCTGCAGGCGCTCACGTTCCTTTTCCAGGCTCGCGGCTTCCTTTTTCGTGAGCGCGTCCATGGTGCCGTGTTCTTTCATTTTCTCGAGCTCTTCCAGCCGCTTGACGCTGGTCTGAATCGTCTGGAAGTTCGTCAACATGCCGCCGAGCCAGCGCTCCGCGACGTAGAACATGCCGCATCGCTGCGCCATTTCGATGATGACGGGCCGGGCCTGCTTCTTCGTACCCACGAAGAGGACGGACTGCCCTCTCTCGACGGCCGTGCGCACGGCGTTGTACGCGATTTCGATCTGGCTGAGCGTCTTCTTCAGGTCGATGATGTATATATTGTTACGCTCAGCGAATATGAACTGCTTCATCTTCGGGTTCCAGCGCCGGGTCTGATGACCGAAGTGAACGCCTGCGCCCAGCAAATCCTGGATGGTAGGAATCCCCATTAGCGGTTCTGATCTCCTTGTCTGGCAGGCGGTCAGGCCTGCGTCCCGTGAATTAACGCTTCGAGAACTGGAACCGCTTCCGTGCGCCGGCCAGTCCGTACTTCTTGCGTTCCTTTATGCGTGAATCCCGCGTCAGCATGCCCGCTTCGCGAAGCGGGGCGTGGAGGCTTTCGTCCATGTCCTTCAGCGCCCGCGCGATGCCGAGCCTCAACGCCCCGGCCTGGCCGGTCTTCCCGCCGCCGAAGGTCCGGGCGAAAACGACCACCTGGTCGTTCATCTCGGTGAGCACCAGGGGTTCTTCGATCGCGGCGACGAGCCCGGGCCGATCGAAGTAGTCGAGCAGCGGCTTGTCGTTGACCTGGTGGCTCGCGCCTTCCTGCTTCGCACGCAGCCAGACCTTGGCGATCGCGCGCTTCCTCCTGCCCACTGCGTGGTGTCCATGGGTATCCGAATTCATGCTCCGTTGCTCTCCTTATATGTCCAGCGCGACCGGTTTCTGGGCGCTGTGGGGGTGTTCCGCGCCGGCGTACACGCGGAGTTTACGAAAAATCTGCCGGCCAAGGGCATTGTGCGGCAGCATGCCCTTGATGGCCATGCGCAGCGCGCGGTCGGGATGGCGGGCCGCCATGCGTTCGTAGCTGATCGCCTTCAGACCGCCGGGATAGCCGCTGTGGCGGTAGTAGATCTTGTTCTGCGGCTTCTTGCCCGTCAGAACCACCTTTTCCGCGTTGATGACGATGACGTGGTCGCCGGTGTCCAGGTGCGGCGAGTAGATCGGCTTGTGCTTGCCGCGCAGGATCTTGGCCACTTCGCTGGCCAGCCTGCCCAGCACCTTGCCGTCGGCGTCCACGACGTGCCAGTCACGCTGCAGGTCTTCCTTTTTAACCGTGGGTGTCTTCATAGATGGTACACGCTCCTTTATCCGGTGACGGCCGGTTCCCATGCCTGGTGTGACAACGCGGCGAGGCGCTCGGCGTACGGCTGCCTGGCTACGCCGCGTTCGGTGATGATCGCAGAAACGTAACGGGCCGGGGTTACGTCGAATGCGGGATTGTACACCGCCACCTCCTCGGGTGCGGTGCGTCCGCCCGGCCCCTGGCTGACTTCGGCGGCCGCGCGTTCTTCGATCGGAATCTCATGGCCCGATTCGATGGACAGGTCGATGGAAGAGAAGGGCGCCGCCACGTACAGGGGCACGTCGTGCGCGTCAGCCAGCACGGCCACGCCATAGGTGCCGATCTTGTTGGCGACGTCGCCGTTGGCGGCCACGCGGTCCGCGCCCACGATCACGCAGTCGATCCGGCCTTCCTTCATGACCTGGGCGGCCATGTTGTCGCAGATGAGCGTCACGCCGATGCCCGCCTGGGCCAGTTCCCAGGAAGTCAGCCTGGCGCCCTGCAGGACGGGCCTCGTTTCATCCGCGTACACGTGGATTCGCTTTCCTTCGCTGTGCGCCTGGTACACCACGGCGAGGGCCGTACCCGTCCCGGACGTGGCGAGCGCGCCGGCATTGCAGTGGGTGAGTACGGTCTGCCCCGAATGGAGCAGGCCGGCGCCGTGCTCCCCGATCAGCCGGCACGTGGTTTCGTCTTCCGCCTGTATCGCCTCCGCTTCGCTGAGCAGCGCGTTCTTGAGATCCGCCACGGAAGCCCCCTGGTGTTCCCGGACGGCCCGGCGCATGCGCTCCAGGGCCCAGAACAGGTTGACCGCCGTCGGACGGGTCGCCGCCAGGAGGTCCACGGCGTCGTCGACTTCCCGGCTGAAGGACGCGTAATCGACCGCGCGGCTGTGCCGGGCGCCGACGACGACGCCAAAGGCCGCGGCGACGCCGATGGCGGGCGCCCCCCGTACTTTCAGCCGCCGGATGGCCTCCGCCACGGACGGAAGATCCCGGCAGTGCTCATACACGACTTCGCCGGGCAGGCGCGTCTGATCCAGCAGCACCAGGGCGCTTTCGTCGTGGTCCCACCGGATGGTCGTAAAATTCATGACAGATCTGTCTCCATGGACGCGATGCCGCTCAAGGCGTGATCATCTCCGGAACGTTCAAGGCGTGATCATCTCCAGAAATCGGTCGTGCCGGTCCGAGATTTCATTCTCCGTAAGGGAGGCCAGGCGCCGGACACTGAAATCTTCCACGTTGAACGAAGCCATGACGCTGCCGTGCACCATGGCGCGTTTCAAGCCATCGACGCCGGTATCCCCCGACCGGGCGAGGTAACCCATGAAGCCCCCCGCGAACGTGTCCCCCGCACCCGTCGGATCGATTACGGACGATACGGGGTACGAAGGAACGGCGAACCAGATGTCCCGGGTACAGAGCGTCGCGCCGTGCTCGCCTTTTTTGACGACGACCGCCCGCGGGCCGAGATCCAGGATGCGTTCCGCCGCCCGTACGAGGTTATAGTCGTCCACCAGCTGACGGGCCTCCCCGTCGTTTATGATCAGCACGTCCACCCGGTTCAGCATCGACAGCAGGGACGCCCGTTTCCCGTCGATCCAGAAGTCCATGGTGTCGCAGGCGACGATGCCGGGGCGGCCCGGACCGCCCGACTGGGACAACACTTCATGCTGCACGTCCGGATCGAGATTCGCCAGGAACACGTGATCGTGTTCGCGATGACGGTCCGCCAGAACGGGCCGGAAACCGGACAACACGTTCAACTGCGTGTCGGTCGTGCGCCGGTCGTTCATGTTGGCGGCGTATTCGCCCGCCCAGCGAAAGGTCTTGCCTTCCTTTATCTCCAGGCCCGAAATGTCGACCTGCCTCTCCCGCAGGAAATCCAGGGAATCCAGGGGAAAGTCGTTCCCCACGACGGCGATGACGTCCACCGGCGCGTAGAAACGGGCGGCCGCGGAAAAATAAGTCGCCGAGCCTCCGATCGCGTCCCTTGCTTCTCCTTCCGGCGTCTTCACCGAATCAAACGCCACCGTACCGACTACGAGTATGCCCAATTCCTATGCCTCGTGTTCCAGCACGTCCACCCTGTCCCCGGCCACGCCCGCATCGGACCTGCGTGTGATTTCACCCGTTGCCGCGTCGGCCGAGACGGCGACCCGGGGCGCGTCGCCCCAGAGTCGTTCGAGTCCGTAGAAAGAGCGGACTTCGGCCCTGAACACGTGTATCACCACGTCCACGTAATCGAGCAGGACCCACCGCCAGCTTTGTTTGCCCTCCGTATGCCAGGGGGCCGTCTCTCTCTCCTTGAGATCCGCCGTCACCTGCTCGACGACCGCCTTGATCTGCGGTTCCGAACCGGCCGTCCCGATGACGAAGTAGTCCGTTATGGAGGAGAGTCCCCTGAGATCGATGATCATCACATCCGCCGCATTCTTGGCCAGCATGGAAAGGGCCGCCTGCTCCGCGATTTCCTGCGATGCCAATGCCACGGTCAGTCCGTCTCCTCGTGAAACAGCAGTTCGCCGTAGTCCTTGCCGATCACCACCGATACGTCCACCATGCGTTCATCGTTTCGCTGGAGCAATACGTTAGGCGTGCCCAGCGCGCCGCCGACGGCGCGGGCGGCCCTGGACGGTCCATTCTCTCCCCTGCGGTCCAGCACGATCGTTTCGCCATACTCGAAGTGATCCGCATTGTCGATATGGACCACATCGAATCCCTGTTCTCTGAGGTAACGCATGACCCGTTGCCCGATTCCCGGTTCCCCGCATCCGTTCAGGACCTCCACCTGGATCTGAAAGACCGAGGGGTCGGGGACCGCTCCGGCGGACCGTCCGGCGGACGAAGAGAAAGCGGACGAGGTCGCCACGGAGTAAACCAGGTAGGCATTCAGTCCGATCAGGAGGACGATCACGCCTTCCAACAATCGAACGCGCCACCGGCCCCCGCGCCGGTTACCGTTCGAAACGGCGTCCTGCCGGCTTTCGGTGGGTGGGACGACTTGTCGCGCCATGTCAGATTCCGCACGGTTCACCGCCGAATTCCGGTCCGCGTGATGTCCGTGCGACAAAAGATCTTGATTTTCCAAAGAATACCGGAGAGCGTACTAGGGGAGAACACCAGGAAGGGAAACATAGGCAGGGAAACAACAGTTCATCATCGACCGACTCCTTTCACCATGCGATCCCCCTTTTCTACCCCGGCCTTGACACAGTTCTGCCTGTCAAATCGAACCCATGTTCGACAGGTGGAACTCAACTCGCTTTCCAGACCCCTATATATACTTACGGGAGTGGGTCATGTCAACTGTTTTTTGCCCCGTGGGAGACGCGGTCGCGGTCGCGTTCCAGCAGCCACGATTCGGCCTCCGACAGATGTTCCGGCGTATTTACTCCGATGGTTTCTTCGGGCATCGCGGCCGGCGCGTCCGCAATACGGTGGCCCTGCCGGCGGAGGATCTCGATGGTATCGGTCAGATAGAATTCGCCTTGTCTGTTCTGCGGCGTAAGCAGGTCCAGGGCCTGGAGCAGACGGGATGGCTCGAAACAGTACGTACTGGTATTGATCTCTTTCAGCGCGCGCTGTTCCCTGGTGGCGTCCTTTTCCTCGACGATCCGGTCGATGCGTCCCGCGTCGTCGCGAAGAATGCGCCCGAGGCCCGTGGGATCGTCGACGCGGGCGGTTAGTACCGAGGCCGCGGCCCCTTCCAGGCGATGTACGCGGATCAACGCCTCCAGGGTGGAAGAAAGGACCAGGGGCATGTCGCCGGCGAGGACGAGGACAATGCCCTTTTCACCGGCCAGCAGGGGTCCCGCCTGCCGGACCGCATGTCCGGTACCCTGTTGTTCTTCCTGTACGGCGTATTCCACGGCAGTTCCGGCCAGTTCGTGCCGCACCGCGTCTGCCTGGTGCCCTACGATGACGATGATCCGCCGCGATCGAAGTGTCCGCGCGGTGTCGAGCACGTAGTGAATCATGGGCCGGCCGTTCAACCGGTGCAGCACCTTCGCCAGGTCGGAATGCATGCGGGTGCCTTTTCCGGCGGCCAGGATCACCGTGATCAGATCGCTGTTTGCTTGTTCCATCGGTTCTCCGTCATGCCCCGGCAAGGCGGCGGACGAGATGGTCCACCGGTTTCAGGTCCTCCAGCAGATCCGCCACGGTCCGCCCGTACACCGGATGAACCAGGTCCGGATGGATCTCGGAAAGCGGAACGAGCACGAAGGCCCGCTCTGCCATGGCGGGGTGGGGCAGGTCGAGGCCGGGGAGACGGAGGACCAGGTCGTCATACAGCAGCAGATCGAGATCGATTTCACGAGGTCCGTTTTTCCACGTGGCTGACCGTCCCAGGCGCCGTTCGACTTCCTTGAACGTTTCGAGCAGCGGCACAGGCGCCAGGGTGGTTTCCAGCAGGGCCGCGCCGTTGACGAAGTCGGATTGGCCGGCATAGCCTGTCGGCCGCGTTTCATACCACGACGAGCGCCGCACGATCCGGACCTCCGGATGTTCGGCCAATTCGCCCACCGCCCGCCGGCACCACGCGATCCGATCCCCGATGTTGCTGCCCAGTCCCAGGGCGACAGACGCCATCTCTCACCTTAACGGCCGGTACTTTCCGCTTCCCTGTTTCGAGTCAGCTCGACCTCGACGGTCCCAGTACGCAGGGCCCTTGCCGCGGCGGGCTTTCGCAGTCTGACCACGACGCGCTCCACCGGGGGGTAGGCCGAGAGCAGTTCGTCCGCCACCCGGCCGGCGATCGCCTCCAGCAACCGGCAAGGCGTGCCGTTGAGGATCCGTTCCACGCGCCGGCAGACGTCCGCGTAATCCACGGTGTCGGACAGGCGGTCCGTGCGGGAAGCCCCCGAAAGGCCGAGGCGCAGTCCGACATCGGCTTCGAAGACCTGCCCCTGTGTCTGTTCCCGGGCAGTCACGCCATGATGACCAAAAGCGCGAATCCCGCGCACGCTGATCCAGTCTTCGGACATGGGGTCGATTCGTTCAGGCCAGGCTGACCGCCGGGAACGCCCGCTTGCGCAGCCGGAAACGGGACATCAGCCGGTCCATGCGTTCCAGCACGGTCTGTATCTGCGATTCGTCGACATTGAAGGCCATCCGTACGTATCCTTCGCCGTATTCGCCCAGGTACACGCCGGGCACGACGAACACGCCAGCCTTGCGCAGGAGGATACTGAATCGAACGGATGAATAGCGGGGCGGTACGGGAAGCCACACGTAGGGGCCGCCCCTGGGAGCGCGCAGGTTCCATCCGAGGTCCCGCAGTCCCGATACCATCAGGTCCCGCCGCAGCTGGTATTTCGAAGCCGCGTCTTCGACGTGCCGGTTCAGATCCGGGAATACCGTGGCCGCGGCCGCTTGTAGGCCGGGAAGAAGCGGGGCGTGCAGATGAGAGGTCAGTTGGGACATGGCGGCCAGGGCGGAAGGATTGCCGACGGCGACGCTCAGGTCGCGGAACACCCCGCCGGGCAGCACGGAAAGGGAGAACAGTTCGATACCCAGGTTCATGGCGCCGGGTGTCTGCAACAGGCTGGGCGCTTCGATCCCGTCGTACGTCAGAAAGTGCTGGGTGGCATCGTGACAGACGATGATGTTATGCCGCCGAGCGAAATCGACGAGTTCCCGGAAGAACGAATGGTCGGCCACGGCCCCCGTCGGATCGTTCGGATAGCCGATATACATCAGTTTTGCCTGGCCGGCGACCCGGGGCTCGATCTGCTTCAGGTTGGGCAGGAAATCGTTTCGTCCGTACAGGGGATAGGAGTGGATCTGTCCGTTCGCCAATGCGGTACTGGTCCGGTAAGCCGGGTGGGACGGGTCGGGGACCAGCACGGTTTCGCCGGGGTTGACCAGCGCCATGGCCACGCTGGCTGGTCCTGCGGCCCCGCCCGCGAAGGGCAGGACGTGGACGTCCGGATCGATCTCCACGTCGAACCGGTACGCGAACCAGTTGCTGAATTCCCTGCGGAATCCGGCGCCGGCGAGCCGGCCCTCCTCGGCCGGGTCTGCTGGTCCGCCTGGTCCGCCCGGATAGTCCGGTCCGCCGGCGGCCGTCATGGCGTTGAATGTCCGCTCTATGGTTTCCCGCTGGATGGGGGTATCGGGGGAGCCCGTGGTCAGGTCTATGGGCTCGATCCCCCTGGCGGCCAGTCTTCTGAGATATCGCGAATGTTCCAAGGGCCGGTTCAGCGGGACCTGGTGAAGTCGTTCCGCCCGTTCTATAACCACCGGGTTTCTCATGGTTTCTCCGTCGCCCGGGACACGATTCCGGATAAGCCGCCGATCTTCGGAGAAATATAGAAGCGGGACAGGTCCGCATCAAGAAAAAACCCCGGTGGCGCCACCGGGGTTTTTCGGGGAACCGGCAGTCGACCGGTTCGCTATCGTTTCATCCCGCTTAATACATGCCGCCGCCATGGGGCATGGCCGGAGGCGGATTGTCTTCCGGCATCTCCGCCACCAGCGCTTCGGTGGTAAGCAGCAGGCCGGCGATGCTCGCGGCGTGCTGCAACGCGACGCGGGAAACCTTGGCCGGCTCGATCACGCCCGTTTCGGACATGTCGCCGTAGGTATCGGATTCGAAGTTGTAACCGTATCCGCCTTCGCCTTCCCGGATACTCTGGAGGATGATGGAACCCTCGAGGCCGGCGTTCTCCGCCAGCTGCCTCACGGGCGCTTCAAGCGCCTTGCGGACGATATTCGCACCGACCGTTTCGTCGCCTTCGGCGTCCAGTCCGTTGTCCAGCGAGGAGAGCGCGCGGATGAACGTAACGCCGCCGCCCGGGACGACCCCTTCCTCGATGGCCGCCTTGGCGTTGTTCAAGGCGTCCTCGACGCGGGCCTTCTTTTCCTTCATCTCCGCTTCCGTCGCGGCGCCCACGTTGATGACCGCCACGCCGCCCGCCAACTTGGCCAGGCGTTCCTGCAGCTTCTCCTGGTCGTAATCGGAGGTGGTTTCCTCGATCTGGGCGCGGATCTGGTTGATGCGACCCTGGATCGCGTCGGTGCCGCCGGCGCCTTCGACGATTGTCGTGTTGTCCTTGTCGAGGGTGACGCGCTTGGCTGTGCCCAGGTCGCCCACGGTCACGTTTTCAAGCTTGAAGCCGGCGTCCTCGGAAATGACCGTGCCGCCGGTCAGGATGGAGATATCCTCGAGCATGGCCTTGCGCCGGTCACCGAAACCGGGCGCCTTGACCGCGGCGACCTTCAGGGTGCCGCGAAGCTTGTTCACTACGAGCAGTGCAAGGGCCTCGCCCTCGATGTCCTCCGCGATGATCAGCAGCGGGGAACCGCTCTGGGCGATCTTCTCGACGACGGGATAGATGTCCTTCACGGCGCTGATCTTCTTGTCGTGGATCAGAATCTTCGTGTCTTCCAGCACCGCTTCCATGGACTCGGAGTCGGTTACGAAGTACGGCGAGAGATAACCGCGGTCGAACTGCATGCCTTCGACGACGTCGAGAGAGGTTTCCATGCTCTTGGCCTCTTCGACGGTGATGACGCCGTCCTTCCCCACTTTTTCCATCGCGTCCGCGATCAGGTCGCCGATCGTCGAGTCGCCATGGGCGGAAACGGTGGCGGTTTCGGAGATTTCCTTCCGGCCTTCCACGGCCTTGGACATGTCCGCGATCGCGCCGACCACCTCGGTCACGGCCTTGTCGATGCCCCGCTTGAGATCCATGGGGTTGGCGCCGGAGGTCACGTTCCTCAAGCCTTCCGCGAAAATGGCCTGGGCGAGCACGGTGGCTGTCGTGGTCCCGTCACCGGCCACGTCGCTGGTCTTCGACGCGGCTTCCTTGATCATCTGCGCACCCATGTTTTCGTAATTGTCCTCGAGTTCGATTTCCTTCGCCACGGTGACGCCGTCCAGCGTGAAGGTAGGCGAACCGAATTTCTTATCGAGCACGACGCATCGACCCTTGGGACCCATGGTTACGCGTACCGCGTCCGCCAGGGCGTCCACGCCTCTCTTGAGGGCCTGGCGGGCGTCTGCGTCGAACGAGAGTTGTTTTGCTGGCACTGCTGCTTCCCCCTGTGATTGCCCGGGTGATTCCGGGCGTTTCCGAACACGGCGGGCAGGATCTGCCGCCCGTACTTTTCAGTGGACTAAATGCTTATGTAGACAACAAGTAGCGCATTCACGATTAGCACTCGATCGTCCAGTCTGCTAATATATGAAGTAGGGTTGGAGAACGCAAGATTTTTGTTCGGCGCGATGCGGGGACGGGTGTGGTATCGAGGAACTACTGATCGGAATGGAGCCGGATGGAGCCGGACCGGATCACGACGGGGCCGTGGTCCTTTCCTTCGAGCAGCAGGCCGCCCTCTTCTTCGACGCGGGACACCCGCCCGGCGGTTCCGGCGGGGGATTCGGCCTCGACCATCCGGCCCCGCCAGGCGAGCCGGGCGTTTACTTCGGCTAGCAGGGACTCAAAACCGGACACCATGAAGCGCTCGTAAGCGGATTCGAAGGAAGCCAGGACGGCCATGAGCAGGTCCTGCCGAGGCACGGGCCCGCCCGATTCGATGCGAAGCGACGTGGCGGAATCGGAGAGGTCGTCAGGAAACAGGTCGCGGGTGTGGTTTACGTTGATTCCCATGCCGACCACGACGACGGGTTGGTCTGCGGCCGTTACGCGGGTCTCCGCCAGTATGCCCGCGACCTTGCGGTTTCGTATCAGCAGGTCGTTGGGCCACTTGATTTCCACGGTTACCCCAGTGGCCGCCTCCAGGGCGCGGGCAACGGCGGCACCGGAGCACAGGGTGAGCGGAGGTGTGCGGGACGCGGACATCCGAGGCCGTAACAGGACGGAAGCCCATATGCCGCATCCGGGCGGCGAAAACCATCGGTAGCCGCGGCGGCCCCGGCCGGCGGTCTGTTCGTCGGCGAGGCAGACGGCCCCGTGCGGCGCGCTCGCTTCGGCCATGTCCAGGATCACGTCATTGGTGGACGTCACCTGTTCGCCGTATCTCATCACGCGGCCGAAATCCCGCGTTGACAGCTCGGCACGCAAGCGGTCGGGGTCGTACCGATCCTGGAATCCAACGCGGTCAACGGTCCTGCCTTTCCGCTTCATCGTCGTTCCCCTTCGGCCGGAGGCGGGGTCGAATCCCGCCGGTGGCGGCCGGGCGCGGGGCCTGTCGCAACCGGATCAGGCAGGTGTTTCAATGGTCAGACTGATATCGAGCGCCGGTGCGGAATGGGTCAGGGCGCCGATGGAGATGATGTCGACACCGGTATTCGCGACCGCTTCAATCCGGTCCAGCGTGATCCTTCCCGACGCCTCGATTACGATGGCCTGTTCTTGCGTGGACCCGGCGCGCACACTGCGGCCCGCCTGGTCTGCCTGGTCTGCCTGGTCCGCCCGGCCCGCCTGGCCAGCCCGGACTGTCTGGACGGCCCTTCGCATCGTTTCGTCGCTCATATTGTCCAGCATGATCCAGTCCGCCCCGCTGTGCACGGCTTCTTCGACCTGGGGCAGGTCGCCGGTCTCCACCTCGATGGCGACGCGCCGGCCGGTCTGCTCCCTTTTCGATCTGCACAGACGTACCGCGGCGCCGACGCCTCCCGCGGCGGCGATGTGGTTGTCCTTGATCAGCACCATGTCGTAAAGACCGTGGCGGTGGTTCTCCCCCCCGCCGTGCAGTACGGCCCGTTTTTCCAGGGCGCGGAGACCAGGTGTCGTCTTTCGTGTATCCACGATGCGTGCGCGGGTGTCCCGCACGGCTTCCACGTATCGACGGGTCAACGTGGCGACGCCGGATAGATGGCGCATGAAGTTGAGGGCCGTGCGCTCACCGGTCAGGACCGACCGCGCGGCGCCCCGTACTTCGGCGAGGAGCTGGCCGTCTGCTACCCGGTCGCCATCGGAGAGGTAGGCCTGGAATTCCAGGCCGGGGTCCACCTCCCGGTACGCGAGGCACGCCGGAAAAAGGCCGGATACGACGCCCGGCTGCCTGGCCTCGAACCGGCCGCAAGCGACGGATTCGGGCGCTATTGTCCACTCGGTGGTGAGGTCGCCGTCTCCCACGTCTTCGCGCAAGGCCCGGCGCACAAGCGATTTAAGTGATTCCAGATCGTACGTCGTGTCCAGGACGTCCCGCCTTTTTCATGATGATCCCTGCGCCTCGGATGTATTCAGAAACGCTCCGGGCAGGTGGTCGATGAGATCGCCGGCGATCAGGCTGTGAGGGCCCATGGCTTCCGCGCCCAGATCGCCGGCCAGGCCGTGGAGATAGACACCCAGGCGGGCGGCGTCCCAGGCGCCGAGTCCCTGCCCGAGCAGGGCGGCGATGGTCCCGGTAAGCACGTCGCCCGATCCGGCGGTGGCCATGCCCGGGTTCCCCGTGGGGTTCACGGATACCTGGCCATGGGGGGAAGCCACCAGCGTGTCGGCGCCCTTGAGCACGAGGGTAACCCGGAGAGAACGGGCGGTCTGCCTCGCCGCCTCGATCCGGTCGGCCTCGATTTCCTCGAACGGTACGCCGATCAGCCGGGAGAGTTCGAACACGTGGGGCGTCATGACGATTTCTGCCGGTGCATCCGCCAGTTCGCCGGCGCGGCCGGAGAAGGCGTTCACGCCGTCCGCGTCGACGACAACGGGCATATCCGTGTCGGAAACGACGCGGCGGACCAGGGCCGACGTTTCGGCGTGGCGCGTGAGACCCGGACCGATGGCCAGCACGTCCGCCCAGGACAGGAGCGAACCGATGCCGGGTTCTGCCGCGAGCGAAAGGGTCCCTTCAGCGGTTTCCGGCAGGCTGCGAAGCATCACTTCCGTGTGCCGGGCCGTCAGGGCGTCCATGAGACCCGCGGGCGAACCGAGCATGACCATGCCCGCGCCACTGCGCAGGGCCGCGCGGGAAGCCAGCGTGGCCGCCCCCGCCATCCCCGCCGAACCGGCGACGATGGCGACGCGTCCGCGGCTGCCCTTGTGGTCGCAGGGCAGGTGGGCGGGCACCAGGCCGGCCATCTCGCTGCGCTCCGGCATGGCGAGGTACAACTGTTCCGCTTCTACGGCCGTATCGGGAAAACCGATGTCGGCGACTTCCACGCTGCCGCACCAGGACCGGCCGGGATAGGTGGCCAGGTCGATTTTCATCAGCCCGATAGCGAGGGTATGATCGGCCCGGACACAGGTCCATTCCGCCCTGGGCCGGGACTGCGGAAACCCGCATCCGGGCGCAAGACCCGACGGGGTATCGACGGCGAGGACCGGGGAAGGGCACTGGTTTATCTCAGCAATGGCCGGTCCGTACGGGCCGCGGGGCGGCCCCTCGAGCCCGGTGCCGAGGAGCGCGTCGATGATCAGCGCAGGGGGGCGGCCCGCCTGGTCCGGACCGTCCAGGCGGTCCTGCAGATCAAGCTGGCCGTCTTCCCGATATGCCGGGGTGAGGTCGGACTCCTCGAGCCGCTCCAGGTGCCGGGCCGCGTCGCCGGAAACAGCCTGCCTGCCGGCCAGCACGCGGCAATCGACCGCGGCGCCCCACTGGTGGAGATACCGGGCGGCCACAAAGCCGTCTCCCCCGTTGTTCCCCTTGCCGCAGGCCACGGCGATCGATCTGCCAGCCACGCCGTCCAGCAACTGCCTTGCGGTTTCGGCTACCCGGCAGCCCGCTCTTTCCATGAGTTCGAATCCGGACAGGCCGTGGTCTTCGATGGTTCGGCGGTCGATCGACCTCATCTGCTCGTTGGTGCAGAGTCTCATGCTTGAATCCCGCGATCCGGCCGTAAGGCCGTACTATGGACTGCCCACGCCGTTTAAGTGATCGTCATAGAGGAGCTTCCGGGCTTCTTCCCTTGTCCGAATATCGTGCAGTACCTGGATGTTTTCAAGCCTGTTCAGCATGCGGCCGATCTCCGGCCCCTCCGGGAGATCCAGATCGTCCATGATGTCCGAGCCGTCCAGCAGCAGGCCCTTCGACTGGATCGTTCTGTGCCGGCTGTATAACTGGAGCAGCCGGTCCACGACCCCGCCGGCGCTTCCCGCCGTTTCGGCAGCCGCATCCGTCCCGTGCGCCAGGGCCAGCAACGCGGCGCCGGGCGTTTGGGTCTTCGCTCCGCGGATTATCCGGCAGAGCGCCTCGTCGCCC
Organism: Candidatus Latescibacterota bacterium; assembly: GCA_012270975.1. Lineage (GTDB taxonomy): Bacteria > JAAXHH01 > JAAXHH01 > JAAXHH01 > JAAXHH01 > JAAXHH01. The sequence continues at coordinate 655,340 of JAAXHH010000141.1, read as the reverse complement.
GTCTTCCGGGAGGCGATCCCTTCGAGCAGGTGCCGGGCTCCGAAGACCAGCAGGTGCAACGCCTGCCGTTCCCGGTTGCTGAGCTTCAGCCGGTCGGCGGTCCTTTCGACGGCATCAAGCGCCTGATCTGCGCCGTCTGCGGGAAGAAAAAAAAGTACGAGGGAAGCGAATCGAAGGAGCCAGTGGCCGGAACGGTCTCCGGCCAGCTGCGTGTCGTATCCGGACAGATGGGCGTAGAGTCCGTGATCCGCCAGGAAGACCTCCCGGGCCATGAGCCGGTCCGTCCGATCGAGTCGCCGGACCAGCTCCGTCGTGGCCGGCCCCGCCCATGCGGGGAAGAGGGCCCCGAACACCCCGGCGCCCATCATGGCCGACACCCGGTCCGCAGCGCCGCGCGCGCCCAGAATCATGGCCAGTTCGTACAGGAGGCGTTCGCCTGAAACGTCACGCAGGCCGTCGGAACTCGCCGTGATCCACGAGGCCGTCTCCGGCGTGATGTCCAGGCCGAACTGGCCCGCAAGGCGGAACGCCCGCAAAACGCGCAGCGGATCGTCGCGGAAGGACTGCCTGGAGATGGCTTTCAGCCTACGCGATGCGAGGTCCCTGGCGCCGCCCAACGGATCGATGATCGACGGCCTGCCTTCCAGCGCGTCCGCCAGGCAAACGGCCATGGCATTGACGGTAAAATCACGTTTGCCCAGGTCTTCCAGAAGCGTATCGCCCTTGAAAGACGAAAGATCGATCGTATACCGGGGCCGCAGCACGATGCGCCCGGTTCTGTCCGTGTCATCGAGCGGTACGAAGGGGCATCGCAGACGGTCCGCCAGCATCCGCCCCAGCTTGAGGCCGTCCTCCGCGAGCGTCAGGTCCAGGTCGCAGACCCTGCGGCCCAGGATGGCGTCCCGCACCGAACCTCCCACGATATAGATTTCCTGCTCCACCTCCCCGCACAAGTTCCTCAGTTCGGCCGGAAGTCGTGGATGGACCTGGAACAGGGGCTGGACACTATCGGCAAGGGCAAGCATCGGGATTCGAAAGGTGCGCGATCGTGTTTTAGGAGAGGAGAAAGACAGAAGCACGAGGATGACCGGCGAAGACACGGCCGGGAAACCAGGCGGCCATCGGGCCGGGTTCCACGAAATACTAGGCCTCTGTCCCGCCTCTGTCAAGGTAATTGTAGGTTGACAGGCCGGCGCGTTTCCGTCCATCTTTAACGCAGGTTTACGTGGTTTGAACGCGTACGGATCGGCCAGGTTCCGCGGGGTGAGACCCAGATGCAACTCTATCCGGCCATCGACATACGAAACGGGCGATGCGTCCGGTTGCTCCAGGGCAGGCGCGACGACGAGACGGTGTACGGTGCGTCTCCGGAGGAAATCGCGCTGAAATGGAAGGAGCAGGGAGCCACCTACCTGCACGTCGTCGACCTGGACGGCGCTTTCACCGGCGCCGCGGGCAACCGGTCGAGTGTCGTCAGCATGCTCGAACAGGTCGACATCCCGATTCAGCTTGGAGGAGGTATTCGAACGACCGATTCGGTGGAAACGTGGCTGGCCCTGGGGGTGCGCCGCGTCATTTTGGGCACGGCGGCCGTGGAGAACCCCGAATTGGTGAGACTGGCCGTGGACCGCTGGGGACCCGAACGCATAGTCGTCGGAATAGACGCCAGGGCGGGTCGGGTCGCGGTCAATGGATGGACGTCCGGCGCATCGTGTTCCTCCCTTGAACTGGCGAACGCCATGCAGGAAGCCGGGGTATGCAGGATCATCTACACGGAAATCGACCGGGACGGCACGCTGAACGGGCTGGATACCGGAGCAACCGCGCGCCTTGCCAGGGAAAGCGGAATGCGGGTGATCGCGTCCGGGGGCGTGGCTTCGCTGGACGACCTGGAACGGGCTTCCCGGTATGTCGCGGACGGCCTGGAGGGCGTGGTGCTCGGGAAATCCCTGTACGAAGGCCGGATCGACCTGTCGGAAGCCGTTACAAAGTACCAGCCGGCCTAGTCGGCCTCCGGCGTTTGGGGCCTTGAAGAGGATACCATGGCGGAAAACACCATCGAAGTCCTGATGATCGAAGACAACCCCGTGCACGTGCAGTTGATACGCCATTTCATGGATACCAGCCGGCTTACGACCCGGCTTCACGTCGCCGGAACGCTCCGGGAAGGCCTGGACCTGATCGACACGGAATCCTTCGACGTGGCGCTGCTGGACCTGGTCCTGCCCGACAGCGCGGACCTCGACACGCTCCACAGCGTCCGGGCGGCCGCGCCGGACCTGCCGGTCATCATTCTGACCGGACTGGACGACGTTTCCCTGGCCGCCACGGCCGTGGAGTCGGGCGCCCAGGACTACATCGTCAAGACCCAGGCCAACACCACCCTGCTCTCCCGGTCCATCCACTACGCTATCGAACGCATGCGCGCGCGCAGCGGCGAATGGGACTCGGCCATGTTCAAACTGGCCCAGCAGCAGTTTCTGAAGGCGGCGCAGATCATGGGGCTCGACGAGAACATCCGTGAGCGCCTGCTTTTTCCCCAGCGGACCCATATCGTGACGCTGCCCTTCCGGCGTGACGAATACCACCTTGTGGAAAACGTCTTCGGATACCGGGTGCAGCACCTGCTCACCATGGGGCCGACCAAGGGCGGCATACGTTACCACGAGGACGTGAACCTAGGGGAGGTCTCCGCCCTGGCCATGTGGATGACCTGGAAATGCGCGCTGATCAACCTGCCCTTCGGCGGCGCCAAGGGCGGCGTCCGGATCGATCCAACCGACCTGTCCCGCCGCGAACTGCAGCGCCTCACCCGCCGCTTTACGTCGGAAATCATCGACATAATCGGTCCGGACAAGGACATACCGGCCCCCGATATGGGCACCGACGAGCAGGTCATGGCCTGGATCATGGACACGTACAGCCAACAGGCGGGCTACACGGTTCCGGGGGTGGTCACCGGCAAGCCGGTCGTGCTGGGCGGATCCCTGGGACGGCGCGAGGCCACCGGCCGCGGCCTGGTCTACCTGATCGAGGCGGCCGCCCAGCACATGGGCATGTCCCTGGACGGCGCCACGGCGGTGGTCCAGGGCTTCGGCAACGTGGGCAGCAATACGGCGCGCTTTCTGGATGAGGACGGAGTCAGGGTGGTCGCGGTGAGCGACGTCACCACCGGAATCTACAACGCCGACGGACTGTCGCTGAAGGATGTCTTCAGGTACTGCGAGGAAAACCGTTTCCTGTCGGGTTATCCCGAGGCCGACGAAGTCACCAACCAGGAACTGCTGGAGCTGCCCTGCGACATCCTGGCGCCGGCGGCGCTGCAGAATCAGATAACCGGCGACAACGCGGACCAACTGAAGTGCAGGCTCCTGGCGGAAGGGGCCAACGGTCCCACCACGCTCGAAGCCGACGAGATCCTCGGAGAAAAGGATGTCTTCATCCTGCCGGATGTGCTGGGCAATGCGGGGGGCGTAACCGTCTCCTACTTCGAATGGGTGCAGGATACCCAGAATTACATGTGGACGCTCGAGGAGATCAACAGCCGACTGCACAACATCCTCATCGACGCCTTCGGCCGGACCGTTCACCGGGCTGCCGAAGAGAAAGTCGATATGCGCACTTCGGCGTTGATCGAAGGGATCAACCGGGTGACCCAGGCAAAACTGCTTCGGGGGATCTTCCCCTGAAAGCCAGCGGCCGGCCTGGTCCGCCTGGGCCGTCTGGGCCACCTGGGCCGCCCGGCCTGCGGTGACCGGGAGGTAGCCCATGGCTTCGTCTGAAATCGATGCGGCTTCGACGGAAATCGACGCGGCGTAGGTGCGGCTGCTTCAGAAAGCCGCCTACCTGTGCAGCGTCATCGTTATCGCGTGTTCCGTCCTCGTCCTCGTCGGCTGGCAGTTCAATCTAGCCGATCTGCGGGGTCTGATCAACCCCGGGCGGGTTCCCATGAATCCGCTCACGGCCTCAGCCTTTCTGCTGGCCGGCGTTACGCTTTGCGCCTTGTTGCCGAGAAACGCTTCCGCGCATCGCAGGTGGACGGGCTTCGCCGGCGCGAGCCTGCTCATGGCGCTGGGTGCCGTCAAGCTCCTCGATGTCGATCTGGGCGGCAGGGGGATCGACCAGTGGCTCTTCGCAGCGTCCCTGAGCGGCAGCCGCATGGCGCCGCACACCGCCTTCACCTTCATGCTCGTGGGCCTGGCGCTCCTGCTGCTCGACCTGCGCGGGCCGAGACACTGGCTGTCCCACGTCTGCGTCATGAACGCCGGAATCATTGCCCTGCTGTCCCTGGCCGGTGCGATCTACAGCACCATGGTCCTGTATCGGGTTTCCGGCGTGATCCCCATCTCTCTGAACACCGCGCTGGGCTTCGGCGTCCTTTGCGTCGGCATATTCTGCGCGCGTCCCCGCCGCGAACCGGCGGCCACCCTGGTCAGCGCCACGGCCGGCGGCCTTATGGCCCGCCGTTTGCTCCCGGCGGCCTTTCTCATTCCCATTATCCTGGGTTGGCTCCAGTTCCAGGGAGAAAGGGCGGGATTCTACGGGGTGGAGTTCGGTCATTCGATCTTTGTAGTCTGTAACGTGATCGCTTTCAACATCCTGATCTGGTGGAACGCGCGCTCGATCGGGCAGATCGACGCGGAACGCACACGGATCGCCCACGAGCTGCATCGCCAGAACGCCCTGTTGGAGAAGACGGCTCACGACATGGTCCTGTTTCAACAGGAACTCCAGGAAGCCAAGGAGTCGGCGGAGGAGGCCAGCAGGGCCAAGAGCGAATTTCTCGCCAACATGAGCCACGAGATCCGCACGCCAATCAACGGGATCACCGGGATGACCCAGCTGATGCTGAACACCGATTTGTCGTCCCGGCAGCGGGAATTCATGCGGCTGATCGATCAGTCAACGGAGTCGCTTCAGGGCCTGTTGAACGATATCCTGGACTTCTCGAAAATAGAGGCGGGCCGGCTGGAGCTCGAATCGATCCCCTTCGATCTGCGGGAGCGCATCGCCAATACCGTGCAGGCTATGTCGATCCCCGCATCGGAAAAGGGCCTGGAACTGGCCTACCGGGTAGCTCCGGACGTTCCCGATCACCTGGTGGGCGATCCGGGCCGGCTGAGCCAGATCGTGATCAACTTAGTCGGAAACGCCATCAAGTTTACCGACTCGGGGGAAGTGGTCCTGTCCATGACGCTGGAAGCGGAAACGGAAGACGCCGTGACGCTGGCCTGCTCGGTATCGGACACCGGTATCGGCATACCGGAGGACAAGCAGCAACTGATCTTCGACGTCTTCAGCCAGGCGGACAGTTCCATGTCGCGCAAGTACGGGGGCACGGGACTGGGGCTAGCCATCAGCGCGCAGTTGACTGCCATGATGCATGGCGGCATCCGGGTCGAAAGCGAGGTGGACCGGGGAAGCACCTTCCATTTTACCGTTGAAATGCGAAAACAGCCCGCCGCGGCCGAACCGACGGTCGTCGACACCGGACCATTGTCCGGCCTGAGGGTGCTCGTGGTCGACGATCACGCCACCAATCGGCGTTTCCTGGTCGACATGCTGGCCGAATGGTCCATGAAGCCGGCGGAAGCGGGCACCGGCGTGGAAGCCCTCGCCGCCCTGACCGGTGATGACGGAGAAGCCGTCCAGTTGGTCCTGCTGGACGAAACCATGCCGGAAATGGAAGAATACGGGCTCGTCCGGGAGATCAACCAATGCGCTGACGGAAGGAACCTCGGCGTCATTCTGCTGGTCTCCGCCGGACAGCGGAACGACCCCGACTTCGGCAATTCACTCGGCATCGCCTGTACCGTCAGCAAGCCCGTCAAGCAGTCCGACCTGCTCAACGCCATCATGGAAACGGTGGCCGGCACGTGCGCACCCGCAATGGAGGAGGGCGTCGTCGGGCAGGCGGAAGGGGTCATGCCCCGCCGGATCCTCCTGGCCGAGGACGGGGTCGTGAACCAGCGCGTCGCGGTGCTCATGCTGGAGTCCAGGGGACACGAGGTCACGGTTGTAAACAACGGCAACGAAGCGGTAGACCGGTTTAAAACCGGCGCGTTCGATCTGGTCCTGATGGACGTCCAGATGCCCGGGATGGATGGGCTGGAGGCGACGCGGACGATTCGCGGCCTGGAAACCGGCGACGCCCATATCCCCATCATCGCCATGACGGCCCACGCCATGCGAGGTGACCGCGAGAAGTGCCTGGAGGCCGGAATGGACGAATACCTGTCCAAGCCCATACAGGCCCAACTGCTGTACGCGGCGGTGGAAAACGTCCCGACCGGGTCAGGCAAGGACTCCGGCGAGGCCGTTCCTCCGGCAGACCCGACGGTGATCGATTGGCACGAGGCCGCCGCACGGTTCGGCGGAGACGAAGAGGTGATGCTGGAACTGGCCGAACTCTTCGTGGCCGAGTACCCGCGGCTGCAGTCCGCTATTCGCGAGGCGATCGAATCGGGGAACGCCGCCGACCTCAGGCTGCATGCCCATACGTTGAAGGGTTCTGCCGGGGTGTTCCTGGCTGAGGCCACCGTGCACGCCGCGCAGCGCCTGGAACAGATGGGCAGGGAAGGAATCCTGGACGGAGCGGAGGAGGCATGGACGGCTCTGTCTGACGAACTCGACCGGCTGACGCACATCCTCGGGGAACGTATTGCCTCGGTAAAAGGAAAATCCGCAGACTCCTAGCAGGGGGCGCCCGGTCAATCCATGGCCATGCGAGCCTGCCCCCGACTCAGAGCTTATTGCCGTAACGCTCCAGGTACTGGTTCTCGGCCTCTATCGTGCCGATAAGAAGAATCTCGCTTTCGCTGGGAAGTTTCATCGACGGCGGAGGACTCACGATGCTTTCTTTCCCGGTGAAGACTGCCGTAACGTAACAACCGGTCTCCGGGTAGATCTGCGATTCCGCGATGGTTTTGCCGGCCAGTTCCAGGGGAAGCCGGACGCGGAAGAAATTCAATCCCTCCGTAATCATGACGATGTCGTTCCGCTTGAGCAGGTTCAGAATGATATTGGCCCCCATGGAAGCATAGGACATGACGAAGTCGGCGCCCGCCCGGTGAAGCGCTTCCACGTTCCGTTCCTCTTTCGCCCGCGTGATGATCTGGATATCCGGCCGCAGCTTGCGGCAATAGATCGTGAGATAGATATTCATGTCGTCTTCATGGGACGTGATGATGACGGTCGGCGCGTCCATGAGCCCGGCCTTCTTCATGGTTTCGATATCCGCCGCGTCGCCCAGCACATAGTGTTTCTGGTTCCGGATCCGGTCTGCCTGCTGTTCGATGATCCGGTAGTCCAGTCCGTTCTCCGCGAGGGTGCCTCCCGCGGACCGTCCCACGCGTCCGCCTCCGATGATGACGATGGGCGGATCGGAAACATTGTAGATGGCGAAGAGTTCATTGTAGGAGGTGATCTGGCTTTCCGTGCCCAAAAGCACCAGGATCATCCGTTCGGTCAGCTCCGTATCGGGTGGGATCACGCGGAACCTGCCCCGCTCCCAAACGCCGACGACTGTGACGCCGGTAAGTTCGCGAAGACGCGTTTCACGCAGGGTCTTGCCGATGAGCGGGGTATCCACGATGCCCGCGTCGGCGACCATCAGGTCTTCGACATTGCCGAGTACGTGGGACATGGAATCCACGCTCGAAGCGAGGCGGGCGAGTAGCTGACCCATCTGCTGTCCCAGCTGGATCACGTGGGTACAGCCCGCCAGTTCGAGAATATCCACGGAATCGGGAGAGTTCGCCGTGGCCAGTATGGGAACGGCCTGGTTGATGTTCCGGATCGTGAATGCAATGCTGGTGTTCAGCGTATCCTTGCCGGTGGACACGACGAGCGCCGCCTGGTCCACGTTTGCGTTCTGATAGGTCTCCGAGTTGTCCAGATCGCCGTACACGACGTTGAGACCCCGGTCATGGAGGAGCAGGGCTTCGTCCAGGTCGGGTATGACGAATACATAATCGTTACCGTATTGCTTGAGTCTGGCGGCAAGGGAACTCGTCACCTCGTCGTGATGGGTGATGACCACGTGGTCCTGAAAACCAGGTTCCAGCGTCCGGGGCGCGCGCGCGATGGAGTGGGCGCTGAGCCAGGGCCGGTAGATGAACTCGACAAAGGCCACGGGAAGCACGATGATCAGCGTAGTCAGGCCGGTCAACAGCACGCACAGGGAGAATACCCGGCCCAGGTCGCTGGTGAAGACGACGTCGCCGTACCCGAGCGTGGTCATCGTGACCAGCGTCCAATAGAATCCGGTAAACCACGAATGTTCCCGCCCTTCCATTTCCTGGAGTTCATGAAAGAGGACGGTATAGGCCAGTATCAGCAGCACGAGGAAAAAGAAAAACCGGTAGAAGAACTTCAGGTTTCCCGATCCGATCGTCGTGCGTAACACGCCCAAGTACTGTCTGATGAAGGACCGCATACTGAATTCCCGTTGTCCCGGAAACAACCCCGTCGATTTGACACCCGGCGCGACGGACACCGTACGCCGGATTACCAGTCTAAAACCATCCTCCCGCACTGTCAAGCACGCACGGCCAGCCTGAACGTGCAAAGCTTTATCCCATACGTTTTCTTTCCGGGCGCGGGCCGAAACGGGTTCGCTCCCGGTTTTTCCCTTGCACCGGCGTCCCCTGTTCCTGTACCCTGCCGAATGTACCTGCCGGTCCGGTCGCGGCACAGACGGCCGGTGGCCTGCCTCCTTGTCAATAAACCCTGTGGACGGAAGCGTGGACCATGAAAAACGTTATCTCCTACCTGGAAGGACAGCGAACCCAGGCCCTTGAGGGCCTGAAGGACTTCCTCCGTATTCCCAGCGTGAGCACCCATCCTCACCACCGCGAGGACCTGCGCCGGTGCGCCCGGTTCCTTGCCAATGAACTGGAGCGGATCGGCATGCAAAACGTGGCGGTGAATCCCACGGCGGGCCATCCCATCGTGACGGCGGACTGGCTCGGTGCGCCCGGCAAGCCCACCGTACTCCTGTACGGCCACTACGACGTCCAGCCCGCGGAGCCCTTTGAACTGTGGGAGAGCGATCCCTTCGATCCCGTAATCCGGGGCGACAACCTCTACGCCCGCGGATCGACGGACGACAAGGGGCAGGTCTGGCTGCACGTCAAGGCGCTGGAGGCCCACTTGTGTGAGAACGGCCGGCTGCCGGTGAACGTCCGCATGCTGATCGAAGGCGAGGAAGAGGTGTCGAGCGAGAACCTGGAAGCCTACCTGGAAAGCCACAGGGAAGAACTGGCGGCGGACGTGGTGGTCATTTCAGACACGTCCATGTTCGACTATGAACGGCCCTCGATCGGGTATGCCCTGCGGGGCATGGCCTACATGGAGGTCCGGCTCGAGGGGCCCAACAAGGACCTGCATTCGGGCGTCTACGGCGGCGCGGTCCCCAACCCCCTCAACGTCCTGTCGGAGATGCTGGGCAGGATGGTGGACGGCGACGGAAGGATCACGGTGCCTGGGTTCTACGACGACGTCACGCCCCTGGACGACGAAGAACGTGCGTCGCTTGCCGCGCTGCCCTTCGACGAGGCAGGCTTCGCCGGGAAGCTGGGCCTGCCGGAAGCCACGGGCGAAAAAGGATACTCGACCCTGGAACGCCTGTGGGCACGGCCGACACTGGATGTAAACGGGATGCTGGGAGGGTTCACGGGAGAGGGATCGAAGACCGTGATCCCGTCGAAGGCCATGGCGAAGGTTAGCATGCGCCTCGTGCCGAACCAGGATCCTGACAAGATCGCGCGATCCTTCGAAGCCTATGTCAGAAGCCTTGCGCCGCCCACGGTCAAGGTGGAAGTCATCCTCCACGGCACGGGGAAGCCGGTCCTCACGGCGCGGAACCACCCCGCGGTGACGGCGGCCCACGAGGCCATCACCCGCGGCTTCGGCAAGGAGCCCGTCTACATCCGGGAGGGCGGCAGCATCCCGGTGGTGGCCATGTTCGAGGAAATACTCGGCCTGTCCACGGTCCTGATGGCCTTCGGCCTTCCCGACTGCGACGCCCACGCGCCCAACGAAAAGTTCCACCTGCCCAATTTCTACCGGGGAATCGACAGCGCGGCCTGGTTCTACGAGGAATACGGCCGGCGGCACTGATCCCGGAATCCATCGGGCCCAGGATCCAAATCTCACACTTTGACGTTGGAAAGCGGCGGGTTTCGCCGTGACCGCTACTCGGCCTGCCCGGCCGTTCCGGCGGCGGCCGCCCGCTTCTCCATGGCGTCCACCGAGGTCGCCACGGCGGCGTCGCCCGTGACGTTCACCGCGGTGCGGCACATGTCGAGGATGCGGTCGACGCCGAGGATCAGCGCGATGCCCGCGGCCGGCACGCCGATGGTCTCCAGGATGATGATCAGCATGATGATGCCCGCGCCGGGCACGGCGGCGGTGCCGATGGAGGCGAGTACTGCCGTGAGGACGATCTGCAGCTGGGCGGTCATGTCGAGCCCGAGACCGAGGGCCTGTGCGATGAACACGGCGGCCACGGCCTGGTAGAGCGCGGTGCCGTCCATGTTGATCGTGGCGCCGAGAGGCAGGACGAAGGACGAAACCTCTTTCGAGACGCCGAGATTCCGTTGGCTCACATCCATGGTGACCGGGAGCGTGGCCCCGCTGGAACTGGATGAGAAGGCCAGGAGCTGGGCCGGGGCGATACCCCGGAAAAACCGCCCGATTTTCATGTTGGAGAAGATCTTGAGCATGACCGGGTAGGTGATGATACCGTGAATCAGCAGCCCCACGAGAACCACAAGGCAGTAAAAGCCCAGAGCTCCAAGGAGTTCACCGACGGCGGACAGGTCGTCCTGGGCTACCTGGTTGATGGTCTTGGCGATCAGGGCGAAGACCCCGATGGGGGCGACGACCATGATCATGTTCACGATCTGGATGATGACCGATGTCAGGCCGGAGAAGAAATCCACTAGGGGTTTGCTCTTGTCGGACGGGATCAATACCAGGGCGATGCCGAAGAGGAGGGAAAAGAACACGACCTGGAGCATGCGCCCGTTGTTGCTCAGTGCGCCGAAGATGTTATCGGGGGTCATGTCCACGAAGACCTGCAGCGGACCCCGCTCTTTGGCCGTTTCGGCCCGTTCCATGTCGGATTCCGCGTCGGTCTGGTAGGCCGCCTGCAACTGTTCCTGCAACCCCTGGGGCACGCCCGTCCCGGGTTCGAGCAAATTGACCATGACGAGCCCGATGGTTACGGAGACGGTCGTCGTAAGGATGTAGATGGCGATCGTCCTGCCCCCGATGCGCGACAGTTTCCTCACGTCCGACAGGGAGGCGACGCCCATGATGAGCGAGCCCAGCACGAGGGGAACGGCGATGACCTTGAGCAGGTTCAGGAAGATGTCGCCGAAGGGCGTGATCCAGTCCTCGGTGAACCGGCTCCAGCCCATGGCCGCGGAGAGGATCCCGTAGAACAATCCGAGAATCAACCCGATGATGATCTTCCAGTGCAGGGGCAGGCGCCACAGGTTCATTTTAAGGTTTTGCTCCGATGTCTAGACGGGGACGTCATGGAACAGAGACTGGACGGTCCGGACCAGTTTCTCTTCGTCGGGGATGGTTTCCGGCTCGAGTCCGGGGCTGAAGGGTACGGGGACGTCCATGGCGCCCAGTCGCTTGACGGGGGCGTCCAGGTAGTCGAAGGCCTCGTCTGCGATCCGGGAGGCAAGTTCACCCGTGACTCCGTAGCTCTGGTAGGCCTCGTCGATCACCACGGCGCGGCTGGTCTTCTCGACGGAACGCACAATGGTGTCCATGTCGAGGGGGGACAGCGTCCTGGGGTCCACCACCTCCGCGCTGATCTGTTCCGCCTTCAGCATGTCCGCGGCCTTGAGCGCGGTGTGCACCATGCTCGAGGTGGCGACGAGGGTCACGTCCGACCCTTCCCGCTTTATGTCGGCCACGCCGAAGGGTATGGTGTAGTCGTCGTCATCGGGTACCGGCCCCTTCAGGGCGTACATCATCTTGTCTTCGTAGATGACGGTGGGGTTGTCGTCGCGGATGGAGGTCTTGAGCAGGCCTTTCAGGTCGGCCGGCGTGGAGGGGATGGCCACCTTGACGCCGGGTATGTGGGACAGCCAGGCCTGCAGGCTCTGGGAGTGCTGGGCCGCCGAGGAACGGCCCGCGCCGATCGTGGTCCGGATCGTCAGCGGCACCATGGCCTGTCCACCGGTCATGTAACACATCTTGGCGGCCTGGTTGACGATCTGGTCCATGGCGATGGTGATGAAGTCCCCGAACATGATCTCGACGATGGGCCGCATGCCCGTCAGGGCGGCGCCCACGCCGGCGCCCATGATGCCCGCTTCCGAAATGGGCGTATCCCGCACCCGGTCTTCGCCGAACTCGTCGAGCAGCCCCACGGTGACCTTGAAGACCCCTCCCGCGGCGGCCACGTCCTCTCCCATGAAGAAGACGGTCTCGTCCCGCCGCATCTCCTCCGCGATGGCCTCGCGGACCGCTTCGCCATAGGTGATCACACGCTCAGGCGTAGACATGGTCGGTCACCTCGTCGGCCGTGGGATAAGGGGATTCGTTCGCGAATGTCACGGCGTCTTCCACCCGCTTTGTGATGTCCGCGTCGATGGCTTCCAGTTCCGCCTCGTCGACCATGCCCGCCTTCAGCATGCGCCGGGCGAAGCGGGGAATGGGATCTTTCGCGAGCCAGGTGTCCGTCTCCTCCTGGGTCCGATAGGTCTTTTCCGGGTCGCCGTCGCCCACGTGGTGCCCTCGGTACCGGTAGGTCTTGTTCTCGATCAGGCAGGGACCCTCGCCGGCCCGGGCTCGCTTCACCATCTCTACCGCGGTCTCGTGCACCGCAACGGCGTCGTTTCCGTCCACCACCATGGCCGGCATGTTGAACCCCGCGGCCCGTTCGGCCACGTGTTCCCTGACGGCCGTTACGTCGCTGGCGGCCGTATATTCTCCATAGTGGTTGTTCTCGCAGACGAACAGGACGGGCAGCGACCAGATGGAAGCCAGGTTGGCGGATTCCAGGAAGGCCCCCTGGTTGATGGCGCCGTCGCCGAAGAAGCACACGGCCACCTGCCCGCTGCCGCGCATCCTGCCGCTCAGCGCCGCGCCGGTCGCCATGCCCATGCCGCCCCCCACGATCCCGTTGGCGCCCAGGATGCCCAGGCTCATGTCGGCGATGTGCATGGTGCCGCCTTTACCGCGGTTGTAACCGTCGACCTTGCCCATCATTTCCGCCATCATGCGGTCGACCTTGCCGCCCTTGGCGATCAGGTGGCCGTGGCCCCGGTGGGTGCTGGTGAGGTAGTCGTCGTCGTTCAATGCGGAGCAGATACCCACGGCCGAAGCTTCCTGGCCGATGTACAGGTGCGCCAGGCCGCGCATCAGGCCCTGGGTGTAGATCTCCAGTACGGCCTCCTCGAACCGCCGTATGGTCAGCATTTTGTCGTAGATTTCCCGGCACAGCGGCTCGGGCAGCGGCAGCGTTCCTTCGTCGCTGGAGGTCGTGATCAACTCCAGGGATTCCGACATGTTTCAAGGGCTCCTGAACAGTAGGGGAGTGACTGATAATCATCTCGGACGAACTGACTCATAATATGGACCGGCAGGTACGCAGGCAAGAGGAAAATATCCGTGTAAACCGTCTGTTCTTTCCGTTCGGTCAGGCCGGTTTCCGTGTACCGGATCATCCCGCGCCGCCGGACGCGAAGCCGCGGTTGATCCTGCGAATCAGCGGAGGGGCGAGCATCATCATCAAGATGGTCTCGGGGACGACGACGCTTGCATTGTACAGCAGGGCGTAGAGCCACGGCGCCGTCCATTCCTGGAGCAAGGGGGAGAGGGTGATTCCCGCGTAATCCCGGACCAGTTCGTAGACCTGCCGGTTCAGTTCCGGGGGCGTAAAGGCCGCGAAATAGACCGCGCCGGACACCACGTGGCTGGCCAGCCTGAGTACGCCGGCCAACAGGATGCCCAGCCGGGGCCAGGACGGGAAGAACCCGATGATACCCAGTATGGCGTACGGCAGCAGGTAGTCCAGGAATACCTGTATGGGATGGAGGATGACCGGATCGACAATCAGGGTGACGAGGCCCGCGGCCAGGCCGCCGGCCATGCCCGCCCTGGGACCGTGCGTGATCGCCAGGTAGACGAGGGGCAGGATCTTCAGCGAAAGCGAACCGCCCCAGGGCAGCCGGTAAAGGCGGATGAAACCGAGGAGAACCGCGAGGGCAACGGCCACGGCCATGGAGGTCAGGCGGCGCGTGGCTCCGGGACTAATCGTCGCTCGTGGATTCGCTTTCTTCGGGCTCGTGCTTGCCATGTCCGTTCATGTCGGCCAGGCGCTTCATCTTTTCCTGCTCGTCCAGTTTCTGCATCGTATCGAGCAGCGCCGAGTCGAGTTTCCTGATCCGTTCCGTGGTCGAGGTCAGTTCCAGCAGGGACTGCCGTTCCTGCAGGACCATATCGATCGTCGACGCGATAATGAAAGAAAAGTGCACCGGGTCGAAGATGCCCCGGATAGCGCCCACGCCCCGGGTCTGCAGGCGGATCATCTTCTGGTAGGCGTTCAGGACCTTCTTCAGCAGGTCGGAGGGGATGTCCTCGCTGTCGTCGTCGAAGTACTCCACGACCGCTTCCAGGTAGGATTCGCGGTTCAGGACGTCGAGGACACGAAACCGTCTCCGTCCCTCCGTGAGGATATCCATGGACCCGTTTTCGAATTGTCTCAGAATCTGCGTGATCCGGGCGGTACAGCCTACCTGGCAGAGCTGGGTCTCGTGGAGGAGAAGAATGCCGAATTCCAATTTCTCGTCGAGGCACTTCTGCACCATTTCCTTGTAGCGGGGTTCGAAGATGTGCAGGTGCAGCGGCATGCCCGGGAACAGCACGGTATTGAGCGGAAAAAGGGGTATCTCGGATGAATTCATGACGGCGTTTTACACGAGAAAATGATAACGGAAGTTCACTATAGAGATGGAATACGCGTGTCGCACGGCGGGTCGAGTGTTTGGGAATCTCCGCTCACGGGGAAACGCGAGCGGGTCACGGGCATCTTAATCAGACGCCGGAGGACCTGTCAACGGAATTCGGCCCGAAGCCGGTGTTTCACGGGGCCAGTTCCTGCTTGACGGCCTCCGCCCTCCGCCTATATTACGGTGTTGCTTCCGAGTGTAACTGAAATAGTTTGGCGCAATTAGGTCTGGTGAGGCGGCTGTTGTGGACGAGACGCTGAACAGTAAAAAGCCGAAGGAAGGGAAACAGGGCGGGCGCCCCCTTCGCAAACCGTCCTTTACGACTATTTCCGGATCTCCGGTGGAGGAGTTGTACACGGCCGGGGATAGGTCCGGTACCGACTACCTGGAGGACGAAGGTTTCCCGGGACAGTTCCCCTATACGCGCGGCGTCCACGCTTCGCTGTACCGGGGCCGCCCATGGACCATCCGGCAGTTCTCCGGCTTCGGTTCCGCAAAGGACTCCAACACCCGCTTCAAGTTCCTCCTGGATCAGGGACAGGACGGCCTGTCCGTGGCCTTCGACGTGCCCACGCTGATGGGATTCGATTCCGATCACCCGTCGTCGGAAGGGGAAGTGGGCGTCTGCGGGGTCGCCGTCGACACGCTGGAAGATATGGAGATCCTGTTTTCCGGTATTCCGCTGGACCGGATCAGCACCTCCATGACGATCAACGCCCCCGCCGCGGTGCTGCTGGCCATGTACCTGGCCGTCGCGGAGAAGCGGGGCATCCCGTGGACCGCGCTGAGAGGCACGCTGCAAAACGATATCCTGAAAGAGTACATCGCCCAGAAGGAATGGATCTGTCCACCCGCCTCGGCCCTGAAGTTCGTCGCCGATACGGTGGTTTTCTGCACGGAACGGGTACCGCAGTGGAATCCCGTCAGTATCAGCGGGTACCACATCCGGGAGGCGGGCGCCACGGCCGCGCAGGAACTGGCCTTTACCCTGGCGGATGGTTTCGCCTATGTCGACGCGTGCCTGGCCGCCGGCCTGGCCGTCGACCAGTTCGCAGCCCGGCTGTCCTTCTTCTTCAATGCTCATATCGACTTCTTCGAAGAGATCGCGAAGTTTCGGGCCGCGAGGCGGATCTGGGCGCGTCACATGCGCGGGCGGTACGGCGCCCGGTCGGAGCGGTCCTGGATGCTGCGCTTCCATACCCAGACCGCGGGATGCAGCCTGACGGCCCAGCAGCCGGAGAACAATATAGTGCGCACGGCCTTGGAAGCCCTGTCCGCCGTACTTGGCGGCACCCAGTCGCTCCATACCAACGCGCTGGATGAAGCCTATGCCCTGCCGTCGGAGCAGGCGGCGCGCATCGCCGTGCGAACCCAGCAGATCATCGCCCACGAAACCGGCGTGGCCGATACGGTCGATCCCCTGGGCGGATCGTATTACGTCGAATCCCTCACGGACCGGCTGGAAGAGGAGGCCGAGGCCTATTTCGAGCGAATCGACGCCTTCGGGGGCATGGTGGCGGCCATCGAGGCGGGCTTTCCCCAGCGGGAGATCATGGCCGCGGCCAATCGTCACCAGGCGGAGATCGAAAGCCGGGACCGGATCATTACCGGCGTAAATAAATTCGACTCCCCGCAAAACGGCGATATCGAGACGCTGCGAATAGACCCGCGCATCGAACGGGAACAGCGCGTCCGTCTAGAATCGGTTCGGCGGCGGCGGGACGAACGCGCGGCGGGCAAGGCCCTCGATGTCCTGGGCGCAGCGCTGCGGAACGGGGAAAACGTCATGCCGTCGATGCTCGCAGCGGTCAAGGCTTACGCCACGCTGGGCGAAATCGTGGGCGTGCTGCAGGAAGTGCACGGGCTGTACGAGGAACCCGTCGTATTTTAAGTCGCGCCCGTGGGTTCGGACCGGGCGTCATACAACATAAGGAAATCGACTAAATGCCGCGTGCCAACAAGGGACTGTCCACGCGCTCCGTGCACGGAGGGGAGCATCGCGACAAACCCTTTTCCTCGGTGACCAATCCCATCGTACAGACGTCCACGTACGTGTTCCAGAATACCCAGGAACTGATTGACTACACGACGGGAGAAGTCGACCGGGAAGAATACGGACGCTATGGCAACCCCACCAAGTCGGTGGCGGAGCGCAAGATCGCCGAGTTGGAAGGCGGTGAGGACGCCGCCCTCTTTTCATCCGGAATGAGCGCGTTCACTTCCGTGCTCCTCGCCATGCTCTCCTCCGGCGCCCACGTGATCGTCATGGACGAGTGCTACCGGCGCAGCCGCCAGTTCTGCCGGCAGATCCTGCCGAAATACAACATCGACGTGACCTTCGTGGAGACGGGCAATTGCGAGGAGTTGGCGTCGGCGATAACCGACAGAACCAGGCTCATCGTATCCGAATCTCCCACGAATCCGTACCTGAACGTGATCGACCTGGAACAGGTGGTCGAGATCGCCGCGAGGCACCGCGTCAAGGTGCTGATCGACGGCACGTTCGCCACGCCCTACAACCAGAAGCCCCTGGATTTCGGGATCGACCTGGTACTCCACAGCGCCACCAAGTACCTGGGCGGCCACAACGACCTGCTATCGGGCGCTGTCGTGGGAAGCGCCCCGCTCATCGCCGCCATCCGCGAGTTCCGCGACGTCACGGGCGGTATCGTCGATCCCCACGGCGCGTACCTGCTGATCCGGGGACTGAAGACCTTCGCCCTGCGCATGGAACAGCACAACGCGAACGGCCTGGCCGTCGCCCGCTTTCTGGACCGCCATCCCCGCATCCGGAAAACGTACTATCCGGGTCTGGAAAGCCATGCGGGCCATGAAATCGCGCGGAAGCAGATGAGCGGTTTCGGCGGCGTGGTGAGCTTCGAGGTCGACGGCGACATGGAAACGACCATCCGTTTCATCGATGCGCTGCGCATTCCCTACATCGCGCCGAGCCTGGGCGGCGTGGAGAGCCTGATCGAACAGCCCGCCATCATGTCGTTCTACGAAATGGACCGCTCCGAACGGCTCGAAATCGGCATCAAGGACGAACTCGTCCGGTTTTCGGTGGGGATTGAGAACGCCGACGACCTGATCGCCGACCTTGAACAGGCACTGGAGAACATATAGGCCGGTCCGGGCTTTCTGTTATCAGATCAATCCTGCAATTGTTGTTGCTCCCCGGTTCGAACTACTGTAAATTAGCAACTCCCTCGTCCCAAGTTCAGTCCGACATTGCAGGCAAGTCTACGATGCAGAGAAAACCAAAAGCGGGCCCGGATGGAAAATTGATTGAACGGTTTGTGTTTGCGGTGGAACATCTGAATCGCTTGATGTTCAGTGGTCGTATTTCCGAACTCAAACGATTGGATCTGAATGCACACCAGATTAACACCCTGTTCCTGCTGGAATACTTCGGTCCGCTGAAGATGAGCGCCATCGCCCGCGAATTGGGCACTTCAATCGCGCACACGACGATCATTGTGAAGAACCTGGTCAGCAAGAAGTATTTAAAGCGAGGCTCAAATCCCAATGATCGCAGACTGATCATCTGCGAAATTACGGCACACGGCAGGAAGGCTACCGAAGCGTTCTTGAGTCACGCGCAAAAGCGTGCTGTTATGATAGCGGAACAGTGGGATGAAACGGGTCTGGAGACCGTGGTGAAGTCATTGGAGTTGCTATGGCAGACCGAAGACAAAATACTGAAATCGGTCAATTCCGGCAATGACCGCAGTTGACTAAGCTGAGATATCAAACCGAGACGCAACCCCGAAGTATCCCAACCGCCTGTTCCGTGAGGTCAGACGCTCCACACCGCGGCCATCCCGCGCTTCGATCTACTCTTCAACCACAATGAATTGGGTCGGCCTGGACACGCGCTCCCCTGAATGCCGGTCCTCCAACGTCACCGTGAGCACATACACGCCCGGCGTCAGGTCACCGGTGTCAATGGCCGTGAACTCGGCTTCCTCGGACGCAACGCCCTCTCCCTCGTATGTCAGGACGACGGTCTGCATATCCCCGGATTGGCGGGCAGGGCGACCGCGTGAAACCGGCATGCCCTCGGGATTGATCTCGTAGTAGGTCTGGTAGGAGGTCCTGCCCGCTTCATTCCTGTCCAGGTTGTATACCTCGTAGTACACGTATACCAACTGTCTCCGGCCGTATGCGCGCAGGGGATGGGGCACGATGTTCAGTCCATTCCGGACGAAAGGCCCGGCCTGGTCGGTCGGCGTGATGCCGGTGGACAGTTTGAGATCGCTGATCATCAGATCGCTGCCCCGGTAGTCGGGGATGGTTACGGGTTTCCTGTAGACGCCGATACGCTGGGAGGCCTCGTCCTGCATCTCCACGGCCGCCGTGAACTGGCCCGCCGGCGCCTGTACATCGACGGCCAGCGTGTAGGTGGATACGCGGGATTGCTCGGAGCTTATCCTCCGTTTCGGCCGTTCGATTGGCCCGAAGCGGAATTTCTGATGAAAAGCCGCCTTGTGATCCGAATCGCGCAGCGTGGCCTGGTTCCTCAGGAAGGTTTCGATTCCTCTGCCGTCGGTGACGTCGCCGAACTGCCAGAGGGGTATGCTGTAGGTCAGTTCCATCACCGTCTTCCTGCTGTTCCCCCGGAAGGTGATGATATCGTAGGCATAATCCAGGATCTCGCCGCCGAAATCGTGCTCGTATTCCTCGGGACTGCGTTCGATCAGGTTTTCGGCGAGCCGCTGCGGATGATGCAGTTCCTCCCTTTGTACTTCGTTTAATGCGGTGACACTCTCCGAGGTTTCATCGATCATCAACGTCCTCAAGGGGTAGTCGAACCTCCCCCCACCCATCTGGTCGACGAAGAACAGTTCCATGTCGTGCGCCGTGTATACCCAGCTTTCCGACCTGAACGACGGGCCCATCTCTCGCCTTTGAATGACCCTGGCCTCGTAATCGACCTGGTCCTGTTGCTTCCCCTTTCCATTCGCGCCTACGTTGTCCGCGGACAGATGGTTCGCCGTAAGAACAGAAGGGGCGCCGAAACCCACGCGTTGCTTCACGTCCCGGTCCAGCTGAACGGACACCTGGCCCCGGTCTACTTTCAGCCGGTAACCGAATTGCCAGTTTTTCTCTCGAATAGCGTCCACGGCCGGCTTGCCGGTGGGCTGGTACGAATCTCTCGGATCCTCGTAGGAGCGAAAAAGGAATCGGCGGCGGTCGTCGGGCTCGCCGTAGCGGACGTAGATCTCCCCGCGCCGGTCATAGGGGAACTGGGCCGAGGAAAAGTGTATTCGCGCATACATTACCCGTTTGTAATGCTCCACCAGGCGCTCGTTTTCGACCGTGGCGGGATTCGGATCCCGGGCATTCCAGAAGTCCAGCCACAAATCGTCGCGAACCGGGCCTGTCGCGGCCTTCCAGGCTTCAAGCACGTCCGGAGGAGCCACGTGGTCCAGGTTCGCGTACACTTCCTGTTCCTTGGGATCAAGCCCCTTGATATAGGTCTCCAGCGAGCGCTGCAGCAGGTCGTACTGTTTCTTCGTACTCATGGAAAGCGCTTCAAACTGCGTCAGCATGGTCCGTATCAGGTCGGGGGTGATGCCCTCCATCTCTTCCGCCATCTTGCGGAGCTGCTCCGCACCTCGTTCGTAATATTCAAACCGGTGGCAGATACCTGCAAACTTCTGAAGCGCCTCGGGGTGATCGGGATTTACCTGGTACTGCCTCAGATAAGCGGTCAGCGCCTTGACGTAGTCGCCGTAACGATCCCTGATCCGCTTCCCGTGGTCGGCCAGTTTCAGTTCCTCATAGCAGCGGCCGAGTTGGTAGAAGGCGTCTGGATGCTCGGGATTCAACTCCACGGTGCGCTCGAAGTACGCCCGTCCGTCCTGGTGACTGCCGATCAACCATGCGGTATCGACCTGGTCCATGTACGTCATGCCCATGATGTACTGGATGTCCGCGTTCTCGGGATCCAGTTTCATGGCGGTACGAAGCGCGACCCGGGCGTCCAGGCGCCGGTGCGGCAAGCGATTGTATACGAGAGCCAGGCCAATATGACCCGGAGCCGATTGCCTGTCGCGCCAGACAGCGTGCTTGAAAGACTTGAGTGCCTCTCTGTCTCTGTTCAGGGCGTAGAGGGCCATCCCGAGCCAGTAGTGGGGGGGGGGAGCCGCCTTCTCGTCCTCCTGAACCGCCTGCTGCAAAGGAGCAAGGGCCTCGGTATACAGGCCCAGTTCGTAGAGGCGTTTGCCCTCTTCGAGCGGTGTCCGGCTGGCCGGAGCTGAATTTGACGGAACAGCCTGGGCTTGAGACAGGTGCGGCGGGACTGCCGCAACCAGTGTCACAAACAAGGTCGGAATCAAGCGGCTAAAACACATGATCACGTTCTCTACTCGAATCCACAGTTCATGTCAGGAGAAAATACGAACGCAGGAGACTGAAACTCCGGGGCCAGGACTCGAACCTGGATAGCCAGAACCAAAATCTGGTGTCCTGCCAATTGAACGACCCCGGAAAACTCAAGGTCCCGTCGGTGAAACGGACCGGAAGGCATCCATCAGCGAAACGATCTCGCACGCGCCTGTAACCGCATCGCGTTCCGCCCGGAACCTGTACACGGTATCGGCCGTGACCTCCAGCGTGTCGCGCGCGACACCCGAGCAGGTAGCCGAATCCACCGACAGGATATGGGTTCCGGCCTTGACGGAACGAAACTCGGTGTAACCGCCGATCCCCAGTTCCCGCGTGTCACCGGCCAGATCCACCCGTATGGTTTCGGTACTGTCCAGCGCGTTGAATACAGTCAGGAGGAAGGTGTCTTCGCCGCCGCAGGACACGGCCAGAAATGCCGCGATAAACAGGGCAGACACGCTGCCGATGCGACTGCGTGCGGACCCTGAGCCGTTTAATCCATCCATGACAATATCCGAAACCGTTCCGCCGCGGGCCATTGCACGAACACCGGGGTGTCTCTTTAAGGCCCGGCTCCGGGCCGTACCCGTCCAGCCGCGCGATGCCCCGTCGAACCGCGATACCGCCCGGTCCGGCTCAATCTACCCGGGCAGGCCCCTGATGTCAATCTGAAGTTGCCCGGGGACCGCCGGTTCCCGGGCCCCGCGGGCGTAATCTGCTTGACAGAACCGTCTGCGGATTGTAAAATGGGGGCACTCACACAATTCCCGCCCACAGATCGGCTTTTACCAGGCGGTGTTTTCATGCTGAAGTCGCGGGATTTCGCTGGCAAACACCTGCTCGCCCATACCATCATTCTGGCCCTGTCCCTGTACGCCTTGCCGGATTCTGTCCGCGCTCAAGCGTCGCAGGGCCCCGCCTCGCAAGGTGGTGAGGTCGTCATCGGCAAGGTAGCCGCCGGGAACCTCACCTTCCATCCCCTGTTCAACAGCCTGGGTGTGGAAAGAGAGATCGCCGCGCTGATCTACGGCGAAGGCCTGCTGCGCATTGACGAATCGGGCGCTCCGTCAGACGGTCTGGCCTATCTGCCCATCAAGCTTTCCGACGGCCGCGACTGGGTATTCCGGCTGAAGCAGGGGGTTGAGTTCCAGGATGGAGAATCGCTGACCGCCGATGACGTGATCTTCACCTACACGCGGTACAAGGCCTCCCGCGTGTATGATCCCGTCTTCCACCGGTATTTCCAAAACATCGAACAGCTTGCCGCCCTGGATCAGCAGACGGTCCGCATCATCATGAAGTCGCCGATCGAGACCTTTCCCAACCGGCTCGCCACGCTGCCCATACTGCCGAGACACCAGATGGACCGGGGACCCTTCGCCGATGCCGGCGCGCACCTGGAAACGACCCGCCCCATCGGAGTGGGGCCGTACCGGGTCGAAACCTGGCCCGTCCACGATACGGTGACGCTCAAAGCGAATGAACGCTGGCACCGGGGCCGCGCGAACCTGGACAGGGTGATCTACCGGTTCTACCCCACCTCCGAAGCCCTGCAGGCGGCCTTTATCATGCGGGAGGTCGATCTCATCGAAGTGGAACGCGACGGCACGCTCAAGGATCTGAAACGGGCGCGGTCCGACGCGAAGATACAGGCGATCGTACCCGGAAACCGCGCGTTTTCCGCGGTCTTCTATAACCACCGGCATCCCCTGCTTTCCCAGTCGGCCATCCGCCGTGCGCTGACCCACGGAACGGACCGCAAGCGTATCCTGGACGAGGTGCTGGTGCGCGGCGCCGGGGCGCTGGCCCACAGTCCCATACACCCCGAGTTCGAGTTCAAAGGCACCGGTACGGGATACGATTACAGTCCGCGCGAGGCCCGGGACCTGCTGCGCCGCGAGGGATGGACGGACAGCGACGGCGACGGTTTTCTCGACCGGGAAGGGCGATCTCTCCGATTCGAACTGCTGTTCCCCCGGGGGCAGGGCTCCGCCGAGAAGACGGTGCGGGTTCTCAAGCTCAATCTGAACCAGGTCGGCATCCGGGTCGTTCCCGTACCCGTCACCCAGAAAGAGCTGGTCCAGCGGCTCGGTATCGGCGGCTACGAGGCCGCGCTGTTCGTCCAGGATTTCGAGCCCACGGCCGATGACCTGTACGCCGTGTTTCATTCGGAGAGCATCGGTCTGGGCAACCTGCTCGGCTACCGCAGCCGCCAGGTCGACCGCAACATCAGTTTCCTCTTCGGGCTGCCCGATCAGCAGCGGGCCGGGCCGGTCTATCAGCAGCTCGAGATGTTGTTGATTCAGGACCAGCCCTGCATGTTCCTCTACTTCGTAGATACCCGGTACGTCGCGTACGATCCCACCTTGAAAAACCTGGGCTCCCCGGGTGACGCGCTTCGATCGCCCGCAGCCTGGTTCCGGACCGCGTACGCTCCTTGACGGCGCGTAATCCCATGTTCCCCAATAGTTTACGAGAAGGACTGTGGCCACGGCTGCTTGTATCCCATATCAGTCTGGCCACTATTCCGGTGCTGATCGTCGGCCTGCTTCTGCTCGCAACGGCCCGCCGTTCGATCGAAGATACCGTGGCCGACGGCAATCTGGAGGTTGCGCGCAGGGCAAGCAACGAGATCCGGCTCTACATCGAACAGGCGCGTCGCGTGATCGACCTGGCCGCGGACAATATGGACATGATCGACGCCACGGACGCGGAGTATCAGAAGCTGATCGACAACCTGGTCATCCGCCAGGATTTCCTCAGTGAACTGGCCGTGCTGGACCTGGCGGGCCGGGAGTTGTTGACCACCCGTCTCGAAGGGCCGCTTGCGACCCGGACCGACGTGGAACTCCCCGCGGGCGAAGCCACCACGATCTCCCCGGTGTTCATCTCCGGCGACGGTCTGCCCGCGGTGACGATCACCGTGCCCGTGCGGCGGCTGGACGAGCACAGGGGATTCCTGACGGCGCAGGTGAACCTGAAAGATATGTGGGACCTGGTGGACAACATTCAACTGGGTGAGGGGCAGGCGGAAGGATTCGGCAACGCTTACGTCGTGACCGGAAACGGGCGGTTGATCGCCCACCCGGAAAGGGACCGGGTATACCGCCAGGACGATCTGTCCGCGTCTCCCGTCGGAAAGGCGTTGAACGAACAACAGAGCGGCGCGCTGGTCTACGCCGGGCCGCCGGGAGAAATGGTCGCCGCCTTCGCGACGGTCGAACCGCTCGGATGGAAGGTCGTCATCGAACAACCGGCCTCCAGGGCCTTCGCCCGGTCGCAGGATATGATCCTGGGCATCAGCGTGCTCATGGTCATCAGCGCGGCGGTCGCTTCGCTCATCGGAATCCTCGTCGTTCGCAAGATCGTCAGGCCGATCTACGAACTGGTGCGGGGCGCTCAGCTGTTCGCCCGGGGCAGGCTGACCCATACCATCGAAACTTCGGGCCATGGCGAGCTGACCACCCTGGCCCGTGAATTCAACCAGATGGCCCGGGAACTGCTGGAGAAGGAGCGGCGCCTGAAACAGGCCGAGCGCCTGGCTACGCTGAGCAAGTTCGCCACCATTCTGTCCCATGAAATCCGCAATCCGCTTAATTCCATGATCATCAACCTCAGGATACTCAAGCGGGACCTGGAAAAGCAGAACGGAGATCCACTCAACCAGGGCGGGCACTATGAAAAGGTGATCTCGGAAATCTGGCGTATCGACAGTCTTGTCGAGAACTTCCTGACCTACGCGCGGCCGCCCGAGCTGGCCCCATTTCCCCACGACATAAACACCGTGCTTGAAGAGGTGATCGCGACGCACCAGGGTACGGCCCGGGAACGGGGCGTAAGCATAATCAACCGGTTTCCGGATGACGAACTGATGGTCTCAGTCGACATCAACCAGATCAAGCAGGTGTTTCTGAACATCATGCTGAACGCCTTCGATGCCATGGACGAAGGTGGGACGCTGACGATCTCCACCGAGCGGGTACGGCCCCGGCACAGCGGCAACCTGACCCTGGACAGCGTCGGAGAAAACCCCCATGTCAACGTAAAGTTCGAAGATACAGGAAGGGGTATTGATCCCGGCCAGCTGGATCGTATATTCGAGGTGTATTACACGTCCAAGTCGACCGGTACGGGACTGGGGCTGCCCATTGCACAGCAGATCGTGGAGAAGCACGGGGGACGGATCACGGCGGAAAGCGAGCAAGGCGCGGGGACGACCTTCATCCTGTCCCTCCCGGCGCTGGAGGCAGACGCGGCCGAGCCGGTCGCCGGACAACCATCCGAGTCGGTCGGCACGGAATAGCCGAAACTACAGGGAAAGGTGAGCAGAGGGATTTCATGGAAAGCATTCTGATCGCGGAAGACGACCGCAACACCCGGGAGGGACTGGTCGAGTTGCTGTCGGACGAAGGGTATGAAGTCACCGGAGTGACCGACGGCGAGCAGGCGTACGAGACGGCGCGCGCGCGTCATTTCGACATTTTGCTCACGGACATGAAGATGCCCAGGGTAAACGGCCTGAACCTGATCAAGCGGGTGGCCGGCACCTCTCCGGAAACGAGTATCATCATGATGACGGCCTTCGCCACGGTGGAGACGGCTGTCAAGGCCATGCGCGACGGCGCTTTTTCCTACCTGACCAAGCCGTTGAAGGTGGAGGAACTGCTCGCCACCATACAGGGCGCGCTGCAGGAGAAGCACAACCGGCGGCGGATGGAAGCGTCGCCGAGGTCTTCTTCCATCCCCGACCCGGAAATCATCGGTGAAAGCGCGCAGATCAGGGGGATATTCGAACGGGTGGAAAAGGCCGCCAGGGCCAATACCACGGTGCTGCTGCTCGGGGAGAGCGGTACCGGCAAGAGCCTCATCGCGCGGGCCATACACGCGAAAAGCTACAGAAGGGACCGTCCCTTCGTGGACGTAAGCTGCGCCTCCATTCCGGAAGGGCTGCTGGAAAGCGAACTCTTCGGGACTGAAAAGGGGGCGTATACCGGTGCGCTGAACACGACGCGCAAAGGGTATTTCGAACGGGCGGCCGGAGGGACGATTTTCCTGGATGAGATCGGCGAAATCAGCGGTGCCGTGCAGGTCAAGCTGCTGCGCGTGCTGCAGGAACGCCGGTTCGAAAGGCTGGGCGGAACCAAACCGCTGGACATCGATGTCCGGGTGGTCGCGGCCACCAACCGGAACCTGGAGGACGCGGTCGCGGAAGGACGCTATCGGCAGGACCTCTTCTACCGGCTCAACGTCATACCCATCGTGGTGCCTCCCCTGCGCGAGCACCGGGACGACATCCCGCCGCTCATCGACTATTTCATCCGGAAATACACGGAGGAGAACGGGCTTGGTGACAAGTGCATGTCCGACGACGCGCTGGAGATCTGCATGGGATACGACTGGCCCGGAAACATCCGGGAAGTGGAGAACGCCATCGAGAGCGCCGTGGTATTGAGCGACGGGGAGCGCATTCTGCCCGAACATCTGCCCAACCTTTCCCACGCGCCCGCCTTCATGGCGAATCCCGGTCCCGTCCAGGGTACCCTGAAGGATTCCAGGGGCCAGGCGGAGAAACTTCTCATTCAACAGGCGCTGCGGGAGTCCGGCGGCAACCGCACGCGGGCGGCGGAAGCGTTGGGTGTGACGGTCAGGACCATCCAGTACAAGATCAAGAAATACGACCTGTAGCACCGACTCCTTCCTGCAGAAACCCGTTACGGAGAGGCAGTCGCCTACTCCGGGAGGCGCCAATCCGGCGGCCCGGTGACGCCCCATGGAAACGAAAACCATCCCCGTATCCGTCGTGATTCCCACGCACAACCGGGAGAACCGGTTGCCGGCGGCGATCCGGTCCGTCCTGGATCAGTCGCTTCGGCCTTCGGAAATCATCGTCATCGATGATGGTTCCACGGACGGGACCCCGGCTCTTATGGAGCGTTTCCCCGATGTACTGTACATTCAGCAGGAAAACCAGGGGGTCAGCCAGGCCAGGAATCATGGAATCCGCGTGGCGAAACACGAATGGATCGCCTTTCTCGACTCCGATGACGAATGGCTTCCGGGCAAGCTGGCGAAACAGTGGGAGGCCCTGGAACGCCAACCGCAATTCCGTTTTTGCCACACCGACGAAATATGGATCCGCGGAGGCAGGCGGGTCAATCCGATGAAAAAGCACGCCAAGCACGGGGGCTACATCTTCAGTCAGTGTCTGCCCCTGTGCGTCATTTCTCCGTCTTCCGCGCTGATACACCGTGACCTGTTCGACCGCTACGGCATGTTTGATCCGGAACTGCCGGTTTGCGAAGACTACGACCTGTGGCTGCGCATCTGCGCGCGGGAACCCGTGCTCTATGTCGACGAGCCCCTGCTTCTGAAGTTCGGCGGCCACGAAGACCAGTTGTCGCGCGCCTACTGGGGCATGGACCGATTCCGCATACGCGCGCTGGAGAACCTGATCTGGAGCGGCGTGCTGGACGGCGAGGCATTGGCCGGAGCCCTGGACACGCTTTACCGTAAAATTGATATATATGCCAACGGCGCGGAGAAGCGGCGCAGATTCGAAGAAGCGAGCGGCTACAGGGAGAAAAAACGGTATTTCGAAGAACGATTCGCCGCGATACCGAACGGCTGATCCTGTGCAAAAACTTTCATAGTGTCCCGAAGGGGTTTTCCGGTTTCAGGCCCGGGACGTACCGGTTGAGCCCCTGATTACGCCAAAAGTTACCCTCGTCGGCGGTATACTTCGCTCCTGGACGTTTTCGGCATGTTATTTGCGTCCTCGTAAGGACGGGTAATTGTGTCTAATCGGAACTGAGTCAGTTCGCGGGGTCGCGCCCGCGGACATCGTTTCGCCCTTGAAATCGAGACGCGCGATGAAACGCATCGTATTTCTGTTGGTCTTCTGTTTCGGCCTGACGCCGTTTACCAGCCATGCGGTTACGTCCGGCAAAGTAACGGGATTCGTCCGCGACGCGGCCTCGCGGGACCCGCTGGCCGGGGTTACCATACACCTGGAAGGGACCGAATTACGGGCCATATCCGGCCTGAACGGGGAATACTTCATTCTCAACGTTCCCGTGGGTACCTACCGGGTCGAAGTCCAGATGATCGGTTATCTGCCCGTCCGGACGCAGGCGCTGACCGTGAACAGCGACCGTTCAACGCGCGTCGACTTCGAACTGGAAACGACCATACTCGACCTGGCCGAACCGGTAACGATCACCGCGCCGAGGACATCTACCCGCTCGGATCTGACCGCTTCGAGCGAATTAATCGTTCCACGGGAAATCGAATCCCTGCCCGTTACGGAACTGTCGGACCTGATCTTCCTCCAGAGCGGCGTGGTCCGGGATGCGGAAGGCGGTTTACACGTTCGAGGCGGCCGGGGGAACGAAATCTCCTACTATGTGGACGGCACATCGCTCGAGGACCCCCTGCTGGGCGGTATGGGCACGCACATCCAGCTGGATTCGGTCGCGGAACTGGTCATCAACCGGGGCGGCTTCAACGCGCAGTACGGGGAGGCCATGTCGGGCGTCGTCAATATCGTGACCCGCGAGGGAAGCGGTTCCCTGTCCGGAACCCTTCGGAGCGCGACCACCTTTCAGTCCCGGTACGATCTGGAATCGGGAGGCTATGGTGGAGTGTCATCGGCAAGGGGCGGCCGCTTGGAAGGGACGCTGAGCGGAGCGCTGCCCCGCCTCGGGGATCGCGGCGGCTATTTCCTGTCGGGCCAGTTGTTGAGCGACGGGCACCATATCCCGCACAACAGCCGATCGCTGGCCACGGTGGCGGGGAACCTGGTCTTCAAACCCAATCCCCTCATGAAGTTGAAGCTCAGCGGACATTACTTCCGCCAGCGCCATCTTCAGTACGACCATCGCAATCAGAATGGGCTTTCCTACGATTTCAACCCGGACGGACTTCCGGAAAGACAGGCCGGAAGCCACGCGCTCAACCTGTCCGTCAGCCAGACCGTCAACCCGCGTCTTTTCTATACCGCGCGGTTTTACAGGTATTCCACCAACAGCATCCTGTTCCCCACCATGCTGGCGGACACGTACTGGACGCAGTGGCCGGGCTATTCGGAGGACGATCAAGGTCTTTACAACGGATCGGTCTACGAGTCCACCCAGTTGCCTTCCGATCGTTATGAAGGACTGCCGTTTACTGAAGGCAGCGACTTCTTTCCGCTGTACCGGGACGCCCGGGCCACGTATTACGGCGCCAGGGCGGACCTGAGCGGACAGGTCACCTACTGGAGCCAGGTCCGAGCGGGCGTCGAAGCGCAGTGGTACCGGCTGGACTGGAACGAGAGGTCGTTTCTGCAGGCCGTACCGCAGGGCCAGCGATACACCGTCAATCCCGTGGAAGGCGCCCTTTACTTTCAGAACAGGCTGGAGCTGAGCCGGTTGATCGTGGACGCCGGGCTTCGGGTGGACTACCTGGACACGAGCCAGCGGTTTTTCGTCGATCTACCGTCGGGCCAGGCCGCGCAAAGGGACAATTCGACCAAGATACGGCTGAGTCCGCGCCTGGGCGTTTCCCACTCCTTCACGCCGCGAAGCCTGCTTCGGTTCAACTACGGTTACTTCTACCAGCCGCCTGAGTTCCGGCATGCCTATACGAACCTCAGACGCGATCTCAGCGGCGATTCCCCGCGCCTCGGAAATCCCGACCTGGCGCCCCAGAAGACGGTGGCCTATGAATTCGGACTCGAGCATATACTGCCGGGGGACGTCCGCATCGGGCTCACGGCATCCTACAAGACCATCTCGAACCTTACGTCGACAGCGCAGGTCCAGTACCCCGGCGGCATGTACTATATCTTCAACAACGCGGACTTCGGTTCCGTGCGCGGCGTCGAGTTCATTCTGAAGCGGGACGTGGCGCGCGTGCTTTCGGGATCTCTGAACTACACCTATTCCGTCGCGCGGGGAAGCGCTTCCTCTCCCCAGGAACACGCGGAACAGGCCATCCCCTCCGAAAGAGGCTATTTTCCCCTCGCCTTCGATCAGCGGCACACGGTAAAAGCGGTTGTGAACCTGTTGGCACCCGACTATGTACAGCAGCGGGTCGCGGGCATCCCGCTTCGCGGATGGGGGTTGTCCCTGGTGGGCTATTACGGCAGCGGTCTGCCCTATACGCCGACCAATACCCTGCGGGAACAGACGGCAACCGCACCGAACCAGGCGCGGCTGCCCGCCTTCGTCAATCTGGACCTGCGTCTCAGGAAGCGCATGAAGGCCGGAAGGCTGACCTACACGCTGTTTTCAGAAGTCCGGAACGTATTCGACCGGCGAAACGTCGTGAGCGTCTACGCCAACACGGGCCTTCCGGGGGACGACGGATATACTCTGGAGTCCTTCGCGGGCCGGTCGCAGGAGTTCATCCGTCTGCGGCGGCTGTTGAGCCTGGATCCCCAGCACTACGCTCCGCCCCGCGAAATCCGCCTCGGCTTCGAAATCGGCTTCTGAGCAGAAGAGGCGCCGAAGCGGTTTCGCCCTCCTTGAGAGTCTTTCTCCTTAGAGCGGTTTCGCCCGCTGTACCAGTTGCAGCGGCGCGCCTTCCGGGTCGCGGAAGAAGAGCAGGATGTTCTCCCCCGAACGCGCGGGCGGACCTTCCAGTTTCACTCCCTTTGCTTGCAGTTCGGCCACGGCTTCCTCCATGTCATCCACGTTGAAGGCGACATGCACATGGGCGGCACGGATGTCGCCGAGTTGCGTGTCGTCTCCTTCGGGCATGGCAATGATCTCGATGAAACAGGTGCCGGCGGGATCCCGGACGAAGTAGAAATTCGCATCGTTCCCGGGGTTGTTGAACTTGAGCGCGATTTCGAAGCCCAGCACGTCGCAGTACCACTGCGCCGCGGCGTCCGTGTCGCGGTAGGCCACCGCTACGTGCTCCAGTGACTTGATCTTTACCAAGGTAATGCTCCTTCCTGTTCAGGATTGATCTGCAATCTGCCGCAATCTCAGGGTACCCGACCACGGGTCGACTGCGACGGGACTCAACACGATTTCTTCACCCGGCGAAGGAATCCCCTCCACCTTCACCGCCATGCGTGATCCGTAATCGGGGAATTCGACGAGTACGTTCCGTTCGCGCGCTTCGAGGACGATCGCCCTGATGTGAACGTCTTTCTGTTGCTCCAGGTGCTTCAGAAGCCAGTACCATTCCCGCCGCGCCTGGATTTTCGACAGTATCCGGCTGCGTTCCAGGGCGGACAGTTCGTCCATCATGTCGTCGGCGTCGTAGACCGGAGGATCGTTCGAAAGGGCCGTCCGCAACTGCCGCTGCAGGACCAGGTCGGCATAACGGCGTATGGGAGACGTGATCTGGCAGTAAGTGTCTACACCCAGCGTGGCGTGCGGACTGGACTTCAGGCTCAGTTCCAGGGGTTTCATTCTACGCAGGACCTTGAAGCGCCAGACCGCGTCGTGGGTCGACTGTTCCAGATCACTCAGATCGGACTCGGCCTGGGTGCGGTAGATCGCGGGAATTCCACGCTCGTTCAGGCAGGCCGCCGCGGTCCGGTTGGCAAGGATCATCAGTTCTGATACGATGTGCTCGGACCGCGTGGACGTGTCCCGGTGCTTGATCCGGATGCGCTTCCGGTCGTCTACCTTGATCGAGACCACGCTGCGTTCCAGCTCGACCGCGCCCTGGTCGATGCGCCGCTGGTAGAAGAAATCCACGGCCTGGTTGAGGATATGCAGCACCTCGGCGTTGGGTTGTTCGACCGTTCCCAGAAGACGGTTCGCCTCGTCGTAGGACAGCCGGCCCCGGTTGACGATCACGGAAGGCACGATGCGGGATTCCACCACTTCAAAGTCGGTGGAGAGGGAAAACAGGAAACTTATGGCGCATCGGCTTTCACCCTCGAGCAGCGCACAGTGGTCCTGGGACAGCGTCGACGGCAGCATCGGGACGTGGAGGTCCGGCAGATAGAGGGACGACATCCTTTCCCGGGCCGCCAGATCCAGAACCGAATCCCTGGGTATGAGGTCCGCCACGTCGGTGATATGCACGCCGATCAGGTAGCCGTCCCCGGTCCGTTCCGCGGAAAGGGCGTCGTCGATGTCCTGCGTGGAAGCGTCGTCGATCGACAGGACCGGTAGTCCGGTGAGGTCCTCCCGGCCTTCTTCCGAAGGATGAAGGGAGGCGGCGTATTCCAGCACCTCGTCCGCGAAATCGGTCGGTATTTCATAACGCAGCAGATCGAGGTTTTCGTCTTCGTCCCAGATTCCCTTGCGCACCATGACGGCGAAGGCGGCTCGTTGCGGATCGCTGCCCGAAAGCGTGGGCAATTCTTTCAGCAGGCCGCGCACCCGGTCGATCCCGGGATATTCATCGCCCTGAATGACGTATTGCCGGAGGTGCGAGAACCAGCGTTTCTGGCGGTTCGTCAGGGACTCGGGGTCCTGCCCCTGACGCGCATCGTCCGACAACCAGCGGTCGAAGTCCTCCCGTTCTGTTTCCACCGCCAGTTGGCGCGCCTGTTTATCGACGATATTCCTGACCTGCTCGGACGTGCGGGACATGAAGCCGTTGTCCCGTTCTGAGAAATACAGGCACTGGCGGCCCAGATGCAGCCGCATGGCCGCCCGTTGCTCAGGTGAAGCAGGTTCGCCCCAATAAAGTTCGCCGATGTCTTCCGATGTATAGACGCCGGGATCGTCCTTCAGCACCTCCCAGACTTCCTCGAGGTCGAAGGTTCCGGCCTGCTCTTCGATATTCCGGCGGACTTCCAGCATTTCGGACAGATCGCGCACCTTTATATCGGTATACAGTACGATCGGATCCGTCGAGATGTCCATGACCCGGTTGGCGGAGACCGCGACCTTGAACTTCTTCCGGGAAACCGCCTGCAGCATGCCGATTTGAGTATCCCCGCGATGACGGAAGATGATCAGTTCGCCAGTTTGCACCGGTTGCTCTTTTCCAGAGGGATGGTCCGCGTAGGCCCGAGGGGATTTGATGAAGATATCCTGTGTCCGGACCGGGTCGAAGTCAAGGGAATTCACCGGAGGGAGGCATGCGGGTTGACTTCGCTCCGACGAGGGGATATCATGCGGTAAGTTGAGTTGCGACCGGCGGTTATTGGACGATACGAAAAGACGATACGAAAGGGACAAAGATGATTTTCGAACAGGTAGAGAACGGAGGCGACCGGAACTTCGGTTACCTGGTGGCCGACGAGAAGACCCGGAAGGCGGCGGCGGTCGATCCATCGTACCGGCCCGAATACTATATCGAGCGCGCGGGTGAACTGGAGGTGGAGCTGGCCTGTGTCATCTGCACGCATTCCCACCACGACCACGTGAACGGCAACGACCATCTCATCGAAGCGCTGGGCATCGACGTGGTGATGTACCGGGACGCGGAGTATTTCTACGATCTCGAAGTGACTGACGGCGAGGTATTCAAACTGGGCGAACTCGACCTGGCCGTGATCCACACACCCGGCCACTGCGAGGACGGCATGTGTCTTCTGGTGGAAGACAGGCTGATCACCGGAGACACGCTCTTCGTGGGCAAGGTGGGCGGCACCGCCACCGAAGAAGAGGCGAGGAAGGAATACGACAGCCTGCGGCGCCTGATGGAACTGGACGACGACATCGGTGTGTATCCGGGCCATGACTTCGGGGTGAAGCCTTCGTCGACCATCGGCTACGAAAGATCGAACAACCCCTTCATCCTGCAGCCCACGTTCGAGGATTTCCTGCACCTGAAGGAAAACTGGCTCGCCTACAAGATGAAGCACAACATCCCCTAGGCCGCCGCGACGGAATACGATGGTCGCATGGGACTCGATTACGACGCGCGGCTGAAGTACGATATCCCCCAGGCCGCTGTGCGGTTGAACTTATCCGGTCCGCTAGAGCTCCGATGCGACCTTCCGTACGGCGCCGGCCACGTCGTCGATATCCCCGTCGGTATAGTTTTCGTTGAACGGCAGAAGCACGAGCTGTTCGAGCAGCTTGCGGGTTCGCGGGCAAAGCTCGTTGGCGCGTTCGAACGTCCGTTCCGTATATTGGCTGTAAAACGGAAAACGGGAATGCCCGTAGGTCTGATGATCGGCAAGCGCCGCCGAACACTGGTAGATCGGGTCGCCGATATAACCCGCGCTCGCGCCGATCCCCTCGGCTTGCAGCGCCTCCGCGAACGCTTCGGCAGAAAACCCCGTAACCCGCATGGGATAGGTCCAGTAACTGTGCCTGGCACCCGGTGTTACCGGGGCCGGAACGACGCCGTCGATGTGCGCTATTCCGTCGGTCAGACGATTGCCGAGCCGGTTTCTCGATTCCACGACCCCGGCGAGTTTCTCCAGCTGGGCCAGTCCCACGGCGGAATGGAGTTCCGTGATGCGGTAGTTCATGCCCAGCGGTCCGTACATGCGCGGTCCCTGCCGTTCCCGGTCATAGTTCTTGTCCGCGAACATCCGCATGCTTCGTCCCAGGGCGTCGTCGTTCGTGATGGTCATGCCGCCGTCCCCGGTAGTCATGTGTTTCGATTGCTGGAAACTGAAGCAGCCCACGTCTCCCCAGGTCCCGAGCAGCCGTCCCCGGTAGCGCGTCAGGTGGGCCTGGCAGCAGTCCTCGATGAGGGGTATCCCCCTTCGTCTCGAAATCTCCGCCAACGCGTCCATGCGGCAGGCGTTGCCGAATAGGTGTATGGCAATGACCGCCCGCGTCCTCGGCGTGATCAGCCTTTCAACGTCATCCGGATCAACGGTCAGGGTCTCCGGGTCCATGTCCGCGAAGACCGGCACGGCGTTCTGGTACAGGATCGGGATGATCGTGCCCAGGTCGGTGATGGCGCTCGTGATGATTTCATCCCCGGGTTCCGGGTCTATCGCGCCGACGGCAACATGCAGGGCCGCCGTTCCCGAGGTGGAACCGACGGCGTGTTTCGCACCGTAGGTCTCGGCGAAGCGATTTTCGAAGACGGGGGTGAGTTCGCCGCCCCACCGAAAGAGGTTCTGGGACCGTAGCGCCTTCGTGACGAGGCGTATTTCCTCCTCGCCAAAGGGGGTCCTGGCAGGGAAGGGACGGGATTTCGTATCCCGGAAGGGTGCGCCGCCGTGGAGGGCGAGCATGAAGTGCTCCGTGGTTTATGCACATACCGGTATCGACACGCCCGCCCATCCCGTTGCCGGCATCCCCTGTTATCCGGCACGCAGGCCTACAGGTCCACCCGGTACCGGCACTTCCACTTCGTGTCCCACCGGTAAAGCGGGTCGCTCGGGGGGATGGGGACGGTCTCCACCAGCGTGGAACCGATGATCTCGCAGGTCCTTCTGGACGCCGCGTTCTCCGGGTTGCAGGTGATCCAGAGCGGGTTGATCCCGTGTGCCCGGGCGAGCGGCAGGATGAGCAGGCAGCTGCGCGCGGCCAGGCGGCGGCCGCGATACGGCAGGTCCACGGAGTAGCCGATGTGTCCCGCGTACATCTCGATATGCTTCGTGTGGCCGATGCGCAGGGACAGTCTTCCCATCACGGGGGCCGGGTCGTCCGGGCTGTCCGAGTCGTCCGGGCCGTCCAGGCCGACCGCACGCACCATGTCGAAGATATACTCGGGAACGATGCCCCGCCGTGCGTCGCCCGGCATCGTCCTGCGAAGCAGCAGCCGCAGATCGCCGTCCGCGAGCACGCCCGGATCGCGGAATCGAAACGGGTCGTCCTCGACCTTGAATCGGCTTCTGAGACTGGCAAACAGCAGACTGATGTTTTTCATCGAGAACGGTGGACATCCCGCGCGGCTTTACGGGAAGGCTGATGGTCCACGCCCCTGTCGCCCCCGTCAGTATCGATAGTGATCGGGTTTGTAGGGCCCTTCGATGGGAACACCGATGTAATCCGCCTGGTTCCGGGACAACCGGGTCAGCTTCACGCCCAGTTTGTGCAGGTGCAGCCTGGCTACCTCCTCGTCCAGGTGTTTCGGCAGGGTCGTGACCCCGGTCTCGTGGTCATGGAGCCGCAGGTCGATTTGCGCGATTACCTGGTTGGTAAAGGAACTCGACATGACAAATGAGGGGTGGCCCGTGGCGCAACCCAGGTTGACCAGCCGTCCCTCCGCGAGCAGGTAGATGGCATGGCCGTCGGGAAAGAGGTACTTGTCCACCTGGGGTTTGATGTTCTGCTTCACGACGCCGGGGTATTCGTTCAGCGCGTCCACCTGGATTTCGTTGTCGAAATGGCCGATGTTGCAGACGATGGCCTGGTCCAGCATGCGCTCCATGTGTTCGATACGGAGGATGTCCCGGTTCCCGGTCGTCGTAACGAAGATCTGCCCCTGGTCGAGCACGTCTTCGACCGTTGTCACCTCATAGCCTTCCATCGCGGCCTGCAGCGCGCAGATGGGGTCGATCTCCGTGATCACCACGCGGGCGCCGAAGCCTCGCATCGACTGGGCGCATCCCTTGCCCACGTCGCCGTATCCGCAGACGACGACCGTCTTCCCGGCGACCATGACGTCCAGGGCGCGCTTGAGGCCGTCCGCGAGCGATTCGCGGCAGCCGTACAGGTTGTCGAATTTCGACTTGGTCACCGAATCGTTGACGTTGATGGCCGGGAACAGGAGCTTCCCGTCCTGCATCATCTGATAGAGCCGGTGGACGCCGGTGGTCGTCTCCTCGGAGACGCCGCGGATATTGGCGCTCATTTCATGCCAGAACCGCGGGTTTCTGTCCAGTTGCCTCCTGAGCACTTCGTTAATGATCTGAAGTTCCCGGTTGTCGGTGGGTTCGTCCAGGATCGAGGGGTCGTCTTCGGCTTCCACGCCCCGGTGAATGAGGAGCGTGGCATCGCCGCCGTCGTCCACGATCTGCGTTGGGCCGGATTCGCCGTCGAAGGTCAGCGCCTGCAGCGTGCAGGCCCAGTACTCCTCCAGGCTTTCCCCCTTCCAGGCGTAGACGGGAACGCCGTCGTCCGCGATGGCGGCCGCCGCGTGGTCCTGGGTCGAGAAGATGTTGCAGGAGGCCCACCTCACCTCGGCCCCAAGAGCCTTGAGCGTCTGAATGAGCACGGCAGTCTGGATCGTCATGTGGAGGGATCCCATGATGCGTGCGCCCTCGAGCGGCTGTTCGCGGCCGTACTTCTCGCGGACGGCCATCAGGCCGGGCATCTCCTGTTCGGCGATGGCGATTTCGCGGTGACCCAGTTCCGCCTCGGACAGGTCGGCCACTTTGTAAGGCAGGCTGGAATAGTCGGGCAACTCTATGGTGGTCGGCACTTCCTGCGCCATGTAAGGACTCCTTGGTGCTGTTTTGTCGGTCTGCGGGTACGTGGTGTCGCACAATCAATCGCTCCCTATTATACGGTGCAGCCGCCCTGAACGCAACAACCGCGACGATGCGCCGCCTTGAACGCAACGATCCTGTCGTTCGACGAAGGTCCCGTTCAGATGACATCGCAGCCGGTGGCGGCGGCCGGTCGAGTCCGCACTTCAGACGGTGCCGCGTAGAATTCGCTTGATCACCCTGGTACGGATTCTTATAGTCTGTCCCAATCACTGTCATGCGGCGCATACGCCACCGAATGATACCGGGCGCTGGAGGGATTCATGATTGACCAGGCTTTGCTGGACATACTGGCCTGTCCGGAAACCAAGGAAGCGGTTCGTCTCGCGCCGGATTCCGTCGTCGAAGACGTCAATGGCATGATCGAGGCCGGTACGCTGGTCAACCGGGGGGGCGAAAAAGTGACGGAACCCATCGACGGAGGCCTGGTACGGGCCGACGGCAAGTACCTGTATCCCATCAGGGAAGAGATCCCGATCATGTTGATCGACGAAGCGATCCCGCTTTCCGGCGAGGTCGATTCGTCCTGACTCGGTAGCGATCGATCCTGCCGTCAAGGCCGATACATACTGAGCGCCGACCGGCGGCACTGAGCTGTCCATTTCCCAATATCACCCTTACAAGCGAACCTGCATGTCCAACGTTTCCGATCCTTACGCGCTGCTTCCCGAACATGTAAGAAAACCGCCCGCCGACCGCTGGTCGACGATCAAGCAGCTGGGACCGGGCCTGCTGTTGACCGGTTCCATCGTGGGTTCCGGGGAACTCATCGCCACCACGCGTCTCGGGGCCGAGGTCGGTTTCGTCGTACTCTGGCTGATTCTCCTGAGCTGTGCGGTCAAGGTGCCGGTGCAAAGCGAACTCGGCCGGCACGCCATCGCCACCGGCCAGACCACCTTCGTGGCCTTCAACAGGGTCCCGGGCCCGCGCCTGAGAGTGTCCTGGCTCGTGTGGGGGAGCCTGCTGCTTTTGCTCTGGAGCACCATGCAGGTGGGCGGCATTTTTGGCACGATGAGCCTGTCGCTGGACCTGATCTTCCCGGTCTTCGGCAACACTTCGTGGCTGATCATACTCACGCTGGTCGGCATGGGGCTCGGCCTCGTGGGGCAGTACATGACGCTGGAACGGATTACCACCATCCTGGTGGCCCTGTTCACCTTCACCACACTGGCCAGCGCGCTGCTCTTGTTCTGGACCCCCTATGCGGTTTCTCCCCAGGCCCTCCTGGACGGATTGCGGTTTGCCCTCCCGCAGGACGGCGCCGTCACGGCTTTCGCCGTGTTCGGCATCACCGGGGTGGGCGCCTCCGAACTATTGCTCTACCCATATTGGTGCGTGGAAAAGGGCTATGCCCGGGCGGCGGGACCCCGCGACGACAGCGCGGCCTGGCGTGAACGCGCCCTGGGATGGATAAGCGTGATGAAGAAGGACGTGTGGCTGTGCATGGTCATCTACACGCTGGCGACGCTCGCCTTCTTCTTCCTGGGCGCGGCCGTGCTCCATGCCCAGGGACTCGTACCGGAAGGGTTCGGCACCGTGCAGATCCTCTCCGGGATGTACACCGAGACGCTGGGCAACTGGGCGTTCTACCTCTTCGGCGTGGGTGCCTTCGTGGTGCTGTTCTCGACGTATTTCGTGACGATAGTAGGCCAGTCGCGCATGCTGGCGGACGCTCTCGCGGTACTCGGTTTCATCACCTACGCGCAGCCCAACGACCGGCAGCGGGTCGTGCGGGTGATCGGCGTCCTGCTGCCCCTGGTATACCTCGTCCTCTACGTCCTGTGGTCCGCACCGGTCACCATGGTGATCATCGGTGGACTGATGCAGACGATCCTGCTGCCGGCCATCGGATGGGCGGCGCTGTACTTCAGCCGGACCACGGCGAGGGCAGCGGGCGTCCCGCCGTCCAGATCCATGCTGGTCGCGTTGACGGCCGCCACGATCGTGATGGCCGTTTTCGCCTTATACGCGGTCTGGGTCAGGATTTAGATCAGGCCAGGCCGGAATCCCCGTCGCGGGCGCGGCTGGACGGATCCCTCGACCGGGGCGGTCCGTAACCGCCGCCGCCGGCGGACAGCGCGACGATGTGGTCTCCGGGCAGGATCGGCACCTCGGTTTCCTTGGACTTGAGCATCCTCTCCCTCCCGTTGGACACCACCATGTAGCGGTGCGGCAGACCCGGCTCGCCGCCGAAGAGCCCGAAGGGCGGGTTGATGACGCCGTCGCCCGCCATGTTGAGTTTAGCCGGCTCGTCTCCCTCGTAGACCATTTCGAAGACCGCGCCGAGCCCGCCCCGCCAAGTGCCGTCGCCGCCTGACCCCGGCCTCAGGTCGTTCCGGACGATCTTGAAGGGGAATCGCTCCTCGGTGATCTCCACGCTGGGACTGCGGATCGCCCCGGCCACGTTGACCTCGCCCACGCAGGACCAGCCGTCGTAACCCCGGGAGGCCCCACCGCCGCCCCGGCCGAAGAAGAAGTGCCATATGAAGCGGTTGCCCGTGCGTGGATTGCTTCCGGTGATCGCGAATCGAAGCCGGCGGGAGAACCCCGCGTTCACGGCGCCGGGCGCCACCGGGGCCAGCGCCTTGAACACTGCCTCCACGATCTCCTCCCCGCAGTGGTTGGTACTCATGCAGACCGGCGCCGGAGGATTCGGGTTCACGATCAGGCCCCGGGGCGCGATTACCTTGACCGGGCGCATGGACCCCTCGTTCTTGGGTACGTCGGACGGGGCCATGTACATGATGGCGACGTGGGCGAGGGAACGGGTATTGGCATAGGCGCTGTTGATAAAGCCCGTGACCTGGGGACTCGAATCGCTCAGGTCGATGGTCATGGTGTCGCCCTGTACGGTGACCTTTGCGCGGATGGGGATCGCCTCGGCATCGAACCCGTCGTCGTCGAGCAGCGTTTCCCCGCGATACACGCCGTCCGGCCAGCCCCCGATGAGTTGCCGGATGCGCCGTTCCGCGCTGTCCAGGATGGCTTCCACGGAGGCCATCAGGCCGTCTGCGCCGTAATCGTCGAGGAGCACCTGCAGGCGGCGGGCGGCGATCTGAACCGACCCGATCTGGGCGTGCAGGTCGCCGGAGAAGTTCTCCGCGTGACGCACGTTGACCGCCAGCATGTGCAGCAGGTCCTCCCGCGGCCGACCGGATTCGTACAGCCTGACGGGCGGGATGCGCAGGCCCTCGTGGTACAGTTCGCTGGCCGAGGGATTGTAACCGCCGTGGGTTCCCCCGCCGATGTCGCTGTGATGGGCCCGGTTTACCGCGAAAAACAGCAGGGTCCCGTCGCGGAAGACGGGGTAGATCGCCGTGATGTCCGGTAGGTGGCTTCCGCCGAAGTAGGGGTCGTTCAGGATGAACAGGTCGCCCTCGTTGATGTCGTCTCCGAAGTATTCGCACACCGCTTCGACGGACGGAGGCAGGGCACTGATATGCACGGGAATACCCTCTCCCTGTGCCACCAGTTGCCCTCTCGCGTCAAGGATCGCGGTGGAGAAATCCCGGCTGGAGTTCAGGATCTGGGACATGGAGGTGCGGATCATGACGTCCGCCATCTCGCGGGCGATCGACTCCAGGCGGTGCCCCACGACCGAGTGCGTAATCGGATCCGACCCGGCCGATGCCGCATCGGGCGTGGCGGACGATACGATCAGAACCATGCCGCCGTAGGAGTCGACCTCGAGGCGGTCGCCCGCTTCCACGAGAATGGTGGTGAAGTCGGATTCGACGATGGCCGGACCGTCGATCAAGGCACCCGGCGCCAGGCCGTCGGCCGCGAATACGTCGGCTTCGGTCCAGGTGCCGGTGTAAATACGTCGCGTGCCCTTGCGGGCATCCGCGGTCGAACCGGTGTCCTCTTTCTCCGGCAGGACAACGGACGGCAGTCTCCCCGTTACCGTGGCCCGCAGCGTCACCAGGCGGATCTCCTGGTCGAGCTGATGGTAGGAATAGAGGGTCTGATATCTTTCGTGAAACAGGGCGGCCCAGGAACTGCGGATGGCTTCATCATCCCGGGACAGATCCGGGATGTTCACGTTCACCTCGTAAATCTGGTCGAGGTACCGCATGTCGGCCGTGAACCGGATGGCGATATCTTCGTCGCCCAGTTCCTGTTTCCTCAGTTGAGCGATACCCTGTTCCGCCATGCGATCCGTCAGCCGTCTTACCTCGTCGAGGTCGACGACGTCCAGGCTGGCCGTGAAGGACTGGGCGAAATCGTACCTGAGGTCGGAAGCCAGCATGCCGTAGGCCGACAGCACGGGAGCCGCCGAAGGCAGGTAGACCCTGCCGATGCCCGTCTTGCGGGCGACCCTGCCCACGTGAAGTCCCGCCGCGCCGCCGAAGGCCATCAGGGAGAAGTTGCGGGGATCTCCGCCGCGGCGTACGGTCAGCAGCCTGATGCCCTCGGCCATGGCCGTGGTCACGACGTCAAGAACGCCAAGCGCCGCTTCCTCCAGGCTCAGGCCCAGGGGTTCCGCAACGTGCGTCTCCATGGCCTTTGCGGACAGATCCGGGTACAGGCGCGTCCTTCCGCCGAGGAAATTACCCGCATCGAGATACCCGAGGACCAGGTTGGCGTCGGTAACCGTAGGCTGATCGCCGCCCCGTCCGTAACAGGCCGGTCCCGGCTCGGCGCCCGCACTCCGGGGGCCGACGTGGAGGGTTCCGCCGTCGTCTACCCGCGCAATACTGCCGCCGCCCGCCCCTAGTGTGTGGAGATCGATCATCGGTACGGCGATCTTCCATCCCCCTTCGTAGTGTTCCCCGGAAACTTGGGGATCGCCGCCTTCGATCACCGAGATGTCCGTGCTTGTCCCGCCCATGTCGAATCCGATGAGATCGGTCTCGCCGATGAGGCGGCCGTAGGCCACGGCTCCGCTGACGCCTCCGGCCGGACCGGAGAGTATGGCCTGCACGGCCTGCCGTGCCGCGACGTCCAGCGGTGTTACCCCGCCGTTGGACGTCATGGTGAGTACATCGCGCTCGAGACCCAGGCTCGAGGTCTCCTCCCGCATGCGCCTGAGATACCGGGCGTAGACCGGTCCCACATAGGCGTTGACCGCCGTGGTGCTCAGGCGGTCGTATTCCTTGATCTGAGGCAGGATCTCCGAGGAGAGCGAGAGGTACAGATCGGGATAGCGGCGCCGGATGCGCTCGCCCACCAGCCGCTCATGCGCCGGATTCAGGTAGGAGAAAATGAGACAGGCCGCCACCGATTCCACCCCGGCCCGCACGAGTTCGTCCAGTATCTCGTCGAGTGCGCCGGTATCCACAGGCTCCTCTACGGTGCCGTCGGCGCGGGTACGTTCATCGAGCGTACGCCGAAGCGGCCGGGGAACCAGCGGCTCGACGGGCGTCATCCGGAGATTGTACCGGTCTTCTTTCAGGCCTTCCCGCAGCGCCAGCAAGTCCCGGAAGCCTTCGGTGGTGATCAGGCCGACCCGCGCGCCCTTGCGTTCCAGGAGCGTGTTGGTGGCGACGGTGGTACCGTGGATGAACAGGCGGGTTCGAGACAGCAGTTCGGCGACAGGAAGACCATAGGCGTCCCCGACGTTCCGGAGTCCGTTCATCACCGCATCGGATGGTGCGTGGGGGGTCGACGCCGTCTTGAAATAGCGGGGCGCGGAATCGCCTTCCGCCACGACAAAATCCGTGAACGTCCCGCCGACGTCTATGCCGATGGAGAAGGACGGCGGAGAGGCGTCCCTGGACGGGTTGTTCATCGTGGATCTCCGGGCCGGTTTGTTTTGACGAGGAACGACCGGCGGTCTATACTATTACCAGCGAACAAGCAAGTAGGCGTGCAGACGGGCACGAGACGGTCCGAATTGGCGATTTGAAAACACCTCACCTGTCCTATTGAAGGCACATTTCACTGAATCCATGAATCCAGACCGCATTTTCGAGAAAAACGCCCATTGGATCAAGAGAAAACTGAGCGCCGACCCCGGCTACCTCGAGCGGCTGTCGGGGCCGCAACGGCCCGGCGTCCTCTACATCGGATGTTCGGACAGCCGGGTGATGCCCGAGGCCTTCATGGGGGCCGGACCTGGCGAGGTTTTCGTGCACCGCAACGTGGGCAATCTGATCTCTTCCGAGGACCCGAACACCCGGTCCGCCGTCATCTACGGCGTTGAGCATTTGAAAGTCGGGCATATCGTGGTGTGCGGGCACTACGACTGCGGCGCGGCCAAGGCGGTACTGGGGTCGGACGACCTCGGCCCGCTCGAGCCCTGGCTGCAGAACCTGAGAACGGTCCGGCAACGCCACGAAACCGAACTGGAATCCATCCCTGATCAAACGGACCGGTGCGACCGCATGGTCGAGTTCAATGTCCGCGCCCAGTGTGCGAACATCCTGGCGTTTCCGGAAGTACGGAAGTCGACAGAAGAGACCGGACTGCAAGTGCACGGATGGGTCTTCGACCTGCGCAGCGGCCTGATCAAAGACCTGGCCGTTTCATCGGATCGGGTTTGAGCATGTCCTGACCGCCGCCTGTTCCCGGTCAGGCAGCTCCGGTCTGCTTCCGCAACACCTTGCCTGCCAGCGCACCGGTGTGTTCTCCCTTTTCCACGACGACAGCGCCGTTGACCAGGACGCAGTCGATGCCCTGGGCGTACTGATGCGGATTCATGAAGTCCGCCCGGTCGGTGACAGTTTCGGGATCAAACACCACGAGATCGGCGACCAGGCCTACGTCGACCGTGCCCCGATCGGACAGTCCCAGCCTCCGGGCGGGCATGCCGGTCATCTTGTGCACGGCGACAGGCAGATCGAACAACCCGTCGTCGCGACAGTACTTGCCGAGTACCCTGGGAAAGGTGCCATAGAACCGGGGGTGGGGCGTGGTTTCGCTCAACGGACCGTAGTCGGCCGCGGCCCCGCCGTCCGAGGCGACCATGACGAGCGGATGGGTCAGCACGGAACGGATCTCCTCCTCGCTCATACCGAATCCCACCATGCCCACGCTTCCATTCTCCGCGATGAGCAGTTCCCGGACGAACTCGAAAGGATCCTGTCCGCTGTCCGCCACGATCTCCGACACGCGCCGGCCCACGTAATCCTGGTTTTCTGCCCTGGCGACCGAAGTGATCATCACGGCGCTCCAGTCTCCCAGCATTTCGACTTTCTCAATGGCTGCCCGTTTCATCTGGGGCAGCGTGTCCGGCGCCTGCAGCCGGCCCACG
Source organism: Candidatus Latescibacterota bacterium (assembly GCA_012270975.1). Lineage (GTDB taxonomy): Bacteria > JAAXHH01 > JAAXHH01 > JAAXHH01 > JAAXHH01 > JAAXHH01. The sequence goes on along the minus strand of JAAXHH010000141.1, from coordinate 610,471 downwards.
AACGCCTCGGCTCCGCCTGAGCGAAAACGGGTGGGAAACAGATTCTGCAGCGTCGTCGCGTAGGCGATGTAGGGGTATCGATCCAGGGTGATTTCCATTCCCTCCCCGACCGCCTGCTCAATCATGTCGAAGGCCACGGAGATCTTCTCCAGGTTCCGCCTTCCAGACGCCTTGAAATGGGCGATCTGGAGGGGGATTTCGGCTTTTCTGGCGGTACTGATCGCCTCGGTTACGGCTTCTATGAGGTAATCGTCCTCGTTTCGCATGTGGGTGGCGTAGAACCCGTTGTACCCCGCCGCTACCCTGCAGAGTTCGGCGATTTCATCCTCGTCGGCGAAACTACCCGGCGTGTATTCAAGCCCGGAGGAAAGTCCCCATGCTCCCTCTGACATGGCCTGGTCCACGAGGGCCTTCATCGCATCGATCTGCCGCGCGCCGGCCGGCACGTTTTCGTACCCCACGACATATCCGCGAATGGTGCCCTGTCCCGCCAGGGACATGAAATTGACCCCGATGCCCTGCTGCTCCAGGATGTTGAACAGGCCGGTGAAATCCGTCCATTCGATATCCACCCCGTATCTTCGTCCGTAACCCTCCTGTAACGACTTCAGCCGGTCTTCCGTCAGAGGTGCCAGCGATGAGCCGTCCTGTCCCGCTACCTCCGTGGTCACGCCCTGCCGGATCTTGCTTTCGGCCCTCGGGTTCACCAGCAGGGAAAGGTCGGTGTGGGAATGTATGTCGATGAATCCCGGACAGACGATCTTTCCCGCTGCATCGATCGTCGTGGTACCGGTACCTCTGACCGGACCGATCCTCACGATACGGTCTCCCGCGATCGCAACGTCCGCGTTAACGGGCGGTGCCCCTGTGCCGTCTATCACCGTTCCCCCTCTGATGATGACGTCGTAGTTCTGGGCGATCGCGCATCCGTCCAACACCGTGGAAAAGCCGCCCACAGCCGCGCCGGCGCCCACCAGTCCGGTACTCCTGAGAAAGGTACGTCTCGACCATGTCATGGTTTGTGCTCCCGCTAACCGGTCAATCGAATCTTCAACCCCTGGTCATGTAGAAACTGCTTGATGGATGGCACGGAGTAGTGGCCGTAATGGAGCATGGAGGCCACCAGCGCCGCGTCGGCGCCGCCGGACGTGAGGACGTCGTACAGGTGTTCCGGCCGGCCTCCGCCTCCCGACGCGATGACCGGTATGCCCACGGCGTCGGCGATCTTGCGCGTGAGGGCCAATTCGTATCCTTCCAGCGTGCCGTCCGCGTCTATGGAATTGACGACGATCTCCCCGGCCCCGAGGGCCTCTCCGCGCCGGGCCCATTCGATGGCGTCCATGCCGGTGTTCCGCCGGCCGCCGTGGGTCACGATCTCGTAACCGGAGGGTAATGATCCGTCCGGGGAAGCCTTTACGTCCATGGACAGCACGACGGCCTGCACGCCGAAGGCGTCGGCCGCTTCGGAGATGACATCGGGATTGGCGACGGCCGCCGTGTTCAGGTTGACCTTCTCCGCGCCGGCTTCGAGGACCCTCCGGCAGTCCTCGACCGACCGGAGTCCCCCACCCACCGAAAAGGGAATGAAAACCTGTCTGGCGACATCCTCCACCACGTCGAGCATAATGTCGCGCTGGTCGCTCGATGCCGTGATGTCGTAGAAAACGAGCTCGTCCAGGCCGGCGTCGTAATACCGCCGCGCCGCGGAAACCGGGTCGCCGATGTCCTTCGTGTTGACGAACCTGACGCTCTTGACCAGCCGGCCGTCCCGGACATCCAGGCAGGAAATGAGTCGCTTGCTCAACATGCGTTCCCGTCCCACTTCACGAATTCGCCCAGGATCTTCAACCCTACGGGACCGCTCTTCTCCACGTGAAACTGGGTCGCGACGATGTTCTTCCTGCCGATGACGGCGGCGAATTCCACGCCGTAACGGCTCGTGGCCAGGACATTCTGCCCGTCAGACGGGGCTGGATAGTACGAGTGGACGAAGTAGACCTCGTCGCCCGACTGCAGATGGCGGAGTACGGGATGCGGGTGGCTCGCGCGCAGTGCATTCCAGCCCATGTGGGGCACTTTCAGGGCGGGGTCCTCCGGCCGGAATCGAAGACACCGGCCGCCGATCAGGTCCAGGCACGGCAGATCGGTTTCCTCTGAATCCGAAAGCAGGATCTGACAGCCCACGCAGATCCCCAGGATCGGTATGCCCCGGGCGCCGGCCGTTTCAAGGGCCTCGTCGAGTCCCCTTTCGCGCAGCGTCACCAGGGCGGAATGGGCATGGCCCACCCCCGGGAATATGATGCGCTCGGCACGGGCGAGTTCCTCCGGATCGGACGTGATGATCGAAACCGACCCCAGGTGATCCAGCGCTCTTTTCACCGAGGTCTGATTTCCGGCATCATAATCTACGATGTGGATCATGGAGAAGTACGATCTTCGGGGTTGCCTGGAGGGTACGGATACGATTCCTCGAACTTGTCCGCTGCATGTCCATCACCATGTCCCTAGTAATCCGAATCACGGCTTTTTGTCAAGGGAAAGATGGCGCTGTTCGTCCGCCGCGGCAGCCCATACTTACGATTCGATCGTTGACTTTGGCTGGAGGCGTTTCTATACTGGTTTGGTTCGTCATCGCACCTCCGCTGCAGCCGCGGGTTTTGCCGGAAACAGCGGTGCCAACGCACTGAAATCGTACCAACCCGAAACGATACCCGGATGCTATTCAACGTAGACCGCGCCAGGTCGTTCATGCGGGATTGCGGTCTCGACGCGCTGATCGCGACCTCTCCCGTGAACATCACCTATTTCACGGATTACTTTATCTGGATCGATGGGCTCATGAAGGAGTACATGGTCAGGCCCGGCGGTTCAGCGGATATCGCGCAGGGATTCGCGCTGTTTCCCCTCGAAGACGAGCCCGCGCTGGCGGTGACCGGATCGATGCTGGCCGTCAACGGCGCGGACCTGTGGGTGAGGGACCTGCGGATCAGCGGTGATTCCGGTCTCGACTGGTCCCTGCCGGCGGGGCCGTTGTCTGACCGGATGGACCGGATATACGACCTGTTGAAAGGCAAGCCGGACTACGGTACGACCACGGAAGCGCTCGCCGGAGCCCTGGACGACCGGGGTCTTTCCGGTGGAACGCTGGGCGTGGAAGCGGACGGCATGACCGCCGCCCGGTACGCCCAACTGCGCCAGGCACTCCCCGGCGCCCGGCTGTTGGACTGCTCCAATCTCATCCGGCTGTTACGCATGGTCAAGACCGGCGACGAAATCGACCGTCTCGAACAGGCGGCGGAAATCAGCGAAGCAGCGGCCATGACGGCCATGGAACAAGCGAGCCCCGGCGACAACGTACAGCACGTCATTCACCGGTTCCGGGCGGAGCTGGGCTCACGGGGGGCCGACCTGGATCATTTCGCCTTCGGGGTCCACGGACTCGGCATCGCGACGGAACCGGATTTCATCCTCGGTGAATCCGAGGTGGAGTACGTGGACTGGGGATGTCGATACAGGACCTGCTATTCGGATACCGGGACCACGTTCGCCATGGAACCCCTGTCCGACGCCATGCAGGAGCGGTTCGACGTACTCCGCGCGTCCATGGACGCCGGCCTGGCCGCGATACAGCCCGGTGCGAACGCCTCGACGGTACAGGTGGCGATGCAGGCCGTGGTGGACGACGCCGGCCTGGCCATGTACCCCCATGGACACGGGGTCGGCATGGAAGTGCGGGACTATCCCATTCTCGCGCCGGACAACGGTCTGCGGATCTCGGACGACTGCGTAGATATCCCTTCCGACCTGTCCATTGAAGAAAACATGGTACTCAACGTGGAAGCGCCGCTGTGCCTGGCGGGAGTCGGGTCCCTGCACCTGGAACAGTCCGTCGTCGTCACGGATAGCGGAAGCCGTCCCCTAACGCATCAGCAGCGGGACAGACCGGTGTTCCCCCTGGGCGCCACGAACTGATTCGCAGAAAGTGACGAACCGTAGACACAGTCAGCTTGGGAACCCGTATGCGGATAGCCGGAATCAGGATGCGCGCAGATAGCCGGCATTAGAAACCTCAGACTAATTCAATGAAAATATCCAAAATCGTCCTGCACCAGCCCGCGGGTCTGCTGCGCCTGCTGACCGATACGGGTCTGGAGGGGCACTGTACCGGGATTTCCGCCACGGGGACCGAGATGGAACGCGTGTCATCCATCCTGGTGCATTCGGATCCGTTGGACCGGGAACGGTCCTGGTGGGCGCTGAAGGAAATGGACGGAGCGTTGCCCCCATCCCTGCGCGCCGGGGTAGACATCGCCCTGTGGGATCTCTCGGCAAAGATAGCGGGCCGGCCGCTCTTCAGGCACTTAGGCGGGTTCCGGGACCGCGTACCGGTCTGCATGAACGGCACGGCGGGAGTCACCCCCTCCGAGATCGTCCGGGAAGCGAAAGACGCGCACCGGGCCGGATTCAAAGCCTATCGGTTCGGCGCGCTGGCGGATGAAAACACCCTCGTCCACCTTGTGCGCGAGGTGCGTGCGGAGGTGGGGCCGGATTTCCCGTTGATTCTCGACGGCCAGGGGCGGTGCGTGGTTGACGAGGCGATACGGATCGGCCGGGTGCTTGACGAGGCGGACTACTTCTACTTCGACCGCCCGCGTCCCCGGAACGACCACTCCGGCGGGAAGCAGGTGGCCGGTGAAATCGATACACCGACCAGTACGGACGTGTGCAGTCCAATCGAGGCGTCCCAGGTCATGGCGGCGCAGTCCGGCGATCACATTCGGACGAGCGTGGGAGGCGCCGGCGGTTTAATCGACGTGTTGAAGGCGGCCCGTTGCGTCGAGGCGTTTGGAGCGTACTGCCACCTGGACGGCGCCGGGATCTGCGACGGCTTCGCCCATCTGCATCTGGCGGGCGCCCTGAGAAATACGCCCTTTATCGAGATGACGGGTCAAGAGACCGCATCGACCTTCGTCCGCAACCCGCTGATGGTAAAGGGCGGCTTCGTCCACTTACCCGAACTGCCGGGCCTCGGCATGGATGTCGACCTGGACGCGGCTATGGAGAACACGTCGGACCTGATCGAATCCTGAAACGGCGCGGCCGTCCCGAAAAACGGCGCGGTCGGATGCAAAACGGCGCGGTCGGATGCAAAACGGCACGGCCGTTTGAAAAACGATGTGGCCGCCTGAACGGCGCGGCCGTCCCGAAAAACGGCGCGGCCGTCTGAAAAACCGTGGGGCCGCCTGAAACGGCGCGGCCGTCTGAATAAGGAAATCCCATGCAGATCCGGGACGTTAAATGTTACGTGCTCAAGGGCGAACCCGAAACGCGCCGGGAGAGCAGCGCGGACCGGGGCAGCATGGCGCCTGTGCCCCCGGGCATCTCGGGCCTGTTTACCCATGACCAGGGGTTCGGCGCCGGCGCGCCCGACGGATACGCCTTCACCGGGGACGGCCCCGAACCTAAGTACCGGCTGGTGGTCCGCCTCGTGACGGATGGCGACCTGGACGCCTACGCCGACTATGGCACGGGTTTCGATCCCGTGGAGCTGGAATGGCAGGGCCGTCAGTTTCTGGCCCGGTACGCCCACATGCTTATCGGCGTGGACGCCTTCGACCGGGAATACGTGTGGCAGCGGTTCTGGATGGCCCAGCGCTTCATGTACACGGGTAGAGGGCTGCTGGACACGGTCGATCGGATGCTGTGGGACCTGGCGAGCCGCAGTGCCCGCCTGCCCATCTACAAACTGCTGGGCGCATGCCGGGAAAGCGTGCCCGCCTACTGCAACGTGGGCGGCCGGACCATCGACGATCTGGTGGAAAACGCGGTGAAGCGCGTGGCTGAAGAGGGATTCATCGGCTGCAAGGACCACTCCTACCGGGGCGTGAAGACCAACGGGGAGATGGCTGTGAAACTGCGGGAAGCTCTCGGTGACGAGATCATGCTATTTCACGATCCCGTCGAGTCGTACACCTACGAAGAAGCCGTGAAGGTCGGTCGCATCATGGAGAAGTGCGGATACCGGTGGATCGAGGAGCCTTTGCAGGACTACGACATCATGGGCCTGAAGAAACTCTGCGCCACACTCGATCTCCCGGTCCTCACCCTGGAATGGATTGGCGCCATCGGGGGACAGCCGTACAACACGGCGCCGTACCTGGCCATGCAGGCCGCCGATATCGTCCGGCAGCGGGGCGTTGGCATCACGGGCCAGGTCAAGCAGGCCCAGCTGGCCGAAAGTTTCGGCGTGGAGGTGCATGGAGGAGATCACCACGTCATCCTGGCTGTCGGGAACGACCCCGTCTTCGAGGCGTACATGGGACTGCAACCGCGTCCACCTGCAGCGGAACTCGACTGCCGGGGAACGCTCGTCGTGGAAGACGGCGCCATGTCGATCGCCTGGAGCGACCGCCCTGCGCCGGAGCCGGACTGGGACGAGATGGCGCGGAGTGCCGTGGCAGTGATCTGACGTTGACCTGACGTTGACCGCGTCGTGCGCGTCGACAGGGTAACATCGATATTTAAAACGTGGAGCTACCATGCCTGAATTCATACGATGGGGTATTCTTGGTACCGGGAGAATCGCCCACAAGTTCGCTGAAGCGCTGACTGTCGTGCCGGATGCCGAGTTGTCGGCCGTCGGGTCCAGGGCGCAAGGGACGGCCGGCGCCTTCGGAGACGAGTTCGCTGTGCCCCGAAGACACGCAACTTACCAGTCCCTGGCGGAAGACCCCGAGATCGACGCGATCTACGTATCCACCCCGCACCCCATGCACTGCCGGGACACGCTGCTCTGCCTGAACGCGGGGAAGCCCGTACTCTGCGAGAAACCCTTCGCGCTTAACGCCCGGGAAGCAGAAACCATGGTCCAGTGCGCGCGCCAGCGGGGTGTTTTCCTCATGGAGGCTATGTGGACGCGGTTCCTGCCGACCATCGCGCAGGTTCGCGAGTGGCTCGGCGACGGCGCCATCGGCGAGGTGCGGAATATGATGGCCGACTTCGGATTCCGCACGGAATTCAACCCGGAGGGCCGCCTGCTGAATCCAGAACTGGGGGGCGGAGCCCTCCTGGACATCGGTGTATACGTCGTCTCGCTGGCTTCGATGGTCTACGGGAAACAACCGGACCGGGTCGCCGCGCTGGCGGACATGGGCGCGACCGGGGTCGATGAGCAGACCACCATGGCCTTTCGCTACGATACAGGAGCCATGGCCGCCCTGACCTGCGCCGTCCGGACCAGCACGCCCGGGGCGGTGTCCATCCACGGGACGCAAGGCAACATCCGGATTCCGACGCCGTTCTATGACGCATATGCCGTGATCCTTAATGTGGACGGCGAGGAGCCGGTCACGATTGAACCGGATCGTGTAGAGAACGGATTCAAATACGAGATCGAGGAAGCGGGCCGTTGTCTGCGGGAAGGGTTGCTCGAGAGTCCCGCACTTCCGCTGGACGAGACCCTCGCCATCATGAGGACGCTGGACGCCGTCCGGGACGAGATCGGTTTGAAATACCCCATGGAGGGATAGATTCCGCGATTGTTCCGGAGATACTGAAACACCAGACCAGACAACAAAGGATTTAACGATTCTAGAGGAGCATCCATGGAGTACGGCCGCATAGAGAATGTAGACAAACCCGTGTCCCGCCTCGTGCAGGGCACGATCATGTTGAGTACCGCGGAAGAAGAATACAGCTACGACCTGCTCGACCAGGTGTACGAGGCGGGGATCAATACCTTCGACAGCGGTCATCTGTACGGCGGGGGCGACTGCGAACGCGTACTGGGCCGGTGGATCGAGGAACGGGGCCTGCGCGACGAAGTCGTCATTCTGACCAAGTGCTGCCACATGAATGCCGACCGGGAGCGGGTGACGCCCTACGATATATCTTCGGACCTGCACGATTCCCTGGCCCGTCTGCGAACAAACTACATCGATCTCTACCTATTGCACCGGGATGATATCCGCATGCCGGTCGGACCGATCGTGGATCGGCTCAATCACTATATCGGCACGGGCAACCTCGGCGTGATTGGCGGCTCCAACTGGACCCACGACCGGATCGAGCGGGCCAACCTGTACGCCGCTACCAGCGGACGGCAGCCCTTCACGGTGAGCAGTCCGAATTTCAGTCTGGCCGAGCAGGCCGAACCGCCGTGGAGAGGATGTATCAGCATCAGCGGTACGGACGGCACCGCCGCGCGCTCCTGGTACCAGGAAAACCAGATGCCGCTGTTTACCTGGTCCAGTATCGCCAACGGATTCTTTTCCGGCCGGGTGAACCGGGAGAACTATGACTCCCTCGTCGAGCAGGGACTGTTCGACGAAAGCGCCGTTAGGGCCTACTGCACAGACGACAACTTCGAACGGCTGGACCGCGTCGAAGAACTCGCAGAAGAAAAAAGCCTTTCCATCCCTCAGATCGCCCTGGCCTACGTGCTTTGCCAACCGCTCAACATCTATGCCCTGGTAGGCGCCCGGAATGGGGAAGAGATCAGGGCGAACCTGCAGGCACTGCAGACATCCCTGTCGGAGGATGAAATGGACTGGCTGAACCTGCAGCGATCGGAACGTCCCTGACCCGGTGCGCGTACGCATGACCTGAGAGGTAATACGATGAAACACGTGACCATAGTAGTCATGACGCTGGTCCTTGTGATCGGCGGCCTTTCGTTTTTATCGGGTCATCCGGAGGCCCAGGTGCGCAACGCCGTCGGCAGGGTGATGCCCGCGGACGCCGCGCCCCCCGAACGCCAGGTCTTCCGCTTTCTGAACGACGAACCGACCAACCTGGACATTGGTGTGGCCATCTACGAGGTGGGCGGCATCGTCTTCCTCTTCGAACGTCTCACCATGCTGGACCACAACAATCGCGTGATTCCGGGTGCGGCAAGCAATTGGAAGGCCAACGAGGACCAGACGAAGTGGACCTTCCTCATGCGTCCCGGTGCCAGGTGGAGCGACGGCCGGCCGGTGACGGCCCACGATTTTGAATACAGCTACAAGCGCATGCTGGATCCCGCTTCGGGCAGCGGCTACGCCTTCTTCTACTACAATATCAAGGGAGCTCGTGCATTCAATACCGGTCAGACGGACGATCCGAATTCGGTGGGCGTATACGCGGCGGACGACATGACCCTCGTGATCGAAACCGACGGGCCCTGCCCGTACCTGCCCATGATCGCCGCCTTCTTCACCTCGATCCCGGTACCACGCTGGCAGGTCGAGAGGTTCGGTCCCCGCTGGGCGTCGGACGAAAACGTCGTCAGCAATTCGTCCTACAAGGTAGGGAACTGGCGCATCGGAGAGCGCCTCACGCTCACGCTGGATGAATACTACAACGGCCCGCTGAAAGGGTATTTGACCGAGATCCACTCCATGTTCAGGAACCGGGTGAACACCGGGCTGCTTTCCTACGAAAACGACGAACTGGACCTGGTGCAGATCGATGTGCGCGACCTTAGCCGGATCGAGGGCGATCCGGTGTTGAGCGCCGAACTGCACAAGTACATGGACTTCAACGCGCTCTATCTCTTTTTCCGGACGCGCGAAGGTGTGTTCAGCGATCACCGGGTGCGAAAGGCCATCAGCCACGCCATAGATCGTGACGCACTGTGCAACATCGTGCTCCGGGGTACGGCCCTGCCGGCGTACACCATGCTTCCGCCGGGCTTTCCGGGTTACTCGGGCGACGCGTTGAAGGACGTCCAGCGATACAATCCCGAACTGGCCCGCAGCCTCCTGGCCGAGGCCGGGTATCCGGGCGGCCGGGGATTTCCGTCCGTGGACATCTGGCTGCGCAACGATCCGAACCGCATCATGGCGGCCGAGGCTGTCTCAGGAATGTTGTCCAATAACTTGGGCCTCAGGGTGGGCGTACGGAACATGGAGCCCAGGGTCTACAGCGAGGCCATGGCCCAGTACCGGATAGACCTCAGCCTGATCCCCTTCCAGTACGATTTTCCCGATCCCCACAACCTCCTAGGCATGGTCTGGCACTCGCAGCCCGTGGGCGCGGGGCGCCACGACTGGATGAACGCGGAATTCGACCGTCTGGTCGACGAGGCGGCAAGGGAGACCAACGAGGTACGCCGTTTCGAGATGTATAACGAAGCGGAACGAATTCTGGTCGAGGACGTGGGCGGCGTCTTCCTCTACCACGACTACTTCCTGCAGCTCCGCAAACCCTGGCTGGCGGGCTGGAAGCAGGACTCCACAGGCCAGGAACCCTTCTTCATCGATAATTCCACGATTACGGATCTGTATATCCGGCGGTAGGAAAGAACAGATAAGGTAGCCGGTATTGCCGGATAGGCTCCGGTTGTTTTACCGAACCCGGTCCAGATCCTCCCAGAAGCGAGGATAAGTCTTCCCGACAACGTCGGGGTCGAGGATGTTCAGGTTTCCCAGGCGGGTGCCCAGCACGGCGAAGCTCATGGCCATGCGGTGGTCATGGTAGGTTTCGATGTCCACGATATTCGGGGGCACCACATCCCCTGGCAGTTCGCCAATCTCGATGAAATCGGCGCCAGTCGTCACCTCCACGCCGATTTTACGCAGTTCCGCCGCAGGCGATTCGATACGGTCGCATTCCTTGTTCTTGAGCGTGGCGATGCCCGTGATCTTCGTGATTCCGGTTATCAGCGGCGCGATCGCGATTAAGGTGAGGGCCGCGTCGGGGATATCTCCGCACTCAATTTCGCCTTTGAGGGGGTTGATAAGGCCAGCCTCCGGACCCTCGACGACAGTCTTTTCGCCGCTCATACGAACACGCGCCCCCAATCTTTCACATATCGCCAGAAAACGGACATCACCCTGCCGGGAATCCGCCCCCAGATTCTCGAATACGACCGTCCCGCCATGTATCAATGCGAGGGCCGCGAAGTAGGAACCGGCGGAGGCATCTCCTTCCACCGTCCGGTGCCCGGAGCGGTACTGCTGTGGGAGGACCTCGAACCTGCGGTAGTCGTCATTCATAACCGCGACACCGAATTTCCGCATTTCGTTCAACGTAATGTCGATGTACGGACGACTGACCAGTTCGCCGTCCACGGTTATTTCCAGGCCATTCGGGAGCAACGGTGCGATTTGCAGCAGGGCGGAGAAAAACTGGCTCGATACGTTGCCGTTCATCCGGACCTTGCGACCGAACGTCCCGGGCCCCTTGATGGAAAGAGGGAGGCATCCATCGTTGGAAGACACCGTCTCACCACCCAGTTGCTCGACCGCGCCGAGCAGGGGATGGTTCGGCCTTTCGTTCAGGCTGCCGCGCCCGACCAGTTGGGTTACCTCGCTTCTCAGGGCGGATAGGGCGATCAGAAAACGCGCGGAAGTGCCGCTCAGTCCGAGACCGAGTGTAATGGGACCCTCCGAGAAGTGGCCGCCTGTTCCATCCACGCTTATCCGACGGTAGTCGTTACTCGTTTCGATGGAGACACCAAGGCTTCCCAGGCATTCCACCATTTCCCGGGTGTCGTCGCAGTCGCAAGGCGCAGCGATTTCGGTCGTCCCCTCGGCCAGCGCGGCGAGCACCAGGTTCCGGAGCGTTATGGATTTGCTTCCGGGCAGATCCATATTCAAGTTTAAATTATTACTAATAGTATTAATACGCATCGTATTTAGTTTTCTTCAGATACTAGCTCACCGCATCAATCGCGTCAACTTTGACGAGGATACCGGTGGAATCGCTGTTTACTGAAGTCCATCATCCATCCCAGTGCCGGCTCGTTCAACTAAACACATCCTGCGTAAGCCCTTCCCGACACCAGATCGTACTCAGGCATGGCGCCGTTCCCAATGAACTTCGAACGGGCGTCCATGTAGGCGACGGTCAATCCGATGCGCCGGTCGTCGCTGATATTGGCGTCGGTACGGTGAAGCGCGAGGCTGTGGTGGAACGAACAACTACCGGCCTTCAAGGGTACGGCTACCTCCCGCTCATAACCGACGCGGGCGTCCTCGACGCGAAAGTCCTCGAGGTGCTTATGCTCGATCACGCCCGCTTTGTGGGAACCGGAAATGAATCGCATACACCCGTTGTTCTCGGTGGCGTCGTTCAGGGCGATCCAGCAGATCACGAGGTTGGGCGGATCGATGCTCGTCCAATAGGCCGAGTCCTGGTGGGGCGGTTTTGCCGAACCCACCCGGGGCGGCTTGCACAGCGTCTGGTCCACGTAGATCTTGAGGTCCGGACCGATCAGGCTTCGGACAACGCCGAGGATTTTCGGATGGCGCGCAAGTTCCATGAAGACCGGATCATGCTTTGTCAGGTTCCAGATCTTGCGCACGTTGTTGAATCGCACGGGATCGGCCTGTGTCTCGCCGCGCTCCACACGCGGTTCGATTTGAACGTACTCGGCCGGGAAATCCACCAACTCGTTGCCGATGTCTTCAAGCCGCTGGTGAAGCGCTTTGACCTCGAGAGGGGTCAGCAGGTCCTCGTACGGTAGAAACCCCTGTTCGTTGAACTGGTCGACCTGTGTCTGCGTCAACGACACAACTTGCCTCCTTTACGATGCATGGAACCACCACTCCGGCCAGGCGAGCACCAGTTCCGCCAGCGCTGCATAGCCTCCTTTACCCGGATGAACGCGGTCGCCGAGCGTAGCTTCGTTTCGCCAGACCCCTCCGGCATGCAGTTTGTGGATTACCTCGAGATAGGGTACGCCGACCCTTCCGGCGATCTCGCCAACGAGCGACGAAATCCCCGACCTTCGGCCGTGTTCGTCTTCGTCGATACCGGGCGGCGGTCCGACCATCAACGTGGGAAACTGGGATCGCGCGCGAGCCAGTATCTCTTCGGTGTTGCGCACCGTATCCGCCCGGTCCACGCGTGTCTTCCCATCCACGATCCAGCAGTCGTTCGCGCCGAAGCCGAACACCACCCGGCCGTCGTGAGGAATAAGACGCCTGGACGCCACTTCCCGTTCCCAGCGCCGCAGCACATCGGCACTCGTATCGCCGCGGGTTCCCAGGTTGTAACAGGTGATGGCGGTCTCATCGGACCTCGACGCGGCACACGCCCGTCCGGGCCATCCGAGATACGCCGGGTCGCCGGTCCCGTTCACGTAGGAATCACCAATAAAGTATATACGTATGTCTTCCACTACCTTGCGATCCTCTCCGTTGATCGTCCAACTGTCTTGACTCGAACAGATCGATCTGTCCGCGGTTCATCGATCCCTGTCTATTGCTCAATACACAATCTGACCATAGCGGCCGGAAACGCTCTAAGCATACGAATTACTGGTGTATTTATCAATTGCCAATTTCGACGCGGGATGGAAAATTGGTTGTGGATACCAGACTCTGGAATACGTCGTATGGCAGGCAGACTTTCACAGGGCAATAAACATGCGCGCATATGTAGTTGATCACAACCTGCTTCGCGCGGCGGAATTGCCGGAACCGGGGGAACCCGGCCCTGGCGAGGCGCTTGTGAGGGTCCGGTCTGTATCGTTGAACTATCGCGACCTCATGGTCGCCAGGGGCCGGTACGGAAAACCGTTTGAAGGCACGTTCGTCGCCGGGTCCGACATGGCGGGTGACGTCCTGAAAACAGGACAGGACGTAACAGAAATCCGGCCGGGCGACCGGGTCGTGAACGCGCCTTTCTTGCGATGGCCCGCTGGGAGACTCACGCCTGACCGGATGAAGACCCTGGTTGGCGCGGGCGGTGTGAACGGTGTCCTGTGCGAAGAAGTGTTATATCCCGCGGACGCCCTGGTCCCTATGCCCTCCCACTTTTCCTACGATGAAGGCGCAACGCTCCCCATTGCCGGCCTGACTGCCTGGGCATCGGTCGTATCGCAGGGTCGATTGCAGGCGGGAGAGTGGATCCTGCTGCACGGAACGGGCGGGGTATCCGTATTCGCCGCACAACTCGCGAAACTCACTGGGGCGCAAGCGTTATTGACCACGTCGTCCGAAGAGAAAGCCAGCCGGATGAAGGAGGAATTCGGCGTGCTGGAGACTTTTGATTACCGGGATGAGGGCTGGCCGGACCAGGTCCGTTCTTATACTGGCGGCACCGGGGTCGATCTTGTCGTGGACGTGGCCGGCGGACAGACCTTCGCGAAGAGTCTGAAGGCCTGCGCGCTGCACGCCCGGATATCCCTCGTGGGCATCCTGGACGGATTCGAAACACGACTCAATCCCTTCGATATCATCGGCCGGCAAATCCAGGTACGGGGAATCTACACGTCCTCCACCGACGATCTGCACGACCTGGTCAGGGCGTGCGAGGCGTCGAAGCTCAGGCCCTGCATTGACCGGGTGTTTCCCTTCGACGAAGTACCCGCCGCCTACGACTACCTTGAATCTCAGCGGCACATCGGCAAGATCGTGTGTGCGATGCCCTGACAGCCCCGCCCTGCGAGGCCGGTAACACCAACACCCGCGTGTTCCCCGTGAAAGCTCAGAAGATCTTCAGGTGACGCTTCCTGTCCGTCACCCGGCCGATGCAGGCCGCCCGTTCGTATCCGGCGTCGCGGAGTTTCGCGATTACGTCTTCGATGTCGGAAGGGGGAACGCCGGCCAGGAGGCCGCCGGACGTCTGGGGATCGTAAAGGATAGCGTCCCGCCCGTCCAAAATGCTCGTCTCCGCCGCGCTAGGTTCTGACTCGACCTGCCACCTCTTCTGCAGATGTTCCCGGTTGGACGGCGCCAGGGTACTTTCCACGCCGGCGGCAAGACACTCCGCCGCGCCGGCATAGAGCGGTATCCGGCCGACTTCGATCTCCGCACCCGTTCCGCTGGCCTCGAGCATCTCGGCAAGGTGTCCCGCCAGGCCGAAGCCGGTCACGTCGGTGACGGCGGGTATGCCGGCCTGTGCAAGGATCCTCGCTGCCTCCGCGTTGGACAGCAGCATGCCCTCGAAGACCGCGTCAACCCAGCTTCCCGTCGCCTTGAGGTGCATGTCCGCCGCGAGGATCACTCCCGTTCCGACGGACTTGGCCAGGATGAGCCCGTCGCCGGTACGCAGACCGCCCTTTCTGAACACGGCATCGCTGTCGGTCAGACCGTTCATGGTTACGCTGACGGCCGTCTCGGACCCTTCGCTCGTATGCCCTCCAAGGAGTGTGATTCGCAGGCGTCTTGCTTCCTCTGCGATACCGCCCATGAGCTGTCTCAGGTCGTTTGCCACGAGGTGCTTTTCCGCGTAGGGAAGCGTGACCGTGACCAGCGCGGAATGGGGGTCCGCTCCCATGGCGTACAAGTCGGACGCGGCGTGGACCAGGGCGATGCGGCCGAAGAGATGAAGGTCGCCGGTGAAGGCCCGGAATCCGTCCACCGTCTGCACCAGCGACCGGCCCGGCGGAATTTCCAGGAGCGCCGCGTCGTCGGCGTCATGCAGACCGATCCGCACGTCCCCCCGGTTGAATACTTCCAGTTCGTCGAGCACGCCAGTCAGCACGGTCGATCCGACCTTGGCCCCGCATCCGGCGCACCGCATGGCTGCCTCGTCCGCGTCCCGGTCGACTTCCTTATTGGCGGTGTGCGAATCGCCGGCCGGATCCATAGGCGGCAGCAGGGATGGTTCGAACTTTCTCATCCAGCGCCGGTCGATCCAGTTCTTCAGGCGCCAGACCCAGGGACCGTGAGAGGAAATCAGCCGCCGGCTCGCGACGGCGTTCCGTGTCCCGGTCATCAACAGCGCGAGCGCCGAGGTCTGGGGTTTGTATGGAACCAGGGACCGGTTTTCGAGCCAGGCATGGATGTTACGCGCCAGGACCGGTCCTTCCCGAACCGCGTACACACCCGATTTGGGCAGGGAACGAGAGGGAAACTCGATACAGTCCCCCGCGGCGAAGACATTGTCGTAACCCAGGACCTGGAGCGTGGGCCGCACCCGGATGAAACCGGAGTCGCTGGTCGCGAGGTTCGTTCTTTTCAACAGACCGGGCGGTGCCCCGCCCGTCGCCCAGAGCAGGAAGTCGCAGGGCAGAGAGGGATGTTCGTCAAAATGAACGCCCGATTCATCCACGCCCGCGACCCGAAGCCCGGTCAGGCAGGTAATCCCCTTCTCGTCGAGATATCGTCCTATAACGCCGGCGACCCTGGGATTATGCCCGGTAAGCAGGGTGGGATTCGATTCCACGAGTGTGATTTGGACGGGTGCGAAACGCTCCCCCCATCTCGAATGCATGGCGAAGGCCAGTTCCACGCCCGCGGCTCCTCCGCCCGCAATGACGATCCGCATGGGTTGTCCGTCGGGGCGATGGTTTTCCTCGAACTGGTGAACCCTTCTCAGCAGCAGTCCGAGCGGCCTCGTGGGCACGGCGTATTCCCGTACGTCCGGGGTATCCATCCCCCTGGGAATCGAACCGATGTTGATCGAAAGGGCATCGTAGGCGAGAGGCGGCCGGCCGTCTTCGAAGTGAACTTGCTGGATGGTCGGATCGAGGCCGGCCACCCGTGCCCGGACGAACCGGATGCCCGCCCAGGTACACAGCGGCCTCAGTTCCATTTCCATTTCGTCGGTGCGGTACAGCCCGGCGAGACAGCCGGGCAGCATGCCGGAATAGCAGACGGTGGATTCGTCCGAGATGAGCGTGACGCGGATACCGCGCAGGGCCCTTTTCATGGCCAGCATGCGGATCACCTGCACGTGCGAGTGGCCGCCGCCGACCAGCACGAGGTCTTTTTTGAAGGGGGTTGCCTGGTTCATGATGAGTTCGGCTTCGAATCGACGCGCTTTCGCTGGAGGCACGATGCCGACAAGGCATCGAGATGATTCCGGACCCACGATCGCACTGCACTGGACTCCCGGAAGTCCCGGATAGTCCGGCGACCACGAGGGAATGGAATATACATGGCGAAACCGTATAGACCAAAGACCATTATGGCCTCGGTGAATGAGGGAAAGTGCAAGCTGTGCGGTATCGTTGGAAGTACCATGCTTGACCTTGACACGCGCAGTAAATTACCCTTGCAAAGATACCTTCTCCAATAGCGGATGAATTAAGCACGAAACGTACGAAGAACTATAACTTTCACGAGGAGATTCAATGGCTTTCAACATCAAAAAGCGCGGCAAGTTGACCTACTATTACCACGGGGACAGCCCGGTGCTGTCGGCCCTGGTGACCGAGGAGCAGCCGGACGGCGACCTGAAGATCTATTTCGCCGGTCTCACGGGCGGCTATTCCGCCAAGGGCGTACTGGAGCGGGACGACCTGATATCGATGGAACCGGACCAGGAGATACCGCTCGTCTTTCAAAGCTGGGAGAAGTGGCTGATTGACGCCGGGCTCTGCAAATCGCTCAAGGAGATCGATTTCATCGAGGTGCACGCTTTCGGCTGCCAGCCGAAAGCGCCGAACCCCCTCGTGGATCCGGTGGGATACGCCGCCGAACAGGACCGGCTGAAGGAAGCCTATGCACGGGCCTATAGCAGCTTCTTTCGGGACTATCTGCCGGACAACGGCGTGCCGTGCCGGTTCACTGTGCACCTCGTCGATGTGCCCGACAAGGCCGCGTCTTACGAGTTCTATTCCACGGCTCTCTGGCAGCGTTCGCTCCAGTCCGGTTCCTCCGGCTGATGCGCGCGGGTCCGGCCCGCCGGGACAGCTGAAGTCCTTCGGCCGCCCGGGACCGGCTGTCGGCCGGACACGCAGTCGAATCACCGGGACAGCCGGAACCGATTACCGGCTTGACACCCCGTCGAATCAGAAACATATTCTCCGGGTTCAATCCACCGAATTGACTGGCCGATTTGACTGACCGTTTAACAGTTTGATTTCCAGACCCTTTCCCGTCCGCATCCCGGAAGGAGCAATGCATGGCCGCGCGGTCCCCGCAGGAGACGTTGGAAGCGCTGAAACAATTCGATACCCCGACGATCACCAACGTGGTGGCGACCTATCCCACCCATCCCCTCTGCCTCGGTCTGTACAACCCCTGGTCGGAGAACTGGTACACCGACCAGTCCATCAAGTGCATCTATCCAGAACTGGGACGAACCGTCGGCTACGCCGTCACCTGTGTCTTCGGTCTGCCCGAACCGGGCTTCAAGAACCTTTCCTTCCTCGATATCATCGACGCGCTGGACGAATCACCCAGACCGACGATACTCATCATCCAGCAGAAGTTTCCGCCCGAAATCGCCGGTAAAGTGGGTCTGGCCGGTGGGAACATGACGGCTTCCGTCAAGGCCGTGGGATGCGTCGGCGTGGTGTCCAACGGCCCCTCCCGGGATATACACGAAATCCGCCCCATGAAGGTTCAGTACCTGCTCAGCGGCGTCACGCCAGGCCATGGTGATCAGGCCGTGCATGCGGTGAACGTGCCCGTGTCCGTGGGCGGGATGGACGTGGCTCCGGGCGAGATCATTCACATGGACGAGAACGGCGCGTGCAAGTTTCCGGCCAACAGGATGGACGCGGTCCTCGAGAATGCCACGGCCCTGGCGGAGGAGGAAGAAGAACGGATCGGCGCCTTCGAACGCGCGCGATCGGCCGAAGATATCAAGGCGATCCTGGGCGGGCACAGCTACGGCAAGAAAGATGAGTCTTAAATGAAGTGCGTCTTCATCGTACTGGACACGGTCCGCCGGGACTATCTGCCCGCCTACGGCAACGGCTGGGTCCAGACGCCCGCCCTGGACCGCCTGGCCGAACGCGGCGTCGTTTTCGACAACCACTGGGTCGGTTCGCTGCCCTGCATGCCCGCACGGCGGGAGTTCATGACGGGCCGGTACAACTTCATCTACCGGGGCTGGGGGCCCATCGAACCCTACGACGATACGCTGCCGGGCGAGTTGCGGAAGCATGACGTCTTCACCCACCTCCTGACCGATCACTACCACTACTTCGAACTCGGGGGCGAGAACTATCACACCGCGTTCAATACGTGGGACTTCTTCCGGGGCCAGGAGAACGACTGGTGGGCGTCCCACGTGGACCGCATGGCCTTGCCGGAACACCTGGGACAGCTCAGCCAGCAGAACTTCGGCAACCGGAAACTGCAGCAGCGAGAGGAGGACTTCTCCGGCCCGAAGACCGCACAGGCGGCTATCGAGTGGCTGAAGACGAACCAGGCATCCGACGACTGGTTCCTGCAGGTCGAGATCTTCGATCCCCACGAGCCTTTCTATTGCACCGAGAAATACCGGGCAATGTATGGCGATGATTACGACGGACCGTTCTATGACTGGCCCAGCTACGACGAGGTCCATGAATCCCCGGAAGCCGTCGACCACATCCGGAAGTGCTACGCGGGTCTGCTCACGATGACGGACCACTGGGTCGGCCGGATCTTCGATACCCTGGACGACCTGGGTCTGTGGGACGATACACTGGTCGTATTCACCACGGATCACGGGACGATGCTGGCGGAGCATGATTACTGGATGAAGAATATCATGCCGCTATACAACGAAATCGTCCGGATCCCTCTGATCGCCAGTTTTCCGGGTAACGAAAGAGCCGGTACCCGCACCGACGCCCTAACGCAGACCATCGACTTGATGCCGACTTTCCTGGACTACTTCGACGTGGAGCGGCCGCCCCACGTCCAGGGTCTTTCCCTGAAGGACTTGATGGACGGTTCGGCTGCCCGGGAGGACTGCATCTTCGGTTACTTCGGCATGGCGATGAACGTCACGGACGGAAGGTACGTATACATGCGGAACCCGGTGAACGAGGATGCCGGTCCCCTCTACGCGTATACGGCCATGCCCACGGGCGGGTTGAACCGCTGGTATCCGAGAGAAGTGTACGGCCGGGTGGAAACAGGCCGCTATTTCGGACACACCTACAACCTTCCGTTGTACAAGATTCCCACGGAGGGTAAGGTACCCCGGCATCATCCGGACGAAGCATCCTACGCGGGCCGGAACCAGCTGTTCGACGTGGTGGAAGATCCGGCGCAGCAGAACCCCATAGAAGATCCGGCGCTGGAAGCCCGCTTCACCAAACGAATCGCATGCCATTTGAAATCCTGCGAGGCTATGCCGGAACAGTTCACCCGCCTGGGCATCGATTTACCCGGCCCATAACAGGGCAAAAATCATGAAGATGACACGAACCTTGCTCCCTTTTGCGGCCCCGTTCCTTCTGGCCTTTTCGCTGTCGCTCGTGAACTGCGGTGGTCAACCGGTGTCGGACGATCCTGACGAGAGCGCGCCCGAACTGTTCTTCGGTCAAACCGCGGAGATGAAGGAGGCGGCCCACACCGCATTGATGGAGCGCCTGCCTGATGATGCCGCGCCCCTCGAGTACCAGGTGTTCCGTTACATGGCCGCGGAACCCAAGAGCATGGATCAGGGCGTCTCGATCTACGTGGCGGGCGGAAGCGAGTTCCACTTCGAACGGCTCGTCATGTTCGGATTGAACGGGGAACTCATCCCCGGCGCGGCGGAGTCCTGGGAGCCTTCGGAAAACGGGAAGAAATGGACCTTTCACCTGCGCCGGGACGGGCGGTGGAGCGACGGCCGACCTGTGACGGCCCACGATTTCGAATTCACCTTCAAGCGGTTTCTCCATCCCAACGCGGGCAACGTCTACGCCTTTCTCTATTACGACATCAAAGGCGCCCGGGCATACAATCAGCGGGAAACGGACGACGTCGATACCGTGGGCGTCCGGGCCTTGGACGACTACACCCTGGTCATCGAGACGGAGCAGTCCTGCGCCTTCCTGCCCCATATCACCGCCTACCTTACTTCCGCGCCCGTCCCGCCCTGGCAGGTGGAGAAATACGGGGACCAGTGGGCGCTTGCCGGCACCTGCCTGACCAACGGACCCTTCCAGCTCGAGACGTGGAAAACAGGCCAGTACATGACTTTCGGCCTGAATCCCTATTACACCGGGTCCAATCCAGGGCATCTCCGCCAGATCGTCCGCATATTCAACGCCATGGTCGGCTCGGTGAGCGCGGCGAACGACATGGGACTGCTGCCCTACGAAAACGACGAGATCGACGTGATCGACGTCAGCCCCATGGTCTACGGCGGCCTGCGTGACGACCCGGAGTGGAACGAACGGGCGTGGTCCTACGACCAGTTCACGACGATCTACCTGTTCTTCCGGACGCGCCAGCCCCCCTTCGACAATCTCAAGGTCCGCCAGGCCTTCGCCCACGCCATCGACCAGGTATCTCTCAACGAGACGATTCTCCAGGATATGATGATTCCCGCCTATACCATGCTGCCGCTCCATTTCCCCGGCTACGTGGGAGACAAGTACAGGGACCACCAGCGGTTCGACGTGGACCTCGCCCGGCAACTGCTCGCCGAGGCCGGCTATCCGGACGGCAGGGGTTTCCCGCGGATGGATCTCTGGCTCGCCGACGCCACGCCAGCTTCCGCCATCAGCCAGGCGGCCCAGGCGATCCAGGAGATGCTTAAGGAGAACCTGAATGTCCAGATCGGCATTCAGAACACGGAAGGCGCGGCGTACCGGTCGGCCATGTACAACTGGGAGTTTCCCATGAGCATCATCGGGTTCAACTACGACTTTCCCGATCCCCACAGCATGTTGGGCATCATCTGGCGGTCCCAGCCCAGGGGGTACACGCGTCACGACTGGCTGAACCCGGAGTTCGACCGGCTGATCGACACGGCTGCCGGGGAACTGAACCACGAGGCGCGCATGGCGATGTACGACGAGGCCGAGGGGATACTCGCCTCGGAAGCCGGCGCCGTTTTCCTCTGGCATGTCAAGACCTACCAGTTGCGCAAGCCTTGGCTGAAGGGATTCAGGGAAGACCGGTGGGGAAACTTTCCCAATTACCGGAACGCGAATTCATACTTCGACCTCTACATCGGCGAAGAGGCCGTGGAAAGCGACCGGCGCATAGACTATTGAAGCGTCCGGGCGTTATACACGCTTTGACTGAAGGATCGATTACTGACATGGAAAACGGACACCAATACACCGAGATGAACGACGAACAGCGGGAACATCTCGACCAGTACGGCTACCTGATTATCGAAGACGCGCTGCCTCCGGCGGTCGTCGGGGAGTTGAACGAGGCCATCGACGAAGTGTTCGACCGGGCCCGGAAGGAGGGAACGCTGGGGAAAGGCGGCGATCTGAACATGCGGAACTGCATCGTCGCCCACGACGCCTTTTTGCAGCTGCTCGACTGGCCGGCGACCATTCCCCTGGCCTGGGGTGCGCTCAGCTGGAACATCCAGATGATCACCTCCCACCTCATCGTGCTGCCCTCGGGGCCGAAACCCACCGAGGAGACCAGGCGTGGACACGGCATGCACCGTGACGGCGGCCGTTCCTTCGTCGAAATGCAGGAACCCCATCCCCGCATCCTGTTGAAGATCGCTTACGTGCTCAGCGACCAGACAGATCCTTCCTCGGGGGCCACTTCGCTGGTGCCCGGCAGCAACCGGATTACGGGGGAGCCGCCCAGGGACCCGGCCACGGGATGGCCCTACGGCGCCATCCAGATGAACTTGCCCGCCGGTAGCGCCTTCCTGTTCGAGCAGCGCACCTTCCACAGTATCGGCCACAACTGGTCCGGCCAAGACCGCAGGACCATTTTCATGGGATATGCGTACCGGTGGGTGAAGCCCATGGACTATATCCAGATGCCGAAGTCTCTCGTGGACCGGTGTACGCCCCTGCAGAAGCAACTGATCGGCGAAGTGGGCGACGCGCTGAGCTACTACCTGCCGGAGGAAGAGGACGTGCCGCTTAAGACCTTTCTTGAAGGGAAATGAGGTCCCTGCATGGCCAATGTCCTCCTGCTCATCTCCGACGAGCACAACCCCTTCTATTCCTCCGTCTACGGTCATCCCTTCGTCCGGACGCCGGCCATGGACCGGTTGGCGGAGAACGGGGTCGTCTACGAGAGCGCCTACTGCCCGTCGCCCCTGTGCACGCCCAGCCGGTCCGCCTTCATGACGGGGCGCAGGGTGCACGAGATCCAGGCCTATTCCAACTGCACCATCGGAGTCGACCCGGACATACCCACCTATGGGGGCTCCTTGTCTGAACAGGGCGTGTATTCCGTACACGTGGGCAAAACGCACGTCTTCGCACCGAGCAGTGAGTTGGGTTTTAGCGAAGCGCGCCTCGGCGGCAGGGATCGAGGCGCCGGCGACCCGGAAATCGGACGACGGCCGTTCCGGATCCGGCGGGCCGCCGCGGAACGGGCCTCGCAGTTCGGGGTAAAGGAATCGCATCTCAGGCTCGACCTGGAACGTGTCGACGCAGCCGTGGACTGGCTGACACATACCGCGCCTTCACTGGGGCGACCGTGGACGCTCACGGTGAACATCATCCATCCCCATTTCCCTCACTATACGTCCCAGGAGCTGTGGGATCTCTATCCCCGGGGCGGCGATCTGCCGGAATATGGGGTCGACGAGGAGACGGCGAACCATCCCCGGGCCCGCGAAGTGCGCGAACATTTCCAGACGGACCTGTTTACCGGGGACCAGGTACGGGGCCAGCGCCGCGGGTACCTGGCCTGCGTGACCTTTGTGGACCGGCAACTGGCGCGCCTGGTCGAAACGCTGAAAGCAGCGGGGCTGCACGACGAGACCAATGTCATCTACACGTCGGACCACGGGGAGATGCTCGGGAAGTTCGGCATGTGGTGGAAATGCTCCCTCTACGAAGACGCGAGCCGCATCCCCTGCATCGCGGCAGGCCCCGATTTCCCGTCCGGGTGGCGGATTTCGACGCCGGTGGACCTCCACGACGTCCAGGCGGGTCTCTTCGCGTCGACGGGCGCCGAACGGCCGGCAGACTGGGTTGGCCGTCCCCTGCAGCTTGTGCCGGAAAACGACGACCGGCGGGTGGTGTTCTCGGAATACCATGGCCACGGGGCCCGGCACAGCGCCTTCATGATCCGCAAAGGCAAATGGAAATACCTTCATCACGTCGCAGCGCCCCACCAGTTGTTCGACCTGGACCGGGACCCCGATGAACTGAACAACGTCTGTGAGGTGCACCCCGCGGTAGCCTCCGACCTGGAAAAGGAACTCCGGGCGATCTGCGATCCCGAGGCGGAGGACGACCGCGCGGACCGGTTCATCGAGGCGCAGCTCGCGGCCATGGCGTCCGCCGACTGAATGGCGTCCGCCGACTAAATGGCGTCCGCCGCCCCACCGGTGCAATATGAGCGAGAATCGAATACTGGGCATCACCGTCCTGGCGGATTTCATCCTGAACGAAGGGGTGGAAGCCGTGCTGGACAACCTGGTGGACCGGGCTGGCGCCACGGCCGTGGCGGTGAATCCCACGGTGACCGCGCCGTCCGAGGAAGGAGTCGGTTCCTTCCAGCCGCCCAGCGACGCCGGAAGCAGTCCTCGCCTCTTCGATCGACCCCTGTGGGGCCGTCGTTCGCTCTGGGTGCGGAGCGCCCCGAGCTACCGACCCCGCCTCTCCTATTATGCCGACACCCCGTACAAGCCCCGTGAACCTAACGAATTGACGGACGCCCACGGCGACCTGATCGAACGGTTCATCGACGCCGCGCTGGAACGCGGACTCGAGGTCTATCTGCAGTTGAGCGGCGCGACGCCGCCGCGACTGTTGGACGATGACCGGCCGAGGAGGCCGGACGGGGAGCTGCCTGATCGCATGGCCGACACGGGCTGCCTCGCCAGCGAGGCGATACGGGCTTACATCGCCGCCTACGTGCGGGATTTGCTCGAACAGTATCCCCGTGTCACCGGCTTTCGGCCGGACTGGCCCGAGTACCCTTGTTACAAGCTGGACGAGGCCTTCCAGGATTTCAATCCCCAGGTGGCGCGCTGGGCCTCGGCCAATCAGTTCGACTACGAGGCCATCCACCGGGACGTGCGTGCGGCCTACGACTACGTGCACGGACGGCTCGAAAACCGGGACCTGCTCGACTTCAGCGGGCCGGGCCGGGGCGCGGCGACGCTGGCTGCCATCTTCCGGTCCTTTCCCGGCATGGTGGAATGGCTGCGCCTGAAATCGGCCCTGTCCAACGACCTGCTCAGGCACTGGAGGTCCGTGATCACGACACACGGCGGCCCCGAAAAGGAGCTGTCGGCCAACGCCTTCATGTCCCCTCTCACCCTGTGGACCGGCTTCGATTTCCGCGGGGCGGCAGAGATTTGCGACGCGGTTTCCCCCAAGCTGTATACCATGCACTGGTCGGTCATGGTGGAATTCTGGGGTCGGGTGCTGCTGGAACATAATCCCGGTCTGGACGAAAGAATCCTGGTGCGGTCGCTCGCCCATCTCTTCGACCTCGGAGACGAAATCACGGCCACCCGGATCGATGAATACGGATATCCCGGTCCCGACGAACCCCATTCGGTCCCCGATGACGCGCAGCGGCGGCGGATCGAGCAGGTCTGCGCGGAGGTAAACGGAAACGCGCTCGTCACGCCGCTCATGCACGGCTACGGTCCCCTGCACGATTTCGCCCGGCGTTTCCGGATCGTGGCGGAAAGTCCGGCCGACGGCGTATGGATCAACCGGTACGGGTACTTGAGCGACGACAAGCTGGACGCGGTTGGGCGTATCTGGCGGCAGACCGTCTGAGCATCTTGATCACACCCATTATACACGATCGGCCGTCCCCGACGGCAGGCCCGGTAGAGGAAACTCGATGACCCGTCCCAACATCCTCTTCATCATGACGGACCAGCAGCGCTTCGATACCATCGCCGCGCTGGGCAACGATTATATTTACACCCCCAACATGGACCGCCTCGTGCGCCGGGGCGTGTCGTTTACCCAGGGCTACTCGACCTGTCCCGTCTGCGTGGCGGCGCGGTCGACCATCCGTACGGGGTGCGACCCGCCCACGACCCGTATTTTCAGTAACGGCCGGTCCGAGCCCGTTCCAGGCCAGGCCGATACGCTCGAAGGCCGGTGCGGGGACTATCTCGCCCGTACCCTGTCGGCATCGGGTTACCGTACATTCGGCGTGGGGAAGTTCCACACCTTCCCGTGGAACGAGGACGTGGGCTATGAATCCCAGCTCCACAGCGAGGAACTCTACGGCAGTCCGGAGCAGCGGCGCGAAGAAGCCTACGCGGGCTGGATCGCCCGGGAGCATCCGGATTTCGACTACATCGAGGCGCTCATGGGAGAGCGGACTGAAATGTACTACATGCCCCAGGCGAGCCCGTTGCCCGCCCACCTGACCGTGGAGTCCTGGGCCGCGGACCGCGCGATCGAAGCGCTGCGCGCATCCGATGACCGGCCCTTTTTCGGTTTCGTGTCCTTCATCGGGCCCCATCCGCCCTTCGCGCCGCCCGTGCCCTTCAACCGGATCTACGACCCCGACCGTATGCCGGGCCCGGTCCGCGGCGATCTTTCGGTGGACCACCTGGACGAGCAGATACCCTTCATGAACCGGATCATCTGGGCGGACGAAATCAACGATGCGTCGACCCGGGTCCTCAAGGCCCGTTATTACGGAGAGATCACTTACATCGACGATTGCCTGGGCCGGCTTCTTGACGCCGTCGAGGCCCGAGAGGATGCCGGCAACACGCTCATCTGCTTCTTCTCGGACCACGGTGACCACCTCGGGGATCATACCGCGTGGCAGAAGGAGAGTTTCTTCGACGTCTCGGCGCGCGTGCCCTTCCTGGTAAGCTGGCCCGACCGTCTGCCGCGGGACGTTTTAAGACACGACCTCGTCTGCCTGACCGATCTCTTCGCCATCGCCACTGCCGCCGCCGGCCAGACCCAGGTGCGCGACGGAGTGGACGTGCTCGGCGTGATAGACGGAACCGCCGTGCCAAGGGAAACCCTCTTCGGGTACTACGGCGAACCGGGGACGGACCGGTTCAAAATCATGGTCCGAAGCGGCGATTGGAAGTATATTTACCTTGCGAACGGCGGCAGGGAGCAACTGTTCAACACGGCCGAAGACCCGGCCGAAGTGGCGAACCGGGTCGCGTCCGACCGGGATGTCGCCGACGATCTGTATCAGCGCGGCGTGCAGGCTTGCGGGCATCCGGGCGCTTCCGACGCCCTGGATGGCGACAACCTGCGGTCCTTTCCCTACACGAAGTGGAAGGCCTCGCGCATCTACCAGTTCGACCGGTCGCGCGGGGTGCGGGGGTTTCCCGGTCATCCGCGCGACGTGCTGGATCCCTGGATCCGGCGCGGCCGGCGATAAGTTCCGCCATTCCTTACGGTCCGCGCTTGAAGGCGCGCACAGCCTGAGACGAACGTGAATCCAGTCGACGCAACCACCGCAGTCCCGGCATCGGCCATGCCGTCCGCCGGAGGAGATCCGGTCCCGATCCCGGCGTTTCACGTGATGATGAAACCCCGGGGGGCCATCTGCAATCTCGACTGCAAGTACTGCTACTTCCTCGCCAAGGAGGATCTGTATCCCGGCAGCGGGTTCCGCATGCCCGACGACCTGCTCGAAGAATACACTAGGCAGTACATCGAAGCCCAGCACGTCCCCGAGGTCACCTTCGCCTGGCAAGGCGGAGAGCCCACCCTTATGGGCCTCGATTTCTTCCAGAAGGCCGTCGAGTTCCAGAAGAAGTACCAGAAACCCGACACGCGTATCTTCAATTCCCTGCAGACCAACGGCACGCTTCTCGATGCCGACTGGTGCCGTTTCTTCCATGAAAACGACTTCCTGATCGGCCTGAGCCTGGATGGACCCAGGGCGCTGCACGACGCCTACCGGGTCGACAAGGGCGGCAAGCCCACCTTCGACACGGTGATGGGCGCGGCGGAGATGATGCAGGCAAGCGAGGTCGAGTTCAATATCCTGACCACGGTGCACGCTGCGAACGCGGAGCACCCCCTGGAAGTCTACCGCTTCATGCGGGACGTGGTGAAGACGCGGTTTCTGCAGTTCATCCCCATCGTGGAACGGGACAACGACACCGGGTACCAGGAAGGTAACGACGTAACGGACCGTTCGGTGACGGGAAAGCAGTACGGCCGGTTCCTGATCCGGATTTTCGACGAATGGGTGCGGCGGGACGTGGGGAAAATGTACGTGCAGATCTTCGACGTTTCGCTCGCCGCCTGGTCCGGCCAGAGCCCGGGACTCTGCATTTTCATGGAGACCTGCGGCGACGCCCTCGCCCTGGAGCACAACGGGGATCTATACGCCTGCGACCACTACGTGGAGCCGGATTACCTGCTGGGCAATATCACCGAGATACCCATGATGGAGATGGTCCAGTCCGAGCAGCAGCGGGCCTTCGGGCAGGCCAAGCTGGACACGCTGCCGCAGTACTGCCTGTCATGCGACGTGCGGTTCATCTGCAACGGGGGATGTCCGAAGAACCGCATCATTACGACGCCTGACGGCGAGCCGGGTTTGAACTACCTGTGCGAGGGGTACAAGGCCTTCTTCCATCACATCGACGGCCCCATGCGGTTCATGGCCAATGAACTGAGTCACCGGCGGGCCCCCGCCAACGTGATGTCCTTTATCCGCCAGCGCGAGGCCGAACTCACCAGGCAGCGTGAGTTCCGAACGGTGGGCCGAAACGATCCGTGTCCGTGCGGAAGCGGTCTGAAGTTCAAGCGGTGCCACGGGAGGTAGGCCGGCCGCGCACGTGGCAGCCATGATGACCCGACCGCGCGCTACTTCTGCAACGACGGCCGCTCGCACTTCCACGACGACCCTGCAAGCCGAACCATCTGCCTGAATCTGGCGCTATATCGTTATATGTAGTAGCCGCGTTCCACGGCGAGGGAAAGCGACAGTTCGATATCCGATATCGCCCTCGACATGGCCTGGCCAATGAGGTCCAGCTTGCGCACCTGGTCGATGCGTTCGGAGGCCTGTGCGAGTTCCCGCGCGGAAAGGATCTCCTTGAAGAGGTTGCACGCGTGGGCGAGGTTGATGATCACGACGTCGCGGGGACTGGGGATTTTCTCGCTGAACAACACTTCCATGATTCGGAGCTTGACTTCGCGCTCGGCCGTTCCGTCGATGGTCGGATAGCGCCGCGACCGGAACACCCAGAGGAACTGGCCTTCTTCCCGGCTCAGGATGCCCCGTTCCACGAGCCTGTCGATGGCCGTTTCCCGGATATCGTCGGCAAGGTCGACGGCGTGTTCGATCCAGTACCGCGCGCCATGGGTTTCTGATGACGCCGAGATATCCGCGAGCAACGGGTCGAGGAGGTTGTCATCCACGGGGGTCGAGTCCACGAGTACCAGCTTGTCGACATCGGTGTCGATGCGGTTTTCAAGCGCCAGGTCCATCAGTACGCCGCCGGCAAGACCATACCTTAACAGACGGTCGGGCACGTTTACGAACTTCCCGTCGTCCTCGAGCATGAGCAGCATGATCTCTTCCGCGAATCTTAACATCGTATCTCCCGGGTTGTAGGTCGAAGAACGCGCTCGCCGTCATGGTCCTTCGAATATTCGATTTCCATTTTGATTCAGTTAACGAACTACGATACATAGCGTCTCGCTATATCCCATACGTGTCCTAAAAGCAGTTCCATGTCAAGAGGTTTAGATACCTTTGTTACCTGGCTCTCGCACATTAGAAATGGTGCGCCAGTTCCACGCCCCAGTAGGGGGGTTCGTTGACGAAACCGGTCAGGTTGTTGAAGTCGATGCCGCCGGTAAGCGATAGGTCATCGAATATGTTTCGGCCGACAAGGGAGATCTCCGTCCCGGTGTTCCCTATCAGATAGGAGAGGCGCACGCCGCATTCCAGCAGCCGGTCGTCCTGGAATTCCACGGATTCGTAGAGAAAGAAACGCACCGCGCTGCGGTACGCCAGGTCGGCGGAGGCAACGAGGAACGACCCGCCCGGCAGGACCACCGGATAGCGAAGGGATGTATCTGCGATCCACCGCGGCGCCTGGGCCAGCCCGTTGCCGTCGATCAGGACCGTACCGGGCTCCGACCCCGGGGGATCCAGCACGGTGCACGGCGCACCGCAGGGCTGCACGGCGAGATGTGCGTCGTCGATACGGGTATGATTGTAACTCAGTCCCGCCGTGATCTGTAACCCACCTGTCGGCGCGAGGGCAATCTCCGCCTCGAATCCCCTTCCAAGGGTCCTGTCCGCGTTGACCAGCCGGTTGAAGTTGGTCTCGCCGCCCACGGCGGTGAGTTGCTGGTTCCGCAGCCGGTAGTGAAAGGCGGCCAGGTCGAGGTGGAGCCGACCGTCCCACAAACGCATTTTGGCCCCGC
This sequence comes from Candidatus Latescibacterota bacterium, assembly GCA_012270975.1. Taxonomy (GTDB): domain Bacteria; phylum JAAXHH01; class JAAXHH01; order JAAXHH01; family JAAXHH01; genus JAAXHH01. The sequence continues at coordinate 580,371 of JAAXHH010000141.1, read as the reverse complement.
CTTCGATGGAGTGTATCGTCTCCGTCCCGGCTATGGATACCTCGTCGCCGAAGAGCAGGCGGCCTTGGATGCTCGGTGCGCGGAACCCCCGGGCGGCGCGCAGGTAGGTCTGGACACGGGGCGACGCGGTAAAACGCATGCTCAGGTCGCCGCTCCATGCGTTGTCGGTCGGATTGCGTTGGATGGGTCCGATCGCGCCGGCCCCGGTGACCGCGGGCGCCTCGTCCCGCCATGCCGTGTAGTCTTTCGCGTCACGGGAAAACCGAAGTCCCCCAGCGACTTCCAGTGCATCTCCAAGGTGCAGGGTGGATGCCAGGAACGCGGCCCACGCCTCGGCCTGCTGATGCTGCCGCGTGAATCCGTCAGGGGTTCCGCCGGAGAGCGTATCGTAGTTGTAATCCTCGATGTCCACCGATTCATGCAGGTAGTACAGGCCGACCTGGTAGTCCAGGGGCTGGTGTTCCTGGCTCACCAGGCGTATTTCCTGGCTGATCTGGCGCAGGAAGGGGATGCCTCCAGCTGTTTCAGAAGGAAAGGGGATTACACCCGGTCCGCTGCGTGGGCTGAATACGGCGCCGAAGCCGCCGTCGATATCGCCGCGGGAGAAGCTTTCGAGCCGTTCCATGCCGGTCAGGGACACGAGTTGATGCCCGTCCATCAGGTACCGCAACTCGACCGACATGCCGTGTGCGCTCAGTTCCTGGCTGTTGCGTCCGTCAATTGCGATGCGGTCCCTGGAAAATCCCTTCACCAGGCCGCCCCGGCCGGACTCGATGGCGTTGGCGCGGAACGCCCGCGCGGAGCCGTCCAGGTCGCGGGCGTGGATCTTGACCAGCGTTTCGAAGTCTGACGAGGGCTTCCAGCTCACCTGGAGACGCCCGGCCAGTTCCCGATATCCTGCGAGGGCTTCAGTCGGACCGTCGTATTCGTTCTCCACCCAGTCGTCCCGCCGCTGAACCAGTACCGAGAGCCGCGCCGAGAGCCCGGATGATCCGATCGGCCCGGATACCGCTCCCTCGAAAACGGTACTGTTGAAGCGTCCGTAGCCCAGGCGCCCGAAACCTTCAAGCTCCTCGGTCGGCCGCGCCGATTCCAACTTGACGATACCCGCCGGGGTGTTCCGGCCGAACAGCGTACCCTGGGGACCGCGCAACACCTCGATCCGGTCCAGGTCGAAGGCGGGATAGCCCTTCAGCATGACGTTTTCCAGCACGATACCGTCATAGACCACGGAAACGGGCTGGGAGGCGTTCAGGTCGAAGTCGGTGTTGCCGAGGCCCCGTATGTAGATGCGCGGAAAAACACGGCCGTAGGAGGACTCCAGCTGCAGGCTGGGCGCTCGGTTCGAAAGGAACCGCAGGTCCATGCCGGAAGCGCGAAGGTCGGTGGACTTCGCGGCCTGTATCGTGGACAGGGACAGCGGGACCTCGAAGGCGGGCTGCGCCCTTTTGCGCGCCGTGACCACGACTTCTTCCATTACGATGGCGGGATCGTCTGGCGGGCTCGCGCTTTTCGAGTCAGGCCCTTCGAATTGCCCGGAGGATCCGGAACGCCCTGGTTCTTCTAAGTCGACGGGCTCGGAGGACTGGCTCGATTCCTGGGTCGCCGGGCGGTTATCCTGTCCGGCTGCCACGCCGGCTGAAAAGACAAAGACCAGGCACAGGACCATCCACCGTGCAATGGAAACGCCTGAGTCCGTTGCACGCAGCCGGGAAACTCCAGGGTAAGGGAACAATACGCCGGTACTCATTGTCTTCGCTCCGGGAGGATGAGTTAAATGTAACTGAGCCGATGCCAGGCGAAATCATTCGACACGGGCATCGAACCGGACTGAAAATCTGGATGGAGCGATACGTCCTGTCAAGCCCAACGTCGCCGGAGGGTGTAACGCATTTTCATACATCCGGATGATCGGGGATGTACCTTCGAAACTGCTTGTTGCCGGAAGCGGACACCGGTATTTTCCGGCACAGCGTACCCACCCTGTGACCAGGAGAATGGATGATTATGAAAATAACCCGCGCCGTACCGGTCCTGTGCATATGCATGGTGGCGTTCCTGTTCTTCCCGCCCGAATCGACCGCGCTGGACCAGGAGGACCAAAGCCGCCGGGGATTCTATTTCGGCATGCAGGCCGGGGTATCCCTTCCCGGGGAGTACGAATCCACGAGAACAAACACCAGGAGCATACCCACCAACTGCGATCAGTGGCTTCCCGGAGAGACGCTGAACGATGGTACCCGGGTTCCCCTGCCGCTGTCTGAGTGTTCGCCGCGCCTTTTTCCGGGGAGTCCCAACGGATTCGATCTGGGAGAGGGTATCCTGGCCGGTGTCCAGGCAGGTTATGTCCTGAGGGCCCTGCGTCTCGAGGTCGAGTTTTTCCGCAGAGGCCAGAGCGGAGCGTTCCTGCCGCTTGTCATTCCGGGCGACGCGAAACAGGCCGAGTTCGTTGAACGCAGCGAGAAGATCAGTGACTTCCGGACGGACAATCTATTCGCGAATCTCTACTATGACTTCCGCGGCATGCTTTCACCCAATGCAACCCCTTACCTGGGCGTGGGCGCCGGGTTGGCGCAACAGAAGCTATTCTACTCCGCGGTCTCCGTCCGGACCAACGACCGGGACAGGATGCGGCAACTGGGACGCAATAGCCACGCCGCCGGGCTGGCGTCGCTCGCCGATGCCAGGCTCTCGGACAGGATTTTCAGCTACCAGTTCCTTGCCGGTGTGGACTATACGGTGGACGACCGATTTTCGGCTGGCCTGAAACTGCGGTACGGTAGCGTCGGCGAGTTCCTGGATGGTGAAAACCCCTGGAGGTTGCTGCGGGGACACGAATCCACCGTGGGGCCGACTTCGGGAACCGGTTACGATATGCCCGTTCAGTACGAGATCAAGGGTAGCCCCTCGCATTTCTGGGGCGTATCGCTGGGGTTGCGGTATCGAATCGGAAGGTAGGGCGGACTGATTTTGGTCCGACTGGATTGGACCTGTGAGTTCATGGCCTGCTGTTTTTTGAGTAGATTTGCTTAATTCAAATAAAAACGGGCGCCGGAACAACTTGCTCCGGCGCCCGCGTCGTTTCGTCTGGGATAGTTACCGCTTTACTGCTTTACGACGTTTGCGGCCTGGAATCCCTTGGGCCCCTCCGTGATATCGAACTCGACCGCATCACCTTCCGACAGGGACTTGAAACCCTCTCCCTGGATCGCGGAGTAGTGGACGAAGACGTCATCGCCACCATCGTGCTCGATAAAACCGTAGCCCTTGTGGTCGTTGAACCACTTTACTTTACCGACTGCCAATATTGCTCACCACCTTTCAGGCATGTATAGATACATCTACAACGAAGTCTCTGTTCGACTTGCAACCCGCATATAGAAAAACGGCAGGACCGTTAGTTCTGATCCGTGCCGCATCGTCTTTTGTATTACGATCATGCAGGAGACAGAGACAAATCCTGATACCCAATAAATCATAACTCCCGGAAAAGTCAACACTTTTTTATTGTCGGACCTATCGCAACAACAGATTCACCCCTTCCCGTTCGTCCACCTTCTTATCCACCACCCTGCCTTACCCGCGCCTCCATAAGCAGCCAGGAATCGGGGTCGATCAGGACTTCCTCGGGTGGACCGTCCAATTTGAAGCGATATTCGTGGGTCCGGCCAAGGACCTCGACCTGCCGGCGTTGCTGCCGGTCTCCCTCCTCGAAGGCGAGGGTTACGGGCATCCTGAAGGGTTCCTGAGGCTGGGTCTGTCTCAGGCGCAAGGATACCTCCCCGCGCTGATCGTCCCAGGACCAGTTTACCTCGACCACGGGATGACCCGCCCGGTAGATCCACTGGTCGAAGAACCACCCAAGGTCTTCTCCAAGACGAGTTGCCATGACGGACTGGAAATCCCGGGTCAGCACGGTCTGGTCACGGAATTTGGCGTAGAAGTCCCGAATACCCGCGAAGAAGGCCTCGTCGCCCATCAGACCCCTGAGCATGTGGAGCACCAGCCCGCCCTTGCTGTAGTTATAGGCGTTCAGCAGGTCGAACAGGTCAGTTATGCCCGGATTTAATATGGGCGCGGGCGCGCGGCGGTTCGCGTCGAAATACCCGGACCGGCTGCGGGCCAGCATTTCGTGAAACCGCTCGTCGCCGTCGGCTTCTTCGAAAAACAGGGCGCCGAAGTAGGTGGCGAACCCTTCGCTGAGCCACAGGTGGTGCCAGTCGGACTCGGTCACCGAGTCGCCGAACCACTGGTGGGCGATCTCGTGGGCGACCACGGCTTCGTTCCGTTTGGTACCTGTTATGCTATGTTCCGAAAAGAAGATGGCGCTGGCGTTCTCCATGCCGCCGAACCGGGTGGAAGACTGCACCAGCGCGAGTTTCGCGTAGGGATAGGGCCCGATCAGGTCGGTGTAGAAGGCCAGCATGTCCGTGGATCGGGAAAAATCCTCAGTTCCCGCGTCCCGGTCGCCGGGAAACAGGTAGTAAGAAACGGGGATTCCCTGCCAGGAACCCGGCCGGACGACGGAAAAGCGCGCCGCTCCGATCACCATGCAGTAGGTGGGTATGGGCGCGTCGGTCTTCCAGTGCGTTCGCTTGCGTCCCGGCGGGACGGCCGTCGTCTCCAGCATCCGGCCGTTGGCCACGACGTCGTAGGCCGCGGGCGCGGTGACGATGAACTCGACCGTGGCCTTGTCGTAGGGGTGGTCCACCCCGGGGAACCAGTGCCGCGCCCGGTTCGGCCAGTTGTCCGCGAAGACCGACCGGTCGCCGAACTTGTTCGCCTGAATGAAAAGCCCGTCCACGGGTTCGCCGCGGTACGAGACGATCACCGTGACCGTGTCGCCCTCCGCTGTGCCGCCCCCCAACGTTATGTTCAACCGGTTGTCGCGGTGCGCAAAGGCCGCGTTTTTCCCTTCGACCGTAACCCCGTCCACGGTGAGCGGGCCCAGGTCGAGGGGCAGGACGTCCCGTCCGCCGGCCTGCATCTCCGCAAGGATCGTGGTCTCGCCCTGGATGGCCCTGCCTGACTCGCCGATCTCCAATTGGATTCGATAATGGAGGATATCTACGTCATCCAGACGGGGGTAGCCGTCGCTGGCCGCTCCAATCTCGGGCGTGAGCCCCCAGAGGAGGAGCGCAGCCGAAACGATCCACTTGACGATCCACTTCTTCAAGATGTGTTCCTCCTTGACACGTTCCGCGGTCCGTCTCATATATTCACCGCACACTTCCACCCACAACGACAGGGGTAATGGATATGGTCCGTCTGACCGACGACGACATCCGGTTTTTCGTCCGCGAGGGCTACCTTGTCAAGCGCGGCGTCCTGGATCCCGACCTGATGGCCCGGGGCAGGGAGCGCATGTGGCGGAACCTGCCGCCGCCCCTCGAACGCGGGAAGCCGGAAACCTGGATCGGCCCCTTCCCTGAGCCGGTGAACGACGGTTCGTCCCATCGTCACCAGTACATGTGGAAGTACCGTAAACCGGGTGACGAGGACTGGATGGTCCGCCTCCTCGCCACCGATCCTTCCGTGATGGGCATGGCGGAGCAGTTACTCGGTGAAGGGAAGCTGGTCGAACCAGACCGGATCCGCGGCATTTACTGTGTTCTGCCCGAAGGCGATGCGGCGCCCCGTCCCCTGGGTTGTCACGTGGACGCCCATCCCTTTCATCTAGGCGTCGTGGGGTACATCGACGACGTGGAGCCCGGCGGTGGCGGATTCACCGTTTGGCCGGGCAGCCACCGGGTTTTCTACCGGGATTTCACCCGGCGCTATGTCTTCGACAAGACGCCCGAATACCTGGCCCACAAGGACGAGGTAAGCCGAATGCCCCCCATGGACTGCCACGGCAAGGCCGGCGATATCGTGTTCTGGCACCACCGCATGGGCCACTCCGTCGGCCACAACCGGACCGGCCGGATCCGCCAGGCGGTCCTTTACGACTACAAGCGGGCGGACCTGGACGAGGACGCGCCCCCCGGCGACGACATGTGGGTGGACTGGCCCGGTGTCCGTGCCGTTTTAACACCTTGACATGTGGGTGGACTGGCCCGGTGTCCGTGCCGTTTTAACACCTTGACATGTGGGTGGACTGGCCCGGGTCCGCGCGTTGGCTCTCTCCTGACTCTCTCCTGATTTCCTACTCGAAATACCGGCCCACGATCGGCCGCAGCTTCTCCAGCGTACCGGCGGGCACCGAGTCGCGATCGGAAACGATGGCGTTGGCCAGCGCGTTGTGACAGCGGCACGTGCTATCCAGCGGAATGGCCGGCACGACGTGGCGGATGACCTGGCGCGCCTGGTCCACGTTCGCGTGCAGGTTCTCGATGATCATGTCGACGGTGACGGAGTCATGTTCTTCGTGCCAGCAGTCGTAGTCGGTGGAACACGCGATGGCGGCGTAGCAGATCTCGGCCTCCCGGGCGAGCTTGGCTTCCGGCGCCGCCGTCATCCCGATGACTGAAAACCCCCAGCCCCGGTAGACGTTCGACTCCGCCCTGGTTGAGAACTGCGGTCCTTCCATGCAGAGATAGGTGCCGCCGTCGTGTACCGTCAGCCCCGTCGATTCGGCGCCGCTGATAAGCAACCGGCGCAGCGGCCCGCAGAAGGGCTCGCCGAGACCTACGTGCACCACGAGGCCGCCGCCGAAAAAACTCGTCGTGCGGTGCCGGGTATGGTCGTACAACTGGTCCGGTATGACGAAGTCCCGCGGCCGGATGTTCTCCTGGAGGCTGCCCACGGCACTTACCGAGAGTATCCACCGGACGCCCAGCGTCTTCAGCGCGAAGATGTTCGCCCGTACGTTGATTTCGGATGGCCCCAGGCGATGGCCCCGGCCGTGGCGGGCCAGGAACGCAACGCGCCGGCCCTCGAGGGTGCCGGTCACGATGGCGTCGCTGGGGTCGCCGAAGGGGGTGTCGGGCCGGACCTCCTCGAGATCCGTAAGCCCCTCCATCCCGTAGAACCCCGTGCCGCCGATGACCGCGATCTGTGCTTCCGCCATCTCGCAACTCCCCGAACAGGTGAAACGATGCGATTTGTACCGCTGAATCCACTTGAAACAGCGCTGGACTAGACATATAACGAGCGCCTGTTTTTATATCAACAAATAAAAACGATTAGTCCTTGACAACGCCCCCCGGCGGTATATCTTGATCGGCGAGTTCAAGGATAGATGTACCCGGAAGCCGCGTTTCGTCGACCGATCTGTCCGTACATACTGTAATTCGGTTCAATGTCCTACCTTCCCCTTATCCTGCTCGTCGTCCTCGTCCTCCTCGTGGCGGCCGTAATCGTAACCCTTTCCTCTTTCATCGGCAGAAAAAAAACCAGCGCATCCAAGCTAGCGTCTTACGAGTGCGGCGTTCCGATCATGGATTCCGCGCGGAAGAACTTCTCCGTCAAGTTCTACCTGATCGCCATACTTTTCATACTTTTCGACGTGGAGATCATTTACCTCTACCCATGGGCAGTCGTTTATGGCGATCTTCAGGTATACGGCGCCGCGGCCATGGGCGTGTTCTTCCTCCTGCTCGTCATAGGATTCCTGTACGAGTGGAAACGGGGAGCCCTGGAATGGGATTAGAAGATCAGCTGCAGGAAAACGTCATGACCACCAAGGTCGACGCGATGGTCGGCTGGGCCCGGAAGAACTCCCTCTGGCCCATGCCCTTCGGCACCGCGTGCTGCGCCATCGAGCTCATGGCGACCCTCGCCTCCCGTTTCGACCTGGCCCGCTTCGGGGCCGAAGCGATCCGGTTTTCCCCCCGCCAGTCCGATCTGCTGATCGTTTCCGGGCGGGTCTCCATCAAGATGATGCCCGTGCTGAAGAAGATCTATGACCAGATGCCGGAGCCCAAGTGGGTCGTTTCCATGGGGGCCTGCGCCTCTTCAGGCGGCGTATTCAACACCTACACGCTGGTTCAGGGGGTGGACCAGTATATCCCGGTGGACGTGTATATTCCCGGCTGTCCGCCCAGACCCGAGAACGTCATCCAGGCGTTGATGAAGATCCAGGAGAAAGTCGCCCAGGCCAAAGCGAACTAATGAACAGAAAAGCCATCGCAGAGCTCTTGCTCGATATCAAAGCCGTCACCATCAACGTCGAAGCGCCCTACCATTACAGTTCCGGTATCATCTCACCGATATATTGCGACAACAGGCTGATCATTTCCTGCGTGGAAGAGCGCAAGGTGATTGTCGACGCCTTTCTCGAGATCATCGAAGCGCTTGATACGTCTCCGGACGTCATCGCGGGAACCGCGACCGCCGCCATTCCTTTCGCGGCCTGGGTTTCCAGCCGGCTGGACCTGCCGATGGTCTACGCGCGGTCGGGCCAGAAGGGATACGGCAAGGAACACCGGATCGAGGGAACGCTGGTTGCGGGCCAGAAGGTGCTGTTCACCGAAGACCTCGTCACCACGGGCGGTGGCGTCCTGAAGGCCGCCGAGGACGCGGTCAAGTTTGACGTGGAAGTGATAGGCGTGGCCACCATATTCGAATATGGCCTGCCCGCCGCCACGGAGGGATTCGAGAAAGCCGGCCTGCCCAAATGGAGCATGGCGGACTTCGTAACCGTACTGGACGTGATGAGCGAACGAGGCGACCTTTCGGACGACGATCGGAGTATCGCCATGGACTGGCAGGCGGATCCGCGGGGCTGGGGCGGCAAGATGGGGTTTGAATAAAAGGGGACGAACGTGGAGAACCAGGAGGAACGCCAGACCGAAGGCGTTGATCGGCCTGAATCAGACCCGGGCGCAGTCACGACGCGCATCCGGGCCCGGTTCGGCGACGCGTCGGTCAGCACCGGCAACGCGGTGGGCTGCGAAAGCGTCATCGCCGAGCGGGATACGCTCCTTTCGTTCATGACCTTCCTCAGAGACGATCCGGAACTTTCCTTCGACTATCTCGTAGACGTAACCGCCGTGGACCGCCTGCGGCTGGACGAGGAAGTCCGGTTCGCCGTGGTTTACCAGCTGTATTCCCACAAACACAACCGCCGTTTCAGCGTCAGCGTACCCGTTCCGGAAGCGGACCCCCGGATCCAGTCGGTGGTGGCCGTCTGGCCGGGCGCCAACTGGCTGGAGCGTGAAGTGTACGACATGTACGGGATCGTCTTCGAAGGCCATCCGGACCTGCGCCGGATCCTGATGCCCGACGATTTCGGTTCCTACCCCTTGAGAAAGGACTATCCCCTGCACGGCAAGGGGGAACGGGACAACTTCGTTTTCTAGCGCTCACTGATTACGCCGGCTATGCCGGACCGCCCGGACCGCCCTTCCCGGACGGGTTGGACGGACCAGCCCATTGGAAACACGTACCGTGAATACCACGCCGATCGACAAGCTCGCCGAGGCGGACCTCGAGGAAATCCGAAACGAACGGGTGACCTTCGAGCGTACGCCCGACATGCCGACCGAGCACATGATCCTCAATTTCGGTCCCCAGCACCCGGCGACCCACGGAACGCTGCACATGGTGCTGGAACTGGACGGGGAGAAGGTCGCCGGCGCCACGCCGCACCTGGGCTACCTGCACACCGGTTTCGAAAAACTGGGCGAGTACCGGAGCTACAACCAGTTCGTTACGCTGACCGACCGCATGAACTACCTGTCGCCCCTGTGCAACAACATCGGCTACACCCACGCGGTCGAGAAGCTGATGGGCATCGAAATTACGCCGCGCTGCCGGAATATCCGGGTCGCCCTGGCCGAACTTTCCCGCCTCGCCGACCACCTGCTTTGCGTCGGTACGGCCGCCCTCGATATCGGGGCTTTCACCGCCTTCCTGTACGGATTCCGGGCGCGGGAAGTGCTGTACGACCTGTTCGAAGCGGTATGCGGCACGCGGTTGACCACTAGCTATACGCGCGTGGGCGGGCTCCTGCGTGACGTACCCGAAAACTTCGCGGAAATGGCCCGGGAATCCGTGGAGGAAACCCTGCGGGCCACCGCGGAAATCGACCGGCTTCTGACCCACAACCGCATCTGGCGCGACCGGACCGAGAGCGTGGGTGTCCTTTCCTCGGAAGACGCCGTGGCCTGGGGCGCAACCGGGCCGGTGCTCAGGGCGTCCGGCGTCGAATGGGACATCCGGAAGAACGAGCCGTATCTCGGGTACGAAGCCTACGATTTCGACATACCCATCGGCCGCAACGGTGACGTGTACGACCGCTATCTCGTGCGGATGGAGGAGATCAGGCAGAGTGCGAAGATCATCCGGCAGGCCATAGAGGATCTGCCTTCGGGATCCGTGAACGCCGAGGAGGAGCACGCGGTGCTGCCCGAGAAATCGGAAGTGTACGAATCCATGGAATCGCTGATCTACCATTTCAAGATGACCATGGAAGGACACGGGCCGACGCCGCCGGTGGGCGAGGTGTACGCCGCTACCGAGGCGCCGAACGGAGAACTCGGGTTCTTCATCGTCAGCGACGGCAGCCGGGAACCCTACCGGATCCGCGTGCGTCCGCCGTCTTTCGTGAATTTTTCGATGTTCCCCATGTTGATCAGGGGGCATATGCTGTCGGACGTGGTGGCGGTACTGGGCAGCCTGAACGTCATCGCCGGAGAACTGGATCGCTAGATTGGCGACACCACTTGAATTTACGGACGCGGCGCGGGAGCGCGCGGAGAAGATCCTGGGCCGATACCCCGAAGAATACAGGAAATCTGCCGTCGTTCCGCTCCTCCATCTCGCGCAGGAAGAGTGGGGATACATCTCGCCCGAAGCTATGGCCTGCGTGGCAAGGCTGATCGGCTGCTCGCCCGTCAAGGTCGCGGAGATCGCCACGTTCTATCCCATGTTCAACAAGGAACCCGTGGGCGAGCACATACTGGCGGTCTGCCATACGCTTCCCTGCGCGCTGACCGGCTGCGCCGGCATTTTCGATCACCTTTCGGAGAAGCTCGGCGTCGGGCTCGGCGAGACCACGGAGGATGGCCGGTTCACCCTGCGGAAGTCGGAATGCCTCGCGGCCTGCGACCGGGGCCCCGTGCTCCTGGTCAACCGCCGTCTGCACACTCATCTCACCACGGACAAGGTCGACGAAATCCTCGAAGGTCTGGAGGAGGGATAGCGTTATGGCCGCACAGCTCGAAATCCTGACGGCGCCTGTGCCGGCGGGCACGGACCCGGGCGACATCGACGCCTACATGGCCGGCGGCGGTTATGGTGCGGTACGCAAAGCGCTTGAGTCCATGAGCCAGGCCGAACTGATCGAGGAGATCAACGCCTCGGGGATAAAGGGCCGCGGCGGGGCCGGATTCTCGACGGGCATGAAGTGGAACCTCTGCGCCGACCGCTATCCCCGCTACCTGTGTGCCAACGCCGATGAAAGCGAGCCGGGCAGCTTCAAGGACCGGCTCCTGCTGGAATCGAAGCCCCACCAGATCATCGAGGGTATGATCATCACCAGCTACGCCCTGGGGATCAACCTGGGCTACATCTATATCCGGGGCGAGTTCTTCCAGATCATCGACCAGATGGAAGCCGCTCTCGAGGACGCGCGCGAGAACGGCTTTCTCGGCGCAAACATACTCGGTACGGGCTACGACCTCGAACTGTACGTCCATCCGGGCGCGGGAGCCTACATCTGCGGCGAAGAGACGGGACTGATCGAGTCCCTCGAGGGCAACCGCCCCTACCCCCGGCTGAAGCCGCCGTATTTCCCCGCCGCCATCGGACTCTGGGGCCAGCCCACGATCGTCAACAACGTGGAAACCATGGCCCAGATCACGACCATCGTCGAAATGGGCGCGGAGGCCTACAAGGCCATCGGCACGGAGGAGGATACGACCGGGCCGAGGCTCTTCGGACTGTGCGGCCACGTGAAGAACCCCGGCATCTTCGAGTACGATTCCGATGTCACGCTACGGGAACTGATCTATGACGCGGCCGGCGGCATCCGGGACGACAACCGGCTGAAAGGCGTCATTCCGGGCGGTATCTCGGCGCCGATCCTGACGCCGGAAGAGATCGACACACCCATGGGATTCGGCGCCCTGGGCAAGCTGGGATCCATGGGCGGCACCGGCGGAATCATCGTGATGGACGAGACCACCAGCATGGTGGACGCCCTGCTCAACGCGTCTTCCTTCGCCGCACACGAGTCCTGCGGCCAGTGCACGCCCTGCCGCGAAGGGGTGCCGTGGATGAACGACATCCTGCGGCGTATCCGCAACGGCCAGGGCAGGGAAGAGGATCTGGACCTGCTGCTGGACATCTGCAAGCAGATCCACGGCCACACGGTGTGCGTGTTCGGACAGGCGCCGGGCGTGTGGCCGGTGCGCACGATTCTGGTCAAGTACTGGCCCGAATTCAGGGCCTGCATCGAACGTAAAGAGCTGGTCGTCCTGCCCCTTGAAGAATCGTACCTGCGGCCCGGCCAATATGAACACATACCCCCCTTACCCGGCAATTTCAGGCTGAAGGCCGAAGAAGCCGACGCGGCCGGATAAAAGACTCATGGCAACCATTACCATAGACGAAAAGCAGTACACCGTGGAAGAGGGGCGAAACCTGATCGACGCCGCGGCGGACCTGGGCATCGACATCCCCCATTTCTGCTATCATCCGGGCCTGGCGCCGGACGGAAACTGCCGGATGTGCCTGACCGAGATGGAGATCCGGCCCGGACAGTTCGGAATCGTCACCTCGTGCACGATACGGATCAAGGACGGGATGAACTTCCGGTTCAATTCCCCGGCGGTGCTGGACAACCGCAAGGGAATCATGGAGTTCCTGCTGATCAACCACCCTTTGGACTGTCCCTGGTGCGACCAGGCAGGGGAATGCAAGCTCCAGGACCATTCCTTTGACCACGGCCGCGGCCACAGCCGGTTCGTCGAGACCAAGCGCGTCCCGCCGAAGAAGGACCTCGGACCGCACATCACGCTGTACACGACGCGCTGCATTCTGTGCCAGCGCTGCACCCGGTTCTGCGACGAGATCACGGGCACGTCGGAACTCGGCGTCGTCCAGATGGGAAGCAAGTCCGAGATCGCGACCTTCGAAGGCATGCCCCTGGACAACAAGATGTCGGCGAACGTGGCGGACATCTGCCCCGTGGGCGCCCTGGTCACCAAGGATTTCCTCTACAAGCCCCGCATCTGGCATTACGACAAGGTGGATACCGTCTGCCCGGGATGTGCCACGGGGTGCAACACCACAATGGAAGTCCTGCACCAGAAGATCTACCGCACCCGTCCCCGGCACAACGAGGAAGTCAACGGGTACTGGATGTGCGACGAGGGCCGTTTCTGCTACCACGACTGGCAGGACGCGGACCGGTTGAAGTCGCCCCTGAAACGGGAGGATGGTGAACTCAGGCAGGCAACCTGGCCCGATGCCATAGAGGCCGCCGTCAGCGGCATCCGGTCCGTCCTGGAAGGCGAAGGAGAATCCACCATCGGGGTGGTCGGGTCGTCCATGGCGACCAACGAAGAGAACTACCTGCTGAGAAAACTGGGCGCGGAAGCCTTCGGGTCTTCGAGAACCGGCCTCAACCGCAAACCCGACGGCGAAGCGTGGACGTCGAAGAGCGGATTTCACATCGACGCGGACAAGACACCCAATACCCGGGGCGCCGGCGACATGCTGGGCGCCGATTCGCTGGACGACATCCTGCGGGGTATAGGTGACGGGGAAATTCGGGGGCTCTACGTGCTGGGAGGCGATATCGGCCAGACCCTGTCGCCTGAGGTAGCGGAGGCCTTCCGCAAGCTCGAATTCCTGGTGGTTCACGATGTGCGCCGCTCCGACCTGGCGGAACTGGCCGACGTGGTCTTTCCCGGCGCGATCCCCTTCGAAAAGAACGGCACCATGACCAACGCGCAGGGCCGCGTGCAGCGGCTGAATCCCGTGTTTCCGCCGGCTGGCGGCGCGCGCGAGGACGGCGCGGTACTCCGGTACGTGGGACAGCGCATGGGGGTCGACATGGGCGGGACAGACCCCGCCGGGATTCTGGAGGAAATCGCCGGACGCGTGGAGGGATACGCTGGACTCACCTTTGACCTGATCGGCGATCAGGGCGCCATGAAGGGCGGCGAAGAGCCGTCCGAGGCCGCGGGAGGTTAGTGGATTGGTCGTGGATCCCATGATCCTGGAAGGCGCCATCGCCCTGGTCAAAATCGGCATACTGCTGGGGGTGGTGTTCACAACCGTTGCCTACCTCACCTTCATGGAACGCCGGGTAAGCGCCCTGATACAGGACCGGCTCGGCCCAAATCGCGTCGGTCCCATGGGCCTGCTGCAGCCGTTGGCCGACGGCATCAAGTTCATGTGGAAGGAAGAGTTCATACCGGCGAACGCCGATCGCATCCTCTTCGCCATCGCGCCGGCCCTGATCCTCGTTCCCGCCCTGCTGATCTTCGCCGTGATTCCCGCGGGCGGCGAAGTGACCATACCGGCATTCAGTCTCTTCGGCCTCCAGATCCAGGAAACCACGACCACGCTGCAGATCATCGATCTGAACGTCGGGATCCTGTACGTCCTGGGCATGACCTCCATCGCCGTGTACGGCATCGCCCTGGGGGGATGGAGCGCCAACAACAAGTTCACTCTGCTGGGCGGGATCCGGTCGTCGGCGCAGATGATCAGCTACGAACTCTCGCTGGGCCTGTCCATCGTCGGCATCCTCATGCTCACGGGATCGCTGCAGATGAGCCAGATCGTCGCGGCGCAGGACGGGTTTTTGGACTGGTTCATCTTCCGACAGCCGCTGGCCTTCATGATCTTCGTCATCGCGGCCTTCGCCGAAAACAACCGCCTGCCCTTCGACCTGGTCGAATGCGAGCAGGAACTCGTCGGCGGCTACCACACGGAATACAGCAGCATGCGCTTCTCCATGTTCATGATCTCGGAATACGCCAGCATGATCGCGGCCTCCGCCCTGATGGCGACCCTCTTCTTCGGCGGATGGCACATGCCCTTCGAGGATCAAGTCGGGCCGGGCCTGGTGACGCTGTACCAGGTGGCGGGATTCCTGCTCAAGACGGGTTTCTTCCTCTTCGTCTACATCTGGGTGAGGTGGTCGTTGCCCCGGTTCCGGTACGACCAGTTGATGGCGATCGGATGGAAGGTGCTGCTGCCGCTGGCCCTGTTGAACGTCGTAATCACCGGTATCTGGATGCTGGTCTGATACGGGAGTGTGATCCATGGCAATCATCGTTGAAGCGCGCAAGATGACCCTGGCGGAGAGGCTTTACCTTCCGGGGGTGATCAAGGGGATGCTCCTGACCCTCGCGCACCTGTTCAGGAAGAAGGTCACGATGCAGTACCCGGAGGTGCAGAAGATCCTGCCGCCCGGCTACCGCGGCGCCCACCGGCTCAACAAGGACGATCAGGATCGGATCAAGTGCGTGGCCTGCGAAATGTGCGCCGTGGCCTGTCCCGCCGAGTGCATCACCATTGAAGGCATGGAAACCGAGTGGAACGACCGGGAGAAGATACCCCGCACCTTCCAGATCGACATGCTCCGGTGCATATTCTGCGGCATGTGCGTGGAGGCCTGTCCCGAGGACGCCATCGATATGACGGACGACATCGATCTCGTGGCCACGACGCGGGAGGAGATGATCTGGGACCGGGAGCGCCTGCTGAAGAACTACGATGAGACCAGGGACCAGGAGGGTACGCTGGGCCAGGTCCTGCGTAAGAGCCGGGAGGCCTTCACGCGTCCTCGTGGAGATCAGCTTCCCAGCCCCGGGGGATCTGGCGGCCATTGAAAGGCCGGGGCCTTTGCCCCGACGAATGCTTATGGAACTCTACTTCTTCCTGTTTTTCGCTATCGTAGCCGTGGCCAGCGCCATGGCGATGATCCTGCAGCGCAACCCGATCTACTGCGTGCTGCTGCTCATCATGGTCATGATCTCCATCGCCGGCCTGTACCTGATGCTGGACGCCCAGTTCGTCGCGATCATCCAGGTCGTCGTGTACGCCGGCGCCATCATGGTCCTGTTCCTCTTCGTCATCATGCTGCTGAACCTGAGCCGCGAGGAAGGCGGGACGTTCCGGATCCAGAAACCGCTGGCCGTCATTCTGGCCGCGCTCCTGTTCCT
Organism: Candidatus Latescibacterota bacterium; assembly: GCA_012270975.1. Classification (GTDB taxonomy): domain Bacteria; phylum JAAXHH01; class JAAXHH01; order JAAXHH01; family JAAXHH01; genus JAAXHH01. The sequence goes on along the minus strand of JAAXHH010000141.1, from coordinate 564,304 downwards.
GCCCGTGGCGGCCATGGTGATGTCTTACACGGGCGGCGGAACGGCGTCGCCGGTGGACGGGGCCCAGGCCGGTTTCGGCGAAGTGGAACAGATCGGGTCGTTGCTTTTCACGAAGTACCTGCTGCCCGTGGAGATCGCGGCCGTCCTCCTGCTGATCGCCATCGTCGGGGCCGTGGTACTGACACGCAAGGGCACCGTTTCCGTAGGTGAGTAAACGCTGGCTGTGATGGAATCGATCAACCCATGATCCCGATTTCCTACTATCTGATTCTGAGCGCGGTGCTCTTCCTGGTGGGCACGACCGGCGTACTGGTCCGGCGAAACGCCATTATCGTGCTTATGAGCATAGAATTGATGCTCAACGGGGCCAATCTGTCCTTCGTGGCCTTCGCCCGGCAGTTCGGCATGGCCGACGGCCACATTTACGTGTTCCTGGTGATTACGGTGGCCGCCGCCGAGGTGGCGATCGGTCTCGCCCTGGTGATCCTGCTGTTCCGCAACCGCGGAACGGTCAACATTGACGAGGTCCGGTCCCTGCGCTGGTAGCCGGCTTCGCCGGCCTGTCCGGCCTCTTCGAGAACGAAATGACCGATTCCTTCAGCTACGTCTGGCTGATCCCGCTCCTGCCCCTGCTGGGCGCGTTCATCAACGTGTTCTGCAACCGGAACGCCAGGGTCTCCGGGATGATCGCCTGCGCCGCGGTCGCGGCGGCCTTCCTGCTCGCGGTGGGTGTCTTCTTGCAGCTCATCGGGATGCCGGAGGGGGACCGCAGCGTAGACGTGGTCGTCTATTCGTGGATAACGGCGGGAACCTTTTCGGTGGACGTGGCCTTCCTGATCGATCCGCTGTCGACGGTCATGATGCTGGTCGTGACGGGCGTCGGACTGCTGATCCACGTCTATTCCATCGGATACATGGGCAAGGATACCTGCTGCGTCCGGTATTTTTCCTACCTGAACCTCTTCATGTTCGCCATGCTCATCCTCGTGATGGGCAACAACTTCCTGCTGATGTTCGTCGGGTGGGAAGGGGTCGGACTCTGTTCCTACCTGCTGATCGGATTCTGGTGCGAACGGCAGTCCGCGGCGAACGCGGGCATGAAGGCCTTCGTGGTGAACCGCGTCGGCGATTTCGCCTTCATCCTCGGCCTGCTCATGATATTCCTGTACGCCGGATCGCTCACCTACGCCGACGTGTTCGCGACGGACCCGGCCGTGCTCGCTCCGGTCGTCACGGCGATCACCCTGCTGCTCTTCATCGGGGCGATGGGCAAGTCCGCCCAGGTGCCCCTCCATGTCTGGCTGCCGGACGCCATGGAAGGCCCCACGCCGGTCAGCGCGCTGATCCACGCGGCCACCATGGTGACCGCGGGCGTGTACATGGTGGCCCGCTGTCACGCGCTCTTCGTCCAGTCCGCCACGGCCATGACCGTCGTGGCCGTCATCGGTGCGTTCACGGCCGTATTCGCCGCCTACATCGCCCTGACCCAGTTCGACATCAAGCGCGTCCTGGCCTATTCCACCGTAAGCCAGCTGGGGTACATGTTCCTGGCCTGCGGCGTCGGGTATTTCACCGCGGGGATCTTCCACCTGGTCACCCACGCGTTCTTCAAGGCCCTGCTGTTCATGGGCGCGGGCAGCGTCATTCACGTCCTGGAACACGCCCTGGAAGACGGGAAGGATCCACAGGATCTGCGAAACATGGGCGGACTGAGAGACCTCATGCCGGTGACCTACAAATCCATGCTGCTGGCGACCCTGGCCATCGCGGGGATCGCGCCCTTTGCCGGGTTCTTCAGCAAGGACCTGATCCTGCTGGGCGCCTTCGTCAACGCTCCCGTGCTGTGGTTTGTGGGGCTGGTCACCGCGGTAATGACCGCCTTCTACATGTTCCGGCTGCTCTTCATGACCTTCGGTGGCAAAACCCGGCTGACCGCGCAGGAATCGGAGAAGGTGCACGAATCGTCCAGGGTCATGACCATACCGCTGGTCCTGCTGGCCATACTGTCCACCGTGGGCGGATTCATCGGCATTCCCCACGTGTTCGCGGACGGCATGGACCGGTTCGGCGGATTCCTGGCTCCCGTGTTCTCCGGATTGCCGGAAGCGCCGGTTCCCTCCTCGAGCGTCGAACTGGCCCTGATGGTCGTGACCCTGTTGCTGGCCGCGGCCGGCATCTGGGGCGCATACACCGTGTACATCCGCGGCAACCCGGTTTTCGACCGCCTGGTTCCCCGCGCGCTGTACACGCTTTCGCTTAACAAATTCTACGTTGACGAGATCTATGACACCCTGATTGTCGGGCCGCTCAGAAAGATCGCCTGGGGATTCTGGCGCATCGTGGATAACGCGGTCATCGACGGTGGGCTGACCCTGGCCGCCCTCACGGTACGCGGCGTGGGCAGCGTGATCCGGTACACGCAAACGGGTGTCGTGCAGAACTACGCGCTGATCATGGTCGTCGGTGCGCTGGTGGTATTCGCCTACCTTACCGGTTACCTGGGACCGTAGCCGAATGATTCGAAGGTGCTCTTCATGACCGATCTGCCCCTGCTTTCTCTCATCATCTGGCTGCCCGTACTCGGCGCGGTGCTCCTCCTCGTCGTCAAAGGGGACACGGCCGCCAGGTGGGTGGGGTTCGGCGTCTCCGCCCTGGTGCTCGTCCTGTTTGCGGCATGCTTCGGCGCATTCAAGTCCCACGTGGGAGATCCGCAGTTCGTGGAGCGTATACCCTGGATCGAGTCCCTTGGCGTGTCCTATCACGTCGGGGCGGACGGCATCAGCATCCTCCTCGCCGGGATCACCGCGCTCATGTGGCCCCTGGCGCTGCTCGGCACCTGGACGATCGTAAGCCAGCGGGTGCGGGCGTACCAGGTCTTCATGCTGCTGATGGAAACCACCCTGATGGGCGTGTTCTTCTCCCTCGACCTGTTCCTGTTCTTCCTCTTCTGGGAGGGCATGCTGATCCCCATGTACTTTCTGATCGGCATCTGGGGGTACGAAAACAGCGCCCGGGCGGCCCTGAAGTTCTTCCTGTTCGCCGTGTTCGGCAGCCTGCTCATGCTGGCAGCGGTCATCACGCTGGCCTTTCTCTATCACCAGGCCCATGGGGTCTTCACTTTCGAGATGGCCGCGCTGTACCAGCTTGCCATCCCCCCGGAAGTACAGTTCTGGCTCGCCCTCGCCTTCATCGCAGCCTTCGCGGTCAAGGTGCCCATGGTGCCCTTTCATACGTGGTTGCCCGACGCCATCGTCCTCGCCGTGGTGCTCGTCAAGATGGCGGCTTACGGGTTCATTCGCCTGACCCTTCCGCTGTTTCCCGATGCCTTGGTCGAACTGGCGCCCCTGATGTGTGTGGTGGCGGCGGCCGGGATCGTCTACGGCGCGCTGATCGCCCTGGCGCAATCGGATATCCGAAGATTGATTGCCTATTCGACGATCAGCCACGCGGGGTTTGTCGTGCTGGGCGTTTTCGCCCTGAACCAGCACGGCATACAGGGCGCGGTGGTTCACATCGTCAGCCTGGCGCTGTCCACCGGTGGTCTGTTCCTGGCCGCCATGATGCTCGCGCAGCGCCGGGATACCTGGGACATGGAAGCGTACAGCGGGCTGTGGCATACGATTCCGGTTTTCTCTGCGTTCCTGCTCATATTCACCCTGGCCTCCGTCGGCCTTCCGGGCCTGAGCAGTTTCGTCGGAGAATTCCTCATCCTGGTCGGCGTGTTTCAGAAACACGCCGTGGTCGCGATTGTCGCCGCCGCCGGGATCATCCTGGCGGCCGCCTACATGCTCCGGATGTACAGGAAGGTCGTCTTCGGACCGTTGACCAGGGAAGAAAACCGGGGAATCAAGGACCTGTCGGTGCGGGAGACGGCCGTGCTGGCCTGCATGACGCTCTTCATCATCTGGATCGGCGTGTATCCCAGTCCATTTCTACGGACCATGGAAGCCTCGGTGCAGAAACTGCTGGTCCAGACCCATCGTCTGGCCGAGACGCAACCGGCCGGCATGCTCCGGACATCCATCGAATCGGCGCCACCCGGAACAACCCCGACATCCGTCGAGTCGGCGTCGCTGCCGGCCGGCCTGTCCGGTCTGGACGCGACCCGTGAAACCGGCCAGGATACGCGATGAATACGGTACTGCCCGCGATAAACCTCTACGCCGTGATGCCGCAGATCTTCCTCGTGTCCGCCGCGACCGTGGTCCTGATCATCGGCCTGTTCGAACGGTTTCGCAAGGGCATCCCCTACCTGAGCCTGCTGCTCCTCGCGGTCTCCGGCGTGGTTGCCGTGAACCAGCTGGGACAGGGTCCCGTCGCCTTCTCGGATCCGTCGCCCATGATGATAATGGACGACTTCAGCCTGGTGGCCACCCTGGTGTTCATCGCCGGCGCCGTGTTGACCGTATTGATCTCCATCTCCTATGCCGAAGCCCGTTCGATCGACCGCGGGGAGTACTACGCGCTGCTGATCTACGCCGTGTCCGGCATGAGCATGATGGCGGCGAGTTCCGACCTCTTCTCCTTCTTCCTGGGTCTTGAAGTGCTCTCCATATCGCTCTACGTGCTGATCGGCTTCGAGCAGCGTGAAGCCGGTTCGAACGAAGGCGCGTTGAAGTACTTCCTGCTGGGCGCTTTCGCCAGCGGGTTCATTCTTTACGGTATGGCCCTGCTCTACGGCGCGAGCGGCAGCACGGAGTACGACGCCATAGCGCGCACCCTGGCCGGGGATCGGAGCGACGCCGTGAATCTCCTGCTGCTCGGTGGACTGGGCCTGCTCCTGGTCGGCATCGGATTCAAGATCTCCATGGTCCCGTTCCACGCCTGGACCCCGGACGTGTACCAGGGCGCCCCGACCCCCGTCGCCGCCTTTCTGTCCACCGGCTCCAAGGCCGCCGCTTTCGTAGTGTTGATCCGACTGCTCGGGTCGGTCTTCCCCGGGCTGCAGATGGAATGGATCCCGCTGATTTCGGTGCTGGCCGTTCTCACGATTGCCGTCGGCAACATCGTGGCGCTGGTACAGTCCAATTTGAAACGGCTGCTGGCCTATTCGAGCATCGCCCACGCCGGCTACATGCTCTTGCCGTTCATGTCGAACGACCAGGACGGTAGCGCGAGCATCGTCTTCTACCTGATCGTATACACGGCGATGAACCTGGGCGCCTTCGGTGTGCTGGCCGTGCTCTCGGCCCGCGGAGCCGCATGCGCGACCCTGGATGACCTGGCCGGCCTGGGCGGCCGCCATCCCCTCCTCGCCGCGGTCATGGCCGTGGTCATGTTTTCCCTGGCCGGCATACCGCCCACGGCCGGGTTCATGGCAAAATTCTACCTCTTCAGCGCGGTGGTGTCCGGGGGATACATCGAGCTGGCCGTGATCGGCCTGCTGTTCAGCGGCGTATCGCTGTACTATTACCTCCGCATCGTGGTCTGGATGTACATGCGGCCGGCGGCCGGAGCGCCGGCCGAGGCGGGCGGACACCTGTCCTACAGCGGCATGACCGCGCTCTGTCTCTCCGCCCTGGCCATCCTGGCCGTGGGCGTTTTCCCCTCGGAATTGCTGCAACTGGCCGAACGGGCGGTCATGACGCTGCCGTAACTCCTGCCCTTCCGCCACCCCCTGCCCTGCGCCCAAACCGGCGAATTGGGTTGACTTCCAGTCGATTTTGAACCATATATTCATGTATTTCAGTGGGCCGTACCGAATAGCCAATCGGGGGCATTCATAGACTTCAGGACCATCAGCGCGCCGGTACAGGGACATCTCGACGAATTTGAATGCAAGATCAGGGAGATTTCCCAATCCGACGTGGAAGTCATCAACCAGATCTGGTCCCACCTGGTTCGTACCAAGGGCAAGAGGCTGAGACCCGCGCTGGTTTTCCTGTCCGCTTCGGCATACGGCTCGCCGTGCAAAGAGACCATGCTGGCGGCGTTCATCATCGAACTCTGTCATACCGCGACCCTGATACACGATGACGTGGTGGACCGGGCTACGACCCGGCGCGGACTGCCCACGCTGAATTCCGTCTGGGACAACCACGTTTCGGTGCTCATGGGCGACAACGTGATCGCCAGGGTGTTGACACTGATCGCGAAACTGGACTGTTCGAGGATCACGTCGAAAATCGCGGAATGCGTCGAACGGCTGACCGAGGGCGAATTGCACCAGGCCATACGCCGGTTCAACATCAAGACTTCCGAGACGGAGTACTACCGTATCATTAGCAACAAGACGTCTTCGCTCATAGCGTGCGGCTGCGATTCCGGGGTCTATCTCACGAGCCGTTCGGCCGAGACAGCCCGCAGGTTCGGCGCTTTCGGCGAGAAACTCGGTATGGCGTTCCAGATTACCGACGACATCCTGAATTTCGCGGGAGACGAAGACGTCATCGGCAAGCCGAGGGGCAACGATTTTCGCGAAGGCACGATTACCCTGCCGCTGATCCATGCCCTGAAGAACGCTTCGACCGACGGAAACAAGCGCGTGGAGCAACTGATGAAAGCGGAGTGGAGCGAAGGGGTCTGCGATGAAATCGTCGACTTCGTACATGTCCACGACGGCATCCGGTACGCGAGGAGCAAGGCGCTGAAATACGCGCAGGAGGCCAAGGAGATCCTCGTCGACGAACCGGAGAACCCGGCGAAACATGCGCTGTTGAACATGGTTGACTACGCCATTGAACGGGATCGATGACGCGTGTATGGATTCCATATCCGTAATCGTCATTACCTATAACGAAGAACCGCATATCGATACCTGTTTGCGAAGTGTTTCCTGGGCCGATGAAATCGTGGTGGTGGATTGCGGAAGCACCGATGGGACAGTCGAGATCTGCAATCGTCACGAAAAGGTCCGGCTGTTTGACGAAGATCGCCGCGGCAGCGGGCAGCAGAAACAGCAGGCGCTGGACCGGGCGGTTTCCGAATGGGTGTTGAACCTGGACGCGGACGAGCGGCTCAGCGAATCCCTGACGTCGGAGATCCGGCGCCTTCTCACGTCGCCCGCGCCCTGTGACGGTTACCATGTTCCGCGGGAGAACTACTTTCTCTCCCGTCACATCCGGCACGCGGCGGGATGGGGAGACGACCGGCCGCTCAGGTTGTTCCGCCGGACGAAAACCAGCGTCACCAGGACGCAGGTACACGAAACTTTCGTGGTGGACGGACCGACCGGCGGTCTTGATTCACCCCTGATACACGATGCGTATACCAGTCTGTACCAGTATATCGAGAAGCTGAACGAGTATACGTCGATCGAGGTGAGAAACCGGCTGAAGGCACAGCCGGACCGCAGCATAACCTGGGTGCACATCGCCCTCGCCCCCCTGGGCGCGTTCTGGAAGATGTACGTGGTGAAAAGGGGTTATCTCGATGGGATGCAGGGACTTCTGCTCTGCCTGCTTTCCTCGGTGTCGGTCATGTCCGGATACGCGAAGACTTGGGAATACGGGATGTACAGGAAGCGGGGCGGCCGGATGTTCCCGCCCATACGCACCGAAGAGGTGAACACCCGGCAACCGGGCTACAACCGGCTGATCAGGGGCGGTGACGAGGAATTCAACTGGAAGGATGACTGAGATCCGATGAGCCTGAAAGACACGTTGTATAAAACCGCATCCCGGTACGAACCGCTCCAGCGGGTCCTGCGGGATTCCATTGTAGCGCGGAAGCTGAGGTTTCCGGAAGTGATCAGCATCGAGGGGTCGAGCTACTGCAACGCCGACTGCATCATGTGCCCGCGGGAACTGTTGAGCCGCAAGAAGGGCAACATGTCCATGGACCTGTACCGCAAGATCATCGACGAATGTGCCGAAAACGCCCGGTACATCCGGCTCATACAACCCTTCATGTTCGGGGAGTCCTTCATCAACAAGAAGCTCGTCGACATGATCGCGTATACGAAGCGAAAACTGCCCCGCGTGCCGGTCAGCGTGAGCACCAACGGTTCCCTGATCACGCCGCAGAAGGCGCAGGAGCTCATCGACTGCGGGCTGGACAAGATCAACATCGACATCGACGGGGCGACGGCGGAGACCTTCGAAGCGGTGCGTGTCGGGCTCGATTACGAACAGGTGGTGGAAAACGCGCGGTACCTGATGGAACTGAAACGGTCCGTCCGCAGCAAGACACCGGAAATCACGGTGACGATCATCAACATGGCCGAGACCCAGGACGAGATCGAGGCGTTCCGGGACCTGTGGAAGCCCATCGCCGACAACGTGGTGGTGCAGAGCTATACTACCTGGACGGGCAGCGTGGAAGACAAGAACGTGGGCGACCAGGCCGAGGCGTCGGCCACCGGCGGTTTCACCTTTCCCTGCAAGCATCCCTGGGAGGAATTCGTCATCGCCAACGACGGCCGCGTGTCCATCTGCTGCCTTGATTTCGACTTCAAGGTAGAGGTGGGCGACGTCTCGAAGCAATCGATCAGGGAAGTCTGGAACGGCGCTCCGATCCAGGAAATCCGCCAGAAGATGATCGAGAACCGGTACGACGAACTCGAAATCTGCAGCCAGTGCAACAACTACATCTTTCAGACGGAATGCGCCTGGCACCAGGTGTGGAAGTGATGCCGGCAGACCTGGCGCCTTACGGGCTGCATGGGCCGGGCGGGACGAGTGGATCGAGCGGACCACATGGGCCGCCCGGATACCCGCAATCGTCCCCAGTCTGATATTCCAGCGCCAAAAGGAATGCCCATGGCCGGTCTGGCGCCTACGCGCATTCTGCAGGTGTGTTCCTCCCTGGCCTGGGGCGGCACGGAGATGCACGTGCCGATCCTGTCCGAAAAGCTCAGAGACCGCGGCCACGACGTGCGTCTCGTGCTCCACCCTGGGGGTTCCATCGTCCGGGAAGCACGTGGACGGGATATCCCGACTGAGACCATCCGCGCAGGCGGATATGTGAATCCCGCTTCGACGTGGGCGCTTCAGCGATGCATACGGCGCTTCCGGCCCGGCATCATCCATCTCCATCTGTCGCGCGACCTCTGGCAGACGGTGCCCGCCGCGCTGCTGGCGCGATTCCACGGACCCATCCTCCTCACCAAGCACGTCGGTTCCTATGTGACGAAGAGAGATCCGCTGCACCGCTGGCTGTATCGACGGGTTTCCCGTATCATCACGGTGTCGGAGACGCTGAACAGGAACGTGCGGGAGACCTGTCCCGTCCCACCGGACCGCGTGGTGACCGTCCATCCGGCCCTGGATATGGACCGGTTCGATCCGTCCCGGTACGATCGGGAGGACACCAGACGATCCCTTGGTATTCCGGCCGGCGCCGTCGTGGCGGGCACCGTGGGACGCGTATCCCCGGGAAAGGGTTACGAGGAGTTTCTGCAGGCCGCCCGAATGCTTCGGGACCGTCATCCGGACAAGCCCCTTCGGTTCCTGGTCGTGGGTTCGGCCAGTTACGGGGAGGAAGCGTATCACGACGGAATCGTACAGTACGCCCGGGATTTGGATCTCGCTGAGACCGTACTCTTTACGGGCTTCAGACGGGACATTCCCGCCTTGCTGAAGGCCATGGACGTTTTTATATTTCCCTCCAGAGCGGAGGGATTCGGCGCGACCGTCATCGAGGCGATGGCCATGGGCGTGGCCTGCGTTTCGACCCGGTCCGACGGAACGCTGGACACGGTGGAGGAAGGCGAGACGGGCCTGGTCTTTCCGGGTGGCGACGCGGATGGGCTCGCGCGGTCGGTCGAATCGCTGCTGACGGACGAGCGTCTGCGCGAGCGTATCGCGGAGAACGGTTACAGGCAGGCCAGGGAGCGCTTCAATCTCGATGCCATGACCGACCGCGTGGAAGCGCTCTATGCCACTTCAACGGTCCATCCCGCCTGATCCGGTCCCGGCTACTTCATGAACCTGTACCTTCGAATACTGTCCTATGTGAAGCCCTACTGGTACTTCATGGCCGGCGCCATGGTCTGCATGGCCTGCTTCGCGATCACCAGCAGCGCCACGGTCTGGGTGGCCCTGCCCTTCCTGCAGACCCTCTTCGGCCAGGAGACCGTACAGACGGATCAATCCGTTCAGCCTGGGCAGGCCGGTCAGACCGGACAGTTCGACCTGGCGCAGGATTCGGCGAACCGGCTTGAACAGCGGACGGGAATGACGGGCCTGCGGGAGTCGTTGAAAGAACGCACGAGCGACCTGATCACCCGGCCGACCAAACAGGCGACCCTCGAACGCCTGTGCCTGATCATCCTGTTCATCCTCCTATTGAAGAACATCAGCAGCTACCTGCAGGCCTACCTGATGGCCTTCGCCGAGAACGGTGTCATAAAAGACCTGAGGAACCACCTGTATATCCACCTGCACCGTCTATCCCTGTCCTATTTCCACCGGGAACGCACGGGGGAGCTCATCTCCCGCGTATCCTATGACGTAATGAAGATCAACGGGACGATCTCGGCCGCTTTCGGCACGCTGATCAAGGAACCCATGCTGGTGGTGGTCTTTCTCGCGATCCTCCTGATCCTGAGCTGGCAGTTGACGCTGGTCTCCCTGGTCCTGCTTCCCTTGAGCGTCCTCGTAATTACTACGGTGGGCAGGCGGCTTCGCCGGAGCAGCACGGCCTCCCAGGAGGCCATGGCCGATCTGACCTCGACGCTCCAGGAGACGGTGGCCGGCGTACGGGTGGTCAAGGCCTTCAACATGGAGCGTTTCGAAATAGGCAAGTTCAAGCGGCAGACGCAACAGTACTTCCGCACGCTGCTCCGCCTGACCCACATGCACAACCTGGCGAGCCCCATTACGGAGATCCTGGGCAGCGTCGTCGGCCTGGCGATCCTCTGGTACGGGGGGCGGCAGGTCCTGGAAGGCGACCTGTTGGCGCCCGAGGATTTCCTGACTTTCTTTCTCGCCCTCTTTTCCATGATGAAACCGGTGAAGGAACTCGGACAGGTACACAACCGGATCCAGGAAGGGATCGCCGCCGCCGACCGCGTGTTCTCGATCCTGGATACGGCGCCCGAGATCACGGACGCACCGGATGCGCAGCCGCTGCCCGACCTCCGGCGGGAAATCCGCTTCAATCGCGTTACCTTCCAGTACGATCAGGCCTCCGGGCCCGCCCTGAAGGAGATCGACCTCGAGGTCCGGTCGGGAGAAACCGTGGCCCTGGTGGGGCCCAGCGGGGGAGGCAAGTCCACCCTGGTGGACCTGGTCGCCCGGTTCTATGATCCGACCGGCGGGGGCATCGAGATCGACGGGCGCGACCTGCGGTCGGTCACCGTGGCTTCCCTGCGGGAGAAGATGGGCATCGTGACACAGGACGTCATCCTGTTCAACGACACGGTCCGCAACAACATCGCCTACGGCGTGGAGACCACGCCCATGGACCGGATTCGATCCGCCGCGTCCGCCGCCAACGCGGATTCCTTCATCGAACAGCTGCCCGACGGATACGATACCTTTCTCGGGGAGCGGGGCGTGCGTCTCTCCGGAGGCCAGCGCCAGCGGATCGCCATCGCCCGGGCCATCCTGAAGGATCCCCAGATCCTCATATTCGACGAGGCTACCTCCAGCCTGGACACGGAGTCCGAACTGCTGGTCCAGGAGGCCATCGACCGGTTGATGGAAGGGAGGACGGCCCTGGTCATCGCCCATCGCCTGTCGACGGTGCAGAAGGCGGACCGGGTGGTCGTGGTCGACCGCGGCCGGATCGTGCAGACCGGCGTCCACGGGTCGTTGATCCGGGAGGATGGCTTGTACCGGAAACTGTACAATCTGCAGTTCCGGGACCAGGAACTGGTTGCGGAGTAATGGACGGACAGCGGATAATGTGGTATCCAATCGAGAAGCGGTTCAAGACCCGGGTGCTCAAATGGCTGGCCAGTCATCCGCTGGGGAAACGCCGCGCACCGCCCGGTGAGATCGACCCGGACGGCATCAGGCGGATCCTGATCATCCGCCAGCATGATCAGTTCGGTGATTTCCTGCTGACTACCCCCGCGATCCGGGCGCTGCGCGCGCGGTTTCCCGATGCGCACCTGTCCCTCGTGGTCCGCGCCTACCTGTACCCCGTGGCCCGTGGCAATCCGGACGTAAACGAAGTCCTGGTCTTCCACGAATCCGGCTGGAGGTGGCGGCCCCGGGACATCGGAACCTTCGTAGATCTCATGCGCGACCCCGTCGACCTTGCCGTCGTGTTCAATACGGTCTCCCACTCCTTTTCGAGCGACCTCATCGCCTGGCTGTCCGGCGCTCCGGTGGTCATGGGGCCCGCCACCCCCACTTTCGATCATCTCGATCACAATCCGTTTTACACGATAAACGTACCCGTGGATCCCGGACCCAGGCACCAGATTCAGCGCAACCTGGACGTGGTGCGGCATGTAGGCGCGGATACGGACGATCTTTCCTATGGTTACGCCATGTCCGAGGGCGAGCGTACCGGAGGACGCGAAGTGATTGAAGGCCTCGCCGCAGGTCCTTCGGGTCCCCGCGGACCCGTGGTCGCCGTTCATTTCGGTACCGGGGACGTGAGAAAAAGATACCCCGTCGGACAACTGGCCCGCGTATGCAATGAACTGTCCGACCGGCTCTCTGCCCGGATTCTGGTCATACCCGCGCCTGGAGAAGAAGAATTGCTGCGTGCGCTGCGCAAGGCCGTGTCCACTCCGCTGCATAGCGCACCGCCCATGTCGCTGCGAGAGGTCGCGGGCGTGATCCACGCCGCGGACCTGCTCGTATGCAACGATACCGGCGTGCTCCACCTGGCCGCCGCCGTGAAGACGCCCACCCTGTCCTTCCACGCCACCAGCGATCCGGCCTGGTGGAAACCGCCCGGCGCCCGGCACCGTGCCTTTTATGCCGCCAGCCAACGGATCGATGAGATCCCGCCGGGCCGGGTGTGCCGCGAAATCACCGCCATGCTCGATGATTCCAGCAGCGGCGAACAGGACGAGATAATCCGGGTCTGAACCCGGATCTGAACGGCCTAATTCACTTGACACGACCCCGGCTCGCCCGTACCATGTTGCCCGCTCGGGCGAACGCCTCAAGCGGCACGGGAACGGGTGAACATGGCGACCAAACTTGATCTGGGCTGCGGACCTTTCGGGAAGCTGGAGGGTGCCATCGGCGTGGATGTCAACGATGCGGCGCACGTGGACGTGGTCCACGACCTGGACGAATATCCCTATCCCTTCGACGACCACCAGTTCGATCACATCGAGATGTCTCACATCCTGGAACACATCCGCCGGCCGGCACGAGCCATGGACGAAGTATACCGCATCGCGCGGCCGGGCGCGTCGATCCGCATCGTCACGCCCCATTACTCTTCCCAGTTGTCCTATGGAGACCTGACCCACTATCATCATTTCGGCTACGTTACGATCACGCAGATGTGCAGGGACGGCCGGTTCCGCATGGACTACTGCAGGGTGATCTTCAGCGACATCTACCGGGTGCTGGGCATCAGCCTGCTCGCGAACTGGTTTCCCCGCCGGTGGGAGAAGTACCTCGCGTTCATCTTGCCCGGCATGTACGTCGAGGCGAATCTGACCGTAGTCAAAACGTGATGGGAACGGGATGACCCGGAGGACCGATATGGCCGTATCAACGGATACCGGCGGCAGCGGGACCGCCCCGCCGGATGCCCGTGGCCACAGAACCGCCGAGGCATTGCGCCGGTACTGGCGGGCGAACGTACGGTTCATGGCCGTCCTGCTCGGGTTCTGGGCCCTGGCGGGACTCGGGGCCGGCATCCTGTTCGCGGACACACTCAACGCGTACCGAATCGCCGGCACCGGTTTTCCCCTGGGTTTCTGGTTCGCCCACCAGGGCAGCATCATCGTTTTCGTGCTGCTCATCTTGGCCTACTGCCTCTTCATGAACCGTCTCGACGACCGTCATCGACGGGAACTCGAAGCCAGGGAACAGGAAGGATAGCCACCGCATGTCGGTACAGGCGTGGACCTATTTCTTCGTAGCCCTCTCCTTCGGCCTCTACCTGTTCATCGCGTGGCGGACGCGGGTCCGGGACACCAGGGGCTTCTATGTCGCCGGCCGGGGCGTCCCCGCGGCGGCCAACGGCATGGCCACGGCCGCCGACTGGATGAGCGCGGCCTCCTTTATCTCCATGGCCGGCCTGATTTCCACCATGGGGTACGCCGGCGGCGTCTACCTCATGGGCTGGACGGGCGGCTACGTACTGCTTGCGCTGCTGCTCGCGCCGTACCTGCGGAAATTCGGCCACTACACCGTGCCGGACTTCGTGGGCGACCGTTACGCATCGGACCTGGCGCGCGTGGTGGCTGTCTCCTGTGCCATTTTCATCAGCTTTACCTATGTGGCGGGGCAGATGCGCGGCGTGGGTGTCGTCTTCAGCAGGTTTCTCGAAGTGGACATCCATATCGGCGTCATCATCGGGATGGCCATTGTTTTCATCTACGCCACGCTCGGGGGAATGAAGGGAATCACGTGGACCCAGGTCGCCCAGTACTGGGTACTCATCACCGCCTTTCTCATCCCCGCCATCGCCATCAGCATCAAGCTCACGGGCAGCCCCCTGCCGCAGGCGGGACTCGGAAGCACGCTTGAGCCGTCCATCGCGGGCGAGACCGGGGTGTACCTGCTGGAGAAACTGAACCAGATACAGACCGACCTTGGATTCAGCAGTTATACGGCCACCTTCGTGGGGGGGTGGGACAAGGTAAACGTATTCTGCGTGGCCCTCGCGCTGATGGTGGGCACGGCGGGCCTGCCCCACGTCCTCGTCCGGTTCTACACCGTCAAATCGGTCCGGGCGGCGCGCTGGAGCGCCTTCTGGGCATTGTTGTTCATCTCCCTGCTTTACCTTACGGCGCCCGCGACCGCAGCCTTCGCGCGGTACTACATGATCGACAGCCTGAACGGAAAAACTGCACAGGAACTGCCTTCGTGGTTCGAAAACTGGGAGAAGACCGGCCTGATCCTGTGGATGGACGACGGAGACGAGGTCATGCGGTATTCGGCCGGTGAAGACAACGAGATCTTCCGCGGCGGTTCCCTGTCGCACGCGGAACTGTCCTCCGTACAGGTCGACCACCAGGCGTGGCTCGATTCGGACGGCGCCGAGGGGGCGGATGGACGCACGGCCCTAAGGGCCCTGGGCCTTTCCGGGCCGGACCGCGACATCATCGTGCTGGCGACGCCGGAGATGGCCGAACTGGCCAGCTGGATCATCGCGCTCGTCGCGGCCGGCGGCCTGGCGGCGGCCCTGTCCACGGCAAGCGGACTGCTGCTCGTCATTTCGTCCAGCGTTTCCCACGATCTGTACTACCGCGTACTGCGGCCCAACGCGAACGAGAGCCAACGCCTTTCCGTGGGCCGGAGCGTGATCGGCGTAGCCGTGATCGTGGCCGGTGTATTCGGCATCTACCCGCCAGGATTCGTCAGCCAGGTGGTGGCCTTCGCCTTCGGTCTCGCCACGGCGAGCTTTTTCCCCGCCATCGTCCTGGGCATTTTCAGCAAGCGCGTGGGAACCGTGCCTGCTGTGTGCGGTATCGTGGCCGGCATCGGTTTTACCGCTTTCTACATCATCGCGTGCGTGTTCTTCAACATGGAAACCTGGACCTTCGGACTGTTTTCCAACGGCATCAGCCCCCAGGGGATCGGGACGATCGGCATGTTGATCAACTTCGCCGTGACCCTGTCGCTAACGCCGCTTTTCCCCCGACCCGGCCGGGAAATCGAAGCCATGGTCGACTCGGTCAGGGAACCGGAGGACGCGGGGCCCGCGGTGATCATCGAGGCGGCCCCGGAACACTGATCCACGGGAGCCGGCTGCATGTCCATTTCCATCATCATCATAGCACGGAACGAAGCGGACCGGATCGAGACCTGTCTGCGAAGCGCGCGGTTCGCAGACGAAATCGTGCTCGTGGACTCCGGGAGTACGGACGATACCGTCGCCATCGCGCGAAAGTACGCCGACAGGGTCATCGAGACGGAGTGGCGGGGATACGCCGCAACCAAGCAAGTGGCCCTGGAACACGCCACGGGGGAGTGGGTGCTCTGGTTGGACGCGGACGAGCACGTGCCGCCGTCTTTGCGTAATGAAATCCTCGGGGTTGTGGATACGGGAGCGCATGCCGGCTACCACATCGCCCGGAAGACGCTGTTCCTCGGGCACTGGATCCGGCATTGCGGCTGGTACCCCGATTACGTGCTGCGCCTGTTCCGGCGCGGGGCCGATCCCCGGTTCACGGACGACGAGGTCCACGAGTCGCTGCGGATCCGGGGCACGACCGGATATCTGAAGCATCCCATGGTCCACGATACCGATCCCACCCTCCATCACTACCTGGTCAAGTTCAACAGCTTTACAAGTCTTGGCGCCCGTCAGCTCTACCTGTCGGGCAGGCGTTTCCGTTTGACAGATCTGGTGTGCCGTCCGATTTTTACCCTGTTGAAAATGTACGTATTGAAGCGTGGTTTCCTGGACGGCCTGCCGGGCTTGATCCTGTGCGGTCTGTCCGCGTGCTACGTTTTCACCAAGTACGCCAAGCTGTGGCACCTGCACTATTGCGGCGCCGCCGACGTCGAATCCGGCGAGGCGGGTCGATCCTCCTGAAACCGCGCATCCACCGGCGTTTCCCATGCAAACCCTGTCCGTCGTCGTAATCACGTACAATGAAGAGCGGAAACTCCGCCGCTGCCTGGACCCGGTATCCTGGGCCGACGACATCGTCGTAGTCGATAGTTTCAGCACCGACGGCACGGTGAAAATCGCGAAAACCTATACGGACAGGGTCTTTCAACGGCCGTGGTCCGGCTTCGCCGGCCAGCGGAACTTCGGCATGGAACAGGCCAGCGGGGAATGGATCCTCTTTCTCGACGCCGACGAATACGTCTCAGGCGGTCTCGGGGAGCGGATCCGCGAACTGCTGCGGGAAGGCGGGGGTTTCGACGCGTACAAGATCCACCGCATGGAACACTTTCTCGGGTTTCCCATACGGCACGGAACGCTCAACCCGAGCTATCAACCCCGACTGCTTAAAAAAGGGAAGGGCGGCTGGACGGGAGGCGCGCACGCCCACATCGAGCTGAACGGTCACGGCGAGCTGGGCCTGATGCACGAAGATCTCTACCACGATTCGCACAACACGCTTTCCGATTTCATAACCCGGATCGACCGGTACACTACCGTGGACGCGGAAGAGCGTATTCACGCGGGGCAGCGCGTGGGAAGACTGCGTCTGGTACTCTCGCCCCTCGGCATGGCCTGGAAGTGCTACATCGTGAAAAGAGGGTACAGGGACGGGTTTCCAGGCCTGCTGTTCAGTCTGTGCATGGGAATCTACTCGTTTCTGAGGCTGGTAAAGGTATGGCAGGGCGAAACCGCGACGAAGGACGGCGTCGACCGCCGGGAACGGCCCGGCATGACGGCTGATTCGGACTGAATCATGGCACAGGGCAAGCGATGCAGCATCGTGATTCCGACGTGGAACGCGGGTCCCCTGATTGAACGGTGCCTGCGCTCACTGAAAGATCACGGGGAAGCGGACCGGGCGGAGATCGTCGTCGTTGATGACGGCAGTACGGACGACACCACCTCGAGGATACGGGCTGCCTGTCCGGATTCGGTCCTGGTAAGACACGACGAGAACAGGGGTTTCGCCGCGGCGTGCAATACGGGCGTGACCCGGGCTTCGCACGACGTAGTGGTCCTGCTCAACAACGACGTCACGGCGACCGGACCGTTCCTCGACCCGCTCCTGTCGCACTTCCGCGACGAGCGGGTGTTCGCCGTCAATCCCCGGGTCTACCAGTCTGGCGACAGGCGGCCCGGCGGCGGGCTGGTACGGGGATACTTGCACTGCGGGCTGCTTCGGCTCAGGTGGGCCGAGCGGGAGTCCCAGCGAGAAACCGGCGGACTGACGTTGTACGCCAACGGGGCGGCCATGGCGGTCTCCCGGGACAAGTACCTGGCACTGGGCGGATTCGACACGCTGTACGCCCCCTTTTACTCGGAAGACCTGGATCTGTCCTACCGCGCGTACCTCCGGGGCTGGACCGTGCGCTACGAACCGGGAAGCCGGCTTGACCACGACCACGGCGCGACGATCGGATCCCGCCACGACCAGGCCCTCATCGACCGTGTCAGCATGAGAAACCGGATTTTGTTCGTCTGGCGCAATGTGCGGGACGGCCGGTACCTGGTCCAGCACGTCTTCTGGATGATCGCGCGGTCCCTGGGCGGGGTGTTGAAGGGCGACCCGACCGTTCCGGGCGCGCTGGCGGACGCGGCGCGCCTCAGGGATGCGGTGATGAAGCGGCGACGGTCCGACCCGGTTCCCGTCGTATCCGACCGCGAGATCCTGCGTTCGACATCCCGTTGGGCGGAGCGCGAGATTCGGACGGAGCGCGAAAACCGGACGGCGCGCGAGACCGCCGGACCGGCGGACGGTGCGCTCGAAAGGGACGCCTGATACCCGATGGAAGCTTCCGATATAAAACGGATACTCATATCCCGGTTGCGGTTCATCGGCGACGTCGTCCTTACCACGCCGGTGATCAGGGCGCTGAAGCGACAGTACCCTGAAGCGGACCTGTACTACCTGGCGGAGTCGGGACCCGCGGCGGCCCTCGCCCACAGTCCCCACCTGGAAGGGGTGATCGTGCTGCCGGACGAACTCCTTCCGGCTCGGTCCGTCCTGACGCGGTGCCGGGAGCATGCGCGATTCATCCGGTCTCTGAGGAAGCGGCGATTCGACCTGGCGATCGATCTGTTCGGCAATCCGCGCAGCGCGCTGTTGACCCTGGCCACGGGCGCGAGGTACCGGGTCGGCTACGATGTGCGGGGACGGGGCACGGCGTACAATATCAAAATCAGACGGTCGGCTTCCCTTCGGGTAGTGGACGCCTACCTGGACGCTGTCCGTACCATCGGCGTGCCCGCGGAGGACGGCCGGACCGAAGTCCATTTCTCGGCTGAAGACGCGAAGTGGGCCGAATCCTGGCTGGTGGAGCGGGGAATCGACCACACGCGCCCGATCGCCGCGCTGAACCCCGGCGCCAGCTGGCCGGCCAAAACCTGGAGCGCGGAGCGGTTTGCCGAACTGGCAAAGGCACTTATCGAAGAATTGAACGTCAGAGTCCTGCTGGTCGCGGAGCCAGGTCGGCGGGAGGCCACGGCCGGAGTGAACGCGCTGTCGGGCCATGCCTGTCCCGTCGTGGAAACCGAATCGCTTACCCGGCTGGCGGCGTTGATCGCCCGTTGCGATCTGTACGTTTCCAACGACTGCGGTCCGATGCATATCGCCGTCGCCGCGGGTACGTCCACGATCGGCCTCTTCGGCCCGAGCCGCCCGGAAATCTGGTTTCCCTATCCGAAGGCGGACGGGCACGTGGCATTGCGGGCTGAAACGGACACCTGCTGCGGCCGCGATCACTGCGTCAGGCCGACGCCCTGTATCGAATCGATATCGTCACGTAAAGTGCTTGAGGTCGCCGAGTCCGTGCTCGGGCGGTCCACTTAACCATCCCTTCTCCGGGATACGTCCATGTCCGCCGATCCCGACCGCATCCTGGTCATCAAATTGCGCGCCACCGGGGACGTCGTCCTCGCGACACCGGTCATCGAGAACCTGAAGCGGCGGTTTCCGCGGGCCCGTCTCTCCTTTCTGACGGAAGAGGCCTCCGCGGACATCCTCCGGTGGAATCCTCTCCTGGATGAACTTATCGTACTGCCGGTCCGACGCTGGGAACGCGCCGGTTTATCCGGATCGTGGCACGAGCAGGCGCGGTTCTACCGCAACCTGCGCCGGAAACGCTTCGATCTCGCGATCGACCTGTTCGGCAATCCGCGCAGCGCCATACTGACCTGGCTGTCCGGGGCGCCTGACCGGGTCGGGTACGCCTTCCGGGCGCGCCGCCACGCCTACAATACCGTGGTTACGCCTTCAAACCAGACCAGGCACGAGGTCCTGTTCCACCTGGAAGCCCTGGAGGCGATGGACATCCCGATTGCCGCCAACCGCGCGAGCGTCGCCATACCCGGGGCGGCTGAAACAATGGCTGGCCGGTGGCTGCGTAAAAACGCCTCGGAGGGCCGGATGGTCATCGGGCTGAATCCGGGGGGAGGATGGGCCATCAAGCGCTGGCCGCCGGAGTACTTCGGACGCCTGGCGGACGCCCTGATCGATGAATACGATGTGGAGATTCTGATCCTGTGGGGACCGGGCGAAGAGGGGCTCGCTGGGGAGGTCGCCGGCGCCATGGAACACCGCCCCCTCATGCTCCCGGCGGCGACGCTCGCCGAACTCGGCGCATTCCTCAAACACTGCGGCCTTGTGGTCAGCAACGACAGCGCACCGATGCACATGGCCGCGGCGCTGAACGTACCGACGGTCGGTATCTTCGGGCCCACCGACCCCCGCGCCCAGGGGCCCTGGGGCGATGGGCACGGCGTGGTGCGGCAGGAAACCGTCGAGTGTCTCGGCTGCAACCGGATCAAGTGTCCGATCGGCAACATCTGCATGACGACGCTGGAACCCCGGGAGGTACTGGCGAAGGTACGTTCGTTCATGCCAGTCGGAACTTGACACAACGTGGTTCGTATGTTATATTTGACTGCTTTGGAACATCTAAGTTTACCGGTCCTTTAAAGGACCAGACAGAAGGTTGTTATTTGCGGAAAGATATCGTAGTTGAAACGGCCACGCACGAAACGCGTATCGCCATGCTCGAAGACAACCATCTCGTCGAGCTTCTGGTCGAACGCCCGGAACACGAACGCGTGGTCGGCAATATCTGCAAAGGCGTGGTAACGGCGGTCATACCGAGCATTCAGGCGGCCTTTGTGGATATAGGGATGGACAAGGCGGCCTTCCTGCAGGCATCGGACGTCACCGGGGGGGGCGACTGGATAGATTTTGACGACGACGAGAACCAGGATTCCGGATCGGGAAGGGGCAGGGACCGGGATTACCAGATCCAGGAGATGGTCAAGGAAAGCCAGGAAATCGTCGTCCAAATCACGAAGGAGTCCATAGGTACCAAGGGTCCGCGGGTCACTTCTCAGATCTCGTTGCCGGGACGGTTTCTCGTGCTGGTTCCCCATGCCAATTACGTCGGTGTTTCGCGCCGGATCGACGACTGGGGCGAAAAGCGCAGGCTGAGGGACCTCGCCAGGAAACTCAAGGACGACGACTTCGGGGTCATCGTGCGGACCGCCGCCCTGGGCAAATCGGATTCGGAGTTGAAGAACGACCTCAAGCAACTGACCAGGACATGGCGGACCATTGAGAAGCAGGTCGGGAAGACGCCGGCGCCCGCCATGATCCACAAGGACGTCGAAATGACGTCCGGGATGATACGGGACCTGTTCACGCCCGACATCGACAGCGTGATCATCGACTCGAAGGCGGTATACAAGGAGATCCTGGCCTATCTCAAGGGCGTGGCCCCCCAACTTCGCGAGCGCGTTCACATGTACGACGGGACGGCGCCGGTGTTCGACGCCTATGGGATCGAGAACGAGATAGGCAAGGCGCTGCACCGGAAGGTATGGCTGAAGAACGGCGGCTACATCCTCATCGAACCCACCGAAGCGCTGGTGACGATCGACGTGAATTCGGGACGGTACGCGGGGTCCAGGGGACACGAGGAAACCGTGTTCCAGACTAACCTGGAAGCCTGCGCGGAGGTAGCGCGGCAACTCAGGCTCAGGGATATCGGGGGCATCATCGTCATCGATTTCATTGACATGGAAGACCGCGGGAACCGGCGCCAGGTGCACCAGGAAATGGAGAAGGCCATGTCGCACGACCGCGCGAGGACACGCATGTCCAAGGAGATCAGCGAATTCGGGTTGATCGAGATGACCCGACAGCGGATCCGCCCCAGCCTGCTGTTCACCTTCAGCGAGGCGTGCCCGGTATGCGACGGGACCGGCCGCATCATGTCGCGCATTACCATGGTCACCCAGATCGGCCGGTGGCTGAAGCGGGCCAAGCCCGGCCTGAGAGAACGAAAGCTTAAGCTCAAGGTGCATCCCACCGTGGCGTTGAGCCTGCATGAGAACGGCCGGGAGAAACTGGTGAACCTGCAGGACGAGTACAAGATGCAACTTCAAGTCGAGGAAGACCCGTTCCTGCACGTGGAAGAGTTTCGCGTGTTCTCGGGCAAACGGGACCTGGACGTGACCGACGAGTTCAAGTAAGCGGACCACCGGACCAAACGGACAAGGAGCGAGATAGATGTACGCTGTGATCAGATCGGGCGATCAGCAGTTCAGTGTCAATGAGGGAGATACCATCCAGGTCGAAAAGATCGCCGCCGAAGTGGGCGACGAGATTACCATCGACCAGGTGCTCCTCTTGGGCGGCGGAGAGACGCTGGTCGGCACGCCGACGGTGGCCGGCGCCACCGTGACGGCCCGGGTAAAGGAACAGGGGCGTCATCCCAAAATCGTGGTATTCAAGATGAAACGCCGCAAGAACTACCGCCGGAAGAGAGGGCACAGGCAGCATTTTACCGCGCTCGAAATAACCGGCATCAACTACGATCCAAGCGCATCGAACTGATTGGAAATCCGGAAAGGAGCCTGAGCATGGCCCACAAGAAAGGTGTAGGTAGTTCCCGCAACGGCCGAGACAGCAACCCCAAGTTTCTCGGTGTGAAAACCGGAGACGGCATGCGCGTCCGGGCCGGCAACATCCTCGTCCGGCAGCGCGGAACGCGGATTCTGCCCGGCAACAACGTGGGACGCGGGAACGACGACACCCTCTTTGCCCTTACGGACGGCATCGTGCAGTTCCGCCGATACGGGAAAAACCGAACGCAGGTCCATATCGCCGACGGGTGATTCCATGGCGATCGACGACGGCGCGGTTGTCCGGAAGGCGGAAGCCGGTGTTTTCGCCTTCCTTGCCGCGCAGTTCCGCCGCGGCCTGATAGATGAAGGACTGTACGACCAGGCCCGCCAGAACGTAATCCCCCACTTTCGTCACTGGCTGACCGACCCCGACATCAACCGGTTGTCCCCCAGGCTCAAAGACGGCTTGAGAGCCGCCGTCGAGGAGGAGAGGTGGGCCGAACTGGTCGAAGCCTACGTGGACGAGATCAAGTTCGGCACGGCGGGCATACGCGGCAAGGCCGCGATGACGGATGAAGAACTGCTGATTCTCTCTCGAGACGGCATGGACGCCTCTATCCTCAAGGGGCCGAATACCCTCAATAACATCGTACTTCTGCTGAAATCCACGGGCGTGGCGAAATACGCCACCGATCATGGCCTCCGGTCCATCGTCATAGGGTATGACAGCCGGGTCGCGGGCCAGGATTTCGCCCGGCTGGTATCTATGGTATTCCTCGCCACGGGACTGAAGGTCTACCTGTTCGACGAAGCCGGACCCTATCCCGAGATGACCTTCGCCATTCCGACGCTCGACGCCGACATGGGCATTCTGATTTCGGCGAGTCATAACGACCGAAGGTACAATGGATACAAGCTTTCCGCCGGGACGGGTTCCCAGTTTCCTCCGCGGGAACGATCGATCATCTACAACGACTACATCCGGAAAACGACTCCGGCTCACATCGCCCTCCTGGACTTCGACGCAGCAGGCGCCGATCCCGATCATCCCGAAGACCCTTACCTGGACGGCAACAAGCTCGTGTTCCTGGGCGGCGCCGCTCCGTTGCCCGAATTCAACTATTCAGGCCGCCCCCTCGTCAATATCCACAAGTTGTATCAGGATCAGATCAGGACGTTCATATCCAACCCCGCGATGATGAAGTCCTGGGCGCCTTCCATCGGGATCGGGTACTGCGCTTTTCACGGGGCCGGACGAAAGGCCGTACCCCGGTTGTTGGGTGACTTTGGCTTCACCCGCGTGGACAGGGTATCCAGGCACCGGTTGAACGAGCTTGACGGCCTCTTCCCCGCCTTCCAGGACCATCCGGAGCAGCAACCGGACCCCGGCGATCCCATGGCGTCCGAGATCGCCCTGAAGGCGTACGCCGAACAGTACGGCTCGGAGTCCCTGGAACGACTCGACATGATGATAGGGACCGACCCGGACGCCGACCGGGCGGGACTCGTGGTCAAGGTCCCCCGGGAATATCGCGCGTGCCACGACAACCGGTCCCATGTCCTGCTCTCCGCGGACGACGCCTGGTCCCTGCTGCTCTGGTATCGCCTCTCCCAGGGGGTCGTGGATTCACGGGAAGGCCGGCCCGGTCCGGAGGAAGCCTTCATCGTGCTTTCCCACATCACGACCGATGCACTGGTCCGGCTTGCCCGGAAGTACGGGGTCGGCGTCATCAGGACCTGGGTCGGTTTCGGTTTGATCGCCAATGCGGCGGAACGCGTGTGGTCGGGAGACGACCTGTCGAACCCCCGGTTCAGCGACATCATCTATCAGACTGTGGATATGGAAGATAAGCCCCGCAGCTACAACGTGGGCTGCCTGGAGCAAAGTAACGGTTTCAGCATCTTGGGCGGTCCGCCCGCTACGGCCACGGCCATGGGAAGGAACGGGCATGTGCGCGACAAGGACGGGGTATTCGCCGCGCTCCTGCTCGCCGAGGTGGCGGCCTATGCAGCGTCCCGCGGGACGACGGTCTACGATCTGATCGACGAGCAGATTTACCTGGATCCCGACGTCGGGTGTTTCGTGACCGACGTCGTACCCGTTCCGCAGTGGGGAGAGTTTAAGGGGCTGGAGGGGCTGACGCGGAAGATCGATATCCTGAAACGATGCGCCGAGCTGGGAGACCGCGTCCGGGCCGGCGCTTCCCTTACGCTGGACGGCCTCCCCGTACTTTCGTCGGAAACATTCGTGGCGGGCAAGTACGCGGACGCGCACCAGTGGCCCGGTTTTCCCGATGAAGGCATTCGATTCTACTTCGACGAGGAAAAACTCAATTACCTGACCGTGCGTCCCTCGGGCACATCCCAGTGCTTCAGGTTTCACATACAGTTGAAAGCGGAGAACCTGTCGCGGAACCGCCTCGCGGAACAGAAGCAGGAGACGAGGCTGCGTGCCCGGCGAGTGATCGACGCGATGCGCGATCTGGTCATGTAGCGCGCTTCACCCGGTGACGCCTGCCGGAGCCGGCCGGACCGGTGTGGATGGTATCCGCGGATGGCCGAAAATACAGAGGATGCCGTTATATCGCGAAGAAGGACCTCAGGTTGTTCTCGATGTCCGCGTCTTCACGCAGATTGGACAGCCATTCCTGGTACAACTGGTTCTGCTTCTGAAGCAGGAGTTGCCGTTTCAGGCTTTCCTTCATCATTTCATAGGTTGATTCGTCGATCGGCGCCCTGGTTTCCAGTTGAATCAGGTAGTAACCCCGCTCCCCTTCGACCAATTCACTCAGCGTACCGGTCCCGGCCAGTTGAAAAGCGCCCCTGATGAAAGCCAGATCCTGGCCGATTCGGGGAATGAAGGCCTGTTGCCGGGTGATGGGATCCGTGGTGGCGACCCGGTCCGTCCACTCCCCGGTCAACGCGTCAAGGTTGCCGCCCGCGAGGCCCGCCCTGACCTCTTCTCCCTGCAACCTGGCCTTTTCCATCTTGCCATTTCGCACGAGGATAGATCGGATACGCAACTCCACCTCCTCGAGGGGCAGCACGCCGGACGGCTCTTCCCCCGCGTTCGCAAGGACGTAAAAGCCGTTGGCGTTCTCCAGCACTTCGCCGATCTCGCCGGGATCAGATCCGAAGGCGAAGGACGAGGCGCCGGCCAGGTAACCGATGCCGGGGATGAACCCGTCGGGCCGGTCGGTGAAATATCCTGTAGTCTCGATCGCCAGGGAATCCGGCATGCTTCGGGCGGCTTCCTCCAGGTTGCTTTCGAGCGCCTGGTTCCGAAGCTGCCTCGCCTGCTCGTTCAGGGTATTCAGGGTCTGCTGGCCGGTAACGGTCTTCAATAGTATATGACGGGCGCTGACCTGTTCATCGCCGTCCCTGACCGCTGTTTCCTCCACCCGGATGATATGCCAGCCGAATTGCGTTTTCACGGGTCTGGCGATAGTTCCGGGCGGCGTTTCGAAGGCGACCGCTTCGAATTCCGGGACCATGGTGTTTCTGCCGAAAAACCCCAGGTCTCCGCCGTCCGCGGCATTGGACATGTCCTCGGAGAAGTCTCTGGCCAGGGTTTCGAAATCAGCGCCGTCCGCGAGCTGGTCATAGAGCTCGTTGATCTGCCGTTCGACTCGCTGGGAATCGGCCACGCTCGGCTGCTTCGGAATCATGACGTAGGACAGCGAAACCCGGGCGTCCTCCATGAACGCTTCCGGATGCTCCGCGTAGTACGCGGCGATGTCGTCATCGGTAATCGATTCCGATTCCACATCCTGGTCTTCCGGATCGAAAAGGAGGTACCTGACCGTCACCTGCTCGTTCTGCTGCTCAAAGGCCTGCCGGACTTCCAGGTCCGTTACGCGGGCGCCCGAAATCACCCGTTTGATGAGCTTTTGCCGGGGCAGCGACATGCGATACTGGTCTTCCAGGTAGGCCCAGCCTTCGACGGCCGGATCGTTCAGCGCCTGCAGATACTTGGTCTGGTCGAATTCGCCGTCCGTCTGGAACATCTCCTGCTGCCTGATGTATTCCGGGGGACTGGTGCGAATCGCTTCGAGGATTTCGGCGTCGGTTACGACGATACCCTGCCTTTGAACGCTCTGTTCCAGCAGCGTGAGGTCTATCCGCCGGTCCCATACCTCGTTTATGATCTCCCGGCTCCTGAATTCGTCCAGGCTTCCGCCCTGCTGCTGGCGGTCGATCTCCTGCAGTCGCTCCACTTCAAACCGGATTTCTTCGTAGGAAACCGCCTCGCCGTTGATCGATCCCACGGCGTTTTGTCCGCCCGGCCCCCTGCCCGTCATGTCGGCGCCCCATTCCAGGCCGATCAGTCCCACGAAGGCGATCACAAGGATAATCATGACGACGTGGGTTCGCTCTCTCAGTAGTTTCATTAAGGCCATCTTGCCACCGCTCCTTACGGACATGTACCGGTCGTGCTTTCAGCGCAGTTCGAAACGAGTCGAAAAAGACAAGTAAATATAACGGGCCGGCCATGTGCCGGCAACTCATTTGTCCCGGAAGGCCGGAGCACGGGCAAAAGATGCTTGACAGTCCCGGCCCCTTCGCCTATTATTGCCAGCGCGTTTTCAACCGGCGGCCCGGCGATTCTGTTTCTCCCGGCCGAAGACCTCAAGGAGTCAGCAAAATGAAGACCGGCATTCATCCGGAATACAAGGAAATAACGGTAACCTGCGCCTGCGGCAATACGTTCCAGACACGCTCGACGATCGACACGATCCACGTGGAGATTTGTTCGGCCTGCCATCCCTTCTATACCGGAAAGCAGAAAATGGTCGACAGCGCGGGCCGCGTGGAACGTTTCAACAGGAAGTACGGAATAGACGAGTAAGTCGCAGCCGATGTTACTGGTCCGCCTGTTCGCCTGGTCCGCTTTGACGGTTTTAGCCGTCTGGTCCGCCCTGGTCCGGCAGACACGCTCAGGCCCGGCGGACACGCCCTTGCTCGGCAGACACGCCGGCCCAGGTCGTCCGCGATTGTATGATGCCGCCTCTCCCCTTTCCCCTCCTGTGCCTCCATGTTACTCCACCAACTCGAAAACATCGCCCGGCGATTCGAATCCCTCGACCGTCAACTGGCAGATCCGGCCGTAACCACGAATCCCAATAAACTGCGTGAAATCGGGCGGGAGTACCGCGAGCTGACCCCGGTGATCGATCAGTATCGCGTGTACCGGAAAGTCCTTGAAGACCTCGAATCGGCCCGGTCGGTGCTGCAGGAATCCGGTGCCGATCCCGACATGGCCGAACTCGCCCGGGACGAAGTGGAAAGCCTGGACCGGGAAAGGACGGCTATCGAGGAAGAACTCACGCGGTTGCTTGTTCCCAGAGATCCCGAGGACGAGCGGAACATCATCTGCGAGATCCGGGCGGGGACGGGCGGCGACGAAGCGGCGATATTCGCCGGGGAACTGTACCGCATGTACAGCAGGTACGCGGACAGCCTGGGCTGGAAGACAGAGATACTGAACTCCCATGGCGCCGAGAGGGGCGGCGTGAAGGAGGTCATTTTCCAGATCGAGGGCAAGGGCGTCTACGGCAGGTTGAAGAACGAAAGCGGCGTCCATCGCGTGCAGCGGGTCCCCGTGACGGAAACGCAGGGCCGGGTGCACACGTCCGCCGCATCGGTGGTCATACTTCCCGAAGCGGAGGATGTGGAGGTGGAGATCGACGAGAAGAAAGATCTCGTTTTCGACGTTTTCCGTTCCTCCGGTCCGGGCGGCCAGAGCGTCAATACGACGGACTCGGCGGTGCGCATAACCCATGTGCCGACGGGCCTGGTCGTATCGTGCCAGGACGAGAAGTCGCAGCATAAGAACAAGGCCAAGGCCATGAAGGTGTTGCGGGCCCGCCTGCTTGACATGGCCCGCCAGGAACAGGAAGCGGAAATGGCGAGCAGCCGCAGGTCCCAGGTGAGAACAGGAGACCGCAGCGAGAAAATCCGCACCTACAATTTCCCGCAGGGAAGGGTCACCGATCACCGCATCGGCTTGACCCTGTACAAGATCGACCAGATCATGGAAGGCGGCATAGAAGAGATTACGCATTCCCTGGCGGAGGCGGAACGGGCGGAGAAGATGGCCCAGCTCACGTCGACATGATCCCTGGATGTGTCCCATGAACGGATTTGAATGCCCCGCCTCGTCGACCGTGCTCCAGGCGGTAGACTGGGCGGCCCGGAAGCTGGAAGGCCGGGCGAATCCCGCGAGCCGGGTCGAGTCGGAACTGCTGCTCGGGAAGGTGTGTGCGTCGAGCCGCCTCGACCTGTACCTGAATCATGACAGACGGCTCGATATGCTGGAATCTTCCCGTTTTTCGGCGCTGGTCAACCGAAGAATGCACGGGGAACCCGTCCAGTATCTCACGGGAAGCACGGAGTTCTACGGACGCGAGTTCGTGGTTTCGCCCGCCGTGCTGATCCCCCGGCCCGAGACCGAAGGGATCGTCGACCACGTGCGGCCCTATATGGAAGAGCTTCATCGCGGGAGGGCCGGGGAGCCGGCCACGGAGGCCCGCCCTCGAAAGGCCGGTGAAACGCCTTTCGATCGTCCCGTGCGTTTCGCGGATATCGGTACGGGCACGGGAGTCCTCGCGGTAACGCTCGCCCTGGAATGCCCGTTCGCGGAGGGATACGCCACGGATGTTTCCGATGAGGCCCTGGGCATCGCGCGTAGAAATGCCGAAAATCTGCTGCGGGACCGTCGCGGCCGGATCACCTTCAGGAAGGGTTCGCTGCTGGCACCGCTGAACGCTCCCTCCATCCCGGCGCTGGACCTGATCGTATCGAACCCGCCCTATGTCGCCTCCGATGAAATGGCCAGCCTGCCTGAGGAGATACGCGAGTTCGAACCCCGGCTGGCGCTGAACGGCGGCGAAGACGGCCTGGAATGCCATCGCGCGCTCGTAGAGCAGGCTCCGGCTTACCTGAAGAAAGGCGGGATGATCGCGCTGGAGATCGGCGCGGAACAGTCCGGGGCCGTGACCCGTTTAATGACTGACCGCGGTGTGTATGGAAACGTGAGGATCGTCAAGGATTACAATGGCCTGGACCGTATCGTGTCCGCCATTTACGCCGGGTGATCCCGGCTTCACCGACCGGAAGGTGCATAATGCTTAACAACCGCCGCATCATGATACTCGGAACGGGAAACATGGGATCCTGCCTGCTCGGAGGCATACGAAGAGCGAATCTCTTTCCCCCGGATCAAATCGTGATAACCGGCCTGCGATCCGACTATCTGAAGGACCTGGCGGATCAATGGGAAGTGCGCTGGACCACGGACAACCAAGAAGCGGTACGGGAAGCGGATATCGTCATGATCTGCCTCAAGCCCCAGACCATCGAGCGCGTGGTGGACCAGGTACGCGACGCCCTCCGTCCCGATCAACTGCTGATCACGATCGCGGCTGGCGTGACGACTTCGGGGATCACCGAAATGTTACGCACCGAGAATCCCGTCGTCCGCGTGATGCCGAACATCGCCTCGCTGGTGGACGAAGGGGCCGCCGCCATTTCGCCGGGCAAGTACGCCGGCGAAGAGCACAAGCAGATGGCTGCCCGGATCTTCCAGGCCGTTGGACGCGTCGTATTCGTGAATGAACATCTCCTGGACGCCGTAACCGGACTCAGCGGCAGCGGTCCCGCCTATATATATATGGTAATAGAGGCGCTGTCCGACGGCGGCGTGAAAATGGGCCTGCCCAGGGACGTCGCCCTGGACCTCGCGGCCCAGACCGTACTCGGCGCCGCGCGGCTGATTCAGGAGACCGGCAAGCATCCCGCGGTGCTGCGCGACCAGGTCCTGACGCCGGGCGGCACTACCATCGCGGCGGTACACGACCTGGAAATCCGCGGATTGCGCAGCATGCTGATCAGCGCGGTCGAAACCGCCACCCAGCGGTCGAGAGAGCTTCGAGACGGCAAATAGGCCCACCCGGGCCTATCATGGGAAAGCAGGCCGGAGGGCGCCGGCAAGCCGGCCTGCCTTGCGGTACATGGCCCGTATATACCGGTCATAGCAAGACCCCTCGCATTTTTTTCAACGAAAGACTGGATAACAGCTTCGCGGTGAGGAGATTGTCGCCTCCCGGCGGACTTTCTGCGCTTACGGCGCCATATAGTGCTGCCTGGGCGAATTACCATGGTATATGGTGTCAACATATGATGTGTATCAACATTTATATAGGTCTTTTGAACACTTGGAGTTACAGGGTTTTCCTTATCCAAAGGTAAAGAAAATCGATGTAAGTCTATTTTTTGTTGACAACATGGGGGGCGCAATGTAGTATAGTGGGTAAAAGTGGGACAAAGTGGGTCACAGAACACCTTAACTACCAAACACTTGTATAGTATTCCTGAATAAACACCTCAGGTTAAGGTGTTAACTCCTTTGTATTCAGGGAGATCGCGGATGGTCAACTTCCTGGGTTCATACACGTACACCGTGGACCATAAAGGCCGGGTGAATGTGCCTGTGAAGTTCCGCAAGCATATCCGGACCGACGAGGATGACACGCTGATCATTACGCGGGGACTCGACGGATGCCTCTTTGTCTATCCAATCGACGAATGGGAACAGATCGACACCCGCCTGCGCGAACTGCCCGTCACCAGGCAGAACACGCGGATATTCATCAGGATGCTCTCGTCACAGGCAGTGGCTGTTTCCATGGACAAGCAGGGGCGCATCGCACTGCCCCGGCAACTGATCGAACTCGCCGGCATCGAAACCGAGGTACTGATCGTCGGAACGCTTGACCACTTCGAACTCTGGAGTCCCGAGGAGTACGAGAAGGTGATGAACGAATCGGGGCATACGTACGAATCGATCGCGGAGTCCCTGTTCGTCTGATGTTCCACCCATGAGGCCGTTCGGCCGCGGAATGACCATGGGTCTGGCAGATACGTACATTCATGTTCCCGTTCTTGCCGGGAAGGTAGCCGAAATGCTCGTTTGGAATAAAAGCGGTGTATACGTGGATGGTACCATAGGGGGAGGCGGCCATGCGCGCGCCATCCTTGACCGGCTTGACGAATCCGGACGGCTGATCGGGCTGGACAGGGATCCTGAAGCGGTCAGCGTATCCCGTGCGAGAATCGCGGGCGGCGGAGACCCCCGGGCAAAAGTCATGCATCGCGAGTTTACAGAGCTGGCGTCCGTCCTGGACACGGAACGCGTCTCCCGGGTGGACGGCGTGCTGCTGGACCTGGGTGTGTCTTCCCACCAGATCGACACGCCCGGCCGCGGTTTTTCATTCCAGGCGGAAGGTCCGCTCGACATGCGCATGGACCGGGGAGCGCCGTATACCGCGGCCGATATCGTCAACGGAAGCACCAGGGATGAAATCGAGCGGATCATACGGGAATACGGCGAGGAGCGGCAGGCGCGCAGCGTCGCGAACGCGATCGTCAGGACCCGCGCGGAAGCGCCGCTGACCTCCACCGGCCGGCTGGCTGAGACGATCAGATCCGCGGTCCGCCGGCGGTGGGCGACCAAGTCCTGCGCCCGGGTATTCCAGGCGTTTCGAATTGCAGTCAACAAGGAACTGGACAGATTGAAAACGGCGTTGGACACCGTGCTTCCCCTGTTGAGCAACCGGGGTCGTTTCGGGGTCATCTCCTATCATTCATTAGAGGATCGCATGGTCAAGCGGACGTTCGAAACCTGGGCTTCGGACTGCATTTGCCCCCCCGGCCTTCCGCAATGCGTGTGCCGGCACGAGCGTGTCGCCGTGCTGCACACGAAAAGGCCCGTCGTGGCGTCACGGGAAGAGGTCACGGCAAATCCAAGGGCCCGAAGTGCCAGGTTTCGAATGATTGAACGCTTGCCGAACGACGATCCCATATCCTGATATTCGCACCACTGCATTCGACCGGAGAGGCCCGATATGAAATCCGCTTTAAGATTCCGCAGCGATCACGCTTACATGGGACAGTTGATCAGCTGGATAGGAACGATTGCGCTCGCGACATCGTTGAGTATGGGCTACATCTGGCACCAGGTGGAAACCAGGGTACTGATGCGGGAGATCCTCCAGCTGGAGCACCAGAAGGAAGCCCTGAAGAAGGAAAGCGCTTACCTGCACGTGCGTATCGTTCGACTCGCGGAACAGCTCCGGAACGAAACCATGGCAATGAATCGTTTCGAACTGGACCATGCGGCGGTCGGACAGGTGGTGGCCATGGACGCGGTCGACACGGCAGTGGCTTTGGCCCACACCGAACCAGACGTGAGGGCGATAGTGGGAAAACCGACGGATGACGCGTTGATCCTGGCGTCTTTTCCGACGGCTCGAGTGGATCCCCGATGAGGAATACCGGTTATGGTCGCGAAATCCTGTATACGCAGGCTGACCCTCCTGGCCGTGGTCGGTGCGGTCCTGTGTGCGGGGCTCGGGATTCGTATCGCACTGATTCAGATTCGCGACGGCGAGACCTACAGGCAGCGGGCGCGTGACCAGCAGCACCGGGTCGTCACCATCGATCCCCGCCGGGGCCGTATCTTCGATCGCAACGGGAATGCCCTGGCGCTGAGCGTCGAGTTCGACTCCTTTGGCATCCAGGATCTCGACTGGGACCGGTTCGACAGATCCGACGTCGGAAACCTGGCCGTTCAGCTTTCCCAGATTACGGGAGAAGGTCCCCAGCATATCATCGACCGGATATCCGGAACCTCCGACTTCCGGTACCTGGTACGCTGGGCGAATCCCGAAACCAGCGATCGGATTAGAAGACTCTCCACCTATCCCCTGTTCGAATCCCATATCCGCATGGAGAAGGAAGCCAGGCGGGTCTATCCCTACCGGACCGCCGCCGGCCAGGTGCTCGGTTTCAGCGTAGACGGTATCGGCCAGGCCGGATTCGAAATGGAACACAACCAGCTGTTATCCGGTATAGAAGGATACAGCGTGGTTCAGATCGACGCCCAGAGAAGGGCGTATTCGTGGCTGGATTCCTACCAGAAGTCGGCACAGAATGGCGCGGACGTCGTGCTGACGATTGATATCGCCGCCCAGATGGTCGCGGAAGAGGTGCTGGAAGAGACGATAGCATGGCACGAGGCGCTCGGCGGCATGGTGATCATGATGGATCCGGGCAACGGCGACATACTGGCCATGGCCAGTGCGCCGAACTTCGATCCGAACACGCCGGGCCGTTTTCCCTTCGAAGCCCAGAAGATCCGGCCGGTGGTGGATATATACGAACCCGGGTCGACTTTCAAGATCGTCGCCGCGACCGCGGCCCTGGAGACCGGCGCGTTCTCGCTGGAGGACCGGATCGACACCAGTGGCGGCCGGATCGAGCTGGGTTCCCAGACAATCTCTGACCACGAAGTCTTCGACGAACTGAGCGTGCGGGAAGTCATCGAGCATTCCAGCAACGTGGGTACCGTAAAAATCGCCCAGGCGCTTGGCGAACGGGCGTTCTTCAAATACACCCGGGCGTACGGTTTCGGCATAAAAACGGGGGTGACGCTCCCCGGCGAGGCCAGGGGAATCCTGCATAAACGGGCGGACTGGTCCCGGTCGACCCTTCCCGCAATGTCCATCGGCTACGGGGTTTCCGTGACCGGGGTACAACTTGCGTCCGCCTATTGCGCGGTAGCCAACGGCGGTCTGCTCCTGCAACCCCGAATCGTCAGGTCCATCCTGAGAAACGACGGGTCGGTGGAGTCCACGCCAAGGACGGTCGTTCGCAGGGTAATGAAAGAGGAAACCGCCGAAACGCTGTTGGGCGTATTCACCGGCGTGGTGGACCGGGGCACGGGTGCAAAGGCCGCGGTATCGGGATACAAGGTCGCCGGAAAGACCGGTACGGCATGGAAGGCGCGTGAGGACGGCAGGGGATATACCCGGAACTACCGGTCGTCGTTCGTCGGCATGTTTCCCGCGGAAAACCCGGAAATCGTCATGCTCGTCATGATCGACGAACCGAAGAAACGCGGTTTCTACGGCGGATCGGTTGCCGCGCCTGTATTCAACAAAATCGTTCGCCGCCTCGTTCATTTACCCGACGGCCCCGTAGATTCGGTACCCGAATCCGAGGACGGTCTGCCCCTGCATCTTGCCTCCATCAAGCCGAATGCCGGATCCAGCCGCGTTCCGTATATGCCGGATCCAGCCGGAGGAGAACCCGCGCGAAAGAAAGCGCTTTCACTCGACGGCCACTGGGAAATCGAAGGGTTCGGCGCCGGCGGCATACCGGAACAGGCGCAGATACTGCTGCCGTCCGTGATCGGCATGAGCATCAGAGAAGCGGTAAAGACCCTTGCCGAACAGGGTATTGAAGCGACCATCGTGGGAAAGGGATATGTCCGGCGCCAGATTCCCGCGCCGGGCCGCGTACTCAACGCGGGCGATCGATGCCTCATCGAATGCAGTCCCTACAACTAGCCGTTTGATCGTTCGCATTCGCGCGGACGACGACATAGAGGGTCAAGGCGTTGATACAGCTGTCGAAATTGCTGGATGCGCTGCCTCGAAAAACGGTTATCGGCCGGGCGGACCAGGCGGATCAGGCGGACCAGGAAATAAGAACCATCGTGCACGATTCGAGGTCCGTTGAGCCCGGCGACGTTTTCGTCGCGTTGCGCGAGCCATCGGGCCGCGACGGTCACAGGTACGTCCGCGACGCGGTGGCGCGGGGCGCCTCGGTCGTGGTCCAGGAAAGTGAGGAGCGCCTCGATGATGCGACCGTGGTGATCGTCCCGGACACCTCCAGGGCATTGGGTCTGATGGCCGCGGCGTACTACGGACGACCGGCGGACGGTCTGCGTCTGATCGGCATTACGGGAACCAACGGAAAGACGACCGTGTCCCTGCTGATCGAGGCCATTCTGCGGGAATGCGGCTGGTCCGTGGGCGGAATCGGCACACTGGGCAGCCGGTTCAAGGGCGAAGTACTCGATTGGAAGCTCAGCCACACCACGCCCTATCCGATGGAACTGCACCGCACCTTAAGTAAGATACGGGACCGTGGGGGCGAATGTGCCGTCATGGAAGTCTCCTCGCACAGCCTGGTCTGGCGGCGGCTGGCCGGTCTGCGGTTCACCGCGGGCGTTTTTACGAATCTCTCTCGGGAACACCTGGACGACCACAAGACCTTCGACGCTTACCGGGAGGCCAAGATGTTGCTCTTCTCGGAATACCTCGGGGAGGATGGCCACGCCGCACTGAACATGGACGACCCGGCCTACGTCCATTTCAAGAACGCTTCGCGCGCGCGGGTGCGCTCGTTCGGACTGGACAAGAAGGCGGACGTCCGAAGGGCGGGACCGATAGGATACTACGCGGACCGGACCTCCTTCGAGGTGCAGGTTAACTCAGGCCGCCCTTTCAGACTGACCCTGCCGCTTTTGGGCCGTTTCAACGCGTACAACGCCCTGGCGGCGATTACCGTGGGGCTCGGATTCGATATCGACTGCGAATTGATGAACCGGGCCATGGCCGGAGTAAGGGTACCGGGCCGGCTCGAGCGCGTCGACGCCGGACAGCCCTTCAACGTGCTCGTGGACTTTGCCCACACGCCCGACGCGCTCGGCGCCGCGTTGTCCGCCTGCCGCGAATGGACCCGGGGAAGCCTGACGGTCGTATTCGGTTGCGGCGGGGACCGGGACCCGGGCAAACGGCCGCTGATGGCCCGGGCGGCGTCCACCCACGCCGACGTGGTCATCGTGACGACCGATAATCCGAGAACGGAACCGCCTGACCGGATCATACGGGACATCGAGCCCGGACTCCTGCCCCAGGTCCGATCCCATATAGTCCAGGACCGCGGCGAAGCGATCCGCAAGGCCCTGAGCGAAGCGGGTGATGGAGACACCGTGCTGATCGCCGGAAGAGGGGACACGGCCTACCAGATCGTGGGCGAATCGCAGATCGAGTTCGATGACCGGATCAAGGCCCGGGAATGTCTCGAGGCACACTATGGATAGTCGCAATGGGACGGCGGCCCCCACGCTGCTCGAAATAGCCGGTATCATGGGCGGAAGACTGCACGTACCCGTCCCTGCGCTTCGGGACAGCCGGATCACGGGCGTTTGTTCGGATACCCGGCGTATTCTCGAGGGCAATCTGTTCGTCGCGATTTCAGGTGAACGATACGACGGTCACGATTTCGTGCCTGAAGCCGTGCGATCGGGGGCGCAGGCTTCCCTGGTAACGGCAGACTGGCACGACGGGCGGCCGGACTGGGATTCCCCGGACGGCGCGCGGATCGTCGTGCCCGAAGTACTTCCGGCGCTGCAGGCCTTCGCAGGCTGGCACCGAAACCGGTTCGATCTGCCGGTAATCGCGGTCACGGGTTCCAATGGGAAGACCACCACGAAGAACATGATCGCTTCTGTGCTGAGTGAGCGCTACCGGGTATTCAAAACGCCGGGGAACCTGAACAGTCAACTGGGCGTCTCCGAGACGCTGTTTTCTCTGGAGGAAGACCATGGCGCCGCTGTGCTTGAGCTGGGCATGAACAGGGCGGGCGAACTGAGCCGGCTGGCCCGCATGACCCGTCCGTCCGTGGGCGTGATCACCAACGTGGGACCCGCGCATATCGAGTTTTTCGAGTCGATCGAAGGCATCGCCCGGGCCAAGGGCGAGATCCTGGACCACCTGCCGGAGGACGGCAACGCGGTCCTGAACGCTGACGATCCCCTCGTCATGAAGCAGGCCGGCCGCAGTCGCGCGCAGGTGATCACGTTTGGACGCGGCGCCGGGTCGGACGTCAGGCTCGTCCGCACCACGACCGAGTTGTCCGGGTCGGTTTTCACCTTGTCTGATGGAGCGGTCTTCCGCACGAACCTGACGGGGGAGCACCAGGTCATGAATGCCGTGGCCGCCGTGGCGGTGGGCCGGCTCTTTGGCATCGACGACAATAGCATCGCACGCGCGCTGCAGTGCGTAGGTCCAACGCCCATGCGGATGGAATACAGAAAGATGGGCGCCGTGCATCTGATCGACGATACGTACAATGCCAATCCGTCGTCTATGAAAGCGGCCCTGGACGCGCTGGCGGCTACCGCTGGCCGTAAACTGGTCGTCCTGGGGGACATGCTGGAACTGGGCGAAACGGGCAGAGCGGCGCACAGGGAAATCGGAAAACACGCCGCGGGCGTGGCGGAACGGATCGTCACGGTGGGCAATCTGGCCCGCGATATCGCCGAAGCCGCCGTGGACGAAGGCATGCCGGCTTCTCGCGTCGTGGCCTGTTCGTCCAACGACGAGGCGGCGGCATCCGCCCTGGCGGAAATCAGAGACGGCGACGTGATCCTGGTCAAGGGATCGCGCGGCATGCGAATGGAAACCATCGTGGAATCCATGGCAGAAGCACTGTGCAGGCCCGTAAAGGGGTGACCCGTGTTACGTCAGCGCATCGACCTTCCCTTGCTGGTCTCGTCCCTGCTCCTACTGGGCGTGGGGTCGGTCATGGTTTACAGCGCGAGTTCAGCCGTAGCCGAAGAGATGTTTTCCGGCGACAGCGGGTTTTTCGTAAAACGCTACCTGGTCCGGTTGATCCTCGGGATCGTCATCCTGGTCCTGTTCGCCAGCCTGAATTACCAGAAACAGAAAAAGTGGGCACCGGTATGGATGGCCGTCGGCCTGGTGATTCTTCTGCTCCTGTTTGTTCCCGGCATCGGGCTGACCATCCGGGGGGCGACGCGCACGTTGAATCTGTTCTCCATGACGATACAGCCTGCAGAGGGGATCAAGATCGCCCTGGTCCTGTTCCTGGCCTATTGGCTGGACAGGCACCAGAACGTGATGGACCGGCTTGTTATCGGATTGCTGCCCGGACTGGCCGTGGCGGGTGCCACCTGCCTTCTGATCTTACTGCAGCCGGATTACGGCACGGCGATCGTCCTGGCCGTAACCGCTTTCGCGATGCTCTACGTGGGCCGGGCCCGGTTGCTGCACCTCGCGGGCGCCGTGGGGTTCATGCTTCCGGCCCTATTCTTCAAGCTGTACTCGTCCACACACAGCCGGCAGCGTCTCATGGCCTACTTCGACCGGTTTTTCGGCAGTTCCGTCGAGCAGGCCGGCAATCTGCAAGGCGCGGACTACCAGTTGCAACAGGCGCTGATCGGCCTGGGTACGGGAGGCGTATTCGGCATCGGTTTGGGGCAAAGCCGGCAAAAGTTCCTGTTTCTTCCCGATCCCCACACGGATTTCGTGTTCGCGGTGATCGGCGAAGAACTCGGATTTCTGGGGTCGCTTGCGGTGCTGGCCCTCTTTGCCGTCTTCGCCTGGCGGGGGATCCGAATCGCCCGCCGCGCGCCCGATGCCTTCGGCTTTTTCCTGGCGTCGGGACTGACCATGCTCATCACGCTGCACGTACTGGTGAACATCGGGGTGGTGACGGGCATGCTGCCCACTACGGGGCTGCCGCTTCCCTTTCTGAGTTACGGAGGTTCCTGGCTGTTGTTCTGCATGATGAGTATCGGGATCCTGCTGAACATATCCAGAATGACCTACCGTCGACAGAGACTCCAGTATGACTGACCGGCGTGAACACGTGCTTGCATGCCGCCGTGTGCATTTCATCGGCATAGGTGGAATCGGAATGAGCGGACTGGGTGAACTGATGCTTGAATACGGACACGAAGTAAGCGGATCGGACCTCCGGCGCTCGCCGTTGACGGACCGTCTCAGCGGTCTCGGAGCTTCGGTCTTTCAAGGCCACAACCCGGACAACGCGGCAGGGGCCGATCTGATCGTATATTCCGCCGCCATACCGGCGGACAATCCCGAGCTCGCGGCCGCCCGGCGGCGGGGCCAGCTTGCCGTTACCCGAGCGGACCTGCTCGGCACGCTGATGCGCGGAATGCAGGGTATCGCCGTGGCGGGCACCCACGGGAAGACGTCCACATCGTCCATGATCGTCCGGGTGCTGTCCGCGGCGGGACTGGATCCGACCGCCGCCATAGGCGGGATCATGACGGAAAACGGATCCAACGTGCGGCGTGGAAGCGGCCCCTGGATGGTCGTGGAAGCCGACGAATACGATCGATCGTTCCATGTCCTGGCCCCGAAGATGGCCGTGATTACTTCGGTAGATGCAGACCACATTGAGTACTACGGTTCACAAAAGGCCATCGATGAAGCCTTTATCGCCTTCGCCCATCTCGTGCCCGTGGACGGACCGGTATTCGTGTGCGCTGACAACCCGGGCATAAGCAGGATAAGTTCCGCTATGCGACGCCGGCTGATTACTTACGGACTTTCAAAACACGCCTCCATCCGGGCCGAGCAGGTGGAGTCGGACGGTTGGCGCATGGCCGCTGAGGTGTATGTGCGGGATGTTCCGTCCGGCCGGCTGGTGTTGCCTCAACCGGGCGTATGCAACCTGCTCAACGCCCTGGCGTCCATCGCCGTGGCCGATTATCTCGAGATACCCGTCGAGCGGGCCGTGGCGGCCCTGGCGGAATACCGGGGCCTGAAGAGACGTTTCGAATTGTTGGGCAGGATCCAGGGTGTCGCTGTAGTGGATGACTATGCCCATCACCCCGTGGAAATCGAGGCGGCGTTGCTCGCCCTCTCCAACACGGGAGCCAGGCGCATTTTCGTGGTGTTCCAGCCGCACCTCTACAGCCGTACGCAGCATCTGCGCCGTGAATTCGGACGCGTTCTCGGGCGGTTCCCGGCATACCGGACGATCGTGACGGACGTATACCCCTCCAGGGAATCGCCGCGGGAAGGAATTACAGGCGAGGTGATCGTACAGGCTTCGCGGGAATGCGGTGGGGACGTCACATACATCCCCGACAAAGGCCAGGTGGCGGCTGCTCTCGTGGACGATCTCGAGGAGGGGGATATGGTTCTGACGCTCGGCGCGGGGGACATCGACGAGGTTGGGCGGCAGCTATGCGAACTGTTGCGGAACCGCGGAGCCTAGCCCATGGAACCCTTCGAAATCCTCAGCGGGCTGATCCCCGCGGACCGGCTACGGCGCAACGAGGGCCTCGACCGGCATTCCACCTACCGGGTCGGGGGAGCGGCCGACGTGATGTGTCTGCCGGAAACCCGGTCGGAACTGCTGGAAGTCGTCACCGCCGCTCACGTGCGCGAGATACCCTGGCTGGTGTTGGGAAACGGAAGCAACGTGCTCTTCTCGGACGAGGGGTTCCGGGGGCTGGTGATAAAGATACGGGGCTCGACTCCGGAGGAGGGGACGCTGTGGCAGTTGAAACAGGAAGGTGAATTCATCCGTGCGGGCGCGGGAGTGAGCCTGCCTCGACTCGCGTGGTCGGCGGCGGCGACAGGACTGAGCGGGCTGGAGTTCTGCACGGGGATACCCGGGGTGGTCGGCGGTTCCATCCGGGGCAACGCCGGAGCCCACGGGAGCGATCTGAGCCGGGTGCTGGAGTCCATAGAGCTGCTTCAGCCCCCCGGCAACGTGGTGACGATCCCGGCTTCCGAGGCCGGGTTTTCCTACCGGGAAAGCGGTCTCGACCGGGACAGCATCGTGACCGGGGCCGTGTTCAGGCTGACGCCGGATGAACCGGAAAACGTGTATGAACGCATCCGTGACTTTACAGAATACAGAAAGCGCACGCAGCCGTCCTCGGACCAGAGCGCGGGATGCATGTTTAAAAACCCCGAGGGCGACAAGGCCGGAAGGCTGATCGACGCGGCCGGTTGCAAGGGCCTTCAGGTCGGCGGATCGAGGGTGTCCGACGTCCACGGTAATTTCGTTGTCAACCAGGGAGGCGCCACGGCGTCGGACGCGTTGCGGCTGATCGACATGGTTCGCGAGCGGGTCTTCGAGCGGACCGGCGTAGCCCTTGAACTCGAGGTTCAGGTAATGAAATCGGGTGTGCTATGAGTCTGAACTGGAAGCGTTTCATATACCGGTTGATGTGCGGTCTTGCCGCCGTCCTGGTCACCGCCGGCATGACGGCGGGACTGGTCCTTGGAAGCATGACATTGTACAGATGGACGAAAACCTCGCCGGCGTTCAGTCTGAACACCATCGTCGTCGAAGGGAACAGGTATGTCGGCAAAGAAGATATCATCGCGGTTTCCGGCCTTGAAAGGGGGCGGAACATCTGGTCGGCCAACCTGGCGGAGACCGAGCGGCGGCTGATGCTGGACCGTCGGTTCGAACGCGTCGCGCTGGTCAGGAGGTTGCCCGGTACCGTCGTTATACGGGTGGGTGAACTGCGGCCCGTGGCCTTTGTACAGCTGGATCGACTCTATGGCATCTCGGAGCGCGCCGAGTTGATCCCGCTGTCGACGGGAAAGGGACTGCCGGACCTGCCCGTGATCACCGTAGGCGCGCAAGGCGACCTGTCCCTGTCGGACAATGCGGTCCGGCAGGACCGTGCTTTCGAAACGCTGAGAGACGCCATGCTGGTCAGTCCCGAGGTGGGCCGCGCACTCTACCTGATACGGGTGTTGAGAACGCTTTCTCCGGGACTGTACGACGAATTGTCCGAGGTTCACGTATCCAGCCAGCATGATCCGATCGCCTACATGGTCGAAGGGGGATTGGCCATAAGATTCGGGACAGGCCACTATCCCAGGAAGATCGAGATGTTGAAACGAACGGTGGACCGGTTGGAAGCCGACGCTATAAGAACCCGGCTGATCGACCTGCGGTTCAAGGACCAGGTGATTGTCCGACCGATCGTGTCCGCTCAGTCCCGGGAGCGGCGTTCGTAAGGCAAAGGAGTTTCACATGGCCGGTGAATTCATAGCCGCCCTTGACATAGGCACCACCAAAACCGTCGTGCTGATCGGCGAGACGACGGACGGCGGCCTCCATATTCTGAGCGAAGGAACAAGTCCCTCACACGGGATCAGGCGCGGTGTCGTGGTCAACATGGACCAGGCCACTAGCGCGATCACGCAGGCGCTCGATGCGGCGGAACAGGCGGCCGGCGTCAAGGTCAACGAGGTCGTCGCAGGTATTTCAGGCGAACACATCGAAAGCGTCAACAGCAGGGGCGCCGTGGCCATCGCCCCCGACGGAAACCGCGGCGTTACGCAGGAGGACGTTGCGCGCGCCCAGGATTCCGCGACGGCCCTGAGGATTCCGACTGACCGGCAGGTCCTCCACGTGATCCCGCAGGACTACATCGTGGACGACCAGCACAGAATCCCCGACCCCTGCGGCATGTCGGGGGTCCGGCTCGAAGTGTTGGTGCACATCGTTACCGGAGCGGTCAACGCTCATCAGAACGTCCGAAAATGCATCACGCAGTCCGGAATATGCGTGAGGGACCTCGTTCTGAATTCGATCGCGGCGAGCCACGCCGTGGTCACAAACGATGAGAAGGAATTGGGTGTCGTTCTCCTCGACCTAGGCGGAGGGACCACGGACGTCGCGTTGTTCCACGACGGCAGCATCCGGCATTCGTCGGTAATTCCGGCCGGCGGCGTAAACCTTACGAACGATATCGCTATCGGTCTCCGAACGCCCCATGAAGATGCCGAACGAATAAAGCGCAGCTACGCAAGCGCGGTGTATGTCCGTTCAGAGCGGGACAA
Organism: Candidatus Latescibacterota bacterium; assembly: GCA_012270975.1. Lineage (GTDB taxonomy): Bacteria > JAAXHH01 > JAAXHH01 > JAAXHH01 > JAAXHH01 > JAAXHH01. Next base: position 521,267 of record JAAXHH010000141.1, on the reverse strand, counting down.
CATGATCGAAGTGCCCGGAGTCGGCGGCCGCCCGTCACGGCAGGTCACGCGGGAGGAACTGGCATTTGTAACGGGACCGCGGATCAAGGAGCTTCTGATCCTCGCCCGGGACGAAATCAGGAGAAGTGGATGCGAACACCTGGTCGGTACCGGCATCGTAATCACCGGGGGCGGTGCGCAGATACCGGGCATCGCGAAACTGGCGGAACAGGTCTTCGGCATGTCGGCAAAAATCGGCGTGCCGAAGGAAGTTCCCGGTCTGGCCAGGGAGGAGGACGCGCCGGTGTACGCGACCGGTGCGGGCCTGTTGCGCTACGTCTTGGACAACCCATCGGGAAAGGAATGGCAAAATGGTACGGAAGGAGGATGGCTGGATCGTATGAGAAGCCGGATCGTGGCCATGCTTTAGAAGCCCGGGATGCGTCGCGATCATGAAGGTCTTGCAGGTTGCTGCCTTAACACCAACAAACGGAGGCGATAATGTCTACTTTCGATTTCGATGCGGAACCGGGACTGTTTGCTCGCATGAAAATCATCGGCGTGGGAGGCGCCGGAAAAAACGCCGTCAACCACATGGTTGAAATCGGCGTTCCGGGTGTGGAGTTTCTCGTCGCGAACACGGACGCGCAGGATCTGGCGGGTTCCAATGTAAAGTACAAGATTCAACTGGGACAGGAAATCACCCGTGGACTCGGCGCCGGCGCCAATCCCGACGTGGGACGCAAGTCCGCGGAGGAAAGCCGGGACGTCATCGCGGAACACCTGACCGATATCGACATGGTTTTCATTACCGCGGGCATGGGTGGTGGAACGGGAAGCGGCGCCGCGCCTGTGATCGCGCAGATCGCGAAGGAACTGGGCGTGCTGGCAGTCGGGGTCGTGACCAAGCCCTTCGCCTTCGAGGGACCCAAGCGGGCGGCGAACGCCGAAACCGGCCTGGCCGCATTGAAGGAACATGTAGATACCGTGGTCATTATTCCGAATCAGAAGCTCAAGGAAGCCGTAAGCCACAACACCTCTTTCAAAGACGCGCTCAAGGTAGCCGACGAGGTCCTGCTTCAGGCCACGCGGGGCATTTCGGATCTGGCAACCCTGCCCGGACTGATAAACGTCGATTTCGCCGATATCAAGACAACCATGGAGAATAAGGGCGAAGCCCTGATGGGAACCGGCGAATCCGAAGGCGACAAGCGCGCGCTCGAAGCGGCGGAACGGGCCATGAAGCACCCGCTTCTGGCGGACATGGACATAGACGGCGCCAAGGACATTCTGCTCAATATCTCGGGTGGAGAGGATATGACCCTGTTCGAAGTGGAAGAGGTAATGACCACGGTACAGGCGGCCGCGGGGCATACGAACATTATCATGGGCACGGTCCTTGACGAAAGCCTCGAGGGCAGGATCCGGGTAACGTTGATCGCCACGGGACTGGACCACGCGATAGGATCCCATGACGAGATGTTGACGCGCAACATCCTGAAATTCCAGCCCGACCGACCTGACGAACTGGAGACTCCGGCCTTTCAGCGGGTCAAGCGCAACGGGTATGATACGGAAGAAGTGGCTGTTGGCGACCCTTCCGATGACGCGGTCGACACCAACGGACTGGACGTGCCGACCTACATGCGCCGCAGACGGGCCTTCGGTTCGTAGAACGCCGAATCGCCCGGCTTCTCCGGGGTTTTACGGGTCTCCGCGCCGCCGGGCAATTTAAATTGACAGTACCGCGTCGGGACGATATTTTGAGGCTGGCGATTCAGGCGTTGCTGGTTTCGAGATTTCATCCCGATGGAGGGCGTAGTCTTTCCTGTCCGGTATCCGGTCTGATTACGGTCATTCCATAACCTGTTCTATGCTGTAACGCTCGATACGACAGGGAGAAACATCCGATATGGCCGAGGGCCTGCCCCCGCAATACGACCCGGGAACCGTGGAACGGAAGTGGTACGCTTTCTGGGAAGAGAACCAGTTCTTTCACGCCGACCCGGCTTCCGACAAGCCGCCCTACACCATCGTCATACCCCCTCCGAACATCACCGGCATACTTCATCTCGGCCATGTGCTGAACAATACGATCCAGGATATCCTCGTCCGCTTCAAGCGCATGCAGGGCTTCGAAACCCTCTGGATGCCCGGCTCGGATCATGCCGGTATAGCCACGCAGGTCGTGGTGGAACGAATGCTCGCAGACAAGGGCGCCGAAAGGGAAGAGATAGGCCGGGAAGCCTTCGTGGAGGAAGTGTGGAAATGGAGGGAACAGTACGGAGGGACCATCGTCCGGCAGCTGAAGGAACTTGGTTGCTCCTGTGACTGGCCCCGCGAGCGATTTACCCTGGACGAAGGACTGTCCAGGGCCGTTGCCACGGTGTTTGTCTCGCTTTTCGAAAAAAAGATGATCTACCGGGGCCACCGCATCATCCACTGGTGTCCCCGGTGCAACACCGCCCTGTCCAATGAAGAGGCCATTCCCCGTGACGAGCAGGGACATCTGTGGCATATCCGGTATCCCCTGGAAGACCGGGCCGAATGGATCAGCATCGCCACGACGAGGCCCGAGACCATGCTCGGGGATACGGCCGTGGCCGTCCATCCGGACGACGAACGTCATGCGCACCTGGTCGGCGAACGGGTGAAACTGCCCTTGACGGACCGTACGATCCCGATCATTGCCGACGCCGAGCTGGTCGATCCGGAATTCGGCTCGGGCGCCGTGAAAGTTACGCCGGCCCACGATTTCAATGACTTCATGCTGGGAAACCGGCACGACCTGGACCAGATCGTGATAATGGACGAGCATGGCGTGATGAACGAAGCGGCCGGCCCCGCCTACCAAGGCATGGACCGAATGGACTGCAGGCGCCGGGTCGTAAAGGACCTGGAGGATCTCGGCCTGCTCGAACGCGTCGAAGGGCACGTTCACGCCGTTCGCCATTGCCAGCGTTGCGACACCGTCCTCGAACCCCGCCTGTCCAGGCAGTGGTTTCTCAAGACCCGGCCCATGGCAAAGCGCCTCCTTCGTGCGCTGGAAGAAGATGGATGGCCGCGGTTTACGCCGAAGCACTGGGAAAAGACGTACCGGCACTGGCTCGAAAACATCGAGGACTGGTGTCTGTCGCGGCAGTTGTGGTGGGGGCACCGCATTCCGGTCTGGTATTGCGGTTCGTGTGAAAGCGTGTACGCGGGCGTCCAGGCGCCTGACCGTTGCGGCCGTTGCGGTCACGGAGTTCTGCACCAGGACGAAGACGTGCTCGACACGTGGTTTTCTTCGGCCCTCTGGCCCTTTTCGACCATGGGCTGGCCGGAACGGACCGAGGAACTCGAGACCTTCTATCCCACGTCCACGCTGGTTACCGGTCACGATATCCTGTTCTTCTGGGTCGTTCGCATGATGATGATGGGCTATGAATTCATGGATGACCGGCCCTTCGACGATGTCTACCTCACGAGCCTGCTACGCGACATCAAGGGACGCAAACTGAGCAAATCGCTGGGCAATTCACCCGATCCGCTCGAGGTCATGGACACCTACGGCACCGACGCGCTGAGATATGCGATGATGCTGATCGCGCCCCACGGCCAGGACGTGCTCTATTCCAATGAACAGGTCGAAGTAGGTCGGAATTTCGCGAACAAAATGTGGAATGCCGCGCGGCTGGTGCTCATGCATCAGAAGCGTTCTGAAACCGTAGCCTTGTGTCCTGAAAACCTCTGGGACCGTTGGATTTTGTCACGTCTGGCGAGGACCGTCGAGCAGGCGACGCATTCACTGGAACAGTATGCTTTTCACGAAACGGCGCTGCTGCTCTACGATTTTTTTTGGCACGATTACTGCGACTGGTACCTGGAAGTGATCAAGCAACGACTGTACAACGAAGACGAGGTCGATTCCGGGGATCAGGCCCGGCGCACGGCGCTGTATGTACTGGAGCGGACGCTGCGCCTGTTTCACCCGTTCATGCCCTTCATCACCGAGGAAATCTGGCAGCAGTCGAAACCTTACCGGACGGCCGGGGAAGCGGGACCTGCCAGCATCGTCGTGGCGCCCTGGCCCGAGGCGGATCCGGATCGGATTCAGGCGGATGCTGAAGAGAACATACGCCTCGTCCAGGAACTGATTGGGGCCATCCGGGGCGTGCGCGCGGATTTCAGGGTGCATCCGACCCATGAAATGACGGTGTACTGCCAGGTTCCCGACGCCGGACTGATTGACGTGCTCTCCGGGCAGGCCGCCACCGTCCAGTCCCTCGCCAGAAGCGACCTGGTGTTCGTAAGCGGCGATCAAGCCCGGCCCGCCGGCAGCGCGTCCGGTGTGCTACGGAACATGGAGTTCTACATTCCCCTCAGCGGCCTGATCGACCTGGAAATCGAAACGGAACGCCTGTCCAAAGAGCGGATCCGGGTCGAGCAGGAGCTGGAAAAGGTCCTTAGGCGCCTCTCAAATGGGCAGTTCCTTGAAAAGGCGCCGGCAGAGGTCGTCGAGAAAGAGAAGAAAAAACAGGACAGTTACGAGGACATGATCGGCAGACTGAATCGCAATCTCGAAATGATTTGTGCTGGGTAAGCGTCATGTGCTATATTGACTTACACGCCCACAGCGACTGTTCGGACGGCGTCCATTCACCGGAAGAACTCGTTTCGAAAGCCAGCGGCGCCGGTTTGCGCGCCCTGGCAATTACCGACCACGACGCGGTGGACGGCGTCGAGCGGGCCCGGCGTGTTTCGCCCCAGGATCTGGAGATCGTACCGGGGGTGGAACTCAGTGCGCGGGAAGGCGCTTCGGACGTGCACATCCTGGGTTACTGCTTCGATCCCGCGAACCAGGCGCTGCTTACGTACCTGGAAACCTTCAGGTCGCACCGGTTGAGCCGGGCGAAGGATATCGTGCAGAAGCTTAACGACCTGGGGGTGCCACTCGAACTGGAGTCGGTGGTCGCCTGTGCGCAGGACGGAAGAACCAGCATCGGCAGACCGCATATCGCCCGCGCGTTAGTGGAAAGCAACCAGGTCGAATCGGTACGGGACGCCTTTACACGGTACCTCGGAAATCACGCCCCCGCGTACGTGCCCAAGGTCTTTTTCGCCGTGAAGGACGCGATTGAGATCATACACCGGGCCGGCGGTGCGGCGGTGCTTGCCCATCCGGGATCCCTTCGGCGGGACGAACTGATCCCCGCTTTTGTCGAATGCGGCCTGGATGGCCTGGAGGTCATTCATCCGGAACACACTGAAACGGTCCGACGCAGCTATGGACAACTGGCGTCGAAGTACGGGTTGGTTGCAACCGGGGGATCGGACTATCACGGACCGATGCCGGACCGGTGCGGCCTGGGTGGAATGAAGGTGCCTCATCGCCACCTGGCCGAGTTGAAACGAAGACTGGCGTAGTTCCAGCCGGTCGTTATGCGCCAGGTATCCGGGTATTTCGTTATCGAAGGGATTAAGGAGAGGTAAAATGCGTCTATCCATGCCGAATTTCTTTTCCAACGACATCGGCATCGATCTGGGTACCGCCAACACGCTCGTCTATGTTCGCGGCAGAGGCATTGTCATCAACGAGCCTTCCGTCGTCGCCGTCAACACCAAGACCGGGAAGGTCGTCGCCGTCGGGGCCGAGGCCAAGGTCATGCTCGGCAGGGAACCGCCCGACCTCAAGGCGCACCGCCCGTTACGCGATGGCGTGATCGCCGACTTCGAGTACACGGAAGCCATGATTCGATACTTCATCCGCAAGGTGCTCAAGAGTTCGTTCTTCATCCGGCCCCGCGTCGTGGCGTGTATTCCTTCCGGGGTAACCGACGTCGAGATGAGGGCGGTCCGGGATTCGGCGGAACGGGCCGGCGCCAAGGAAGTGATGCTGATATCCGAACCCATGGCCGCCGCGATCGGGTGTTCTTTGCCCGTGGAGGAGCCGATCGGGAGCATGATCATCGATATCGGCGGCGGGACTTCGGAGATCGCCGTGATTTCCCTCGGCGGGATCGTAACGGCGAAGTCGATACGCATCGGCGGCGATGAGATGGACGAGGCGATCATCAACCACATGAAGAACGACTGCAACCTGCAGATCGGTTTCAATATGGCGGAACAGATCAAGTGGAAACTCGGATCGGCCTATCCCGTGTTCGACAAGGAGCTTGAAATGACGGTCAAGGGGCTTGATCTGATCGATCGGATACCCCGTTCCGTCATGGTCGATTCCCTGGCGATCCGCAGGGTACTTTCACAGCCGCTCGACGGGGTGATCATGGCGGTGCGGCAGACCCTGGAATCGACGCCCGCGGAACTGGCGGCCGATATCATCGATCGCGGCATCGTCATAAGCGGCGGCGGGTCCCGCCTGCCCGGCCTGGACAGGCAGATCACCAAGGAGACCAAGCTGCCGGTAAGGCTCGACGACGAGCCCATGACCTCGGTTGTTCGAGGCGCGGGAAAGATCATAGAGAACTTTGCCGCCTTCGAAAACAAGCTGAGCGTCCTCAAAGACTAGCATGTTCAGGTTTTTTTACGTCCTGTACCACCATCGCCAGTACACGGCGTTCGTCCTCGCCATGGTCATCTCGGTCCTGCTTTTGACGGCGTCTCCGCCGAGGCAGGTCAGTATCACGCGCGTGGTCTGGTTGATGGTGCTGACGCCGCTTCAGGAAGCCTTCGCCTTCATTCCCTCGTATTTCAACCTGAAGTCCGAAAACCAGATACTGCGCCAGAAGCTCGTCCAGATGCAATTGCAGGCGGCCGACCTCGAGGAACGAAGATTCGAAAACCAGCGGCTGCGTGGGCTGCTCAATCTTAAAGACCGGAAGCAGTATACCTATATTCCCGCCGAAGTCATCGGCTGGAACACGGATCAGGGATTGAACACCATGGTCATCGATGTCGGTAGTACCGACGAGGTCCGCAAGTATATGGCCGTAGTCATGGAAGACGGCGTCCTGGGAAGAATCATCGAAGTCGGCCTTACTTCGTCCTTCGTCCAACTGCTGACCGACAGAAACTGCCGTATCAGCGGACTGGTCCAGCGGAGCCGGGAACAGGGCATTATACGCTACCAGGGTAACGAGTTGTACATGCAGTTGCGGTTGCGGTCAGATGTCCGGCTCGGAGACCGGGTCGTGACTTCCGGACTGGGGGAAACCTTTCCATCGGGATTACCTGTCGGCAGGATCAGCCAGATCGCGCTGGGAAGCCGGAACCTGTTTAAACAGGTATCAATCATCCCGGCGGTTGACCTGAATCGCCTGGAAGAAGTGTTTGTCATCGTGGGAGAAGAAACACCTGGTGCGGTAGATACGCTCCTGGTTCAATAACGCGGGATTAGCGAGCCGGGGCCGGGTTTTATGACCCAGCTTTTCCATGCAACTAAAACACGCTATCCTACTATTTCTGGCGTTTGTAATCGACAGTACCTGGGGGCACGACATCGCCATTCGGGGCGTCATCAGGCCCGATTTCGTACTGATGATCCTGATCTACAGCGCGATGGGAGCCGGGGCTTTTGCGGGGACCATCCTGGGGTTCAGCGTTGGACTATTGGAGGATTTAAACGGCCCACCGGAGAATCTGGGACTCAACGCCATGTGCAACACACTGATCGCATATGGTGTGGGAATCGCCGGAAACACGCTCTACCGGGACAGCCTCTCCACCTTGCTACTCACGCTGCTTACCGCCAGCATGGTCCATGCCGCGATTTACTGGCTCGTTTTTACCCGGTTCCAGCTGACTGAATCGGCTGCCATGCTGGTGACGGTTTCGTTGCCCTCGATGCTTTATACAATCGCTGTGGCCGTTATACTCATACTCGGTTTGACTCTTCGGCAGGGACAGATCAATGTCCGGCGACTATTCCCAGAATGACAACCCCGCGCACCGGGGCCAGCTGTATCTGTTTATCGGCATCGTGACCGCGCTTTTTCTGCTGCTGGCCGTTCAACTGTTTTATTTTCAAATCATTTCAGGCGAGGAGTACCGCGCACATTCGGAACGGAACAGGATTCGGCCCGTCGTGCTCGAGGCGCTGCGCGGACTGATTCTGGACCGCAATGGCGTCGTCCTGGCGGAAAACAGGCCTACCTATACCATCGCTGCCGCGCCATTCGAGACGTCCGACGAAACCGTGGACTATCTGGAAGAACTGACCGGACGGGACGCCTCGGCCATACGAAGGCGGATTCGCGATCCGGCGGTGAATCGTTTCAATCCGATTCCCGTACAGCGGAGTGTTTCCTTTGAAATCGCATCCCGCGTTGAAGAACACCTGCTGGAACTGCCCGGTGTAATCGTGCAGATTACGCCCGGGCGGATGTACGGCATGGGTACGCTGGCAAGCCATGTGCTCGGTTACGTGTCCGAGATCAATCGGCCGGAACTCGAGGAACTGGCTGAACAGGGCTATCGATCCGGCGACATCATTGGAAAACTGGGGGTGGAGAAGGCCTTTGAACGCCACCTTCGCGGCCAGAACGGCATGGAGTTCATGGAGGTCAACGCACGGGGCGAAGAACTTGGACCGCTGCCCGGCATGCCGGTCCTTCTGCCGGAAACGGGGAATAACGTGTATCTGACCCTGGATGCCAGGATTCAGGCGGTGGCCGAGGAGGCGATCCCCGACAACCTGGCTGGAGCGCTGGTCGCGATCGATCCCACGACCGGCGCGGTGATCGCGATCGTAAGCCGGCCTGGATACGACCCCAATCTGTTCACGGAGCGGATACCCCAGGAGACGTGGGACGCCCTTCGCGGCCATCCACTCAGGCCCCTGCTGGATCGGACCCGGGACGGGCAGTATCCGCCGGCATCGACGATGAAAATAGTAACGGCCGCCGCGGCTCTCGAAGAAAGGATGGTAACGCAGACCAGGGTCTTCCGTCCCTGCAATCGCGGATACCTTTTCGGTAATCGTTGGGCTGGTTGCTGGACCTCCGGTCACGGCGCGATGTCATTCAGGGATGCCATGACCTATTCATGCGATGTTTATTTCTACCAGGTGGGACACCTGCTCGGGCTGGACCGCTGGGGACGGTTTGCCCGTGGCTTCGGCTTCGGAGCCCCGGCCGGCTTCGATGCGGGTGACGAACAAAACGGCCTGGTGCCTGATGCCGGTTTCTACGATCCGGCGATGAACCGCCCCTGGACTCCGGGGAAAATCCTCAACCTGGCGATCGGCCAGGGTGAGCTTCTCGTCACGCCTTTGCAGATGGCGACGATGATCGCCGCGGTGGCGAATGGGGGCCTGCTGTACAAGCCCTACATACTCGACCGGGTAGAATCGGCCGAAGGGGAGACGCTGGACTCCGGGGAGCCTGCGATCAGGGATCGGTTGCCCGTTTCCGGCGAAACAATGCGCCTGATTCAGGACGCCCTGATTAACGTGGTAAATGAAGGGACCGCGCGGTCGGCGCGGCTGTCCTACGCGCAAGTGGCCGGAAAGACGGGCACGGCGGAGAATCCACACGGTGAGGACCATTCCTGGTTTGTCGGGTACGCTCCGGCCGACTCACCCCGGATCGCCGTGGCGGCTATCATGGAGAATGCCCCTTCGGGCTCGGCCGTACCCGTCGTAAGGCGGGTTATCGATGCCTATCTTTCCCTCGAGCACAAACCTGTTGCGGGTAGTGCCGGCTCCAGGTATGGAGCATATGCCATACCCTGACGGATACGGTTGAGATCCCATGGAAATCCAGCTAAACCGAACACTCGTCATTATATCCGTCCTGTTGTCCGTGTTCGGCATCGTCGTGATCTACAGCGCCACGCAGGATGAAACCGGCGTCGGCATGTCCCGGTACATGCTGCAGTCCATGTGGTTCCTCTTCGGCTTAGGCATCATGTACGTGACTTCCATGTTGCCCATCCGGTTCCTGCAAGCCATTACCATACCCGTTTTCGTGCTGACGCTGGTCCTGCTGGCCATCGTGCTGGCCACGGGTAACGTCAAGGGCTCCAGCCGATGGATAAGACTGGGTTTCATCGGCATACAGCCTTCCGAACTGGCCAAGATTGCGGTCATACTGACGCTCGCCCAGTATCTTTCCCAGATCAGAACCGACTTCCGCCGGCCCTCGGTAATGACCATCTGCGGCGTGATCGTGGCCCTGCCCGTTTTCTTCATCCTGTCTCAGCCCGATCTGAGTACGTCCATCGTTTTCGGCGCGATCTTGTGCGGCGTACTGCTCTGGGCGGGATTGAGCGTCCTTGAGCTTCTGCTCATGGTTTCTCCCCTGATTGGCGTTTTAATCGCCGTAGTGAGCGGGTTCAATTGGATCATCTGGTCGATTTTCATGCTCATCGTGGCCGGCGTAATGTACCTGAAATGGCCGCCGAGATTTGTCACCGTGTTCCTGATCGTTACCCATCTGGGCGTAGGACTGGGTGCGGAACCGCTCTGGGACTCGCTGCACGACTACCAGCAGCGACGCGTCGAGACCTTCCTGAATCCCCAGGTCGATCCGAAAGGCGCGGGCTACCAGATCATCCAGTCCAAGATAGCCATCGGATCGGGCGGACTGCTCGGACGCGGTTTCCTGCAGGGATCCCAGACCAGCCTTGCGTTCCTCCCCGAGCAGCACACCGATTTCATCTTCTCCGTCATCGCCGAGGAATTCGGTTTCGCCGGTTCGATCGGCGTCCTCGGAATGTACTATCTCTTCATACTCATCGGCATCTACATCGCCATGAATGTCAAGAGCCGGTACCAGAGCCTGCTGGCTGCCGGCTGCGTATCCGTTTTCACCTTTCACGTGATCATGAACGTGGGGATGGCCGTCGGTGTGCTGCCCATCACCGGCATACCCCTGCCCTTTCTCAGCTACGGCGGCTCTTTTCTGATAACCAGCTTGATTCTGTGCGGCCTGCTGCTTAATGTCTGGCGTCATCGATTTGACTACTGAATCCCGATTCCCGTTGCGAACAAGGAAAACCCATGTATCCCATACTGTTTGAAATCGGTCCATTGAGTGTTCGAACCTACGGCCTTTTGCTGGCCGTTTCCTTCCTGGTGGGAATTATCCTGGCGCTGAGACGAGCCAGGGCGCGTGGCCTGAACCAGAACAAGATGATCAACATGAGCCTGCTCATCATGCTCGCCGGCATTGTGGGGGCAAGGATCATGTACGTCATACCCCACTGGAACGAGTTCAGCGCGAACCCCCTGGATATTATCAGTCCCTTTCAAAGCTCCGGTTCGATCGGGCTGACCGGGCTTACCATGTACGGTGGATTCATAGCGGCCGTACTGGTATCCATACTGTACCTCCGCGTGAACGGGTTGTCCGTATGGAAGGCCTGCGACGCCTTTGCGCCGAGCATCGCCCTCGGGATCGGAATCAGCCGCGTCGGCTGTTTTATGAACGGCTGCTGTTTCGGGCTGCCCACCGAGTCCGCCCTGGGTGTCGTCTTTCCCGCGTTCAGCGCCGCGGGCTCTTTCTATCCGGACGCCCACCTGCATCCCGCCCAGCTGTACAACGCGGTGCTGGGGTTCGGACTTTTCGGCTTGCTGCTCTGGCTGGACCGCAAGCCGCGATTCGACGGATTCATCTTCGCCGTGCTGCTGATCAGCGAACCCATCACCAGGTTTTTCGTCGATCTGTTCAGGTATTATGAATCCAGCATGACGCTGGGCAGCCTGGGTGGCGTCGCCCTGTCCGTCAACCAGGGTATCAGTATCGTGCTGGTCGGTATGGGACTCCTCCTCCTGGGATGGCTGAGAAACCGCGCGGGACAGCGGTCGGGACGAAATCGGTCCCGTCGCGGGTGACGGATTTCAGGCGCGGCGGTCCCGCACCCTTCATGCTTCGTTTCTGCCGCCTGCCGCGTTGCCGGGCACCGGTCCGCCGGTAAGTTCCCGCCGATTTCGCTTGTCGGTTCGAGTATCGAAGGAATCGTCCACGCGCTAAGTTCACATGACCGTTTTGCTCAATACGTTTTACACGGCAGGCCGCACGGCGCTGGACCTGGTCTATCCACCGTGCTGCGTATTGTGCCGGGTTCGGATTTCCGATGATCGACTGGTCTTGTGCGATGACTGCGGATCCGGACTGCTTTCGATCGATGCGCCATACTGCGAACGATGCGGGCATCCGCTGGACGCTCCGGTGGCGTCGTGTCCGGCGTGCCCGGGCCGTACCTTTTACTTCGACGGCGCCTTCGCCGGGTTTCAATTCAACCGGCCGCTACAGGATCTCATCCATCAGCTCAAGTACCGAAACCGCCCCGGCATCGGGCGGTTCCTGGGTTCCCTGCTGGCAAAAAGGGTTGAACGGGAACCGGGGATTCCACATATTACGGCCGTTGTGCCCGTGCCCCTGCATTCCCTGAGAAACCGGGAAAGAGGGTATAATCAGAGCGCGTACATCGCGCGGGGCATATCGGGTGAGACAGGCATTCCGGTCCTGGAAAACGTCCTCGCGCGGAACCGGAACACGCCGACGCAGACCTCCCTGAATCCGGAGGCGCGCATGGCCAATGTCGAGGGCGTGTTCGAGGTTGTCCGGGCTGAAGCGGTACGCGGCGCCACGGTCTCGCTGGTCGACGACATATTCACGACGGGGGCGACGATCAACAGTTGCGCCCGGGTCCTGCTTCGGGCAGGCGCTGAAAGGGTATTCGCCCTGGCTGTAGCGCGTGCCTGATCAGCGTTCGTATCATCCATGAGGCAGCAGGAAAGAAGCAATCCTATGCGAATCGGCATACTGACGGGCGGCGGCGATTGCCCTGGATTGAACGCCGCGATCCGTGCGGTGACCCGCAGGTCGATAAAGACCTACGGTTCGACGGTCATTGGAATACGCAATGGATGGGCCGGTTTGATCCATAACGACACCAGTCCGCTCGACCTGGCCTCCGTATCCGGCATCCTGCACCGGGGCGGCACCATCCTGGGTACTTCCAGGACCAACCCGATGAAGGACGAAGGCAACCTTGAACGGATCAAGAGAAACGTCGAGAAACTGGACCTGGAAGCGGTTGTCGCCATAGGCGGCGAGGATACCCTGGGAGCCGCCGCGGCCCTGAACGAAGCCGGCATCCCCATGGTCGGCCTTCCTAAGACGATCGACAACGACATCGTCGGGACGGACATGACTTTCGGCTTCGACACGGCGGTGACTATCGCCACCGACGCCATTGACCGTCTGCATACCACCGCGGAGTCCCACCACCGGGTGATGGTCATCGAAGTGATGGGCAGGCACACGGGCTGGATCGCGATCAAGTCGGGAATCGCCGGCGGGGCGGACTGCATCCTGATCCCGGAGGTGCCGATGGACCTGGACGATGTCTGCGCGCTCGTCAAACAGCGCATAGATCGGGGCAAGACCTTCAGCCTGGTCGTGGTCGCGGAGGGCTTCACGATGAAGGACACCCCCGGGCACGTGACCCAGGATGACCAGGTCGATGAATTCGGACACGTACGCCTGGGCGGCATCGGAGAAGTGGTCGGCGCCGAGATCGAACGCCGGGCGCAGATCGAGACCCGGGTGACAATTCTGGGGTACATTCAGCGCGGCGGATCGCCCACGCCCTACGACCGGGTGCTGGCGACGAGATACGGGGTGACCGCGGCCGACCTGGTGCACAGCGGGGATTTCGGCCAGATGGTGGCGTTGCAAGGCGCGAAGATCGGAACCGTGCCACTGTCCGAAGTGACCGGCCGGATTCGCACGGTCGACATGGAACTGTATGAAATCGCCCAGGTGTTCTTCGGATAGCATCCTCCCGGAGCGAATTTGACAACGGTGGCGCGCCGGTTGATCATCGCCGGCAACTGGAAAATGCATACCGACGTAGTCGACGGCGCTTCGCTCGTCGCCGAGGTGATCGAACGCGCGGATTCGCTTGCCCTGGCCGCGGACCTGGTGCTTTGCCCGCCATTCACCCACTTGACCGTCGCGGCCACGCAGTTGTCCGGCAGTTCCATCTCCCTGGGCGCACAGAACATGCACCCGGCGCCGGAAGGCGCGTACACGGGGGAAGTGTCGGCCAGAATGCTGTTGACTTCGGGATGCAGGTACGTTATATTGGGGCACTCCGAAAGACGGATATTATTCGATGAAACGAACGAGTCCGTCAACGGCAAAGTGAGATCGGCGATTTCCGCGGGACTCACCCCGATCCTCTGTGTCGGCGAGACGTTGGAAGAGCGGGAATCCGGCCGTACCGAGACGGTGGTCGGCGAGCAGGTCCGCAAGGGTCTCGAGGGCACGGAGCCCGAGACGGCAGACGATCTCGTCCTGGCTTACGAACCGGTCTGGGCGATCGGCACTGGAAGGGTGGCCACTCCCGATCAGGCGGACCAGGTGCACGGCCACCTGAGGACGGTCATCGCGGACATGTTTGACGAGGACTTCGCCGGTCGGATCCGTATACAGTACGGAGGAAGCGTCAAACCGGACAACGCGGGCGCGTTGATGGCCCGGCCGCACATCGATGGCGCGCTCGTCGGTGGAGCCAGCCTGGATGCCTCGTCTTTCGAGGCGATCGTCCGGGCCGGAGTGGAATCGACGGCCGCTGATTCAAGCTGACGGACGGGCTGTAACCCGTTCGCCAATCGAAGGATACACACCGTGTTTACCACTGTGGTTTCAATCCATGTACTGGTCTGTCTCGTTTTAATCCTGTCTGTCCTGTTGCAGTCGGGCAAGGGAGGAGGCCTGTCCAGCGCTTTTGGTACGGGCGGCCCATCCGGCGGCATGGCCGGCCAGATGTTCGGTGGCCGGGGAGCCGCGACTTTCCTGGGTAAGGTGACGACCGTGCTCGCGACGCTCTACATGCTGATCGTCATCGGCCTGAACCTGCTGCCCGACGATGCCCAACGCATGCGGAGCATTATCCAGGAAGAAGCCCTGAGAAACCAGCAGACCTCCCCCGCCCAGGGATTGCCCGAGGCGGTACCGGGCCTGCCCGCCGCTCCCGGGGAACAGGGATCCGCACCTTAATCCGTCGACTATCGCGCGGCGGTCCAGCCGCCAGCGCGTCGACGTGACGCCGAAGTGGTGGAATTGGTAGACACGCTGTCTTGAGGGGGCAGTGGGAGAAATCCCGTCGCGGTTCGAATCCGCGCTTCGGCATCCTTACCTCTACCTGCGTCTTACATACCCGTCCACGCATTCCCGGAAGGCGTCCCATGCGTCCGGTGCGTATATTGGTTCCCCTGATCGCCGGTCTGGCGACGCTGGTGGCCGTCTCCATATCCCCCGGTCAAGGCCAGCGAACCAACTCGGTGGGCAAGACCATGCCCCCGGATGCCGCTCCCCTGTCGCAGCAGGTCATTCGCGTGATGAACATGGAGCCGCGCAGCCTCGATTCCGGCATCCATCCCTACGACGACGAGGGACTGGTCCTCCGACCCTTCGAAATGCTGATGTGGCGCGACGAGTTCATGCGGCCCATTCCCGGCGCGGCCGAGCGCTACGAACGATCCGAGGATGGCCTGACCTGGACCTTCCACCTGCGGCCCGGTGCCCGGTGGAGCGACGGACGTCCGGTTACAGCCCACGACTTCGTCTACACTTTCCACCGGAACATCGATCCCGCGTCGGCGAACATCTACGCGAATTTCTACTACGATTTCAAGAACGCGCGGGCGATCAACCAGGGGCTGATCGACGATGTCGAACAGCTGGGCGTACGTGCCCTGGACGACCTGACCCTGGTCATCGAGACCGAACAGCCGACGCCCTACCTCCTGCATATCATATCCTTCCCCGATACCTTTCCGGCACCGCGCTGGGCCGTGGAAAAGTACGGCCGCAAATGGACCGAACAGGGCAAAATCGTCACCAACAGCGGTTTCAAGATGGCCGAATGGGTTTCCGGCAGTCATATAGCCTACGTGCCGGATCCCATGTACAATGGTCCTCATAAGCCCTTTCTGGAACGGGTCGTCCAGCTGTTCCGGGAGCCCGCGGCGGCCAATATTCTGCCCTACGAAAACGACGAAGTGGACATGGAGGCGGTCGACCTCGCGGAGCTTCAACGCATCCAGAACGACCCCCGGCTTGGCCGGGATATCGTCCGTTCGCCGAGTTACCAGACCTGGTACCTGATTTTCAGAACCCGGGAACCGCCCTTCGATGATGTCCGCGTCCGCGAAGCCTTTACCCGGATCATCGACCGCGAGTCGATCTGCCGCGTAATTCTACAGGGGGCCGGCATCCCGGCCTACTCCATGATTCCGCCGGGATTCGACGCCTACGCGGGACCCGAATACAAGCCGATACAGGGGTACGATCCGGACCGGGCCAGGGAGCTCATGGCAGAGGCCGGCTACCCTAGGGGACGGGGTTTCCCGACCGTCGAAACGTGGCTGAGGGCGCCCAATCCCATAACCCGCCGCATCGCCGAGGCGATCCAGGGAATGTTGAGGAATCATGTCGGGGTGAACATCACTTTCCGCAGCGCCGATATGGGTTCTTACATGAGCGCTCTTTTCGACTGGCGGATTCCCCTCGGATTCATCGCCTGGGGGGCGGATTACCTTGACCCGAGGAACATGCTGGACATGACCTGGCATTCCAGGCCGCGGGGGGCGCAGCGCCAGGACTGGGCCCATCCCGCCTTCGATGATCTCGTGGACCGGGCGACCGGGGAATCCGACCCCGCCCGGCGCACGGAGATGTACAAAGAGGCCGAACGGGTCCTGGTGTCCGACTTCGGCGGGGCGTTCGTCTATCATCCCATCGGTTACGGCCTGCGCAAGCCCTGGTTGAAGGGGTATTCCAGGCGGCCCGACGGCACGGTGGGGAGCCTGATGTGGACCGAGGTGTACATCGGCGAACGCTGAGGACAGGCAGGGAGGCGCGAAATGACAGGTGATCAGGCCGCCGTTTCCGCGGAACAGCGGATCAACATGAGCTGCGGGCAGACGCCCCTTTCACCGGCCTGTCTTGCGGCCATCGGGGAACAGCTCGCGGAACCGGTCTATTACGCCCATTACCCTGAGGTGGAAAAAGAAACCTGTCTCATGCTCAAGCAGTTGATGCATACCGAAAACGGCCCCATGCTCATGCCGGGATCCGCTGTATACGGCTTGGAAGCGGCCATGCTCGGCACCGTGGAGGCCGGCGACCGGGTGCTGACGGTCCAGACCGGCGTATTCGGCCGGCTGCTGGTGGAGCTGGCCAGGTTCGCGGGCGGGGACACGACCGAAATCGACCTCGAGGAAGGGCAGTCGGTCGACCCGGAAACGATCCGCAGGCACCTGCTCAGCGACCCGGAGATCAAGCAGGTCGCGCTGGTCCACTGCGAAACCACCACCGGCACGCTGAATCCCATCGAAGCCATCGGGCGCATGCTGAAGGACGAGTTTCCCGACGTGATCTACATGGTGGACTGCGTGTCGTCCTTCGGAGGGGTCGAGGTGCGTGTCGATGACTGGGGAATCGACTTGCTCGTCACCACGACCCAGAAGTGCCTGAACGCGCCCCAGGGCCTCGCGATCGTGGTGGCCAGTAAAAAGGCGTGGGACAAGATAGAAAACCTTCGCAGCGCACCGCGCGCCATGTGCCTCGACCTCCACTCCTGGCGCCGCTACGGCATGGAGGGAGGCGCCGCGATGGGGTACAACATGCTTGAGAAGGGAAGCGTTCCGCGCGCGCAAAAACCTCATCCACGGGACTGGCCCGTCCACGGCCCTCATGCGTCATACACCCTGGTCGTGGGGCTGCACGCCTCGCTTAAGGCCATCATGGACGAGGGGCCGGAACAGGTTTACCGCCGCCAGTATGTCGCGTCTAGGGCGGTACACGCGGCCCTGCGGGCACTGGGACTCGGCATCGTAGCCGCTACGGAGGTGTCGGCCGCCCCCGTGGCGACCCGCATTGCGCTGCCGGACTACCTCGACGCGAACGAGTTGAACCGGATCCTCTTCGAAGAGCACGGTATTGCGCTCAGCAGCCTCGCCCGGATCGGGACGATGGGCTTCATGGCCGTACCCGAGCATGTGCTTCGCACCATCTCGGCGCTGGAGCAGGTCTTGAAGAAAATGGGATGGGAAGTGGAAGAAGGCGCGGGCGTAGCGGCGGCCCGGGAGGTTTTCGGGCGTTCGTAGATCTTTAACGGCCGGATCCGAACAGCCAGTGCCAGAACCCCCCGTCCCGATCCTCGGCGGACCCGTTCCTCGCAACCTCCTCCGTGACGTACAGCGTCGTCGACAGGTTGAGATGCTTGTCGACGCGTATCGCGTATCCGCCCCGGTCGTTTCGCTCGAGCGCCCCGGTGTGTAGATAAGGCTTCCAGAGCTCGTTGTGCTGCCGGTGCCACAGGAACACGCCGGCCACGTCTTCGACCACTATGCGTTCGGCCTCCTTGTAGAGCGCGATACGTCTTTCGGGGTCGCCGATCAGGTGGTTGGCCTCGGCCATGATGGATTCGAAGCGCTGGTTATACCAGGCATGGCGGCCCGTCGACAGCCAGATGCCGAGCAGGTTGCTGGGATCCATGTAGTCGTACCCGTAGGGGATCATGGCGAAGGCGATGTCTCCCTGGTACATGGATTCCATGAACAGTTTGGCTTCGGTGTTCTGGACGCCGATATCCAGGTTCAGATTGCGCTTCAGCATGGCCTGTACCGCCTGTGGCGCCTGTCCCCCCTGCAGGTTGGTCCCCCTGATCCACATCACGATCCGCGGAAACCCCCTTCCGTCCGGATAGCCGGCTTCCGCGAGCAGTCGTCGCGCCAGGACCGGATCGAATCGCTGAACAGGCGCGAGTTCCCCGGGACTGGCGGCGGGAAACCCGTCAGGCAGCATGGACACCGCGGGAACGGCGACGCCCTGCAAGGCGGACTCGACCAGCGCGGCCGTGTCGATGGCGTGGCTGAACGCCTGTCTTACCCTCAGATCATCGAAGGGGGGCTTGAAGGTATCCATCATCAGGTAGGTGGTCCCGAAGGCCATATAGGTGTCCAGTTGGTCCCTGAGCCCGGAATCGTTCTTTACACGGTTGATTTCCGCCTGGTTCGACAGGGTAGCCTGGTCCACCGCGCCCGCCTCGTATGAAGACAACATAGGCGGGGGTACCGCGGCGTTGAAGAGCTTGGAGACTACCTTTTCCAGGTACGGTTTGTGAGGTCCCCGGTAGTGGGGATTTGGCTCTAGTACGATCCGGTCCAGTTTCGACCATTCCACCAATCTGAAAGGACCGCTGCCCAGCAGCGTTTCAGGCCGGGTCGACCAGCCCGGACCGTATTTCTCGAACAGGTGCGAAGGCGTTACCCAGCTGAAGGTCAGGATCAGGGGCAAGTAGGGCGTGGGATCGTCGGTTGCAAAGGCGATGGTGTGATCGTCCAGCGCTCTGATCCCCAGGGAATCGACGGGCAGTCTGGCGGCGACGACCTCTCCCCAGTTCCTGATCGACCGGTAGAACCATTCGAGATCGAATCCCGTGGCCGGGTCCGCCCACCGCTTGAAGGTGTCCTCGAAGTCGTAGGCGGTAAGGGGATGGCCGTCGGCGAAAACCAGGTCGGGTTGCAGGTGAAACTTCCAGGTCAGCCCGTCCCCGGACACCTCCCACCGGGTCGCGGCGGCCGGCAGCAGGTTGTAGTTCCGGTCCATCCGCACCAGGGGTTCGTTGACCAGCGCATAATCGTGGCCGACCACCTGGTAGTGGGAGGTAGCCATGTCCAGGTAGCGGTTCTCGGCCTTGAAACTGGTGAAGACTTGGTATTCGGGCGGGGCCGCGTCGGGAGGAAGGGGAATACCGATGGAGTTGGTGTAGGGACCGGGCTTCTCCGTGTCCGTCCAGGCCAATGCAGCCGTGCAGGCAATGCAGGTCACGGAAAGGACCGCGATTGAGAACCGGATTCTCACGGCAAATCCCCTTCCCCCTCGACAGGTGATGCCAGTCACTCCAGGTACAGGATCACCATGCCTTCTTCGATCTCCACCCTGTAAGTCTTGACCCGCATGCGGGGATCGTAGAGCGCCTGGCCGGTCGCGAGATCGAATTCCCACTGGTGCCACGCGCACTTCAGGACCTGCTTCTCACGATGATCGACCGAGTATACCTCATCAGCCGTTACATGGGGCCGCAGGCGGCCGAGACAGAGCGGGCCGCCCTTGTGCGGACAGCGGTTCCGCAGGGCGTAATACCGGCCGTCGATGTTGAACACGCCGATCCCGCCGCGCCCGCCCGCGGGGACGATGCGACGTTCACCCGGCGCCAGGTCGTCCACGGCGGCGACTTCGTATCGCTCGCTCATGTAGTGGGGTTTCCCTGTTCGTCCAGGCCGTACAGCTCCCGCGCCGTCTCCACGAACACCCTGCGCTTCAGCCGCGCATCCACGCCGGGAAGCACCGAATCAGGCGACTCCCAGTCCCAGTGGGGATAGTCGCTCGCGTAAACGAGGATCTCGTCCGCGTGCAGCCATTCCAGGAAGGTCTTGAGGTCCTTTCGGGTCGGCGGCTGTTCCATGGGCTGGCATCCGAACCTGACGTGGTCCCGTATATACTCGCTGGGCGGCCGCTTGACCCAGGGCGTGTAATCGCGGACCGCCTTCCAGTCGGCGTCCATGTGCCACATCAGTCCCGGTACCCAGAAGGTATCGTGTTCGATGAAGAGGAACTTCAGCCCGGGGAACTTTTCGAACGTGCCTTCGCAGATCAGGCTCGAGACGTGCGCCATGGCGATCTGGGGCCGGGCCATGCGCATTTCCAGGTAGTAAGAGGGATATCCGGCCGCCGTGGGGGCATTGGCAAAGCCGGCGCCCTCCACGCCGAAGTGCACGCACATGGGAAGCCGGCACTCCTGCGCCGCTTCGTAAATCGGGTCGTAGAACCGGTTCCCGAAGGGCATGCGTCCACCGGCCGGCATGATGACCTGCAATACCTCGGGACGACCGCCGATCCGCCGGATCTCCGCGGCCGCCTGCTTCGGATCGGACGGCGCGATGGCCACCGATGCGCGGAACCGGCCGTCCGCCTTGATCCAGGTCTCCAGGGTCCAGTCATTGAAGGCCCGGCACATGGCGGCGCCGAAGTCGGCGTCCGGGTGCACCGCCGCACCGTACACCGTTACCCCCGTCAACAGGGCGACGTCGATGCCGTATTCGTCGAGATGGTGCTTGCGGGCCAGCTCGATGTTGCTGCTGGGATGGGTTTCCGTGTGCTCCCAGAGTTCGGCCCGGCAGCCGCCCTTGGGGAGATTGGTATAGACAAGGCCGGGCATCATGGACCCGAAGTCCTTCACGTATTCCACGTAATGGCCGGGGAGATAAGGGAACAGATCTTCGATTTCCACGACCCCGTGATGCAAGTCGCAGTCGATGAGACCGATTGGAGATGAGGCATTCGATTCGGCTGCAGCCATAATCCGGTGTAACCTCGCCAGGTACTTCGTGGAAACTCAGGAAACGCGATACTGCCATAAATATGCAGTCCCGCAGCCCTGTCAAGTTGATCATGACGGCCTGAAGAAGATTATGCTTTCTATTTGTCGACGAGACGCTAAATTGCCATACCGTTTCGTACCTGCGACTCGAGTCGACTGCGTAGCCTGATCCGCATTGGACGCCTATGACATCCTGGATTTACGATCCCGAGGCCTGGATCGCTCTCGCCACACTCACGACCCTGGAGATTGTTCTCGGCATCGATAACATAGTCGTGCTCTCGATTCTCGTAGGGCGCCTGCCTGTGCACCGCCGGCAACGCGCCCGCATTATCGGACTCGGGCTGGCTATGATCATGCGGCTGGGGCTGCTGCTCACCCTGGCCTGGATCATGACCCTGACGGCGACGCTGTTCTCCCTCTTCGGCGAAGCTTTTTCGGGCCGGGATCTCATACTGATACTCGGAGGACTGTTCCTTCTCGTAAAGAGTACGACCGAGATACACGGCACATTCGAGGAACATCGACAGACCGAGCACACGCCCAGGGTGAGTTCCTACGCCGGCGTGCTGATACAGATCGCGCTGATCGACATCATCTTTTCGCTGGACTCCGTCATTACGGCGGTAGGCATGGCGGAGCACGTTCCCGTGATGATGCTGGCGATCATTATCGCCGTACTCGTCATGATGCTCGCCGCCCGGTCGATCGGGGAGTTCGTCGATGCCAATCCCACGGTGAAGATGCTGGCGCTGAGTTTTCTCGTGCTGATAGGCGTAGCGCTCATCGCCGACGGATTCGATCTGCACATACCTAAGGGTTACATCTACTTCGCCATGGCTTTCTCGGTCGGCGTGGAGATACTGAACATGCGTCTGCGGCGCAACCAGGACGGTTCCGACCAATAGCCGTATACGAAACCTGTAAGATCACATGGAATATCGAAAACTCGGCCGTTACGGCGTGCGCGTGTCACCCATCTGCCTCGGCACCGCGTTCCGGGGCTTCTGGGCCGGTCAGACGGACGAGAAGACCTGCATCCGCACGATTGAGACGGCGGTGGATCTCGGCATCAATTTCATCGACTGTGCCAACTTCTACTTCGCCGGCAGGTGCGAGGAGGTGCTGGGCAAGGCGCTGGCCGGGATGAAGGACAAGCGGGACAACCTGGTGATCACCAGCAAAGTCTGGAGCGAGATCGGTTCGGGCCCCAACGACAAGGGCACTTCGCGCTATCATATCATGCGGGAAATCGACCGCTCACTGAAACGCCTCGGCCTGGATCATATAGACCTTTACCTCCTGCACCATTTCGACCACGACACGCCACTGGATGAGTCGCTGGGCGCCATGAACGACGTGGTCAGACAGGGCAAGGCCCGTTATGTCGGCATGTGCAACTACACGACCGCGCAGGTCGTCGAGGCGCTGTGGGTGGCTGACAGGCACGGCTTCGCGACACCGGTATGCCTTCAGAACCAGTACAACCTGATCCATCGATCCGGCGTGGAGACCGAGCTTCTCGACCGATGCCGCCGGCACGGACTGGGGATGATGACGTACAGTCCCATCGCCGTCGGCCTGCTTACGGGCCGGTGCAGGCGGGGTCAGGATCCGCCCTCGGGCTCGATCTGGGCGAAGGATGTCGAACGGTTCAGAAAGACCATGACCCCGGCCGTCGATCATCTCATTGCCACGTTGATCGATGTGGCCGCGGAACTCGGCAGAACCCCTACGCAGGTCGCCTTCGCGTGGATCTTGGATCATCCCGATGTGACGGCCGCAATGACGGGACCGGATCAACCGGAACACGTGGAAGAGGTATGCGGTGGAGCGGGTTGGAACTTGCCCGCTGAGCTGCGAAGCAAACTGGACGAGGCTTCCGCCCCGGATCGCCTCGGCCAGGTTGGGTAGCGCGACTGCCCACAAGTACGATCCTGCCGGCACGGGGATGCCGCGCTGGCGCTACTCCTTAACCGTCTTCCGCTTCGTCCTCTTCCGAACTGGCCATCCGATCGATCCTGAGCCGTTGGACACGGGTAGGTTCCACGCGCAGGGCCGTCATCAGGTGTGTGCCGGCGCGGACCTTTTCCCCTTGCCTGGGAATGTGGCCCAACAATTCGATCATGACCCCGCCCGTGGTGTCCGAGGTCAGATCATCAGGTAGTTGCAGCCCGCAGGCACGGATGACCTGGTCGACGGGACAGCTGGCCTCGACCTCGAAACGGTGGGGTCCCGTACGCACGATGAGCGGCGCCTCACTGTCGAATTCGTCCTGAATGGGGCCCACCAGTTCCTCGAGGACGTTTTCCAACGTAATCATTCCGGAGACTGTTCCGAACTCGTCCACGAGGACGGCAAGCATGGTATTGCGCCGCTGGAATTCCAGGAGCAGCGCGTCCAGTCTGATGGTCTCGGGCAGGAACAGCGGATCCCGCGCGATCTCTTCCAGGCTGGAGGAGCTCTGTTCGTCGAACAGGTTCCGGAACAGGTCCTTGACGTGTACGATCCCGATGATCTGGTCCAGGTCCTCGTTGCACAGCGGGAAGCGCGTATGCCCCGACTCGGCTACGACCCGGAGTTTCTTTTCCCGGTCATCGTTCTGGTTCAGGTAGACGATCTGGTTGCGGGGAAGCATGTACCGGCGCGCGACTTTCTCCTCCAGATCGAGCACGTTTTCCATGATCCGCCGTTCCCGCCGCGTGACCTGGCCTCCGGCCACCATGGTGACCAGCGTCATCCGCAATTCGGGTTCCGTGATGGATCCGCCCTGCTCGTTGGTGACGCGGATGCCCAGGCATCTCAGCATGAGGTTGGCGCTGACGTTCAGCAACCAGATGAACGGCCGGAAGACCTTGTAGAAGACGACGAGTGGAATCCCTATGGCCTGGGCCACCTGCCGGTATTTCTGCAGCGCGACGAATTTGGGGACGAGCTCGCCCGCGGTGATCAGCACGAAGGTCATGATCGCGAAGGCGACGGGAATTGCAATGAGATGGGAGGTTTCTGCGGAGAATCCCAGGGAAAGCACAAGCGGTTCGAGCAGCGCGGCCACGGTCCGTTCGCTGAACCAGCCGAGTCCCAGGCTTCCGAGCGTTACACCCAGTTGACACGAGGACAGGTAGGTGTCCAGGCTGTGCAGGATGTTACGAACGATCTGCGCCGTTCGGCTGCCGTCCTTCGCCAGCACCTCGACTTCAGACAGGCGTATCTTTACCAGGGCGAATTCTGCGGCCACGAAAAAGCCGTTGAACGCGACCAGCAGCAGGACGATGATAAGGTCGGTCATGGTTCAGGGGAAGATCGGGGCGTACCTGTCGCGGTGTGAAGTCAGGGACCAGGGAATTCAGCGAACGGGACCACCGAGTATCCCGGACAGCGCCTCATGGCGGTAGTCGAAGATTGCGTTCAGTTGTCTCTTGACGATCGCTGCATGTACCATACGGCCCAGAAAACCAAATGGCAAGGCATAATGGATGAGGTCGGTCATTTCCACGCCTTGCGCCTTGGGCCGTAACCGGTGTTCGTGGTGCCAGAACTTGTACGGACCCGATCTCTGTTCATCAATAAAATACCTAAGTGGTTCTGCCTGAGTGATTTCCGTGACCCAGTTGAAGTAGAACATCGAGTAAAGCCCAAGCCGGTAGGTGATGATGAGTCCCGGGTACATCCGGTCCGGGAGATCGGAAGTTACGGTCAGGCCGACACCCGGTGGAGTGAGATCTCGCAGGTGCTCGGGGCGGCACAGGAAATCCCAGGCTGTTTCCAGGGATACAGGCAGAATCTGCGTACGGTGCAACCGGTAGACATGCATGGTAATCGGGTTTCCCTTACACCTGGTCCGTCGAATCAAGGCGGCCGGCACCTGCATCGACACGCTCGCGTCCAGCATACGCCGCTGCCACTCGGGATACTAAGGCAATCTACCGAACGAGTCAAACCGGAATGGCGGAACCGGCCGGCCACGGCATTGCCCGGCCTTGACACCGTACAGTCCCGGTTTTAACTTTCGCCACACTATGACCACACTCGTTACCGGCGGGTCGGGACTGATCGGCCGCCGGCTGATCCCCTGCCTCGAGCAGCAGGGCCATCGCGTCCTGCGCCTGGTCAGATCCAGGGACCTGGTGAGCGACCGGGCGGTCTACTGGTCCACCTCGGAAGGCAGTTTTCACTGGGAAGAACCGGGGAAGGTAGACGCCGTCGTACACCTGGCGGGCGAGTCGATCCTGGGCAGGTGGACCAGGAACAAGAAGGCCCGGATACGGGACAGCCGCGTCGATACCACCCGTAAGCTCTGCGCGTTTCTCGCCGGGATGGCATCGCCGCCTTCGGTCCTGGTGTGCGCGTCGGCCACCGGTTATTACGGCAACCGCGGCGATGAACTGCTTGGGGAGGATTCCCGGCCTGGGGACGGCTATCTGCCCGGAGTATCCAGGCAGTGGGAAGCGGCGACGGAAGCGGCCCGAGACGCCGGGATCCGGGTCGTGAACCTGCGTATCGGCATGGTACTGACCCCGGAGGGCGGCGCGCTGGCCGCCATGCTTACGCCCTTCCGGCTGGCCCTGGGCGGCCAGGTAGGCGATGGAAGGCAGTATATGAGTTGGATTACCAGGGACGACCTGATCTCCATCATACAATTTACCCTGGAATCCGAGGACATAACCGGCCCCGTCAACGCGGTTTCCCCCCAACCCGTCACCAACGCCGAGTTTACCCGGACGCTGGGCCGGGTGCTGCGTCGTCCGACTCTATTCACGGTACCGGCCTTCGTCGTCCGTCTGTTGTTCGGCCAAATGGGAAGCGACCTGCTTCTCGCGAGCGCGCGAGTCAGCCCCGGCCGGCTTCAGAATGCGGGTTTCCAATTCGAGCATGCGGACCTGGAGGCTGCGCTGTACGACCTGTTGCCTTCAAGGCCTCCGTACCCAACCAAGTGACCGGGAAGGACCGTATCGACACGACTGCGGCGCCGCGCGCCTGAAGACACCACGCGAGAACCATGAATACCGATAGCAAGCATCAACATCCCCACACGGGCAACAGGGCATCCAGTGGAGTCCTGGATGTCATCGAGCGGGTCGGGAACCGCCTGCCGGATCCTGCGACGCTATTTCTGATCGGCGCGCTGTTCATCGTGGTCCTCTCCGATATCGCGGCCCGGGGTGAGTGGACCGTGGTCCAGCGCCTGCCTGAGCAGGTCGTCCGGGAAGATGGTTCGACCGGCGTGGAGTGGCGCGAGACGGGAAAGACCTTCACGTCCACCAGCCTGCTTACCCGGGACGGCCTGTTCTGGGTCGTGGGCAACATGGTGGAGAACTTCATGCGATTCCCGCCGCTCGGCGTCGTGCTGGTCGGGATGCTGGGCATCGGCGTGGCGGAACGGACCGGCATGATCGGAGTCCTGCTCAAGGCGTTCATGCTGGCGGTACCGGGCAGGTTGCTGACCCCGGCCATGGTCTTCATCGGCATCATGTCGTCCATGACGCTCGACGCCGGATACGTCATCCTGCCGCCGCTGGCGGCGGCGCTGTACAAGGCGGTCGGCAGGTCCCCCCTGGCCGGGCTGGCCGCCGTTTTCGCGGGGGTGTCCGCGGGGTTCAACGCCAACCTCTTCGTGACCGGGCTGGATCCTCTGCTGGCCGGCCTTTCCACGGCAGGGGCGCAGACGATCGACGCGGCCTACCAGGTCGCCGCCACGTGCAACTGGTATTTCATGATCGCGTCGACGGTGATCATGACGCTGGTGGGTTGGTTCGTCGCGGCCTGGTTCGTCGAGCGGCGCCTGGCGGGCAAGTCCCCCGAGGAAGGCGGACCGGCGCCCGCGTCGTCGGAAGAGCCGGACGAGCACGCGTTGACCGCGCTGGAGAAGCGCGGAATGGGCCGGGCGTCGCTGGCGTTCTGCGTGGTACTCTCGGCCATCGTGTTCATGATACTGTGGCCGGGCGCCCCGCTGTACGGCACCGGCAATCTGTTCGACCGGTGGGTGGAAGCCATCGTGCCCCTGCTCCTTTTCTGCTTTCTCCTGCCGGGTGTCGTGTACGGGATATCGGTGGGCGCCATAAAGAACGACAAGGACGCGGCCCGCCTGCTCATCGAAACGATCGCCACCATGGCCCCGATCATCGTACTGGCCTTCTTCGCCGCCCAGTTCATCGCCTACTTCCAGCACTCGGGACTCGGCCAGATGCTGGCGATGGCTGGCGGCCAGGCTCTCGGCCAGGCGCAGATGCCGGCGTGGATGCTGGTGATCGCCTTCATCCTCGTCACGCTGGTGTTTAACCTGCTGATTGGCTCCATGTCCGCCAAGTACGCCCTCTTCGCGCCGATCTTCATCCCCATGTTCATGATGGTGGGCATCAGTCCCGAACTGACCCAGGCGGCCTACCGGATCGGCGACTCCGTCAGCAACACCATCACGCCCCTGAACCCCTACCTGGTGATCATCCTGGTCTTCATGCGCCAGTTCGTGCCTAAAGGGGGCATGGGAACGTTGATTTCCACCATGCTCCCCTATACCGTGGTATTCGCCGTCATCTGGACGCTTCTCCTCGTGGTCTGGATGGCGATGGGCATCCCCCTCGGCCCCGCGGGTGGACTGGTATACGTACCCTGAACAAACCGCAAGGTTGATCTATTCGTCCCCTGATTTCGTCGGAAGGGTCGAGCGGCGCTTCAATAGCAGATAGGCGGGCAAACCCAGGGCGGTCAGCACCAGGCCCGACAGCGCTTCGCCCGGTGTCTCGAAGAGCATGTTCACCAGGATCCCGGCGGAACCCGCGATAAAGAGGAAGGGAACAACGGGGTATCCCCAGGCTTTGTAGGGCCTGGGCAGGTCGGGCAGTTTCCTGCGCAGCGTGAAGACCGCGGCGGCCGCGGCTATCCACAGCATGAGATTGGCAAAGGTGACGAATGTAATGAGGTCTTCGAACGTACCGCTGAGGGTGAGCACGCCCGCCCAGACCGCCTGCAGGACTACCGCCCGGCCCGGGGTTCGAAACCTGGGATGCACCTCGGCGGCTTTTCTGAAGAAGAGGCCGTCCCGCGCCATGGCGAAGTAAACGCGGGGACCCACCAGCACGCTGCCGTTCAGGGCGCCGACGATGGACACGATGACCGCGGCCGACAGGAGAACGGCTCCGGTTTCCCCGAAGAGTACATTGGCCGCGGCTTCCCCGACCCGGACGACTCCCGCCATTTCCGATACCGGCAGGGTCTTCAGATAGACGTAATTCACCAGCAGGTAGAGCACGGTAACGCCCGCGGTACCGAGAAACAGGGCACGAGGCAGGTTGCGTGACGGCCGCCTGACTTCACCGGCGACGAAGGAGACTTCCTCCCATCCGGCGAAGGACCAGGCGACGGCGATGAGCGCGACGCCGAAGGCGACGACCAGTTGCCCGAAGTCGATCTCCTGCGGGTTGATCCGGTAGTCGACAGGCTGTGTGGTTCCGCTCCAGAGTCCGAACAGGATGAACAATCCGAGCGCGGTTATCTTGATCACCGAGGACACGTTCGTGATATACTTGCTCAAGGTGACGCCCCGGTAGTTGACCGCCGTAAGGAATGCGATCAGCGCGAGAGCGGAGAAGTGCCCCGCGGATAAGGCATAGTCGAAGGTCCATCCCGGCAGCGCGACTTCGGTTTTGAAAAGGACGTTGTTCATCCCGAGGGCGGGAACGAAGTATCCGGCGTATTCGGCGAACCCCACGCCGAGCGCGGCGATGATGCCGGTCAGGTACATCATGAACGAAACCCATCCGAAGAGAAACCCGCAAAAAGGGCCATAGGCTTCTCTCAGGTATACGTACTGGCCACCGGCGCGGGGCATGGCCGCCCCGAGTTCACCGTAGGCCAGGGCGCCCGCCAGGGCGTGCAGGCCGCCGACCAGCCATGCGAGCAGGATGAGGGAAGCGGACGGAAGGCCCTTGGCCATCAGGCCTGTCGTGAGGAAAATACCCGACCCGATCACGATGCCGACGATGATCATCGTCGAGTCGAAAAGACCGAGCTGTCGGACCAGGCCAGACTTTTCTTTTTGATCGCTCGGAATTGCCATATATTGAGGATAGAGGCAGGTCCGCCGGATGGCCGTGACCATATGCGATGGCGGCCGGAGCGGGCGTGGGAATATTGAAAGCGAGCGTCCATGTTAGCCGGACGGTTCGCGAAAGTCAAGGTGGATTGCGGCAGGAAGGAAACCTCGATTGAACGATTCGGCGCTGGACCTCATCGACGCGACGACCTACCCCATTCACCGGCCCGAATCGGCCGCATACCGTGCGCTGGTCGCAAGGTGCAGGGACGA
The DNA here is from genome assembly GCA_012270975.1 of Candidatus Latescibacterota bacterium. Lineage (GTDB taxonomy): Bacteria > JAAXHH01 > JAAXHH01 > JAAXHH01 > JAAXHH01 > JAAXHH01. The sequence continues at coordinate 491,641 of JAAXHH010000141.1, read as the reverse complement.
CCTGGCGGCGCAAAGCGCCTGCCTGCTGCCCGGCTTCATCACGGAGAAGGCGCGGGTTCGCATGGTCGCCGACGTGGACCGCGCAGCCCCGGACGCCTTTCCGTGCCGGAAACCCCATAACGTCTACCTGGAGGAGCACGACGACGCCTTTCCGCCCGATCATCCGCGGCGGAGGCCCCAGCCCACGGAACTGGATTCGGTAGCCTTCGACCAGTTCCACCCATCCGACGGCCTGCACCGGCTGTACTCCTGGGATCCGCTCCTCTCCTTTGTCGCCGACGTACTCGAAAAGGAACACTACTACCGGATGGCAGACCCACTCGCGGCGCTGACCGTAAACGTCATGCGGGAGGGACAGAACCACGGATGGCACTTCGACGAATCCGAGGCAACGACCACGCTTATGCTTCAAGCGCCCGAAGCGGGCGGCGTTTTCGAGTACGCCCCGAATGTACGTCCCGCGGACGGTGACGGCTACGAAACCGTGGACCAGGTACTGCGCGGCGTTTACCCCGATGTCCGGACGCTCGCGGTAAATCCCGGCACGCTCATTCTTTTCGTCGGCTACCGGTCCATGCACCAGGTGACCCCCGTCGAAGGGCCGGTAACCCGGTACGTCGCCACTTTCTGCTATAAGGACCGGCCCAATGTCCGTAACAGCCCCGAGGTGCAGAAATTGTTCTACGGGCGAACGGCCTGACGGGACAGGTTAACTGCAGCCCGGCCATTTTGGGATCGCTTCAGGAGGTGGACCATTGCATGCGGTGATCATTGGGAACGGCGTAACGGGCGTAACGGCCGCCACGCGGCTCAGGCAGCTTCAGCCGGACTGGAAGATCACGCTGGTATCGGGTGAATCGGCCTACCACTATTCCCGCCCCGCCCTGATGTACATCTTCATGGGGCACATGACCTATGAGGCGACGAAGCCCTTCGAGGACCACTTCTGGCGCGAGCAGCGGCTCGACCTGGTCAGGGACTGGGTCACGGGTATCGATATCGACGACAAGCAACTGGTGCTGCACCGTAGCGGGCGGCTGCCCTACGACAGGCTGCTGATCGCCACCGGCGCCAAGTCGAACAAGTTCGGCTGGCCCGGCCAGGATCTCGAGGGCGTTCAGGGACTGTACAACCTGAAAGACCTGCGTCAGCTGTATAAAAACGCGGAGCGGGCGAGTTACGCGGTTATCGTCGGCGGCGGGCTGATCGGCATCGAACTGGCCGAGATGCTCCATTCGAGGCACATCCACGTCACCTTTCTCATCCGCGAGGCGTCCTACTGGTGCAACATCCTGCCCATGGAGGAGTCGGGCATGATCAACCGGCTGATCGAGGAGCAGGGGATCGGCCTGATCAGGGAGACCAACCTGAAGGAAATCGTGGATGACGGCACGGGAAAGGTCGAGGCGGTCGTCACCGAGTTCGACGATCGGATGGAATGCCAGCTGGTCGGTCTGACGCCGGGCGTCTCGCCCAACACGGACCTGGTCAAGTCGACGCCCATCGAGACCGGCCGGGGCGTCCTGGTCGACGATTCTTTCCGCACGAACGTCCCCGACATCTACGCCGCCGGAGACTGCGCCGAAATCGTCAGCCGGAACGGGGGCCGCAACCTGATCCAGCAGGTCTGGTACACGGGCAAGAAGCAAGGTAAGGCCGCCGGTGAGGTACTGGCCGGGGAGGATACGGCATACGACCCGGGGATCTGGTACAATTCCGCCAAGTTCTTCGACCTGGAGTACCAGACCTACGGCATGATACTGAGTACCCCCCAGCCTGGCGAGAAGCACCTGTACTGGGAGCATCCTTCCCACCGTCACGCCGTCCGCGTCGTCGGCGCCGACGGCCGCATCAAGGCTTTCAATTTCATGGGTATACGCGCACGCCACGAGGTATGTGAACGCTGGATCGCCGAAGGACGGAGCGTGGAGTATGTCCTCGATCACCTGGAAGAAGCCAACTTCGATCCGGAGTTTTTCGTTCGGCACGAGACGGAGATCGTACGCTCGTTAAAGGAGCAACTCGCATGAGCACATCGCCCGCTGGAACGACGTTGATAGATCCGGAGACCATCTCGTACTTCTACGACGAAGAGGCCGACGGGTTCGGCGAGCCGGCGTCCGCGGCCGAGGCGCCCAGGAATCCGGGCCGAATGATTTCCGCCGGCGTGATCGGGCTGGGATTTCTCGTGCTCGTCGTCTCCCTGCTCGGTACGCCCCTCTCCGGAACGTGGACGCCCTTCCTGCTCTCCTTCGGCCTGTTGTCGGCCGGAACCATAGGCTACGTCTGGTTCACGTACAAGGACACCGTGCCCGGCATCAAGCACGACGGCATCATGTTCGGCAATACATCGCACCGGGGCGCCATCGCCTGGGCGCTGGGCATCGCGCTCACGGGATTCTACGTCGTGCTGTACTGGTGGCCTGAATACCTGGCGCGCGCGATCATGCTCGTAGAGCCGTTGTCGCTGGTCCTGGCCGGACAGCCGGCGAACCAGTGGTTCCTGTACGGATTTCTTTACACCATGGCCGTGGTGCTCTTCGGTTTCCGCATGTTCATGCGGTATCGCCACAACCGCTACCACATCATCCGGACCATATCGGTCATGTTCTTCCAGCTGGTTCTGGCTTTCGTCCTTCCCCAGTTCCTCCGGGCCCTGAACGAGCCGGAGTTCTATTTCAGCTACTTCTGGCCGCTGAAGTACGATTACCTGTTTCCCGGCACGGTGGATTACCTCGTAAACAGTCCCGGCGCCCTCGGCTCGTTCATGGTTTTCTGGGGCGCGGTCTGCTCCTTCATCGCCACGCCTGTGCTGACCTATTACTACGGCAAGCGGTGGTACTGCTCCTGGGTATGCGGCTGCGGAGGACTCGCCGAGACCCTCGGCGATCCATGGCGCCACCTGACGCCCACGTCGACCGTATCCTGGAAGATCGAACGGGCGATCATCTACGCCGTGCTCCTGCTGATCATCCTGACGACGGCCGTGCTCTGGGTGAGCAGCACGTCCGACGGCGCGCTGAGCGCCGTTTCCGCCCCGCTGAAGCAGTGGTACGGTTTCTACATCGGCGCCGTCTTCGCGGGTGTGATCGGCGTGGGGTTCTATCCCGTCCTCGGCAACCGGGTCTGGTGCCGCTTCGGATGCCCGATGGCCGCGGTACTGGGCATTATCCAGCGTTTCTTCTCCCGGTTCCGCATCACGACCAACGGCGGCCAGTGCATGTCCTGCGGCAATTGCACCACCTACTGCGAAATGGGCATCGACGTGCGGGCCTACGCGGAACGCGGCGAGAACATCGTCCGGTCCTCCTGCGTGGGATGCGGGGTGTGCTCGGCCGTGTGTCCCCGCGGCGTGCTCAAGCTCGAGAACGGCATATCGCACGCAGACCGCTATCCGGGGTCGGACAAACCGCTGGGCGCATTCGCCACGGCCGTCAGCAAGGGCGCCCAGGTGTACGGCGACCGGGACGGCTATGTTTAGGGCGCCTCGAACCGCCGAGCGGCCGCCCGGCGTTCACCTGACCAGGTAAATCACCACCGCGACCGTTACGATACTGCAGACGGTGGAAAGGAACACGGCGTTGGCCGCGAAATCCTCCCTGCTGCCGAACTCCATCGCGATCAGCACGGTGTTGATCGCGGTGGGATAGCTGGTGGACACGATCAGGATGGGGGCGATCCTCGGATCGATGTCCAGCAGGAGCACGAGTCCGTAGCCGATCAGGGGGGAGATCACCAGGCGGCATACCAGGGACGCCAGGCTGGCCTGCCACGCCTGAGTAATGCGGGTCCTGGCCAACTGCATGCCCAGGGTGACCAGGGCCATGGGAACGAGCGCCTCGGCCAGGTACTCGATGGGAAGCCAGATAAAGCCGGGGAGTTGCAGGCCGAAGTTGCGGATGGCGAAAGCCAGGATCAGCGCGTATACGAAGGGCATCTTGAAGGATTGCAGAAATGCCCTCCGGGCTGAAATGCGGCCGACCGAGACGAAGAACAGCCCCAGGGTGAACACGAGAAAGTTCTGGACAGCCAGGACGATGGACTGGACGGCCAGGCCCAGCGTGGGAAAGGCCAGTTCGCTGGCCGGAAAACCGTAATTGCCGCTGTTGTAGTACATGACCGACAGACTGAAGGCCTGCTTCATGTCTTTCCGGTACCGCATGATCAGGGAACCGGCCAGGCTCAGTACATAGAGCGCGACCAGCATGAGCAGGCAGAACACGCTGGTGTCCCAGACGAAATCGGCGGAGAGCTCGGACTGGGTAAGGGATACGACGAGCGTCGCGGGCATGACCAGATACAGCAGGACCCGTGTCAGGGCCTGCATATCGAAATGCCATTTCTTCTGAAACAGGTAGCCGAGGGAGATCAGGACGAAAATCGGGGCGATGATGTCGAGCAGGATGTTCAGGAATGGCATTGGATCTTAGAGGAAGGGGCCGGGAAGGTTTGAAATCGAATGCCGGCTTCCGGCGCTAATCGGCGAAGGGGTCGAAACGGCCGTCCGCCGCCGTCCACCCACCGTCCACGAACATGACGGAACCGGTGGTGTAGGAACTGGCATCAGAAGCCAGGTAGAGTACGGCCCCCGCGATTTCTTCAGGCCTGGCCCAGCGCCGCAGCATGGACTTGTCCGCGTAGGCGTCGTGCCAGTTCGGATGCTGTTTGATCTGGGCCGTCAGCGGCGTGTCGACTACGCCGGGCGCAATGGCGTTGGCCCGCACGCCCCTGTCGGCGAGTTCGGCCGCCAGCGCGCGGATCATGAGGATCACACCGGACTTGGTCGCCGCGTAGACCCCCTGTCCGGGCTCCACCACCTGGGAACGGATGCTCGAGAAGACGATGATGCTTCCCCCGTTGTTTTCGGACATGGTCCGGGCGACTTCACGTACCAGCCGGAAGGTCCCCTTCAGGTTGAGATCGACGACCCGGTCGTATTCCTCGTCCGTGTATTCCAGGAGCGGTTTGCGTACGTTGATGCCGGGTGTGCTGACGAGCGCGTCGGGGGGAGGAACCCGATCGAGAACCTGCAGGATCTGGTCCGTATCACGCATGTCGAGCCGTGCCGGTTCGGCGGAGCCATCGTTCGCGCGAATCTCGTTGGTGACGGTTTCAGCCGCCTCCACTTTAACGTCTGCACAGACCACGTGGGCGCCGAACTAGGCCAGGCACTGGGCCGAGGAACGGCCGATGCCGCTGCCCGCGCCGACGACCAGCGCGTTGCGCCCCGTCATATCGAAGAGGTTTCTGTAGTCGACCATGTGAGGTTCCGGAGCTACATGCCGCATACGACCGGGCAGGACAACCGTCCGATTCAAGGTGAGTCCAACCGGCCCACTATCTTAGATTGCATGGCCGACCCTGTCAAGATGTTCGGATCGGTCGGACCGGTAGCGGACAGTTGGAACAGGGCTGTGGATCGCGTCCCGTTTCGCGTGATAGCGAAGGCGCGAGTAGCGCTGTCCCCAGGAAGGAATACATGAACGGAAAAACCCTTATCGTTACGAATCCGAAATCCGGCAGCGGACGCGGCATGGGTCACGCGGAACGGGCGCGGGATCTGTTGACAGCGAACCAGGTGTCCGTCGAGATCCGTCCCACCTCGGCCCGGGGCGACGCGGAGACCTTCGCATCGGAAGCGGTGAATGAGGGGTACGCCTGTGTCGCCGCCTGCGGGGGCGACGGAACCGTGCACGAGGTTGTGAACGCGCTGGCGGGAACGGAAGTGCGGCTCGGCATTCTTCCATGCGGCCGTGGAAACGATTTCGCGCGGGCAATGGGAATCCCCTCTTCACCCGCTGAAGCGGCTTCCGTCCTTCTGCGCGGCCATACCCGGCAATTCGACCTGGGTAAAGTGAACGGCCGGTATTTCGCGACGGTCGTGACGCTGGGATTCGATTCGGAGGTGGCCAGGCTGGTCTATGACGGTGCCGTGCCGTTCAAGGGCGTGGCGGCCTATCTCTGGGGCGTAGCGCGCATGCTGCGTACCTATCGGGGCGTGGGACTGCGGATGACCGGAGATTTCGGCACAATCAACCAGACGGTCCTGCTCGCGGCCACCGGGAACACTTCCACGTACGGCGGCGGGATCAAGATCGCGCCGAACGCCGACCCGGCGGACGGAGCGCTCGACATCTGTCTCGTGCGCATGATGAGCGCGGGCCGTATCCTGCGCGTGTTCCCGAGAGTATACTGGGGCGGTCACCTGAATCATCCCAGCGTTTTCTCGTACAGAACGGGCCGTCTGAAACTGGAAACGGAGCAGCCGGTGGTTCTGTTCGCCGACGGCGAACCTGTGGGCGAAACGCCGGCGGAGATCACTGCGGTACCCGGCGCACTGCGGGTCGCGTCTCCACCGCCGGACCGCGACGTCTGACCGGATCGCTACTCTCTGCTCTTGTAGAGACGCGAGTACATGAGGGCCCCCACGATTCCGTCGTAATCCCGGGAGTATCCCTTGAGGTTCGATTTACGCAGCTGCAGCGTAAGAGGATGAAAAACAAAGGCAGCGGCATAATCGGACACCAGGATCTCTTCCGCCTGCCGGTAAAGACTCGTTCGCCCGGCCGGGTCCAGTTCGGCCCCCGCCCGTTCCACCAGGCGGTCGAATTCCGGATGCGCCCAGTCGTGCCGCCCGGCGCCTTTCGGTTGCGAGTGCCAGGTCATGTCAAGCATGTTGCGGGGATCCATGTAGTCCGCGACGAACCGCAGAAATCCGAAATCCATCTCCCAGTTATACAGCTTGCTCATATAGGCCGTCCGGTCCAGCGTACGAACGGTCACGTTGACGCCCAGGTGTTCCAGCAACATGCTCTGAATGGCTTCTCCGGCCATTTTCATGGAAGGCGTCGGCGCGCGAATCCACATTTCCTGCCGGGGAAATCCCCGTCCGTTCGGATACCCGGCCTCCCGCATCAACGCCTTCGCCCGGTCCGGGTCGAAAGCCTGGTAGGCCTTCATGGCCTCCCCGTTGTACTCCTTGAAGTCCGGGGGCATCATGGAATAGGCCGGCGCCGCCGCGCCCCTGAGGACCACGCGGCATATGGCGTCGCGGTCCAGCGCCCGGGCGAAAGCCTCCCGAACGCGGATGTCGTTGAACGGCGGTCCGGACGTCTTGAAGAACAGGTACCAGGTCGTTCTTCCGGGGGTCTTTACGAGTTCCCGACTGAGTAAGGGGTGGCGCTCTATCCTGTCCATGTCGTTGATATCGACCGTTTCCACGTCCACCTCGTTGTTCTCATAGGCCAGAACGGTCTGTGCCGCCGCGTAGCGGAAGGGATGGATGACTTTCTCCAGCAGCGGCCTGTGGGGGCCGTTGTACATGGGATCGGGAACGAAAGTCATATGACTTCCAGTTGCCCATTCGGCCATCCTGAAACCGGAGTTGGACACGATGTTTTCGACTTCGGTCCATTTACGCCCGTGTTTTTCCACGGCCCAGCGCGGTGTGGGATAGGCCAGGCCGAAGGAAACGACATGGGGGAAATGAGGCGCTCCACGCTCCATGAGAACTTGTAGTGTGAGATCGTCCGCGGCGCGCACGCCCAGTTGCTGCAGGTCGGTGATTTCTCCCAGGCTGATGGCCTTCGCGTTCCTGATATCGTAGTAGAAGAAGGCATAGGGATTGGCGTTGGCCGGATCGATCATCCGCCTGAAAGCAAAGACGAAGTCGTGGGCCGTTACGGGCCGGCCGTCGCTCCACCGGGCGCCGGGCCTGAGGTGGAACGTCCATTCCATGGCGTCGTCGGATACGTCATAATGGGTGGCGGCACCTGGTATGGGCTGCCAGAGCTCGTCCCGGATGAGCAGGGTTTCGAAAGGCAGCAGCGTAGCCTCGCCGTCATAGAGATTGATCTGGATGTCGAGACTGCGCGGTTCGGGACTCATCACGCGGAACACCTGCCGGTCCGGTGGCGCCGCGTCATCCGGCAGGGCTACACCGACCGAGTTCGTGTACTGGGCGTGGGACGAACCGGCTGGCAGCAGCATCAGCGTAACGACAAGCAGCGAGACTGGTACGAGTCTGTGCAACGGAAAACCCCTTGATGGTTTCAGGTCTGAACGGACGGCAGGCGAAAGGTGAATATAGACCTGGTTTCGTGCCGCGGTCAAGAGATAGTCCATCGCCCCGTATTTGCTTGACAACCTCCATCCCGGCGCCTACTTGATTACACTGTTCATCTGTTGCGATCTGCGGTTATCCCTGGGTTACGCTCATGCTTTCCGACAGCCCCTTTACCTTCGACCGCGTGGTACGCATCGCCATTGGCGTAGCGGTGGTCTGGCTCCTGATCACACTCATCGCCTATCTGAGCGACGTACTCATTCCCTTCGCTATCGCGCTGCTGCTCGCATACCTGATCAATCCCCTGACTTCCTGGCTGCAGCGGAAACTTCCCTTTAAGCATCGTATTATCTCCGTGCTGCTCAGCCTGACTCTAATCCTAGCCGTCGCGATCCTCTTCCTTTCGATCCTGATCCCCATGGTCGTGTCCGAAGTCGCGCAGATGCAGAGACTGCTGTCCGGGCTGGTGAACGCGGACCAGTGGCAGGCGAGACTGCAGGATTATGTTCCCGAAGAAATCAGGGTGTACATCGCGGACCTGGTCCGGTTCGAAGAACTCGTCCAACTGCTGAATTTCGAGAACATCCGGCTGTTCTTCCAGCAGATCCTGCCCGGCATATGGGGGGTATTCTCAGGTACCATCAGTTTCGTAATCGGGCTGGCGGTCGTCATCGTCATCCTGCTCTACCTGGTCTTCATCCTGTTGGACTTCGACGAGATCTCCGAAGGATGGAAAGACCTGATCCCCAACCAGTACAAGCAGGTGGTACTCGACGTCGTATCAGACTTCTCTACAGCCATGCGAGTCTATTTCCGCGCCCAGGCCCTCATCGCCTTCATCGTCGGACTGCTCTTCGCCCTGGGCTTCTGGTTGATCGGGTTGCCTATGGGGATCCTGCTGGGCCTCTTTATCGGCCTGCTCAACATGGTGCCCTACCTGCAGGTCGTCGGGCTGATCCCAGCCGTGATGTTCTCGATCGCCGCGTCCCTGGGCGCGGGTGAGAGTATCTGGATCATGCTTGGCCTCGTACTTGCCGTGTTTGCCGTCGTCCAGATCATTCAGGACGCCATCCTGGTTCCCAAAATCATGGGCAGGGTGACCGGATTCAACCCGGCCGTGATTCTTCTTTCCCTGTCCATCTGGGGAAAACTGCTGGGTGTACTGGGCTTGCTGATCGCCCTGCCGGTGACGTTCCTTATCCATTCGTACTACAAACGGTTTCTGAAAGGGTCTCTCGCTTCGAAAGAACCGGCTTAGTCGCAAAGAGGCCCTGCCTGAGAAAACCGGTCGGCTTTGAATATCGGATTTCCACAACATCAAAGGAACGAGGGACGAAGAAGGAGCAGTAAATGGAAAGAATCTCCTGGGACGAGTATTTCCTCCGCATCGCGTACGCCGTTTCCGCCCGTTCGAACTGCATCCGCAGACATATTGGCGCCGTGATCGTGAACGACAAGATCATCACCAGCACGGGATACAACGGCACTCCCATGGGCATACCCAACTGCTCCGACGGCGGATGCAAGCGATGCAACTCGGACGGACCGTCCGGGGCGAACCTTGACGAATGCGTCTGCATACACGCCGAGGAGAACGCCATCGTCTTCGCCGCTCGCCACGGGTCGTCGACGAGCGGCGCTACGCTCTACACGACCAACAAGCCCTGCCTGGGCTGTCTGAAAAAGTCCATCCAGGCGGGAATTCGCCGGGTGGTCTATGCGGAGGACTACGCCTACACGAAGTCCGTCGAGGAGGTGTACGACTGGCTGGTGGAAGAATCCGGTATCGAGATGGTCGAATTGAAGTTGGACGAGCATCCGGAAACCGTCGTGCATTCGGTCTGATAACCGCATGAGCCGAGGGAGATTCTGCTTGACGCGCAGCCGGCCAGTCCGGAAATTACGCGGCGAATCAGTAACAACAATCGAACGTGCGAACCGGGTGACGTGTTGCATACCAGCGACCGCATAACGCAATCGGACTTCGTCTATCGCAGAAAGAGGGGTACGCAGTCGGATGTCCTTTCGTTCTCCGACGCGTATCCCGACTACCATACGCAGGACCGCGTGGGACTGGTTTCTCCCCGGCTGGAAGACGGCGTTTTCGGGTTGGCTGCCGCCGTCCTGGGCCTGGCGACCGGGTTCTATGACTGCCTCCGTTCGAAGGAGAGCGTATTCTTCGACTATCCCTTGCATCATGTCTTCATCGGAGGACAGGGGGCGCGGGTACGCACACGCAACGGGGACATGAACCTGTCCATCGGGGAGATGGGAAGCGCCTGGGGATGGCTCGACGTCTGGCCGGAGACCAACTGGCATCTTTGTCCGGCGACTCCCGAAGGCATGCTCGAAGCGGTATTCCGCCACCAGGTCAACCGCGTATTCTGGCCGGCTTCCTTCCTGCCCGGTACCGTCGAGAAACCGCTTTCGAGTTACGCGTATAAACTATTGAGCGGAAGGCTGAAATCCGTCTGGTATTACGACAGCAAGGACGGTAATCTGGAAGTCCGGGCATCCGGGTCCGCCGCGGAAGTCATCCGGGAAAGCCTCGAACGTCTTCCCCGTGGAGGCGCGGAGAGGTACCACGAGGTAGACACTACATCCCGGCCATGGATTGAGAATCGATTTAAATCAGTGGATCCTCAAGCGTTTCTTGAAGATATGTCGGTCTGCTTCACTGATGGATGAAAAGTGAAACCAGGTCGTAATCGCGTTTCGAACGAACCGCATAGGGCTTGTATTGGCGACCGCCGTGACCGGCCGCCATATGCCAAAAAGGAGCAGAGACTCATGGTGGACAGATCCTACCTTTTCGACGATGACGCCATGCGCGACTTCATCGTGAATGGCTATCACGTGATCAGCGTGGACAAGCCGGTGGCGCTGCACGATGACATCTACGAGAAAACGAAAGCGATCATCGACGAAGACGGGAATCCGGGGAACAACCTGCTGCCTCGCGTGCCCGAGATACAGCAGGTCTACGACGATCCGAAGGTGCAGGGCGCGCTGACGAGCCTGCTTGGACCGGATTACGTGATGCACGCCCACCGCCACCCGCACGTCAACCCGCCGAACAGCCGGGGAGGCGCCTGGCACAAGGACAGTTACTGGGGTTACACCAAGGTGCGGGATCACCATCCGCGCTGGATCATGGCCATGTACTATCCCCAGGACACCCCGGTGGAAATCGGCCCGACGGGTGTGATCCCGGGAAGCCACTACATCGAGTCCCGCGAGGAGACGGTCGGCGGGAACGGTTCCGTCCCCGACGGGTTCCCCGCAAGCGGCAAGGCGGGAACCGTTACCATCATTCACTTCGACCTCTGGCACCGGGCGTTTCCAAACCAGACGGACAAGGTCCGGTACATGATGAAGTTCCAGTTTACGCGAATGTCGGAGCCGGACCGCCCCTGGTGGAACAGGCAATGCGAAGATATCGACCTCGGCGACCTGTCGGATCATCCCCGGAGCGCCATGTGGCGGAACATGTGGCACTGGCTTGCAGGAAACGGGTCGGCCGGGACCAGGCAGGAAGGCGGGGAACACATCGAGGCGCTCGCAGGCGACCTGACCCACGAACTCGAACAGAAGCGCCTGCACGCGGCCTATACCCTGGCGGAGTGCGGGGAGGCCGCCATCCCCCACCTGCTCTCCGCCCTCCAGCACGAACGGGACGAGGTCCGGCGGGAAGCGTGCTACGGACTCGGCGCGCTGGGCGCCGCGGCTGTCGAACCGCTGGTCCCCCTGCTCGGGCACGGCGACGAACGGGTCCGGGGCTATGCGGTCTACGCCCTTGGCGACATCCGGCACAACAATCCTTCGGTAGCGGAGCACCTGGCCGGTCTGTCAGACGACCCCTCGCCCTTCGTCCGCCAGAACGTGGCCGATGCCCTGGGCCAGATCAAACTGGCCGCGGATTCGGCCGTTCCCGCGCTGGTCGGCATGATGAAGGACGAGGATGAGCAGGTGCGTTCCAGGAGCGCCTACGCGCTGGCCCGGTTCGGGGACGAGGCCCAGGTGGCCATTCCGCAACTCGCGGACGCGTGCTACGATGAAAACCGGTACGTGCAGGGTCAAGCCGCCATCGCCCTCGAACAGATCGGCACGCCGGAAGCCCTGCGCACGCTGCTGCACTGGCTGCAGGCCTCGCGGTGGTGCCCCCTGACGACGGCGAAGAGTACGTACTAGCGGGAGGTTAAACGCGATTTCATCGTTGGCTGGTACGCCGTCTGTCGAGGGCGAGACGGTTCCTGCCCGCTACCAGTCGTGCATCATGTGGCCCTGTCCGGGATAGAAAAGGGCATCTACGAAGAAGGACAGCACGATGCCGGCCGTGTATCCCAGCAGCACGCCCAGGAAGAACCGCTGGCCCGTGCGGTAGGCGCCGGTCCCGACTTTCAGCAGGATGAACTTGACGAGCCAGGCGAGGAAGACGGACAGGATCGAATCGCGGATATTGCTGGCGAAGCAGATGGCGAACCCTACAGGGGCGAGGGGCCACCAGACCAGCCAGTGCCTCAGCTTCAGCAGGACGAGGAAGATCACCGCGCCCGCCGCCATGAACCACGGTTCGTTCTGCCCCAGGGACAGCGGGTTCTTCATCCAGGTGACGATCTCCTCGTAGTAATGCACATTGAGATTGCTGAAGGCGCCTCCGCCGAAGTTGTAGGCCCCCGTGGAATACCCCCAGTCGATCGAATAGGCTACCGCCGTGACCATGCTGACCAGGAACGTAACGGTAAGCACGAACAGCAGCCCCTTCTTCCGCGGCCAGAATCCGTCGGTCAACCGGTCGGCCAACACGACCGAACCCATCCCCAGACCTCGCCAGTTCCGGGCATAGGCGCTGGCCAGCCCCAGCGAGGTGAGGCTTTGGGGTGACACGTTTCCCGACCCCAGGGAGAGCACGGTGATCTGGTGGGCGTTCACCGGCAGGTCCAGGAACACTACCCCCGTTTCCGCGATCACCTTCGTCGTTCCGAAGTAGAGCACGAACAGAAAGGCGAGAAACACCACGATCACGGGAAGCGATATCCCGGATTGGTAAAGCCACGCGCAGATGAAGACGGTCCCCGCCAGTACCCCGGCCACGGCTATCCTGTACGAAACCAGTTCTTTCGAATCATCCAGCGAGGAATCCCGTCCCGCTGCTTTTCTGACCACCGCGATCAGGTGCCGCCGGGCGGTCCACAGGGCGTACGCCACGTACACGAGGAATCCCCCGAAGAACTGCGCGTTTACGCCGCCGGTGCCACCCGGATTGCTGCCTTCCGTGTTGAGTCCGATGTAGCTCAAGGCGCCGATCTCGAGGATACCGAGCATGAAAAACACCCATATGCTCAGGAGGATGTCGACGTTGATGAAATACCCGAAGCAGAGCATGTACGGGCTGATGCGCAAGGGAATGGACGGAAACAGCGGGCTCAATTGAAGCGGGGTCTCGAAAAACGTGCCCACGGGCAATTGGGGGACGACGTGGGCGAAGGATACGATGTTCCACAGGGCGACGGCCAGCGCGAGACCGAAGCCGACCTGGAAGAGCCGGTCGTAAATCAGCTTCGGCCAGCGTCCCGGCGATTGATCGGCTGCTATGAGCTCCAGGGGTACCTGGACCAGGGGAAAGGTAAGCCGCTCATACTCCACCCATTGTTTCCTGAATATGGCCGCGATGCAGGCGCCGACGACGAAAATGGCAATGAAAAAACTCATCCACCAGGCGACCGGTATGATCCAAGGGGACCACGGGACGGTCCCGCCCGGCGGGAGCCCTTCATAAAACCAGCCCATGGCGTTGTTCTGGTTGCTCGCCACGAGCCATTCCGGGAGATAGGGAAAAAACAGTTCGGCCCACTGGTTTTCCGGCTGGGCGAAGTAGAAGGGCGTGGAGACGATGGTCAGGAAGTACGACACGAAGGCCTTGCCGGGAATCAGGCTGGAGATGAGCAGGATGCAGAATATCAGCGCCAGCTCACGGCCGGTGAAGGCGGCTCGTGTATAGAGGCTCCGGGCGACCGGATTGTACACGAATACGACCAGCAGGAACAGCGCCAGGGCGGAGATGGGCAGGTGGGACACCGACATGCGGGAGGTATGCAGTATGTACGTCCCGTAGGTCACCCAGATGTTGAGGATGATGGCGAGGAAGAGCCCCGTGGCCAGGGACCGCAGGGTAATCAGCGAGGCGTTAGTGGATTTTCCTGGCGGCGTATGCGTGGTCGGGTCAGTCAAGCGGGACTCGCTTCGGTTTCAGGAAACGTGTGTCAATGGGCACACACGGCGTCTTTCCGGCCTCATGGGGTTGTCTGGCGTTCCTGCCACACGACCTCCATGGGATCGGGGATGGCGTAGGGCTTGACCCGCTGTTCGTGCAGCCATTCCGACAGATAATGATCCATTCGGTGCAGGATCCCCGGCTCGTCATCGGCCAGGTTGTGCGTCTGGTAAGGGTCGTTTCCCATATCGTACAGCGCCACCGGGTCGAACCGGTATCCGAAGTCGTCGTAGGTCCTGATCATGAGATGGCCGGGCGTCCGCACCGCCCGCTGCAGCGTGTACAGGCCGTGTCCCCAGACCAGGTAGTCGTGCAGCCGGCATTGTCCCAAGGCGAGTCCTTCCGCGAAGGATAGCCCGTCATAGTATTCCGGCACTTCGCCGCCGACCAGATCGATGAGCGTGGCGCTGAAATCGACGTTGTACAGCAGATCGTCGCAGAAGGACCCGGGTGGCGTAACCCCCGGCCACTTGATGATCAGCGGGACACGGTGTATGCATTCGTCGGCGCAGACGTGATCCCCGTAGATGCCGTGCTCCCCCATGGCCTCGCCGTGATCCGCCGAGATGATGACCGCCGTGTCGTCCAGGTTGCCCAGGGCGTCCAGCACCTGTTCCACGTGATGGTCGGTGTAGCGGATCTCCGCGTCGTATCCCGTTACCATGCGGTTCAGATCGTCCGTGTTCCGGATGGCGTCCGGCATGTTCGGCGTGGGGCTTGGCCGGTCCTGAGGAAAGAGGTGGGACGCGGTAAACCACCCGTCTATATCCTGGTGGCCGCGGATCGCCTCATTGTCCGGCCAGTCCACCGCCGACGGATGAGCCGCCATGCGGTCGAACCAGTCGCGGGGCGCCTCATATACCCGGTGCGGGTCCCAGTAGTTGATGTACAGCAGGAAATCGTCCCGGCCGCTGTTCGCGGCGATCCATCGAAGCACGGCCTCGTTGACTTCATCCGCCGTCTCCGATCCCGTCTTCAGATTGGGCGAATGGAATTCCGACCATCCCAGGCCGAACCAGGTCGCGCAGTGCCGCGTGGGGAAGTTGGAGAAGCAGACCGTGTCGTAGCCGTGTTGGCGCAATCTTCTCTGCAGAAGCTGGTTCCGCTCGTCAGGGCCGCCGTACCGCTGCTCGAGGATATGCAATTTGGATGCGGGACCGCCGTGGGTCACCACGCCGTTGTTGATCCCGAAACGGCCGGTGATCCAACCGTGCCTGGACGGCATGCAGGGGGAGTCCGCGCAGTAGTACCGGTCGAAACGCATCCCCTGCTCGGCGATTTCGTCGATGGCGGGCGACGTGGGGCGGCCATAGCCGTAGCAACCCAGGTGGTCGGGCCTGAGACTGTCGATGTCGAAATAGACGATGCGCAAAGAGGATTACCGGTATCCTGGGTAAATGAGAACCGCTACGCCGCAACGGCCTTGTCGATGATGACCTTCATCTTGTCGCCGTGCTTGTGGCGGCCGGCGGCTTCGACGAGGGCTTCGATGGGCAGAAACCCGTTGTCTTGGAGCCAGTGGGCGATGGCGGCCAGCGCGGCGCCTTTCAACCCGCCTGTCTTCCGGAAGTCCCGGGTCACCACGTTATGCGGACCGGGAAGGGCCTCGAGCTCGGTATCGAGTTTCGTATCCGCGATCACCAGGGTATGTTCGCCGATGCGGGAGCGCACCTTGTCCAGCCCGTCCTGCGATATGACGATCATGATGTCGGGGCAGTCGATACCGGTGTAGTGGATAGCCTGCCGGGAAAGGATCACCTCCGCGACCGAGAACCCCGTGCCGATCGTGATGGGATAGTCGCCTTTCTTTGTGGCGGAAAGGCCCGCGGTTATGCCCGCCGTGGAGAGCAGGTCTCCCGCGGACTGAATGGCCTCTCCCGCCGAACCCGCGACGATGATTTCCAGGCGCCCGTCGAGCGGCGCTTCGCAGGTGTGTTCGATCGGTTTCAATCCGTCGAGGAGGGAGCGGCCGGTCATCCGATGCGGCAGGCCTACCTTGCGCTGATTCCGCGTCACCACGCTCTCGTAATCCGCCGTATCGTGCAGTTCCTGGACCTTCCTCATTCCGTACGCCGGGCACATTTCAACGATTTCGATGAGGGAGAACCCCGGGGTGGACAGGGCTTCCTTCCAGATTTCGGCCGTATCCTTGCCGATAAACGTCCGCGCGGTGTAGGCCGCGCCGGCGTTGTGGGCCAGCGCGCAGATGTCGTATCCAGGCACGGCCGACTCGGGCCGGTCAGGCTCCTTGAATTCGGTGGAGGACAGCCCGCTGGTCTGGCCGCCCGTCATGCCGTAGACCATGTTGTTCTGCACGACGAGGGTGAGGTCCAGGTTGTGCCGGGCCGCCTCGAGGAGGTGCTGCAGTCCGATCGTGGCGCCGCCGTCGCCCTGCAGGGCGATGATCTTCTTGTCCGGATGCTCGAGTCCCATGCGGATGCCCATGGCCAGGGCGACGGCCCGGCCGTGGAGACCGTGGATCGTATGGCAGGTCAGCAGCGGGTCCACGAGTCCCGTGCAGCCGATGTCGCTCACCACGATGACGTCAAGGGGGTGTACGCCCATGTCCGCCAAGGCCTTGCTCATGGACTTGTTGGCAACGGTATGACCACAGCCCGGGCAGTAGGGCATTTTCAGGTCGTTCAGGATGGTTTCCTGCATTGCCTTACTCCTTCCGCGATCTCCTGCGGGGTGATCATGTGGCCGATTTTATTGACGCCGTGGACCCGGCCGTCCTGCTGGTGGCCGTACAGGAGTTCCCGCAGCAGGCCGACGATGTTCTCCTCGACGACGACGACGTGCGCGTATGACGAGAGCAGTTCGTATATGCGCGGCGGTACCGGCAGCAGCGTCTTCATGACCAGGAGCGAGACGGATTCGCCGCTCGCTCTCAGCAGGCCGACGGCCTCCCTGGAGGCTTCGGCCGAAATGCCGTAGGTCAGGATGACCGTGTCGGCGCCTTCGTCCCGGTCGTGTTCGTAATAGGTGTAGTCATCGATGCTTTGTTCGATCTTGTTCTTGAGCCGCTCGGTATTGCCGAGGGCCTCGGGATTGTTCTTCTGGGTGATGCCTTCCGTGTCATGGGTCGATGAATTCAGCCGGACCTGGTGCAGGTCGTTGCCCAGGGGCAGGAAGGGTGGCGCCAGGTCTCCGTTGACCCCGTAGGTCCTGTATTCCCCGTTCCCTTCGTACAGGTGGCGTTCTGCCCGCCGTACTTCCTTCAGGCCGGAGATATCCATGTTCTGGTTGGTCATGACCATCTCTTTCGAGGTCAGCAGTACTACGGGTGTCCGGAGATTTACCGCCGTGTGCACGCTTGCGGCGGCCATGTCCCAGCAGTCGTTCAGGTTCGATGGGCAGAAGACCGGTACCGAGTATCCCCCCGAGATGCATCCCCGGAGCAGGAGCAGATCCCCCTGGCCGCCCGTTGTGGCCGACCCGGTGCTCGGACCCAGGCGCTGGGCGAGGATGACGACCATGGGCAGTTCCATCATGAAGGACATGTTGATCGATTCGATCATCAGGGCGAATCCGGGAAAAGCGGAGGCCGTGACGGGGAACACGCCCGATGAGGAGAATCCGGCGGCCCACTGCAGCGCCGTGATTTCGTCCGGCGCTTCGAGGGCGATGGGGATGCGCTGCTTGGCGCCCGCGAAGAGCCAGTTGACGGGCGTGATGGGATACCCGATGTAGGCGCCTGCGCCGGCCCGGGCCATCGCCTCGATGATCAGCCTGGATCCGTCCAGGAAGACCATGCGTTCATTGACGGTCGTCATGGTGCGTGCGCTCCCGCTCATCTTGAAGGGATTCCGCCACGATTTCGGCGATATCCCGGACCCGCATGGGTTCGCCGGCCCGTTTGTTGGCGTCGTTCATCATCCTGGCGCAGAAGGGACAGCCCACGGCCAGGGTGTCGGCCCCGGTTTCTCTGGCTTCCCGGAAGCGATTGTCGCTGACCGCTTCCCTGCCTTCCTCTTCTTCTTTCCATACCTGTGCGCCCCCGGCACCGCAGCAGAACGACCTTTCCCTGCTCCTGGCCATTTCCACCAGGGAAGGCCGGGTTGCCGCCAGCGCCCCACGGGGCGCTTCGTATTCACCACCGTGGCGGCCCAGGTAACACGGGTCGTGATAGGTGGTCCGCGTCCCCGTTTCGCCGCGCACCGCGAGTCTGCTCGCGCTCGCGAGCTCGTCGATGAGCCCGGTGTGGTGCATCACCTTGTATCGCCCCCCCAGCGCGCCGTACTCGTTTTTCAGGGTGTGCAGACAGTGGGGGCAGCCCGTGACGATTTTCTTCCGGCCAGCCTGGTCGGCGCCCGCGGCGTTCAACGTCTCGATGTTCCCCTCGGCGGCTATACTGAAAAGATACTCGTTTCCGGCCCTTCGCGCCAGATCTCCCGTACAGGATTCGTCATTTCCCAGCACGGCGAAGTCCACCCCCGCCCGGTGCATGACCGTGGCGATGGCCCGCGCCGTATCCCGGGCGGCCGGGTCGAAGGCGCCGGCGCAGCCGACCCAGAACAGGACCTCGTACCCCGGATTTTCCGCAACGGTCGGTACCTTGAAATCCAGGGTTTCCGTCCATTCCATCCGGTCGCCGGCCATCTGCCAGGGGTTGCCGTTTCGTTCGATCCCGGTGAAGGCGCCTTTCAGTTCATTCGGAAACGCGCTCTCCATCAGCACCTGGTTCCGGCGCATGGCGAGAATGTCGAACATCGGCTCGTTGCCGACCGGACAGGCCTCCGAGCAGGCTCCGCAGGCCGTGCAGGCCCAGAGGGCGCTTTCGCTCATGGCGTAACCCAGCAGGGGCTCCGAGTCTTCGCCGCCCCTCGCCAGCGATTTCATGTGATCCCGAAGGTGGTACCGCTTGTTCACCTCCAGGGCCGCGGGAGACAGCTCCTTGCCCGTGGCATAGGCCGGGCAGGCGTCCTGGCACCGGTTGCACATGATGCAGGCGAAGGCGTCCGTGATATGGGTCCGGTTCAGGTCGGTTATCCGGCCCGCGCCGAACTGCTCGATGGTTTCGTCCTCGAAATCCAGGGCGTCCAGCGCGCCGGGGCTGGTGCGTTCAGGGGCGGTCATCAGGTTGAAAGGGCCCATGAACAGGTGGGCGTGCTTCGAATAAGGGAACCAAGGCAGAAAGACCAGCACCAGTCCGATGGCAATCCACCAACTCGCGTGCAGGCCGAAAGTCAGGAAGGACGGTTCCAGGCCTGTCCAGAGGCCTGCGGCCAGCGCCGCGACCGGCTGCCAGGGATCCGGTCCGTGTATCGCGATGTCGAACGATGCGCCCAGAAGCCGGAAACCGACGTGGCCAAGGATGAAAAACCCCACGATCAGGGAATCCCGCCTGATGCCGCCGGCCGCCCGGGAGTGCAGTTTGACGTTGGGTGCGAAGGCCAGGTTCGTGGACTTCACGATGAACCGGCGGATGAGCAAGGCGGCCATGCCTGCCAGCGCGGCCAGGGTCATGAGATCGACGGTCAGGCGGTAGACCTGTCCGCCGACCCCTTCCTCCAGAAATACGAAGCCGGTTACCAGGCCTTCGAGCACGTCCACCACGTTGACCGCCATGTAGAGAATGAATCCCCACGCAATCCCGGTGTGCGCGAGGGAAACCAGCGGCCGGTTGCGGATCATGTTGTTCTGCCCCGCCAGCGCCTTGATTCCGGTCATCAGCCGGCCTGGAAGACCATCCCAGGCCAGCCGGCCCTGGCCCCGTTTGATCGTCCCGATCATGCGCCTGAAGGTGACGGATGCCAGGTACAGCGAGACCGCCATGGCAATGGCGAAGAGGATCTTTTCGTAAGGAGATAGCATCGGCGTCCTGCGTTCCCGATGTGCCGCCGAAGGAAGACGCGATGCACGGTGTGCCTGGCTATCGGCCCAGCCGCTTCTTCACTTCTTCCGCGATGGCGGGCAGGTAACTGAAGAGGTCGCCGGCGATGCCGTAGTGGGCGTACTTGTAAAGCGGCACGTCGGCGTCCTTGTTGATCGCCACGATCACGCGAGCGTTTTTCATGCCAGCCAGGTGTTGTATCGCACCGGAAATCCCGCAGGCGATGTACAGGTCGGGCTGTACCGTTTTTCCCGTCTGGCCGACCTGGTGGGCATAAGGTATCCATCCGGCGTCCACCGCGGCCCGGCTGGCGCCGAGGGCGCCGCCCAGGGCATCCGCCAGTTCCCGGACCGGATGAAATCCCTCCGGGCCGCCCACGCCGCGTCCACCGGAAACGATGATGCTCGCTTCGGTCAGGCTGACGGTGCCGTCCGCGGTCTCCACGGACTCCACCTTAGTCGGGATATCGGCCTCGGCCATGACGGCCGGGACTTCGATAACCGCTCCGGTGCGTGATTCGTTCAGATCGACAGGTTGAAAGATGTTACGCCGTATCGTGATAAACCGGTGCCCGGTACCGTTGAACCTCACGGTGGATACCAGGTTGCCGACCAGGGCCGGCCGGACCGCCACCAGCTGGTCTCCTTCCATACGCAGGTCCGTGCAGTCCGGCGCCAGGGCAGCGCCGGTGAGGGCGGCCGCGTAGGCCGAAAGCTCCAGGCCGGCCGTACTGGCCCCCATCAGGATCACCGAGGGCGGTTCCTTTTCCAGAAGGTGCCCCAGGAGTTTCGCATAAGGCTCTACGCGATACCGGTCCAGCGAGGGATCTTCCGCGGTGTACACGCGGTCCGCGCCGGCCTCGATGGCCTGTTGCGCGATATCGCCGACCCGGTCGCCGAATACGATTGCGTTCAGCGTCCCGCCAAGGTCCGAGGCGACGGTTTTCGCAGCGGCCATCGCCTGCCACGCTATCGCGTCCGCCCGGCCATCCTCCTGTTCGATCCATACGAATACGCTGCCGGCCATCGGGTCCTTTCTGCCTAAATCACTTTTTCCTCGATCAAACGGTCCACGAGGGTCCTGGCCGCATCCGCCGGGGCTCCGTCGATCATTTCGACATTCGCCTCCCGCAACGGGGGCAGTTCGGACTGCCAGCCAATCGAAGAAGCGCCGGCACCGACGCTGGACGCGTCGACCCCGAGTTCCTCGCATCCCCATACGGGTATGTTTGCCCGGGCCGCTTTGCGTATGCCGATGAGACTCGGGTACCGGGGTTCGTTGATCTCTTTAACGACAGTGATCAGGGCCGGAAGCCTGCTGGTGACCGTTTCCCGCGCTGCTTCCAACAGCCGAACCGCCGAAATGGTCCGGCTTGACGGATCCAGACTGTTGATATGGGCCACGTAAGAGATGAGTGGTACATCCAGGAGGGCCGCGATCTGCACGGCCGTCGCCGCGGTATTGCCGTCTATCGCCGCCCTGCCGCCGACGATCAGGCTGAATTCGCCGATTTTCCGGATGGCTGTGGCCAGTATGTGCGCGGTGGTCAGGCAGTCGCTGTCCGCCATGGCCGGATCAGATACCAGAATTGCCTCGTCGACCCCCATGGCCATGGCCGTCTTTAGCGCGTCGTCGGCCCCGGGAGGTCCCAGGCAAAGGGCGGTTACCTTGCCCCCGTGCTCCTCCCGGGCCTGAATGGCGGTTTCCAGGGTGTACTCGTCCCAGGGATTGACGATCCGGGGACCGCCCTCGGCGGACAGCTTCAGGCCGTCCATGGAGGCGGATAGCTGGGCCGTATCGGGCGTCTGTTTCACCAGGGCGATGATGTTCACGTAACCGTTACCTCTCGCGACAGGCGTTGCCGCGCCTGGTCAATTCTGCCAGTAATCCGGATTGTAGGCGGGCATTTCACATCGAAGCGGCCGGTCCGTCCGGTTGCCGAACACGTAATCCGCCTGCATGAGTTGATGGATCTGCGACGTGCCCTCGTAGATCACCGCGCTCTTGCTGTTGCGTAAGTGACGCTCGACATCGTATTCGTCGGAGTATCCGTAGGCGCCGTGCACCTGGACCGCGTCGCTGGCCGTGGCGAAGGCCGATTCCGTGCAAAACCACTTGGCCATGCTCGTCTCCCGGGTGTTCCGCATTCCCCGGTTCTTGAGCCAGCCGACCTTACGCACCGCCAGTTCCCCCAGGTCAACCCGCTGCTTCATCTGGGCGATCAACTGCTTCACGAGTTGATGATCGCCGATCGGCTGACCGAAAGTCCGTCGCTGTTGGGCGTATGACACGGACGCTTCCAGGCAGAACTTCATCAGGCCGACGGCGCCGGCGGCCACGGTATAGCGGGCGTTGTCGAGGCAGGACATGGCGATTTTGAAGCCTTCGCCCTCTTCGCCAAGGCGATGGGATTCGGGTACGGGAACCTGGTCCATGTTGATCCAGCCCGTATTGCTGGCCCGCACCCCCATCTTTCCCTTGATGGTGCCGGTGGTCAGGCCTTCCCAGCCCCGTTCCAGCAGGAAGGCGGTGATACCCCGCGTGCCTTCTTCCTGGTTCGTCTTGGCGAAAACGAGAAAGCGGTCCGCCACGTCGGACAGCGTGATCCACATCTTCTCGCCGCTGACCAGGTAGGTGTCGCCGTCCTTCCGGGCCCGGCTGGTCATGGCGGACACGTCCGAACCCGCGCCGGGTTCGGTCAGTCCGAAACAGGCGATGCTTTCGCCGGTAGCCAGGGGCGGCAGGAACCGTTCCTTCTGTTCGTCCGTGCCCCATTGAAAGATGGGAAGAGCGTGCAGGCCCAGGTGGACCGCGATCGTCTCCCGGACGGAAGAATCGGCCCACTCCAGCCCCTCGGAAAGCAGCCCCAGGGAGATGAAGTCCATGCCGGCCCCTTCGTAGCGAACCGGGAGGCAGATGCCCATGAATCCCTGCGCCGCCATCTTGGGCAGCAGTTCGTGGGGGAAAGTACCGTTTCGGTCGTGTTCCCTGATGGACGGCAGGATCTCGTTGCGGGCGAAGTCGTAGACCATCCGCTCGACCATCTGGTGTTCTTCGCTTAGCTCAAAATCCATGGGCGTGATTCGTCATTCCGTGGGTGTTTAATCCTGCCGCTTCACCAGGTTCGTACTGCGCCCGAAACCGGATCGGAAAGACCGGAATCCGCAGTCACCCGTATTTACGCGTAACAAGGTGGCGTGTCAAGGGTATTGCGGTTGTGAACGAGGGGTTGCGCAGGTGCGTGGTTACCCGCTAATTGCCGGCCACTCCGGCCGCTTTGCTGAAGTCTCTGCCGGGCGTCGACTCCGGATGGGTCACCGGGATCTCCCGCATCACTTCGAGGAACCGGTCCACGTCCTGGTCCGTATTGTAGAAATGGGTGGACACGCGAGCCCTGCCCACGCCGCCGTAGGCTCCGAAGATCAGCACGTTCTGGTCCTCGAGGGCGTGGGTCACCGCATTGACGTCCGCCGCGGTAAAGCAGACGTTGCCGGCTCTTTCCGCCGCGGCCCTGGGTGTGATGACCTCCCAGCCCATGTCCGCCAGGCCGTCCCAGACCCGGGCGCTCAACTGAAGTACGTGCTCCTCTATGCGGTCAATACCGATATCCAACAGGCAGTCCAGGGCATTGTCCAGGACGTATACCCCGATCCAAGTCTCGTTGCCGGGCGTGAACCTGCTGGCGTCCGCCCGGGGTATGTAGGCGGAGGGATCCTTCCAGTCCGGAAGATAAGCCGGCGTGTGCCATCCCACGAAGGGCGGATTCAGTTCGGGAACGCGTTCTCGATTCCAGTAGAAGATACCCACCCCGTGCACGGCCATGAGCCATTTGTAGCAGCTCGAAACGACGAAATCCGCGTACTGCGCTTCGACCGGTACAGCGCCTGCCGAGTGGGTGACGTCGAGACAGAGCAGGGCGTTCTTGCGGTGGACGATATCGGAGAGCTCAGGAAGCGGCAAACGTTGGCCGGTGAAATAACTGACATGGCTGACGTTGACCATTCTGGTGTTTTCATCTATCGCTTTATCAAGATCTTCCAAGTCTATGCGCCAGTTGTTGTTTTCCACGATTCTGAGCTCTACGCCCTGATCCTTCAGCAGGGTCCAGGGCAGCACGTCCGACGGGAACTCCACGTCGGCGACCACCACGTTGTCACCGGGTTTCCAGTCGAGGGCGTAGACCAGCAGGTTGATCCCCTCGGAAGTGGAAGTCAGGAAACCGATATCGTCGGGCTGAACGCCGAACAGGCGGCCGACCTTTTCCTTGCACGCGCCGGACACCACTTCGAGGCGCCTGCGTCCTTCCTCGCCCAGGAGCTTGTCTTCGAAAAAACGGTGGACAGCGTCTCCATGCGTCTTCAGCATGGGCGATTCTCCGCCCGTACAAAGGTGGGTTATGCCCTGGGTTCCAATGAACTCGGAAGGATCAATCAGCATCGGGGTCTCCAGTTGAAGTTGCTGCGGTTTCGGTCGCTCGCGAACTCGAATGCCAAGATACTCGCCGGAACGATTCTTGTACAGGGAATTCGGGGTCTCGTTACTGTACGTCGCCTCCGTCGTTGTAATTGATTCGAAATGGTCTATATTGTAGGAAAACCCGGTATCGAATCGCTTTATCGTAACGACCGGTACAGTCGCCGGAGTGTCCGTTGGTATTCGACTTCCACACCCATTTCTATACATCCGCTTACCTCGACGAAATTGAAAAGGGGGGATACCAGGCGGAACTGTTCAGGGATGCCGACGGCAATCGTCTGCTGAAACTGGATGGCGACTACAGCATGATCGCGCCGGGTCATTTCGATGTAGAGCGCGTGATCGAGCACATGGACCGGCACGGGGTGGACCGGCAACTGCTCAGTTTTTCCATTCCGGGACTGCACGTCGAGGAACCGAATGCCGGCTGTCGTCTCGCCCGGGTGGTCAACGAGGCCCTGTCCGATACCGTGTCCCGCTATCCCAATCGCCTGTCTGCCCTGGCGGTCCTTCCGTTGCAGGATCCGGCCGCTTCGGCGGCGGAACTGGTCCGCGCCGTAGAGTCGCTTAGTTTGCGGGGCGGCATGCTGTTTTCGAATATCAACGGCAGATCGCTTGGAGGCCCGGAGTTTCATGAACTTTTCGCGGCTGCGTCCTCCCTGGACCTGCCGCTCTTCGTTCATCCCACCACCCCACACGCCAATGACGCTTTCGAAGCGTACAGGCTGACCCCCATCGCGGGATTTCCGTTCGACACGACCGTTGCCGCCCTGCACCTGGTGCTCAGCGGGACGATGGCCGCGTTCCCGGAACTGAAGATCGTGCTTGGCAACCTGGGGGGGACCGTCCCGTTTCTTGCGGGCCGGATCGACAAGGGGTATATTTCCTATCCCGAAGCCCGCGAGAAACTGGACCGGCCGCCGTCTGCATACCTCAGGAACATGTACTACGAGTCCGCAGGGATGCCGAACAGCGGGGCGCTTCGCCTGGCAATCGACTTTGCCGGCGTCGATCGAGTGATGTTCGGCTCCGACTTTCCCCAGCAGATCGCGGACGTCGACCTGGGGCTGCGTGTCATCGAAGAACAGGGGCTGGACGAAGCGGACAGGCAGCGCATCGCGGGTCTCAACGCGGCAGGCCTTTTGAAGGTATAGAGCCATTAGCTGGTAAAATAAGTTTATCGTACTACACTGGAAACACGCCAGATCAGGCAGGAACCGCAGGTTGAGCGGGATGTCCCCGGCACGTGCCGGTTCCCTTGAAGCCGGAGATGCACGCATATGACTGACACCGAGAAAACCCTGTTCCTGCTGGACGGCATGGCCCTGGCCTATCGCGGCCATTTCGGGTTGATCCGCAATCCGAGGATGACGTCGACGGGCATGAACGTGTCCATGGTGTTCGCCATCGCCAATACCATCCTCGGCATTCTGAACAAGAACAGGCCCACACATATCGCCGCCGTGTTCGATACGCCCGAACCTACGCACCGGCACAAGCAGTATGCCGAGTACAAGGCGCAGCGCGATGCCATGCCCGAGGACCTGAGCACCGCCCTGCCCTACCTGTTCCGGCTGATCGAGGGGTTCAACATTCCGGTGATCCGCGTTCCCGGCTGGGAGGCCGACGACGTGATCGGGACCCTCGCGAAGCAGGCCGACGAAACGGGATTTACCACCTACATGGTCACGCCGGACAAGGACTACGCGCAACTCGTCTCCGCGCAGTCCTTCATCTGTAAACCCGGGAACACCGGGGACAACTTCGAAACCATGGGGGTGGACGAGGTGCTGGAGAAATGGGGGATCGAGCGGATCGACCAGGTGATCGACATGCTCGGCCTGATGGGCGACGCCAGCGATAACGTGCCCGGCGTTCCGGGCGTCGGCGAAAAGACCGCCCAGAAGCTCATCGCCCAATTCGGCTCCGTCGAGAGCCTGCTGGAGAACACGGACCAGTTGAAAGGCAAGCAGAAGGAGCGGATCGAGGAAAACCGGGACCTGGCCCTGCTGTCGAAAAGCCTGGTCACCATCGAACGCGACGTCCCGCTGGAAGTCACCCCCGATTCACTGACCGTCAAGGAAAGACGGGACGATGATCTGAAGAAGCTGTTCGTGGAACTGGAGTTCAACACCCTGGGCAAGCGGCTTTTTGGCGAAGACTTCTCCGCGGCCCCCCGGTTGACCGTCGCCGGCAGCCAGGAAGACCTGTTCTCCGATGACCAGCTGAAGACGATCGCGGACGTGGAACACGATTACCGGTGTGTCGACACCCCCGAGTCCCGCGCGGCGCTTATCGACTCGCTGCGTCAGGCGCCTTCCTTCTGTTTCGACATGGAAACGACCAGCCTGGATCCGAAGACCTGCGAGATACTTGGCTTCGCGTTCGCGATCGAGCCACATACCGGTTACTACGTGCCCATGCCGGACGGGCGCGAGGACGTGCTGCGGGTCGCCGACGAGTTCCAGTCTCTCTTCGACGACACCGGCAAGGAACTCATCGGGCACAACATCAAGTTCGACCTGTCCGTGCTGCGGTGGCACGGGATCACCGTGTCCTGCCGCATCTTCGACACGATGCTGGCGGCCTACGTGACCGTGCCGGACCTGCGGAGGACCATGGACTATCTGTCGCAGGCCCTCCTGGGCTACACGCCGATCTCCATTACCACCCTCATCGGCGAGAAGGGCGAGGAGCAGGGTACGCTCAAGGATGCGCCGCTGGAAAAAGTCGTCGAATACGCGGCGGAAGACGCGGACATCACGCTGCAACTGGCGGGATTGCTGCGACCCCGGATCGGCGAGATGAAGCAGGATACGGTATTCGGTGAAATCGAGTGTCCTCTGGTTACCGCCCTCGTAGAAATGGAACACGAAGGCGTGCGGATGGACGTGGGGCAACTGAAGCATCTGTCCGGGTTGCTGGACGAGGAGATCCAGCGGTCCTCGGACCGGATCACCGAGCTGGCCGGGGAGCCCGTCGATTTCAATTCGGCCAAACAACTTGGCCATATCCTCTTCGACAAGCTTAAGATCGATCCCAACGCCAAGCGCACGGCCAAGACGGGCCAGTACTCGACGGCGGAAGCCATACTCCGAAGACTCGCGCCCAAGCACGAGATCGTGGAACAGATCCTCCATTACAGGATGTGCACCAAGCTCAATTCAGTGTACGTCAGCCAACTGCCCCATTCCGTGTTTTCCGGGACGGGACGCGTACACACTTCGTACGAGCAGGCCGTTATCGCCACGGGCCGGATCCAGTCCCACGGCCCCAACCTGCAGACCATCCCGGTCCGCACGGAGATGGGCCGCCAGATCCGCAAGGCCTTCGTGCCCCGGGACGGCGACTATCTCCTGATGGCCGCGGACTATTCCCAGATCGAACTGCGCATCGCGGCCGAGCTCAGCCGGGACGAGGGCATGATGGAGACCTTCATTCAGCACGAGGACATCCATTCGGCGACGGCCATGAAGATCTACGACGTGGATTACGATGGGGTGACCGACGAAATGCGCAGGCGCGCCAAGACCGTCAATTTCGGCATCATCTACGGCATCTCCGCCTTCGGGCTGGCCGAACGGCTCAACATCCCGAGGGGCCAGGGCCAAGAGTTGATCGACCAGTACTTCGCAAAGTATCCCGGGACGCGCAAGTACATGGACGATACGGTCAAATTCGCGGAGGAGAACGGATTCGTCGAGACCATGACGGGCCGGCGACGGTACCTGCGGGACATCAATTCGCGCAATAACACCACCAAGCGCGCCGAGGAGCGTGTTGCCATCAATTCCCGCATCCAGGGCACGGCGGCCGACCTGATCAAGCTGGCCATGACGCGGATTCACAACGAACTGAAGAAGCGGGAATGCAGGACGCGCATGCTGCTGCAAGTGCATGACGAACTCGTCTTCGATCTGCATAGGTCCGAAGAAGACTCCCTGCCGGCCATGATCGAGGAGTGCATGCGGAGCGCCCTGCCCATGACCGTGCCCATAGAAGTGGAGATCGGCATCGGCGCGAACTGGCTGGAAGCGCACTGACAGGAAGGAAACTCGGGACAGTTGGAAGCATGACAGCACACCCGAAACATACCTCAACCGGAAGACCTCAGCCGAGGCACACCAGAAGAAAGGAAAGGGAATCATGAGTTCAGGAAACGGCTGGATCCGGATCGGATCCAAGGCCGATATCTCACCCGGGGAGTCCCGTGCCGTCAAAATTGGCGAAGGGCGAAGCATCGCGCTCTTCAACGTCGACGGACGGATACACGCCACGGACAACCAGTGCCCTCACATGGGATTTCCGCTGACCCGCGGGGTGGTGAAGGACGGGATCCTGACTTGCGACTGGCATGGCCGCAGTTTCGACCTCGAGGGCGGCGGATGCTTCAACTATGAGTGCGACGACCTGGAGACCTTCCCCGTCGACGTCCGCGGTGACGAGATCTGGGTACAGGCCGGGGACGCGACCTACAAGCGGCGGGACCAGCACCTGCAACTGCTGTGGGAGGGCCTCCTGAGCGGGGATTCGTGGACGGTCTCCAAGGCCTCCGCATTACTGCTCTCGGGTGGCGTCTCGGAACACGATATCGTGCAGTTGATCCTGCGGCACTTGGGCCGTCACGTCGCGTCGGAGCAAGGCGCGGGCGGGGGCGGCGACATCGTCTCCCTCCTGGTCTCCGGTCTCGAAGTAGGCAGAAGATACGACGGTGAGGACCGGCTGATGGCCCTGTCGCTGGCCGGCCGTGCGGCATCGGGCAGGGCATCGGAACGGCTCGAGGTCATCACGCTGCCCCCTCCGGTAAGTTGGGATCAGATCGACGGCTGGGTGCGCATGTTCTCCCGCAACATGCAGGATTTCAGGATCGAAAGATGTCTGCACACGGCCTGCGAGAACGGCCATGAAGACAAGATCTTCAAACTGCTGTTCGAATGCGCCGTGGCGCCGTACTTCCTCGGTTTCGCCCGCAACGTGGCCAGCCTGGGCGACCTCGCCCGGGTGGTGGATTCCTTCGGGTGGGGCGAGGCATCCGAACTGGTCTGCAACCTCGGGGCCAAGATGGTCGGCCGGGGACGGGACGAGCCGGAACGGTTTCACCGGGACGCCGTACGCCTGCTGGGCGAAATGGCCCCCGCGCTCGAATCGCACGACTACGCGCGGAACACCCGGACCGACTACGACGAGAACGCCCTCGTGGACGCCTTACTGAGCGTCAACGTCGATCGGTCTTTCGAAGCCGTGGCACAGGCCTTGAGGGACGGCGTGGCCATCGAGCGTCTCATCACGACCTTCGTGCTGCTCGCGGCGGACCGCATGGCGCGTACGCCGGTAAATGTGGATGCAGGCTGGGGTTCGCTGTCGAACGAGTTCAACCTGGCGGCATCGCTGCGTCACGTCCACGCTTACGGCGGACCTGCAGCGGCGGCCAAGGGCCTGTTCCACGCGGCCTGGCAGATCTTCGACAACCGGTGGATCAATATACCCTCCCGGTCTCTCGACGAACCCCTTTCAAGTCATCGCTCGGACGCCCCGGCCGCGGCCGGGGCGGCGGATCTCATCGTCCATTCCATCAAGTCGCTGGATATCCACAACGTGGGCGACCAGGTGGTGGGATATCTCAATAGCGGGTTCGACGGTTCTGAACTGCTCAAGGAAGTGGGCCGGGCGATACTGTGGGACGACACCAACATGGAACTGCTTCCCACGTTGCGCGTCGCGTTCAATGAATGGGAAGGCGGCGCGGGCGGTGACGCCGCCGGAGCCGGACATCCGTCCCGGTATCAACTCCTGGTGGGACTGGCGCGTTACGCTACGGATGTGCGCTTGAACAAGAACAGCATGGCCTCCATCAACACGGCGATGCGGTTTTCGGAGGGCAGGACGACCGTAGAGGTTTTCGACGAGTAACATTCAACGTAAGGTTCTTCGGCGAGTATCGATCAACGCAGAGGTAATGGATATGTCAAAGGAACAGAATGGATTCGTACGGGTCGCGGCAACGGCCGAAGTGGAGGACGGCAAGCCCAAGGCCGTGAAGGTGGAGGGTCGCAGCATTGCCCTCTTCAGGCACAACGGGACGATCTACGCCACGGACAATCAGTGTCCCCACATGGGCTATCCGCTGACCCGGGGGCGCGTCCGCAACGGCGTGCTGACCTGCGACTGGCACGGATGGAGTTACGATCTCGGGGGCGGCGGCTGTTTTACCGGCGGGTGTGACGACCTGGAGACCTTTCCCGTAGAAGTGCGTAACGGCGACGTATTCGTGAGCGTGAGCGAAGGCGGGTCGAAACGGTCCGACGCCCATCTCCTGCTCTTGAAGGAAGGCCTCTTTTCCACCGACCAGTGGACCATATCCAAGGCCGTGGCCATCATGCTGGCCCGGGGCGTATCCGAAGAAGATACGTTGAATCTCATCATCCGGCACGGCGGCCGGCACATCGCCACGGAACGGGGGGCCAACGACGGCGGAGGCGAGGTTTCGGATTTTGTCAACGGGATCAAGGTGGCCCGTCAATACGAGAGCGATGACCGTATCATCCCGCTGACCTTCGCGGCCCACGGACTGTCGGGCCGTGCGGGGGACCGGCCGAGCATCCAGCGGCTGCCCGACCCGGTTACCTGGGAGAAACTCGAAGGTTGGATCCGGGTGTTTTCGAAAGACAAGAAATGGGAAGGCATCGAGAAATGCCTGATCACCGCCCGGCGGATGGGCGGCCATGACCACGAGATCCTTCCGCTGCTCTTCGAATGCGCCATGGCGCCCCATTTCCTCGGCAATTCGAACAATCTGCTCAACATCGGCTACATCGCGGAGGTGCTCGAGGAATTCGGGTGGGACGAGGCGGAGGAACTGGTCTGCAACCTGTCGGCCAAGATCCTGGGCCAGGAGCGGGGACTGCCCGACGAGATCCGGCAGTCCGCCATCGACCGGTTCATCGCCGACACGGAGACATTGGACTCCCTGGGGGACGGGCCGTCTGACGGTTCCGCCTCTAGTGAAACCGCCGCACATTTCGATGAAGATGCCTTCGCGGAAGGCCTGGTCAGCGGCGAAATCGGTCCGACATTCGGCGTGGTGACCCAGGCGTTGAAAGACGGTGTATCGATTGATCGGATCGTGACGACCATGGTGGTGCTCGCGGCGGACCGCATGGCGCGCACGCCCGTGAACATGAACCCGGGATGGGGTGGACTGGTCCGGGAGATGATGATGGCCTCTTCGGTGCGCAAGGCCCTCCGGTACGGCGGCCACCGGGTCGCCGCCCAGGGACTGTACCACGTCGCCTGGCAGTTCTACGGGGACCGGTGGCTGAACATCACCCACCGGCCGTTGTCCGAATCCCGCGGAAGTCTGCAGCCGGGAAGCGCGGACGAAGCCGAAGCGATCGAAGGCGTCCTTTCTTCCATAGAGCAGATCCAGATCAGGGAGATCGGACGTCAGACCCGGGACTACCTCCGGTCGGGATACTCGGGCGATACGCTGCTACGGGAACTCGGCCTGGTGATCCTCAAGGACGACAACGGCCGGAACATCCTTTCCACCCTGCGCACGATATTCGACGAGTGGACGCTTTGCGAGGATCATCCCTCGCGCGGCCAGTTGCTGGTCGGCCTCGCGCGCTGGGCTACTGATGTTCGGCGCGCGACGGGCAGCCAGTCCGCCGCGGCGACCGCCCTCCGATTCGCCAAGGGGCAGACCGCGGTGGATCTGTACGAGTCGTAATGCGGTTTGAATCAGTGTGAGGGAGCGCGGGGCATGGACGCCGATGCGGCTGAAAAGCGCCTTTACGAACTCTACCGGCAAGATCCCGACGAAGCCGACCGGCTGCTGTTCGGCCGTCGCGCTTATCCCGACCGGCGGGGGTTCCTGAAGAACGCGGGCCTGGCGGCTATGGGCGCGCTGGTCGGGGCGTCAATTCCTTTCCACCGAAACGTCCCCGCCCACTTCATTCCCGTAGTGCTCGCCGCCGAAGGCGTCATTCCCGGCAAAGACGGTCTCACGGTCCTTAATGACCGGCCCATGTGCGCCGAGACCCCGCCGCACCTCCTCGATGACGCCATTACGCCCACCGAAAGACACTTCGTCCGCAACAACGGGCTAATGCCCGGGGACCTGGACGCATCGCGCTGGAAACTGGCGATCGATGGCCTGGTCGACAACCCGTTGACGCTCGGCCTCAAAAATCTTGGAGCGCGTTTCGAAGTCGTAACCCGCGCGCTGGCCCTGGAATGCGCGGGCAATGGACGGGCTTTCTTCGATCCGAAAACGAAGGGCGAACAGTGGACCTACGGCGCGGTGGCCTGCTCGGAATGGACGGGGGTTCGGTTGTCTGACGTCTTGGCGGCCGCTGGAATCCGGCCCGAAGCCGTCTACACCGCCCACTACGGCGCCGATACCCACCTGTCCGGTGAGTCGGCCGGGCTTCCCATCTCCCGCGGGGTGCCGATCGACAAGGCGATGGACCCGCACAGTCTCATCGCCTTCGCCCAGAACGGCCGGCCGATTCACCCGATGAACGGCGGCCCGCTGCGGCTGATCGTTCCGGGATGGCCCGGTTCGTGTTCCCAGAAGTGGCTGATCCGCATAGAGATCCGGGACCAGGTGCACGACGGCCCCAAGATGACTGGAACCTCTTACCGGTTGCCGGACCGGGGGATTGCGCCCGGCGAGACCGTGGAAGAAACGGACTTTCGCATCATCGAAAGCATGCCGGTGAAGTCCCTGATTACCCATCCGGCGACGGGACGCAGGACAACGGTAGGCTCGGTTGAGGTGCGCGGTCATGCATGGACGGGTGAAGGACGGGTCTCCGCGGTGGACCTGTCGATCGACTTCGGGGCGACCTGGAAGCCTGCGACGCTGAATCAACCAGTGAACGCATACGCCTGGCAGAACTGGCGGGCCGAGGTTGATTTCCCCCAGGCTGGGTATTACGAGGTTTGGGCCCGGGCGACGGATTCGCACGGCGTAAGCCAGCCCCACGCCATTGCGTGGAATCCCGGCGGCTACCTGAACAACGCCTTGCACCGTATTGCGGTCTACGTGGAGTAGCTCGCCAGGCAGTCCTACACATTATCCACCACGGGCCTCGGCAGATCCGCCCAGTGGCCGGTGGGATCGGAACCCTTGACGATTACGCCTTCCTTGTTCCAGTTGAGTTCTGCGCGTACGGAGGCGGCGCAGTACCGAAGCGTCAGGCCGCAGCGGCGGCGATCCGACGTGTTGAGCCCCGAACCGTGCAGCAGCAGGTCGCTGTGCAGCGAGATCTCTCCCGCCTTGAGTTCGATGTCGACCTCGGTGCCGTACATCTCGACTTCTTTCACCGTCTGGTTGAGCACGTTGTTCTCGACTTCTTCGCTCAGGTGGTAGGTCAGGTGGCCGTGGTGGTGCGATCCGGCCATGAATCGCATGCATGCGTTGCCCGTGTCCGCGTCATCGATGGCCAGCCAGGCGGTGACCGTCTTTGACGGCGAGAGGGGCCAGAAGCTGGCGTCCTGATGCCAGTTGACGACCTTGCCGTCTCCTGGAAGCTTGCAGAAGAAATGGGCGCCCCATCCCACGACGTCCTCGCCGAGCAGGTCGCTGATGTAGGCGACGATGCGCGGCTCGTTGATGATATCGTGCACCATGCCCGATTTCAGGTGGGCCGATATGATGGAGTAGTTGTGGTCTCCCCGTGCCATGACCTGCTCGATCATGCCGTCAAACTCATCCCGTATGGCGCCTATCTCTTCGTCCGAGTATATCCTGAAGGGCTTCAGGTAGCCCTGTTCGTTGAAGATCTCGATCTGCGCGCTCGTGAGCACGGCCGGGTTCTCGTTGCGGACCGGGTGGTACCGGAGGTCGCGGGACATGCGGATCAGGTCTTCCGGGGTCGGCATCTGCTTGAATCGGGTATCCTGCAGGGTCGTCTGCGCCATGGGTTTTACCTCCTGTCGGCCGTTGGACTGATCGCCGACCTCAGTTTTCGTTCTTTGTCCTCAGTACGACGTTCTCGGAATCCTTTTCCCAGGTTTCGCTGTAGACCAGGGGCCTCGGCCTGCGCGGCGGATAATCCGGCGGGGGATTCTCCGGGTGGTTCAGTTCCAGGCGGTCGCGTCCCCGGGGCGCTTCGTACCAGTGCTTCTCCCGTTCGGCCGCCTCGATCTCCCTGCGGAGAATGAATTCCGCGTGATCGAAACCGGAGATCGCCGCGTCCGCCAGGAACACGCGATGTACCTCGTTTCCGTCCCAGGTGGCCAGGTCCGGCAGGATCACGGGACCCGTGCAGATCTGGAATTCGGCGTCTTCCTCGTTAATATTGATCAAATCCACGGGAAACTCAAGGGTTACCTGCATGTTGCGGTCAGCTTGGTCAGCTTGGTCAGCTTGGCCCGACGGATCCGGTTCGCGGTAAACGATCCTGCCATTCATGAGATCCCGGTTAATTGTCGCGTCCACGACAGCCCCGGCAGTGGTCAGGGTTTCTTCGGTATCGTACTGCCTGATGTAGATTTCATGGGCCTGGAACTGCTTCTCCAGCGGAGTGCCCTCGATCTCGGCAGATTCGGTGCTCGGCCTGCGCGAAATCGGGACGTTCAGGTTCCGGCTGAAGGCCATACGCCATTCATCGCTGGGTACTTGGAAGAGGTTTCGACGGGCGATCGTATACTCCGAGCGGCAAGGCGCACCGAGGAACAAGTCTGTCTTGTGTCCGGTGTCCAGGTCTTCCACGGTGCAGGCAGCCTCGAGGTGGAACCGCACCTGGTAGGCCTGTCCCGGTATCCCGACGAATCCACCGGTGTACTTGTAGACCGGGTCGGGTTTCCAGGGCCAGGATCTCCAGTGGAAGGAGGAGCGATGAAATGCGATCATGGGGTGGGCTGCTTTTGCGTACGAGTAGTGGTCGGTTCAGGGTCTGGTTTGCGCGTCGCTTGCACTTTCCGGCCTATTGCGATAATGTTCCAAAATGACTCGTCTTACGGGCCGAAGCAATACAAAACTGCCCGTTCGTCTGATGGGCCGCGACCGTGATTTTTGTTGCGATCGCAGGGTGGGAACGCTACATTGAATGTACGTTTCAAACGGCAAATGACGGAGCGCAGCACCGGAAAATCACGGGGCGCAGACCCGGCAGATAACCGCGCACAGCCCCAGCTTTCACATCGGCCTGCGGACTTGCTATGACCCAGGATTCCTCACGTTCGGAGTATGAAATTGACCTGGACCGCGTAGAGTCATTGGAATGGCTCGAGTCGCTGGATTACGTCCTCCAGAACTCCGGTCCGGGCAGGGTGCGCCAGTTGATCGCCCAGCTCCAGGCCCACGCCCGCGGCAAGGGCGTCCGGCTACCCTTCGCCGAAAACACGCCTTACATCAACACCATCCCGCCCGATCAGCAGCCGCCCTATCCCGGCAGCGACGAACTCGAACACCGGATACGCAACATTATCCGGTGGAACGCCATGGCCATGGTGGTACGCGCCAACACGGCGGACAAGTCCCTCGGCGGGCACATCGCCACCTACGCCTCGGTCTGTAATCTCTACGAGGTGGGCTTCAACCATTTCTTCCGCGGTCCGGGAGATGGCTACGACGGCGACCAGATCTTCTTCCAGCCGCACTCCTCGCCGGGCATCTACGCCCGGGCCTATATCGAGGGGCGGTTCAACGAACAGCACCTGGACAACTTCCGGCGGGAACTGCGGCCGGGCGGCGGCCTTTCTTCCTATCCCCATCCCTGGCTCATGCCCGACTTCTGGGTCTTCCCCACGGCTTCCATGGGGCTGAGCGCCATCATGTCCATCTACCAGGCGCGGTTTAACCGGTACCTGGAAGACCGGGGTCTCAAGCAGGGCAACGGATGCAAGGTCTGGGCTTTTCTCGGCGACGGGGAAACCGATGAGCCCGAGGCGCTTGGCGCGATTACGCTGGCAGCGCGCGAGAAGCTGGACAACCTGGTCTTCGTGGTCAACTGCAACCTGCAGCGGCTGGACGGCCCGGTACGGGGCAACGGCAAGATCATACAGGAACTGGAAGCCGCCTTCCACGGGGCCGGATGGAACGTCATCAAGGTGATCTGGGGGAGCGGATGGGATCCCCTGCTGGCCCAGGACGACGAAGGGCTGCTCGTCAAGCGCATGGGCGAGATCGTCGACGGCCAGTACCAGAAGTACACCGTTTCGGACGGGAAGTACCAGCGGGACCATTTTTTCGGCGTGCATCCCAGGCTTATGGAGATGTCCAGGCTGCTCACCGACGAGCACGTACGGACCATTATCCGCGGCGGCCACGACCAGGAGAAGATCTACGCGGCGTACAAGGCGGCGGTGGAACACCCGGGCGCGCCGACCGTCATCCTGGCCAAGACGATCAAGGGGTACGGCCTGGGCGAATGGGGCGAAGGAAAGAACACCGCCCACCAGCAGAAGATGATCGACGAGGACGGACTGCGCCACCTGCGCACCGAGCTTGGCATCCCCCTTTCCGATGACGAGGTCCGCGAAGCGCCTTATTTCAGGCCGGCGGCGGACAGCGCCGAGATGGAGTACATCCGGGAACGCCGGGAGAGTCTCGGCGGCTACATCCCCAGGCGTAACGTCGTGAATCCCGGCCTTCCCGCGGCCCCGAAGGACGAGGTGTTCGACGAATTCAAGGCGGGGACGGACGGTCGCGAAGTCTCGACGACCATGGTGTTCACCCGGATGCTGTCGCGCCTGCTGCGCGAACCCGAGATCGGCAAGCTGATCGTCCCCATCGTGCCCGACGAGGCCAGGACCTTCGGCATGGAGGCCCTGTTCCGTCAGTGCGGCATCTACTCCCACGCCGGCCAGCTCTACGAACCGGTGGACATCGATACGC
Organism: Candidatus Latescibacterota bacterium; assembly: GCA_012270975.1. Classification (GTDB taxonomy): domain Bacteria; phylum JAAXHH01; class JAAXHH01; order JAAXHH01; family JAAXHH01; genus JAAXHH01. The sequence goes on along the minus strand of JAAXHH010000141.1, from coordinate 454,143 downwards.
TGCTCTATTACAAGGAGGCGCAGGACGGCCAAATCCTCGAGGAAGGCATCACGGAAGCCGGCTCCCTGTCCTCCTTCGTGGCCGCCGGGACGGCCTATTCGACCCATGGCGTCAATACGATCCCCTTCTTCATCTTCTATTCCATGTTCGGCCTGCAGCGCGTCGGCGACCTGATCTGGGCCGCCGCGGAAATGCGCACGCGGGGGTTCCTGCTGGGCGGTACGGCGGGCCGGACGACGCTGAACGGCGAGGGGCTTCAGCACCAGGACGGCCAGAGCCACCTGCTGGCCGACCCGGTACCCAACCTGCTGACCTACGATCCGGCCTATGCCTACGAACTGGCGGCCATCATCAAGGACGGCATCCGGCGCATGTACGTCGACCAGGAAGACCTGTTCTACTACATCACCGTGCAGAACGAAAACTACGCCATGCCGTCCATGCCGGAAGGGGTGGAAGAAGGCATACTGAAGGGCATGTACCGGCTCAGTTCGCTGAACGGAGGCACGGCGAAGGCCCACCTGTTCGGAAGCGGCTCCATCATCAACGAATCGCTGAAAGCCCAGGAGATGCTGGCCGAAGACTTCGGAGTGGAAGCGGACGTCTGGAGCGTAACGAGTTACAAGCAGCTGCGTCGCGACGCCATGGAGGCCGAGCGCTGGAACCTGCTGCACCCGTCGGAACCGCCCCGCGTGCCGTACATTTCACAATGCCTTGCAGAAACCGAAGGGGTGTACGTCATGGCCTCCGACTACGTCAGGACGCTGCCGGATTCCATCGCGCGCTGGGTGCCGGGCCCCGTGGTCTCGCTGGGGACGGACGGTTTCGGGCGGAGCGACAGCCGGCCGGCGCTGCGTAACTTCTTCGAAATGGACGCCCGCTTCATTGCCCTCGGCACCCTCAATGCCCTCGCCCGGAAAGGGGACCTCTCCCCGGACGTCCCGGAACGGGCCATGCGCAAGCTGGAAATCGACCCCGAAAAGGCCAATCCCCTGGACGTGTGACCAGGCGTTCGACCGGAGCGCTCGTCCGCGGCCCGCCGACCAACGTTTGATCAGGCGTACAGCGCGTTGCTGAAGGCGCGGCGGTATTGGCGCGTCGTCGGGTGACCCTCTCCGAGCATGCCGAAAATAGCCACGCAACTCCGCCGGGCACCGTCGTCGTCGTAGGCCCGGTTCTTCTCCAGCACCTCGATGAAGTGCTGCAGGGCGAGATCGTACTCCTGCTGCCTGAGATGCCCGATCGCGCCCAGATAGCTGGATTTGACCGGGTCTTCCTCGAGACTTTCCGGTGCGTCCAGGTGCAGGAAGAGGCCGGCGATGGTTCGCAGCACGACCGCCGAATCGTGGAATTCGGAGCCCGGTTCGATCGGTTTCAACAGGTCCAGGCTCCGCCCCGGATCTTCATTCAGGTACGTGCGCGCCAGGCAGACCGCCGCCTGCTCGCTGTCCGGTTCGGCCGCCAGGACCTCCTCGAGCAACACGCGGGAACCCTCGGTGTCTCCGTCTTCCAGAAGCCGGAGTGCTTCTTCCAATTGTCGCGCGTGGGGGCTCGGCAGGGCCTTCTTCAGCCACTGTTCGATCATGGGCTCCGGCAGCGCGCCCGTGAACTCGTCCCTTACTTCGCCGTCCACGAAGAGCTTGACGTTGGGAATCCCCTGAATGCCGTACTGCGCGGCGATTTCCCGGTTGGTTTCCGTGTTTACCTTGACGAGCTTCCACCGGTCACTGTGGCGTTCGGCGAGCGACTCGATCACGGGCCCCAGCATCTTGCAGGGTCCGCACCATTCCGCCCAGAAATCGACCAGCACGGGGGTGGTATGGCTTCTTTCCACTACTTCTTCGCTGAAGTCTGAAACCTCGTAATTCATGGCCTTTCCTCACCGGTTTGTGGCATGCACGGCGGTGAGCCGTCTGTTGACACGAATACTGGTTGGGGTTATCTTTCGATTCGGTTTACGGGGTGAACTGGCTTTCATCCGCCGTCGCCAAAGAGTCTGCGATGGGTATCGATCACGATGTCGGCCATGTTCTCCCACGTCGTACGGGACGTATTGAACACCACGTGGTAGAGTGTCGGGTCAGTCCAGTCACGGTGGTAGTTGTGCTGAAGGTAAAGCGCGCGCTGGCGGTCCTTTTCCTTAATGAGTTCGGCGGCACGGTCCCGTGAGAGGTTCATCTCGTCCATGATCACGTCGACCCGGTATTCGACCGGCGCGATGAACCGGGTATGGAAGACGGTCCTGCTGTCCGACAGGATGCACTGGCTGCCGCGCCCCACGATGATGACGTTTTTTCTGCCGGCCAGCGAACGGATGGTGTCCTGCAGGATCTGGAGATACTCCCCCCGGTCCAGAAAGGTGTTCTTGAGAGAGGTGGGATCCTTCGTACCTTCGTCGTCGCCAGGCACATAGGGCCAGATGAGGGGCGGGTATTCCGGGGACAGGGAGTAGACGGTCGAAGGAGTGAACAGTTCGCCGAGGAATCGCCGGATGGTCGATTCGCCCACTTCGTCCATCTGCTCGACGATATCTTCCGAAACGCCGGCGGCATGGGCGATTTCGGCGATGAGTTCCTTGTCCACGCAATCATAGCCGAGGCGGTCCGCGATGATCTTCGCGATATCCTTCCCGCCGCTGCCGTATTCTCTGGCAACCGTTATGATGCCCATGTTGGACTCCTTGTTACGTACAACCGTCAAAGGAGACGAGAAAACCGATTGAAGGCGCCTCGCCATGCCCCGTCATGATCCGCTGAGCGAGACCACGGACTTCCTGGGTTCGCAGGGATTTTCGACCGCCCGGTTCGGCCTGATCCTGGGCACCGGCTTCGGGGCGTGCGTCCAGGCGGTCGAACAGAAATCAGTTGTCTCTTATCGTTCCATCCCCCATTTTCCGGCGTCGACCGTCAAAGGCCACGAGGGCAACCTGGTCTACGGCGGCCGGGGCGATGCGTCCGTGATCGTGATGCAGGGCCGGGTCCATCTGTACGAGGGATATGATATACGGCAGATCGCTTATCCGCTCGAGGTTATGCACCGGTTCGGCGTCGAAGTGCTGATCGTGACCAATGCCGCGGGCGGATTGAATCCCCGGTACGAGGCGGGAGACCTCATGGCCGTACGGCATCACATCCATCCCATCGGTCGAAAACAGATGGGAGACCTGACTGCGGAAACGGACGGCGACCCCTGTTACGATGACGCCTTGAGGGAGTCGCTTCTTAAGATCAGTATACAAAGAAAACTGCCTGTTCAACAGGGAATTCTGGCGTGGATGCCCGGACCATCCTTCGAGACCCGCGCCGAAATTTCCCTGCTCAAATCACTGGGCGCGGACGCGGTGACCATGTCTACCGTCCCCGAAGTGCTGGCCGGGCGGCGACTCGGCATGCGGACCGCCGCCCTGTCGTGCATATCCAATGTATGGACGGGCCGAAAAGGGGAAACAGTCGACACCGATGACGTGGTGTCAACGGTCGAATCGTCGGCCGGACGCTGCTCCGACCTACTGGCCCGCCTGGTCCGCCGGATGGCCCACCGGGAGTAGGCCGGCTCACGGCAGCCCGGCCAGGGTAGACCGGCACTGATGGGCCGGCCAGGACAGGCCGGCTTCGGTTTCACAGCGTAAGCGAGAGAAATATGGCCTGGTTCGAAAGAAGACAGCGGGGACTGAACCCGCAGAAGCGCAAGGAAATCCCCAAGGGCCTGTGGGTCAAGTGCGACAAGTGCGACGCCATGCTGTACAAGGCCGAGCTCGAGCGGGACTTCAACGTGTGCGGCCAGTGCGGGTTTCATTTCAAGATCGGCCACCAGGGCTATATATCCCTGATCATGGATCCGGATTCCTTTGCCGAAACCGACACCGACCTGCGCACCGTCGACCCGCTCGAGTTCAAGGAGAAGGAAAACTACCCGGACTACATGAAGCGGTACCAGAAGCGAACCGGCATGATGGAGGCCGTGGTATCGGGCACGGGACGCATCGAGGGAAGGCTCGTTTCCCTGTCCATACACGACGGGTCCTTCCTGGCCGGGAGCATGGGATCCGTAGTCGGCGAGAAGGTAACGCGGTCCATCCGGCGGTCGCTCGACCTGGAGATCCCGCTGCTCGTGGTCGCCACGTCGGGCGGCGCGCGCATGCAGGAAGGCATCCTCTCCCTCATGCAGATGGCGAAGACTTCCCTCTGGCTGAACCGCCTGTCGGAGGAGAAGATCCCCTTTGTCGTCGTGATCACGAATCCGACCATGGCCGGCGTGATGGCGAGTTATGCTTCGCTGGGAGACTTTACCCTGGCCGAGCCGGGCGCCATGATGGGCTTCGCCGGCGGAAGGGTGATCGAACAGACGATAGGATCGAGCCTGCCGGAGGGGTTCCAGACCGCGGAGTTCTTCCTGACCAAGGGTTTCGTCGACCAGGTCGTGCCCAGGACCGGGTTGCGGGAGACCCTGGCCACGATCCTGAGCTATTTTCCCGACCGGGAGAAGAAGGAAGAGGTGGCGCCGGAAGCGCCGTGATGCGCCTGGCGCATGTAAGCATGTCACCGTGATGCGCGGGCGCCGCGCCTATCACGATTCCAGCATGAGTTTGCTGAGCGAGTCTTCCGGGACTACAGGGTAGTCCCCGCTGAAGCAGGCCGTGCAGTAGCCCACCCCGGGCTTTCCATACTCCTTACCCGTCTTCACCATGCCTTCGATGGACAGGTAGCCCAGACTGTCCGCCCCGAGATACTGGCGGATCTCCTCCACCCGGGTCTGCGAGGCGATGAGCTCGCCCCGGCTCTGCATGTCGATACCGTAGTAGCAGGGATGGCGGATGGGTGGACTGCTGATCCGCACGTGTACCTCGGAAGCGCCCGCGCCGCGGATCAGCCTGACCAGCTGATTCAGGGTCGTGCCCCGCACGATGGAATCGTCCACGAGGACCACGCGCCGGTTCCGCAGCACGCCCTGGACCGGGTTGTACTTCAGTCTCACGGTAAATTCGCGCATGGACTGGTCCGGGTCGATGAAGGACCGCCCCACGTAGTGGTTCCGGATCAGGCCGATCTCGAACCGGATGCCCGACTGCTCCGAGTAACCCAGCGCGGCGGTCGTGGCCGAATCCGGCACGGCGATGACGATGTCGGCGTCCACGGGGTGTTCCTCCGCCAGCTGGCGGCCGAACCGACGACGGAACTTGTCGCTGTTTTCTCCGAATACCTTGCTGTCGGGCCGGGCGAAATAGATGTACTCGAAGATGCAGGCGGCCGGTTCCGCCTCTTCGAAGGGGAAGAAGGACCGGATGCCCTGCTCGTCGATGACGACCATCTCGCCGGGTTTCACTTCACGGACGTATTCCGCTTTCATGATGTCGAAGGCGCAGGTTTCCGATGCGAGCACGTGGGCATCGCCCAGGCGTCCCAGGCACAGGGGCCGGAATCCGCGGGGATCCCGGACGCCGATCAGCTGCGATCCAGACAGGAACACGATGGAATAGGCGCCTTCGACCTGGCGCAGGGCGTCCGCGATCATGGCGGGCAGGTCGGGTTCGTTCGATCGCGCGATGAGGTGGAGTACGATCTCGCTGTCGGACGAGGTGCGGAAAATGGAACCGGTCTCTTCCATCGACAGGTGCAGCGCGCCGGTGTTGGTAAAATTGCCATTGTGGGCGGTAGCCAACTGTCCGCGCTTGAAGTTGACCATGAAGGGCTGCGCGTTGTCGACGTTCGAAGTGCCGGTGGTGGAATACCGGTTGTGGCCGATGGCCATGTGGCCTTCGAGGTCGTTCACCCGCTCGCCATGGTCGTAGGCTTCGCTGACCAGGCCCATGGCCCGGTGGGATGCGATGTGATGGCCGTCGGAGACGGCCATGCCGGAGCTTTCCTGGCCGCGGTGCTGGAGGGCATACAACCCCAGGAAGGTCAGCCGGGCGGCTGCGGGGTCGCCATAAACGCCGAAGACACCGCACTCCTCGCGAATTTCATCGTCTTCCCACATGGCCTTGCCCCGATTGTATGTGGATGTAACCCACCGACATTATATGTGCCGGAGCTCTAAATGTCCACCGCATTTTTGCGCAATCGACGGACTTTGTATCCGGGCCATTTTCGTTGACACTCCGGGTGGCGGAACCTACATTGCACGAGGTTTAAATCCGTTGCTCCGACCCACTTTTAAAGGAGAATCAGTCCGTGGAACGAACGCTTGTTCTCATCAAGCCGGATGCCGTGCAGCGCGGAATGATCGGCCTCGTCACCGGCCGCTTCGAAAGCAAGGGGCTCAAGGTCGCGGGTCTCAAGTTGATGCAGCTGACCGACGGGATCCTGAACGAGCACTACGCGCACCTGTCCGACAAACCCTTTTTTCCCCGTATCAAGTCCTTCATGCGGGAAACGCCGGTGGTGGCCCTGTGCCTGGAAGGTGTAGACGCCGTGGAGGTCGTGCGGGGCCTGTGTGGCGTGACGAACGCACGCCAGGCCGCTCCGGGTACGATCCGCGGCGATTTCGGCATGAGCGTGCAGTGCAACCTGGTGCACGCTTCCGACTCCCAGGAGACGGCACGGGCCGAAGTGCCCCGTTTCTTTTCCGAGGACGAACTGTTCACCTATGCGAAGGCGGAAGACACCGTCGTCTACGCCAGCGATGAGCGGTAGGCATCCTTCCCCGGTCAGGCATGGACCTTCTTACCGGTACCATCGAGCGCATCACCTACCAGAGCGAAGAGACCGGATACACGGTCGCGCGGCTGCGTCCCGAACCTGACGCCTGCAGGACCGCGGAGAGCCTGGCCCGCGCATCTACGCGGGACGGCCTGCTGACCGTCACGGGCGAGCTGGCGAAGATCGCGCCGGGCGAGCGCGTCGAAGTGAGCGGGTACTGGGTAACCCACAAGCAGTACGGCAAGCAGTTCAAGATCGTCGACTCCAAATCGATCCAGCCCACGACTACCGACGGTATTCGAAAGTACCTTGGTTCCGGTCTCATCAAGGGGCTGGGGCCGGCCAAGGCCGCCATGATCGTCGACCACTTCGGCGAAGACACCCTCCAGGTCATCGAAAAGACGCCGAACAGGCTGTCCGAAGTGAGGGGCATCGCGCGGAAGACCATCGACGTCATCCGGTCCGGCTGGGAGGAACAGAAGCACATCCAGGAGGTCATGCAGTTCCTGCTCGGCCATGACGTCAGCATGGCCTACGCGGTCAAGATCTACAAGACCTACGGCAACGAGGCCATCAGGCAGGTCACGGAGAATCCGTACCGGCTGTCCACGGACATTTGGGGCATCGGATTCAAGACCGCCGACAAGATCGCCATGAACCTGGGGGTAGATCCCGGTGATCCGGCGCGGATACAGGCCGGCATCCGGTACGTGCTGGAGACCCAGGCCGAGGACGGCCATGTATACGTCCCCTTCGATGGACTCGTGGAAGAATGCATCGGCTTTCTCGACGTCGATTCCGCCGCCATTCCCGCCGGCCTCGAAGCGCTGATCCAGGCCGAGGTCGTCATTCGCAGCAACGACTGGATCTACCTGCAGCCCCTCTATTACGCGGAGCAAGGCATCGCGCGGCACGTCGCGCGCCTGGTCGATCATCCTCGCACTCCGCCGGCCCGCGAACGCGTCGACGACCATATCCGGCACATAGAAAAAGAACGGGACATTGCCTTCAACGCCGAACAGCGCGAGGCGATACACACCGCCGCGTCCCAGAGCGTCATGGCGATTACCGGCGGACCGGGAACCGGAAAGACCACCTGCGTGCAGGGCATAGTCTACCTGTTTCGCCGCGTGGGCGGCAAGGTGCTGCTGGCCGCGCCGACGGGCCGGGCCGCGAAGCGGCTGTCCGAAGTGACGGGCGCCGAAGCGAAGACCATCCACCGGCTGCTCGAGTTCAATCCCGGCGTCATGGAATTCGGCCGCAACGCGGACAACCGGCTCGAAGCCGACCTGGTCATCCTCGACGAGTCCTCCATGGTGGATACGGTCCTGATGAACGCCCTGTTGCGGGCCGTGAAGACCTCCGCCCGGTTCATCATGGTCGGCGACGTCGACCAGTTGCCTTCCGTGGGTGCGGGGAACGTCCTCAGGGACATGATCGACGCCGGCCATGTTCCGGTGGTCCGCCTGACCGAAATCTTCCGGCAGGCGCAGGAAAGCAGCATCGTGATGAACGCCCACCTGGTGAACCGGGGCGAGATGCCGGACACGAAGAACAGGAACCAGGGCGATTTCTTCTTCATCAACGAGCCCGATCCGTCGGCCGGCGCGGACACGATCGCCGAGCTGTGCACGGACCGCCTGCCGCGCAAGTACGGACTCGATCCCTTCAACGATATCCAGGTGCTCACCCCCATGTATCGCGGCGATATCGGCGTGGACCAGCTCAACCAGACTCTTCAGCAGGTACTGAATCCCGAGGGAGCATCGTTGAAACGGGGCGACCGGGAACTTCGCGAGGGCGACAAGGTGTTGCAGACGCGGAACAACTACGGCAAGATGATCTTCAACGGCGATATCGGCCGCATCACCCGCATCGATCCGGATGCCCAGACTATGGATATCTCCTTCCACGAGACGGTTCAGTATGATTACGGGGAACTGGACGAACTGATCCTGGCCTACGCTATCAGCGTCCACAAGAGCCAGGGCTCGGAGTACCCGGCGATCATCCTGCCGCTCTACAGCACCCATTACATCATGCTGCAGCGGAATCTGCTGTATACCGCCCTCACCCGCGCCAAAGCGCTCGTCGTTATCGTCGGAACGCCCAAGGCCCTGGCCATCGCGGTGAAGAACAACCGGGTCGTCGAGCGGTACACGGGGCTCCGGGAAGCGCTGGGCGAAATGATCGGCGCCCGGCCCGGCGTCCTCCCCGGCCTGGCGACATGAGGCTTAAGGAGGCGAAATACACCTTGACAGGCATATGGCGGGTCCTATCTTGTCTCACTTGATATCCCACATGCGGAAACCCACGTTTCCCACGCAATTTTCTGTATATGTAAAAAAGTGGAATTTACTGGCGTACAAGATGTTACAGGATTTATCTGCTGTGCCGCTTCAGGGGGTGTCCGGTGTCCGTCCGTGAAGAGGAACTGAGGGAAGACAGTCCGGAGCAATACCAGAATCCCGATGTCGCACTGTTCGGGGAAGCGGACGAGCCCTACCGGTCCGGATTCAACCTGAAGACGATCTGGGCATGCCTGTTCGTCGGTTTCGTCATGTTGCCGGGATCGATCTACCTGAGCCTGGTGACGGGCGGGCAGACCGGCGCGGCCGACTGGGTCACCGTCATCCTGTTCCTCGAGATCGCAAAGCGCTCCCTCGTCAAGATGTCCCGGCAGGAAATAATGATCCTGTACTGGGCCGCGGCCGGGCTGGCCGCCGCGGGGAACGCCATGAACACGGGCATCACCGGCGGTCCCTTCGCCCACCTGATCTGGGAGCAGTACTACAAGCAGTCTCCGGAAGCCACGGGCATCGCCACGCTGATCCCTACCTGGGTCGTGCCGACCCTGGATTCGACCGCGATGGCGAGCCGGACATTCTTCCACATGGACTGGTTCGTGCCCGTCCTCGTCCTCACCGCGGTGACGGTCCTTTTCGCCGTCAATTCCTACTCGATGGGGTACATCCTCTTCCGGGTCACCAACGACGTGGAACGGCTGACCTTCCCGTTGGCCCGCGTGCACGCGGGCGGCGCCACGGCACTGGCCGAAACGTCGCAGAACCGGGAGGGCTGGCGATGGCGGGCCTTCAGCATCGGATCCGTGATCGGCGTGTCCTGGGGACTCCTGTACGTGATGATCCCCATTCTGTCCAGTACGTTCCTGGTCACGCCCATCACCATTCTGCCGATACCCTTCATCGATTTCACCACCAGCCTCAAGGAAGTGCTGCCCGCGACCATGGTGGGCATCGGTACCGATCTCGGCACCCTCGTAGCCGGGTTCGTCCTGCCCTTCTGGGTCGTGATCGGCACCTTCGTGTCTTCGGCCCTGATTGCGCTGGTCGCCAACCCGCTGCTCTACCACAATGGCATCCTGACCACCTGGGAGCCCGGGATGTCGCTCATTCCGACCCAGATATCCAACAACATCGATTTCTGGCTGAGCTTCACCATCGGCGCCTCCCTCGTCATCGGCATCGTGGGTTTCACCGCGACCATCCGGGCCATAATGAAGTCCAACCGGGAAAGGCGGAACGATCCCGACCGGGAGACGGAGGTGAGACCAACGCCGAAGGGCCGGGGCGATCTGCCGATCTGGCTCGTCTTCATCTTCTGGTTCGTGAGTACGACGGGCTTCGTGGTCATTCTCTACATCCTGATCCCCGACTTTCCCTGGTGGATCAGCGCTATCTTCGGATACCTCTGGTCGCCGGTGTTTTCCTACATCGGGGCCCGGATGATCGGCATCACCGGCTCCCCGTACGGCACCTCCTTCCCCTTCATCAAGGAAGCCTCGTTCCTGCTGTCCGGCTACAAGGGGGTCGCCGTGTGGTTCGCGCCGATACCCATCTTCGAGCACGGGAAGGTGGCCGAGACTTTCAAGCAGCTCGATCTCACCAAGACGACCTTCGGCAGCGTGGTCAAGCTGACCGCGGTGACCACCGTCCTGATGTTCGTCTGCAGCTTCATCTTCTACTCGCTCGTGTGGAAGCTCAACCCGATCCCGTCTTCCGCCTATCCCTACGTGCAGAAGATGTGGCCCCTCAACGCGGCCATGCGGACCATCTGGGTGAAGTCCACCCTGCCCGGCGGCCTCACGTTCATCTTCGATATCATCAAGATCGAATACATCATCGCCGGTCTGGGCATAACGGGAGGACTCTTCGGCCTGATCACGCTCGTGGGCGCCTCGCCCCTATTCTTCTACGGTATGGTCGGCGGCCTGGCCATGCCGCTCTGGCAGACCCTGCCAACCTTCTTCGGCGCGATCCTGGGGCGCTACTACTTCTCCAAGCGCTTCGGGGAAGAGAGATGGATGGCCTACGTGCCCATTGTGCTAGCCGGCTACGGGGCCGGCATTGGACTCATAGGCATGATCGCCATCGCCATCGCGCTGATATCCAAGGCGATTTCGCAGATCGTGTATTGAGGGTAGTCCGGAACCGGTTGCGGCAATTGCAGTATCCGGCCAGTCGCCTGGCAGCGTCGCTTAGTGGTAGGTCCTTAGCGGTTCTATCGCGTCGACCACGCGGGCGGCTATGTCCCGCGGAACCCGCGGATTGAAGGGCCCGCCTTCACCTGCCGCAACGTCCTCCCAGCCCCCGATGATCATCGCCTCGATTACCGCCGAGTAGTTGTACTGCCGTCCATTCATGAACCGCAGGTGTTCGAGGTCTGAAATGAGGGCTTCCACGGCGGCCGAGGCCGTGTAGTCGCCCCGGCGCTGCGCGTTGTTGATCTCGTCGGCCGCGCGGGCGGCAACGATGGCAATGCCCGAGGTGTGTCCCCGGGCGCCCAGTTCGGCGGCCCGGGTGCTGCGGTCCCCGATCCCCCACATGACGATGCCGTTGTCTCCGATGCCTTCGATGAGCGGGGCGACTTCTTCTTCGCTCGTACCCACCTTCACGCCGACCATGTGTGGCGAATCCTTGACCAGACGGATGATCGGGCTCACGTAGTCCGCGGACCGCATGTACAGAAGGAAACGGGCGCCGCAGGATTCGCCGAGCCGCTCGGCAAAGGCCATATAGTCGTCGTAGGTCGCTTCGTGATCAGCCACCCCGGTCAGCGGCATGATCAGGTAGATGTCCGGCGGACGGGGAAGGGCCGATTGCCTGCGCACGAGTTCCTCGGCCTGTGAAAGGGGATTCGGCACGATGCCGGACATCAGGAATCCGTCCTCTCCCATCTCTTCACCAGTGGCGCGGATGAGGCGCATCTGGTCCTCGACGGCGAAATGGTGTATCAGGCTCGTACCCGCGATGCCGGTGACCCGTTTCCTGTTCCCGTCGAGATGGTTGTTCTCCATCAGGTACCGGATGTTCATGCGGTGACCGTCGAGGTCGATGACACCGCCGCGGAAGGGTACGATTGGTATCGCGGTGACGGAATCGAGCGTGTCGTACAGTGCTTCGGTTTGCATTGATCAGGGTCCTTTCGTCAGTAGGCTGTCGATCAGACAGCCACAGGATCGACGCGGTGATCTTCCACGACATTGGGGTCCAGGGTCAGGCCAAGCCCCGGCCTGTCGGAGATATTGATCCGGCCGTTTACAACCCGTTCCGCGGGCGATACGAGTCCCTCGCGCCAGGGAACCTGTCCCCAGGCGTATTCGAGAATGAGAAATCCGGGATGGGAAGCCATAAGCTGGACGTGCGCCGCGACCGTAACCGGTCCGAAGGGGCCGTGCGGCGCGGTCAGTTGTCCCCTGCCCTCGGCGATCGATGCGATTTTCTTCAATTCGCCGATGCCGCCCGCGATCGTGACGTCGGGCATGATGACGTCCATAGCCTCCGGATCGAAAAGAGGCCAGAATCCCTCGATCAGCATGGCCCGTTCCCCGCCGGCGAGCCGCCAACCGGTTTCCCTTCTGATCTGTCTGTATCCATCCAGATCCCGCTCCTCCACCGGCTCTTCCAGCCAGTACAGGTCGACGCCGCGCAGGCCGTCCACGATCCGGCGGGCTTGTTCCAGCGAGAAACGGCCGTAGCAGTCGAGAAGCAGATCGATATCCGGACCGATTGCGTCCCGCACGGCGTGGACGCACTGCAGTCCGTGATCGATCAGCGTGTTGCCGGTTCCGAAGCGGCTGTCGAAGGGCGCGATCTTCACCGCGGCATGGCCGTCAGCGACGGCGCCCGTGGCCTGACGGACGAAATCGTCCGGCGTACCCTCCAGCGCGGCTCGGGTGACGTTGGCGTAGACGGGGATACTGTCGCGGCACTGTCCCCCGAGCAGGTTATGTACCGGTACGGCCAGCGACTTTCCGAGAATATCCCACAGGCCCTGCTCGAAGGCGCATAGCGCATGCACGGCCGGCCGGTCTTCCGGACGGGGTTTCAGGCTCGCGGCCAGGTGTTCGATTCGTCGCGGGTCCTTCCCGACGACCTCCCGCTCGATTTCCCGCAGCGCATCCAGGACCGCGCTTCTCGGCGCAGATGGGTTAAGCTCACCCAGCCCGTCCACACCTTCGTCGGTTCGGACGTGCACGAACACCCAGTGATGCTGTCCGTTCACGTCCACCGCGTCGAGATCGATGCCCGTTATGCGCATGGATTGTGCATTTCGACTCCCCTGGGAATCGAGGCGGTCCGCCGCGACCCCATGAGCACCGGACGAATATCGGTCTCAGGGGCTGTACACGGTGGACTGGTTATAAGGAATGATGAGGGGTTCCGGTCCGTCGTCAGGCAGATGGGAAGCCCATTCAAGGGGATCGTAGTCGCGCGCCACGAAACAGGCGTAATGGGCGGGCACGGCGGTTTTGAGACCAAGGGAAACCGCGATGCGGGCCGATCCGTCGAAGAAGGGGAATTCGCCCTCGTTCGGGTGATTGGTCAGAAACCCGATCTGTGGCCGCAGGTCCCGTACCGGTGCGAGCAGGGATTCGTGGTCGCCGAAGGTATTGACCGGATCGCCGGAGATATACACGCGGACCGGTCCGATTTCGACGACGTAACCCAGGTGCTGCACGTCGGGTGGCGCGATACCGTCCTCGGGAAGGCCTTCCGACGGCTTGGCCCATACCGTATGCGCTTTTGAGGACCCCATTTCGGCGGTGTCTCCCGCGGTAACGACCGTCATGCGCCCGGCATCGAACCCTGCTTCCTTCAGCGCGTCTACGCTCTCGATGGGTCCCACGAAACGGACCTCCGGAAAGGCGGCTGTGAGACGCTCCAGCGACTCCAGGCAGGTGTGATCGCCGTGGTTGTGCGTCAGGAGCACGTAGTCGGTCTTCAGCGTCCCTTCGTCCAGGGGCGGATGGGCATGGACGAAGCGGTCCGCGGGCCGTTCACGGGGATAGTAGGGATCGACCTGGATCATCGTGCCGTCCGGATGCTTCAATCCGAATGAGCTCTGGCCGAACCAGTGAATGCCTACGCTTCCGTCGGGCACGTGCAGGTCTTTGAAGGGGTGCATACGGGATGTCCTTTCTGAGCACAGTCGTTCAAGTGGTGCTTTCAGGAGGTGTTTTCTTCATGGGCGTATGGGCAAGAAGAACTTAGCGACCGAGTGCCTTCGTGTCAAGCCGGGCACGACGGTCCGGGCTCTGCCGCACGCGCTCCAGGATACGTTACGATTCGTCCGCATTTCTGGTCGCCGTAGCACCCTGATTTGCCTTGCTCCGGTCAAGTAGCCCCGTTAGACTGAACGGACCATGCTGCTATCCCGCTTTTTTAAAAAATGGGGGTCGGACGCCTCTCCCGTTTCTTCCCAGGAACGGATGATCGAGGAACAGATCCGGGGACGCGGTCTCGACGAGCCCCGGCTGATCGAGGCCATGGGCGCCGTGCCGCGGCACCGGTTCATTCCCGAGGCGTACCGAGCGCAGGCATACGAAGACTGCGCTGTGTCTCTCGACCTGGGGCAAACCGTGTCCCAACCGTATATCGTGGGGCTTATGACCCGGCTTCTCGGTGTGAATGAACTGGACAGGATCCTGGAAATCGGCACCGGGTCTGGCTATCAGACGGCGATCCTCGCCCGGCTCGCCCGGTCCGTATACACGGTGGAGCGGCTTTCCGTCCTAGGGCAGCGAGCCAGGGAGACCCTGGAATCCCTGGGATATGACGATATCCATTACCGGATTGGAGACGGCCACGGAGGATGGCCGGAGGAAGCGCCCTTCGACGGCATCATAGTGACGGCGGCGCCAAGTGTGCTGCCTGAAGCGCTGTTTCGCCAGTTGAAATCCGGGGGACGGATGGTCATCCCCATTGGTGAAGAACTGTACACCGTGACGCGATCAGGAGATGAGGCGGTCAAGGTGCATCACGGCGGCGTACGATTCGTGCCCATGGTGGAGGATGGGGCGTAGACGGTCTTCAACGGCGTCAGGCGGCAGCCCTCAAGATCTGAATTTTGCATACGGAGGCTGGCTCTCACATAAGGTCAGCGGTATTTTATGCTCAAGACATAACTGACTCCGGTTCAAATACGAGTTCCGGCACCACTACTTCCCAAGCGTCGCACTTGGCACTGTCACGGTATTCGGGCTGTGACGCTTCCCTGCTCCAGGACACAATCGCAAATACGGACGCAGAACTGCACCGAGTCCTACTCGGGGCCTCGAACGACCTGGCAAGACGACCTACCACCGTTCCTGCCCGGTCGAGAAGTTCCCAGGATCCGTGCTCGGTGATCCGTGTTGTGAGTTGATCTCCGTGCGACAATGCAGCGATCGCACGATGCACCGGATGACTGGTATGAAATCGCCCCGCATACCCCAGATTTACGTCACCCAGACTGGGACGCCGGTATTGACGAGCGAGTTCTCGGGTTGGCTTCTGCATTCCATCCTGCGAACGGTATAGGATTGATCCGTTTTTCGGAAAGGTAAAAGGCATTGAACGCAAATCTCCATCGTATACCGGGGAATCCGGTTCCCTTACGTTTTTTGCTTCTTGGGATCTTCTGACATAAGGTCCATGAAGATGCACGGCTGCAAGGGTCTGTTTGGCACGTGTCATGGACACGTAAAAGAGTCTGCGAGGCGCATCCGGATCTTCATCCCTACCGATTTTGTCCCACCCTCCGTCCAGCACCACGACGTGTTCGAACTCCAGTCCTTTTGCGCGGTGTGCCGTAAGCAGTAAAAGACCATGTTGACGAAGGCGGGCTTCGCGTCCCCACTCGGCAAGCCACTCAAGAAAATGATCCAAAGGCACTTCCCCACCGCCTGACTCCAACTCGAAGTCATCCAGCGCCGTTTGCATCAATTCCGTCCAGGGCCCCTTAGGAAGAGTACCCAGGCAGCGGGCGAGGTCTGCACTACACACTACCCGGGCATGTTGCCGACGTATCTGTTCGATTAACAAACGAGTCTCACGCAGACGCCAGAACCCCAGAGTTTCTTCATTACCCATATGCACCGGGATGCCTCTTACTTCGCAGAGCGCTCGTACCGGTTCTAGGTATTTCCACTCGCGTGCAATCACCGCGCACTCGGACCAGTTCCAGTCAGGCGAGAGCGCGGCGAGACGCTCCAGTTCCCTAATCGCTACTTGGGCTTGAGATATCGGATCGCGGCTGGCGTGCAGAATTTGAACGCGACCTTTGGAAACCGGATCAAGCGAGTGCCACTCTCCGCCGTCGGGATTGTTAACCCGCGCGCGGTCTATACGAATATGATGTTGCGACTTCATCCTGTTTCGCGCCGAATCTATAACGGCATATGCCGCTTTAATGATATGGCCGGTGGAACGATAGTTCTCGACGAGATACATCGGTTTGGGTCCGTAATCCTTCTCGAATCGACGAATAAACTCCACGGAAGCCCCATTGAAGGTATATATGTTCTGATCATCGTCACCAACTGCAAATACGGTAAGTTTGCGGTCTTCCTCCTGTAGGGTTCGTCCTGCTAATGCCGAGATCAACTCATATTGGTCTTTGCCGATGTCCTGATATTCATCGACCAGGATCCATCGGAAACCCGCGAGCAGACGGTCCCGTTGATCGTCCGCTTCTTCCTCTTCAAGACCCTCACCGTGCAGCAACGCTACTGCCTGGCGCAACACCTCTTCGAAGTCAACATCCTCAAGTGTCCCACTTGCTCGTTCCCGGAAACTGACACCGACCAATCGCATGGCGAGTGCGTGGCACGTGAGTACGGTTACTCCACAGGCGTCGTTGCCGATCAGTTCCGTCAGACGCTGTCGGATCTCGACAGCCGCGTGCCGGTTGTACGCTAGGGCAAGAATCCATCGGGGGTTTTCTCGCCTAACGCGCACAAGGTAGGCGATTCGATGCACCAGTACCCTGGTCTTTCCAGAACCCGGACCCGCCAGGACCAGCATGTTCACCTGATCACGTTCATCTGCGACGATTCTCTGCTGGATGGGGTTCTTAAGGTTTTCCACGATAGCTCGCCACGATTCCGGCATGGTCTCCCGTTCAGTTTCCTTGTTACTATCCGGCAACCAACGTTGCAGGAAGTCTCCCTCTTTCAGACTGAAGTAATCCATGGCCAGTCGTATCGCTTCGGCCATGTCCTCAAGCCCGCGTTGTGCGAATTCGGCCATCACATGGATCTGCCGTACCCGCCCCTTGTAGTGAAGATTAAGCGGTTCAAAGTCTACTTTGGCAAAACCTCTACTGTCTTCTGCCAGTTTGATGGTCATGGCGGGACGGAACACCGCTAGGCCCTTGTGCAGGCGAATGACCTCCTGCTCATGCAACCAGAGGAGCGCGCGGTCTAGAAGCTTTTCCGGCTTCTTGCTCACAAGAAACAGGTCTGACGTGATTGCGGCCAGTAACTTGCCCAGGGTAGTCTCGACCAGTAGATCCGTACCTCGTCTTCCCGGCGGGAGACCGGAAAGCAAACTTTCAAGGAGCCGCTTTGCCCCGTCCCTCCGTCGCGATGCCAGTTCCTCTAGATCCGACCAGGCGCGCCGCAAAGTCACCTGCACGGTGTCCATGTCCGTTCGTCTTACGCCAAGGCTTCCCGAGTCGCCCCCATCACCGCGTCCATCATGGGCGATGCTGCGAACAACGCGCCAGATTCTCTCCGGCAGGGGATCTGCAACTTCCCTGGCGCGCAATTTATCCGCGGCGACGCGCAGATGCAGAGGCCACTTTTCTCCTTTACCCGTATCCGGAGCGGTTTCACGCATCAACGAGATCAGATTGGTCTCCAGTTCGGCAGCCTCGCCAAACCGCTTCTCTGATGATTTGACCACGCCCGCATGTACATAGGCTGTAAGTGCTGTATCATTGCTGGCGATGCCTAGCCGTTCCAAGTCGTACATAGCGCTACGGACGCCTTCGGCGCTGAGACCGGACACACCCATGAGTTCATCGGTTGATATGCCTTCATCCGGATTCGCATCGATGAGCATTTCGGCGATGCTGAGCAGTCGTTTGCGATAATCATCGTTAATTTCCGCTCTCGACAGGCGACTGCGTGCTTCTTCGACTGAGTTCACCCTCAACGACGACGGAAAGACTTGTACCCTGTTCTCCTCCCGGGACAACAGGACCGCCTCTTCAAGCCATGAGACGGCCGTTCGCACGCGGGTATCGTCTGTGGTCGAGTCTCTTTCGAAAGCGTTCTCCTCATCCTCGCTTAAGATTTCTCCCGGCGTGGCCACGACCTCGCCGTTGAAGCGCTTCCTTCGGTCGAGGTTTCGAAGCGCTCTCAGAACACCATGGATCTCCTGTCGGGTAAGCCTAGACCGCGCTGACATGCCAAATTGCCATTCGACATCTCCCGTCGAGTACAACAGAACACAGTGCGCCGACTGCCGGTCACGCCCAGCGCGTCCGGCTTCCTGGAGGTAGTTCTCCTGCGACCCTGGAATGTCTGCGTGGATGACCAGCCGAACGTCCGGTTTGTCTATTCCCATACCGAAGGCATTCGTCGCTGTAATAACGCGTAGTTTCCCTTCGATGAAACGGTACTGTATGTTCTTCTTTGTGTCTGGAGGAAGCCCGGCATGAAAAAAGTCAGCAGTGATATCTTTGTCCGCAAGGAATTCCGCGACCTCTTCGGTCTGACGGCGCGTCGCGCAATATACGATGGCGCCGCCAGGGGTGTCTTGTGGCAGGTATGTCGTTAAGACATGATGAATGTGTGCGAACTTCTCCCCTCCAGTCGTTGGTATTACCGTAAATTCCAGATTTTTACGATGCGAGCCGCCATCGAAAACCTTCAGTTCGATACCAAGTTGGTCCCTGAAATGTTGTCTGATATCTTCCACTACATCGGGTTTGGCGGTTGCGGTGAGGCACATAATCGGTGGGACTGGCGCTTTACCTGCCCTTTCCTTTATAAACCTTCCGATATACCGGTAGTCTGGACGAAAGTCGTGTCCCCACATTGATAGGCAGTGTGCTTCATCCAACACCCAGCCCCCGATCTCACGCAGATCGATCACTTTACGTACAGCAGTAGTACGTAATTGCTCCGGCGAAATCAGTAGAATGCCTGTATCTCCAAGGCGGACCTGATCTAGTGCATTAGCCCGCTCTGGCAAGCTCAGCAATCCATTAATGGCTACACAGGAACCGACACCGTGCGCCTCGAGACCCGATACCTGATCCTCCATGAGTGCGACTAAGGGTGAAATCACAACCGTCAAGGCGCCAGTCTTGTCGTAACGGGATAGAGCCGGCAACTGGTAGCAAAGGGATTTGCCGGTGCCGGTGGGCAGTATCCCCAACAAATGCTGCCGGGATATGGCCGCCTCGACAATGACCTGTTGCATGGGACGACCATCGTCGTCCTTTGGATCCGGGCGGTAATCGTCGAATCCGAACCATCGTTTGAGTTCCTTGCGAGGTTCGTGTCTTTCGCCGCACCAGTCACAGTCCGGTTTGCCGCAGGGCGTGTCTCTCAGTAGTTGTACCAGTTCCCCAGCCTGAGGGAACTGGTGTCGAACCCAGGGTGGCATAACCGAATTGCCTCCCGACACGGACAACCAGGCCAATGCGTACGCAAGGGGCCAGCCATCGGGACTTTCCTGGTTCAGAACACTTTGACCGTGAATTGCGCATGCGTTTCCGCGTAGCTGGTTCCGGATCGCCTCAATTGCGGCGGCACGGGTTGGCCGTTCCGCTCCGCGTATATCGGCGAAAACGTCCTTGAAGCCCGTACCATCGGTATCTATGGAAGTCAGGTAATGCCAGGCGGAAAGCAGTTCCGGAGACATATTTTGAAATGCGTTGTATTGGTTACCTAAGACTTCTATTACGAGCCTGGAGTCCAATTCGGGATCGTTTATTCGACCACGTTTGAGTTGGCCGTCCTGATAGTGTTTGACGAGGTAGTGATAGGGATTGCGGGGAAAGGCGAGAGGGTTGAGCCATAGTGTATCCACCGCAGGTAAGTTCAGCAGTGCAAGATCCGGTTTCACGGCTCTTAGGTGTGGAAGATCGAAATTGATCAGGTTGTGTCCAAGGAGGTAGTTAGCTCCACTGGCGAAGTCGTCAAGTTCCGCCAGTGCTGTATTCAAGTTCCCCTTGCTATACGTCATGGATCCGTCGATACCCATGCGCACGCCTGCAAATGCACGAATACGTCCGTTTTTCTTGCTTACTTCGAGATCAAGAGAGAGACAGCGCGGGAGTAAGGTGGATTCCATATTCGATGTGATATGCAAGAGTTCAGCTCAGGCAGCGCCCAGCACTTCGCGGGCGGCCTGCGTGGTCTCGCGGACCTGGTCCAGGGTCCCCATCCCGAACATCGAAGCCGACACGCCGATCTCGTTGAACACGTACTCGAACGCCTTGTGTCCGAGGTAGCGGCCACCGGCCATGGGCTTGATGGCGATGACGGGCTTGCTGGCCTGCCTGATGGCGTCAATGGCCACGTCGCGTGTGGGAAACATGAAGGTACCCGGGGCGTTGACGGTGGTCAGGTAGCCGTCGACCGGGATGTTTTCGGCCTCTAGCAGCGGCAGGGTTACCCCGGCGTGGTGGACGCTCGTGATCACGGTGTCGAACCGTTGACGCAGAAAGCCCAGGTACTCCCGAATCAAGTCAAAGCGTCCCGTCATTGCAAGCAGGTCGATTTCGGCGCCCGGGTCGGCGACGAGGATATCGCACCCGGCGAAGAAACCCAGGTATTGCTCCAGGACACCGTAGTCGATCTCGAATCGGGCGGCGTCTTCTTCCGCGTAGGGCGGAACGATCTCTGGGGTGACGATGCCGTCGAAGGTATCGCCCAGGTTGTAGCGGATGATGTCGTCGCGGTGGAAGTGATCGCGGAAGGCTTGGCCAGCAAGAGCTTCGTTGCAGCCGTAGAAGGTCGAATGCGCTCGGTCCGAGTACGAGACGATTTCGCCGTCCAGCGTAACCGGGATCAGGATATAGGCCACCATGCCCAATCTGGTGCCGGTCTGTTGCTCGGTTTCCCAGATGGCCTGCAGGTGCAGCCGGTCGAGCTCGGGCAGCATGTGGTCTACCTGGACGGCCGTGATGCCGCCTTCTTCCACGGCATATCGCAGCACGTCGGCTACTGATTGGACGCGGCTGAAGACACGGTAATTCTCGGCATCCCGTGCCTTATTCTGATAGGAACAGCCATCGTAGGGATGGATTCCCATGATCAGTTTGGGCACCTCGGCCTGGCCGATCCGTGTCGTGGGTACGCCGCAGCCTTCCAGGTATGTTTTCATAGCTTCTGAGTCCCTGACTCCGAGAATCATCCCATAATTAAGGCTAATGTCTTGCTCTTTAAACAGTTTAGGTCAGGCCAATATATACCTTTTAGTACCGGGGATGCAAGCCCAGGCGGTCCCGCCGCACGCATTCCGGTAATCCCGTGTCAGCCGCTCACGATATTCACCCATGTCCCGCCTTGACCCGTGCCCTCTTTTGATATATATACTTGCAATCCCGCCGAACCGTCCTCCCTCGGCGGTACCGCTTGAATACCATACTGTTTGAGCCAAAATCAGTTATTGGCACCACGATTGGGCAACCGGAGCTATGCCATGTTGGCGACCATTGAGAAGATCGCGGAAGTCGAGGCGATGGTGGGCGAGGGACCGGTCTGGGACCCGGACAGCGGAACGCTGATCTGGACAGACATCCGGACCGGCCGGTTTTTCACCTATGACCCGGCCACGAATCAGAACCGCCAGGTGCACGACGGATTCAACGTCGGTGGGTTCGCCTTCAACGAATTCGGAGGCCTTGTCGCCTGCATCTGGGACGGGGTCGTGCTATGGAAGTCGGACGACGAGTGGGTGCGCATATTTGACGAGACGCATGAAGGAGAGCCGCTGCGCTTCAACGACGTGACGGCAGATCCCGGCGGGCGGATGTTCGCCGGCTCCCTGATCGACGGAGGTCTGGGCAAATTGTACCGTTTCGATCCCGATGGCAGCGTGGAAGTCATCGAAGAAGGGATCGGATGCAGCAACGGCATGGGCTACTCGCCGGACGAAACGATCATGTACTACACCGATTCCGCCGAGCGGACGATCTACGCCTATGATTACGACCGGGCGACCGGTTCCGTATCCAACCGGCGCGATTTCGTCACGCTGCCCGATACCGCGGGGGTTCCGGACGGGATGACGGTGGACGCCGAGGGATTCGTCTGGACGGCCGTCTGGTTCGACGGATGCATCGTCCGGTTCGACCCCGACGGCGTGGAGGAGCGCCGCATCGCGTTGCCGGCGATACAGACTTCGAGCGTCATGTTTGGCGGTGCGGACCTGACGGACATTTACGTGACGACCGCCGGAACGTCGCTGGAACCCGGTTCGCCCCTTGATCCGAAGGACTACGACTGGCAGGCATACGGCGAGCATTACCGCGGTGGAGGCCTGTTCCGCGTGCGGCAGGACATACAGGGCAAGCCCGAATACAAGGCCCGCTTCCCGTGGCCGGACAAACCATGACTGGAGGAATGAATGGCCTTCGATGTCGTCATTCGCGGCGGCGAGGTGATTGATGGTACCGGGAAGACGAACCGGTACCGTGCGGACGTGGGGTTGCGGGACAGCCGCGTTGCGGGGATCGGAGACCTGTCGGACGCTGAGACGGCCCGGACGATAGATGCCCGCGGCCATATCGTCTGCCCCGGCTTCATCGATGTCCACGTTCACTCCGAGAATTCCCTGCTCGGCGGCCGGGACCAGATGGGCGGCATCCGTCAGGGTGTAACAACGCAACTGCTGGCGCCGGACGGATTCGGCTGGGCGGGCCTGTCGCCCGAAGAAGCCTTGCCCCTCTGGCACTACACGCAGTTTGCCTACGGCGAGCCCCTGGAGCCGGTCAACTGGCCCACCATCGAGTCCTACCTGGACCTCTTCCCGGGCCGCTCACCCGCCAATGTGTATCCCCAGGTGCCGCACTGCGCCGTTCGCGTCAAGGCCATGGGCTGGGACCCGGGGGCACCCACGCCGAACCAGTTGAAAGTCATGGAAGCGGAGACCCGTGCCTGGATGGAAGCCGGCGCCGGCTGCCTGTGCCTGGGACTGGACTACCAGCCCAGCGCCAATGCGCCCTTCGAGGAGCTGGTCGCGCTTTGCAAGGTGGCCCTGGAGTACGACGGGATCTACGCCGCCCACCTGAGGTACCAGATTCTGGGACGGGATCGGGCCTGGCAGGAAATCATCGACCTCCACCGGGCCAGCGGCATTCCCGTACACGTGTCCCACGAGCGCGTCGACGGCATGACGGGTCCGATCCTGGATCAGGCCGTGAAGGACGGGGTGGACATCACCTTCGAATCCTATCTCTATCCGGCCGGCATGACCCACATCACGATGCAGTTGCCCATGTGGGTCCAGACGGGCAGTCCAGAGGAAGTCCTCGAGCGATTGCGCCAGCCGGATACCCGCCAAAAGGCCCTGGAGCATCTGGAATCGACGAATCTGGCGGATCGCCAGTACATCGGCTATACGCGCTCCGGTAGATTCGCCGGGATGACCCTCGGCGAGGCCGCGCGGAGCGTGAACAAGTCCAACGAGGAGTTCGCCTACGACCTCGTGCTCGATGAAGACGGCATCCAGGCGTTTATCATGTTCTGGCCGCTGCCGGAAGCGGAAGTCGACGCCGTGCTGAACCGGACGGCGCCCCACCCCCTCATGATGGTCGCCAGCGACGGCGTCTATGACTGCACCCATCCCCATCCCCGTGGACAGGGGTGTTTCGCGCAGATGCTCCGTAAATTCGTCCGTGAACGAGGTCTGCTTTCCCTGGAAGAGGCCGTCTACAAGATGAGTGGCTTTCCGGCGGAACGCTACAGGCTGAAAGACCGGGGCGTTCTGCGCGAAGGCGCTCCCGCGGACGTGGTCGTCTTCGATCCGCAGACCGTAGCCGACCGGGCTACCTTCGAAGCGCCGATTCAGCCTCCTGACGGTATTCCCCACGTCTTCGTCAACGGCATGCCGGTCATCGAAAACCACGAGCCCACGGAACACCGCCCGGGCCAGGTCCTGAGCAGAGGATAAGAAGGGACGTGCTGTAGATACATGGATTGGGATCTGTCTTCTTACTTTCCTGCTTTCGACGGACCGGAAATGCGCCGTTTCAAGGCCGGCCTCCGGGACGACCTGGACACTTTGCAGTCCGATGCCTCGGACACGGCGGATTTGAACCCCGACAACCAGGATGCTTGGGAGCGGATCGTGCTCGCATTCGAAGACGCCGTCACCCGTTTGCGACACCTGGGTTCTTATGTTTCGTGTATCACCTCGGCGGACGCGAACAACGAGGATTTCGCCGCGGAGGAAGGTGCATTAAGCCTGCTGGACGCCCAGATGTCCAAGATCCTCGTGGAACTGCAGCGGGGATTCAAGTCCCCGCCCGAAGAGGTTTTCGACGCTTTCACCTCCCGCCCCGCCCTCCGGGACGCCCGGTACCGAATCACTCGGATCAGGGAACAGTCCAGGCATACCATGTCCTCGGTGGAGGAACACCTGGCGTCGGACCTGGGCGTGGACGGGATCGAGGCCTGGGGACGGCTATACGATAGGATCTCGGGCAAGCTGACCTTCGAGATGGCCTATCCGGACGGTCGGCGGGAGCAGGTGCCCATGTCGCAGCGCCGAGCCTTGATGGAACATCCGGACCGGCAGGTGCGCCGCGCAGCTTTCGAGGGGGGCAACAAAGCTTGGGCATCGATCGAGACCGTGCCGGCCGCCGCGTTGAACGCCATCGGTGGCACGCGGTTGACCCTGTACCGTCATCGCGGCATGGACCATTACCTGGATAAGGCACTGTTCCAGGCGGCAATTTCACGCGAAACGCTGGACGCCATGTTTGAAGCGGTGTTCGCGGAAATCGAAGTTGCCCGCGGCATCCTGGCTTACAAGGCGCGCCTCATGGGCGGCGATACACTGGGATGGTACGACCTCTCGGCGCCCCTGACCGTGGAGAACCAGGACGAACCTTCCTGGGAAGATGCCAGGGCACTGGTGCATCGCGCCTTTGCGGCCGGATATCCCGCCCTGGCGGACTACACGAACGAGGCCTGCGAGCTGAGCTGGATCGACTGGTCGCCCCGGCCGGGCAAGCGTCCCGGCGCCTTCTGCACGGGATCTCCCCTGACGAAAGAGTCCCGGGTCTACATGACGTACAACGCCAACATGGGCGACGTGTTGACCCTGGCCCACGAGCTGGGACACGCGTTTCACGGCCATTTGATGCGGGGGGAACGCACGCTGAACCGAGCCTACCCCATGACCCTGGCCGAATCCGCTTCCACTTTCGGCGAGATGCTGCTCATGCGGGGCCTGCTGGAGGAACCGGGCGTCAGCGCCGAAACCAGGGCTTTCCTGTTGAACCTGGAGGCCAGCGATGGTGCGACCTACCTGCTGGACATCCCGGTGCGCTTCGAATTTGAAAAGGCCTTCCATGAGGAACGGGCGGACGGCGAGGTCGGCGTGAGCAGGCTGAAGGAGCTGATGGTCGAAACCCAGCGCCGCGTGCTGGGGGACGTGCTGGATCCCGAGGGCGGCGATCCCTACTTCTGGGCGTCGAAGCTCCATTTCTACATCACGGACACCACATTCTACAATTTCCCCTATACCTTCGGCTACCTGCTCAGCCGGGGTCTCTTCGCCCAGTACGAGAAGGAAGGTCCGGATTTCCTGCCGAGATACGAGCAGTACCTGAAGTTGACCGGCAGCGATACGGCAGAAAACGTGGTGCGGCAAACCATCGGCCTCGAACTTACGGAACCCGGGTTCTGGTCGGATGCCATACGGGGCTTGGAAGGTGTGCTCGACCAGCTCAAAGCCAGCGTGGACGCAAGCCGGGCCGTGTTGAACTAACAGGATCACCGGAGTGAAAGGGCTGTAGTGTATGTCAAAGATGATCGAGGGGGAGCGCAACCGTTTCCACGGCGTGGAAGTCGGTTCGGACGCCCTGCCGGATACGGCCGACGGCTTCAAGGGGCGCCTCGACCATTCGATCCGATCCTGGAAGGAAGAGGGACTGCAGGTCGCCTGGTTTAAAGTCCCCCTGACCCGTGCCTTTCTCATTCCCGCCCTGGTGGACGCGGGAAGTGTATTTCACCACAGTACCACCGACTACCTGATGCTGACGCTTCGCCTGGCCGAAGGCGCCTTCGTACCGCTCTACGCGACCCATTACATCGGCGCCGGCGGCGTGGTGATCAACGAGAAGAACGAACTGCTGGTGGTCTGTGAACGGTTTCGCGGGGGCCGCGCGCCGTACTACAAGCTGCCCGGCGGAGCGCTGCAGCCGGAGGAGCACCTGGCCGAAGGCGTCGTCCGCGAAGTATTCGAGGAAACGGGTGTGCCGACCCGCTTCGATGGCCTGGTCTGTTTCCGGCACTGGCACGGTTACCGCTACGACAAGTCCGATATTTACTTCGTCTGTCGCCTGAAGCCCCTCCACCAGATCATCGAGATGCAGGCCACGGAAATTGAAGAGTGTTTCTGGATGCCCGTGGAGACCTACATGGGTTCGGAGAACGTAAGCCAGTTCAATAAGCTCATCGTAAAGGCCGCCGTGGAGAACCAGGGATTGAAGGAAACCTGGGTCGACGGCTACGGCGACCCGGACCGGTACGAGTTTTTCATGCCGGAGTAGAATGTAGCGGTTTATCGATGTAGTCTCAATGAAGGAACGTGGGAGTAAATCCGGATGAGCACTTATGTGATAATATCCATATTCGTCGTCGCGATTATCCTGGTGGTCTTTGTTTTCAGGAAACACGTAAACTCCACGGCCTCCCTCGTAACTGTGATCGGAGTGCTTGGAACTTTCTGTGGAATAGCATGGGGACTTGCGCATTTCAACCCCGCTAATCCTGACGAAAGCATACCCGAATTACTCGACGGGTTGATGTTCGCGTTCTTGACTTCCATTTGCGGGATATTTGCGTCAGTTGTCATAAAGCTGGCCGAATTGTACAAAATGAAGAAAAGAGCGGATTCGGATGAATCTCAGCCTGTTGTCGGAGCGACAGTCGACGATTTGGAGACAACCTTGGTGGATATCCTAAATGCAATACAGACCGCCACGAATGAAAACAAAGAGACCATGAAATCAATGGAGGCTGCATTAACCGGAGATGGTGAAAGCACTGTGCTTACTCAGTTGCAAAAACTTCGAACGAGCTTCGTAGATAAACAGGATGAAGTCGTTCAGGCCATAACGGCGTTTTCAAATCAAGTAGCCGAAGACAATACCAACGCTTTGATAGAAGCACTCGAATCAGTCATGCGGGATTTTAACACGAAGATAAATGAGCAATTCGGGGACAACTTCAAGCACCTGAATGAAGCCATTGGCCGCGTTAATGACTGGCAGGATCATTACCGGTTACAGATGAATGACCTGGCTCGCGTAATTGAAGTCGCAATGGAGAGCATGGATAAATCGCGTCAATCATTGGAAACAATCACCGAGCAGTCCGATGTATTTGTTGCCACCGCAAAGCACCTGGAACCCGTTCTTCAAACGCTTCAGGAACAGTTGATTTCAATGAACGATCGGGTGGAAGCGTTCAACTCACTTAGTGAGAACGCCCGTGTCGCTTTTCCCCTTATCGAAGAACGCCTTGATAAACTGACTAGCGAGTTTTCTGAAGCCGCGTTGGATACCATAAACAGCTCTCAGGAAGATGTAAAGAACCAGCGACGCGTACTTGATCGACATGCCGCGCAATTCGATGAGTTAGTACAAAAGACCCACGAGCAGTTTGAAAAACTGATTAATGATACGAACACCAAACTGACCGCGGAGTCTGAGAGAGTCTTCACGGAAAGCACACGACAGATTGCTCAACAAATCAGTGTATTGGACAAGGCGTTGGAGAATGCGCTTACAGAGTCGATCAACTCGATGGGTAACCAACTCGCAAGCCTCTCGACCAAGTTTGTCGAGGATTACGGTCCCCTTACATCAAGGCTCCGCGAGGTTGTGAGATTGGCAGACGGCTTGCCGAGTAATTCTCGTTCAACACCCGATCGTTAATGGATGCATTGACCATGGAACTGACCCCGACAAGCCAGAAAGACACCGAAGAGACATGGATTTCGATCTCGGACATGATGGCCGGTCTGATGGTGATATTTCTCTTTATTGCAATAAGTTACATGCTATATGTCCGATCTGAAAAAGACAAGATTGAACAGATCGCCCTTACTTATAACCAGTTGCAGTCCGCATTGATAGACAGCCTCAATAATGAATTCAAGTACGACTTCGAAAAGTGGAATGCTGAACTGGTCGATACAACACTTTCAATTCAGTTCAGGGCTAATCAGTTGAATGTGTTGTTCGGGCAAGGCGAGGCCAAACTACGTCCGTATTTTCAGGATATTCTGAACGAGTTCTTTCCACGTTATCTGGAAGTTTTAAAGCTATTTAAAGGCGAAATCACGGAGATAAGAATAGAGGGCCATACATCCAGTGAGTGGATTACCGGAGTAGGGCCTGACGAAGCCTATATCCTGAATATGGAACTTTCGCAGGGAAGGACTCGAAGCGTACTAGAGTTTGTGTTGCAAATGCCTTCGATTGAGCAACAGGATAGAAATTGGATCAAAAGGGTGTTGACCGCGAACGGTCTGTCTTCAAGCCAACTGCTGTTTGTAGAGGGCAGTGAAGGCAGAGAAGACAGAGTAAAATCCAGAAGAGTGGAATTCAGGGTACAGACTAACGCGGAAAAACGAATCGATATTATCGTGAATCAAGAATAGGGATCATGAGACTACCTGATTTCAAGCAGCATGATTTGTTCAACCAATTAAGAAGACGGATGAACGCTCAACTGGTAGACTGGAGCGAGAGCGGGATCTGGAATTCCATTGATATTGACGAAATACTGGTAACAACCGGCCATGACATTGCGCCAGAAGAATTAGCCGTAGCAGGAGATGGGACTTTAGAATACGAAGGCCGTAAAGTAGTAGTTTATATTCGAGATCAGTTGGTTCAGTACAAACCATACAAGTTTCATGTTGCCGACTGCAAAACGTTGACACAAATGAGACTTAACAATCGATACGACAGATATGTAGTGTCAAACAGGACCGATGGGACATTCACCATCAATTCAACTGAGCAGGGGCGGATTGTTGAGAAGGGCGTCGATGAAAAACTGTCTATCTGTTGGAATTGTCTGATACGCTTGAATTACAAAGGTTTCGCAAATTGCAACCAGCAGACCAAGAACTGGATTCTTAAGTCATTTACACTGGGCGAGTTCTTTGGAAAATACACTTCACAGATCAGAATTGAACCAACTCACAATAACGTCACCGCACCGGCCAACGAATACACGGTTAATTGGAGTAACATCTCCCGTGGATATAAGGAGAGAGTAAATTGGAGATGTGAAGAATGCCATGTTTCCCTACATGATAAACGAGAATACCTGCACGTTCATCATAAAGACGGCAACAAGAACAATAACATCAGCGAGAATCTCCAGGCGTTGTGCATTGCCTGCCACGCCAATTTACCCTATCACCATCACTTGATACGAAAATCAGAATTCATCGCATACATGAATTGGTGGCATAAACATAGAGGACCAACCCATGGCTAAAACCAACCGGCGCCGCAAGAAGCGTCCCAATATCGTGCTGCTGGGAGTGGATTCCCTTCTGGCCGATCACATGAGCTGTTACGGCTACCACCGACAGACCACGCCCCACATCGACCGGTTCGCCGAGGGCGGCGCACTGTTCGAGAAGACCTACAGCGCTCATATTCCCACGACCAGCGCCTACGCGTCTATGCTGACCGGCCTGGACGCCTTCGGCACCCAGGTGGTGGCCCTGCGGCACAAGGGCGGCCTGCGCGAGGACGTCCAGACGCTGCCCGAGATCCTGCGTGAACATGGATACGCGACCACGAGCGTGGGATTTGCCGGCAACCCGTCGTCTCGAGGCTTCGACAAATATCTCGAGTATCCGAGTTGGGGAAGCTGGAACGAGGGGCGCAGTCCCAAGGCGCAGGAATTGAACAACGTGGCGATCCCGGAGCTGGACCGGCTCGCCCGACGTCGCGGTCCCTTCTTTCTGTTTCTGCGCCACATGGATCCCCACGCACCGTACCTGCCGCCGGAGCCCTACGAGCGCATGTTCTATCACGGAGACGAGTGCGACCCGAAGAACCGGTCTATGGACCCGGTCAAGGCGTTCAAGCCCTTTTGTGATTTCTTCGCCCAGTGGATGCCGCCCGGCATAACCGACAAGGACTACGTCATCGCTCAGTACGACGGCGCGGTCGCGTACATGGACGCCTGCATCCAGACGATCTTCAACGCCCTCGAAGCGCATGGCATCATGGACGAGACGATCGTGATCCTCAACGGCGACCACGGCGAGACGCTCTACGACCACGAATGCTGGTTCGACCACCACGGCCTCTACGACGTGACGCTCCACGTCCCGCTCATCATACGGTATCCGGGCAGGATCCCCGCGGGGAGCCGCATCGGCGGTTACAACCAGCACAAGGACCTCGTCCCTACCATCATGGACCTGGCTGAAATCGACACGGGGATCGACTTCGACGGAGACAGCCTGATGTCCCTGGTCGATGGTACGGTATCGTCCTTCGACAGCGAGTTCTATATCACCGAGTGCACGTGGATGCGCAAGCACGGCTGGCGCACGCCGCAGTGGAAGCTGATGGTCGCCCTGGAACCCGATTTCCACTTCAAGCCGCCGGTCGAGCTGTACAACCTGGTGGAGGATCCCGACGAGAACCGCAACCTGGCCGAGGAACTACCGGACGTGGTGAACTTGCTCAAGCGCCGGATGAACAGCTGGATCCGGAAGCGGGTGCGGGAGACCGGAAAGCGCAATCCCATGCTGACCCAGGGCGACTGGCACGGCCACGAGGGCGTGGGGGCCTTCAAGTCCTCGCAGCAGGCCTACGACACGATGCACATCGGAGACCCCAATCAGGCCGCCAGCTTGCAGGCGCGCAGCCGGTAGTGACGGCTGATTCGCGAGGGCTGGCTATATAAGCAAGTGACTGAAATATAATAATTTAACGCGTATAGTGCAAGTAGCGCAGTTTGCGCAAAGGAGCGTTTCAAGATGGGGCTGAATATCGCGGTGGTCGGTATGGGCGGCATTGGAAACAATCATGCCAGGAACTACCAGGCACATGAAGCATGCACGATCGTGGCCGTATGCGACGCCATAAAGGACAAGGCCGACGAGGCAGCGCAGACTTACGGCTGTCAGGCGTACTACAGCGTCGGCGACCTGCTGAACAGCGGGCTGAAGGTCGACGCGGCCAGCGTCTGTACGGCCGGCGTTGAGAACGGCGGGGATCATTACGCCCCGACCATAGAATTGCTGGGGGGCGGCATCCCTGTGCTGGGCGAGAAGCCCATATCCAACGAGATCCCGAAGGCCCGGGAGATGGTCGCGCTGGCGCGGGAACGGGGTCTTCGCTACGGGATCAACCTCAACCACCGCTTCACGCCCGCCGCGCTGCGGGCGAAGGAGTGGGTCGAGGCCGGCCGGCTGCGCGAACTGAACATCATCAACATGACGATGTGGATCAACAACCCCAACGAGAGCTCGCCCCATTTCCACATGCGTGCCCTCCATCCCCATTCCATCGACGTGATGCGGTATTTCTGCGGCGACGTGCAAAAGGTGCAGGCCTTCTTCAAGAAGGGCCGGGGACGGAAGATCTGGTCCAATGTCCAGGTCAACATGCTGTTCGAGAACGGCGTCGTCGGCCATCTCACCGGGAGCTACGACGCCGGGGGAAGCTATGGCCTGGAAACCTGCGAGGTCGTGGGCTCGGACGCCCGATTCGTTCTGCGCGAGGCCTGCGAACAACTGGAGTTCTACCCCAGGCATTCCAGAGAAGTGGAGACCTACCAATACCTGGGCGGCATGATGGGGTTCTCCGAGACATTCGGTTCGAGGATCAACCGCTGGATCGAGCAGAATCTCGAGGATGCGGCACCGGAGGAGATCGACGCAAAAGCCGAGGACGCCCTGCGCGCCCAGTTGATCATCGAGGCTGCCATCGAATCCTGGGATACCGATTCCGTGGTGACGGTACAATACTGATAAGGAGAAGATATGAAGCTTGGCGCCAACTCGGTACTGTTCGGCGGATACGACATGGAGACGGCCTTCAAGTACCTGGCCATGGCCGGATATGACGGCATAGAAGTGTCCGCTATCAGCGGCATGAGCGAGCATCTCGTCCTGTCGGACTGGCGGGCCATCGCACCCGAAATCAAGCGGTTGTCGCGGGAATACGGCCTGCAACTGCTGGCCATGGAGCAACCATCGCAGGACGAGGAGATTATGGAATCCGCATTCCAGGCCGCGGCCGAGACCGGCATTCCGATCATCAATTGCGGCCCCGGTGGAACTTCAGGAGACGAAGATAGCCTCCAGGCGTCCATAGACTCCCTTGGACGGCTGGCGGATCGGGCGGAGACCTACGGGGTTACGCTCTGCGTCAAGGCCCATGTAGGCGCGAGTATCTTTGACACACCGACGACGCTGCGGGCCATGGAAGCCATTTCGTCACCGGCTTTCGGGATCGACATGGACCCCTCCCATATCCACCGCGCCGATGAGAATCCGGTCGAGGCCATCAAGGCCGTGCTTCCCCGTGTCCGCCACGTCCACATCCGCGACTGCAAGGGCCGCCAGGCTGGTCCGGGCGCCCCCGAGGACCAGGCCAACGGCCGCGGCGATATCGACCTCGTAGGGTATATCCGTGCACTACACGAGGGCGGATACGATGGACCTGTCAACCTCGAGGTCATCGGGGCCAGGGAGTATTCTCTGGAGCAGTGCTGTGTGATCGCCGCGGAGACCCGGGGACACATGCAGGCGTGTCTCCAGGCGTGTGGAGCGCGGTAACGCTGAAACATAATCAGAAGAAGAGGCGAATATGAAAATCACGAAGCTGGAGACCTTCCTGGTCAAACCCCGCTGGCTCTTTCTCAAGATGCATACCGACGAGGGGCTGGTGGGACTCGGGGAACCCATCCTGGAGGGCCGGGCAAAGACCTGCGTCCAGGCCGTGGCGGAGCTGGAGCCGTACCTGATCGGCAAGGACCCGACCCGGGTGGTCCACCACTGGCAGGCCATGTACCGTCACGCCTTCTATCGGGGCGGTCCGATCCTGACCAGTGCGCTCAGCGGGGTGGAACAGGCGCTGTGGGACCTGGCGGGCAAGGCCCTGGGCGTGCCAGTATACCAGATGCTGGGCGGTCCCACGCGGGACCGGATCCGCCTGTACAAGGGCGGCGGCGACCCGGACACCATCAAGGACTGGATCGAGAAGGGTTTCACCTGCTTCAAGACCGGGCCGTACTCGGACCGGCCGTCCCGGATCATCGAGAACAAGGCCTTTATCGACACGGCCGCCAATCATTTCGCCAGGCTCCGCGAAGTCGCCGGCCCGGAAATCGATCTGGCCATCGACTTCCATGGCGCGGTCAGTCCCCAGACGGCCAAGCTGCTCATCAAGGAACTCGAACCCTACCAGCCCTTCTTCGTGGAAGAGCCCGTCCAATGCCAGAACGTCGACGTGCTTGCCGAGATCGCAAGGGGCACCCATCTGCCCATCGCCACGGGCGAACGTGTTTTCACCAAGTGGGGATTCCGCGAGATCCTGGAGAAGCAGGCCGCGTCCATCCTGCAGCCGGACCTGTGCCACGCCGGGGGCATCTTCGAAGTGCGGCTCATCGCGGGCATGGCCGAGGCCTACTACGGCGGGATCGCCCCCCACAATCCCCTGGGACCCATTTCTCTGGCGGCCTGCCTGCAGTTGGACGCCTCGATCCCCAATTTCGTAGCCCAGGAGCACACCACGCTGGGCGAGGGATACCTAAAGAAGCCCTTCGTATTCAAGGATGGATTCGTGGAACTGCCCACGGCGCCGGGGCTCGGGATCGAGCTGGACGACGACGCCATGGAGGACCAGATCGACCACGACTGGCGGAACGGCGAGAGTTACCTGGCCGACG
The DNA here is from genome assembly GCA_012270975.1 of Candidatus Latescibacterota bacterium. Lineage (GTDB taxonomy): Bacteria > JAAXHH01 > JAAXHH01 > JAAXHH01 > JAAXHH01 > JAAXHH01. The sequence continues at coordinate 420,090 of JAAXHH010000141.1, read as the reverse complement.
ACGGATCGGTGGTGGACTGGTAGAGGGACCGCACCAGCCGGAAACCTGCCTCTATAGCTGCCAGCGGGTCGGGCAGCCCGGCATTCATTTCCAGGCTGACCGGGCCGTCGTATCCGATGTCGTCGAGGGTGGCCAGCGTGGTTTTCAGCACGTCCTCGGTGAGTACCCCGTCACACAAAGCCCAGTGGAGATCGGACGCGCCGTCGTTGTCGTCGAGATGGAAGTAGCCCAGCCGATCGCCCGCATTCGCAACCGCCTCGGCAGGATCTTCCTTCGAAATCTGCGCGTGACCGATGTCGAACAGCAGGTACAGGTTGTCGTGACCCAGCTTCGCGATGTAGTCGAGGGTGTCTTGCACCGTCGCCAGGGCTTTTCTCGGAAAATGTTCGATGCACAGTTTGATGTCGTACCCGCCCGCCGTGTCGGCGAGGCCGGCCACGGAATCCCCGTACCGCTTCAGGGATTCCTCGCCACCCTCGTCTCCCGGTAACAGGTAGGCCCGTCTGATACCGGTCTCGTGGGCGTATTCGAGGGCACGCCGGGTATGTTCAATGGCCGCGGTCCGGGATTGCGTGCCCGCCGCGTCGAGCGCCGCGCCTTTTGGCATCCCGAAACCCGTTGCCATGCAAGCCGGTGTAAGCCCGAGGTCCGAGATAAGTCGGCGGGATTCGGCGGACCTGAAATCAAAGGGGCGATGATCGATATGGCGCAGGCCCGCCCCGGCGATTGCCGTCAATACGTCCGCTTCCGTCCCCGCCAGGGCCCATGTGCAGCAGGAAATCGTCATCTTGCCTCTTCTCCCTTTTCGTACATCGCGTGATTGAACCGCTGACCCAGCAGCAGCATACCGGTTTCCGGGTCGCGGGGTCCGGTGTCGAAGGGATCGCCGGTTTCCGCCATCCATCGCTGTAGCCGTGCTTCACACGCGTCCTGAATCCCCCGGTAATCAGGATCGCCCGCCAGATTCTTCATCTCGAAGGGATCGTCCTGCCGGTCGAAGAGCAGGGTGTCCCGTTGATTTTCGTGCCAGCGCGCGTAAACCCAGCGATCGGTCCGTATCCCGCGCCAGTAGCCTACCCATTCGCCCCGGTGCGGCCATCCGGGACCCAGAATCTGCAGATAGACCGAATCGTTGGCCGGGCCCGATTTCCCCGTCAGCACGTGCGACTGATCCGTGCCCTGCACCCCGTCGGGCCCGGGCACGTCCCCCATACCCAGCAACGTGGGCATCATGTCCACGCTGCTCACCAGGGCGTCGCTTCTCGTTCCCGGAGCGATCCGGCCCGGCAGGCGGGCGATGAAGGGAACATGTATGGATTCCTCGTACGGGGTCGCCTTCGAGGCGCGGAAGGAAGGATGCATCCAGCGGTCCATGGGTTTTCCATAGCCGTGGCTGCTGAGGTGGTCGCCGTGGTCGGAGGTGAAGACGACGAGGGTATCGTTTCGGATGCCCAGCCGTTCGAGCGCGTCGTCCAGCCTGCCGAACTGGTCGTCCAGCGCGGTCACGTTTCCATAGTAGTGGGCGATTTCCCTCCGGGCGAAGGCGGCGAACTGTTCCGGGACGTTGGGCGGCAGGTCCACCGTTTCCGGGTCGTAGGTATCGTACGCATCCGGATACTGGTCGTAGGGCCAGTGGGGCGGTCCCCAGCTCAGCACGAGGGCGAAGGGCCGATCCGCATGTTCCCGTAAATGCTCCTCCATGAACCGGATCGCCAGCGAGGTTTCCGTTTCCGGCGCCCATCCCTCCATGTCATGGGGCCCCTGCTCATTCTCGTAGTAGGAGACGTCGTAGTAGTCATGGTTACAGTCGTAGGCCGCCATGTAGTCGAAGCCGTATCGGTCTTCCGCTGTATAGGGACCGTATCCCAGGTGCCATTTGCCTATATAAGCCGTGCGGTAGCCGTGATCCCCCAGGACTTCGGGCAGCAGGGCCTGGTCACGGCGCAACAGGTACTCGTTGTCCATGACGCCGTTGACGTGGGAATAGCGTCCGGTCATGAGTTGACCGCGGTAGGGCGAGCAGATGGGACAACTGGAAAACACCTGGTCCAGCGTTATGCCTTCGGCGGCGAGCCGGTCCAGGTTCGGTGTCTGTACGACGGGATTACCGCTGGTACCCATGGCGGAGTACCGGTGCTGGTCGTCGAATACGAAGAGGATGTTGGGGCGGGACATCATGGTCTCGGCCGGCACTACGACCCGTCCAGCGCCTTGCGCATATCGTCGCCTTCACGCCGCCAGTAGCCGTGCAGTATGTGCACGTCCGTGCCAATGCAGAAGTGGCGCACGCCGAGATCGAGGTAGTACCGGGCCTCGTCCGCGGTGTTGATTTCCGCGCGGGGGTTCCTGCCCGCGGCCAGGGATTTGTCGATTACCTCGCGTTCGACGGATTTCACCGCTTCTCGTTGGCCTATCTTGCCCACGTTCACCGAATAGTCGGCCGGACCCCACTGGATCATGTCGATCCCGTCGATTTCCAGGATCTCGTCCAGGTGATCCACCGCGGGTCCCTTTTCGATCATGGCCGCCACGACGATCTCGTCCAGGGCGTTCACGTAGTCCTGGCCGCCGCCGTATCCCATGTAGGAAAACCGCCGGGTCGCAACGCCGTAGGTACCCCGGGATTCGGGCGTGTCCGGCCGCGCGATGTCAACGCAGGTCCGGAAATCGTCCGGCGTCCGGCAATCGGCGAAAAGGATGCTCTGAAACCCGGATCCAATGGCCCGTTGCGCCAGGAATCCCCGCGGTTCCTGGTCGACCTTGATCATCAGGCCGAGGTCGTGCAGTTCCGCGGCGCGGCCGAGGTTGTCCAGGTCATGCAGGTCATAGGGACCATACTCTCCCACGAACTCGACATAGTCGTATCGGCCTGTATGGCCAACGAGTTCGACCACGGAGGGCCATACCGTGTGAATATGTGTGGCCAGGGAGGGCTGGCCGCTGGTGAGGATTTCCCTGAGCTTGTTCGGTCGCATGTGGTGATTTCGCCTTTCGCCGGTTCGTGTTGCCGCGTAGTGAATGCTGTTTGAAACTTTAGGTTACGAGCATTGCGAACGCTACGATTCTTCCGGTTTTATGGCCTCGAAGGCTTCGATAGCCTCTACCGCCCAATCGATATGCATCCGCACCATGGAAATCTCCCGCTGCAGTGAGAGGGCGAAGTGGGGCGAAGACTCGTCCTGTACCCGGGTCTGAGCATTGAGGATGTTGGCATAGGCCTTGGCTTTGCGCCTGAAATCCGTGAGAAACCGCAGCGTTTCCACGCTGCTGACCGTATCCTCCATGTAACGAAACCGCAGCATCAATTCACCGAGGTTGTCCCGCAAGTCGGATACGGCGAGGCGCCTGCACAACCAGGCGCGAAGCGCCTTCCTCCCTTTTTCGGTCACGTGAAACACTTCTCTCGGCTTCAAACGGGAGCGATGGACCACTTCGCTGTCTATAAATTCGTTCTTTTTCAGCGACTGGAGCGCGGGATAGATCGAACCGGGACTACTGCTGAAATGGCCCACGGACGCGTTTTCCATCTCCATGCGGACGTCGTAGCCCGATCTGGGAAGCTGGTTCAGCATCCCCAGCAGGACGTATCCGAGCAGGGTGGGCGTATACTGTTTGGCCATAATGTTATGGAAGGAAATAGTACGATTAGATTTAAATATATGTAGTACAATACGACCCGACAAGCATAGTATCCCCTTCGGGCACGGCGGGCACGAATCTCCAGATCACTTCCGAGCTCGCTATGGCATTAGCCAAGGTAGTTCCGTGATACCTGGTGTAATCGATGGTAACTACTGGCCTTCCGCGGCCTGCTGTTTCCGCCAGACCTCGAATTCTGCCGTCATCTCGGGGGTCCATTCGCGGTCGATTTCGCCGGGCGTGTAGGTGCCCTCGCGAAGCTGCTGGTGTCCCCATGCATCCCGCATCCGGGTTTCTTCCGATTCGATGACGACCTGTTCCGCCAGGTGCGGCGGAATGAAGATGACCCCTTCCCGCGTTCCGAGTACGATATCTCCGGGTACGCAGGTAGCCTCGAGACCGATACGAACGGGTACGTTGATGCCGAGGAGGGTTACGTCCGCGATGGCCGTGGGATCGACCCCGCGGATGTAGGAGGCCATGGGAATTTCGTAGAGCCTTTGCAGGTCCCGGATGCCTCCGTCGATGACCATGCCCGCGCCGGTCTTGGCATAGATGGAATTGCCGAGGTTGTCGCCGGCGAAGGTTCCGAACTTGACTTTTCCGAAGAGGTCGATGACGATCACGTCGTTGGGCTCGAGCGTGTCGATCACCCAAGAGTTCTGGCCGCCGATGCAATCATGTTTTGCGCCGTCGGCCTGGATGGCCGTTTCCAGGTCGGGCCGGGTAGGCACGTACACGCCGGTTACCGCACGGCCGACGAGGGTACGATCGGGGTGGAGGATCTGCCAGTCCCCCGCGAACTGGTAGTTGTATCCTTTTCCTCCGATGACGCCCCAGGCTTCCTCTATGGTTACCTTCTTCATCCGTTCCAGAATGCTGTCAGGCACGACGGGGCGCCCGTCCAGACCCCGTTCGCCGTCCCACTGCGAGGTGACGGCTCGCGTGAACTCCGGACTGTTCAAACCGATCATGTATGGCTCCTGTCTCCTTGTCGCCTGCGGGGATTGATGATTAAGCCGTGTTCATGCGGCGAACGCTCGAACGCGTGCGTGAACGCTCTACCTGCCGGTCTGGGCTCCCAGCGTTCTTATATCGATGAAGGGCATGGCCTGGCCGATGACCTGCGGAAAGTGGCCGTCCCATTTCTCGATCGCGCGCAGTTGAAGCAGGGTCGGCGTGATCGTGGCGCGCTGCAGGCGCTGCGCCTCGGCTTCCGCCTCTGCCTGGGCGATCTTCTGCTCGGCCTCGATCCGGATGCGTTCCAGGTCGCGCTGGGCCTTCAGGGCCTGCTGCTCGGCCGTCTGCTTGGCCTCGATCGCCAGGTTGAAGGTCTGGGAAAAAGAAAAATCGACGATGTTGAACTCGTCCACGATCATGTTGAAGGTGATCAGGCGTTCGGTGAGGGACTCCTTGATCTCGTCCTTGACATCGGCTCGGCGCGTGATCAGTTCCTCCGCGGTATACTGGGCGGATACTGCCTTGACGGCTTCCTGCACCGCCGGATCGATGACACGCTCCTTGAAGAAGATACCGATTTCCTGGTATACCGTGTTCACCGCGCCCGGATCCACGTGATAGTTCAACGCGATCGTGGACGAAACGGTCTGCAGATCCTTGGTGGAGGCTGTTGCGGCCGTTTCCGACTTCTTGATCTTGACGTCGACGGGGATCACGTCCTCGATGAAGGGCAGCTTGAACTGCAGTCCTTCGGACAGGACGCGTTCCTGGACGCCGCCGAACTTGCTGAAGACGACCCCTCGTTCGCCGGCGCCTATTACGGCATAGGAGTTGTACAACACCAGCAGCACGACGATGCCGATGGCGATCTTGAGATAGGGTATGTTGCTGCCGGGTAGCTGCTCCCGGATATCATAGTCGGACATTTCTACTCCTCCTTCTTATCGATTGGGACAACGGGCTTATGGATCGCGATTACTAAAACACCCATTGTAGTGGTTTCAGGCATTGATCTGTATCAACACTTTGAGAGAATCCCCGGCGGCGGCGGTGACCTCCATGCCCCGCCGCGTCTCCGACAATGGAAAACGGTGCGTGACGACCTTGTCGGAAGTCACCACACCGGCTTCGATGAGGTCCAGCGCCATGCGGGTGTCATTCGGACCGCAGGAATAGCTGCACACGATCGATACATCGTTAAAGTACAGGTCAAAGGGCCTGAAGGCAAGCACATCCTCCTCGGGGGAGGACATGAAAAGAAGCACGATCCCGCCCTTGCCCACGCAGGACAGTCCGGTCTCCATCGCGGGGATGCTTCCGGGACCCACGATGACCGCGTCGGCCATTATGCCACCGGTAAGATCGCGCACGGATTCTGCCAGGTCACTTTCCCGCACGTCCACCACATGATCCATGCCGAGCTCGAGCGCCTTGTTCAGGCGATAGTCCACCCGGTCGGTTCCGATGACGGTCTTCGCGCCGTAATGCCGGGCCACGATCCCGTTCAGCATACCCATGAGTCCCAGTCCGATGACGAGCACGATATCGCCGGGACGGATGCGCGCGCGTTCGACCGCCTTGACCGAACAGGCCACGGGCTCGATAAGCGCGCCGTCGTCGAAGGAGACCGACGCCGGCAGAACCAGGGTGTCGTAGCGGAGGTTGATCTCAGGGACGCGCACATACTCGGCCGCGCCGCCCGGGTCGAGCCGGGTCTCCTTCCAGGTAGCGCACATGGTGAAATTGCCGCGGCGGCAATGGCGGCAGCGATAGCACGGAGCGTGGTGGTGGATGAACACGCGATCCCCCACGGACAGGCCCTCCACCTCGTTACCCAGCGCCTCGATGACTCCGGCCGGCTCGTGCCCGATGACGATGGGTGCCTTTCGCCGGATGTACCAGGGGGTAACGTCGCCACTGCATATGCCGCAGCTGCGCATCTTCACGAGGGCATCGCGCGCCGTGACGGCCGGCGTGTCCATCTCCTCGATTCGGATGTCGTCGATATCGTAGACCCGGGCGACTTTCATGGGTAATATCTCTTGGAATCAGGGAATGATCGCATACTTCATCGTGTTGTTTCCCAGGAAGTTCCGAAAGGTCTCCGGCACTTCCTCCAGCGTGCGATCGCCGGTTATCAGGGGCGTAACGTCGAGTCGTCCGTCGGCGAGCAGGTGGTAGGAACTGCGCACCGCTTCCGGGGTAAAATGAAAAACGCCCTTCAGGGTGATCTGGTCGTAATGCAGCCTGGCGGTGTCATAAGTTACCGTCGTGCCGCCGGGGCACCCGCCGAAAAGCACGACGCAGCCGCCCCTGCTGACCATGGAGACGGCTTCTTCCCAGACGGCCGGCAACCCCGTGCACTCGAAGACGATGGGCGAACCATGGCCCCCGGTGGCTTCCAGCACCACTTCGGTGGCATTCGCCCTGTCGCTGTCGATGACGAGGTCCGCCCCGACCTTCGCCGCCATCTCGAGACGGTAGTCGTGACGCCCCGAGACGATAACCCGCTCCACACCCATTTCCTTCAGCACCATGACGTGCAACAGCCCGATGGCGCCGGCGCCGATGACGACCGCGGAGTCGGTGGATGCAACGGGTGCCTGACTTATGCCATAGACCACGCAGGACAGCGGTTCGAGCATGGCCGCCTCGCGATAGCCCAGCGCATGGGGCTTGGGGTACATGTTCGTGTCGACCACCGCGGCGGGAACCCTCAGGTATTCGGCGTAGGCCCCCAGCGCCATCGTTTTCGTCAGATGGGGACACAGATTCTGGAGCGATCTTCTGCAATACACGCATTCCCCACAGGGTGCCGTATGCACGGACATGACGGGCTCCCCGACGGAGAATCTTTCCACCCTGTTCCCTTTGTCGACAATCACACCGGAAAACTCGTGGCCGAAGAGGGTCGGGGGCGGCATAAGATGATGCCCTCTCCTGTAGGCTTTCAGATCTGTCCCGCAGGTCAGGGCGGATTTAACTCGTACGACCACGTCGTCGGGTCCCGCGACGGGCATGTCGATGTCGTCGCGGGTCTCGATTCGTCCGGGTTCTACGAGTACACATGCACGCATCGGGTTCGTATCCGAAATGGCCGGTTCGGGTAAATGGGACGGGAATGCCTTACCGTCTGGAACGGACCTGCCTTACCGGTAAGACGACCGGACCACGGTCCGGGTTTCACGGATGCCTCTCAACGGACGCCTATTATACGACCATGGCCGCGCGAGCGCAAGGACAGGCGCAGGGCCGTCGCTCCAAAGGGATACTATGGCGGGTGATTTGTATTGACACTCCGTGGCCCGCCCGGTATCGTTTTTTTCATGCTTATCTTTGACGGCGACTACCCCATGGCATACAGTGGTATCGAACGCAACAGGGACGTCACCTGTCCTCTGGCGGAGGTGCGAGCCGCCGGGGATCCGGACAACGTCGCCTTCGCCTGCCTGCCCGAGATGCGCCGGGGCCGGGTCGCGGCCGCCCTGATGAAGTTCACTGTACGTCGAGAACGAGAAAACAGCATACTGGACGGTCTCCGCGGCAGCGCGGCGGTCTATGGGGCGGCCCGCGGCCAGTTGGCCTATTATCACATACTGGCGGAACAGGGTGAAGGCGTCGTGCTTACTGGCGGACAAGCCCTGGCGACGCATATGTCCGTCTGGGAAAAGGCGGAGGATACCGAAAGACTGCCCGTGGGTTTCATCCTGGGCATGGAGGGCGCCGATCCCATTCTCTGGCCCGAACAGGTACACGAATGGTTCGAGGCGGGTGTCCGCGTGGTGAGCCTGACCCACTACGGCCCGAGCACCTATGCCCACGGCACGGGTTCCACGGGCGGCCTGTTCCCGCCCGCCGGGGAGTTGCTCCGCGAGATGTCCGCCTGCGGCATGCTGCTCGATCTGACACACATATCGGACGAAAGTTTCTTCGAGGCCGTGGACCTGTATGAGGGTCCGGTCCTGGCCAGTCACCAGAACTGCCGCACCCTCGTCCCTGGCCAGCGCCAGTTCTCCGACGAACAGCTCAGGATCGTCATCGAACGGGGCGGCGTCATCGGCGCGTCCATGGACACCTGGATGCTCTGCCCCTGGTACACCCTCGACTGGTCGAACACCGGGGGATACAACCGCCGGGACCATTTCCGGCGCGAGGACATCAGCCTTTCCCACGTGGCCGATCACATCGATCACGTGTGCCAGTTGGCAGGCAACGCCGATCACGCGGCGATCGGCGGCGACACCGACGGACAGGGCGGTATCGACGGAGCGCCCGCCGAAGTCGATTCCATCGCCGATTACCAGTTGCTGGTTCCCATCCTCGAGGAGCGGGGATACGCCCGGGAAGACATCGAGAAGGTCATGTACAGAAACTGGGTTCGATTCTATACGGACCACCTGCCGAAGGGTGGTTGACCGACCATACACCACGGAAAAGCGGACGGAGTACCGGCCGCGGACCAGCTAACGGAATACCCGCCACGGACCGGCCGACGGAATCACCCGGAGTTTGATCATGCGCATGCTCACGCAACCTCTGAATCATCTACGCTACGCTCTGTTTGCGCTGTCCGTCATCCATCTGAGTGGATGCGGCGTCGAGGATGACGTCCAGCAGCCCGACGGCCATACCTGGGTCAATTCCATAGGCCGCCAGCTGCCGGACGACGCGGCCCCGCCGGACCGGCAGAAGTTCCGCTACATGTTCCGCGAGCCGTCCACGCTGGACATCAGCGTGGCGGCCTACGAAGCCGACGGCACGTACTTCGCCTTCGAGCGCCTGGTGTTGCTGGACGAGAATAACGAGTTGGTGCCTGCCGCAGCCGACCGCTGGGAATCTTCGGAAGACGGCCGGACATGGACCTTCCATCTCAGGGAAGGCGCGCGGTGGAGCGACGGGAGGGACGTAACGGCCCACGATTTCGAGTACTCCTTCCGCCGCATGCTGGACCCGGCCAGCGGGAACATCTACGCCTTTCTCTACTACGTGATCAAGAACGGGCGGGCCTTCAATCAGGGCGAACTCCAGGACGTGGAGCAGGTGGGAATCCGCGCGGTGGACGATCTGACCTTCGAGATCGAGACGGAGGGCCCCTGTCCTTACCTGCCGTACATCGTCTCCTTTATCACCTCTTCGCCCGTGCCGCGGTGGCAGGTGGAGAAGTTCGGCGCGACGTGGACCGAGCCGGAGCACTGCGTGTCCAATTTCACCTACCGGCTGGCGGAATGGAAAACGGGATCGGACATGACGTTCACGCTGGATCCGAACTACAACGGTCCGCACAAGGCGCTGCTCGAGGAGATCATCGTCAAGTTCATCGGCGCCCAGCGGCCGGGCACGCTGCCCTACGAGAACGGTGAGGTCGACGCCTACCGCCTGGATCCCATCGACTACGAGCGGGTGCTTCAGGACGAACAGCTCGTGCAGGAGATTCACCGGATGCCGGAGTTCACCACGTGGTACCTGTTCTTCCAGACCCGGCAGCCTCCCTTCGACGACGCCCGGATAAGGCAGGCCATTGCGCGTGCCATCGACCGATCTACGCTCAGCACGACCGTCCTCAATGATCTCGCCATCCCGGCGTACTCCATGCTCCCGCCCGGCTTCCCCGGGTATTCGGCGGACCAGTTCAGGGCGTCCCAGGCTTACGATCCCGACGAGGCGCGGCGGCTGATGGCGGAAGCCGGTTATCCGGAAGGACGGGGCTTTCCGAAGACTGAGCTGTGGCTGCGGGTGGCCGATACGGGCATCAACCGCATCGCGGGAGAGGCCGTGCAGGCCATGCTCAGGGAGACACTGGGCATCGAACTCGAAATCCGGTATCAGCAGCGCAACGTTTTCAACGAGAACCTGTTCCAGTGGCAGATCCCCATGGGCATGCTGGTTTTCGTCTACGACTACCCCGACCCGTCCAACATGCTCGGCCTCCTCTGGCGGTCCCAGCCCAGGGGATATGCCCGCCACGACTGGCTGCACGCGGAATTCGACGACCTGCTCGATCGGGCCAATACCCATATGGATCCCGCGGTACGCTACGACCTGTACGCCCGGGCCGAACGCATCCTCGCCGAGGAGGCGGGCGCCGTCTTTCTATTCCACCCGGTGATTACGGAATTGCGAAAACCCTATCTCCGGGGCGTCAAGCAGGACCGCGAAGGCCGCGTGGTGCCGATCATATCGATTCAGACCGTGAACTTCACGGAAATGTACATCGCCCGCGACTGATTCGCCGCGGAATGCATGGATACATCCGTCGTACTGCGTCCCGCCCTCTACTGATTCACAGCGATTCTCATGGACAAGACCGACGTATTGATCATCGGAGGCGGCGCGGTGGGCGTCTGCGCCGCGTACTACCTGCGTGAGGCAGGATACGAGGTCACCCTCGTGGACCGCGGGGAGATCGGGTCCGGCGCCTCCCACGGCAACATGGGGCTCGTCGTGCCCAGTCACAGCGTGCCGCTCGCGGCGCCGGGCGTCGTGTCGAAGGGCCTGAAGTGGATGTTCAAGCCGGACAGCCCTTTCTACATCAAGCCGCGGCTGGATCCGTCGCTGATCCGCTGGCTCTGGGCGTTCTGGAAGGCGAGCGGTGAAGGCCGGATGCGAAGGGCTATACCATTCATCCGGGACCTGAGTCTGCAGAGCCTGTCACTCTTCGATGAGCTGAACGGCCTGGACGGGGTGGAATTCGACTATCATCAGCGGGGCGTAGTGTCCCTGTATCGAACGCCGGAGGGCCTGGAGGAAGGGGAAGAGGAACGTCACCTCCTCTCTTCCTACGGGTTGGAAATCGACGAACTTTCACCGGACGGTCTGGCCGAAGTGCTTCCGGGGCTGGAACTGGATGCGCTGGGCGGCCTGCACTTCCGGCAGGATGCCCATTTGACGCCGGGCAAGTTCGTGCGTTCATTGGCGGACCATATGGAGGGCCTCGGTGTGGTGGTGCGGACAGGTACCGAAGTGACCGGATTTACGCGAGAGAACGGCCACATCAAGGTTACCCAAACGACCCGGGGAGACATCGCGGCGGGAGAAGTGGTGCTCACGGCGGGTTCCTGGTCGGCCGCGCTCGCCAAACTCGCCGGAATCCCGCTGCCCATCCAGCCGGCAAAGGGGTACAGCGTTACCCTGAGACGGCCGTCAGGCTGGCCGGAAATGCCCTTCATGCTGTCCGAATCCCGGGTGGCCGTCACGCCCATGGGCGACACGCTGCGTATCGGAGGCACCCTGGAGCTGGCCGGCATGGACTATTCCATAAACCACCGGCGTGTTTTCGCCATTACCAGTGCCGTATCCAGGTATCTTCCGACGTTCGATATCGGATCCCATGAGATCCTGGAGACCTGGTGCGGCCTGCGTCCCTGCACGCCCGACGGGTTGCCTTTTCTGGGCCGGGCCCCGGACGCCCGGAACCTGGTCGTTGCGGCTGGCCATGCCATGATTGGGGTATCCCTCGGTCCGGTGACTGGGAAGCTGGTTGGCCAGATTGTAGCCGGCGAGCGGACCGATATCGACCTCGACCTTCTCGCGGTGGACCGGTTCGCCTACTAAGTACGCCGACTGAGTACGCCGATTAACTAGATATGCGCGATTCAAAACCCGCGGTCTCCTCGCCAGAACATCCCTTTTCGGCCAGACCCCACGCCACGCTTGTACGGCTTTCCTTCCCCGTCCTGCTCTCACTCATCGCCGAACCGCTTACCGGTCTCGTGGACACGGCCTTCATCAAGCGGCTCGGCGCCGAGTCCCTGGCCGCCCTGGGGGTCGGCGCCGTGGCACTTTCCGGCCTCTTCTGGGTCTTCAACTTCCTCGGGATCAGTACCCAGACCGAAGTAGCTCAGGCCGAGGGCGACAACGACCGGCACCGGTCCGTTTCCATGAGCAGCCTGGGCATCATCATGAGCACGGTCTTCGGCCTGCTGATCATCATCCTCGGCATTCCACTCACCTCGTATCTCGCCACGTTGCTTGGGGCGTCGGGTGCGATCCACGATGGGGCCGTGGACTACATCTTCTGGCGCTGGCTCGGCGCTCCCGCCATCCTGATCACGCTGACGGCCTGTGGCGCTTTGAGGGGACTCCAGGATATGCGCTCGCCGCTCTGGATCGCCCTCGGCATCAACGGCATAAACATCGTGCTCGACCCGATCCTCATTTTCGGCGCGGGCCCCGTGCCCGCCCTAGGCATCGCGGGTGCGGCGGTGGCCAGCGTCGTCGCGTACTGGATTGGGGCGGTCTGGTCGATCTGGATCATCAGGCGGAAGCTTGGCTGGACGTTCCAGGTTGAATTCGGCGCGGTCGGCAGGCTCATGCGCGCGGGTTCCGATCTCTTCATACGAACCGGCGTACTGAACCTGTTTCTCCTCCTGACGACCCGCGAGGCCACGCACGGAGGAGCGGACATCGGGGCCGCCCACCAGGCGATCAGGCAGGTGTGGATGTTCGGCACATTCGTGCTGGACGCCTTGGCTGTCACGGGCCAGAGTCTGGTGGCCTACTTCCTCGGCGGCGACCGGATCAGGAGCGCCAGGAAAGTGGCGCGCATCGTGTGCCATTGGAGCGTGTGGTCGGGTGGCCTTCTGGGCCTCGTCCTGTGGCTGGGGAGCGGGGTCATCATCGATCTGCTCGTACCCACGACCGCGGTAGCCTATTTCCACTCCGCCTGGATCATCGCCGTCGTCGTACAACCGCTTAACGCCTTGGCCTTCGCCACAGACGGGCTGCACTGGGGCTCGGGAGACTACCGGTACCTGAGGAACGCCGTGGTCCTCGCCACCGGCGTGGGTGCGGCCGGACTGCTCGCCGGCCCTCACGCCCTGGACTGGATCTGGTTGATGACCGGAGTCTGGATCGGCGTCCGGGCGACTCTGGGTGTGATACGGATCTGGCCGGGAGTCGGGAACAGTCCGTTCAGGGTGATGGATTGAGGGAAGTTCGGGTTCGACGGTACGATGCGCCGTCAAGACGGATGGGAGCTGGTCGCTGGCGCAGCAGCTACCAGGGAAACGCTAACTTAGGCTGATTCGCAAATCGTTCCATGGCGATCTCGAGGCGGGCCCCGGAGCCGGGCGCGAGGCGAAGTTTGAGATAGTCGCCGACCACTTCCACGGTCGTCCTATCCTTTTCCACAGCCTCGCTTTCCAAAGAAACCGATTTCAACGCGTGTTCCCGGTAGGCGCCGCCCTGAATGATGACGTCCGCGTGATTTACCGGGTTCAGGTTGATCAGAGTCACCGCGGACTCCCCTTCGCCGACCGTGTCGACCAGGGCCGCCACGTCCTCCGGCAGCCCGGGCCTTCGTCTTCCCGGATCGAAGTACCGGAACATGCAATGGACTGCCTGGGCGCGTTTCGGTTCGGGGCCGCCCATGGTCTGCTGAAACAGCGTGCCCGGCGTCGCGGGGTTGAAGCCGTTCGTGTTGTCGGACAGGCGCGTGTCCGGCGTCATCGGATCGTTGCGAATCCATTCCACGTTTTGCCTGACGGACGCCAGGTCGGCCTGCAATGCTTCTTCCGGATATGCGGGATTCTCGCCGGACACATAACGCACCCACGCATCATCGGCGCAGCGGGCCTGCGCTTCCTCCGACATCGACCAGTACCAGGTCTCCAGTGCACCGACACTATAGGGTTCCGGCGTAAAGTTGTACCATCCGTCGTCACCGTACTTGTTGGGGTACATCGTAACGCCGTTCTCCTCTCGCGCGTTTGCGTTGATCAGGTCGATCATCTGGCTCCACGGCCCCACGTAGGATCGGTCACCGGTCAGCAGCAGCGCGTGACTGAAGCCCGCCAGGCCGAGCGGAATCGTGGTTCGATGGGCAAGTTCCCCGCTCTGCGGTATGACGGTCGTAAACCCCCACCCATAGCATCCTCCGTACCACTTGCCGTCGCAGGCGCTCCCGATCACGCCGTCCAGGCCGATGTTGGATGGGATGATACCGCCGTTCTCGCGGGTGCGTTCTACCCAGGCGTCCACGTATTCCAGGATCCAGTCTCGATACCTGTCTTCGCCCGTCAGTGCATAAGCGTTGAAGGCGAGTCCTGTCGCCAGCATGTTGGAGGGATGATCGCCGACCACGTCGGTGTAGTCCTTGAAATGGGCCAGCATCTCCTGGTAGTTGCGCTCACCGTGGGCCAAGACGAAGCGGCCTTCCTCGATGGGATCCCCCGTCCAGTCCAGGGCCGTGGCTTTGCGGAGCATGGGCCCTCGGCTGCCGTTGAACAGGCTGCGGATGATCCGGTGTTCCGGGTCGTAGTTCCGCGCCCCGGGATCGTCGTCCATGTAGAATCCGGACCACAGTCGAACCCGGCGTTCAAATTCTTCCGCATCCGGGTCGCAGAGGCCAAGATCCCCGAAAACCGACATGCTCTCGCCGTTGTGCAGCCAGTCGAACATGACGGGAAACTCCTTGTAGTACATCCCGTCCCGGCAAAACGGCACGTCCACCGTCTTAGCCTCGGTGTACTGTTGGATATGGCCGTCCTGCGCCAGATTGCTCATGGCGAGCAGTTTCTCCGGTCCGCCCAGCATGTACAGAATGGGCCAACCGGTCAGGTTCTCGATGGCGTCGTCGGGTCCGTCGTCGCCGCCCCAGCGCGGCACGCAGCGCATGTAGCCTTGCTCATCGAAGTATCGGCTGTAGAAGTATTCGCAGGCACGGGCCTGGGCTTTCATGGATTCCTTCTGCAGGAGCGCCCATTCAGGGGGTGTCATCGGAGTGGTGATGGCAAGGGATGTCATCGGTTGTGTGTCAGACTACTCCATTTTGTTAGATCTTGCGTCGGACCAACTATGAGCCATGTCAGAGGTTCGGTGAATCCGGTTTTAACGAACAGTTCTCAAGTAGTATGATGTAGAATGCTACGAAATATCCTGTTTATTTTACCAGTGATCTCTGTTTTTACCACTATTCTGCAAATTCCTAGTAGATTCTTATTCACTCCTTGCGCTATTTCCCAATATCGTTCTTTATTCACGATGCGGATGTTTTTGTTGAATAGGGTCCATCGCCAATTGCTGCAGAAATCCGATTCGAAAGGCTTCTTCTGAGATCTTCGACGTTTTCCCATACGATGTGATTGTACTGGCGCGTATCGAAGTGAATGTTTTCAAAGACATCTTCTCGACAGGTAAAGATCACAGGTAGACCAAGCCCGTGAGCGTATCCGGCTTCATAGTAGACACCTCCACGGGCTCCGTCTGACCCCTGTGTGAAGTCTGCTACAATAAAACGCGATCTGTTTATCTCAGCGATAATTTGGTCGTCGATTTTATTAACGTGTTCTTGTCGATCGATGCGAACCGCTTCATAACCTGAGTCTTCGATACCGGGTTTTATTCCGGCTTCCCAGGCCTGATTCGTGGATTCATGGAACCACATGGCTACGAAAGCACGAGATGAGATGGAGACTTCATTATCCACCTCGGCAAGGCGTGAAAAACCGTCGACTGTTATCTCAACTTCTACATAACCAAAAGTTTCAGATATCTCGTTCAGCCAATTCTGGGCCACCAAGAAGTTTAACAAGAAAACCAATTCGTAGCTATTGGTACTTTCTGTGTAAGCAAACAATTCCTGCCCAAAGGGCTCTTCGTCATTTTTAGGTAGTTCTAATCGAGACCCAATGTAAGCTGATTTCCCCTGAATGTACTTCAATAACTGGTCTGCTCGTGCGTGGACTGACATGTCTGGACGCCTGAATACCTCTTCAATTTCGTAAACGTGGATTTGTGGTCGTGTAACTCCCAATCGGCGTTGGTTGATTAACCAACTTGTCAAACGGGCTTTCTTCCGATTTCTTTCTTCCGAATAAGGTAAGCTGTTCCAATTCGTGAAAACCTGCATGCTCCTGCCATCAATCCAATACTTTCCGCCCGCACGAGCGGAATCTACGCAGGTATAGTCTCCGAAACTGGACTCGTCACTGATTGCTTGGGATCCCCAGATTGGGCAACTGATCTCGTCTGGCATTGTCAATCTCCGTCTGGACTGCCAACAATTCATTTTTTGGGCAGTATCACTGGTATGTATGAGTGCCGGTTATTTATAGTAGGACATAAAATACCAAAATCCCAGACTACTGTTAGATTCTACTGATCCAGCCGTCAAGCAAAGTTAATATGCTAGTATCACAATATGGACTTGGCGTAGCGCATCTGGCTATGCGTTCAGTGCCGGGATTTTACTCCTCTTTATTGATTCTAGTTTATTACATAAATCGGCAAATCGTGCTCCGTTTTCTTACAAGGTCAAGGGTATTAAAAAGTTTCGTTAGTTGCTTTAGTCAAAACATTACGTTCTGGCCAAAAGGTCTGCCAAATTCCCAATCTAGTTTCGTGAGTTAAGATTACATTTAAGGACCGTTTCTATCTGAATTAAGTTCTGTTAGCTTTGTAAATACCATGACTATTCGAAAGATTGCATGACGTGCTTTAGTAGGCGTATCGAAGAGCTAGAAAACACATCCTAATTTACTAGGTTCTAGTTGTTACGTAGTTTGTATTAGTTAGATAAAACAGCTAAACACATATGCATTAATACAGAGCAATGTGTTGAATATACCCCCAATACGATTAAGTTCTAACCATCATGTTGTGTCTGTCATTTGAGAATCCACATCCCTCCCGAAAGGATCCGGCATGCGCAAGAGTAAGGTCCTCTCCAAGCTTCGCTCCACCGGCTTCGTCCGGATGGCTGGTCTCGGCCACTATCTGCCTTTTTACATTCGCTATGCCGCCCATTTCAAATACGACGGTCTCTGGTTCGACCTTGAACACCGTGCGATGGATTCCCGGGAGGTCCAGTCGATCCTGGCCATGTGCCGGCAGCACGATATCGATTGCATGGTGCGTCCTCCGACTCTGCAAAGAACCCGGTTGTACCGCTACCTGGAAGACGGCGCCACGGGCTTCATGATTCCCTTCATGTCCACTGAGGACATAGCGCGTCACGTCGTCGACTGCACGAAGTTCCCGCCCCTGGGCAACCGGGGGATCGACGGTGCCGGCATCGACGGTGATTTTGGGATCGAGGTATGGAAAGAGGGGTCGACTTATTTCGAGGACGCCAATCAGGAGACCTTCATCGTCTGTCAGATCGAGACCGTGGAAGGCCTGCGCAACGTGGATGACATCGCGGCCGTGGAGGGTATTGACGTGGTCTTCATTGGTCCCGCCGACCTGACGCACCGACTGGAGACAGATCCCAACGTCAGCTGGACGCTGGACGATGCAATTTCCCGGGTGTCGGACGCGGCCGAACGACACGGCAAGGCCTGGGGAATCACGGCAGGCAGCCCCGAACAGGTCGCCCATTACCGTGGCCTGGGCGCCAGTCTCGTACCCTGGGGCGGGGATTTTAACCTGATGAAAGTGCTCGAGCAGTGCAGCAAGGACCTGGACGCGATACCTGGCGCGTGATTGCGTTGCGGGTGGTCACATGGCGTCCGGAAGTTGGCGCGCGGCTGACAGGGGATCGGTAACGTGAAACCAGGTGAACAGGGGAACGGAATCGGAGCGCAGACGCCGGTGTTCTTCCTGACATCGGAAGAGAAGTGGCATTTCGAACTGCAGGGCTACCTGTTGCTGCGCAATGTCGTACCGGAAGCCGACCTGGACGTGATGAGGCCGGTCCTGGACGGCTGGCTGACTGCGGACGAGAAGGATCTCCCGGCCCCATTGAAGCGGGGGCGTCAGGAGCCGAGCAAGACCCATATCGGCCATATCCACTACGGCCACGAGATCTTCCAGCGGCTCAACATGAACCCGGAGATCATCCGCGTGGTGGCCGGTTTGACCTGGGGTTGTCCCCGTCTCATGCACTGCGTATTCACCCGCATGGTCAAGGGACCGGAAGAACTGCGATTTCACCGGGATGACGACGGGGTCAAGGTCACCCATGGATTCCGCAATCCGAACAACGATTTCCAGGTGGCGGACGGCGAGATCTATTGCAGCCACCTGGCTACCTGGATCGCCCTGGCCGACGTGCCGCCGGGCACGGGATTCTGCCTGGTGCCCGGCAGCCACAAATCCACGGTTCCCGAGCCGGACGGCCTGGCCGTCGAGCACGATCCTCCCATATCGATCACGATCCCCATGAAGGCGGGAGACGTCATCATCTTCTCTACACGCCTGCTTCACAACGCCAGTCAGTGGACCGAGGACTATCCCCGTCTCAACATCTTCCAGCGATACGTCTTCAGCTGGTTTTTCGACCTGCCCCACCTGTATCCGCTGGAGGAACACCGCGATAAACTGTCGGATGACATGTACGAGCTGGAGAAGATGACCCGCGACGAGAAGCAGGTCGTCAAGCGGGTGCGGGAAATACTGGCCGGCGTGTAGAAGCGGGTGAGGGCGCGATCACTACTCCCGTCCGCCAACGCCTTTTGCGCGACCGCGCCTCCCTTCCTCCTACGCCTCGTGCACGATCGTGTTGACCTGGTGCGCCTCGATCCAATCCCGGTCGATCTCGGCGCCGAGACCCGGGCCCTGAGGGACGGGGACGCATCCGTTCGAATCGATGTTTTCCAGTTCATCCGTAAATTCGGGCGCGTAAACGTGCGGCTTGGTCGTCTTGATACCGGGATGTACGAGACCGAACTCGTAGTAGTTGCTGTTCCGGACGGAAGCCATGATGTGCCTGTGTGCGAGTCCGCCGCCGTGGAGTTCCACGTCCAGCCCGAGTCCCTCGGCCGCGTGGGCGATCTTCATCACGCCGGTGATGCCACCGTCCTCGTAGACCCCGGAACGCAGGAAATCCGTTCCACCGTTGACGACGAAATCGACGTGTTGTTCCAGGCCAAAGATATGCTCGGTCTGCAGAATCGGCGTGGTGATGTGTTCCCGCAACTTCTTGTGGCCGAATATGGACACGCCGCCGTCCTTGTAGGCATCCTCCAGCCAGAAGAATCCGGCTTCGTCGCAGGCGCGGCCCACCTTCAGCGCATCCGCCCAGGTATTGTATTCGCATGCGGGATCGATCATGAGGTCCATGTCGTCCCCAACGCGCTTCCCGGTGACGCGAACGTTGGCGACCTCCCGCTCGATGGGGGCGTTGCCCCAGCCGTGGATCTTGAAGGCGCGGTATCCCAGGTCCCGGCACTGTTCGGCGAAGTCCGCGAAGGCCTCGGGCGTGTGCAGGCCGCCGTTTTCGTCACCGTGGTACGTGCTGGCGTATGCTGGCAGAGACGTCCTGAAACCGCCCAGCAGTTGGTAAACGGGCGCGTTGTAGTACTTGCCCGCGAAGTCCCATAGCGCCACGTCCACTGCTCCGATCTGGGTCCGGTCGGAGTGCCGCAGGCCGCGCTTCAGATCGTTATAGATCTTCTCACGCTCGAAGGGATTGCTGCCCAGCAGGTACTGGACCGCCGGGCCCGAGGGCGAAGGGCCGCCCAGGTACTCGCCGACGATACCGAGATTCGTGTGTATCCGCAACAGGCCACCGCCAAGCTTGCGCCTGCCGCCTTTCTCGTACACCAGGTTGAATCCGTTGTAGTCCACGCCCATGTTTTCAATAGTGTATTGAAAGGCTATGGTTTCCAGTTTCGTGATGGTGGGTTTCATTCGAGGCAAGCCTCCCTAGGGAATGGTTTTGGAGTTGGATTCAGGTACTTATTCCTGTCTGGTTTTCCCATGAGTCCTGCGTACCCCCGTTTTTCCTCTTTTCTGGGTTTTTGTTTTTGTTCATGTCCAACCAGTTGAAATCTATCAATACGAATCGTACTAATTCATTTGAAAATACGCTCGTTCTTTCCTCGTTTCCCTCCTCCATCTCCTTTGTCCGCCTGTTCGTCTCATCACGTTATTGTTTGATACGAATCGTACTATCGTTCATTCGCAGCGCCATCCTTCATTCTTCTCCATTCGCGTCCCTTCTGCCCTTCCGTCCGTTCGGTCTGCTCCTTTCATCTGTTTTCATCCGGGATCGCTTTAGTATTGTCTGTAACAGTATTTATAAAATTATTTTAAAAATATATAGTACGAATCGCACTATAATTAATTACGACATAGAAACGAGCAATTGTTGCTCTGCGATACGCGCAAAAACGGTGTTCACCGCACCTTCTTGATGTCCCGTATGGCCCCGTAGGGAACCCCGGTAATCCCCACCATTTCTTCGGCTCGGCGCACCGTTTCCGCGACCTCGTCTTTCACATCCTCCGGATAGTATACCTGTCCGTCCCGCACAGTAAGGTGCGGAGTGATCATGCTGGGTCCAGTTTCCTGCCGGCCGTGGGCGTCGGTAAACGTATAATAGCCTTCTTCAACGCTGAAAACGGCGATATCCGCGACGCTTCCCACCTTAAGCGTTCCGATTTCGTCCGATCGGTTCAGGACGCCCGCGGGATTCATGGTCGTCTGGCGGACGATCTCCTCGAAATCCAGACCCATATTCAGCAGTTTCGACGCCGTTTCGGGAAGGCTGTGCACCGGGGATCTCAGGCTGTAGACGTGCAGATCCGTACTGATCACGTCGGACAGAAAACCCAGTTCGACCGCCCTTTTCGCGATCCCGTAGTGAAAACTACCGGCGCCATGACCCAGGTCGAAGTACACGCCACGCTTTCTTGCGTCATATACCTCCGGGATCACCCGGTCGTCGTCGCCGATGATATGATCGCCCTTGCCCTGGTAGCAGTGGGTCACGACATCGCCCGGACGAAGCAATTCCAGGATACTTGGAAGGGCGACGCCCTTGTCGATATGGACCATGACCCGGGTGTCCACCATTTCGGCGGCTTCGATAGCCCGCCGGAGCGGTTCCACACCGTGACTACCCACCTGGAAGGCCCCCTGCCGGACCTTCACGCCAACGCAGTGCTGCGGCCACATGGAAATAACCCGGGCCGTGTGTTCGGGATCGGCGTTATTGATGTCCTCCATCTCGCCGCGCATGGAATTCAGTAGTCCGATGCTGCTGATGTGGACGAAGGTGAGCACTTCGGTCCGGGACGGTTCTATGATGTACTCGAGGAAGCCACGCAGGTTGGTCCATCCCGGGCTCCCGGCGTCCACGATGGTCGTTACCCCGGTCGCCAGACAGAGGGCGTCGGCCTTGATGCCGAAGGTGGTGGCGCCGGCGTATACGTGGGCGTGCAGATCGATCCAGCCGGGCGTAAGATACTTGCCCGATACGTCGATGGTCGTACGCGCGTCGGGTTCGAGATGATCGGAAACCGCCGCTATTTTACCGTTTCTGATCCCTATGTCACCCTTCTCATTCTTCTGTTGGGATGGATCGACGATCGTCGCACCTGACAGAACCAGGTCGAAAGCCATGAAAACCCCCGAAATTGAGACTCAATGGACGTCACGGTCCGGATGCCCCTCAGAACCCAAGTTGTTGACATTTGAAAAGTATAATCATATCGTTTTGTCGCATCAATGGACTTAATCTGGTCCAGCCACCTAAAGGATACATGCCATGGCGACCGGTCTGACCGACCACCAGATCAATCAGTATCTCGAAGACGGTTTTCTGCCGATCGAAAAGCTCTTCGACCCCGCTTCACTCGATCCCCTGATCTCGGAACTGAACGATGTCGTCGATGCGTGGGCGGAGCGGTACCACGCGGAAGGCAGGCTGCCGGAACGGTTTGCGGATGAGCCCTTCGAACGGAGATTGTTCCGGATCCACGAGGCCATGGACGGCGAGTGCAGGGATTTGCTCGAAGCCGTGCTGGGAAAACGGAAGACCGCGGGCATGTTTCACGTCATGACCCTGCCCGGGATTCTCGACGTCGTCGAGTCCCTCATCGGCCCGGAGATCCTCGTCCATCCCCAGTTCAACTCCCGCGCCAAGCTGCCCGACAGGACTTCCGTCGTGGACTGGCACCAGGACATCGGTTTTCTGGATCCGGACGTGATGCAGACCTTCATGGTCAATTTCTGGCTGCCTTTGGTGGATACCGACGAACAGAACGGCTGCCTGGAGGTGATCCGGGGCAGTCACCGCAGTGAACGCCTGCCGTTCGACGATTCACCCGAGAATATCGTTCCGGACGCCCTGCCCGCCGGCGAGCGGGTATCCTGTCCCATTCCCAAAGGCGGCGTGCTCCTGTTGCAGCACACCACGGTGCACCGTTCCGCGCCGAATTTCTCGGATCACATACGATGGAGCCTGGATATCCGGTACAGCGACCGGCGAAAGCCCACGGGAAGGGACGATGTCCCGGGCTTTATCGCCCGCAGCCGGTCGCATCCGGAAATGATCGCTACAGGTCATGAGGAATGGCAGCGGCTGTTCGAACTCGCATGATACAAGGTCGAACCTGTGGCATGGCTCCTTCACCCGTATCCTCGGTTATTGCATGACGAATCCCGCGTGTGCACCCGGCCGGCGCGTTGAACGGCTCCTGGTCGACGGGAACGCAAGCCCATGAACCACGATACGACAAACCATCAATCCGGCGTTCGTTACGAAGCGGACGAAAGACCTCCGTTCCTCCTTGCGATCGGTCTGGGACTGCAGTTCGCGCTGCTCACCGTAGGAAGTGTGTTTCTGAAAGTGGCTATTGTGAGCCGCGCTGGAGGCGCCGGCGAAGCCTATCTTGTCTGGGCGGTGTTCGCCGCCGCGATAATTACCGGAACGACCACGATCATACAGGTGTTGCGCGTCGGCCGCGTTGGAGCCGGCTACGTTCTCCTGATGGGTACATCGGGCAGTTTCATCGCGATAAGCATTTCAGCACTCCTGGAGGGCGGTCCCGCGCTGATGGCAACCCTCATCATCGTCTCATCGCTCTTCCAATTCCTGCTTTCCGTCCGACTGTCCCTGCTACGCAGAATCCTGACACCGGTAGTCACCGGTACGGTCATCATGCTGATCCCGGTCTCGATCACGCCCGTAGTCTTCAGAATGCTGGGAGATATTCCCGATGGGTTTCCGTCGTCATCCGCGCCATTCATGGTACTCACTACCCTGGCGGTCACTATAGTCATCGCATTGAAGGCGAAGTCATCTCTGCGACTGTGGGCGCCCGTGATCGGTATGGTCACAGGATCCCTGGTGGGCGGGTATTACGGCCTGTACGACACCTATCGCGTAGCTGCAGCCCCCTGGGTCGGATTTCCGGACGGCCAGTGGCCGGGCGTCGATCTCTCGTTTGGGCCCGCCTTCTGGGCATTGCTGCCCGCATTCCTGTTCGTGACGCTGGTGGATGCCGTGGATACGATTGGCGACTCGGTCGCAATCCAGCGCATTTCGTGGCGCCGGCCCCGGGCCGTGGATTATCGGGCCGTTCAGGGCGCCCTGGCCGCAGACGGTACGGGCAATCTCCTATCCGGCCTGTTGGGCACGATACCCAACACCACCTATTCCTCGAGTATCGCGGTGACCGAATTGACCGGCGTAGCCTCGCGCATGGTAGGGCTCGTCGTGGGGGTGGCCTACATCTTGGTCGCGTTTGTTCCGAAGGTCCCGGCGGTGGTCCTCGCCATACCCAATCCGGTTGTCGGTAGTTTTCTGCTCGTGCTGCTTGCCATTCTCTTTCTCATTGGCATGAAACTGGTCGTACAGGATGGGATCGACTACCGAAACGGGCTTGTCGTCGGGGTGGGCTTCTGGATCGGTGTCGGTTTTCAGAACGACGCGATTTTTCCCGCGCTGGTCGCCGACTTCGCGGGCGGCTTCCTGCGGAACGGAATGACGGCCGGCGGGATGGCGGCGATCCTCATGACGCTGTTTCTGGAAATGGCCTCTCCCCGCCGATACCGTATGGAGACGGACTTCGAACTCTCGGCGCTGTCGAAGATTCGGAAGTTCCTGGAGGCATTTGCCACCCGGCAAGGCTGGGATAAGGAGACGGCGGACCGTCTCGTCGCCGCCAGCGAAGAGACGATGTTGACGCTGAATCCAGGTCGCGGTGACGCCAGCCAGCGACGGCGCCTGCTTCTGGTCGCTCGGCGGGAAGGCGCAGGCGCGGTCCTCGAACTGGTCGTCGCGACCGGCGAAGGCAACCTCCAGGACAGGATCGAACTGCTTGGAGACGAGAGGGCCGTGGAGACGCCCGAAGAAATGGAGGTCTCTCTGCGCCTTTTAAAACACTTCGCGACTTCGGTGCATCACCAGCAGTACCACGATACGGATATCATCACCCTACAGGTCGAGGTCCGGCAGCCGAATCCCGATGCAACACGTCAATAGCGTGTCTGACGGCAAACTCGGTGTTCTTCCACTGGAATGCCTTGACCCGCAGGCACATGCCGTTATTTTCTTTCCTTCGAGGATGCCTCACTCCTCGGTCGACAGACGAATTTGTATCGCTGCAACAAAGCTGTAGCACTAGACCTTAACAGGATCCTGGCATGAACACGGATGTTACAGATCGCCAGTCAGGAGTCCGCTACGAAGCGGACGAACGACCACCGGTTCTCCTGGCCATCGGGCTCGGACTCCAGATCGCCCTGCTTACGGTCGGGGGCGTCGTCCTGACCGTGGCCATCGTGAGCCGGGCCGGGGGCGCGAGCGAATCCTTCCTGACCTGGGGGGTGTTCGCCGCGGCGGCAGTCAGCGGCACGACCACGGTCATTCAGGCGCTGCGAATCGGCCGCATCGGCGCGGGCTACGTACTCATGATGGGTACTTCGGGCAGTTTTATCGCGATCTGCATTGGGGCGCTCGCGCAAGGTGGTCCCGCACTGATGGCGACGCTCATCATCATCTCCTCGCTTTTCCAGTTCCTGCTGTCCGCCCGCCTTTCCCTCCTTCGCAGAATACTGACGCCGGCGGTCTCCGGGACGGTCATCATGCTGATTTCGGTCACGGTGATGCCCATCGCGTTTGCCATGCTGAACAGGGTACCCGAAGGCATGCCGTCCTCGTCCGCGGCAGCCACTGCCCTGGCCACCGTGCTGGTCACCCTCGGCATCGCATTGAAGGCGAAGTCGTCGCTGCGCTTATGGGCACCTGTGATCGGCGTCGCCGCGGGGTCCATCGTGGGCGGATACTTCGGTCTGTACGATGCCGGACGCGTAGCTGCCGCTTCCTGGCTGGGTCTTCCGGACGGGAGCTGGCCGGGCATTGATCTCTCTTTCGGTCCCGCCTTCTGGGCGCTGCTTCCCGCCTTCATGTTCGTAACGCTGGTTGGCGCCGTGGAAACGATCGGCGACTCGGTCGCGATTCAGCGCGTTTCGTGGCGCAGGCCCCGGGCGGTGGATTACCGGGCCGTGCAGGGCGCGGTAGCCGCGGACGGCCTGGGCAACCTCCTTTCCGGTCTTATGGGCACGGTGCCCAATACGACCTATTCCTCGAGCATCGCGGTGACCGAGTTGACCGGCGTGGCTTCCCGCATGGTCGGGGTGGTGGTGGGGTTGGCCTTTATCCTGGTCGCGTTTATTCCGAAGTTCCTGGCGGTGGTCCTCGCCATTCCGGATCCCGTTGCCGGCGGCTTTCTGATCGTGTTGCTATCCATGCTGTTCGTCATCGGCATGAAGCTGGTTCTGCAGGATGGGATCGACTACCGGAAGGGGCTGGTCGTGGGCGTAGGATTCTGGATCGGCGTCGGTTTTCAGAATGACGCGATCTTTCCGGCGATGCTCTCCGACTTCGCTGGCGGTCTCCTGCGGAACGGTATGACGGCCGGTGGACTGACTGCGATACTCATGACGCTTTTTCTGGAGATCACTTCTCCCCGCCGTCACCGTATGGAGTCGGACTTCGATCTTGCGGCGCTGCCCAAGATACGTGAGTTCCTTGAAGGATTCGCTTCCCGCCAGGGATGGGACAAGGAGACGGCGGACCGGCTCATGGCCGCGAGCGAGGAAACCCTGTTGACGCTGATTCCGCGGGAGGACGAGACCAGCCAACCCCGGCGGCTGCTCCTGGTCGCGCACCGTGAGGGCGATAGCGCGGTCCTCGAACTGGTGGCGGCGACCGGCGAGGGCAACCTCCAGGACCGGATCGAACTGCTCGGGGACGAACGGGCAGTGGAGACGCCGGAGGAAATGGAGGTTTCGCTGCGCCTGCTGAGGCACTTCGCGTCCTCCGTACATCACCAGCAATACCACGATACCGATATCATCACGCTGCAGGTAGACGTACGGCCACCGATTGCCGGCGCATCGTAACCGGAAGCGTCGCTCCGTTCAGGCGGACGAAACCACGTCCGGCGTCGCCCCCACCCCCGCTACAATCACCTCGGGCTTTATAGACTTGAACGGGCTGTCTTTCGAAGACCGGCAGTGCGTTGAAGCGTAATGGTACTGGAGCGCCCTTCGGCGCCGGTCGGTCGTATTCGGCGGCGTGTAGTGGTAGGTCTCGCCATGGAACACGAGGGCGTCCCCGGTTTTCATGACACAGGCCATCGCGTCGTCCGCCGTGGGCGAAGAAGACAACCCGTAATCGTCCGCAACGCCCCCGTGCTCCCCGATTCCTGCGCGGTGCGACCCCGGAATAACGTGCATGCATCCGTTATCCACGTCGGCGTCGTCCAGCGCGATCCAGAACCCGAAGACGTCGTTCGGCTCCAGGCGGAAGTAGGCGTTGTCCTGGTGCCAGACCTTCTGGCCGCCAAACCTGGGCGGTTTCATCAGGAGCATGCTTTGAAACAGGGTGACGTCCGGACCGAGCAGTTCGATGGCGATACCCACCATGCCCGGATGGTGGGCCAGGGAGCGGAAGAGCTCGTTGTGGCGGGTCATCCTGAAGAGTTTCCTCACGCCCAATTCCGCGGATTCGGGCGTTACCGTACCACGGCGTACGGCCGGCTCGATCTGCACCAGTTCTTCCGGAACGTCCGGGTACCGGTCCACGATCGCGGTGATCTCGCGCCGTATGGATTCGACCTCGGTGGCAGATAGAAACCCCTTCGCGATGAAGTAGCCGTCCCGGTCAAAGGCGGCTTTCTGTGCTGCCGACAACAGCGTCCCAGTGGCCATATCTCAGTCCTTCCAGTTGAACAAGACGCCCATCATGTTCTTTTCTCGCCTGAATATCATCTCGTAGGCTTCGTTGATCTGGGAGTAGTGCATCCGGTGGGTCACGAGGCGCTTCGGTTCCAGCTTGCCCTCGCGCATCAAGTCCAGCGTGAAACGGCACATGGTGCTCCAGTCCCTCCGGTCGCCCTGTTCGGGCGGGAACAGGTAACCGGTCCGCCCGTTGACGGCGATTAGGGAAATCCCCTTGAAATAGAACCATTCCATGTCCAGCGGGTTGAAGTCGAGGGGCGGTTCTCCCCTGCCGGGCAGGGCCACGATACCGACCCGTCCGTTGTCGCGCACGATCTGGCACGACGTGCGCAGTGCGGGCCAGGGATTGGCCGTGAGAATGACCAAGTCGACGCCCTCGCCGTGGGTGAAGTCGTCGAGCTTTTCATCCAGGTCGGGATCGTTGTACATGAAAGTCGCGTCGGCCCCCATGCGTTCGGCCATTTCCATGCGGACCGGGCTGTTCGCGATACCTATCGTCCGCGCGCCGAGGCAGGGTCCGAGTCCGACGGCGCCGAGGCCGAGGACGCCCAGGCCCACGACGGCCACGTTCTCGCCGGGCTGGAACTGCGACTTGTAGTAGCACATGGCGCTCAGGGTGTACAGGTGGCCGTAGACCGCGTCCTCGTCATGCACGCCTTCGGGAACTTTCACGAGCACCTCGTCGTCCCGGGCGATGAACTCGGACTGGTGAGGGTACCGGGAGATCACCCGGTCGCCTATAGCGAAACTTGTGACCGCCTCTCCCACGCCGCGGACGACCCCGAGGTTGCTGTCGCCGACCCAGCGCGGGAAGTCAGGCGCCCCGGGGACCTGCTCGGCCCCCTCGTAATTGCCCCTGTCCGTGCCGATCTTGAGCGCCGAAACAACGGTTTCGACCCAGAGGTCGTGGGGTCCCAGGTTATCGGTGTCCAGGGAATGGTCTTCTATGCGGAGGTCTCTTGGGCCGTACAGCATGGCGATTTTCATAAATCAGCTCCGATCAGGCCGAAAGGGCGGTAAGACACCGGTCATACACCTCGAATCGTTCTCCCTCGGTTTCTTCCGGATCCACCAGCTTGAGCCAGAGTGCGCTGCCGGGCCTGGCCGAGCTGTACGTCCTGTGGCTGCCGATCACCGAGGGGTCTTCGCCGTGCCAGGCGACCTCGCCTTCCTGCATGTAGATGAATTCGCCCCGGTACCGGTCCACGATGTCCTTCCGGTGATCCTGGTAGAACAGGCCCTGTTCACAGGCCGTGCGCCGCAGCGTATGGATCAGCTCGGGCGCTTCATCGGGATCCGAGTCGAAGTGCGCCACCGGGGTTTGGACGTCGCTTTCGAAATCGATCTCATCCAGGTCTACCGTTCCGAAACCCCGCTGGGCGGCCACTAGGAGGTGATTCCGGTCCCTCCGGAACGGCGGCTGTGGCCAGTCGGAGGCCGGATCGTGTCCCATCAGGTAGGCGCCGCAGGCATCTGTGGCCGTAATCTGGTCGCCGGCGATCAGTACGTCGCCCACGCGCCCTTCACCACCCCACTCCCTTCCTTTCTGTCCCACGAGCCCGTCGATGATGTTCAGGCAGGGATTCGTGATCATGGCAAGGTCGGGGAGGACGTAGGACAGCCTGATGGCGTGATGAAAATACGTACGGACCCGACCCCTGGGGGGTATGATGGGCGGAAGCCCGAAGAGGTTCTTCATACACAGCGTGATGCCCATGAAGGAGTGATTCTTCATCTTTGCCACGGAAATCACTTCGTCCGCGTCCTCGAACACGCCGCTCAGGATGTACCGGTCGAACATGTTCCCGCCGCCCGGCACCTCGTACACCGCCCAGGGCGGCCGGTTCGAGTCGTCGTATTTTACGTCGAATTCGCGGAGGTGATGGACGTAGTTGAACTCGTCCGGCGTGAGTTTGTCCGTTGCGTAGGGATTGGTGTCCGTTGCGTAGATCTCGGCGCTGGTATGTTCGCGCAGCAACTGCAGCACGGCCCGGCAGACCGCGTCATCGACCAACTCCTGCCGGCGGCCCTTGAACCGGACGACGTTGTCCATGGGCTTCATCATGTTGAACTTGATGACGATTTTCCGGGCTTTCTCGATACGCGCCCAGGACTCCGCAAGCGGTGCCGTGATGCGTTTCAGCGTCTCGTAAACGCCGTCGTAATCCACCCGGTGGTCGCAGGTAGCGGCCCGGACGGTGTAGCGTTTTTCGGGCATGTCATGTTCTCCGCAGTGGTTCGGCAGACAATGGATTGGCGAATACTGACGCAATATACAGCCGGTAGAGGTGATCACAAGGGTAATCACCGGTCTGGCGCCTCCCTGGAATCAAGGCCTGCATCCTAATTTAAAGGGGCATGCGTTTTGGGTTGTATTATTACATTCGATATGTCATATTGAAGACCCCTTTGTCCAGTGATGCACTCTTGGCGATTTCGAAACGCCCCGGCAACACGACGTGTCCGCGGCCAGCATGACCAGCCCGGCCAGGCGCCGCGGCTGCCAGGAAGGTAAATGCGGATTTGAACGTTCTACGTAAATTCGTGCGGTTCGTGGACGCGCTTAACGAACGAGTCGGCACGGTCGTTTCCTGGTTCACGACCCTGCTCGTATTGACCGTCTGTCTCGACGTATTCACCCGGTATTTCCTGCGCAGGAGCAGTGTGGCGGTGCAGGAGCTGGAGTGGCATTTCTTCGCGGTGATCTTCCTGCTCGCTTCGGCCTGGGCCCTTAAACACAACAAGCACGTCCGCGTTGACGTGCTGTACATGAACTTCAAGCCCCGGAACCAGGCCCTCGTCAATCTTATCGGCAGCCTGCTGTTTCTGCTCCCCTTCGCGGTGATCGCGATCTGGAGTTCCCAGAATTTCGTCCTGAATTCCTTCCGGATCGGCGAGGTTTCACCGGACCCGGGCGGACTTCCCGCACGCTATATCCTGAAAGCCATGATCCCCATCGGTTTCTCGCTGATTCTCCTGCAGGGTTTAGCCCTGGCGGCTCGTTCCTTCGACCGGTTCATACACGGCGGGGAAGACCCCACGGGCGAACCGGACGAGTCACCCCCGAGGGGGCTTTCGGCCAGGGAGGAGGACGCGGTTTGACCGAAGCGATGCCCCTCATCCTCTTCGCGGTCCTGTTCCTGCTGCTTCTGATGGGGTACCCGGTCGCCTTCACCCTCGGCGGCGTGTCCGTGCTGCTCGGACTGATGACCTTCGGCGCGGATTTCTTCAACCTGCTGCCCCTGCGCATCTGGGGCGTCATGACGAATTACGTGCTCCTCGCCGTGCCGCTGTTCGTGTACATGGGCGTCATGCTGGAGAAATCGGGCCTGGCCGAGGACATGCTGGAGACCATGGCCCTGCTCTTCGGCCGGCTCCGGGGCGGACTCGCCGTGGCAGTGGTGATCGTGGGGGCTTTGCTGGGTGCCTCCACCGGTATCGTGGGCGCGACGGTCGTGACCATGGGCCTGCTCAGCCTGCCCACGATGCTGAGGCGGGGTTACAGCCCCCAGGTGGCCACGGGCACGATCGCCGCGTCGGGGACGCTCGGGCAGATCATCCCGCCCAGCGTGGTGCTGGTGCTGCTGGGGAGCATCCTCAACGTATCGGTCGGGGACATGTTCATCGGCGCCGTCATCCCGGGCGCCATCCTCGTGGGCATGTACCTGGTCTGGATCTCCATCGTCGCCGTGTTCAAACCCACCGAAGCCCCGGCTATGCCCGCCGAGGAACTGGCCGCGTTCCGGGAAAGCGGCATGTTCAGGAAGATCATCCGGGCCTTCCTGCTTCCCCTGGGCCTGATGACCGTCGTGCTGGGCTCCATCTTCGCGGGGATCACCTCGCCCACGGAAGCGGCGGCCGTCGGCGCGCTGGGCGCGACCCTGCTCACCGTCTTCCAGGGCAAATTCTCCTATGCAACGCTGAAGGAAGTCATGAAGGAATGCACGCATATCACGTGCATGGTCTTCTTCGTGCTGGTGGGCGCCGAGGCCTTCGGACTGGTGTTCCGGGGCATGAAGGGCGACGCGTACATGACCAGCCTGATCATGGACGCCAACCTGAGTACCTACGCCTTCCTGGCCCTGGTCCTCGTCATGATCTTCATCGCGGGATTCTTCATAGATTTCATCCAGATCACCTACATCATCGTGCCGGTCGTCACGCCCATTTTCATCGCCTTCGGGGTCGATCTGCTGTGGCTCGGTATCCTGATCGCGGTGAACCTGCAGACCTCCTTCCTCACGCCGCCCTTCGGGTTCTCCCTGTTCTATCTGAAAGGCGTGGCGCCGCCCGAAGTGCAGACCCGGCACATCTACCGGGGTATTCTGCCCTTTATCGTGATCCAGCTCATCTGCCTGAGCCTGCTGGTCTACACCCCGCTCCTCGCCACGTGGCTGCCGAGCCTGCGCTAGGCCTCGGGCCTGCGCCAGGCCGAGGCGACTCGGATCAGTCCCGACTTCAGCCTCTTCGATTTCAATATCCGATCGCGCATCCGTCTTTGCGGGGCTCCGACGCGCCGTGCAGCATGCCGGTTTCCGGGTCGATGCGAATCGCCTGGTAGCCGCCGTACCCGTGGGAAGAACGGGAAATCCGGTGGCCCATCTCCTCGAGCCGGCGGAAGGCTTCTTCAGTGATGCCGTCTTCCACGTTGACCCGTCCCCCGTCGGCCTCCATGGCTGCGCCGGTGGGCTCGGCCGAACCGAAGTGCTGAAAGCGCGGGGCGTCGCCCGCTTCCTGCACGTCCATTCCGAAATCGATCATGTTGCAGAGGACCTGCGCGTGTCCCTGCGGTTGCATGGCGCCGCCCATCAGGCCGAAGGTGAGCCAGGGCCGGCCGTCCCGTGTCACCATGGCGGGGATGATGGTATGGAAGGGGCGCTTGTGGGGAACGAGGGCGTTGCGGTGCGCCGGATCCAGGGAAAACAGCTGCCCCCTGTTCTGAATCGGAAACCCGGTGCGTTCCGGAACGATGCCCGATCCGAATCCCCGGAAGATGCTCTGGATGAACGAAACCGCGTTGCGCGCTTCGTCGACCACGGTCATGTAGGCCGTATCCCCGTGCTGCAGGATGGGATCGCCGGCCGGGACGTCGACCGCCGCGCGCTCGGGATCGATGCGGCCACGCTGCCGTTCCGCGTATTCCTTGGACAGCAGGGCCTCGACGGGTACGTCCGCGAAAACGGGATCGGCGTAGAACACGGCACGGTCGGCATAGGCGAGTTTCTTGGCTTCGATCTGCAGGTGCAGCGTTTCCGCCGACAGGCAACCCATCTCTGCGAGGTCGTAGCCTTCCAGGATGTTCAATATCTGAAGGGCGGCGATGCCCTGCCCGCTCGGCGGCAGCTCCCAGACCGTATGACCGCGGTAGTCCACGCAAACCGGATCATCCCAGGTCGACACGTGATCGCGGAAATCCTCGGGGCTGAACAGTCCGCCGACCTCGTGTGAACAAGCTACGACGGCTTGGGCGATTTCACCGTGGTAGAAGGCGTCGCGTCCACCTGCGGCCAGGAGGCGGTAGGACCGCGCCAGGTCCGGATTCCGGAATACCGCGCCAGGTTCGGGCGCCCGGCCGCCGGGCAGGTAGACCCGGCAGGACTCGGCCCAGGGCTTCAGCAGCGGCGTGGATCCCGCCCAGTCCCTCGCGATGATGTCCGATACGGGAAACCCGTTCTCCGCGTATGAGATGGCAGGTTCAAGCACCTGTTCCAGGGACATCGTTCCGAAGCGATCGAGCAGGCAGGACCAACCGTCGACGCAGCCCGGCACGGACCAGTTGAGCGGACCGGTGCCGGGCACGTAGTCGTGCCCCTGCCCGGCGTAGTAGTCGATCGTGGCCGCGTACGGCGCTCTTCCGCTCGCATTGAGGCCGGTCAGTTCGCCGTTTTCGGCGTCCCAGACGATGGCGAACAGGTCGCCGCCGATACCGCAGGACATGGGCTCCACCACGCCCAGGACCGCGTTGACGGCGATGGCGGCGTCAATGGCGTTGCCGCCCGCTTTGAGGATATCGATGCCTGCCTGGGCGGCCAGGGGCTGGCTCGTGGCCACCATGCCCCCGGGCGCCATGACGACCGAACGCCGCGAGCCTCGATAGGTGTAGGGATCGTATCGCATGGTCTGTGTAATTGCTCCGGTCGGAGGGTGATCAGCGAAAGAATGTCTCGGCATCGTGCCGGGGCAGGAATCCGATCTCTTCCTTCGGCGTCTGAATGTCGAAAATGTTGTACGTGTTGTCCGATATGACGAAATAGTGCCGTGCGGATGGCAGTTTGCCGTCGCGATGGGCCGTGTACGCGGCGTGGACCATGGCCGCCGCGTCCTGCTGGTGGCACCATACGGCGAAATATCCCCGTTCCTCCACAATGGGCGTGTTGCCGGGGTTTACACCGCCCCACCGGACCGCCAGCGCATCGCAGCCCCGGCCCGTCGCCCGTTTCACCCACGCCTCGACATAGGCCTTTTCCCGGCCGTAGTCGTTGATCGGACAGGCGGGCAGGTGGGCGGAAATCGGCGAAGGCCAGTCCTGGATCGTATCGAACCGACGTTCCGCGATCAACGCGTACGCGCCCGACTCGAAGAACCGATAGGCGTCGTCCACCGCGTGCACGGAGCTGGAACCTACGATCAGGGGCCGGTGGTCCAGAGCCAGTACCGATTCGAACACCAGGTCCGTCATCCGGTTCATCGCGGCCAGGTCGCCCTGCCGGGCCAGGTAGACGACGAGATCGAATCCGGGCAGCATGGCCCTGAATCTGTCCGGTTCTTCGACGATGTTCATGTCGACGAACCGGCCTTCGGCGCGGCCCTCTGCCCTGTCGGGCGACCCGGGCAGGTCGATGGAACAGAAGCGGTATCTCCCGTCCATCTCCGGCAGGTAGGTCCGGAGTCCGGAACCGATCGTCCCCCGGCCCCCGATGAGTAACGTGTTGAATTCCAAGTCGCTGTCCTCAGTAGGCTTCCAGGTAGAGCGATTTGATTTCGTCGGCAGTGGGTATGCGCGGATTGTTCTGCGGGCTTCCCGATGCGAGGGCGTCCTCGGCCATCTTGTCCAGCGCTTCGGTCAGGGCCTCTCTGGATATGCCGCAGTCCCGCAGTCCGGGGATTTCGACGGTTTCATTGAGTTTTTGCAGGCCATCGATGAGCAGATCACAGGCGCGGTGCGTATCGTCCTCTTCCACCGCCCAGCCGAGCTTTCGCGCAAGGACGGCGTACCGTTCGGGCGCCGCCGCCACGCTGAACCGCGTAACGGCCGGCAGCAACACGGAATTGCTGAGTCCGTGGGGAAGATGGAAGACCGCGCCGAGGGGCCTGCTCATTCCGTGCACGAGGCAGACCGAGCTGTTGGCGAAGGCCATGCCGCCCAGGGAGGCGGCTTCCATCATGCCCTTTCGGGCCCCGTGGTCGCCGGGATGCTTCCAGGCCTGTACCAGGTGCCTGCCGACGAGATCGACGCAGGAAAGCGCAAGCGCGTCCGTCATCGTGCCCGCCCTGCGCGATACGTACGCTTCGATCCCGTGGGTCAGCGTATCCACGCCCACGTTGGCCGTCAGCGGTCGGGGCATGGAAAGGGTCAGCGTGTAGTCGACAAAGGCCGCCGTGGGCAGAAGATGGGCGTCCAGCATCATCATCTTCACGTTCCGCCGCGTATCCGTCAGGACCGTCACCCGGGTCATTTCGCTGCCGGTGCCGGCTGTCGTGGGAATGGCGAACAGCGGAACGCCGCGCCGGGGTATCCGGTGATAGCCGGCGTATTCGGACAGCGGACCGTCGTTGGCCGCCATGACCGCGATGCCCTTGCCCGCGTCTATGCTGCTTCCGCCGCCCACCGCGACGACCCCGTCGCAATTGTTTTCCCTGAAGATCGCCAGCCCTTCCTCGACGTTCACGTCCGTCGGCTCGGGCGTTACGCCGCCGTAGACATGGGATTCGATCCCCTTCTGGCGGCACTGGGCCGCGATGCGACCGGGCAGGCCCTGCTCGACCAGGTAGGGATCGGAGACCACCAGTACACGTTTCAGTCCGGCGCGGACAGCCTGGGGAGCGGCTTCGTCACATGCGCCCGCCCCGTTGATGATGATGGAGGGAATGTTGATCTGTACGGGGCCGGCCATCGTCAGGTAACTCCCTTGATGACGCCACTGTACCGCTCGAAGGAACCGGAAGTCACGACCTCGCCCAGGGCGCGCACGGCGGCATGCAGTTCCGCGTAGGTCGTATAAAGCGGAGCGATGCCCAGCCGTATGTTATCGGGCATACGGAAATCGGAAATGACCTGTTTTTCCTCCCGGATCGCCTGGTCGATACGGTACCCCTCCGGGTGGCCGAAGGAGACGTGCGACCCCCGGCGCGCGCCGTCCCGGGGCGAATTCAGTGTGAAGCCGAGTTGCGCCAGTTCGGACGCCCAGAGTTCGACCAGGTATTCGGACTGACTCAGCGACTTGGCGCGTATGGCATCCACGCCCGCTTCGAGCGCGAGGTCCACACCGGGTTCGATCATGGCCAGGGAAAGGACGGACGGCGTGCCCGTGAGATAGCGGTCTATACCGGGCGCCGGTTCGAATTCGGTATCGAAATAGAACTGTTTCCTGTGGCCGAACCATCCTGAAATCGGGTTGATCAGCCGGGACTGCAGATCCTCCCGCACGTATAGAAAAGCCGGGGCGCCCGGTCCGCCGTTCAGGTACTTGTACGTGGAACCCACCGCCACGTCGACTCCCATGTCGTGGCATGCCATCGGCACGACCCCGGCGGAATGGCTCAGGTCCCACAGGATCATCGCGTCCCGGTCGTGGGCGATTTCCGTGATCCGCTCCATGTCGTACATATAACTGGACTTGTACATGACGTGGGAAAGAAGCACCAGGGCCGTATCTTCGTCGATGGCCCGGTCCAGGGCGTCTTCGGACACGGCGAAGCCGTTGTCGACGGGGAGGACGACCAGTTCGTACGCGGGATCGATCAGGTCCGCCACGGCCTGCAGGATATAGATGTCGGATGGAAAATTGACGCTGTCGGTTACGATCTTTCGCCGCCCCGGACGCTCCTTCAGCGCGCCGGCAATCAGCTTGAACAGGTTGACCGAAGTCGAATCGGCAATGATCACTTCGTCGGGCAGGGCGCCGATCAATCCGGCCAGCTTGGCTCCGATACGCCTGGAAAGGCCCATCCACTCGTCGTTCCATGCCCGGATCAGGCGGTTTCCCCACTGGTGCCTGATCAGCCGGTCCATCAGGCCGATGGCGTCCTTCGGAACCCGTCCGAGGGAATTGCCGTCCAGGTAAATCAGATCGGGGTCGTCGATCAGAAAACAGTCCCGAAATCCGTTCAGGCTGTCGCAGCGATCCAGTTTTCGCGCACGTTCAAGCGTAGTGTCGTAATCCAAACGCTTACCTCTTCACTTCGGACAATGAGGCGGGAATGCGTCTTACAGGGACGGCGGATCAGGAAAGTCGGAATGTAAAAGGCAAGGGAGGGAAGTACAAGTGGAATGTCAGATCGGTAGTGCGCGGCCGGAATTCATCTGCTGGCCCGGCTGGCCCGCTCGTCGGTGTCCAGGGAACGCGGCTGGGTGTCGAAGATGTTCAGGTCCGCAAACGCCATCACCCGGGCCAGCGTTTCCCGTCCCCGCATCATCAGGGAATGGGCATCCGGGGCGTCTTCGGCACAGAATCCCGTTGCGGCCAGGTCGACTGCGTCCGCGAGGTAGAGGGCCCGTTCACAGTGAAACTGCTGCGAAACGACGATTACCCGGTCCAGGCCGAACACCTTCTTCGCCCGGAACACGGAATCAAGGGTCCGGACACCGGCGTAATCGAGCATGATGTAGTCTTCCGGCACGCCTAGTTCGATCAGGTCGCGCTGCATCGTAGTCGTCTCGTCGTAGTACCGCGTCGAAGCGTCTCCGCTCACCAGGACGGCACGGATTCTACCGGCGTGAAACAGCTTGGCAGCGGCCTCGATGCGCGCGCGATAGTAGCGGTTGACGTTCCCATCGGCATACTTGGAAGTGCCCAGTACGAGCGCCACCTGGCATTCGGGCGTATCGTCGACGAGATAGTACAGGCGTGCGGATGCGTTGCGGGTGATGGACAGGTCGTTGAATACCGTTGCGAAGACAATAACTGCTGCGAGGGCGGCCAGGGCTTTCGCCCATGCCGAAAGGGAACGAACAGCGGGTTTGTTTCGCATTGAAACAGTCGATTTCGGGGGAAATGGCGCTTTCAGAGAAGAAGGATTGAGGTTATACTAAGATACTAGTGGCCCGGTGGCATGCCGTCAAGCGATTAAACCGGAGTGAAAGACCATGCTCATACCTCTGTTGATATGGCTGCTCCCCTTCGCGGTGGCGGACAACCCGCAGGAACCCGCGGGCGATGTGCCGCACCGGACCGTTCTGTTCTATGGCAACAGCCTTACGACCGGGTTCGGGATTGGTCCGGACAAGGCCTATCCCCAGTTGATCCAACACAAGATCGACGGGCTCGGCTGGCCGTTTAAGGTGATTAACGGAGGCGTGGGCGGGGAGACATCGGCGGGTGGCTTGAGCCGCATCGACTGGGTGCTTCAGAACCGGGTGGACGTATTTGTGCTCGAGCTCGGCGGGAACGACGGGCTGCGAGGCGTGGATCCCCGTACCACGCGACGGAATCTGAGAGCGATCATCCGCCGCGTCCGCGACCGGTACCCCGAGTCGAAGATTGTCCTCGCCGGCATGCAGGCGCCCCCTAATATGGGGCAGCACTTTGTGTCCGAATTCAGGGCGATATACCCGGAACTGGCGGCATCGGAGCGTGTCTCGCTTATTCCTTTCCTTCTCGAAGGAGTCGGCGGTATTCCGGAGCTGAATCTGCCCGACGGTATTCACCCGACGGCCGAAGGGCACGCCATCATGGCGGAAAACGTGTGGAAGGTCCTGAAGCCTGTCCTCGAAGCTCTGCGTCCCTGACCTGTTCAGATCTCCGCGCGAAGCACTTCAAGCGGGGACTGCTTGTAGATACCGGCACTCGCGGCCATGCCCACCAGGATGGTGATCAACGCGATTCCGCCGACCACGGCCAGAACGGGGATGAAGGCCGGCACGTAGGAGATGTTGAAGACGAAAACGGCCAGGATCCACGTGGCGGCAAAGGCCAGCACAACCCCCGTCAATGCACCGATAACGCCTAGGAACAGGTACTCGATCGTCATGATCTTCAATACCTGGTTCCGTGAGCCGCCGAGGGTCTTCAGCAGAACGCTCTCCTGCATCCGTTGCAGCCGGCTGTTGGTCACGACGCCTACCAGGACGATTACCCCCGTGAATACGCTGAACAACGCCATGAAGCGAACGATGAGGGACACCTTGCCGAGGATGTCGTTCAGCGTGCCAAGGATGAGGCTCAGGTCGATCATGGATACGTTGGGAAACCGGCTCACCGTTTCCTGCTGAAAGCGCGCGGATGTCTGAGGATCGTCGATACGCGTCACGACCACGTGGAACTGGGGCGCCTCTTCCAGTACGCCTTCCGGGAAGACCACGAAGAAGTTGGGCTGTACCCGCTGCCAGTCCACGGCCCTTACGCTCCCCACCGTGGTTTTCACCGGTACGCCCTGTACGTCGAACACCACCTCGTCGCCGATTCCTAGCTTGAGCCGGTCGGCGATGCCCTTTTCCATGGATACGAGCACGGAATCCTTCCCGGCTTCGACGCGGGGCTGCAACGACCCTTCAAGGAGCGTTTCCGCATCTTCCAGGTGGCCCCGGTAGGTCGAACGGTATTCCCGGCGCAGCGCCCAGCGCGGAACCCGCTCCGTGGAATCCGCCATGATTTCCGCAGTCGTTCGTCCCTTGAGACCCGCGAGCCGCATGCTTACCACGGGCGTCTGCTGCATGACCGGGAGCTCGTTGCGACGCATCGACGCCAGGATGTCCTCCCTCTGGCCGGGTTGTATGTCGAAGAGGACGAGGTTGGACTGCCTGTCCCCGCCAACCTGGGCAATATGTCCCACAAGGGAAAACTGCAGGAGGTACAGCGTCGTGATCAGGAAGGCGCCCAGCCCGAGGGCGACGACCATGGTTACGGTCTGGTTGTCCGGCCGGAAGAGATTGGCCAGCCCCTGGCGCCAGACATAGGGCCACGTAGCCGGCACGAGGCGTCTGGCCAGCAAAATAAGGCCCCGGGCAACCAGACTGAGAAGCAGGAAAGCGGCGATCAGCCCTCCCGCGAATCCGATGCCCTGCGGCCACTCGCGGGTCTGACTGACGGCGAAGAGCACGACGCCGGCGATAAGCACGGCGATCAGCGCGATGCGCCGCGGGTCCGTTTTCCTGCGTGCCGGTGTTTCCACGGAAGAACGAAGCGTGAGCAGGGGTGAAATGTCCCGGATCGCAAGGAGGGGCAGGAGGGCGAAAAGAAGCGCCATGAGCAGCCCGAGGCCCATGCCCTGGAGCAGCGGAAGCCAGGTAAACCCCACCACCAGTTCGAAGGGGACGAAGTCCTGTATCAGCGCGGGCAGTATGCCGAGTACGAGATAGCCGACGGCCGCGCCGATGGCGGACCCGATCACGCCGATGGCCGCGGCCTGGATGACGTACACCGCGAAAGTGTGCCGCCCCTCCGCGCCCAGGCACCGCAGCACGGCAATGGTACCCCGTTTTCGCCGTACGTAGGTATGGATGGCGCTGGCGACGCCCACGCTTCCGAGGATCAGGGCGATGAACCCGCTCAGGTTGAGAAACCGGTACAGGTTGCCCAGGGACCGTTCCAGGCCCGCCTGGCGGTCCCTTACGGTATCCCAGTCCATACCGTACCGGGCCGCCGTGGCCGTTCCGTAGGTCTCTGCGAGTTCGTCCGCGTCCACCTCGTCGCCAAATCGGAACAGGGCCCGGTAGGTCACGCGGCTGCCCGGCTGGATCAGACCGGTGGACTCGAGTTCGGACATGGGAATGTAGACCCGGGGGCCGATGGCGCTCATGGCCGCGGTTTCGCCCGGTATGCTTACCAGGCGGCCGGAAATCTCGAGTGTACTCAGCCCGACGCGGATCGAGTCGCCGACCTCCACGCCGTGCTGGATCATCAGGTTGTCGTCCACGAGCGCCGTACCGCTGGTTCTGAACTCCCGGGCGGCGGCGGGGGGGACCGTTTCCAATACGCCGTAGTAGGGGAACTCGCCTTCGAGCGCCCGTACATTGACCAGGCGCGATGATTCCGTTCGCGGGAAGACGACCATGGAGGCGAAACTGGACTGGCGCGACTGCTCGCCGCCCAGGTTCCTGAGGA
This sequence comes from Candidatus Latescibacterota bacterium, assembly GCA_012270975.1. GTDB lineage: Bacteria > JAAXHH01 > JAAXHH01 > JAAXHH01 > JAAXHH01 > JAAXHH01. The sequence continues at coordinate 379,315 of JAAXHH010000141.1, read as the reverse complement.
AGACCTCGGCCGAATCCGAGAAGGCCGTCCGGGAGTTGATGTCGAGGTCGGCGCCGAGCAGGGCCTTGGACTCCACGTCAATCGCGGCCGACATGCTGTCGCCCAGGGTCCGGATCGATACCAGGGCAGCGGTGCCAAGGATGATGGACGACATGTACAGGAGCAGGCGCCGCCGGTAGGTCCGGCTGTCCCGCCAGGCCATATTGAACAGCCAGCCAGCCCGTATCGGCGTTTTGTCGGATTCGGGAGATACGCCCATGGCTACGCGTCGGGGGTAAGGGACAGGGAGGCCGCTGCCGGGAAACCCGTGTGCTCCGGATGGTAGTCTTCGACCATGCGGCCCCCGCTCAGCCTTATGATGCGGCGGGTCCTCCGCGCCAGGTCGAGGTTGTGGGTCACGGTGACCAGGGTCGTCCCGGATTCCTCGTTCAGTTCAAACAGCAGACTTTCCACCGTGGCGGCCGTCTCGGCGTCGAGATTGCCCGTGGGCTCGTCCACGAAGAGGAGGGCCGGCCGGTTGATGAATGCCCTGGCCATGGCGACCCGCTGCTGTTCGCCTCCGGACAGCTGGACCGGGTAGTGCGTGATCCGGTCCGACAGTCCCACGCGGTCCAGGAGTTCCTCCGCCCGGCGGTATACCGCCCTTTCGCCGCGCAATTCGGCCGGGACCATGACATTCTCGAGACTGGTGAGGGTCGGGATGAGCTGGAAATTCTGGAAGACGAAGCCTACGTTCCGGTTGCGGACTCGGGCCCTTTCATCTTCATCGAGATCGTCCAGCACGATGCCGTTCAGCGAAACGGATCCCGATGTCGCCCGGTCCAGGCCCGCGCAGAGGCCGAGCAGCGTCGTTTTTCCGCTGCCGGAGGGTCCGATGATCGCGAGGGAGTCGCCCGGCATCAGGTCGAATTCGATATCGCGCAGCACGGTCAGCGTCCCGCCGCCGCTCGCATAGGTCTTGCTCAGGCCCCGGACCGACAGGATCGGATGTTCGCTCATGGTGCCGCCCTTTCTGCTCCCCCGTCGTTCGTTTCCCCCGGATCCGGTCCACGCCCCAGTACCTGCAGGAGCAGGTCCGGATAGTCCGTAATAATGCCGTCTACGCCGTGATCGACATGGCGTTTCATCTCAGCTTCCTCGTTGATCGTCCAGACATACACGTCCATGTTGTGCCGGTGGGCGCCCGAAACGAATCGGGTGCTTACCAGGGTCAGGTCCTGAAACCTGGGGGGTACCTGCATCGTCTCGCCCCCGGGAACAAAGGCGAACCCGAGTCTCAGGGAATTCAGCACCCAGAATCGGAGTACCTCGCCGGCCGTGGACGACGTCGCGATACCCGGGTTGTTGTCTCGAATGTATTTGACGCTCTCGGCCTGAAAGGAAGCGATGACTTTCCTTTCCGGGAACGGACTTTGCGCGATTGCCTCGGAAAAACGGACCCTGGCGGCATCGGACACGTCTTTCAGCTCGATGATCATCGGCGTATCCGGCAGGCTGTTCAGTACCTCATCGAGTAAAGGAACCCGCAATCCCATGCCCCGGAATGGAAAACTCGCGCCGTCATCCGCGGTCCACCGGTAACCCGCGTCCAGTTTCCGCAGTGCTTCCCAGGTCATCTCGTCGACCCGGCCCGAGCCGTCGGTCGTACGGTCGACCGTGGCGTCGTGGATGACGACCAGTTCGCCGTCACCGGTGGCGTGGACATCGAATTCAAGGGCGTCCACGCCCATTTTTGTCGCGTTCCGAAAGGCGAAGAGGGTGTTTTCAGGCCACACCCCCGCGCCTCCGCGGTGGGCGATGGCCAGGAGCTGGTCCGTTTCCGTAAACGAGTGTACAGGCATGGGGCGGGTTACCATCGCATGATATGCCAGGACCGCGACAAGCACGGCCGCACCGGCGACCGTGAGCCGAAGGAACCATTTCCAGATGAATCGAAGCATTTGGCAATCGCGGTTGGAGTTACAGGGGCCAATCCCGAAGGATGCGTTCCACTTCTTCGGCGTGACTGCTCTCGTCCCGGATCATGTCTTCCAGTTGGACCATGAGTCCGTAATCGCCGTATTCCTCGGCCTCGGACCGGCGCTGGACATACCGATTGACGATCGTGCGTTCGTCCTCGAGCATCGTCTCCAGGTTCTCGCGGTTCGAATCGCTCACCTTGACCGGCCGGGGAACGGTCGTGGGCTCGCCGCCCAGCACCACGATCTTGTCGGCAAGGTACTGCGCATGAAGTTGCTCATCGGCAACCTCGTCCTGGAAGAACTTGGCCAGTTCGGGCCGGTAGGGACCGCTGGCCTTGGCCGCGTAGATGGTAAACTGGATGATCGCGCCCAGTTCGGCCGCCAGGTCTCCGTTCAGGTTGTCTATCAAAGTCTGCTTGTCCACGGTTTCCTCCCCCTTTGTTCCTCGTCGTTTCTTTGACACGTGGAATTGCGTTATCCTTCGCTGTTAATCATGTTACGCAATGCAGCGGGCGGATACAACACGTTCGTTTCAGTCCGACTGGTCTATGCGAGCACACAACCATGGTTTGATCCGGCCTCACGCCATTTCGAGTACCGCCTTGACCACGCCGTTTTCCGGATCGAGCCACGTGGGAAAATCCACAAGCATTTGTTCCGGTCCGGCCGTGTGGGAAATCCAGGGCGAAGTGTCGATCCGGCCGGCCTCGATATGCCCGATGACCCGCTGCAGGTCGACCGTTCGGGCGTTCCGGCTGCTGAGCAGTGTCATCTCCCGTCGGTGGAAATCGGGACCGTCGAATGTGATCTGCGAACCCGTGATCCCGACGTAGACCAGGCGTCCGCCGTTCGAAACGTAATCGTGGGCCCGCATCATGGACCCGGCGTGTCCGGTGGCGTCGAAGACGGCCGTGGGCAGTTCGCCGCCCAGTATATTGTGCAGATTCGACTTCACGTCCGCGTTGCCGGGAATGACTTCGCGGAGGTCGTAGCGCCGTCTGCAGAAGTCGATGCGCCGCTCGCTGATCTCCAGCAGGATCACGCGCGCACCGGCCAGGAGGGCGAAGGTCAGCACGGACAGGCCGATGGGGCCGGCGCCGATGAGCAGGACCGTTTCTCCTGGTTCGACCGCGGCGCGGTCCACGGCGTGGGCGCCGATGCCCAGCGTTTCCACCAGCGCAAGCTGCTCGAGGGACAGGACGTCGGAACGGAGTAGCTTCTCGCCGGGGAGCGTCAGGACGTCCCGCATACCGCCGTCCACGTGGACGCCCAGGACGTCGAGGTTCGAGCAGCAATTCGTCTTGCCCATGCGGCAGGGCACGCAGTCCCCGCAGTCCATGTAGGGGACGACGGCGCAGAGGTCACCGGGATGGATGTGCGTCACGTCCCGGCCAGCTGCGATGACCTCCACCCCCAGTTCGTGCCCGAGGATGCGGGGGTAGTCGAAGAAGGGCTGCGTCCCCTCGAAGGCGTGGAGATCCGTGCCGCAGATACCGACCCGCCGAATGCGCACCAGGACCTCGCCGGGACCCGGCGGCGTGGGTTCGGGGGTATCCTCCAGGACGAAACGGCCGGGTTCTTCGAGTACAATGGTCGGCATAGGGTCAGGACTCGCTATTCAGTTGAGCAGGGCGGACAGCAGGGGCGGTTTCCGCTGGAACTTTTCGACGTACGCTTCGTATGAGGGCACCAGGCGCAACTTGACTTTGACCTGGTGCGCTGTCGCGATGGATTCGAGCCGATGGTCCAGAAAAGGGTTCCGGAACCGTTCAATGCAGTCTTCCGCGAAGGATCGGGCGTCTTCCACCTCGTCCGGCAGTGCCGGCACGAGTTCCTCGAGCATCAGGTCCCGCAGCCAGGGACCCGTTTCAGCATGGTCCGCCGCCTCCCGGACGGTCTGGATGCCCAGGGGCATGGCCCGGCACACCAGCGCCGTGTGGGCGCCGTTGAGCACCCTCACCTTGCGCAGGGCGTAGGGTCGGACGTCTTTCGTCCGCACAATGGCCGGATGTTCGATGAAGGGAGCGGCCTCCGGCTGGTCTTCCAGAGCCCAGAAGGCGAAGGGTTCGGTCAGCGCCAGCAACCCGTCGCCGTCGGGATTGGGAAAACCCGGCGGCGGTTCGATGGTGATCCGGTCCACGAGCGTATGCAGCCAGGTGACCCCTTCCTCCATCCATTCCAGGAAATCGCCCCCGAGACGCCGTTTACGTCCCAGCGAAAGGACTAGCCGGCGCAACACGCCGGCGTTGCCGTCGATCAGTTCGCAGGGTATGACGGTCACCGGCGTCCCGCCGCTTTCGTAACGTGCGAGGAGCACCCCGAGCAGCTTTCCGGGGAAGGAAACCGGCGGCGCGCCGTCCAGCCGCTCTGATTCCGGAACGTCGTAGCCGGTTTCCGAGGTGTTGGACAGGATGTATTCCGTTGAAGGATCGCGCCCCAGGGCCAGTACGGCTTCCCAATCCTGCGTGGCGCTCAATGCTCTCGAGACGCTCTCTACCTGGACGGATTCACTGATCCGCCTGCCGTCGCGTATCCCCCGCACGTGGATCCGGTACCGGCCGTTCTGGTCGTTGAATAACCGGGCCCGCCCCGTGTCCGTGGACTGTACCACGACGACCCGGCCGATATCCTGCCCGGCCTGCCTGGCCTCGTGGATGAAGAGGTCGGCGAAGGCGCGGAGGAACCGGCCGCTGCCGAACTGGAGCACCGATTCAGCCGGCGTCGGCATCCGACTCCCTTCCCTTGGCCTCGTCCCACAGGGCGTCCAGCTCCTCGAAGGTGGCCCGTTCCAGGCTCTCTCCCTTGAGTTCGAGGGCGGCCTCGATGTACCGGAAACGCCGGATGAACTTGTCGTTGCTCCTTCTCAGGGCGTCTTCCGGCGGCACGTTGAGGTGGCGGGACAGGTTCACCAGGGAGAACAGCAGATCGCCCATCTCCTCCTCGATTTTCGTCCTGTCCCCGTTCTCCAGGGCCCTGCGCACCTCGCCGATTTCTTCTCCGACCTTCTCGAACACCTCTTTGACGTCGTCCCAGTCGAAGTTGACCCGGGCGACCTTTTCCTGGATGCGGTAGGCGCGCAGCAGGGCCGGCATGCCTGCCGGAAGGCCGTCGAGCACCGATTTGCGGCCTTCCTCCCCCTTCTCCGCCCGCTTGATCTTCTCCCAGTTGGTCAGCACCTCTTCGGCCGTGTCCGCCCGGGTGTCCCCGAATACGTGGGGATGGCGCCGCACGAGCTTTTCGTTGATGGCGCGGGACACGTCATGGATGTCGAACCGCTGCTCTTCGGTGGCGATCTGCGCGTGGAAGACGACCTGCAGGAGCAGATCGCCCAGTTCGTCCCGGAAGTCGCCGTCCCCGCCGTTGTCCAGCGCGTCAAGCACTTCGTAGGCTTCCTCTATCAGGTACGGCCGCAGGGTCTGGTGCGTCTGTTCCCGGTCCCAGGGACACCCCCCTTCCGACCTGAGTTTCGCCATGATTTCAACGAGTTCTTCGAAAGGGGTCATGACCTTGCTTCCGTAAACCGGCATCAACTTGACGTCCGTGCCCGACTGTGTCCATTGGATCGGTTTCCGCATCGGTTCCCGCGGCGGGTTAATCTACAATAAACGGTCGCACCCGGCAAGCAGGGTCTGCCCGCGAGAGGAAACGAGCCGGACATGCCCGTGCCGGAGCGGCGCTCCAGCCCGCGCGAGAACCAATAAAACTATTGACGTAAGCCCTTGAGAAACCTACATTGTCTAGGTTTAGCGGGGATCGTTCCCGTAACCGGTTCAGGATCGTTTCGCAAGGGAGGAACTGGGGTTTCGGAAAGGCGTGCAAGGCATGGTAAGCGAACATGTCCTCGTTCTGAACCAGAACTACGAGCCTTTGAGTGTTTGTACGGCAAGGCGGGCGGTCATTCTCGTTTTTCTGCGCAAGGCGGAGATCATTGACAAGTATGCGGACCCGGTGCGGGGCGTGTACGCGATGTTCGACCGGCCCAGTATCGTCCGGCTCGTGAACTACGTTCGCATACCCAGTAAAGGCATCATGCTGTCCAGGAAGAACATCCTCAAGCGCGACGGCCACCAGTGCCAGTACTGCAGCACGACGCGGGGGCCGTTGACCGTGGATCATGTCCTGCCGAGGTACCTGGGCGGAGCGGACAGCTGGGAAAACATGGTATGCGCCTGCCAGCGGTGCAACAACAAGAAAGGGGACAGGCTGCCGGAGCAAGCGGACATGGTGCTCAGGCGCAAGCCCAAGGCGCCCACCAGGATACACTTCATACGCGATTTCATAGGCATCCACCATCAATCCTGGCGTCCCTACCTGTTTCTCAAGAATGAACGACCGGAAGAAGTGTTATGGCCTACCAGGTAAAACTCGAGCATTTCGAAGGGCCCCTCGATCTCCTGCTGTTCCTGATCAAGGAACACGAAGTGGATATCTACGATATTCCCATTTCGCTGGTCACGCAGCAGTACCTGCAGTACCTCGAACTGCTCAAGCTGCTGGATCTGGAGGTGGGCAGCGAGTACCTGCTCATGGCGGCTACGCTGCTTCGCATCAAGTCGAAGATGCTCCTGCCCCGAAGGCCCGAAGAGGATGAAGAAGAGGCCGCCGATCCACGGGAAGAACTCGTGCAGCGGTTGCTGGAGTACCGGCAGTTCAAGGAAGCGGCGGGCGTGCTGAACGAACACCAGGACCGGACCGCGGACGTGTTCTACCATCCTCCCGTGGAAAACTGGGACGAGGACCTGAATGGCGTGGAAACGCTCGACACCCGCCTGGCGGGCAACCTGAATCTCTGGGACCTGCTGCAGGCGTTCAAGTTCACGCTGGACCGCGCAAAAGACGATTTCGACCGTACCGTCGAGCGGGAAACCGTTTCGATCGAGGAACGGATGGACAACATCCTCGATAATCTGAAGACGCGGAAGAACCTGTTCTTCAGTTCCCTGTTCAAGGAAGACCTCTCCCGGTCGTTTCTGATCATCACCTTCCTGGCCCTGCTGGAACTCATACGGCAGAACCGGGTTGTATTCGAGCAGACCGACACGCTGGGGGAGATCTGGCTTACCCTGGCCGATTCGGTGAACTCGTCGTCGTGAGGCAGCAGACGGGATGCAAAAGCAACTGGTCATGGACGAGGCGCAGCTGGACGAGTACCGGGCGATCACGGAGGCCGTGCTCCTCGCCAGCGATACGCCGCTGAGTCTGAATGAACTCAGCCGCATCATGGACGATGCGGGCGAGGAATTGATCGGCCGCTGCATCGAGGCGTTGAATGAGCAATATGAGCAGGGCGGCCACGGGTTCGAGATCCGGCACGTGGCGAACGGTTACCAGTTCAGCAGCAAGGCGGCCTACGCGAAATGGATACGCCGGCTGTACCGCGGGAGGATCCCTTCCCGCTTGACGCAGGCTGCCCTGGAATGCCTGGCGATCGTCGCCTACAAGCAGCCCATCAGCCGGACGGAGGTGGAAGCGATCCGGGGCGTGAACGTAGACGGCGTACTCCGCACATTGCTTGATCGCAACCTGATTCGGATCGCCGGGAGAGGCGAAGGCGTCGGCCGGCCGATTCTGTACGCGACGACAGGCGATTTCCTCAGGTATTTCGGGCTCAACAGGCTCTCGGACCTGCCCAAGCTGGACGAACTGAACGAATTGCTGAAGGACCAGGACATCGTGCTGACCGAGGAAGACGAGGAGCCCGACCCGGCGTTGTTCCCGGGGCCGGGACGTCCGGTCGCCGAAACGGACGAGAAGATCGCGTCGACTGATGAGACTGAATAGATACCTGGCCCGGGCGGGTGTCGCCTCGAGGAGGCGAAGCGAATCGATGATCGTGGCCGGACGGGTGAAACTGAACGGAGAGACGGTTGTCTCCCTGGCCACGCAGGTTCAGCCCGGCGCCGACGTCGTGACGGTCGACGACCTGCCGCTGAACGCGCCCGCGGTCCTGAGGTGTTACCTGCTCAACAAGCCGGCCGGGTACCTGACCACGATGCACGACCCGTTCCGGAGACCCACGGTCGCCACGCCGATCCGGGATATTCCGGAACGCGTCTTTCCCGTTGGGCGGCTGGACCGGGACACGGAGGGGCTTCTGCTCTTCACCAACGACGGCGCGTTGGGTTACAGGCTGATGCATCCCCGTTTCGGCATCGACAAGGAATACCACGTGCTGGTGAAAAGCGTGCCGCGGGACGATGCGCTGGACAGGCTCAGAGAAGGCGTTCCGATCGAAGGCGGGACCACGGCGAAGGCAGGGGTCCAGGTGCTTCGGCAATCGGACGCCGGCGTCTGGCTTTCGATGGTGCTGCACGAGGGTCGGAAGCGTCAGATCCGGAGGATGTGCGACCACGTGGGGCATCCCGTGCTTCGGCTGATCCGGGTGCGTCTGGGCGGCCTGGTGGACCGGGACCTGCCCGCCGGGAAGTGGCGCGCGCTTACGAAGGTTGAAATCGAAGAACTGGAGCCGGAAGCCCCCGGCTCCGGCTAAAGACTGTTTGTCAGGGCGGATTGACGCCGTTGCGGCGGCAGTCCGTGTTTTTCATTCATCAAGGAGGAGGAACATGTCAGAGGACACACCGAAGACTTCCGAGGTCGAGGAGACCGAGGCGTCTTCTTCACCCGCCGAGTCCGCGGAGGCGGCTAAAGAGGTATCCGCGGAGTCCCCCACGCCGGAAGCCGAGACCGCCGTGGAAGTGGAGGCCGATGTCGAAGCGGAAACCGCCGTAGCGACTGCGACGGCCGAGCCGGCCGAGCCGGCTACCGAAACGGAACCCGCTCCCGCGAAGCGTCCGTACAGGCTGCCCAAGTGGGTGGACGAGCAGGACCTGAATCAGCAGGAACTCGAAGAATACGAGCAGATGTTCCAGATGTACGACGAGACCCTGAAGGATATCGTGGAAGGCGAGATCGTTTCCGGCCATGTCATCGCGGTTGAAAACGGCGAGGTGGTCATCGACGTCGGGTTCAAGTCGGAAGGCGCCATACCCCTTTCCGAGTTTACCGAACCCGACGAGATCGAAGTCGGCCAGGAGATCGAGGTCTTCCTGGAGGACATGGAAGCCCAGGAAGGGCAACTCGTCCTGTCGAAGCAAAAAGCCGATTTCATGAAGGTCTGGGACAAGATCAAGGATGCCCATGAAGAGGGCGCCGTGGTGGAGGGCCAGATTCAGCGGCGGATCAAGGGCGGCCTTGTAGTCGACCTCTTCGGGGTGGACGCCTTTCTGCCCGGTTCCCAGGTGGCTTTGAAGCAGACGCCGAACCTGGACCAGTTCATCGGCGAGAAGCTGCCGTTCAAGATCATCAAGCTGAACAAGAGCCGCCGGAACATCGTGGTATCCCGCCGCGTGGTGCTCGAGGTGGAAAAGGAGAAGCAGAAGCAGGCCATCATCGCCGAGCTCGACCGCGGCCAGGTCCGCAAGGGCGTGGTCAAGAACATCACGGATTTCGGCGCGTTCGTGGACCTTGGCGGCATCGACGGACTGCTGCACATTACGGATATCTCGTGGGGACGCATCGGCCATCCCTCGGAACTGGTGACGATCGGCAGCGAGATCACCGTGGCCATCCTGGAATTCGACCGGGAACGGGAGCGTATTTCGCTCGGCCTCAAGCAGCTCGAGCCCTATCCGTGGGCCAATGTCGAGGAGAAATACCCTGTCGGTTCGAAGATCACGGGGCGGGTCGTCAGCATCACGGACTACGGCGCATTCGTGGAACTCGAACGGGGTGTCGAGGGACTGATTCACATCTCCGAAATGTCCTGGACGAAGCACGTGACTCATCCGTCGAAGATGGTCACGGTCAACGAGAACGTGGACGCCGTCGTCCTGCGGGTGGATCAGCAGAACGAGAAGATCTCCCTGGGCATGAAGCAGACCCAGCCGGATCCGTGGCTGTCTCTTAACGAGCGGTACACCGTGGGTACCATGGTCCGGGGGCGCGTGCGCAACATCACCGCTTTCGGCGCCTTCGTGGAAATCGAAGAGGGCATCGACGGACTGGTCCATATCTCCGACATGTCCTGGACGCGGCGCATCAAGCACCCGAGCGAGGTCGTCAAGAAGGGTGAAGAGATCGACGTCATGGTCCTCAACATCGATCCCGAAGCCCGGCGCGTATCCCTCGGCATCAAGCAGGTCACCGAGGATCCGTGGCTGTCGCTCGCGGAAGTCTACCCGGTGAACACCGAGACGACGGGGACTATCATCCGTCTCCTCGAACGGGGCGTGGTCGTCGAGCTTTCGCACGAAGTGGAGGGGTTCGTCCCCATTTCACAGCTCAACCATCCGGAGATCAAGCGGCCGGGCGACGCCTTCAAGGAGGGGGAGGAGATCCCGCTGAAGGTCATCGAATTCGATGGCAAGAACCGGCGGGTGGTGCTGAGCGTCAAGGCCTACTTCCGTGATCGCGAGCGGGCGGAAATCGACGACTACCTGAGCCGGCACCCCGTGGCGGGCACGGTGATCGGCGATGTGGTGACCGTGGAAGAGGAAGCCGCCCCGGCGGAGGAAGCCGCCCCAGTGGAGGCAGCCGCCCCGGCGGAGGAAGCCGCCCCGGCGGAGGAAGCAGTCCCAGTGGAGGCAGCGGCCCCGGCGGAGGAAGCCGAAGCCGCCGAAGCCGACCCGGTGGAGAAATCGGACGGTTGACCGCCGGTGCATGGCCGGCAGGACAGGGGTTTCAGCGTGACTGATCCGGCCGGTCCGGCCGCAACCTGCGCAACGGATGCTCCGACGGTGGCCCTGCACACGCTGGGCTGCCGTCTGAATCAGTACGAGACCGAGGCCATCCGGGAACAGTTCGTTTCCCGGGGCTTCCGTGTCGTGCCCTTCACAGCGCCCGCCGATGTCTACGTCGTCAACACCTGCACGGTGACGAACCAGGCAGATGCGCGGGCCCGGCAGTCTCTCCGCCGGGCCGTGCGGACCGCCTGGCGCCGGCCCGGGGCCACCGTCGTGGCCACGGGTTGCTACGCCCAGACCCATCCCGGGCAGCTTCTGGAAATCGAAGGGGTGGACCTCGTTCTGGGCAACGTGGAGAAAGGCGATCTCGTCGAACACGTGCTGCGGGAGCGCGGGCACCTCAATCCCGTATCCAGGGTGACGCGCCGGGCGGAGATGACGCGCTTCGACGAGCGTCTTGACGTCTCCACCTTCGAAAACCGCACCCGGGCCATGCTCAAGATCCAGGACGGTTGCGATCAGTTCTGCTCGTTCTGCATCATACCGTGGGCCCGGGGCCGGCACCGCAGCCTCCCGCCCGGCGCCGTGCTCCGCCAGGCCCGTTCCCTGATAGACAAGGGTTATGCCGAAATCGTGCTCACCGGGGTTCACCTCGGCGAGTACGGATCGGACCTGACCGCGCCTGTTCCCCTGAACTCGGTCATACGCCGGATCCTGGAAGAGACCGCGCTGCCCCGCCTGAGGCTGAGTTCCATCTGGCCCACGGCGGTTGACCAGGACCTCATCGACCTGCTCAAGGCGCACGCGCCCAGGCTGTGCCGGTACCTGCACCTGGCCGTTCAGCACGGCGACGACGGCCTGCTGAAAGCCATGCGCAGGACCTATTCGGCCGGTCAGGCCGGGGACGTGATCGGCCGGCTCGACGACGCTGTGCCGAATATCTGCATCGGCGCGGATATCATGGTGGGGTTTCCGGGGGAAACAGACGCTTCGTTTCAGCGCATGTACGACTGGCTGGACCGCCTGCCCTTCGCCTATTTCCACGTATTTACCTATTCGAAGCGGGACCACACCCGGGCCGCCCGGATGCCGGACCAGGTCCCCGCGCCCGTTGCCCGGGAGCGAAGCCGGCTGCTTCGGACCTTGAGCGATAGGAAATCGGCGGCCTATAACAGCCGTTTCAGGGGCAGGACCCTGCCCGTGCTGGTCGAGGATGAATCGGAAGGTCCGCCTGGCCGGCATCGTCCGCCAGGCGGAGACAGCCGGAACGGCCGGGACGGCGGGGCCTGGCGGGGCATGACGGGTAGGACGGACCACGGGCTCAGGGTGTGGTTCGACGACGACGCGGCACAGGCGGGACGGATGAATACCTTCGCCGAAGTGGAGGTAGTTACGACAGACGCCGAAGGCGCTTCCGGCCGGCTTTCCGAACCCGCCGCCATCCCCTGAAATGGATTGACACGGTCCGCAGCCGTCCGTTATATTTCGGGTGGAAATCTCTCGCGCCAGTAGCTCAGCTGGATAGAGCGACGGCCTCCGGAGCCGTAGGTCAGAGGTTCGAATCCTCTCTGGCGTATATCACGTCGGATCAGCCCCGCCCTTTCCCTGGCCATCTTCGTCCTCTTCGGCCAGGTAGAGTTCGTTTTTCAGCAGATAACTGACCGTGGACGCGTACCAGCGGGTTTCGCGGGAGACCGATTGAGCCCGCTTGGTGGGAACGCCCATCTCGTTGAGTTCAGCGGCGATCTTGCGCAGGCTCCTGCCCTCGGCGCGCCAGGTCCTGACCTGCCTGATGATTTCCTGCTCCCGTGCGTTCGGCACCAGCTGGTTGCCGGAAAGGTCGTAGCCATAAGGAGTTACGCCGTACGCGAACCGGTTGGTCTTCTTCAGGCGGATCGCGTTTCTCGTACGTTCGGCGGGCAGGTCGTGGGCCATGCCGGCCAGCACCGTGGCCGTGCTCAGGACCACCTGGCCCGTTTCGCCGTCGGTCCGGACCGACAGGCCGTCGAGGTCCAGCACATGGCACACGACCCCCTCGCCGGACCAGGCCTTGAGGAGGCGGGACGTTTCGGACGCCGACCTGAACAGCCGGTCGAGGCGCCAGATCACGACATGCTGGATGCCCTTCGACTCGACCATGTTGACGAGGTCCCGGCCGCCCAGCCGTTCTTCAAGCGGGATGAATGCCTCGACGCGGAGGTCGAGGATGACCAGCATGGTATCGAGACCGTTTTCGGCGCAGTAAGACCGAAGCCGCTTTTCCTGGTCCGCCCTTCGAAAGGGATGCTTGCGGGTCTCCATCGGGCCGACCCTGATATAGCATACCGCCTTTTTCATCCGGTTCTCCTGGATGGTCCGAACCGTGTCATACGACGTACCCCACAGGACTAAACATATTTTGTGTCTTTTCGCGATCCAAGGACTTTTTAGGCACCGCCTCGAAAGGGCCCGGAATCGACGTAAAACTTTTTGCTTGCTTGGCTTAACATGCCCCCCTATATTAGAGCGGTGCTGCAGAAGTGGGCGAAGTAGTGCCCGCTTTTTTTATGTGGTTTTCGGGATGAATCGTGAATTCACGCGATGGAAATTGACCGCGATTCGATTGTCCGGAACGTATTGTCGCTCGCCGGGCCGCTTGTCGACGAAGCCGGGTTCGAATTGGTGGATATGGAGCTGGCGGGCAGGCCGGGCAGTTACATCCTGAGACTGCTGATCGAGAAGCCGGACGGCGTTACGATCGACGACTGCGTGGCAATAAACCGCGAATTGTCCTGCCTGCTCGACATGGAAGACCCCATCCCGTCCCGCTATACGCTCGAGGTCTCGTCTCCCGGGCTGGACCGGCCGTTCAAGACGGAAAGAGACTACCAGCGGGCCCTCGGCAAATGGGTCAAGGTCGTATCCGTCGACGGTGACGGAGGATCGGTTACCCGCGTGGGGTGTCTCCAGGGCATCGGGGACGGCACGGTCGAAATCGTTTGCGGCGGAGAGAAGCACCGAATACCCGTCGAAAGCATCAGGAAAGCCCACCGGGAGTTGGAACAAGGATGGAATAAAGGTTAGGAGAGGGAGTTCCAGGTAATGAATTACGAGGTAATCGAAGCGCTTGCGCAGATCATTCGGGAAAAGAACGTGGAACGTGAAGTGGTCTGGGACACGGTGAAGACCGGCCTGGTCACGGCGGCGAAGAAGAGATTCGGCACGGGCGACGACAACGTCGAGGTACGTGTCGACGAAAAACTGGGCACGATCGAAATGGCGGCGGTCTGGGACGTGGTGGACGAGGTGGAGGATCCCGAGACGCAGATCACCCTCGATGCCGCGCTGGACATCAATCCGGAGGCGGAAGTCGGCGGCCGGGTCGAACAGGAGCTGGCCTTCGAGGAGTTCGGACGCAACGCGATTCAGGCGGTGAAGCAGGTCGTCGTGCAGCGCGTCCGGGAGGCGGAACGGGAAAATGTCTACGAGCTGTACAAGGACCGGGTCAACGAAATCGTGATCGGCAGTGTCCAGCAGGTGGACCGGGGCAATATCATCGTCAAGATCGAGCGCACCGAGGCGTTGCTTCCGTGGCGGGAGCAGATTCGAAGGGAAAGATACCGCCAGGGCGAGACCATTCGCGCCTTCATCCTGGACGTGCAGAACGCCATAAAGGGCCCCCAGGTCATTCTCTCGCGGAGCTGCGAGGCTTTCCTGGAACTCCTGTTCAGGATGGAAGTGCCGGAGATCCACGAGGGCATCGTGGAGATCAAGGCGTCCGCGCGGGAACCGGGAGACCGGTCCAAGATCGCCGTCCTGTCCCACGATGACCGGGTGGACGCGGTAGGAGCGTGCGTGGGCATGAAGGGTACGCGGGTACAGGCGGTCGTCCGCGAACTCAACAACGAGCGGATCGACATCGTGCCGTGGAGCAACGACCCCTCCGCCTTCGTCACCCAGGCATTGCGTCCCGCCGAGGTGGCCCAGGTCCAGATCCTGGACATAGAAAAGAAGGACATGCGCGTGGTGGTCGAGGATGACCAGCTTTCGCTGGCTATTGGAAAGGCCGGCCAGAATGCCCGGCTCGCGGTGAAGCTCACCGGATGGAATATCGATCTGATCAAACGTTCGGATCTCGAAAAGCAGCTTATTTCCGAGACCTTCGGCGCGGATGATTCCGACACGGATGAAGCCGGGACGCTCGCCGAAATAGAAGGCATTTCGGAGAAACTGAGGCAGAAGCTGGAAGACGCGGGCTACACGACAGTGGAGTCCCTGCAGCAGGCCACAGCCGACGACCTGCAGGAAATCTCCGGGATCGGCGGGGTAACGGCCGATAAGATCATGACCGCGGTGCAGTAAGCGCAAAGGACCTGCAGACTTGACGAAAAGCGATCATCCGTCGGTGACCGGACTCTTGGGTCTCGCCGTGCGCGCAGGCCAGGTAAAGGGGGGTACGGAAGCCGTTAAGAAATCCATTCACGGGGGCAAGTCGCGGCTGGTCATCCTGGCCGAGGATGCGTCCGAGGGGACGAAACGCTCCTTCAGAAGACTGGCGGGTTCCCGTGGCGTTCCTGTGCTCGAGTGTCATACCAGCCTGGAACTGGGCTCCTGCCTGAACCGGGCGCCCAAAGTGGTGCTGTCCATATCGGACCGGCATTTCGCGAGCGGCATGCTGAAGAAGGCCGGTCCGGCACGAATAGAGGAAACGTTTTAGCGTATGGCGTCGAAGAGAATCTACGAAGTAGCAAAGCAATACAATATATCGAGCAACGCGCTCGTCCAGATGCTCCGCGATCTGAACCACACGGTCAAAAGCCACATGAGCGTCATGGACGAGAAGATGGTCCTCGACGTCAACATGCGGTTCGAGCAGGAGAAACTGGCGGCCCGCGAGGAACAGGACCGCAAGAAGAAAATCGCGTCGGACCGGTCCGCCAGGGCGAAGGCGGTGAAGGAAGGCCCGAGCAGGGGCAAGCAGAAGGCCGAACCGAAACCGGCGGCCAAGAAGGATGAAAAGCCTTCCACCCAGGTGGAAAAAGGCGATGGCGACGTCCGTGGCCGCCGCCGTCGATCCAAGAAGAAGAAGAAGGCGAAGGTCGACCAGAAGGAAGTGGAAGCCAGCGTACGCCGGACCATAGCCCAGATGGACAGCACCCGAACGCGCCGCCGGCGCCGCCGCGGCGACCGGGAAGAGGGCGAAGAGGACGAAGCGTCCGCGAACGTCGTGCGCGTTCCGGAGTTCATCTCCGCGGGCGAACTGGCCGAGCACCTTTCCGTATCTCCCACCGAAGTCGTATCGAAATGCCTGCAACTCGGCCTCATGATCACCATCAACCAGCGGCTGGACATGGATACCCTGATGACCGTCGCCGCGGAATTCGGTTTTGACGTCGAGGAACAGTCCGAGTACGGCCTGGAGTATATCGAAGAAGACGAAGAAGATGACGACGCCGTCCTGGAGTCCCGGCCGCCCGTCGTAACCATCATGGGGCACGTGGACCACGGCAAGACCTCGCTCCTCGACTACATCCGGGAAAGCAACGTGATCGCCGGCGAGGCCGGCGGCATAACGCAGCATATCGGCGCCTACGAAGTGGACCTGGAAGGCGGCCAGATCACCTTCCTCGACACGCCGGGCCACGAGGCCTTTTCCGCCATGCGCGCCCGGGGCACGCAGGTGACCG
The DNA here is from genome assembly GCA_012270975.1 of Candidatus Latescibacterota bacterium. Classification (GTDB taxonomy): domain Bacteria; phylum JAAXHH01; class JAAXHH01; order JAAXHH01; family JAAXHH01; genus JAAXHH01. The sequence continues at coordinate 363,007 of JAAXHH010000141.1, read as the reverse complement.
ACATCGTCATCCTGGTCGTGGCGGCCGACGAGGAGGTCATGCCGCAGACGATCGAGGCCATCGATCACGCCAAGGCCGCCGAGGTGCCCATCATCGTGGCCCTCAACAAAATGGATCTCGAAACGGCCCGCCCGGACCGGATAAAGGAACAACTGAGCCAGCACGGACTGCTGGTGGAAGACTGGGGCGGCGACATCATCGCCTGCGAGGTTTCGGCCCTGACCGGACTGGGCGTGAGCCATATCCTGGAGATGGTGCTGCTCCAGTCCGAGATACTCGACCTCAAGGCGAACCACAACCGGCGGGCGCAGGGTGTCGTGGTCGAAGCCGAGCTGGACCGTGGACGGGGCACGCTCGCCACCGTCCTCATCCAGCAGGGCAGGCTGCAGGTCGGCGAGCCCTTCGTGGCGGGCCAGTTCAGTGGCCGCGTAAGGGCGCTGCTCAACGAACGGGGCGCTCGGATCGAGGCGGCGGGTCCGTCCACCCCCGTGCAGATCATGGGATTCTCGGGCATGCCCCAGGTCGGAGACGCCTTCGCCGTCGTGGAATCGGAGTCCCTGGCGCGGGAGATCGGATCACGGCGCCGGCAGATGCGCCGCGAGCACGAGTTCCGCCAGGCCAAGCCCATTACGCTCGAGGACATCTACGACCAGATCAAGGAAGGCGAGATCCAGGAGCTCCCGGTGATCGTCAAGGGAGACGTCGGCGGTTCCGTGGAAGCGCTGAGCGATTCGCTGCTGCGCCTGGAGAACGACGAAGTCAAAATCCGGATCATACACACGGGTATCGGTGCCATAAACGAATCCGACGTCCTGCTCGCCACCGCGTCGAATGCCATCATCATCGGATTCCACGTGCGGCCGAACGCCCAGGCGCGGGCGCTGGCCGAGCGGGAAAAAGTCGATGTCCGCCTGTACGATATCATCTACCGGGTGATCCAGGACGTCACGGACGCCCTGGAAGGCATGTTGAAACCGGATATCGAAGAGCAGGTAGTGGGCGTGGTGGAAGTCAGGGAGATATTCAGGGCGCCCCGCGTGGGGAACATCGCGGGATGTTACGTGCAGTCGGGCAACGTGGCCCGCAACGCCAACATCCGGCTCATTCGCGACGGGATTGTCGTCTACGAAAGCACGGTAGGCTCCCTGCGGAGGTTCAAGGAGGATGTCCGCGAAGTGCAGTCCGGGTTTGAGTGCGGCCTGACCATCGAGGGTTTCCAGGACATCAAGCAGGACGATACCATCGAGGTCTACGAGACACGGGAAGTCGCCAGGCAGCTCCAGACGCGATAAGTTAACCATGATCGTAGGGCTTTGCCGGATCGACGTCTTCATTCCCGAAAGCCGCTGGCTGAAGGCCAAGAGGCAGGTGGTCAAGGGGCTGAAGGACCGGATCCGGAACCGATTCAACGTGTCCGTCGCCGAGGTGGACCACCAGTCGCTCTGGCAGCGGGCGACCCTGGGCCTTGCCATGGTCTCCGAGGAGAAAGGTTATATCGACAGGACGCTGCAGCAGGTCCTGAATCTCGTGCACGCCGAGCCCAGGCTGCAGGTTCTGGACCACGCGTTCGAGTGGTACTAGGAGAAGGACATGGCACACCGCCGGACGGCACGGGTGGCTGACCTGGTCAAGCAGGAAGTCAGCCAGATCATTCAGCACGAGATGAAGGATCCCCGGATCGGATTCGTGACGGTGACTTCCGTAGAGGTGTCCATCGACCTGCGGCACGCCCGGGTCTACTTCAGCGTGCTCGGATCGAAGGCGGACCAGGACGCGAGCCTGGAGGGACTCGAAAGGGCAAAGGGGTACATCAGGACGCAACTCGGCCGCAAGATCAAGCTGAGGCACGTACCGGAACTGCTTTTTCGATACGACGAGTCCTTCGACTACGCACAGCGTATTTCGAATGTGATGAGGAGCATCGAACACACGGGAAAAGACCCGGACGGCCAGGTGGACCGGGTTACGGCGGAGAGAGGGGAAGACGAAGGTTGACGACGGTCCTCCGCTCGGTGGAAGACGCGGCGAAGTACTGTCCCCGGGCCGTGATCGCCGCAGGCAACTTCGACGGGGTTCACCGGGGGCACGGGGCGATTATCGAGCAGGCGATAGGACGGTCCCGCGCGTTGAGCGCCCCCTGCATGGTCGTCACCTTCGACCCGCATCCGCAACTGGTCGTCGGCAGAAAGCCGTCCCTGCCGATCCTGACGCCGACCAGTCAGAAACTGGAGCTTTTGTCGCAATATGAAATCGATGCCGTACTCGTCATTCCTTTCACGGACGAGTTTGCCCGGATCGAGGCGGAGTCCTTCGTTAAGGCGACCTATGCAGATGCGCTGGATATACAGGAGATCGTCGTAGGCTACAGCCACAATTTCGGAAGACACGGACGGGGAGACCGCTTGTTGCTGGAACGGTTGAGCGAGCGGTACGGATTCGCCGTCCAGGTGGTTCAACCGATACAAATGGAAGGGAGTTCAGTAAACAGCAGCCATATTCGAGCCCTCCTCGCCGCGGGAGAAATTCAGGCCGCCGAGCACCTGCTCGGACACGCCTACGTGATCGCGGGCACCGTGGTCCGCGGGGACGGCCGGGGCAGCCAGTTGCGCTACCCCACCGCGAATGTGGCGGCGCACGACCCCCATGCGCTGATTCCGAAGCGGGGCGTCTACGCGGTTCGGGTACGCCTGGAAGCAACGGTGTTGAACGGCGTGATGAACATCGGGACGCGGCCCACGTTCGGACAGGATGTCGAACATTGCGAGGTACACATTCTGGATTTTGAAGGGGATCTGTACAATCGGACGATCGAGGTGGAATTCGTGGAGCGGATCCGGGACGAAAAGCGTTTCCCGTCCGTCGAGGCCCTCAAGGACCAGATTACAAAGGACGTGCATACGACGTACAATATGTTGAAGGCGTGATCGAACCAATTCATTTAAGGAGAACTTAGTGAGCATTGAGAAAGAACAGAAAGAGCAGATCCTTGCCGAACACAGCCGTCACGAGAAGGACACGGGGTCTCCCGAGGCGCAGATCGCCCTCATGACCGCGCGGATCACCGAACTGACGGAGCATTTCAAGGTCCATAAGAAGGATCATCACTCGCTGCGCGGCTTGTTGAAGATCGTCGGGCGCCGTCGCCGGTTGCTCACCTACCTGCGCAGGCACGACATCGAACGGTATCGTAAACTGATCAAGGAACTGGGTATCCGCGGATAAGTGGATAAGACCTGTTGATGTAAGACCCACTAGTGGCGGCACAGGCCGCCATCTGTTGACGATTCAAGGAGAAGACTACGTATCATGGCTCATCGTGTAGAGTTAGAACTGGCCGGAAGAACACTGTCCCTCGAGACCGGAAAAGTCGCCAAGCAGGCGGACTCGTCGGTATGGGTTCAGTATGGGGAGAGTGTCATTCTCGCCAATGTCGTATCAGAAAACAAGTTCGTGGAAGGCCGCGACTACCTTCCGTTGATGGTGGATTACCGCGAGCGAATGTACGCGGCGGGACGCATACCCGGAGCGCGGCTCAGGAGAGAAGGGCCGCCGTCGGAGAAAGAAATACTGAGCGGCCGGCAGGTCGATCACGCCATCCGGCCCCTGTTTCCCAAGGACTACTTCTACGAGACGCAGGTCTCCATCCTCGTGCTGTCGACGGATATGGAGAACGACCACGACATCCTGGGCGTTATCGGCGCCGCCGCGGCCCTGCATATCTCGGACATTCCCGTCAAGGCGCCTCTCGCCGCCATCCGGGTCGGGCGGGTTGAAGGCGAATTCGTCGTCAACCCGACGTACAGCGACCTGGACGAAAGCGATCTGGATTTCGTGGTGACTGGCACGCCGGACCACATCATGTCGCTGGAAGGCAGCGCCCACGAGATTTCGGAAGAAGACCTGACCGACGCGATCATGCTCTGCCACGAGAACATCAAGGCGGTCATCGGCAAGATCGAAGAACTGCGCCAGATGGTGGGCGCGCCGGAAAGGCGGTCGTACGATTCGCCGAAGACGGATGCCGAACTCGCCGATAAAGTGCGCGAGATCGCGCTTCCCCTGGTGAAAGAAGGCAACCGGACCCGGGAGAAGCAGCCGCGCGGGGACTGTTTCAGCCGCGCCGCCGACTTGGCGGTCGAGCAACTGGCGGAGGAGTACCCGGACAGCGAGAGTATCATTCGCGACCTGGTGCGGGACGTGCAGAGCGCCGACATGCACGACATGATCAAGAACGAAGGCGTGCGTGTAGACGGCCGGGGCATGGACGACATACGGCCCATCTGGTCGGAAGTCGGGGTACTGCCCCGGACCCACGGATCGGCGATCTTCAGCCGCGGCGAAACGCAGAGCCTGACGGTGACGACGCTGGGTTCCAAGCTGGACGAGATGAAGCAGGACGATCTCGAAGGGGATTCGCTGAAGTCCTTCATGCTGCACTACAATTTCCCGGCGTTCAGCGTCGGCGAGGTACGCATGGCCCGGGGTCCCAGGCCGCGCGACATCGGCCACGGTTCGCTGGCGGAGCACGCCATCGCGCCCGTGATCCCGTCGGAGGACGCGTTCCCCTATACCATCCGCATCGTCTCCGAGATACTGGAGTCCAACAGTTCGTCGTCCATGGCCACCGTTTGCGGCGCGACCCTGTCCCTGATGGACGCGGGCGTGCCCATCAAGAGCCCGGTCGCAGGAGTGAACATCGGCCTGATCCCGGACGATCCCAAGCCTCAGTACCTGGTCGATATCCAGGGCGTGGAGGATCATCTGGGCGGCATGGATTTCAAGGTCGCCGGTACGCGGGAAGGGATCACTTCCGTGCAGCTCGACGTCAAGGTCATGGAAGTGAATGAGGAGATTCTTCGCGAATCCTTCTCCCGGGCGAAGAAGGCGCGACTGTTCATCCTGGACAAGATGGCCGAGACCATCGCCGAGACGCGGTCGCAACTGTCCGAGCACGCCCCCCGCATCCTGACCGTCCAGGTCAAGCAGGACCAGATCGGTTCCGTGATCGGACCGGGCGGCAAGGTGGTGCGCGGCATCCAGGAGGAGACGGGCGCCCAGATCAATATCGAGAACGATGGAACGATAACGATCGCCGCCGTCGATGCGGCCGCCGGAGAAAAGGCCAAGCAGATCATCGAAAGCATGACGGAAGAGCCCGAGATCGGCAAGGTCTACCAGGGCACCGTGAAGCGGATCGTCGATTTCGGCGCCTTTGTGGAGATCCTTCCGGGCAAGGACGGCCTGGTGCACATTTCCGAATGGGAAAACCACCGGACGAATTCCATGCAGGATGTGACCAACGAAGGCGACGAGGTGACCGTGAAGATCATCAATATCGACAATCAGGGCAAAGTCAAGCTGAGCCGGAAGCAGGTGCTCTCCGAGAGCTGACCGGAGCGAACGGCCAGTATGATCCGAACATCGCCGCCGTGGCAGACGTCCGATTGGGACGCCATGGCGGCGGTCTTTCCTGTAAGACCCTCCCTTGCCAGAATCCACCGACCGTTCCAGAAAAACCGTGCTTCCCAACGGCATCCGGGTGGTTACGGAGTACATGCCCCATGTCCGTTCCGTGACGATGGGGGTTTGGGTGTGGTCCGGCACGCGGTTCGAACCCGCCGAGAAGCCCGGAATCGCCCACTTTCTCGAACACGCGGTGTTCAAGGGCACCGAGAAGCGCAGCGCGTACCAGATCGCCCAGAGCATCGAAAGCCTCGGCGGGTACCTCAACGCCTTTACCGGCCGGGAACTCAACTGCTACTTCGCCCGTGTGATGGACAGCCACCTGCCCGTCGCGGTGGACGTGATCGGCGACTTGCTGCAGTCCTCGAAATTCGACCCCCATGAAATCGAAAAGGAAAAGATGGTGGTCATCGAGGAAATACACGGCCTCGAAGACAACCCGGAAGACCTGGTCAGCGAGCTCTACGCCAAACTGATCTGGCAGCCCCATCCCCTGAGCCGGCCGATCCTGGGCAACGCGCCCTCCGTCTCGTCCTTTACGCGAAACCACCTCGTCGCTTACCTGGAAGACCGCTACCGGAACGACCTCATATACGTCATTGCGGCGGGCAGCGTGGACCACAAGGCCCTGGTCGATCTCGTGCGGGACCAGTACGATTTTCCCGCGGACGGTCCGGATGGTGACGCGGACGTCCGGCTCGATGCGAAGCGGCTTGACAAGCGGGTGTTGAGCAAGGACATCGCCCAGGTACATCTCTGCCTGGGCGGCGTCGCCCTGCCCTACGGCCATCCGTCGAAGTACGCCCTGTTCCTGTTGAACGCCGTATTGGGCGGCGGGATGACCTCGCGGCTGTTTCAGAAGATCCGCGAGGAAGCCGGGCTGGCCTACTCGATCTATTCGGACCTGGATTTCTACATGGATACCGGCCAGATCTGCATCAGTGCCGGCGTGGACCCGAAGGACGCGCAGCGCACGATCGACCTGATCCGGCGGGAATGCCGGATGCTATGCGAACAACCCGTCCCGGAGGAGGAACTCCGCGATACGCGGTCCCAGCTGACCGGCAGCCTGTACCTGTCGCTGGAGGAGTCCGGCAGCGTGATGAACCGGCTCGCCAGGGCGGAAATCTACGACAATACCCATGCCAGCGTGGACGAGACCGTCCGGAAGCTGGAAGAAGTGACCACGGCCGATATCACCGAACTGGCCGAGACGATTTTCACGCCGGAAAACACGTACCTGGCGGCCGTCGGTCCCGTGTCGGAAGACGATATCGCCCTGTGAGCAGCCTTTTGAGTGGCCCGTGGGCAACGGCCGTTTCTAGCGTTCCGCGCGCAGCCCTGTGAGCAGCCCATGAGCACGCCCGTCGTCATACCCATCGCCTCGACCCGGCCCGGCAGAGTGCATCCGGCACCGCGGAGGATGACACCCGGTTCAGCGGGGCTCGACCTGTACGCCTGCGTCGACGAGCCGGTGGAAATCCCGCCGAAACAGCTCGAAATGATCGGGACGGGATACGCCATCGCGCTGCCTCCGGGATACGAAGGACAGGTGCGGCCCCGGAGCGGCTTGGCGCTCAAGCACAAGATCGGCGTGCTGAACAGCCCGGGCACGATCGACTCGGACTATCGGGGAGAGATCAAGGTGATTCTTTTCAATTTCGGCGATGAACCGTACAGCGTAAGCGACCGGGAACGAATCGCCCAGCTCGTCATCGGCACCGTGCCTTCCGTCGTCTTCGAAGAGGTCGACCGCCTCGATGAAACCGAGCGCGGCGCGGGTGGATACGGCCACACGGGAAGATAAGCATGATACTGAGACTGATTCTTACGACCCTGGCTATACTCCTGGTGACCAACGTGTACAGCGGCATCCAGGTCGATTCCGTTACCACCGCGGTCATCGCGGCCGTCGTCCTGGCCCTCATCAACACGATCGTGCGGCCCGTCATCGTCCTCCTGACCCTACCCATCAGCATGCTCACGCTGGGCCTGTTCCTCCTCGTCATCAACGCGTGCATGCTGTCCCTGGCCGCGTGGCTGGTCAACGGGTTCGACGTGGGCGGTTTCTGGGACGCCCTGATCGCATCGTTCATCATCTCGGTCGTCGTGGCCCTGCTGAACGGGCTGATCAAGAGCAGGAGCTGACCTTCCGCCGAGTCTCCGCCGTGTCCATAACATTCCGAAGGCCGACATGCGAATCGAACATGTGTTTGATTCAAATCAGAGGAGTTTACTGGTAATCAGCTTCATGGTCGTATGAGACACGTCGGCGACTGTCCCGCAGTTAATCACGGGCTCTCGACAAAGCCCTGCCGGCTCAGGAAGTCCAGCATCACCGCCGCGCACTCCTCCGGTTTCTCGAGCTGCAGAAAGTGTGTCGTTCCGGGCACGAACTTATAGTCGACGCCTGCTGCGGCGCTGTAGTCAAACTTCGGACGGTTCGGATCCAGGGCGGGATCTGATCCGACGATCCGGGTGGGACACCGCAGGGAGGCGAAGTCCACAGACACCGCAGGTTGCGAGGCTTCATACCAGATCTGCGCCTCGTACTCACGTGGGCATCGGAGCTCGTAACCCTGTCCCGTCCCGGACTCCCTGAGGGTCGTCCTGGCAACGAGATCGAAGACGCCCGGCACAGCATGCTGGAAGTAATGCAGATTGGTATGTAGTTCGGCGAGCTCTTCCCGGGCCCGGAACCACGGCTCCCTCCAACTGAGCATGTTACCCGTTCGCACCGCCCGCAGCTCGAACTCCTTGTATCTCGGGCCCGTGTTGCACAGAGGCGGCGTGAACAGCACCATCGCGGAGTAGTGGCTGCCCCTCGATGGCAGGTGCATGGCGGCCAGGGCAGAAATAGAGTGGAAGACGCCCACCGTGGGTTTCACGCCGTAGAGCCTTTCGATCGCTACGAAGATGCTGTCGTGGTCGCGGGAAAAAGCATCGAAACGGTGGTTCTCCAGGGCTCCGACTTCGTTCCATCCGTGGTTCCTGAGATCATGGACCACCAGGTCGAAACCGGCGGCCAGCAGCGACCAGAACGGGTAGTAGAGGTCGATGGCGAGGCCATTTCCGTGACTCAGGACAAGCCGGGGGCCCGCCGGATTCCCGTGGCGTCTCAGGACGATGACGGCGTCGTCGTCCACCTTGACGCTGTCAGTGGACAGCGGCTCGGGTATCTCCCAGATTGCTGGAGGTACTGTCAAAACAGCTTCCTTCTAGCGAAATCGAGCCAATAACAGTGGATCTCGGTACGGATCTCCTGGTCTCATTCCCCTACGTGACAATATATCCCCATTCCAGCAGGGTTACAATATGACACTAATAAACAGGATCTGTTTAATGAATGAATACCTGTCGGTGCGACGACAAGCGATCCATCAGGAACGCTGCCTAACCCTTGACAGCAGATTCATTGGCTTTTATCAATAGGCTTCCAATGCCGCTCTACCAAAATCAGCCGGTGAGGAGAACGCAATGATGAATCAGGTGCAGCGCTTGGTTTCTCACCTGATACCACTCCGCATGATGATTGCAGCGTTGCTGCTGGCGACCTCCGGAAACGATGGTCGAAAGCAGGTCACCGCACGCACGGCTAGACCGTGAAGCGGTCTAGACCGAATCAACAGAAGTATGGCGTAACTCGCGAGGATTCATGATCCAGATCAAGGAAATCGACCTCCGCATCCAGAACATGCGCACGCGCATGCCTTTCAAATTCGGCATTTCGACCATGACGGCCGTGCCGCACCTGGTACTCGGTCTGGTACTCGAGGCAGGCAGCCGGACCGGCAGGGGGTATTCGGCCGACCACCTTCCCCCGAAATGGTTCACGAAGAACCCGGAGACCTCCCTGGAGGACGAAGTGGGGGACATGATCTCCGTCATCCGGCACGCCAGCGACGCGGCGCTGACAATCGGCCCCGCGACCGATCCGTTCACCCTCTGGCAGGCACTGTACGAGGCTCAGAAGTCCTGGGGCAATGAGCGCGGCTTTGCGCCCCTCCTGTGGGGCCTGGGCACCAGCCTGGTGGAAAGGGCCATGATCGAGGCTTTCTGCCGCCTGAAGGGCACCAATTTCGGCCAGACCTTGCGATCCAACGCCTTAGGCCTCCGGTTGGACGCATTCAACCCGAATTTGACGGGCCTGGAGCCGGCCGACGTGCTGCCTGACTCGCCGATAACGGTCACTAACGTGCGCCATACCGTGGGATTGGGAGACCCGCTGACCCGGCCGGACATACCGGCGGAAGAGTTGTGCAACGATGGGCTGCCCCAGTCGCTGGACGAGGTGATCGATACCTATGGCATAACGTACTTCAAGATCAAGCTGTTCGGCGATGAAGCACGGGATTTCAGCCGCCTGAAGCAGACGGCCGCGATCATCGGCGGGCGATTGAACCACTACGCGTTTACCCTGGACGGCAATGAGAATTACGGCGACATGGAATCGTTCCGGTCTTTCTGGGAAGCTCTGCGGGCGGACCGCGATCTGGCCGGGTTTCTTCGGCGTCTGATCTGTATCGAGCAGCCCCTTCACCGCAACATCGCGCTGGACGAAGAGGTCAGGCGGCACTTCCAGGTTTGGCCGGACCGTCCCTCCTTCATCATCGACGAATCTGACGGTGACATAGGCGACGTGGAAAGGGCCGTCGATATCGGATACGCGGGAACGAGCTACAAGAACTGCAAAGGGGTGTTTAAGGGACTGTCCAACGCAGCCTACCTGAAATACCTGTCGAATCAGCACCCAGAGCGTGAATACGTGTTGACGAGCGAAGATCTGTCCAACATTGCGCCGATTGCCTTGGCCCAGGACCTCGCGGTGTTGGCAACATTAGGGGTTGACCACACCGAACGGAATAGCCATCATTATTTCAAGGGAATTACCGTCTGGCCCGAAGATATACAGGAAAAGGTGATGGAATGCCATCCGGAACTGTTCAGCTTGCACACGGCCGGATTTCCGTGCATGAATATCCAGCAGGGCCGGATCAATATGGAGAGCGTCACCACGAGTCCCTTCGGGGTCGGATTCGAGTTCGACTACTCGCAGCTCACTCCGCTGGATGACTGGAGCTATGATTCCCTGGACGTTGGATGATTGTTGAGTGACGTTTCCGTAGGAAGTGAGCCATAGTTGGTCGTTAGAGTGTCCAAGCAATTGTACAACTCACTATTATTTTGTACTAACGCCCCAAGAAATTGTACAACTAGATATATTACTGTACACTCCCCGCCGAACAACTGTACACAATAGTTATGTTTTGTACAGAGGTTAAAAACAAGCATGAAACGTTAAAATGGGGCCGCGAACAGAGATCAGAACCGGATTTCGACCGATCCCGGTAAGGATGAAGCACTGGATTACACAGTTTTCAAGCCGGAAATCGACTTTTTAGGGGTAGTTTCGAGCCACCCCCTGACCCTCCGGAAACCGGATTAGAGACGAAATAGATTTACATAATATCTATTATGCGAAGTAGGGTTTCAGGGAGGTAAAGAAAGGATTTGGGGGCTGCCAAGCGTCGAAATACGGGAATCAGGTGAATCTGACAAGAATACAAATAATATTCTATTAGTACAAATTGGCGTGCCGCTGTGCAAAACAAGCATTAATTGTATAAATGATCTTGTAGTAAAATATCAATAATTGTACACATATCAGTGGACTAAATACAAATAAAACACTAATTGTACAGATTGCTCGAATGAGTGATACTGTCAATGGTAAACAACAACATATCGTGAATGTGTTGTCGAAGTCAAACCGTGGAAACTCAACGTGACTGATATAAATAAAGAGTCAGGGAACGCGGAAAGGGACCCGGCCATCCTTACTAGACAATCCCGGTTGAAACCGTTTCAATTTCGGGATGTGGTCTCGCTGAGGGCAGGTCTTGTCGTTTTGTCTTTTTATCTCGTATATGGTGTAGTGTTCGTGTTCTATCCGTCTGTTCTCGAGTTAATCGAGCAAGTTGTACTTCTAACCATTGCCCCATTATGCCTGTACGTTTTTTTTCTCATAGGCAGGGGCTTTTTTCTCATATACCGTCAGTTTCGTCAGTGAGCATGGTTTCTTCCCCACGCCTGAAAACTTTAGAACATCTACGGTTTCCCCCCAAAACGGATACGAGCACTCCTTGAAAGCCCGGAGACTAATTAACCCAGATTTTCGACGTATGGAACTGGAGGAATACGAACTTCCTCCAGTGGCGGATAATGGCGTGCTCGTCCAAAACGAGTATACAGCTGTAAGCGTCGGCACCGAGATATACAATTATATAAATGGGTGTGAACCGGGTGGTAAACCGAATTTCCCAAGAAATACCGGTTATTGCGATGCGGGCGTAGTTTTAGAGGTCGGTAGGGATGTAAAGGGGCTCGTTCCGGGCGATCGGGTGGCTGGACAGGGGAATCACGCAAGTCATTCGATATTGTCGGGTTTGATCAACAAGGTGCCGGCGAACGTATCATCCAGGGCGGCGGCTTTCATGGTGATGTGCGCGACATCACTGCACGGTCACCGTGTAGCCCGTCCCGAACTCGGCGAGGCCGTGGTAGTAACCGGCATGGGCATCGTGGGCCAGTTGGCCGCCACCTTTGCCGGACTGAGCGGCGCCGTACCCGTAATTGGCGTGGATCTGGACGACTTCCGCCTTCAAAAGGCCCGTGAACGCGGAGTCGACGTATGTATCAACCCGGAGAAAGAACCCGACGTGGCCGAAGCGGTACGCCGGCACTGTGTGGCAGACGGTGCGGACCTGGTTATAGAAGCAACGGGCGTCCCTTCGGTGTATCCCATGGCGCTGACCCTGCCGAGGCTGGGCGGCCGCCTGCTCGCCCTCGGTTCCCCGCGCGGTTCGGTGGAAGTGAGCTTTTTCGCCGAGGTTCATTTACGCGAGGTCACGGTCCTGGGTGCCCACCAGCCCAAAACACCCGATGAGGCCGACCTGTACTATCCCTGGAGCAAGCGCAGGGATCGTGATCTGGTTCTCCGGCTCATGGATGAAGGAAAACTGCCGATCGAAGACCTGATCACCCACGAAGTCAGTCCCTCCGACTGCCAGTCCGTCTACGACATGCTTGCAGACCATCCCAGGGAGGTACTGGGCGTGGTGTTCAAGTGGGCGTGATCCTATCACATTTTCTCCTTGATTGAACCGTGATTTCCCCGTTAAGTTAACGGTCAGGATTTACCCATGCACGGGTATGTCCGAGCGCACATAACCATCTGTAAAACAGGTATTTACTGATAACTTGAACCAGAGAGGATGCCCCATGACCGTTTCTGTAAAACTCTTTGCCACCCTGAGAAAATACCTGCCCGAGAACGCGGTCAACAAAACAGCGACGATTGAACTCGGCGACCAGGCAACGGCGGGCGATATCATCGCGCAACTGGCCATCCCCGATGGACACATACACCTGATCCTGATCGACGGCAAGCACTCGGCTGAAGACACCCCGCTGACGGATGGCGCGGTGGTCAGCTTTTTTCCCCCGATTGCCGGCGGGGCTTAGGGCCGGTGTCCTGCCACACTTATTTTGGATTCAAGCTGGAAGACGCCGTCCGGGGCCTGAAACGGGCGCTGCGGGACGAGAATATCCCCGTCGTGTCCGTCCGCGAAGTGAACGGCAAGGTTGTATTCGCTATCGATGTCGCGTCCGAAACAGGGGAAATCAGCCTGGCTTATCATACCACGAAGACCCACCCCCTGGCCAGGCTGGGCGATATACCCGCTATCGAGGTCACGGTCGACGATCACCTGCCCGATGTCAAACCCGTGCTGACCATGGCTTTCCTGAGAGGCGGAGGATAACCTCATGCGTTCCGGTTTCCTGGTTTCTCTGTGCATTTCCTGTCTCCTGGCAACCCCCCTTCCGTTGTCGGCCCAGGATTCCGGCAGCGGCAGCCCAGCGGGACAGATCGCGGCGGCCACTTCCTCTCTGAACCAGCTTTCCGATCTCGACGCCGGGTTCCTGATCCCCGAAACCTACAACAAGGTCCGGGCGGCCTACGATCGATATACCCGTGATATCCGGGAAGGCAAATCGACCCGGGATATCCAGCGGGCCTATGCGGAGTTCGACGCCGCCCTGGTCCTGGCCCGGGAACGACTGGAACGGGTGAACGAAATGCTGATGGTACCGCTGGAGAAACGGGCGACAGCCCAGCGGGCGAACGCTCCCGCGATGGTTCCGGACGCCTACGAGGAGGCCGAGAAGCGACTCCAACAAGCCATTTCCAGGCTGGAAGACGACCGGGTCTCCGATGCCTTCGCCCGGGGACAGGAAGCCGCCATGCTCTTCGACGACGCGAGGTCGTTGGTGATCGAGATGTCGCTGATCGGATCCGCAAGGATCGGACTGGCGGAAGCCGAGAAGCAGGATTGGGACCGGTTGGCTCCTGCGTCCTTCGAACGAGCCCGCCGAATGGTGGACGAAGTGACCGGTGCCCTGGACCGCGGAGAACCCGTGTCCGTCGTGCTTCGAAACAAAGCCCGGGCCGCCGATTCCGCGGTACGGCGTGCCATCGAGGTCGCGACGCGGGTCGATACGCTTCGCCGTGATCCCGGGAACTGGGAGCGGTTGTTGCTGGCACAGGAAGATCTCGCCCGGCAAGCCGCCGACATGGCCGGATTCGCCGCCGATTTCCTGGCGGATGACCCACAGGCGATTATGACGGAAAGTTTGCGGGCGCTCGCCGCGCGACAGGATTCCGTCGTCCTCCTCCTCCAAAGGGCGGAAGGGGACGCCGAGTCGCTCAGGGCCGAGGTCGATTCCCTGCGCCAGGCGATCGAGCAACAGCAGATTCGGCTGTCGTCCATGGTGGAAAGCTACCAGCAGGACCTTCAGCGGAGAAAGGAGGAGCTGGACCGGGAGCGGCGGGAAGTTCGGGAATACCTGTACGAAAAGACCCAGCTGGATGCCGCCGCCCAGGCCCGGGAGCGCTTTTCGGACGGCGAAGCGATCGTGGTGCGGGACGCCGACCGGCTCACCCTGCGGCTCATCGGACTGTCCTTCCAGGCTGGAAGAACGGAGATACCCGGTGGCGCACACGGGCTGTTCGAGAGACTCGGGGAATTCCTCGTGTTGTATCCCCAGACCCGGGTTGCCGTGGAGGGACATACCGATGCCACCGGCGCGGAGGACAAGAACGTCACCCTCTCGAAATCCCGCGCCGACGCGGTCATGCAGTTTCTGGCGGACCAATCCGGCGTTGCGGCCGAGCGTATGACGTCCTCCGGCTTTGGCAGCGCCCAGCCCATCGACAGCAACAATACGCGCAGAGGCAGGGAACGGAACCGAAGGATCGACGTGGTACTGACTTTCAGTAGAGATCTGTAACACAAACACGCACCGGCGCATGTACGCGCGATGCGACGCGTCCGTTGCGGGGAGAACACGAAATTGGGCAAAGAAACTGGCAGCGAACTGTACGAAGAGATGAAGGAGCAGCTGTTTTCGGCGGTGATCGCGGATGCCCTGGACGCCTGCGGATATCGCGACCAGATCCTCCGTCACGACATCAGGCCCCTGTTTCCAAACGCCGTGGCCGTGGGCCGGGCGCTGACCGTGCTGTCCGTCGACGTGTACGAGATTCCCGACGAGCCCTACAAGCTGGAGCTGGAGGCCGTGGATGCCCTGAAACCCGGGGATGTCCTCGTGGCGCAGACCAACGGCACGACGCGAAGCAGTCTCTGGGGCGAGCTGCTCTCGACCGCCGCGGAGGCCCGGGGGGCGCGCGGTGCCGTGATCGACGGGTTTACCCGGGATTCGCAGGCCATCGCCGATATGGGCTTTCCGCTGTTCGTCCGCGGCATCGCGCCTTATGATTCGAAGGGAAGGAGCGACGTCATCGCCTACAATACGCCCATCGACTGCGGCGGCGTGAAGGTCTGTCCGGGCGATCTCATTTTTGGCGACTTCGACGGGGTCGTGGTCGTACCCCGGGCTGCGGAAGAACGGGTTCTGAAAGCGGCGTTTGAAAAGGCGGCCGAGGAGAAAGAGGTCAAACAGGCCCTTCAGAACGGCATGTCCGCCACCGCCGCCTTCGAGAAATACGGCATACTCTGATGAAGCCCCTAGTCGAGTGCGTGCCCAACTTCAGTGAAGGGCGCGATTCGGGCATCGTGGAGTCCATTGCCACCAGCATCGCCGCAATCGACGGTGTCCACCTGGCCGGCATGGAAATGGACGGAGATCACAACCGCTCCGTGATCACGTTCATGGGTTCGCCCGAAGACGTCGCCAGGGGAGCTTTCGAAGCCTGCAGGACGGCCCGGGACCTCATCGACCTGAGGCAACACCGTGGCGTACATCCCCGCATCGGCGCCACGGACGTCATCCCCTTCATACCCCTTTCCGATTACACCCTCACCGACTGTGTCGCCCTCGCCCGGACCTGCGGCCAGGAGATCGGCCGATCTCTCGGGATTCCGGTGTATTTCTACGGGTACGCCGCCTCTAATGCGCGGCGAGGAGAGCTACCTGAGATACGCCGGGGAGGATTCGAGGGACTGGTAGAACAGGCCCGCTTAGCCCAACAAGCCCAAGGAGCCGGTAAGGTTCGACAGGCCCGACGGGAACCGGAGCGAACGCCCGATGTCGGTCCGGACGCGGTCCACGCTTCCGCCGGCGCCACGGCGGTTGGCGTCCGCGATATCCTCGTCGCGTACAACGTGAACTTGGACACTGACGACGTGCGTGTAGCCCGGGAGATCGCCCGGAGCATCCGGGAGAAAGATGGCGGCCTGCCCGGTGTGCGGGCTCTTGGACTGCTGCTGCCGGGACGGCATCTCGCCCAGGTTTCCATGAACCTGATCGACTACCGTAAGACGAACATGGTCCAGGCTTTCGACGCCGTCGCGCTCCTCGCGAAAGCCGAAGGAGTCGAAGTCCTGGAGAGCGAACTGGTCGGACTCGCTCCCCGTGCGGCCATGGGTGGAGCGGCACCCGAGGACCTACGCATGGAATCCCTGGATCCCGTCCGGTTCCTGGACTACCACACCCGCCTGTTCGCCTGATTCGCTCCTCGCTCGCTCCATATTTTCTTGACTCTGTGCCGCCCTCTTCATATCATGTTGACTAAATTAGTAAACTAAAGCCGGCGGCCAGGGAGGACGCATGCGGGTTTCAGCCAAAGCGGAGTACGCGTGCAGGGCAGTATTGGAGTTGACGCGTTATCACGACAAGGCGGAAGTCATCCATATCAGCGACATCGCCGTCCGACAGTCCATCCCTGAAAAATACCTCGTTCAGATCCTCCTTCAGCTGCAGCGCGCGGGCCTGGTCCGGAGCAAGCGCGGAGCGACCGGGGGCTACTCGCTGGCGCGAAATCCGGGCGAGATCTCGCTGGGCGACGTGATCCGGGCCATGGACGGTGCCCTGATCTCCGTCGAAAGCCTGTCCGGAGACGCCGAAATTACGGACCAGCTGAGCGGCCAGCACGTATTGAAGGATGTTTGGATGGGGGTGCAGGACAAACTCGGCGAGATCATGGACGGCATCACGTTCGAAGACATCTCCAGGCAGGCACAGAAGAGCCTGTCCATGTACTACATCTGAAGGATAGCCCGTGGCGTCCGGGAACGGAATATACGACAGCGCGCTCGACCTGATCGGCAACACCCCCCTGGTTCGCCTGAACCGGATAAATCGGGTCTCCGGCGTCGATCTACTTGGCAAGCTCGAATCGGACAACCCCGGCGGCAGCGTGAAGGACCGCGTCGGCCTGAGCATGATCCAGGACGCCGAGCGGCAGGGCCTGCTCAAGGCGGGCGGCACCATCGTGGAGCCGACGAGCGGCAACACGGGACTCGGCCTGAGCATGGTGGCCGCGGTACGGGGCTACAAGGTCATCCTCGTGATGCCGGACAACATGAGTTCGGAGCGGCGCGTGTTGCTGACCTCCTACGGAGCGGAACTGGTGCTGACGCCGGGCATGCTGGGCATGGCCGGCGCCGTGCAGAAGGCGGAGGAGATTCTCGCCGAACATCCCGACTACTTCATGCCCCAGCAGTTCAAGAACCCCGCCAACGTGGAGATACACCGGAAAACCACGGCCGAAGAGATTTGGGAGGCGACCGGCGGAGCAATCGACGCCTTCGTGGCCGCCGTGGGCACCGGGGGTACGCTGACCGGCGTGGGACAGTACCTGAAGGAGAAGGACGATCGCATCCTCGTGATCGCGGTGGAACCCTCGTTGTCCCCGGTGATATCGGGTAAACCCGTGGAAAGCCTGGTGCACGCCATCCAGGGCATCGGCGCCGGGTTCATACCTGACATCCTGGACCAGTCGATCATTGACGAGGTGATGTTGATCGATGACGAGGATGCCTACCAGACGGCGCGCCGCATGGGCCTGGAGGAAGGGCTCCTGGTGGGTATTTCGGCAGGCGCCAACGTCTGCGCCAGTCTCAGGATGGCGGAGATACTGGAAGAAGGAAGGATCGTGACCATCCTGTGCGATACCGGAGAAAGATACCTGAGCATCCGGGAGTATTTCGAAGGACAGAACGACTAAGAACGATTAAGAGCGACTAAGAGGAGGAACCGTTAGATGGCCGTTACCGTTCGTATTCCAACCCCGCTGCGCAAGTTGACCGACAACCGGTCGGAAATCGAAATAGACGGCGAGACCGTCGAATCGCTGATCGGAAACATGGAGGCATCCTACCCCGGCATCAAGGATCGTATCTGCGACGAGTCCGGAAAAGTGCGGCGGTTCATCAATATCTACATCAATGAAGAAGACATCCGGTTTCTGGACGGCACGGACACCGCGGTCAAGGCTGGAGACCGGATTTCCATCGTGCCCGCCATCGCGGGCGGCTTGGGTGGTCCGGGTCGTCAGGGTGGCGTGATCGGCGTGATCGGCCAGAGCGGTCCGGGCGGTCCGCGGGACCGCGGCTGATGTCCTCCGTGCGGGTGCGCGTTCCCGCGACCACGGGCAACCTGGGTTCCGGCTACGACTGCGCCGGAATGGCCCTCGGCCTCTACAACACCATCGAGTTTACCGAAACGGAATCCGGCCTGGATGTGGTCGTGGAGGGTGAAGGGGCCGAAGCGGTGCCCCTTGACGAAGGCAACCTGTGCATCGTCTCCGCCCGGGTCGTTTTCGACGCCGCGGATTGGCAACCCGCCGGTCTCAAGGCGCGCATGCACCACGCCATTCCCGTCTCCCGGGGACTGGGCAGCAGCGGAGTGGCCATCGTGGCAGGTGCCGTGGCGGCCAATGCCCTTGCGGGGCAGCCGCTGAGAACACCGGAACTCCTCCGTATCTGTTCTGACCTGGAAGGGCATCCAGATAATGTCGTTCCGTCCCTGCTCGGTGGGCTTTCCGTAAGCGGCGAGCGAGCGGGAACGATCGTGTACCAGACCTTTTCCGTGCCCTCCGACCTCCAGGCCGTCGTCGCCATACCGGATTTTACCCTCGACACGAAAGTAGCCCGTGGGGTTCTGCCTGATGCGGTTTCCATGGAAGACGCGGTCTACAACCTGTGTAGCGTGGGCCTGCTGGTGGGCGGGATGGTGACGGGGAATTACGCCTTGCTCCGGGAGGGCATGGCCGACCGCCTGCACCAGCCCTACCGACGGCACCTGGTTCCCGGGCTCGCCGAGGTCACCAGGGACGCCCTGGACGCCGGCGCCCACGGCGCGGCCCTCAGCGGCGCCGGACCCACGGCCATCGCCCTGGCCACGGAAAACCACGAGGGGATCGGGGTAGCCATGGTCGATGCCTTCGCCCGGCACGGCGTTTCCGGACAATACCGGATCCTCCCGATTGACAACGAAGGATGCCAGGTTCTGCCGGACTGAACCGCGGGACTGAGCCCCCCCCGGACTGAGCCCGCAGAGGCAGGGACCAGGCACACTAAACCATTCAGGTACCGATGCCATGGGCGCTCTCAAGGACATTCGCGTCATCGACCTGACCCGGGTGCTCGCGGGTCCCTTCACGACCATGACCCTGGGCGACCTGGGCGCCGACGTAATCAAGGTCGAACCCTTCGGCGGGGACGAGGCGCGGGGATTCGGCCCGTTCAAAGAAGGCGTGAGCGGCTACTTCGAGAACGTCAACCGGGGGAAGCGGAGCATCGCGGTCGACCTGAAGCATCCCACCGGCCGCGAACTGCTCCTCGATTTGATCGGCAAGTCGGACGTCCTGGTGGAGAACTTCAGGCCGGGTGTGATGAAGAAGCTCGGGCTCGACTACGAGACGCTGCAGACGCGGTTTCCGGGCCTGATCTACGCGGCGTGTTCCGGGTTCGGACAGACCGGGCCCTACGCCCGTCGCGGGGCCTACGACATGATCATCCAGGGCATGGGCGGCATCGTCAGCATAACCGGCGAACCGGACCGTCCGCCCGTTCGGGTGGGCGTGTCCATCGGGGACATCGCAGCGGCGCTCTACTCGTGTATCGGCATTCTCACGGCGCTCTTTACCCGGACGCAAACGGGACGGGGACAGTTGGTGGACATCGGCATGATGGACTGCCAGGTCGCCCTGCTCGAAAACGCCATTGCCCGGTACGACATGACGGGCAGCGTTCCGGAACCCCTCGGGGCAAGGCATCCGTCCATCACGCCCTTCCAGGCCGTCGAGACCCGGGACGGATGGATCATGATCGCGGCGGGAAACAACGTCCTCTGGCGCCGGCTGTGCGAAGTCATGGGACGAGAGGACCTGGTCGACGACGATCGGTTCAGGGACAACAACCTGCGCACCGAGAACCACGGCGAACTGCACGAGATGTTGACCGGTGTGTTCCGGGAAGGCACTTCTGAAGACTGGCTCCGGCGTCTCGACTCGGCCGAGATCCCCTGCGGTCCTATTCAGAATGTACAGCAGGTCGTGGAAGATCCCCAGGTACTGGCCCGCGACATGATCGTGAAGATCCTGCATCCCATTGCCGGCCCCCTCCGCGTGGCCGGCTCGCCCCTCAAGTTGTCGGATACCCCGCCCGAAGTCACCCGGCACGCCCCCGCCCTGGGTGAGCACACCGACCAGGTCCTTCAAACGCTGCTCGAGGCGTCTGTGGACGACCTGGCGCAGTGGCGCGAATCGGGTGTGATCCAATAAATAAGCCCTCCGGAGACCGAAGGGCTTGATTATGCTGCGTATTCCGATTTGAGTTTCGATTAGCAGATTACGGAAGATGCGTTCCGAGACAGCACGCCGCTGACTGGAATGAGCATCTCCGTTCCTACCCCACCGCCTCGGCCACGAGGTCGCCGACTTCGCTGGTGCCATATCCCATCCGGCCGGCGTCCATGCTCGTCATCTTGTTGCTTACCACGTCGATGATGGCTCGTTCCACGGCGTCCGCGGCCTGTGCTTCGCCCAGCTGCGCGAGCATCATCTGGCAAGAGGCGATGGCGGCGATGGGATTGATGACGTTCTGGTCCGTGTATTTCGGTGCCGAACCCCCGATGGGCTCGAACATGGAAGTCCCTTCGGGATTGATGTTGCCCCCCGCGGCGATGCCCATGCCGCCCTGGATCATGGCGCCCAGGTCGGTGATGATGTCACCGAACATGTTGGTCGTGACGATGACGTCGAACCACTCGGGGTTCTTCACCATCCACATGCAGGTCGCGTCCACGTGAGCGTAGTCGGCGGTGGTGCCGGGATATTCCTCGGCGACTTCGTAGAACACGCGTTCCCACAGATCGTGGGCGTAGGTCAGCACGTTGGTCTTTGCGCAAAGCGTCACTTTGTTCTGCTTGTTTCTCGTCTTGGCCGTCTCGAAGGCGTAGCGCAGGCAGCGTTCCACGCCCTTGCGGGTATTGATGGATTCCTGCACCGCGACCTCGTCGGGCGTGCCCTTCTTGTACACGCCGCCGGCGCCGACGTACAGGTCCTCGGTGTTTTCCCGGACCACGACAAAGTCGATATCCTCGGGACCCTTGTCCTTGAGCGGGCAGTCCACACCCGGATACAGCTTGACGGGACGCAGGTTGATGTAGAGGTCCAGTTCGAAGCGGATGGTGAGTAGGATACCCTTCTCGAGCAGGCCCGGCGGACAGTCCGGGTGTCCGATGGCGCCGAGGTAGATGGCGTCGTAGTGGCTCAGCTCCTGCAGTCCCTCCCGGGGCAGGATCTCCCCCGTCCTCAGGTACCGGTCTCCGCCGAAATCGTATTCCGTGAGTTCATAGTCGAATGAGAACTTCTCCGAGGCCGCCTTGAGCACTTTCAGCCCCTCACGCACGACCTCCGGGCCGGTCCCGTCGCCCGGAATGACCGCGATATTGTACAAGTGTTCCTCCTGCGTATCTGGGAATATAGGGTTGGTTTGTTTATTCGACGATCAGCCCGCCGTGCCGGGCAACGAGTTGATTGAGGGAATGGAGGTAGGCCTGGATGCTGGCTTTGACCACGTCGGTGTCCGAGGCGTGGCTGTTGAAGGACTGGTCGTGGAACCCCACGCTGACCTGGACGTGGTGGGCGCCTTCGCGGCCGTTCGACGAGGTCTGGATGTCCTTCACGTAGGTGGGCAGCTTGGTGATCCGGTCGACGGCGTTCAGGGCGGCGAGAATCTGGTTGTCGCCCACGCCCGCCTCTTCGATCGTCTCGCCGCTGACGTGGAGGCGCACACTCGCATCAGCCTGACCGGAGTGAGAGGAGGTTACCCTGAAATCCTCGAGCAGGTACTGTTCGGGCACTTCCACGGGCGTGTCGGTCACGAGCCGGTGGAGGTCTTCGTCCGCCACCTCCTTCTGCCGGTCCGCCACGTTCAGGAAGCGCACATGCACCTTTTCAAACTCTTCCTTCTGGCTTTCGTCGTACGTATAGCCCAGCAGCTCGAGCCGGTGTCTCAAGGCGTGCCGGCCGGATCTCGCCGTCAGCACGATGTCGCTCTTCTCGATGCCCACATCCGCCGGGCTCATGATCTCGTAGTTTTCCCGGTGCTTCAGGAAGCCGTCCTGGTGTATGCCGGAGGAATGGGCGAAGGCGTTGCTGCCCACGATGGCCTTGTTGCGTTGCACGGGCATGTGCATCAGGTCCCGCACCAGCAGGCTCGTGGAATAGATCTGCGTAGTCTCAATGCCGGTGCGCGCGTCGTAGAAATCGCCGCGCATCTTGACCGCCATGACGATCTCTTCCAGGGAGGCATTGCCCGCCCGCTCGCCCACGCCGTTGATGGTACATTCGACCTGGGTAGCACCCGCTTTTATGGCCGCCAGGGAATTGGCGGTCGCCATGCCCAGGTCGTTGTGGCAGTGTACGCTGACCTTGGCCTTTTCGATATTCGGCACGGTTGCGATGAGCCGGGAGATCAGGTTGCCCCACTGTTCAGGAACGGCGTACCCTACCGTATCGGGGATGTTCACCACGGTGGCGCCGGCGTCGATAACGGCCTCGACGGTCTCGCACAGGTAGTCGAAATCGCTCCGGGAGGCGTCCTCGGTCGAATACTCGATGTCTTCGCAGAGTTCCTTCGCGAAGAGGACGGCTTTCACGCCCATGTCCATGATCTGCTGGCGGGACTTGCGGAACTTGTGCTTCAGGTGGGTGTCGGACGTGCCCAGGACGATGTGAATCCGGGGCCGCTTGGCAGGCTTGACGGCCTCGGCCACGGCCACGATGTCCGATTCCACGGCCCGTGCGAGGGCCGTGATTACGGGACCTTCGACCTGTTCGGCGATGTTCTTGACCGCGGCGAAGTCGCCGGGCGAGGACGCGGCGAACCCCGCTTCGATCACGTCGACGCCGAGTTCGGCCAGTTGGTGTGCTACCTGGATTTTCTCGCCCCGGTTCAGCGAGGCGCCGGGCACCTGCTCCCCGTCACGGAGGGTGGTGTCGAAGATATCTACTTTTCGCATCGACGCATGCTCCTGTAGGCTGACGGACCCAGGCGGCCGGGATGATCGATCAATATCTGATTGGCCTGAATTGAAAACGCTTTACTTCTTTTCTTCAATCCAACTCATCATGCTGCGCAACTGCCGTCCGACTTCCACGATCTTCTTTTCCGACGCATTGCGCCGAAGCGCGTTCATGACGGGTGCGTTGGCCTGGTTCTCGAGCATCCACTCGCGGGCGAAGGCCCCGGACTGGATTTCGGCGAGAATGCGCTTCATTTCGGCGCGGGTCTCTTCGTTGACGATCCGCGGACCGCGGGTCAGGTCGCCGAATTCGGCCGTGTTGCTGACGGAATACCGCATGCCTTCTATGCCGCCCTCGTACATGAGGTCCACGATGAGCTTCAGTTCGTGCAGGCACTCGAAGTAGGCGACCTCGGGCTGGTACCCCGCCTCGACCAGCGTCTCGAAACCGGCCATGACGAGTTCGGAAGTACCGCCGCAGAGGACGGACTGTTCGCCGAAGAGATCGGTCTCGGTTTCTTCTCGGAAGGTCGTCTCGATGACCCCGCCCCGGGTGCCGCCGATGCCCTTGGCATAGGCCAGGCCGATGTCGCGGGCGCGGCCCGTGTGGTCCTGGTGGACCGCGAGCAGGCACGGAACCCCGCCGCCTTCCTCAAAGACCCGGCGTACGAGGTGGCCCGGTCCCTTGGGCGCGACCATGAAGACGTCCACGTTCTCGGGCGGGACGACCTGGTTGAAATGGATGTTGAACCCGTGGGCGAAGGCCAGGGCGTTGCCCTCCGCCAGGTTCGGCGCAACGAAGTCATTGAAAAGACGGGACTGAAGCTCGTCGTTGACCAGCATCATGATGATGTCGGCCTCGGCGGCCGCCTGCTCCACGGTACGGGGCTCGAATCCGTCCTCCACGGCCTGGTCCCACGAGCCGCCCTTACGCAGTCCCACGATGACGTTCAGTCCGGAATCGCGCAGGGAAAGGGCGTGGGCGTGTCCCTGGCTGCCGTAGCCGACAACCGCGATGGTCTTGCCGTCCAGTATGCCCAGGTCGGCGTCCTGATCGTAATACAATCGAGCCATTGGTTCTCCTTCATGCCGTACCTGCGGCCATGCTTGGTCAGGCCGTACGGCGGTGATCCAGTCGCGTGCCGGACCGGCGGTCAGGCCAGGTCGGCGGTGATCTTCTTGCGTTCCCGCTCCCAGACGGGAAGCGGGGCTTCCGGTGACGGGGTGTCCTTGCTGGTCGATTCGCGGGCCAGCGCCACCCGGCCGGTCCGTGCGATCTCGCGCACACCAAAGGGCCGCACCATGCTGATGACGGCGTCGATCTTGTCCTCGTTGCCCGTGGCTTCCAGCATGATCGTCTTCTGGTTGATGTCGACGATCTTCGCCTTGAAGATATCGGCGATCTGCACGAGCTCCTGCCGCGTGGCCTGGTTGGCGTTCACCTTGATCAGCGCGAGTTCCCGGTTGATGTAGTTCTCGCCGGTCAGGTCCACGACCCGGATCACGTCCACCAGGCGATTCAACTGCTTGATGATCTGTTCGATGATCATCTCGTCACCCTGGGTGACGATGGTCATGCGCGCCGTGCCGGGTTCCGCGGCTTCGCCGACGGCGATGCTGTCGATGTTGAAACCGCGTCCGCTGAACAGCCCGGAGATGCGGGCCAGGACCCCGAACCGGTTTTCGACCACCATGGATATGGTATGGCGTGCCATGGTACAATCCACTCCCTGCCGGGACGATCCGTCCGGCCTGTTTTTTCCGCCGGGACACCGCCCGGCCAAATTCACGTGTTTATTCCTCGATCATCTCGTGGGACGCGGCCCCCGCGGGGATCATGGGATACACGTTGCCTTCTTCGGCGATCACCATGTCGAGCATCACGGGGCGGTCCTTGACCTTGCTGGCCTCCACCCAGGCGCCTTCCACGTCTTCATCCTTGAAGACCCGAATTCCCACGGCGCCGTAGGCCTCCGCCAGTTTCACGAAATCCGGGTTGGAATCGCGCAGGTCCACCTCCGAGTAGCGCTGGGCGTAAAACAACTCCTGCCACTGGCGAACCATGCCGAGGTAGCCGTTGTTCAGCAGCACGATCTTGATGGGCAGTCCGCAGGCCACGGCCGTGGCCATTTCCTGGATGTTCATCTGGATGCTGCCGTCGCCCGAAAACACGATGACATCGCGGTCGGGAAAGGCGAACTGGGCGCCGATCGCCGCGGGCAGTCCGAAGCCCATGGTGCCGAGCCCGCCGGAGGTGATCATCGACCGGGGATTCGAAAAACCGTACCACTGGGCCGCCCACATCTGGTGCTGGCCGACGTCGGTGACCACGAAGGCCTCGCCCTTCGTAAGCTCCCCAATCCGTTCTATGGCATACTGGGCGCACAGCGGCAGGTGATCCGTCTCCTTCTCGACGGTTTCCCGGTCGACGCCCTCGAGTCCTTCCTCGTGGAGCCCGATCGTGTTCGCGTAAGTCAGCGGATGGTCGCGCTTCCACTCGTCGATCAGCTTGAGCCACTCCGCCGTGTCAGCCCGTTCCACCAGGGGAATCAGCTGCTGCAGCACTTTCTTCACGTCGCCCACGATGGGAAGGTCCACCCGCACATTCTTGTTGAGGGACGACGGATCGATGTCGATGTGGATCTTCTTCGAATTGGGCGAAAACTCCTCCAGCTTGCCGGTCACCCGGTCGTCGAACCGGGCGCCGATGCAGACCAGCAGGTCGCACATCATCACGGCGGTATTCGCATACCAGGTGCCGTGCATGCCGAGCATCTTGAGCGAAAGCGGATCGCTTTCCGGGTAGGCGCCGAGTCCCATCAGCGTCGTCGTCACCGGCGCGTTGAGCTTGCGGGCCAGCGTACGGATTTCCTCCGACGCCTCGGAGATGATCGCGCCGCCGCCGACGTAGATCACCGGTTTCCTGGCCGAGGTGAGCATCTCCGCCGCCTTGCGGATCTGCTTCGGATGTCCTTCGGTCCTGGGCTTGTACCCGCGGATGTCCGGCCGTTCCGGGTACGAGAACTCGGCTTCCCCGATCTGGACGTCCTTGGGCACGTCGATCAGGACGGGACCGGGCCTGCCGGTCGTCGCGATATGAAACGCCTCGGCGAAAACCTGCGCGATGTCTTCGGTTTCCTTGATCAGGAAGTTGTGTTTCGTGATCGGCCGGGTGATGCCCACGGTATCCGATTCCTGGAAGGCGTCGTTGCCGATCAGGTGCACCGGTACCTGGCCCGTGATCACGATCATCGGGATCGAATCCATGTACGCGGTCGCGATACCGGTTACCGTATTTGTGGCACCGGGGCCGGAGGAGACGAGGACCACACCGGGTTTGCCGGTCGCCCGCGCATAGCCGTCCGCCATGTGGGTCGCACCCTGCTCGTGGCGCACGAGGATGTGCTTCAGGCCGGTGGTGCGCTGAATAACGTCATAAGTCGGGATCACCACGCCGCCGGGATATCCGAAAACGACATCGACCCCTTCTTTCTTAAGACACTCTATGACAATTTCAGCACCCGACAGTTTCATCGACCTCTCCTTATAAAACGAGGATATCCCGCGCAGGACGTGATCTACCGTTCACGAAACCGGCCGGATTTCGTCGTGTTCAAAACCCAACTTGTGCCTCGTAAAATACGCCAAAGACGCTTGTTGTCAAGTTAAAACTCCATAGAAACCCCTTGACGAAAAGCCCTGATTCTCTTATATGTTTTAGGCTTTGCGGCAGGGGTCGCAAACGTTGTCGGTTCGACGTTTCGCCCTGCGCGCCTGACGACATTTGACCAGCGTGGGTTAGGACGTTCGATCCGCGCGATTCACACCGAATTGTAACCTGCGGAATTACGTAAAGGTTATCCTGGAGGACCCGGTCGATGGCAAGAACGAGGCGGCGCATCAGCCGTCGTGAGATGAAGGAAGATCGATTCATACTGTGGCTGTATGAAGTAAGCAACGAAATCGATAAACACTGGAAACCGCTTGCCGCGGCCGTGATTCTGGTGATCGTCTGCGTGGCAGGCTGGTACTACTTGTCGAATAAGCAGACCGTCGACCTGGTTGAAGCGGGCAGGATCATCGCGCCGGGCCAGACGGCCATGCAGGACAACCGCTATGAAGACGCCATTCCCATATTCGAGCGGGTCGTGAACGAGTACGGCGGGACCGCCCTTGCCCTTGAAGCAACGATCGAACTCGCCAACGCCTGTTTCCAGGCGGGCGACTTCGAAAAGGCGCGCACGTACTATAAAACGTACCTGGACGAGTACGGGAGGGATAACGCCATGTACGAGGTGACCGCCCGTTCGGGCATTGCCGCCTGCGACGAAGAGGAAGAGAAGTACGAGGAGGCGGCCCGCCAGTACCTCGACTTGGCGGACGAAGACCCGGACAGCTACCTTGCCCCGGGTTTTCTGCTCGACGCCGCGCGGTGTTACAAGGCCGCGGATCAGAAGGAACAGGCCAGGGCCATTTACGACCGCGTCGTCGAAACCTACGAAACCACGCCTTATGCCAGGGATGCCCGGATCGCGTTGACCGCGCTTTAACCTCCCACTGACCGCGTTCCAGCCCCGTATTTACCGCGCTCAAACGGAGATCGCGTGAAGGTAACCAACTTCGCCCCCGGACCCACACCGGTTCCCGACCGTGTCGTCCAGAAGATGTCGGAACCGATCCTCACCCACCGCTCCAGCGAGTTCAGCGAACTGCTCAGGCGGGTAACGGCGGACCTCCAGCACGTATTTCAAACGACGAACGACGTGCTTGTGCTCACGGCCTCGGGCAGCGGTGCCATGGAAGCCGCAGTCGTCAACCTGCTTTCGCCGGGTGACCGGGTGCTGGCGATCAGCGGCGGCAAATTCGGCGGAAGATGGGTCGAATTGTGCGAGACCTTCGGCCTGGACGCCGTGACGCTCGATGTGGAGTGGGGGACAGCCGTGGATCCCGACGCGGTCGACCGTATCCTGGGAGAACAGGGACCCTTCGAAGCCGTGCTGGCCACCCACAGTGAGACATCGACGGGCGTGCTGCACGATATCGAAGCACTGGGCCGCGTCGCCCGCGGTCATGGCTGCTACCTGGTCGTGGATGCCATCAGCGGCCTGGGCGCCAATGAACTAAGGACGGACGACTGGCACGTCGACATCGCCCTCACGGGTTCGCAGAAGGCACTCATGATCCCGCCCGGACTGGCCTTCATCAGCGTCAGCGAGCGGGCGTGGCAGCGCATCGAAGGCAACCGCCAGCCTTCCTACTATCTGAACCTGAAACGGGCCCGGGATTCGTTCACGAAGGGGCTCACACCCTATACGCCGGCCGTGTCGCTGCTCATGGGACTGGCCGAGTCGCTGAGGATGATGAAGGAACTCGGCCTGGAGGAAATCTACCGGATTCACGAGCGAAACGCCCTGGTGACCCGCGCGGGCGTCGCGGCCCTTGGCCTGAATCTCTTCGCCCGCAGGCCATCCAACGTGCTGACTTCGGTCGTCATGCCACCCGGTATCGACGGTTCCGATCTGCTGAAGACGATCAAGCAGGAGTGCGGCGTGACCATCGCCAACGGGATGGATCACTACAGGGGCAAGTACATCCGCATCGCCCACCTGGGTTACGATGTGGCCCCGACGGACATGATCGTCGCCCTTACGGCCCTCGAGCACGGCCTGAGCCGCCACGGGTACGATTTCGAATCCGGTGCGGGCGTCGCCGCGGCGCAGCGGGTGATACGGGAGACGAGTTGAATGTTTCGGCCAGGTCGCGTCCGGCAGGTGCCGCTACCTTACTTGTCCAGTTCGCGTATCTCTATGTTGCTGTCGCTGGTCTCGAGCCA
Source organism: Candidatus Latescibacterota bacterium (assembly GCA_012270975.1). Classification (GTDB taxonomy): domain Bacteria; phylum JAAXHH01; class JAAXHH01; order JAAXHH01; family JAAXHH01; genus JAAXHH01. Next base: position 333,876 of record JAAXHH010000141.1, on the reverse strand, counting down.
GATCCTGGCGCCGCCGCCGTTGAGCATGTACGTAGCGCTGATCTCCCTTTCTTCCGCGTCTTCCTCGTAGCGCTCGGCTTCGAAATCGGAACGGATCTTGTATCGCAGGGTGCCTCTGGCGGTGTTCCGGAGCTGGATCATCTTCTTCTGCGATTCGACCGACTTCTTCTGTACTGCCTGTAAATCCCGCTGTGCTGCCTGCAAATCCTGTTGAATCTCTTGTAGCAACCGTTGCGCCTCTTCGGCCGATAACTGTACCGCCTCGTTCACGCTTTGCGTCAGCTTCTCTATAATCTCCTGCAACTTTTCCTCGTCGATCTCTGTAACCGACTGATTCGGGTCTATCGTCGGAATCTCGGGAATTTCGATAATTGTAGGCGCGTTTCCACTTGGAGGAGGGCGCATTTGATACACCCCAAACCTCGATCGCTTGTCGACGCGGATCCTCGCTTCGATGGTCGCCCGCGCTTCCGGATCCACGTAGAGTACGATGTCGCCGCCGGCCGAAATGAGCGAGCTGCCCTTGGATCCTTCCGGAGTGATTTCGGCCAGGATCTCGCCGCCCGCGGTACGTGCGTCGATTGACCCCGTTACGTTCAGGAGCTCCAACTCGCCCCCGGCGGTTTTCACCTGCAATTCCCCCTTGGCGTCGCGCAGTTCGATGTCGCCGCCGGACGTGGTGATACGGGCGTTCTCCAAAAGTTCGCCTATCTCGATATCGCCTCCGGATGTCCTGATACGGGATTTTCCGCCTACATACTCAATGGTGATGTCCCCTCCGGAAGTCTGGGCTTCCAGCGTATTGCCGACGTGCCCGATCCGGATATCTCCGCCTGAGGTCTGGACGTCCAGGTCGGACGATGCCTTCTCGACCCGGATATCGCCCCCCGATGTCTGCAGGTGGACGTCGCCGCCAACCGTGCCCACCCGGATGTCGCCGCCGGACGTGGTCAGTTCCACGTCCCCGCCTATATCCCGGAGCGTTACGTCGCCGCCTGAAGTATGACTCCGCACGTCTCCGCCCAGATTGCCCACGACCTCGATATCGCCTCCGCCGGTGCGCAGGTCCAGGTCGAAATCCGCAGGCAGATCAATCTTGAAACGCAGGCCCCTTCTTCGATTCATCGACCATCCCCCGAAACTGGGGTCGTAGTCGACGCGCAGTATGCCCCCTTCGTAACGAATTCTGAGGTCATCGGCACCGCCTGACGGGATCCCCTGGACGTTTACCACCGCTTCGTTTTTGCTCCACGTAGAGATGGTAATATCGCCCGCCCGGGTGTTCAGATCGAGCCGTCCGTCCCTTTCCACCTGGAAAGTTTCGGATCGGCTGCTGCCGGCAATCCTGCTCTGGTCATCCGTAAGCGCCAGGGCTTGCTGCGCCAGGGCTTGCTGCGCAAACAGCAAGACGCTGAAAGTACAGATCAATAATCTCATGATCGCTGCTCCTCCTGTAGGCCGCGACCCGTTAGGGTGCGGACAGATTGCTCAGCACGGTCCTTGCTTTCGTGCGGATATATGCGTTCTCGTCGAGAACCATTCTGGTCCTGAGAACCCTTTCCAGGTTCTCGTCGAATGAGGCCGGCACCTGCTCCTGCAGCCGGTTGATCGCGTTTATTCTGAGGGCCGGATTTTCATCGAATACCAGCGTGTGGATCATGGCGTCCCTGATTTCCTCGTCGAAGGGATACCGGGACAGCGCGTTGAATGCCTCGCCGCGGACCCCGGCGTTCGAGTCGGTCATCAAGGCCGTGACGAGGGCGTCTCTGATCTCGTGATCCGAATGAAGGCGTTCGGAAGCACTCACGGCGTTGACCGCCCGAAGCCTGACCCCGGGGTTCTGCTCATTCAACACGGCGAAGGTAAGTACACGTTGTATATCCGGATCGTCGATCGGTCCCATGATCTGGACGGGACGGACGGCTTCGAACCGGAGCCCCAGCGTTCCGTCAGACACGTCCGAATCCACGAACCGGACGTTGGAGATGGCCACGTCGTCATTGGTCAGCAAGTCCGTCTGGTCTATGCCGGGACCCGCGAATCCGATGGTACGGTCTCCCTGAGCGGCGATGTAGTAACCCGCCACCAGGCCGACGAACAACAGCGCTGCGCCGCCGAGAACGGAGCGATAAGAAGGATAGGCGGTGAATGTAAGTCTTTGCAGACCATTGAGAAAGCGATCTATCCACTCCTTAGCGGAACTGGGTTCCGGCCGGCTGAGCGTCACCGTGGACCACAGGTTGCCGCGGGCCTCCCGCAGGTCGGCTTCTCCGGGCCTGGGAGGAGCGGCGTCTTCCATCATGAGCCTGAAATCTTCCATGCGGGCCCGATACGTCCGGCACCGGTCACAGGATTCGAGATGATCGTCCAGCTGCCGCTGATCCGTGGCGGACAACTCACCGTACTGGGAGAGTTCCAGCCATTCCTCCCATTTCTCGTGAGACAGGTTCTTATTCTCTTTCATGATGCGATATCCTTTAGTTGCTCGCGCAGCCTTCGGGTGGCATCAAACAGGTACTTCTTGACCGCACCTTCGGTGCATTCGATGATTCCGGCGATTTCTCTCAATTTGAATCCTTCGTGGTGCCGCAGGACGAACACGGTTCGCTGCCTGGGCGAAAGGGCGCCGACGGCAGCACTGATACGCGCCGAGAGCTCGTTGTTGATGGCCGCGGCGTCCGTCTGATCGGGAGCGACCGGTAAGACGCCGTTTCGGACAGGCCCGGTATCTTCCGCGGCGTTTTCGTTGATGGAGACGAAGCGGCTGTTCCCCTGTTTCGTTCTGTGCGTGAGGCAGACATTGGTGACGATCCGGTACAGGTAGGTGGAAAACCGGCTTCTGAATTCGAATTTGGGCAGCGCCTTGAATACCCGTATGAACACTTCCTGGTAAACATCCTTCGCGTCGTCCATGTTACCCACGAAGGACACGGCCATGGACAGCACCTTCTTATCATACCGGTAGACGAGTTTTTCCAGGGCCCTCATGTCGCCGCCCCTGGCCTGGAGAATCAACATGCGGTCGTCGAGGTCCGTACGACCTTTTATCGCATCAGATTCCATGTCACCTTCCTGGTGGACCGGTTCGATTCGGCTGTCGAGTTTCCGGGCGGTTTCCACGACGGTCACCTGGTAACGCGGTACATGAACAGGTCGTCTGCTGTTAATGAGACCGCGCAGACATCGACTTGGTTGGGGGATACTGCACTTTTTTCAAAAAAAGGAGGCAAGGGATAGAAGAGGAATTGCGCGGTGTCTGGCGCATTTGCCCGGAGAATGCTGTGCGAATTGCCATCCGGAGAGTTCTTCAGACCGGGTAAGTGCGATTGGTCGAGGCATGGGGTCCCGTGGGGGTCCCGGGGTTTGTCGATTGCCGTACCGGCAGGCGGGATCGGGAAGGTATGGCTGGGTGTCCGCGGCCATGCATGAATTGCTGTCGCAACCACCCGGTGGTGGGGATCCCGTACCCGTATCGCTACGGCAGCCCGGACTCTTCCGAACGCCCGCGAATCGTTTCTGAGGGCGTCAGGCGTCCTTGGAGGCGGACGTACCCGAGGTATTCTGATTCTCTTCGGCAGGCTCTTTCTTCTGTGCTTTCTTGAACTCGTTGATTCCCTGGCCCAGGCCCTTGGCCAACTCAGGGAGCTTCTTCGCACCGAAGAGAACCATGACGATCACGAGAATGATAATCAGTTCTGTCGTGCCGAAACTTCCGAGCATGCAAATCACCTCCTCGTACTTGAGAATACCTTTATCCGTCGGTCTTGTCAAGCGGCAATGTATAGTTTTCCTGTCCGGTCACACGGCATGAACGGTGCCGGGCCGATCTCCCGGAAGAGCGGTTTTAGATTCCTTGCCATTGCGCACGTTGAGCGTTTATTTAGTCTTAGCAACGTAATGACGACTTGAAGGCGGCTCGTTCGTTCAAGGAGGAAACGGTGATTGTACGTATAGTCTACTGCGCCGACTGAAGCTATGAAAAAGACGCCGCCGGGCTGGCGGTGAAGCTGCTGGAGTACTACAAACACGACATTGGGCAGTTGCAGCTCGTGCCCTCCGGTGGGGGCAAGTTCGAGGTAACTGTCGATGACGAGCAGGTGTTTTCCAAGCTGGAGACGGACCGGTTTCCCGAGTACGAGGAGGTCAAGAGCGCTATCGAGGCGCTGATCGCCGGCTGAAAAGCGCGAGACAAACCGAACTGGATCCGAGGAGTCAGTCTTTCCGGTACGTGCCGCGTGCTGCCAGCGGCGACTTGGCCGGAGTATAGAGGTGGGTATGAATATCGACGTTTCACTGGAAAACGAGATCGCCGTACTGCGTATCGAGGGTAGGTTGTGGGAGGAGGGCGACAGCATCGAGCTGGACCGCATGATCGACGAGGCCCTGACCCGCGGCTGCACGCGCTTCGTCACCGATCTGGCGGGCGTGCCCATCATGAACAGCTCGGGACTGGGTTCGCTGATCGCCGCCATGAAGAAGATCAGATCCAGATCCGGGGAGATGGCGCTCACAGGCGTGAACGAACGCCTGGATCACCTGTTCCGAATCACCCGGCTTCACACCGTCTTCAAGACCTACGATGATGTAGACACCGCCGTGGAAAACCTGCACGCCTGACGTTGGGTAACCTGCACGCCTGGCGATGCGACCTGCACGCCTGGCGATGCGACCGGTGCACGAGGCCCCCATGCCGGACTATCAGCCACTGGACCTTACTTCCAGCTACAATACGAACCGGCGGGTCTACGATTCCATAGCGGACCCACCGCTCGGATCGCAGATTTTCTACGGCCTGCCGTTTCAGATCGGCGACGGGGCCGAAGATTCCGACTGCTTCATCGGTTTCGGTTCACAGGTGGGCTGTCCGACCGATCCCATCGAGATTCCGATCGGCCGTTCCGCGGTCAACGTGATCTTCGCCCACGCGGTGATCCGGTCGAAGATCATGACCGGCGGTCCGATCGCCCGTCCCGTGGCCGCGTACCGGTTCACCTGGGACGACGGGCAGGCCGAGTCGGTGACGATACGCGAGCGGTTCGAGATCGGCTACATGCCGCTGCCCTGGGGACAGTATCCCTTCCTTTGCGTGCCGGACGAGAAGCCGACGACCTACGACCGGTCGGGCGGCGACTGGAACGACGCCGGCCGCCGGCAGACGGAAGCCGAGCAGGGATGGCCCCAGGGATACTATCTCTGGGCCTGGCGCAATACCCGCCCCGACCATAAAATCCAAACCATCGAAATCATTCCCGAAGACCTGCCCTTCGTCGTGGCCGCCATCACCCTGGGCCATGTCGACGAGGATCCAATCTGCCGGTGGGCTGCCCGGGACGTCCAGATCGAGCTCAGGGACCCGGAAGCCGCCGGGAAATCCTTCAACCTGGACGTGGAGGTGGACCGGGGTTACGCGACCTACGCCTATCCGTTGCCGGAGCAGGTGGACGAAGCTTTCATGAACGACTCCCACCGGGGATGGGGGCAGGCGGACAACACACGCTCGAGTCCCGCCCACGTGGCCGTGGCCGGTACGCCGTCGGCCACCGTCACCGTGAAACAGGACGGCGAGGAGGTCGGGTCGGCCAACTGGGGCGAGCTGGAAGCGAACGAGGCCGTGGAGACGCCCAGGGTGCGATTCGAGGTCATCGACACGGGCCGGAACTGGGTGCATACCACGGTCCTGGACGATGCTACGGGCCTTCCCGTCCCGTGCCGCGTCCACTTCCGTTCGGCGCGGGGCGTTCCCTACGCGCCCCACGGCCACCACGCCCATGTCAATTCGAACCTGGAGACGTGGCACGTGGATGTGGGCGGCGACGTCCGGCTGGGGCAGATGTCGTACGCCTACATAGACGGAAAATGCCAGGGCTGGCTGCCTCGGGGCGAGGTGCATGTAGACGTGGCCCGCGGCTTCGAGTACGAGCCGCTCCGCCAGAGCGTCCACATCGAACCCGGGCAGCGCGAGCTGACCCTCCGTCTCAAGCGGTGGACCGATCTGAACGCGGAGCGGTATTTCAGCGGCGACACCCACGTGCATTTCCTCTCCACCCAGGGTGCCCAGCTCGAGGCCCGCGGAGAAGACCTGAACGTGGTCAATCTCCTGCTCTCCCAATGGGGCGGTCTCTTCACGAATACGGAGGAGTTCACCGGATCGGCGAACGTGGCGCCGGACGGCGATACGATCGTGTACGCCACGCAGGAGAACCGGCAGCACATCCTGGGTCATCTGTCGCTCCTCGGCCTGAAGGAACCGGTCATGCCGTGGTGCTCGGACGGTCCCGGTGAAGCCGAACTGGGCGGCAACCTGGAAACCACCCTGTCGTACTGGGCCGACGCGTGCCACGCGCAGGGCGGAACGGTCGTGATTCCCCACATCCCCAATCCCAACTGCGAGCCGGCGGTACTCATCGCCACGGACCGCGCCGACGCCGTGGAGATGCTGGTCCACAGCGAGTACAACCACCTGGAGTATTACCGGTACCTGAACTGCGGGTACCGTCTGCCCCTCGCGGGCGGGACGGACAAGATGTCGAGCGACGTGCCCGTGGGGATATATCGGACCTACGCCTACATCCCGCCGGACGAGCCCTTTACCTACGACAACTGGTGCAAGGCGCTGCGCGGCGGCAATACTTTCCTGAGCGCGGGGCCCATCATCCGGTTCACGGTGAACGGCCAGCCCATCGGCGATACGGTGAATCTGCCCGGGAACGGCGGGACGGTCGAAATCGAGGCGTCGGCGGAATCGACCCTGCCCATTCATACCCTGGAGATCGTGCAGCAGGGCCGGGTGGTGGCCTCGACCGAGGACCGCAAGGGCGCCCGCAACCTGTCGCTGAAGACTTCCCTGAAGATCGAAGGCCACACGTGGCTGGCGGCACGCTGCGCCGGGCCGAACTATACGAGCATTCCGCATCACGACGGTTGGAGGCGGGGCATCATGGCCCACACCTCGCCGGTATACGTGGCCTGCGGCGGGCCCTACTGGCTGTTCGACCTGGAAAACGCCCAGTACATGCTGAGCCTGATCGAAGGGGGCCTGTCCTACATCAAGCGCCGCAGCTGGCAGCACAAGCCGGGAACGACCACCCACCATCACGGAGGGGAAGATCACGAAGCGTTCCTCGAAGCGCCATACCGGCAGGCGCGCGAAGCCATCCACAGGCGCATGCACGAATTGAACATCCCGCATTGAGTGTCGGTGCGGGAATCCCGCATTGAGAGTCGGTGCGGATATCCCTCATTGAGCGTCGGCGCGGACATCCCGTCCGCGCATCCCGATCGGAGCAGACGACATGCACGGACCCAGGATCGACCGGGTGATCTTCTGGGTCGCATTGCCGCTCATCGCGGGCGTATCGGTGCCCCTGGTACTGTTTCCCGTCGAAGGGGAGGCCCTGCTCAGCGCGGCCTTCGGCTGGCTGACCCGGGTCCTGGGATGGGCCTACCTCTGGTTCACGATCGCCGCCTTCGCGCTCCTCGTCTACTACGCCCTCGGAAAATACGGCAACGTGCGATTCGGCGGCCCCGACGCCAAGCCCGAGTTTTCCCTCGTGAGCTGGATCGCCATGATCTTCTGCGCCGGCATCGGCGCCAGCGTCCTCTACTGGGGAACCATCGAGTGGGTCTACTATTACACGAACCCGCCCTTTGGACTCGAACCGCGTTCGAGGGAGGCCACGGAATGGGCGGCGACCTACGGACTGTTTCACTGGGGATTCACGGCCTGGGCCATCTACTGCATCCCGACGCTGCCCCTGGCCTACCTGTTCTGGAACCGCGGGCGGCCCATTCTGCGCATGTCGGCGGCCTGCGAAGGCGTGATCGGCGAACGGGCCGCACGGAGCCTGCCGGGCAAGTTCATCGACATGATGTTCATGTTCGGCCTGCTCGGAGGGGTCGGGACGTCCATCGGCCTGAGCACGCCCATGATCTCGGCGGGGCTGTCGGAACTGCTGGGCGTGGCAAGGGGGTTCTGGCTGGATGCGGCGGTGGTGATCACGCTGGGCGTCATCTTCGGCGTCAGCGTCTATACCGGACTGCAACGGGGCATCCGCATGCTGAGCCGGTTCAATCTCTGGCTCACGATCGCGCTGCTGGCCTTCGTCTTCCTCGCCGGTCCCACGCTGTTCATCATAGACACGTTCACCAACAGCGTCGGGCTGCTGGTACAGAACTTCATCAAGATGAGCTTCTATCTGGATCCCGTGGCCAAGGCGGAATCCATGATCTTGGCGGCGGGAGAGTCCGGTCCGGCGTCCGCCGGGACGTTCTCGGAACAGTGGACCATCTTCTACTGGGCGTGGTGGATCGCCTTCGCGCCGTTTATGGGGCTGTTCGTGGCTCGGATCTCCAGGGGCCGGACGATCCGTGAACTGATCGGCGCCGAGATCATCGGCGGCTCGCTGGGCTGCTGGATGTTCTTCGCGGTGCTCGGCAACTCCAGCCTGTTCCTGCAGCTGGAAGGATCGCAGGACCTCACCGGCCTGGTCGCGCGCAACCTGACCCCGGAGGCGATCATCGCCACAGTCGTCGCCGTGGGAGACCGGGTGATCCCCTTCGCCGTGCCCCTGCTGCTGGTTTTCGTGACCCTCGGCATCATCTTCGCCGCCACCACGCTGGATTCGGCGTCCTATATCCTGGCGTCGGTGGCGACCCGGGAGCAGGCCGAGGTGCGGGAGCCGGCACGGTGGCACCGCTGCTTCTGGGCGGTCATGCTCAGTTTCGTATCGCTGTCGCTGATGTTCGTCGGAGGTACGGAGAGCCTGAGGGCAGTGCAGTCGGCTTCGTTGATCGTGGCGATTCCCCTGATTGCCGTGCTGGTCCTGATGACGCTGTCCTTCATCAGGTGGCTGAAGCAGGACCACGGGTCCTGAACAGACAAAGGGCGGACCCGCGAAGGCCCGCCCTTTCGTTGTTCAGTAACGCTTTTCTCCCTGCGAATTACCGGTCTTCCACGTTCCGCGCATCAATCCTACCTGAACAGGTACGTCAATCCCAGCTTGATCCGGCGTCCTTTCGGGTCATGGGTCAGCGCGTCGAAGGCCAGTTCCTGGTTCACGTAGGGCGGCGCCGCGTCGGCCAGGTTGAACAGGGACAGGGTGGCGACCACGCCGGTATCGGGTATCCGCCACTGGAAGTTCATGTCGACGGTCAGGAACGGATCGATCTGGGTCCAGTCTTCGCCCGAAGGCCCCGTGTCAAACCAATAGTCCCCGTTCTCGTACGAAGAGATGTAATGTCCTCTGGCGATGGCGCTGTAATTGCTCCAGTGGTATGCGACGGTCGCGTTCAGCCGCAGGGGAGGCAACGGCGGCGCCAGGGGGTTGGTCAGGTTGAGGAAACCGACCGCCTCGTTTTCCGCAACGATCTCCACGCCGTTGTGCATGAGGGGTTCAATAGTATAGTCCAGGGTGTAGCTCCCGTCCAGGTGGGCGTCGATCGCGCCATTGCCCACCACGTGGCGTCCACCGATGTGCCAGTCGATACCGGAAGTCTTGAGCCCGGGCCAGTTGATGTGATTGATCCGGATCCGTTCCATGTCGCCCGGGGCGCAGCTCCCGTCGTTTCGATTGCCGGGACAGTAGATCCGGTCCTGCACCGCGGCGCGGGTCGACTGGTCGACGTAGGCCGCGGCCAGCGCGGAGTGGGGAATGACGCCGATGGGATTGTTGAAATCGAAATTCCAGTAGTCCACCGTCACCTCGAAACCGGTATCGTTTTCGATGATGACGCCCAGGTTGTAGGTGAGGGCTTCTTCTGGTTCCAGATCTTCGACGCCGCGGTTTTCGATGGCCTTCCAGGCGCCCGTCGGTCCGACGTAGTCCGTGTAGATGACGACGTCCGTGTTCAGATCATCCACGGAGGGCGTTCGGAACGTGGTCTGCAGCGTTCCCTCAGGGCCAGGTAATCATTGACCTGCGCCCTGAGCGATATCTTCGGATCCAGGCTGTTCGCGAAGCCGTAATCCTCGAAATGCAGCGCGGCCTGGCTGTCCAGCCAGTCGTTGGGCTTGAGTGCCAACTCGGCGAATACCGCGTGGACTGTCTGGTTGGCCTCATAGGGATGGATCCCGGATGTAAAGGTAAAGGATCCCGTCTGGATCGCGCAGCTTCTGTCCCCCGGTATGCGGCAGGGATTCCGGGAGAGGTCGCCGGGCGCATTGGGTACGGCGGAGACGTCGACGCGGCGCAGTTGATACCCCGTGGCGTAGCTGGCGACGTCTTCCTTGATCACGCCATTCAGTATGGCTTCCATCGACAGCAGGCTGGCCTCGCTGGTCGTGGCGACCTTCTCGTTGATCCAGTCGATCAGCTCGGCGCCGTGCGCCAGGTCGGCCCGGTAATTCGGATTGGCGCTGTCCGTGTAAGGAGCGTCGGGTTGTGCCGAAAACTGGATGCCGTTGCTGAACGGGTTGAAATAGGAGCAGTTCCCGGTTCCGGGAGCGACGCCGCTGGGGATGGCCCCGAGGGCGAGGCCGGAAGGTGCGCTGGGGTCTGGTACGGCTTCGACGCCGCAGTTCGGCCCTCCGTACCCACGGAAAGCCAGGAATTTCCGGTACGCGTATTCGGCGGGCTGGCGCACCGTACCCTTCGTATCCGAATACGAAACTCCCAGATCGTAGCTCATGCTGGTCTCGCCGATCGGACCCGTGAGTGAACCTGCGAGGCGGCGGGTGCGGGACTCCCGGCTCTGGACGCGTCCAGGACCGGCGTTTCCGACCAGGCGGCCGAAGTAGTACCAGGGTTGGTCGCCGGTCAGGTCAAGCGTAACCCCATCGGCGTTCGTGTAGGTCGGGTTTTCCGCTACAAAAGCAACCCGGCCGGGGTGGTCGGCGCGCACCTGCTGTACGCCGTCGTAAAAGGCGATGGGCGGAAAGGATGGCGTGGTCTCCCATTCAGGTACCCGGGCGTCGTGGTAGAGCGCTTCCAGGTGGTACTCCGTCTCGCCGAACGATCCGTTAAACTCGGCGAATCCCCTGGTATGCTGGAGTTTTTCGATAATGCTGTCCCAGGGCTGGTAGCGGAAGCGGCAGGTACTCGCGCCCACCTGGTATCCGCCCAGGCCCTCGCAGCCCGGATCCACGAATCGAGGCTCCCCGGCCAGGACGCTTTCATCCGTCTGCAGTCCGTCCGGTATGATGAACGCACCTGGATTACCGTACCAGGACCAGCCCCATCCGTAGTTTGGAAAGGGGCGCAGGGCCCAGTCCCGCTCTTCGGCGCGCAGGTTGCCGCGGCGCTTGTGTTCCAGGGATACGACCAGGTTGGAATCACCGACTTTACCGCCCCAGATGCCGCCCAGCAGGGCATCTCCGGCGGAGTCGAAATAGTCATAGGACACGTCCAGCTCGAACCCTTCGAAATTGCTTCGCGTAATGAAGTTGGCGACGCCCGCTATCGCGTCCGATCCGTATACGGCGCCCGCGCCTTCCTTCAGGATATCCAACCGTTCTATGGAAATGGACGGAAACGCGTTCACGTCGACAAACCGGCCCCCTACGAGCCGGCCGGGTACGTAGGTCTGCCGGCGGCCGTTAAGCAGCACCAGGGTGCGCGAAGCGCCGAGGCCGCGGAGGTTGACGTTCGCCACGGTTTCCGGGATGTCTCCCGACTGCGCGTTGTACCAGCTATTGGCCTCTCCGATGACTCCGTTGCTCGCACTCAGATTCTTGAACAGGTCGACCATGGACGGCGACCCCTGTTCGGCCAGCGCTTCGCGGTCGATGCGGGCGACGGCATAAGGGAGTTCGATCGGCGTTTCCCGGACCGCCGTACCCGTCACGACGACCGCCTCCGCTTCGATCACGGGCAGCATGTAGAGGGAATCCAGCTCCGCTTCTTCCTGTTGATCGGCGAACGCCGTGGAGCACGGCATCCCGGCCAGGCAAAGCCATCCTAACACGATGAAAGCGTACGAAAACTTACTCATTCTGGGCATGATAGGCCGCCTGTATGTGTGAGTTTTTCGTGATTTCAATAGGATAATGCAGTTGGGTAATTGGACTGAAAGTATATGTAAAAATGCCCATTATGTCAAGGGATTTAAGGACTTATACTTGCGTTACAAAAATTCACAATGATTCCGGATCAGGAGATCATTGCCTGCTCAGGTGCAGACACCAGAACAGGGGCGGCAGAGCGTACACGTCGCTGCGTCCGTCCACGTATCGTTTCTGCTGATCGGCCGGCGAATCGTTGCGGACGACGTCCCAGCAACCCCGGGTGTTGAAGTCGGTTTCCACCCTGGCCGGATCGAAAGCAGTGATCATGGGTTCTCCCAACTTGCCGACATAGTTTTTCATGCGTTCGGCCAGGGTACGTTCTTCCTCCGGAATGCTGTTCGTCTCGGCGAGGTAGTCGAAGACGATCTCCGAACCCGGGCTGGTAATCCCGGCCACCTGATTCAGCGTATCCTGAATCGCATCCCGGGACAGGTAGTACGTCACGCCCAGCCAGTTGAAGAAGGACCGTTTTTCAGGTTCGAATCCATGGGCGGTCAGTCTTTCCGCGAGGTCGTCTTTTTCAAAGTCGATGGGGATCAGCCGCAGACTCTCGGGCAACTCCAGTCCGGCCGTCCCGGCCCGGTCCCGTTTCAGGGCGATCGTGGACGCGAGATCGATTTCGTAGATGGTCACGTCGAGTTGCGGATGACGCAGGGCGAACGTATCGTAGCCGGAACCGAGTATGACGTATTGGCCTACGCCGTTCTCGATCGCTGCCAGCAGGCAGTCTTCGGTAAAACGGGCCCGGGTCAGCGGCTGGGTGGTGATCGGCATGAGCCTTCGCAGCAAGACCCTGGAGACGAAGGCGTCGCGCAACCTGGATCCGAGGATCCTTTGCCACCGTCTGCTCAGAAACCTGAACGCGTAGGGATCGTGGAAGATGTAGGGAGGTTTGTGCCTGAGGAGGTGCCGCGCGCGGCTCACCGCCACGAGTTCGGCGGTTCGGCTTCCATGAGTCTGGACCTGGCCGGGGCGCTGATCAGCCATGAGAGGTTTGGTTACCCGGCTCAGGTTCCGAAGGCTTCGATAGCGCCTTCCAGCGTATCGTGGACGGCAAACACGGTGGTCAGCTTAGTCATCTGCAGGAGGCTGCTGACGCTGCGGGTCACCCGCGCAAGCTTCAGGTCTCCGCCGACCTTCTGCATGTGGGTATACGCGCGAATGAGCAGGCCCAGGCCTGAACTGTCGATCCAGTGCACCTTGCTCAGGTCAAAGATGATCTTCCTGGAACCGTTGTCGGCCAGCCTGTTGATGCGTTCGCTCAGGGCGTCGGTATCCCTTCCCTCGGCCATGCGGCCACTGAGTTCCAGCACCGTGACGTCCCCGTGCTTGATTTCTCTTACTTTCACTAAACCCTGCCTCTCTCAAGTGGACTCGGCCGGAAACCGGAAGGTTCCACCGGATATAGGAACGGTATACCTTGACGTGGCGGGATACTGGCGCTGAATGGCCGTCTCGCAGGTCCGGAATGAACGATTAAACCGGTTACGGCGACGCTTCCTTCTGCCGGATGCCATCTCGAGAGATGAATCCGGTCTTTGTCTCTTGATGAATTTCGCCTTGCATAATATACTGGTTCAGACTATATGTCAAGACGATTTTACGGCTGATTCCCGAAACCGCACAAGCGCGAAAGTACTGCTCATGAAACCGGATCGACGACCATATATCCTGCTGAACTACGCACTGAGCCTGGACGGCAAAACCTCCACGGAAAACCGCGATCCCGTTCAATTCACCAGCAGAATAGACCGCAGGCTGATGGACGAGATCAGGGCGGACGTCGATGCCGTGCTCATCGGCGCCGGTACGCTCCGCGCGGAGGATCCGCCCGTCAGGATACAGGCGGCGAAACGGAGGGATGAACGCGTACGTGCGGGCAAATCGCCCCATCCCCTCTCGATCGTCCTGTCCCGTTCCATGCGGCTGCCCTCCGAAGGTAGATACTGGAAGGACGACCAGGTCGACCGGATCATCGCGACCACGGAACAAACCCCCGCTGAACTGGCCCTGCCCTTTCAGGAGAAAGCGGAGGTCGTCCGGGCGGGCTGGTCCTCCGTGGATCTCGTCGAATTCTGCCGGATGCTGTCCGACCGTGGCGTATCGCGACTGCTCGTGGAAGGCGGGGGCGAGGTCAACATGGCCTTCTGGGAAGCCGGTCTGGTGGACGAAATCTACCTGACGCTGTGCCCGGTCGTGATCGGCGGAAGTAAGGCGCCGACGGCGGCGGACGGTACGGGTTTCACCGCCGACGGTTTCCGTAGACTCAGGCTGGTGGAATCCCGGCGGGTCGGGCAGGAGCTCTTTCTGAGATACCGGGTGATACGCTCGAGATCGTAGCCGGCAGCCGTCCACGTCGGATGTGCCGGTGCCGGCCGGGCTCGGGCTCACTTGAGCTCATGCACCCTTATCCGGACGGTTCCGTCACGCACTTCCAGGGTGGAGTCCGCAAGAAATAGCGGGACCTTGACGGGGCCGCCGTCCGCACTCGCCGGTTCCAGCGTCACGTCCAGCCTCGACGGCTTGAGACCTTCCCAGGTTCCCCAGTAAATGTCGATGAACAGACCGATGCCGAGCGTGAGCAGAATGTCGGCGATGATTACCACGGGCAGCTTGGTTTTTTGCAGGACGATCCACTTCGTCTCGTAGCCCGGCTTGGAGATTTCCACCAGATGGGATTCGTTGCGCGGCAATTCGATCTTGAAGGGAGTCGTGTCCCGGTCGATGCGATCCGGAATCTTGATCCGGGCGTCGGCCGGCGTCACGTTGATCTCCACGTTCTGCGTTTCTCCCAGGAACACCCGGCCGCATCCGGTACTGTAGACTATAAAAAGGCATAACATAAAGCGCCGCATCAAATTCCTCCGATTGCCAGATTCAGGGATTATACCAATACAGCAAAACAGTCGCGCCGATCACGTCCAACTCGTGTAGGGCGGGAGCGGCCAGTTCGCTGCCCCGCCGATGGCCCGCGCCCGCGCCCGTTCGTCGCCGGTCAACGGGGGTACGCCGTCGGCTCCCGCGTTCTCTTCCAACTGCGCACGGTCCTTCGCACCGGGTATCACGGAAGTCACCCCCGGCGTGTCCAGCACGAACCGGAGGGCCGCCTGCACCATGGTGCGTTTTCCGCTCTCGGCCAGGAAGGCCAGTTCGGACAGTTTCTTCAGCGCGGACCGTATCCGGGGATTGTCGAACCTTTCGTGCCGGCGGTCTTTCGTGTCCAGCCGGGACAGCGAATCGAAGTACTTGCCCGTGAGGGCACCCTGGGCCAACGGCACGCGTATGAGCGTCCCGAGGTTGTGTGTTTCCGCGAACTCCAGCCCCGGCTGCCCCACCGGATTTACGATACTGTAGCCAATCTGGGCCATCGAGAGGTTCCCCAGTGACATCAGGGCCTCCATGATCCCGGTTTCGTAAGTCGAGATGCCGAAACAGCGGATCTTGCCTGCTTCGACCAGCCGGGTCAACGCCTCCACGATCGCCGGCATGCCGGCCTCGTCCGGTTCGCCGTGCAACTGGTAGATGTCGATATAATCGGTTCTCAGCCTCTCCAGGCTGCCCTCGCAGTTCCTGGCGATGTACTGCTGAACAGGCTCCACGGGGTCCTCGGACCGAGGCGCCACCTTGGTGGCGATTACGTAGCGGTCCCGCCTGCCTTGAAGTGCCCGGCCGATGATCTGCTCGCTGTGGCCGGCGCCGTACCCGTTGGCCGTGTCGAGCAGGTTGATACCGAGGGATTCCGCGTGTTGAATAGTGGCGATTGACTCATCGTCGTCGATACCCGACCAGTTCGCCCCGCCGGCCATCCCGGCCATGGGCCAGCAACCGAGACCCACGCACGACACTTCGATCCCGGTTTTTCCCAGGACGCGGTACTCCATAGATTTTACGTCCCTTCGGCAACCAAAGTTTCAGTGCCAGCCGATCGGTCCACGCCGCTCAACACGGCGTCAGTCAGCCCGCGCCGCTCAGCGAGGCGACAACGTAAGCCGGTGCCCCGCGAGTGCTTCCACCGCCTCCCGGCTGAACGCCAGCTGGAGATACTCGTCGTTTCCCCAGGTCTCCAGCAGGCTGCCGTAGTAGGGGCTTCCGGGCTGGCCCGACTGGCCCGGCGTGATGATGAAGACCGAACGGTCCCAGTCTTCCGTGTCCAGGATATGCCGGAAGCTCACCGACGTGGCCGCGATGGTGCCGAACCCGCCCGAACGCTCCACGGCCGGTAGGGAGAAGGCATCGGACAGGAGGTGGGTAAAGGGACTCTTCTGCAGGCGCCCGTACCGCCACTCAGCCCAGTCCTCGCCCAGTTCCGACTTCAGCCGGTCCACGGTCTTGCGCAGTCCGGCTTCCACGAGGGGCTGGCGTTCGTCGACCGGCGTCTCCGCGTCATAGGCAGCGGCTTCGGCCTCGCCCCGCCACCGGTACCAGACCGCCGCACCGGCGCTGTCGCGGTTCAGGACGCCGTTCCAGGCGGCTACGAGCGCACGGGCCCGTTCGACTTCCGCGTCGTCCGACGTCCAGCCCTGAAACGACGGTATATCGGCCTCGGCCCGCAACGAGTAGGCATCCAGCTGGATGCGCTTGTGGTCGTCGACGGTGTACTTGCGGTTCGATTGCAGCAGCTGCTTCATGCGCTCGATCCGGAGAGTATTCGACGCCTCTCGATGAGTGGAACATAACCGGCCGTCCGGTGTAGTCCGGCGGGTGCGAGTCGTTGTTGGCGGTCCCGACCCAGCCGCGCTGGGGATTATACTCCCGGGGCAGGTCTTCCCGGAACCCCTGCCATTCATACCGCCCGTCGCCGGGGACCGGCAGCCGGCCGTTCCAGCCTTCGCGGTCCGGCGTGAGGGCCGAAACCTGGAAGGCGATGTTACCCTCCACGTCGCCGAAGACCAGGTTGTGCGTCGGCACCTTCCAGAACATGGCCCGCTCGAAAAAGTCCTCGGCGCTCTCGGCCTGGGCCATGCGGAAGCAGCCCAGGTAAGGCGCGGTGCCCGGCTCGTGGGTGATGGAGCGCACGGCATAGACCACCCCGTTCTCCGGATCTTCGTAGAAAACTGGACCGTGTCGGCTGTACTTCAGCACGACTTCCCGGGGCTCCTCGCCCTTCACCGGGATCACCTCCGTGATGACGCGCAGGGGTTCCCATCCGTCCTGCCACCGAACCATGTCCGGCTGGTCCGGATGGAGCTCCTCTACGTACACGTCGTTCACGTCGACCCCCGCGAAGGTGTATCCCCACGCGACACGGTCGTTGTGTCCGGCGGTCACGCCCACGAAGGGCGGCTCGCTGGCCCCGATTACATTCCAGCCCGGGGCGTTCAGATGGGAATAGTACCGCAGCGAGGGGTTCTCGAGGCGGCGGTGGGGGTCGTTGACGACCATGACCTGGCCCGTGATGGACAGGGCTCCGCTCACGGCCCAGTTGTTGCTGCCGATCTCCAGCAACTGCTCTTCCGTGGGCGCCTCGGCCTGGCGGTCCGGGGGGACCAGGCCCGTATACGGTTCAACGAGTTCGAGTTGCGGCAGGCGGCCGGGTACCAGGGGGTCGCCCTCCCCTTTCCGCATCGCGGCCACGATATCCTCGTGGACGATGGTCACGTCCAGGCCCTCCGGCACCACGAGATCATCCCAGGGCAGGGGCGCCGCGCGGCGATTGGTCTCCTCGACGCCCAGTTCCGCCACGGACCGGGCCAGCCGGATCTCGTCCCCGGCGTCGTTGCCCGCGCTCGGGAAGAAGAGCCCGGTCCAGCGCCGCACCACCGTCTCCTTCGTCCACCGGCCGGGCCGGATGCCCGTCAGCTTGAACTCCACCGGCAGGTTGTCGGCGTGCGTGTCGATGTAGGCGTTGACGCCATTGGCATAGGCCGTGAAGATGCGCTCGCCCTCGGCGTGGTAGCTGGTCCACTCCCTTTCGTCGAAGGGACCGCGGTACATCATGAGCCGCGTCCTGGCGTCGTAGTCGAAGGCCTCCGGTCCGAAGATCTCCGCGAGACGGCCCTCCCGCCAGCGGCGCCAAAGCTCCATCTGCCACAGGCGGTCCTGGGCCATGACGTAACCCTGGGCAAAGAAGAGGTCATCCGTATTCTGCGCGTAGATGTGGGGAATGCCGTGCCGGTCGCGAATCACCTCGACGGGTTCCTGCAGCCCTTCCAGGGTCAGTTCACCTTCGATCTGGGAGAGGGACGCGCGGGCAAGGGACATGAGCTGTTCGTCTGAATCCACGGTGTCCACCTCCTCGCCGCAGCCCATGGCCAACAGGGGCATTACAGCGAGCGCGACAATGATTTGAAAGTAATTGGTATACGACATGGATGGCTCCTCCTGCTACACGCCGCCGAGCTGCACAGTGCCTATCGAGGCCTAGATCACATGGTTACTTAAAACTGAAAAGTTGCTGACGACCTTTCATGAACCGAGAATCCGCCGCCGACCTTTCAATAGCATCCTATCATGCGGCCGTCCGGATGTCAAGAAACCGAAGGCCGTGTTTGTCTCGCAACCCGATTCAGTCGCGCAACTCCGCCCGGATGCGGTCGGCCAGTTTCATCGTTTCGACGGCCTCGTCCAGGCCCGCCGCGGGTAGCCCAACCGGCCGGTCTTCTTTGATGCAGTCGATCAGGAAGCGGGCCTGTTCGGCAGTTCCGCCGGACTCCACCACGTCGAAAACTTCGGTCTTGCCGTCGCGTTGCACCACGGATTTCCTGACGCCTTCGAGGTAGGCCGAACAGTCCCTGCCGTGGATTTCGTAGCGCTCCAGCCGGGCATCCGTCGTGAAATTGGCCGTAAGCTGGGCCACACATCCGTTTTCGAAGCGGATGAGCGCGGCGTAAACGTCGACGAAGGGCGAATTTGCCCGGTGGGCGACGGCATGCAGTTCGGCGATGGGGGAGCTGCCGGCCAGGGACCGGGTCAGGTCGATGGCATGGATCGGCGTCTCGTAAATGAAGTTGTCCAGCAGGTGGTCCGGGAAGCCACGCCGGTGCAAATCCGTCATGCTCTTGTGGAATTCCGCCACGATCTGGGTGACGGCCCCCCGCTCCTCGATCAGGCCGCGCGCCTTGCGGATCAGGGAATGAAAACGCCGGTTCCAGCCGACCAGCACTTTCGCGCCGGACGTGTTGGCGGCGTCGCGGAGCCCTTCGGTTTCCGCACCTGAAAGTCCGGGCGGCTTCTCGAGCAGCGTGTGGACCCCAGCCTGGATCACCGGCAGCGCGCACTGGCCGTTCAGATGGGCTGGCGTTGCGATCACCGCCAGGTCCAGCTCCTCCTTCGCCAGCATGTCGCCGATGTCTTCGTACTTGCGCGGAACGGCGTGTTCGGCAGCCATCCGGTCGCATAGTTCCTCCACGGGATCGCACACGGCGACGAACCGCAGGTCGTCGAAGGCCTTCATGGTCTCCAGATGACCGCGGCCTCTGCCGCCGCACCCGATCAGGGCGGCATTGAGGACGATGTCGGGCATTTCCTGTGCTCCTGGTGGTTAATTGGGGTGACTCATCGACGGTCAATCACACCTGATGAATTGTCATTCTGGCTTGTTGAATTCGTCGAATTCCACGGTAGATTGACAGATATGGGTTCCGCTATTGGACGCTTTCTGGTGCAAACAGGCTTCAAGCGTTCGTACAGATATGTTTCCACTCCATTGAGTTGGCTTTCCTGGACTTCAGCCCAGGTGACGTACAAACCCCTTTCAGCGAATCTCTGTATGCAATCATTAATTTGATGTCTAACTAAGCGTTGTCCAACGTTTCCCTGACCAACGTACACAACTGATTTCTCTGGGATGCCCCTTCGATGCCAGATGACGTAAATTCCGCGCGATTCGACATTTAGCGTATCCAGGTTATTCAGTTCGTGCCAGGTACTACCGTTTTGCCACCATTCAAGAAACATCTTAGCTCCATCTCAAACAAAATGAGACTCTTGTGCTTCATGTGTAGACCTAGACGCGTGCGGTGAACTACTTGACGATGGCAATGTATGGTCATTTCTTTTGCAAGTAAACCCACCATTAGCGATTGGTGATTCCTGCATGCTGGATCTGGGCTTTTTCAGACAAAACAGTTACGTCAACCTCGGCCAGGTCTTTACCGGCGAGGAACTGAATCGATTCATTGACCTGTACGACCGCGACAAGTCGGAGTCGGGCTGTTTCTGGCATCCCATTTCCAATCACGGCCACCAGACCCTGAACTGCGATCCGCTGATCTCATCGCCGGAGATCGACGACCTGATCCGCCATCCCGCCCTGATCGGCCCGATTGAGACCATCTTCGAAGGGCCCAGTTGGCTCGGAGAAGCGTGCCTGCGGCACATGGTCCCGCGCGACAGCAACCCAGAGGAGATCTGGCACCGGGACCGTCCGCATGCGACGGACCGGCCCTATAGGTGCGGCTATTTACAGATGATGCTCTACCTGACCGATGTCCACGAAGGTACGCACTGTTTTTCCATATCTCCGGAGCCCTGCGACGGACCCATACTCGATACCCCGGAACAGCTCACCCGGCGCGGCAAGGTCCACCTGTACGGCCCGACGGGCACCGTCATCCTGTTCAACCTGTCCGTGCTCCACGCCGCGACCGTACGCATCACGCCGCACGAGCGCAAGACCGTTCAGATTTACTACGGCCATCGCGATGGCCCCGTGCTCAGCGACTGTACCATGATTCCCGCCCGGCTGTGGCGGGACCATCCGGATCCGGACGTACGGGGATTCTACGGGATGATGACCCGTCGTACGCAGAAGTATGCCGAGGCCTTCGGTTGAGGTTGGACTACTAAGGAAGATAAGGAGCGCGAATGTCGAACAACCGTCCGCAAGTGCTCATCGCCTGCGACGAGCGGGTGCGCAACGGCTACCTGCCGCCGAATGAACTGTCCCGCCTCGAGGCCTTTGCCGACTGGGTGTGGTTCCACAGCGAGGGCGGCGGGATCTACGAAACCAGCACGGAC
Organism: Candidatus Latescibacterota bacterium; assembly: GCA_012270975.1. Classification (GTDB taxonomy): domain Bacteria; phylum JAAXHH01; class JAAXHH01; order JAAXHH01; family JAAXHH01; genus JAAXHH01. The sequence continues at coordinate 312,917 of JAAXHH010000141.1, read as the reverse complement.
CCCGAGACCACGGCGCGGCTGGCGAAGGAGATGGACAGCGTGGACGCCCTCGTGGTCTGCCACGGCGCACCGCGGATCGACGGCGAGATCCTGGATGCCGCTCCACGGCTGCGATTCGTCGGCGAACTGGAAGGCGACCGGTTTGCCGCGCGTCTGGACCTGGAGACGTTATGGGCGCGCGACATCCGTACCGTGGATACGACGAACGGCTCCACCTATCCCGTGGCCGAATGGGCCCTGGCCCTCACGCTGATCTCCATGCGCAACGCCGGCGCGCTTTTCCGCCGCATCGTGGCGGGCAATACGCAGGATCGAGGTCTCATTCAGCCCATGGCGGGCATCCTCACCGGCAAGCGGGTCGGACTCATCGGCGGCGGACACATGGGTCGGCGGCTGATGAAGCTGCTGCGCCCCTTCGAGGTCGAGCTCTGGGTACACGATCCTTACCTGCCGCAGGAGCTGCCCGAGGCGCTGGGCTTCCTGCAGACTTCGCTGGAAAACGTGCTGTCGCAATGTGACGCGATCATATGCGTGGCGCCTCTCACCCCCCATACCCGGGGCATGATCGGACGGCGCGAGCTGGAACTCATTCCTTCGGGCGCGGTGTTCGTGAACGTTTCGCGCGGGGCCATCGTGGATTCCGACGCCCTGATCGAACGCCTCAAGCGCGGGGACATCGCCGCGGGACTGGACGTTTTCGACCCGGAGCCCATCCCCGAAGACAGTGAGATCATCGGACTGCCGAACGTTTTTCTGACCCCGCACTTCTCCGGTCGCACGGGAGAGGATTATCCGCACTTCTTCCACTACATGGTCGACGAGCTGGAGCGGTTCTTCGCCGGCCATCAGACCTGGTTCAACCTTACTCCGCGCTCGAAGTCCAACCGCGAAGGGAACACATGAAAAGCCCTAACCTGCTCTACATTTTCACCGACCAGCAGCGCGCGGATACGCTGGGATGCTATGGAAACCACCAGATCGAAACCCCTGCGCTCAACGCGCTGGCGTCGGACAGCTTCGTATTCGAAAACGCCTACGTGAGCCAGCCAGTATGCAGCCCGGCCCGGGCCACCATGCTCACGGGACTGTGGCCGCATACGGCGGGCGTGCCGTCATGCAACGTGCCCCTGGGCGCCGACATACCGACCATCGCAGAAATGCTGCCCGAGGGATACGACACGGCCTTCATGGGGAAATGGCACCTAGGGGATGAGATCTTCCCGCAGCACGGCTTCGAGACCTGGGTAGGCACGGAGGATCAATATCGCCGCCACTTCTCGGAAGCGGACCGGCTTTCCGAAGTCAGCGACTATCACCACTTCCTGGAGGATAAGGGATACAAGCCGGATTTCGAGCTTTTGGGACAGAAGGTTTTTTCCCGACACTACGCGGCATCCCTGCCCGAGGAATGCACCAAGGCGTGGTACCTGGGCGAGCGCGCGGCGGACTACATCCGTGAGAGCGGTGACGACCCTTTCGCCCTCTGCGTAAGCTACCTCGAGCCCCATCCCCCGCATACGGGTCCCCTGAACGACTACTACGATCCGGACAGCCTGCCCACCGGACCGGCGTTCATGCGGCAGCCGCCCGACAACGCGCCGCTGCTCGTCCGACTGATGGCCGCTTACTATATGCAGTCGGAGAACTACGGGCTGGACCTGCGTACCGATCCGGGTTGGCGGGCGCTCATGGCCCGCTACTGGGGCAACATCACCCTGGTGGACCGTTCGGTGGGGAAGATCCTCAAGGCCCTGGAAGAAAGTGGAAAAGCCGATGACACCATCGTCGTCTTCACGTCGGACCACGGCGAGTTGATGGGCGATCACGGCATCCTGGGAAAGACGCTCATGTACGAGGAGTCCATCAAGGTGCCCATGGTGCTGCGCGCGCCCATGGTGGATCAGCCTCCGCGTAACATCGGCGGCCGGTTCAGCCACATCGATCTGGTCCCCACGCTGATGGAGTTGCTTGGCCTCGATCGGCCGAACCGGTTGCAAGGGCGGAGCCGGGTACCGGTACTGCAGGGACACGAGAACCTGGACGGCGACGACGTGTTCGTCGAGTGGAGCGGCGCCGACGGCCACGCGCCCGCCGGATTCGGCGAAGCGGAACCGAACCAGAGCATGGTCCACCAGTACCGGACGGTCGTGGCCGCGGACGGATGGAAGCTCAACCTGTATGGGAAGGGACAGGGGGAATTGTACGATCTGAACAATGATCCCCATGAGTTGGAGAATCTGTATCACCGAAGCGGGCAGGCCGGACGGATTGCGAATCTGTCGGAGCGAATCCGGGCCTGGCAGGAGGAGACGGGGGACAAAGCATGAAAACCGGAAAAGTCGCTGTATATACCCAGCCGCAGGCTCCGATGGAGATTCGTGAGTATCCCGTACCATCGGTTACGGCGGACGACATGCTCGTCCGGATCCGCATGGCCAATATCTGCGGGTCCGATCTGCACATCTGGCGTGGACACGGTCCCAGGATAGAAACCGGTATCCCCCAGGTCCTCGGGCATGAGATGATCGGAACCATCGAAGCCATGGGGCGCAACGTCACCTCCGACAGTGCAGGACAGCCGCTGTCCGAAGGAGACCGCATCGTCTACTCCTACTTCAAACCGTGCCAGCAGTGCTGGACGTGCCTCAACGGCAAGCCGGGATGCCCCGACCGCTACAGAGACTGGATCGGCGTCTCGAGTGATCAACCGCCGCACTTCCACGGCGCGTACGGGGAATACTACTACATGAAACGCGGCCACTGGGTCTTCAAGGTGCCCGATGATCTCCCGGACACGATCGTGTCCCCGATCAACTGCGCCCTGTCCGAAGTCATCTATGGGCTGAACCAGATCGAAGTTACCCTGGGCGACACGGTGGTCATTCAGGGGGCGGGCGGACTCGGACTCTATGCGACCGCCGTAGCGCGGGAGATGGGGGCGGGCAGGATCATCGTGCTGGACCGGCTGCCGGCGCGCCTCGCGCTCGCCCGGGAATTCGGCGCCGACGATACGCTCAACGTCGATGAATTGGACATGAAAGCACGCATTGAGTTCGTGCTGGATCACACGGGCGGGGTCGGCGCCGACCTGGTCGCCGAATTCGTGGGATCGCCCCGCGTGCTCGCCGAAGGCATCGACATGCTCAGATGGGGCGGCCGCTATCTCTGGATCGGCAACATAAACCTCGGGTTCCCGACGGAAATCGATCCGGGCAATATCGTCCGGTGCAGCAAGGCGATTCGCGGCGTGATCGTGTACGAACCCTGGGTGATCCCGCGCGCCCTCGAGTTTCTGGGTCGCACACGGGACAAGTACCCCTTCCACAAGATCATCTCCGATACCTTCTCATTCACCGATATCAACGAGGCATTCACCTATGCGGGCGCGGGTTCCGCGATTCGCGTCGGGCTGGAGTTTGAAGACTTGGTCCAGTAGTTTTGAGGCTTAACGAGGATCCGTACAAGGAGTCACCCCATGTCCATGACCGACGAAGAACGCTTCCGATTCGACTTGACCGGGTTTCTGGTCCGGCCGGCCATACTCACCGCGGATGAAGTCAAGGAGATCCGCGAGCAGATCTACCTGATCAAGCACGACCCCGAATCGCTTCCGCCGGAACAGCGGGACGTGCCGGGCGGACCGTCGAGCGTGCTCATCGACCACCCCGCGGTCGTGGACGTGATCGAGGAGATCATCAGCAAGGATTTCCGTTTGGAGAACTGTTCCTGCGTGTGGCGCAAAAAGGGGGAAGCGCACGGGGAACTGCACGGGGGTGGCCCCAAACAGATCGATCCCATCTTCGGCTACCGGGTGCAGCGCGATCAGATCTACGCGGGCATGGTCCGGGTGATCTTCGAGTTTACGGATATACGCATGGAAGACCAGAGCACGCACTTCGTGGTGGGGAGCCACAAGGCCAACTTCCCCATGCATCCCGATCACATGTCCCTGGAGGAGGGCAAGCGGAGCCAGTTTCTCATGACCTATGCCTGTCCCGCGGGGAGCGCGGTCTTCTTCACCGAGAACACCTGTCACGCCGGTCCCGTGTGGAACCGGGACGAACCCCGGGTCACCGTCCTCAACGCCTATTCCCACCTGGCCACGCACTGGCACCGGCTCAAGACGCCACCGGAAGTCATCGCGGGCCTTCCGCGCGAGAAGCAGGTCTACTTCCGCGAGCCGTGGATTGCCGATTTCAGGACAAATCCGGCCACGAGAAACACGGCGGAGCGGTTCATCGGCAATGACGAGCCGCCTGTCAACGCCGATACGAAGCCCTAGCGAAAACTCCAATGAATTTGCGAGTTTGAAACCGGCCTCGTTGCGAGTCAGACCGCGTCAGGGCCGAACGATCGACCCATCCGCCCTGCGGTCCTCCGCGGCGTACCGGGGCGTCGCCGCTTCATCCGCGTTCAGCAGCCTTGCAGCCGCATCCTCGTCGATGTCGAGTCCAAGGCCCGGGTTGTCGTTGGCGTAGAGATGGCCTTTCCTTAGCTCGCAGGCGCCGGGGAACGCCGCGTATTCCTCTTCGCTGAAGGTGTTCTCTTCCTGGATTCCGAAGCACCAGCTGGACATGTCGAGGTGGACGGCCGCGGCCTGGTTGACCGGGTCGTTGTCGCCGCCCTCTTGCCAGGCGGTGTTGATGCCGAAGGATTCGCAGAGGCTCGCGATCTTGCGGCACGGCGTGATGCCGCCCGCCTTGGATACGCGCACGCGGACGTAGTCGATGAGGCGCTCGGTGATGAGGGGCGTCCATTCGTGGGGATTCACGAAGAGTTCGCCCATGGCCTGGGGCGTCGTGCACTGCTCGCGGATCAGGCGGTACCACTGTACCTGTTCAGGCGAAAGGACGTCCTCGAGGAAGAAGAGCCGGTAGGGTTCGAGGCGCTTCGACAGGGCCACCGCCGACTGCGGCCGGAGATGTTCGTGCACGTCGTGGGTCAGCTTGGGGCCGAATCCGAGTTTCGAACGCAGGTATTCGAACATGTTCGGAATGGCCTCTATATAGGCCTCGTCGTCGAAGACCTTGTCGGCGGGCCAGGCGTTCGTGGGCCGGGGCGCCTCTTCCGAGGGGATGAATCCTCCGCCGCCGTAGCCGCCCAGTTGGCATCGGACCACGGGAAATCCCTCATCGAGATAGCCCTGAATGGCTTCCAGCAAGGCTTCCGGCGTGCCGCCCCCCGCGTGGGCATAGCAGGGCACGGCGCTCCGGCAGGCGCCGCCCAGGAGCTGGTAGACGGGCATGCCGGCTTCCTTGCCCTTGATGTCCCACAGGGCCATGTCGATCCCGGAAAGGGCCGTGTTGGTGATGGCGCCGTTGCGCCAATAACCGCTCGTGTAGAAGGTCTGCCAGATGTCCTCGATGCGGCTGACGTCCCGTCCGATGAGCCTCGGGGCCAGCATGGACTCGACGGCCTCGATGACGGCCCGCTGGTGGTAGTGGTCACTCGCCGAACCGATGCCGTGCAGGCCGGGCTGGTTCGTGGTGATCTTGACGATGCCCCAGGTGCCGTTCGAACGCGTCCGGATGCACTTCACTCCGGTGATGGTGGTCACGTTCCGCTCCTTTTATTCCTGGATCTGATCCAGATGCGGCGCCTATTCGGTCGTTACCCGCTCGCCTTCCACGAGAAAGGGTTCCGCGTTGCTCCAGTTCCGCGTGCCGTCCTCGGTCAGGATCGGTTCGGCGGAGTACTGCGTAAGATATACCCGTCGCCAGCCGTCGGAGGTATTCGGGCTGCTGCGGTGGAAGGACACACTGGAGAATACGGCGATGCTGCCGGCCGGCGCGACCACGGGCACGCCCGGATCGTCGCCGAAGTAGCCTATCTTGTCATTGGTCTCGTCCACGATGCGGTGATCCTGGCGGCGCCTCGTGCCCGCGCGGGAAAAGGGCAGGATGTAGACCGTGCCGTTCTCGTCGGAGACGTCGTCGAGGGCCGCCCAGCAGCTCATGTAGGGCCGATGGTCGAACCCCACGTAGCCCGAGTCCTGGTGCCAGCCGAATTTCATGCCGACTTCGGGCCCCTTGACCACGAACTGTTCGTGAAAGAGGTAGGCGGTTTCGCCCAGGGTGCTTCTGCAGATCTCTGCCATGATCTCGCTGAAGATGTACGGCCGCAGGCTGGGATTGTCGCGGTGCCGGTTCGAGATGAAATAACGGCTGCCCTTGTGGGTGATGCCCCGGGACTTCTCGGATTCCCGTGCCATCTCGGCCTCCATCTCGAGTCGCAACCGGTCGCACTCGCCGCGTATGTATTCCAGCTGTCCATCGTCCAGGGCGGACTCGAGAATGAAGTATCCTTCCTCCTGGTACTGCTGCTTCTGCGCTTCGGTGATTTCAACCGGTTTCGCTCGGGTCTCTGTCATCTATCCCCGTCCTATGTACGGCATGGTGGTGGCCATGACCGTGATGAACTGTACGTTGGCGTCGAGGGGCAGGCCGGCCATGAAGACGACGGCGTCGGCCACGTTCTTCACGTGCATCCTGGCCTCGGCCAGCAGGTCGCCGGTGGGCTGCAGGATGCCTTCCTGCATGCGTTGGGTCATCTCTGTGGCCGCGTTGCCTATGTCGATCTGACCACAGGCGATGTTGTACTTCCGCCCATCGAGGGAAGTCGAACGCGTCAAGCCGGTTACGGCGTGCTTGGTGGCCGTGTACGGCGCCGAGTTCGGCCGGGGCACGTGGGCGGAGACCGACCCGTTGTTGATGATCCGGCCGCCCTGCGGATCCTGGTCCTTCATGATCCTGAAGGCCTCCTTCGTGCAGAGGAAGGAACCCGTCAGGTTGACGTCCACCACCGCCTGCCACTGCTCGGCGGTCAGATCCTCGAGGAGCACGGCGGGCGCACCGGTCCCGGCGTTGTTGAAGAGCAGGTCCAGGCGGCCGTGGGCTGCCTTCGTTTCTGCGAAGAGGCGCTCGACCTGCGAGGCGACGCCCACGTCCGTGGGCACGGTCAGTAATCGGTCCGCGGCATCGCCGGCATCGGCCACGGTCGACTCCAGGGCTTCTTTTCGCCGACCCGCGAGGACCACACTGTAGCCTGCATCCAGCAGCGCCAGGGAACAAGCCTTGCCGATACCGGAACCCGCTCCGGTTACCAAGGCGACTTTGGCGGTATCACTCATGCTATGCTCCTTATCTCGTTCGTAGAGACATTGTATATACACCTTGTCTACTTCGCATTCACGCCTTGCCTACATCGTATACACACCTTCGCTGGTTCCCGGGACCACTACAACTAATACCGCACCCTCCCCCCTGCCAACTATTTTCACGAATAGGGATCCGCGGCGTCGCGCAATGCGTCTCCCAGGAAGTTGAAGGCGATGACCACGACCAGCACCGGAGCGGCTGGAAAGAGCAGCCAGGGATGGTTCAGCAGCACCGTCACGCGCTGCGCCTCTTCGAGCAGCACGCCCCAACTGGTCATGGGGGGCCGGATGCCGAGGCCCAGGAAGCTCAGGGCCGTTTCGCCCAGGATCATCCCCGGTATGGCCAGCGTGGCCACTACGATGATGTGGCTGTAGCACCCGGGCAGCAGGTGGCGCGAAATGATGTACCAGTGTCCCGCGCCGGCCGACCGCGCCGCCGTGGTGTAATCCTGTTCCCGGAACACGAGGACCTTGCCCCGGACTTCACGGGCCAGGCCGCCCCAGCTGATGATGGACAGGATGATCGTGATGCCCAGGTAGGTCTCGATGCTCGTCCATCCGGCAGGCAGGGCAGCGCCCAGGGCCATCCAGAGGGGGATCGGCGGGAAGGAGGCCAGGATCTCGACGACGCGTTGCAGGGCGTGGTCGATCCAGCCGCCGAAGTAACCGGAGAGCGTGCCGAGTACGGATCCGAGGATCAGGCTGAGGAACACGCCGATGATCCCCACTGTGAGCGATACGCGGCCGCCGTGGATCATGCGGGAGAGCAGGTCGCGGCCCATGCGGTCCGTACCGAGGAGGTACATGGGGCCCGCGGAATGGATCAGCCTGAAATCTCCGCCGCCGTCCCGTGACAGGAACCGGACCGGGTACCGCCGGGACGGGTCCGTCTCGTACTCTAGCTCCAGCGTGACGGGGTTCTGCGTGGAAGTCAGGCCGTTCACGTAGAACCCGCCGGACCAGTCGAAATGCAGTTCCTGGGGCGGCAGGTACCGGACCTGGATCCGGATTTCGTTGTGGTCGTAGGGGGAAAAAGTGCCGGCAAACAGGGCCGCGAAGTAGAACATCGCCAGGACCGCCGCCGCAGCGATGCCCATCCGGTTCTTCCGGAACCTGCGCCAGATCAGCGTACGGTAGCTGAGATAGCCCGAATCCTGGACAGTTGCTGCCTGTTCGGCCGTGGTCGTGGTCATTTTAATGCTCCCCGAACCCGGCCGCGCGGCCAACGGTTATGTGGAAATTGGCAAGTCACGTCATTCATACCGTATCCTCGGATCCGCCCAGGCCAGCGCGATGTCGGCCAGGATGTTGCCGATGATCAGGAGCAGGCTGAACATCATCAGCAGGGTGCCGGCGAGATAGATGTCCTCGGCGACCAGGGCGCGCAGCAGCAGCGGTCCTACGGTCGGCAGGCCCAGGACGATCGCCACGATCGTGGCCCCGGAGAGGATGTTCGGCAGGCTCATGCCCAGGATCGTGATCAGCGGGTTGATGGCGATGCGCGCCGCGTGCTTGATGACGACGACGGATTCCTTGAGGCCCTTGGCCCGGGCCGTCTGGACGAAAGGCTGGCCGAGGACGTCCAGCAGGTTGCCGCGCATGATGCGCATCAGGCCGGCCGTGCCGTTGATGCCCACCACGATGACCGGGATCCAGAGGTGTTTCAAAAAGTCGACGAGTTTGTCCCAGGTCCAGGGCGCGCCTTCGTACTCGCTCGAGAAGAGGCCGAACAGCGGTATCCGGTAGATTTCGAAGACGAAGACCAGGAGGGCGAGGGCCAGCAGGAAGCCCGGCATGGACATGCCGATGAAGCTCATGAAGGACAGCACGTTGTCGGACAGGCGGTACTGGTGGGTGGCCGAGTAGATGCCGATGGGGATGGCCACGGCGTAGGTGAACAGCAGGGCGCCCAGGGCGATGAGCACGGTGAAGGCGAGCCGGTCCCAGATCAGCTGGTTGACTTCCTGTTCGTATTCGAAGGACTCGCCGAAATCCCCCACGACGAACCCCGAGATCCAGCCCACGTACTGCCGCCACATGGGCCGGTCCAGACCGTAGCGCTCGCGCAACTCGTCGATGCGCGCGATCGAGCTGCTGTCGCCGTACATCTCCTCCAGTTCCTGGATCTTGCGGTCCAGGAAGTCGCCCTCCGGCAGCTGGATGATGACGAAGCCGATCATCGAGATGGCCAGGAGGGTCGGGATGGCCAGGAGACAGCGCTTGATGACGTAGTTGATCATTCGATATAGAACTGCTCGGGAAAACTCGTCGCGGGCCCCACGACGGCCCAGGGGCCGAGAATACCGCCGTCGGGCACGTTGTGGAAGTTGTTCTTCACGATGACGGGTTTGGGTGTCCGGGCCACGGTGCCCAGGTGGAACGGGCCGTGTTCGATGTGGATCCGCACGGCGTCCTGCACTAGCAGGTGCCGGGCTTCCAGGTCTTTCTCGCGCTTGATCCGGTCGTAGAGGTCGAGCAGCTCGACCATGACGCCCGTCGGAGCCTCGCCCTTTTCCCCGCCCGTCTCATACCACTTCCCCACCTTGGGATGCCAGTATTTCCCCATCGTCGGGAATACCCAATCGGGGTAGGTGAACAGGTCCATTTCGGCCTCGCCGTGAAGATGGACGGTGAACTCGCCCAGGTCGCGGCGCAGCCTGAGTTCAGCGCCCGGCGGCGTGTATATGATGATTTCCAGTCCCAGTTCCCGCCATCCCTCGGCTACGATCAGGGCCACGTCGTTCTCGTGGGCGATGTGCGCCGCGGCCGGTGCGTCCAGCACGAGGCTCAACCGCTGGCCGTCGGGGCGGAGCCGGTATCCCTCGGTGTCGCGGCGGGTGAGCCCCATCTCGTCCAGCAGCCGGTTCGCCATCGGAATGTCGTAGTCCGCGTCGGTGGCCTTCCACAGATCGAACAGTCGCGCCCCCTCCGGATCCAGGAAATGCCAGCCCTCCTCGCTCACCGTGGCGGCCTGGGGTTGCGCGAGGCCCTTGAAGGCGACGGCGTTGCATTTCTCGCGGTCGATGGCCGCGGCGAGCGCCTTGCGGAACCGCTGGTCGCGGATCAGGCCACGGAGGACCGGGTCGTTGTCCGACCAGTTCAGGTTGATCGCCGGATCCGCTCCGGAAGCGCTCTCCCATAGCTTGACGCGGTATTCCCCCTTTGCCCGGCCTTCCATGAAGAGGGAGAAGTCCCGGAGTTGCATATCGCGGAACTGACAGTCCACCTCGCCGGCCAGCACCCTCAGGACCCGGATCTGGGCCTCGGGGACCAGGGTCGTGACCACCTGGTCGATGTAGGGGAGTTGCCGGCCGTGGTCGTCCACGACGTAGTAATAGGGGTTCCGCTCAAGGATCACCCGGAAGCCGCCCTTTTCGATGCGGGAAATGGTCCACGGCCACAGGGACGGCTGTTCCGGGTTGCGCTGGGGCAGCCTGCGCTTCTCGTAGAGGACAAAGTCGTCCACGTCGTCGTTGTGGTCCGGGTGGAACTGCTTCATGTAGTGTTCCGGCACGTTGTACTCTTCGCTCCACCAGAACCCGGTCGCCAGCCACAGGGGCACCAGCCAGTTGGGCCCGGCGAACTTCATGACGATGGTGTAATCGTCCGGGGTCTCGACTACCATGGGCTTGCCGTCCACGAGGCACCAGACGGGAGGTGGGTACCGGTGGCGGTCGTCGAGGCACAGGTCGTACCATGCGCGGAAGGACGCCGAGGTATAGGGATGGCCGTCGGACCACCGGACGCCCTCCCGCAGCTTGAGCGTCAGTTCCGTGCCGTCCTCGTTGAACGTCCACGATTCCGCCAGACCCGGCTCGAGGCCCGTGGTCAGCCGGTTCCACCGGATCAGCGGGGCGTATCCGGCGATCATCTTCCAGGAACCGAGATCGGTGTTGTTGTGGAACTTGCGCCAGGTCCCGCCGTAGACCCCCGGGCCGTCGTACCCCTCGTAATCGTTTTTGGCCACGAGCGGGTTGGCCGGGATCCGCTCGTGGAGGGGCGGCAGGGTGCCCGCCGCCACCCGGGCGGCCAGATCGGGCGCTTCCAGCGACGTCCGGGCTGCGGGGTCGGAAACCGTTGGGTCTGATGTAGAGCTGGAGGCCGACGAATCCGGTGCGGACCCGGCAACCGTCGGGTCCGGGTTAGATCCGCCGCCGGTGCAGGCCGGCAGTCCGGCCAGGGCCGTCACAAGCAGACAAATCAGCAGGTTCTTTGCGGCTGAATTCATCCTGGACTCCGTGTTAAATTCGTCCATCCGGTCAAATACCCTCGAGAGACAGCGTGTCGCTATAGTGGCACGCCGCCTTGACGCCTCCGGGATAGGTCTTGAGTTCCGGTTCTTCTTCCCGGCACAGGTCCGTGGCATGCCGGCACCGGGGATGGAAATGACATCCTTTCGGCGGCGACGCGGGATCGGGTACGTCGCCGGACAGGGCGATGCGCGTCCGTTTCTTCTGTACCGCGGGATCGGCCACCGGGACGGCGGAGATCAGCGCCTCCGTGTAGGGATGCAGTGGATGGTGGTAGACCTGCTCGGCGGGACCCGTTTCCACGATCCGGCCGAGGTACATGATCGCCACCCGGTCGCTGATATGCTGCAGCACGCTCAGGTCGTGGGTAATGAAGATGTAGGACAGGCCCATGCGATCCTTGAGCGAGGCCAGCAGGTTCAGGATCTGGGACTGCACGGATACGTCCAGGGCCGACACGGGCTCGTCCGCGATGATCAGTTCGGGCCTGAGGGACAGGGCCCGGGCGATGCCGATGCGCTGGCGCTGGCCCCCGCTGAAGGCGTGGGGGTAGCGGCGCATGTCTGCCGCGTTCAGCCCCACGTCGGCCAGCAGGTCGGCCACGCGGTCCTCCAGTTCGGTCCCGCGGGCCAGTCCGTTCACCCGGAGCGGTTCCCCCACGATGTCGCTCACCGTCATCCGGGGGTTGAGGGACGAGTTCGGATCCTGGAACACCATCTGCATGCGGTGGCGGTAGGGACGCATTTCGCGGCGGTCCAGGGGACTGAGATTCACCCGTTCAGCGCCGAAGAAGATATCGCCGTCCGTGGGCGGGATCGTCTTCAGTACACATCGTCCAAGCGTAGTCTTGCCGCAGCCGCTCTCGCCCGCCAGGCCGAGGGTCTCCCCGGCGCCGCACTGGAAATCGACGCCGTCCACCGCCCGGACGTCGCCCCGCTTGCGCCGCCAGAGTCCTTTACGGATCGGAAAGTGTTTCTTCAGGTTCCGGACGTCGAGTATAGTTTCCATATCACGTATCCCGCGCGACCTGGTCCGCGTGCCAGCAGCGAACCCTGTGTCCCGGTTCGATCTCTTCCACGGGAGGCATCAATGTGCACTGCTCCGTGGCGTAACGGCATCGAGGCGCGAAAGCGCATCCCTCCGGCAGGTTGAGCGGAGATGGAACCGTGCCCGGGATCGTGGACAACTGCGATGCCTTCTCCCTGTTGATCCGTGGCGCCGATTCGAGCAGCCCCCGGGTGTAGGGGTGGGCGGCCTGGTAGAAAATCCGCTCCGGTGACCCCATCTCGACCACCTGTCCCGCGTACATGATCATGATTTCGTCGGCCATGTCGGCTATGACGCCCAGGTCGTGGGTGATCATCACGATGGCCATGTTCAGGTTGTCTTTCAACTCCTTGAGCAGATCGAGGATCTGCGCCTGGATGGTCACGTCCAGTGCCGTGGTGGGCTCGTCGGCGATCAGGAGTTCGGGGCCGCACGATAGGGCCATGGCGATCATGGCGCGCTGGCGCATGCCGCCGGAAAGCTCGTGGGGATACTCGTCCACTCGCTGCAAGGGGCCGGGGATGCCGACTTCGGACAAGGCTTCCAACGCCCGGTCACGGGCGGCGTGACGGTCCATGCCGTGGTGAAGGCGCAGCGCTTCGCCGATTTGGTTACCCACGGTGTATACGGGGTTGAGGGCGGTCATAGGCTCCTGGAAGATCATGGAGATCTTGCGGCCCCGGATCCGGCGCATGGCTTCGCCCCCCGGCTCGAGTTCGTGTATTTGGACGGTCGCCCCGTTTTCCCTTTCATGGTAGGTGATCTTTCCTTCCACGTACCCCGGTTTCGGAACCAGTCGCATGAGGGAGAGGCCCATCATGCTCTTTCCGCACCCGCTTTCACCCACCACGCCAAGGGTTCTGCCCCGCCTGATCCGGAACGAGACGTCCCGCACGGCCCGGACGGGACCGTCGTCTGTGGGGATCACGGCTGACAGGTGTGAAACATCAAGGAGAAGGTCTTGCATACAGGGTCATTTTAACGACCTCTTCGAAGGTCTGTCAAGGTGATACGGCTTTCTGCCGCCGCCGGAATATTGAAGAGATGTAGCCGTTGGTTTGTAGGGTATAGGACTGTATATACTCATTTTAACATGATCGTATTTACTGTGCTGTATTTACCCATGTTACCCGAGGAGTCGAATATGCATGTGTCAGAGACGGCCTTGAAAGCGTGGTCTCGCCGGGGCTTCATGAAAGGCGCGTTGGCGGCCGGAACGGCCGGCATCGCCCTGTCCATGGCGGACAGAATGGCCATGGCCACGCAGTTGATCACGGGTGGAAGGCCCAGCATTGAAGCCATAAGAGGCGTAGGTGTGCAGCCGGGTCTCGTGCGCATGAGCCTGAATGAAAACCCGTTGGGACCGTCGCCCCGGGCTATTGAGGCCATGGCGAACCGGATGTTCGGCGTCAACCGCTACGGAACGGACCTCAGCGATCTGATGCAGGCCCTGTCTACCTTCGACGGGGTGGAACTGCCCGAACCGGACAATACCATGCGGCGCTCGTTTTTCAGGCCGCCTCCCGGTCCCTTCATGTTGACCCCGGGGTCCAGTCTCATCCTGGACCTGCTCTGCCTGGCCTATCTCAGCCGCAACGGCGGCGAAGTCATCGAGGCGGAGTATGGATACGGATCGATTTCCCGCTCCGCCAGCGATTACAACGACATGTTCGGTGTCGACGTCAATATCATCCGTGCGCCGATGACGCCGGAATACAAGCACGACCTCGACGGAATGGCCGGCCTGGCGTCCGACAAGACGTCGCTGGTCGTCATCACCAACCCGAACAATCCCACCGGAACGCTGCTGCAGCCCGACGAAATCGAAGCGTTCATCAAAAAGCTCCCGTCTACCGCCATCGTGGTCATCGACGAGGCTTACCTGCACTTCGTGGAGCAGGATCCGATACCCTCGGCGGTTCCGCTGGCGGTCAAGTACGACAACGTGGCCGTGGTAAGGACCTTCTCGAAGGCCTATGCGCTGGCCGCCGTGAGACTGGGGTACTGCGTCGCCTCGCAGAAGATCCAGGATGAACTGCGAAAATACTACCAGGAGTCGCCGAACGCTCTGGCCACCGTGGCCGGCGCGGCCGCGGTCCGCGACCTGGAGCACCTGCAGAAGTCCCGCGAGGCCGTCTGGGATTTCAAGAAGCGGTGTTACGCCACGTTCGACGAGATGGGGATCGAATACCTGCCGTCCCAGGGCACCTTCGTAATGGCCGATCTGAAGCGCCCGGCCATGCAGGTGGTCCGGGAAATGCGCGCGAGAAACGTCTGGATCAGTTCCCGGCGACAGCGGGAGTTCCGGACCTGGATCAGGGTCTCCGCCGGTACGGAGGCGGAAACCGAGGTCTTCCTCCAGACCCTCAAGGACGTGCTGGCCAAGTCCAGTTGACGCGCGGGCACACCGCACGGCAAACTCCGGCCCGGTACAGAAAGGCGGGCCGGATCAGGAGGTGGACCAGTTCCGGAGGTGAGCCGGTTCAGGAACGTCTGAAAAAAACAAAAAGCCCGGCGGGGCCATCTCCGCTGGGCTTTTACTTTGATTGGATGTTCCGGTCAGCCGGCTCGTCTTATATCAGGTTTCCGTACTCCGTCCTTAACCAGTCTCTTTCTCGCGTCGTAACTTCCAGGTCTCCCCGGCGAAGATAAGTACGCCAGGGTTCGACACCCGATCTCCCCAACGTCGATATCCTCGAAATCTCCGTTTCCTGGAGTTCGAGGAGGGCATGAATCACGCTATCCGGGCTGAATCCACCGTAAGACTCGCATAGCACTTGCAGTCGTTCCCGCAAAACAGGTGGTTCCTCGAAACCGGCTTTCGGCCAGAAACCGTCGCCACGCAGCGGTACAAGATGCCAGGCGAGCTGTGCGACATCCGTAATCTCCTTACCAGGTTCGGCTAAATCCCAATCAATAACCCCTTGCAGCACACCATCAAGCCAGATGGTATTCCAGGGCCCAAGATCACCGTGGCGTATGGTCAACCCGGGTTGCCAACGCAGATCAGGGACACACCACTCGGCTGTATCGAATGGGATGTAGTCTTTCACTAGGCGATGGTAGGACTTCAGAAATCCGGCTATCTGTGCAAGACCACTGTCCGTCCGCAGTACTTCAGGCCACGGCCGGGTTCCGGCTTCTCCTTCAATCCAGGATAGTGTTTCATATTCGTCGTCTACCCTAAGAAACCGGGGAACGCATTGAAAACCTTTATCTTCAAGATACTGTAGCAGGCCGTGCACCGCGGGTGTCCACCGATTGACAGGACGACGTACCGTGCCGCCGATACGTTCGACGGTATGCAAGGCCCCGCGATGTGATTTCTTGTCCAAAGTCATTTCGCTCAATAAGAAATCGGGGACGTGAGATATACCTCTCGCCCCCGATTTACGACCTTACGTCAGCATTTGGTACGCTGAGTTCAACGCCCCTTCGACGTTTCCACGGTTTCATCGATCTCTGGTGCCGGTACCGGTTCCTCGCTAGACTCGTCTACCGCTGCGACGCCGTTGCCATCCGTGGACGGTGTTTCAGAAGTCGCTTCTTCCGCCGGTGACTCATCCGCGGCGTCTGCGCCATCATCTTTTGAGACTTCCTTCGATCCGGTGTCGGCATCCTCCTTCGATTGAGCGTCGTCATCCTCCTTCGGGGGCAGGGTCTTGCCTTCGATGAGCGCGGCCACCTCGTCCCGGGAGAGAGAGTCCCGCTCCAGGAGAGCCTTGGCCACGACGTGAAGCTGGGGTTCGTACTCCTTGAGCAGTTTTTCCACGCGTTCTCCCGCCTCGGCCACGAAACGCTGGATCTCCTGGTCGATACGATGGGCCGTGGTTTCGCTGTAGTTGGGCTGGTGGGCGATGTCCCGGCCGAGGAAGACCTCGTGCTCCTTCTCGCCCAGTGCCGTGGCCCCGAGCTCCTCGCTCATACCCCAGTCGCATACCATGTGGCGGCTGATGCGGGTGACCTGTTCGATGTCGCTTTGCGCGCCGGAGGTAACCTCGCCGAAGACGATCTGCTCGGCCGCCCGGCCGCCCAGCGCCGCGGCCATCGTACCCAGGCAGTAGGAACGGGACTGGAGGTAGCGTTCCTCCGGCAGGGGAATGGTCACGCCAAGGCCCCTGCCCTGCGGCAGGATCGTCACCTTGTGCAGGGGGTCGATTTCGGGAATGAGCTCGAAGGCGAGGGCGTGTCCGGCCTCGTGGTAGGCCACGATCTCCCGCTCCTTGTCGCTGATGACGAGTTGGCGCTTCGATCCCATCATGATCTTCTCTTTCGCTTCTTCGAAGTCATCACTTGTAACGGTAGCGTGATCGTACCTCGCCGCGATGAGCGCCGCCTCGTTCACCATGTTTGCCAGATCCGCGCCGACCATGCCGGGCACGCCCTTGGCGAGTACATCCAGCTTGACCGAGTCGTCGAGAGGGATGTTGCGGCTCTTTACGTGGATCTCCAGGATCTTCTCGCGTCCCACCACGTCGGGCCGGTCGACGACGATATGCCGGTCGAAGCGGCCGGGGCGGAGCAGCGCGGGATCGAGCACGTCCGGACGGTTCGTCGCGCCGATCACGATGATGGAGTCCGTTTTCTCGAAACCGTCCAGCCCCACCAGCAACTGGTTCAGGGTCTGTTCCCGCTCGTCGTGCCCTCCGCCGAGTCCGGCGCCCCTGTGTCGTCCGATGGCGTCGATTTCATCGATGAAGATGATACACGGAGCGTTTTGGCGGGCCTGGTCGAACAGGTCGCGCACGCGGGAGGCGCCCACGCCTACGAACATTTCCACGAAGTCCGAACCGCTCATGCTGAAGAAGGGCACGCCGGCCTCACCCGCCACGGCCTTGGCGAGGAGCGTCTTTCCCGTACCCGGCGGGCCCAGCAGCAGGGCGCCTTTCGGTATCCGGCCGCCCAGGGCGTGGAACTTGTCCGGGTTCTTCAGGAACTCCACGATCTCCTGCAGGTCGCGCTTGGCTTCGAGCACGCCGGCCACATCGGCGAAGGTGATGGAGGGCCGGTCTTCCACGATCATCTTTGCCCGGCTCTTGCCGAAGGAGAACATGCCGCGCTGTCCCGACTGCATCTGGCGCAGGATGAAGATCCAGAACCCGATCAACAGCAGCCAGGGCAGTGCGGCGATGAGGTAGCCCACCCAGTTGGTGGCCTCCGGCTCGGCCGTAACCATGACGTTTCTGGCCATGAGATCGGCCACCAGCTCCGGATCGTCGAAGGGGATGTATACCTTGAATTCGCGCAGGCTCTGGTTCGTGCCTTCGATCACGGTCGACGAGTTCTGGCGCAGCGTGCCCGTGATCAGCTTCTCGGTGATGGTGACCTGCTCGATGTTGTCGGCTTCGAGAAACTGCTGGAACTGCGTGTAAGAAACCGTTACGGCGTTGTCCCCCCGCCTGGGCAGGAACTGGGCCGCCATCAGGAAAAACAGGAAGAGGACCAGCCAGATGAGGATCGAACGGTTCTTTTTAGTCTTGTCGGGTTGAGGCTGCCGGTCGCCCTGTGACGGGGGCTGCCTTTGGCCTGGGGGCGGGGGTTGGTTCCGGTCCTGCGGCGGTTGGGACATGTCGTGTTGAAGACCTCGGTTCGTTCGGGGGTTGGACGGAGTATTCAGAAACCGGTGCAAATCGGCGCGGCGACGATCAGGTGACGGAGATCCAAGCCGCCCTCGGCCGGGTACCGGGACCAGTCCCGGAACATGTTCCGCAGCTTGCTTCGCGCTTCCGACAGCCTGCGTTTCACGGTGCCAACGGGGACGTTCATTCTCGTGCTGACCTCGTCGCAGGAATATCCGGTGAAATAGTACATGGCGACGGTCCGCCTGAGCGCTTGCGAAAGCGTCTCTACCGCATTCCGCACTCTGCGGCCGTTTGCCCGTTTTAGGTGCTCGTCGCCCGGCCAGGCGCCTTCGGCGCTTTCTTCCGGCAGGACCTCCGTCCAGGCCGTTTCCCGGTATTTCCGGTCACCCACGTGGGCGAGGCACCGATTACGCGCAATGGCGCGCAGCCACTGCGGAAACCGCTCCGGGTCGCGCAGGGACGACAGCCGCTGGTACACGGAAAGCCAGATATCCTGTACGATATCCTGCTTGTCCTGGCGGTTCTTGACCATGGACCCAACGATACGCTTGATCTCGCGGTCATACCGCCTCACCAGCTTTTCGAAGTCGTCCGGACGGCCGTTCAGCACGCTTTCGATGATGAGTCCGTCCGCCGTATGCGCCATTTCGAGTATCCCGCGTTTATGGTTCGATCACCCGCGAAGTGCGAAAACGCACAGTCTACTTAATTAAGAGACCCCGGAACGGAAAATGGTTCGGTTTTTTTCGCACCGTTCCAACCCACCGGTAATATACCTGATAAACAGGACCTCGTCAAGCAGCCCCGGCTGCCTGCTCATTGCGCGATACCACGCGTATTTCACGGGTCAGACCGATCAATCCCACCAGGTTGGGAAACATCATGCAGGCGACCATGATATCGCCCAGGTCCCAGATGACCCGTGCCTCGTACACTGCCCCGAAAAAGGCGGCCACGCACCAGGTGATCCGGATGCCCAGCACGACACCCCGGGAGTCCGTCACGAACCTGAGGCCCTGCTCGGCGTAGTAGGACCAGGTGACCATGGTCGTGAATCCGAACATCAGGGAGCAGAGCGCGACGATGGCGCCGCCGAAGGGAATCGAGGTGTTGAGCGCGGATGCCACCAGGGCGGTACTGATTTCGCCGTTGTGCCAAACGCCGGCGATGACGACGGTTACCCCGGTCATGGAACAGACGACGATCGTGTCGATGAAGACGCCGATCATCGAGATGTACCCCTGTCGGACCGGGTTGCTCGTCTGCGCGGCGCTGTGGGCGATCCCCGCGCTTCCGAGGCCGGCCTCGCTGGAGATGACGCCCCGTCGAATGCCGTACTGAATCGTCCGGGACACCGTGGCCCCGGCGAATCCCCCGATGACCGCGACCGGAGTGAAAGCGCTTTCCACGATCAGCCAGAGGGTCGCCGGCAACGCGCTGAAATGAGTGAATACGACATAGACCACGCTGGCGGCGTAGACGAGCACCATCGTGGGCACGAGCCTTTCCGCGACCAGGCCGATGCGCTTGATCCCGCCGATCACGACCACGGCAAGGATACCGGCCAGCAGGGCGCCGGTGATCCACTTCGCCACGTGGAACTGGGTGTCCAGCACCAGGGCGATGGAGTTCGCCTGGCCGATATTACCGCCGCCCAGGCCGCCCAGCGTGGCGCAGAGGGCGAAAACCACGCCGATGGTGGGCAGGTTCAGCCCCTCCTTCAGATAGGACATGGGGCCGCCGAGCATGAGGCCGTCCCGCGTCTTTCCCCGGTATCTCAGGGCCAGCACAGTCTCGGCGTACTTCGTCGCCATGCCCAGGGGCGCCATGGCCGCCATCCAGAAGGCCGCGCCCGGACCGCCCACTGCAATAGCCGTCGCCACGCCGGCGATGTTTCCGTTTCCTATAGTGGCCGCCATGGCGGTGGTCAGCGCCTGGAAAGGGGAGATGTCGCCGGATTCCTGCTCGCCCTTGTCCCGGCGCAGGGCGCCCCGCATGACGAGGCCGACGGCCGTGCCGAACTTTCGGAACTGGACCCCCCGGCTGGCCACTGTGAGCATGAGACCCAGGACGGCGAGGACCCCGATCGTCCAGGGTCCCCACATGAAATCGGATATCACGCGCAGGACGGCATCCATGGCGTACCTCTTTCGCTGATGACGTGATGTAGATGTGACGGGAACTA
This sequence comes from Candidatus Latescibacterota bacterium, assembly GCA_012270975.1. Classification (GTDB taxonomy): domain Bacteria; phylum JAAXHH01; class JAAXHH01; order JAAXHH01; family JAAXHH01; genus JAAXHH01. The sequence continues at coordinate 292,697 of JAAXHH010000141.1, read as the reverse complement.
CAATGAAACGGGATGTGGTTAATCTACTGTGCTTCACGCGATAAACAAGACCAAAGAACGCCGGCCGCGCTGTGCGAATCCCTGTTTTTGTTGTCACCCGGAATGGGGTGTTTTATCTTCCATGTTTGCATCCTCCACAGTTAATACGGAGTTTTCATGGCCGACCGTTCGTACGGTGTACTGCTGGTCAGTTTCAGCAAGCACAGCCATCAGAGCAGTTTCGTTCCCGCCTTCTTGGAACATCCCCGTATCCGCATTGTCGGGATTGCGGACGACGCGGATATCGACCCTTATCTCAAGCCGCTGAATCGGTCCTGGGCCGAGCAGTTGGGCGTGCCCGTTTATGAAGGAATCGAGGCGGCCGTTCAGCGGGACGACGTGGATGTCGTAAGCGTCGGCCACGAGATCGAACGGCGGGCGGAAATCGCCAGGACTGCCGCAGGCGCAGGGAAGCATTTGTGGATCGACAAGTTCATCGGCGCCAACATGCCGGAGTGTCGCGCCGTGGTTGACGCCGTAGAAAGTTCAGGTGTCACATCCATAATTCCCAGTTACATTTACAACGATCTTGTCAACCAAAGCAAAAGGATGATTGACTCGGGATTCCTGGGTGAGTTAACAGCGATGCACGTCGACATCCTGTTCGGCAAGGGAATCCCGCGGCCCATTTCGAATGCGCAGCGTAAACCCGGCTTCCTGCCGCCGGGGCGGTGGAAGTTTCCCGATATCAAGCGCGAGATCCTGACGGTCGGCGCCTACGCCGTGGCCCTGGTCCAGCAGTGTTTCGATCCCATCGTGGAAGTATACGGCCAGGGCGGCGCCTACTTCTTCCCTGAACACGCCGCCCATGGCGCGGACGATTTCGGGACGTTGTCCCTCGTGGACCGGTCGGGCCGGGTGGCCACAGTTTCCGCGGGGCGGAACGGCATCGCGTCACACGGTGCCGGCGGACCGAACCAGGCCTTTCTGTTCGGCACGAAGGGCACGGGGAGGATCGACGGGAAGCGTCCCGGTATCGATACCCATCTCAGAAACCGCATCGTGGACGGCGATTACAGTGTCGACGACGAGGATCCCATGCAGTGGCACAGCGGTCCGCCGACGCTGCTGACGTCCACCGGGATCGAATTCACGCGGGCGGCCCTGGAAGACCTGGTCCACGCGTTGGACACCGGCGCGAGACCGCGTTTCACCGTGCGGGACGCGCTCGACCACATGGAGGTCCTGCTGGCCGTGTACGAATCCATCGTACAGGAACAGCCCGTCCGGTTAAGCGTGGAAGGCGGGGAGGCCGCGTGAGGCAAATCGAGGGACTGGTTATCGGCAGCCGCCGGGACTTTGAACTTTTCCGGGAGGATATCGAAAGGCAGGAAGGGGTGGTATTCGCCCGGTCGACCGTGGATTCGCGAGGCGGCGCCCAAGGCTTGGAGCAAGGTACGGTTCAAGACCTCGAGACGCCGCGGGACGCCCTCCGCGCGTACCTGCCCCGGCAGGCCCTTTTCCTTTCGCCCTACCGGGGCATGGCCGCGGATGCGGCACGCCTGATGGAACATGGCGTTGATGCGCGCACGGCCGGTCCGCTGCCCGCCCGGACCCGAAATCTCAGTATACCCTTCGTGGATATCCATCGGTCCGATTCCGGATTCCGGGCGATGCTTGAGGCAAGCCGCCACGACGACTTCGGAGAACCGGTGTACCTTCGTCTGATCTCCTCGCCGGAAGGGGGAAAATGGCAGAAATGGTGGTGCGTCTTCCAGTCGTTCCGCAAGGCCGCGGCACTGCTGGATTCCCCCCTGCGCCGTGTATACGTAGCTGCGGCGGGTTCGGCGCGACGGCTCCACGTGAGCGTTACGCTGAAGACGGACCGCGATTCCACCGGTCATCTGCTGGTGGCGCCGAATGGGTCCAGGCTTGAGGACGACCTGTTTCTTGTTGGAACGGGCGGAACGCTGGCGGACGATCCCCTGCTCAATCAACCGGGCGTGTACGGGAAATCGGACTATCGAATGCTGACGAAACCTGCGCAGCACCGCCTGGCCGACCTGTGGGGTGATAACGCGTTGATCACCCTGACGGACGACGAACGGCGGTTCTACCATGACCTGCTCCGTGCGATTGGCGAGTCGGCCCGATCACGCAGCGGCGTCTGTATGGAATACCCGGCGGCCTGAGCGGTTCGAAGTCACTGTTACGCAGTTAAGCGCGTTTAGAGCTATCACGATACCATGACCGTCACTTCCCAATCCGCCACCGGCGTCGAGTCGGAAGAGACCGGTTCGGCGTCTCTGCCCTTCTTGCGGCGCATGCTGAAGCACCGCATGGTCTGCGCGGGCGGCGGCCTGGTCCTGTTCCTGGCGGCCCTGGCGCTTGCAGCCCCGGCCTTGACCGGGCTGGGTTATCTCCAGGACCCCATGCAACAGTTGACCGACGGCCTCGACGCCGACGGATTGCCCATTCCACCCGGCGAACGGTATCTGCTCGGCACGGACCATCTCGGAAGGGATATGCTGGCCCGCCTGGTGCACGGTACCCGCATCTCCCTGCTCGTCGGCATCGTGGCCATGCTCATCGCCGTTTGCGTCGGGGTGACCGTGGGCATGCTCGCGGGATACCATGGCGGCTGGGTCAACACCCTGCTCATGCGGGGGACCGACGTCATGCTGACGATACCCGGGCTGCTTCTGGCCATCGCATTTGCCGGACTGATGGACGGACGCGTGATCCATCTCCACCCCGAGTCCCTCGACTGGCACGTATTGGATATCACGCTGAAACGCGGACTGGTCAGCGTGTTTCTCGTCATAGGCCTCGTCAGCTGGACCTGGATCGCCCGGACCATACGGAGCCAGGTACTGATCCTGAAGACCCGGGAGTTTGTTACGTCATCGCGGGCCATAGGCTGTTCGGATGTCCGCATTATGATCCGGCACCTGCTGCCCAACGTCCTGCCCCTGATCATCGTGCTCGGATCCCTGGCCACGGCGAACACGGTACTGCTCGACGCCGGTCTGAGTTACCTCGGGGTCGGCGTGCCGCCGCCCGCGCCGTCGTGGGGTACCATGATCGCGGAGGGACAGCCTTATTTTATCGTCTCTCCTCACCTCACCGTGGCTCCGGGCCTGTTCATCATCGCGGCCGTGGTGGGATTCAACCTGCTTGGCCAGGGCCTCCAGGAAATACTGGATCCCTACGTGAAGGAGGGCCAGCGGCGATGAATGGCACTCAGGCACAGACATCCGCCGTTGAAGCCGTCCCCGGTCTTCTGTGTTTGGCATCGGTGTGTCTTGCGGCCCTTTTCCTGGCCGTTTCCTGCTCCGGCGACGCCCGTTCCGAGCGGCTGAATCCCGATGAGAACATACTTCGTATCGCCGTGCCGTCGGATCCCCGTTCCCTCGATCCGGCCATCGCCTACGACGTGGTCACCTGGCCCCTCGTGCGCACCCTGTTTCACGGCCTGATCGATTACGACGACGATCTGAACCTGGTTCCCTGGCATGCGCGCTCGTGGACGATTTCCGAAGATGGACGGACCATCACCTTCAAATTGCGTCAGGACATCCGGTTCTCGAACGGCCGGGCGATTACCTCGGAGGATTTCGCCTATTCCCTCGAACGGATTCTGGACCCGGCCACCAGGTCCCCCGGGCAGGGATTCTATCGGAACATCGTCGGCGCCCGGGCGTTTCAGGACGGTTCGTCCGATCGGGTCTCGGGCCTGCGTACCCCCGACCAGGAGACGCTCGAGATCGAACTGGCCCATCCCGACCTGCCCTTTCTCTACTGTATCGCCATGCCCTTCGCCTATGCCGTGCCCCGTGAGGAAGTAGAGCGGCACGGGGATCGGTTTGGCCGGTATCCGGTGGGAGCAGGGCCCTTTACGCTGGCACACTGGCAGCGCGGAACGCGGCTGCGGTTGGAGAAGAGTCCTTCATACTACCGGGCGGCCGATGTCAGGCTGGAGGCCATCGAGCTGATGGTCGGCGGGGACGAAACCCTGCACATGATGATGTTCGAACGCGGAGAACTGGACATCGCGAGCGTCACGTCGACGGGGATACCGGACGCGGACTTCATCCGGGTGATGAACGATCCCGTGCTCAGCAAGCGGGTCGCCCACCAGCCGTTGAACGCCATCCAATACCTGTCCATGAACACCGAATTGCCGCCGTTCGACCGCGTGAACGTGCGCAGGGCGGTCAACCATGCCATCGACCGCGAGCGTATCGTGCGACTGATCAGCGACCGGGGCATCCTCGCCCGCGGCGTGCTGCCGCCCGGCATGCCGGGATTCGACGAACATCTGGTTGGATACGACTACGACACGGAAAAGGCGAGGAAATTGCTTGCGGAGGCCGGATACCCGGAGGGATTCAGCACCGAGCTCATGATTACGGCACAGAGCGGTATAGATGCTAAGATCGGACAGGCGGTGCAACAGGACCTCGCGGAGGTCGGAATCAGCGTGGAAATCAGGCCGGTGACCGGCCCTACTCGCATCGAAGCAACGGGCCGGCGGGGCGCGGTACCCTTCTCCACCTTCGGCTGGTACCAGGACTACCCGGATCCGAGCAATTTCCTCGACGTGCTTTTGAACGGAAACCGGATTACCGAGGTAAACAGCACCAACGTGGCGTTTTACGATAATGAGCGGGTCAATGCGCTACTCGACGAAGCGGCGATCAGCACGGACCGGGATCACCGTCTGGCGCTCTACCGCGAAGCCGAGCGGCTTGTGGTGGAGGACGCGCCCTGGGTGTTCCTGTATTACCCGCAGATGTACCTGCTCCGGCAACCCTGGCTGAAGGGGCTCAAGCTCAATCCCGTCTGGCCCATCCGGTACGAGTTGATGTGGATCGAACCATGAAACACGACCTGAATCATTACGGAAAACCACCATGTTGAACAGGGTCCTGCGCCGCTTGGGCTGGGCGGCCGTCATACTGTGGGGCACTACGGTCGTCACCTTCCTGATCGTACACGCGGTACCGGCCGATCCGGTCAGGGTCTACGCCGGCGCGAACGCGGATGCGGAAACGATTGAAAGAATCCGCCAGGAAATGGGATTCGACGATCCCCTGGCCGTGCAGTACGGGCGCTACATCGGCAACCTGCTGCGTGGAGACCTCGGCACGTCACTGGTGACGGGAGAACGCGTGCTCGACGCCCTACTGGCGAGGTTTCCGGTAACGCTTTCCCTGGCACTGACGGCGGTTTGCCTGTGGATGCTGATGAGCGTCCCGCTGGGCGTTCTCACGGCGAAATACCGCGGCCGGGCCATTGACCGGACGGTGCTGATCGTGTCCCTGGTCGCCATTTCCTTGCCCGTCTTCTGGCTGGCCCGCATGCTTCAGTACTACCTGGCCTACCGGACCGGCCTGTTTCCGGTGGGCGGATGGGCGGGCTGGACCCACATCATCCTGCCGGCGGCGACCCTCGCCCTCGTGATTACGGGCTACTACGCACGGCTGGTCCATACGAACATGGCGGAGGTGCTGAACGCCGATTACGTGCGTGTAGCCCGTGCGAAGGGGATCCCCGAGTATATTGTGCTGTTCAAGCACGGACTGCGGAACGCCGTCATTCCTGTAATCACCGTCCTCGGCCTCGACATGGCCGCCCTCATGGGCGGCGTGGTGTTTACCGAGAACGTCTTCGCCCTCCCCGGCCTGGGCGTCCTGGCCCTGCAGTCGGTCTTCAATCTCGACGTGCCCATGATCATGGGCGTCGTGCTCTTCTCGGCCGCGATGGTGGTCTGCGCCAACATCGTGGTGGATTTCGTGTATATGTGGATCGATCCCAGGGTCGAGGGGATGTAGCGTTCGACGGCCCGAGCGTTGGTCCGGCGTCGGCCTTCGCCGCGGGCTTGCGTCGCGTGCTTTCGTCACAGGCCTAAGCCGGAACATATTCAGGAAAGCAGCGCCGAAGTCAGCAAGTCCACCACCAGATCTTCTTCTTCATACCCGTAGGCCAGCCAGAACTGGTTGTCGTCGTGTTCCAGGATCATCGTGGGGAACTTGTCGGCATGGAGGGACCGGCGAAGCGCGAAGTCCTCGTGGAGCAGTTCGTCGGTGCGGGCCGTAACGAGGTCTTCAGAAAAGCGCTGTGTGTTCAGACCTACTTCCCCGGCAAGCTGCACGAGTGTTTCAGCGTCCGATGGGTTGCGGGCGTCAAGATAATATGCCCGCTGGATCGCGTGAAACATCGCACCGATGCCGTCCGGCCGCTGCATCCCGGCGGCGATGACCGCCCGGCAGGCCGGGTAGGTCGATCTCCTGGGCTCGCAGTCCTTCCAGAAATCCCAGTTGAACTCCGCGCCCGTCCTTTCGGCGACCAGCCGCCATTGGGACTGCACGTAGGTCCGGGTGTCCTCCGGCATGGGATCGTCCGAATCCCGGGCCAGGCCGCCCATGACGTAGCGGATGGGGATTTCTTCCGGAAGCACGCCGGAAACCGCCTCCAGCACCGGGCTGAATCCCCAGCACCAGGAACACATGGGATCGGCGATGTAGTAGAGTACGTCGCGTTGCATGATCTACCGTCGCATCCGCCGGTTGTGAACGTCCAAAAAGACCTGTGCGCGTGCCATCGCGGAACGTATTATAGTGAAGCCGAGATCACCTTATCAAGAAAAGTTATCACGAGGAGATGCGCATATGTTCAACGGACTGGGCATGGATATGGGAAACCTGTCTCGCCTGTCGCGCGCCAAGACGCGGTCCATCTCGCCGGAAAACACGGACGGCGGAAAGGGCCGGGGCGGCATGGCCACGGAGGGCACCGGAGCCCATAACGCGCGGCACCTGGGGCAGGGCTGGAAGATCTCCCCTTCTTTCGACATCGAAGCGGGAGAAACGCTGACGATGGCCGATATCGAAGGGTCCGGGGCCATTCAGCATATCTGGCTGACGCCTACCGGCCACTGGCGCTTCGCCATCCTGCGCATTTACTGGGATGACGAGGAGTATCCCTCCGTGGAATGTCCCATGGGCGATTTCTTCGCCTGCGGGTGGAGTGAATACGCCCACGTGTCCTCGCTGGCCGTGTGCGTGAACCCGGCCAGTGCGTTCAACTGCTACTGGGAGATGCCCTTTCGCAAGCGTTGCCGCATCACGCTGGAGAACATCGCCGACGAGAAGATGCGCGTATACTACCAGATCGACTACACGCTGACCGAGGTCCCCGACGACATCGGCTACTTCCACGCGAGCTTCCGGCGGACGAACCCCGTTCCCTACAAAGAGGTGTTCACCATACTGGACGGTGTGAAGGGGCACGGCCACTACGTCGGCACCTACATGGCGTGGGGATCCAACAGCAACGGATGGTGGGGCGAGGGTGAGATCAAGTTCTACATCGACGGGGACGACGAGTTTCCGACGATCTGCGGGACGGGTGTCGAGGACTACTTCTGCGGTTCGTACAACTTCGATATCGACGGTCGGTACGTGGAGTACACCACCCCGTACGCAGGCATGCCCCAGGTCATCCGCCCCGACGGCATGTACAAGTCCCAGCAGCGGTTCGGCATGTACCGGTGGCACGTGTCGGATCCGGTGCGGTTCGAGGAGGACCTCAGGGTAACCATCCAGGCGTTGGGCTGGCGGCAACTGCTCGGCTTTACCCAGGGCGGCCCGTACCAGGCGCTCCAGGACGATGTCGCTTCGGTAGCTTTCTGGTACCAGACCCTGCCGAGCGCGCCCTTCCCCGCGCTGCCGGACCGGGATCAGCTGGAAGTCATTTGATCGAGAGAGGAGTTACCAGCGGCAGAACGGCATGAGTAACGGGCCGCGGGAGCATAATGGAACCGGAACAGCTTCAGTCGGTCCGCAGCCGGATCACCCACACCCTCTTCGTTACCCAGGCTCTCTTCGGCGCCACCCAGGTCGCGGCCTTCACCGTCGTGCCCATCCTGGCGGCGCAGTTGTCCGACAGCGAGCGCATGACGGGCGTGCCCATGACCATCGCCTTTCTCGCGCGCTCGATCAGCGCCTTCCCTTTCGGCTGGATCATGGACCGCCTGGGCCGCCGGGCCGGGCTTACGGCCGGATACCTCTCGTCCCTGATCGCCGCCGCGACCAGTTTCCTCAGCGTGGCTGTCCATTCTTTCGCGGGATTCTGCGTCGCGTCATTTTTTGCCGGCATGGCGCGCAGCTCCAGTGAGCAGGCGCGGTTCATCGGCGCGGAAATCTATCCCGAAGCCGAACGGGCGCGCATCATCGGCAGAATCGTTTCCGCCGGCACCATCAGCGCCATCGGCGGCGCCATGATGGTGGCGCCAGCGGGGATCTGGATCGCGCAGTATGGTTATCCTCCCATGTCGGGCCCCTTCGTCGTCGGCGTGGGCCTGAGCCTGGCGGCGATCCTGCTTACCCTCTTCCTGGTCCGTCCCGACCCGCTCGATCTCGCCCGGCGGATCAAACCCTCCACCGAATCGGAGATCGACGAGTCGACCGCGCGTCCCGTGCGGGAGATCCTCCGCAACGTGCACGTCCGGTACGGGATCGCGGCCATGGTGATCGGCCAGTTCGTCATGACGCTGCTCATGGTGATCACGCCCCTGCACATGAGCCACCACGACCATGGCACGTGGCTGATCTCATGGGTCATCATGGCCCACGCCATCGGCATGTTCGGCGTTTCCGGCATCACCGGGCGGCTGATCATGCGGTGGGGTCAGCACGCCATCGTGAAGTGGGGCGTACTTATACTCGTCGTATCCTGTGTGATCACGCCGGTTTCGCCCCGGTTCATCCCCCTGACGATCGCCCTCTTCCTCCTCGGCCTGGGGTGGAACTTCTGCTTCATCGCTGGCTCTTCCCTGCTTTCCAACGCGCTCGCGCCTTTGGAACGGGGCCGCGTGCAGGGCGTCAACGAGATGTTCATCGCGCTGTCGGCGAGTTCGGCCAGCCTGGTGACGGGATTCCTCTTCGAATCGGGCGGCATGCTGCTGCTGGCGGTAATCGGAACGGTATGCTCCGTCGGCCTGGGGTTCTGCAGCTTGATATATGCAAGGAGAACAGGGCGGGTACCGCACGCGGAGGCGGCGGGGTGAGTGTGGTGAGTTGAGAAGGAGGCGGCGGGGTGAGTGCGGCCGGTCTGCTATGCGGATTCCGGCCGGACCGGAGCGGGGATTTCGTCCACCGAGGCACATCCCAGGTTGACCATGTTGACTTCGAGGTCGGCCTTGAGAATTTCGAAGGCGTGATCACCGCCCGTCTTTCCGAAGGCACCCACAGCGTACATGAAGGCTCTTCCCAGCAGCACGAAATCGGCGCCCAGCGAGAGGGCCCGGATGATGTCCAGTCCGGTGCGCACCCCGCTGTCGAACAGGACGCGGGCCCGTCCATTGACCTGGCGGACGATGGGTGGCAGCGCGTCGATGGCGGCGAGGGTGCCGTCGAACTGTCGCGCGCCGTGGTTCGATACCTGGATACCGTCCACACCGACCGCTATCGCCCGCTCCGCGTCATCGGGGTGCATGATACCCTTCACGATTACCGGTCCGTCCCAGAGATCGCGAACCTCACGGATATAGTCCCAGTCGAGCGTACCGCCCAGTTCCTGGCCGACGTAACTCGCCACCTCGCCCATCTGCTTCGAATCGGCATACTTTTCAATGGCCCGGAGCCTGGGCAGACCGGCGAGCAGGGTCTGTATCGTCCAGGTGGGATGAACCAGCGCTTCGTACACGAACCCGGCCGTGATACGCGGAGGCGTCTCCAGGCCGGCGCGGCTGGTCCGTTCCCTGCGGCTACCCATGGGTACGTCCGCCGTCACCGCGAGCGTATGGAATCCTGCGTCCATCGCGCGTTTCAGCAAATCGTCACGTACTTCCCGCCGCCGGGGCGGATAGAGCTGAAACCAGCCCATGTCCCCGACGACTGGGCCGATCTCCTCTGGGGATCGGGTAGCTACTGTGCTCAGGCAATAGGGAAAGCCGTATTTCGCGGCCGAGGCGGCCAGGATGAACTCGGCCCGGGGCCACATGAGTCCGGTGAGTCCCACCGGCGCCATGCCGAATGGCACGCTGTAGGTCCGGCCGAACAGGGTCGTGGTCAGGTCGGGTTTCAGTTCGCCCCTCATGAAAACAGGGGCGAGCGTGACCTCCGCCATGCGTTCCAGGTTCCTGGCCACCGCGCGCTCATCCCCCGTGCCGCAGTCAAGGTACTCCCAGGCGATGTGCGGCAGCCTTTTGCGCGTCAGCCTTCGCAGGTCGCTTACCGCGGGGTACCGTTGCAGCCGCCGTTTGAATCGCTTTTCAGTCATGCATTTCGTTCCGGTACGGAAAGAAATGATAGGTTGATTTAGGCCCGGGTACTTCGTAATTTGCTACGGTTGTCGCGCCCGTGTACCGGCGCCGGTCGTACCCCAAGATAAACGTACGCAACAAAAAGGCAAGGCGATCAGAATGGATAAAAACCCGCTGCTGAACTGGGACGATCTTCCCCACTTCGAACAGATAGAGACCCACCACATCGAACCTGGTATCCGCGCCCTGCTCGAGGGCTGCGAAGCGGCCGTGTCCCGGCTCGAGGACACCACGCCGCGCACCTGGGACGCTTTGATGGATCCGCTTGAGCGAATCGAAGACGACCTGGGCCGCACATGGGGCATCGTGTCCCATCTGCACGGAGTGAAGAACTCGCCCGAGTTGCGGGAAGTGTACGATCCCCTGCTCGCGGAAGTGGTCAAGTTCAGCAATCGGCTCGGCCAGAGCAAACCCCTGTATCAGGCCTATTGCGCCTTGCGGGACAGCGACGAGGCGCGTCGTTTCGACCCGGCCCAGCAGCGGATCCTGGAATCGGCCATACGCGAGGCCGAGTTGAACGGGGTGGGCCTGGACGACGCGGACCGAGATCGCTACAACGAGATCAGCCAGCGGCTGGCGGAGTTGAGCACGAAGTTCTCCAACAACGTCCTCGATGCCACGAAAGCATTCAAGATAACGCTCACGGATGCCGAAGAGACCGAAGGCCTACCCGAAACCCTGCTCGAACTGGCCGCGGATACGGCCCGGCAGGAGGGACACGAGCAGGCCACGGCAGCGGACGGGCCCTGGGTCCTCACGCTGGACTATCCGAGCTTCATGCCCTTCATGCAGCACAGCAAGCGCAGGGACCTGCGTGAGAAGATGTACCGCGCGTTCATTTCCAAGGCATCGGCCGGCCAGTGGGACAACCGGGACGTGGCCAGGGAGATCATCGCCCTGAGAATCGAAAAGTGCGAACTGCTCGGGTTCGCTACCTTCGCGGAGTTGAGTCTCAGCAGGAAGATGGCGCCGGACGCGGGATCGGTACGGCGCCTGCTCGACGAATTGCGCGTGGCGGGCCGGGGCGCCGCAGAGCGGGACATGGAAGCGTTGAAGGCGCTGGCCGGAGTGGACGGTGACGACGAGGATGACGAATTCAAGCACTGGGACGTCCCCTACTGGGCGGAACGGCTTCGCGAGGCGCGTTACGACCTGAAGGACGAAGAATTGAGACCCTATTTCCCGCTGCCTCGCGTGCTGAACGGATTGTTCGAACTCACGGAACGGCTCTTCGGCGTGCGCCTGGAAGAGGCGACCGGCGAGGTGCCCGTCTGGCACGAGGACGTCCAGTTTTTCCGGGTGTTCGACGACCGGGACGAACCCATGGCGGCCTTCTACCTGGATCCGTACAGCCGTCCCGCGGAGAAGCAGGGCGGCGCGTGGATGGATACGCTGGTGGGCAGAAGCGCGGTCATGGCTTCTGCGGGACAGGCCGCCCGGCTGCCCGTGGCCTACATGATCTGCAACCAAGGCAAACCCGTCGGCGGCAAGCCTTCGCTCATGACGTTCCGCGAAGTGGAGACCCTGTTCCACGAGTTCGGCCACGCACTCCAGCACATGCTGACCACCATCGACTACGGCATGGCATCCGGCATATCCAACGTGGAATGGGACGCGGTGGAGATCGCCAGCCAGTTCATGGAAAACTGGTGTTACGACCGGGGGACGCTGAAGGGCCTGGCGCGTCACTACGAGACGGACGAGCCGCTTCCCGACGAAATCATCGACCGCCTGCTCGGCGCCCGGACCTTCCGGGAGGGCAGCAACACGCTCAGGCAGGTCAACTTCGGCCTGCTCGACATGGAACTGCACGAGCATTTCGACCCCGAGGGAACGGATACGATCCTGGACGTGCAGCGCCGGATCGACGCGGAGACGCTGATCCTGCCCGCGCTTGAAGAAGACCGGTTCTTCTGCTCGTTCTCCCACATTTTCGCCGGTGGATACGCCGCGGGATACTACAGTTACAAGTGGTCAGAAGTGATCAGCGCGGACGCCTTCTCCGCCTTCGAGGAAGCAGGGCTGGAGAACGAAGGGGAGATGCGGCGCCTGGGCAGGCGGTTCCGTGATACCGTCCTCGCCCTCGGCGGCAGCCGGCATCCCATGGATGTCTTCCGGGATTTCCGCGGCAGGGAGCCAACCACGGAAGCCTTGCTAAGGCAGGGTGGATTAAGCGGACCGGTGGAGCCGGGTGTGGAGGATGGTTCCGACACGGGTACGGCGACATCCTGATCGCTCCAGTCGGAATTCAAACATGAAGAACATCGTTCGCATTGGCATGATCGGCGCCGGTCACATCGCCTATTCCCACGCGGAGGCCTGGCAGGAAGAAGCCACCCTGACCGCGGTCGCCAGCCGCCGAATCGAACGCGCACGTGCCCTGGCGGAACGGTATGACGTCCCGAACGTGTGCCGGAACGTAAACGAGCTGTTGAACCGCGACGACATCGACGCCGTCGGCATCACCACACCTCATCACCTGCACCATCCAATCGCCGTGGCAGCCCTGAAGGCTGGGAAATCGGTGTTTTGCGAGAAGCCTCTGGCGCTGAACGGGACCCAGGCAAGGGAGATGTGCGCCGCCGCGGAGACGGGCTGCGTGAAAACAGGCGTGCAATCGGGCATACGTCTCTTCCCGGCACTTCGGCTCCTTTCTCGCCTGTTGCGCGAGGGAAAGGCCGGAAAGATCCATACCTTCGACGCCCACTGGTCCTTCGACTGGGCCCGGGATCCCCTCTTTCCGCTGACCTGGCGGTTCAAGCGGGCCGAGGCGGGAACCGGGGCTCTCGGCGATCTCGGGGTGTACATGATCGATGCCGCGCGGTGGCTCGTTGGCGAGATTGCGCAAGTGAACGCGGAACTGGCCGTGTACGTTCCGCGGCGGCCGCTGCTGATGTCGGACGGACACTTCGGCGAACTGCGCCGGCTGCATAGCGAAGGTGTTCTTGAGATCCCGGATCGGATCGGCGTGGTGGAAAACGATGACGTCTGCCAGCTGTTGCTGCGGTTTGAAAACGGCGCCCGCGGGTCGATCCGGGCCAGCAGGTTGCACCAGGAACATTCCATCCGGGTTGATTGCGAGCGGACCTCCTACTTCTGGCAGATGACGGGTGACCGCCGCCTCATGGAACGGTCCACGGAGACGGAGTACACTTCAGTCGAATGCCCTGAGCCGACTGTCGACGAAAGCATAGTCTCGTCATTTTTAAGCAACATCCGCCGGGGTGGGGACGAACCACCCACCTTCCGGGACGGCCTGGCGGCCCAGCTCGTGATTGACACGGCGGTCAAGTCGAACGATGCGGGCGGCTGGGTCGATGTCGAATGCTGAAGCAAAATAGGGCGAGAGATATGACTCTTGCGCGAGAAAGAGCGCATATGCCATCCGGGACGGAGGAAATACTGAATGAACGCACGCTTTCTTCCTCGCACCGGCGGCTTGACGAACTGCTCCAGCCGGGGATGCGCGTATTGGATGTAGGTTGCGGGACCGGGGCGATCACAAGGGAAATGTTTGAAACAACCGATCCCGGAATCACCGTGGGACTCGACATCGACGTCAGTCTGATTCGCCAGGCCATCGACGCGAGCCCTCGTGGACTCTGTTTCGTCGCGGCGGACATATTCTATATGCCATTCGATCAGCAGTTTGACCTGGCGAACACGGCGAGAGTGATCCAGTGGCTGTCCTCTCCCAGAAAGGCGATCGCGTGCTGCATAAGTGCCATCATGCCAGGCGGCCGGTTTCTGGCGCTGGATTACAATCATGAGAAGATCGAATGGGATCCCAGTCCGCCTTCGAGTGTGATGTTGTTTTACGAAGCGTTCCTGGCCTGGCGATCCGATGCCGGCATGGACAACGCGATTGCCGACCACCTGGCCCTCGACTTCGAGCAATTGGGACTTGTTGACATCCGGGTAACTGAACAACACGAATACGCGGACAGCCTTCATGCCGATCGTAAATCGCGGCTGGGCATCTGGTCGGCGGTCGCCGCAACCCGTGGACTTCAGATGGTGCGGGATGGGTATCTCACCGAGTTGCAAAGGGTGGCCGCGGAAATGGACTACCGTGAATGGGTAGAATCCTCGGCCGTTTCCCAAACCCTGTACCTGCTGGCCGTTGAGGGCCGGGTACCGGGGTGAGCTATGAAACTTGACTATCTGCTCATAACCGCGACGGATATGGAACAGGAGCATGTCCGGTCGCGGATGGAATCCTCCGGAACGGACCATCCCCTGACCCGGCCCTGGCATCTGGGTTCGTTGTCCGGGAAGTCGGTGCTCCTGGTCGAGGGCGGTGTGGGACAGGTCAACACGGCCGCGGCCCTGACCCTTGCGCTGACCCGCCACGAACCCGCCGTGATCCTGCAATTCGGCGCAGGCGGCGCATACGTTCGGTCGGGATTGAGAGTCGGCGATCTTGCCATAGCCACGGAGGAATGCTACGGCGATACAGGCGTCTTGACACCGGAAGGCTGGATGGACCTGGAAGGGATGGGGTTTCCCATGATTCCTGCCCGGACCGATTCGCATACCGGCGTGCTCAAGGAGCCCCTGTACAACAGGATTCCGCTAGACGCCACGCGGGCCGAGATGATTCGAAAGCACGTGAAAAACGGGATGGATGGGGAAACAACCTGTGGTATCGCGGCCGGTCCCTTCATCACTGTCCAACAATGCAGCGGCGTCCAGACGGTTGGAGATACGCTGGCCGCCCGATATGGCGGAATATGCGAGAACATGGAAGGGGCGGCGGCAGCCCACATAGCCACGGCCTTCGGGATCCCCTTCATGGAGATCCGCGGCATCAGCAACCGGGTGGTCGACCGGGACCTGTCGCAATGGGATCTGCCCCTGGCGATCGGGCGCTGTCAGCAGGCGGTCGAAAGGATCGTCGAACAAGGGGGTCGATGATGAGGCGCGTAATCAGGATCCGCTTTTTGCTCACGGACGCGGTCCGTAAGGAGGCCGGTCCATGACCGTCCTGTCCCTCGGGTATTCGCCCTGTCCGAACGATACGTTCATCTTTTGCGCCATGACACAGGGCAGGATTCCAGATGCGCCTCCGTGCCGGGAAGTGCTGGAAGATATAGAGACGCTGAATGCCATGGCCCTGGAGCGCGAACTGGATCTGACCAAAGTCTCTTTTCACGCCCTCGGCTACCTCCGGGACCATTACGTTCTGCTCCGGGCTGGCGGCGCGCTGGGCAGGGGTTGCGGCCCCCTGGTGGTTTCGAGAGAACCGCTGCAGCCGGAACGGCTGAAGGGCCAGAAGATCGCCCTGCCCGGCCGGCTGACCACGGCGGCGTTGCTGCTGAGGCTTTTCGATCCCGCCCTGGATCGTCTGATCTATCTGCCCTTCGACGAGATCATGCCGGCCTGCGAACGCGGTGACGTCGACGCCGGCGTAATCATCCACGAAAGCCGGTTCACCTTCGCCGAATACGGCCTGTCAAAGGTGATCGACCTGGGCGCGTGGTGGGAGGATGAGACGGGGCACCCGATTCCCCTGGGCGGCATTCTCGCGCGGAGAGACCTGGGCAGCGCGATGCACGAACGGCTCGACCGGTCCATACGATCGAGTATCGAATTCGCCTACGCCCATCCCGGTGAGGTGAGGCCTTATATCCGGCGCTATGCCCAGGAAATGGATGAGACGGTCATGCAGCAACACATCGACCTTTACGTGAATGAGTATTCGCTACAGTATGGTGATGATGGGAAAGCGGCGATTCACGACCTGTATGCCCGGGCCGAGGACGCGGGTATCGTCCCGGTATCGGAACATGCCCTGTTCGAATGACGGCTGCTGTCGTATGACGACCAACGACGAAGAACAGCCGCGGTCGAATGGCGGCCAACGTTCAACAGCATCCTGCCTGGAAAAGAAAGCAGATTACCCTTAGCACGGAGAGAGAGTATCATGCGCATACTGATCATGACGGACATGGAAGGCGTCAGCGGCATCGTGGCCTGGGACCAGGTCACGGGCGGAAAGCCAATGTACGAGGAAGGCCGGCGGCTTTATACCGAGGAGATCAATGCCGCTGTAAGGGGCGCCCGGGCCGCGGGCGCGAAGGAAATCGTGGTGGTGGACTGCCACGGCGCCGGAGGGGACTGGACCTTCAATTCACTGGTGCCCGAGTTGCTCGATACCGGTTGTGAATGGGTGGCCAAGCATCCCTGGTCGCGTTACACGGAGATGTTCGAGACGGGCTGCGACGCCGCGGTGTTCGTCGGCATGCACGCCCGGGCGAACACGCCGGACGGCGTGATGTGCCACACGATCTCGACGACAGGCTGGCGCAGCCTGCGGTTCAATGACGACGAAGTGGGCGAAGTCGGCATCAACGCCGCCCTCTGCGGACACTACGGCTGTCCCGTGCTGCTGGTCACCGGCGACGAGGCCGTATGCCGGGAGTCCCGGGAGCTGCTGGGAGAAAACCTGCCGGTCGTGGCCGTGAAACGGGGCCTGTCCAGGTACTCGGCCCGGCAGATTCCCCCGGTCCGCGCGCGGCAGATGATCGAGGAAGGCACGCGGCGGGCACTGCAGGATCTGCCGGACATCAGACCCTACGTGCCGGCGGCTCCCACGAAGATCACCATCGAACTGGACACCGTGGACAACGCGGCACATTACAAGGGCCGGCCGGGGGTCTCGTTTCCCGACGATCTGACCGTCGTCAGCGACGGCCGGGACTGGATGGAGGCCTGGAACCAGATCTGGCACTGGTAGGCCTACTGCTGTTCCATCAGGTTCCGGATGAAGCGCAGGTCCGACCGGGCCAGGTCGACGACCGTGTCCACGGGTTCTCCCCCGTATTCACTGTGCATGGTGACGGGCCCGTCGAATCCCTGGGCCTTCAGCGTGGACAGCACCGTCTTCCAGTCCCCGAAGCCCGTGCCCAGCCGCACCACGTCGACCTCCCACCGCCGCTCGCCGTCATGGACCCGCTGCACCCGCGCAAGGTCCTTGAAGGACATGACCGACAGGTATTCCCGGACGATGTTGAGGGCCATGTCGATCGGCTCTCCGCAGATGGACAGGTGTCCCACGTCCGCGAACACGCCGACGTGGCGGGGGTCGAATCCCTGCACGACGTGCATGACGGCGGACGAATTCAGGCCCATGGAGTGGCCGGAATGGTTATGTACCACGGTTTTGACGCCCGTTTTTTCCGACAGGCGCTGAAACCCCTCCAGCTCCTTCCGCGCACGGTCCAGTTCCGCCCAGTAGTCCGATCCCGGCGACCAGTGCCAGTACCCCAGCTTGATGTGCTTTACGCCGTTTTCTCCGCAGGCCTCGTAGTATCTCTCCGCGTAGTCCAGCGTGGCCGTAGTGAAATCCCCCGGCGCGGTCACAAGCGGAATGGAGAGTCCTTCATCGGAAAGTACCTTAGCGGCTTCCGGCAGGGCCCGGTCTATGTTTCCGGGATTCACAGGATATCCGTCGCGCACGCACAGATCGGCGCCGGAAACGCCCACGCTTTTCAGTTTCTCCGCGATTTCCGACAGTGTGAGACCCTCGAGGTGCTTGGTGAACATGATGAACTGCATGCGTCAATTCCCCTTTCTCAGTAGGACTCCCAACGATGGGGCCGGTCCGGGAACCAGGCCAGGTCTACCCCCATGGCGACCAGTTGCCAGAATAGATAGGCGAGCAATATCCCAATAAACATACTGCGGACCTTCTGGTAAAGTGTCGGACCTCCGATGCGGAACACGATGGCCTGGACCAGCCAGGCCAGGAAGATCGTCAGGAACGCGTTCCGGACCGGGGCGGACATGACGACGACCATGCCGATGGGATGGAGCGGCCACCAGGGAAGCAGAAACCGCCCGGCCAGGAGCACGATCATCATGACGACCCCACTCCCGAAAAACAGGATTTCGAGATCACTGATCTGCGTCGCGTTGTTGACCCAGGTCACGATCAGATCATAGAACCGGATACCCCGGTCCGTACCCAGGTCGGTCCGCAGATTCTGTGCGCCGTAGGTGTTTCCGGCGTAAATGACGTAGCCAATGGAGGCCACGGCGCTCAGGCAGAAGGCGACGGCCACGCCGGCGAAGAGGTGTTTTGCCGAGATCCCGCTCCCGGAAACCTGCGCTTCCGGTATTCGATCGGCTTGGATTTGCCGGTGCTGGAGCCATCGGGATTTCAGCCAGGCCACGTGGGACGTGCCGATCATGGTGAAAGTCCGCCAGTTGCGGGCGAACCCGTTGGCCATGCCCAGGGCCGTGAGATCACCGTGGCTGATCTGCGCGGACCCCACGATGGCGATGGAGAACTGGTGGCTGTTGATGGGCAGGTCGAGTGTGACCAGGCCCGTTTCCGCCACGACGCGGGCCAGGGCGATGTAGAAGATGAAGAGCAGGATGATGAACAGCGCCATGATCGGAAGCGATAGTCCGGCGGCGTACAGCCAGCAGATGATGAAGAGAAGACTGAGCAGGAAGCCGAAGACTGCCGTGCGGTAGCATAAAAGCTCCTCTGCGTCGTCCAGCTCACCCTTCCGACCCAGGGCATGGTGCCATACGCTCCTGAGATGACGGCGGGCCATCCACAGGCCGAAGAGGACGAAGGTAACCAGACCGGCAATGGACTGAATGCCGGCCAGGCCGCCATGGATGATGGTGCCGGAGGTGGACCCCACGCCGACCATATTGAGCGATCCCTCCTGCAATACGTAGAAGACGAGAAACAGCCACATGCTGAGCAGTACGTCCCGGTTGACGAAGATCAGAAGACAGAAGACGAATACGTTCACCCGAAAGATTAGACCGGGAAAGGCGGGATCGAGGGAGAGTATCTGAGAGTGTTCGGCCATGATCGGGATCGGTGGCCATATGCCCCAGAAAGAAACGATGTTCCAGATCATGACCAGGGACATGGCTGCGGCTCCGGCCTGGATCCAGCGATTGCCGCCCTCTTCTTCGCCACCGGCCTTCCCTCTGCCGCCGCCCAGTGAGATCAGGTGCAGGCCTACTTCGCCTAGCGGGAACTGGAGCCGCTCGTGTTCGACCCACTGCTTGCGAAGCATCACGACGATGCACGCGCCGACAAAGAGCAGGACGAGTATGAAGGAACCCCACCAGAACAGGGGGGACAGCCACGCGCCCCAGGGAATCGACTGGCCGGACTGGAGTCCCTCGTAGAATACCCGCGCCGCCGCCCGGTCGCTGAGAACCAGCCATTCGGGCAGATAGGGAAAGAAGATGGTCTCCCAGCTGTTTTCAGGAGAGGCGAAGTAGAACGGCGCGGTGATCACGACGAGCAGGTATTTGGTCATGGCCTGGTCCGGCACCGTGGAGGCGATCCACCCCATGGCGAAAACCATGATCAATTCATAGAACGAAAGTGCCGATGCGGGACGGATACGCGCGACCAGGGCATTGGGCAGCAGCACGCAGAAGAGAAAGGGAACGAGGAACACCGGGGGAAGGTGGGTCGCTGCCGGTTCGTAGCCGATCTGGTTGGCGCAGTATTCCCCCGTGAAGCCGATAAACACCGAAAGCGCGGCACCGATGAGGACGGCCCGGAAGGCACGGAAGCGC
Source organism: Candidatus Latescibacterota bacterium (assembly GCA_012270975.1). GTDB lineage: Bacteria > JAAXHH01 > JAAXHH01 > JAAXHH01 > JAAXHH01 > JAAXHH01. The sequence continues at coordinate 272,827 of JAAXHH010000141.1, read as the reverse complement.
TGGAGGAAGACCGATGCGATCGAAATCATCTGACGGTAGCTGGAATGGGGCTCGGTCCGCACGGTCGAGCGGGAATGGTCAGGTGCAGGCCGTCAGGACCATACGGTCAGCCCCATGACGAGGTATACGACGCCGGTCAGCACGGCGGCGATCATCGCGTAGGGAATCTGGGTCCTGACGTGATCGATATGATCCGATGCCGCCCCGGTCGAAGCGAGAATCGAGGTATCGGAAAGCGGAGAGCAGTGGTCGCCGAAGACCCCGCCGCCGGCCACGGCCGCAATGGTCGCGTATACGATGTCGGTCAGCGCGTCCCCTGAATACACCAGGGCCACGGGCACCGCGATCGGCAGCATGATGGCGAAGGTGCCCCAGGACGTGCCGGTGGAGAAGGCCATCACCGCCGCCAGCAGGTAGGTGGCCAGGGGGAGCATGGACGGGGTGAGGAAGTCTCTCGAAATCGATACCATGTAATCGGCCGTGCCCATGTCTCTGCTCAACTGGTTGATCGTGTAGGCGAAAACCAGGATCATGATGGCCGGCATGATCCCCTTTATGCCCGTCATCGCCGTATCCATGATGTCGTTCAGCCGGATGCCCTGGATGCGGATCGACACGCCGAGAAAGATGACGACGGCGAGATAGGCCTCCAGCGTCTTCGCGGATCCCGTGAGCACAAAGGAACCCAGGACGATGACGATGATCAGGATGACGGGCAGGATGAAGTTCAGGAACAGGCGGGGTTTTATGTCCGGGAACATGGGGGTTTCGGTCAGCTCCCGTCCGATGAGCGGGACCGCGCCGTCTCTCAGCACCTTGCCTTCGTCCATGGCCCGGCGTTCCGCGTTCTTCATGGGTCCGAACTCCGGGACCAGTCCGGCGGCGATCAACCCGACCAGGATGACCGCCGTCATGGCGTAGATGTTGTAGGGAATGGAATGAATGAACACGTTCAGCGCATCGCCGGCATCGGCGATGGGTCCCATGCCGATGGTGAGCCCCGATATGTAGATCGCCCAACCCGTGAAGGGCAGGAGAACGATGACCGGGGCGGAGGTGGAGTCGGCGATATAGGCCAGCTTCTCCCTGGATATCCGCGCCTTGTCGGCCAGACTGCGCATCGTGGTCCCGACGAAGAGCGGGCTGAAATAGTCGCTAAAGAATACAAACATGCCCAGCAGCCACGTCCAGAGCTGCACGCCTTTGCGCGACAACTTCCGGTACGCAACGAACTGGGTGAAGGCCTGGATGGCACCGGTGCGCATGAAGAAGGCGATCATGATCCCGATGCAGATTTCAAGCATGAATACCCAGGAGAAACTGGTATTCCCGATCGCGTCGATCATCAACTGCGAAAATCCCAGGGGCCCCTGGCCCGCGATCAGGACGCCCACCAGGCAGGCCACCGCCAGGGAATACACGGCGTTCCGGGTCAGGAAGGCCAGTACGATGGCAAGGGCCGGCGGCACGATGGATAGGATGCCGAGATCGGTTTCCACTGGGGGTCCCCTGATTTGAGCTGGATCGGATCTCAACTAAGAAACATCTATCAGGCGCTTCGGGCAACAACCTATATTGTGATGCATGAATCATCTCGGTTACATGCTGATCGATCCGCCGTCCCGATGGGGCGGGAGTATAGACGACACCTTCCGTTTCATACGTTCCATCGGATATGACGGCGTGGAACTGAACCTTGCCCCGGAACTGGCCGGCCTGCTGGATCAGGTCGAGGACGCCGCCCGAGCGAATGATCTGCCGGTCGTTTCGCTGCTCACCGGCGCGGCGTATACGGGGAGGGACTCTGTCTCTGCGCCCCGGACGCGTCCATCCGCGACCGAACGGTCGAGCGGCTGGTGGAGAACATGGAGGTCGCAAATCGGTTCGGCGCCATCCTGGTGGTGGGCCTGTTGCAGGGCCTGCGCTCCGACGAACCGGATCCGGCGGCCGCCCATGCACGGATCGTATCCAGTCTGCAACAGGTGGGGCGGGAAGCCGAGGCCAGGGGGGTTGAAATCGTAATAGAACCGGTAAACCACCTCCAGGTGGGGTTCAACAACAGCGTCGAGGAAGTCCTGCGCCTGATCCGGGACATCGGATCCACCGCCTTCCATCCCATGGTCGACACCATCCACATGAATATCGAGGAGACCTCCCTCGTACAGCCCATCCACGCCTGCGGCGCCCGTCTAAGGCACGTTCATCTCTGCGAAAGCCACGGCGGATTGCCGGGTACCGGCCGCATCGACTTCGCGGCCGTCCTCGATGCCCTGGAAGGCGCCGGGTATCCCCATTTCGCTTCGGTGAAGGTCTACAGGAAGGCCGGGCTGCGCGACGCAGCGGAGAAGAGCATGGCCTTCTTCAGTGGGCTGAAACCGGGCCAGAACCTGAAACCGGGCCAGAACCTGAAACCGGACTAGCTCGCCGCGCCGGTGGGATGGCTCACGGCCAGTCCGGTGTTTGCGGCCGGCCGGTGCGGACGGATTCGAGCCCGGCCTCGCAGACGGCCACGACGCGGGCGCCCATGCGGGCGGGAATCGGGTTTTCGATGCGCCCGTCGAGCGTGTCCAGGAAATCGATGACGGAACGGCCCCAGCCGTGACCGCCCACGGCGGCCTCGTCGGAGACGTTGGGCAGCGTCACGGGTTCCTCCCCCCTGCGGTACAGCTTTCCGTTCCAGAGCGTCCCTTCGGTGCCGTATACGGCCAGCATGCCGCCACCCATGCCGTGTCCGGAACAGCCGCTGGACACAAAGACTTTGCCCAGCACCCCGTTCTCGAACTTCAGCATGACGATATAGCAGTCGTCCGCGGGAAACTCGGGCACGCTCATCTTGCTGCTATAGGCGAAGACCTCCACGACGGGCGAGTCAACCGTGGACAGGATGTTGTCGATGGGATGGCAGCCGCCGCCCAGCAGGATGTTCTGCGGATTCCGGTCGTCTATCCGCCAGGGTGTGTGGCCGCGCCCGCCGGGATGGTAGATGGACCACATGTCGTGGATGTAGTCGCCCTGGATGAAGAAGATGTCGCCGATTTCACCCGACCGGGCCGCCAGGGACATCTCCCGCCAGGGATACATGTACCGGATGGTATGATCCGTCATCACGGTCAGGCCCGTCCGATCGGCGGCGTCCATGATGCGCCGGGCGTCGGCCACGGTCGTGGCCAGCGGCTTCTCCACGAGGGCATGGGCACCGAATTCCAGGGCCAGGACGGTCTGGTCGGCGTGCAGGTGGTCCGGTCCGGCCACGGCGACGATGTCCGGCCGCGCATCCGCGATCAGTGATCCGAGATCGTCACCGGTAACCGCATCGGGGTAGCGCGCCCTGGCCGCTGCGAGCTTCTCCGCGACCGGGTCGAAGAGGGCGGTCACGCGGGCGCGGGCGCTTTGCTCGGCCACATGGGCAACATACTTGCCCGCGCTGCCGCAACCGCTGAGGAGTATTGAATAGGACATGTCGTGGTGCTGGATTCAGCGACCGGATCTTACTTCATCTGCTCCAGCCGGGTCCGGTACTTGTCGTAAAGATCGGTGTGTTTGCTGCTGATATCGACCGGACGGCCCTGGATGAAGGCCTGCTCCACCTGGGTCATGATCTCGAGCGGGTCTCCAGTGGTCACGATCAGCGTAGCGTCCTTGCCCGTCTCCAGGGAACCGAGCCGGTCCTCCACCCCGAGAATACGCGCGGGGTAAAGGGTGACGGACTTGAGCGCCTCTTCCTTCGGAAGGCCGTAGGCCGCCGCGGTGGCAGCGTGATATGGGAGGTTCCGCACGTTTGAAGCGCCTCCGCCCTCGCCGATACAGAAGGCCAGGCCGGCCTCATGCAGCTTCAGGGCATTGGTGAAAGGCGTGTCGTAGGCCTCCCAACGACGGGCGGGCAGGTAATGCACGGCGCCGATGATAACGGGGATATCATTCTCCTTCAACCGGTCCGCTACCCGCCAGACGTCGGCGCCGCCGACCAGGACGATCCTTAGATCTTCAGCCAGCGCCCAGTCGATCGCGGCGTGGATCTGCTTTTCTTCAGACGCGTGTATGAAAACGGGCAGTTCCTTCCTGAGCACCGGGATCATGGACTCCCAGTCGAGGTCCGAGGGATGAAAAGGCCCTCCGTCACGCTCTGCCTCCTTCGCAATCATGTACGCCCTGGCTTCACGAAAGGCGTCGCGAAGCCGGGTAATGGCCGCCTTGCGATCTTTGATCTGGTCCTCCCGGCTGCCCAGGCTGGGAATGTCGCGAACGCGGTAGGATGGCCATCGAACGTGAAGCCCCACCGTCGCAACAAGGGTCATTCCCTCGGTGGTCCAGCCATCCATCGCGATCAGCCCGGAAAGACCGGAGATCAGTCCCCCGCCCGGCATGGTCAGGGCGGTCAGGATCCCGTTGGCCCGGGCGACCGGGAAGTATTCACTGTCGGGGTTCACGGCGGTCACCGCTCGGACGCTGGGGGTCACGTTCCCGGTTTCGATATTGTCATGGGTCGCCCACACCGAGCCGATCTCGGTGAGGCCAAGGGTCGTCGGTGCGGCGATCAAGCCGGGATACACATGTTTCCCTGTAACATCGATCACCCGGGTGTTTTCGGGCAGGGCCAGGTCGGTCCCGATGCCGGTAATGACGCCGGACTCGAAAAGCACCGTGGCGCCCTCGATGACGCCGCCGCTTACCGTATGGACCGTTCCGCCGGCCAGCGCGATGGGCTGTACCTGCGGTCCGGCCGGTTTCTGCTTGGACGCCGCCGCTTCGTGGACCAGGGGACCGAAAGCGAGTCCCGATACAAGCAAAAGAAACATCAACGGAACCGCGGTTCGCTTCCACCACGTGCCGGCGGTTTTCGCCGACGGGTCCGTCCCCAGTGATGCGCGGGGTAATGCTGCCATTTCCAGCCTCCATTCGCCGGGATACCGGCTTGTACGGGCTTACGCCTCCGGCGCTTGTTCTTCGGTCTCGGACTCGTCTGCTTCTGGAGATCTAAGCAGTTTCTGAATCAGCCGGGTCCGTTCTCTTTCAACTTCGATCCGCATCTGCCGGTCCTCTTCGATATCGAAGTACTTCCTTCCGTCGATCCACGTCTGTTCGCACTTCGTATAAGTGGACAGGGGATGGCCGTTCCAGATCACGAAGTCGGCGTCCTTGCCCGGCTCGAGTGATCCGACCCAGGGATCGACGGCCAGTTGGATCGCCGCGTTCAATGTGACGAACTTCAGGGCTTCCACCTCGTCCACCCCGCCGTACTTCACCGCCTTGGCGGCTTCCGTGTTCAAACGCCGGGCGAGTTCGTTGCTGTCGGAGTTGAAGGTGACCAGCACGCCTGCGTCGTGCATCAACGCCCCGTTATGGGGAATGGCGTCGTAAGCTTCCACCTTGAAGGCCCACCAGTCGCTGAAAGCGGATGCGCCCGCGCCGTGGGCGGCCAGCTCCGGCGCGACCTTGTATCCCTCCAGCACGTGCTGAAAGGTACCGATCGTGAACCCGAAGTCATCGGCCACTCGAAGGAGCATCAGGATCTCGTCCTGCCGATAGGAGTGGCAGTGGACGAGGCGCTCACCGGTGAGGACTTCCTGCAGGGTTTCCAGTTCGAGATCCCGGCGGAGCGGCACGACGTCGGACTTGTCGGCCAGCGCCTCGTATCTGTCCCATGACTGCTGGTACTCCCGGGCCGCCCGGAACCGGTCGCGGATGATCTGCTCGACCCCCATGCGGCTCTGCGGATAGCGGTCGCTGAGGATGCGCCAGTTGCTGCGCTTGACGTTTTCGCCCAGGGCGAATTTAATCCCCGCCTTGGCCTCCGTGAACTTGAGCACCTCGGGACCGGCGCCCCACCTCAGCTTGATGATCTGGTTCTTCCCTCCGATGGGGTTGGCCGAACCGTGCAGTATATTGGCCACCGTGAGTCCTCCGGCCAATTCCCGGTACATGGCGATATCGTGGCTGTCGATGACGTCGCCGATGCCCACCTCGGCGGTCACGGCCTGCGTTCCTTCGTTAATGCCCTCCAGGATAGCCGTGTGCGAATGGGCGTCGATGATACCGGGCGTGACGTGCTTGCCGGTCCCGTCGATCTCCACGGCGTTTTCCGGCGCTGTGACGCCCGTGCCGACTTCCGCGATTTTCCCTTCGCGGATCAATACATCCGCGTTCTCGAGCTTGCCCCGCTCGTCCAGCGTCCACACCGTGGCGTTCCGGACGACGAGATGTACCGGTTGCGCCGGTACGCTTTCCCTGCCGAAGGCGCCCGGAGGGTACAGCGCTGGAGGCTCGGCCACATCGGCCGGCGCGGGTATGTCCTTCGTTTCCGCTTCTCGCGGTGCGGTGCGTTCGGCCGACCAGACCACGCTTTCGCCGCCGGGGCGGATCCCCCGGCCGGTGATCCGGTCTCCCTGGATCGAACCCGAGAAACGCCATACGCCGGCTTCTCCCAGCGTCTCGTCCTCCACGCTGAATGCGAGACGCGCGTCTTCCAACGCCATGCTTATCGCCCGCATGGCGTTCCCTTCCTTGTCCAGGGTCCCTTGCGGCGCCCCCGGTGTGCCTTCGATGGACAGCGACAGGCTGTCACCCTCCAGGACGACCACCCACGCGCCCCGGGGATCGGTGACCGGCCGGGGGGTGACCACGTGGCGGTTGCCCGCGACCCAGACGTCCTGCACGTTCACGTTCTCCGCGAAGAGGGGGCCGTCGGTAATGGTCATGTTGGCCAGCTTGCCGGGATCCAGGGTTCCGAGGCGGCTACTCAGTCCGAGCATGGACGCGGGCGTCGTGGTCAACGCGGCCAGCGCCGCTTCATATTCCAACCCGTGCTCGATCGCCTCACGCACCCTTTCGTGAAATTCGGCGCCCTTGTCCAACCTCGTACTGCTTAGCGCGATGGGGATCCCTGCCCGATGCAGCCGTCCGGGATTCCCGGGCGCCAGTTCCCAGTGCCGCAGTGCGGCCAGGGTGACGTCCAGGGCATCTTCCGGCGTGGAGACGGAGAGATCGTCCGACCGGGGAAAATCGATGGGCAGGATGACGGGCGCACCCGCTTCGCGGACCGCCTCCAGCATGCGGTATTCATCGCCGCTGCCCCGTACGAGGAGCCGCAATCCGAATTCATCGGCCAGTCGGGCGGCGCGCAGGAAGGCGTGGTCGTCATCGACACTCATGAGCACGGCCTGGCCGCGGGCGGCCACTCTGTCGAGCGCCGCCAGCGCGTCATTGTCCTCCGGACGGTCCTGGCGGGGATTCGCGGCGTAGGCCGCGTGGGCGTTCCGGTACCACTGCGCGTCGAGGATCGTCTGCCGCATGAGGGCCACGACGCCCATCATGGAGGCCGGATAGGTGCGGTTCCGGTTCCGTTCCATGCGCAAGTGCTGAAAGACGTCGCGCTTCAGTATGTTCTCATTGGGGGATCCGGATCCCAGGTTGACGACTGCACTGCTGCCCGCGAACACGCCTCGATCCGCCACGACCATGGCTGCCGCGAATCCGGTTTTCCTCAACCGTTCTATCTCAGTCTCGCTGACGCGGTACGCTTCAGCGGCGGAACGCTCCGGGCGGACGGCGGGGTTCCAGTGGGTAGACCCCGAGGACGGGTCCCTTTCGTCTTCCGGCAGTCCGGCCTGCGTGAACATCTCGATCAAACCGGGATAAATCGTCTGGCCGGAGTAGTCCCACCGCTGGGCATCCGGCGGGATGTCGACGGAGGCCCCCGCCTCGACGATCAGCCCGTCCCGGATGACCACGACCCCTTTTTCGATCAGGAGATCGGGGCGGACGTATATCCGGGCGTTTTCGAGGGCGTGTACCCGCGAAGGGTTTTCCCGCAATCCCGCCTGCGGTGCCGTCTGCTGGGCTTCCGCGGCGAGGTTGACGATCCCGGTCAGCAGCGCGGCCGGGACCAGTTTCCAACAGGTTTTAAACATGGTTCACCTCCTGAACGCCACAATAATTACCGTAATTGAAACCGACTGTTACACGGGTACTTACATGAATTTCCTACATCAACAGTTCAACGACTTTGTCCATCGCCTGGCCGACCCGGGCCGCGAGTTCGCTGTCATCGAGCCGGCCAATGGGATGATCGATTTCGATGATCGGAAAGTCACCGCGTCCCAGTTGCTCCGCCATCACCTGCGCGGTGTGCGTGAAGTTGATCGTACACAGCAGCACGGACGGTAGTTCAAGATGCTCGAGGATGAGGGCATCGTGCATGCTGCACGCGCTGCAGGAGCCTCAGTCGCCGACGCCCACAAGGGCGAAGTGGCAGCGCCGCGCGATGAGACCGGTCATCTCTTCCGACAGCACGCGGCTGGCGCTTTCCTTGGTGAATTCGACCGCTTCCACGGGATGGTTCAGGCGTTTGCTCAACTGCTCGAAGACGCCGCGCAGGATGACATCGGAATTCGGCTTTCCGTTCCTCACCAGCGCGGCTACGGTGTGTCCGCGACCGAGCGGACGACGGGCCGGCCGAAGGTCCGTGGCGGAGGCTGAAACCGTGGGATCGACTAGGGTTATAGGCATATTCCACGCTCCGGGAGCCTGTGAGGTGCCGTCGGATCGGCGTTTTATCGTCGGATCGGCGGCTTGAATTCGGTCGTTATACGGTCGTTACATTAGTGAGACCAGGCGCGTCACGGGCCTCGATCCGACCCCCCTGCCCGCGCCCAGCCAGGATGGGATGATGGCGGAATGACCACCCGCCGAGCCTCCCGCAAAGACGATCCAAATGCCTTCCCGATCAGGCGTCAGCGTGATGCGTTCGTCGGGTCCCAGATCGTCGTGCCGGCCCGTTGCGTGGATTTCGCGTCCCGTGGCCGCCGTACGTTCGAACAGCGCGCTTCGGATCGACTCGCGCGTCCACCCGGCCCTGCCGAAGACCGACCGGTGTTCCGGGCAGATGACGAAAACGATGGCGGCGCCGGCGTAGTTGGTCGTGCGGGCGACACGCGCGAACGAGTCGATCAGGCCTCCGGGTTGGTCGTTCACGTGGTCGGCCACGGAATGGGGGGCTTCGGCGGCAAATACCGTTACGGCGCCGCGGTCCGCGGGAACACCCCGTTCTTCGCCCAGGGTCGGCCAGCCGGCGCAACGCGCTTCCGGCAGGCAGTACGCGATGCGTCCGGCATGGGCTACCGTCGCGCGGTCCAGGTCCCCGGGCACGCTGCCGATACCGTTTCGGATCACTAGGTTCAGAGCCCTGCCCAGCGTCAGATTGGACCGGTTGCCCGCGCCGAGTACCGCCGTTTCCGCATTGAAACCCAGTTCTGCCACGACAGGACCGTGTACGATGACCAGCGGTGCGGCGCCCCCCGTACTGGCCGAGGGGCCGACAATGTTGTATGCCGGGTCCAGGACGGCTTCCACCGCGGCCAGGACCACGGGGAAAAGCGCGTCGGTGCAACCGGCCATCACTGCGTTGGCCGCGACTAGTTCCGCGGTGACGGTTCGATTTCGTTCGGGCACCCGCCCGATTTCCCGGCCGGGCTCGAGTCCGTGTGCGGTCAGCATCCGGTCGATGCGATCGCGGGTGGGCGGCACGACGGGCAGGCCATCCGACCAGCCCCGGTCATGGGCGTACTCGATAGCATCGATTTCTGATTCGACCTGGTGGGCCATCGGAACCGCTATCTGCCGTAGTAGTTTTCGAGATAGGTCAGGATGGTATCTTCGGTCTTGCTGTCGAATGTCTTCAGGCCCTTCTCCGCCTGCATCCACCGGATGGCGTCCAGCCACTCCTCGCGGTTCGCCCGGTACGAGCGGATGATCTGGGTCGGATGGCACTGCGCGCATTCCCGCTCCACGACGGGGTAGCCGTCGCCCATGATCAGCCTGGTCCGGTGATTCAGTTCCAGTCCGGTTCGGGGATCGAACATCGCCACGGGCTTGGCCGCCTCGGCCCGGGCATTGGCCAGTGCGACTTTCGATCGTTCCGCTTCGTAGTAGATCACGCCGATCACGATGGCGTCGAGGACGATCACGAAGGCGATCTGGCCAAGGACGCGCATAAACCTATTCATGTGCGACTCCTGTGTGCGACTCCTGTGTCTTCAACGGGTACGGCTCATCCGGGTTGGCGTGATGTTCATCTCGAATCCGTTCCGATCGGAAGGCCGATTCCCACGTACCACGTCCGGCCCGCGGCCGGCTCGAAGAAGCGGTCCCCGAAGGCGTTGGGGACGATGGAACCATTATAACGCGTATCGAACAGGTTGTTGACTCCGGCGAAGAGGACGCCGCCGACCATCTCTCCATTATAGGTGATTCCCGCGCGCACATCAACGACGCCGTAGCTGTCGTTGACGAAGTCGGACACGGGCTTCCCGCTCCCCGGAGCGGGCCCGTTGAAATCGTTGGCGAAGTACTCCGCCGTCCACTGCGCGTTCAATTCCACGAACGCGCCGTTTCCCGGGTGGGTGTAGGTGAATCCGGCGAACAGGTGGTGGGACGGCACGCCGGGCACTTCGTTGTCCGACAACTGGAAGCGCGAGGTGCTTCCATCGACCTCCCGCTCGACTTCGAAGTCGTCGAACCTGAATTGCATGCCCGTGTAGGCCATGGCCAGGTTGACCGGGGGCAGGGGAGACCAGGTCAGCTTCAGTTCGATGCCCCGGTTCCGAGTTTTGCCCGCGTTACGGAAAAAGACCTCGTCCGTCTCCGGATTGTCGATCTGGAAGGGCACGAGCATATTGCGTATGCCGAAGGCGAAGAGGGCCGCGTCATAGGCCAGACCGGCATCGGGCAGGAATCCCTTAACCCCCGCCTCGAAGCCGCGGATTCGTTCGGGCTCGAGATCCGGGTTGAAACCGCCGGCCTGCGTGGGCTGGTTGCTCAGTTCCGTGGTGGTCGGCGTCTGGAAGGCGGTGGAGAAATTACCGTACACCGCCGTGAGCGGGGCAGGCCGGAAGGCCACGCCCAGGTGGGGGCTGAACTGCGCCATGTTCCGCGTACCCGAATCGTCGGTCCGGTCACTCAGGAACCGGTCCGTCGCCTCGTACCGGAACCGGTCGTACCGCCCGCCGGCAGTGACGGAAACATCGGGAACAGGTGACCATTCCAGCTCCAAGAAGGGGCCGAAACCGTCGACGCCTTCCTCCTGGTCCAGCCGTTTGTCGCCGCGGGAGACTTCGTCGAAGACACGGGCGTCGTCCAGCGTGCCCACGAGGTCTCCCGGAATGCCGCCATTGCCGTATTCGCGCCGTTCGTCGCGCTGTATCTCCAGGTCTAATCCGGCCGTCATCCGGTATCCGCCGTTTCCGATCCCGCCCTCGCGGCTGTACACTCCCCGGATTCCCCCGGCCTTACGGTCCAGGTCGATGATCCGGCCCGGTATGGGGTTGAACAGCGTGCGTCCCATGCCGAACACCGTGATCTCCCCCTCGGCCCCGGGCGCCTCGTAACGAAGGGACAGGCCGCCCTGGAACTGTCTGACCTCCTTGGACGCGCCCTGCCGCTGGACGAAAGACCTCGCGCTGGCGGGGTCCGACTCGGCGGTGGCCTTGTCGAGAGAGCTCGGGTTGTACTGGTAGGGGGCATTGTAGTAATTGGCTACTGCCGTGACGGTCCAGGTATCGTCGATTCTCCGTTTCCCGACCGAATTGATGCCGGTCGAACGCGCGAAGGCATGGTCGCGGAAACCGTCGAACCAGAGTGTATTGAAATTGACGAGAAAACGGCTGCCGCCCGCGGTGCCGGCCGCCTTGCCCTGCATGCGCCGCAGGCCATGGGAACCGGTGATGAAGCGGGGGGTGACTTCGAGCGGCCGTTCCGGGGCATCTTCGGTGCGTATCTGGATGACGCCGCCTGCCGCGTTGCCGTAAAGCGACGAACTGGGACCGCGCAATACTTCGATCTGCCCCGCCGAGGTGAGATCGAGGTTGTTGAGTTGGGACTGGCCGTCGGCCATGGTCAGCGGAATGCCGTCCAGCACCAGCTTCACCCCGCGCACGCCGAAGGACGCCCGGCTGCCCAGGCCACGGATGCTGATCCGGTCGCCCTGGGAAACGTTGTTCCGGTTGTTTACGATGATGCCCGGAAGTCCACGGACGCTCTCCTCCAGGGACAGCCCGGGTTCAGCGCGCTGGATCTCGTCCCGGTCCACACGGTCCACGGCATAGGGTATGTCGAGGATATCCCGGATGTAGCGGGTTGCGGTGACTTCAATGGGTTGAAGGACGTGATCTACAGCAACGTCGGTGGTGTCCAGAGTGGACTGCTGCCAGGCGTGGGTGGGAAGCGGATGCAGTAACAGATGCAGAAACAGGACGCCGCAGGCTGGGAGAATCGTTTTCATCGAGTACCGAATCGATGTGGCGGGGCGGACGACGGGCCCGCCCCGCGGTGTTCACTAATCCAATGAACGAATCTTGACGTTCTTGAACCGGATTTTGCCCTGGCCGAAGGCCTGCAGCACGACGACGCCGCTGTAGTGGGAGGAATCCTGGATCTTGACGGCTTCTTCCCCGTTCAGCGTAACCGTAATGTCACGTCCGTCGGCGGTGATGACCATGGTGTTCCATTGGCCCTCGGTCTTCGGCGGCGGTTCGTACTTGGCCAACGCCACGATGCTGCCGGTGGTGTAGCCCGAGCCGTGGGTATCCGCGATATTGATCTCGTAGAAGGAATACTGGTTCACCCTCGCCCCGGTATCGCGCGGCCCGCGTACGAAGACACCGCTGTTGTGGCCGGCGTCCTGGTTGAATTGCACGCTCAATTCAAAGTTCGTGAATTCGTCGTAGGACCCGATGTACCCGGGGCCACCCGTCGCTTCCCCGGTGAGCATACCGTCTTTCACCGCCCAAATGGCGGTACCGCCGCGGTGGGTCCAGCCCAGTAGGGTCTGGCCGTCGAACAGCAACTTCCAGCCTGCCTCCTGTTCCGCTTCGGTCAGCATATTGTCCTGCGCGGCGGCCGTGCCCTGCATGCAGGCCGCGATCAGGGCGGCGGCCGCCAGGCTCCAGATGTAGCGTTTCATTACGAATCTCCTGTTTTAATCGCAAACTTCGGCTGACTTGGTCCCGCCGGCTATTCGCCTTCCTCGGCTGCGGGTTCCTCACCCAGTTTCAATGCGACCAGTTCGGCGGCATGGCCACTGGCGCCGACGGTCATGATGAGGTATTGCACGTCATTGTGCATGTAGGTCATGGGCATGCCGCTCTGGGCCGCCGGCAGTTCGATCGACGCGACGACTTCACCCGTCGCCTTATCGTAGGCGTGGAGATAAGGATCTCCTCCGAATCCCTCGCCAGCGAAGAGCAGCGTGCTCGTCACCAGGGAACCGATACGGGTGGCCTTGCCGGTCCGAGGCAGATCGACGCCCGCGAGCTGCGGAAGGTCCTTGATGGCCTGCGGCGTATCGCCGTTAGGCGCCATCCAGACGTGATCGCCCGTGTTCATGTCGACCGCGGTGATCCGTCCCCATGGCGGCCTGACCAGCGGGATCTCGCCGAAGACACGCGGCGCTCTCAGGCCGGCCGAGAAGTAGTCCATGTCCGATTCTTCGGGATCCGGTGCACGCAGCGCCAGCTTCGATATACTGGTGTTGGAGGGGATGAAATTCACGCCGGAAACCGGGTCGAGACAGGTCATATTCCAGTTGACCCCGCCGTTCGCGCCGGGAATCTGGATCGTACCGATGGTACCGTCCGGCGCTTCCGCGAGCGATGGAGGCTGGTAAAGCGGCCCGTACCGGTGGTTGGCCATCAGGTTGATCGCCTCCTGGCGTACCGCCGGGGTGAAGTCCACCAGGTCGTCCTGGCTGATGCCCTGGTGTTCCCAGGGGGCAGGCTTCACGGGAATCGGCTGCGTGGGCGAAGCCCGGTCGCCCGGTACGTCCGACGCGGGGACGTCTGTCTCGGGCATGTCCCAGATGGGTTCGCCGGTCACCCGGTCGAAGACGTAGGAATACCCTTGCTTGGTGTTCTGTATCACGATTTTGCGCGGTTCGCCGTCGATCGTCACGTCGGCCAGGATCGGTGCGGCGGGATTGTCATAATCCCAGATATCGTGATGGACGATCTGGAAATGCCAGATCTTTTCGCCCGTCGTGTAGTCCACGGCCACCAGGCTGTTCGCGTACAAGTTGTCACCCAGGCGATGCCCACCGTAATAATCGTTCGTAGGCGCTTCGATGGGCAGATAGGCATAGCCCAGTTCGGTATCGGCGGAGATGGAGGTCCATACGCCGGCGTTGCCGGTATAAGACCTCGAATTCTGCTCCCAGGTCTCGGAGCCATCCTCGCCTTCGTCCGGAATGACCTTGAACTTCCAGAGGATCGCGCCGGTGCGGGCGTCGTAGGCCACGACGTCTCCCGGCGAGTTGGTCATCGACCTGGGCCGGAATCCCGCGGCGAGGGCCGGCGGAACGAGGATGATGTCCCCCACGACCGTCGCAGGAGAGGTGTTGGCCAGGTTGCCGACGGGCGTGACGTTTTCCGAGTTGCGCCAACCCGCCATCATGTCGACTACGCCGTTATTGCCGAACTCGGCCACCGGGATGCCCGTTTGGGCGTCGAGGGCCACCAGGTAGAAGCCCCGGGTGATCAGGATGACCCGGTTGTCGCCCTGCCCGTCGGTCCAGAACGAGACGCCGCGCCCGGAATTTCGCCGCGGAGCCGTTGCCCAGCGTTCTTCGTCCTCCACCGGGCGGTAGGTCCACATCGTCTCGCCGGTTTCAGGCTCGATGGCCATGGCGCTGCGCCGCGTACCCGCCGTGGAATACAGCATGCCGCCGACGTAGATGGGCACCGGCTGGGCGTAGTACTCGGGACGGGGGCCGTAGTTGTCCTGCTTCCATCGCCAGGCGACCTCGAGGCGGCCCACGTTATCCGCATTGATCTGGTCCAGCGGGGAATAGCGCGTGTAGGCCAGGTCGCGGCCCAGCATGCGCCATTCGGAATCGGGCTGTTCCACCGGTATGATCTTGCCCGGCGCCCTTTGTGCGGCAGGTTCGCAGGATGCTAATACCGTGATCGCCAGGGCGAGCACGATCGTCGGCGGCGTCCACCGAAACAAAATGGAAAATCGACTCATCACACGCTGCCTCCCATGATGCGGGTTGAGTGATACTGCGAATTGCATGTACGAAATCGTTTAGATACAGAGATGTTAGGGACCGAGGTAAGGATTCGAGCCCGTATTCCCTGTATACAAAACAGGCGGTCTGGTATTGACAAATTTCGCAAATATCTGACGAATGTAGCGTCTCGTATTATTGATGTAAAGCCCTTTATAAAAGGAGTCGCCTGGCAGAACCTACATGAGCGGCGTGACCGTCGGGTGGGGGTTTCCTGGCGGACATTGATCATGGCCTATTCCCTGCTTGGCCAGGGCGTCTCGGGTGGACCGAGACGCGGTTCGCCCAGCACGGGGGTGGACAGGCAGTAGAATCCGTGATTGGCGAACAGCCAGACCAGGTTGCGGTCGTATTCGACGTAAATGCCGTGGGTCAGGTTGCCCAACGCGTATCCCGGGGTGCGGGACGGGTCGAATTTCGGTACGAAGTAGGCGGTAATCTTCGGATCGGATAGGTCGGAGACATCGAATACCTGCACGCCGGCGTTGTAGAAGGCATAGAGAAGGATGTCCTCTTTCGGCGTTCCGGGTTGGTGGTAATAGCCGCTTCGTTTCGGCCCGAAACTCCCGCGCCGCTGCACAAAATCCGTGAAAGGCGCATCCGCGGGCGGCACCGGCCTGGGCAGCGTGCCGAGCAGCCTGGGGTTGTCGGGATCATTCACATCGATCATGAAGATGTCCTTGTAGGGTTCCCAGCCATCTTCGTTCAGCGGATAACCGGAAAAGTAGACCACGCCGGTCCTCTCCACCTGCGTCACATTGATGTAATCCCCTTCCGTGCCCGCGACGCTAGGCGGGAAGTTGAGGTGACCCCGCGCCTTGATATCGGTCGGGTCCGAGATGTCCAGCACGTAGAACCCCAGGCCGCCCATGGCGGCATAACCGTACCTCCCGCCATCCTCCACCGGTCTGGCCATGAAGATCGACATGCGTGCGCCGAACCATGAGGTCCGGTTGCCCGCGCGGGGATTGGCCCGGTAGGCGGCCTCGTCGGCCGGATCGCCCAGTTTCTGGCCCGGCACGTTGAACTGGCTGAGAAACACGGGATCGGCCGGGTCGGTCATGTCCCAGGCCTGGTAGCCGGCCGAGTACAGGTCGCTCGGGTATTCGGTAAGCGCGTATTCCGCACTGGGCGCCGCGGCGACGAACATGTACCTGCCGCCGTGCCAGGCCGGGATGTCCCGCACGCCGGAGCCCTGTTGCTCGCCGATCGGCGCGTCGGGGTGCTCGTAGTCGGTGGTTCGCTCGGCGAGCAGGATCCAGTCTTCCGGCAGGGGCCCGTTCATCCCGTATACCTTGAACCCCTTGAGATGATTGGCATTTCGAATGGCTTTTACGTTGTCGGGTTCCGTTCGCTTATCGCTCAGCACGCCGAAGCGCCGGATCTCGAAGGCCTGCACCATGATGTACTTGCCCCGATCTTCGTTCCACTGGATGGACGCGGCGCCGAACATGTCGCCTTCGTCATAGGGATTGACCTCTTCGCCAGGCCCGTCTCCGGTCCACGTGCTACCCTTCTCGTGGACGATCTTCAGATCCTTCGGATCGGTGATATCGTAGATTTTCAAGGCGCGCCTTACGTACTGGTACATGTACCGTCGGCCATCGAAATCGACGATGTTCTGCCAGGTATGGAAGGGTTCGACCGTAATCGGGTAGTAGGCCTCGACGGTCATGTCCTTTGCGTACTCGTCCGGATCCCAGTAGTCCAGTTGGCCTTCGAAGGGTTTGGACTCATGCTGATGGGGCGTGGCCGCGGGGTAGACGAACCGGCCGGTCTCCGGATCCATCCCGTAGCTCGCGGGATCGGGCTCGGAGGGCGTACGATCCTCGGCCAGCGCGTCGGCGCGGAGGACGTACTCGTCCGCTATGGAGGATTGTGGCGGGGATTCGCCTTCCGTTGAAGATCCGCATCCAGTGGCGATCGCCCCGCTCATAAGCGCGACAACAAGTGTCTTCATGCGGCGGAACCTGGGTAGTTGGCGTGCGTCGACGCCCGTTTTGGCCTGCTTCAAAGTAAATTCCATCCATTTCCCCGTTTCATAGCTTGGCTTCCATGGGGGTCACGAGCCTGCCTATTCCCTCGATCTCCATTTCCACCACGTCGCCCGGCTTGAGATACTCGGGTGGATTCCGGGCGCGACCCACGCCGTCCGGCGTACCCGTGGCAATCACGTCGCCCGGATAGAGGGTCTGGACCGAGGTCAGATACCGGATGATGTGCGCTTCGTCGTAAATCATGTAGCTGGTATTGCTGTCCTGCTTGATCACGCCGTTGACCCAGGTCTTTATTTCGAGGTCGTCATGCTGGATGAATTCCTTGGGCACGATATAGGGACCGAAGGGCGCGGCGCGGTCACTGCTCTTGCTGTTGAACCAGTTCGGGCCGGGGAACATCCGGTTGATTGGTTTCAGCCCGGCGCCGCCCCGTCGGCTGACGTCGAACACGATGCTGTAGCCGAAGACATAGTCGTGGGCGTTTTCGAGGGTCAGGTCTAGGGCCGGCCTGCCGATGATGATTGCCAGTTCGACTTCCCAGTCGATGTTCACGTCCTTCGGCACGTAGTAGGGCTCGCCCGGATCGATGATCGTGGACCGGGGCGACTTGGCGAAGAAATAGGGTTCTTCGGCGTCCACGTCCACTTCAACGGCGGTGAATCCCGCGCCTCCGATAGCGGATTCCTCCATCTCGTCCGCGTGGGCCCGGTAGTTGGCCGCCGCCGCCAGGAGGTTGTACGGATACTTGATCGGCGCCTTGATGGAGACGTCCTCCGGATCGAACACAAAGGCGAGGTCCGCGTTCGAAAGCCTGTTCTCCGATCCCATGTAGTTCGCGATCGTGTACATGCGGTTGGAAACGGCGTCGTATTGCTCGATCAACGCGCGCATTTCCCCGGGAATAGATACGTCGGGCAAACCCAGTTGGACGGCGACGTGGGCGTTTGCCCCGTGCAGGTCCATGAGTTGGTCCTGGACCGACATGCCGATCCGGGTGGTCCCGGCTGCTTCGAAGGTGGCGAGCTTGAAAGGTGTGTCCGGCTGATCGGAGACCTGGGAACGGACGGTGCATGTCTGGAACGACAGTACCACGATACCCGTAATCAGGATGAAGACGGGCAGATAACGGATCTTTTTCACCATTTCAAAGTCCTCCTCGATGATTGGCCGACCGGGACGCCGGTTCAAAATGTCCGAGACGTGACAACGCTCCGGATCGCGGTGGTGAGGGTTCGGCGAAATACCGGAGTTCCCAACCCTGTGGTTTTGGGATCAAAGGACACGGAATCCGGAAGGAAGGATGGCGCGTTTTACTTTGTACTAGCGGAGAAATCGGATCGGGGCGGGGAGATTTGAACTCCCGACCTCCTGCTCCCGAAGCAGGCGCGCTGACCGGGCTGCGCTACGCCCCGATGTATGACCGATCAAGGGACAAGGGCCCGGTGGGCTGCCTTGCCGGAATCGGGGCGACTGGATTTGAACCAGCGACCACCAGCCCCCCATGCTGGTGCGCTACCTGACTGCGCTACGCCCCGAAAACTTCGGCGTATAATGTACGCCGAGGAGGGGTTTCGGGCAAGGGTTATTTTGGCGGCTGATGCGTGCCCCTACACGATCCCATGCGGCTGTGAGCCTGCTCGACGAACCAGTGATGGTCGGCGCGGATCAGGGATTCGTCACGTGCTGCTGTCGCGAGAAAGTCGAGTTTGTTCACTACACGTAACGCCGTGTAGACATCCCACCATGGCAGACATCCAAATTCCACGGGATTCAGGGATTCGTAGTGCCGAGTGAAGATATCCATGATTTCGGCGCCGAAGAGCATCAGGATCTCGAACCGGGCGTTCGATACGTCGAAGAGCGGGTCCCCCCGCCGGGTGTCCTCCCAGTCGATGACCGCCGTGAGGCATCCATCCTGCCAGAGGGTGTTCCCCGGCCAGTAGTCGCCGTGCAAGACGACCGGTGTATTGCTCCGGGGTAGCGGCCAGCGTGGCGCGAGCAGAGGAATCAATTCGCGTTCACCCGCAGTAACGCCGGGCGCTTCCGGCGGCCTTCCGATCGCCGAACCGCAGTCATCCTCCAACCGCAGAAGAAAGGAAAGATCCCGGCTGGCCGTATCCATCCGGTGTATCCTGGCCAGTTCCCGGGCCATCTGCATCACGTATTCCGCCGGGTCTGCGGGCTTCAGATCGGTAATGCCTTCGGCATATTCCAGCACCAGGGAGGGCGTGGGGAAAAGGGGATCCGTCGCGTCCAGGTAGACCGGGGCGGGTGTGGCCAGCCCCGCGGCGTGGGTCAGTTGCAGCACGCGAAACTCGTCCGCGGCCACGTTCGGGTTCTGCTGGAGGTCCACTTCACCGTGCAGCCGGTGTATGAGCTTTCTCGACGTACCGTCTCCGGCTTCGAGTTCCAGGACGGTTACATCGGCCGAGTAGCCGCCGGGTAGGCTGCAATGGCTTTTCAACCTGGCGTGCGGATCGAATCGATGGACAAGTTTTTTAAACCGGGTGTGATCGTCGACGGTTTCCATGGAATGCCTATTCCCCGGGGTAGTCTATGGCCCATTTTCCCTCCAGGTTCCCTCTGCCGCCCGCCTTGCTCCAGAGGGAGACCACGTCTTCCGGAGCGTGGTTATCCGCCAGGTGGGCCAGGAACAGGTTATGCAATTCATCCAGAACCGCCTTGTTGCCGGCGGCGACGTTCTGCCGGGCCAGGCGGTCCTTCGGCAGGTCGTAGAGCTCGGGCCTGCCGTCGGCTCCGACGGGTGCGTAGCCCCAACGATCCGTAACGAGGAAGGGCGTTGTGGCACGCCTGGGGAGGCCGCCTGACGGATCAACGAGGTGGCAGCCACTGACCGCGTACTCGCGGTGGCTGGAGCGGCCTTCCAGCACGGCGCCGGCGAAGGAAATACCGTCGAAGGGTTTCGGCGGGTCGACCGAGACGCCGGCCAGGTCGCAGAGACTCGGAAACAGGTCGATCGTCTGCGTGATCAATGGGAGTTGCGCCCCGCGAGGCACCGAGCCGCCGGCGAGCATCAGCATGACGTGGCCGATCTCCGGGTATATGGGCCAGAACCGCCCGTCGGCCTCCTGGATGTTGGACTTTCCCGTTCGATCGTGTTCGCCGATGGACATGCCATGGTCCGACATGACGATCACGATGGTATCGTCCCAAAGGTCCAGGTCGTCGATCTTCTGCAGGACCTGGCCGATGTGGCGGTCCACCAGTTCCGCTTCCGCCGCGTAGTGGGCCCACAAGTTGTGTAGTTCCTCCGGCGTATAGGCCGAGGACGGTCCGTAGTTCGGATGCAGCATGGGCGGCCCCGTGTAGTCGGGGTCGTAGCGTCGCACCAGGTATTCCGGCGGGTCCCAGGGTTCATGGGGATCGAAGAAGTCCACCCACAGGAAGAACGGGGCGGACTCCGAGTTTTCCTCGAGCCAGCGAATGGCTGTTCGCGCCGTCCGGGCGGAGAAAACATCGGATTCGTATCGGTAGTAGTGGTTGATCCAGCGGTGCTGATTGACGAGCGTATGGCCTCGGTAGCGTGGATTTACGCGGGTTTTATCGTCCTGGACGATGAGATCTACGGGGTCATTCAGGTGGAGCAGCGGCTTGTCGCCCTCTTGACCCCGGTTCTGGTACGCCGCGTCGAAGCCATCCGTGAAACGGGCCTTGAACAGGTGGGGGCAGTCGCAGATCAGTTGGCTTGCATACCCTTGCTCACCAAGCATCCTGCCCGCATGATTGGGCCCGCTCAGGTCGATGGGCTGCCAGCCGTAGTGGGGCCACCCGGTGACTCCCGTAGCGAAATCGGTGCGATGAGGGATCGTAGGAAAGCTGCCCATGTGGGCTCTCGTAATCTCCGTAGCTCGTTCTGCGGCGAAACGGTCGAGCTCAGGCGTCCGCACGGGCCGTTCCGCTCGGTTTCCCAGGTTGTCGTGGCGGAAGGTATCTGTTATGAGTACGACGATGTTCTTCGGCATCATGGTCCTTTCATGAATGGGACAGCGATTCCGTTGCATTTCGTTTATGGTGCATGCCGGCCATCCAGAAAGCCTGCCGGCAAGCACCATAGTGTTCAACCGGCGATTAGGCAGGTTTCCAGGTAGTGGTCCACCGAGGCCTTCAAGGTCATTTCGCCGTCCATCACCCGGTCTTCATAGGCACGGTACCATCCCGGAATCAGGGACCGGGCCTCCCGGAATTCCGCGAGGATCAACCGCGCGAAGTCTCCGCTTTCCTCCAGGTATCCAGACTCGTCAAATCGCGCGATCGCCCGTTCCCGGTCGTAGTCGAGCCGGACGATCTCCGCCCGCCATACACCGTCCGCGAGGGTCATCTGGGCGTAGGCCGCACGGGGATCATGATCGAAAGGAGCGCCTACCGCGCCCACGTTGACGACCAGGGTATCGTCCACGGTACGGATGAGCGGCCGGTGCGTGTGTCCCACGACCAGCACTCTCGGCGCTGGTGCGATTTTCTCCCGCAGCGATTCCTCCGAATCATCGGGGAAGATCCCCCTGCGGTCTCCCAGCATGGATGCGTGTACCATGCGGAATTCATTTCCCGACTCATCGGCCATGTTCCACTGAAACGGCAGGGCTTCGAGCGGTTCGACCAGGCCGTCCAACTGATCGTACGTCCATTTTGCGTGCCGGATGATTTCAAACTCGGGACCCTGGTCGGGCAGGCTGCCCTTTCCGTACTTCAGTACGTATCTCTCGTGGTTTCCATAGATCATGCCCCAGTCTTCCGCTGTGGCGCGGGCCAGTACGCGTTCGGTGCAGGCGCGGGGATTCGGCCCCCGGTTGATGATGTCGCCCGCGACGAGCACGAGATCGGGACGCCAGCGGTCGATATGGTCCAGAACGGTATCCAGCGCGTCCAGGTTGCTGTGCACGTCGGCGAATACGGCGATCTTCATGGGACGTGGTTCCGCTTCGGAGCTTCCGGGGACAGGAATCGGCGCAGTACGTTGGCCACGATTCTGGAAATGTCGTTGTCGGCGCCGTTGTGCAGCAGGCTGCCGCAGAAGGTGATGGATCCGGTGGAAAAGAGCTGGCTGCCGGAGTCCGACTTCTGATACACCATGTCGGCCCGAATCAGGTCTTCGACAGGTTCTCCGGACCAGGTCGTGATGTGGGTGAGCAGCTCTTCGGGAACAGGTATGAAAGATTCGTGGTGGTTTTCGGAACGCGCGATGACTCGCGTGTTTTCGGGCGTTCCCAGCCGATAGTCCGCCCGGTCGAGTTCGAATCCGGCGGCCCCGTTTCCGCTGAACCCGTAGTCGCCCACGGTCTCGCGCTCCACCCCTTCGAAGATCCACGCGGTCTCCGGGTTGACGCGGGCGTCCGGATCGATGCGATAGTACGATCCATGGAAATTGCCCTGGGCCGAAAACCCCACGCCGGCGAGCTGTTGGGGGGGACGGTTGTTCCTGCGCCAGAGTCCGCCGTAGCCGCCGTCAAAGGCCTGGAAGTACTCGCCCGACTCGGCGGCCCAGGCGCGGATGCCGCCTTCGTTCCGGCGTATTTCGAGGGTCCCGTTGCCTTCCGGATGAACGGCGATGCGCCAGTAGAACCCGTTTCCGCCCAGGTACATGAAATGGCCGCCTTGTTCCCGGAACTCCTGCAGCGCGTCGAGCGTGCGTGGCGTATGGTATTCAGGATGGGAACCTGTGGTTACGGCGCGGTACCCTTTAATTGCCTCGATGCCGTCGTCGTGCAGTTCCTGGTCGGTGACGACGTCGAAGGGGATGCCCATTTTTTCGAGCCACGCGTACAGGTGGGTGTCCGCCTGCAGGTGCCTGAGGCCCGAACAGTCTCCTTCAGTGGCCCCAAATGTGATGTAGCCCGGGCGGAGCGAAAACAATGGGCGCCTGTGATTGGCATGGCAGATCCCACTTCCATCCGTGTGAAAGTTATAGGTGGACAGCCCGTATTCCGGGTGAACCGCGGGATTCCAGGGATAGGCGTTCCATTCACTGATCCGGTCCAACCAGGAAGGATGGAAATTCGGACGGGCGTGATTGCCGTAGACGGTATAGGTGAAGGTGGACGCAAGGACGCAGAGATCCGCCGTGGGTCTGTCCCGGGGCGGACAGACGTAGAACGGCATCATGTCTTCGTGCTCTTCGCACCGGATGCGGGCCGCGTAGAGTCCCGATCGCATGCCGTCCGGGATCGTGAAGGTGAAATCGGTGTCCCAGCCGAAGTCGTAGATGTCGTCGTCGTGGAAGTGGATGGCGCCGTACTGTTCAGGCGCGTGCTTCCACGACATTTCCTCCCCGGTCCACTCGGAACCGGTCATGGCCCGTGCCGGCATGTTGACCAGGCGGCCGTGCAGTCCCTGCGGCCCGACGTCCACGACCCGGGTCGAACTCGTGTCCCGGGCGAAATCCCACAGGGCCCACGCGCCTTTATGGTTTCTGGCGTCGTATTTCTGGTGGTCGATTTCTTCTACCGGAACATCGACGATGGAAGGCGCTTCGATCTTTCCATTGAAATGGCCCCGGACGGGATCGCCGTCCATTCCGCCGATTATGATCCGGGCCAGGTCATCGATGGGATCGGGGCCGGTGGCCGCAACCGTGACATTGGACGGTCCCGGTGACGCGTGGACCGCTCGGAACCCTACGCTCACCGTCCCGCTTCCGGCATCGTAACTGGTCCACACCCGGTACCATTTTCTGGTCTTGATCAACGCGCTTCTGCAGACAGTGCGGGTCACCAGGCCTGACGATAAACGGACGACCGCGTTCAAAACGCCGCGGTCCAGGCAAAGGCTGAAGAACGGAATCCGTCCGCCGTCTCCGCAGCTCATAATGCATTGGTCCGCCTTCTCGGGAGTCGTGGGCCATATCGTGGCGGCGATGGTAATACCGCTGGCTGGGTGGAAGCGGCCGTCAAGGGGGATTACGGCGTGAGAACCCGGGTGGAACGGCTGGGACCTGGAAGGGTATTCACCCCCGAAAGGGAGGTCGACTTCCTCCAGTTGAAGACCGGGTCCGGCGGGATTGGGGTCGGCGCAGATTACGCGGACGAGGCTGGCCTGGTAGGGTTCCGTTGACGCGCTGCTGACCTTGAAGGCGATTTCGTCGCCGGGCCGGCCGGACAGCCGGTCGGTGTAACCCAGTAAGGGAATGTCGGCCATCAGTTACCCGGGAGCAGTTCGTCGCCTTCTCGCCGTTCGCGATACCCGCATACCATGAGGCCCGGACGCCCGCAACTCTGACCGTATTCCTGCCGGTTGTCCGGATTCCGGTAGCCCATGCGCACGAGCCTGCGGGGCTGGTTCGTCTGGTTTATGTAGGAACCGTGCACGGTGTCGATGCAGAAAAGGACCACGTCGCCGGCCCGGGCCGGAACAGCCACCGTGTCTTCCAGCCTGTACTCGTCTGTCGGCAGGTGCGGCGCGCAGGGACCTTCTTCCGATTCGGTGATGTGCTGCAGATGGCCGGACTTGTGAGATCCCGCCAGGAAGCGGATCTCGCCGTTTTCATGGCGGGTGTCGTCCAGGTGGACGAGGACGTCGATGTACCGGCCGTCGTGATGGCCGTAGAAGGGGTTATCCTGGTGCAGGGGAAAGGGATGTCCGGTCTGGGGCGGCTTGATGTGCAGTGTGGTGTGGTGCAGTTCCACGTTCGGCCCCAACAACTGCGACAGGGCCTCGACCAGCCGTGGATTGGCGACGGCGCGCGACCAGGCCTGGGAATAGAAGTGCAGATCGTGCATGGCCGTAAGCTTGGACTTGGCCTCAGTCTCGGGATCCATGTAGGCCAGCCGCCAGGGACCGTTCCAGCCCGGGCTCGTGAACGCCCAGTCCTCGACGAGGCGGTCCATCTGATCAGACAGTTCGGCCGTTTCTTCCGGCGTGAATACCTCCGGGATGTGGAGAAACCCATTCTCATGGTAGAACGCGATCTGCTCGTCGCTCAGCACGGTTTGTTCCATGACCATGGTCATATCAGATTCTCCTTGTTCGGTTATCGCATGCGGGGGGTTGAGGCCATCACTAATGTAGTCATTTCGATTCCTGCAGGCAATCCAATTTGAAGCGATCTACCCGTATTGCAGCAATCTACCTGTACAAATCGGCCAGGAGTTCGTAGGACCGCAGCCGGGCTTCGAAATCATGGGTGATCGTCACGGCCATGACCTCTTCGGCTCCGAACTGGCCGGCAAGCCGGTCGATGGTGTCCCGGACCTGGTCTGGACCGCCCACGGCCGCCAGGCGGAACTTGTCGTCCAGAAAGGCTCTCTCGGCCTCACTGAACCGGTGCTGTTCCGCTTCCTCCACGGTAGGTACGACGTTGCTGGGCTTGCCCGATGCGAAGCGGGCGAAGAGCAGGTCCCGGCTGAGTGCGAGGCGTTTGGCCTCCGCCTCGGTGTCGGCGCAGATGACGTTGATGGCGATGCAGGCCTCGGGCTGCGGCGACTGGGCGGAGGGCTCGAAATAGTGCCGGTAGAATTCCAGGATGCGCGGGTCGATGTTACTGTTGATGAACAGGGCGAAATTGTAGGGCAATCCCAGCCGGGCGGCGAGCATCGCGCTTTCCGGACTGGAGCCGAGCATCCACACTGGAGGCGGAGACAGGATGGGCGGTGTGACCCGCGGCTCGAAGTCCCTGTTCTGCAGGATCTCCACCAATTGGGCGACGAGTTCCGGGAACTGTTCGAATCGGGGTCCCGCGCCCGGCGCCAGCATCCGGGCTGTCTTCATGTCACCGCCCGGCGCCCGTCCGACCCCCAGGTCGACCCGGTCCGGGTAGAGATTCGTGAGCACGGAGAAACTCTCGGCGACCTTGAAGGGACTGTAATAGGGCAGCATGACTCCGCCGGACCCGATGCGCATCGCTTCTGTGGCGGATCCGATGGCCGCGAGCAGCACCTCGGGAGAACTGCCGGCCAGGCAGTGGGCGTTGTGGTGCTCCGACACCCAGAAACGCCGATAGCCCAGTTTTTCGGCTTCCTTCGCCAGGGTAAGGGTTTCCTGGAAGGCCTGAACAGCCGTTACTCCGTCACGAACCGGGGACTGGTCGAGGATGGATAGATTCATGGTTTAATGTCCTGCTCCTTACGTAATGATTCGAGCCGTCAGTAGAGCGACCCGAGTAACTGTTGTGCCGCGATAACGATTGCGCCGCACCACGACCAGCCATTGATGCAGCGCCTCGGCAAAAACTGTTTGTATCGCACCGTCACACCACTACCAACCGTCCACCACGTGTCCCGCGCCCGGGAACCAGGCCGCGTCCACCAGGAAAGTGAGAAATACGCCCAGGGCGTAGCCGGCGATAATTCCAATAAACAAAGGCTGACCCCGGCGATAGAGCGACACGCCGCCGAGCCGGAGGACAGCGGATTTGACTACCCAGACGATCAGGATGGAAAGGAAAGCCATATCCGCAGCGTAAGTGGTGACGATCCCGAATCCCACGGGATGAAGAGGCCAGAAGTGGAGCCGGTGATGGGCCCAGATCAGAAACGCCGAAATGAGCACGCCGTTCATCACCATGGTCAGCTGGGACCGCGTCATGGCCTCCGGATTCGTAAGAAAAGTCTCAAGCTGCGTCCAGTAGCCCTTCGCGCCCGATTCGAATCCGCCGGCCTTTAGGTGGGACGCCCCCATATCGTACCCCAGATAGAGCGTATACACCACGGCCGTCATGAAACCAATGGCCAGCGAAAGCGCGATGGCGCCGAACACCCCCCGGCCCACGCCGCCCATGCCGTCGCCGACCTTGGCGGCGTGCGCCATGGAACACATGCCGAGCGTCCGCCAGTTTCTCGTAAAGGTCTGGCACAGCCACATCCCCGTGATGGTCCGGGCGTTGATATTCTCCGATCCGACGAACCTGAACGTGATTTCGTTGGCGCTGTTGTACGGCAGGTCCAGGGATGCCAGACCCGTCTCGGCCACCACGCGGGTCACGCCCATGTACAGGAGCAGCAGTACGAACATCATGAGCGCCACCACCCAGAGCGTCATGCCGGTGCTCCACAGGAGGAAAACCATGTAAATCGAACCGCCGCAGAAAGATAGCACAGCCGTACGGTATGAAAAAAACTCCCGAGAATCATCGATTTCAGGGGCCTTTCCCAGGGCCTTCCGGAGCACGTCGCGGATATGCCGTCGCGCCATCCACAGCCCGAACAGCACGAAGACGAAAAAACCGGAAAGGTGCTGGAAGTGCATCATCTCCTGAGGACCCGGCACGCCGACGCGGGTCATTACCCCCTGCTGTACGATGCGGATCAGGTAGAACAGCCAGACGCTGAGCAGTACTTCCACCCTCGTGAAGTAGGCCACGCCGATCAGCAGGAAGTTGACACGTACCTGGATAGGATGGAAGGCTTCGTACAGCGTGAGCGGGAAAGCGTGTCCGGCGCCGAGCGGGATTGCGGGCATGAGGTCGAAGAAGCTGAACATGTTCCAGGTCATGATGAACAGCGTGGTGCCGAACCCCCACCAGAACAAGGGTACGCGGGCGATCCTGGGAAACAGGGACTTGTCCTCGGCACCGTCGACGAGCGCCAGGGGCACCTGGGCCAGCGGAAAGGCCAGGCGCTCGTGTTCGACCCATTGCTTCCGCAGCATGACCATGATCGAAGCGCCGACCATGAACAGGGCGATGTAGAAGGTCACCCACCAGAACATGGGTACGAACCAGATCTGCCAGCGTATGTTCCGCGTGGAATACACGCCTTCGTAGAACTGGTTCAGTCCGCCCAGGTGGTCCCGGACGACGAGCCAGGACGGCAGGTAGTCGAGGAAGAGGTCTGCCCACCGGTTCTCGGGACTGGCGTGGTAGAACGGGCCGCTGATGATCGATATCGCGTAATTGCTGAATGCCCAGCCCGGTATGACCGAAGCCGTGAATACCAGGAAGAAGATTATGATGAGTTCCTGGCTGGTGAAAGGACGGCCGAAGCCTGTGAATTTAAGCAAGGGATTCACCAGGAGGACCATCAGGATGAACGGCAGCAGCGCGGCGACCGGCAGGTGGGTGACCGTGATGAATGAGCCGCGCGTAACGAATTCAGAGGCGAGCGACCAGATGGTCAACAGGATGGTGAAGACGCATCCTATGGCCACGGCCCGAAGGGTGAGGCCGGCGGATACAGGCCGCGCTACGGACGGGGTACCCGATGTGTGTCGTTCGGAATGTGGTACTGTGGCAGTAGACATGATAGCGAAGGGATGTGCGCGGTGGCTTAATGTGATGTAAATAGCCGAAACAACCAGTCAGTTCCGAATCACGCGCTTTCTACGCATGCCCGAAGCTTCTCAAGTCCTTTTTGTGCCGTTGCCACCGGTCCCTCGGCCCAGTAGGCCGGATTGAACAGTTCAAGCGAGAGCATGCCCCGGTATTCCTGCCGTTCCAGACTGGCTATGATCTCGTCCCAGGGCGCTTCACCGTCGCCCGGGTAGACCCTGTGTTCATCTTCGATATCCGCGCGCACTGGCACCGGCGGGTAGTCGTTCACGTGGACCAGGCCCAGACGGCCGGGATCGAGGTAGTCCATGCCCCGCTGGTGACCCGAGCCCTTGTACATGTGAAAGATGTCCGTAAGCAGTTTCGTGTCCCGCACGCCGCTTTCGGCGGCCACGAGCAGGGCCTCCCCCACCGTGCCCAGCGTGCGGGCCACACCCCAGAACTCCAGCAGGGGTTTCGGGGCGAAATCCGAAACGGCCTCCGTCAGTTCGGCAAATCTCCGGGCGACGGAAAAAAGGTCGACCTGCCGGTCATGGATCCCCTTAGGGGCCGTGGCTACGAAGGGGCACTCCAGGACCTGTGCCATTTCGAAGCACCGTCTCGCCTCTTCCAATCCCTGGGCATGCCGGTCTTCTTCGGGAACCGCCCACTCGAAAAACGCGATCAGGTTTACAATCCGTATCCCGCGGCCAGTGGCGCGGTCCCGCAACTGTTCCAGCGTGCCGCCGCCTTCGACCCAGGCATCGATTTCCTCGACCCAGGGTTCGATGCCGTCGTACCCGGCATCGGCCGCGATATCTACGTAATCCGGCACGGTAGCTCCGGGCGTCCGGATCGTACTGGTATTGAGGCAGTATTCAAAACGTCCCATCGTATGCTTCCCTTCCGTTAGACTGCCTTATCGACCCATGCGGACCGGGTATGGCCGGGTTAAATGAAGGTCATTGTTTTCCGTGATTTAGGCTTCGAGTCAATTTAGTTGCGAATTATAAAAAAAAGTACCCTTTTAGCCGGTTTCGCCTATATTGTATACCGCAAAAACAAGCACCCTGCCCATGGTAACGCCAGAACGATCGTGAGGTATGTTTCGAGCTTCTCGAGGTCTGTACTACTCCTCTGCTTTCTGCTGATTTCCCGGACGGCCGCCGGCCAGGTGACCGTAACGGATGTCATCGGATCCACCGTGACCCTTCACGGTATTCCGGAGAGAATCGTATCCCTCATCCCAAGCCACACCGAGGTGCTTTTTGCCGTCGGCGCGGGAAGTTCGGTCGTGGGAGTCACGAACTACTGCGACTATCCGCCGGAAGCCCGGAAAATCGAGAAGATCGGCGACGTCACGGCCATGAGCCTTGAAAAAATCGTCGCCCTCGACCCGGACCTCGTGCTGGCCTCCAAGGGAAATGCCAAAGAACTGGTATACAGCCTGAAGGCGCTGGATGTCCCGGTGTTCGTACTCGATCCCCAGTCGATTGAGGACGTACTTGACGCGATCGGTACGGTAGGCAAGCTGGCCGGGCGGGAGGAAGCGGCACGCGAACTTCTCGACGGCTACCGTCAGCGACTGTCCGCGGTGGCGGAGCGGATCGGCGATCTGCCCGAGAGCGATCGACCCACGGTATTCGTCGGCAGTCCATTTCGGGACGAGAACTGGACACCCGGGCCTGAGACGTTTACCTCTGCGGTAATCCATCGGGCCGGCGGCCGGAACGTGGCCGACGACCTGCCGCCGGGTACGTGGGCGGTGTACAACCTGGAAAACATCGTTGCCAGGGATCCCCAGGTCCTCCTGTCCACACTGGGCGAAGGACAGGACGCGGAGGAAGCCCGTGCGAAATTCATTGAACGGGCGAAGTCACTGAAGGGCTGGCGGGACCTGGACGCCGTGCGCAATGAACGCGTCGTCCTGATCACCGAGAACTGGCTGCTTCGTCCCGCGCCCAGGCTCATTGACGCGATCGAAGTCCTGGCGGACGCGTTACATCCGAATCTGTTCTGATGTCTCTGACTGAAGAAACTGAACGACACTGAACCCAACCGCGCATCTTCCATGCCCCTGATCAACAAGATTCCATCCGAACTGACCCGTCTGATCCAGTCCGACCTGCCGGCAGGCGAGGACAAGACCGACCTCATTTTTGCCTGCAAGACCGACTTGGCGCCGGACGGCCGCATCGAAGATTCGATGCTGGTCGTGACCCGGCGACACCTGGCGGTGGCAACACTGTCCGACGAGGAGTGGACGCTGACTCATTCCTTGTCTCTGGCGGAGATAACCGGTCTGACCGTGGAACCTCTGGTCGGCGCGAGCGCGCTCATGGCCACGGTGGACGGAAGGAATGTCAGGCTGCTCCGGTACACCCACGCGGTGGCGCAGGACATGTCCGACGCCGTCGAATCCCTGTTGCACCTGATCGGCCCCGACGGAAGTCCGGATCACACGGAACCCGTTACCGAGGAAGAGGTTCCGGACTGGTCGAGCCGCGAAGCCCACCTGCGCACGTTCCGGCGCCTGTGGTCTTTCTGCCTGCCCCACTGGCGCACGCTGGTCATCGCCATGGCGGTCACGATCGCTGCCTCGGCCATCGACCTGCTGCCCCCGTACCTGACCATGATCCTCGTCGACCAGGTCCTGGTGGACCAGAGCATGTACATCTGGCTTCCTTTGATCGTCGCGCTTCTGGCTGTGTCCCGGATCGTGCATACCGGAGTGACCATCATAAGCGGAAGAATGCTGGCCGTGCTGGGTGACCGCCTGGCCTACGACGCGCGATCCGAACTGCTGAACGTCCTGCAGCTGTTGCCCCTCAAGTACTACGATATGCAGCAGACAGGCGGCCTCATGGCCCGCATCGCGCGGGATGCAAAGTCGATACACTACTTCTGGATCGATTTCGCGCCGCAGGTGGTTCAGCAGGGACTGCTCGTGATCGGCATGACCGCGGTGCTCTTCTACCTCAACTGGGAGCTGGCGCTCCTCGTACTGGTCCCCATTCCCGCCATCATATACGCCTCGATCCATATCAAGCGGTACCTGATGTGGTTCTACGGCAGGTCGTGGGACAGCTGGGCGACCTTCTTCGAGCGCGTGAACGACGCGCTGGCCGGCATCCGGGTCGTAAAGATCTTCGCCCAGGAGAAACGGCAAAGCCGGGACATGCAGCTCGAGAACGAGAAGGTGTTCACGGCCGAACGCAACATCCATGTCCGTTCGCGCACGGTACGCCCGCTGCTGGCATTCATCGTGTCCGTCGGCGGACTGCTCGTCTGGTGGTTCGGCGGTCTCCAGGTGCAGTCGACTGAAATGACGATCGGCATGCTGATGGCCTTCTTCCTTTACCTGGCCATGTTCTACAGTCCCGTGCAGCAATTGACCAGCATGGCCGACTGGATTCCCGAGATGATGACGGCCATCACCCGCACCTTTGAGGTCATCGACAGTCCCATTGAGGACTACACGCCGGGCGGGACCGTCGACGTACCCCGTTTCGAGGGACGTCTGGAGCTGCAGGACGTCAACTTCGGCTATGTGGCGCACCAGCCGGTGCTGAAGGGGATCAACCTGCACGTCGAACCGGGCGAGATGATCGGACTCGTGGGCCATTCGGGCGCGGGCAAGTCCACGCTCATCAAGCTGATGTGCCGTTTCTACGATGTAGACGGGGGACAGATACTCATCGACGGAATCGACGTGCGGCGGATGGACCTGATGCAACTGCGCAGCCAGATCGGCTACGTGGAGCAGGATCCCTTCCTGTTTTCCGGTTCCGTGGCCGACAATATCCGCTTCGGCAACCAGGAAGCGTCCCGGGAGCAGATCATCGAGGCCGCCATCAACGCGAACGCCCACGAGTTCATTGCGAAGCTGCCCGATGGATACGATACCCCCGTAGGCGAACGGGGCGGCAGGCTTTCCGGCGGGGAACGCCAGCGGGTCGCGATCGCCCGGGCGATCCTGCACGACCCGAGGATCCTGATTCTCGATGAACCCACGTCGGCCCTCGACCTGGAAACGGAAAAGAAGATCCAGGAAGCCCTGGGACGGCTCATGGAGGGCCGCACGACCCTCGCCATCGCCCACCGTCTGTCCACCCTGAGAGACGCCGACCGCCTGCTTGTGCTCAAGAACGGCGAGCCGGTGGAACTGGGCACCCACGAAGAGCTTCTGGACCGGCAGGGCGAGTACTACCGGCTGGTCCAGCTACACACTAACGTCTCCAGCATCGTGGGCGTGGAGGGATAAGGCATGTCATTTCTAGATCCGGCCGCCATACGGCTCGAACGACGGGACGACCAGCCTCCCACCCTGTCCATTGCGGGCGACCTGTTCTTCAACGTCAAGATCCGCCAAGCCTTTCCGCTTTCGCGGGAAAGCCGGTACGTCACCTTCTTCGACCAGGAAGACGAGTACCTGGGCATCGTGTCCGACC
Organism: Candidatus Latescibacterota bacterium; assembly: GCA_012270975.1. Taxonomy (GTDB): domain Bacteria; phylum JAAXHH01; class JAAXHH01; order JAAXHH01; family JAAXHH01; genus JAAXHH01. Next base: position 240,127 of record JAAXHH010000141.1, on the reverse strand, counting down.
CGGGAGCCTGCGACGAGGAAACCGGACGCATCATCCGGGACGAGATCGAATGGCGCTATTTTCGCCCGCGGATAACGCGCGTAGTGGAAATGGAGGGTCGGGGAGGGACGTCTCTATTCTCGGTGGAGACCGATCGGGGTGACGTCAAGATCCCGATGCGGGACCTCAGGGAAGGCATGATGGAATTGTCGGCCGGCCGTATCCTGATCACGGACGAGCACGGCAACCGCTACGAGATCCCGGACCTCGACCGGCTGGACCGGCGCAGCCGCCGCCTGATCCGCCGCCTCATCTGACGCCGAGTCGCCTGACCTGCTGCCTCGCCGCGTGGCCTGAATACGCTTTTCGCCCGCCAGATCCGACGAGGATCCCCTTAGTTCAACAGGATCGGCGCGATCTTCGCGTAAGCCGTCTTGAACCCCAGGACGGCCAGGTAGATCCCCACGCCCAGCAGGACAATCAGGATAGTACCCAGGGTCAGCAGGAGCGGTTTGCTCTCGGCGAACCGGACCTTGAGCCGCTCTACCTTGGCGTAGATTTCAGGATACTTCCGCTCCAGCCGGTCCAGCATGCGCCGGGCGAAGGCGTAGCGCGTGGACAGGATCGTCAGCCCGATCACCATGAACAGCACGCCCTGCAGCAGCGGCAGGAAGACGCCCAGGGCGCCTATTACGATAAAAGCCCATCCGAATACGTCCTGGGCTATGCGTATCAGTAGTTTTCGGTCTATTTGCTCGATTCCTATTGCTTTGCGTCTGTCCTGTCGTTGCGTCCGTCCTGCAGCTTCAAGTCAATCCAGAAACGCCAAGGCCTCCCGCATTTCGTCCAGGTCCTTGGCGTCGCCCTGGCGTTCCGCCACGACGATACCCCGCTCGTAGCATCTGCGGGCTTCTTCGTCGCGGTCGAGTTGTTCGTAGACCCGCCCGGCCTGGTGATAGCCCGCCGTGTAGTCCGGAGATGCTTCCATGAGCCGTTCCAGGATGCCCGCCGCCTCTTCGAGCCGTTTCGAGCTCAGGTATTCCAGCGCGATCGCATACTGGATGAAGGGATCGTCGGGATCTTTACTGGCGAGCAACTCAAGCTGTTCAAGGCGCGAGTTCATGTCGCGCATCCTCCGCGAATCGTACGTGCCTACCGTGTATCTACACTAAACTCACTGTGTGTCTACCACGTATCTACCGAGTGTCCTAAATTAATGAACGGGACTGACATCCATCCACGTTGATGCAGGCGCCGGTCACCCAGCTTGCCCGGTCGGACGACAGGAAGACCACCACGTCCGCGATCTCTTCGGGCTTGCCGAAGCGACCAGCCGGCAGCTCCTGCTCCACGAACTTGGCGATGCCATCCGGGTCCGCGTCCAGGCGTTTCTGCCAGTTGCCCCCGGGAAATATGATCGAGCCCGGTGCCACTGTGTTCACGCGGATGCCGGTCTTGGCCACTTCCTTGGCGAGCGTTTTTCCCATGGAGATCTCAGCGGCCTTCGTGGCGTTGTAGGTGGCGGGTCCGCCCGCTTCGCGGCCGAAGATCGAGGAGATCGTGACAATCGAACCGCTTCCCTGCTCGCGCATCGCCGGGAGCACGGCCCGCGTCGCCCGCACGGCGGCGAACATGTTCAGGTTGAACACGTAGAGCCATTCGTCATCCGAAACATCGTCAAAAGGGTTCCAGACGCTGCCCCCCACGTTGTTGACCAGGATGTCGATGCGTCCCCAGCGTTCCAGCGTGGCCTCCACGACCCGTTCTATACCCTCGGCCGTGGTCAGGTCTCCCGCCGTCGCCAGCGTCTCGACGCCCTTCTGCGCGACTTCCTTCTCGGTTTCGAGCAACCGTTCTTCTCCCCTTGCGCTCAGGCTGACGTGGCATCCCTCGTCCGCGAAGCCCAGGGCGATCGACCGCCCGATACCCCGGCTGGAGCCGGTAACCAGCGCGACTTTGTCCTTCAATCCCAGGTCCATTTCAAGTCCTTTCGTTAATCGACCGGCTCAAACAGGATCTTCATGCCTTCCTTGTTCAATAGCCGCCGGAACGCGTTTTCCCACTCAGTTAATGGAACCACGTCCGAAACGATTGGTTCCAGTTCGATCCTGCGCTGATCCAGCATCACCATGGTGCGGTCCCAGGCATCGAGGGATCCGGCGAAGGAGGTCCGTATATCGATTTCCTTCAACTCCGCCGGGAAGAAATCCACCTCGAAAGGGCTGCCGTGCAGGCCGATCTGCATGATGGTGCCCTGTTTCCGCACCAGTTCGATGGCCGAACGGGTGGCCGCCGCCGACCCGGAGCATTCGTACACCACGTCGGCGCCGTAGCCCTGGGTTCGATTCCTGACGAGATCGAGCAGGTCGACCGCTTCGATGTCGACGGTCTCGTCGGCCCACCGGGCCCCGAGTTCGAGCCGCTCGGCATCGGCCGAGGTGCCGGTCAGAATGACGTAGGCGCCTTCCGCCTTCGCTACCTGGGTCGTCAACAGGCCGATGGGGCCGGGTCCCGTCACCACCGCCACGTCGCCAGCGGTAACGGACGTTCGTATGGAGACGGCCTTGACGCAGCAGCACAGAGGTTCGCTCAACGCGCCAATGGTGAGGTCCAGGTGTTCCGGAATCCTGCGTAGCGCCCAGGTTGGCATGACCACGTACTTCGCAAATACGCCGTGCACCCCGCTGCCGATGGACAGACGGCTGTCGCACAGGCTGTGCTGGCCCGCCGCACAGTACCTGCACACGCCGCAGACCACGGTGGTCGGAATGCCGGTCACCGCGTCGCCCGGCCGGTATTCGTCCGTATCGGCCACCTCGTCCACGATGCCGGAGAACTCGTGGCCCATGATCACCGGCGGATTATACGGGTACTCGTCCTTGTAAATGTGGATGTCCGTACCGCAGATCCCCGCGGCCCGGATCTCCACCCGAACCTCCCCGGAACGAGGTTCCGGAACCGGCATATCCCGGACTTCCATGTTGACCGGTCCGTGGTCGTATTTGACCAGTCCTTTCATCCTGTAGTCCCCGCTCTTCGCATACAGTGTTTCTGCCGCTCGATGCACTGCCGAATTGGGCGGTCAGAATATATGCCGGCGTGTAGGAGATGACAAGATCATTCACTACCTGGACGTCCGCATTAAGGCGTTGACACTTGGCAGGCGCGTTCATATGTTGAGCACGGACCGGAACTACACTCCAGCCCCCGTAGCTCAGTGGATAGAGCAACGGTTTCCTAAACCGTTGGTCGGGTGTTCGACTCACCCCGGGGGTATTCCCGGTCTTCGCCAGATTTCAACTGTTTTCCGCTTCCCCGCGCACATTACGCAGGAGGATCTTCATGTCCGATCTGTCCCGGTACATCCACGAGACGCCGCTCATCGACACCCACGAACATCTCAGGTTCGAAGAGGATTGGGTTGCAAACGGGCCGGACGTGCTGCAGGATCTCTTCGAGAACTACGTCCCGGCGGATCTCGTGGTCGCCGGCGCTTCGCAGGAGGATGTAAATGCCCTGCTGGATCCCGGTAAGGGAGGCGTGGCAGACCGCTTCGAGCCCGTCCGTAAAGCCTGGGAAGCCGTGAAACATACAGGATACGGCGAAGCGGTGCGCATCCTGGCGGAAGACGTGTACGGCATGGCCGAGATTACGGTCGACGGCCTGGTGGCAGCGCAGGCCGAGAACGACCGATTACGGGGCCCCGGCCAGCGCCTGGCACTGTTGCGGAACCGCGCGGGCCTGGATCACGTGCAGATCGACAACTTCGTCTGGGCGTGCGAACCGGATGTCTCCGGTCCGGATTTCTTTCTCTACGATGTCTCGTGGGTGGGATTCTGCAATGGGGAGGTGCCCGTGGAGAAAATCGTGGAGGAAACGGGGATTACGGTGGACGGGCTGGACAGCCTCCGAGACGCCATGGCCGCGATTTTCGCGAAATACGGATCACGCGCCATCGCGGTCAAGGCCCAGCACGCCTATTCAAGGACGCTCCGGTGGGTGGAACGCAGCGACGACGAAGCCGCCAGGGCCCTGGATATCGTTCTTAGCAATCCGGATGGCGCGCCGGAGGAAGCGTTGCTGTGCCTGGGGGACTGGTGTTGGGCGCGGGGCGTCGAGCATTCTATCGAACACAACCTTCCGTTCAAGATCCACACCGGTTACTACGCGGGTCACAGCCGGATGCCGGTGGACCGGATCAAAAGCGGGAATCTGTGTGGACTGCTGGCTCGCTACCTCGACGCTAGATTTGTGCTGATGCACATCGCCTATCCATACAGCCACGAACTGATCGCCCTCGCCAAGCACTATCCCAACGTGTGGGTGGACCTCTGCTGGGCCTGGTCCATCGATCCCTTCAGCTCCTGCGATTTCGTCCGCCGCTTCATCCACGCCGTGCCGATCAACAAGCTGTTCGCCTTCGGCGGGGACACCGGCTGGCCCACCAGCGCCTATGCCTACGCCGTGCAGGCGCGGCGGTGGCTCAGCCGCGCCCTGGAAGCCGAGGTGCGCGACGGCCTCCTCACCGAAAAACAGGCCATGGACGTGGCCCTCCGGCTCATGCAGACCAACCAGCGGGAGTGTTTCGATATCTTCGGAACGCGGGCGCATATCGCCCGGTCCATGGAATCCGTCGAGGCCTAAAAACGGGTTGCATCCAGGGCTGCCAAAGCATATATTGAGCGCGGATTTAACAGGCCACGATAGCTCAGTTGGTAGAGCAATTCATTCGTAATGAATAGGTCGTCGGTTCGAGTCCGACTCGTGGCTTTTAAACCCCTCCAACAACCTGTTGATCGTCTGGTTGATGGCGGTTTCCGACTGCAAGGTCTCTACCGGAACCGACACGTGCAATCCCGCCTCGATTCGGTTCCTCAATTCCACGGCCATGAGAGAATCCACTCCCAGGCTGCGCCAGGTCTGTCCCGGTTCCACGCTTCCCGGTTCTACTTCCACGATCCGACAGATCGCATCGGTCACGAATTCCTCGATGTAGACGCGGAGATCGTTCGCGGACAGAGCGTACAAGTCCGCTCTCGATAGCGGTAAGATCGACTGTGGTACCAGTTCCGGATGACTATCAGAAGACAGGAACCGTGCGATCAGCGATTCTCCCGTGGGTTCCGTCGTAGGGAACACGCCGACATGGTGGACGTCACGACGCAATATCCGGTCAAGCAGCGCGCCCGCTTCGTCGGGCGGGATCGGGCGCAGTCCCTGCCGCTTGAGGCGATCGGCGGTGAGTTCTTCTGCCGCCATGCCCGTACCTTCCCAGGGTCCCCAGTTAATCGTCGTAACTGGCAAACCCTCTTGGCGTCTGAGGTCCGCCAGGCCGTCGAGATAGGCGTTTGCGGCGGCGTAGGACGCCTGGCCCGCGGTGCCGACCATAGAAGCCACCGAGGAAAACAGGACAAAGAGGTCCAATTCGAGGCCCTTCGTTAACTCGTGCAGCAGCCACGCGCCAGTCGTCTTGGGCTCGAGTACCTGACGGAACCGCTCCATCGTCTGGGTGAGCAATATACCATCGTCCAGCACGCCAGCCGCGTGAAAAACGCCCCTGACCGGCCCATGCTCCGATTTCAGATCCGCCACGAGATGTTCCATCATCTCCCGATCGGTCACGTCGGCCTGAACATACCTCACTTTACCGGTGGGATCGGCTTCCGGTGACGCCTTCTCGATTGGCCTTCGGCCCGTTACGACCACCAGGCCGGCTCCCCGGTCGAGCAGCCAGCCGGTCAGGAAACGGCCGATTCCGCCCGCGCCGCCCGTGACGAGGTAGGTTCCACCCGATCGAATAATCGGATCTTCGCCGCTCAGGATCACAGGAACCGGTGCTCCGTCGTCCACGAGTACCAGTTTGCCCGTGTGCCGGGCCTGCGACATGAACCGGAAGGCCTCCCGCGCCCGTTTCATCGGGAAGACCTGATACGGCAGGGGGTGTATCGTGCCATCTCCGGCCATGTCGACGATCTTCTGTAGCAAGTCACCTGCCCGGTCCGGCCGTTTCTCAATGAACTGCGCGAGATCAATGGGATGATAGGACCGATTTTGGTCGAACCGGTTGAGGTCGATGGAACCGTGGTTCAGCGCATCGGTTTTTCCGATCTCGATGAAACGCCCATGGGGTGCCAGCACGGACAGGGAAGTCCTCATGGCGGGGCCGGAGAGGGTGTTTAGCACGATATCCATGCCCTTCCCAGCAGTCTTTTCCGTGATCTCTTCGGCGAATTCCAGCGATCGGGAATCCATCACGTGCGGAACGCCCATTTCCCGCAGTAAGGCGCGTTTTTCTTCAGACCCTGCCGTGGCGAACACCTCAGCTCCCGCCTGACAGGCGATTTGAAGGGCGGCCAGTCCCACTCCGCCGGACGCGTTATGTACAAGAACCCGGTCACCGGTGGATATCCCGCCGCGTACCACGAGGCCCAGGTATGCCGTCAGAAAAGCCACAGGCAGCGTGACGGCCTCCTCGATGCCCAGGTGCTCGGGTTTTCGGACGACCAGGTCGGCCTTCGCGGTGACGTGTCCGGCCAGAGCCGCAGGCACCATCCCCATAGCCACATCGCCGATTTCCACGGAGTCTGTCTTGTCGCCGCGTGCGACCACTTCACCGACGCATTCCCATCCGAAAGACGGTGGCCGCCGTGATGGTTCCTTCAACACGCCGAGGGCAGTCAGCACGTCCCGGAAATTCAATGCGGCGGCCCGCACGCGAATGACCACCTCGTCTGGTCCGGGGCAAGGTTCCGGTTTCGTTTTGAAATGGAGGTCGTCGATTGACCCTGGTGTGGGCTGCGATAGTATGTAACTTGTTTTTGAACAAGCGGTTACGGTTTTCGCTTCGCTCCGCTTCGGAACGAAGGGAACGAGACGGCGGGTGTAAACATCGGTTTCCCGCAGGGCAATTTCACCAGGTAATGAGTCCGTGCCCGTGATCGCCGCAAGACCCTCCACATCGATCTCGCCGGTCCCGGCCGGGAGGTCGATCAGCGTACAGTTCAAATCGGGATGTTCGCGCATGGCGACCCGACCGCAGCCCCAGATCGCCGTGAGTGATGGTGATGCTCCGCCACCCTCCATCACGGGCTGTGCACCCGCCGTGATCAGCCGCAGGCGGCATGGAAGATCCGGGTTGTCCAGCACCGTACGGACCAGTTCAAAGGATTCCAGGGCGGGTCCGGTATGCCGGCCCGACTTCCGGTTGCCGCCTCCAGTCCAAATACCTGCCAAACCGATGTAGCTTCCGGTCTCGCATTCCACCAATCCCAGTTTATCGGCAAGTGTGTCCCAGTTCTTTCCGGATCCACTACCGGATAGGTCGACGAATTCACTCTTCACACCAGGGCGGGACAGGGCGTCGGCCAGTTTGCCTCCGAGTCGTTGGTCGTCCGCGAGCACGAACCAGTGGGACGCCGAACTGGGTTGCGGTCGGTCCGCCCAGCGGTTGTCGGCCACCCACTCCTCGCGGTACAGTCCGAGGGGGTTGTTGTCGAGGCTGCGACGGCTTCCCAAGCCGCTCGCCCGTGACAGGGCTACGCCTTTCAAAGCCACTGTGGGCAGCCCCTTTTCGTCTACAAGGTACACGTCGGCCAGCAGGCTGTCTTCTTTCGTCGTCTCGCGCAGTCTGGCATAGGCAAACAGCACTTCATGCTGTCCTGGAAGTCTCTGCAGCACAATGGTTTCCACGCTAACCGGCAAGTGTGGATCGTCATCCGGTACGAGCATCAGCAGGGCTTGCAGGCCGGCATCCAGGACACCGGGATGCAGGCGGTAGGGCCCGTGCCCTTCATCCCCGAACACCAGAAAGGCCAGCGCTTCCCGGTCGGAATACACGACATCGTCGACCTGGCGGAAGGCGGGGCCGTACGCAAACCCCAATTCGGTGGCGCGTTCGTAGAATCGACGGCTTGTGATCCGTTGGTCGCAACGGGATTTTACAACGCCCGGGTCGATGATTTCGCCCATCTCATCCACGCGGGATCTTTCGGTTCGCATGATCGCCAGCCAGGTCGAAGCCGTCTCCTGAGATTCCGGTTTGGAGGACAGGGTATACCGGTTCTGCCTTTGCACGATCTGGAAGCGGTGCGCACCGATTTCGGGCAATAACAGGGGGTGCAGGAGTTCGAGGCTGGTGAAGGCGACGGGAATATCCGCTGCGTCGAGCGTCTCGAAGAGCATTTCGATCTGCCCGGCAAGCGACATGATCGACCGGCCCAGCACCTTGTGGTCCGCGAGGATCGGGTGAGATTCCAGGCTGATCGCCCGTTCCCATATCCGGGAATCGGGGTCGACGGAAGATTCAACGGCCGGACCGATCAACGGGTGCGGGTACAGGCCGCCCGGGTGATGGTCCATTCCATCCAGCCAGTACCGTTCCTTCTGCCAGGGGTACGGCGGCAGTTGCACGGACACGCGAGGCGAGTCCATCAGACGCTCCCAGTTGATAGCGTGTCCATGGACGTAGCACTTTGCCACGGATTCGAGCAGGACGTCCCACGCTCCGCGATCGCGCCGCAGCGTGGCGAGTGCATGGCCCGGCTGGTTGTGTTGAGCCAGATTCTCATAAATGGCCGTGGAAAGCACCGGATGGGGGCCGATCTGAAGGTAAAGCGCTTCTCCGCCGTCTGAAACCTCTTCGAATATCCGGTCGAACAGGACGGGACTCCGGATATTCCGCCACCAGTGATCCGCGTCGAGTTCCGTTCCGTCTGCCTGCGCACCCGTCACCGTCGACAACAGCGGTACGCGGGTTTTCGAGGGGGACAATCCGTTGAGGGACGCCAGAAAATCCTCGCGGATCCCGTCCATTTGCCCACTGTGATAGGCGATCTCTGTATGCAGCTTCTGGCAGAAGAGCCGTCGATCTTCGATCGCGTCCTGCAACCGGTCGATATCCGCTGCTTCTCCCGATATGGTCACGGATGCCGGGCTGTTGACCGCGGCGATGGACAGGCTGGCATCGTAGGGTTCGATGAGCTCTCCCGCCTCTTCGGGCGACACGCCCACCGCCAGCATTTCACCCCTTCCCTGCATAGCCTTCTGTAGCCTGCTGCGCTGGTAGATGATGCGAACCCCCTCTTCCAGCGAAATTGCACCCGTGACGCAGGCACCTGCGATTTCCCCGACGCTGTGGCCGACGACGATCTGCGGCCCGACGCCCAGGGACCGCCACAAGGCCGCCAGCGCCCACTGCAGCGCCATGTTGGCGGGCTGAGCGACCGCGACGTCGGCCATGCGCTCACCGGTCGTCCCGGTCCGCATCACTTCAAGCAAGGACCTGCCCGAAATCGCCGCGAACAGGTGGTCGAACTCGTCCAGCGCCTCGCGGAACGGGGGCGCTTCGTCGTAAAGCGCCTGATCCATGCCGTACCATTGGGGGCCCATGCCGGTGAAGACAAACACGACGGGTGTCGCGTGTGCTCCGGTGCGTCCGGTTTCGAAACGATCCGGGATGCCGCCACCGCAGAACTCCTCGAGGTCCCGGACGGCTTCTCCGGACTCCTCGAACAACAGCGCCAGACGGTGATCGAGATGGGATCGGTGCAGGGCGAGCGCGGCAGCGAGATCGCCGGGCGGCGTATCGGGATGGCTTCGAAGCAGGGATACGGTATCCGATGCTTTTTCTTTCAGCGCGGCGGTGCTGTGGGTGGACAGTACCAGAAGCCGGGGAGCCTGCAGAACCGGCTGGCGACGGGTAGCGTCCGTTTCTGTCGTTTGCAGTTCACGTGCCGGTTGCGTATTTGAAGGTTCTTCGTGGAGCTCCATGACCGGCGGCGATCCGAGCACGACGTGGGCGTTGGCGCCGCCGAATCCGAAGGAGTTTACACCGGCATAGGTGGGACGGGGGAGGTTCTCCGGTTCGGTGACCACCCTTAACCCCAGTTCTTCAAAGGGGATATCTGGATTCGGATCCGTGAAATGCAGAGAGGGCGGCAGGATCCCATGTTTCAGCGACAGCGCCGTCTTGATGACGCCGGCGACTCCGGCCGCCGCCTCGGTGTGGCCGATATTGGTCTTCACCGAACCGATCAGGCAGCCGGTGGATCCCGTGGCGCGTCCAATGGCCATCGCTTCTATGGGATCGCCCGTGGGCGTTCCCGTGCCATGGGCTTCCACGAAAGCGAGTCGAGAGGCGCTTACGCCCCCTGCCCGGGCGGCCGACTCGATGACGGCTTCCTGCGCGCTTTGCCCCGGTACGGTCAGTCCCCTGCTGCGCCCGTCCTGGTTGATCGCGGAACCGTGAACGACCGCGTAGATCGCATCGCCGTCCTCCATCGCCGCGGCCAGGGGCTTCAGCACGACCATGCCGGCGCCGTCGCTGCGTCCGTATCCGTTCGCGCCCTGGTCGAAGGCCCTGCAACGCCCGTCCGGCGACAGCATCTGCGCCTGTTGAAACCCGCGCGTCGTCTGCGGCGTCAGCAGTAGATTGGCGCCTCCGGCAAGCGCCGCGGTACAGGTTCCGGCCTGGATATCGCGGCAGGCCAGGTGTATGGCGGTCAGGGACGAGGAGCAGGCCGTATCCACGGCGATGCTCGGGCCCTGCAAATCGAGGAAGTAGGAGATCCGGTTGGCCGCGATGCTCAACGTGCCGCCCGTGTTGGTATGCATGCCCACCGACGAAGGCGCCGCGTACCGCTGCAGATCCCAGTATTCGTCCAGGAAGATCCCCACGTACACTCCGACGGACCGGCCTTCCAGCTTGGCCGGGGGTATCCGAGCGTCTTCCAGCGCTTCCCAGGCGAGTTCAAGCAGGATGCGCTGCTGGGGATCGATGTGGCGGGCTTCCCGGGGCGATATTTTGAAGAACCCCGCGTCGAACCGGTCGATTTCGTCGACGAATCCGCCACAGTCTGGATACTCCCCGCGGTCCGGCCAGTAACTCCACAGGGCTTTTCGTTCGTCCGGCACGACGCGTATCGCGTCTCCGCCGTTCAGGATGAATTCCCAGAAGGACTGGGGCGTCGATATCCCCCCGGGGAACCGGCAGGCGATTCCGGTTATCGCAACGGGTTCATCCGACATGGCAGAGCGTCCTTCGCCAGGTCCAGTCGGCGCTTCCGTATCGGGTGCGGACCAACGACTCGGCCATGCGCCGCTCGTCAGCGTCCAGTACGTCCATTCGACCTTCCAGGTTCAGTTGTTCAAGAAACGACCGGGACAGGCAGTCGGTCCATTCCTCGAAGGACGGAGCGCGGGGAATCAACTCGGATACGGAGACGGTCCGCTCGTTCAGCAGCCGGGCGATGGCGTCCCGGCGTGCGCGAGCGTGACCAGGCATCAACAGGGGAAGCTTTCTGTGGCCAGGTCCCAGCAGGATGGATCCGTGCTGCAGTACCCGTCCACCCGAACGGCGCTGGGCGTTACCGGCCAGTTTCTTTCCGCGGACCGTGACTTCGTTTCGTCCGGTAGCCGTGAAACATACGTCGCCTTTGCCACCCATGCCGCAACGTCCGTCCCGCGCAATTTCAGCCGGGATTCCGAATTGCCGTAGCGTCCCGATCAGCGCCTCGCTCACCGTGCGGATCATCACGCCGGACGAGCTGCCCAGGGCGGGGTGGGACTCCTGCGCCACCAGGCTGTAGGTCAGTTCCTGGTCGTGCAACACGGCGCGGCCCCCGGTGATCCGCCGGACCAATCCGATGCCGTGCCGGTCGCACTGGCGGGGATCGATCTCGCCTTCCACGTCCTGGCCGTATCCGAGAGACACGGCCGGAGGAGTCCAGGAATAGATGCGCAGGGTCATCATCTCCGGATCCCGCCCGCCCGCGTCGAACAGGGCTTCGTCGACAGCCATGTTCCAGGCGGCGGAACATCCGGGCGTGGCGAGTATGCGGATCATGGCCCTTCGCTGTTCCGGGCGGCCTGCAGTTGCTCGACGGCCTGTCTCGCGGCGTCCTGCTCGGCGTTTTTCTTGCTGGTGCCCGTGCCCTTGCTCACGGGATTCCCGGATACATAGACCTCGATGGTAAAGATCTTCTCATGGTCGGGGCCGACGGCGGAATCAACCCGGTATTCCGGCTGGCCTATGCCCTCGCCCTGCGTGAATTCAAGCAGCGCGCTCTTGTAGTTCCGGGAGTGATCGACGCTGGCGGGGCGTTCTTCACCCAAGTCTTGGAGCAGGGTGCGATACAGGAAGCGTCTGACCGGACCGAGTCCGCCGTCCAGGTACATGGCCCCGATGATGGACTCGTAGGCGTCGGAAAGGATCGAATGGCGAAACCGGCCGCCGGAACGGGCTTCGCTGGAGCTCAGCAGCACGTATCGACCGAGTTTCATCGTCCGGGCCTGGCGCGCGAGGGCCTTCCGGTTGACCAGCGTGGAACGGAGCTGCGTCAGCTGTCCCTCGCGGCGCCGGGGATACCTGTTGAAGATGAACTCGCCTACGACGAGGTCCAGCACCGCGTCACCGAGGAACTCCAGTCGTTCATTGGAGTGAACGCCCGACTGTTCCCGGGAATACACGTAGGAACGGTGCTTCAGCGCCGTAATGAGATAGTCGGGGTTTTTGAATCGGTAGTTGAGATACTTTTGTACCTGGCGGGCGTTTTCCCGTTCGATGGCCGTTCGGTTCGCGGCATGGCCGGATACGCCGCGTTTCAGGCCGGAAAAAAGGGCCGCGGCTACTCGCGCCAGCTTCTGCAGGATAGGATGCCGTTTCGACACGGTAATCCCTGGAAAACATTCGAGGCGTTTCGGAGGACGTTACGCCGTGTACTTCTTTACCACGAGAGTTACGTTATGCCCACCGAATCCAAATGAATTGGTCAAGGCCGCCCGTACTTCCCGCTCCCTGCCGGTGTTGGGGACGTAGTCCAAGTCGCAATCGGGATCGGGTACCTCGTAGTTGATGGTAGGATGGACGAAATCGCGGGAGACGGACAGCGAGGTCGCGATGAACTCCACCCCTCCCGAAGCTCCGAGAAGATGGCCGACAAGCGACTTGGTGGAGCTGATGGCGAGACGTTTCGCGTGATTTCCAAAGACCTTCTTGATCGCCAGGGTTTCGATGCGGTCGTTAAAGGGAGTGGATGTGCCGTGAGCGTTGATGTAATCGATCTCGTCTGCGGCCAACCCGGCGTTCCGCAGTGCGAGGCTCATGGACCGCACCGCGCCTTCGCCCGATTCATGCGGCTGGGTGATATGAAAAGCGTCCGCCGTCGCCGCATAACCCGCCAGTTCGGCATAAATCGTCGCGTTGCGCTGCAGTGCGTGCGGCAGGGTCTCGAGCACGACCATGCCTGCTCCCTCGCCCAGGACGAATCCGTCCCGTTCGGCGTCAAATGGCCGGCTGGCCCGTTCAGGTTCGTCGTTTCGGAGGGAAAGGGCCCGCATGTTGCTGAACCCGGCCACGGCCATGGGGGAGATGCTGGCCTCCGTCCCGCCGGTGACCATGACGTCCGCGTCCCCGTGCTGCAGTATCCTGAAGGCGTCGCCTATGCCGTGCGCTCCGCTGGAACAGGCAGATACCGTGGTGTAGTTGGGACCCTTCAGGCCATGAATCATCGAGATTTGGCCAGGCGCCATATCCGCGATCATCATCGGAATGAAAAAGGGGCTGACCCGGCCCGGCCCCTTATTCACCAGGTTCGCGTGCTGGTTTTCGAAAGTCCAGATCCCACCGACGCCCGTGCCCATGACCACTCCGATGCGTCCCCGGTCCTCGGCATCGAGATCCAGCCCGGAGTCATCGATCGCCATCTGCGCCGCGATTACCGCGTACTGGACGTTGTCGTCCATGCGCCGCACTTCCTTCCGGTCGATATAGTCCGCCGCATTGAAATCCTTCAACTCGGCGGCGATTTTGGCCGGAAAGTCGCCGACATCGAACTTGGTTATGGGGCCAACGCCGCTTTGGCCGTCGCAAAGGGCTTTCCAGTAGGTATCAAGCGTGAGACCCACGGGGCTCAGGACGCCCATACCGGTAACGACAACGCGCTCTGCCACGCCGAAGTCTCCCGAAATCAACCGGCCGCATCCCCGGACTACCGGGGATCACGGACCGGACCTTGAGTTGAATCAGCCGTCTATATTGGCCTGGAGATACTTGATCGCGTCACCTACCGTGACGATCTTCTCGGCGTCCTCGTCGGGAATCTCGAGATCGAATTCTTCCTCGAGGGCCATGACGAGCTCGACCGTGTCGAGCGAGTCGGCGCCCAGGTCGTCGGTAAACGAGGCATTGTCGGTAACCTGGTCACCATCCACGCCAAGCTGCTCGGCGATGATCTCCTTTACGCGATCTTCCATCTTCGTTCCTCCTGTACGGATGAATTGTTGACTCTGAGTTTACATGCTGAGATGAGATTTGTCGCGTCCGCCAGAGTAATTCCTTAAAACCGCTGGACTTCGTCTGTAACAGATGACCTTCTGCTTATAAGCAGCGCTTGATCCGTCCTCAAAGGCTGCCTTCCCTCACATCCCCATGCCGCCGTCGACGCGCATCACCTGGCCCGTTATGAAGGCGGCGTCGTCGGACGCCAGGAACGCCGCGATTCCGGCCACGTCATCCGGTTGTCCGGCCCGGGAAAGCGGTGTGGCGTCCAGGAACGCGGTCCGCACCGCCTCGGGAAGCGACGCCGTCATGTCGGTTTCGATATACCCCGGGGCGATCGCGTTGACCGTGATTCCCCTGCTGCCGACCTCTTTCGCCACGGACTTGGTGAAGCCGACGATACCGGCCTTGGAGGCGGCGTAGTTGGCCTGTCCCACGTTCCCCGAGAGGCCGACGATCGAGGTCATATTGATGATCCTGCCGCTCCGCTGCCGCATCATCGGCCGTATGACGGCCTGGGTGCAGATAAACACGCCGCCCAGGTTGATGTGCACGACCTCGTCCCAGTCAGCCTGTTTCATGCGCATCAAAAGCGTGTCCCGGACCGTGGCCGCGTTGTTGACCAGAACATCGATGGATCCGTATGCTTCAACGACGCCGTCGACCAGGTCTTTCACACTGTCCCGGTCGTCGATGCATGCGGACAGCCCCCTCGCGTCGCCCCCTTTTTGCTTCAACGCCTCAGCGGCTTCTTCGGCCTTCGTCCCGTCGCGGCTCGTAATGATTACCCGGGCGCCTTCCGCGGCGAACCGTTCGGCGACGGCGGAGCCGATCCCCTGGGCGCCGCCCGTTATGACGGCAACTTTGCCGTTCAAGCCACGCAAAACAGGAGATCCTCGTGATCAGGTACTGATTTCAATACTTTCATAACAGTTGTGCCATGGATTGACCGCGCGTTTCGGTTCAATGTACTACCACAGACGACCACACGTATCGGATCACCGCTCCACCACGGGCTGACCGAGCCCTTCGACCACGGAAGACACGTCCTCGAGCTTATCCGCATTCAGGACGCCGACGCCGCGGTGCATTCTTTTCATGAGTCCCGCGAGTACGCTGCCCGGTCCCGCCTCCACCACGGTGCCCACCCCGTGGCCGGCCAGGGTCTGCATGGATTCCGCCCAACGCACCGGCCGGGTCAGCTGCTCGATCAGCAGGCGCCGGATATCTTCCGGTTCCGTCACGGACCGGGCGGTTACATTGGCCACCAGCGGCGTTTCGGCGCGGGTGATGGCGGCCTTTCCGATTGCCTCCGCAAGGCCTTGCTTGGCATGCTCCATGAGTTTGGAGTGGAACGCCCCGCTAACCTCGAGGGGCACGACCCTCCTGGCCCCCGCATCCCGGGCGGCTTCCATAGCCCGTTTCACGGCAGGCACGGCCCCGGCGATGACCGTCTGTACCGGGGAGTTGTAGTTGGCCGGCTGGACGGGCTCGCCCTCCCCGCTCGCCGACCGGCAGACGTCGTCGACTTCCTCCGGTGACAGGCCGATCACGGCCGCCATGGTGCCCGGCCGCCTTTGTCCGGCCTCATGCATCAGGGTGCCGCGCAGCCGAACCAGGCGCACCGATTCCTCGAACGCGAGTGATCCCGACGCGACCAGCGCCGAGTATTCCCCCACGCTGTGGCCGGCGACGTAATCCGGTTGGATCCCCTGTTCCTTCAGCAGGGACGCCACCGCCACGCTGTGCACAAGGATAGCCAACTGCGTGTAGTTCGTCTGCTTCAGGGTTTCGGCGGGTCCGTCGAAGGAGATCCCCGTGATATCGGCCTCGGCGATCTCGCTGGCCTGCAGGTAGAGCTCCCGTACCTGCGGATACCGGTCGTGCAGGTCCCGGCCCATGCCCACGTACTGGGAAGCCTGCCCCGGAAACAAGAAAGCGATCCTGGCTTGGGTCATGAATTGGCGGCGCCGAACCTAAATTGCTTCGACTTCCTGTACTTCCCTTCCCTGGTAGTATCCGCAATGGGGGCAGACGCGGTGCGCGCGTTTCTTCTCTCCGCAGTGGTCGCATTCCACCAGTGCCGGCATCGACAGTACCCAGTGCGTGCGGCGCTTACGACTTCGTGCCCGGGATTGGCGTCGCTTGGGCAAAGCCATTTCTTAATCCTCCTTCAACAACGTTTTCAGTGTGTGCCAGCGCGGGTCCGCCTGCCGCGTACCACAACTACAGGCGCCTTCGTTGAGGTTCCGCCCGCATTCCGGACAGAGCCCCCTGCAATCTTCGCTGCACAGGGGTTTCATGGGGATGTTAAGATTGACGAGTTCCGCGATGCGCCGACTCAGGTCTATCGCCTTCGCGCTGTAGTCCAGGATTTCCACGTCGTCGGCTTCGGTCAGCTCCTCACCCTCGGGTATGGCGCGGTCGGTCTTCTCGTAGTAGGTCGCGATTTCTCCGCTGATATGTTCCTCCACGTCTTCGAGACATCTGCCGCAGGAAAAGGTCATGGCGACCGCGATGTCAGCCTGCAGCACCAGCGAGTTCTCGGAGACCGTGAGCGTGCCGTCCACCTTGACGGGTGAAGCGAAACGGCAGTCCTCGTCCGGAAGAAAATCGGCGGCGGGCGTGTCTTCTAGATGGATGGGATGTAAACCTTCGGCCAGATGCTCGATCGCGATTTGCATATCGACTGCTTATTCAATATTGCCGGACCAGACTTCACGCGCGTATCTCGTACCCCAATTCGGACGTTTCCGGGTTTCCGTAAATCGCCCGGAAACCACTAATAATACGGGGGTTACCCCGGTCGTGTCAAGAGGAAAATCCCCGGATCAGGCGAGTGCGGAACGGATCAAATCGACCACGTCGGCCGAGCGGTCGGCCACGGGAATGCCGGCGTCGTTCAATGCCCTCACCTTATCCTCGGCTCCGCCCGTACCACCCGATATGATCGCACCGGCGTGTCCCATGCGTTTGCCGGGCGGCGCCGTGCGTCCCGCGATGAATCCGACCACCGGCTTTGTCATGTTTTCCCCGACGAATTCCGCGGCCCTTTCCTCGTCGGAGCCTCCAATCTCGCCGATCATCACTACCGCGTGCGTATCCGGGTCCGCCTCGAAGGCCTCGAGGGCGTCGATGAAGCCCGTACCGATGATCGGATCGCCGCCGATGCCCAGGCAGGTCGACTGGCCGATGCCCGCGCTCGTCAACTGGTGGACGATCTCGTAGGTCAGCGTGCCGCTGCGGGAAACCACGCCCACTTGGCCGGGCTGGTGTATGTGGCCGGGCATGATGCCCACCTTGGTGACGCCGGGGGTGATGGCCCCTGGGCAGTTCGGTCCCAGGAGGCGCACACGGGAATGCTGCAGGACGGCGTAGACCCGGGCCATGTCCAACGTGGGGATGCCTTCCGTGATGCAGATCACCAGGTCCAATTCGGCATCGACCGCCTCGTGGATCGCGTCGGCCGCGAAGGCGGGACGGACGTAGATGATGGATGTATTGGCCCCGGTTGCCCCGGCTGCTTCGCCCAAGGTGTCGAAAACCGGGATACCGTCCAGGTCCTGGCCGCCTTTACCGGGTGTAACTCCGGCCACGATGTTCGTTCCGTAGTCCACCATCTGGCGCGTGTGAAAGGACCCGTCCCTGCCGGTAATCCCCTGCACGACGACGCGGGTGTTTTCGTCTACCAGGATGCTCATCTTCCCCCCTCCCCGAGTTCAACGGCCTTCTGTACGGCCTCCGCCATGGTGTCGACGGCGACGAGTCCCACGGATTCGAGTATGCGCCGGCCTTCTTCTTCGTTCGTCCCGGTAAGCCGGATGACGATCGGCAGCGTGAGCGGACCGCCCGGTCCTTCGGCGATGCGTTCCAGGGCGGTGACGATGCCGTTGGCCACGTCGTCGCAGCGCGTTATCCCCCCGAAGATGTTGAAAAGCACGGCTTTGACACGGTCGTCGGATGTGATGATGTTCATGGCCGTGACGACCTTGTCCGGGTTCGAGCTGCCGCCGATATCGAGGAAGTTCGCGGGCATGCCTCCGTAGAATTTCACCATGTCCATCGTCGCCATGGCCAGGCCCGCGCCGTTGACGATGCAGCCGATGTCGCCGTCGAGCTTGACGAAGCTGAGATCCGCGTCCCGCGCCTCGGCCTCGGTAGGCTCTTCGGATTCGGGATCGCGCATGGCCTCGATTTCCTCGTGCCTGTACAGGGCGTTGTCGTCGATGTTCATCTTCCCGTCCAGGGCCCACAGTTTGCCGTCCGTCGTGGTCACGAGGGGGTTGATCTCCGCCAGGGACGCGTCGCTATCGATGAAGGCATCGTAGAGTTGGCCGAGGATCCGGGATGCCTGGTTCACCACCGCGGGATCAGAATAGAGCTTGTAGGCGAGGGACCGGGCCTGGTACGGCTGCAGGCCGAGCAGGGGATCGACGGCCAGCTTGTGGATCTTCTCCGGCGTTTCCCGGGCGACTTCCTCGATATCGACTCCGCCCGCCGCGCTGACCATGAACACCGCCCGCCGGGTCTGCCGGTCCAGGATGATGCCCACGTAGGCTTCATGGGCGATCCCCACCGCCTCGGCCACCAAAACCTGCCGGACCGTCAGCCCCTTGATGTCCATGCCCAGGATCCGGCTGGCGACCTCGAAGGCCTCATCGGGCGTCGAAGCCAGTTTCACGCCGCCCGCCTTGCCCCGGCCGCCGACGTGGACCTGCGCCTTGACCACCACCCGCGTGGCAAGTTGCTCCGCGATGCGCCGGGCTTCTTCCGGCGTCCTCGCCACCTCTTCCCGCGGGATCGCCATCCCGTGCCGGGCGAAGATGTCCTTCGCCTGGTATTCGTGGATATTCAATTCGTGCTCCTTAGATAGCGTTTTTCTCCTGCAGATTTGGTATTTTTCCTGCCCTTATTGAACCCGTGTAGCGGCCTTTCGTTCCGGCCTTCGTCCTCCGCGTGCTCAATATTGAACCCGCGTCGCGCCCTTCCGTTCCAGCCGTCGTCGTCCGCGTGCTCAATCCTGCTTTCTCGCCATGCCGCCCAGTGCGTCGAAACCCGGCTTGAGTGCCGGGTACATGGATTTGAAGATTCCGTAGCACTCCTCATAACGTGCCGACGCATCCCGGTCCGGTTCCGTCCGGGTAGCCACGGCGACCAGGGCGTCCGTGGCCTCCTCGACGGTGCCGTACACACCGGTGCCCACCGCGGCCAGGATGGCGGCTCCGAAAGCGGGGCCTTCCTCCGCGTTGACGGTGACGACTTCCGCGCCGTAGATATCCGCCTGGATCTGGCGCCACAGGCTGCTTCGCGCACCACCGCCGGTGGAACGGACCTGGGTGACGGACAGGCCGAGTTCCCGCATGATCTCTATGGAATCCCGCAGGGCGAAAGTCACGCCCTCCATGACGGACCGGATCATGTGGGGGCGGCCGTGACGTCCGGTGATGCCGACGAAGGCGCCCCGTGCGTTGGCATCCTTGTGGGGGGTGCGCTCGCCCATGAGATAGGGGAGAAACACCAGCCCTTCGCTGCCCACCGGCGCGCGAGCCGCCTGGGCCGTCATCAGTTCGTAGGGGTCGGTGTCCAGCATACGGGCAGCGCTGACCTCCACTTCGCCCAGCGTGTTGCGTAGCCACTGGAAGGCGCCGCCCGCGAAGAGGGTCACCCCCATGAGGTACCACTTGTCGGGGACGCTGTGGCAGAAGGTGTGGACCCGCATTTCGGGATCGACGCGGACATCGTCGGTGTGGGCGAAAACCACACCCGATGTGCCGAGACTCGCCAGAATCCGTCCCGAACGTACGATACCGGCGCCCACGGCGCCGCAGGTGTTGTCGGCCCCGCCGCCGACGACGGGCGTGCCGGCGTCGAGCCCCATTTCCCCGGCGACTTCCGCCGTCACGTGGCCGCATACGTCGGTGGATTCGAAAGTGGGCGGCATGAATGCCGGCGGCAGGCCGATGGCGTCCAGCATGGAACCGGACCATCGTCGCTCTCTGACGTCGAACAACAGAGTGCCCGCGGCGTCGGACACCTCCATGGCGAAATCGCCCGTCATCCTGAACCGGATATAGTCCTTGGGCAGCAGCACCCGCCTGATCCGGTCGTATACCTGGGGCTCGTGATCGCGGACCCAGATCAGCTTGGGCGCGGTGAAGCCTTCGAGCGCCGGATTGGACACCCAGCGCACCAGGTTTTCTTCGCCCGCCTTTTCCGTGATCCAGCGGCACTGCTCCGTGGTTCGCGTATCGCACCACAGGATGGACGGGCGAAGCACCTCGTTCTGCCCGTCGAGCAGCACCGAACTGTGCATCTGTCCCGACAGGCCGATCCCGGCGATGGAATCGGGCGGGACGCCGGAGGTACCCATGGCTTCGCGGACCGTGTTCGACGCCGCGCGCCACCAATCCTCCGGATCCTGTTCGGCCCAGTTGGGTCGGGGCGTATGCATTGCGATTTCTTCGAAGGCGCGCGCCACCAGTACGCCGCGCTCGTCGACGACAATCGTCTTGATGCCCGAGGTGCCGATATCTATACCGATAAGATGTCTCATACGCGCACCGTCGTCTGTATAACCGCCGCTTGTTGAATCGCCGCCTTGCGCACCGTCGTCCGTTGCATCGCCGCCTGTTGAACTGCTATTTTTCCGGCACAAAAAAACCTGCGTAAGACCGCAGGAAGCTGAAAGATGGTGGTGAGAGTCGAGTTCAACTCATGTAAGCATGCAATCGGACACTGCGTGAGGTGTGCCGCAACCGGCGAATCGCCCTTTCCTTGATCTGGCGTACCCTCTCCCGGGTCAACCCGAACTGCTTGCCGATTTCGTCCAGGGTCATCGGCTTGTCCCTGTTGATCCCGAAATAGGACCGGATCACGGCCGCTTCGCGATCCGTGAGGGTATTCAGCGCCCAGACCACTTCCTCCTTAAGCGATTTCTCCATGACCGGCGTTTCCGGCGATTCGATCGTCGTATCCTCGATCACGTCGAGCAGACGTCCCTCCTCGCCGGGTGAAAAAGGCGCGTCGAGCGACAGGTGGGGACTGAAAGTCCGCATGATGTCGACCACTTCCTTGTGATCCAGCGACAATTTGCCGGCGATCTCCTGGGTCGTGGGCTCCCGGCCCAGTTCCTGCTTGAGGCCCCGTACGACCTTGTTGATCCGTCGCAGCTCCTCAGCCCGGTTTAACGGAAGACGGAAGATCCGCGACTGTTCCGCGAGCGCTTGCATGATCGCCTGCCGCACCCACCAGACCGCGTAGGATATGAACTTGAATCCCTTGTGTTCATCGTATCTCTGTGCGGCCTTGATCAGCCCTATATTACCCTCGTTGATCAGGTCGGACAGGGGCAGGCCCTGGTTCTGGTACTGCCTCGCCACCACCACGACAAAGCGCAGATTGGCCTGGATAAGCTGATTGATGGCGCCGTTCACCCCGTTGCGCGCGTCGCGCGCCAGGGCCATCTCCTCTTCCAGGTTCAGGACCGGTATGGACCTTATTTCCTTCAGATAGGTGTCGAGCGACCGGTCATCTCCCGGATTCCTCGATCCAACCCGGGAAACGTTGACTCTCGACTGGGCGGTCCTGGCCATGATCTTCCTCCGATACCGCATGCAGACCCGCTGAAGACGGCATTTAAAGGCCTTCAGCACTGATTGCGAGACAAAAACGCGGATATCGTGTGGGTTTACGGAGAACCTATCAAGAGGATTCCCCGGTTCCCTGCACTATAATGACGCCCCGGACAGGCCGTCAAGTTTTTTAAGATGATTTCCGCAGCGTTATACAACCCGGTTCAAAACACCCGTTTCTCGACGTTGTCACCGATATAGATGTCCATCATCGTGGTCCGGTTGCCCCAGAAGTGATCCTGGCCCCACGAATTGGGATCCAGGCCCTTGAACCAGGGCTTGCGCAGGTCCAGCACGTGGGTGTGATAGATGAAGACGCCACCCGCGTCTTCCACCAGGATGCGTTCCGCCTGCGCGTAGTATTCCATGCGTTTCGCCTCGTCCATCGTCGTCCCCCCGGCCTGCAGCAACCGGTCGAAGGCGTCGTTTTTCCAGTCATGCCGGCCATGGCCTACCGGTTGGGAATGCCAGACCTGGGACAGCATGTTGTCAGGGTCGGGATAGTCGTACTGGTAGGGAATCAGACCGAAAGGAATGGCGTACTGGTACATGTTGTCCATGTAGAGTCCGATTTCTTGGTTCCGGATTTCGACGCGCATGCCCAGGGTCTCCAGCAGCATGCCCTG
Source organism: Candidatus Latescibacterota bacterium (assembly GCA_012270975.1). GTDB lineage: Bacteria > JAAXHH01 > JAAXHH01 > JAAXHH01 > JAAXHH01 > JAAXHH01. Next base: position 217,616 of record JAAXHH010000141.1, on the reverse strand, counting down.
GACCGCCTGGGCGATGCCCATCTGGGTCGGGTCCGCCTGGCGAAGCCAGAATTCAATCTCGGGCAGGCCCTTGCCGTCCGGATAGCCGGCTTCCGCGAGCAGGCGCCGCGCCTCGGGCGGATCGTAACGCTGGACGTCCTTCAGCAGATCGCCCGTGTATCCGGGAAAGTTGGGCGGCAGCATCGTGTAGGCGGGCGTGCCGTGACCCTGCAGGATGACCCGGCAGATGGTCTCGCGGTCGATGGCGTGGCTGACGGCCCGGCGGACTCGCACATCGTCGAAGGGAGAGATCGCGGTGCGGAAGAAGAGGTACCAGGTCTGGAAATGGGCGTTGGAAGTCAGATCCCGGGTCAATTCGGGGCTGTTCTCGATCTCACCCAGGAACTGGGCAAAGACGCCCTGGCGGTCGACTTCGTTATTCTCGTAGGGCGTGATGCCGGGATGGGTGCCGGCGATGATGAACTTCAGCTTGATCCTCTCCAGGTAGCCCGGGTACGGTCCGTTGTAGTAGGGGTTCAGGTCGTAGGAGATGTACCGGTCGGTGATCCATTCATCCAGCCTGTAACTGTAGTTGCTGACCATGTTGCCCGGCTCGGTCCAGCGGCGGCCGTGTTTCTGCACCTGCCAGGGCGGCACGGGCGCCGCGGAATTGTAGGCCATGATGTGGGGGAGAAAGGGGCAGGGCGCCTCGGCCTCGATTTCCAGGGTCAGGTCGTCGATGGCGCGCACGCCCACCGAGTCGGGATCGCTGATGTTGCCGTGGTTGAAGTCTCGCGCGTTCTTGATATTGTAGAAGAGAAAGGCGAAGACATTGCCCTCGTTCGGATCAAGGAACCGCTTGAAGGTGTACTCGAAATCGTGGGCGGTCACCGCCCGGCCGTCGCTCCAGCGAGCACCCTCCCTGAGATGAAACGTCCAGGTGCGCCCGTCCGCGGACGGTTCCCAACTGTCGGCGGCGCCGGGAATGAGGACATCGTCGGCGTCGAACATGGTAAGTCGTTCGAACAGATAGGGATCCGCGCCTTTGACGCCGTAGTTGTCCATGCTCACGTCCAGCGTCTTGGGCTCTTCGATGAAGTACATCAGGATCTGTTCGTGGAGCGGGGCGGCGTCGGGCGGCAACTGCTTCCCCAGGCTGTTGACGAACGGTCCCTCGGAGCGTTGTACCGGTGTGCTTTCGTCGTCGCCGCAGGCGACTGCTAAAAGCAGGACGAGAAGTAGAGTCCGTATCGAAATGGCGGAAGAGGGCATGGCACGCGCTTCCTTCGAGAGGTTTTATGAATAATGCCCTCAGGACGAACGGCGGTCAATGGAAAAGAAAGGCGTACCTGAAAGGGCGATTGTTGACTTCCGGGCACGGGAACGGTAGGTTGGTACGACCTTTCTCCTCACCGCTCTTTAAACCGGAATCCCTGCCATGGCCGAACCAAATCCCGGAGCGCCGCGCCCCACGCTGCGCAAGTCCCTCGGGCTCTTCGACGGCATCACCATCCTCGTCGGCATCACCATCGGGGCCGGGATTTTCTCGGCGCCCCAGATCATCGCGGGCTTCACCGGGTCCTTCACGCCCATCCTCTGGCTCTGGATCGCCGGCGGGGCCTTCATTTTCATTGGTGGTCTGGTCTACGCGGAACTGGGCAGCCGGATGCCGGACACGGGCGGCGAGTACATGTACATCAGCCGCGCTTTCGGCCCCTTCGCCGGGTTCATGTTCGGCTGGTCCCAGCTATTCATCATCCGCACCAGTCCCCTTGCCGGCCTGGCCATCGTGACCGTCAACTACTTCACTTATTTCGTCGAAATGACGCGCGTCGAGCGGATCGCCGCCGCCCTGTTCATCATCCTGCTGCTGGCCATCCTGAACTACGTGGGCGTGCACCGCGCCGGCTTTTACCAACGCCTGACCACGGTGCTCAAGGTCGCCGGCCTGATGCTCCTCGTAGTGCTTGGATTCACCCTGGATTACGGGGGCGAAAACCTGCTGGGCACCACCGCGGCCCCGACCGGCACGCTGGGGCCCGTCGGCAATATCATCGCCGCGGCCTTCATGGTGGTCTTCGCCTACATGGGATTCGAACGGGTGGGCTACTCGGCGGGAGAAATGAAGGACCCCCGGCGCACCATACCCCTGACCATGTTCGTGGGGATCACCGCGATCGTCGTGATCTATGTCCTGGCCAATCTCCTCTACCACCAGACCCTCGGCATGGATGGCGTGCGGACGAGCAGTATCGTGGCATCGGACACGGCGGTCTTGCTCCTGGGGCCTGTGGGCGCGGGATTCATCGCCATCACCGTCATGATCTCCACGACCGGCAGCATGAACGGGACCTTCATGACCGCGACGCGGGTCTACTACGCCATGGCGCGGGATGGACTCTTCTTCAAGTGGCTGGACTACATCCATCCCGTGTACCGCACGCCTTCACGGGCCATCATCGCCCATGCCGTGTGGGGAACGGTCATTCTGCTGTTCCGGGGGACCTTCGAGACCATCATGGCGGGGATGGTGTTCGCGGTGCTCATCTTCTTCGGGGCCAACACCCTGGCCCTGTTCAAACTGCGGCGCATGGGCGTCGGTGCCGAAGGCGGGTACCGGGTGCCGCTCTTTCCTTGGACGCCGGCCCTCTTCCTGGCGGGCATCGTCGTCCTCGTCCTACTGCGCGCCACCTTCGAATGGTACAACTCCCTGATCGACCTCGCCTTTATCGTTACCGGCCTGCCGTTCTGGTTGATCTGGCGGAAGAGGAGGGGCTAGTCCAGCCTAAAAACAGATCCAACAATCAACCCGGTCAGGCTGTCACCCGAAGCCGGATCAGAAGCGGATGCGCCCGCCGACGAATATCCCGTGGTTTCCGCCGCGATCATACTTTACGTCGATAGTCGGCCGGAAGGAAACCCCTCCCATGCCGGCGACCGGTATGTCCTCCCAGGATTCCGACTTTACCATGTACCCGACCGCGAGACCGGGCAGCGCGCCGACGAGGTTTCCCAGCGTCACCAGGCCGACCCATGCTTTGCCGGTGTCTACGTCATCGGCAAATGTCAGGACGACCAATGCCGTACCAACGCCGCAGCCGATGAGCAGTCCCTTGCCCACGTTACGTTCCATGCCCCGGCTGCGCTCGAGGCGATTGATGTCCTTAACGTAGTAACGCCCGGACATGTTACCCGCCGTCACCAGGTCAAAACCGTCGGCGTAGATTCCCGATATCCTGCCGGTCGTCCGGCTGTCGTTCAGCGTTACGCGGACCCGTTGCCCTGCGAGCTGTTGTACGATTGCATTCACCGGTTCCTTTACGATTCGGTCGATCTCTGACATCTCGATGACCAGCACCCTGCCGTCCCGCAACTGTAACTTGATCGTCTCGTTCGGGATCTGTTCAATGATGATCCCGTTTACAACACTTCCGTTTTTCAAATGGACTACGTCTGTGAGTTGCTGGGCATCAGCCGTAGCGGATAGCGCGAAAACGGTCACGAACAAAACAACCAGGTGTCGAAACATGCTGTCCTCCTTGTTGTAGGCTATATGAAATGTAACCAAGGAATTACCTCGAAGCAATAGCCTAGGCCAGTAAGCAAGAACCATCAGTTTTCCCTTTACTGAAATGTGTTCTGCGTGTATATTAAACCGTTCAAATCAAGTGTATTCAATCATTAAACAAAGCGTCATTTAAGACCGCCTGCACGGTAACGAGATATCGGATGAGCTACCAGCTGACGGACAGTTTTGGTCGGACGATCAACAACCTACGGGTGTCGGTAACGGATCAGTGTAATTTTCGCTGTATCTACTGCATGCCTGAAGAGGGGATGATCTTCCAGCCCCGAGAAGAGATCCTGACCTTCGAGGAAATCACGCGTTTCGTCGAGATCGTCACCGGGCTGGGCATCTCCAAGCTGCGGTTGACCGGCGGCGAACCGACCGTTCGGAAGGACCTGCCGGTACTGGTGCGCATGCTCTCCGGGATTTCCGGCGTCCGGGACATGGCCATGACGACCAATGGCTTCCTGCTCAAGAAGATGTCGCGCGATCTGCGTGAGGCGGGACTGCCCCGGATCAACGTGAGTCTGGATACGCTGGACGAGGAGAAGTTCAAGCAGATGACCCGCCGCGACGTCCTGCACAAGGTGCTCGACGGGTTGGAAGAGGCGACCCGGCATTTCCAGCTTCCGATCAAGATCAACGTGGTCGCCATGAAGGGATATACCGAGGACGAACTACTGGATTTCGCGAAACTTGCGCGTACGGGACCGTACCAGGTGCGCTTCATCGAGTTCATGCCGCTTGACGCGGACCGTTCCTGGACCCGCGACCAGGTGCTGGACGGCGCCGAGATCATCGAACGGATCGGCGCGCAGTGGCCCCTGGACGCCGTGAAGCGGCCCAACCAGCGTGAACCGGCCGACCTGTTCCGGTTCCGGGACGGCCAGGGTGAGATCGGACTCATCGCTTCAGTCAGCGAACCCTTCTGCGGCAGCTGCAACCGGATCCGCATCACAGCGGACGGAAAGCTTCGGACCTGCCTGTTCTCGATCAACGAAACCGATATCAAGGCCCTGCTGCGCGGCGGCGCGTCTGACGCGGAAATCGCCGAGACGGTCATCGAGGCCGTCCGGAACAAAGAACCGGGGCATCACATCAACGAACCGGATTTCGTCCAGCCGGAGCGGACCATGTCCTCCATCGGCGGATAGCAGGAGATCATCATGAGTCAGCGGTTGTCATCTCAGGAACTTCTGGCCCAGGTCAAGGGCGAAGTGAAAGAGATGTCCATGGAAGAACTCAAGGAAAAGCTGGACCGGAAGGACGACCTGGTCCTCATCGACGTGCGCGAGCAGGACGAGGTCGACCAGGGCGTTATCGTCGGGGCGACCCACATTCCGAGGGGCTTTCTCGAACTCAGGATCGAAAACACCGAGAGCGACCGGGACAGGGAAATCGTGCTTTACTGTGCGGGCGGCAACCGCTCGGCGCTGGCGGCGCAGTCGCTGGAAGCCATGGGATACACCAACGTCATCTCCATGCGGGAAGGATATACGGGATGGAGCGCAGCCGGCTTTCCCACGGTCCAGGAGCGCGCCTTGAATAAGGACGAACGCCTCCGGTATTCCCGGCATCTGATCGTGCCCGAGATCGGGGAGAAGGGCCAGGTCAGCATCCTCGAATCGAAGGTGCTGCTGGTGGGTACGGGGGGACTCGGATCTCCGTCGGCCTACTACCTTGCGGCCGCCGGTGTGGGCACCATCGGGCTCATCGACTTCGACGTGGTGGACGTGACCAACCTGCAGCGGCAGATCATCCACGGCACGTCCGACATCGGCCGTCCCAAGGTGGTGTCTGCCCAGGAGACGATCAACGACCTGAACCCCGACTGCAACGTGATCCTCCATGAAACCCGCCTCATGGCCGAGAACATCATGGACATCATCAAGGACTACGACATCATCGTCGACGGCTGCGACAATTTCCCGACGCGGTACCTGGTGAACGACGCCTGCGTGCTGGCCGGCAAGCCGAACGTCCACGGAAGCATTTACCAGTTCGACGGTTACGCCACGGTGTTTCATCCGGACAAAGGACCGTGTTACCGCTGTCTCTATCCCGAACCGCCGCCGCCCGGCGCCGTACCCAGTTGCGACGAAGCGGGCGTGCTCGGCGTCCTTCCCGGGACGGTGGGACTCATTCAGGCCACCGAGGCCCTCAAGCTCATTCTCGACGAGGGCGATTCGCTCATCGGCCGGATCCTCATGTACGATGCGCTGGACATGACATTCCAGACTTTCAACGTCCAGAAGGATCCATCCTGTCCGCTGTGCGGCGAAAACCCCACGGTGACCGAGCTAATCGACTACGAAGCCTTCTGCGGGTTCGCGCCGGCCGCCGGCTGACGGCGGGATTCGTGCGCTGCCTCCCGATCGCACAAAAGCCCGGTTCCGTTAAGGGATTTTCAACGGACGGTCGCGCGGTCAGGGGATTTTCATGTTCGATTGTGTCAAATTCTAAACGGTCCACTAACCCATAAGGAATCCTCATCATGGCGGAACGAATCGGTTTCATCGGCCTCGGCATCATGGGCGAGCCGATGTGTCGCAACCTCATGAAGGCGGGATATGCCTGTACCGTGAACACCCGGACGAAATCACGAGCCGAAAAGCTTTTGTCCGAAGGCGCGGTCTGGAGCGACAGCCCGAAGGATACGGCCGGCAAATCGGACGTGATCATCACCATCGTTACCGACACACCTGACGTCGAGAAGGTCATTCTGGGTGACGGCGGGATCATCGAAGGCATAAGTCCGGGTTCGGTCGTCATCGACATGAGCACCATATCGCCGTCAGTGACGCGGAACATGGCCGCGGCCCTCGAGGAGAAGGGCGCCGACATGCTGGACGCGCCGGTCAGCGGAGGCGACACGGGGGCGATTGCCGGAACCCTGTCCATCATGGTTGGCGGCAAGCAGGACGTTTTTGACCGGTGCCTGCCAGTTTTCGAGGCCATGGGCAAGAGTATCAACCTGATCGGGGATCACGGCGCCGGACAGATGACCAAGCTCTGCAACCAGGTAGCGGTCAGCGTAGCGAACCTCGCCATGGCGGAAGCGCTCATCCTGGCCGCCAAGGCAGGGCTGGACATGGAGAAGATGCTCGCGGCGATCAGCGGAGGCGCCGCGGGGTCCTGGCAGCTTTCCAACCTGGCGCCGCGCATCATCAAGCGGGATTTCGATCCGGGATTCATGGTGAAACTGCAGCAGAAGGACCTGCGACTCGTACTCGGCGCCGCCTCGGAACTCGGATTGGGATTGCCCGGCGCGAGCCTGGCGCACCAGTTGTTCAATGCCGTCGAGGCCGCGGGCGAGGGGGACGAGGGCACGCAAGCCTTGGTAAAATCGCTGGAACGCATGTCCGGGGTGGAAGTACGCGGCTAGTGACGTCCCCTGAAGGAGATCGATGCGTTTCAGCGTGCTGGTGACTCTCTTTGGCGTCGGCGCGGTCCTGATGGCGGTCGCCGTGGTCTTCATGTACGGTACGGACGGATCGGGCGAACCCAGAACGCCGGTCGAGCACGGCAGAAGACTCTTCCGGCTGCAGGGTTGCGCAACGTGCCATGCCATCGGCGGAGGGATCTCCCGGGGACCCGACCTGGCTGGGCTGATTCCCCGGCTTGCCGCCCGCCTGACCGAAGACGTGTACAGGGACCATCTGGACTCGCTTCGCGTGGCACGGCCGGACGTATATGCTTTTTTCGCCCCCCGTTACGAGAATGTACTAGGCGCGCAGGGTGAAGAGCGGATCAAAGCCTGGTTCGTCGAGCATCTCAGGAATCCCCGGTTCGATCACTTCACGGGGCTGATGCCCGACTACGATCATTTGACCGAGGAACAGGTGGATCGGTTGACTGCCTTCATACTCACGCTCAAGTAGCAACCGATCGGGCTTTGCTGCGTCCGTGTTGCCAAGGGCCGAGACGGACCGATGAAATAGGAATCGTTACATTACAACAGTTGAAAAAGTGCGGTTGTGAGGCACCATCCTCGCAGAACGGAGAACGAAATATGTCAGACGCTGGAAAAAGACACAGCAGGACCATCACGGACGGCCCCTCGCGGGCTCCGGCGCGGGCCATGCTCAAGGCTTCGGGATTCACCGACGCGGACCTTGCCCGTCCGATCATCGGGATCGCCAACACCTGGATCGAGATCGGTCCCTGCACCTACCACCTGCGCGACCTGGCCGAATACGTTAAGGAGGGCGTCCGGGAGGCGGGCGGCACGCCCATGGAGTTCAACACCGTATCTATCTCCGATGGAATCACCATGGGCAGCCAGGGCATGAAGGCCTCGCTGGTCAGCCGCGAAGTGATCGCCGATTCCATCGAGTTGGTCACGATCGGGAACATGTTCGACGGCCTGATCGCCCTGTCCGGCTGCGACAAGACGATCCCGGGCACGGTCATGGCCCTCGGCCGGGTTAACGTCCCGTCCCTGATGCTCTACGGCGGCTCGATCATGCCGGGCAGCTTCCAGCAGCACGACGTCACCATCCAGGACGTGTTCGAAGCGGTGGGCGCCCACGCCTCGGGCAGGATGACCGATCTGGAGCTCAAGGACATGGAAGATCACGCCTGTCCGGGCGCCGGCGCCTGTGGCGGCCAGTTCACGGCCAACACCATGGCCATCGCTTTCGAAATGCTGGGAATCTCGCCCATCGGCAGCGCGAGCGTTCCCGCCACCCACCCGGACAAACCGGAGGTGGGCCGCGAATGCGGACGCCAGGTCATGGAACTGGTGCGCAGGAACCTCTGCCCGCGGGACATCATGACCCGGAAGGCCTTTGAAAACGCCATCGCCGCCGTGCTCACCACCGGGGGTTCCACCAACAGCGTGCTGCACCTGCTGGCCGTCGCCCAGGAATCGGGCGTAGACCTGCAGATCGAGGATTTTGACCGGATCAGCGAGAAGACGCCGCTGCTCGCCGACCTGAAACCGGGCGGGCGCTTCGTCGCCAACGACCTGTTCGCGGCGGGCGGTAACCGGCTCGTGGCCAAGCGCATGCAGGAGGGCGGCATGCTCCACGAGGACGCGATCACCGTATCGGGCCGGACCATCGCCGAGGAAGCCGCGGAGGCGTCCGAGACGCCGGGACAGGTGGTCGTCCGGGATCTCGGGGATCCGCTCAAGCCCACCGGCGGCTACGTGATCCTGAAAGGCAATCTCGCCCCCGAAGGCTGTGTCCTGAAGGTCGCGGGCCACGAAAAGACCCATCACCGCGGCCCCGCCCGGGTCTTCGACTGCGAGGAAGATGCCATGGCTGAGGTGATGAACGGCGGGATCAAGCCCAATGACGTGGTGGTCATCCGCTACGAGGGTCCGAAGGGTGGACCGGGCATGCGCGAAATGCTGGCCGTCACCGGCGCGCTCGTCGGCCGGGGCCTGGGAGAATCGGTGGCACTGATGACCGACGGCCGTTTTTCCGGCGCGACCCACGGTTTCATGGTCGGACACGTAGCCCCCGAAGCCGCGGTGCGCGGTCCCATCGCCGCGCTACGCGACGGAGACACCGTGGTCTTCGACGTGGCGTCAAGGCGGTTGGACGTGGAGTTGTCCGACGAGGTTATTTCCGAGCGGCTATCCGACTGGACCGAGCGGTCATCCCGTTTCGGCGACGGCGTCATGACCAAGTACGCCCGGCTCGTCTCTTCGGCTGCCCGGGGAGCGGTCACCCGGGCCTGACCGGCGGCAGTACCTCACAATCCAGCTAGTATCACATTTGAAGCGGTTGAGTGAAGGCGTCGCCGGCAAGGACCGGATCAGGCGGACTACAGGATCCCGCGGCCGAGCGCGGACAGCAGGAGTTCCACACCCAGTTCGGCCGTGGCGTTCCCCATGTCGAGGATAGGGTTCAGTTCGACCAGGTCCAGAGCGCGCAGCATCCTGCTGTCGGCCACCGTCTCCATGAGCAGGTGGGCTTCCCGGTAGCTCAGTCCGCCCTTGACCGGTGTTCCCACGCCCGGTGCGATACCCGGATCGCACACGTCGAGGTCAAAGGACACGTGCACGCCTGCCGTGCCGTCCCCTGCGAGCTCCAGCGCTTTTTGGGCCACCCGGGCCATCCCAAGTTGATCCACGTCCTTCATCGTGTAGACATGGACACCGGACTCGAGTACCAGGTTGCGCTCGGCGGGGTCGAGATTGCGTACGCCGACGAGTACGGTGTTCTCCGCTTCGACGGCCGGTCCGGCGGGGCCAAAACCAGACAGTTCGGCGGGCTCGCCTCCCAGCAGTGCGGAAAGCGCCATCCCGTGGACGTTGCCGCTCGCGCTGATGGCGGGCGTGTTCATGTCCCCGTGGGCGTCCACCCACAGCAGGCCGATGCGTTCGCCGTCGTCCCTCGCCCGCGTGGCCGTGGCCACCACCGAACCGGCGGCAAGACTGTGATCTCCGCCCAGGACGATGGGCACCGCACCGTCGCGATGCACCGCAAGCGCCGTATCGTAAAGGTCGCGGCAAACCTCCGCGATGTCTTCGATATACTTCCTGGAGGGATCGCCCGGCCTGCACAGTTCCCGGATAGGCGCGGACAGATCGCCCCGGTCCGTCACCGCTCTCCCCAGGGCGGAGACCCGTTCGCCCACACCGGCGATACGCATGGCGGACGGCCCCATGTCGACGCCGCGGCGTCCCGCGCCGAGGTCGAGGGGCACTCCGATGATGTGGATGGGATCCATTTGTTCGTATCGCCTCGCCCGCTTGTTCGAAATCGAACGGGTGATGATCGGACTACAGCCGGATTCTAGTCCCGCACGGGCAGCTCGCCCGGCGGTGCGATGCGGCAGCCGGGCAGGGTGCGGAGAAAAGCTTCGGGGCCGGGCGGACAGTAGATAGCGATGATGCGCATGGGTTCCCATCCCGTGTTGATCGTTTCGTGGTACATGTCGGCGGGAATGTGGCACATCATGCCGGGACCGACTTTCCGGCGTATCTCCTGTCCGTCTTCCTCCACCATCTGCACGCCCTCGCCGGAAATGTAGTAGAGGATCTCCTCCACGCCGGGGTGGTTGTGCCGTTCGTGGCCCTTGCCGGGTTCGAGCACGACCAGTCCCATGCTGAAGCGTTCGGTCTCGGTCACCCGGGGTTCGCTGAACCACTTGATATTACCCCAGTCGAACATCATGGTTTCCACGTCGTCCGGCTCTACGAATCGAAGGCCCGGTTCTGGCATGGCTGCCTCCTGAGTTAGCGCTCGGCGCGGTGCCGTAATCAGCGCGTCCAAACCCGTACAGACTTAAATCGTCAGTCCCTTGAAGTGGCGGACCTGTTCCGTCAGCGCCCGTTCCACGGGAAGGCGCTCGATGCTCGACGCCCCGAAGAAGCCGACGACTCCGGTCGTGTTACTCAGCACGTATTCGGCGTCATCGGGTTCGGCGATCGGTCCTCCGTGGCACAATACGAGGATATCTTCCCTCACTCCGACGGCCGCGTCCCGGATGGCCTGGACCTTCGTCGCGGCCTCCTCGAGCGTCATGGCCGTCTGCGCGCCGATCGTTCCGCTGGTGGTCAGGCCCATGTGGGGTACGAGCACATCCGCGCCGGCTTCGGCCATCTTCACCGCCTCCTCCTCGTCGAAGACGTAGGGGCAGGTGAGAAGCCCGGCCTGGTGCGCCTCCGCGATCATCTCGACCTCCAGGTCGTATCCCATGTTCGTCTCTTCCAGGTTCTGGCGGAACAGACCGTCGATGAGGCCGACCGTGGGGAAATTCTGAACGCCCGAGAAGCCCTGGTCCTTGAGTTGTCGGACGAAGACGCTCATGATACGGAAGGGATCCGTGCCGCAGACCCCCGCCAGCACGGGCGTGTCCTCCACGATGGTCAGCACCTCCTGTCCCATTTCCACCACCACCTGGTTGGCATCGCCGTAAGGCATCATGCCGGAGAGAGAACCGCGCCCCGCCATGCGATACCGCCCCGAGTTGTAGATGATGATGATGTCGGCGCCTCCGGCCTCCGCGCACTTGGCGGAAAGCCCCGTGCCCGCGCCCGTGCCGATGACCGGCTTGCCTTCTAATACCTGTGCCCGCAACCGCCGCAGGCATTCGTCATAGGGGATGGCCATGGTCTGCTCCGAGATGTACTGGGTGATACACGATGAATGATTCGTGGTGATTTATGCGTGACGAGTGACGCTTGATGGGTGACGCTTGATGAGATATGCTCAAAGCGAGGCTTATTACGATTGTAACCTCGCTGACTAACGGCCCCGCAGTATGATTCGAGTATAGGAATCCGTGAAACCAGCGTCAACGAAATTGGTGTGGTGATGGCCTGCTGGAACCTGGGGTAGCCAATCTGATTGAATTGGTCCTTACCATGCTGTATTTTCACGGAGGAAAGCGATTCGGTCCCATACGCATCGACGTATTTAAGTGGGAACGTCTGTGAAACTGTCATCGTCACAACTCGAAGCGTATCGCCGGGACGGATATATCATTGTCGATTGTCCCTTTCCGCAGACCCTTACCCTGGACTGCCAGAGTGCCGTAGAAAAGGTCGCCATCGATCCTGAGTCGGTCACCGCGGACACCCGGCGGAATCATTTTCGGCTTGCCCCGCAGATTCCCGGCTCCTACTGGAGCGCGCTCGACCATTCCCTGCCTTTCCTGAAGATCATTCTCCATCCGGAAATCCTCGAAATGGCCAGGCAACTGGCCGGCGACGACGATGTCTATCTACGCAACGGCGGTATCAATGAACTGGCGCCCGACAACTCGTTCTGGTGGCACCGCGACAGCGAAATGGTCTACACCGAGTTCATGCACTACTTCTCCGGGGCGACGGTCGCGCAGGGCTGTCTCCGGGTCATTCCCGGCAGTCACATCGGGTCCGCCGCCCCGTTTAAGGAGGAAGCGGAGCGGCGTCGGCGCGACCAGGGATATCCCGAAGAATACTGGGTCGATGGTCTTGAGGACGTGGAATTGCCCGGTGAGGTCCCGCTCGAGGTCAGACCGGATCAGCTTATCGTACGTGATTCAAGGATTTACCACGCGACCGGGCTCAATGCCTCGAAGGACGGCAGGTCGATGAGTCACTGGCTGTTTCGTGACGGCGCCTGCGACGACCACCGGTTTCACTTCGAGGATGTGCTTACAGAGGACCTGATTGAAACACTTTCACCTGAGCAACGAGATGCGCTTTGGCTGGGCAGGGATTTCGAGATCACCGAGCGATATCTGCAAGAACGGGAACGAGAGAAGGGGAAGGTGGCGTGGGGGGTGGTGTGAGCAGATTCACGGATTCGGCTTAGAAGGCGTCTTCGCTAGATACATGTGTGTGGACGACGAGTTCAAAACGCATAGCGCAACGACGCCCTGAATCCCTGCCCCTTGAGCATCGCCCTGGTTTCGGCGAGGTCTATCTCCAGCGGGTCACGTCTGCCGTCTTTCCAGACGACCTGACCGGTGGCATGCTCTGTTTCCACGATCCCCCAATCCACGTATCGCCAGGCAAGGTCAAGTGAAACTGCGTCCCAAAGAGACGTAGCCACGCCAGCCGTCAGCATCACGGTCAATTCTGTGTTTTGGCCGTCCGGAACGATGGTCTCCGTCCGTGGAAACGTCATTCGGAAGTTGCTTATGTCGACATAGTGCAACCCGGCACCGCTACCCATGTACAGCCGAAAAGGACCGTATGCGGATAAATCCATGTACGCGGCGACCATGCCGGACATGGACCAAAAGTCCGCCGATACGGGTTGGTCCGCGCTGGTCTGGACGAAGTTGGCGTTACCTTCGAAGGAATAATGCGGTCGGTAGGCTACAGACGTTTCCAGGCGCAGCTTCGGCGTTGCGAAGTAGCCGAGGCCGATCTCGGCACCGGCTGCCGTTCCAAAGTCACCCTCCGTGCCCAGCGAAGTGCCATTGTTCCCCCTTCCACACCCGTAGAGCGCCGCCGGAGACGTACTCAAACAATTCTTGTCGCCGAACCTGGTTTTAGAGGAGAAATCGAAGTTTACACCGGCCCGAAGATAGAAACCGTCCCGGGATTCGGCGGATTCTGTCGCCTCAGCGGCGGTCTTGATCTGACGTGCGGGATCGCTTACTGGGACTCTGTTCGTCTGGCCCACCGCTGGTTTGGCACCCGTGGAGGACACGATCATCGCCAGGACAACAAGCGCTCTGACCCATATAACGATCCTTTGTTTTCCGATCTTGTGTACTCCCCGTTCTGGTTAGACTTGGGGTGGATATACCACGTGCAAACGGTCCAGTGCCAAAACCTGTAAGCGAGCGTAGCAACCTGTCAGCGCGAAGTTTAATCGCTGGTCGGATGAATCCTGATTACAAAGTGACCTACCCAACGTCCGTGTTATGTGCATCTGTCTTTTCTGCACTCAGTGTATGTTATCATTCCGTTCTATCAATTCTGCACGGTAGCGGTCAATCCATTCGGCGTTGAGTTCGTCCGCAAGACGTTCGTTCTGAGTCGTGATCTGGCGTCCGGGCGGTAACTTGAGCCCGAGGAAGTCAAGGATTTCACCGGCCACACCGACGGGGTCGGCGTCCAGTTCTTCATACCGCACCCTGTGCGGCTGAATTCCCGCAGAAGCAAACCACGCCCGCCAAGCCGAATTGTGATTTCCTATCACTTGCACCAACTTAGTGATTTGATCGAAGTCGAAGCGTGGTTCCTGTTTCGGCTGTTTCGACTCCATCCTATCGGTCTGGTGCCAAATATGAGTTTGCTCTGCCCGGTGCCACGACACAGCCTGTGCCAGAATATCGTCGCGCTGAAGATAGATATACCCCGTATGTCCGAACGCCAGGTTCAACAGGTCGAAATCGCTGCCAGTGTGAGCTGGATAGACGGTACCCAGCCTTTCGAACAAATAGTCCAAAGTCCCCCACATGATTCGGGCGGCAAACACCCCGTTTTCTGACCTGCCCGCGGCGAAGGCGGCGCGAATAAACTCGGAATACTCGAAGCCCCCATCCGTAGGACGGACAATGTCCCAACGGTCAGCCCACAATTGCTCGTCGGGTTGCCGGAAATATGACTCGGGTTGACCCGCAACTTTCGTGGACGCCATCAGTCCACACAACAAGGTACTGCCTGTGCGTGGGGTGGCACAGATCAAGTACGAATCGATGCGTCCCATCAGGGAAAGGATTTCCTGGCTTTATAGTCCAATCAACATCCAACCTGATATCGAACTCGGATCAAAGTGGAACGATTCCCTCACCCACCTACCTTCGCCTCGAACGCCGCAATCTCTTCCGCTCCTTCCAGCACGCCGATCTCCAGGTGAAAATCGCGCACTTCATCGGGCTCGATGTGCTGCAGGTAGCCGTTCTTGCGGTTCCAGGCCCGGCCGAGCATGCTGACATTGCCCGGTTCGATGCCGGTGACGTAGGTGCCCTTGTGAAAGTGCTGCCAGTGGCTGACGATGGGGATTTCAGCCTTGGGGAAGGACCAGTACAGGCCCAGTCCGAGGCGGTCATTGATCAGTCCCACGTGGCACAGACCGCTGGCATCGGCCCGGGGACGAAGGACGTAGACGTCGTCGTGTGCTTCGTCTGCAGGTGCGGAGACCGTAGAAAAAGTTGCGGAATCGACCTCACGGTCTTCGAGCCATTCCGTCGACTTTTCGCTGTCGATAACGACGCGCGTGCCCTCGTCGAGGATGGGGAAACCGGGATTGCAGTGGTAGACGAACATGAGCGGTGAACGATCGACAGACTGGTTGTGTATACGGTCGTGGATGTGCAGCGATTTCTCGCCCAGGACCGTCGAGATTTCCCGGGTGAGTTCCAGGTTGGTGCCGAAGACGACGGCTTCCCTGATCTTCCCGCGCACTTTGATGATGTAGTCATCGCCGTCCCACTGGCCATCGGTATGAACCTGCCGGGCGGGAAGGAAGGACAGGCGCCCGTGGAGACCGAGTTCTTCGTTTTCTTCTTCCGGATCGACTTCCGGATGTCCCGTGAACGTCATCCCGCAGCTGAGGACCAGCCCGCCGTAGAACCCCCGCATCCAGCCGTATCCCTGCGGTTCGTAGAACGCCGGCCCCACGTCGCCCGTGTTGCCGCGGAAGCAGAGCGACATGCCCTTGTAGTGGGCCGAGGCCACATCAAGCGCCCGCCCCGGTAACAGGGAGAAGCACAGGCCCGAGGCGTTGAACACCTCGATGAGATCGGCGCCCCGGTCGCTGCCTTCGCGCAGTTCGCCGTACCGAGCATGGGCTACCTGGCTCATGTCGCCGACGAGATTGAGCAGTTCCCGGCGTGTATACTCTTTTCCGAATAGACGTGCCATAATCACCTTCCTGGATGGGATCGTCTCTGTTAGTTACCAATACTCTTATCTACTTCTGTTCTACTTCTGCTGGATCTTGGCCCAGGTATCGCGGAGGGTGATCGTCCGGTTGAAAACGGGTCCGTTCGTTTGGGTTTCGACGGCGTCGACACAGAAGTAGCCCAGACGCTCGAACTGGTAGTTCACACCAGGTTCGGCTTTCGCAAGACCGGGTTCAATCTTGCAGTCCGTGACGGTCTTGAGCGAATCAGGGTTCAACAAAGACCGGTCGTCGTCGACCTCGCCCGGACGGGGATCCGGATCGCTGAACAGCCGGTCGTAGAGGCGCACGGTGGCGTTCAGGGCGTGCGCGGCCGATACCCAGTGTATGGTGCCGCGTACCTTCCGGCCGTCCGGCGTAGTCCCGCCCCGGGATTCCGGATCGTAGGTGCAGTGCAGTTCGACTACGCGCCCGTCATCGTCCTTGATCACGTCCGTGCAGGTGATGTAGTAGCCGTAGCGCAGGCGGACTTCCCGGCCCGGCGCCAGCCGGAAGAACTTTCGCGGCGGATCTTCCATGAAGTCGTTGCGCTCGATATAGATTTCACGGGTAAAGGGTACTTCCCGCGTGCCCATCCCTTCATCCTCCGGGTTGTTCACGGCTTCCATCTGCTCAGTGCGGTCGGTGGGGTAGTTGGTGATAACGACCTTCAGCGGGTCCAGCACGCCCATGACCCGGGGCGCACGTTTGTTCAGGTCTTCCCGGATGATGAAATCCGCCAGGGCCATGTCGATGAGATTGTGGTTCTTGGCCACGCCGACGCGGTCACAGAGGGTCCGGACGGACTCGGGGGTGTATCCCCGGCGCCGCAGGCCGGACAGCGTGGGCATGCGCGGGTCGTCCCAGCCGGACAGCACGCCTTCATCGATGAGCGGCCGGTAGAAGCGCTTCGAAAGCACGGTGTGGGCCAGCGCCAACGGCGCGAATTCGATCTGCTGGGGGTGATAGACGTCCAGCCGGTCCAGGATCCAGTCGTAAAGCGGCCGGTTGTTCTCAAATTCCAGGGTGCAGAGCGAGTGGGTGATGCCTTCGATGGAATCCGACAGGCAGTGGGTGAAATCGTACATAGGATACACGCGCCACTTGTCCCCGGTGCGGTAGTGATGGGCGTGCCGAATCCGGTACAGCACGGGATCGCGCATCGTCAGGTTGGGATGGGCCATGTCGATCCGGGCCCGCAGGACGTGCGCGCCGTCCGGAAACTCCCCGGTCTGCATGCGTTTGAACAGACCCCGGTTTTCCGCGGCCGTCCGCTCGCGGTACGGACTGTTGCGGCCCGGTTCCGTGGGCGTGCCCCGGTGATCCCGCATCTCTTCCCAGGTCAGGCTGTCCACGTAGGCGTCGCCTTGGTCCACGAGTTGCAGCGCGTAGGCGTACAGCTGATCGAAGTAGTCGGAAGCGAAGTACAGCCGGTCTTCCCAGTCGAATCCTAGCCACCGGATATCCCGCTTGATCCCTTCGACGTAGTCCACGTTCTCCGTTTCCGGATTCGAGTCGTCGAACCGGAGGTTGCACAGACCGTCGTACTCTTCCGCCACACCGAAATTCAGGCAGATCGACTTCGCATGCCCGATATGGAGATAGCCGTTCGGCTCCGGAGGAAAACGGGTCATCACCTTGCCCCCGAACTTCCCGCTCTCCATGTCCGCGTCGATGATTTCGCGTATGAAATCCCTGTACGGTTTTTCTGTGCTCATAAGTACCTGTTCAGGTTACCGTCGGAGCAGATTCAAGAGCGTGTAATATAGGACGTTAGGGGGAAAATGGCAAGGTGAAGATAGGGTGACTTGAGGCAGGAAATCATGGAAAACTCGTATGATGCTTGTTGCATTCTGACTTTAATACAGAACTAAACCGGCCCACTATTATAGCCTGGATTTAATACAATCGCGGAATCATGCCTTGTGAAAGCCTGACTTTAATTGCGATTTAGTCTCGGTGTCGCAACAAATGTGAAAATCGAAAGCGGCGCTTTTGATTCTCACACTTTAGTCGCCCACGCCCCAATGTGCGGCGGAATGACCACAGGACGCTTCGCCGCGACGATTTCCTCCCTGACCCGTTGGGGAATGGTGTCGATGTCCACCTCTTCGGCAGTCGCGATCCCGTAGTGTTCCAGCAGTGGGACGACGCTTCGAAAGGAATTCGCGATGTACGAATACCCCGGCCAGTCGACGGAACCGCCCAGCAGCATGCCCGAGTCAAGGGTCGGCTCGGGCAGGCCCGCCTCGATGAACACCCGGTGCAGGTCCAGTCCCATATTGGGATTCGCCCCGGAGCGCTCGAATACGTCGATGATCCAGTCGACCATCAGGCGCATAAGTGGAGTATCCTCGTTACTGTACGACCGGGTCATCGTGAAATCGATTTCCTGGAAGACGACGAGACCGCGGGGACGCAATCGGGTTATAAGTTGTTTGAGTGTGGCCACGGGATCGGGCAGGTACATGAGTACCAGCCTTCCGATCAGGGCGTCGAAATCTTCGCCCGTTTCCAGGGTATGTACGTCGCCCGCAAGGAACTCCACGTTTCGGTGCCCCGTCTGCCGGACCCTATCTCGGGCGGTTTCTAGAATCTCCGGATTCATGTCCACGCCCACGACCTCCCCTTCCGGACCCACGAGCTCCGCCGCGACCAGCGCCACGTCACCCGCGCCGCTTCCAATGTCGAGGACCCGCATTCCCCGTGCAAGGCCGGCCGATTTCAGAAACCGCTCCGTGATCGGTCTGAGTAGCCGGGACTGCTCAATCAGGCGTTCTGTCTCTTCGTCGCTGCGTCCCATCGTGTATTGTCGGTCGCGGTCTTGATCCGTCATATTCGAGGTAACTCCTTTCTGAACTTCCTTCTTTCCCACTCGCGCACTGATCTGCAATCGACCGTGCGCTGATCTGCAATCGTTCGTGCACTGATCTGCAATCGTTCGTTCGCGAATCGCTCAAAGTGC
The DNA here is from genome assembly GCA_012270975.1 of Candidatus Latescibacterota bacterium. GTDB lineage: Bacteria > JAAXHH01 > JAAXHH01 > JAAXHH01 > JAAXHH01 > JAAXHH01. The sequence continues at coordinate 198,820 of JAAXHH010000141.1, read as the reverse complement.
GACGAATGTCTTCGCCCGTCAACTTCTTTAAACCTCATGACCATTTGTATTTGTTTACTATTGTAGAGGAAAACTTCCCACTCCGCCTACTCCTTCACCGCCCCCAGCGTAATCCCCTGCACGAACTCCCGCTGCATCGCGAGGAACAGGGCCATGATGGGCAGGATAGACAGCAGCGTCCCGGCCATGAGCATGCCGTATTCCTGGCGGTAGACGCCCACCAGGCTGGCCAGGCCGAGGGGCAGCGTGTACTTGGCGGCGTCCCGCAGCACGATCATGGGCCAGAGGAATTCGTTCCAGGCTCCCAGAAACCCGAAGATGCTCAGGGCGCCCATGGCCGGTTTCACGGCCGGGATGATGACGCGCCAGTAGATACCGAATTCGGAGGTGCCGTCGATCCGCGCCGCATCGAGCAGGTCCGAGGGCACGCCGAGGATGAACTGCCGCATGAGGAACACGCCGAATCCGCTGGACGCCAGGTAGGGCAGGATCACGCCCTGGTAGGTGTCGAGCCAGCCGAACTGGTACAACAGGGTGAACAGGGGCACCAGTACCAGGTGAAAGGGGATCATCATCGACGCCAGCACGATGGCGAAGAGGATGCCTCGCCCTTTGAAAGAGTACTTGGCGAAGGCGAACCCGCCCATGGTGGCGATGGCGAGGAGCAGCAGCGTGTGCGACGTGGCCAGGAAGGTGCTGTTGACGACGTACTGGATGATTGGCATTTCCTGGAACAGCCGGGTGAAGTTCTCGAGCGTGGGTTCCTGGGGCAGAAAAGTGGGCGGGTAAGAGAAGATCTCGCCCGACGGCTTGAAGGAAGCGGATACCACCCAGAACAGCGGCGTCAGGACCAGGACGGTCAGCAGAATCAGGAGCACATAGGTGATGGTGGTGCGAACAGGGTGTCTCATGATGTCAGTTTTCCCTGAATACGCCGAAAAACCGGACCTGGACGATGGAAATAACCCCGATGATCACGGCCAGGGCCCACCCGATGGTCGCCGCGTAGCCGAGGTTGATGAATTCGAATCCGTGCTTGTACAGGTACATCACCATCGTCATGCTTGCGTTGCCCGGACCGCCCTCCGTAAGCACGTAGGGCAGGTCGAAGAGCTGGAACGAGCCGATCATGGAAGTGATGACCACGAAGGCGATCACGGGCTTGAGGGCGGGGATCGTCACGTGAACGAAGCTCTGCCAGGTACCCGCGCCGTCCACCGCCGCCGCCTCGTAGAGCTCCTGCCGGATGCTCTGAAGCCCGGCGAGGAAGTAGACCATGTTGAATCCCGCCCACCGCCAGACGCCGGCCAGCACGAGGGCGGGCATGACCAGGTCCGGATCCTGTAGCCACTGGATTTCGGAACCGAGGACCTGGTTCACCAGGCCGTAGCGCCGGTCGTACAGCAGGTAGAAGATCACGGCGATGAACACGCCGGAGATCAACACCGGCGAGAAGAAGGAGAGGCGGAACAGGTTCCGTCCCTTCAGGCGGGCGTTGCTGAGGAGCAGGGCGAGGGCCAGGGCCACGGGCAGTTGCAGGAGCAGGCTGCCTGCGGCGAAATAGGCGGTGTTCCAGAGTGCGGTCCAGAAGAGCGGATCGGCAAGCAACCGCTCGATGTTCTCCAAGCCCACGAAGGTCTGGTTCCGCATGCCCCGGACACTGTACGTACTGAGCCGGATCGAATCGAACAGGGGGTAGACCATGAAGACCCCGAAGAGCGTGAAGAAAGGCGCGAGGAAGAAATAGGGGGCGTACCGGGGCTTCATTCGGTCTCTGTCGTTTCGATTTGCGGCGACGGCAATCGCATCTCGCCGCCTTCAGTAACAGACGTTGTATCTTCCAGGAGCGCGCGGACCTGCGCTGCCAGGTTGGACAGCGCATCGGCGGGTGTCCGAATCCCATTGGCGGCTTCGTACACGGCCTGCCTCAACAGATCGTTGGCCTCGGCCCAGTACGGGTTCAGGTGGAATCCGGGGATGTCGGGCGCGAGTTCCGTAAGGCTTCTGCCCAGGACCTGCCCGTCCAGGTACGCCTCGGGCTCGGTATACACCGGGTTGGACCACGCCGAACGGATCGGCGGTATGATAAAGGTCTTGCGGTAACGGTTCGCGAGGGCCTCGTCGTCCATGTAGGCGAACTTGGCGAATTCCCAGGCTAGATCCGGGTTCTTGGCCTGTCTGGTGACCGCGATCATGGTGCCGCCCCAGGTCGAGGTGCGGCGCTCGCCTTCCCGCCAGGCCGGCAAGGGCATCGCCCGCCATTTTCCCTCCAGTTCCGGGACGAACCTCCGTACGAAGCTGATGTACCAGTCCGGTGCCAGCACCCCCAGAATGATGCCTTCCTTCATGGCGGCGTAGCTGGCCGGGTCCTGGGAGAATTCGGGGATGGCCAGTTGCGCCTCGTTGAGCAGGCTGCAGTAGAATTCCAGTGTGGATACGGCAATGTCGTTGTCGATGATGACCCCGCCGTCCTCATCGAACATCCCGCCGCCGTTCTGCAGGAGCAAAAGCCAGAAATGGCCGGGCTTGTGGGCGCTCAGCATGATCGGGTAGCGGTCGGGCTGCCCGTCGCCGTCGTCGTCGCGGGCAAGAGGTCTCGTCTCGCGGACGAAATCGTCCCATGTTTCGATGGATGCCGGATCAATCCCCGCTTCCGCGTAGACGTCGTGACGGTACAGGAGCATGACGGGATGGACGTCGCGGGGCAGGCCGTATACCCGGCCGCCTAAGGACCAGGGCGCGAGGCGCGCCTGGACGAACTCATCCGTGATCCCTTCACGCTCGATGCGGTCGGTCAGGTCCACGAAGCCGATTTCCTCCTTCGTGCCCTTGAAGAACCTTCCGACCGATGAGATCTCGACTTCGGAAAGATCGGGTCCGCCGATGCCGGACAGGAAGGCGGCCAGGAGCTTGTCATGTAATTTCGAGATCAGCCGAAGTTCGACCTTGACGCCGGGATGGGCCGCTTCGAACGCCGGAATCCTGGCACTGAATTCATCGTAGTGCGTCTGCGCGAAGATCCAGAATTCCAGCGTGTCCGAACGGTCATCGCCGCGGAACACGATGACGGGAAAGGCCAGGAGGAAGAGGAGGCCGAAGATCAGGGGAGCCTTGCCGAGGTGATTCATAACTCAACCATCTCCCATGGCCCGGCGAATCGGTGTCATCACGGGCTCGGTAACCGATTCGGGCGGCGGGGACGTGAAGAGCGACACCACGACGCCCACGATGGACGTGGCCATGAAACTCCATGCGACGGGGATGAGGCCCGGGTTCGGCAGCCATTCGTAGAACATGGCGACGAGCACAGCATTCCCGGCGACGATGGCCGTGATGGCCCCTGCGGCCGTGAACCGTCTCCAGTGCAGGCCGAGCAGCCAGATGGGCGTCAGCGTGACAAAACCGGAGAAGGACAATTGGGCCAAGGCAAAAATGGAGGCCGGCCGGAGGATCACGATGTAGTAGGCGATCCCGCCGAGGATGACGAGAAACAGCCGGCCCAGCACCACCTGCCTGCGCTGGGACAACCCGTACCACACGTCGCGGGTGAGCATGGACGACAGGGTGAGCATCTGGGCGTCCAGGGTAGACATGACCGCCGCCAGGATGCCGGCCAGGGCGAGTCCCTGGATCAGGGGACCGAAGTGGCTGCGGATCACCATGGGGAAGACCATGTCTGAATCCCGGCCCACGAAATCCGGGAATTCGATGCGACCCCACACGCCGTAGAGGGTGGCCACCAGCATCAACCCGATCATGATGGTGGGATAGTACCGGATGGAATTCTTCAGAGATTTCACGTCTTTCGCGGCGAATACGCGCACCAGCAGGTGGGGAAAAGCGAGGACGACCAGTCCCATGGCCATGCCCCAGACGAACCAGTTGCCCGTCGTGAAGGGCGACGTGTCTTTCGTGGCCGTGAGTTCTGGGAACCGCCGGGCGACTTCCTGCATGACGCTTGATACACCGCCGAAGTCTGCCGCCACGACGAAGATCGATACGTAAAGGAACACGCCGAATACGAGGCCCTGGAACACGTTGGTCCACATGGTCGCCCGCATGCCGCCCGTGGTGGTGTAGAGCAGCGTGATGACCAGGATGCCGGCCGCCGCGACTTCGAAGGAGATCGCCTGCTGGGTGAACACGTCGACGGCCAGTCCCACGCCGGCGACGCCGGTGGACAGGTAAGGCAGCATGAATACGAAGTACACGACGAAGAGCAGGCGGCCGAGGTTGGGGCTGTCGAGCCGGCGGGCGAGCAGTTCGGCCGGCGTTACGGCCTTCAGTTTCCGGGACGCGATCCATGCGGGGTAGCCGATGACGTAGTAGGCAACGGGGATGATCAGGGCCGCCATGGCCGCCGTGTAGCCGAACACACCGTAGCCGTGATGGTAGGCCAGGCCGGATATGCCCATGATCAGGAAAGGCGTGATGTTCGTGCCGAAGAGGGCCATGAACATGACGAGCGAACGGGCGAGGCGGCCCCCGAGGAAGTAGTCTTCGGCCGTCGGCTGGGACCGGCGGAACGCGGCGGCGCCGATGTTCAATACCACGGCGAAATACACCACCACCACCACGAATATGGTCGTTTCAGGACCCATCGAAGTCCCGCCATACGTATCGGGTGAAGTAGAGGACGAGCGCGGCGGCTGCGATCACCCAGGCGACGTGGTAGGCCAGGTCTACGGGGAGCCAGCCGAAAAGCAGTGGAGGGGAAATGCCGTGGTTGAAGAAATCGACGTGGAGCGCGGCCAGCACGACCACGAGCACCCAGAATATCCGCCTATGCTGTCTTCGCGTCATAGCTGGTCTGTCCAGGCTGTGCGGGCCGGCCATGTTGTCCGTGAGAACAGGCTGTCCGGTCAATCGCGATGGCTACGCGCGCGCCGTGGTCACGCGGCTATCGTGCGTTGCCTCAGGATGCAGTGGTCATGGTCCACTCGATGGCGCGGCATCACGCCGCCCGGCGATGTACCGCCGGGTTTCCGTGGCGACGATGGGAGAAAGGAAGAGCAGTGCGACCAGGTTGGGGAAGGCCATGAGGCCGTTCATGATATCGGAAACCCCCCAGACCAGTTCCAGTTCCGATACGGCGCCGATGCCGACGAAGAGGCAGAACAGCGTGCGGTAAGGTAGCGCGGAGCGTTCGCCGAGCAGGTATACGACCGATTTCTCGCCGTAGTAGCTCCAGCCCAGGATGGTCGAGTAGGCGAACAGTACCAGGCCCACGGCGACCAGGTAGCCGCCGAATCCTCCCGGCAATCCGGCGGTGAAGGCCGCGGCGGTGAGCGGTGCGCCCGTGTCGCCCGACAGCCAGACCCCCGTACCGATGATGGTGAAACCGGTGATCGTGCACACCACCAGGGTGTCGATGAAGGTCTGGGTCATGGATACCAGGGCCTGCGTGACCGGATCTTTCGTCTGTGCGGCCGCGGCGGCGATGCCCGCGCTGCCCAGGCCCGATTCGTTGGAGAAGATGCCTCTGGCCACGCCGAACTGGACCGCCTGCCGTACCATCGCGCCCGCGAAGCCCCCGGCGGCCGCGGCGGGTGTGAACGCGTGGGTGACCACGAGCTCGAAGATGCCCGGGATCGCCGAGGCGTTCATCAGGATGGCGGTAAGTCCGCCGAGGATGTACAGCACGATCATTGTGGGGACGATCAGGCTGGCCGCCCGCCCGATGCTCTTTATCCCGCCGATCAGGACCAGGCCCGTACCGATCATCAAGACGATTCCGGTGATCCAGGGGTCCACGCCGAAGCTGCTCTGGAGCACGTCGGCCATGGAATTCGACTGGGTCATGTTGCCGATGCCGAAGGCCGCGAGCGCCGCGAACAGCGCGTAGGCGCCCCCCATCCACTTCCATCCCATGGCGTTGGAGATGTAGTACATGGGGCCGCCCTTCATAAGCCCCTTGGAATCCGTCTCGCGGTACTTGACCGACAGGACCGCTTCCGAGTACTTCGTGGCCATGCCCACCAGGCCCGTCATCCACATCCAGAAGAGCGCGCCGGGCCCCCCGGCCGCGATGGCCGTAGCCACGCCCGCAATGTTACCCGTACCGACGGTCGCCGCCAGCGCGGTCATCAGGGCCTGGAAGTGGCTGATATCGCCATCTGCCCCGGTTTCCCGGCGTCTGACGAAGGCCAGGTAGAGCGCGTGACACAGGGAACGGAACTGCACGCCTTTCAGCAGCACCGTCAGATAAAGGCCCGTACCGCCCAGCAGCACCAGCATGGGCAATCCCCAAACCAGGGCCTGCACGTCGCCGACGTAGTCAAGAAGCGTGTTTTCCATGAGGTGTTCCGTGTGATGGTGAAGGGGCAGACATCGAAGGCCAACCTAAAAGCGGGCTCGATCGAGTGTCAAGCACTTTCCATTTTGTTCCTTGATCTTTAAACGCCCCGCTTTTATAGTGAACCATCGCCGGAAACGGTCCGCATGGACCAGGCCGGTTTCCCGATCTACAAAGGCAGGACGACCCTTTACCATCGAGGATCACGCTATATGTCAATACTCCGAATTGGCATCGCGGGCGCTGGCGGCATGGGCGGCCACCACGCCCGATTGCTGTCCGCCCGTGAAGATACCCGGGTCGTATCCCTTTTCGATACCGACCCGGTCGCGATGAACCGGCTGGAGAAGACCCTGGGGCCGGCGGCGCAGGGGTTGAATCACTACGCGGCGCTCGAAGCGATGATCGAATCGGAAGAACTGGACGGGATCGTCATCGCCACGCCCCATACCCGGCACGCGGACCAGGTACGGACCAGCCTGGAGGCGGGACTGCACGTCCTCGTGGAAAAGCCCATGGCGACGACGACGCGAGACGCCAGGGACTTCATTGAGTATTCCGAACGGGCCGGTAAGGTACTTGCCGTCGCCTACCAGCGCCATGGCGAGGGAAAATTCATCAAGGCCCGGGAAATGATCGCGGAAGGGACCATCGGAGATGTGCGCCTCGTCCACGTCATCATCGCCCAGGACTGCCTGGGGATTTTCAGCCCCGGCGCCTCCTGGCGCGCGGATCCCGAGCTTTCGGGCGGCGGCCATTTCATGGACACGGGCAGCCACATCAATGACATCCTGCTGTGGACGACGGGACTGGAACCTAAGTCCGTCCACGCCTTCATCAACCCGGAAGGCACTTTCGTCGACGTGAATACGGCAATTTCGGTGGAGTTTACGAACGGTGCTGTCGGCAACCTGTCCTACACCTCCATGTCACCGGAATGGCGGGAGGAATTCACCTTTTACGGCACAGAGGGCGTGATGCGGTTCGGCGCGTCGGAACCCCTGTTCGTTCACCAAAAAGGGGAGGACATCCGCTTGCCGCAGACCCCCGGACGCGGTAAACCTCCCGCGGACAACTTCATCGAGGCCATACTGGGCGAGTCGGAAGTGCAGGCCCCGCCGATCTGCGGCCTGCGGGTGGTGCAGTTGACCGAGGCGGCCTACAAGTCGGCCGAAAGCGGAAAGCCCGAAACGGTCGGCTGATTGCTTGCATGTAATCGCAGGAAACTGCATTCAACTGTATCGCGTAACACGTATCTTGGAAGACATAGAGGAAGAACATGAGCATTAAGGATATAAATGGATGTCCACTGTTTATCGACGGAAGCTGGACCGACGCGGCCGACGTAGCCACGGAACCGGTATACAATCCGTCCGATGGCAGCGTGATCGCGAGGACTCCCATGTGCGGTGCCTCCGAAGTCGACGCAGCGGTCCGAGCGGCACGGAAAGCCCTGCCCGATTGGTCCGCGACCCCCGTTGTCGATCGGGCCAGGATATTGTTTCGTTACGTGCACCTGCTCGAAGAACATTTTGAAGAGCTGTCGCAGATGGTCACGCGCGAGCACGGCAAGACCCTGGAAGAAGCCCGGGGATCCGTGCGCCGGGGCATCGAAGTGGTGGAGTTCGCCTGCGGGGCGCCGACCCTGCTCATGGGGGACTCCCTCGAACAGATCGCCAGCGGGATAGACTGCGACACCATCCGGCAGCCCGTAGGGGTCTGCGCGGGGATTTCCCCCTTCAACTTTCCCGCCATGGTGCCCATGTGGATGTATCCCATCGCCATCGTCTGCGGCAACACCTTCGTACTCAAGCCTTCCGAGAAGGTACCGCTGACAGCCATTCGGCTCGTCGAACTGCTGGAGCACGCCGGGTTGCCGCCCGGCGTGATGAACCTGGTCCACGGCGGCGTGGACGTGGTCAACGGACTCTGCACCCATCCAGGCATCGACGCCGTTTCCTTCGTCGGATCCTCGCCCGTGGCGAAGCATGTCTACCAGACCGCGACCGCTCACGGCAAGCGCGTGCAGTCGGCCGGCGGCGCCAAGAACTACATGGTGATCCTGCCCGACGCGGACCCCGCCTTCACCGTAGATGCCCTGATCGGCTCGGTGTACGGATGTGCCGGAGAGCGGTGCATGGCGGGCAGCGTGGCCGTTGCCGTGGACGAAGCCGCACAGCGCGTGCTGCCGCCGCTGCGCGAAGCGCTGGACGGAATGAAAGTCGGGCCGACGGACCGCAACCCGGAGGTGGACATGGGGCCGGTCGTCACCCGCCAGCACCTGGACAAGGTCCACGGCTACATCGCGTCCGGCCTGTCGGACGGTGCCTCGCTCTACCGCGACGGACGGGACGTTGAAGTGCCGGAAACGCCGGATGGCTTCTACCTGGGACCCACGATATTCGACGGCGCGGCAACGGGTATGAAAATCGTCCGGGAAGAGATTTTCGGTCCGGTACTGTCCGTAATACGCACCGACAGCCTGGATGAGGGCATTAAAGCCTGCAACCAGAGCGGGTTCGGTAACGCCGCCGTCCTGTTCACGGGCGACGGAAAGGCCGCCAGAAACTTCAGGCACAAGGTGAGCGCGGGCATGGTCGGCATCAACGTCGGCGTGCCGGCGCCGATGGCGTTCTTTCCGTTTTCGGGATGGAACGGATCCTTCTACGGCGACCTGCACGTCCAGGGCAAGGAAGGTTTTGCCTTCTATACGCGGCAGAAAGTCACCATGAGCCGGTGGGCTTGAGCATAGAGGATGCGAAGATGGCCAGACCCGACGTGTACATCCTGAAGAATCGATTGACCGGAGAAAAAGCGTTGAACGACGCGGCCTTCGCGGTCCCGGCCCGTGAAATGCTGCGGGCGTTGAACGTCGATCCAGGAAACCGGGCCGTGATGATGAAACCCAACGTCACGGCCGGCGCTCCCCGAAACAGCGGCATCGTCACCCATCCGGCCTTCGTGGCAGGACTCATCGATTACTTCGTCGAGGACGCGGGCGTTCCAGTCGAAGAGATGTACGTAGGTGAAGCGACCAGCAGGCTGACTTCCCAGGCCCAGCGTGATCTGGCCTGGGCGCGCAGCGGCTACACGGAAATGTCGCGCGAGAAGCGGGTGCGGTTGCTGGAACTGGCGGACTTCGGTAACGTGCGCGTTACGCCGGGCAATACGGTGCAGCTCCACAACATCGGGATTTCCCGGTGGGCAGCCGCGGACAACGTATTCTACATCAACGTGCCGAAGCTGAAGACCCACAACCTGGGCGTGGTCACGTTGTGCGGCAAGAACCAGCAGGGCGTCATGATTCCGGTCACGGAAAGGCACCTGTGCTCCGACGCGTGGCGCGCCACGTTCGGACGAGACGACAGGAAGAAGCAGGGGCGGGCATGGATGCGCGTCGAGGACCACGAAGCCTGGCAGCGGACCATCGCCCATATGCACTGGGACGTTTACCTGGCCTGCCAACCTGACTTCAACGTGGTAGAGGGCATTGTGGGACGGGACGGCAACGCCTTCTACCAGGGCCGCAATTTCCCTTGCGGCCTCGTAGTCGCCGGGCAGTCCATGGCCGCGGTGGACCTCGTGGCGGCCCATCTAATGGGATTCGAACCGGCGAACCTGGTATATCTTCAGATCGGGATCGACCGGGGGCTTTGTCCGCCCTCGATCGACGAAGTGGACGTATACCAGGTTCGGGACGGCGAGGTGGCCGGGTTGATCGACCCCGATCTGTTCAAGGCCGATCCGCCTTTCGAGGTGTACCGGGATATCCCCGCGGATTACCACAAGAAAGACCTGTTCGACGAGTACGATCCGAACGCCGAAGATTTCCAGATCACGGCCTGACGATCCGAACGCCTGGGACTTCCAGGTCGCGGCCTGACGATTCGGCCGGATCGCTCGACTGGACGGTTATCTGGAGGGCCTCCCATGACACAGGAAAGGGCAGATCCCCTCTATGCCTCTTTAATGTCTCCCGGCGCCCGTGACTTTACCCACGGCTTTCTTCCTCCCGAAGACCCGCTTAACCGCCTGTCCGAACCTTTTGAATACTGGGAACAAACCGGTGACGCGCTGCCCAAGCTGGCCCTGTCACGGCACATCCGCCCCGTCGTGGAGGACCTGCCCCCGTTTCCACTGGACCGGCTGGATACGCTCGCCGAGCATGAACGGGCTATGAGCCTGCTGTCCTTCCTGGCCAACCTGTGCGTCTTCGCCCCCGATCACCCGGTAGCCACTGCCATCCCCAGAAACCTGGCCCTGGCGTGGTACGGTGTGGCCTGCCGGCTCGGCCGCCCGCCCATGCTGACCTACGCCTCCCAGGTCATGTTCAACTGGCGGCGCTTCAACCGCCAGGGCCCCGTCGAGGTCGGCAATCTCCACATGATCCAGAATTTCTTCGGCGGCATGGACGAAGAGTGGTTCGTCACCATCCACGTGCATATCGAGGCCGTCGCGGGCCGCGCGCTTGCCGTGCTGGTCCCCGGCCGGGAAGCGGTGTCCCGGGGGGAGACGGAGGTGGCAATCCGATGCCTGGAAACCGTGACAGATACGCTCCACGAAATGCGGGCGATCCTGGAGCGGATGACGGAACGGTGCGATCCGAATACGTACTACCACCGGATCAGGCCGTACATGTTCGGTTGGAAGAACAACCCGGAGCTGCCCGACGGCATGGTATATACGGGCGTGGAAGCCTATGGGGGCAGGCCCCGGCAGTTCCGCGGAGAAACCGGGGCGCAGAGCGCCGTCATTTACGCCGTGGACGGGTTTCTCGGGATCGAGCATGGCTACGATGAAATGCGGGCATACCTGATGGAAATGCGCGATTACATGCCCGTGCAAGACCGCTGTTTCATCGAAGCCGTGGAACGCGGACCATCCGCCCGGGAGCTTGCCCTGCAGCACGGAAACGAACTGCCGGGATTGCGGAGCGCCTACAACGCCGCGGTGGAAGCCCTGTACGAATTCCGGCGGCTGCACATCGAGTACGCGGCGCTGTATGTGCTCAAGCCCGGCCAGCGGGAGAACAAGGGGCATGTCGGCACCGGGGGCACCCCCTTCACGGTATATCTCAAAAAGCACATCGACGAGACCCTCGCGCACCGCATTTAGCCACGGGAGCCAAAACAGTTGCCCCGACGGGTTCTTCGTGTTAGATTAGAGTATCGGTAAAGACCACATCCACAAGGGCTTAGCGATGGCGCGCCAGTTCGATATCCCCAGTTACTACAAGAGCGAGATCACCTCGCGGATCAAGCAGGGACGGCGGCTTGTCGATCCCAAGAAGAAGGACCTGGCGCCCACCATGCTGGATTTCGGCAGCGTCCGGTTCATTTTCGCCCGGCATTTCGGGTTCTGCTACGGCGTGGAAAACGCCATCGAAATCGTCTACAAGACGCTGGAGGAAAATCCGGACAAGCGGATCTTTCTGCTCAGCGAGATGATCCACAACCCTAACGTCAATGCCGACCTGAAAGCACGGGGCATTCAGTTTATACACACTACGCTGGGCGAGCAGCTCATTCCGTGGGATGAACTGACCCCGGCCGACCTGGTCGTCGTTCCCGCCTTCGGCACCACGGTGGAAGTCAAGGAGATGCTGACCCGCCGGGGAATCGACTTCTGTACCTACGACACGACCTGCCCCTTCGTCGAGAAGGTCTGGACCCGGGGCGGGCAGATCGGCCAGCAGGGATTCACGGTCGTCATTCACGGTAAACCCCGGCACGAAGAGACGCGGGCGACTTTTTCCCACAGCGTCCAGCAGGCGCCGACCGTGGTCGTCCGGGACCGGGAAGAGACCCTCATCCTCGCCGATATCATCACCGGCAGGCAAAGCCGGGAACGGTTCTACGAGGTGTTTGGAGAAAACTGCTCCGAGGGGTTCGATCCCACGCTCCATCTGAACCGCGTGGGCGTGATCAACCAGACTACCATGCTCGCCAGCGAGACCCACGAGATTGCGCGCCTGATCAAAGAGGCGCTGGAGGAGTTGTACGGCGCCGAGCGCATCGCCGATCATTTCGCCGACACCTCGGATACCCTGTGCTACGCGAGCAACGAGAATCAGAACGCCACCTACGCCATGATCGAAAGGGGAGCGGATGTAGCCCTCGTGGTCGGCGGTTACAACTCCTCCAACACTTCCCACCTGGTGGAGCTCTGCGAAAAGACGATCAGCACCTTTTTCATCAACAGCAGCAAAGACATCCTGTCGGATAGACAGATCCGCCACTTCGACCTGGAAACCAGGTCAATCATAGCGACCATCGACTGGCTCCCGGCCTCACGGCCCGTCGATGTCATCCTTACCTGCGGGGCCTCCTGTCCCGATATCATGCTGGACAACGTGCTGCTGCGCATTCTTTCGTTCTTCCCCGATGCGCCGGAAGTGTCGGAAGTCCTCGCCGACTTCGAGGATACCGTTCTCCATCCCGTGGTTTCCGCATCGTGACCCGTCGGACCGTCTGTTGACCGGCTGACCGGCTCATACGCATATCCAAATCAAATCGGTTAGACTATAACATTTCAGGGGTGTACCATGCAGATCGGGGTAAGTTCTTACAGCTACAGCAGACTGATGCGCCGCGGGGAGATGACGGAATTCGACGCGATACGGAAGACGGCGGAACTCGGATATGACGTGATCGAGTTTTCCTCGCTGCACCCGCCTGAGGGGCAGACATTCGAACGATACGCCCCCGACGTGCGCGCGGCCTGCCATGAGGCTGGCCTCCCCATCGCCAATTACACGGTCGGAGCGGATTTCATCAACGGGAGCGGGGAGAACTGGAAGGACGAGGTGGAACGGGTGAAGGACGAGGTGCGCATCGCCCATCTGCTCGGTGCGCCCGGCATGCGACACGATGCCACCCGGGGATTTGCGAACGGCCATCCAGGCGGCCGCTCATTCGACGACGCGCTGCCCATCCTTGTTCCGGCGATCCGCGCAGTGACGGAGTTCGCGGCGGACCTGGGGGTCCGGACCATGGTGGAGAACCACGGGTTGTTCTGCCAGGACAGCGAACGGGTGGAAAGACTGGTCGCCGGCGTGAATCACGAGAACTTCGGCGTGCTCATCGACATGGGCAACTTCCTGTGCGTGGATGAATCGCCGGATACTGCCGTGGGCCGCCTGATCCCCTATGCCTTTCATGTCCACGCCAAGGACTTCCACGCAAAGCCGGGCACGGCGCCCAACCCGGGCGAGGGTTGGTTCAGGACGCGGGGAGGCAACTATCTAAAGGGCGCCATCGTCGGGCATGGCGAAGTACCCCTGGCGTCCTGCCTGCACATCCTTTCGCGGCACGGCTACGATGGCGTGCTTTCCATCGAATTCGAAGGCCTCGAGCATCCCATCGACGGCGTTCGCATCGGGCTCGACAACCTCAGGCGCTACCTGGGGTAACCGGCCGGCATTCCGGGCGATTCCCAATCGATCTAACCGAGCCGGACGACCTCGCCTGTCTCCATGGATTCATTCGCCGCGAGGGTGACGGCCAGGCTGCCGACCACATCGCCGTAGGCCGACCGGATCAGGGAAGGGTTCCCCTCTTCGATGGCCTGGAGGAAGAGTTCATTTTCGAGCTGGTAAGGATTGTTCCGGCCCGGATACCGTACGGTTTCATTCTCGCGTACGACCTCCAGGTTCCCGCCTCCGATCTTCACGGTCAGACCGCGGGCAATGACCTCCAGTGCCGTGCCATATCCCTGTTCGGCGACACAGGAAGAGAGTATGGTGGCCACGGCACCGCTTTCAAACGTGAGGGATACGGTGCTGGCGTCCTCCACGTCGTAATCGGGCAGATCCTCCATCAGTCCCTTCGTTCCGGCCGCATAAACGCTGACCACGTCGCCCATCAGGTACCTCGCGCAGTCGTACACGTGCGTGGTCTGCTCCACGATCTGGCCGCCCGACTTGGATTTTACGCGCCACCAGGGCGACCCCGGCGTGTTGCCGATCCAGTAGCCGAGGGCCAGCGCGGGACGTACGCCGGTCAGCAGTTCTCTCGCCTTCTGCGTCACGTCCAGGTAACGCCAGTTGTACCCGACGCAGGACAGGACGCCGGTTTCTTCGACTTTCGCCGCGATGTTCCGCGCGGTTTCCACGTCCAGCGCCTGGGGCTTCTCGACGAACAGGTGGAGGTTTCGTTCCAGCACGGCGAACTCCGGGTCACCGTGGGCAAAGGGCGGGAGGCATACGTACACGGCGTCCAACTGTTCCCTGTCCAGCATTTCACGGTAGTCGGCGTATGCGCGTCCGCCGCAACGGTCCGCCGCGGCCCGGGCCCGGTCGATCAGGATGTCTGAAAACGCCACGAGTTCCGCCCGTTCGATACCGGGCAGAAGACCCAGGTGCATGCCCGCGATACCACCCGTTCCGATAAAACCTATGCGAACGCCCATTCCCATTCCTCCGGAGATTCCTGACGCGTAATTGGTTTGATGGCAGGACATGCCCCGGCCTGCCCATCCTTGAAATCAGTGCTCCCGCTTGACGACAATCATGGTCGTATCATCGTCCTGGCGTCCATTGCCTACAAAGGCCCGCCATACTTCGATCAAATGGTCCCTGATCTCCTCCACCGGGCAGTCATGGCAGTCCCTGATCGCCTCTTCCAGCCGATCGATGCCGAAAATCTCGTCCTGGTCGTTTGATTTTTCGATCAGGCCATCTGTATACAGCACCACGACGTCGCCTTCGTTCAGGTACACGCGTCCGTCTTCGAAACCGGCGTCTTCGAACGAACCCACGATCAATCCCCCCGTGTACAGATTGACCGTTTCACCCGACTTCCGGCACAGAACGGGAGGGGGATGGCCGGCATTGCAATAGACGAACGTATTCTCCTGCATGTTCGCTATGCCGTAGAACAGGGTCGCGAATCGATCGGCGGAGGTGACTTCGTACAGGACTTCGTTGACGTGGCCGATCACGTAGCTCGGCAGGTAAACATAGTAGTTGGCGAATTCGTGAAAGGACGTGTAAAGCGAAGCCATGGTCAGTGCCGCGGGTATGCCCTTGCCGACCACGTCTCCCACGGCCAGGCCCAGTTGTTTGTCGGAGAAGGGAATGAAATCGTAGAAGTCGCCCCCCACTTCCCTGCTCGGTTCGCTGTACGCGGCCAGGGAAAGTCCGGGAACCTCGGGGACCGCGCGAGGCAGCAAGGTACGCTGGATTTCCCCCGCGACTTCGAGTTCCCTGTCCAGTATCCGGCTACGGCGGGCTTCGTCGAACAGGCGGGCGTTCTGTATGGCGATACTCGCCTGGGATGCAAAGGCCTCGAGCAGGGACTGGCTTTCCTCGTCATAGGCGTTGACCCGGTTGTTTTCGATGTTGAATACCCCGATAACCTGGCCGCCGGACAGCAGGGGAACGGCCATTTCCGATTTCGTTCCCGGATGATGCTGCACATATCGTTCGTCCATGGACACATCGGGCACGATGATCGCCTTGCCCGTGGCGGCCGCCGAACCGCTGATTCCCTCGCCCATCTCGAGGTTGATCGCGTTCATGTCCGGCGAATATCCCCGGGTGGTATGTTCGACCACGGCGTTCTGGTCTTCATCCAGCAGAAAGATGCCCGCCGCGTCATACGGAACCACGGTCTGGAGGGCGTCGATGATCGCGTTCAGCACTTCGTTTATGTCCAGCGAACTGCTGATCTGTTTCCCGACCTCGTACAGCGCGGTCCGATGCAGCATTTCCTGCCTGGCCAGCTTGAAGTGCACGAGCCGCGTGACGGCATATCCCGCGTGTCTTGCCAGGGAAATGGTCACTTCCAGCTGTTCGGGGTCGAATACGGTCTGATCCGCCGCCATGATCGCCAGCATGACGCAGTAAAACCGGTCGTCGATCTGGTGATGGAACAGCACGGCCTGGCCGGCCAGGACCCCCCGGTCGGGCAGAATGCGTGCGGGCCAGTCCATTTCGTCCGGGTCGTCGATCAGACGCGTACTGGGCTGTGGGCGCAGCCAGGCCAGCAGCGCCTCGACCTCCGCGGATGCGACGGGATGGAGAAAACCGCAGCTGGAGGTTTCGAAGACGATACGGTTCGAGACGCAGTCCACCATGAAGAAACGGCATGTTTCCGCACCCGACAACTCCAGGGTAATCTCTTCTATGGCGGCAGACAGGTCGGCTTCTCCCGTTGCGGCCGTCATGCGGGTCAGACCCTCGACCACACGGTGCCACAGGATATCCGATCGTGTCTCTGCTACTGACGGTTCCAGCATGATATTCAGGGGTCTGGTGTCCGCTGCTGCGGACGGGTTTTCCCGGATCGTTCCCACCTGTTCGGACAGGACGAAACGCTCAGTCGCTGCCGGACAGTAAAGCGACAGCCTGTCGCATATCGTCGGGTACGGGCACCCTGAAGGAATGGACCCGACCCGAGTAGGGATGGATAAACTCCAGTTCGGATGCATGCAGCGCTTGCCGCCGCATGACATCCAGCATCATTCTCAGCCTCGGGCGGCGATGGGGCGCGATTCTGGCCAGCCGCTTCACTCGTCCGCCGTAAACAGGGTCTCCGATGATGGGATGGCCCAAATGGGCCAGGTGGACCCTGATCTGATGGGTGCGTCCCGTTTCCAGGGTCAGGGAAAGCAGCGTCCCGTCGTCCATCACGCTGCGCACCCTGAAATGCGTGACGGCCCGGCGGCCCCCGCTCTCTTCGACTACGGCCATCCGCTGCCTGTGCCGGGGATGCCGCCCGATCGGCGCGTCGACCGTACCCGATGATTTCGCGGGACAACCCCATACCAGCCCGGTATATCCGCGCTTGACCCGGCGTTCAGCCAGCTGGCGCGAAAGCAGCGTATGGGCATCTTCGCGTTTTGCGACGATCATCAGGCCGGACGTATCCTTGTCCAATCGATGCACAATGCCCGGACGGACGGGATCGTCAAATTGCTTCAGGCCTTTGCAGTGATGCAGAAGCGCGTTCACCAGCGTCGATCCCGCATGACCGGCCGCGGGGTGAACGACCATGCCCGCCGCCTTGTTCACGACCAGGAGCGCATCGTCTTCGTAGACGACGTCCAGCGGAATGGACTCCGGTTCGGCACGGGAAGCGGGAGGATCGGGCACAGTCACCGTGACGATGTCGCCTTCGGACACCCTGTGACCGCACTTTTCGACGACTACCGAGTTGACCGAAACCCCACCATCCCGTATCCAACGCTGGATTCTCGACCTCGTTGCCGGCAGGTCGGTTTCCGATAGATACTGGTCCAGGCGCCTCAGAGACAGATCGGACGGCACCACGGTCTCGACGAAGGATCCCTCCCGTTCATCCGGAAGGCGCTTCATCGTTCAAGATCCGGTTTATGGCGGGCAGCCGCGTGAAGAGCAGGATGATACCGATGGTTACGGCGGAGTCCGCGACGTTGAAAACCGGCCATCGGTAAGCTCCCGCCCCGATATCGATGAAATCCGTGACCTCGCCGTAGAGCGCACGGTCGATAAGGTTCCCCGCGGCGCCGCCAAGTACGGTCATCATGGCGTACCGTCCCCGTCGCTCGGTAGCGGGAAGCTTGACGAGGTAGAAGATCATGACGGCGCATGCCACGATCGACAGGACAAGGTAAAGCCAGCGGCCGCCGAAAGTGATTCCGAACGCCGCCCCGGGGTTCCGTATGTACGTAAACTGAACCACGTCCCCCAGGAGGGGATAGGACTGGTGCAGCGTCATCCACTGCTGAACGGCGATCTTCGTAAGCTGGTCCAGGATCACGATTCCGGCGCAGACGACGAGCGGTTGTGATAATACGCGCTGTCCAGAGATGTTAGATCAGACCTCGTTCTTCCTTGGATTTACATTCGATGCACATGCGGGCGTGGGGTACGGCCTCGAGCCGCGCCTTGCCGATTTCACCATTGCATACGTAGCAACGACCGTAGGCGCCGTTCTTGATTCTCTCCAGGGCTTCGTCGATATGAAACAGGAATCTGCCCTCGCGGGAAGCGAGGTCATAGGCCTGTTCCTGCTCCATGGATTCGGTACCCTGGTCTGCCGGGTGTTCCGAAAAGGGATAGCTTCCCGCGACATCGCGTGCGGCGGAGTTAATCGTCTTGTCACCGAAATAACCCAACTCATGCAACAGCGTCTCGCGCTTCTCGAGCAGGAGTTTTTCGAATCGCTTCAGATCTTCACCCGTCATCCATACCTCCACGACAAAGAAGACATTGATTGATAAGTTCCGCCAGCCGCCCGTAGTCCTCGCTGTGCGCGGGCATCGACGAACATAAAGCATTTCCGTCGCCCGTCCAACTCTTTTCAACGACGCCTGCCGCGGCCACCGGCAAACCGCAGTGTACGGCCGCGATCACCTCATCCAGCAACCCTTCGCCGACCACATCGATTCCCGTCTTTTTTTCCCATGTGCCGAGTTCATCCCCGGTCACAGTCCGGTCGATCCGCCCATACACCGCGCTCTGCACGCCGAGTCCCATCGATGCGGCGCCCCGTTCCAGGCTGCGTGTCCAGAGCGCGTCATAGGGTTCGCTCATGTCGGGATACCTTGGGCCCAGCCGGTCGTCGTTCGGTCCCCGAAGCGGATTCTCGCCGGTGCAGTTGACATGATCGTCAATGACCACGATAGAACCTGCTTTAACGCTTCCTGCCAGTGCGCAACAGCCCACCGCCATGACAAGGCCCTCGGCGTGCAACATCCGCAGCACCCGCACCGCATCTATTCTGCGTTCCAGGTCCAGGCCGTTTCCGAAGGAAGGCAGCAGGAACGGACCGGCCTGATACACTGTTTCGAAGGGCGTCCAGGATTCAGGGGGTTCAATCTCCTTCCAGGGCGACACGCACGAAGATACTCGCGGAAGCATCAGGCCGGCGATTCTGCTGCCCTGCAGGCGGTCCCCCATCCTGCCCGCCATCATCGAGATTCGGTCGTATGTCATCTTTCCCTGCGGGGCTGGCTATGCCGGCCATGCCGCCGTATGCTGGCCGGGCCGACCGCGGCATTCGAGCTATAACCCCTGTTCAAGCCGGCCCTGACTACGGCGCGAGATCCAACGTCGATTTCTCACCGTTTTCGTTCTCCATGCTCCGCATGGCGTTAAGTTGTTCCTGGTGGGACTCGAGCAGAATCCTGAATTTAACCTCATAGTCCTTTCTCAAAGCGGTGAGTTCCCGGAGTTCCCGCTTGATTTCGGAGACCTGGCTGTTTGCGTCGGATATCCAGCGGTCCGCCTGGTTTTCCGCTTCCTTCAACACGTTCTCCGCTTCTTTCATGGCGTTGGCTTTCATGTCGTGTATGACCCGCTGCGCGGACACCAGCGCGTCTTCGAGCAACTTGCGTCTTCTTCCGATATCGGATATCTCTTCGTCCATCTCCGACAACTTGCCGCGCAGGGATTCATTCTCCCTGGCCAGGGCTTCGAAGGCGCTGGCGGTCGTGTTCAGAAACGCTTCCACTTCATCCATATCATAACCGCTGACCCAACGCGACTTGAATTTCTGACTCCGAATTTCTTCCGGACTGATGTCCATGCATCCACCTCTTTTTCTGGTCCGCGCTCCGGTCAGACCCGAAGCAACAGGGGCAGGAGACTAACCTGGATAAACCTGAGTATCAGAATAGCGATCAGCGGTGAAAAATCGATGCCGTACGTAGACGGCAGTATTCGACGTATCGGGTCCAGTATGGGATCGCTGTACAGGATGAGCATCTGAAAGAGCGCATTGCCCGTGTCCGGGTTGAAGAACGAGAGCACCGCGCGTACGAGGATCACGATAAAGAGCACGTCGAATATGAAGTCGATCAGGTAGACGATACTCTCCAGGATCATGGCCGCCACCGAATCGGGCGCCTGGGCGACAAGCGCCCCGGCCTGGTACAGTACGAGACCATGAAGAACGCCCAGCAGTACGATGCCCAGCAGCGCCGAAATGTCCGCACGGCCTATTCGGTAGCCGGTGAAGCGGCGGATGGGCGCAAGGAAGAAGTGGGCGATGTTGTGCATCATGTGGCCTGACTGACTGAAGGCGAATGGAGACTCGATGGAAATGAAAAAGGCACCGAGGAACAGGATGGCAAGCACCCGTGCCACAAAATCGAACACGTCCAGCACGCCGGAGGCCATGGAGGCGGATATGGGCACGCCCATGATGACCGTCGCAAGGAATCCCCGCACGATCACGAGGGCGATTATGGCAAAGACCGGCGACCAGTCGAAACGGGGCTCGCCGCGCATTACAACCTGGCGTATGGGCCGAAGCACCGGTTCCGTCGCCGTGTAGAGTCCCCGCTGAATCGGATTCTCGCTGAAGGGACTCGCGGCCGGCATGAACAGGCGAAGACCGAAGGCCAGCATGTAGATGTTGATGATAAACTCGATCAGTCCCATGTCGGGTTCCGTTTAACCACCCGGATCGGTGGTACGGCCGGTTCGGCGGCGCATCATCCCGGGCGTGCGCCGAATATGGCCGTTCCGACCCGTATCATGTCCGCGCCTTCTTCTATGGCTACCTCGAAGTCGTGGGACATGCCCATGGAGAGTACGTCCATGCGAACGCCCGGTATACTGGCGGACGCGATGCGGTCTCTCGTTTCCCGAAGCAGCGTGAAAGCAGGCCGGGCATCCTCCGGATCGGGCGTGAACGCCGGAATCGTCATCAGCCCCCTGACGGACAAACCGGAAAGGGTGGACAATTGCTCCGCGAGTTCCAGGGCGCGGTCCGGTTCCACGCCTGCCTTCGTTTCTTCCGAAGACGTGTTGACCTGGATCAACACGGGCATGATCCTGCCCGCGGATTGCAGCCGGCGGTCCAGTTCACTGCCGAGCGAAAGGCGGTCGACGGAATGAATCATGTCGAAAGCCCGCGCTGCGAATTTCGCCTTGTTCCGCTGCAGCGGACCGATCAGGTGCCACGTGGCTCCGTCGTCCGGGCGGATCTTTTCAAGCGCTTCCTGCACCCTGTTTTCGCCGAAATCCGTGGCACCGGCCCGAAGGGCTTCTTCGATCATCGACAGGGGCTTGGTCTTCGATACCGCAATGAGGCGAATGGATGAGGCCTCGCGGCCGGCTCGTTCGGCGGTCCTGGATATACGGTCGTACACCCGGGCCAGATTGTCTTTGATCGTGGACAAAGGATCAGCCTCACCGAAAAACCAGTCTGATAATATATGGGGCCCGGGACGCCGTCGCAACAGAAATCAGTAAAAGTGCCGATGGCATAGGGAAACGAGATTCTCCCCGTACTTGCCGACTGTAAGGAAGTGTAAAGGCAGAGATTCCGGTCCCGGATTCCCAGACCGGCAACCTGGACGATCAATGTAGCTTCAGAAGGGGGTAAAGCTTGCTGTCGCGTGTTTCAAGCGGTGCCGTGCAGGGCATCGACGCTATCCGCGTGGTCGTGGAAACCCATATCACGACCGGACTACCGCATTTTTCCACGGTCGGGCTGCCGGACAGCGCCGTGCGGGAGAGCAAGGACCGCGTCGTGGCAGCCATCAAGCAGTCCGGTATGGCCTATCCGTACCGACGGATCACTGTCAACCTTGCGCCGGCGAACGTGCGAAAAGTGGGTACATCGTTCGATCTCCCCATCGCCGTGGGCATTCTCGCCGCGTCGGCACAGTTGCCGTCCCAGTCGCTCGAAGATACCGTCCTGATCGGTGAGCTGTCGCTGAACGGCACCCTCCGTCCGGTCAGAGGTGCGTTGCCGATTGCCCTTGCAGCGCAGCGCCAGGGCGCGCGGCGGCTGATCGTTCCGCGCGAGAACGCGAAGGAGGCCGCGATGGCTCGGGACATCGACGTGTTCGGCATACCGTCTTTGGCATCCGCGGTCCGCTTCCTCCAGGGCCGGGAAGGCTTCAGACCGTTCCTGCACACCGCGGATCAACTTCTTGCATCCGAGGTGGAATACCCCTTCGATTTTGCCGACGTCAAGGGGCAGGATCATGCTAAAAGGGCCATCGAAGTGGCCGCAGCGGGGTCGCATAATCTGCTGCTCATCGGTCCGCCGGGATCAGGGAAAACCATGCTCGCCCGCTGCGTGTCGTCCATTCTTCCAGATTTCACCCTGGAGGAGGCGCTGGAGACCACCAAGATACACAGCGTGACGGGCAGGATACCGCCCTTTAAGCCCCTGGTTACTTCCAGGCCCTACCGCGCGCCGCATCATACCATTACCGAAGCGGGACTGATCGGCGGCGGGCGGATGCCGAAGCCGGGAGAGGTGTCGCTCGCCCACAACGGCGTGCTGTTCCTGGATGAGATGCCGGAATTCAAGAAGCACGTGCTCGATTTGCTGCGCCAACCCCTTGAGGAAGGGAAGGTCGCGCTGTCCCGCGCCTCCCGGTCCCTGGCCTACCCCGCGAGGTTTACTCTAGTCGCCGCCATGAATCCATGTCCGTGCGGATATTTCGGCGATCCGAGCCATGAATGTACCTGCCCACCCGCCCGGATTCAGCGTTACATGTCCCGGATTTCAGGACCGCTGCTCGATCGGATCGATCTGCACATCGAGGTGCCTCCGGTACCGTACAGAACCTTAGCCGACGGATCCGGCGGTGAATCCTCCGGTCGCATCCGGGACCGGGTCAACCAGGCCAGGGACCGCCAGTTGCCGCGGTTTTCAAATCATCCCGGTTCCTTCGGAAACGCGCACATGACGCCCCGCGACCTTCGCCGATACTGCAGGATGGACGACAGGGCCCACGATCTGCTGCGAAACGCCATCGCCCGCCTGGGCCTCTCCGCCAGGGCCTATGATCGAATCCTGAAGGTCGCCAGGACCATCGGCGACCTGGCCGGCAGGGAAGAGATCAACGCCGAACACGTGGGCGAAGCGATACAGTACCGGTCGCTGGACCGTGGCAAATGGATGGATATCTGAACGGTATACGTCTTCCATAAACAACTTTGAATCCACCATGATCCGTGCTATAGTAAGTACAGAAGAAAGGACCGCTGCGACGTGCAGGCATCTTGCCGGCTCACCTGAGGGTTCGAGTTCATGTCCATATGGAAAACGCGGTTGGCCGTTCTCGCCGCTGTATTCCTGTCGACTGCAGGATGCGCAGATACTGAGCAGGCGGGCCCCGCCGTCTCTTTCTCCGCGGAACGCTTCGCGGCCCTGGTGGACACCCTCTCCGAGCCCGGCGGTTTTTTCGACAGCGACAACATCGTTTCCAACGAGGCGGGTTATCTGCACGTCAAGCAGACGCTCAGGCGGTTAGGTGTGGAAGACGGGGTCTACATTGGCGTAGGACCTGACCAGAACTTCACCTACATCGCGCAGATCCGGCCGCGGTACGCCTTCATACTCGATATTCGCCGGGACAACCTTATCGAGCACCTGCTTTACAAGGCCATCTTCGCCCTGGCGGAAACGCGCGCCGAATTCCTTTCCATCCTCTTCAGCAAACCCGTTTCAAACACTGAATTCAACGCTG
This sequence comes from Candidatus Latescibacterota bacterium, assembly GCA_012270975.1. Lineage (GTDB taxonomy): Bacteria > JAAXHH01 > JAAXHH01 > JAAXHH01 > JAAXHH01 > JAAXHH01. The sequence goes on along the minus strand of JAAXHH010000141.1, from coordinate 175,104 downwards.
TGGCACCCACGATCGAAGAACTGGTGGCGTATTTCGACCGCACGGCTGGCGACGAGAGTTTGTTTCGCCGCAACCTGGAACGCATACAGGCGCAGACAGGTGCATTCAAGGTCTCGTTGAGCAACGAAGAGATCCTGCGCGTATCCGAACTGTACCGCGCTTTCTTTGAGCGGCACCTGGACTTGAGATGGGAGTACCGGTCGGACGGGGACCGCGGAATCTCCTTTATTACCTACAGGGCGTTCCTGCTGGGCCGGGACCTCGCGGGCGCCCACGGCAATTTCCTGGATTCGGACGCGGACTACCGGTTCATCCGGGACATGCAGGCGCGCAACGCCATCATACCCGTCACGGGAGACTTCGCGGGCAGCCACGCCCTCAGGGCCATCGGGGACTTCGTGCGGGGAAGGGGCGATCGCATATCCGCGTTCTATCTTTCGAATGTCGAATACTACCTCTATCCCGAGGGACGTCTCGACGAATTCGCGGAAAACATCCGGTATCTGCCGACGGACAGCCGCAGCGTGATGATCCGCGCTTTCGTGAATCTGAGGCAGAAGGCCCATCCGAAGCGGGTGGACCGGCACCTGATGACCACGGTGCTCCAGTATACGCGGTCCTTCAGCCAGTTGTTTGCCGACGGAGCCTACCGGTCCTACCAGGACCTGGGTGTCAAGAACTACATGCAGTAGGGGTCAGAGCGTCCGTTCGACCGTTTCCACCGCCTCCCGGAGGACCGTGGCTATCCGGTCCACCTCGCTTTCGCTGACGGTGTAGGGTGGACTGATCGCGACGTGGTCGCCGTTGACGCCGTCCAGGGGACCCGGAGCCCCCGGCATGACCAGTACGCCCCGGTCGAATGCTTCCCGGACCACGCGTCCCGTCACGCCGAGCGATGGTTCGAAGGGCGTCCCGCGCTCCTTGTCCGCCGCGAATTCGACGCCGCAGAGCAGGCCCCTGCCGCGCACCGTTCGTACTATGGACAGTTCGGCCAACGGCCGCAGTCGTTCAAGCATTACTTCACCCATCTCCGCGCAACGCTTTACGAGACGGTGACTTTCGACATATTCCTGCACCGCCAGCGCGGTGGCGCAGGACAGCGGGTTGCCGCCGTAGGTATGGCCGTGCACGAAGGCCGGCGCGGTCTCATAGATGGCCTCGTAGATCTCGTCCCGCGCAATGGTCGCGGCGATCGGCGTGTATCCGCTGCTCAGTCCCTTTCCGGTTGCCATGAGGTCCGGGACGATCCCCCAGTGGTCGATCCCGAAGTCGACTCCGGTTCTGCCGTACCCGGTGACGACCTCGTCGACGATCAGGAGTATACCGTAGTGATCGCAGATGTCCCTGACTGTACTGAAGTAATCGTCGGGGGGCGCCAGTCCGGCGGCGGAGGTTCCCTGGATGGGTTCTACGATAAAGGCGGAAATGTACTCCGCGCCGATCTGCCGGATCACACGTTCCAGTTCGTCGGTGCTGTGCTGCGAAATGTGGGGGAAGTCCAGCAGATAGGGCGTGTAGTCCTTCCGCCAGGCCGACCGGCCCGACATGGACAGGGCGCCGATCGTATTGCCGTGCCAGCTCTGCCAGCAGGAAACGACCTGGTACTTGGACGGGTTACCGGTTTCGACGTGGTATTTCCGCGCGATCTTCATGGCCGCTTCCGTGGCTTCCGAGCCGCCGGATACAAAAAACACCCGGCCCATGCCTTCCGGGCTCATATCGGCGATCTTCCGGGCCAGGTCGATCTGCGGCTGGCTGATGAACTGACCGTAGGCGAAGGTGACTTTTCGGGCCTGATCGGCCATCGCCTCGGCGATTTCCTCTACCCCGTGGCCAATGCCGACCACGTGTACCCCCGCGCAGGCGTCCAGGTAGGCCCTGCCTTCCGTATCGTACAGGTAGCATCCCCTGCCGTATGAAATCAGCGGCCAGTGGTCCTTGCGCGCACGGTGGAATATATGTGCTCCCGGCTCATTGTGATGTGCCATGTACACTCCAGGAATCGCGCCCGGCCCGGAGACCGCCGCACGTCCGGATCGGGACCGTCACGCATCTGATTACGGAATCCGCGCGGTCGTTTACGCGGCCGTTTACGTTAAGACACGCTGGTCGCTCAGGTCCTTGCCCCCCACGGTCTCTACGATACTCGCACCGCGAAAGGAGATTTGCTCGAGTTCCGCGAAGGCGTTGACGATATGATACTGTGTCGGCAAATCCTGCCAGGCCGCCCTGTGGAACCGTACCCTGCCTTTGCCGTTCCACTGCGCCGTCACCCTGCGGTTTGGCGTGGCGGACGGAGTCAAAACGGCATATTCCGCATCGGAACTGCCCCATTCGCCCGTCCGGGGTATGTACTTGTAGTGCAGGGTTCCCGTCAATTCGGCGTGAAGCTCTTCTGCCGCGTCATCCTGATCCTGTTCCACCGGTGTTTTGTCCGCGGCGGCTTCTCCCTCGACCTCCGCCGCCGGGACTGTTTCCATATCCGTCAGACGCATGTCCATGAAGGTAAAGCCGAGCCATTCCGCCGCGCAGCGGGTCTCGCCGTTCAGGACGGCCGGCGGCGGGATCGCGCAGTAGATCTTCGAGAAGCCCAGTTGTTCCCTTCCGGTCAATATGGGGTCGGCCAGGTTTTCCCACAGAACGGCGAGAAAGGGGCCCCTGGCCCGATCCCGCTTTCCTTCGTATTCGGCGGGGAAACTCACCCCGAGTGTATTGTAACCCCTGCCGGCCAGCCACTCTATTTCGGTCAGAAAGGTGACCGTCACGGTGACCACGGGCTCGCCCGACAGTCTGAAACCTGCCGGAAGCAGGGCGTCCAGCTGTTCCGCCCTGGTCAGGAAGCTCACGGTATACGAAGTGGCCCGCGGAGTGTCGCGACAGTCGAATCCGTGTCCTTCGGGGCCTTGCCGCGGACCCGAAGCCGGCCCGAAATGCGTCGGCATCATATACATCCGGCCGGGCAGAAGCTTGTAAGGCATGGCGGTCCTTTCACGGAAACCGACGGTTCGCCATTCGGTTGAGACGCGTACCGAAGTGCGCGAACGAAGGCCAGGCTGTAAATATGTTCGATGTTTCCAATATGTTCTGGCGTTGCAATGGTCGGACTATATACAATCCATTCCAGACCTGTCAAGTAGAGGGAATCGGCGCACGGGGGAAGTCATGCGGCACAGGATCCTCGGGAAGACCGGCATTCGGGTAAGCGAGATCGGAATGGGCGGGCTGTTTGTTTCAACCTACGGCTCGGACCGGACCGAGGGCATTCGGGCGGTACGGCGGGGACTGGAACTCGGGATAAACTACGTTGACACGGCACCGTCATACAGCGATTCCGAGGAAGTGATGGGCCAGGCCCTGGAAGGTATGCCACAACCCTTCATCCTTTCGACCAAGCTCGGCGGACGGCCCCAACCCTTCGATCCCACGGACCCGGATCAGTTGCGCCGGTCCGTGGAGACCAGTCTGGAACTGTTGAAGAGAGACGCGATCGACATTCTCATGATCCACGAACCGGACCGCCCCGGCCAGTATGACTGGTTTACGGACTGGGAACGGTTTCACGGTCCCGTATGCGGACTGCTCGAGGCGCTGAAATCCGAAGGCGTAATACGCTACACCGGGCTTGGAGGCACGACGGCATATACGTTGCCCGCCATCATGGCGACCGGCGCATACGACGTCGTGCTTACGGCCTTCAACTACAGCCTGCTCTGGCAGGAAGCGGTCCACGCCGTCCTTCCCGAGGCCGTGAAACAGAACATGGGGATCGTCGTGGGATCCCCCTTGCAGCAGGGGGCGCTGTCCGCGTGCTACACCGAGCAGGTGGAGCGCGGGGCGCCCTGGTTGTCTCCGCCCCGGCGCGCGCAGTTCAGACGGCTGTATGGCCTGGTGGAGGAGCTGGATATGCCGCTGCCGGAACTGGCAATTCGCTGGGTGTTGTCCAATCCCGTCGTCTCCACGGTCCTGTCGGGATCGAGGTCGGTCGAGGAGGTCGAGCAAAATGTCCGTTACGTGGATGCCGGACCGCTCCCGGAGGCGATCATGGACCGGGTGCGGGAGATCGCGGACATGGTGCCCTTCCGACCCTTCGAGGAGCCCTTCGGCCTGCCCTTCACACGCGCCTACCGGGGGCCCGGCATGGCGCGGTAGTCCGAACCGGTTGCCTCACCGGTCATCCGATCGATCGTCCATCATGCCCAGGACATTACGCAACTTCGCGGTGGCCGTGGCATAATCATACTTCGCCGTAACGTGATCGGTCTCGGCCTGCTTCAGGACGAACTGGGCGTCGATGAGCTCGAGTTGCGTGCTGACGCCGCCCTCGTATTGTACCTGCGCGATGGACAGGCCGCGGCTGGCCAGTTCGACGGCCTCCTCGCCGGCTCTTACGCGTTCCGACGCCTCCACAACGTTGAGCACGGCCTCGGTGACGTCCACCTCGATCTGCTTCCCGAGCTGGCGTTCGACGTAACGTGACAACTCATAGTCCGCCTGAGCCTGCATGATACGGCCCGAATTCTGCCTCCCGTCAAAGACCGGAATCGACACGTTGATGAGCGTGTTCCAGCTCCGGGAGAAGTCGTTGAACCCGATCGACTTGAAACCAGGGTCGTTCACCTGGGCCTGCATCAGGTATCCCGCGGAAAGCGATACGTCGAGTCCGTTTTCTCCCCGGGCGAGCCGGATCGCCGCATCGTTCATCGTGGTCTGCAACTGGGCGGCTTTCAGGTCCGATCGGTTCGTCAACGCCTGATCCACGGCCGTTTCGATGTCCCCCGGCAAGCCGGATGCGTCTACGTCGAGGCTGCCGGTACACCGTATGCGCGCCTGCCGGGGCAGTCCGATCAGGCGCTTGAGGTCCGCTTTCGCGATCGCGAGCCGGTTCCGGGCTTGCGTGACCGGCGGGAGGGCGTTGGTCACTTCCACCCGGGACCTGAGTACGTCGTAGTCCGAAACCGTCCCGGCTTCGAAGAACCGTTGTACGCCATCATACTGGGCCACGGCACGGTCATAGGCCGCCGTGGAAACCTCCAGCGTGGCTTCGGCCAAAAGGACGTTGTAGTACCCGTCGTGGACCTGGTGCACGATGTTCCCCCGCATCCGGTCCGTGTTGGATGCCGAAATCTGCTGGAAGTACCGCGCGATTCTCAGGCCGACTCCGACCTGCCCGCCCCGATAGATGGTCTGGGAAAGATCGAGTCCGAAGTTGATCACGTTGTCGGTGCCTACCTTGAAGGTCTGGCCGCCGAAGTTAAACTCCGGAAGGGCCCAGTTCCGGGTGATGGAACTGCTGAAGTCGAGCTTGGGCAGCGCTTCGGAATACGCTTCCCGCACGCGCGCCCTGGCACGGTCTTCCTCCAGCCTGGTGCTCAGCAGGGATTCGTTGTTCCTGAGCGCAAGCTCGACGGCCCGGTCGAGCGTAAGCACGATCTCGTCGTCCTGCTGGGCGGACAACGGAAGTGCGACGCCGGCCGCAATGGCGATCGACACCACTGTATTCAACACGCTGCGAATCATGCTATCCTCCAGCTTAATTCTACGGCTTCCGGTCATACGGCAGGTACGGGTTGATCAACGGCGGTACCGCTGCCCTGCCTGCTTTCTTCCGCTACTTTCGCTTCCCGGTCACCCCGTTCGGTCCACCCCGACACGAAGTCGTACATGACGGGAACCACGACCAGGGTCAGCACCGTGGCTATGGCCAGTCCGAAGATCACGGCCACCCCCATGGGACCCCACCACTGCGAGCTCTCTCCACCAATCTCGAGCGTGAGCGTCATGAAATTGAAGCTGAACCCGGTGGTCAGGGGAATGAGGCCGAGAATCGTCGTCATCGCCGTCAAAAGGACCGGCCGCAACCGGGTCACCCCGCCCTGGACGATCGCTTCCCTTCGCCGCAGGCCGCGGTTTCGTAGTTTCCTTATGTAATCGATCAGCACGATGGCGTTGTTGACGACCACTCCGGCCAGGCTGATGACCCCGATACCGGTCATGATGATGCCGAAGGGCGTGGCCGTCACGATCAGTCCCAACAGGACGCCGATCAGCGACAGCACCACGGACATCATAATGATGAAGGGCATGGTGACGGAATTGAACTGCGTGACGAGCACGAGCGTGATCATGATCAGGGCGATGAAAAAAGCCCTGGACAGAAAGTCGGTCGCTTCGTCCTGCTCTACGTTCTCACCGGCGTACCGCAGGGCGTATCCTTCGGGCAGATCGAGTTCCGCCAGGGCGGCCTGCACATCCGTGAGCACGTCGTTTGCAAGCCGGCCCTCCACGTCGCCTTCGATGGTCAGCACGCGTTCCTGGTCCTTCCGTTTGATGGACCCCACGCCGCCGTCCACGCGGGTCCGGGCCAGGGTGCTCAGCGAGACCAGTTCGTCCTCATGGATGATGTGAATGCGTTCCAGGTCGGCAAACGTAGCCCGCTCGGGTTCGGCGAACCGGACCACGATGTCGTATTCCTCCTCCCCGACCCGGTACTTGGAGGCTTCCGTGCCGTTGATGGCGGTGCGCACCGCCCGCGCGATCTCGGCCGTGTTCATTTCCAGCAGGGCGGCCTGTTCGCGGTCGATTTCGACTTTCAGTTCAGGTTTGCCCGAATCGTAGTCGTCCTTGAGGTCCACCAGGCCCGGGATGTTCTCGATGCGCAGCATCACCTGGTCGGCCAGCCCACCGAGCACGGCGAAGTCCTCTCCCACGATTTCAATGTTGACCGGCGCCGCGGTGGGCGGGCCGACATCGGGCGTTACGATTTCCACGTCTGCGCCGATGAGACGTTCCATCCGCCGCCGGATCATTTCCACCGTTTCGAAGGAGGACTGTTCCCTGTCCTGCCGTTCCAGGAGGTCGACGATGATCCGCGACCTGTGAGGCGTCCCGCCGCCACCGCCCGAGCCGGGATTCTGGGAGTCCGAGGCCGCCCCCACGCTGGCGACGTACTGGTTCATGTCGGGCACGTCCTGTATGAAATCCTCCGCCTGCCGGACCACGCCGTCGGAGACGTCCAACTGGGTGCCGATCGCCGTGTTGACGTCGATGTAAGCCTGGTTGGGTTCGGTCTCCGGGAAAAACTCCACGCCCTTGCCGATCAATCCGTAAAGCACGATCATCCCGACGAGCACGCCGCAGGTGACGAACATGACCGGCGCCCTGTGGGCAAGCGCCCACATGAGAAACCGGCTGTACCGCCCGCGCAGGGATATCAGCCACTTCTGGTCCTTCCGGGCCGTATTCACGGTGAGCAACACGGAGCAGACCGTGGGATTGATGATGAGGGCGACGAAAAGCGAGGCCGACAAGGTGATGATCAGCGTGGCCGGGAGGTAGCTCATGAAGTCGCCGATGATGCCCGGCCAGAAAAGCATGGGGGCGAAGGCGCACAGCGTGGTGAGCGTGGAAGTGCAGACCGGCACGGCTACCTCGCCCACGCCTTCGCGGGCGGCGCGGACCAGGGGCCTGCCTTCCTCGCGGTGGCGGTAGATGTTCTCGACGATGACGATGGCGTTGTCCACCAGCATGCCGAGGGCCAGGATCAGGCTGAAGAGCACGATCATGTTCAGTGTGTAGCCCAGGATGTCGAGCACGATGAAGGAGATCAGCATGGAAAGCGGAATCGCTATGGCCACGAAAAGTGCGTTGCGCACGCCCATGAACATGAACAGCACGCAGACGACGAGGATCAGGCCCGAGATGATATTGTTCTCCAGGTCGCTGACCATGGAACGGATGTCCTTGGACTGGTCCGCCAGGACCGCAAGGCTTACCGTCTGCGGCAACCGTGCCCGTTCTTCCTCCAGCAATTCCTTCACGGCGTCCGCGATCTGAATCAGGTTTTCCCCGCTACGTTTCTGTACGTTCAGGGTAACACAGGGCAGGCCGTTCAGCCGGGCGAAGGAGGTTTCTTCCTTGAAACCGAAGCGGACCTCCGCCACATCCGTGATGGCGATGGGTTGCCGGTTGCGGGTCTCGACCACCAGCGCCCCGATCTCCTCCGGCGTCGTGAATTCTCCTGGGACCCGCACAGCGTAACGCAGGGTTCCGGTCTTGATCGATCCGCCGGGCATGTTCAGGTTTTCCTGGCGAATCGTTTCGATGATATCATCGAGTTCCAGGCCGTAGTATACCAACCGGTCCGGATCGACATTGACCTGGACTTCCCGCTCCAGTCCGCCCGCGACCGTAACGTCCAGCACGCCGGGGATCTGTTCGATGCGCTGCTCCAGATCCTCCGCGATGTCTTTAAGCGTTACGAGGCTGTGGGTTCCCGCGACGTTGATCACCAGGATGGGGATGTCGTCGAAATTGATCTCCTGGATGGTGGATTCCTCCGCGTCTTCCGGGATCTCGGCCCGCGCGAGGTCGACCTCTTCACGAACCTTCTGGAGCGCATTGTTGATGTCGACGTCGGTCTCGAATTCGATGACTACCGTGGAGATCCCCTCGCTGGAGGTAGAGGTAATCACCTTCACGTTGGACAGTTCTTCGAGATGCTTCTCGATCGGCTGGGTAACGAGGTTCTCGATGTCCGCGGGAGCCACCCCGAAATAGGGGGTAGCGACGAATACGATCGGTATGGTGATCGAGGGGGTTGATTCGCGCGGCAGGGACAGGTAGGACATGAAGCCGAGAAGTATGACGGCCCCGGTCAGTACGAAGATGCTGATTCTGTTTTTGATCGCCAGGTCAGAGACTTTCAAGTAAGGATACTCCAGTGGAAATGCGGGGCGAACGGGGTTGCCGGGCTAAATCCCGTCGTTTCTGACCTGAATGGATTCACCGTTAACCAGGTTCCGGTGGCCGACGACGATAAGGGTATCGCCCGTCGCCAGCCCATTCGTGACCAGGACCTGGTCGCCCGAGGTCGAACCCAGTGCGACTGGCACGGACCGGGCGACGTTCCGGTCTGCCAGAAATACGATCCGGCCCTGATCGGTGTCGATTACGGCGTCCTGCGGGATGACGATGGCTTCCGGTATGTTGTCTTTCACAACGCGGATGGTGACGGCCATTTCGGGCTTGAGCCGGTGCGCCGGATTATCCAGCGTGATTTCCACGGGTACGGTTCGGCTGTCCGGGTCCAGCGTCGTTCCGATATAGGAAATATCCGCTTCCAGGATGACGTCCGGATAGGCGGGAAACGTCAGGGTAGCCCGCGTGCCGTCGGAGACGTGTTTCAAATGCCGTTCAGGGACACCGGCCTCGATCTTGACGCGGTCGATATCCACCAGTTCCATCAACTCCATTCCGGGCGTAGCCAGTTCGCCCACCTCGAGATTGCGGCTGTCCACCACGCCGGAGATCGGCGCCCGGATGACCGTCTTGCTCAGGTAGGTCCGGGCCTGTTGATTCCGCGCGAGATTCATGTCATGGCGGTACCTGGTGTCGAGGTAAACAGACTCCGCCAGGGCTTTCTGCTCCAGCAGCCGCTTCTGGTTGCGCAGGGTCAGGCCGCTGGCGTTTACGGCCGCTTCGGCCTCGTCCGCGGCAGCCTTGAGCAGTTCGTCGTCCAACCGGGCCAGCACGGTGTTCTGTCGCACGGACTCGCCTTTTTCAACCTCGATGCGCCTTACCAGTCCCGTTGCCTCGATACTCACCACGACGCGCCGGACCGGCTTGACCTCGCCTACCAGCCTGAGATGATTGATGAATTTCCGGGGCTCGACCACCCGGGTCACCACGTTTACAGACCGCGTCTCCTCCACGGCTGCCGCTTCGTTGGCGGCGCTGCCGCTTTCACTGCAGCCCGTGGCCGCGAATACACCGGCCATGCATGCGGCCAAACCCAACCGACTCTTGTTACCGGTGATCATCGATGCCTGCTCCTTGCCTTGCTGCCATGCCCTGTTTCAGTCCGATATTGCCGGCTTGCCGAGGTGGCCCCAATTACGTAATATCAGTAAATCCTGTCAAGTACATCTATACAATAGGGGCAGGGGTCTCATTCAATAAAACCGATGCCCGTGCCGAGGGAGATTCCGAAGTCACGGAGCCGGTCTGCGATTGACCCCTGCATGATATGTGGAAACCGATCAACAACTTCTTTTACCGCATCTTCTTCGCATGCCGAAACCGCAGATCACGCGGCAGGACCCGGAGATGGGCGGTCCGGGTATCGCGCCCATCGAACGCGGAACCCAGGCCCGTTCTGTACGTGTCATGGGGCCGGGTCGGAGACGTGGTGCTGGCCACGGGGCATCTGAAGCAGTTGCGCCGGTGGTTTCACCCCCGTCCGGTGTGGTTCCTGGGAAGATCCCACGTAAAGCCCGTCGTGGAACCGTTCGTCGACGCTTTCCTGTCGTTTCCCGATCCATCCGAGGCGGAAACTGAATCCGGTCAGGCCGCATCGCTCGAACGGGTCGTGAACCAGTCTTTCCGGTACGTCGTCGCGGACATCCACACCTTCTACGGCGGCCTGTTCACCCTGGATTCCCTGCTGACCGCCCTTCAGGCAGACCGCAGGTTCCTCTACGAAGGGTACCACCTGGGTAAAGATCTGGCGCCGGAGCGGCCATATCCGGCCGGTTACGAAATCGTACCGACAAACGCAGTTACGGATGATTCCGGCGCCGAAGACGACGGATGCCATATACTGGATCACAACGTCCATTACATCCGGCAGGTGCTCGCGCAATGCGGCGTGGAAACGGCAGACGGGGAACGGTGGCGCCCGGACCTCGGCCATGTCGGATCCGGTACGGCGGAATGCCGCCGTTTCGGGATAGAACCCGGGGAATACGTGGCGTGGCAACCCACCAGCGCGAACAGGAGGAAGGACTACCCGATTTCGCACTGGGCGGAGACGATCAGTGCTTTTCCGGATCAACAGTTTGTCGCGCTGGTTGAGCCCGGGAAGGCCTCGGACCTGGACCGGACCGCCTTACCTGACGTACGCGTTATAGAAATCGAGTTACCCGGAGCAATGCGGCTGATCAGGGAGGCGCGCCTGTTCGTCGGACTCGATTCGGGGCTGAGTCATATCGCGGCGGCGCTGGGTAAGTCCACGATATGTGTTTGTCCGGACAGCCATCTCGGCTACTTCTTCCCTTATCCCCGCAGTTACGGCTATACGAATCTGCGCACCGTCTTTCATCCGGATTTTCGGTCTTGCAGGGGCTGCTTCATGACGTGCCGGCACGAACCTCTCACGTCAACGGTCACACGGGGCGCCCTTTGCCTGCGTACCTTGCCGCCCCGCCTGGTCATCGACGCCATCCGGGCCGCGTTGTAGCTCGAGTTCGAATTACAGGTCCACGACAGACTTCAGGTCAACCCGTGCGGGATGAGCCAGTGTAACGAGATCCTCGATATCGAATGAGGTCAGCAGACCGAAGCAGAAAAGCGAAGACATGGTTTCATACCGGCCAGGTTCGTCGATCAGGCGGCGCAGGCTGTCCAGTCCTTTGTATACTACGATTTCATCCACTTCCCGATCGGACATGATTGCCGCCATAAGGGCGATTACGGAAGACACCGGTCCTGAGGCGACCACGCCCAGCCCCGGCGTTTCCACTTGATCCATGACCGCCGCGAGCTGGGCGACCTGGAGTCCCAGCATCCTTCCGCCGCTCGATGAAAGCATCATCGTCCACTGGTGGGGTGCCTTGCCCAGTCCGCACGCGCCTTGCATGATCACTTCGACCGCCAATGCGGTAGATCCCTTCCGGAGGGTTTCCTCTACCAGGGACGCCACGCCGCTCATTCCCTCATCGGTCAAGATCACATGGGTTTTCCCGTTAGCTTGCGCTTGCGTCAGAGGCGAGGATACCGCGACGGGAAGGACCCAACCCTTCCTCAGGCGGTAATGGCGGCAGGTCTCCCGAACGCCGCTACTAATCTTCGAGGAAACCTCGACTACGTCTTCGACCGGAAACGCCCGGTAACGCAGAACGGATTCGAGCCTTTCCACGGCCGCGCGTCGCCATCGATGCTGGGCGGAGGCTTCACGAGGCGGCTTTCCACGTTGGAGCCCGTCCGCGACGGACCGGGCCAGGGTAACGAAATCGGCGTTCCCCTCCGGCGTTCCGACCGTCAACTCCTCTTCTGTGCGTATTTCGTCTTCCGACGGGATCTCCGCGTCGCGGCACTGATTACCCGGCAGGAAATGACGATTCAGAAACCGGTAGAATCGTTCCCGGTGTTCCCGCTCGTAGTTATGGGTGCCCGGATCTTTGTTATTGTGAAACGCAAAGGCGTCCTCCCTCCCCAGTGCGGCATAAAGCGGTCGGACCGGTTCAAATACCGAAGGCTTCGCCCTGGCGGTCCGGAAGCAACAGTCGTCGTGCTCGTTGTACAGCAACAGGGCCGGCCGCGGCGCAAGCATGGCCGTGAGCAGGGGATAGTCGGCCGTCGCGGCGAGATCAGCAGCGTTCTGTTCGATGTCGCCCCGGTCGGCGCGGTGGTTGACCCGGCTGTCCAGGCCGATGTAGCCGGCGTTGGGCACGGCAAGCCGTACGCGGGTGTCCAGGGCGGCGAGGACGATTGTCTGCCAGCCGCCGCCGGACAGGCCGGTCACGGCAATACGTGTGGGATCGACATGGTCACTGGCCAGCAGGACGTCCAGCGCGCGGCTCATGGCAAGGTAGAACACGGCTATGCCGGCAACACCGCACAGGTCCAGGTAACTGGCGTTGTTGTGCTGGTATCCCGGACCCTGCAGCTCGCCGAAGCACGGCCATTCGGGATTCAGGGCCAACATGCCCCGCCTGGCCAGGTTGACGCATCGCACCTGCTTGTAGTCCACCGCCTTCCCGGGCGGTCCCACGTGTCCGTTCAGGTTCAGCACGCCCGGGGTCGTTTCCGGTAACTGGTCGGGTTCGTAGAGCAGGGCGGGGATCACCAATCCGGGCAGCGCCCGGTAGGTCAGCTTGCGAATCCGGTATCCCTTTCCTGTTTCAATGACTTCTTTCCATTCGACATTCGGCGGGCCCGACCTCCATTCCCCGGGAACACCCTTGAAAATCACCTCGTCCAGCATGGCCTGGCGCAGTTTCCCGGCTTCTTCTTCCCACGTTTCCGCGTCAGGAAGCTTGAACCCGGGGATGCGGTCGAGCAGATACGCCTTCAAGGAATCCACCATGTGGCGTTCATGGAACGGCGTGTGCGCCGGCGCTGGCGGGCCGGCCTCGTGGTCCATGTCATGCCGGGCGCGGTCATTCATCGGAGCGGCTCCTCTTGTATCTGATTGCGCGATCGCTGTTGTTCCCGGGCACCGGCTGCATGCGCACCTCCACGTCCAGCCGGATGTCCCCCCCTCCATGCAACACGCCTCGCGTGGGTGAAACATCCTGGTAGTCTCTCCCCACCGCGACCCGCACATGCCGCTCGTCGACGAAGGTCGAATTCGTGGGGTCGAATCCGGTCCATCCGAGTCCGGGCAACAGGCACTCCACCCAGGCATGCGTGGTCATTCCTCCGCCGGCCGCGCCCCGGGCCGTTACATCATGCAGATACCCCGAAATATACCGCGAAGGTACCCCCCAGGTTCGCGCGATGGCGATCATGACATGGGCGTAATCCTGACATACCCCCCGCCCGGTGTCCAGAATGTGTTCGATCGTAGAAGAGATCGAGGTGCTTCCCGGTACGTAATCGAAGCGATCGAAGAGCAGGTCGGAGAGCCGTTTCAACGCGGTCAGCGGATCGCCTTCGGGTTCGATCTCGTTACGCCGCACGAATTGATCGAGGACGGAAGAAGGACGCGCCAGGCCGCTGTGATCCAGAAAGTCCCAGTGATGTAACGAGTCGCGCCAGCCCCGGATGGTCTCCCACGCTCCGTCGTCGCACCGCTCCGGCGGCGAATCCGCGGGGATCATGTCAACGGCGGATCGCGCCGTGATATCCAGGAAGAGGTGCTCGCGGTACAGGTGCAACTGGTGCTTCGTGTTACCGAAACAGTCCGTAAACTGGAAGAGCGAACCTGCCGGTTCCGTCTCGATCAGAAACCGGTTTACGCGCTGGCTGCTATCCTCGAAGGGTTTAAGCGCCAGGTACATCGAACAAGTCCGCACCGGGAGGCTGTAACGGTACTTTGTCACATGTTCGATCTGGTATCGGACGGTATCTGCCATGGCGTCAGTGAGCGGTATGCGCCCCCAACGGATAGTCGAAGTATGCGTCTGTGACGCACTGGTGAAGCGATCTGCTTTCGACGTTGATCCGACCAAGCACCGTGTGCCAAGCCATCACGTCGTTCCGACCTTCCCGGACAAGCGCGCACAGCGAGGCGCTCAGCTTCGATGCCTCCTCGCTCGAACGAGACGCCGGACCGGCACCGACTGAGCCCAGTACCGCGCCGATCATGTCCAGGGACCGGCGGACCGACCCCGGCAACATCGCGTCCATCACGATCAGGTCGAGTACCTGGCCGGGTTGAACGACAACGCTGTAGGTATGCACGTACGCGTCAAAGGCATGGAACACGTGCAGCAGATTCGCCCAGTCCGCGTCGAAGGACTCATCCTCCCGTTCATTGGCGCCGATCTGTGACAACAGAATCGCGGCGGATAGCTGCGCCCGCTCGATGTACCGGCCCAATTGGATGAAATGCCAGCCGTCGTCACGGTACATGGTCGCGTCGGTCACGCCGGTGAAGGTGTTGATCTCCTCTGCCGTACCGGCATAAAACGACTCAGGCGTAGTCTTCCAGATCTCCTGGATGTTGAGTTCCTGCAATCGCAGATAGGCCATGTTCAAAGAAAGCCACATCTCGGCGCTGATGTAATTGCGGACCTGCCGCGCGTTCTCCCGGGCGAATGCGAAGCAGTTCCAGATGGAATCCGGGTTCATGGGTTCGAAGGTGAGGTGGTCGGCCAGGGTGTATGAATCGGCGAGCGTGTAGTCGTCGCTGCGAAAGGCTTCCAGGGTCCCGGCGGGAGGCGACTGATTCATGCTGTTGTACACCCGGTTCCACCCGAAGTGAATCTCACGGAGCGGACGGTCCACCAGCGTTTCCACCTGCAGCTGCATCAGCCGGCACAGGTGCGCCGCACGCTCGAGATACCGTGCCATCCAGTAGAGACCCTGTGCGCTTCTAGACAGCATTCATTCCCCCAGAACCCAAACGTCCTTGCCGCCACCGCCCTGGCTGGAGTTTACGACCAGGCTGCCCTCGCGCAGCGCCACGCGGCAGAACGCACCGGGGACGATGCGCGTCTCACGTCCATGGAGCACGAAGGGGCGCAGGTCAACGTGCCGTGCCGCCGTCCGGCCGTCAATGAGGCACGGCGCGCGTGACAGGTCGAGCACGGGCTGAGCGATGAAATCGGCCGGATTGGTGCGCAACTCGCGGGCGTATGCTTCCCTTTCCCCGGGGGTCGACCCGGGGCCGACCAGCATACCGTATCCTCCCGACTCGCCCACCCGTTTCACGACGAGGTCCCGCAGGTTGTCCAGCGTATACTCCAGATCCTCCGGCCGACGGCAGATATAGGTCTTCACGTTACTGAGCAGCGGTTCTTCACCGAGGTAGTAGCGTATCATCTCGGGCACGTAGGCGTAAACGCTCTTGTCGTCGGCGACACCGGTGCCCGGCGCGTTTACCAGGGTCACGTTTCCGGCTCTGTATACGCCCATCAGGCCTGGAAGACCCAGAAGCGAGTCCGTACGGAACACGAGGGGATCCAGGAAATCGTCGTCCACCCGGCGGTAGATGACATCCACCCGGCGCAGACCCGAGGTGGTGCGCATGTATACGAACCCTCCATCGACCAGCAGGTCGCGGCCTTCCACCAGGGTTGCGCCGATCTCATGCGCCAGGTAGATATGCTCGTAGAACGCCGAGTTGTACACGCCGGGAGTGAGGAGTACCACGTACGGGTCGGTTTCTTCGCGGGGCGCGAGCTCGTGCAGCGTTGCGCGCAGCAGACGGCCGTAGTGCTCGACCTCACGCACCCTGCAACTGCGATACAGCCTTCGAAGATTGGTCTTGACCACTTTCCGGTTGGCGACCATGTAGGAGACGCCGGAGGGCACGCGCAGGTTGTCTTCCAGGACGTGGAATCCCTCGTTCGTCCGTACCAGGTCGGTTCCGCAGACCGCGACATAGGTCTCGTGGGGCACGGGCACGCCCCGCATTTCCACCCGGTACTGGGGACAACCCCGCACCATGTCGACGGGTATAACTCCGTCCGCGACGATACGGGCGGGTCCGTAGACATCGCCCAGAAACCGGTTCAACGCCTTCAGGCGCTGGGTGAGGCCGACTTCCAGCCGCCGCCACTCTCCCGCGGAAATAAGCCGGGAAAGGCAGTCGACGGGCATGATGCGTTCGTTGGCCTCTTCGTCGCCGTAAACCGTAAAGGTGATGCCTTCGCTGGAAAAGGAATGGGCGACCCGTTCCTGCATGCGAACGAGTTCTTCACCGGAAAGCCGGAGCAGGGATTCGTAGAGCGTGCGGCAATGATCGCGCGGATTGCCATCGGGCAGGAACATCTCGTCGTAGAAAGCGGCGTCCAGTTCGTACGTGTCGAAGTCCATTACCAGGGCCCCCGATCCGAGTGAATGCGAGATCCTTGTCCTGGAACCGCAAGGCAAGAAAGACTGGGTGGACGCGTGCGAGAAGCATCCATCATACCTTACTCACGCATTTCTCACAACTCCTCATGCTTTCCGCCGGTTTACATGTTATATATGGCTTCACAACAGATCAAGCGGAAGTCTGTTCACGGAAACATCCGTCGCGGCGAACCGCGTGATCGCATACGATTGGGATAGTTGAAACGTTGAAACATTTTCATTGCACTTTTTATACGCCTCGGTATCTTGCTTTTTCAAGTCGGGTCCACCGGCTTGATTCCCGATTAAAGACATTTGATCGATCCCTTCATCAGGTATTAAGAGCACTCCCGATAATCAAACCGGCGGAAAGCGCTAAATGGTCGTAGAATTCGGCAACATGCTCACCGCATACTTCGATTTCATCTGGATGTCGTTCCTCCTGCTGGGTCCGATGCTGGTTCTCGGCCTGTTGCTGTCGGGCCTGATTCATGTCTTTATCTCCCGGGAGGCGATACTCCGATGGCTGCAGGACGACAGCCTCCGGTCGGTTTCCATCAGTTCCGCCGTGGGCGTGCCGGTGCCCCTCTGCAGTTGCTCCGTCGTTCCCGTAGTGGCCGAAATGCGACGAAAAGGCGCTTCCCGGTCCTCTTGCATGGCCTTCCTGATTACGGCGCCGGAGACCGGGGTTGACTCCATTCTCGTCACCAACGCCTTCTTTGGTTTCATTGTCGCCGTAATTCGTCCGGTCATCAGCTTTATCACAGCCGTCGTAGCGGGCATCTTCTGTATCGGCCTGATCCGGGACGACAGCGGCGAGGCACGGCCGGGAGAGGAAGATCACGCACATGATCACCACAACCATGATCACGATCACGACCATGATCACGACCATGGACACGATACGCTCCTCTCCGACAAGGACGACTGCTACGTAAGCCCATCCGCCATGAAAGTGCTGATGGTGAAGTGGTTCAAAGGGATATCGACCATCGCTTCCACGTGGAGATTCGGGTCCTGGATCAAACCGGCTTTCTACCGCGAATTGAACCTGGTAGAGCGCAGGAAAACCGATGAGGCCACCAGGGAGGATGTCGTCGAGGAAGAATACCCGGGCCTCGATTTCAAGAAGATCGTCAAGCACATCCTGCATTACGGTTTCGTCGAAATCGCGGATGACATCCTGTTCGCCCTGCTCGTGGGCATCGCCCTTGGCGGCGTGTTGTATCTTATCATACCAGCGGATCTGATGGCCAACGAGTACGCCCGCTGGATTTCATATCCCGTCATGATCATCGTCGGCGTGCCGCTGTACATCTGCGCCTCCGCCAGTACGCCGATCGCCGCCGCGCTGGTTGCCAAGGGGTTCAGTCCCGGCGCCGCCCTGATCTTCCTGATGACCGGTCCGGCCACCAATACGAGTACGATCGCGATCATCATGAGCCAGTTCGGCACGCGGTTCGCGGCCGTTTATGTTACGACCGTCATCCTGGTGACGGCCGCCCTGGGCATCGGCATCGACATCATGCTGCTGGCAACGGGAATTACCGTCTCCGTGAACCTGCTTCCTTCCGAGTCCGCTACCCTGCAATTTATACAATGGGCTGGCGGCATCTTCCTGGTCGTCCTGATCATCTGGCGATTCCGCGCCGGAGCCATGCGTAGCGGCTACGAGGATATGATGCTCAATATCCGGCCCCTGTCCAATCGCTGGCAGCAACCTGGAAGCGGCTGACCAGGGACCGGTCCCTGCGCGGTACAGTTTCGCCGACTACGCCCATGGGCATGATGCTGTGGGGCCTGCTCCTGGTCCTGTTCCTCGGCAGCGGCTTCACCGTGGTACACCCCGGTAACGTCGGCTATGGCCGGCTGTTCGGGGAGGTCTACTGGAAGGATCTGCAGCCCGGCCTCCATTACCTCGCGCCGCGGCCCTTCGTCAGGGTGGACAAGTGGCCGGTGAAAGAGGTCAAGGCTATCATGGCGGACACCCCGTACGAATTCGTTTCGGGCGACCTGAACATGCTTACGCTCAACGTGGGCGTCCAGTACCGGGTTAAGGACCCCTACACGTATCATTACCGCACGTCGAACCCCGAGGAAATCATAGAGGACACGGTCCGGGAACATATCCGTACCTTCGTGAACGCCCGCGACGTGGACGGGCTGCTCACCGCTTTCCGGGCCGACCTGGAACGGGAACTCACCGCACTTTTCTCACCGGATGTCTTTGACCAGGACGACCAGTCCGTGCTCGCCACCGTCGATCTCGTCAAGGTCAACCTGCTGAATATCACCCCGGCGGCCGAGGCCATCGGCGCGTTCAGAGAGATTTCAAGCGCCCAGGAGGACCGGGAAAGGATCATCGTCAACGCGCAGCGATTCATGGTTTCCCTGGTACCCCGCGCCCACGGCAACGCCGAGTACGAAAGGGAACAGGCCGACGGTGAGGCTTTTCGCAGGGTAGCGGCCGCGTCGGCGGAAGCCGATGCCATTTCGGTCATTGCGACCGCCATGCGGACGGCGCCTGACGTCCTCCGGAACATGCTGTGGAGAGAAAAGCTGGAAACCGCGCTGGCCGGAAATCCCAAAATCATCGTGCCCAACAGACAGAGCTTCAACAAGGTCGCGATATGGAAGAAGCGACCGGCGGAAGCGGCCGCCCCGTCCGCCAAGACAGGAGGAAAAGGCCATGAACGGTAAGGGACGACGCGTCCGCACGGCCATCGTCGCGTTGGTTCTGGCGGCGATCGTCTACGATTGCTTCTACGTGATCAACGAAACCCAGCAGGGTGTCCTGACGAATTTCGGTAATATATCGCCTCCGGTAAAGCAGCCCGGCCTGCATTTCAAGTGGCCCCGGCCCGTTTCCCGGGTCTATAAAGTGGACAGGCGGCTTCAGACCCTCACCGACGTGTCCCACGAACTGATCACGGAAGACCAGAAGAACATTCTGATCAGTGGTTACCTGCTCTGGCGTATCGTAGACCCCATCCTGTACGTGGAAGCCATACGAACGGGCGAAAACGCGACCGAGCGCCTGCGGGACCTTTACCTGTCGGGCAGCGGGATCGTCATCAGCAACAAGGCCCGGGACGCGTTCATCAGCCTCGGACTGGAACACGAAGACCTGCACGAAGCCTCGAGAGACATTCTGGACAGCGTCGCGCCTGTCGCCAGGGCCAACTACGGCATCGAGGTCCTGAAGGCGGGGATCATCGAGTACACGCTGCCCGTGGAAAACCGGCCGGCGGTGATCCAGCGCATGATCTCGGAACGCGCGCGCATCGCCGCGCGGTACCGCAGCGAAGGCGAGGAATGGCCATACGCATCGAAGCGCTGGCGATAAACGAACACGAGAAGCTCATGGCGGAGGCCCATGCGGAAGCCACGGCGATTCTCGGTACGGCGGAGGCGGAGGCGATGGCCCTTCTGGGCGGCGCCTACCGGAGGGACCCGGCGTTTTACCGGTTTGTACGGGCGCTGGACAGCTACGACTTGATCATCGACAAGAATACGACGCTCATGCTGCCCGCCGACAATGAACTGTTCCGATACCTGGACAGCCGGACTGTTCCCCGATAGCACGAGAGCGGAACCCCATGACTGACGATACCAGATCCTTACCGCACAGCACACGCGTTATCCACGCATTGTTCGATTCCGCCCGGAGATTCGGCTGGGGCCGTCTCTTCTGGAGCGTGCTCGCCCTTTCCGTCGTCGCCGTGCTGGCCAGCGGATTCTATGTCGTCAAGAAAGAAGAGCAGGGCGTCCTGCTGCGTTTCGGCAGGGTGGTGGACGCCAACATCGGACCGGGCCTGCACTACTGCGTCCCCATCATCCATAAAATCCACATACGCAAAGTGAAACGAATCGTCCGCGTCCCTATAAAAGGCGAAGACGTTTCGGGCGATACGCACGTGACGTTGCTGTCCGGGGACACGAACCTGGTCGAGGTGGATGTCGCAGTTCAGTACACCATTGACAATCTGCGTAACCATCTATTCGCGGTGACTGATCCTTCGACAGTCATGACCATGTGGGTCCGGGAGGAGATGGTCAACATCGTGGGACGGAATTTCATCGACCTGATCCTTACATCGAACCGGAGCATCATCGAGCGCCAACTACACGATTACCTCCTCGATCAACTCGAATCGGTCGATATCGGTATCGAGCTTGTCGACCTCAACATCGTTGATATAAGGCCCATAGAGGAGACGGTAGCCGCGTTCAGGGACGTCAACGACGCCATATCCGAGCGAATGCAGTCCATCAGCAACGCCAACCTGCGGCGGGAGAAACTGATCGCCCGGACGAAGGGCCAGGCGGAAGCGGTCGTCATGGATGCAAGGGCCACGGCCAGGGAACGCGTCCTGCAGGCCGAAAGCAGCGCCGGCGCTTTCTCGAAACTGCTGGACGAATACCGGAAGCAGCCGGCCTCGGTAGGCATTACCCGGTACTGGCAGCGTATGCGCACGATCTTCGCCGAGGCGAATCTGGCGGCAGTCAATCCGGGTAACGACGCGAACATAGAAGTCAATCTGATAGACGGCGGTACGGGCTTGACACCGGTGGACATGGCTTTCGATTCTCCGGAAGCCCTGACGGCCACCGGCCCGGATTCCCTGGACCGGCCGATCTTGTCCACCATACCGCCGGCGATACACCGGTACGAAAATATAAACAGGGACGGATTCCTGATCGACGGGCGATTCCACAGCCGGAACACCGAGCGGGATCACCTCCCGGTGGCCAGGCCGAGATCGCTCATTTTCGACACGCCGTCCATTTTCACGCATGGACACGTATCGACCAGCAGCACGGATGTGGCGAGCCAGGCCAGCGAGAAAGCCATGGTGGAAAACATACAAGACGAAGAGCACAGTGAAGAAGAATCAAAAGAGGGAACCGAAGGGAGTCAAAGTGATCCCAGGCAATAATTCGCGCGTCTTGGCCTGGTTGACGGTTGCGATCATCACCACCCTGGTGGTGCATCCCCAGCCGGTCCGCGCCCAGACGGGCGTGACCTCCGATGCCATTCTGTTTGGCCAGAGCGCGTGCTTTACGGGACCCAACCGGAACCTGGGGCTGTACTACCGGGCAGGGATCCTCGCCGCCTTCGAGGAACGGAACCGGGCGGGTGGGATCAACGGGAGATCCCTGCGGCTGCTTTCCCTGGACGATGGCTATGAACCCGAACAGGCTGCGGCGAACGCCGAGCGGTTTGCTGCCGAAAATGACGTGTTTGCGGTGATTGGCGGCGTGGGAACACCCACAGCCAGACGGATCGCCCCCGTGCTGCGGACCGCCAACATCCCCTTCGTCGGTCCCTTCACCGGCGCCGATTTCCTGCGCAATTTCAGCCGGTTTCCCAATGTGATTAACCTGCGGGCCGGATACCTGGACGAAGTCGTGACTATGGTCGATTATATTGTAAACGATCTCGGCAAGAACCGGTTCGGCGTCATTTACCAGGACGACGCCTTCGGCCGCTCGGTCTTGCGAAACTGCCAGGCAGCCCTCGAAGCTCATGGCCTGCCGATACTCGCCAAGACCGCCCATTCCCGCAACACCCACGCGGTCCACGCCGGCCTGTTCATGATATCGAAGGCCGACCTCGATGCCATCCTGATCGTAGGATCGTACGCGGCGAACTCGGAGATCATCAATCTGTCCCATTCCCTTGGCCACGACTACATCGTCGCGAACCTGTCCTTCGTCCTTTCCCAGGAACTGAAGAAACTGGTTGAAAACCGATCGGAAAAGATCCTCGTAACCGAGGTGATACCCGACCCGAACAGCAGTGACAGCCGGGTTGCCCGGCGTTTTCGAAACGCACTGCGGCCGGAGCACGGACAGGTCGAAACGGTGGCGCCCCTGGTGAACGAGGTGGCCTTTGAAGGCTATATCCTGGGACGATTCGTCATCGATGTACTGAACCGTATGGGCGGCGTGCTGACGCGGGATCAGTTCATGTCCACCGCACTGTCCCCCGAGAAAGTCACGATCGACGATTGGAGCCTGGAATTCGCGCCGGGAACGAATTCGGGATCCAAGTACATCCGCCTGACGAATCTGGGGGAGTGACACCCTTCAAGCGAGGTACGGCCATTGAAGAAGGTAGATGAATTTACCGTCGAGGAAGTCGGCGAGGAGTGGTTGCGCGAGCTTTATAAGGTCGTCGCGATGCGGCGCGGCACCATGTTCCGGATGATCACCGAATCGGCACGCCTCCTGTTGTTCGGTAACGCGGGCGGCGCCGCGCTGATCATCGGCTTCATGAGCGCGGCGACGGGAGACCAGGGCTCCACCTATCACTGGGTCAGCCTGTTTTCGCTGCTCGCCTTCGCCATCGGAACCCTTGCCTCCGCGCTCACGATGATCCTCGTGGCCGTGGTCTCGGTGAAGGAAGCCCACGGCGCCGAGAACGGTCTGAAGCGTTTCGTCGACGGAGAGATCAACCGGTCCCAGGTCATGTTCACCATCGAAGAACAGACCTTCCGCCTCGCGGATTCCGCCACTGTATCCGGCGTTGTAAGCGCGATGGGGTTCATGCTGGGCGGGTTGATCACGATCGCCCTGCTCATGATCTTCTTCTAGGTTTATTCCACTTTCGTTACCGCAAACTCCTCAAGCGCATCCTGACCCGAACGGACGGTTCGGGTCAATGGAGAAAACACCCGGTGGAAAACGGTACGCTGTTCCTGCTTCTGGGATACTCTGTCGCGATTTTCGCCGTGTCCCTGCTGGGCGGCAAGCTCTCCGCCATCGTCACCATGACCCACACCCGCACGCAACTGGTCATGAGTCTCGTGGCCGGTTTCCTGCTGGGTGTGGCCATGTTCCATCTGCTATTACACAGCCTGGAGGATATCCCCGGTCCCTATGCCGGTGAACTCGCTGTTGGATGCGCGGTACTCGGCGTGATCATGATCATCGTGCTGCTGCGGATCTTCCGGTTCCACCAACACGACTTCAGTCATGAAGCAATGGCCATGGAAGACCATCATGACTACGGCAACCCGCATGGCCTCCATGGTTCCATGGACATCAACCCCAGAAGTGTGTTCGGCGTGGCCACGGGGCTCGGTCTGCACACCATAACCGAGGGGATCGCGCTCGGCGCCAGCGTGCGCGTGGGCTTGATGAACGACGGTGGAGCGATCCTGGCGGGACTGGGCGTTTTCCTCGCGATCATGCTGCATAAACCCCTGGACGCCTATTCCATCATCGGACTGATGAGGGTCTCCGGTTACGGGAACCGAACCTGTACGCTGACCAATATCGGTTTCGCCCTTTTGTGTCCATTGATCACCGTGCTGACCTTTCTGGGCGTCGGACTGCTGAGCCAACTCAACGAACTGCACGTCGTGGGGTATATCATGGCCTTCGCCGCCGGCGTTTTCCTCTGCATCTCACTGAGCGACCTATTGCCCGAGATCCAGTTTCACAGCCACGACCGCGGAATCCTCGCCCTAGCCTTCCTCATCGGGATAGGCCTCGCCTATGCCCTGTTCTTCTTCGAGTCCGATACCATGCATGGGCTGGAGTCCCTCGACGCCCATTAGCATCCGCGACGCGTCCGCGTTGGCAACGTCCCGTAATGCCTGATGTTGATTGAGAGGCGATGGAAACCTACGCTGTTTCCTGCGGGGCCGGGGCCGGTTCGAGTGGAAGCCGGATCGCCATTTCGGTGTATTCGCCGGGCTCTGAATCCACCTCGATAGCCCCTCCATGCTCGCGAACGATATCGTTGGAGAGCGCCAGTCCCAGGCCCGTGCCCTGGTCGGTAGGCTTGGTGGTGAAGAAGGGATTGAAGATCTTGTCTCGCACCTCGGGCGGAATTCCCTTGCCGTTGTCCTTTATGCGGACGACGATTTGATCTTCCTCGCGCCGGGTGGACAACCAGATAGCGGGTACGTACCCGTCCGGGGAATCCGGGTCTTCCCTCTTCTCGTTGGTCGCGTGACAGGCGTTGTTCACCATATTCAGGAACACCCGGGCCATTTCCTGAGAAACGATTTCGATTTCGCCTAATTCGGGATCGAAGTCTTCGTTGATTTCGAGTTGGAAATCCGCGTTAGACGCCCGGGCGCTGTGATAGGCCAAGCGGGCGTGCTCCTCCAGCAGGGCGTTTACGTCCGTGGACTGCTTCTCGCCCGAGCCCCGTCCCATCTGGAGCATGTCCCGGACAATGCGGTTGGCCCGTTCCCCGTGCTCTCTGATTCTGCGCAGGTTGTCCGTCAGATCACCGCCGATCTCACGTATTATATCGTTTTGCTCTTCATCAAACGTACCCCCGCTTTCCGGCAGTTCTTCCTGCAGTTCCTCCAGCAGTTCTGACGACGACTCCGCGAAGTTCTTTACGAAGTTCAGCGGATTCTGAATCTCGTGGGCAACGCCCGCGGTGAGTTCGCCGAGGGCCGCGAGTTTTTCCCGCATGACGATCTGGTCCTGCGCAACACGCAGTTCGCCCAGCGTTTTCTCCAGTTCGTCGTTTTTACCGCGCAGTTCCTCCGCGAGTTTCTCCACGAGGTTCAGCCGCTGCGCTTCGATCGAATGCAATCTGAACACCTCGAGGGCGGAGGCCATGTCCGCCACCTCGTCGCGGCCGTCCAGTTCCACCTTCTGTTTCAAATCGCCCCCCGCCATGCGCCGCATGTGTTCGGACAGAAATTCCAGGCGGCGCAGCAGGACTTTTCCGACGAACAACCACGCGATCAGCAACGCACCCACCAGACTGACCGCATTCAGCGCAAGGAGAAGCTGCCTGCCCACCTGGATCGTCTGTGTCGACGCGACCGTCGCGGCCTGGGTGCTTGCCTGCGCGGAATTCACGAGACTTTCCACCTCGGCGACCAGTTCGACGGCGATGTTGCGGTTGTCTTCGATCAGCGCGCGCTGTTGGGCGAAAAGCTCAAGATCCTCCGCCCGGATCTGGAATATCTGCCCATCTCCGCTGCCCAGTTCGAACAACTGGGCAAACACGGGTTCGAGTCTTTGCCGCAAAGGCGCCGTGTCCAGGCCCGCCAGGCTCCTTTCGACTCCCCCGGCGGCCGATTCGAACCGCTCGAGCAAGGGCTCCAGCCGGTCGGCGTCCACGAGGTTGAAGACGTTCGACAGGATCCGGGTGCTGACGGTCGCCTCGGCCTGCAGTTCGGCGAGATGACGGTATCGCTGCAGCTCCACCTCTGAAAGATACTCGGTACGCGGCGCCGCGGGTTCGTCGATGTTCCGGAAACCCGTGGACGTGTAGAACAACTGGTCGTCCAGGGCAGGGACAAGGATGCCGGCCAGTTGGAGCTGGAGTTGCTCCAGTTCCCGGCGCAGCAACTGGCTTTGTTCTTCGAGCACGAAGCGCCGCGCCACGGATTCCTCGATCATGCCGATGTTGGACATCAGCGTGTTGCCGCTTTCGCTGATCAGCTGAAAGCGTTCGTTTTCCATGCCGTATCCGGCGATCGCTTCCAGCTGCACCGCGAAGTTCTCACGTTCTTCGGCAATGCTCGCTGTCACGGCTTCAAAGGCTTCGGGCGTCTCCGCAGCCGCCAGACGCGGGGCGGCGGCCGCCAGGGTTCCGCTCCGCTGTGCCACGCCAAAGGCCGCGGCTATTTCAGGGACGGCTACCTCGTTCACCTCACGCTGGGTTTCACCGACCTCGTTGAAGGCGAACCACGCGACCATACTGGCCATCATGGTGAGCGCTACCGCCGTACCGATGCCCAGATACAACTGTCCCGAAATCCGGGACGGACCCTTGTCGTATAGCCAGAGCAGCCACTGTTTGATCATGGCATCACGTCCCGAAGGGTGTTGATGGGATGATACCGTCCGTCCGTCCCGATCACCGTGAGAAAGACCGCGTCGGAACCCTGGTTGTCGCCCTCGCCGAATTCGAGGCGCAGACCGCCCATATCGATGGTGCCCGCCCGGTTCAGACTTTCCATGAGACAGGTCCGCTTTACGTCCGGTCCGCAACCCTCAAGGGCGGTGATCACCAGCCGGCCGGCCAGGTATCCTTCGAATGAGACGAATCCGGGCGCCGCGTTCCGTCTATGTGCTGAAAGCGCCCTGCGGTACTGAACGGCGATGGCTATATTGCCGGCCGAGGGGAAGGGGACGACCTGCGAAACCAGGACGCCGCGCCCGTTGGGTCCCAGTTCACCGGCCAGGGCATTGCTGCCAACGAAGGAAATCGTAGCGAAGACCGGATTGAAACCCACCCGCCGCGCCCATGATATGAGCGTCGCAACCGGCTGGTAAGCGCCGATGACGACAACGGCGTCCGGTTTTCCACGTTGCAGATCGAGCAGGCCGGCCTTGATCGCCGTCGTGTTTCTCGGATACACGCCGATCGCCACCGGATCCAGGCCCCTGCGTTCCAGTGCAAGCCTCACGCCCCGGTAGCCTACCCGTCCGAAAGAATCGTTCTGATACATAACGGCGATGCGCGTGATGTCGAGATCGCGCGAAAGCCGGTCGACGATTTCCTCGGTTTCCTGGTAGTAGGAGGCGCGCAGGTTGATTACGCCGGTTTCCGCGTCGTCCCGCAAGAAAATCGCACCGGTAAAGGGAGCGATATAAGGTACGCCCGCCTGCGATGCGATGGGAACGGCGGAACGGGACGTGGGCGTGCCGACCGCGCCGATGAGCGCGAACACGCCTTCGTCCTCGATCAGCTTCCGGGTATTCGCGATGGCGGCTTCCGGCTCATAGGCGTCGTCGAGGGTAATCAGCTCAAGCCTTCGCCCGTGCACGCCGCCCCGGCGGTTGGCCTCGCTAAAGGCCGCCTCGATGCCGAGGTTCATGTTCCGGCCGAGTTCCCGGGCCGGACCGCTGAAGGCAGCGGACTGTCCGAACAAGATGCGTTCGCCGGACACACCGGGCTCTTCAACCTGGGAGGCGTTCGCGCCGCCGTATTCGAGAGGTAGAGCGGGAGAGAACGCCGTCGCACTTAGGGCGAGTAGCATGGCGACTGCCCAGTGGTCGCGCGTTCGTCTCATTCACTATCCTTCCGCTTGACGATCGTCAGGATGTTCTTGTTGTCTTCCCGGCGGCAACTCAGTTCATCCATCATGGTTCGCACCAGGTAGATGCCCAGGCCGCCGACCGGGCGATCGTCGAGCCCGGACTCGATATCCGGTTCCGCGGAGTCTGTAAGGGGGTTGAATGCCTGCCCTTCGTCCCGCAACTCGATCGTCAGCGCGTCGGTATCCGAGTCCAGCACGATCTCGAATTCATGATCCGGATCGTTGCCATGGCCATGGGTAACGATATTGACGCCCAGTTCCTCGAGGACCAGCTTGACCTGGTACACCATGCCCGGCGGCCATTCCTCGGACTCGCCGAGATCATCCACGGCCTCGTAGATACGCTCCAGCTGGTCGAGCTTTGTAGGCAGGCTGAGGGACAGTCTTCTGCTCATGGATATCTCTAGCGCTGCAGGACGGTGACACAGGTAATGTCGTCGGACTGCGGCGTCTCGCCGGCGAAGTCGTGAACCGCCTTGAATACGGCCTTGTTCGCAGCCTCGGTGGTCTCGGGGCGGGATTCCGAGAATACGCTCTGCAGGCGTTCCATGCCGAATTCCTCCCCGTCGGCATTCATCGCTTCCGTAACGCCGTCGGTGTAAAGTACGAGGAGGTCGCCTGCAGAAAGCTCGACGGCCGACTGATCGAAATCGATACCGGGAAATACGCCAAGCGCAACGCCGTCGGTTCCGGGGAGCAACGTCGAACTTCCGTCCGGATGAACCACCAGCGGGGGGTTATGCCCTCCGTTGGCGTAGGCCACCTGGCCGGTCTCGGGGGTGTAGACCGCGTAGAAGGTCGTGACGAACATGGCCGCTTCGTTCTCTTCAGTAAGGAGATTGTTGACTTCTTTCAAAACCGCTCCCGGCGCCATGGCGCCGATGGCGGATCCCTTCAGCAGGGTTCGGCTCGACATCATGAACAGCGCGGCCGGCACGCCCTTGTCGGATACGTCGGCGATCGCCAGGCCGATCTGTCCGCCGGGCAGGGGAAAAACATCGAAGAAGTCACCCCCGACCTCCCGGGCGGGTTCCATGTTCGCGTGGATCTGGCAGCGGTCGGAATCGGGAAACTCGGTGGGCAGGATGGATTGCTGCATCTGGCTGGCCACGTTCAGTTCATTCTGAAGCCTGACCAGCTTGTCCCGGGATTCCAGGGCTTCGCGCCATTGCTCCATGTTCTTCAGGGTGCGTTCGATGGTGACCCGGAGATCCTGGAAATCGATGGGCTTGGTAACGAAATCGAAGGCGCCGCGGTTCATGGCCGTCCTGATGTTCTTCATGTCCCCATAGGCGGAAACCACCACGGCGCGGATGTCGGGGGCTATGTTCGGTATCTGCGCCAGCAGGGTGAGGCCGTCCATCCGGGGCATGTTGATATCCGAAAGGACCATGTCGATGTCGGGGACCTCGTTCAGACGCTCCAGGGCCTCCACGCCGTTCTGGGCGAAATAAAGCGTATAGATACCGGAGCGCACATCCCGGCGCATCCGCTGCCGCATGAGGTGTTCGAGGTCCGGCTCGTCGTCCACGATAAGAAGCTTATACGGTTTCTGTGTTTGTGTCTGCGTCATTTCACCTCTGAAATCCGGCGAGTTCCTTCGACGACCGGCACGCAGGTGCGTCGAATGGACAGTACGCTATGAAGCGGTCGGCACGAAGGTCGCTTACTGGCCGATCTTCTCCACGGCTTCCGCCTGGGTAGAGTGGATGGAAATGATCTTGTCGAACCCGCTGATTTCGAAGACTTCCCGAATCGGGTCCGACAGCGAACACAGCGCGAACGCGGCATTTCGCTTCTGAAGCAATCTTGCGATCAGCAGGATAACCCTCAGGCCGGCGCTGCTAATATAGGACAACGCACCGAAGTCAAGCAGCACCTTGCTGTCGTCTTCCGCGATGGCGCCGTTGAGCGCATCTTCGAATTCCCGTGCGTTGGCGCCGTCAATTCGACCTTCAACCTTCGCAATCAGTACTTCATTTGCTCGGTCGACACTGATCTCCATGAAACCAACCCCCTTTACAGGTTTATAAAACTGCCGTTTCCGGCAAAATCAGCTTTGTTTACTCCATTGGTCCAACCCGCGATGCGCGACCGGCTCGGGCCCGGTTCAGCGCACCAGTCAGTCTCAGCATGCACCTGCCGTCTCAACCCGAAGCGAGAATAGGATGCAACGGTCCTCCAAAGGGCTCGCCCGGTTTCAAACTCTGGTCGCCGCCCGCGTCCCATCGGCCGTTGTAATTGACATACTCCGGTATGTAGATGATGGCCAGGGCTCTCCGAGGCGAAGCAGTACGATTCGGCGTAGCGTAGTGGAACGTACATCCGTGATGAAAGGTAACGCCGCCCGCTTCCATTTCCATCACGACGGGCTCGACTTCGACTTCGATGTCCGTACCTTCGAGGTCCTTCAGTACGCTCGCGCCTTCGGTGCTCAATGGTACAGGCTCCAGCCGGCCGAACCTGTGCGATCCCGGGATGAACTGCATGCAGCCGTTGTCCACCGTTACGTCGTCCACGGCGATCCAGGCCGACAAAGCGCCTACCTGTTCCATAGGCCAGTACGGCGCGTCCTGGTGCCAGTTGGTCGCCTTGCTCAGCTCACCACCCGGCTTGATCAACCCATGGTCATGGTATATAACCAGACGTCTGCAGTCCGATACTTTCCGGGCGATTTCCGCCAGTCTCGCATCGAAGGAATACTTGCGGATGACTTCGTAGTCCACCCACAGATTTACCATCTGGTTGAAGACGCGGTTGTAGTCGTCGTCTGTCTCGCGCCCACCGCCCAGTATACGTTCTCTCTTGTCGGCTACCGTCTTGTCCAGCGCATCTCCCAGCTCCGACATTTCTTCCCTTGAGAAGAATCCCGGTATCTGGAGATAGCCATTCTCCTGGAAGAACTCAACTGCTTCGGCGCCGATGTGATTTGGATTCATGTATTCGCAGAACCCGGGGATCGGATCGAATTTTCCATAACATAGTGTAAGTTCTTAGAAACAACAACAATAAACGTTACAGTGCATTATTCCGCATGAATAACGTATTTAATCATCCAGTCAAGATTTTTCAACCTCTTTTCAACCAGAATCGTATAAATTGGAATTACGAGTCCGTATGAAATGCTCTGTCCTGTATCCAGCGATTCAAGGAGATAACCATGCCGACAGACCGATACCAAATCGGGGTCAAGGACTACATTGACTATCACAGGGACGGCTACCTGGTCGTCCGGCGGCTCGTGCCTGACGCCGAGGTGGAAGAAATACGCCGCCATACCGAGGAACTGATGAGCGGCCGGATTGTCATCGACGGTGTCGAACCGCCGCCGCCAGGACTGACTTCCGAACAGATGGGGCAGCACTGGCTGCGCATACACATGCTCCACCGGAAGCATGAACTGCACGAAAAGTTCCTGCTGCAACCCCGGATTCTGGACGTGCTGGAAGCCCTGGCCGGTCCGGACGTGCTGGCGCTCCAGACCATGCTTTTTCTGAAGCCGCCCGGGCGTGAAGGCCAGGGATTTCACCAGGATTCGTACTACATTCCAACCTATCCCGATACGCTGATCGGTTCGTGGCTGGCCGTGGACCCCGCGGATGAAGACAACGGCTGCGTGATGGTCATTCCGGGATCACACCACGAACCGATCTATCCTGACGAGCACAAACTGGGGCAGAACCACACCGACGGATCCATCGAGGACCTCGGCGTAATCGAAGGGGCCAGCGCGACGGACGAATCCCTGAACGGGCTGGCTCCGATCGCTGCGAAATATCCTGAACGGGAGGTGGCCGCCCGCATGGCGCCGGGCGACGTCCTGTTCATTCACGGCCATCTCCTGCACCGGTCGCACGCGAACCGTACAGGATCGCGATTCCGGCGGGCGTTCGTAGGCCACTATTGCAACGCGCGGTCCTGGGTCCCGTGGAACCATGGCGCCGATTTCGACGGGCCGACCGCGAATAACCTCCACATCCTGGCCCGGGGCAACTCCCACCTGCCCTACGCCATGCCGAAGTTCGGCACCCCATGCGACGCGCTCAACCCCCGGGATACGGCCGGGGGCATGCGGCCGGCGCGCATGATGGGCGACATGCCCACATCGACCGTGAAGGGCGTCATGGTATCGCGTTGATCGGTCCCGCAGCAGACCGGGGAACAGATTCGGCGGGGGCCAGAGACGGGATGGACCGGTCTCAGCGCGTTGGACTGCGGAACGCAACGCGTCGGATTGGCAGGATTCAGTACGTCGGATTGGCTGGTCTCAGCACGTCGGACCGCCAAACGCCTCAAGCGCCGAAGAGATGCCGCGCCTTGTGAATGGCGGCGATCATGATATCGATCTCTTCGGAGGTGTTGTAGAAGTAGACACTTGCCCGCGCCGTGGCGCCGTAGGGCGTACCGAGCCGGCGCATCAGGGGTTGCGCGCAGTGGTGGCCCGCGCGGATGGCGACACCCTGGCGGTCCAGCACGGTGGACAGGTCGCTGGGGTGCATGTTGTCCAGGTTGAAGGAAACGGCGCCGCCCCGGCCCGGCGCGTGGCCGTAGACCGTCAGGCCGTCGATTTCCTCGAGCCGCCCGATCGTGTAGTCCGTCAGCGCCCTTTCGTGGGTGTGGATCTGCTCCATGCCAATGTCGGAGAGGTAGTCCACCACGACTCCGAATACGATGGCGTGGGCGATATTGGGAGTGCCCGCCTCGAATTTCTCCGGGACGTCCGCGCAGGAGAACCCATCGAGCCGGACTTCGTCGATCATCGATCCGCCCCCCATGTAGGGATCCATCGCTTCCAACAGTTCTTCCCGGCCGTACAGTCCGCCGATGCCGGTCGGACCGCACATCTTGTGGCCGGAAAAGGTCAGGAAGTCGCACCCCAGCCGCGCTACGTCCACCGGCATGTGCGGTACGCTTTGCGCGGCGTCCACGAAGACCAGAGCGCCGGCGTCGCGGGCCCGATCCACGATGGCTTCGATGGAGTTGACGGTACCCAGCACGTTCGACATGTGCGCGATGGACACGATGCGCGTCTTCTCCGTGATCAACTGGTCCGCCTGGTCCAGATCGAGGGAACCGTCTTCTCGTATGTCGAAATACCGGAGCACCGCCCCGGTCTCCCGCGCGAGCATCTGCCAGGGCACGATGTTGCTGTGGTGCTCCATGACGGACAGCAGGATTTCGTCGCCCGCCTTGACGTTTTTCCGGCCCCAGGCGCTGGCCACCAGGTTGATGCCCTCTGTGGTATTGCGTACGAAAATCAGGTTCCTGGCCGGCGAGTTGACGAAGCGGGCCACCCGTTCGCGGGCGTCTTCGTAGGCGTTGGTCGCCTCTTCGCTCAGCGTGTGAAGTCCCCGGTGCACGTTGGCGTTCATCCGCGTATAGTAATCGTCCAGGGCGTCGAGCACGACCCGGGGTTTCTGCGACGTGGCGCTGTTATCCAGGTAGACCAGCGGCTTGCCGTGGACCTTCCGGTCCAGGATGGGAAAATCGCCGCGGTAACGCAGGGCGTGTCGGTCGGATAAGCGGACCGCGTCATCCAGTTTGCGTGGGGCCTCAACCAGTGTTTCTTCCATAATCTCTTATCCGTATGCGGTAACCGTATGCGATCAGTAGTCTATGCCGAGCTCGAGCTTGGCGTCTTCGGTCATCATGTCGATATGCCAGGGCGGCTCCCAGACGATTTCGATGAGCGCGTCCGACACTTCGTCTATGTCCTTCACCTTGGTCTCCACCTCTGCGGGGAGCGATTGGGCAGCCGGGCAGTTCGGCGAAGTGAGCGTCATCTTGATATTCGTCATGCCGTCCTGCTGAACGTCGATTTCGTAGATGAGTCCCATTTCGTAGATGTTGACCGGGATCTCGGGGTCGTAGCACGTCTTCAATACGTCCACGATCTGCGCTTTTACGGCATCCGTATCCATCCCTGAACTCCTGTGCGCGTGGATGATTCCGTTATCGTCCCGTATGGCCCCGGGCCACCGAAAGATCCCGGATGGTGGTTTCGAAAAGCGTATCCAGCGAGGATCTGACGGCGTCGATCCCGAGACGCCGGATGAGGTCCGCCGCGAACCCGTACGTGAGGAGGTGGCACGCGCTGTCGTGGGACAGGCCGCGGGTCCGAAGGTAGAAGATCTGGTCTTCGTCGAGCTGCCCCACGGTGGCGCCGTGGGTACATTTCACCTGGTCCGCGTAGATCTCGAGCTGCGGCTTGGTGTGTATCATCGCGTCGGGCGAGAGCATCAGGTTCTTGTTCAACTGCTTGGCGTCCGTTTCCTGGGCGTCCTGGTGGACGAACACCTTGCCGTTGAACACGCCGCGGGACCGGCCTTCCAGTATGCCCTTGTACACTTCGTAGCTGTCGCAGTTCGGCACGGCGTGATCGATGGCGGTGTGGTTGTCCACGTGCTGGTTGCCGGCGACCAGGTACAATCCGTTCATGCGCACCACCGCGTGCTCGCCCGCGAGACGGGCGTTCGTATCGTTCCGGGTCAACGCGCCGCCCATGCTCATGTTGAAGGTGGAGATCCGGCCGTTCCCCTCAAGGTGGAGCTGGGTGGTGGACAGATGGGATGCCCCGGCGCCTTCCCGGTTGATCCGGTAATGCTCCACGTGGCCGTCCCGTCCCACGGAAATCTCCGTTACGGCATTGGTCAGGTAGGCCTGATCCGTCATGCCGGTATAACTCTCGACCACCTTGAGACCCGCCCCATCGGCCGCCGCGATGAGCGTTCGCGGCTGCGTGGCCAAGGGCGCGTCGTGCCCTGTGGTGACGTAGTGCACGTGCACCGGGGTTTCCAGGTCCCCGCCGCGCGGTACGTGTACGAAAAGCCCGTTTTCAAAAAGGGCGGTGTTCAATGCCGTCAGTCCGGTGCCTTCGTAATCCGCATAGCGCGCGAGGTGCGGATGAACGAGCTCCGGATGCTCTGCAAGGGCATCGGCAAGGCTGCTTACCACGGCGCCCGGGGGCAGGTCCGCCGCACGCGACAACGCGGGTGCATACACGCCGTTCACGAAAACGAGCCGGTGCCAGTCGTCTTGGCCGAACTCGAAGGGCGCGAGTGCGTCCTCGTCCAGCTCCGTTTCCACTGGTCCGCCCGGCTCGACCCGGTAGGGCGTGTCCGCGATCTGCCGGAGATCGGTGTATATCCAGTCTTCCCTGAGCGGAAAGGAAACCTCGCGAGCGACCGGCATGCCGAGTTCCCGGAAGTTTTTCATGGCGTCCGAACGGATCCGGTGCAGCCAGAGCGGCGCATCCTGGGACCGGATACGGTCGTAAGCGTCATAAAACGTGGTGTAGCGCGTGTCCGCAGTCTGTTTCAGTGCTTCTGTCATTTCGTGTTCCCGTTCTCCCTTTGAGGACTCAGCCGGCGGCTTCCACTTCTTCCCGTATCCACTCGTAGCCCCGCTCCTCCAACTCGAAGGCGAGATCCTTGCGGCCGGACTTCACGATTCTGCCGTCATACATAACGTGGACAAAGTCCGGAACCACATAGTCCAGCAACCGCTGGTAGTGTGTGATGACGATCATCGCGTTTTCCGCCGTGCGTTGCTGATTGATCCCGTGGGCCACGATCTTCATGGCATCGATGTCCAGTCCCGAGTCCGTCTCGTCCAGGATGGAGAGCGTCGGCTCGAGCACGGCCATGTGGAAGATCTCGTTGCGTTTCTTCTCACCTCCGGAGAAGTCTTCGTTCACCGGGCGCCGGGCCAGTTCGGGGTCCATGTCGACCTGTTTCATCTTCTCGTTCAACAGCCGCCGGAATGCGCCGGCGCTTATCTCCGGTTCGCCACGGTACTTCAGGCGTTCGTTCATCGCCGCCCGGAGGAAGTAGGCGTTGCTGACGCCGGGGATCTCCACCGGGTACTGAAAGGCCAGGAACATGCCTTCATTGGCCCGTTCCTCGGGAGTGAGCTCGAACAGGTCCTTGCCCTGGAACCGTACCGTCCCCCCGGTTTCCGCGTATTCCTCGTGGCCGGCGAGGATTTTACCCAGCGTACTCTTGCCGGAGCCGTTGGGTCCCATGATCGCGTGCACCTCGCCCCGGTCGACGGTCAGGTCGATCCCGGTGATGATGTCCTGGTCCTTGATGCCGCCGCGCAGATTCCTGATTTCAAGTAGTGCCATCGTGCCTGTTATCTCCTGTTCTGTTCACATTGGCCGCAGACCGGCCTTTCTTTACCCAACGCTTCCTTCGAGACTGATCCCGAGGAGCTTCTTCGCTTCCACGGCGAATTCCATCGGCAGTTCCTGGAAGACTTCCTTGCAGAATCCGTTGATGATCATGGAAATGGCGTCTTCAGTGGATATGCCCCGGGTCTTGCAGTAGAAAAGCTGGTCCTCGCTGATCCGGGCCGTCGACGCTTCGTGTTCCACGCTCGCGGAGTTGTTCCCTACGTCGATATAGGGAAAGGTATGGGCGCCGCAGCGGTCGCCGATCAGCATCGAATCGCACTGGGTGTAATTCCGCGCCTCGTCCGCCTTCTTCAGCACCTGGATCCGCCCGCGGTAGACATTCTGGCCGTTGCCGGCGGAGATGCCTTTGGAAACCACGGTGCTGCGCGTGTTTTTCCCCACGTGGATCATCTTGGTTCCCGTGTCGGCCACCTGCTTGTTGCGGGTCAGCGCCACGGAATAGAACTCGCCGATGGAATGGTCGCCCTGCAGGATCACGCTGGGGTACTTCCAGGTGATGGCGGACCCCGTTTCGACCTGCGTCCAGGAGATCTTGGCGTTGTCCCCCTTGCAGGCGCCGCGCTTGGTCACGAAATTGTATACGCCGCCCTGGCCCTCTTCATTGCCGGGATACCAGTTCTGCACCGTGGAATACTTGATCTGGGCGTCCTTCAGGGCGACCAGTTCCACGACCGCCGCATGGAGTTGATTCTCGTCCCGCATGGGGGCCGTGCAGCCTTCCAGGTAGCTCACGTAGGAACCCTCGTCGGCGATGATCAGCGTGCGCTCGAACTGTCCCGTCCCGGCCGTGTTGATGCGGAAATAGGTGGAGAGTTCCATGGGACACCGGACGCCGGGCGGAATGTAGCAGAAGGAGCCGTCGCTGAAGACGGCCGAGTTCAGCGTCGCGAAGTAGTTGTCGCGGTACGGGACCACGGTGCCCAGGTACTTCTCTACCAGGTCGGGATGTTCCTGCGCGGCCTCGGAAAAGGAACAGAAGACGATGCCCAACTCGGCTAACTTGTCCTTGAAGGTCGTGTGAACCGACACGCTGTCGAAGACCGCGTCCACGGCCACGCCCGCGAGCACCTTCTGCTCTTCCAGCGGTATGCCGAGCTTGTCGTAGGTCTCCAGCAATTCGGGGTCCACCTCGTCGAGGCTGTTGTACTGCGGCGTGTTCTTCGGCGCCGCGTAATACACGATGTCCTGGTAATCGACCGGCGGATAGGCCATGTACTGCCAGTTGGGCTCCTTCATCGTAAGCCAGTGGCGATATGCCTTGAGGCGCCATTCCAGCAGAAACTCGGGCTCGTTCTTCTTGGCGGATATGAACCGGATGATATCCTCGTTGAGCCCCGGCGGCGCCGTTTCCATCTCGATGTCGGTCACCCAGCCCTCTTTGTATTCCTGCTGGGCTAAAGTTTCGATGGCTTCCATTTCGTCTCCTTGAACCGATTAAAACCTGCCGTGCTGAATCTGTCGTGCCAAACCTGCCGTGCTGAATCTGTCGTGCCGAATCTGCCGTGCTAACGACCTATCTGGATCGTTCCGCCCATCGCCTGGTCCCGCATGGTATCCTGGGAAACCTGCTCCACTACCTCGAGGACCTGGTGTTCGGTCTGCAGCAGGTCCGCGAGGGATATGTGATCGAGCACGCCGGACAGGTACCGGGCCAGGACCGTCCAGACGGGACGGATGGCGCATGCGTTCAGGTGCGTGCACGCCTCCAGGTGGCCGGAGAAATGATCGCACATGTGGCTGTCCGGGCTGGTGATCACGATCCCCTCTTCCGAACTCAGGGCGCGCATGACCTCGCCCAGCGTAATGCTCCGCGGCTCCCTCGCCAGCGCGTATCCTCCCCTGATTCCCCGCACGCTTCGGACGAGTTCCGCCCGTCTGAGGATCATCAGCAGCTTCGAGACGTAGTCCAGGGAAATGCCCTCCGACTCGGCAATATGCCGGCCCGTAACCGGGTCGCGGGAATGGTATCGCGCAAGCTGTAGAATACAACGCAGGCCGTATTCTTCCTGGGCGGTCACTTTCATGGGGTCGTCTCCTTTTTAACTCGATTTGCCTACGTGAATATAGCAAACCTGACTTTTCTGTCAAGTATTAAATCCATTTCGTAATCGAAGCGGTTGCCGCGTGCGGTTTTGCCGTGCTGAGCCATGCCGACCGCTCAGCCGAGACGCTGTCGATTCCTGTGCGATCTCCTTGACATCAAAGGCTGCCCGCGTTACAGTCGGTCCCATATCCGCTTAGCCGAATCACACGATTACACAAGGACATCAGACCACCCATGCCCGATAAACTCGATTTGCGCCTGCTCCCCGGCACCCGGAACGTCGACGCGGTCGTGGGACAGGGTTACTTTCCGGTCATAACGCGCCTGGGCGGCGAAGAACTGCTTCTGGCCTACCGCGGCGGCGCCGCGCACCTGGGCCTGGGAGGCCGGTTGGACGTGGGACGCTCCACGGACGGAGGGCTGACCTGGTCCGCGCCGGTGACCGTGGCCGACAGCGAACGGGACGACCGTAACCCCGCGCTCGGTATGGCGCCGGACGGTACCCTCGTGCTAGCCTACCACTGGCAGGGCTCCTATGACGAAGATGGGGCCTGGAAACCGGTACTGGGCCGGGCCGATACCCGGGTCGTATTCTCCGGGGACGGCGGCCATTCCTGGGTGGACGACGAACTCATCGATTATACGCCGATCAACGGGGCCTCGCCCTTCGGCAAGATTTTCACTGCAGACGGCGTCATGCACATGCTGATCTACGGCGGATCGCCGTTGTGCGAAGCCGGAGAGGGAACAGTTCGCGTCGGTGAATCAGCGTCGACCCCGACGTACATTCTCCGGTCCACCGACAACGGCCGTACCTGGGGAGACCCTACCCTGGTGGCGCTGGGACTGAACGAATCGGACGTGGCCATCCTTCCCGACGGACGCTGGCTGTTCGTCGCCCGTTCCGAGGATCGCGCCGAACAGGCTTTGTACTCCTGCGTGTCGGAAGACGGTGGGTACACCTGGCGCATGATCGGCCGGGTCACGGACGCGAAGGAACACCCGCCGGACATCACCCTGTTGTCCAACGGCTGGCTGCTGCTCGCCTTTGGGCGGCGGCATCCGCCATTCGGCGTGGAGGGGCTAATCAGCCGGGACGGCGGGATGACCTGGGATGGACGGAGACTGGTCCTGGATGATACCCTGCCCGGCGGCGACATCGGTTATCCCTCAACCGCGCGGCTCGACGACGGCCGGCTGGTTACGGCCTACTACACGGCGGGTACCGCGGAGCGGCAGTGGGAGATGTTCCGCGCCGCGGACGTCGCCTGCAAGGTCGTGTCCTACGATGAATCTACGCTGATTGATCACTGGAACAAAACCTCGTAACTGATAATCCAAGAACAGGTTAGTAGATTTGGAGAATCCGTGCGTCTTGTAGATTCCTGCGTGATCTGCGACGGCCATACCATTCCGGAGCACCGCAGGAACTGCGCCTTCACCACCATCAATCGCCTGCATGACGGCACGATTCTCGTTTCGGGCCGCTGGGGCTCGGCACGCGATTCGGTGGACGGGCACGCCTGTATCTGGGCCACCGCCGATAACGGCCGGACCTGGCGCCTGCGGTACGACGGTTTTGGCAAGGGATCCTGGGACGGCACGCCGGGTGAAGTGAAGGGGCTTACCAGCACGGAACTCGCTCCGGGGAAGCTCACGGCCACGGCCCTGTGGGTCGACCGATCCGATCCGGATCTTCCCTTCATCCATCCGGAGACGCAGGGCCTGCTCCCCATGCGCATCATGCACGTCGACTCTGAAGACGGCGGCTTCACCTGGAGTCCACCGCGTCGCATGGAGACCACGCCCCACCTGGCCGCCTCAGCCTGTTCGCACGCAATCATCCGGTTGCCGGACAGCGTCCTGGCACAGCCCTATGAACAGTGGAAGGAATACGAGGATCCGTCACCCGGCCGGCCCGCGGCCAGGCTGCGTTTTTCCCGGGACGGCGGCCGGACCTGGCCGGAGTTCGTCACCGTGGCCTGTCATCCGGACGATGCGCTGGCCTACTGGGACCAGCGGCTGGCCATCCATCCCGGAGACGGCCGCCTTGTCGCGACGTTCTGGACCCACGACTTCAACGCGGGCGTCGATATCGACATTCATATCGCCTTTGGATCGCCGGATGGACGGTCGTGGACCATCCCGCACGGTACCGATCTCCCCGGGCAGCACTGCCAGCCCTTGTCCCTGGGCGGCGACCGGTTGCTTGTCGCCTATCCGCGCAGGCGGGATCCTCCGGGCATCGTACTCTCCATCAGCGAGGATTTCGGGGCGCACTGGGAACGCAGGCGGGATCTCCTGGTATACGACAGTACTGTCGGCACGGAATCCGGCGCCAGTGGTGGTCGTACGCAGTCGGAACTTTGGGGCGACATGGAGCGGTGGCGCTTTGGACATCCCCGGATGGTGCGTTTGTCGGACGACGAGGTGTTTGTCGTCTACTACGCGGGAGATGATGCTGTCAAGACCGCACGGTGGGCGCGGGTGAGCGTTTAGGCCGGCATTCGGCACAGTCCCCGCCGCGCAGCGATACGCTTGCCGTTATCAACCCGGGTTCAGCCCCGCACGTCCCGCCACGGCCGGGCCATGATCTTTTCGAATCCCTCCGGGTCGATGTCGACACCGAGGCCCGGGCCCTGGGGCACCGCCACGCAGCCGTCTTCATCCAGCACGAAGGGTTCGGCGAAGTAGCCTTTGCCGATGAACGTCCGTCCGCCCTCTCGCCAGCAGTTCACTTCGTTGTGTTCCTGCACCAGGAAATTCGACGCGCAGGCGTCTATCTGTATGGACGCGGCCAGGGCCAGGGGGCTCAACGGGCAGTGCAGGGCGAGTTTGGCGTAGGCGCTTTCGCCCATCACCGCGATCTTGTGGCACTCGGTGATGCCGCCTGCGTGGCACAGGTCCGGCTGCATCACGGACAGGGCGTTTTTGCGCAGGGCATCGTAGAAGATCCACTTGCCCATCCACCGCTCACCCGCCGCGATGGGGACTTCGCTGTTGCGCGCGATGTCGGCGAGCACGTCGACCCGCTCCACGGGCATGGGTTCCTCGACGAACAACGGACGATGGGGTGTCAGAGCGGAAATCATCTGTTTTGCCATCACGGGGTGCGGATTGTGGATATCCACGGCCACTTCGACGTCGGGACCGGCACCCTTGCGCACGGCGGCGAAGGCTTCGGCGATCCGTTCCACTTCAAAAGTAGGTTCCAGTCCGGTCCCCATGCCCACGTGCAGCTTCATGCATCGGAAACCCCATTCTTCGATAATGACCCGGGCCGCTTCCTCGTGGCCCTCCGGAAAATTCCAATCCGGTTCCCTGGAAGGATCCCAACCCGCATCGTAGGGCTGACCGGGCTCGACGCACCAGGGCAACTGGCCGCCGACCGCGCGGTACATGCGTATCCGGTCGCGGCAGGCCCCGCCGAGCATGCCGTGGACCGGGATCCCCGCGGCTTTCCCGGCAAGGTCCCAGAGCGCCATGTCGATGCCGCTGATCGCGCTCATCTTCACCGGTCCGCCCACGTAGCCGGAACCGCCCTCGTACATGGTATGCCACAGCGACTCGACGCGGCATGGATCCTTGCCGATCAGCAGCGGCTCGATGCGCTGTACTTCGGCGATGACGCTTTCCGGGTGGTTTTCCAGGTAGGGTTCGCCCCAGCCGAAGAGTTCGGTGTCCGTGTGTACTTTCAGCCATACCCAACTGGGCGGAACGCGCAGGATTTCGAAGTGGGTTATTTTCATGTTCGATTTCGCTCCTGGTCTGGTTGCGTGAAATGAGCGGATCGGACCGCCTGGCCGTGATTACCGGCCGTAGACTGTCTGGATCGTGGCGCGGATATAGCCGTTGGCAAAGGCACGGCCGGCCCATCCGGCCTTCGCCTGGGGAAACCCCGGGGTGTGGTCCATACCGAAGGGTCCGTCGTACCCATTGTCGCGGTAGGTCTCCATGGCCCGGCGCATATCCACTTCGCCTTCATCGATGAACACTTCGGCGAACCTCGGCAATTGGCCCCGGACGTTCCGGAAATGGACCAGGGCGATCTTGTTCCGGGACGCCATCTCGGCGATGATATCGTATACGCCCCGGGGGCCCGCCAGTTCGGTCATGCAGCCCTGGCAGAAAAGCATTCTGTGGTTGTCGCTGGGCACCGCGTCGAAGATACGCCGGAAGTGCTCCACCGTGGAGCAGATCTGCTCGACGCCCCCAAGGGGTTCCGGAATGGGCGGGTCGTCCGGGTGGAGCGCCAGGTTGACGCCGGCCTTCTCGGCAGCTGGAACCACGGTGTTCATGAAGACGACCATGTTGTCCCACATCACCGCCTCGGGGACGGGCGGTTCGTGGCGCGGAGGACGGCTCCGATCGAATTCGGCATAGTCGAACGTGCTGTAGACCGCGCCGCCGCGGCCTATGTCGGAGGTGGTTCGGAAATTGCCCATCGGCTTGAAATTCCAGGCCAGGGTCGGTATGCCGGCCTTGCCGATGCACTCGATGAGCCGGACAAAGGCACCGAGTTCCTCGTCCCGCTTCTCCGTGGCCAGGGTGATCCCTTCCAGTACCGGCATGAATACCGTCTGCAGTGTCAGACCATGGGACTCCGTCTTCTCCCGGGCCTGTTCGAAGAGTTCCGTGCTGTCCTTGCCCGCCCTCACGTGCCGCTCGGCCTCGATCCTGCCGCCGGTCCTGAGATCCAGCTGGATCATGTCCACGCTGATCGCGCGGTAGAAGTTGAGGGTATCGTCGTCGAAATCCGACCAGTTCACCACGTCATGAAGGTGCATCCCTCCTCCTCGGTTCCCGCGATTCGCCGGTCAACCAGCGTGGGTGATTAAACTTGAAGACGTTGCGCCTGAAGTTAAGATAGAACCGCCAGACTGCACGGCAATCCGAAAATGAAACCGGCGTGGCGTACAGGCGCATATTGAACTGTCGGATGAAAGGACCAGCCGTTATAATCGATAGTATCCGGACCGGCTGGGACCGCGGTCGACGTCCGGTTTATACTTCATCCTGTTTCGAACGATTGATAACATAGAGGCAACAGGAGCAAAACATGGCGGAACGCAACCTGAAGCAGCGCATCGGCGGGGGCGAACGAATCATTGGCGCCAATGTGGGCATGAGTCATACCCTGGACCAGTTGAAAAAGGTCGTTGAATCCGGGAAATTCGATTTTCTCTGGGTGGATGGGCAGCACAGCGCATTCAGCGAGGACCGGCTGGTGGAATTCTGCGACCGTGCCGATACGCTGGACGCCGACGTGGTGTTCCGTATCAAGCACACCTATCAGAGTTACCTGGTCGGCA
This sequence comes from Candidatus Latescibacterota bacterium, assembly GCA_012270975.1. Taxonomy (GTDB): domain Bacteria; phylum JAAXHH01; class JAAXHH01; order JAAXHH01; family JAAXHH01; genus JAAXHH01. The sequence continues at coordinate 132,024 of JAAXHH010000141.1, read as the reverse complement.
ACTTGCTCGACCTCGGTCCCGCCGGGATCGAAGTGCCCCAGGTCGAAACGGAGTCAACCGTCGAGGAGGCGGCCAGCTTCTTCTATTACCCGCAAAAGGGCATGCGGAGCTGGGGAGGCGGAGCGCGGCGAAAGGTGAGTGAAATCGGAGGAGACCGGCTTCAGTACGCCGCATGGTGGAACAGCTACGGCGTGTTGATGATCCAACTCGAATCGATCCCCGCGGTGACGGGTGCGCGGAGACTGGCCAAGGCAGGCGTTGACTGCCTTTCCTTCGGGCCGAACGATCTGATGTACAGTATCGAGGCGCACCCGCAACACCCCTTCCGCGATGTGGACGACTGCGTCCGGCACGTGGTCGAACAGCTCAGAGACGCGGAAACGAGGGTTTGCTTCAGGAACCACGCACCGGAAGACCGCGGTAAGTATGCGGACATGGGCGTAACAGTGTTTCTGGAGAATCCCGCGATTTGAATAAGGTTTCACATAGACAGCAAAGCCCCCGGCAGTATGTACCACCGGAGGCTTGTTTTACCAATGAAGCCGACCGATTGACTAACCCTGACTCGAACCTCCCAAGATATCCTCGAGTTCATTCACGAAGACCTCGAGTTCGTCCGGCTTGCCGATGGTCACCCGGAGGTGGTTGCCGAGGAGATCGATCTCCCGGGTGCGGTATCCCGATCCGGCGCGCACCATGACGCCGCGCCTGAACAGTTCGCCTGACATCCGGCGGCTGTCCCGCGTGACGTCAACGATCATGTAGTTTCCGTGGCTTGGCGTGTACGCCAGTCCCAGGCGGTCGAACTCGGCGGACAGGTAGGCCTTGCCGTCGTTCACGACCTTCAGCGTGCGTGACACGAATTCATCGTCGTCCAGGGCCGCCAGCGCCGCGTGCATGCCCAGCGTGCTCAGCCCGCCCCCGAAGAATCCCATGTGCGCCATCAGCATGTCCATCATGCGCTGGCTGGCGACCGCGTACCCGATGCGCATGCCGGCCAGGCCGTAGATCTTGGAGAAAGTGCGGGCGACCACCACGTTTTCCCGCTCCAGGGCGAGTTTGACGGCATCCTGATAGTCCGGATCCCGAACGAAGTGGATATAGGCTTCGTCGATGAGCACGATGGCCTTCTCGGGCGCCGCATCCACCAGGGACACCAGTTCGTCGTAGGGCACGATCGTTCCGGTGGGATTGTTGGGATTGGTGACGACGATCAGGGACGTATTCGGGGTGATGGCCGCTTTCATGGCGCCGAGGTCATGTACGAATTCACTCGTGGTCGGCACGCGGACGACACTGACGTCCTTCCCCATCATCTGAAAACTCTGGAATCCCCGTGCGACCGATCCATAGCCCGGGACCGCCTCGATACACTCCCCGCCGTCGCTCGCGGCCATGACGGCGAGCGCCTGAAGAATCGGACCCGAACCGGGGGTAACCATGACCCGGTTCAATTCCCTGAAACGCATGAAAGAGCGCATGTCGGTGAAACTCAGTTCGAAATTCTCGACGCCGGGGACGCCGTGGAACTTGTTGAGGCGGACCGGCAGGTCGACGCCGAAATCGTACCGGTTGATTTTGTGCAGGTTCTCGGCAATGGCCGCGATGGCGCGGGGGGACGCGCCAAGCGGGTTCTCGTTGGCACCGATCTGAACCCGCCCCGGATCCACACCGTAGCCATGGACGTCGCTCGCCTTCTTGCCGGTGGCGAGCGCTTCCGCGATATCCCAGGTCGATCCCGCGGCCACGGCGCCGGCGCCGAGCAAAGCGCCCTTCATGAAACGACGCCGTGTGAAACCGTTCTTCAGTACACTCCCGAAACCCATGATCATTCCTCCACAGTTAAAAGTGATAAAACCACGTTCAAAGCTCGAACCTGCTACCTGATATTCAGCCTTGCCATCTGCGTTACGATGTAATCGGCGCAGCGGAACGCCAGCGCCTGGATCGTCAGCGTCGGATTGCTCTTTCCGCTGGTGACGAAGGACGAACCGTCCACGATGAACAGGTTGTCCACGTCATGGGCCTGGTTGAACTTGTTGACCACCGAAGTCGCGGGATCGTCGCCCATGCGGCAGGTGCCCATGAGATGGGCGTCGCCGTGGGGTACGAAATTCGGCGAAGCGACGATTCCGTGCGCGCCGGCGGCGTCGAGCAGTTCGCGGGCCCGGTCGCGGAAGAAGTCCCCGAGTTCATGTTCGTTCGGATGCACGTTGTAGGTCACGCGCGGGACGGGCAGACCCCACTTGTCCTTTACGTCGGGGTCCAGGTCGATCGTGTTGGATTCCTGGGACATGGACTGCATGCTCGTCAGGGCGACCATGTACCGGGTGTAGTTGTCCATGATCCACTTCTTGCGCCGGGCGCCCCACCTGCGCAGGCGCGGCATGTTCAGGTTGGCGAAGGAGATGGTTTCGCCGTCGCCCCGCGGTTCCAGCACGCCCCCGCCGAAGAAGCCGTACTTGTCCGGGTCCGGGTCGTAGAAGTCCTGAATGATCCGGGAATCCATGACCCCCTTGTACTCGTTCAGGTCTTTTTCGAAGAAACCCCGGGCGGACTGGTAGTAGTTGAACATCAGGTGTTTGCCCACCTTGCCGCTGCTGTTGGCCAGACCGTCCGGAAACAGATTGGATTTCGACATGAGCAGCAGGCGGGGGGTATGAACGCCGTTGCAGCACACGATCACCGCGCGGGCTTCCAGCCGGTGCTCCCGAAAGTCCTTGTCGAGGTAGATGACCCCTTCCGCCCTGCCGTCCTCGTCGACGACGATTTCCCGCACGCAGGAATCGGCCCGCACCTCGCAGTTGCCCGTCCGCAGCGCCTTCGGAATCATGGTGACCAGCATGCTGGAACGCGCCTGGATGGTACAGACGTAGCTTTCGCAGAAACCGCAGTTCATGACCGGGGGCCGCCCGCCGTATTCCCGCGAGTTGATGGCCAGGGGCGCCGGATATGAATGCCAGCCGAGCTTCTGGGCAGCCATATCGGCCAGCGCGCCCGAACTGGTCCGCGGTACCGGCGGCATGGGATAGGGGCGGCGGCGCGGCGGATCGAAAGGATTCGCGCCTGCAAGTCCGGAAATGCCGACCTCGTATTCGGCCTTTTCGTAGTAGTGCTCGAGGTCCCAGTAGTCGATGGGCCAGTCCTGCACGTCCGCGCCGTCCAGGTCGCCATAAAGGCTTCTTTCCTTGAAATCGTTTTCGTGCAACCGCCAGGAAATGCCCGTATAGTGGAGGGTGCTTCCCCCTACCGTACTCTGCATGTGTATCCCGTGATCTTCAACGGCCTGTTCACTGGCTGACTGCCTGTAGGTATTGGGCTGGTCATGGCGGTAGATGTCGGCGTGTTCATGCAGGCTGCTGCTGGCGGGATGCATCGCCGTGAGCTCATCCTGGTCAAAGTGCCGCGTCTTCAGGAAGGGCCCCATTTCCATGGCGACCACCTTCAGGCCCTTCGTGCTCAGCTCCTTGGCCAGGACGGCGCCGGCGGCGCCGGTACCGATGATGATGACGTCAGGTCGGCGGATTCTGGGATTGGGAAGGGACATGATCGCTCCGGAACTACTCCTCGCCGATGATCCTACTCTTCATGGGTCCGCCGTAGGGCTTCCACTCGGGATACTCGATTTCCGGAATGGTCATGTCGAATTCGCTGAAGGGAGGATCGTAGCCGAAAGGCGCGCGGCCGGGGAAACGGATCAGCTTCCATCCAGTCTCACGGTAATTCCCGCCGTGGGCCGGATCGCAGAACATCCCTTCCATGGTGTGCGTCACCACCATGCGCAGAAAGTCGCGGGCGCCCATGGGGGCGTCCTGCGGCCAGGCCCGGGGAGACCTGGGCCGGTCGATTCCCATGAGCGCTCTTCGTTTTCCCCGAGTATCCAGATCCACGAAATCGGATTCAAGCGTAGCCCGGCAATACCGGTCGAAGGCGTCGAGTCCGGCTGTATAGGACTCCCTGTAGTCTGACCGATGGGCGCCGAGGGCCCGGTCGATATACACGACCACGCGGGCTTCCGCCGCGCCGGGACCGTTTTCGTCCGACGGCATGATCATCCGGGTCAGCGCGTCCACCGTCCGTCCCTGGCTGGCGTCCAGGTTCTGCCAGGCATGTTCGTAGGGAACGTCCTCCTGCGCGTCGAGGACCCCGGTCCGGCTCAGTACGCCCAGCGTGACCACGCCGCCCGTGGCCCGGGCCGTGTTGGACAGAAAAGAACGGCGTGAAAGACGCTTTGATTTCACGTTTCGCGTACTCCCTTTACTGATGGTCCAGTTGTTCGAATGTATATCCGGTCCGTATACACATTCTGGGGCCGTTTTCTTCAATCTTTCCCCGCTAAATTACACTCTAGGATTCAAGTGTGACAATTGAATTCGGCGTATCGTCGGCCAGCGGGCAAATGGGTTGACGGCCTTTCGCGCGGACCTATATTTTTGATACATGAACCCATTGAAACCTTCGGCGTTAAAACCCGGTGACACCATCGGGATCGTAGCGCCGGCCAGCCACTCCGCCCTCCCAAGCGCGCTGAGCAATGGCCGCCGGTCGCTCGAAGCCCTCGGATTCCGCACGGTTACGGCAACGCATCTTGCCGATAGGCACGGGTTCTTGGCCGGGCAGGACGATGATCGCCTGGCAGATCTCGAGGCCATGTTCGCCGATCCGGATATCCAGGGCATTGTCTGCCTCCGCGGCGGGTACGGCTCAATGCGGATGCTGCCGCGCATGGACTTCGAAATCATACGCGCCCACCCCAAGGTCTTTGTTGGCTACAGCGACATAACCGCGCTCCACGGGGCCATACACCGGAAAACCGGCCTGGTGACCTTCTGGGGTCCCATGGTCGCGTCCGACATGAGCCCCGATTTTCACCCATTCAACCGGGATGCCTTCATGAAAGCGGTTACAGGCACGGCTGCCATAGGGACGATAGCCCATCCAGACGGCCTGCCGCCGGTTCAGGTCATTCGCAGTGGAGCGGCCGGTGGCCCTTTGATCGGAGGTACGCTTTCGTTGCTTGCCGCCGCGGTAGGAACCTCGTACGAATTTGAATACGACGGCGCCATCCTGTTCTTCGAGGATGTGGGCGAGGAACCCCATCGGATCGACCGAATGCTGACGCAACTGCTGCAGGCCGGGAGGCTGGAACGGGTATCGGGGATCGTGATCGGCGAATGCGCCGGATGCGGAAGCGCACCGAACAACCCCTCTTTCCCTTATGGCAATTTCAGTATCGAAGAGGTGTTCGCGGACCGCCTGCAGCCACTTGGCATACCGGTTGTGTATGGCCTGGCCATAGGGCACGGCACCTGCAAGGCGACGCTGCCCCTGGGCGTACGGGCCACGCTGGACGGGGATGCCGGCCGTCTCACCGTCGAGGAATCGGGCGTCTGTTAGTCCCATCGACTGCGCCAGGCTTCCGGTAGTCTATAAATAACGTGACAAAGGAAACTTAATGGGAAGTCAGATTTTGTTGGACGTGCCCTTGCCGTCCTCCGTAATGGACTTATTCGATTCCGGTGACCGGTTTCATCTGCTGGGCGATCTGACCGAAGGGGATGACCGCTGGCGGATGATCGACGCGTACCTCACCTACGGCCATCCTCCCACGGACGGCGAAGTGATGGACAGGATGCCGAACCTGAGGGTCATCAGCAACTTCGGGGTGGGCGTGGATCATATCGACACCGAAGCGGCACGGGTCCGGGGGATCCCCGTCGGCAACACGCCCAACATGCTTGACGGCGCCACGGCGGATATGACCTTCACCTTGCTGATGGCGGCGGCCCGGCGCGTAGTCGTCGGCGACCGGTTCGCGCGCAGTCCCGAGTTCACCCACTACGACCCGAGCATACTCCACGGCTATGAAGTGCATGGTAGCACCATCGGCATCATCGGGATGGGCAGTATCGGTAAGCAGGTCGCCAGGAGAGCTCTGGGATTCGACATGGAGATCATCTATCACAACCGGAAGCCCGTTACCGGGGAATCGGAATACCGGGCCAGGTACGTCTCCCTGGAAACGCTGCTCGAGACCGCGGATTTCGTTACCCTGAACTGTCCCCTCACCGATGAAACCAGGGGACTCATCGACGAAGCCGCGCTGAAGCGCATGAAGCGCACCGCCATCCTGATCAACCTGGCGCGGGGAGGGGTAGTCGATCATGACGCTCTGTACAAAGCCCTGAGCAAAGGCTGGATAGCCGGTGCGGGGCTGGACGTCACCGAACCGGAGCCGCTCCCGAGGGACCACCCCCTGCTTACGCTGGACAACCTGGTCATCGCGCCTCACCTGGGCAGCGCGACCACGCGCACCCGCCACGCGATGGCGCGCAGGACGGTGGATAACCTCAAGGCGGGGCTGGCCGGACGGACCCTGATCACAGGCGTCGCCTGAGGCTGCATTGTATTCCTTCGCGCCACTCGATCACCGTGTTGCCATTATCGACCTCGGGTCGAATACCGCCCGGCTCATGATCGCGCAGTACACGGCCGATCGGGTCTTCAAGATAACCGACGAAGTCAGCCGGCGGGTTCGCCTGGGCGAGGGGGCCGCCGCAAAGAACCGGCTGAATCCCCGGTCGCGGTCACGCGCAATCGACGCGGTTCGCATGTTCAAATCCTTCTGTGACGCCCAGGGCATCGAACACGTGATCCCGGTAGCCACGGCGGCCGTAAGGGACGCGGAAGACGGCCCCGCTTTACTCGAGGAAATCGGACACGCTACCGGACTGTCATTCCGGCTCCTGAGCGGGGAAGAGGAGGCCTACTACAGCTCCGTGGGCGTGATGAACAGCCTGGGGCTGTACGACGGGGTCATGCTCGACATCGGCGGCGGCAGCGCGGAGATCGGGTTGAACCGGAACGGTGCGTTTGCCCGGGGCGTGACTACGTTATTCGGCACGGTGCGGACCACCGAGACGTTTTTCCCGGGCGACAAGGCATCACCAGGTCAGGTTAAGCGGCTCGACCATGCGCTTGATACGTGTTTTTCCGGCATCGATTGGCCGAAGACAAAGACGAAACCGCGCATCGCGGGCGTGGGCGGCGTCGTTCGCGCCCTGGCCCGCATCGACCGCATGGAAAGGAGATACCCCCTCGGACTGGTTCATGGGTACGAACTGAAGCGAGGACGCCTCGAAAAGCTGATCGGCCGTATCGCCGAGTTACCCGTTTCAGAGCGGGCACGCCGGATACCGGGACTCCAGCCGGATCGCGCAGACATCATCCTGGCGGGCGCTATGGTCGTGGCGGGCGTGATGCGGAACGCCAGCGCCGGCAGAATGGTCGTAAGTGGACAGGGGCTGAGGGAAGGACTGTTCTTCGATCACGCCCTCAGGTCCGCCAGTCGGCCCGGACATATCGCCGAGTTACGGCGCTTTACCGTTCTGAATCTGGCCCGTCTCTACGGCTACGAAGGAGCGCATACGGCCCACGTCGCCCGGCTTTCACTCTCCCTGTTCGATCAGCTTCATGACGTGCACGGGTACGGAGAACGCGAAAGGGAATACCTGTGGGCCGCGGCCATGCTGCACGATATCGGCACGGTAATCGACTACTACGACCATCACAAACACTCGGCCTACATCATCGTCAACGCCGGACTGCCCGGCTTCAACCACCGCGAAATCGTGATCATTGCCTATCTCTGCCTTAATCATCGCAGGGGGAAACCGGACTTTTCCCGGTACCACGCCATGTTGAAGAAGGGCGATTTGAACCTGGTATACCGGCTTTCCGCCCTGTTAAGACTATCCGAGTACCTGGACCGAAGCCGGTCTCAGGCCGTCGACGACGTTCGACTTGTCGTGACGGACAACGAGGCGCGTCTCAAGCTTTTGTCAACCAGCCCCGATGCCGCCAGAGTCGAGTTGTCGGAGGCCCGTCAGCGTATTCAGTTGTTTGAAGAGTACTTCGGACTTAAACTCGACATCGTGGCGTGACTTCGGCGGCCACTCGAACGGTCGCCGGCGCGGACGATTATCTTGTCTCGAGGGTATTTGCCCGAAATGAAACTGAGTCACACGCATAAGCGATTCTTTGACGACTTCGGCTACCTCGCCCTTCCCGGGCTCATGCGGGAAGAGGTTCCATGGATCATCGAGGAATTCGAACGGGTGTTTCACGAAGCCGGCGTCGTCCACGACGGAACCGCCCGATCGAGCGTGGGGCGCTTCATCGAACGAAGCGAACGACTGTGCGCGTTGCTCGACAACCCCAAGGTCGACGGATTGCTTTCGGGTCTTCTGGGGGAGGACTACAACTACCTGGGCAGCGGCGGCGAGTTATACGTCGGGGACGGCCTGTGGCATCCCGACTGCCACGGAGACCCTGTGGTCCAGGTCAAGTGGGCGATGTATCTCGATCCGCTTACCCGGGAGACCGGGGCCCTGGGACTCGTGCCGGGTTCCCACCGCCAGGGATGGCAGGGAAACCTGGATACCCGGGCGCTTTGGGGCATCGGCATGGAGGAAGTCCCCTGCGTAGCTCCGGACAACCAGCCCGGCGACGTGATCGTGTTCAACCAGATGACCCTGCACAACGCCCTTGGCGGAGGAAACCGCCGACGCATGCTGAACATCCTGGCCTGTTCGTCCTGCCGTACGGAAGACGAACTGGCCTTTCTCCGGCGCAGGCTCCCTGTAGACCGTAACGAACTCGAGTGGGACCTGATGCGCAAAACGGCGACGCCGGCGCGGATGCCTCACCTGGAACAGCCATGGCAGATACTGGCGTAAAGGGAATCGACCGGAATCTGACCCGATACGGCGACACGGAATTCAGCCGTTATCTGCGGCGGGCGTTCCTGTCATCCGCGGGCTATGACGGAGAAGACCTCAACCGCCCGATCATCGGCATTGCGGACACGTCATCGGACTATAACACGTGTCACCGGGATATGCCGGCTTTAGTAGAGGGAGTCAGGCGGGGGATTGCCCAGGCCGGCGGCCTCGCCCTGGCCTTCCCCACGATCTCGCTGGCCGAAACGCTGCTTTCCCCCACTTCCATGCTCTTCCGCAACCTGATGGCCATGGACACGGAGGAGATGATCAGATCGCAGCCGATGGACGGCGTCGTGCTGCTGGGAGGCTGCGACAAGACCGTGCCGGCCCAGTTGATGGCCGCCGTTTCGGCCGGCGTGCCAGCGATCTCGCTGGTGACTGGCGCCATGCGCACAGGAAACTGGCAGGGCGAACGCCTCGGAGCCTGTACGGATTGCCGGCGGTACTGGCTGCGGTACCGGGCCGGGGGGATCGACCGGGAAGGAATCGGCGAAATCGAGCAGGCCCTGTGTCCTACGGGCGGAACGTGCATGGTCATGGGTACGGCCTCCACCATGGCCTGTCTCACGGCGACGCTGGGTCTGATGCTGCCTGGCGGAGCCACTCCCCTGTCGGGATCGGCGGACCGGCTCAGGCAGGCGGTAAAGACGGGCAGGCGCGTGGTCGAACTGGCCAAAGGCGACGAGGGTCCGCTTAAGTACCTCACCAGGGCGTCATTTCACAACGCGGCGACCGTGCTCGCGGCACTGGGCGGGTCCACCAACGCCGTGATCCACCTCATCGCCATCGCCCGGCGTGCCGGTGTCAAACTTACCCTGGAGGATATCCACGATGCGGCGCGGAAAACGCCCGTACTGGTGAACTGCAAACCCGTAGGTACAGGATACATGGAGGACTTCCACAAGGCGGGCGGCCTTCCCGTATTGTGGAAGGCCCTGGAATCCATGCTGGATCTCGATGCCATGAACGTGAACGGCGTGTCACTGGGGGAGATCCTGAAGGATACGCCTCCTCCGGCCGCCTGGCAGGATACCATAGGCACGCTTGCAGCACCCATCGGTCCATCCGGCGCCCTGGTCGTGCTGCGCGGCAGCCTGGCGCCCGACGGGGCGTTGATCAAACGGGCCGCTGCGGCTTTGGATCGGCAGCGCCACCGGGGTCCGGCCGCCGTATTCGAATCCCCCGACGACGTGGCGGCGCGGATCGACGACCCGGAACTGGGACTGACCCCCGATCACGTGCTCGTCATGCGAAACGCCGGCCCCGCGGCCATGGGCATGCCCGAAGCCGGCTCGCTGCCCATTCCGGCCTACCTGGCGAAAAGGGGTGTGGTGGACATGGTGCGCGTCTCCGACGCGCGGATGAGCGGCACGGCTTACGGGACGGTCGTGCTGCACTGCTGTCCCGAAGCCGCCGCGGGCGGCCCGCTGGCGCTCGTCCGGGATGGCGACCCGATCGAACTCGACGTGGAGAACCGGAGGCTCGACCTGTGTGTGGAAGGGGAGGAACTGGCCAGGCGGAAGGCCGGACACGTCCCTTCCCAGACGCCCGAGCGCGGATGGCGCAGATTGTACGCCGAACACGTCCTGCCCGCCCACCTGGGGGCCGACCTGGATTTCCTTTAAGGCAGAGTCGATGGAACCCGACTTGCTGTGCGCACATTCAGTATGATTGAGAAAGGAACCCTGTCATGGCAGATAACCGGCTTGACCTGAAACTGCGCCGCCAGGAATTGGTGCGCGACAACGGCTTTGCCGTGTGGAACACGATCACGACGGAAACCCGCTGGGAACCGGAGCGTACCGCGCTGGTACTTTGCGACATATGGGATTCCCACTGGTGCCGCGGCGCGGTCGAGCGACTGAACGCGCTGACCCCGCAAATGAACGAGGTTGCGGCCGCCTGCCGGTCCCGCGGCGTCCTGATCGTGCACGCCCCGTCCGATACGCTGGATTTCTACAGGGATACGCCCGCGCGTAAAAGAGCCGAGTCCGTGCCGCCCGTGGATACGCCTCCGGATCTCGATCTCCCGGACCCGCCGCTCCCCGTGGATGCAACCGACGAGGGCGCGGATACGGGCGAAACGGAGACTTTCAGCGCCTGGTCCCGGCAGCATCCGGACATCGTCATCGACCAGGAAAGCGACCTGATGTCCGATAATGGCGCACAGATCTATGCATGTTTCCGGCATTACGGAATCCACAACATGCTGATGATGGGCGTGCACACCAACATGTGCATCCTTCATCGGACCTTCGGCATAAAGCAAATGGTCCGATGGGGCGTTCCCGTGGTGCTGGTCCGCGATCTCACCGATACCATGTACAATCCCGCGATGCCGCCCTACGTCAGCCATGACGAAGGCACGCGTCTGGTGGTCTCCTTTATCGAGAAGCACTGGTGCCCCACCGTGCACAGTTCGGACCTCGTGACATGAGCTCCGGGATTGGGCCAGGCCCCGTGACCGCATGGATACGTACCCTTCCGAATGGCTCGGCTTCCAGAGGTAGCCATGAATCGTGAACTGGACGTGCTGTCCGTGGGGGACGGCAATCTTGACGTCTGGATGCGGGTACCGCGCCATCCGGACCGGCACGCGGGGGGCGTAAAGGAAACCGGCGTCGTCGGTGATGCCTGCCAAGTCGGTCCGGGAGGTGCGGCAGCCAACGTCGCCCAGGGAGTCGCCCGGCTCGGCGCGCGTGCGGCCTTCGTCGGCGCGGTCGGGGACGACGCGCCTGGCGTTCAGTTCGCGAATCGCATGCGGGCCGCAGGAGTGGACGTATCCCATCTCCATGTCATGACAGGACAGCCGACCTCGCTGGCCTGTATGTTCGAGACGCCGGACGGGGAGTACGAATTCTATGTGTGTCCGGGTCCGAGGACCGTACCGGCCCACTGCCTGGAGCACGGATTCATCCGATCGGCGCGCATTCTCTACCTTACCGGGCACGTACTGACCGAGGACGCATCGACCTGCCGGAACATGCTGGACGCGATGACCGTCGCGCGCGAGAGCGGCGGGAAAGTGGCTTTTGGTCCGGGCAAGTACTGGCTGAATCCCGCGCTGGAGTCCCGCGTGCACGAGGCCTTGAAACACACGGACATCATCGTTTCGAACGACCTGGAAGCGGAACAGATCACCGGCAGGAAATCACTCCATGGCGCCGTCGAGAAGCTGCTTGAGGCGGAAATAGGGATTGTGGCGGTGACGATGGGCAGCCGCGGTTGCCTGTTGGCCTCCAACGGCCGCGTGGTCGAACAGCCCGCCTTCCACGCCAGGACCGCGTCCACGGTAGGCGCGGGGGACGCTTTCGCCAGCGGTCTGCTGTACAGTTACCTTGCGGAGGAAACCCTGGAAGAAATGGCGGCGTTCGCAAATGCCGCGGCGGCCATCAAAACCGGCACGCCCGGTGCGGCGGAAGGCCTGCCCGTTGCGGACTCGGTACGGGCGTTCCTGAAGCGAAACGGATAGCGTGGGTACAGATCCCGGCTACTTTCTGCTGCCGGCATAAAAGGGCAGTTTCACCACCTCGGCGGCGATGTGCCTGCCTCTTATTCCTATCGCCACTTCCGTGCCGGGTTCCGCCAGGTCGACGGGCACGAATCCCGTCCCGATACCGTGACCCAGCGTGGGTGAGATCGCTCCGCTGACCACCCGGCCGACCGGGACCTGGTTGTGCAGGACCTCATAGCCCTGCCTGGGTATCCCACGTTCCAGCAACTTCAGTCCGACCAGCTTTCGCTTCACGCCTTCACGCCGGACACCCAGGAGGGCGTCCCGGCCGATGAACCCTGGCTTCTTCAGCTTGACCGTCCATCCCAGGCCGGCTTCAATCGGATTGATCGTTTCGTCGATCTCGTGACCGTACAGCGCAAGTCCGGCCTCCAGCCGGAGGGTATCTCTTGCCCCCAGGCCGCATGGCGCCAGACCGCGTGAAGCGCCGGATTCGAGCAGGAGATTCCAAAGTTCGACCGCCCGCTCCGCCGGGTACCAGATTTCAAAGCCGTCCTCTCCCGTATATCCCGTACGAAACACCCTGGCGTCGATGCCGCTGATACGCGTTTCGACAAAGCCTTGGAATCTGAGCGTATCCAGTTCGGCTTCCGCCAGCGGATTCAGAATTGCTTCGCTGGCCGGGCCCTGCAGGGCGATGAGCATGGTCTCGTCGCTCAGGTCCCTGATCTCGACGTCATAAGCAGTGGCGGATTGGTGAAACCAGTCCAGGTCTTTTGCCCTGTTGCCCGCGTTGGGAATGATCAGCAACCGGTCCGGCATGCGGTAAACCAGGAAATCATCGATGACTCCGCCGTTTTCTCTACATGCCAGTGTATACTGGGAACGGAAGGGTTTCAGCCGTTCGACATCATTTACAGTAATGTGATTCACGAAGGCCACGGCGTCCGGACCGTGGATCTCCACCCGCCCCATATGGGAAACATCGAACAGTCCGGCTTCCGCGCGTACCGCGTGATGCTCGGCCAGTATGCCCTTGTACTGCACCGGCATTTCCCAGCCGCTGAAGGGCACCAGCCTCGCGCCCAGTTCCAGATGGCGTTCGTAGAGCGGGGTTCTCCGCGGATCTGTCATGTGATGCTCCCTGTGGCCACGCGTGGGGTATCGCCCATCGCATGTAATGCAAGGGCATCTGATGATGTCAATACAAAAACGAGATGCATGGCGACTTTTAGACTGAAAGATCAGACGGATATGAAGGGACGACGAACACACAACACAATTCAACAAAGGAACCTACTGATCATGATACGAAAACGTCATATGGCCATCGCGGGTCTGTGCCTCTTCATCGCGGGAAGAGCCGCGGGCACGGAAATCGTTATAACCGAGGTCTTGTCCGACCCGGTCTCGGAATCCAAAGGTGAATTCGTGGAACTCTATAACGCAGGGGATGTTCCGATTGATCTCGACGGCTGGTCACTCGGTGATTCCAGGGACGTAAACGATACGATTACGGACTTCACCGGTCCGTATGATGTTGGGCTCGCGGGTACGATCCTGGAACCCGGCGCATACGCGCTCGTCGTGGATCCTGACTATGAAGGAGACTACGGCGACCGGGTCGTTGCGGGCGGCGATCCCACGCGTCTTCTGATGCTGACGATAAAGGGAGACCGTACACTGGGCAATGGGCTAGGAAACAGTGCGGATCTGGTCTTCATCAAGAAAGACGAAACCACGATCGACCGATTTGAATGGACCGAATCAGCGGGCGGCAACGGCATTTCCTGGGAGCGAAGGCGATTCGACCTGCCCGTGGATGCGTCCAACCTCTCCCCGTCCATGCATCCGGATGGATCGACCCCCGGGTTCAGGAACAGCACGTTGACCGATCCCCCCGTAATACCGGAACCCGAGGAACCTGTTGAACCCGAGGAACCCGAGGAACCCGAGGAACCCGAGGAACCGCGGGAGCCCGAAGAACCGGAGACTCCAGGGGCGCCGGAGGAACCCGAGAAGCCGACTGAGCCGGAGACACCGGATGTGCCGGAGGAGCCCGAGGAGCCGGTTGAGCCCGAGGAGCCGGTTGAGCCCGAAGAACCCGCTGAACCACGGGAGCCCGAAGAACCGGAGACTCCGGGGGCGCCGGAGGAACCCGAAGAACCTGTAGAACCCGTGGATCCCGCAGAGCCGTCCGAACCTGTCGCGCCGGGGGTCGAAGTGTACATAAACGAAATTATGTTCGACCCCGGTCCGAACGGTTCGGAATGGATCGAACTGTACAACGTCGGAAGCAGCGAAGTTGATCTTGCCGGGTGGTCTCTGCGACTGGATCACGTGGAACGTGCGCGGCTCATTTCCACGGGCGGCGTCTCGATCGATGGTCAAAGCTATCTTGTCATTGCCCATGACACCGCCCTGTTCAGGGACACCCATCCCGCGTTTGACGGAAGGGTGGTGGAGGCCATGGGCGGCTGGGAGAGACTCCGAAACAGCGGCGCACGCATCCTGCTTTTGGATGCCAGCGCCAGAATCATCCACGACGCGGAGTACGACGGGGAATCGAATCCCGATCCGGGGCGTTCACATGAACTGGTGAACCCGGACTTCGATCCGCAGGTCTGGGGACCATCCGCCTCGGCACAGGGCGGCACCCCGGGTAAAAGGAACTCACTGTACGTAACCCAAATCCCGGACGGGGTTACGCTGCACGTGAGCAGCAATCCGTTCTCCCCGGATGGCGACAACCACGAAGACATCTGTCTCGTGACGGTCGATCTGCCGGCGGCCCACGGGATTCTCCACGCGATGGTCTTCGATATCAGCGGGCGTTTTCTAAAGACTCTCATCGATCAGACTACCGTGGCCAGCCGCCATGTCTTCACCTGGGACGGAACGGATCAGCACGGCAGAAGACTTCCCGCTGGACCGTATATTCTGTACGTCGAACAGATGTTGCCCACGCTCAACAGGCTGACGGCCTCCAAGCACCTGCTGGTGATCGCTTCGTCGCTGTGAAGGTCAGATATTCTACTTGACACGGCTTGCCGGGACTTCTTGATTTACAGTGGCTCCCGGCAACATGGCTTCAGGTCACCTCGAGCTGAATCGGGTCGCGCGTACAGAGATGGATACATGAACAATATCGTGGTGTTCAGCGGCTCTTCCCATCCCGCTCTGTCGGAAGAGGTTTGCCACTATCTGAACGTACCGCTGAAAGCCAGTACCCTGACACGATTCAGCAACGACTGCCTCCAGGTCCAGTTGAATGCGAACTGCCGGCAGGGGGATGTCTACATCATCCAGCCCCTGGGACCTCCCGTGCAGGAAAACCTGGTGGAACTGTTGTTGATGCTGGACGCCGCGCGCGGGGCGTCGGCGGCGCGCACTACCGCCGTACTGCCCTATTACTCCTACTCGCGATCCGACAAGAAGGACGCTCCCCGCATATCCATCGCGGGACGCCTGGTAGCCGACCTGCTGGGAACTGCCGGCGCCAATCGCATTCTCACCCTGCAAATGCATCAACCGCAGGTTCACGGTTTTTTCAGTATCCCGGTGGACCATTTGAACGCGATCAAGGTCCTGGCGCAGCACTTTCAGCAACGGGATCTGAGCAACACCGTCGTCGTGTCGCCCGACCTGGGCAATGCAAAGAACGCCGCTCATTTCGCGCGGCAGCTGATGCTGCCGGTGGCAGCGGGCAACAAGCGCCGCATGTCGGACGAAAAAGTCGTAATCGACATGATCGTGGGCGACGTTTCCGGCAAGAACGCGATCATCATGGACGATGAGGTCGCGACAGGCGGCAGCATCATCGAACTGATCGAACGATTGAAGGAAAGGGACGTACAAAGGGTGTCTGTCGTCTGCACGCACGGCATATTCAGCGGAAAGGCGATTGAGCGGTTCGAAAACTGTTCCAATATCGACGAGATCGTAACGACCAACACGGTACCCATAGGCGAAGAAAAACGGCTTCCCCATATGGTGATTCTTTCTGTCGCTTCTTTGCTGGCCGAGACGATTCGCAGAATCCACAACGGAGAATCGGTGAGCAGTCTGTTTGCCGATACGATGTGATTTCCGGTCGGCCCGGCCTGAGCGCTGACCCGGACCTGTTCCACGGTTCCAGAACGCACCGGACCAAATACCGAACTCGATATCAACCTGTTCACGGAGGGAAAGGATGGATAAGATCAAGCGGCGGGAGTTTCTGAAGACGGCATCGACGGCCGGACTGGCCGGAGGAGCCGCGCTCATGGCTGGATGCGGATCGGGACAGGAAAGCAGCGGTCCCGCCATCCGCACGGATCGGACTTATGAGTGGAAGATGGTCACGACGTGGACGCCGAACCTGCCCATTCTACAGGAGAGCGCGCGGCTGCTAGCCGAATGGGTGGAGGAAATGTCCGAGGGCAGGATGAAGATCACGGTGTACGCGGGCGGCGAACTGATACCGGCCCTCGAGGGATTCGAAGCGGTGAGCCAGGGTGTGGCGGAAATGGGACACGGCGCCGCGTATTACTGGGCGGGCAAGGCGCCTGCCACGCAGTTCTTTTCTTCGGTGCCCTTCGGAATGAACGCGCAGCAGGTCACGGCCTGGCTCTACAGCGGCGGCGGGATGAAGCTGTGGGAGGATATCTACGCCCCCTTCAACCTGGTTCCCATGCCCGCGGGCAATACCGGATTCCAGATGGGGGGATGGTTCAGGAAGGAAATCAACACCGCCGACGACCTGCAGGGACTGAAAATGCGCATACCCGGCCTGGGAGGAGACGTGATCAAGCGGGCGGGTGGCTCGGCCATTCTGTCCCCCGTTGGGGAGATCTACACCAACCTGGAACGCGGCGTTATCGACGCCACCGAGTGGATCGGTCCGTACCACGACTACCTCATGGGCTTCTACCGGGCCGCCCAGTATTACTACTACCCGGGCTGGCATGAGCCGGGAACCGTGACGGAACTCATGGTCAACAAGAGCGCCTTCGAGGAATTGCCGCAATACCTGCAGACAGTGATCCGGACCGCGGCGGCCCGGTCAACCCACTGGGTATTGTCCGAATTCGACGCCAAGAACAACGAATACCTGCAGAAACTGATCAACGAAGAAGGGGTACAACTGCGCCGGTTCCCGGATACCGTGCTTACCACCCTCAAGGGATACGCGGACGAAGTCATCACCCAGTTGATCGACACGGACGAAGACAGCAGAAAAGTGTACGAGTCCTTCACTGCATTCCGCAACACGGTGAGCGGGTGGACGGACCTTGGCGAGAAGATCTACTACTCCGGCGCCATGGGGTAAGGCGTATACCGTGGTGAAGGGCGATCGCAATTAACATCGGCACCCGGATCAATCATCCGAAGACGCCGTCTATCCGGGCGATCCAGCCGGTCATAGCGTCGCAATACAACAGGTCGTCTCCGCAACGCGCCAGGCCATGGGGTTCCGGATGCTCCGGGCCGATATGGATCTCGTCGCGCACCTTGCCGGTTTCGATATCCATCTTGGCGATGACACGGTCCACCTTGAATACCATCCACAGGGCGTCGTCTTCGGTCCTTACGACACCGTGCCCGGCGTCGTAAGGCAGCGGAATGACCCTTTTTACCGACCAGTCCGGGATACGAACCTGGGTCAGCGTTTTCTCCTGAAGCGTGCTGAGCCAGATCGTACCCTTCTCCACGAAATCGTAGTCCAGGCCATGGGTGCCTCCAGGGGCGGGCAGCGGCCGCCGGAGCAGCGTAGCTCCCGTCAGGGGATCGACCTTGAGTATTTCGCCCGTTTTGGCCGGAGCGTCGGTGTCCTTCGGGAAGCGCCACCGCTCACCCGGTCCGTTCGCGGCCAGCCAGAGTCCTCCCTCGCCAAACGACATGCCGCTGGTGTTGGAAGATTCCGTAGGCAACTCGCGGAGTATTCTGGATACTCCGTACTCGTGAGGAGCTTCCAGGGCCAGAAGCGCCACGCGATCGGTGAGTTGATCCACGACCCAAAGGCCTTCGCCGGTGACCTGCAGACCGTTTGGCGCCCCGTAGGGCGCGCGCATGTATCGAGTAATACCGGGGTTCATGTCAGTTTCCTGGATGATCGATGCTCGTCCTGGAGGTCGCCGTCTACTTCATTCCTTTCTGCTTCATTCATTTCGTCCTGCGATACTGAACCTGCGGAGCCAGATCATTCCCGGTCCTTCAGGCGGGTCCAGCCCCGGCCCGGATTATAGGGCTTGGCTTCGTGGTAGCGGTCCCGGAGTTCCCTGAAGGCTTCCGGCGTCCTGATCTCCCGGTCGGGATGATTCGAATCCCGGATCACGAAGTCCGCCTCGCTCGGATAACAGGCCATGGTGACCGGGTCCCGTTCCGGTGTATAAGTTGCCGGGTCCTCCTCCGCGTTGTTTGGCGCGTCCATGGACTGATATCTCAGGTCTACACTCCAGCGAACGATACCGGACCGGTTCACGAAGGAAGCGTGGGGCGTGAGGTTGGTCATGAACAGGACATCGCCCTGTTTCATTTCCATGGGAACGGGTTTGTTTACGGGCAATTCGTCTCCAGGGATCTCCAGGTATCCCCCGTGCCCGCCCGTGTAGTGCCGGAACACACCGCTTTCATGGGCGCCCGGTATCACGTATAGACAACCATTTTCCACATTCGTATCAACCAGGGGTATCCAGCAGGTCACGATCAGGTGCCGGTCGCAATGGGGCAGGAAGTAACCGGAATCCTGGTGCCACGGCACTTCCGTCCGCTCATGCTCCGGGATCTTGGGACGAATTCGATACGCGGAGGCCCCCACGATGTCCGGTCCGATCAGGTCTGAAACACAGTCTACCAGGTCCGCGTTCCGCAACAGGGCCAGCATCGCTTCGCCGCTAAACCCACCTCCACCCCGGCCCATAATCATCCCCATGATAACCTGGCCGGCTTCTTCGGATTCCCTGTAAATACAGGCGAGCCGGGTCTCGAACCCCTCTTTTTCGTAGAGACTGGCCAATTTACCGTCGCCGTGCAGCTTCTTCGCTCCGCGATCGACAATATCGCTTAAGGCGGATCTCAGTGGGCGCAGATCATCCGGTGTGAGCAGTTCTGTTTTGACCAGGTATCCCAGCGCCGTGAATTGTGCGGTCTCTGTCTGTGAAAAGCCCAAGGTACCTCTCCCGTCCTCAGTGGATGTCGCTCCGGGCACCGGCCGCTCCGGGCGCCGCGGCTCCACGGACCACGGCTCCTCAGGGGCGCGAGGCTATGCAACCAGCCTTCAGCTCCGCAACATGTCGGATACGTCCAACTCAGTCCTGGGCTGGTAGGGTTTCAGGAATCGCATGATCTCCTCCGACGTGGGGAGATCCAGTGCGTCGCGCGTTATGGTCTTTAGCTCCTGGTAGTCCGCCGACCGAATCAGACTTTTGATCTCCGGTATGTCGAGCGGGCTCATGCTGAGTTCGTCGACGCCCAGACCCAGCAATATACAGGCTGCCAGGGGATGGGCGGCCATGGCGCCGCACACCCCGACCCAGATGTCGTTATCGTGCGCGGCGTCGATAATCGATGCGACCAGCCGGAGTACGGCCGGGTGACAGGGATTGTACAAAGATGCGATACTCGAATTGCCCCGGTCGGCCGCCACCGTGTACTGGATCAGATCGTTCGTCCCGATGCTGAAGAAGTCGGCTTCCTTCGCCAGATCATGGGCCGTCAGTGCGGCAGAAGGTATCTCGACCATGATCCCGACCGGCATCGATTGACCGACAGGTACCCCGGCCGTGAGCAATTCATCCCGCGCCTCGTCAAGAAGCGCTTTCGCCCGTCTCAGTTCATGTATTCCGGAAATCATTGGAAACATGAGGCTTACGTTTCCCTCGACACTGGCTCGCAGGATGGCGCGCAACTGGACCTTGAACATTTCCGGACGACTGAGACAAAGTCGAATACCCCGCTGTCCGAGGGCAGGGTTTGCTTCGTCCGGCATCTGCGTAGGCATCTTGTCCGCTCCGAGATCCAACGTGCGTATGATTACGGCATGGGGTGCCATGCGCCGGGCGATATCCATGTAGGTCCGGGTCTGTTCTTCTTCGGAGGGCAACTCGTTGCGAACCAGGTAGAGGAACTCGGTACGATACAGGCCTATGCCATCCGCCCCATGGTTCAGGACGTCTTCCAGTTCGGCCGGCAGTTCGATGTTGGCCGAAAGCTCGATGCGCCTGCCGTCCCGTGTTTCCGCCGGAAGATCATGAAGCTCCTGCAATTCATGCTCCAGCACGGACAACTGGGACTGCGTTTCCTCGTACCTGCCGATAGTTTCGGGATCCGGATCGAGATGGACCATCCCGGTGTTGCCGTCGATGATGATCAGCGTGCCATCGGTGATTTCCTGGGTGGCGATATTGGCGCCGACCACCGCCGGCACGGCCAGGCCGCGGGCCACGATCGCCGTATGCGACGTCTGGCCTCCGGCGTCCGTGATGAAACCGCATACCGAGTCGCGGTCGATTTCGGCGGTATCCGAGGGGGACAGGCTGTGGGCTACGAGCACCACCTTTCCTTCCGTGGCCTCGATCCTGGGGCGGGCGCTACCCGTGAGTTTTTCCAGCACCCGGTAGTGCACGTCTTCGAAGTCGGCGGTCCTTTCACGGAAGAATGGATTCTCGATCGAGGAGTAACTGGATATCCATCCGCGCATCACATCGTCGAAGACGTACTCCGCATTGGTCTTTTCCCGGCGGATGCGGACGATGGTGACGTCCACGACTTCAGGGTCCTCGAGCACCGCCTGGTGGGTACGGAATATCTTCAGGATGTCCTGGTCGATATCGACCGCGATACGGCGCTGCAGCTGAGTCAGGTCGTTCAACGCCGCATCGACCGCGTCCCTGAATCGTTTGATCTCCGCCTCCACTCTATCGGAAGGAATGGGACGCTGGTGTATGGCGGCGAAGCGGCGATTGTAGACGAAAGCGCGGCCGATGGCGATGCCGGGGGAGGCCGGAATGCCTTTCAAAGTGTGGCGCTCTTCGCTCATATCACGCCTCCTGGTCCTGGTCGAACGCCTGGGTTATGGCCTCCAGCGCGTCCGCTTCGTCGGGACCTTCAATCTCGACCGTAATGGAACTGCCGTACTCGGCAGCCAGCATCATCACGCCCAGAATGCTCTTTCCGTTCACCGGCACGGCGTCCTTGACCAGTGTGACCTCCGATTCGAATCTGGAAGCCGTGCGGACCAGCTGCTCCGCGGGCCGCATGTGCAGACCCTTTCGGTTTTTAACGGAAACGGTTTTCCTTACCAAGGCGCTTCCCGATTCAGTCAGCCGTACGTGATACGCGTCTATTCGTAATCTTCCCTGCGGTACCGGACCCTTTCGCCTTCCTTCATGACCTCCAGCACGCGCTGATTCAATGTCGACGCCGGGTTTATTCCGACGACCTTCAGGAGATGTCGCAGCGCAACCACCTCGGAGATTACGGTCAGGTTTTTGCCCGGATTGATCGGAATGCGGACATAGGGCAATTCCGCGTCGAGCAACGTCGTGGTCTTCTCGTCGAGCGCCGTGCGTTCATAATCCCCATCGTTGTTCCAGTCCTCCAGGTTCACCACGACTTCAATCCTTTTACGTACACGGATGCTCCGGATGCCGAACATGCGCGTGACGTCGATAATCCCTACCCCACGGATTTCCATGAAATGCTGGGTTATCGTGTTGCTCGTTCCCATAATGATGCCGCGCCGCATCCGGTACGCGGTCACCACATCGTCGGCCACCAGCCTGTGGCCGCGTTCCACCAGGTCGAGAGCCGTCTCGCTTTTTCCGATTCCGCTGCGTCCCGTAAACAGAAGCCCCACACCGTATACGTCGACCAGCGCGCCGTGTACAGTCGTCGCCGGTGCGAAATAGGGCTCCAGGTACTCGATCAGAGAATGTACGAAGGCATCCGTCGTCAGGGTGGTCCCCAGGACGGGCGTACCGAACTGTTCGGCGGTTTCGATCAACTCCGCCGGCGGTTCCATGCCCTTCGTAACGACCAGGCAGGGAACGCCCATTTCGAACAGCCGGACCAGCGACGCGCACCGCTGTTCCCCGGGCAGGCTCTTCAGGTAGGTTAGTTCGGTTTCTCCAAGGATCTGAATCCTGTTGTTGGAAAACCTGTCGAAAAAACCTGACAGCGCGAGTCCGGGCCGATTCGTCTCCGCGTTGGTGATCTTCTTGGAAAGCCCTGTTTCACCCGTCAGCGGCGACAGTTTCAGATCGACCTGTTCCACCAGGGACTTGATCAGCAGGGCGCGCGGTTTCAAGGGCGAAGTCGTGGCCATCGGTCATTTCAAAGAAGGATTGGTCTGGATTGATCCTGAATCGTCGTTCCCGGCGCTTAAAGACGCCCGCTTTTCGGTATGTTGTCTTCTAATGACGCCGTACCCGGTGGTCGTGCAACTTGCCGTTGTACTTTTTCAACTGGCTTTCCATCTTGTTGACCGCCTGATCAAGCGCAGTATATGCCTCGGCGTCCTCTTCCCTGCTGGTCAGGATGTGTCCTCCGACATGCACGTTCAGTTCGACCATGTATCGGTATTTTTCCTGAGAGATAACCAGGTCCGCGCTCAGGATATTGTCGCTGTAGCGATTCAATCGATCCATCTCTCTATCCGCATGCTGCTTGTATGCCTCTGCCAGTTCGCAGTGGCGGGCTGTCATCGTTTTCTGCACGGTCGCCTCCCTTCACGGTGTTTCCTTACGGGTCAGATCCTTCTGCGCATCCGCGCTATGGGTATCCCCAGATTCTCGCGGTATTTCGCCACGGTCCGCCGTTTGATCTGCACGCCCTCTTTCGATCGCAGGATCTCCTCGATAGCCTGATCGCTCAGTGGTGCGCGCTCGTCTTCCTCCTCGATGATCCGGGCGATTCGGTCCTTGACCGTTTTTGTCGCCAGTTGGCCGGCCGGGGCTTGGTCCGTATGCTCCGGTGACTTCTTCTGCAACCTGCCGTCGAAGAAAAACCTCAGCGCGTAAATCCCCCTGGGAGTCTGTATATACTTGCCTTGCGTAGCCCGGCTGACGGTCGTTACATGCAAACCTACCTCGTCCGCGACCTCCTGCAGAATCATCGGTTTGAGGCAGGACAAGCCTGCATCCAGAAATGCACGCTGCGCTTTGACAATACAGTTCGTGACTTTCAACAGGGTCGACCGCCGTTGCTCAATGGAGTTCACGAAGTGGTTCGCCTCGGTCAGCTTCTGCCGTACGTATTGCCGGTCTTCTTCGGTGGAGTGCCCGCCCCGGCTCAGGATCGCCTGGTAGGCATGGCTGACACGAACCGTGGGCAGGTTGCGGTCGTTGAGATAAACGACGTATTCTCCTTCCATCTTTTCAACGACCAGATCGGGATGTATGGAGATCACGGACGAATCGCCGAGGGCCAGTCCCGGGTGTGGACTGAGTCCCGAGATCACGTTCAGGGCATCCCCTATGTCTTTCTGGGAAGCCCGGGTCTTCTTCCGGATTTCCGCGATGCGCCGCAACTTGACGTCTCGCCAGTGTTCCGATATCATCCGGAATGCCAGTGATTCGCGCAGGTTCAGCGCATCCAGCTGCAACATCAGGCTCTCTCGCAGGTCTCGCGCGCCCACGCCGGTAGGTTCGAGGGTTTGCACGACCTTCAGAACCCGCTCCGCCTCGTCGAAAGGTACGCTTGACTCCAGCGCCAGGTCCTGCAACGGGACGTCGAGAAGACCGCTGTCGTCCAGATTGCCGATCAGGTATTCGCCGATTTCCCGGTCCCGGGCGGAAAGCTCGAGAAGATGCAACTGCTCCACGAGGTGCTGGGTGAGTGTCGGACCCGACTTTCCCTCGCGTTCAAGGATATGCTGGTCTTCCCGCTTCTCGGTCTCCTCGCGGGAATCCATCTGGTTGTGCATGCCTTCGCGTATATAGGCATCCCAATCGATCGCGTCCCGGTCAGATGTAACATCCCCGGGATCGTCTTCGCGCGTCGCGTCTGCCTCTTCCGCCAGCGGTTCCCCTGCCTGTCCATCCTCCGGTCCGGCCGGCTCGCCCGTATCAACCGGTTCGCCCGTCTCCTCCTCCAGTTCCAGCAAGGGGTTCTCCTCGATTTTCTCCTTGATCTCCTGCTCGAGCTCCACCGTGGTGTACTGCAGCAGCTTGAGCGAATACATCAGCTGGGGAGAAAACTGCTGTCTGGTCTGCGGTTGAAGATGAAGTTCCATAATGGGTGCTTCCGCGGTCGTATCTTCCGGTTATTCCAGGCGGAATCGCTCGCCGAGATAAATGCGGCGCGCTTCGGGATCGTCGGCCAGGTCTTTGGCCGTTCCGGACAGATAGATTCGGCCGTCGGCCATTATATAGGACCGGTCCGTAATCTGCAGAGTCTCCCGGACCATGTGATCCGTAACCAGAATACCCAGCTTTCTTTCCTTCAGGCGTCCTATAACTTCCTGTATATCCTCCACCGCAATGGGGTCGATCCCGGCAAAGGGTTCATCGAGCAGTATGAACTTCGGCTCGGTGACCAGGACCCTGCTGATCTCGGTTCTTCGCCGTTCGCCTCCCGACAGCGTGTAGGCTCTGTGCTTGGCCAGATGCGCTATGCCGAAATCCTCCAGCAATGCCTCCATCTTCTCGCGCCTGGCCTTGCGGGGCATGGGCAACGTCTCTAGTATGGACATCAGGTTCTGTTCCACCGTCATCCGGCGGAAGATCGAGGGTTCCTGGGCCAGATAGCCGATCCCGACGCGCGCCCTGCGGTACATGGGCCACCGCGTAATATCCCGGCTCTCCCCGGTTTCCCGGTCCGCGATGAGCACCTGCCCCGATCCCGGTTTGATCATGCCGACGATCATATAGAACGAGGTGGTCTTCCCTGCCCCGTTGGGCCCGAGCAGGCCGACCACCTCGCCCTGGTCTACGCGTAAGCTCACATCGTCAACGACGCGGTGATTCTGATAGGATTTTACCAGGTGCTCAGCTTGCAGGCACTGCACGAATCCTCCGTTTTCAACGGTTTCCGTCTTCGTCTTCCGGTGTGAGATAGGTCCCGTCCACACCGCCGCCCGCGTTCACCTTGACCAGTTCTCCGCCATCCAGCTCTATCACGATTTCCTTCGCCCGGACCACGTTGTGACCGGTCGGTCCACTTTCGAGCGTGGTAGGATTGTAGGTACTCACCGCGTTGCCCTGGGCAGTGATCGTCTTGACGGACTCGCCCGCGAAATCCACGATCATGCCGCGGCCCTCAATGGTACTGCGGTCCGCCTGATCCGTTCCAGCCGTGTCTTCAACGGCATAGGAACCCATGGCGTTTCCAGTGACGACGGCCCGCGCAACCTGGCCGTCCACCAGTTCGAGTTCGATTTGATCCCCGGTAATCTCGCTGTGTACGCTCCGTATCACCGGATTGCCGAGTAAATCGATCCGCTGTCCTTCGCTGTCGAAGTGCAATGTATCGCAAATCCCTTGCAGCGTCCCCTTCACGACTTTGACCGAATCGAACACATCGGCAGTCCGGTCTTCGAAGCCGTAGGCGATATCATTCCCCGTCACCACGATCTCGCCCTCATCGCCTTCCAGGCGCTTTACAAGCTGGGGTTCGCCGCTGAATCGTGCGCTTTCAGTCTCTTTGTAATACTCCGCGTGGTCGCAGTAGATGGTCACCCCTTCCCCTTCGTCCACCACAATGACGGATTCCTTTGCCACCGCCTTCAGCAGGGTATTGGATTCCGTGAAGTAGTACTCTAGACGCCATCCCTCGATGTTAATCCGGCTATCGTCCTGCTGCCAGGTCATGTTCGGCTTACCCGTCGCCACGGCGAGATGGGGTTCCTGGGTAAAGACCATGCGATCACCCGTCAGCACCACACCGTCCAACGCGTCGACCAGCTTTACCTGCCCCGCTCCGATCGCCCGCTGGTCCTGTTCGTAGTAAACCGCGGCGGCGGCGGTGAGCGTGGTCGTCTCACGGATCATGCGTACGCTTCCGAAAAGGCGCACGATGCCGTTCAAGCGGTCATAGTTTACCCGGTCACTCGTCAGGACGGTGTTTCCGTGCTTAAGCCGAACGGATTCGGCCAAATCGAAGACCTCGTCGACACCGGTAGCCCGGAAGTTCCCCGCTTCTTCGATCTGCACCGGCTCGCGGCGCTCCTGGCCCGTCGCCTGCGGAGCGAAAAGCGCGGCGAGAAAACTGACCGTAATCAGCCGCCTGATGGACCCGGTTCCACGATACAATATACCTGAATTCCTGCTGGGCGTCAAGGGTGCGCCCCCCTCGTCAAAGCGGTCAAAACACGGTGCGGCGAATGTGTCATTGCGGTTGCGCATCCGGTAGAAACCGGCCTTTGACGTTGCGCCGGATGATATACCGGCGCATGCCCGGATCGGCTTCGAATCCATCGCCCGCAATGACATCCTTGTCCCCGGTCAAACGTACGGCAGCATCCGTCACGATGAGATTCTTCGCGTTGAACCAGGTCAGGGAATCGGTTTCGAGGGTACCACGTTCCGTGCTATGAACGGTTACACCGCCCCGGACGCGCAGGTCGTGGGTCTGTCCGTCGATTTCGCCCCGCTCGGCTTCGAGCGTCGAGGCCAGGCTGCCGTCCTCTTCGAAAAACTCCACGTAGATGCCTTCATCCATGACGGTAACATTTGTTTCTGAAAAATACAGCCGGTGACCGGCCTTGATCGTGGCTTCCTGCCGACCGTGCCGGCTCAGGTAGATCGTCGTGTTCCACGCTTCCTGATCCGGCAGGATATCCTGAGCGTTGTTCTCCGTGACCTGCTGATCGACGGATCGGCACGCTGCCGAGCATACGACTATAGCCATGAGCAAGTACGACAACCAGAAGCGGACATGCCGTTCTGCGTCGCGATTCTTCAGGTGGGGCCAGATCTTGGAGGACTGCGAAGTCGACATGCCTGAATATACCTTTCATTGCCGGTCCGGGCAAGATCAAGTTGCGGTCAGGCAGTCCCGTCAGATCTGCCTGGACGCCTTCCAACGGTCGTGCATCCACACCCACTGGGCCGGCGCCTGCCTGATGAACCGCTCCAGTTCCGCCGTATACGCGCTCGTCGTTGTTTCGACGTCTTCCGGAGCCCGGCCGGCAGGCCGAATCGGCGGGCGGACGGTCAGGAGGTGGGTATCGTCCGCCAAGCGGTGAATAGCCATGGGCACGATCGGCGCACCGGCCCGGTCGGCCAGTACGGCCGGTCCAGTGGGTGTCCGGGCGGGCCTACCGAAGAACGGCACCGCGATGCCGGCTCCCCGGGTATCCTGGTCCGCCAGGAGCCCCACGACGTGCCCTTTCCTCAGCGCGCGCAGTATGGCGGGCGCGGCCCTTTCGCGGCCGATGACGTTTAAACCGCCGCGCTCCCGGTTTTTCAACAGGAGGGCGTCCAGCCTGGGATCATAGAGGGGTGCGGCCACCACGGTTACGGTGAAGCCCTTGAGCGCCAGGAACGTGCCCATCAGCTCGAAATTCCCGAGATGGGCACTCACGGCCACTACGCCTTGCCCCTCGCCGTGGGCCGATTCCAGATAGGAAAGTCCCTCGGTCCTGACCAGGTCGTCCACGTTTTCCGCCGTGACCCCGGGCAGGCGGGCGACATCGACCACATTCCGTCCCAATTCCCGAAACACGGACCTGCCCAGTTGCCTGATCTGACGGCAAGACATTTCGCCGCCGTAGACCAGCGAGAGATTGGAAAGGGCAAGACGCCTGGAATGGCGCGCAAAAAGGTAGGCCAGCCCGCCCATCCACCCGCTGGCGGACAATGCCGTCCGTCTCGGCAGCACGTTCATCAGGCCGATGAAAGCGCGCACGGCATGGTAGGCCGCAGCATTACGCAGGCGTTTGATCAGGGAGGCCACGAATGTACCTGAATGCGGCTCAAAAAGCCGTGTGGGGCCGCGCAGCCTCGTCGATGGCCTTCAGGCTTTCCAGCAGGGGTTCCAGGCGATCGAGCGGCAACATGCTGGCAGCGTCGCAAAGCGCTTCGGAAACACGGGGGTGTGTTTCGATGAAAACGGCGTCACACCCCGCGGCAACGGCCGCCCGGGCGAGGGGCTCTATGAATTCCGGCGTCCCCCCGCTCGTATCGTTGCTCGGGCGTCCGTAAAGCCGGACCACGTGGGTGGCATCGAAGACCACGGGGTATCCAGTCCGGCGCATGATGGCCAGCGACCGCATATCGGCAACGAGATCGTGATATCCGAAAGAGACGCCGCGCTCCGTGAGGAGTATCTGCCTGTTGCCGGTACTTTCTATCTTGGACACCACCGAGGCCATGTCCTCAGGTGCCAGGAACTGTCCCTTTTTCACGTTGACGGGCTTTCCGGTACGGGCGAGGGCCAGGGTCAGCTCGGTTTGCATGGACAGGTGCGCGGGAAGCTGCAGCACATCGAGAACTTTCGCGGCCTCATCCACTTCCTGCAGGCTGTGCACGTCCGACAGCACCGGAACACCCAGGGCTCGGACTTTGTGAAGCACGCGCAGCCCCTCTTGCAGCCCGGGTCCCGTGTAGTAGTCGACAGAAGAACGATTCGCCTTTGCATAGGATGACTTGAATACGAGCGGGATCCCCAGCCGGCCGGATACCGCAGCCAGGCGGTCGGCGGTTTCCATTACCACCGCTTCGCTTTCGATTACACAGGGGCCGGCAATCAAGACCAGGGGTCTTTCTCCGCCGATGGCGACGTCTCCGACGGCGACCTCTTTCATGGTTTCCCTTCCTCGGCGGCCAGCCTTCGCTCCGCCTTCTGCAGGTCCTCCGGCACGTCGACTCCGAGCGGGGCGTAATCGGTTTCTTTCACCAAAATGCGATAACCATGTTCAAGCGCCCGCAACTGTTCCAGCCGTTCCGCGCGTTCCAGCGGCGTCGGCTCCAATGCCGCGAACGTGAGCAGAAAACCGCGCCGGTACCCGTATAGCCCGACGGTATTGTAGTACCGGTGTTCGCCCAGATACTCACCGTCCGGTCGCTCGCCCGGCCAGGGCAATGGCGACCTGGAGAAGTACAGCGCATGTCCCTTCCGGTCGAATACGACCTTTCCCATGTGCGGGTTAAGCAGGTCCTCCGGCCGGGAAATGCGGTGCGCGAGGGTCGACATAGGCACGTCGGGTTCGTCGAGCAGGGCCTGTGCCACGGTATCGATGGCCTCCGGGGTGATCAAGGGCTCGTCACCCTGTATGTTGACGATGACGTCCGAATCCAGGGTCCGGACGGCCTCCGCCAGCCGGTCGGTACCACTGGGATGGTCACGGGATGTCATGAGGGGCTCGCCGCCGAAGCCGCGCACCACGTCCTCGATTCTGCGATCGTCGGTCACGACGTAAAGGTCGGTCAGGCACCGCGACCGGCTGGACCGCTCGTAGGTGTGCTGGATCATCGGCTTGCCCAGCAAGGGAGCGAGCGCTTTGCCCGGGAAGCGCGTAGAAGCGTAGCGGGCCGGAATGAGCCCCGTGATTTTCATTGTACCGGATGCCATCTCGCGTTCAGATCACCTTGGGGACCGTGAAATGACCCCGGTCCGAAGAAGGCGCGTTTCGAAGGGCTTCCTCCTGGGATAAAGACGGTCCGATTTCGTCACTGCGGAAGACGTTTTTCAGATTCAGCACGTGAAAAGTCGGTCCCACGCCGGACGTATCCAGCGTATTGAGCTTCTCCATGTACGCGAGAATGGCGTTCAGCTGATCCACCAGTTGTTCCCGTTCTTCTTCTGAAAACTGCAGGTGGGCCAGTGCCGCGACGTGGTCGACATCCCTGACTGTTACATTCATGATATGCCTCTTTCCAGACACCGTCCTCTGCCGGCGCCTGTTCAACCGGGTATTCGATTAGATCATTTCCAACGCCGCGTACTTGACGATCACCTTCTTGGTCGTATCGGAAAACCGGATCGTCGCCCTCAGGTCGTCCCCGCTTCCCGCGACCTGGATGATGCGCCCCTTGCCCCAAACGGGGTGCCTGACATCCTGCCCCCGGGAAATCCGCATCCTGCCCATGGGTGTCTGCACGATCCGGGGGGACGTGATGTCGTCTTCGAACGGGGTGTCCGAGGATTTGTCATCCTGCTGCCACGACGACCGAGAATAAAACCGGCTGGTGCTTTCCCGGGAAATCAACTCGTCCGGTATCTCGTCGATGAAACGGGACCTCAGCGAGGGCGGCGGCCGGCCGGGCATTCGCGACATGTTGGAGTAGGAATACCGTAAGTTTGCATAGGTGAGGAACAACCGTTCCCGGGCACGCGTGATGCCCACGTAGCATAACCGTCGCTCCTCCTCAAGGTCTGCTAGATCTGCCAATTCACGAATAATTGGAAACAGTCCGTCTTCCATTCCCGTTATAAAAACGATGGGAAATTCCAGACCCTTGGCATTGTGCAAAGTCATAAGAGTCACACAGTCCACCGAATCGTCCCAGCGGTCGATATCGGTCACCAAGGCCACTTTCTCCAGATATTCATCTAGCCCGATGACAGCGTGGCCTTCTGCCGGCCTTTCGGTCTCCTCCTCCAGTGCAGAAATGAGTTCGTTCACATTCTGAACCCGGGTCTCGACTTCCACGTTTTTCGCGGCTTCCATCTCCAGTTCTCGCAGGTATCCGGTCTTTTCTAAAATAAGCCTTGCCGCTTCCGCTCCCGAAATTTCATTCAGTTCTGATCGTAGCCGGAGCAGGAACTGTCCCAAGTCCATGGCGTTGCGGAAAGCTCTACCCTTAAGCCCCGCCTGTCCAGCAAGGTACAACGCTTCGACGTAGTCAATTCCACGGGTTAAGGCCAAGTTTTCGATACGATTCACACTTACTGCGCCGAGCCCCCTAGTGGGCGTATTGACCATGCGACGGAAGCTAATGACGTCCCTGCCGTTTATCAGGACTTTAAGATAGGCCAGGACGTCCTTGACTTCCTGCCGTTCATAAAATCGGACGCCACCGACGATCACATAGGGCAGTCCGGCACGGCGCAACTCTTCCTCCAGCGTCCGTGACTGTGCATTGGTTCGATAGAGAAGTGTGAAATCCCTTAGGACCCGACCGGTTTCGGTTCGCATCTCCTGGATCTTGCGGGATATCCACCGGGATTCGTCCCGGTCGTCTAAGGTCTCCACAATGGAGATCTTCTCGCCGGTGGGGTTGTCAGTCCACAGCTCTTTGCCCTTACGTCCAGTGTTGTTGCTAATAACTGCGTTCCCTGCCTTCAGGATCACCCGGGTCGAACGGTAGTTCTGTTCGAGGCGGACGACTCGCGCTTCAGGATAGTCCTTTTCAAATTCGAGGATATTACGAATATCCGCGCCGCGCCAGGCGTAGATGGACTGGTCGTCGTCCCCCACCACACAGAGGTTGCGGTACTTGCGCGCTAATCGTCCGATCCACTCGTACTGGGCACGGTTGGTGTCCTGGTACTCATCCACAAGGATATACTGGAATCTTTCCTGGTAACGTTTCAGCAAGTCAGGATGTGTTTCAAAACCTAGCGCTAACCGCATGATGAGATCGTCGAAATCCAGCGCATTGCAGTCCTCCAGGGCATGCTGATATGCTTCGTAGACCCGCGAAACTACCTGCTGTTCAAAGTAGTCGTTATAAAGATCCTTGTACTCACGGGCGGGAATCAACTGGTCTTTCGCCCCGCTTATATGACTGCGCACGGCTTTCGGCGCATTTTGTTTGTCACAAATCTCCAGATCCTTCATCACCCTGCGGATCAGGGCCAGTTGATCATCGCCGTCGTAGATAACGAAATCGCGGCGGAAGCCCAGGGTCTCCGCCTCATGGCGAAGAATCCGGGCCGAAAGCGAATGAAACGTGCCCACCCACTGGGGAACATCGCCCTGGCCGAGCATTCGGTCGATCCGGTCCTTCATTTCGGATGCCGCTTTATTGGTGAACGTGACGGCCAGGATGTGATAGGGATCGATGCCGACATGTTCGACGAGGTAAGCGATCCGGTAGGTCAAGACCCGGGTTTTGCCGCTTCCCGCGCCGGCCAGCACCAGCAGCGGTCCATCGACACAGGACGCGGCCTTGACTTGAGCGGGATTCAGTTCGCCAGCGAGGTTCATTCACCGTTCCCGATCGGCCGTGTGAAGGGACAGTCTATCCGGACTTGAGCTTGCTTCATCCATCTGGAAACCAAGGTGGGCAGCGCGGACTAAAATACACATCAGAAAGAGACACTGTCAACAGAATCATGGTTCGAGCGACGAGCGTCTCAAGCCCTGCCTGCCAAAGTTTCGTTGAATATCGGAGGCAGTCCGATATATTATGGCGGATCGGTTCCAACCTGTTTATCCGGTAGCAGGAAACGCAGGATTACTGTCGATGCTGGATTGTCTGACGAATAGTGGACCCCTGCCCGCCGACGCGGAGGTCTTCGAAAACGCCCTGGCCTGCGCGCCGGAGAATCCGCACGGCCCGCTGGGGACGCGATTCACCCGCGATAAACCGATTTACGTAGTCCGGGCGCCCGCGCGGCTGGACTGCATGGGCGGCATTGCCGACTACAGTGGTTCGCTGGTCTGCGAGATGACTCTCGACCGGGCCGTTCTGATGGGTATACAGGCCCGGGATGACCGAAAGGTGGTCATACACAGCGCCGGCGTGGACGCTTTGGGCCTGTCGCCGGACATTACGCTGGCACTGGACGACCTCGCGCCCGGTACGGACAACGTGGACTACGATACCGTAAAACGGGATTTCTCCAAGACGCCGGAATCCACCTGGGCGGCCTATGTGGCAGGGGCTTTCAGCGTGTTGAACGGGGAAGGATACGTGGACCGCTTCCCCCACGGCGCCACGATGGTGCTGGTGAGCAACATTCCGCTCAGGGTAGGCGTGTCCTCGTCGGCCGCGTTGGAAATCGCGGCCATGCATGGCCTGAACCTGCTCTACGGGACCAGCCTGGACGGAATGACGCTGGCAGCCCTGTCCCAGAAGGTGGAAAACCACGTGGTCGGCGCGGCATGCGGCATCATGGACCAGGTCACGTGCGCGATGGGAACCCGGGGCCGTTTGCTTTCCCTGCTCTGCCAGCCTCATACCATGCAGGAACAGATTCCGGTCCCGGATGGGGTTCGGTTAATCGGCATCAACTCCGGCATCCGCCGTGAAATCAGGGGCGAGAGGTATACGAACAGCAGAATCGGCGCGTTCATGGGCCTGGCGATCATACGGGATCATCTGCGTTCCGGCAACGGTACCGTGGCGGATCACGGCTTGGGATACCTGTGCAATATATCCACGACCGAATACGTGAATTCCTTCCGGTCTCAGCTGCCATCGAGCATCTCGGGCCGAGCGTTCAAGCGGCGCTACGGGGATACGCCCGACCCCGTTACAACCGTTGATCCCGAGACAATGTACAAGGTGCGCAGCCGGGTGGAACACCCGGTCTACGAAAACCGCAGGACGACAGACTTCACCGAGTGCATCCGCCTGGCGGGGTCTTCTGAACAACCGGGACTCTTTGAGCGGGCGGGCAGCCTGATGTACGCCTCGGACTGGAGCTACACGCACCGGTGCGGGCTCGGGTCCACCGAAACGACCTGGTTCGTCAGGGAAATAAGAAAACTGGGGGTGGAAGCAGGATTCTACGGCGCCAAGATCACGGGCGGCGGAGCGGGAGGGACGGTCGCCGTCGCAGGCAACGACCGCATGTTCGACCACCTGGACCATCTGCTTGAACGTTACGGAGAAACGACCGGTATCGAGGCCGAACTCTTTACGGGAACGTCGCCCGGCGCTCTTGAGTTCGGGCACCGCGTCTATCGTATGACCTGAGCATTCGCGGCGGATTTGAAGGAGCGGGAAAGGGTTGAAACGTATCCGAAAGGCGGTCATACCCCTGGCGGGACACGGTATTCGCATGATGCCGGCGACCCGCGCAGTGCGCAAGGCGCTGTTCCCCATCGTGGACGCCCGGGGAAGGGTAAGCCCCGTATTGCAGTTGATCATTGAGGAAGCGGTCAACGCGGGAATCGAGGAAATCGGCCTGGTGATCGCGCCGGAAGACGAGGCACTGATTCGCGCCTACTTCTCGCGGTTGCCCGGCCCGTTAAAATCCGCGTTCGGAAATCGAGCGGACCTGCTCGCCGCGGCCGAAATCCCCGGCGAACTTTCGGAGAGACTGACCATTATCACACAGGATCGACCCAGGGGTTTCGGCGATGCGATCCTCCGGGCGGAATCCTGGATCGGCGACGATCCGGTCCTGGTCATGCTTGGCGATCACCTGTACCTCAGCGGGGAGGACCGGTGCTGCGCGCGTCAGTTGCTGGACGCCTTTGCGGAACTGCAGGCACCGGTTTCGGGTGTAATCCGCAAATCCGTCGATGCCATAAAACACTTCGGTACGGTTTCGGGCCTTCCCGTGCCCCGATGGAATGGGCTCTACGAACTCGACACAGTGGTGGAAAAACCCGAACCTGACCTGGCGCGGAAACGGCTGCGCGTGGAGGGCATGCCGGCTGATACATACCTCTGCTGGTTCGGCCTGCACGCCATGACGCCGGAGCTGATGGCCTGCCTGGCTCGGATGGATAGGGACGGCGCCACCGAAGAAGGAGAACTGCAGCTTACCGGGGCCCAGGCCACGCTGGCGTCTCAACGGGCGTACTTCGCCCTGGAAATAAACGGCGATCATTTCGACACGGGTTCGCCGGACGGATACGTGGAGGCCGTGGCGGCTTTCGCCGGTCCGGCTCGTATTCGATAGCACCCTGATCACCTGTAAGGATACGATAGTCCGGCAATGAAAACCCGGCCGGAAACCATGAATACAGATTAACCCTCCGGCGGCATAGAACGCCGGTCAACACGCGAAAGGGAACCGGTACCATGTCTGAACAGCAAGCGCCATCACGGGAAACAATCGAAGCCCTGCTCGTTCCGAGCACGGCCACGCTGACTTCCGTGCTCACGGAATTCGGCCTGTATAACACCTTTATGCAAGGCGTTGCGCCCCTGGCCCAGGGCATGCGCATGGCAGGTCCCGCATTTACCCTCCGGTACATACCCGGCCGGGAAGACATCACGCACGTACCCGTAGACAACCTGACGGACATGCAACGCATCGGTATCGAAAGCATCGGGCAAGGCGAGGTGCTCGTGATCGACGCGCGGGGAGATACCCGGGCCGGCGTCATGGGCGACATCCTCGCCACGAGAATCCTGCAGCGCGGCGCCGCGGGGGTGGTGAGCGACGGCGCGTTCCGGGATACGCCGGCCATCGTCGAATCCGGGCTTTCTGCCTATGCGAAGGCCATGAATGCCCACAACAGCAAAAGCGTGCACTATCCGAGCGACATACAGCGCCCCATTGCCTGTGGCGGTGTGGCGGTGTTCCCAGGCGACATCATCGTGGGGGACGCCGAAGGCATAGTGGTCATTCCCAGCCACCTAGCCGAAGAAGTGGCGGCCAGGGCCGTGGCACAGGAGGATCGCGAAGTCTTCATCCTGCAGAAGATTCAGCAAGGGCACAGCATCATCGGCGTTTACCCTCCCGATGAAAAGACCCTGGCCGAATACGAGGCGTGGAAGCAGAAAAAGGGCTGATTGCTCAGTCTGTGGCCAGATCCGTGATTCTTTGCAAGGCCACCACCGCCAGCAGTCTCTCCTCGGCGTGCAGGGATCTGTTCCGGCCTTCGGATTCCAGGTCCGCGAGCACCCTGTACGCCAGTTCGATACCGTCCGTGCCCGCCGCAGATCCTTCCGCGGGCACTGCATCACCGGCAACACGGTCCAGTCGGTCCAGTCGGTCCGGACGGTCCAGGCTGTCGAATCCTGCAGCCAAATCCGGATGTGCTTCACCGATGACAGCCCTGGCGATCTCCACGAGCCGCTTCAGCGTTTCTCCGGTATGTTGACGCTCGAAAGCGCTCATGGCACCGTCTACGGCGGCCGTGAACCGGTTCCTTACATCTCGTTCGACACGAGACCAGCCGCCCAGTTGCCGGCGGACGGTTCGGAATATCCGCACCGTCGCACGGTCCTGGTCCATCTCGCCGGCCTGAAGCAACCGGTACAGAAGATCCGGGGCGCCGAGGAGATGCCCTGCCGACATGGCCAGCACGCCTCGCTCGAGGCTGGTTTCGCTGGTCCGTATGAGGTCCTGAAGCCGTCCCAGGATGCCGGTATTGCCCATTCGGGCCAGCGTTTCCAGGGCGGACTGGACGATCGCGGGGTCCCGTTCATGCTCGAGCAGGGCTTCCAGCGCGGTTTCCGCGCGCCGGTCCCCGGTCCGATCCAGTGCGATAACGGCGCTTCTTCGGATTCCCGGACGTTCGTCGTGCAGCAGGGTCACCAGGATGTTGAGGCTGAGCGACGAAGGCACCGCGCCCAGGGCTTCCACGGCCTCTTCGGCGATGTCCGACGATGGGTTGCCCACGCATTCGAGCAGGGGATTCACGGCCTCGGGCGCGCCGATCCTGCTCAGGGACTGCACGGCCTCCCGGCGCACGTTGCGGTCGCTGTCATCCAGTAATGCAATCAATTCGTCCACGGCCAGGTGGCTGCCGGTTTCTCCGAGTTCACGGGCGGCCCGGGCCCGGACCGATGGGTTACTCGACTTTCCCATGCGCACCAGGTGCCACAGGGTCGCGATGGGATTACCCTTGCGCACGCGGTTGATCACGTCTCGGGAAGAAACCTGCGAATCGGAGGCCAACCGGGCCAGCAAGCCCATGTAGGAGATGCGAAGCACCCCGTTGGCCAGGAACAGGTATTGCAGTCCCGCGAAGGTGTAGCCGAAAAAGGACACGGCGGGGATGGAGGTACACAGGTCGGCGGCTATTCCACCCAGTACGGCACCGCACGCCGCGCACCCTCTCGATACCGCGGAGTAGCATCCCAGAAACGCGGAGCGGTTGACCGCCGGGGCCGTCTTGACGATGAGATTGAACCGGGCGGTACTCCATCCCGCGCTCATGCTGCCGCCCCAGACTTGTACCAGCGGCACCATGATCCAGTAATTTTCAAGGGTCACGAATCCCCAGCCCAGCGGAAACACGGCCAAGCCCGCGGCGGTAATCGACATGACCGGCTTATAACCGTACTTGTCCGCCAGGTAACCCCAGAAGGGATTCATGATGATCGTGGCAATGGTCTGTATGGCCGAGAAGATCGCGATCTGGGCATAAGAAACCTCAAGCGTTCGCAGCATGTAGACGGTAAAGAAAGGTGCGGCGATCTGCGCGATGAGGAGCCGTCCCGAGACCAGGAACATCAATCTGCGAAACGGTCCATGCCGGAAGGGCAGGCGAAGCAGCTGGTTCGAAGGTATATCCTTACCCCCGGTTTTCTGCGGTTCGGGAATGCGGGACCAGGCCCAGACCCCGAAGCCGGAGAAGACCACGGCCGTGACGAACAGGGTGCTGAAGCCCTCCTGTGAATCTCCCGCGGCGTACGTACTCAGGAAGAATCCCGCGCAGACCGACGTGATCAGACCGGCGGACGCCGTCAGACTGCGCTGGCGGGCGACGAAGCGTCCACGGATCTCGTCGGGAACCAGGTCGGTCAACCAGGACTGACGCGCTGGAGAAACCAGGGACATGGCGGCCTTCGACAGGGCGATGCAGGCCATGAGCGCCAACAGCTGGTATCCCTCGAAGAAGAGAAAGGGGATGAAGGCGATGGGCAGCCAGAGCGATGAACTGACGCCGTTGGCGAACAGACACAGCGCCTTGCGCCGGGGCAGGCGTTCGATCAGCAGCGGCGAGAAGGCCTGAAGCAACTGGCCGATGGAAATCGACGCGGAGATAAAACCGATCATGGCGCTGGATGCGCCGAGATGCAGTGCGTACCCCGTGGTGTAGACGCCCGTGGTAATCGCCGAGTGGACCGACTCGAGCATGCCGTTCACGTTCCACATGCGCATCCCGCGCGCCGTCTGCAGCCGTGTCAGTTTCTTATCTTGTTGCATGATTCGATTTCCCATTCCGCGCCAGTATCCAGCTGACTGCCGTGCCGACCCCCAGGTTCACGACCAGGGCCACGGGACTGATCCACATGAAGCTGACCGGGTCATTCCCGTCGGGCAACATGCCGAACAGCGGACCGGAAAAGGCGATCAACGAGGCGGTGAGGATGCCGCACACGGCGCCCGCGACGACGCCTGCCGGGCGGGCGAACGGCACGAACAACGCGAAGAAGAACAGGGCGAATATGGGTGTTGTCAGCAGGTTTGAGGTCTTGTTGGTCACCGCCGTGATGTTGCCCGGCACCAGTTCCATCAGCGAACTCGCACCGACGACAATGGCTCCGATAGCGAACGCGAGCATTTTCGCCGTACGCGTCAGTTGTTTCTCGGTTGCCGGCGACCGCCTGAACCGTGCGATGAAATCAGTCGAAACTACCGCCGTGATCGCGTTGACCCCCGAGTCCAGGCTCGACATGGCAGCCGCGAACATGGCGGCGACCACGAACCCGGATACGCCCGGAGGAAGGTAGTAGGCGATGTAGTGGGGAAAGACATGGTCCGCCTGCCCGTCCAGGTCGGCGCCGGCGGGCAGCAGGCCGGGCTGGGCCTGGAAGAAGCCGAGGAGGGCGAAACCCGCCACCCACAGGGTGACCCCGATGCAGAGCCCCACCAGTTGCTGGGTCAGGTAGGAGCGCCTGGCGGCCCGGGCGTCGGTGGTCGCCATGAAACGCTGTACTACGGTCTGATCGCCCCCGGCCGTGGCGATAGCCCAGGTCATGGACGCCATCATGGATCCGATTACGGTCAGACGCACGGACGGGTCCAGGCTGAAGACCGGCTGTGCGTCCCAGTGGGGCTGCCAGGAGCCCGGGATCCAACCGAATCCGTCGAAATGCATGGTGACCGTGACGATGACCAGTATGGCGCCTCCGAGCATGAGCAAGGTCTGCAGTGTATCGGTGATCACGACCGCCCGCAGGCCGCCGAGCGACGTGTAAATGACCGCAACGAGCCCGGTAACCAGGGTGATGACGGGGATCCAGCCGTCTCCCACGCCCAGCATGACGGTCATGGCCTTGGCGGACAGGTAGATCAGCAGGGCCATCCAGACCAGTCGGAGCAGGATGAACATCACCGCGCCCAGCAGGCGGATGCCCACGCCGAGCCGGTCCTCCAGCAGTTCGTAGGCACTCGTCACGCGCGTCCGCATGTAGACGGGAATCAGTCCGTAGCCCACCACGAAGAAGATGATCGGAATCGTCAGGTAGTTGAGCATCCAGACGGGCCCCTTGCCGATGGCCTCGCCCGGAATGGACAGGTAGGAAATGGTGCTGAGCAGGGTGGCGAACAGCGAGAAGCCGATCAGCGTCGGCGGCATGCGCCCCCCGCCGGTGAAATACTCGCTGACGGTGCTTTGCCTGCGGCTGTAGTAATAACCCAGCGAGATGGTCGCCAGGGCGTATCCGATGATGATGGCCCAGTCGACGGGGGTCAGTCCGCCGGGAGTCATGGATCCTCGCTTCTGATGATAGGTGTATCCAATGTATCTACAGGACGTCAGGCAGCGCGTTCGGCTAGGGCACGGCGGCAACCCGGAGGAAGTCTGTGTGACCCGGACCCGCCGACGGCGATCCGCCGACGATGACGATGTGATCCCCCCGGCTGAGTCCGCCGGCCTTCCGGGCCGCGTCGAGGGACGTGCGAATCATCCCGTCCGTCGTATCGAACTCGTCGCACAGCACCGGTTTGACGCCCCAGACCAGGGCGAGTCCGCGGACGGTTGCCTCCTCGGGACTTACGGCGATGATCGGAACGCTGGTGCGGTGCCGCGCCGCCACCCGGGCGGTGTGACCCGATCGCGTGCAACAGACAACGGCCTTCGCTCCCGCTTCCAGGGCCAATACGCAGGACGCGTGGCTGATTGCCTCCGAAACTCCGGGAATCCCGCGCCGTGCCGGATTTCCATGCATCGTTCGCTGGAACAACCTCTCCTCGGCATGCTCCGCGATGGCCGCCAGTGCACGCACGGCTTCCACCGGATAGGCGCCGGCGGCGCTCTCCTCGGAGAGCATCACGGCGTCCGAGCCGTCGAGCACGGCATTGGCCACGTCGGCGGCCTCGGCCCGCGTAGGCCGGGGACTCTCGACCATGGACCGCAGCATTTGCGTGGCCGTGACGACCGGCCTTGCGGCACGGAGCGCCTTTGTGATGATGTCTTTCTGTACCAGCGGCACATCCTGGTAAGGGATTTCCACGCCCAGGTCACCACGGGCGACCATAAGCGCATCCACAGCCGGAAGGATGTCGTCGAGGGCGTCCACGGCCTCCGGTTTCTCGATCTTCGCCATCAGCGGCAGGTTCGATCCGCAGCTTTCCAGCAACTTACGGGCGCTTAACACGTCTTCCCGGCTGCGGACAAAGGACAGAGCGGCCATATCCACGCCCATGCCGAGCCCTTCAAGCAGCAGGTCCCGGTCTTTGTCCGTGAAGGCGGCGAGACCCGCTGCGCCGCGCGGCACGGCGACACCCTTGTGATCGGAGAGCGACCCACCGAGGAGTACCTTGCAACGTATATCGGGCGGTTCCACTGCCTCGATACCCAGTTCGACCAGGCCGTCGGCCAGCAACAGACGCTGTCCCGGCCGTACCTCGTCCGCCAGGTGTGCGTAATTCACCGAGACTCTGGTCCGGTCACCAGGCACCTGTTCCGTCGTCAGGATGAATCCTTCGCCCGCGCCCAGGTGAACGGGACCGTTCCGAAATGTGCCGATGCGGATTTTGGGGCCGGGCAGATCCTGGAGGATCGCGACGGGTTTGCCGAAGTCGTCCGCGGCGGACCGGATGCGCTGGACGCTGCGCCTGTGGTCATCCGGGGCGCCATGGGAGAAATTAAGACGGAAGACGTCTACGCCGGCCTCGAGTACCCGGCGGATCATCTCGGACGAACAGATGGCGGGACCCACGGTGCAAACGATTTTGGTACGTCGCATCGGCTGGTCCTGTTACGTGCTGTTCGCGGATTCGGACCCGGTCGGGCGTTGGTCAGACGGTCTCAGCCGGGCCGAATCGCACGTCCCGGGATTACCGCAACACCCCAATGCGTGCGACTTGTCCGCCAAGTCTGAGTTCGCCGGCGTGCACATCCGCCGGTACGGGCCCGTCACGGAGCACGGTTGAAAGCGTTTCCGTCCTGATATAGTCGGCGTGGATGCCTATGGCCTCTGCAAGATCGCCGTCGGCCTCGTAGAAGAGGGTAATCCGGTCGTTTACGTTGAAATCTGCTTCCTTTCGCAGATTCTGCACATGCCGGACGAAGTCTCGCATAAGTCCTTCCAGCAGAAGATCGCGGGTGACTGTCGTGTCGATGGCGACGGTGCAGCCGAAATCGGATATCACGGCCAGTCCGTCCGCATCCACCCGTTCGACCACGAGATCGTCCGGAGACAATTCGATCCGCTCACCGTCCACGTCCAGCGACAGCGACTCGCCTTCCGCGACACGGGCACCGGTTTCGTTGCCGTCCAGGGCTTCGAGGGCCTGGCGGACGGTGTTGAGCCGCTTGCCGAAACGGGGGCCCCACTTGGAAAAGTCGGGCTTCACGGCATATCCACGGAAGGCATCCTCGTCATCGACCAGGACCAGCTCCTTCACGTTTAGTTCTTCCAGGATCTGCGCCTGCAGCCGCGTAACGGTTTCTCCCTGCCGGAGGGTTGCGGGTTTCACCAGCAGGCGCAACGCGGGCTGGCGGACCTTCATCCGGGCTTCGTTGCGAACGGCGCGGCCCAGTTCGATCACCTGCATAAGGTCTTCCATACCGGCCATGAGATCCTCGTCGATCAGTTCGACGGCGACCTCCGGGTATGGACAGAGATGGACGCTTTCAGGCGCCGATGGATCGACGGGCGGAATCAGGCTCCGGTAGAGTTCTTCGGCCGAAAAAGGCAGGATGGGCGCGATCAGCCTGCTCATCGTTACCAGGACTTCGTAGAGTGTCTGGATGGCTGACTGCTTGTCGGTGTCGTCGCCGCTCTTCCAGAATCGGCGCCTGCTCCTCCGGACGTACCAGGTGGAGAGTTCGTCGATGAACCGCTCGGTTTCACGGACCACGGACGCCGAATCGAAGTGGTCCATCCGGTCGTTGCAGTGCCGGACCAGTTGATGAAGCCGTGACAGCACCCACCGGTCGAGTTCGCTTCGGCTCGAAACAGGCGCGGAAACGGTAATGGGAGGACAATCCGGCAGATTGGCGTAGGTCACGAAGAACGCGTAAACGTTCCACAGTCTCAGCATCTTCCGGGTAACTTCCTCAGCCGGACCGTACCCGAAACGGAAGACCATGTTCAGCGGGGCCCCGGCGTACTGCCATCTCATCACGTCGGCGCCCATGCGGGCGGTGGCGTCCTCCACGGCGATCGCGTTGTCGCCGCTCTTGCTGAAGGGTTCGCCGTTTTCGTCCCGCATCTCTTCGTAGGTGAGCACGGCCTTGAATGGCGACCGGTCGTAGAGGGTCACCGACATGAACAACTGGGAGTAGAACCACAGCCTGATCTGTTCACGCATTTCCGTGATCCAGTCCGCGGGAAACCAGGATTCCCAAGTGGATTCCCCATCTGTCGCGACAATACCCGCCTTGTCTCTTTCGGCCTCCGGTCCGCGCTCCGACCGGATCGTGCCTTCGATTCCGCGGTGTTCGGGCAGATAGTTCAAGGTCGAAAAGGGCACGATCCCGGCATCAAGCCAGCAGTCGCCCACTTCGGTCACCCTGCTGACGGCCTCGCCGCACCGCTCGCAGCTGATTTCGATTTCGTCGATCCACGGGCGGTGGAGCTCGGGCAGATCATCGACGAGCGCAGGGTTAACAGCCCGTTCACGCAGTTCGGCCGTGCTGCCAACGACATTGATGTGGTCGCAGTTCCCGCAGGAATAAAAGGGCAGAGGAAGACCCCAGAATCGCCGACGCGAAATGCACCAGTCCCCCATGTTGTCCAGCCAGTCCTGCATCAGGAGTCCGCTGTACTCGGGTACCCACCGGACCGTCGCGGCGGCCCGCTTCATCGGTGCCCTGATCTCGTCCGCGGAAATGAACCATTCGTCGGCCAGGCGGAAGACCAGGGGGGTCTTGCAACGCCAGCAAAAGGGATACCGGTGCGTGTAGTCTTCCCAGCGGAACAACACGCCCCTGGATTCCAGCTCCTGCCAGACTCCTTCGGCCGATTCCCGTACATGGGTGGCGGCGAGCGGGCCGATATCGTCCGTGAAATAGCCGTTTTCGTCGATCGGAACGATGATGTCCAGATCCAGTTCCCGCCCGAGCTGATAGTCCTCGGCGCCGCAACCCGGCGCGATATGGACGATGCCCGTGCCTTCCTCGTCCGAGACCATGTCCCAGGCCACCGTGGTCCGGTTGACCTCCCGCTGCGCGGGGAGATCTTCCATCGGACCGTGGAAGGGCAGTCCGATCAGGTCTTCGCCCTTTACGGTCTCGATCACTTCGGCTTCCGGTGGCAAAACAGTCTCGACAAGCGTCTTCATCAGATAGT
Source organism: Candidatus Latescibacterota bacterium (assembly GCA_012270975.1). Classification (GTDB taxonomy): domain Bacteria; phylum JAAXHH01; class JAAXHH01; order JAAXHH01; family JAAXHH01; genus JAAXHH01. The sequence continues at coordinate 88,321 of JAAXHH010000141.1, read as the reverse complement.
AGTGTTCGCCGTCCAGACTCGCTTTCGCGTATTCGGCCTCGGGATGCAGCGCCAGGGCTGTATTGGCCGTGAGGGTCCACGGCGTGGTGGTCCAGACCAGGAAGTACTCGTCCTCGCGGCCGCCGACGCGGCAGCGGAAGAAACAGGAGGGGTCGGTCTGTTCCTGGTAGGAATCCACCAACTCGTGCTGGCTCAGGCTGGTGCCGCACCGCCAGCACCAGGGCATGGACCGGTAGCCCTTGTACAGCCATTTCCGTGCGTCGCAGGCCTTGAGAAAGTGCCAGATATGTTCGATGTTGTTGTCGTCCAGGGTGTAGTAGGACGCCGGGTGGCCGTCTTCATGGTACCACTGCATCCAGTGGCCCATGCGGATGGACTGCCGCGTGATCCGCTCCGCGTATTCGTCCACCCGCGCGCGGCATGCCCTGGAAAACTCCGCCAGGCCGAAAGTCTCGATATCCCGCTTCGAATCGAACCCGAGTGCGCGCTCGACCTCGACTTCCACCCAGAGGCCCTGGCAGTCGAACCCGTTCTGCCACCGCTGGTTAAACCCTTTCATGGCCTTGTAGCGGCAGTACATGTCCTTGTACGTCCGGCCCCAGGCATGGTGGACGCCCATGGCGTTGTTGGCGGTTATCGGTCCGTCGATGAAGGACCAGATCGGGCGGTCCGCCAATTGCGCGCGCAGTTTATCGAAGATTCGACGATCCTCCCACCATGCGAGAATGCGCTCCTCCATGGCGGGGTATGCCATCTTTCCGTCAAAGGGCTTGAACTTCATTCAACCCACCCGTCGCTGCATGATTCAATGAACCGCCAGACGCGATCCGCAGACCAGGCCAAATATAACTCTTGCCGGCGTCCGAAAAAACACGCCGCGTCGGCTTGACGAGCAATCCGGAACGCCGGTCAGAAAATAGGCGGTAGGGTACTGGCACACAAGGTAATTCTGGGGAACGATCGAGAGTGCGGGGGGAACCGCGCGTCGCACCAACTTCACCCGGCATGTCCCGTGACCGGGAACCGGTTCAGTTCTTCCCGGTACGTCCGCCAGTCCGGCATCAGTTTGTCGAGGATACCCCAGAACCGCCGGTTATGCGACGGTTCGATCAGATGCGCCATTTCGTGGACGATCACATATTCGAGGCACCGGGCGGGTTTCCTGGCCAGTTCCAGATTCAACCAGATACGGCGGGCCCGGCAATTGCAGGTACCCCAGCGGGTCTTCATCCTACGGATGCGCCATTCCGCTACCTTGACCCCCATTACCGGCTCCCACGCCGCGATTATCGCGGGTACCCGGGATTCCAAGCGCTGGCGGTACCACCGGGCGAGCAGGGCCCGGCGCTCGGGCAGGCCGGAATCCGGACGGACCCGCATCTCAAGGGTCGATTCGCCCAGCAGGTAGACGGTGGGCGGTCCGTCAAAGGTCGTGACATTGAGCGGGACACTCATCCCCTCAACATAATGCCGTTCACCGGAAATGAGTTGGTAGTCGGGTTCAGGACCGCGGCTGCTTTGTTTTTCCTGTTGACGCCGGATCCACGACATGCGCCGGGCCACGGCCGCCCGAACCGATTCATCGTCCAGGTGGATCGGAGCGGAAACCCGCACGCGACCGTCGGGAGGACCTACCCTGATGTACAGATGCCTGATCCGTTTCCTGTAGACGTCCACTTCCACGTCGTCCACACGAATCTGGTAAGATTTGACGCTGGTGATAGGCAAACCTGTTTTCCGAATCGAACCCGCAGCGGCAGACGGGCGAGTACATTCAATCATCCAAGGGCCGGACCCCGACCCCCCAAAAACCCGAACGAGCGTACAATATAACGGTACGTTCGAAGCTCTGGTAGCTCAAACCACGACCATTGCGCCTCGAGTCAACCGTCTTGACTTCCCCCGGCAGAGGCGGCTTTATAGTTTGTCTGACAAAACCGCGAATACTCAGTAATCCATCGCAACTTCCCCGTGCATTATCCCTGATTCGGGTATTGAGGGGATGATGGCGTGATGGCTACAGGGAGGATGGAACATCTTGTCCCGCAAACCGCCAAACGCCCTGTTTCTATTCACAGACGACCAGCGCTTCGACACGATCGGTGCCCTCGGCAACCCGCGCGTGCAGACGCCGGCGCTGGACCGCCTCGTGTCCCGGGGCGCCGCGTTTACCCATGCACACATCCCGGGGGGTACCTCGGCCGCCGTATGCATGCCCAGCCGGGCGATGCTGCACACGGGACGGACCCTGTTCCATCTCGAAGGCGCCGGCGCGGACATTCCTCCGGAACACGTGATGATCGGGGAGTACCTGCGGTCGCAGGGCTACCGAACCTGGGGCACGGGCAAATGGCATAACGGCACCTCGTCCTTCGCCCGCAGTTTTTCGGATGGCGCGGAGATCTTCTTCGGAGGCATGGACGACCACTGGAACGTGCCTGTCTTCAACTACGATCCGGAGGGCAGATACGACGGCACGCTTCCGCAGTGTCCGGATGCCTTTCGTTCGAACGCGTTGAAGATACGGAACGGAGATCACATTCACGCGGGCAGACACTCCAGCGAGCTGTTCGCCGACTGCGCCGCCGAATGGCTGAAAGGATACGACACCGACGATCCCTTCTTCATGTACGTCTCGTTCATGGCGCCTCACGATCCGCGGACGATGCCGGAAGCGTACCTGGAATTGTACGACCCGGAGGAAATGCCGCTACCGGAGAACTTCATGGGCGGCCATCCCTTCGACAACGGCGACCTGAAAGTACGGGACGAATTGCTCGAGGACTTTCCCCGCGACCCGGACAGTACGCGACGCCATATCGCGGAATACTACGCGATGATAACCCATCTCGACGCCCAGGTGGGGAGGATTCTGGACGCGCTGGAAGCGTCTGGCAAGGCGGATGACACCATCGTGGTGTTTGCCGGAGACAACGGATTGGCGGTCGGCCAGCACGGGTTATTCGGAAAGCAGAACCTGTACGATCACAGTATTCGCGTCCCCCTGGTATTCTCCGGTCCGGGGATTCCTCGAGGTGTCCGGCGAAGCGCTTACGCGTACCTGTTCGACATCTTTCCCACCCTGTGCGACCTGGTCGGCATCGATACGCCCGGTTCCGTAGAAGGGACGAGTCTCGCGCCCACGCTCGACGACCCCGGCGCCTGTCCGCGGGACACGCTGTTCGGCGCGTACCGGCAGTGGCAGCGCATGGTGAAGGACGATCGGTTCAAACTGATCGAGTACGTGGTCGGCGGACGGCGTACCACCCAGTTATTCGACCTGTCGGACGACCCCCGGGAGTGTCGAAATCTGGCCGGAATCGCATCATATGAGGACCGAGTGCGCGACCTGAGGTGCCGGCTTCATGCATGGCGGGATGATTGGGATGATGCCGGCAGCGAGTGGGGCCGGGCTTTTTGGGCGGGCTACGATGCGTCTTGAATACATACCTTGAACCCGCGCACGTCGCGAAGATGAAACGAGCGCCGGGACGGCCAGACCGGCCGGTAACAAGATTCGGGTCGGCGTCCGAGAATACTCGCCGACCGGCCTGGCGACGCTGGTGAACCAGCACATTCCGGGCGTCAGACCACGGCTACGCGGTTCCTGACGGATCTGAAGAGGACCAGTCCGATCGCTCCCAGACCGATGATGACCAACAGCAGGTTGATAGCCCAGCCGACATAGGGAAGGCTCACGGCGATCAGTACCAGGACCAGTCCGACGAGCAACGGCAGCGCCATGGAACGCGGATCCTGCTGTTTCGGTCGCAGCAACGCGTTTCCCAGGAAGTGTGCCACGACGATCTTGGACAGATAAAGTCCCAGCACCCAGGCGGCACCCATTACGAGTCCGGCCGGCAGGCCGATGAGCGTCACGCAGAGCAGGACCGCCGCGATCGGCACCGCGATCAGGACCAGGGCTCCGACTCCCGCGGACAGCAGCATGGCGCCCAGGCCGTCGAGCGGTACGCGGCGCAACGCCGGAAGCGCCCAGAGAAGCAGCATGCCCGATAGGAATGCCGCGGCCAGCCACAGGGCCATTCGCACGAACGTCCAGGCCGAAAGTGATCCACCCTCGTCCCGATCCGGTTCGGGAACGTCGACGATCGTTTCACCGGCCACGGACACGGCTGAATCCATCTGCAAATTCTCGCCGGCCGGCAGATCGACGTCGAGATTCCCCCCGATCGATGCAGACGAATGAACGGCCGCCAGGCTACCCGAGAAAGTAACGTCCCGCTTCACCTCGCCCGTTACCGTGAGGGTATTGCCGAATACCGTCACGTTGCGGCCGACCACCCCGCCTACGTTGATATCTTCTCCAAATGCAAAGAAGTCTCCTCCAATCGAGGCGTCCCGTCTGGAGAGAATCGACTGGGCGAATCCGTAGATGCTCTGGCCGACTGTATCTCCGATGCGAACCACCTGTCCGAACACTGCGATCCCGCCTCCCACCTCGCCCTCGATTTCGATATTCCTCCCGAAAGAATACACATCTCCATGGACCGAACCCGTGATTTCGATCGACTGGGCGAATACGATCAGGTCTCCTGTCACCACACCATCGATCGTGGCCGTGCGACCGAAGACAATGAGCGTGTCGTCAATGATCTCGTCCGCTTCAATGGAGACGTTCTCGGTGGAACGTGTTTCCATGGCCTCCACAGGAACGGACAACCCCGCCGCCAGGACCAGGCCCGCGAGCAAATTCGAAACACCTGATGATCTTCGTATAAGGAAGAATACTGTACCTAGCAGCATGACGACTAACGCCGCGATACCGACGTTGCTGATGATCGATTCCATGATCGAGCCTCCTTCCTGAATGAAATAAAATCCCGAACTGAAGATCAGAGAAAACTGTCCGGTGGCACGCAGCGGGTTGAGCCACTCCATGCTCCCGGGAAGCTGCAAAGCCGTTATCGAACCAAATCCCATCCTGAGCAGAGCCGCGAATACCGTGACAAGTCCAATCAATATCAAGGCATGGACTGGCGAAGGAGCATGAGACGGACTCGTTTCCGCCAGGAAGGCTTCGGTGTTTCCCATAACCCCGACGAGCGCCTCCCGCTCCTTCTTGAATGCCTGCACAAGGTCCCGGCACCGCGGACAGCGGTTCATATGGTCTTCGAACTCGAGCGCTTCGGACCCGAACAACTCGTCGTCAGCGTACATCGAACTGGTGAGTTCGGATGGACAAGCCTCCCTGCGCACCTTTTCGTCCTTCATAGTCCCTTCAACTCCTCTCGCAATCGTTGCTTGGCGCGTAAAATCAGCGTCGCCACCGTATTCCTGTTCAGTTCGAGCGTTTCGCCGATTTCTTCGTAGGTGAACTCGTTATAGTAGGCAAGCACGAGCGGTATGCGATACTTGTCGGAAAGCGACTGTATTGCTGATCGCACTCGTTCGCCCTTTTCGGCCCGGACGAGAAAATCGAGGGTGTCCTCGGAGACCCGGGAAGGACCTATCCGGTCGGGATCGATGGATTCATAGATCCTGGCCTCGCTGCTTCGACGACGCAGCAGGTCAAGACAATGATTGGTGGCTATTTTCAACAGCCAGTTCAGGTATGACTTCGAACTGTCTACGGTCGAGCGCTTCAGGTATGCGCGGAAGAAGACTTCCTGCGCCGCGTCCTCGGCATCATCGATAGACTTCAGGAGATATCGGCAGAGTGCGAGAATCCGCCGGTAGTGCGTTTGGTGGGTCTTGTCGAAATCCTGATCCGGTGCGCGACGGCTGCCTGCGGTCGAGTTCATACCTCTACTACGAGTATCGGAGCGAAAGAGTTTCAAAGCCGTGTCCCCAGGTTATGCACCGGACACGAGAGGAACTTCCTGGGAGGGAGGCGGAATCGCGATGGGCGGCATCGACTGTTTCTGCAGAGAATCCCTTATGTCCCTGATGTCACGGGTCTTACGGCCACCGCGCAGAATTTGAATTCGGGGATCTTGCCGTCGGGGTCGAGGGCGTCGTTGGTCAGGATATTGGCGGCGGCTTCCTTGAAGTGGAAGGGGATGAAAACATTGCCGTCGGCCACGCGCGTCGACGACTTCGACTTCAGTGTGATGGCACCGCGGCGGGAAGAGACGACCACGGGATCGCCGTCTTCGACACCCAGGCACTGCAGATCCCGGGGCGTCATCTCCACGAAGGGTTCCGGGGATATGGCGTCGAGAGCCCGGGCCCGGCGGGTCATGGTGCCCGTGTGCCAGTGCTGCAGGACGCGGCCCGTATTCAGGACGTAGGGATACTGCTCGTCCGGCAGTTCATCCGGCGGGGCGAAGGACACGGGGGTGAATCTGCCTCGGCCGCGGGGAAAGGAATCGGTGAACAGGACCGGCTCTTCCAGCGGCCATACCACGGTTTCCCGCTCCATCGCTTCGTAGGTGATGCCGTTGAAGATCGGCGTCAGCGAGACGATTTCCTCCCATACCGCTTCCGGATCGCCGTAGTCCCAGCACGGACCGTTGTCCCCTTGCTCCATGCGGATCATCCGGTTGGCGAGGTCGATCAGGATGTCTCCGTCCAGGCGGGCTTCTCCGGGTGGATCCAGCGCCTGTCTTCCGATCTGCACCATGCGGTTCGTGTTGACGTAGGTCCCCCGCTTCTCCGCCCCGGTGGAAGCGGGCAGGATCACGTCCGCAAACTCGGCGGTCTCGGTCAGGAAGATGTCCTGCACGACGAGAAAGGACAGGCTCTGCAGGGCCTTCCGGACCTTGTTCATGTTCGGGTCGGAAAGGAAGGGATTCTCCCCCATCATGAACATGCCCGCGATGCGGCCTTCGAGGGCGCCGTGCATGATTTCCACGACCGTCAGACCCGAACGCGGGTCGAGATCCGTGTCCCATGCCTTCTCGAATCGCTTCCGGACTTCCGGATCATCTGCAGGCTGATAGCCCGGATAGAATCGCGGAATCAGTCCCACGTCCGAAGCGCCCTGGACGTTGTTCTGTCCCCGAAGCGGGTGCAGCCCAGTGCCCGGGCGTCCGATGTTCCCGGTCATGAGGCAAAGGGAGATCAGGGCCCGGGCATTGTCCGTGCCGTTGACATGCTGGCTGATCCCCATGCCCCAGAAAACCATCGCGCGCCGCGCGCGGCTGTACTCGACGGCGATCTGTTCGATCACCGGGACGGGAACGCCGGTTATCTGCGAGGTCAGTTCCGGCGTGTATGACCGCAGGACCGGCTCGAGGGAATCGAAGTGTTCCGTTCTTTGGGCGATGAAATGCCGATCCTGCAGCCCCTCGCGCAGAATCACGTGCATCAGTCCGTTCAGCAACGCAATGTCCGTGCCGGGCTTGAACCGTACGTACCGGGTGGCGTGGTCGGCGATGGTCGGGCGCCTGGGATCGAGAACGATCATCTTCGCGCCGCGATCGACGGCCTGTTTCATGTAGGAAGCGGCCACGGGATGGTTGTCTTCCGTATTGGAACCGATCACGAAGATGACGTCGGTTTCAAAGACCTCCTGGAATGCGTTCGACACGGCCCCGCTTCCGATCGCCTCAGTGAGGGCCGCCACGGACGAGGCGTGACAGAGGCGCGTGCAGTGGTCGACGTTGTTGGTACCGAAGACCACGCGAATCAACTTCTGGAAAAGATAGGCTTCCTCGTTGGTGACTTTGGCCGACCCGAAACCGGCCAGCGCGCCCGGCCCTAACGTTGACTTGATCTCCAACAGTCTGCGCGCCGCCAGATCCAGCGCCTCGTCCCATTCGGCCTCACGGAATACCTCCCGTATGCGGTCGTTCCATTCCGGCGACCGCAGCGAGCGCCGGAACTCCCGGTAATCCCGGAAGTCCGCCGAAAGCGGCCGCTTCGGATAGGCGTCCTCCCGCCTGATGAGCGGTTTCAGGAGTCTCTGCGGATGGTGAGTATAGTCGTAGCCGTATCTGCCCTTGACACACAGCCGGCCCTCGGTGTGGGTGTCTTCCCGTCCCGTCACATGTACGATTCGGTTGTCCTGTACGTGGTACGAAATCCCGCATCCCACCCCGCAATAGGGACAGACCGAGTCGACTCTACTCGATTCGGTTTCAGGGATTACGCGGCCCGTCTCGACCAGGGGGATGTCCGTCAGGGCGCCGGTGGGACAGGCGGCCACGCATTCGCCGCAGGAGACACAGGAGGAGTTCCCCATGGGACGGTCGTTATCGAAAACGATGCGGGTATGACATCCCTTGCCGGCGCGGCCGATGACGTCGTTGACCTGGACGTCGTCGCAGGCGCGGATACACCGGTCGCACAAAATACAGGCGTTATGGTCCACCGCGATGACAGGCGAAGACAGGTCATGCTCCACTACCGGGGTTGAACAGTTTGACGCATACCGCGACGGGTCCGCCTGCAGCAGTCTGCCCAGTTGCGCCAGTTCGTCCTGTGCCGGCGGTTTGCGCCGTGTCTCCTCGGAGGGCTGACCGGACTCGAGCAGTTCCACCAGGGTACGACGCGCCCGGCGTACCCGATCCGTATCCGTGCGCACCGCCATCCCTTCTTCGACCTGGCGGATACAGGCCGCCGGCAGCGTCCGGGAGTTTTCGACGTCGACCGCGCACACGCGGCACACGGCGACCGGGTTCAGTTTGGGATCGTGGCACAGGGTGGGAATTTCGATGCCGGCCGACCGGGCCGCTTCCCAGATCGTGGCGCCTTCCGGCGCGGTAACGCTGAAGCCGTCAATCGTCAGTGTTACTTTACCCTTACTCATCCGAACCACCCCTGACATCCTCCGTGTGGCGGTTCGCCCCATGCCGGCGGGGGTTTTCGAATTCGGCCGGGAAATGCCTGAGCGCAGAGGTGAGCGGCAGGGCAGCCGCCTGGCCCAGACCGCAGATGGAGGTGAGTTCCATCGCTTCGGCAACGTCCGCTACGGGTTCCAGCGTATCGGCTTCGGCGCCCTTTTCCAGTACGGTATCCAGCAGCTGAACCAGATAGGCCGTGCCGGTACGGCAGGGAACGCACTTGCCGCAGGACTCGTTGCGGAAGAACGTGACCACGTTGCGCGCCAGATCCGCCATGTCGACGCCTTCGGCCACGACAACGACAGCGCCGGAACCCAGCATGGATCCCGCTTCCGACAGCGACTTGAAATCGAGCGGTATGTCCGCCATGGTCGCAGGCAGGAAACCCGACGATGCCCCGCCCGGCGCAAAGGCTTTCAGTTTCCGCCCCCTGGAAACGCCCCCGCCATAGTCATTGATGAGATCGCCTACCCGCGTCCCGAGCGGGATTTCATAGACCCCCGGCCGTTCGACATGACCACTGAGCGCAATGTACTTCAGTCCCGAAGCGCCGTTTACTCCCTGGGATTGGAACCAGTCCGCGCCTCGTTGCAGTATGGCGGGCACCCAGGCGAATGTCTCGACGTTGTTGATCAGCGTGGGTTGGCCGTGCAGCCCGTGGGTACCCGGAAACGGCGGCTTGTTCCGGGGCTCGGCCCGTTTTCCCTCCATCGCTTCCAGCAGGGCCGTTTCCTCACCGCAGATATATCCGCCGGGGCTGTCGAATATCTCCACGTGGAAAGACCGATCCGTGTCCAGGATGTCATCACCCAGGTATCCGGCCGAGTAGAACGCCCTGATGGTCCGTGCGAGGACCTCGCGCTCACGGTCGTATTCGTGTCGCAGGAACAGGTATCCCTGGCGTGCGCCGACGGCGAGGCCGCCCAGGATCATGCCCTCGATGACGAGATGGGGATAATGGTACAGGATCTCGCGGTCCTTGAACGTGCCGGGTTCGCTCTCATCCGCGTTGCAGATCGCGTATTTGACCTCGGCGTCCGTTTCCCTGACCAGGTCCCACTTGACGCCGGTCGGGAACCCGGCGCCGCCCATACCGCGCAGTCCGCTGTCCTTGATGGTCTCCACGAGCCGGCCCGCATCTCCGGAAATCCACTGTTTCAGGGATTCGGCGGCCAGGGGATGGTCGTAGGGATCGATGAGCCCAGGGTTGGCCGGCCGTCTGACGGGTTGGCGGGCGGCCCGGCCGTCCCGGGCAAGCCGCGCTACGTAGGCTCCGAGGCGGTTTTCCGCCATGCCCCGGTAACTGCGATCGTTGATCGATACCGCAGGAGCGCCGTCGCACTGTCCGAGGCAGGACGTTTCGGATACGTCCCACTGGTCCAGCCCAGCGCAGTCCACGGTTTCCCGCAGCGTTTCCAGCACGTGGCGGGCACCGTGGAGATGGCAAGAGAGATCGGTGCAGACCCGAAGCGTGGTCTCGGGAGGTGGTTGCAACCTGAAATGGGGATAGAAACTGGCCACGCCATGCACTTCGTAAAGGGGAATGCCCTTGCGTTCCGAAAGGGATATCAGTTCCTCTTCGGGCAGATAGCCGTGACGCGCCTGTATTTCCCTCAGATCATCGATTAACATGTACTCAGACCGGTAAGGCGTCAGTTACAAGGGGAGTTGGTGTAGCGATGTTTTCCATTCGTCCCCATCCAGATCGACGATTCGAAACGCCGCCGGTTCGTCTGTCGCTATGACGCGGGTGCCGTCAGCCTTGATCACGGGCTCCTTTCGAAACTGCAGGCCCACGCTCGGTGCGGTCAGTACTGTGGCATGATCCAGTTCTATTCGAAAGGCATGGTGTACGTGACCGCACAGGATGAGCCTCAACGAGGCTGCGGCTGCGCATATCCGAAGAAAGCGCCCGGTTTCCTGCAGAATCAGGTCGTCCATCCAGGGGACGCCCACCGGTACCGGCGGGTGATGCATGCAGATGATGGAGGGAACGCCAGACGACAACTCCCGCTCCAGCCAATCCAACTGGCCATCGTCAAGTCTTCCTGCAACCTCTCCTTCCTCCTGGGTATCGAGCACGATAACCCGGTGGCCTTTCCGGTCCAGCGTATAGTAATACCGGTCCGGATTCACCACGGGGTCTTCCAGCATGATCCGGCGGAATACCGGTCTCGAGTCGTGATTGCCCATGGCCATGTGACAGGGAAAGCGGAGACTGGAAAGAACGTCTTTTAAACACTGGTAGGAGTCTTCGGCTTCGTCGCTGGCCTGGTCGCCCGTCATGACGACGAGATCGGGTGAGGGGCTGAGCCGGTTAACGGCATCTACGGCGGCGCGCAGGCGTTCCAGGGTGTCCTGGCCGTGCACGGGCTGCCGGGCCGCCGGCACGATGTGGGGATCGGAAAGCTGAACGATGCGCATGGATCAGGGGTTCCAATCCTTTACCAGCTGGACAAGCAGCCGAACCCCCACCCCGGTGGCCCCCCTCGGGCAATAGGGCTTGTTCGATTCCGTGTAGGCCGTGCCCGCGATGTCGAGGTGCACCCAGGGGCGATCGACGAACTTCTCCAGAAAGGCACCGGCGGTCAGGGCGCCCCCCCATCGGCCGCCGGTATTCTTGACGTCGGCCACATGGCTCTTGATCTGATCGTGGTATTCCTTCCACAGCGGCAGTGGCCACACCCGCTCACCGGAGACCTCGCCTGCCGCGCGTACCCGGTCCAGCAGTGTTTCGTCGTTACCCATCATCCCGGACCCGGCGTGACCCAGGGCCACGACGCAGGCCCCCGTCAACGTCGCGAGATCGACCACGGCGGCCGGCTGGTACCGACCCGCGTATCCCAGGGCGTCGGCCAGTACGAGGCGCCCCTCGGCGTCTGTGTTTACGACTTCGATCGTCTTCCGCGAGAGGGTCGTGATGACGTCGCCGGGCTTCAACGCCCTGCCGTCCGGCAGGTTCTCCGTGGCCGGTATGAGCCCCACCACGTGAATGGGCGGTTTCAGCAGGCCGATCGAATGCATGGCGCCGACCACGGCGGCCGCGCCCGACATGTCGTGCTTCATGTCCTCCATGCCGCCGCTCGGCTTGATGGATATGCCCCCGCTGTCAAACGTGATGCCCTTCCCGATGAGCACGATGGTATCCCGGTCGTCGGCAGGTTCACCGTACTCCAGCACAATGAAACGCGGAGGTTCCTCACTGCCGGCGTTGACGGCGAGCAACGCACCCATGCGTTCTTCTTCGATATGCTTTCGGGTCAGGATCCGGCAGGCCAGACCGGTATTCGACGCCATTCGGCGGGCGGCGGCGGCCAGCTTGCGCGGCGGCAGGGCGTTGCCGGGCGCGTTGGACAGGTCCCGTGCCAGGATCGTACCCGCGGCAGTTATTCGGCCGGCTTCGATCCCGTCCCCGATGTCACGGGCCTGCGCGCGTCGCGGGATTAGGACCGTCAGGCTCACCAGACTGGATTCATCAGACCCATCGGTCTTGAAATCATCATAACGATAGGCACCCAGTAACAGTCCTTCCACGGTGGCCTGCGCACAGTCTTCCGGCGAAAGGATCCCACCGTCCAGCCCGTGTATGGCCGTCGAAAGTTCCGTCACGCCGAGCTTCATGGCCTTTTTGACGGCGACACCTGAAGCGCGCCGGGCCGATTCCGGGTCGAATACTTCCCGTTCTCCGAGCCCGACCAGGATCACCCGGCTGGGAGGGGCCAGACCCCGCGGGTACAGTACCGCGACTTCCTCGCCATTGCCCTTGAAGTCCCCCATCGCCAGTATCTCACGCAGATAACGGCGTAGAGCGGATTCCATGCCGGAAGAGTCGTCTTCCTCCAGCTTGTCCTCTTTGAATAACCCGATGACTACGGTGGTATCGTTTTCAGATCCGATACGCCCGGCTTTCAAGTCGATTTGCATGGGTCTATCGCTTAAGTCTCCGCAGATTGTACGGTTTGCTTTTCTTCTCGCCTGGTTCGATAGGCGCGATCAAGCAGTTCCACGGGATGCAGGACCTCGATTTCCCTTCCCTCCCGGCGAATGCCATGCTGAATCTGCAATATGCATCCCGGGTTTCCGGTCGCCACCACATCGGGCCGCGCCTGCCTGACGTGACCCATCTTCCGGGCAAGCAGCCTGTCCGCCATTTCGGGATGGGTGATGTTATACACTCCCGCGCTGCCGCAGCACCAGTCCGATTCCTCCAGTTCAACGAGTTCGAGGCCGGGAATCCGGCTCAGCAGGTCACGGGGTTGCTCGCGGATGCGCTGCCCATGGGCGAGGTGACATGCGTCATGGTAGGCGACTCTTACGGCGACGGTTCCCATCTCCGCTTTGACCGGGATCTCGGCAAGGAACTCGTGCACGTCCTTTACCATGTCGGAAAAAGCATGGGCGCGGTCCCGGTACGCCGGATCGCCGGCCAGGAGCTCGCCGTATTCTTTCAACTGGGCTCCGCAACCCGCGGCGTTTATGATGACCGCATCTACTTTCGCGTCTTCGAAAGCGTCGATGTTCTTCCGGGCGAGCGTCTGCGCGGTGTCACGTTCACCGGCGTGTACCTGAAGCGCACCGCAGCAGGTCTGCTGCCGGGGTATCACGACATCGCATCCATTCTCGTTCAACACGCGCGCCGTGGCGATGTTTACGTGGGTGAACATCTCGTTCATCACACAACCCGTTACCATACCCACGCGGTATGCCGCCTCGCCCCGGGCCGGCATGAAGGGCTTCAACTGACCCTTCAATGAAGAGCCGGGCAGGGAGGGCATCATAGACACCATGTCGCGAAGACGGGATGGAAGCAGTTTTGTCAATCCCAGCCTGCGAACGAGCCATTGCAGTCCAGTCAACTGGTAAATACGCATTGGAAGAAAAGCGGCGGAGAGTATGAAACGCGAAGGCAACAACTTGTCGAAAACGAGCCACCTCAGCGCCCTCTCCGAAGCGGAACGGGGACGCTTTTCCACGATCTCCGCGCGGGCCGCCTCGACCAGGCTGCCGTAGTGGACGCCCGCGGGACAGGCTGTTTCACACGCGCGGCAGTTCAGGCACTGGTCAATGTGCCGCTCGAAGTTATCCGTGAGTTCGATACGCTCGTCCGCGTAGGCCCGCATCAGGTGGATGCGGCCCCGGGGGGAGTCCATTTCGAGGCCGAGTTCCGAATACGTCGGGCAGGCCGGCAGGCACAGACCGCAGTGCACGCAGTCGAGGAACTTGTCGTATTCGGTTACCAGCCTGTTCTGCGCGGTCATTCGGCACGTATTCCGTTCTGTCGGTGGAGGGAGCCGTATTCCGGAACGGCACGGCCATGTCAGCCACGCCGGATGGTTCGATGTGCGAAGCAGGTTCATGACTTGCCGCACATGGTTTGGATCGTTACATAACAACGGATTCCGCGCATGATGTCAAGCAATTTGTCGAATCAGGAAGGTTGATTTAATCCTTCCGTTTTAGCACTTTCAACATAACTTCACAGGGAGCCGGCGCGCCATGCCCGGCGCCAGGCGACAACCGGATCCCGTACCGCACCGACCAGCGTGGAAGGAGCGCATTCCATGTCCGCATTTGAAGGTATTCTGCCAGCCATTGTCACGCCGATGAACAGCGACGGCAGTTTCCACGAGGAAGCGTTCCGCAAGGTCATGGAATTCAACATCGAGACCGGCGTTCATGGACTCTGGATCGCCGGGGGCACGGGGGAGAGCATCCTGCTCAGCGACGAGGAGAACATGCGGATCGCCTCGGCGGCGGCGGACCAGGCCGGGGGACGCGTAAACAACATCATGCACGTCGGCGCCCCGACCACGGAAAGGGCTGCCCGGCTGGCCGAACATGCCGCCCGCGCCGGCGTAGAGGCCATTTGCTGCGTACCGCCCTTCTTCTACGGTCGAACGCATCATGCGATCGCCGAGCATTACCGTACCGTGGCCGCAGCCGCGGACCTGCCCCTCTTCGTATACAATCTGCCCCAGTCCACGGGCGTCGAGATCACCCCGGAGTTGATGCGCAGGATCCAGGACCGGGTGCCGCAGTTACGAGGACTTAAACACTCCTCGCCGGTTTTCCCCAACGTAAGGAACTTCGCCGCCATGGGCCTGAGCTGCCTGGTCGGCAATCACCAGTTAATGCTGCCCGCCCTGACGATCGGAGCGGTGGGCTGTGTGGACGGTCCGCCCATCATAGCGCCGGAATACTGGGTGAAAATCTGGAACGCCTACCGGGTGGGCGATCTCCAGCGTGCGGAAACCGCGCAGGACCGCGCGAGCCGCCTCTGGGAAGCCCTTGGAGCGTGCGGCGGAGAATTCCATTCCGTCGCCAAGGCCGCACTCAGCGAGCGGCTGGGAATCGAGTGCGGCGCGGCGCGTCCTCCGGGTACGCCCATGACCGAAGAACAACGCAAAGCGCTGCGCGGGATCATGGAGGAACAGGGCCTCGTGTGAAGGCCGCGACAGCCGGCCGCGTACTCCGGACCCGGAGTGACCGCCTATCGGAACTCCGCGCCCGGACAGTCCTATCGCTGCTCCAGGCGCCGGACGATATCTTTCCCCACTTCAGCGGTACTCGACGAACCTCCGATGTCGGGCGTGCGCAACCGGCCCTCACGCAGGTTCTCCGCCACGGCCTTCCGTATGGCCGCTCCCGCTTCCGCCTCGCCCAGAAACTCTACCATCATGGCCGCGGCCAGGATCGTGGCCAGGGGGTTGACCTGGTTCTTGCCGATGAGTTCGAAGGCCGAACCGTGGACCGGCTCGAACATGGAAGGATTTACGCGTTCCGGGTTAAGATTCGCGCTGGGCGCCAGGCCCATGCTGCCGATGGTGATCGCCGAGATATCGGTGAGGATGTCGCCGAACAGGTTCGATGCCACCACCACGTCGAAATCCTGGGGCCTGCGCACGAAATCCATGGCCGCCGCATCGATCAGCAAAGATTCGGTCTCGATATCCGGATACGCGTCTTTCACGTTCTCGAAAACCTCGTCCCAGAAGACCATGCCATAGCCCTGGGCGTTCGACTTCGTGATGGAGGTGACCTTGCGCCTGCCGCCGCGCCGCCGCGCCTCTTCGAAGGCGTAACGTATGATGCGTTCGGTGCCATGCCGGGTGAAGACGGACGTCTGGATCGCGACTTCCTGGTCGGTCTGGTGATACACCCTGCCGCCGATGTCCGCGTATTCCCCCTCGGTGTTCTCCCGGATGACGACCAGGTCTATGTCGCCCGGGCCCTGACCAGCGAGGGGAGAGCGGACCCCTTCGTATAGATAGGCGGGCCGAACGCAGGCGTACTGGTCGTACCGCCGGCGAATGGGGAGAATCAGGTTGTTCAGGGTGATGTGGTCCTGGACTTCCTCGTCGCCTACCGCGCCGAAGAATATGGCGTCGAAGGAGGCCAGTTCATCCAGGCCGCCATCGGGAATGAACCGTCCCGTGCGCTTGTAGCGATCCGAACTCCAGTCAAGACGGGTGAAGCGGAAGGCCGGGTCGCCCAACGCTTCAAGCACTCGTATGCCTTCCTCGATGACTTCCGGACCAACGCCGTCCCCGCCGATCACGGCGATCTCGTAGTTTGTCATGTTTGGATGAACCGGTTGCCTTTCCGGGCCTGGTCTTGCCACGGTTGGTACTCAGTGGGAGACTCTCAGGTCCCTGCCCCTTCTGAAGAACAGACGTCGCAGATCCAGGCGGCACGGGTCATTCCTCCCGCCGGGATTTCCGTGTCGTAGTCCCGGGTGACCGGCACCTTAGTCCTGCCGCAGAAGTCGCATTTTCCTTTCTGCTTCCCCGCGGGACGCTCCGCACGGTTCAGGGAGACCGCATCGTTTTCCAGAAATAGCTCGGCGAACCTGCGTGCGAATCCCAGCACCTGGCGGTCGGTTTCGGAGTCCAGTGCGCGCCTCACGATGGGTTCGAAGGCCGGATCGGTGGGACAACCGCCGTCTTCCAGCGTGTGCCAGGCGCGCCGGCGGACACGGGCGTCCTCATCTTCCATCATCCGGTAGAGCGCCTGCCAGACCTCCTCGTTGCGATGGCGGACGTGACACGGGCACATGTACGTGGCGGCGACGATCCGGTCCTCGGCGTCCTCGCTTCGGGCCAGGCTAAGAAGCTCTGCGATGTCTTCCCTGCTCACGCGCTCTTCGCCCGGCTTCCGCCAGGCCTTCTGATGGCGATTGAGTCCCTGGTTTCGTCGCGCCATAGTGGTTACCGCGGTTACAACTGCTGTACGGGATTGGAAAGCACGCCGATATCCGGCGACGAAATGACCACGATGTCGCCTTCCTGAAGGCCGAGGTCGCCCGGCACAATGATACCCGTGCCCGTGGAGACGACCGTACCCGACGGAATGAGATTGTCCCGGTACAGGTATTCGTTCAACTCGTCGAAACTGCGTGCCAACTGCGAGGTGTTGGCTTCCCCCTCGAAAACGACGGCGTCGTCCCGGAGGATCCGGCATTGAATGTCGATGTCGTAGGGATCGTCGATCGCGTCCGCCGTGACGAGCGTGGGGCCGAGCGCGCAGCATCCCTGGTAGATCTTGGACTGATTCAGATACAGGGGGTTTTCCTTCTCGATATCCCAGGCCGAAACATCGTTGCACAGCGTATAGCCCACGATTTCACCCTCGTCGCCCAGCACGTAGGCGAGTTCCGGCTCGGTGGCCGTGAACTTCGAATCGCCGCGTACGCAGATCGGTGCATTGGGGCCGGAGCAGCGGGAGGCGGTGGCCTTGAAGAACGATTCCGGCCGGTCGGAACTATACACCTGGTCGTAGATGGTCTGTTGGGCGTCGTCGTCCCTGAATTCGGCGCTGCGCTTGTAGGTCACGCCGAACCCCCACACTTCGGGAGAAAACAGCGGTACCATCAGGTGCGGGAATCCCACGTCCGGCGATACGTCCAGCGATTCATAGGTGAATCCGGCCAACTGGCCGTCGTAGTCGTTCAACGCGCGGTCGACCAGTTCCGCCAGGGAGAGGCGCGCCGCGCCGGCCACGTGCATCAGGTCGTTGACGGTTTCCACCTCAGGCATGATCTCGGTGAGGTCGATGACATGATCGTCCTGAACGATGCCTACGCCGGATTCCTGGCCGGGTTCGTAGAATTGAACCAGTCTCATGCGATTTCCCCGAATTGGATTAAGGTGTTTCGACGGTTCCATGCCCGTCGCGAGCACAGGTAGAAGATAGAAATCCGGGAACCGGTGTAAAGGGAATTATCCCTGGTATCCAACATGTCGGCAGGGGTTAGTTCTTGATCGCTGTGGCGGTGCCGGTTACAATATGACCGTTACGTTATTTGTTGAAGCGAGTATGGCCGGGTGGTGTATATACTGCGTTTGCCGGCATAGCCTCCAGTGCGTTGTAAATGCAACAAGGAACGTGTCCCTGGTGAATTACCTGTTTCGCGCCGCCATCATGCTGATCATCATGCTGGCGGTCGCCCTGCCCGCTGCCCGCGGGCAGCGAACCCCCGACTCTCCCGTCACAAGCTGGCGCAAGCTCGACACGCGCATGACCGACAACTGCGCCCTCTGCCATCAGCGGCTGGGCGAACCCCTCGCGAAACAAGTGGCGGAATGGCAGGGCAGCATTCACGCCTGGCGCGGCGTCTTTTGCGACACCTGCCACGGGGGCGATCCCACCAGCACCATTCTCACGGTGGCCATGGGCGAGCAGAACGGTTTCATGGACGCGCCGCTGCCCGAAGCCATTCCGGAGGACTGCGGGCGCTGCCACCCGGAGGCGCTGGAGAGTTTCTGGGAAAGCGCCCACGGGGACCTGTTCGAAGCCAATGACTTCGAACCCGGATGCGTCACCTGCCACAACAGCCACGACGTCCGGGAGGTCCACATCGACATGGTGTCTATGACCGCTCCCTGCGGCGAATGCCACGACCAGGACTATATCGACGAGGTGCGTATCCCGCTGGAAGACACCGACAGCCGGATCAACGCGTTGCACGCCCAGATCCTCGCCATCCCCCGCGACAACCCCAACGCGCCATATCTCCGAAACCGCCTCCTTCGCGTCCGTCAGCAGTTCCGCGGTCTGGCGCACTACCTGGCCACCAATACGATCGTCACCAAAAGGCAGGGTATCGACCGGGAGCTCGATTACATCGAATTCATGCTCCATTTCGACGACAGTACGGTTGAAGGAAAGTAGCCGAAGGCCGCTACCCATTTCCTGTATACTACAGTGATCGACCCGGCCCGGAGTCCGGCCAACGCCGCCGAAGCGCGGACCGGACGGTATACGCGTGATTAGTCAGTCGGCCGATGCGGTGAATCCCGAGGTTATTTCTGTTGACATGCAGGGTGGGTGCCGCTAATTTTGACAGGCTTTGCGAAGCATGACTGCCGAGGTAGCTCAGGCGGTAGAGCAGTGGACTGAAAATCCATGTGTCGACAGTTCGACTCTGTCCCTCGGCATTATCAACCGCACAATGAATATCCAGCCTTGAAACCGGCCTGCAAGCCAGCCTGGACCGGCGGACCGCATCCTCCGCACGCCGAATCGGGTCGTCTCCCATCGCGGTGCCGACAGGCCCCAAATCCGCCGCAGGGCCCGAAACCTCCTTCCACTGCAACCTTTCTCGATCCAATCGAGTCGAAACTATCGACATCAGCTTGCTTGAACGGCCACCCGAACGTGTCGTCGGCATACCCGCTCATTCGCTGACAGGCCAGTTCAACCCGTAGCCCCACCTACGCTGGAGTACTATGCGATCATGTTCCGGAACTACCTCACGATAGTCTATCGTAACACCTTGCGCCACAAGGGATACGCCGCAATCAACGTCCTGGGCCTCGCGGTGGGGATGACGTGCTGCATCCTGATCCTGCTGTACATTCAGGACGAACTCGGCTATGACCGGTACGCGTCCCGGCACGACCGCATCTACCGGCTCACCATGTCGATCGAGACACCGGACAGGGCGGAAACCCGAACCGCGCGGAGCCCGACTGCCTGGGGCTGGATGCTGACCGACGCTTTCCCGGAAGTCGAAGGATTCACCCGCATAAAAACGCCGCTGGTCTCCTGGCAGGTCACCTACGTGGACGGCAACAAACGGTTCAACGAACCGGGTTTCTACTTCGCTGATCCCGGCATCCTGGATTTGTTCGAATTCAGACTGATACGCGGCGACGCGAACACGGCCCTGAACGCCCCCAATACCGTGGTTCTGACCGAAACCACGGCGGCCCGGTACTTCGGAAGCGACGAAGCACTGGGCAAGGTGATCCGGCTCGATAACACTTACGACCTTACCGTGACCGGAGTTATGGAAGACGTGCCGCGCAATTCTCATATGACCTTTGGCTTCCTGGGGTCCTTCGAAACGCTCAACGTCAACCCCATATACGGTGGAACGGATTACGGCAGGAATACGCAGAACTTCGTCCCGGATCTCTATACCTATCTGTTGCTGGCCGACGGTTATTCTCCCGAGTCCCTCGAACCGAAACTGGCGGAGTTTATCGGATCGCGTTACGGGCCGATTCTGGATCAAATCAACGCGCAAATCGAAGCCGTTCTACAGCCGTTGACCAGCATTCACCTGCATTCGAACCTCGACGGGGAACTCGGCGTGAACAGCGATATCGCCTATATCTACATCTTCTCGGCCGTCGCGTTCTTTCTCCTGCTGATCGCCTGCATCAATTTCATGAACCTGGCAACGGCCCGCTCCGCCGGCCGGGCCCGGGAAGTGGGCATCCGCAAGGTGCTGGGGGCGTTCCGCGCTCAACTGATCGGACAGTTCATGGGCGAATCCACGATCATGGCAGTGCTTTCCCTGGTCGTGGCCACGGGCCTGGTCTACACGTTTCTCCCCGCGTTCAACGCCCTGGCCGGCAAGGACCTGGTCTTTGCCTTCGACGATATGAGCATGGCATTCGGTCTGGTCGGAATCGTGGTGCTGGCCGGTGCGCTGGCCGGCAGCTACCCGGCGCTGTTCCTGTCTTCGTTCCAACCCGTCTCCGTGCTGAAGGGCTCCTCCCGGGCAGGCACGGTAAATGCGAGTTTGCGGAAGATACTGGTCGTGCTGCAATTCGTGATATCGGTCGTGTTCATCATCGGCACGGGCGTGGTTGCGGATCAGATGCGGTTCGTGCAGGACAAGCACCTCGGATTCGACAAAGAACAGCTGGTGGTCATGCCGCTCGGAGATCCCAGGCAGCGCCTGATTTATAATACCTACAAGGACAAAATCTCCGACTATCCCAACGTATTGGGTGTTACGGTGGCAAATGAAATGCCGGGCGGCCTGGTAAACGACATTCTCTTTACCCCGGACGGCGCCCCTGATGAGGAACTGGTCCGCATCAACAACATGTGGATCGATCACGACTTCATCCGCACGATGGGAATCGAACTCTCGGCGGGCCGGGATTTTTCCAGATCCTTCCCCACGGATACGCTGCAGGCGTTCGTGATCAACGAGGCCGCCGTGAAGTGGCTCGGATGGGAAGGTGCACCGCTCGACAAGAAAATCCGCCTGGGAAACTTCAAGGACGGCCGGGTCATCGGGGTCGTGCGGGACTTCCACGTGCGGTCGCTGCACAGCGGCATCGAACCGATGATGCTGCAGCTGGCGCCCGGGCCGGACCCGCTTCACTATCTCGCCATAAGGATTGCCCCGGATGACTTGGCCGGAACGATGGGATTCCTGGAAAGCAACTGGCGCGAGATCTATCCCGATGATTCGTTCACGTATTCGTTTCTCGACGAGGATTTCAACCGTCTGTACCAGAACGAAGCGCGGCAGGGAAACATCTTCCGGAGTTTTTCCGTCCTGGCCGTTTTCATCGCGTGCCTGGGTCTGCTGGGGCTCGCTTCCTTCACGGCGGAACAGCGAACCCGGGAAATCGGCGTGCGGAAAGTGCTGGGGGCATCAGCTTCCGGCATCGTCGCGCTGCTATCGAAAGAATACGTCAAGCTGGTCGTGTACGCCAACCTCATCGCCTGGCCCATAGCTTACTTCGTGATGAACGACTGGCTCGACAGCTTCGCGTACAGTACGGACCTTTCGCTCGGGATCTTCATACTGGCCGCGGCGCTGGCCATCGCCGTCACAATGCTTACGGTAAGCTACCGAGCCGTCAGCGTCGCCCATACCGATCCCGTGGACGCGCTGCAGCACGAGTGAACCGTCGACGCCCCGCTCCAATTTCAGGTTTGACGGCCTTCCCGTTCAGTTGTAGATTCCATCGACTCGAATGAACGCCTCGGGCGAGCACCGTCGCAGTTCCATGCGACGATAGCGTCGCGCATCGCGGCGCAACGGGCGAGAATCCAAAGCCGCACGGGAAAGACAGCGCTGATCGTGGCTACGAAAACCTATGCATCGCTGCCTTACACCGAACCGGACAACCTCGTCCGGGATTTCGCCAGCCGCGGGATCGTCGCCCTGCCGCCCGAAAGTCTCGGCATCCCCGAAGAGATCCACCACCGCATATACACGCTTGAAAAGCAGGCGTACCTGGCGCGGAAGCCGGTGACGCCTGGGGGCATTCCGGACGTCCTGAAGGTCATCAACGCCCCGGGCGTGGTCGAAGCCTGCAACCGGATCGTGGGCCGAAACTGGGCCATCGTTCCCTTTACCCACAACGCCTCCTTCGCGAGCGGCGCCCGGGACCAGCACTGGCACAAGGACGACAACGGCCCGTACAACGGCCGCAAGCAGCGCCATCACCAGGCCGTGCAGATCGAAATGCTGTACTACCCCCAGGACGTGACCGAAGTCATGGGACCCACGGCCACCATACCCTACTCGCACTACTGGACGTTCAACCACGAAGAAAACCACGACAATTTCGCGGGCGCCGACCACCTCGATTTCGAATACCAGATCAGCGGGATGGAAGGCGTTCCGGTCAGCGGTCCCGATTCCGAATACGACCGGGATGACGTCGTCCACCGGCGCACGGCCCATGACGTACGAATGCGGGAAGCGGTGGCCAACACCCGGTGGCCGCTGGTAGCGCCTTTTGAAGCGGCGCCGCTGCGGGCGGGGAGCGTACTGCTCTATTCCCACAACACGTTCCACCGGGGGAATCACCGGAGAGACGACTGGCGCCTGTGGGATGATCATCCCCGCTTCATGTGGCGATTCTGGATCTACCGCACCACGGAACCGGCCGGAAGCCAGACCGAAGGTCCCCCGGAGATCTCCTGGTGCGAACTCGGCGTCGATCCGCTGACCGGGGTAGATCTGAGGGAGGCCAGCAACGATGTGACGGCGGTCTGGCGCTACCACAATCACTGGCTCCAGTCAGGGAAGACGCCACCGCCCAGGCCCGATGCCAGGGCGCTTTCCCCGGCGGGACGCGAAGCCGAGGCCGACGAACTGGCCGAACAGTTGCTCGCCATGGGCGACGAGGCGGAACCCTTACGTATCGGCGCGGCCTACAGGCTCGCGTCAATCGGTGATGAAGCACTGGCCACCAGGCATCTCGGCGCAGATCTCCACAGCCACAGGGAAAACGTCCGCCGGGCGGCGACGTACGGCCTGGTCGCCGTTGGAGAGCAGGCCACGGACACCTTGCTTGAAGCTACCGACTCACCGGTCAAATGGATCAGAAAAGCAGGTGTGTATGGTCTGGGCGACTGCGCACCCCTGACCGGAGAAGTGCTGGATTCAGTTATCGCGCTCCTTCACCATGACCCTTCCGTCTATATCCGCGCGGTCGCCGCGGGAACGCTGGGCTGCCTGGGTCGACGTGCTGCGGGAACAGGCATTGGACGGTCCCTGGTTCCCCGTTGTCTCGTTGCGCTTGCAAACTGTCTCGAACGCGAAGAAAACCGGTTGAGCATGGACCTCGCCCAGCAGCGGAGCATCAAGTTCGCCCGTCCCACCGACGAGTGCGACGTCTGTGAAGGAAATGGCATCGACATGGGACTGGACCGGTTCGAACCGGTACGCTCGGCGGTTCGTGAAAACGCGCTCTGGTCCATGGTCATCCTGTGCTCCCACGGCGCTCACCGGGCGGACGACGCCCTTGACTCCACGATCGATGCGCTGAAAACGGTCGTCCGCCATGACAAAAACGTCATCTGCGTAGGATTCGCCATGGACGCCCTCTGTCGCCTGGCGAACCTAGAATCCCGTGAGCCTGCGCCTGCCTCCATCGATCGACTGCGGGCAGACCTTCTTGAAATACTTGGCGAGTGCCCCATCCGGTGCTGGGAAGCGCTCGTACGCGGCGGCTTGAGTACGGAACATCTTACCACGTTCTCCGAAGCCGGCTAGCCGGATATACCTCAATATGTTGCACTGATTGCGCGGTACGCCGTACGCCCCGGACCGTACAGCGCACAACGCCATGTTTCCGGGTGATGACCGTGCCCCATATCCTCGTCGACAACATCGTAAAGACTTTCCACATCGCCCAGCGCCGGTCCGGGCTCTGGGGCGCCTTTCGCGGGGTACTTCACCGTGAATACCGGACGATCAAGGCCCTGGACCGCGTCTCCTTCCAACTGGCACAGGGAGAACTGGTGGGCTATATCGGCCCCAACGGGGCGGGCAAGTCCACGACCGTAAAAGTCCTCTCCGGCATCCTGGTGCCCGATTCGGGACGGTGCGAGATCGACGGCCGTATCCCATGGCGGGACCGGATCGCCAACGCGGCCAACATCGGCGTGGTATTCGGACAGCGGACCCAGTTGTGGTGGGATCTGCCGGTTATCGAATCCTTCGATCTGCTGCGGGATATCTACCGGATCGGGAACAGCGATTACAAACGGGCCAGGGAGGAACTCGCGGTACTCATGGACCTGGAACCGCTGTATGATGTCCCGGTGCGCCAACTCAGTCTGGGTCAACGCATGCGGTGCGACCTGGCCGCGGCTCTGCTTCACGCGCCTTCGGTGCTTTTCCTCGACGAGCCCACCATAGGCCTGGACGCCGTTTCGAAACTTGCCGTGCGGGATTTCATCAAGCGGCTGAACCGGGAACGAGGCGTTACCGTCGTATTGACCACCCACGACATGGACGACATCGAGGCCCTGTGCGAACGGGTGATGGTGATCGGCCACGGGAGGATCCTGTCCGACAGCACGCTGGACGACCTGCGGGCCCGCGTCACCCGGGAGCGCCGTCTCATCATCGATCTGCTCGACGAAGGCCAGGCGATCGAGGATCCGGACGTCGTTTTCATCTCGAGAAGCGGCAACCGCGTCCACCTGCAGTTCGATCCGGACCGCGTCCGGACGGCGGCCCTGATCAGCCGGATCACGGCGAAGTACGCCATCAAGGATCTGTACGTAGAGAACCCGCCCATCGAAGAGATCATCTCACGGCTGTACGACGAACACGAACTCCGTTGAAATCCGGACAGGCATGATGCAATCGTTCATTCTACCGTATACCGCGGTGCTGTCCGCCCGGTTCCGGTTGATCCTCCAGTACCGGGCCGCGGCCATTGCCGGGTTCGTCACGCAGATCGGCTGGGGCGCGATCCGCGTCATGGCCATGGAGGCGTTCTACCGGTCCACGAACGCCCCCCAGCCCATGCACCTCGAGGACGTGGTGACCTACATCTGGCTGGGCCAGGCGCTGCTCGGCCTGCTGCCGTGGAATCCCGACACGGAAATCCGCGCCATGGTGCGGTCGGGTACGGTGGCCTATGAGCTCGTCCGGCCCGTAAACCTCTATACGTACTGGTTTTCCCGGTCGATGGCATTCCGGCTCGCGCCGACCTTCATGCGGTCCATCCCGCTGGCGATCCTTGCGTTGCTGTTTTTCGGGATGCAGGCGCCCGCCTCGCCCGAAGCCCTGGTATTCTGGCTGGCGGCGACCCTCGGCGCGGTGCTGCTCAGTACGGCCCTCACCGTGATCCTGTCCATCACGCTGATGTGGACGATTTCAGGGGACGGCGTGGCTTTTCTGGTCTCACCGGTCATCTATCTGTTGGCGGGGATGGTCATCCCGCTACCCCTCTTCCCCGACTGGGCGCAACGCGTACTCGAAATCCTGCCGTTCCGCGGCATCTGCGACGCGCCGTTCAGGCTGTACATGGGCCACATCCCGGCCACGGAAGCCTGGGCCGTGCTTTTTCACCAACTGATCTGGATCATCATCCTGGTCGCATTCGGCGCGTGGCTGCTCTCGCGGGCAACCCGCCGACTGGTCGTTCAGGGGGGTTGAAGCATGGCGAACTCGCTTGCACTGTACACCCACTACGTGAGCATCTCCCTGCGGAGTCAGATGCAGTACCGTGTTTCCTTCTTACTGGGCACGGTGGGGCAACTGCTCGGAACGGGGGTGGAGTTCATCGGCATTCTGGCCCTGTTCGACCGTTTCGGCAGCCTTATCCAGTGGTCGCTCGCAGAGGTCGCCTTCTTCTACGGGATCGTCAACGTGGCCTTTGCCTTCACCGATGCGCTATCCCGCGGTTTCGACCACGTGGGCCAACTGGTGCGCACCGGCGAGTTCGACCGCATGCTGCTCCGGCCCCGGAGCACCGTGCTCCAGCTGATCGGGCAGGAATTCACGCTGAAGCGACTCGGCCGTTTCATTCAGGGCGGCGGCGTCCTGATCTGGGCGACACTCTACCTGGACATCGAATGGTCCGCCGCGACAGCGGCGTTGACGGCGGTAACGGTAATCTGCGGCGCCTGTTTCTTTCTGGGTCTTTTTATCAACATCGGCACGGTGTCCTTCTGGACTACGGAGACCCTCGAGCTCATGAACGTGTTGACTTACGGCGGCATCGAGGCTTCGAAATATCCCTTGGCCATTTACAGAGCCTGGTTCCGCCGGTTCTTCACTATGGTTATCCCCATGGGCTGCGTGACCTATTTTCCGGTTCTGGCGATTCTCGGCCGGTCCGATCCGCTGGGTACCTCTCTCGCGTTTCAATACACGGCCCCTTTGTTCGGCCTGCTCTATTTCGTCCTGTCGCTGTTTATCTGGCGACTCGGACTCCGGTACTATCGTTCGACGGGCAGCTAGCGCGTACGCCCTCTCAACAGATCGGCAGCCAGACCAGCCGACGGGCCGTCCTGCTTGACGATACCCCGGGTCGCGTATTAATTGGTCCGGTATGGCGAACAACAGGCAGTACCGATCCAATACCCTGTTCGTGGGCACCCGCGGCGTCAAGGAGTACCGGGCCAGCATTCCACGCTGGGTGAACGGCTCCGATACCGTGCTCGAAATCGGCTGTGAATGGGGTACGACCACCACGATCATCGCCGAACACGCTGCGGCCGTGATCGGTACGGATGTCAGCCCGGTGGTCATCGAACGGGCGCGGGAACGGCACCCCCACATCCGGTTTGAAACACTGGACGCCTTCGACGTGCGGGCCGCGCTGGAATTGAACGAAGACTTCACCAAGGTATACATCGACATGTCGGGAATATCCGGTTACCGGTCCCTGCTGGACCTGATCGCCCTGCTGAACAGCTACGCCGCCGTATTGAGACCGGAAGCGATCGTGGTCAAGAGCGGCGCACTGAAGCACTTCGCCTCCCGTTGCGTTCCCTTCGGGGATGATGGAGCCTGGCATGAGCGAGCGCATGACCGCCGGTAAACCTCGCGGTTCCCAT
Organism: Candidatus Latescibacterota bacterium; assembly: GCA_012270975.1. Lineage (GTDB taxonomy): Bacteria > JAAXHH01 > JAAXHH01 > JAAXHH01 > JAAXHH01 > JAAXHH01. The sequence continues at coordinate 61,010 of JAAXHH010000141.1, read as the reverse complement.
CGGCGAAAGACGGGCGTCCTCGTCCACGGATACAATCTGCATGCCGGCCAGTGGGAGGACGTGGCCTGGGGCGCACCGCCGGAACGGATCGGCCGCGTACCCATGGGGGTGTTTGTGGCTCTGAGCGAGCAGGCTGACGTGATGGTCTTCGGTTCGGGTGCCTCGGAAAAGGACGGATTGCTCGAATCCGAGGCGACGGAGCGGTTGTTGTGGGAACGATTCGACGAACTCGCCGGATTCGCGGTTCTCAGAAAACATCTGCCAGAACTAAAGCATCCGGATTCAACCGGCACGTACAGGGAGCGGATCGAATCCATTCTGCACCTGGATAGGGCGTCGAGGAATACCCGTGAAGAGATCGCCCGTGCCGGCAGGATTTTCGTCGATCGGGACATAGAGCGGGTCATCCTGGTATCGAGCCCGACCCACATGCCGCGCTGCCTGCGCGACGCCTGCACGATTTACGGGGAAGACAGCGGTATGTCAGGGCTGCTGCAGGGACTCTACGCCGTACCGAGCGTCACCGGATACCCGGGGTATGCGGCAGGCGACGTCGCCATTTTCGAGCCGCCGCACCGTCCGGACCGCCCGGGTTTAGACCCAAGCGGCGTCGTGGCGCGTGTGCACGACGTTCCGGTCAACGCCCGGAACCGGTTTGTCCAGCGTCTGGACGACCTCCTGTCGGAATTCGGGGTATAAACACGAATCCGGCGGCCGGATCAGGATGGGGAAGGGCAATTACGAGGATCAAGGCATGATGACCCCGGAACAGCGGTACCTGTTCGACGTGTTCGGCTACCTGCACATCGAGAACGCGCTTCCGCAGCGGGAACTCGAGGCCTGCCAGCGCGCCTCGGCCCGGTACATGGACACGCCGGAAGACAAATTGCCGCCCGGGTTCGGATTCGACGGCAAGCGCCATCTCCACGGCTTCGCCTTCGACAAGTCGCTGGAGGCCCTGACCCGCCATCCGTCCATCTGGCCCATCGTGCGGGAACTCACCAACGACAAGCCCCGGCTGATCAGCGGCACCCTCCAGGTGGACCGTCCCGGGGAATCGGCCGTGGGCGGGCTGCACTGCGCCAGGGAAGGATTCGGGTGGGAGAGCACCCGCTACGAGACCCATCACGGCCGGATCTACTGCGACGATATCATCGTGTTCCCCTACCTGGACGACGTCTTTCCCGGCGACGGCGGCCTCATCGTGCTGCCCGGGTCCCACAAGGCGAATTTCCCCCGGCCGGACAACCTGTTCAACAACGGACTCATGCACGGCGTCGAGGATCTCGCGCCGGGCGTGGTCAACATCACCCCCAGGGCGGGCGACATCATCGTGACATCGGAACTCATGACCCACGGCATCCTCGAATGGCGGCCCAGGGACCGGATCCGGCGCATCCTGGTGCTGCGATACAAGCCCCAGCACGCGGGGCTGGCCATGCCGTTTCCAGACGAAGTAAAGGCCGTGCTTTCCCCCGAAACGCTGGAATTGATCGAGACCGCCCACTACAACCACGTCAAGGACATCGTCAAGGACGATCCGGACGGCGTTCGGCAAGGAGCAGAAGATTGAATATCAGGAACATCCATGCCTTTACCGTGGACCTGTCCAGAGCCAGGAAAGCCGTCAAATCATCGCTGCAGAGAAAAGGACGCCAGCCAGCGGGACCCATGGACCGGTACCCGGAGTACCGGGGCAGGCGCGGGTCCGCGGGACCCTCCTGGCCATCCGCGGCTTGTATCGTCGAAGCGGACGACGGATCCTTCGGCCTGGGGATGACCCAGCACAGCGGTCCCGTCCTCCCCGTAGTCAACGAACATTTCAGGCCGCTATTGACGGGGCAGTCCGTCATGGCAACGGAAAAGTGCTACGATCTCATGGTTCGCGCGAGCGCCGCCTACGGAAGCCAGGGCGCGACGAGCTACGCCATCAGCGCCGTGGATCTCGCCCTGTGGGATCTGAAGGGAAAACTGCTCGGCAGGCCGGTGTACGAGCTGCTGGGCGGCCCGCAGAAGGACAGCATCTCCTGCTACGCCACGGGATTCGACATTGAATGGTACCTCGAACTGGGATTCAATGCGGTAAAACTGCCCATGCCCTATGGACCTGAAGACGGGATCGACGGGTTGAACAAAGCGGAGGAGATGGTGGCGGAAACCAGGGCCGCGATCGGCGACGATGTCGAGTTGATGCTCGACTGCTGGATGGCGCTGGACGTGGAATATGCCGTGCGGCTTGGCGAATCACTCAAGCCCTATCGGTTGAAATGGCTCGAAGACTACCTGATGCCCCAGGATTTGAACGGATTCGCGGCGGTCCGCCAGAGGCTGCCCGGTCAGGGGCTGGCCACCGGTGAACACTGGTACCTGGCCGAACCGTTCCTGTATGCCGCAGAGCACCGGCTGGTGGATATCTTTCAGCCGGATGTCAAGTGGTGCGGCGGGCTTTCCTCCGCGGTGCGCATATGCCATATCGCCGAGGCCGCAGGTCTGACCGTTGCCCCGCACGGCGCCATGAACGATCCCTACGGCCAGCATCTGGTCTTCGCCATGCCCGCCGCCCGTTGGGGAGAACGTTCCAGCGGGGTCTCTCCGCCCGGAGTGCCCCTGTCCGACATGGTTGAGCTGCCGGGGACGGCTGTGATCGAAGACGGCTGCCTCACACCCAGCGATGCCCCCGGCTTCGGGATCGAAGCGGACCGGGCCTGGCTGGAACGCATGGCCGTCTGAGCCTATTCCCTGGTCTCGTGGTCTTCGGATTCCGGCGGGAGATGAATCGTCCGGGTGGGGAAGGCCATCTCGAGTCCGAGCGACTCGACGATCTCCATGATCTTCAGGTTGACGTCCTCCCTGATCCTCAGGTAGTCGGCCCACACCGTCGTCGCGGTAAAATAATAGACCATGATGTCCAGCGAGTTTTCTGCGATCTCGTTGAAACGCACGAGCATGGTCGATTCCTGGCTTACCTCGGGATGGGTGCGAAGCAGTTTTTCTATCCTTGAAACCGCCTCTCTCATCAGATCCGACGGCGTATCGTAGGTGAGTCCCACCGTGATCCATACCCGGCGGTAGGGACGGGACGAGATATTGTCGACCACGAATTCCGCCAGCCGGTTGTTGGGGATGGCGATTAGGGTTTGTTCAAAGGTCCGGATCCGGGTACTGCGGAATCCGATGCTCTCCACCACACCTTCGATCTCCCGGTCCGGCGACACGATCCAGTCCCCGGCGACAAAGGGCCGGTCGACCAGCAGCATGATAGACCCGAATACGTCGGCCAGGGTCTTCTGGGCTGCCAAGGCCACGGCCAGGCCACCGATCCCCAGGCCGGCCAGCAGGCCGGACACCGAATAGCCCAGGTTCTGCAGGATCATGAGCGCCGCGAGGATCCATACCATGATCTGCAATGCCCGTTCGACCAGGGGCACGAGATGGTCGTCCAGGGTCGTATCCGTCTTATGGGCCCATTCCTTGAGCATCGACGTGAACACGTTTACGCATCGAAAGATCATCCAGGCCGTCAGGAGGGAAAAAGGCACCCAGAACCCGGCCCTCAACACCCCCATGACCATCTCGGGCGGTCGCAGCGTATAGATGGCGAGGTAAAGACCCAGCACGACGATCACCCATTCGAGGGGTTTCTCGACCGCCATGATCAGCATGTCGTCCAGGTGGGTCGTGGTCACGCGGGCCAGCCGTTTGGCGACGCGGGTCATCAGGTGCTTGAACAACCATTTGACGACAAAGGTCCCCAGGAGAATCGTGAAGGTTATTCCGAGTTCCTTGCCCGTCCATTGCCACGACTGTTCAAGGAGGTTTATTAGGGTATCCATAGTCCCTTCCTTCCCGCCAGGGCCGGTTCTTCCGGCATTTTTTTGTCGCATCGCCGGCGCCGATGCATATATTTCAAGGGCTGTATCTTAACGTAAGACCCGTGGACTGTCAAGTTGAGGTCCCCCTGGCAGGTCTGCCCGGAACGGGGAACATCAAGAAGGAGGAAGGGTGTGTCGAGTCGCGCCATTGTCCTGTTTTTTACGGCCGTATTCATCGGTTTGACCGCCATACTTTGCGATGGCTCCGGGCTGCCGGAACCGCCCAAATACACAGGAGATCTTCCGGATCTCCAATCGCGCGGCGTCGTCCGCGTCATCGTACGGCCGGACGCTGTCGACCATTTGCCCCGCAATGCCGAACCGGTCGAACTCGACCATGACATCGCACGCGGCATAGCCGAATCGCTTAAGCTTGAGTTGCGGCTCGTCACCGTCGACGACCACTACTCCATGGTCGATAAGCTCCTTCAGGGCGAAGGAGACCTCATCGCCGCGAATCTGACGGATACGCCGGAACGGGAGGCCAAAACGGCCTTTTCCGTGCCCTATTACTATGTGGATGAATACCTGATCGTCCCCGCCGGCGAGAACGGCCCGGACAGCCTCGATGATCTGGCAGGCATGGAGATCAGCGTTCGAGCGTCCAGCGCATACTACCAGACCCTGCTGGAACTGCAGAAACAGGTGCCCGACCTGCGTATAAATACGGTACCTGAAACGATGCTGACGGAGCGTATCATCGACGGGGTCGCCCGCGGCGAGTACGAGGCGACGGTTTGCGACAACAACCTGTGGTACGCCGTGGCGAACGCGTACGACGAACTGGCCGCGCCGCTTGTGCTGGCGGAAAACCGTGAGGTCGTGCTGCTGATGCGGCCCGGCGACGAGGAATTGAAGAACAAAATCGACGAAATACTGCTGGCCCGGCAGATATCGCCTACCCGCGAGCGCGTCTACACCGATGATCTGGACGGGTTGAGGAAGCGCGGCCGGCTGCGCATGATCACGCGAAACAACGCGCTTACCTACTTCATACACCGCGGCATGCAGGTAGGTTACGAATACGAACTCCTGAGAGAATTCGCCAGGCGGCATGACCTGCGGCTGGAAATCGTCATACCTGACGACCACGCCAAACTGCTAGACTATCTGAACGCGGGCAAGGGTGACGTCGTCGCCGCGGCCATGACGATCAGTGAAGACCGTGCGGCACGAGCCGCTTTCACGACGCCCTACAACGATGTGGATGAAGTGGTGGTGGTCCGTTCCGATGAAGAGGGCATTTCCGGATTCGGGGATCTCGCCGGACGAACGGTGCACATTCGCGGCAGTTCATCGTTTCTCGCACCGCTCCGAGCCGCCGCCGATTCCGTGGAAGGCCTTGAGATCGTTGAATTGCCCGGCGACGTCGAGACGGAAGAAATCCTGTTTGGCGTCGAAGACGGCACCTACGACGTGACCCTGGCGGACTCGAATCTGCTGGAGGTGGAACAGGCTTACGGCCATGACCTGAAGGCCGCGTTTCGCATCGGGCCCGCGTCTCTGGGATGGGCCGTGCGCGAGGACAATCCGGCGCTCCTCGCCGCGCTTGACGAGTACATAAGTCAGGAGAAGCGGGGACTGTTGTTCAACCTGATGCGCAAGAAGTACTTCGAGAACATCCGTACCATATCCAAGTCCAAGGACTCTCTGCGGGTCGACCTGAGCGGACAGTTGTCGCCTTACGACGACCATGTAAAGAAGTATGCCGGCTACTATGGCCAGGACTGGCGCCTTGTTACGGCGCAGATGTACCAGGAATCCAGGTTTGACCCGGACGCCGTGAGCTGGGTAGGCGCCCAGGGACTCATGCAGGTGATGCCGGCCACGGGAGAGCAGATGGGATTCACCGAGCTGCATGACCCGGAAGAAGGCATCCATGCCGGGGTCAAGTACATGGACCACCTCCTGGACCGGTTCGACCCGAAGCTGCCGATGGAGACGCGGGTGCACTTCGCGCTCGCGTCCTACAATGTCGGATACGGCCATCTCCTCGACGCCCGCCGCCTGGCCAGGCAGAAAGGATGGGACGCCAACCGGTGGTTCGGCCACGTGGAAGAAGCCATGCTGCTCCTTTCCAGGCCCGAGTATTACAGCCGGGCCCGGTACGGTTTCTGCCGGGGTGGACAGCCGGTACACTACGTCGAGAACATCCAGCAGTACTATGACGCCTACCTGGAAGTGCTCGCCTCGGCCCGTCCGGTTCCAATCGACGATTCAGCCGGCCCGGAACCGCTCGCGCTCGACGGTCCGCTTAGACCGGCCCGCCCGGTCCAGTCTGACACCTCGACCGAAATCGCCATCCTGAAATAGCCCACAGTCGGAGCTTGCCATGAATTCCGACGTCCGAGACCCGACTCGCCAGGAGCCCTGGCAGAATCTCAAGGCGCTCATCCAGGCCGGATCGAGGCACGTGCTGCCTTCCTACATCGGGTCGCTAACGGCCACCGAGTTGGCACTGGCCGTCTCGCGCCTGAGCCAGGAGGAGCACACCCGGCTGCTCGGCCTCCTTTCGCCCCAGGACGCGGCCGAGTTGATCGAGCAGATCGAGGACGTCCAGGCGGTCGACCTGATCAAGGATCTTCCACCCGCCGAAGCCGCGGCGATCGTGGACGAGATGTACAGCGACGCCCAGGCCGATCTGCTTGGCGACCTCAAAGACGAAGAAGCGGAAGCCATTCTCGAGGCGATGCCGGACGAAACGGCCGAAGAAGTCCGGCAGTTGCTCCAGTACCCGGACGAAACGGCCGGCGGGATCATGCTGACCGAGTTCGTATCCTTTCCCGGCGATTACTCCGTTCAGGACGTAATCGAGGACTTGCGGAACAGGCACGAAGAATACACCGGGTACGACGTGCAGTACCTGTACGTGTCGGACGGAGCGAAGCTGTCGGGCGTGCTGCGGCTTCGGGACGTGCTGATGGCCCTGCCCGCACAGCGACTCACGGAAATCATGGTGGAAGATCCCGTGCGCGTCAACGTGCTTTCGTCGCTCGAACAGATGCGCGACCTCTTCGAGACCCATACCTACCTGGGACTTCCGGTCACGAATGAAAGCGGCGAACTGGTCGGGGTAGTACGCGCCGCGGACGTTCAGGAAAAACTGACGGAACAGACCGAAAGCGAGTTTCGCAAGGCAAGCGGTATCGTAGGCGGCGAGGAACTGCGCAGCATGCCCGTTCTGAAAAGGGCGTCGCGGCGGTTGTCCTGGCTCAGCGTCAACGTCGTCCTGAACATCCTGGCCGCAAGCGTCATCGCCTTCTACCAGGACACCCTGGAAAAGGCGATCACCCTGGCGGTCTTCCTTCCCATCATTTCGGACATGAGCGGATGCTCGGGCAACCAGGCCGTTGCGGTGAGTATCCGGGAATTGGCGCTGGGCCTCGTACGGCCCAGGGAGATCCTGCGCGTCCTCGTCAAGGAAGCCTCCGTCGGTCTCATGAACGGCTTGGTCCTTGGCGCGTTGCTCGCCGGCGCCGCCCTGTTGTGGAAGGGGAACCCCTACCTGGGCCTCATCGTCGGTACCGCCCTGGCGGCCAATACGTTGCTCGCGGCGTGCCTGGGCGGGTTCATTCCCCTCGCGCTCCGGGCAATGAAGGCTGATCCCGCACTCGCCTCCGGTCCCATGCTCACGACGGTAACGGACATGTGCGGTTTCTTCATGCTGCTGAGCCTGGCACAGTTCGTGTTGCCGAAACTGACCTGAAAAGGGTAATATGAACTAGATTGTCCGGACCAGGTATAAGTCGCGCCGGGCATCCCGTCACTGATCCAATCGACCACGGGGACCGTCTTAGTGAACACGACCATAATCAATGTCATAGGCAACCTTCGCAAGGCGGGCCGTTTCATCGGCACCGAGATCTGGCACATCAACACTCGGGGGCTGTCGACGCTGCACGCGCTCCTCGTGCGTGTCGCCAAGTCCATTATCTTCCTGTATCACCAGTTCTGGGAAGACCGCCTGCTGACCCGCGCCTCGGCCCTGACCTTCTCCAGCCTGCTCGCCCTGGTCCCGCTGCTCGCCATCGTCTTTACCCTGTACCAGAGCCTCGGGCTGTACGTGGAAATCGAACCCACCCTGCGGGAGTGGCTGAGTCCCCTGGGCAGCAACGGCGACATCGTGGCCACGAAGATCATGGATTTCCTGGCCAACGCCCAGACCGGCACGCTGGGATACATCGGGCTGGTCGTCCTCATGCTCGCGGTCCTGGGCATCCTGGCGAACATCGAGGAATCCTTCAACGACATCTGGCACGTGCGCCGGATGCGGAGCTGGAAACAGCGCCTGGTCAGCTACCTGGCGCTGCTGCTCATCGGTCCGCTTATCATCACGGGCGTCGTGACCTTCACCGGCTCGTCGGACAGCATCGCCATCCTGGCCCACTTCGAAAGGATCGCGGGCTTCTCGCCCCTGTCCGTCCTGCTGATCGGACTCTTTTTTTCGCTCACTATCTGGTCGGTGCCCAATACGCGGGTATCGATCCGGGCCGCCCTGGTCGGCGGCGTGTGTTCCGGACTTGGCTGGCTGTGGCTCAATCGGCTCTTCGCGCAGTTCATCGCGGATACGACGCAGGCGAGCGCGCGGGAGATTCTCTTCGCCGGTTTCGCCGCCCTGCCGTTATTCCTGATCTGGCTCTACCTGGGATGGGTAATCCTGTTGCTGGGAGCAGTACTGGCCTATTCGATCCAGAACGTGGGCACGATGGAGTGGAGACAATCGGAGCGGGTACACGGGACGGCGCTGCGAAACTACATCAACGTCCTCGCCTTTCTCTACATCATCCGAAATTACGTGGAGGAAAACCGCCCGACCCGGCTCGACCGCCTGTCGGATCAGACCGGGGCACCGGAAAACGTGTTGGACGAGATGCTTCTGGCCTACGTGGATTCAGGACTACTTATCCGTAAACCGGGATACCACGTCACCTATGTGCCGGCCGCGTCGCCGGCGGACATGCCGCTGCGTTCCCTGCTGAACGAACTCTACCACCCGCAACCGCTGCCCGACCGGTTCGAGAGCGTCGATCCGCTGAACACTCTGGCCCGGGACCTTCTGAAATACTACCGGACGTCCTACCAATATCCCCTCGACCAATCCCTCACGGATACGGTGCTGTCCCTTACCCCGCCGAGGAAAACACCTGGCGAAAGCGCCAACAACGGCGAAAGCGCCGACAACGGACGTTAGAAAGAAATCCCGGAGCGCCTCAAACCCTCCAGGCTGCATCCCCGCGGCAGGTCGTGGCCCTTGACCGTGCGGAAGAAATCTTCCATCCCGAGCAGGAACGGTTCAATGTAATCCCGCGAACCGGCCTTTCCCATGTGTCCTATACGGAGCGCATCGCGGGTGAACTCTCCCATGGCCTGCGCCGCCAGGAATCCGTGGTTGCGGAGCAGGTAGGTGCGCAGTTCCGCGGCTTCGGACACGTCCGGATGGACCCGGAAGGTGGTCACGGTACAGGACGCGGCGGCATCGGCCACGATGGGCGTGCACCCCACCGCGCGCAAGCCGGCGCGGACCACGGACTGGGCCCAGGCGTATCGGGCCCAGTGGCCTTCCAGCGTCTCCCGGTGCAGGATTCTCTTCAGGCTGGCATGCAGGGAGACGATCAGGCTGCTGGCCTGTGTCGTGGGATAGGGATGCTCGCCCGAAGATTCGGAAGCCCGCTTCCAGACGGCGAGGTCGTAGTACCAGCCCCGGTGCGCGCTGTCCTTCGCGCGTATGATATCCCACGCCCGGTCGCTGACCGCCAGGATGCCCAGTCCGGGCGCGGTCTCCAGGGCCTTGTTGGAAGAGGTAACGGCCACATCGATGCCCAGATCGTCCACCGGGATGTCGTAACCGCCCAGGGCCGACACGCCGTCCACGAAAAAGGGCAGGTCGAACTCGCGGGCCAGGCCGGCGTAAGCCTCCAGCGGATTTCGTACGCCCGTACCGGTGTCGTTCGCGACCACGACCAGTCCGGCCACCGCGGGGTGCTTTTCCAGGGCGCTGCGCATGCTGTCCGGATCGCCGGGCTCGCCCCAGGGGGCATCCACCGCGACGACTTCGCACCGGAAGGCCTTCAGTATTTCGACGAGCCGATCGGCGAAGGGTCCGTTGGTCACCACCGCGACCTGTTCCCCGGGCTGGAAGAGACTGCTGAGCCCGGCGTCGAGCGCGCCCGAGCCGGGGGCCGTCATGATGATCACGTCGTTGCGGGTCTGGAAAATGGTCCGGAGCATCGATACGGTTTCTTCGTAGATGGGACCGAAGTCTTCACCGTAGTGGGGCAGCACCTGTTCGCTGAGCGCCGCCAGGGTTTCCTCCCAGATATCGATGGGACCGGGCAGCAACAATTTGGGACGGGTCATGGGCATGCTCAATCCAGGTGTACGTCGGGATACTTCGCGATGATTTCGTTGATCGCGCCGATGAACCGGTCAATGTCGTCGTACGAATCGTAGAAGTGGGTGGACACCCTGAAAAACGAAAGGCCGTTCGCCCCGATGGCGGTGACTTCGATCTTGTAGTCGCTCCAGAGATACTGGCATACCTTCGACAGGTCGATGCCTTCTATGGAGAAACTGGAGATGAACCCGGACATGGACTCGTCCATTGGGATTGTGAGCCGGGCCCCCCGAATCCGCTCGATCGCCTGGGCCTTCAGGTACCGCGCCAGTCCGAGGCAATAGGGCCGGATCCTGCTTTCCCAGCCGATTTCCTCCTGGTAGTCGATGGCGTCTCCCAGGCCGGCATGGTGGGTCAGGTCACGGGTCCCGTTTACGTCGTAGCGGCTGGCCGAATCGGTTTCGCGCATGTTGTGGCCGATGATCACAGGCCGGATCTTGTTCTGGTACTTCTCATCCATGTAGAGGAACCCCACGCCCTTCGGCGCCAGCAGCCACTTGTGGGAACTGCTGGCGTAGAAGTCGCAACCGACTTCGGACAGGTCAAGGGGAACCATCCCCACGGCGTGGGCGCCGTCCACCATGGCCACGGCCCCGTGGGCGTGGGCAAGGCGGGTCAGTTCCGTGATGGGAGCGACCAGTCCGGTCGTGAAATACACGTGGCTGAAGATCACGACACTGGTGTTCTCCGTGATTCCCGCCGCGTAGGCGTCCACGATGTCCTGTGGCGAAGACGGCGGAATGGGCAGCGAAATGTAGTTCAGGTTCAATCCGTCCCGCTCGGCCAGCCACGTCCACAGGGCGCGGACGGCGGGATATTCCTGGTCGCTGAGCAGCACGTCGCTGCCCCGTTCCCAGATCAGGCCCTGGCCGGGTATGTTCATGCCCATCGTCGTGTTCAGCACGAGGGCGATCCGGTCCGGGGTCGTCCCCACGAACCTGGCCAGCTTCTCCCTGGATGCCTCCACCAGGGGCCTGAGCAGGTCACCGTGCCGGCGGTGGAGCGGATCCGCCTCGAATTCCCGCATCAGGTCGATGATGCGTTCGATGACCGGCCTGGCGGAGGGACCCACCGTGCCGCCCTGCAGGTAGGTCACGTCGTCCATCAGGTAGAACTGTTTCCGAATCTCCGACCAGTAGGCCGCTTCTTCGGGGGAAATGGGATGCCTGGATGGGGTGGTCATGGGTAGTCCTGGAATGCGTGAATGGACTGGCAAGGATCGATAAAAACAACGCGTCTATACTACAGGGGCCTCCCTGTGGTGTCAAGGCGATAGGATCCATATCGCCGCGCTTGGATAATGGGAAGGATTCTCCCCGGCGGCGCCCGATGCCAACCGTCTTTTCCCCGGCAGAAAAGCCTTGTCAATGCAGGGTTACCACCTAACTTGTCCAAGTTGGTTACCCACCGAGCAAATCAGCATGTCGGGTTGTTGACGGTAGCACGTTTTTATTGCCGGAATTCAAAAAGGGAGAAGCGGCCGATGCGAGGAAACAGGGTGCTGGAAAAACTGCGGGCCGGCGAAGTCGCCCACGTGGTCGGCGGCCACAGCCATACGGCGAATTCAATCGATTTCATGGGGCAGTTCGGTTTTGACGGTTACTGGATCGAGGGAGAACACGGGGACATCACCTTCGACCGGATCGGAGACGTATCCCGGGCATGTGACCTGTGGAACATGGCATCGGTGATGCGGGTGCACGCCAACGAGACCGGGCTAATCGGCCGTACGCTGGACTGCGGCGTCAGCGGGCTGGTCGTCCCCCACGTGAGCAGCGCCGAGGCGGCGGAACGGGTGGTACGGGCCAGTCGATTTGCCCCGGCCGGCATGCGGGGCATGTACTTCAACCGACGGGGTTACGGCACCGAGAACAGCGAGTTCATCGCGAAGGTGAACGATGAGATCCTCGTCATCGTCCTCATCGAGGAAATCGAGGCCGTGGAGAACCTGGACGAGATCCTCGCCGTGGACCACATCGACGTTTTCTTCGTCGCCCCGGGCGACCTGGCCCAGACCATGGGCTATCCCGGCGAGATGTACCGCCCGGAGGTGAAGGAGGTGGTGTCCGATACCCTGGCGCGGATCGTCGCGGCCGGCCGGAACGCGGGGTCGCTCGTTGGCGATGAGACCTTCGAAGCACACGCCGAGATCGGCGTCCGGTTCTTCTTCACCGTGTATGACCACTGGCTTCGGGCCGGCGCCAAAGCCTACTGGGACCGGGTCGCGGCATCGAGGAAATAGGCAAGCCGCGCAGTCACCCGGTCCGCAGTCAACCGATCCGCTGACCCACACCTTCTGCTTTCGCCCGCTCATAGATGGCCGCGGCCACGGCCACATCCTCTACCGCCAGGCCCTGAGATTCGAAGAGCGTAATGTCGGCGGGCTCGATGCGCCCGGGTACGTGGCCGGCGACCACGTCGGCCAGTTCGTGTACGCGGTCCCAGTGGAGGAGCCCCTTCTCCACCGGCTCGAGCAGGTCTCCACACTCCACCTTCGCCTGCTCCCTGGAATCGACGGCAACCACCCTGGTGCGTCTGACAGTCTCCTCGTCTATCTCGCTGCGAACGAGCGCGTTGGAACCGGCGGCGTTCACGTGGGCGCCGGGCGCCAGCCACGCGCCTTCCAGCACCGGCTGCGCGGCGCTGGTGATCGTGATCACCACATCCGCTTCTTCAACGCATGCCCGGGCAGACTCGACGGGCTGGACGGGTATGCCCAGGACTTCGCTCATTTCGCGGCAGTAATCTTCCCGTCGCGTTCGATCCCGCCCGAAGGCGTTCACAGACTTCACCGCGCGTACGCCGCAGACCGCGGCGAGCTGACTTCGGGCCTGCCATCCCGTGCCGATAACCCCGACGCTGGCCGCGTCCTCCCGGGCCATGTACTTCGTCGCCACGCCGCTCGCCGCGCCCGTGCGCATCTGGCCAAGCCGATCCGCCTCGATCGCGGCCAGCGGTTCGCCCGAGTCCGCTCTGAACAGCAACACAACGAACCGGGCACCATGCCGCGTGGTCGTGTATGCCTTCAACCCGGTAAGGTTCAACTCCGGTATCCCCCCGGACATAACGTGGAGGGTATGGCCGGGTAGCCGTACCCGGGAACGGGGAATGTTCACCGCCGATCCCGTACCGAGCTCGCGGAACGCTGCTTCGACGGCACGAAGGGCCACGTCCATGGACAGCAACCCGCCCACTTCTTCTTCCCTGATGTACAACATGCAGTTGCTCCGTTCGGTTGCGCGTACGGTTACGGCGATTGCGTAGCCATTCGTCCTGCCGGTCGCAGGCTCAAGTCCATTCGGCCGCATACGCGTACCATCCCGCTGAGGAAACGGTTAGCCTGCGTACACACGCCATGATATCCGGTCCGTCGACGAGGTGTCAAGACCAATGTCCTGGAGTCCGGACCCGGGACGTGTACCTTGACAGTACCCGCCTGCTTGGTATCTTCAACTTCGTCATGTCTCTGACCCTCCACGCGGTCCGAAATCGGTTCCCCGCGCTCCAGTACCGCGATTTCCGTCTCCTGTGGTCCGGCCAGATCGTTTCGCTCACCGGATCCCGCATGCAGCAGACGGCCGTCCTGTGGCATATGTATCAGTTGACCGAATCCGCGTATGCCCTTGGTGCGATGGCGGTTATAAGACTCATACCCATCCTGGTTCTTTCCCCGCTCGCCGGCGTCATTGCAGACACCCACGACCGTCGCCGCGTACTGCTCATCGCTCAGTGCGGCCTTGCCCTCATCAGCACGACGCTGGCATGGATTACATGGGCGAAACAGGACACGGCCACGGCGCTGTACGTGATCACCGCCATAAGCGCGGGGATCGGCTGTTTCAGCAATCCGACCAAGAACGCCATGGTGCCCAATCTGGTGGCCCGCCGGCATCTCGCCAACGCCATGAGTATCAACATCACCGCGTCCCATGTCGCTTCCGTCGCCGGACCGGGTGCGGCCGGACTGATCCTGGCGACGGGCTCCATCGCGGCCGTCTACTGGATCAACACGGTTTCCTTTGTCTTCATGATCGTTCCGATCCTGATGATGCGTTCCGATCACCGAAGCATCGGGGGCGTAACGCGGATCAGTTTCTCCGCGGCCCTCGACGGCCTCCGTTTCATCAGGCGTTCGCCCATAATCCGTTCGGCCATGATCCTTGATTTCACCGCTACTTTCTTTGCTTCCGCCACCTCGCTGCTGCCCATCTTCGCCACGGAAGTGCTGGGTGTGGGGGAACGAGGCTACGGCCTGCTCTCGGCGGCGCCGGCGGTCGGCGCCGTGCTGACCGGCGCGTTGATGTCCACTTTCCCTGTTATTTCCGGCCAGGGCCGGCTCTTGTTCAAGGCCGTAGGCTTTTACGCGCTGGCCACCGTGGTCTTCGGCATTTCATCCAGCTTCTGGCTCACCTTCGCGGCACTGTTCCTGACCGGCGCCTTCGACACGGTAAGCATGGTACTGCGCCATACCATCATGCAGCTTTCGACCCCGGACGAACTGCGCGGCCGCATGACCTCGGTGAACATGATGTTCGTCATGGGCGGACCCCGCCTCGGCGAGGCCGAAGCCGGACTGGTGGCGGGACTCGCCGGCGCGCCGTTCTCCGTCGTCACGGGCGGGATAGGCTGTCTCGCGGCCGTCGTCCTCATCGCCTGGCGGTCGCCCGCCCTGAGACGGTATGACGGTCATCGATGAAACTGCCTTGAGGAGGATTCCCGATGATCTACGACGTTCACTCACACGCCTGGAGGTATCCCGACCACTTCAACGATACCTTCCGGGAACAGGCCATTCGCATGCGCGGCTACGAACTGGACCTTACGCCGTCGTACGCAGGGTATCTGTCTTCGGCACAGACCGCCGGACAGCCCGTAAAGACCGTGGTCTTCGGTGGAAAGGCGAGGCTGTCGGGGCTGTGGACGCCCGACAGCTACGTGGCTGCGTACTGCGAGGCGTACCCCGATCAGACTATTCCGTTCATGTCGCTGGACCCAACCCAGGAGGGCTGGAGAGAGGAAATGATCGAAGGCCGGGAGCACCTGGGCATGCGGGGCATCAAGCTGCTGCCCATGTATGCGGGATTCTATCCCCAGGATCCCGATCTCGACGACCTGTGGCGCTATGCCTCCCTGAACGAACTGCCCGTCCTGCTTCATACCGGCACCACGTTCGTGGACCAGGCGCCCCTGGACTGCACCCTGCCCCGGCACCTGGACGCGGTCGCCATCAGGTTCCCCGACTGCAGGATCATCATGGCCCACCTCGGCCATCCCTACGAAGGGGAAACCGTGGCGGTCATCCGCAAGCATCCCAACGTCTACACTGACATCTCGGGACTGCACTACCGTCCCTTCCAGCTCTATCACAGTCTCATGCTAGTCCAGGAATACGGGGTATGGAACAAGCTGCTCTTCGGTACCGATTACCCGGTTACGACGGTAGACGATACGCTGCGGGACCTGCGCGGCCTGAACGCCATGCTCGAGGGCACGGCCCTGCCCCGACTGGCCGAAGAGGAAATGGAAGCGATGATACACCGGGACGCGGGAGCGATACTGGGCATAGGCTGACCGGCCGGAAGCCGGGTAGGGCCTCGGCTGGACCGCGCGCCGTCCGTCCCGCGGTCCACGCGCATCAGCTTTCTCCCGTCAGCCACTGCCAGAACCGGAAGGGCTCCGGTTTGTTCTTGGTGGGATCCTTCAAGACGTCCTTCGTGATATAAAGTTCGGTCTGAAGATTGGACATGAGCTCGCCCCGCCAGGCCCGGTATCCCCACTTGTTGGGTTCCAGGGCATCTCCCCGGATGAAGGGCTTCCACATCTGGTTGATCCGGATGTACCACAGAAATATCCCCCCGGCTTCATCGACGAGGATATGCTCGGCGTTCCTGTACATGGCCATGCGCCGGTCGGGATCGCCCACTAGTTCGTTGGCCTGCCGCACGAGGCGCTCGAAACGATCGTTGTGCCAGGCGTGGCGGCCATTTGAAAGCCAGATGGTCAGCAGGTTGCCCGCGTCGATGAAGTCGTACTGGTAGGGGACCATGCCGAGCGTCAGTTCCCGGGCGCTCATGGCGTCCAGGTAGACCTTGCGTTCCACGTTTCGAACGCCCACGTCCAGCCCCAGGTGCTGATTCAACATGGCCTGCACCGCCTCCGCGGCCGTACGAATGTTGGCGGCTTCCCCGCGCAGCCAGATGTTCACCTCCGGAAAGCCGCGACCGCCGGGGTAGCCGGCCTCGGTAAGATAACGCCGTGCCAGTTCGGGTTCGAACCGCTGCAACGGGGCCAGTTCCTCCGAACTGGAGCCCGGAAACCCGGGCGGCAGCATGGAAGAAGCCGGTATGCCCACGTCCCGCATGGCCGATTTCATGATGGCGTCGACATCGATGGCATGGGCGAAGGCCTTGCGCACGCGGACGTCGTCGAAGGGCGGATTGTAGGTGTCCAGCATCAGGTAATACGTGGCGAAATCCGTGTAGGCATTGAGTTGTTCGCGCAGTACCGGATCTGCCTTGATCCGGTTGATTTCGGCCTGGTTGGTCAAGGGGACATAGTCCACCTCGCCGGCCTCGTACGCCGAAAGGAACTGGGGTGGGACGGCGAGGTTGAACAGCCGGGCCACGACGCGCTCCAGCATGGGCCTGATGGGCCCCCGGTAGTTGTGGTTGATCCCGAGCACGATGCGATCGCCCTTGATCCATTCGACCAGGCGGTAGGGTCCGCTGCCGAAATGGGTTTCGGGCCGTGTCGCCCATTCGGGGCCGTACTTGTCGAACAGGTGTGTCGGCGATACCCAGCTCTTGGCCAGAAGGAGCGGCAGATAGGGCGTGGGGCGTTCCGTGGTGAACGACACGGTGTAATCGTCGTGGGCCTTTACCCCGAGGGAGTCGAGCGGCTGGCGTCCGCCCACCACGTCGGTCCAGTTCTTGATGGCGCGGAAATACCATTCGAAGTCGAAGCCTGTCTCGGGATTCGCCCAGCGTCGGAAGGTGGCTTCGTAGTCGCGGGCCGTCAGGGGGTGGCCGTCGGCGAAGACCATACCCTTTCGGATTTCGTAGGTCCAGGTCAGCCCGTCGTCAGACAACTCCCACGAGGTGGCGCCGGCCGGAAGCAGGTTGAAATCACGGTCCACGCGGGCGAGCGGCTCGGCCACCAGGCCCACGCCCCAGGCCTGCTTATAGGTGGAAGTACCCCGGTCGAGATACCGGTTGTCGGGAGAAAACTGGGTGAGGACCTGCAGTTCCGGCGCCGCCGCGTCAGGAGGCAGTGTCACGCCGAAGGAGTTGACATGCCGTTCAGTCCTGATGGGATCCGCTTCATCGTCATCCTGCAATGCGAGAACGGAAAGGCTGGACAGCGTGGCGGCCACCCCAAGCAGAGTCAGAACAGCCACCGAGCGCATGCGCCCCACCCTCCGCAGGATGGCCGCAACCTGAATATATCGGAACAACGGCAGTGTCCCTTGGTCTATGGTTTGGAAATTGAAATGAAATCGCAGGTGAATTTTACGGAATTCCAGCGGGGCTGTCAACGGTTTCATCCCGGTACAACTGCCATAAAACAGGTGACACGAAGCACTTGGATAATTACTCTATACAGGTTCCGGACAGATGTAACCCACCCCTGCCTCATAGGAAAATAGAGCCTGAACAGCGGATTCCACAGAAAGGAAAACAGCATGCCTATCGCCACGAGACAACTGGGAACCACGGACGCTTTCGTGACCGAACTGGGTTTCGGCAGCGCGCCGCTGGGAGACCTGTTCCAGCCCGTCACGGACGCAAAGTCGCGTGCCACGCTGCGGGCGGCCTGGAGCGCCGGTATCCGCTACTACGACACATCGCCCTGGTACGGCTACGGCAAGAGCGAATTAAGACTGGGAGATTTGCTCCGCCAGAAAAGCCACGGATCCTACGTGGTGTCCACCAAGGTCGGCCGCGTGTTCAAGGCGACCCGGGACCTGAAGAACTTCGACTACGGTTTCTGGTGCGGCGGGCTGCCCTTCGACCATGTTTACGATTACAGCTACGACGGGATCATGCGGTCCTACGAAGACAGCCTGATCCGTTTCGGGATCCACCGTATCGACCTGCTGCTGATCCACGACCTGGATCCCTTCTATCACAATGAACCGCAGATCCAGGCTTACCTGCACCAGCTGTTCACCAGCGGCTGGCGCGCGTTGGCGGAACTCAAGGCCTCGGGCGACATCAAGGGCGTGGGCGCCGGCCTGAACAAGACCGGGATGATGCTTCGTTTTCTGGACCTGATGCCCCTGGATTTCTTTATCGTCGCCATGCCTTACACGCTCCTGGACCAGGACGCGCTGGACCTGGAACTGCCCCGGTGCGTGGAGGACGGCATCGGCATCGTGATCGGCGCCGTTTTCGCGTCTGGCATTCTGGTAACCGGACCGACGGAAACATCGACCTACGGTTACTATCCCGCGACACCGGAGATCATGGACAAGACGCGCCGTATCCAGGCCGTATGCGAGCGGCACGGCGTCCCACTGGCCGCGGCCGCGTTGCAGTTCCCGTTGTTCCACCCGGCCGTCGCATCCGTCATTCCCGGCGCAATCAGGCCCGAATACGTCGAATCGAACCTGGCCAATTACCAGCATCCTATTCCTACCGATCTCTGGGCGGAACTCAAATCGGACGGGCTGATACGCGACGACGCTCCGGTCCCGGGTTAGGCGCCCATGGAATTCGAACTCTGGCAGTTGTTCCTGCTCGCCGGCGTGGGTGTACTTTCAGGGTTTCTGAACGTCATCGCCGGCGGGGGCTCGCTGCTGGCCCTCCCCGTCCTCATCTTCATGGGACTGCCAGGCAACGTAGCCAACGGCACCAACCGCGTGGCTATCGTCGCCCAGAACGCCTCCGCCGTAACCAGCTTCTTCAAGAAGGGGTACGCTGAACTGCGCATCATGCTGACCCTGGCGCTCTGCGCCGTACCGGGGGCGGCGATGGGGGCGTACCTGGGGACCCAGGTCAGCGGCGAACTGTTCAACAGGATCCTCGGCGGGCTGATGATTCTGCTGCTGATCCTGATGAGCAGGAAACAGCGGGACGAGGCCGTAACGGAAAAACCCCAAAGACTCGTCCTGGGACACCTTCTGATGGTCGCGGTAGGGTTCTACGGCGGGTTCATCCAGGCCGGCGTCGGGTTCTTTCTCATGGCCGTGCTATACCGGGTCGTCGGCCTCGATCTCGTCCGTGTGAATGCCTTCAAGGTATTCATCATCGGCATCTATACCCTGGTCGCGCTGGCCATCTTCGCGGATAAGGGACAGGTGCTCTGGCTCGTCGGGGCAAGCCTGGCCGTGGGCACGACGATCGGCGGATGGATCGGCGCGCATTTCACCGTTAAACGGGGCGAACGCCTGATCCGCGTCGTCCTGAACGCGGTGTTGATCGTCATGGCCGTACGACTTCTGCTCTGACTCCCATCGCACCGGAGTTCATCGTGATCGACTCCGCAAGCCCTTCCCGTCCGAATGTCGTTCTCTGCATCTGTGACCAGTTGCGCGCATTCGAAGTGGGATGTTACGGAAACGAGATCGTTCGGACGCCCCACCTGGACCGGCTCGCGACGGAAGGCGTCCGTTTCGAAACGGCGGTGAGCAACAACCCCGTCTGCATGCCAGCCAGGTCCTGTCTCCTGTCGGGCCAGTACAGCCGGACCTGCATGGGCTCGCTGGGCAACTACGCGGAGCGGCGGGAAGATGGATCGACGACGATGCCCGAATATCCGATGGCCGGCCGCCCCCACCTGCCCGCGCCGACGCTGCCCGAGATGTTCAAAACCCTCGGGTACGATACGGCGCTGGTCGGAAAATGGCATATCCATTCCGCACCCGGTTCGTTGGGATTCGACTACAGCCTGTATCCACGGGTTCACCACCGCCACACCGGACAGTCCTTCGTGGAAAACGACGGCGACGAGTTCCAGGTGGATGGATTCAGCGTCCGCTTCGAATCGGACCAGGTCGGGGGCTACCTGAGAGACCGCGAGAACCAGGAGAACCCCTTTTTCCTCTACTATAGCATTTCTCCACCACACATGCCGGTGATGGACGCCCCCGAATCGTACCTGGATATGTACGATCCCGACGATATCCCCTTGCGGCCCAATGTCTTCCGGGACGGTCGCCTTCCGTACGACGAGCATTGGTTCAAGGTCTATCTCTGGGATTTTCTCTTCTACGAACAAAAACTGCCGTTCACGCGCATCCTCCCCGACGGATTCGACCTGCGGCACCTGATCGCCCTGTACTACGGCATGACGACCTGGGTTGACGATATGGTAGGGCGCCTCATGCGTTTTCTCCGGGCATACGGTCTCGCGGAAAACACCATCGTCGTTTTCCTCTCCGACCACGGAGACAACCTGGGAAGCCATCATCTGTTCAACAAGGGCCGACTGATCGAAGAGTCCATCCGCATACCGCTGGTGTTCCACGCCCCAGGCCGTCTGAAACCGCGGGTCGATACGACCTCGACAGCCCAGCTCATCGACGTCATGCCCACCCTCCTTTCCCTGTGCGGCGGTTTCGTTCCCGCCCACGTCCAGGGGCGTGACCTTGCGTCGACTATATCGGGTGGGCCCTGCCCGAAGGTCGACGACGGCGTATTCGTGGAGACTTCCCGGGGCGAAGTCGGACTGCGCACGGCGACCCACACGTACGGGATCCGCGTCGATCCGAAATGCGGAACAGTCCTAGACGACCAGGAATGCTTCTACGACCTGCGGAGCGATCCCTACCAGTTGTCCAATTTGAGGGACGCCCGTCGTGACGAGGAGCTGGCGGCCGGTCTCCGGGACAGGGTGCTCGCCTGGCACCACGATACGCCGTGGATGCAGAGCGGTGTATTCGGGTGATTCAATTCAACCGGGAACGCATATGACCGAGGCGAGCCGGACAGGAAACAACCGTCTGATCGCTGTATTGTTCGGCCTCATGTTCGTGGCCGTGGCCGACAACCAGATGATCTCTCCGCTCCTGCCCGATCTCATGTCCGCCTTTGACATGGACGCAGGACAGGCCGGTTTGCTGGTCTCCGTATACGCCATCGCCGCAGCGGCAATATCCTTCACGCTCGGGCCTTTGTCGGACAGGACGGGGCGAAGGAAAATGCTCCTGGCGGGACTGATCGTCTTTACCGGCGCGACCCTGTTGTGCGGCCTGGCGTGGAACTTCGCTTCGCTGTTTGCCTTCCGGGCGATCACGGGAGCGGCAGCGGGAACCCTTTCACTAAATATCACCGCCTGTATTGGGGACCACTTTCCTTACAGACGGCGGGGCGCCGCCATGGGTCTGGTCATGTCCGGGTACTTCGCGGCCATAATCCTGGGCGTGCCGGCGGGGGCCTTTGTCGCGGAGGTCTGGACCTGGCGGTGGGCCTTCGGTGCTTTCGCGGGGGCAGGGCTGGTGCTCTGGGCACCGGCGCTGGCCCTCCTTCCATCCCGCGTTCCGGCGGCCGGCATGGCCAGCACGCCCGGCACGGTCGGCACGGTCCACGATGTATCCTTCATCAACCTGATAAAGGGCTACGGCCGATTCCTCGCACGCACGGGTCCTCTGGCCGTGATCGCGGCATCCTTTCTCGTATCGGCTTCCACGGTGGGCTTCATCACCTACGTGGGGACCTGGTTGCGGGATGCCTACGGACTCACGACCGACTGGATCGGCCTGGTATTCCTCTTCAGCGGCCTGGGTGCGCTGCTGGGCAGCCCGCTCGCCGGATACCTTTCGGACCGAGTGGGAAAACGGGAAATCGTGGTGGTCAGCGGACTGGCGATGGCGGTTCTGCTGGCCGGAATACCGTGGATCACCGGTCTGCTGCCGGTGGTATTCGCCGGGTTCATTCTCACCGGTATCGCCGGGGCTTTCCGGCACGCGCCGCTGCAGGCGCTCGTCACGGCCATGGCAACCGACGAGGAACGCGGCGCGCTCATCGCGCTCAAGAATACCGTGGCGGAATTCGGCATCGCCGGCGGCACGGCGTTGTGCGGCGTGCTTTACGTCGCCTTCGGATATCCTTTTGTCGGAGCGGCCTGCGGCGTCATGGCCGCCGCCGCATCCTTCGTCATCATGATCTGGGTAGATGAACCAGGAGAAGCGGGCGAACCGGAAGGACCGGGCGAAACGGGCGAACGCGTCCGGACCTGACGGTTCAGGATTCGTCGTACGCGGTCAGGCGTCTCACCCAGATGTTGCGGAACCGGACGGGATTTCCGTGATCCTGAAGTTGCAGAGGCCCCGTTACCGCGTGGGGCGTTTCGTAGTTCGTCAGGTTCCTGTGCCCTGTGGGGCCGACGGCCCGCTGGCGGTGGTGCACCACGATGCCGTTGTGGATGACCGTAATGTGCGTACCCTTGACCAGCCTGTCGCCGTCCCAGGAAGGCGCTTCGAAGATGATGTCGTAGCTTTGCCATTCGCCCGGCCCCCGGCTTGCATTGACCAGGGGAGGGTACTGGCCGTAAATGGCCGAGGCGGAGCCGTCGGCATAGGTCCGGTTGTTGTAGCTGTCCAGCACCTGGACTTCATACAGCCCCAGCAGGAACACGCCGCTGTTTCCCCGGCCCTGGCTGTCTCCCACGACCTCTTCGGGCGTGGCCCACTCGAGATGAAGCTGACAGTCGCCGAAATACGCGCGGGTAGAGATATCTCCCGTACCGTTGACCTCCATGTACCCGCTTTCCACTTTCCAGGCGGCGTCACTCCCATCCCGTCCGATCCACTGGGCGAGGTCCGATCCGTCGAAAAGCACGACCGCGTCTGCAGGAGGGCTTCCGCTGGCGCCGCCCGGCGTGACGACGCGGGGCTGGGGCCGGTCGCCGTCGTGGACGCGCCATTTGCTGCCGGTGATTTCAGGGGTATCGCTGTATCCTACGGAATCCGCCATGGATCGACTCCTATAAACATACTTCGTGAATCATGCGTGAGTAGATTTCCACTGCTTCGTAAAGCTGCGGTATTTCCACGTATTCGCCTACCGTGTGGGCCTGTTCGATACTGCCGGGACCCAGGACCACCATCTCCAGCTGCTCCCTGAAATGGGGGGCGTCGGTTCCGTAGGGCACGGTTTCCGGCCGCTTGCCGCCCGTGACGTCGGAGGCCAGTTGCACGATGGGGTTCGCAGGATCGGCGTAGAAGGGGCGGGATATGGTGCTCGTGACCTCGAAGCCGTAGCTCCTGGCCCGTGTAACCAGTTCGTCCACCAGTTCATCGCTGTGATCGTCCGGCATCGTGCGGAAGCAGACGTGACAGGTCGACCGCGCCGCGGAGACATTCTGCTTCGTGTCGTAGTCGGTGATCACCATGTTGAACCCGTTGGAAGGCGGGTTGAATTCCGCGTTCAGGAACCGTTCGTCTTCTTTGATCCGTTCCGCCAGTTCGGCCATTTCCGCCAGGAAGGGGGCGATCTTGAAATTGGCGGATTCTCCCAGGCCCGTGCTGGTGTGGGCCGCCCGGCCGTGGGCCGTCACCACGACGTGTGCCGCGCCCTTGTGGGCGTACACCGGCGTCAGGCTGGTCGGCTCGGCCACCACGCCGTAGGTGGGGCGAACGGCGCCCATGATGCGGGATTCCGTGGCGACCTGGTGCGCTCCGCCGCCGCCCACTTCTTCGTCGGCCGTGGCCACCACGAGCAGCGGCTTCTTCAGGCGGTCCGCATCCACCCGCGCGGCGGCGATCATGGTGCATGCCAGCGGTCCCTTCATGTCGCAGCTGCCGCGGCCCAGCAACCGGTCGCCTTCGACCACGCCGTGATAGGCGTCCCAGTCCTGTTCCTGTCCCGGGACCGTATCGGTGTGGGACAGGAAGGCCAGGCCGCCTTCGCCTTCTCCCTTGCGTCCGACGAGGCTGACTTTCAGTTCGCCGTTTTCATCCTCGTAGGACAGCCGTTCCACTTCGAGACCGCATGCCTTCATCCGGTCTTCGACCAGGTCGGAAATGGCGGCGTTGCTCCACCGGCTGACGGATTTCACATCCACGAATTCCTGTGTCATTTCAACTGGATCCAGCCCCAAGGAGTCCCCCTCTCGAGATAGTCGTTTCGGGATCGCGCGGGTTCCGCTCAGTCCGTCAGCCAACTCGACATTTCGTCACGCAGTTCCGTGTCCGCCTTCAGGGCGAGGGCTTCGAAGGCGTTATCCAGGTGGCCGGAATGGCGCGCGCCGACGATGACAGACGTGATGTCGGGATGTCCCATGGCCCAGGCCATGGCCAGACGCACCATGGGAAGTCCCCTGGAGTCCGCCAGGGTCCGCAGCCGTTCCACGTTACGGAAGTTCCGGTCGTTGAAGTATATGTCCGCGTGGCCGGGTATCACGTCGAATCGCGAACCCTTCGGAAAGGCGTTACGGTCCGGCGTGTATTTCCCCGCCAGGAAGCCCGCCGCGAGCGGACTGTAGGACGTGATGCCCACTTCCTCCCGCCGGCACAGGGGAAACAGATCGTCCTGCGCCCCCGGATCGGCCAGGTTGTAGGGCGGCTGGATCACCTCGAACCGGGCGTATCCCCGCCTTGCGCTGGCGTCCAGGGCTTCCCGAAGCTGCGCGGCGTTGAAGTTGCTGCACCCCACGGTCTTTATTCGCCCGGCGCCTACCGCTTCGTCCAGCACGGCCAGGCTTTCATCGATGGGAACGGTTTCGTCGGGGGAATGCAGCTCGTAGATGTCCACGCAGTCCACCTGCAGCCGCTCGAGACTGACCTCAAGCGCCCGGACGATGTTGTCCGGCCTGTTGCCGCTGCTCACCTTGGAGCAGATCACCACGTCGTCCCTGCATCCCCGCGCCTTTAACCACTTTCCGATAATGATCTCGGAAGAACCCATGACGTCCGAAGTCTCGCGCACATCGTCCACCTTCAGTACGTCACGCCGATATGTCCGGGCATTGCCGCCTCCGTACCCCTCCGCCGTATCGAGCCAGTTTAGGCCGTTTTCAAGAGCATGATCGAGAATGGACAGCGAGGTGTCCTCGTCGATCTCACGGCCGAAAGTCACACATCCCAGGCCAATGAAACTGAGCAACGTATCGGTGCGGCCAAGCTTTCGGTGTTCCATGCGGATTCCCCCGGTCATACCCGGCTCTTGCGGCGGGTATCGACAGCGTATCGTAAAACGCGGGTAATTCGGACAGGTCGTTCAGATGTGGTGTGAATGTATATCCGGGCGGATCGAGCAGGCAAGCATTGTTTGGGCGGCAGGACGATTAGAATCCGTCATCGCCGGGCAGGGCCACGGAGCGCGGGCCCATCTGCCGCAAGCGCTCGTCCAGCAGCCTCTTGAGCTGATTCAACTTGAGCCGGTGAGCCGCGAGTTCCTTTTCGTGCTCCATGATCATCTGCTGGATGAGACGGGGATCTTCCCGGGAGAGCGAGTCCTCCGTACCATCTTCGACGAACAGGGGCGAGGCAGGTGAATCGAGCGGTTTCGGCTGAGGCGCGAGGACCGTGTGCACGGTGTTTTCCGTGTTCCCGCGCAGGTACCTGATCTCGATCCGGGAACCGGCGGGAAGCGTGGTCACGAATTCCGCCAGGATGATGGGGTGGTTCATGGGCACGCCGTTTACGGCCAGCAGGACATCTCCCTTGCGAAGACCGACCTTCATGGCCGGGCTGTCGGGATATACATCGGTAACCTCCATGCCTTCACCGGTTCCAAGCATGATGTTGCGGTCGCCGCCGATGCTGATGCTGTCCCATATCTTCTCCACGAACACGCCCAGCCAGCTTCGGCGGATTTCACCGTATTCGATGAGCTGCCTGGCAAAGGTCTTTACCCGGTTTATGGGTATAACCGAGATAACGCCTGCGCCTTCTCCTCCCAGCATATCCGATGCGGACGACTGGCCCCGCCGCGGGTCGGCTACCAGACCCAGCAGACGGCCGCTCGTGGAAAACACGGCGCCTCCCGAGAAATCGCCCCCGGCCACGGCGCTGATCTGCATCATGACATCTTCTTCCCGTACGCCATTGACGATCCCCGTAGTCATCGAAGAGGGGAATCCATGGGCATTGTTCATCACCAGCACCCAGGACCCGGGACTCGCGTTATCGGAATCGCCCAGGCGCGCGGAATGGACCGAAACGCTGTCCACCCGGATCACGGCGATGTTCGAAAGCATGTCGACGCCGACGAGTCTCCCGAGACGGTACCGGCCATCCTGAAAGTTAACCAGAATATCATGGGCATGATCCACGACTCCGGCCGTCGTGATGATGTAGCCGTCTCTGTGCAGGACCACGCCGGTTCCAATGGAACGTTCCCAGTCCGTGAATGTCTGTCCGTTCACCGAATGGATGAACTTCCGCTGCACGATTACACTGGCGACCGTCGGCTCCACGCGTTCCACGAGGCGGACGATCTCCTGCTCGAGGCTATGCAGGTAAGCGGTGGACTGAGCGTAAGCACGGGTAGCGGAGTCCGGGTGCCAGAGGCAAACTAGCAACGCGGCGCACATTACGGGACGGAAACGTGCGGTCCCGGTGCGATTGGGTTGAGAACCATGCATGTCTGTTCAGAACGAGATTCGGACGCGTCTGATCGGGGCGGCCGGATCGGCTGACCCGCTTGGACCGCCTGGGCCGGACTGACTGCCTGAACTGCGCAAGCCGTTCATTTCGGCGGTACCGGCCTGAAGCAGTCGACCATCCGATTCAGATGGAGCCTCACCACCGTCTGTGACCAAGTCCCCACCGGCGGTTTCGGTAAACAGGGATGGATCGAGGGGCATGCCCGCGCCAGACGAAACGGACCGGATCCCATGGGTCGTGGGTTCCATGGTTTGAACGGTCATGACGCCGGGGCTGTCACCGGGAATTCGGTATGTGGTAAGAGAGAGACTGGTTGCTGCCGGGGAGGGGAGATTCGTTGCCTGTTCTGCGTTCGGTACTTGTTCTGTCGCCAGGGGCGAGGTGAGCCCGCGTTCCTGGGGAAAGGGCGAAATCGGGGCCGGCGGAGCGAGTTCGGGTTCAAATGGCGTCGGCAGGGAAACGGCCATGGAGGCGTTGGTCGATGAACCAGGCCGATCCGGTGGAGCGACCAGTCCCGCGAAACCGCCGATCACGGTTATGGTAAGGACCAGGCTGGTCGCGAATACCAGTTGAACGGGGCGCTGCCGGCTCAGTTCGCCCAGTTCGGACAAGGTCTCCGAAACGCGTCGCCACCAGGAAGCGGCGTACAGTTCACGAGCGAATTCTTTCGTCAAAAGGCGACTGAGCTGGTAGTCGAATTCGGGTTGAGGAGACGCGGAAGGAAGGCTTTTCACCGCCCGGATGGCGCTTTGCATGTCTTCTATTTTGAGCCGGCATCGGGGGCATCCGTTTAAGTGAAATCTAAGCGCGTCTTCACTTGACTTCGCCAGCCGGCCATCCAGGTAGTCCGACATCTGCCGCTCGTAACCACTGCAATTCAAAACGTTCCTACCTCCTCGTCAAAGTATCTCTACCTGCCATTGCCGCAGCATTTCCTGCAGCCTCAGCCGTCCCCGATTCACCCTTGACTTGACGGTTCCCGTCGGACAGCGGAGGATCTCACCGATTTCTTCATAGGACATTTCTTCGATATCGCGCAGCACGATTACGGACTTGTATTTCTCCGGCAGTTGATCGATAGCGTGCTGAATGGCCCGACCCAGTTCATTCTGCTCCAGATGATCGCCGGGTCCCGCGTTCGTGTCCGGCAGATCGATACCTTCCCGCGAACTGTTCTCGTGGGGCGAAGCGTTCAGGGAGAAAAACTGGCGGCGTTTGCGCTTGCGCAACTCGCTCCGGGCCAGATTGAGCGCAATCGTATAGATCCAAGTGGACAGATTGGAGATGGCCTTGTAGTTGTGGCGGTTCCGGTATACCCTGAGAAACGTCTCCTGTACGAGGTCTTCCGCGCATTCCGTATTGTGGACCATGCGGTAAACGCAGTTGTACAGCCTGGTGCGATACCGGCCGACGATCACCTCGAAAGCGCGCACATCTTCCCGCTGTACACGGTAGAACAGCAGTTCATCCGAAAGAGTCAATTCATCGAATACACCCGACTCGACATCGGACACCTGTACTGCGTTCATGGAGGTGTTTTCAGACATGTTCGTTTCTCCCATACCGCGTTATACGCTACAGCGGAGGGATCGGTTTCATAAAAAACGTCCACAGCCATCACGACCGGATTGAACCCGATCTTGAGACTCGCAGCCTTCTACGGCGGACCGCGAGCGCCAATAACGTCAATTAAAATATAGGATTCTACCGTGCGGATGTCAACCTGCCGTCATGCCCGCACTTCGCTCACGTCATGGATCGTATACTGGTAGCCCTGTTCCGTCAGAAACAACTGCCGGTTCACGGCATAGTCCTGATCCAGGGTGTTCCGGGTGATGAGCGAATAGAAAATCGCGGCAGAGCCGTCCGCCTTGGGCCGAAGGATACGGCCCAGGCGCTGGGCTTCCTCCTGGCGTGAACCGAAGGTGCCCGATATCTGGATCGCCACGTTGGCGTCGGGCAGATCGATGGCGAAGTTGGCGACCTTGGACACCACGAGACGCTTGAGCTCACCGCTCCTGAACCTGGCGTACAGGTCCAGGCGGGCCTGCAGGGGCGTGCTGCCGGTGATCAAGGGAAACTCGAACAACGCGGCGATCTGCTTGAGCTGTCTCACGTACAGTCCGATGATCAGGACCTGGTCCGCGGGATGTTGCTCCAGCAGGGCGCGGATGATCTCCGTCTTGCGGCTGTTTTCAGAGGCTATCCTGAACTTCTCCCGGCGATTGGCCACGGCGTAGGACATGCGCCGTGCCTCGGGCAGGTCGACCCGGATTTCGCGGCAGTACGCTTCCGCGATCCAGCCCTGCCGCTCGAGCAGCTTCCACGGCATGTCGTATCTGCGGGGTCCGATGAGGCTGAAGACGTCGTCCTCGCGGCCGTCTTCCCTAACGAGCGTCGCCGTGAGCCCGAGTCGCCTTCGGGCCTGAATCTCGGCCGTGTAGCGAAAGACCGGGGCCGGGAGCAAGTGTACTTCGTCGTAGATGATGAGGCCCCAGCCCTTCTGGTCGAAGAGGCCGAAGTGCGCGAATTCGTCCCCCCTGCTTTTCCGGTAGGTCAGAATCTGGTAAGTGGCCAGCGTCACGGGTCGGATCTGCTTCGTTTCACCCGAATACTCGCCGACATGCTCCTCGGACAGCGAGGTCTTCTCGAGCAGTTCCTCCCGCCACTGGCGCAGCGCCACCGTGTTGGCGGTCAGCACGAGAGTGTGACACTTCAAGGCCGCCATGGCGCCGAGGGCCACGATGGTCTTCCCCGCGCCGCAGGGCAGCACGATGACCCCGTTGCCTCCCTGCGGTTCGCCGTTCATGTGGAACGCGCCGACCGCGTCAGACTGGTAGTCCCGCATGGTGAAAGACTTGCGGTCGCCGGGAGACGTGCGCAGGTTGATCTCCAGCGGGGCGCCTTCGACGTATCCCGCCAGGTCTTCCACGGGAAACCCGACCTTGATCAGGGCCTGCTTTATGTGGCCGCGGAACCGGTCTCCCACCTGCACCCGCAGCTCGTCCAGGGGCTGCGCGAGGAACTGTTTGACCGAGGGCAGTCCGGAAACCTCCGCGATCAGGGCGGCATCGTCGGACTCGAGAATGAGCCTGCCGTCCTCTTTGCGCAGCCGGAGCTGTCCGTACCGGGCGATGAAATCGATGATCTCGCGGCGGATGTTCTGGGGGATCTCGTACTTGCTCAGGCTTTCGAGCGATTCGAGTACGCCGTCCGCGTTCAAGCCCGCCGAGGCGGCGTTCCACAGCGACAGCGGACTCAGCCGGTACACGTGGATGTGCTCCGGGGATTTCTCCAGTTCCGCGAAACGGGCCAGTTCGTCCCTGGCATCCTCGTAGCGCGGATGGTCCACCTCGACCAGGATGGTCCGGTCGCTCTGGACGATCAGTGGATTCTGCAGGTCTGGCAAGGATGGCTCCCGGGGTAATTCAGTTGTTCACGGTCCGGAATCCCACAGCGCCGTTCAATCGCGCCAGACTTCCGTGACCCGGTCATAGGGTGTAGACCCCGCCCGGATGAGACGCGGGGTCCCGGTAGATACGTCCACGACAGTCGAAGGCTGGTCCGAAGGCGAACGCCCTCCATCGAGGATCAGGTCCACCCGGCCGCCCAGCTGGGCAGCAACGTCCTCCGCCGTAAGGGGCTCCGGCTCGCCGGAGCGGTTGGCGCTGGGCGCGGTAACGGGTCTCC
The DNA here is from genome assembly GCA_012270975.1 of Candidatus Latescibacterota bacterium. GTDB lineage: Bacteria > JAAXHH01 > JAAXHH01 > JAAXHH01 > JAAXHH01 > JAAXHH01. The sequence continues at coordinate 30,505 of JAAXHH010000141.1, read as the reverse complement.
CCACCGCACGGCAGAGCGCCCCGGCGACCGCGGCGCCGCTGTGCCTGACCCCGATCGTAGTGCCCTGGCCCAGCAGTTCCCGCGGCACGCTCTCCAGGGCGGGAAAGACCAGTGTCAACGGACCGGGCCAGCAGGCATCCATCAACGCTTGAACACGCCCGGGGATGCACCGGACCAGGCGGTCCAGGTCTCGCCTGTCCGTAACGAGTACCAGGATCGGCTTCGAGTCGGGACGGCCCTTGGCTTCGTAAATCCGGCGAATGGCGGCAGGATTGGTTCCGTCCGCACCGATACCGTAAACCGTCTCGGTGGGAAAGGCCACCAGGCCCCCGTCCCGGATAATGTACGATGCCTCCTGGAGTATGGTCTCGTCCGGACGAACCGGATCGATTTTCAGCACCCTCATGGCCGCTAACCCGACTGCGGGATCTGGGCGATCCTGCGCAAGCCCTTCGCGCCGATGTCCCTGCGGTAGTAAAGGTTGTCAAAGCGTATCCGGCCCACCGCCTCGTAGGCCCGGTCGATGGAACCCCGCAGATCGTCGGCCAGGGCCGTCACGCCCAGGACCCTCCCGCCCCGGGTTACCAGCCGCCCGTCCTTCATGGCCGTGCCGGCATGGAAAGCGAAGACGTCGTCCATCGCCTCCAACGCACCGAGACCATGGATCTTCTTGCCGTCTTCGTATGACCCGGGATATCCGCCGGAAGCCACCACGACGCAGGTCGCGGCCTTGCGCTTCCAGGACAGGGGTTCGGAGGGCAGCCTGCCCTCGCTGATTCCGTAAACCAGTTCCGCGAAGTCGTCTTCGAGCAGGGGAAGTACGACCTGGGTCTCGGGATCGCCGAACCGGCTGTTGAACTCGACGACCATCGGCCCGTCGGAGGTCATCATGAGGCCGCAGTACAACAAACCCCGGAAGGGCCGGCCGCGTTTTTTCATGCCCCGGACCGCCGGTTCGATGATCCGTTCCAGGACATCCCTCAACGCGCGCTCATCGATGACCGGCGTCGGCGCGTAAGCTCCCATGCCTCCGGTGTTCGGTCCCGTATCGCCTTCATGGATGGGCTTGTGGTCCTGCGAAGGGATCATAGGCATTACCGATTCGCCGTCGGTAATTGCGAAAACGGAGGCCTCCTCGCCCTCCATGTAGGCTTCGACGACCACGTGTTCTCCCGCATCGCCGAATAGCCTGGCGGTCATCACCTCATCGAGCGCCCGCATCGCTTCCTCAACCGTGCGGCACACCAGGACGCCCTTTCCAGCGGCCAGCCCATCCGCCTTGACGACGATCGGCGCCCCCACATCGTTCACGTACGCGCGCGCACCTTCCACATCGGAAAATACCGCGAACGCGGCCGTGGGGATGCCCTCCTCCCGCATCATCTGCTTGGAAAAAACCTTGCTCCATTCGATTTCGGCGGCCGCGCGGGTAGGACCAAAGGCCCTGATGCCCAAGCTTTCCACGGCGTCGACCACCCCGGCTTCCAGCGCGCCGTCCGGACCGACCACCACCAGGTCGATCCCGTTGTCACGGGCGAAACCAGCGATTCCATCCGCGTCTTCCGGTTCGATGGAAACGCATGCTCCAAGCGCTGCTACACCCGGATTACCCGGAGCCGCGTACAGATTTTCTACGAGGGTGGAGCGCCGGAGCGCCCAGGCCAGCGCGTGCTCTCTGCCTCCTTTGCCTACGACAAGTACGTTCATGGCGTCTCCGGGTTATGTAGCCGCGTACATCGAGCGCTACGGGGATTCAGCGCGATGTCCGTGCGACATGAAGAGGTTCCGCTCGAACTCAACTGAATTCCGACTGTAAGAACGATGAAACTCCGCATGAATCCAGACGTTCATACCTGTATGAAAACCACCCCGTGAAAACAGCTGTGTTGGTGGTATCGCGGTTGACCGCAGCACCGGGTAGGATCCACACGGACACCTGATATAATGAAGGTCATACGAGATCGGAAAAAATAAAGAAATACGGGGAAAGTGTCAAGGCGGGAACCGAGAATACACCGACGCGTAATTCCCCGAAAACCATTGACATCGGACGTTGTCGCGTTAGTTTTAATCAGGTGTTTCCTATGTCAAGAAAACGACCTCCCTTAATGCCTCCGGTAAGACGATTCCGGTGCGAACCTGATTGGATTCCGGTCAGAGGACTGGAATGAAGGAGTCTGGCCATATGTCGACCTTGAGGAAACCGAAATACGTCGTCCTGCTGGTTGTAGTCGCAGTCGGTTCGTTCCTGCTGGGAAGCACGGTCAACAGGACGATACACGCGGCGGACAACATCTATGCCAGCACCAAGCTTCTGATGGGCGTGCTCAACCTGGTCGACGAAAACTACGTCGAGGAGGTACAGCCCGGCGAGTTGATCTACGCCGCGATCGACGGCATGCTCGAGGTGCTCGATCCCCATTCCAGTTTCCTGAGCAAGGAGAGTTTCGCTGAAATGGGCGAGCGCTTCAGCGGGAACTTCTACGGCATCGGCATCGAGTTCGACGTCCTGGACGGATTCCTGTACGTGATTTCGGTGATCGCCGAATCGCCGTCGGAAGCCGTCGGCCTGCAGTCCGGAGATCGTATCGTCCGGATCGACGGTGAATCCGCGATCGGCATCAAGCACGACGAAGTCCGGCAAAAGCTGCGTGGAGAGAAGGGAACCAGGGTGGACGTAACCATCGAGCGGCCCGGCGTCGAGGAGCGGTTCGACGTAACGATTACCCGCGATCGCATTCCCATCCGCAGCGTTCGGTCGGCCATCATGCTGGAAGACAACACTGGATACATCCAGTTGATCCGGTTCGCCAAAACGACGTCGCGCGAGTTGGAGACCGCGCTGGACAAGCTCCAGCGGGATGGCATGGAGCGGCTGGTGCTCGATTTGAGAGGCAATTCGGGCGGCTACCTGGACCAGGCGGTCGAGGTGTCGAGCAAGTTCATTCCCGAAGGTCACGTCATCGTCAAAACCATGGGCAGGAACAGGAGTTCGAACCAGACTTTCAAATCGCTGAGGGGAGTGAACCATCGTGACATGCCCCTGGTGATTCTATTGGACCATCGCTCCGCCTCGGCATCCGAAATCGTGGCCGGCGCCGTACAGGACTGGGACCGGGGCGTGATTGCCGGAACCCGCAGTTTCGGCAAGGGACTTGTTCAGACCCTCTTCGCGGAACCGCACCTGAAGGACGGATCCGCGCTTAAGCTGACTACGGCCCGGTACTACACGCCAAGCGGCCGCATGATCCAGCGAGACTACAAGAACCGGTCCTTCGAAGAATATGTACAAGGGTCTTTCACCGGTTCCGAAAAAACGGCGGACGGCGAGGAATCCGCGGCAAATGCGGAACGCCCGGAATACACCACCGCCGGGGGGCGTACGGTCTATGGGGACGGGGGCATATCGCCCGACGTACTGATCACGACCCCGAAACGCACATACCCCTTCGTACTCGGCAAGTACAGGGGCTGGGTACCGTTCGACCGGGCCTGTTTCGAATTTGCGAACACCTACGGCGTGACCCGGCAGGACCTCAAGGATGACTTCGACACCTTCCTGAACGAATTCGAAGTCGACGACGCCATGCTTGCGGCGTTCAAGGACCAGGTTCGGGAGTCGGGCCTTTCTTTCACGGAAGAAGAATTCAACGGCGACCTGGACGTCATCGAACTGCAGCTGAAGCGGTCTCTTGCCCGAAATCTCTGGGGTGACGAAGAAGCCAGCCGCGTGTCCGCGGCCGGAGACGAACAGCTCCAGCAGGCCAGGCAGCTGTTTTACTCCCACGAGATGCTGGTGCAGCAGTAACCTGTTTCGACGGGACCTCCGGTCCGCGTAGCACACACACGGGCCGGTGAACACCTGAGGACTGACCGTGCCGAGTAAATCCTCCCCTTCCGCCTGGCACGCGCTGAGATACCGGCTTCACGCACTTCGCATCCGCAGCCGCTGGGTCGCCGCCGCAGAAGGTCTGTTCACCGCGGGCGCCCTGGTATGCATCCTCGTGCTTACCCTTGCTGTCCTCGAATCCTTCCTGTATCTCGAGTCAGCAGTTCGCCTGGCCCTGATCCCGGCATGCCTCGTCCTCCTCGCGGTCCTGGTGTGCTGGCGCTGTCTCGGGCACTTCAGAAGCGGCGTCACCGACCAGGACCTGGCGCGGCGGGTCGATCGACAGTACCCCGACCTGAACGACAGGGTCACCGTGGCCCTGCAACTCTCCCGGCAACGGGACGCTGGGTCAAACGCCTCTCCCGCGCTCCTGGACGCGGCCATTACAGAAACCGCGGAACGCACGCAGTCGGTGGATTTCAGCGAAGCGGATCAAAGACACCGCCTCGTCGGCCCCGCCAAGGAATTCGGCATAGCGGCAATGCTCGTCCTCCTTGCGATGGCCGCCTACGGCGGGCCGCTTTCCGGGGCCCTTAACCGGCTGGCAAGCCCCCTTACCCATTTTCAGCCTCCGCAACGCACGTTTCTGCACGTTCTGCCGGGAGACGTGGAAGTGACGTCGGGCGGCCAGGTCACCATAACGGCCGAAGTGACCGGCGAGATACCCGACCGGGCCGTTCTGCGGCTGGCCTCGGATGGGGAACGGCGGGAGTCCCTTGACATGAGCGCCTCAGCTCCGGCCACGTACACCCATACCTTGCGCGAAATCAGAGAGAGTCTGACTTATGAGATAGAAGCAGGCGACGCGGTCAGCCATCCATTCCGTATCGACACCATCGATCGTCCCTTCCTCGGCTCTTTACGTCTGACCTATCACTATCCCGCCTATACCGGACTGGACCCGAGAACCACGACTGAAGGCGGAGACATCGTCGCGCTGAGGGGAACCAGGGTGGATCTGGCCGCCGATGACGCCAACCGGAACCTGTCCGAAGCGGCGCTTTATCTGGAAAACGCCGACCGGCCGATAGCCATGGAGGTTTCGAGCGACACGGCCACAGGGTCTCTTACCGTGAACACCGATCAGCGGTACCGCATCACGTTACGAAACGCGGACGGCCACGAAAGCGTGGATCCCGCCTGGTATCGGATTATCGCGTTGCCGGACCGCATGCCTTCCCTCCGCATCCTGTCCCCCGGCCGGGATACCGACCTCACGGAAAACATGGTCGTTTCGTTCCTGGTAACGGGTACGGACGACTTCGGGTTCTCGGAAATGAACCTCGTCTACCGAGAGGAACCCGATGGCGAAGAGCGGAGCAGGGCCATCCCCGTGGACCTGGAATCCACGGTGATGTCGCGGCCTTTCGTATGGGACCTGTCCAATGAAAACCTGTTCCCCGGGGACGTGGTCTCCTATCGAATCGAGTTGTACGACAACGACACGATATCGGGTCCGAAGCGGGCGGTGAGCCGAACCTACACGCTGCGGTTTCCTTCGTTGGAAGAGATCTACGACGAGATCGACGATGCGCAGGAGCAGCAGGTCTCGGACATGGAGGACATGCTGGAAGAGCAGGAAGAAACGCAAAAGAAAATCGAAGAACTGAACCGCACCCTCGAGCAGCAGGCGAGAGCAGACGCCGGCGCGAATGAGGAGCAGGAACTGACCTGGGAGCAAAAAAAAGAGATCGAATCCATTCTGGCCGACCAGGAACAGGCGACCGAAGAGCTCCTCAGGGCAGCCGAATCGGTGAAGGCGTCCATGGATAAACTGGAAGACCACGATTCCCCCAGCCAGGAACTCATCGACAGCATGGATCAACTCAGGAAGCTGTTCCAGGAGATCGCCACCCCCGAACTGCTCAAGGCCATGCAGGAATTGAAGCAGGCCATGCAGTCGTTCGACAACGGGCAGGTGAAGGAATCGATGGAAGCGTTCGAAATCGAGCAGGAGGAGTTTTTACGGCGTCTGGAGCGCAGCCTGGCCATTCTGAAACGCATTCGGGCCGAGCAGATGTTGACGGCTGCAGTCCGGCAGACCCAGGACCTCGCTGTTAGGCAGGATGAGCTGCGCTACGCGACGGAGAACACGTCGGATAGTAACGAGGGAGGGGAACTTGCGGGTAAACAGCAGCAGTTGGGCGACGATACGGGATCCCTGCAGCGCGACCTGGAAAGCCTGGCCCGTGCCATGGAAGAGTTCCGGGATATGCCCGCCGAAAGCGTGCGGGAGGCTTCCCGGGAAATGGACCGCCAGGAAATGACGCGAAACATGGAACAGATCTCCGGTCAGTTGAAAGCCGGCAGGATGCAACAGGCGATGGAAGGCCAACAGAGGATGTCCCGGGCGCTTTCCGGGCTCAACGAGCAACTGCAGGAGATCCAGGACCAGCTCCAGCAAGACAGGATGCAGGAAATCGCCGGGGAGATGCGCCAGGCCATGTATCGACTCGTCGATCTCTCGGTGAGCCAGGAGACCCTTACCGGCCGCACACGCAATCCCGGCGGCTCCGATACCCGCATAGCCATGCTTGCCGAGGATCAGAAAGGACTCCTGAACGGCGCATCGATCGTTGCCAACGACATCGTTTCCATCGCGCAGAAGACCCTGTTCATCCCGCCTTCCATCGGCCGGTCGCTGGGTGCAACCTTGAACAGCATGCAGCTCGCGGAGGACCACCTGGCCGATCGGGAACGCGATACGGCCTCCCAGGAGCAATTAGTCGCCATGAAGTCTCTGAACGAAACCGTGCTGGCTTTGCAGCGGGCCATGCAGAACATGGCGAATTCGGGATCGTCCTCCGGCATGATGGATCTCATCGAACGCCTGCGGGGCATGGCGCGGCAGCAGACCGGAATCAACGACGAGATGAACCGTATGATGAATGCGCCGGACGGAAGAATGGACCTGGAGACTCAGGCGCAGATATCCAGGCTGGCGGCCAGGCAGGACGCGCTGCGCAAGAGCCTCGAACAGCTGCGGCGGGAACAGCAGGAGGAGCAGGACCAGATTCTTGGCCGGTTACAGGAAATCGAGAAAGAAATGGAAGAGACGGTACGCGAGTTGCAACAGTATCAGATCGAACCCAACCTGGTGGAGCGCCAGCAGCGGATCCTGTCCAGGCTGTTGGACGCCTCGCGGTCCATTCGAGGCCAGGAACGGGAGGAGAAGCGCCGCGCCGCGCCGGGCGAGGACCTGGCGAACCGTCCTTCTCCGGACGACCTGCCGGGTGATCTGACCGAAGTCGACCGCATGCTGCGTGATGACGTCCTGCGTGGCGCCGGAGAAGGCGCATGGCCTCGTGAATACGAAGCGCTCATACGTGCTTACTTCCGCGCACTTTCAAACACCCCAGTAGTGAATTAGGAAACCCTCGTGAATCCCTGCTCGGAATCGCATTGGCGCGATGGACCGCTCAGGCGCGCACCTCGCGCAAGCTGGATCCTTGCCGCCGCGACCGCCGCGTTTATGACGGCTTTGTTTCTCATGACCCCGGCTGCCGAGGGGCAGATCAACCGGTCCGCCGACCTGATCCGGAGGATCGAGCAGGCCAGGACGCTCGAACGTCTCAGGCAGTATGACCGGGCGGTTGCCCTCTTTGAAAGGATACTTCAGGAGGCTCCGGATAACCGCTCCGCCCTCAACGGCGTCCTTCGGCTGTACTTTCGGATGGAAGCGTTTGACAAGGCCATACCCTTGCTCGAAACCCATATCCAACGATCACCCGATAACGTCAGATTCCGCGGCAGGCTCGCTGAAGCGCTCTTCGGCACCGGCCGGGACGCCGAAGCGGAAGAACAGATCCGAATCCTCCTGGAACTGTTCCCCGAGAGTGAATCAGCCGTAAACACGATCGCATATCTGCACTTCGACAGGCAAGCGTACGACAGGGCGATTCAAACCTACCTTTCAGGCCGGCAGAGGCTGGGTAAACCGAACGCTTTTGCCCTCGCGCTCGCCGGTTTCTATACCAGTGCGTTCGACATACCGGGCGCCGTCAGGGAATACGTACGGTGGCTGACCCTGAATCCCAGGCAGCAAGGTATAGTCAGCGACCAGATCGATCAGCTCACCGCGCTGGGAAGCCAGGAACTGGTGGAAGAGGCGCTGCGAGAGGCGGTATCGGAACACGGCGACAGCAAGGACGCCCACGACCTCCTCGGAAACTTCTATCTCCGATACGATAAGCCCCTGGAAGCGTTGGCCGAGTACCGTGAAGCCGACCGGTTGGACGGATCCAGCGGCACCTACCTGGTACGGTTCGCCGAATGGGCGCTGCGGGAAGGACATACGCAAAACGCCATCGATACCTATCAGGAACTCATCCGGCAGGCAGTGCCGGATACTATGCGCGCCGAAGCATCTACCGGACTTGCCAGAGCGTTACGGGAGACCGGGCGCATGGACCAGGCTGCCGAAACGTACCGGACGGTCATTGCGCGGTATCCGGAAACCAGGTACCGCGAAGAAGCGATGCTTCGACTGGCGGGTCTCTACCTCGCCCATTTCCAGGACGCTCGACAGGCACTCGACACGTACCGGTCGCTTCTGGTCCACGCGCCCGAGACCGTGTACCGGGAGCAAGCCATGTTCGGCATCGCGGAGAGCTACATAGTCCTTGGCAGCGTCGAAGACGCGCTTGCCCAGTACAACCGGATCGGAGACCCGGAAGCAGGTTTCCCGGAAGCCACAACGCGGGCGCGGACGACATTCCACCTGGGTGAGTTGGCACTCTTCCAGGGGCGATGGGACGATGCCCTCGAACGGTTCCACGAAACCGCAGACCGGTATCCGGACAGCCCCTTTGCCAATGACGCGCTGGAGTGGACCATCCTGATCGCGGAAGGCCGGCAGGGCGGAGACCGTGCGCTTGACGAATACGTCCGCTCGGTGCTGCTGCGCCGTCAGTTCAAGGACCGGGAAGCCCTGGCGGCTTGCAAGCGGTTCGTCGAGGAAAACACGGAAAGTCTGATCGTCGACACGGTCATCCTGGACATAGGTGTGATACTCGACCGGTCGGGCAAGCCATACGAGGCCGTCGCGGCCCTGCGCGACCTGATAGACAGGCATCCGGACAGCCGACGCGTCGTCACTGCCCGGCGGCGTATCGCCGAAATCCTGGAAACGAAGATCGGCGATATTCCCCAGGCGCTCACGGAATACGAAACCCTGCTCGTTTCCCACCCCGACCACTTCAACAACGACGCGGTACGCCGTAAGATCCGGGAACTGACCGAGAACCATCCCCCGATGCCCTGACCATGTCCCGACCGCTTCATATCCATCTCGTGGCCATCTGCGGTACAGGCATGGGTGCGCTGGCCGTAATGCTCAAGTCCCTCGGACACCGGGTGACCGGAAGCGACGAAAACGTGTATCCCCCCATGAGCACGGTGCTTTCGGAACAGCAGATACCCGTATTCAAGGGCTTCGACGTCGCCAACCTGGACCCACAGCCGGATCTCGTAGTTATCGGAAACGCGGTTTCACGGGGTAATCCCGAGGCCGAAGCCGTTCTGGAACGGAAGCTTCGGTACGCCTCCATGCCGGAAACGCTCAAGTCCTTCTTCCTGTGGGACCGCAAACCGATCGTGGTGGCGGGAACGCACGGCAAGACGACTACGACGGCGATGCTCGCCTGGGTTCTCACCGAGGCCGGACGGGACCCCAGCTACATCATCGGCGGCGTGCCCATCGGCTGGCAGACCGGCGCGCGGCTGGGATCGGGCGACCTGTTCATCCTGGAAGGCGATGAATACGACAGCGCCTTCTTCGACAAACGGGCGAAGTTCCTGCATTACCTGCCCGATACGGTGATCATCAACAACATCGAGTTCGACCACGCGGACATCTACGATTCTCTCGACGAGATCATGCTTTCGTTCAGAAGGCTGGTCAACATCATACCCAAAAACGGGCTGCTGATCGGCCCGGCGGAAGACGAGCGCGTCCAGGGCGTCGCGTCCCACGCGTTCTGCTCCGTCCACACCCTGGGCGAGTCGCCCGGCGCGCGATGGTCGGCGCGTAACGTGTCCGTCCATCCCGGTGGCTCCGCCTTCGACCTCTATGAATGGGACAAGCACGTCTCGCGCCTGTCCATTCGTCAACCTGGCTCGCACAACGTCAAAAACGCCCTGGCAGTCGTGGCCGCCGCCAGGCATTACGGCGTATCCTGGCGGGATATAGCGCGGGGCCTGGAGACCTTCCCAGGCGTAAAGCGGCGCCTCGAGACACTGGGCGAAGTGAATGGCATTACGGTATATGATGACTTCGCCCACCACCCCTCGGCCGTAAAGGCGACGCTGGAGGCGCTTCGACGGGCCAGTCCGGACCGACGCATCTGGGCCGTTTTCGAACCCCGTTCAGCCACCACCATACGCCGGAACTTTCAGGACGCCTACGTCGTCTCCTTCGACGACGCGGACCGCGTACTGATTGCGCCGGTCTTTCTGCCGGAGAAAGCACCTGAGGACGATCGTTTTTCAGTAGACGAACTGGTGAAGGAGTTGCGCCTTCGCGGAGTTCGCGCCGAAGCCGTGGAAAGCGTGGAACGGATCGTTGCGCTTCTGGCCGAGCAGGCGGCGCCGGGCGACCGGATCGTGTTTATGAGCAACGGGGGTTTCGGCAGGATTCACGACAAGACGTTGAACAGCCTTGAGCGCGGGTGCCCGGCGGATTCGAGCTAATCAGCTTCGGGCGGGACTAGGCATGCCACGCGTACACCTCGATATCCATTGCCTGGCCAGCCGCTTTGAACTGATTCCGGAGCGTAGCCTCGCGGACGAATCCGGCGTCCCGCAGCGCCGTGGTCTTCGGTGCGTCACCAGGCTCGACGTGGCAGAGAACCTTACGTTCTGGCGGCAGGTCAAATGAATCGAGCAATGGCTTCAGGTAGGCCGTAAACGCGGAATGGACCGTCAAATCCAGGAGACAGGTCTCCCCGCGCCACCGGGTGTCCGGCACCAGCGTGGCGTAACCCGTGACCGCCTCTCGATCCGTAACCAGCAGCCGGACCTGGACATCTTCATCTTCCCGCGTTTGCTTCATCAACCCCAGGTAGGCCCCCTCGAACATGCGCGGACCGATATGTCCCAGCCCCACGTTGCGTACGTAAGGCGGACCGTCCTGGGCACAGAGTACGTTCAGTGAAGGCCAGTTTTTCCAGTCTCCCGGGACCACGCGAACCCCTTCGCCGCGGAAGTGTTCCGGCTCGAACGCTGCATTCCCTATGTACTTCATGTGACCCGAGTCTGGTATGACGCTCCGGAACCCGAAGCTGTGGTACAGATAGTAGGGATGGGTATCGTAGCCCGTGGACAGCGTCAGGTACCGGCCGCCCCGGTCATTGAAGTCCGCCATCTGCCCGGCCATGACCAGCCGTGCTATGCCCTTGCGGCGGTGTTCCGGCCTGGTGTATACGTGGCTCACGATGCCGACTCCGCCGTGTTCGCTGACCATGATGTTGCAAACCGGCCGTTCGTTCAGGCGACCGAGATAGAACCTGGTCTCGAGGGGGTCTGTCCGTCCGGCGAAAACCTCGTCGAGATGCCATTGTTCGTTGTGTGACTTGTGCGCGAGGATCGGCCGGACGAACGGCGCATAGTCGTCGTCCGGCGCCAGGACGACGCCGACTTCGAGCGTTTCACCCGTGTGGAGTGTACTGGCGGTGATCGACGTGTACATAGAGAAATGGAGGATGGTGCGGGTTCGAGCTAGGTCTGCTCGCCGCAGCCCAGAACGACGCCGACGGCCATCCCGGACAAAGCCACCTGAACCGTATCGATGACGACCTTGATCAGGGTTCCGGTGAGGCTCAGCATGGTTGTCATGCCAAACAGGCTCAACCCGAGAAACAGTTGGAGGAGCAATCCGAATATCGCACTGGTTCCGAGGGCTTTCGCCGCGCCGGTATGGTTCGTCCAGCAACCGAGGAGGACGGTCAGCAGCGCTCCCATGGCAACGGCGCCCAGGACAATCGTCCACACGTTAGGGTTGGACTTCATGACCAGTTCCGGAGCCGTCACCGCGAAACCGGCGAACAGGCCGCTGAACAAGGCACCGGTGACCAGGCCAAGTACCAGTACCATGGCGGCACCGGTTACTGTCGCTATGGCGAATCGTTGTACAGGCATTAACTCCTCAAACGGGAAATACCCGTGCGGTCTTCAGGCGCTAGTTCAGACCGGATTAACCGCCGACCGCGGCTGGAACTTCTGTTGAATGCCGCCTGGCCAGCACCATTCCGATCACGGCGCCCGCCAGGGCAATGCGCACCGTGGTCAGGACGACGTCGAACAACGTCGCCTGCAGATTCATGTAGTTCACCGTGCCATAGAACATCAGGCTGATGGCGAGACTCATCAAGAAACCGAAGACCGCACCGGTCCTGAATCCCGCCCCGGCGCCGGATCCCCCTGCCCAGCAACCGATTACGAGACACAGGAGAACCGCCAGAATCAACTCGCTCAGGTAGATGAACAGCATTTCGGGCGGGTTTTTGGCCACGGCGGCCGCGCCGGGTTCGGCGTTCGCAGCGAAAAACCCCACGAACAACACCGCGTACAGGAAGAAACCCATGACAAGCAGGACCAGGGCGCCCGCAAGCGTGGCGATCAGGAATCGTACAATGCCCATTTCAACTCCACTGGATCGAGCCTGACGCAAACCCCATGGCCTTCGGATCTCAGGCCTGCGCAAGCCTTTCGATCCTGTCGATCAGGGTATCTACGTGATCGGCCGTGTCCATGACGTGCAACGTCGCGCGGACTCCCCTGAAACCGCCGGCGGCGCCGACGGTACGGATGTAGATGTTCGGACTGCGGTACCAGAGACGCCCGACGATGAACGAAGGATCGAGATCCTTGACGGAGAAGGACACGAGCGCACAGGACATCCTGGGATCGTCGGATGCGTACACGGTGACGCCGTCTATGGCCTTCAGACCCTGGCTCAGGCGTTGGGACAGGTAACGGAGCCGGGCTTCGATGGCTTCGACCCCGAGTTTGTTGTGAAAATCCAGCGCCGCGCCGATGGAGACCCGGTCCGAATAGCTCGAAGAGCCTCTCTGTTCGAGTTTCCTGGCGCCCGTGATGGCCCATTCCGGATTCATCGAACCCGTGTAAACCAGGGGATGTACCCGGTCCACCATGTCATTCCGGACGAACAGGAAACCGGTGTGCTGAGCGGCCAGCATGTACTTGTGGCCCGCCCCCGCATACATGTCGCATCCCAGGTCCATCATGTCCATCTTCATCATGCCCGGCGGCTGGGCGCCGTCGATCAGGGTGATGATCCCGCGGTCACGGGCAATCTCACAGATCTCCTTCACGGGCATGACGAACCCGTCGGTGTAGTTGATGTGGCAAATGGTGAGAAACCTGGTTTTCGGAGTTATACCGGCCGCCACGGCATCGACGACTTTCTGCGGATCATCCGGCGTACGGAAACTCGGATCCGATATGTCCACCATCTTGAACTCCAGGCCGTCCCGCTTCGCGCGAAAGGCCATCATGTTCTTCACCCAGCCGTAATCGTAGTTCGTGGTCAGGATCTCGTCCCCCCGGTTCATTTCCAGCCCCATGAAACCGAGTCCCATCCCATCGGTAGTGCTGTTCGTAAAGGCGATTTCCTCGACCTCCGAACCAATATACACGGCCATCTTCTCCCGTATCTCGTCCATGCCGGCGAAACTGTAGGTCGACCAGCACATGTTGGGATCGGAATTCACGGCTTCAATGGCTTGCACCTGCGCCTTGTGCACGCTCATGGGCGAGAGACCGCGCGTGCCCGAATTCATGTAGATGACATTGTCGCGCAACATGAACTGGGCCGCCACCTTCTCCCAGTATGGCTCGTCATCGGCGGCCGCGCCGCCGGTCGGCTTTTCGGGCAGATCGGGCAAGGGCGCCGCTTCGGCATCCTGAACCGGGGACAGCAGGGACGATGCACCGGCCACCCCGGCCGCGCCGGCGATCACGCTGCCGATGAATCCGCGGCGGGAGAGCTCCAAGGACTGTTCGGGGCCCTGAATACGGGGGTCGATCTTTGATTTTCCTTCGTTGTCAGACATGGAAAACCTCCGTCTGGGATCAGAATCATCCCAATTTACAACTGAATTGGGGGTAGAGTAGTATTCAGTATAAACCGGCATGTGGATGTTAACAAGAAGATAGGTACATGAAAACCTGAGTCATGTGACCTCCTGCTATGCAGTGGAAGGTCCGCAACTTTCGCCTCCGCAACACGCAACCTCACTCATGCTTATCCAGGTACGCCCTCAAGCGCGTGTATTCCTCCTTCGCCGCCGGGTCCAATTCGATCTGGTTCATCCTTGCCCTGACATTGTATAGGTCCATTTCGTCCGGCGACTCTACGTTATCTACGATATCCCGTATTCTGGCGCTAAAGTATTTGCCCCAGTCAGGCTGGCGCCCGTCCAGGTCCGTGAATCCATACTCCTTCGCGAGCGACCAGCTCCCATACAGTCCTCCGTGCTTCGACGCGACGTCCGGATCGGCCGCCAGGGCCGCCACGCCCCTGCCCATGTAACACGGCGTCTCCGATTCCTCGAAAAACGAGTCCTGCGCGATCGCTTCCCGCCAATTCTCTTCCGTGACCCCCATGCCGTCCAACATCGCTTCGGACCGCAGGAAGCCCGGTGTAACGGTCAGCGCGGTGATGTTATGCGCGTGGAGATCGCGGGACATCGCGTAGCCGAGCCGGATCGTTGCGTTTTTTGCGAAATCATAGAAGAGATTGCCCCGGTAGCCCATCGTGTCGCCGTCTGTGACTTCCACGATCAGTCCGGCGTTCCGCTCGATCATCCTGGGTACGCCGTACCGGCTCGTGATGATATGGGTGTGTACCGCCCCTTCAAGCATTTTCAACCCTTTGGCTGTATCGAGTTCCCAGAACGGCGAGCCCCATTCGATCATTTCATCGCCACCCCAGATATCGTTGACGAGAATGTCGAGCCGACCCTGCTCGTTCCTGACTCGCGCGAACAACCGCTCCACCTCGAACGCAACGGTGTGGTCGGTTCTATTGGCAATTCCGTGGCCGCCCTCGGCCGTGACCATTTCGGCGGTTTCTTCGATCGTCTCGGGACGGCCCGGCGTGGCGGGATGGCCCTTCACGCTTCGCCCGGAGCAGTAGACCGTTGCGCCCGCCGCGCCGAGCATGCGGGCGATCCCCCGTCCGGTTCCGCGCGTCGCGCCCGCAACGACCGCCACGCGATCCTTTAGTGGTTTCATTGTCATCTCGTATCCCGGCAACTGGTTCTGTTGTGTATGCATTGATATGCGGTTGTGAAGTAGATCAAGGTACGTACCTTCGCGACGCAAGTCAAAGTGATCGGCGGTCCGATTGGATAGCTATTGTTTTGCCGTTCGAGTCTCATTATGGTTAAGAGTCACAGACGAACTTTATCCAAGCAACTTACTGTTCCTTGAGGCATGTATGGCCATCATTCCCGTCGACTACACCAATCCCCGCTACGACGCGAAGGCCCTGCACCGTTTTACTGAAGAAGCGCTTCGCAAGACTGGCTTACCAGAAGCCCACGCGACGGAATTGGCCGACTACCTGACCGCGACGGACCTGCGCGGCGTCCTCAGCCACGGCACCCGCCAGTTGCCAGGATACGTGCATGCGTTCCAGTCGGGGACATACAACCCGAGGCCTAATATCAGGATCTACCGGGAGACAGCCGCGGTGGTGCAGTGGAACGGGGATGGGGGCATAGGGCACCTGGCGTCCGCCCGGGCGATTCGATCGGCGGTGTCCCGGGCGAGATCTACGGGAATCTGCCTGGCCACGGTGACCCATTGTGGCCACACGGGATCGGTGGGAAACTGGACGCGCATCGCCACCGGTGCGGGCATGATCTGCCTGTACTACAGTACGCCCATGAGTCCACTGCCCTTCGACCGACCGGAGCCCGTAGTTCAGGCGCTAAACAACCCGCCCGTAAGCTTTGGGTTCCCGGCAGCGGAAGGCGAACCGCCCGTGCTGATCGATATGGGCACGCACCTGGAGCTGCCCGACGTTCAACAGGAAATCGCGGAGATCAGCGTGCTCCCGCTGATCAAGGGTCTGGCCTACCAGGTCACCTCCGTCATGATGACCTGGCCCGTGGACGCACAGTCCGCCATCGAATACCGCTATCCAGGTGCCACCAGCAGCCTGACCGCCGTTGTCCTGGATCCGGCATTCATCGGCGACTCTACCGACTACACCCGGACGGTCACGGAACTGCGGCGAAAAGTACACTCCATGCAACCGCTGCCGGGGCTGGACCGCGCATTGCTTCCGGGTGAAATCGAAGCCGAACGGGAGGTCGATTTCGGCGAGCACGGCATACCCCTGGACGACGCCCATATCCAGTCGCTTCGGCAACTGGGCGATGAGCTGGACGTACCGTGCTACTGGGAAACTGATGGATGAATTCAACAAAAACGGCCTGATGAGCGTATCTGGCGGGGAAGAGGCGGGCAAATCGCATCGCGATCATCTCCTGCGGGTGCTGGGCCAGTACTTGGCGCGCCATCCCGGTGAAGGACATACGATAGAACGGATACGTTCCCTGGTCACCGGACATCCCGACTGCTTTGAAAGAACGTGCATGCCGGGTCACATCACCGGATCGGCCTGGATCGTTTCGCCCGATCGTTCGAAGTACCTGATGACCAGGCACCGCATCTTCGACCGCTGGCTGCAGTTGGGCGGCCATTCCGACGGTTGTACCCGGCCCCACCTCGTCGCTCTGCGGGAAGCCGAGGAGGAATCCGGCCTGAAGGGATTCGGACTGTACCGGGAACCGGAAGGGGTTGTTCCCCTGGACGTGGACATCCACGCGATCGCCCCTCGCGATGATGTGCCCGCACATGAACACCACGACCTTCGCTACCTGCTGGTTGCGTCCGCGGAACAGCCCCTGAAGATAAGCGATGAATCCCATGATCTCAGGTGGTTCGAAAGGAACGACCTCATGGAAATGATCCACGAGGAAAGCGTACTGCGCATGCTGCGCAAAGGCGATGCCGCCCTGCGCCACGGCGGCGGGGATTTCGTATACGATTTGTCCTGACGATTCGCTTGCACGCGGGTGCCGGGCTTCGTATATTCATCCCGCACTTCACCCAATAATCCGCTGACGTTTCTATCGTACATCGAACAGCCCAAGGCGGGCTGAAGAAAGAGAAAGAGGTGCCGTGTTATGCCCCCGCCCGTAGCCCTGCAGTTGTACACCCTCAGAGAATTGGCCGACAAGGACTTCGAACACGTGGTAGACCTGACCGCGGAGATCGGTTACGCGGGTGTTGAACCCGCCGGGTTTCCGGGTTCCACGCCGGAGGCGGCCGGCAGGCTCTTCGAATCGTTGAACCTCGAGGTTCCCAGCGCCCATCTCCCCCTGCCCGTGGGTGATAACAAGTCCTACGTCGTCGAAACGGCCGACGCGATCGGAACGAAGCGTGTCGTATCCGGACTGGGACAAGACGACCACGGTACCGTGGACAACATCAGGTGGTCGGCGGACCGTTTCAACGAGGCCGCTGAGGCCGTGGCGCCGCACGGCATGACCTTCGGGATTCATAATCACTGGTGGGAATACCAGGAAGTGGAGGGGCGGATCGCGACGGATATCCTCCTCGAGCATCTATCACCGGAGGTGTTCTTCCAGGTGGACGTATACTGGGTCCAGGTCGGCGGCCCCGATCCGGCCGGCGTGCTTGAACGCCTCGGCGGCCGCGCGCCTCTGCTTCACCTCAAGGACGGCCCCTGCCGGCGGAATACGGACATGACCGCGCTGGGTGAAGGCAAGGTGGATCTCCCGGGGGTGATCGCCGCCGGAGGAAACCACACCGAGTGGCACATCGTCGAACTGGACAGTTGCGCGACGGACATGGTGGAAGCGGTCAGGAAAAGCTATAACTACCTGGTGGACAATGGGTTGTCTCGCGGTAACAGATAACCCGGGACGTGTAGATAAAGCGCGAGCGAGAAGTCTGAACGTGGGCGAGGGGTCGGAGCATGACGAAAGAAGAAGGCGCGCGAAAGCGGGAGCAGTTGGTCCGCGACGGATACTGTCATATCGAGGGCGTACTTACCGGCGAGTTCCTGGGCGAACTCCGCCGGGAATCGGATCGATTACTGGACTCCGCGGAATACCAGCCCGAATGGCGTTATCAGGGATCGGATATCCACGTGAATACCCGGGAGAACGTCGTGATGCGCCGGTTGCTGGACTGGCCCGCGACACGGGCGTTGATGCGCGCCATGAAGCTGGACGATTTCACGCCCAACGGGACCATCCACGTGCTGAGCAAGCCGCCCGGCGGACCGCCCCTGTACTGGCATCAGGACTGGGATACATGGAACGACCCTTTCAGCCTGGCGCCGTGGCCGCAGCAGTTGTTCCTTTCCTACTATCTCGTGGACACAGACCAGATTAACGGCTGTTTTCGCGTCATACCGGGAACGCACCGGAAACGCATACCCCTGCATTGCCAAGTCGAAGTGCCGCACCAGATGACCGCGCATTTCGCCGATGAAAATGATCCCCACATGTTCGGCGACCACCCCGAAGCCGTCGACGTGCCCGTGCGCGCCGGCGACCTCGTGATCGGCGAAGCGCGGCTGCTGCACTCGGCCCGGGGCAACAACAGCGACTGGAGGCGAACCCTGCTCCTCGGTTGGCACATGCGTCCAACCACCGTCCCGGACTACTGGTCGGACGAAGTACCCGGACCGATCCTCGCCCGGTCGGAAGACGCGAAGTACGAGAATACGCGCATACCCGGCGCTTACCTGGAGTAGCCGATGACCGAATTCGAAAACGCGGTCTACGAACTGGACACGTACGGTTTCACTGTCGTGGAGCACGTCTTGACCGACGACCAAATCACGTCCATGCGCGAGACGCTGATGCGCCTGGCCGACGAGGTGGGCGAAGAGCGCGGAGGCGAGGGCTCCTGCAGGCACGTGAGCAATCTGCCGACCCTCGACCCCATCTTCTTCCCCGTCATCGACCACCCCCGTATCCTTCCCATCCTGGAGCATTTTCTCGAGAAGTCGCTCATCCTGGGCAGCCTGAACAGCCGCATCGTACGGCCCGGGGACGGCGACCAGGGATTTCACAGCGACATACCCGCCGAAATGCTCAACATGGCCTCGCCGGTCATGATGAACACCGTGTGGATGCTGGACGATTTCTCGCCGGAGAACGGCGGGACAAGGGTCGTTCCGGGGACCCACAAGAGTGGTCTGGGCCATCCGCCTCCGGAGGTCGAGGTGAAGTACTGCGTGCAGCCTTCCGCGCCCGCGGGAAGCGTCCTTGTCTTCAACGGCCAGTGCTGGCACGCGGGCGGGGCCAACCGCAGCAACGCGAACCGGCACGCTTTATTCGCCCACTACCGGAAACGCATGCTCATGTTCCAGTATGATCCCCATGAAGGATTTCCCGGCGAGTGGTACGGCCTGCTTACGGAACGCCAGAAAGAGATCATGCGCATGAAGCACGGCGTGGACACGCCCCGGGCGGCCGACGTGCAGGTATTCAGATAGGCTGTCACCGGTAGACCGGCGCACACCCCCGTCACGCACCGGCGCACACGCCAGGCTATCCGGTTTCAGGCAGGACTTCCGGATTGACGATGTGGTCCGGCTTCTCGCTGTTCCAGACCTGCAGTGCCATCGTTACCGCCATCCTCCACATACGCTCCCTGCTCGCGACTGACACGCCGGCGATATGGGGGGTAACGATCACATCGTCGCGATGGAGCAGCGGGTTGTCCAGTGACGGCGGTTCGGGATCGAAGACATCCAGGGCCGCGCCGGCGAGACTTCCCCGTTCGAGCGCGGCGTGAAGGGCCTGCTCGTCCACCAGCCCGCCCCTGGACACGTTGACGAAGAACGCGCCCTGCTTCATTTGGGCGAAGCGGTTTACGTTCATCAGGTGGCGAGTCTCTTCCGTCAGCGGCGCGTGAACCGAGACGACATCCGACCTGGCGAGCACGGCCTCGATGCGGTCTGCCCGTTCAATTCCCAGTTCCACCACGCGCTCTTCCGCGATGTAGGGGTCGAATGCAACCACGCGCATGCCGAGCGCGACGGCCAGCCGGGCGACCCGGCTTCCAATCCGGCCGAGCCCGATCAGGCCCAGTGTCTGACCGAAGACCTCCATCCCCTGGTAACCGGACAGGTAGTCCTTCCCCGGCTGTTCCGCGAATTCTCCGGAAACACGCTTGATGTGTTTAACCGCGGCCAGGATCAGGGCGATAGCCGTTTCGGCCGTGGAAATAGTAGGGCCTTCGGGCGTGTTACAGACCGCGATGCCTCTTTCGGTGGCATCCGGCACGACGATGTTGTCGATGCCTATGCCTGTCCGGCATATGACCTTCATGTCCGGATACCTGTCCATCAGGTCACCATCGTACGTTCTCCGCGCGCCCGCGACGATCGCGTAAGCGCCGGGCAGATCGCGAAGCGGGTCTTCGGGCGATTTCTCCGCCGAGCCGTTTACCAGGATGCGATGTTCAAACTCCGAACGAATCACGGAAGGCATGGTCCGATCCGACCAAAGCCGCAACATGGGTTCCTCCTGTACGCAACCTGCCGAATGAATCCGGCTCGCCAGACAAATCAGTTGCCCAGTCGTAAATAAAACCTTAGTTTACGATTGAGATCACGATACGACCGCACGTGACCAGGCAGGATATCATAGATCGGTGTTTCGTATCATCAAGTCAATCGATATCCGGTTCCGGCACGTAACGCGGCTGGCGGATTCCCGTGCTTTTCAGTATCCGGGATGACTTCAAACCGGGAGATATCCGAAGTGTTTCGATTCTACTGTAGTCTTGTCTGTCTTGCCTGCCTGCTCTGTGCCGGGTCCGCATTGGCCCAGGAGCAGGAAACCACCTCGACAGATGCAGATTCCACCAGCGCCGGCGGCGACCCCTTCCTGCTACCCGCGAACAGTACCGGCGAGATCGACTTCGCCATGGATGTCAGCGGGTTCAGAGGGCCGGAGGAGCAGACCTACCTGGAATTTTATTTCCTTTGTCGTCCCAGCGAGTTTACCCTCGAAGAAAAAGAGGACAGGCTCTACGTCGCCTCCTTCTCGATCGACCTGTCCGTCATCGACGAACAGGACAATGTCGTTTTCCATACCGTGCAGAAAAGGGAATATCAGACGGACCGCCCGGTCGTCGTTACCCGGAGAGGCGAGGAAAGGGTGGTATTGGAACAGATCGCCGCGGGCGTGAGCCCTGGTTCGTATCGCGCGAAGGTTCTCGTGACCGACCTGCACTCCAACCGGTATGGCGAAGCGATCAAGCCCTTTATCGCCCAGCCGCTCAATTCACCTGAACTATCCGTGAGCAGCCTGCAGTTCTCGACGCTCATCCAGCGGGCTGAAGAAGAAAACCGTTTCACGAAAAACGGCTTGCTGATTCTGCCCAATCCCCTGCGCATATTCGAGAAATGGGCCGAGATGCCCGAGGACGGCGGTTACAAGCCTCGTAACATGTTCCTCTATTTCGAGATATACAATCTGGCTCCGGATTCGACCGGGGAAGAAGCTGCCTACGACATTTACCCCGCGGTAACCAGTCACGCCAATGAGATGACTTTCCCCCTCCCGCCCAAAAAGAACCGGCGGATTACGGGTACCGACGGGCTGGACGTAGTCGCGCTGGACTACATGACTTTCCCGGAAGGGCTATATACCCTTGAAATCACGGTCGAGGACGCGCAGACCGGGACGGAAGCGTCCAGTTCGGCCGTTTTCGAGATTGTCCAGCCACCACCACCACCGCCGCCTGTCACGGTGTTGACCGAGGAACAGGCGAAGCGGGGCCGGAGGATGCTGGCGATCCTGGCGAACAAACGGGAGCGCGATCTCTACGACAATCTCGATCTCGAAGGTAAGACCGAATTTCTGATCGCCTTCTGGCGCATGCGCGATCCTACACCCGAGACCCCGGAAAACGAATCCATGATGGTGTTTAACGAACGGTTTTCATATGCTGACTTTCAGCTCGGTGGAGCAGAAAGCGACCGGGGTTCCGTCTTCATCCGATACGGCCAGCCGGAAGAAATCGTTCGGTATGACAGCGACAACATCATGAAAGCCCACCAGGTCTGGTATTATACCGAGGGCGTAGACGGCGACCCGTCACGGACGTCGGAAGGCGGGCGTCATTACTTCGTTTTCGGTGACCGGCGGGGTATTGGCAGGTATGAACTGGTGCACTCTTCGGCCCGGGGAGAGCTCTACAATCCCAATTGGCGGCAGGACCTGCTGATGATGAACGAAGCCCTCTTTCAAGACGCCAGGGATTTCTCGCAACCTTCGCTGCCCGGGCCCGCCAGCAGTCCGGAAACCGACCCCACAAAGCCCTGAGCGCTTATTGCCAAAATCAGGGTGTAGTCCATCCGGCGCGGCTCAGGTCCATCCGGCGCGGCTCACTCCGCGTATCTGCAGACATAAGCGTCCAGCGTCTTGCCGAGGCGGCCGGCTACCGACGGCATCATGCGGACCGTAAGGCGGACCCCCTCCGGTTCATCTTCCCGGTGCAGCACTTCCCCCGATTCGTACGCCACGGAAACCGCGTGTCCGTTTTCGTAGGGGATCAGCAGTTCCAGCTCCACACGATGTCGATCCACCAGGTCTGAAATCCTCTGACGTAAATGTTCTATATCATCAGGATCCAGTGCAGACACGGTGATGGCGTCTGGATAGGAGAGGGTCAGGATATCCCGCGCGTCCGGGCTTTCCAGCTGGTCGGCCTTGTTGAAGACCAGCAGCATGGGAAGATCGGAAACTCCCAGTTCCGTCAGCACCTGGTTCACCGTCCCGATATGTTCCACGTGGTTGGGATGGCTGCCGTCCACGACGTGTACGAGCAGATCCGCGTCGTAAACCTCGGTCAGCGTACTCTTGAATGACGCCACCAGGTGATGGGGCAGTTTCCGGATAAAACCCACGGTATCAGACAGCAGAACGGGTTGGCCGGGGGTCACGTTGATCGCCCGTGTGGTCGCGTCGAGCGTGGCGAACAGCCTGTCTTCGATTAGCGTGTCCGCCTGTGTGAAGGCGTTGAAAATCGTGGACTTCCCGGCGTTGGTGTACCCGATCAGGGCGATGCAGAACATGGCGCTTCTGCGCTGACGCTGACGATTATAGGATGCGACCAACTGATCGAGATTCCTGCGCAGGTGGGTAATACGGCCCCGGGTCAAACGGCGGTCGATCTCCAGCTGTGTTTCACCGGGCCCCCGCACTCCGATGGCGCCGCCCGACGATCCCGCCGCCACGCCGCCTTCCTGCCGGGACAGGTGGTCCCACTGCCTCGTCAGACGCGGCATCATGTACTGCAGCTGTGCCAGTTCAACCTGTAGCTTCGCCTGCTTCGACTTGGCCCGCGATGCGAATATATCGAGAATCAGGCCGCTGCGGTCCAGGATACGCCGCTCGATGACCCGATCCAGGTTCCTGACCTGGGCCGGTGTCAGGTCATCGTCGAATATCACAAGGTCGATTTCCTCCGCCTTGCACAACTCGGCGATCGACCTGGCCTTTCCGGTTCCTATATAGTACGCCGGGTGCATGGCGCTGCGGACCTGGATGACCCGGTCCACGATTTCCGCGCCGGCCGTATCGGCCAGCAGGGCCAGTTCATCGAGCGACTCCTCCATTTCGCCGATCCGTTCGCTTGACGGCACCATTCCGATCAGCAAGGCGCGCTCTCGGTTGTTTCTGGGTATTTCGTGCATTTCACGCATATTGCGTTCCCTCTTTAAACCGGCGTCCGGGCCACGTTGCTCCCGGCCCTGGCGCGCGAACCCGAAAACCAGTATTCGACCAGGAGAAGCGCCACCACGAGGAGGATCAGCGATTTCCATATCTCGTATCGGCCCGCGGCGCTGAACGTCCCGCCCGGCGGTACATCCGCGGAATCACCCGGGTGCATGAGAACTACATTGGCGTCTCCGCCAAGAAGCCCGGACGCCTGCGCAGGCGTGAATCGCTCCAGGTCCGATTCCCGGGTGTCCGGATTAACCGCGAACGCCTGCGCGACGAAGTCAACGTCCCGCAGGAGGTATACGCCGGGTTGCCTCGTATCCGGGATTGCTACCGTGATCCCGTTACGACCGAGCCGATGCTTTACGGTCTCAACATCTCCCGAGGGATATTCCAGGTAAAGTTCGTCATTCGCAGGAAAACGTGTAATTGGTTGCGCGACCGGTTTTCCCGCCAGGTGACCGCCCTCGGCAACCGCCACGGATGGATGTAGATACCGGACGCTTCGATGCATGAACGGAACGAACACGCTTCTCAACGCCAGATCGCTCCATCCGGTGCTTACGTCGGTCGCGACCAGCAATGCCCGGCCGCTGCCGGCTCGTCCTTCGAGTATCGCCGGCGTCCCGTCCGCGAATCGCGCGATCACCTGCGCGCCCCGGCCGGCGTCCACGGCAAAGGACGCGTAGAACCGGGCCGCGTCGGTCGGCAATCCGTCGGCCGCACGGCCGGCAAAGCGAAAGACAGGATGCTCGTAGTCGACCTGGTCTATACGGAGAAAAGTCTGCTTCTCATCGGGCACCCCCCTTCTGCTCCTGACCGAACAACCGAAGACGTCCGAGAAAAACCTGTTTCCGTAGTGAGCCGGATCCAGCCCGCCGCCCAGAAACATCAGGACTCCGCCACCGGAGGAGATGTAACGCTCCAGGCTGGAAAGCCGCGCGGGCGTCAGCTCCACTCCGCCATCCACGATGAGCACGCCCGCATCGTACAGATCGCTGTTCAACACATCGGCGGATGCAGTCCGCAGGTCCACGGGCGTGACCAGTCCACCCGATGGTTTCAGTACCTGTTCGATGAAGTACCGGGATTCGGTCCGCCCGACCGCGGTAACGCCGAAGGCGTCCGGGACGGCGAGGGTAAAATACCGTCGATTGTCTGCCGCGATATCATCTTCGTCCAGTTCCACGTATCCCACGTATCTACCCGGCGTGTCGATCAGGACATTGAACTGCACGGTACCCGTCCCGTCCGCTTCGATAGTCACCTGGCGGCTGCCCCGTTTCTCGCCGTTGATTACGAGACTGACCTCCCTGGCGTTCATCGCGGCATTGTTCCGGTTCGTAACGGTCGCGACAAACTGTTCCGGCTGATCGCGAATCAGCAGTCCCTCGCTGACGGTGACCGCGTCTATGCTGGCGTTGTCCACGCTCTCCGGTTCGTATACGTACAGGTATAATTGCGGACCGGGTTGCGACTGAGACGACGACGGTGTGGATTCCGCCATTTGCTGCCAGTCGCTTCGCTGCAGATCCGACAGCAGGTAGATGCGCTTGTCCGCTGCAACGATGCCGGCGAGTTTTTGCCGCGCGAGATCCAGGGCGCCGGCAATATCGCCCGACCTTTCGGAAGCTTCCAAGTCCGCCAGCAGTTCCCGGAGCGTTTCCATTCGGGTCGTCGGGACGGGTGGCAGTGCATCGGGCGGCTCGGCCGACACCAGGATCAAACCCTCGTCACCTGCCCCCATCGCGTCGATGATGCGCCCGGCCTCCACCTTTGCGGCCGCGAATGGCGTGACGCCGTATCGGCCGGCTTCCATGCTGTAGGAATTGTCCAGCACGATGGTGAAGACCGACCGTTGCTCAAGGCTGCTGCCGATCAGCGAACCCGCCAGGCCTTCGACGACCGGCCTGGAGAAAGCCAGCACCAGGAACAGGAC
This sequence comes from Candidatus Latescibacterota bacterium, assembly GCA_012270975.1. GTDB lineage: Bacteria > JAAXHH01 > JAAXHH01 > JAAXHH01 > JAAXHH01 > JAAXHH01. Next base: position 4,866 of record JAAXHH010000141.1, on the reverse strand, counting down.
GATGAGGGTACGGAGCAAGAGAAGCAGGAGTTCCCGGAGTCTGAGGGCCCGGGACCGCTGCAGGTGATGATTCCTGATGAAAATGACGGAACTGAAGTCGACGGTGGAAACCCGCTGGCGGTGAAACAGGTGTATGACTAGCGGCACCGCGACCGCGGCCAGACCCAATAACATCAACGCGTTCAAGAACGTCATTCGGATTCCTCCCGGAGGCTCGGTAATATACTTCCCTTACTGTCGTGCGTAAAGCGATATCAACGATCAGGCGGGGCCTGCACGGCCAGTGTATGTCGGGTCGATTTTCCTTGACACCCCGGGCGGCTTCGGGTATCGTATTGCTAATATTTGGTAGTACCCCACCGGCATCCCCCTGAAGGAGCGTTTATGGAGGCATGGCTGGCCCTGGAAGACGGCACAGTCTACGAAGGCGAATCCTTTGGCGCTACCGGGGAAAAGGTGGGAGAAGTCGTTTTCAACACCAGCATGATCGGATATCAGGAGGTACTGACCGACCCGTCGTATAAAGGTCAGATCGTTACCATGACCTACCCGTTAATCGGGAATTACGGCGTGAATCCGGGCGACCTGGAATCGCTCCATCCGCACGTAGAAGGATTCGTGGTCCGGGAGTACCAGCGAAACCCGAGCAACTGGCGTTCGACCGACAGTCTCGATCGGTTCCTGGCCGATCATGGCGTAGTTGGCATCTCCGGTATCGACACACGGGCACTGACCCGCAGGCTTCGCGTCGACGGCGTCATGCGCGGGGTGATACGATCCGGCGCGGCGGATCCTGAGGCGCTCGTACAACAGGCCAGGGCCGTGCCCAGAATGGTAGGCATGGACCTGGTCCGCGAAGTGACCACGGACCGTCCGTACCGGTGGGAGGGAGATCGCCGTATCTACATGGACCCTCCAGGCGAAGATCCGGGGAAGGTCTGGGACGGCTTCGACGAACCCGGAACGTATCGGGTCGTCGTGATGGATTACGGGGTCAAGCACAACATCCTGCGAAACCTGGCGCGACGGGGCTGCCAGGTGCTCGTGCTACCGGCGGACTATACGGCTGAACAGGTTCTCCGGCTGAACCCCGACGGTATCATGTTATCCAACGGACCGGGCGATCCCGGCGCCGTTCATTACGCCATTGAAGAGTTGAAAGCCCTGATCGGGCAGAAGCCCATGTTCGGCATCTGCATCGGCCACCAGCTACTCGGAATGGCGCTGGGCGGAGAGCGGTTCAAGTTGAAGTTCGGCCACCGCGGCGCCAATCAGCCTGTACGGCAGTGCGAATCGGGACGGGTGGAAATCACCGCCCAGAACCACGGTTTCGCCATTGATGCTGCCACTCTTGACGAATCCGAGGTGGAGCTGACACACATCAACTTGAACGATCAGACACTCGAAGGGCTCAGACACCGCCGATATCCGGTATTCTCGGTACAGTACCACCCCGAAGCGTCACCTGGGCCGCACGACGCCGATTACCTGTTCGACCGATTCATCGCATCCATGCAGTAGACCCGCCGACGGCGCTGTTCCGGACGGTTTCTACAGGAGCAAGCAATGCGTAAAAGTATCAAGCACATCCTCTTTCTCGAACCGAAATCCTCCCACCTCCACGTGTATTCGGACGCCTATATACCGCGTATCGGCTGCCTCGTGCTCGCGACGATCATGCGGGACCTGGGCTACGGCGTCAGGGTGATGCTGGAAGAGGTGGAGGATATCGATACGAACGAGTTCGCGGAAGCCGACCTGATCTGTATCTCTTCCCTGACGTCCACGGCGCCCGGATCCTACCAGTACGCCGATTTCATCCGTAACGTCTATCCCGAAAAGACGATCGTGATGGGCGGAACGCATCCGACCTTCGTGCCGGACGAGGCCCTGCAGCACTGCGATTTCGTGGTGCGCGGCGAGGGGGAGGAAGCGCTGGTCGAACTGGTCCGGTGCCTGGAATCCGGGGCCGACTACCGCGGCATCGCCAACCTGTCCTGGGTAGAAGACGGCCAGGCGATCCACAATCCGGAGCGGCCCAAGGCGGAAGACCTGGACGTGCTGCCCATTCCCGATTTCAGCCTGGTACCTTCGGGCAGATTGGACATCATGTCGATACAGACGCAGCGGGGCTGTCCCTGGGACTGCAGTTTCTGCACGGTGACCAAGCTGAATGGGCACAAGCTGCGCGGCCATTCCGTCGAGCGCGTGCTCGATATGCTGGAAGCCTATACGAAGATGCCGAATTTCAGCTATCTCTTCTTCGCCGATGACATCTTCAACGTGCCGGTGGACCGCACCATGGCCATCATCCAGGGGATGATCGACCGGAAGCTGATCATCCCGTGGGCGGCGCAGATGCGCCACGAGATCTCGAAGCAGCCGGAACTGATGAAGAAGATGCGCGAGGCGGGATGCGACCGCGTGATGGTCGGTTTCGAATCCATCGACGAGACGGCCCTGGAACTGTACGGCAAGAAAGAGACGGCCCACGACGTGGAGGTGGCCATCGACGCGATCCATGATCACGGCATCGACCTCCACGCCATGTTCATCGCCGGCGCCGACTCGGATCATCCGGAGACCATCAAGACCCAGTTCGAGTTCGCCAAGAAGAAGGACCTGGCCACGTCGCAATGCATGATCCTGACCTACCTGCCCGGTTCCGAAGACACCATCCGCTACGATCTGCAGGGCGGGGAATACCTGAGCAGCGACTGGAGCCATTACGACGGCCACCACGCCAACCACCCCGTACCGAACATGACCCGCTACGAGTTGGTCAATACGGTGATGGAAGGGATGAAGGGCATGTACGCGCCGCACCGCATCGCGTCCAAGCTCGCCAGCGCCGCGTTCAACGCGCTCAGGCTCAACAAGCGGGAAGCCGCGCGGCAACTGCGCAACGGCCTGCTGCGCCTGAACGGCTACTCGATCCTTCAGCGGTGGTTCAAGGAGCACACCGAGTACCTGGCCGAGCTCCGCGCCGAGAACGTGTCCCTGTCGCCGGACCGGTACAAGCGCGTGCTGCTGGCCGTGTCCAACGTGGACGTGAGCCGGGTGCTCCGCACGTTCCTGGCCGAGATGAACATCCGCGTGGAAGAGTTCAGCGAGGAGAAGCTTTCCGCGCTCAAGGACTCCGACCTGGTCGTCATGGCCGGCGAGATGGTGGACGACGTGAGAGCCCGGGTCCAGAACCTGCACATCTTCCCCGTGCACGACAAGAACACGCGGATGGACCGGACCCTGACCCAGCTCGGCATTCTCTTCACCGAGAACGTGGACAAGGTGCGCGAGGCCATCGCCGCGGTGCACTTCCAACCCGCCCAGGGCAAGATGGCGACCGGCGACGCCTGATCGGCGGCCCGGTAGCCTGATCTAAGGCTGGCGGCGTCTGATCAGTGACCGGGCGGCGCCTTATCGATCAGACGTTAAACACTGACGAATTTGTGCTATAAAAAAGGCATCCAGGATTTTCGGTCCCGGATGCCTTTTTTGATATTTTGTGGATTGGTCCGCAGAAAGAAACGGCTTAACTGCTGAACTGCCAGCGTCTAACGTCGTCGAAACGGTCGAAATCCCTGTCGAATGTCGCTACGTGGTCGACTCGAAGGAAACGCAGTAGGACAACGGTATCCAACGGGAATGCGTTATTTGTATCTTTCCGCTCTGGCTGCTCGCACAGCGTTTCGTTCCTCGGTTTTAGATGCGGACGCATTGCCATCTGCTAGAATGCCATACAGGTCCTTGAGCGTTCCGGACTCGGCTCTCACTACGAACCCGCCTGGAATCAACTCATAAACCAGTCGTTGCTTTGGCTTGAGACGAAGTGCTTTTCGGACTTCGACCGGAATGGTAGTCTGCCATTTCTCGTTTAAGGTCGATTTGATCATCGGATGCATCTCATGTTCATTGCTATGGAGTCGATCCACCCTCGCAGACGGGTCAGGGATTCCGATTCAGTGCCGTAACAGGTTGAATTCCGGCAATAAGCCGTGCTTTGTCCCTGGCGAGTTGTCTAAAGTCGCATTCAACCTGTATCCCATGCCAGAACTGGTCAGACTGATTGAAAAAGGCCCCAAACCGAATTGACATGGAAGGCGTTATAGAGCGCCGTCCGTGCACAATCTCGTTGATCGCACGTGGTGCAACCCCGATGGCTCGTGCCATGGCATTCTGCGAAATGCCCATAGGCTTGAGATAATCCTCGAGCAGAATCTCGCCGGGTGTAATGGATTCGTTCATAATTGTATCCTATAACGTTACAGGTGTATAGTCAATGATAATCAATTATAGCAACCTGAAAAGGACCTGAATCTGTCCACCTGAATACTATTCGCCACTGATCGTTTATGCGAATGGAATGAAATCCCGAAAGTCGACCTTTGAGGGCTTCGAGACGGTTACCTGGTGGAGTCGCGAGATCCCGGAGATCATTGGCTTGATTCAACTGAATCAGTTTTCGTAACGCGACCCGTGAAATAGCAGCAAAACGACGGTTGCTTTCAGAATCAAAAACCTCCTCAGTGTCCTTATCTGCAAATGACTGGATCATGTAGAATTCACATACGATGTATTCAGAATTAATGAAATCAGTCGATTACGATTCCTATCACAGAAAACTCTCCCCTGCATGGTCCGTAAACGAATCGGCGTCACGTATGTACTTCATCACAGTTGACGGATTGGAATGCCTTGTAATCTCCATGATTTTATCTAATCGAGCGTTATGACATGCCGCACTGGTAACAAATCCAGCTCTAAGCGAATGTCCTGAAAAGTCCTTCGAGTCCAAGCCAACTAGACTTGCATAATGTTTGACTATTCTAGGAATATCCGAGTGGAGTTGACCCGGTTTAATGGACA
>JAAXHH010000114.1 GCA_012270975.1 Candidatus Latescibacterota bacterium | reverse complement strand
CCCATGTACCGGATGGTCAGGGTCATGGCGTTCAGGCCGGGCCTGGGCATGTCGAAGTCGCCGACCAGGCGCATGGTGCTGACCACGGTCTCGGTGGGGCTCTTCACCTTCTCGAACCGGGCGTTCTTGAAGAAGTCCGAATTGAACAGCACGCGCAGCATCGACCGGATGTCGTAGCCGGAGCGGAAGTACTCGTCTTCGAGCATCTTGATGGCTTCGGGATCCCGCGGCGGCGTGTTCTGCCAGGCGGGAACCTGCGGCTCGTCAGCGACGAAGAAGTTGTACATGTGCCGCGCGACGAACCGAGCGGCGGCCGGCTGCCGGGCGACGATGCGTACGATGTCCTCGCCGTTCCAGTTTCCGGTCTCGCCGAGGAACGTCTTTTCCGTGTAGTCGTGGTCGGACGGGTCGTAAATGAACGCCGACTCGTACTTGCCGTACGGATACCGAGGGATGGAGTTGGTCACGGTCCAGCCGGTGAAAGCGCGGGCTGCTTCCTTGACGTCGTCCTCGGAGTAGTTGGCGTCACCGTCCATGCCGACGCCCAGGGAGAACAGTTCCAGCAGCTCGCGGCCCCAGTTCTCGTTGATGGCGTCCTTGTGGCTCATGCAGTTGTCCAGGTAGAACACCATGGCCGGGTCCATGGACAGGCCCATGAGCAGTTTCTCGAAATTGCCGAACCCCAGGGTGCGGAACATGTCGAGCTCGATATTCTGCTGCTTGGGATACTCGCACTTGGCGTGGCCGGTGCAGAAAATGTGGTGCCAGAACAGGGCGATCTTCTCTTCAAGCGGCCGCTTGGTGTTGATCATCCGGTAGGTCCACTCTTCCTGCTGGCCCTCGAGGCCCGCCTTCGAGACCCACTGCGGCTGATAACGCATCAGGATGTCGTCCTGGATCGCCGGCTGGCTCTCCGGGTTGAGCAACTCCTCGACCGTGGCCTCGTAGCCTTGCTCGGCGCGTGCCTCCAGTTCCTCATACGTTGCGCCAAATCCGGCGCGGCGCATGAGGTGCGCCATCAAAGCGATGTCTTTTTCTGCCATCCTG
>JAAXHH010000052.1:3369-5084 GCA_012270975.1 Candidatus Latescibacterota bacterium | reverse complement strand
GGAGACGCCGAGTTGGAGGAAGTGACGGATCTGGTCCTGCTTGCCCTCGAGGCGCGAGACGCCCAGTGAGCCTTTCGGGCGCCCGAGCTTGCGGCCCGAGGCCCTGGCCTTGGCGAGGCCCTCGCGGGTGCGTTCGGAGATCAGGTCGCGCTCGACCTCGGCGAACAGTGCGAACAGCGTGGTCATGACCTTGGTCTGGATGTCCTGCTTGCCCTCGACGCGGATGTTCTCCTTGAGGGCCACAAAGGCGACGCCCGCCTTGCTGAGGGCATCGAGGATGGCGACGATCTGCCCCAGCGACCGACCGAGCCGGGAGAGTTCGCTGACGACGAGGCGGTCGCCGCGCTCGAGGCCGCTGATCAGTTCGTCGAGCCGGCGACGCTTTGCGGGAGCCTGTCCGGAGGTGGTGGCTTCGATGAATTGGTCGATGTGGAAGTCGTGCTGGCGCGCGTAATCGAGAATGGCGAGGCGCTGGCTGCTCGGGTCCTGCTGCGCGGTCGAGACTCTCAGATAGGCGACGGTTTTCACGGCCTGTCCATCAAACGCGGGTTAGGCTATTGTATCTGACGGATACCGAACAGGGAATAGGTTACGTTCCATGCGACTAAAGTGTTAGGTCAGAACATCGTTTGTTCTTGACGGAATCGTGCAGACCTCCGACATCGATGAACCCAACAAGATGGGCCGCCGACCGTTCCTGGAGCTGAACATGCTCGACTCCGAGTCCATCGACGCTAACGAGGTCAAGAGATTCACGAAGCCGGCGTTCGACCTGGAGAAGATCCTCGACGCTTCAAGGGACTTGAAGTACACCCGCGAGGTGCTGGACCTGCTGGCGTCCGAATGGGGCAACCCGTCCGAAGCACTCGTGTGGCGCTTCGCCAGCCGGGTCTACGAAGACATCAAGACCAAGGCCGTGATCGAGCAGTTTGAGCGGGCCACAACGTACACAGTGATCAGAAGAGAAGGAGGGGGGTCACTTCCGCTTCTCGGGGTCCCGACTATTGAAGTAACGCTTGTCGACAATGGCGGCCATCTTTTCTCCCCAAAACCGATGCCCAGGATATTTTGCTGCGTACGCAGCCTCCACCTGCTTTGGTGACGCTTCTACATAGCCCCGCGGAACCTCGAATATCGAATCAGGCGGCTCAATCTCTTCAAGGCGGGTTACGACGTGCTCCTGATAGTAGCCGTCATCCGATGAAAGAGCCTCTCTGAGAGGGTAGCAGTCGAGATCGGGCGCAACCCACGTTTCAGTCCGATCGCCGTCAGGGTCTTCTACGACCGCTTGTGCAACTTCGTGGCCCAGGATCATGTCCCTTCTCCCCTTCGGTTGTAGCGTTAATGTCCCCTTGGGAAAAGACCACCTGTCGCAGGAGTACTGAGTTTCGATCCACTCCCGCATGAACTTATCCGAGTAATAGAATGTCATTGCAAATTTTGTAGACGGCTCCAGCGTAATGCTCCGACCGTTCCGAAGATCGAAGATTTCGGTGCTTATGTACTTGACGCCGTGGCGTCAAGTACATAAGCACCGATTATTCGGATACGCCCCTATCGGCTTCATGGATGCATCGCACCCCGCGCAAGCGTCGCTTTCCAGGGAACAAGGACCCCCTCCGGCAACTACAACAAGAGCCACCCCAGGCCCCGGCCAACCGGTTTTTCACGAGACACGAATCACGGCCTTTCTTGCCGGGTCTCTGGTGCTCGCC
>JAAXHH010000052.1:0-3331 GCA_012270975.1 Candidatus Latescibacterota bacterium | reverse complement strand
TGCCGTTCCGCTTCCCGGCGCCTACGTCCAGGTCAAGGCCGCCAGTCCCGAGCGCGTAGTCGCGCAGGCCGAGACCGACTCGCGGGGGCGCTATCTGATCGAGGACGTGCCCGAAGGCCGCGTAACCCTCGGTGTCGTCGCCGAGGGATGCTACACGGTCAAAGCGGGCGGGCTGGACTCGGAAACGATCACGCGCACCTGCCCGCCGGAGGGCGAGTGCGGCAGCGTTGACTTCGTGGCCGTCCGCGCCGGGGTGCTCGAGGGTTATCTGAGCGACGATTTCGGAGGGCCGGTGCAAGGGGTGGAAGTGACGCTCACGCCCGCTTCCGGTGCGGCGCCGGAGCGGCTCGGGCGGGGCCGTGCGGGCGGCAGGGCGGCAGGTCGCGGATATTCCGACGACCGCGGCTACTTCCGTATCTGGGACCTGAAGCCGGGCCGCTACCTGTTGGAGGCGCGGATGCGCTTCCTGTTCCCTGCTTGGCGGCCGAAGTTCCGGCTCGAAGCTCGTGAGGTCGAAATCACCGGCGGCGGCACACCCCAGTCGGTGAGCTTTCAACTGCGGGGGGACGCCGGCGTGTTCTCGATTGCCGGAATCGTCGAACGGCTCACGGACGAAGAACCTCACCCGACCTTCGTCGTCATCCGGCCCAAGGCCTCCGGCGACGACGATTACTGGGCCGTATTCAAGCGGGCTCCGGGCGGAAAGTTTCAGATGGATGGGCTTGTGAAAGGGGACTACGTCCTGCAGGCCGTGCGGCGGGACTCAGACAATGAGAGGGAATATCGGCTGCTCGCGGTGCTGACGGTCGACCGGGATCTGATGGATTTGCGTTTACGGCCCTCCCCGCCCACGGGCATTCGCGGCCGGGTCACGTTTGCGGATGGGGAAAAGAGCAACCTGAGTATTCGAATCTATCCCAGGGGGGCCGAACCGTCGGGCTGGGAGCACGTGCGGGTAAAAGGACCCGGCTATACGTTCGAGCACAGAGGACTGCCTCCGGGCGAGTACAGCGCCTCGCTGCGTCCCGGCGACCGCTACCTCGTGGAGCACTACTCCTTCACGGTGCACCCGGGCTCGATGACCGACCTGGAGATGGCGGTTTCGTCCGAGTTCGCCAAGATTTTCGGCACGGTTCGCCTGGCCCGCGGCGGCCAGTCATCCCGGCCCGCGGGCGCGCATTTCCTCGTCGGCCTGCGCGACGGCCGTGGTTCGTTTTCCTCCGCGGCGGACGAGAACGGGGTGTTTGCGTTCGACAAGGTGATTCCGGGCGAATATCGGATCGCCGCCTGGCGCGATCCCGACACCGACATCTCCGATGAAGGGGTGTGGGCGGAGGCCTCCTCGGCGGTCCGGACGATTACGGTCGAGGCGGGCTTCGAGATGGAAGTCGACCTGACGGCGGAGCGATGATGGTGCGCGCATGAGGACTCACATTCTTGCAGCTTCGATTCTCGCGTCGGCGGGCTTGGTGTGTGCGCAGCCCGGCGGGCAGTCCTCCGGGCCGGCCCAGCCGTCCGAGACGGTCGAGGTGAGCGGGCGAGTGCTTTCAGCTCAGGGCGGCGTCCCGGTCCGAGGCGCCAAGGTGGCGGTCACGGACCGCGAGCGCGAGAAGGTCTCGGCGTTCACCCGCTTCAACGGCTCGTTTGTCATCGAGAACGCGCCGGTCGGAGATCACGGGATCGGTGTCGCGGCGTCCGGCTACGAGTTGTTGCGCAAGAGGATCCGGATCCCCCCCCCCGGCAGGCCGTTGGATGGTCTGGTTCTGCGAATCAACCGCTTGGCGGTGATCACCGGACGCGTTCTGGACGAAAACGGCCGTGCTGTCGCCGGCGCGAGAGTTGAGGCGCTGCAGGAGCAATTCCTTGAAGGACGTGTCCGATGGCGAGAGCAGATGTCCCACATAGCTATCGGTCACGATGGGTTTCGAACGGATGATCGCGGCGTATACCGCATCTTTGGACTGTTGCCGGGCGAATATGTGATCGCGGTACCTCCCAAAGAGAAGCCGGGCATGGATAGCGTGCTTCGTTTAGCCACCGCGCCGGGCTACTTTCCGAACGCCGACTCGTTGAGCGGCGCTGCTCGTGTCAAGGTGGAGTGGGGAGAGGAGAAGCAGGGGGTCGACGTGCGCCTTGTGACGGCGCCTTCCACCAGTGTTCATGGCCGTGTCTTGAGCACGGACGGGCGCGTTTCTTGTAGCTCCTGCACGATCGAGGTGTATCGGCGGGACGGGCGTTCGGTCAGGCAGGTCGGAAGCCGGTCGAAAACCGGGCGGGGAATGTTCTCCTTGTTCGGGTTGCCGCCGGGACAGTACATCGCGGTCGCACGCCTGTATGACCGTCGAACCGGCAGCCAGGCTTTCGGCCGCCAACCGTTCACGGTGTCGGAAGGAAAGGTGGAGACTCTCGAAATCGTGGCCCATGGCGGGCGCACCATTGTGGGACGATTGGTCCTGCTTGACCCGCCGGATTCCATGGGCGATGAAAGCGGGGCCTGGTCTTCGGAGGTTCAGCTGGAAGCGGACTATCTGGACCCGCCGGAAAACAGGCGCACTCGCGTCATGTTCGCGAAAGTCGAGGGGATGGGCAGGGAAGGGCCGTTCGAGTTGACGGCCGTCCCGGGGCGGTATCGGCTCATGATGTTCGGCCCGAAAGGCGCCTATGTAAAAGGTGTCGAGATCGACGGCCGCCCCGTACCGGGATCGAAGCTGACCGTCCCGCGGAGCGGGATTTCCGGCGGCGTGGTTGTCACGATGAGCTTTGCGACGGGCACCGTGCGGGAGTTGGAGGACGGCGAGTCGTCGGTTGCCCTTTTAGGAAAGGGCGGTCTGCTTCCCCCTGCCAGCACGGTGTGGCTCCTGCCGACCGAGGATGACTCGCCTTCTCGACGCTGGTTCTCGGGAACGGTGCGGAAGGGCGGATTCGAGATCACCGCAGTGCCGCCCGGCGAGTACGAGGCGTTCGCGTTTCCGGACGCCGCCGGTTACGGCATCGAAGATCCGAGATATCGAAAGAAACTCGCTCGCTATGGCAGGAAAGTTGAAGTGAAGTCGGGTGAAACGGCGGTCCTCGACCTCCAGGCCATGCCCACCAGGGAGCAGTTCGACCAGGAAGGGCTGCGGTAAATCGAACCTGCATGTCTCACGAAGTGGCGAGGCGGATCGACGGGCTCGGCTATACTAGCCCGCATTTCTCACCAGCGGCTTTGCGATGGGTTGAGGGAGGCCGAAATAGGGTCTGAAACACGGCATTCTTCGCGGCGAGGGAGGGTGAGGGCCTCTACGGGGCGTTTTGCGCTGCCCTTCGCGGCTCGCGAATGTTCGTTTTTCGG
>JAAXHH010000041.1 GCA_012270975.1 Candidatus Latescibacterota bacterium | reverse complement strand
GCCGGCCCCAGCATGCCCTTGAGCTGCTTGCCGGTGTGCCGCTTTAATGTGTCGATGGTGTCCCGGTAGAACTCCCGCTCCTGCTCCTCGGTGTAGTTGTTCAGGTAGCGGGTGTTGTAGATGCCGTGGCTCATGAAGTCCCAGTTGCGCTGCACCATGGCCTCGCCGATTTCGGGGAAATGCTCCAGGACGGCCATGTTCAGGGAAACGCAGCAGCGGATGTTGTACCGGTCCAGCACGTCGGCCATGCGCCAGAAGCCGACCCGGTTGCCGTAGTCCCGGTAGGAGTATTGCTGCACGTCGGGATAGGGCATGCGAGGCCAGGGGTCGCGGTTCCCGTCGAATTCCGGCTCGTATTCGTAGTGCTCGACGTTAGGGGCGATCCACAGCGCGACCCGGGCGTCGTTAGGCCACTTGATGACGGGGCGATCGATGATGGGGCTGTAATCTACGCGGTTCGGCGGCAAAGGCATGGCTGCACCTCTCCTGGTGATGGGACCTTCAAAACCCATGCGAACGATGCTATGCGGTGCCCGGCAGTGTAAACAGCGGGGTTGGCCCCGTCAACGAACCGTCGCTGAGTAGAACCCTATGCTTCCGCGATCGGGCATGGACTTTGCGGCGATGTAAACCGGATGGCGCTGGCGGTGAAAACGCCGTACCATGACGCGGAGACAACGAACTGCGAGGGGGGCACGATGGCGCAGGTCTTTGATGGGATCACCGTCCTGGATTTCAGCAGCGGTCGGGCCGGTGGCGTAGCCACCATGGTCATGTCCGACTTCGGCGCGGAGGTCATCAAGGTCGAGCCACCGGGCGGGGAGAAGTTCAGGGATGCCCCGGGGTCGATCCAGTGGAACCGGGGCAAGAAAAGCGTCGTCCTGGACCTGAAGTCCGAAGAGGGCCGAGACAGTGCGCGGCAGTTGGCGCGCCTGGCCGACGTGGTGGTGGAGAACTTCCGGCCGGGGGTCGCCCGGCGCTTGGGCATCGACTACGACACCTTGAGTGACGGCCATCCCGGGCTGGTCTATGCCACGCTGACCGGATTCGGATCCGACGGGCCGTACGCCAACTACAA
>JAAXHH010000065.1 GCA_012270975.1 Candidatus Latescibacterota bacterium | reverse complement strand
TCCGTCATAGCGGGGCAACTCCAATCGCCAACGATGGCGGCAGTAAGGCCATCGACTTCCGTGCTTGCCGGATTGTCGTGTATGGGAAACCCAGCTCTGGCACTGAGCCGAGCGCCATCGTCCACGAGCCGGCGTTGGCCGACCAGCTTATCGCCGATTTTGCCGACATGGTCGAAGGTCTCCTGCCAAGCGTGGTTCTGACTGCACTAGGCGCAATTCGGGAGAACGTCCATCGGTTGCTGGAGTGTTTCGGACATGACCTCGATCCGGCTTTCCTTGTGCACCGTGCCTGCCTCCCGCAGCCTCCAGATTCCGAACAGCACATCGTGGAACAGGTCGCGAGCGAGCTGCACGGGGTCATGGAAGACGCGGTCGGCGAGTCGAGTCCAGCGGGCATCGGAGCGATCGGGCATTGGCTAGAAGACCGCTTCCAAGATCGTGGCATCGTGCTTGCCCCGCGCAAAGAGGGTGCCGAGGGCAAGAGTATGTCTCATGAAGAGGTCCTTGCTATGCTCAAGCGTGGAATCGAGGCGGAACCAGGACCTCTAAGAAAGTACGGTAAGGACTACCACCTCCTATCCCATGGATTCTCGGGCGGCGCACACAACAGCCGCGAACTCGATCGCCGTCTCGCCGCTGCCATGAGCCTACGTCAGGTCCCTCCTGCCAGTTGGCGCCAGCTATCGATGGGCACCGTCGTGATTCAGAAGGGAAGCGACGAAGCATCAACCCTCCTGTGCATCACACCGCGATGCGATAGCGTTCGCCTGACCGGTAAGACTCGGTTCCTCTTCCTCCGCCTCACGGACGCCGAACCCAACAAGCCGCAAATCGTGTTGCCATCGGGAGACAACCAACATCGGCGTATGACCCCATCATTGAATCCGTCGCATTGGTGTTCGGTGGATTTCGTGCCGGACTTCGAACGGCAATGCGTGTTGGCACGTCGTGATGATCGTTCTTTCACCTTCAAGGACGCTTCTGGTGGAGAATACCGCTGGGTGGGAGAGCTGAAGGCGGAATCCGCCCAGTGGATAGCTCAGGCGATCGCAGTACGAATGTCCCGAATCCCGCTTAACCCGTCGGAGTGGATCAGGCGGTCGCAGAGCGTCGGTAAACGGGAGAGCTAACCGCCATCCCCACCTCCCAAGAACCCCACGATCCGCTCCGCCACCGCCTCCCGGTCCCTCGTCTCACACTCCCAAATCACCATCACCCGCCAGCCGAGCTCGCGCAAGGCGTCCTCGTTCCGTCGGTCCCGCACCACATTGCCCTCGAACTTGTCCTCCCAGAAGCGCACGCGCGTCTTCGGGCTGGAGGCGTACTTGCAGCCGGGATGCCGATGCCAGAAACACCCGTGGACCATGATCACGGCGCAGTGTTTCGGAAACACCAGATCGGGGGAGCCGGGAAGGTCCCTGCGATGGAGACGAAACCGGAACCCGAGTCCGTGTGCGATCCGGCGAACGACCATCTCCGGCCGGGTGTCGCGACCGCGGATCCGTGACATGATCTCGCTTCGCTTCTCGGGGTCGAAGATGTCGGTCATCCCGCGGTAGCCCGGCAGGGGTTTTCTCCGGGTAGCCCCGCAGTAGGGCCACAGAAAGACCGCACCGTAAACTTCACTTTACACAATGACAACCCAACCTTACAAGTCGATCGCTCCACTCGGGCCGAGCAACGGAATACCTCGGCGCACCTCAAGCGACGGCGTCGCTTGATCGACGATCGACACCCCATCCCCCCACCAGCCCCTTCAACTCCTCCTCGATCCCCCGCCACTCCTGCCCCAGATCCACCGAGCAAGCCCGCACCGGCCTCCCCATCAGCTCGAACCGGTAGTCGAACCCACCGTCCACCGCCGCGTACAGCAACCACCCCTCCGGTTCGGGCTCGCCCGCCTCCACCCTCGCCGTCCAGTTCGTCACGTAGGAGAAGATCTGGTAGAGGTTCCCCGCATTCACGCGCTCGCCCTCCCACCGCGTGTCCAGCGGGTTCTTGTAGAACTTGGTGTCCAGGATGATCGTGCGCGTCGGCGACCGCAGCACGATGTCCGTCTGCATGCGGGGCAGGTGCCGCAGATCGGTCTCGCTTGCCTCCGCCCCGAACCAGTCGATCTTCGGCGCGCTCACCTTGAAGTCCGTCTCGCGCTCACAGAAGCTCCTCACGAACTCCTGGAAGAGCAGCCCCATCTGGTGCTCGTCTTCACGGAAGTCGTTGAACTCCGCCGTGCCCTCCTCCTGATTCACCAGGAGATTCTCGTGGATGATGCGGCAGAGGTGCAGGAGGAAGCTGTAGAACCGATTGTTCCGGTGAACGCGGACAGTGCGGAACAGACTCGTGGTCAGAGGGACATCGGAGACCGCGTCCAGCTTTCGGTAGAGGCGCTCGGTATGCCGTCTCAGGGCCGGATCGAGGGCGGGGACCAGAGCCAGACCGCGAAGTGTCGCCTTCAGGATCCGGTTCTGCGGCACGTCATGGCTCAGTTCGTCGAAGGCGCAGTGCGTCTTGCCGTTCAGGAGCAGGTTCCTCTTGATCGTGGTCGCGAAATCGAGCTTCCCCTTGAGCCCCCTGACGTCCTCGTGGACGACGAGGTAGTCTCGATCGAGGCCGCGCGAAATGAGCCGCGACACGCCTTCGTTCAGCACCTTCGCAAACAGGTCGACCAGCCCCCCGAACTGCTCGGATCCGACATCGAGGGTCTCCCCCTCCCTCACGTGGTCCCAGGCGTAGCAGAGGAGATAGTACATGTTCCGGACCGGGATCTTCACGCCAGCAGCACCCGGATCTGCTCCTCCACATGCTCGGGACGGTCGAACCAGTATTCCCGAAGCAGAGGCTCGATCTCTCGCCGGACGATCGCTTCGTACCAGGAGTCGTCGAGTCCCTCGTCGTCGTCGCCCGGGCAGAAGAAGCTGTGTCCGATCTCGAAGCCCGGTCCGAGGTTCTTGCGATCGGCGCGGATTCGCTCGTTCAGAGCCGACAGCCGGTCGACGATCTTGTTGACGACTTCCTCCTCCACATCTGCCGCGTTGAGGAAGTCGCTGAATTCACTGGTCGTGAAGGCAGGCTGAAGGCGGATGAACGCGAACCGCCGCCGCAGCGCGTAGTCCACCATCGCGAGTGACCGGTCGGCCGTGTTCATCATGCCGATGAGGTAGAGGTTCGGGGGAACGTGGAATGGCTCCGCGTCGGGCGAATACGTCAGCGGGACAGCGTATCCGGTACCCCGCTTGTCCGCCTCGATGAGCATCATCAGCTCACCGAAGATCTTGCTGAGATTCCCGCGGTTGACCTCGTCGATGACGAATACGTACCGATCGTCGGGATTGGCCGCCGCCTCGCGGCAGAACGTGTGGAACACCCCGTCGCGCAACTCGAATCCGCCATCGTCGGTCGGCCGATACCCCTGAATGAAGTCTGGAGTTGCCCCGCTATGACGGA
>JAAXHH010000068.1 GCA_012270975.1 Candidatus Latescibacterota bacterium | reverse complement strand
TGGAGTGGGGTCTGTTTAACCGAACATTTTCCGCTAGTCAAGCGAACGGGCGGATTTGCGTCGCTTTCCCAGCTCGTCGATGGTGCTTCGAAGGGAGAAATCGAAAGTGAGACACGACCCAATGGCCTGACGGGGGGTTTGGGAGGAGAAGTGCCGAAATCACGGGAGCGTCACAGGATCGATGAGTTTGCTCGCAAGGAACGCTTCGACGAGTCCGTTCTGCGGGCGGACAAACGCTTTCTCGACCTTGAGAAACGCATGGAACGGGGAGTTGCCCACGCCCAAAAGGTGCGGCAGCAGAAACCCGCGTGGGTGCGGTGGAATGTCGGATTACGTCTTGCCAGTCCGATCGCTAGCTTGATCCGAAAATGCTTTAACCGAAGAACGCAAAGTCTTCGGTGTTGTTGAACGGGAAGCGCAGCGCGCCAAGCGAGTATTCGACCCCAAGGTAACGGCGCAGCGCCTTGTGCACATGTTTGGGGTAGATAATCGTGCCGTTCGTGTCGTCACGCCGCAGCGTGCGCGGGTCGATTCGGTAGGCAAAATGCAGCTCGTCGGTCTCGCCCACCACCCGGTTGGTCCAGGGCTGGTTCTTCTCCATGATGACGTAGCTGCCGATGGGCCAGTGGTCCTTGCCCGACTGTGAGTTGTAGTAGTTGGTGCGGCCAAAATCCGAGCCGATCACCACCACCAGACGGTCGGCCACGCCGTGCGCCTCGGCGTACTCCCACAGGTAGTCCACCCCGCCAGTCAGGGCGCCCATCAGCCATTCATGGTTCTCGTCGTGGTTGTCGTGCGTGTCAAAGCTGCCCACGATCAGGTCCGCGCTCACCGCCACACCGGTCTTGAACGCCAGCACCGTCAACTGCGCCTGGTGGCGTAGATCACTCGCGAAGCCGTTCGGCCCCTCCTCCCAGTCCTCAAGTTGGTCATCGGGGGGAATCGCATCCGCATAGGCCTTCAAGCCTTCGGTCGTGAACGCCGATTGATAGAAGTCGAGGTGACGTTCATCGCCCGGCAACAAATTCGGCGTCGCCGCCAGGCGTTCCGCAGTCTCTGCCCGATACCGCTTCAGCACTGCCCAGTCCGCATCGCTGAACATGTCCGACGGGTAGGCGATGTCGCGCAGCAGGCCCGCGTTGTTAATGCGGGTGAATCGCGTAATGTCCGAGGTCGCGGAGAAGCCGCCGAAACTCAGGTAGGGAATCGGCAGGGCCGGGGCATAGTGGGCGGCGAGCAGGGCGCTCAGTGTCGGATAGCCCTCGGAGTTGCGTCCGCTCCAGTTGTGCACGACACCCACGGTGTGGGAGTTGGTCTGTGCGTCCACGCCGTTGATGACCAGCATGTGTGGGTAGTACTTGTTGAAGAACGCTGCGTTGTTGGCAAAGGGGGCATAGGGGATGTTTCCGGCTTGGTGGACGTCGTCGTACTGGGCCCAGTGGTTGATGACGGGTTCGCCCGGGGTATTGGTCTTGGGGTCGCAGAAGCTGGTCGGATCCCAGCCGCCTTCGGCCTGCACGAAGACGAACAACTTGCCCCGGTGGCCGGCGGCGTTGACCAGTGGCAGGCGAAAACCCGGCGCGCCGATGGCGGCGGCCAGCAGACCCTTGAGCAGCGTACGTCGTCGCATGACGTTTTCTCCTCTTAGAAGACGATTCTGAGTTTCTGATTTTCAGACTAAAGAACTCAAAACTCGCAACTCAAAACTCAATTCAGATACAGGTAGCGGTAGTCCATCATCATGGCCGCCAGCACGACCACCCAGGTTTGCGCGGTGTAGCTGGGGTCCGAGAGGTCGATACCGCCCATGAAGGCGTTGACGCGATCCCAATCGATGCCGTACCACCGGTCTCCGTATTCATTTTCGTGCTGCACCACGACTCCATCCAGGATGCCTTCAAAGAATAGAACGTCACCCCCATCCCTACGGCAACCGAACCAAGCATCCCGTGACTCGTATCTACGTTGCCACACATCGACGAAGAGCCGGTAGGCGGCTTCCACGTCGGGAGAATCGGGCGTCACCTGCACGCCAAGTAGCTTGTCGTGCAGTTCAACGAGCTTATTCCGGATGGCGGCAGCCCCGGCCGAGTTCTCGGCATCGGATTCAACCACGACGCTCAGCTTGGGAAGCTCGTCGCCAGCGTGGGTGCCCCAGGCTGCTATCTCGATCTGGTGTGTGCCATCGGAGGGAATAACCACGGGTACGGCCAACACGCATCCCTCACCGCTGCTGGAAAGATGGAAAGCGTTCTGCTCCATGTGGTGGCACTGGGGCTGGTGGTCCAGGTTCTCCATTTCGTAGCGATAAACCACCGCATTTCCCTGGCGCACCGTCAAGCGGTCCAGCAGGATGTTGCGATCACCCAATTCGTCCCCGTAGTCGTTGAGGAACGCCAGCGATACGGTTCTCTCGCCGGCCGTCAGGTGACCTTGCACGGAAAATGTTTGCATTGTCGACCGTGAGGCCGCGGTTATCTCGAAGACGCCGCTGAACTCCGAAACCGGCGTCACGCGCGGGTCGATGCCAGCAAACAGCCGCCGGTCCGCGTCGGGCAGGAGGTAAATCTCGCGCATGACCACCGGGCAGCTGACCTCCGCCGCGTGCCGCTTGGCAACGCCGCCATCACCGAGGTGACGTCGCGCGCCCGCTCGGTGATGCCGTCCGAGTCGATACCGCCATAGAGCAGTCGGTAGCCATCGGTCAACTTATTGGGGGTACGGTCACACTCTGGATAGCATTCCGTGCGGATATGTCGTCCCCACTGCACGCCGGTGATGGCGGCTGTCTTGCGCGCCAGCTCTTCCGGCGTCAATAATCGTCTGGCGCCAGCATCGCGTAGCGCCACGCGGCGCACCGGGTCTGAATCAGTCACCGCGTCCGCCCGGAACCACTTCGAGAGCACGATCTCGACCAGCAGGTCCTTGAGATTGTACGTGTACGGACTGCCCGGGAAGCCATCCCGGAATCCACTGGCCAGCCGCTTCACCTCTGCGTCCTGGGCGTTGAAAGCCAGCAGCCGCCCCTCGAAGCCGGCATCGCCTGCGTCCTCGGGCGCCTCCGCCACCTCACTGCCCATGATCGCCGGCCACCAGAACTTGACGGTCGCCTCGGCGAAACGGTCGTCGGCAATAATTTGCTGCGCCAGCCACTGCACGCTGTTGTCGGGGTGCGGCGCCGTCTCGCTGTCGAAACCTGGGATGCGCATGTCGCGGTACCAGGTATCGCCCTCGTGGTAGAGGGTCGTGCCGATTTCCAGTTCCGCCAATTTATCGCCAGCTCGGTCCGCCCAGGCCACCACTTCGATGACATAGGTGTCGGCACCCGGAAGGTCCAGCGGAATCTCTCCACAATGCCAACCCCACCATTGATAGTGGTCGTCTTCGCCTGTCCCCTTGTTGTATTGGCCATCGCCTAGGCAATCGTCCAGAACTTCCCAGTCCACCTTGTGGACCAACTCGCCGCTTTCGACATCACGCACGCTCAACTCGTCCAGCCGGAAGTCTCGGCCATAGGTCCCGCACTCGTTGTCATTGCACCAGTTGTTGTTCGGGTGTGCCAATACGAGGTAACTATCCTGATCCAGCCATGTGGTTATGGAAAATGTTTGCCTTTCCACCCAGGAATCAGCCTGGATTTCGAAGGCCCATCCTTCGGGATGTTTGTAGAAGTCATCCAGAGAATCCAGACCGCCCCGCTGGTCTTTGTAGAATCCATCGTCGCCATAGTTCTGGAACGCCCCGGCCACCGGATCGAGGACGACGTGGCACACTGTACAGTTCGGATTGTGCATGGTTGGGTTGTTCGTGTCTGCCAATGCTACCGGGTCGGTGGTGCGCGAGGCGGACTTCTCTACGTCGATGCCGAGGAAGTGGTAGTAGGTCCAGCGCGAACGCGCCCGGTTGCGGTTGGTGGCTGTCGAGGGGTAGCGCTGCAAGAAGGCATGCGTGTTGAGAATCCCGGCGTGAGGGTAGTCCGTTCTCAGGGGTCCGGGATCAATGATATAGCACCCGACGGGATCGCATTTGCTCTCGAATCCTTCGCCCTCTCGGTAGTAGCTGACGATCCTTGATGGTTTGAACTCGTGAACGTCTTGGGAGTTATCGAACTGGGTTGAGGCGCCGTAGGCCGCGGCCGTCCACGGGTTCGCCATGATGTAGTCGGCGGTGAGAATCTCCGTGTACGGCAGGTCGTTCTCCACAACGTACGCGATCAACTCCAAGGGTGCTCGCGTTACGCCGTGCGCCACGCGGTCTATCCAATTGCTGTAATCGTCCCAGGCGCGTTCATCGCCGCTGTCGTGCGCGGCCTTCCTGAGGCGATATTCCTCGTTGACGAAGTCAACAAAGCCGAGAAAGCTGATATCCGAGCCCCGATTGGTCAACAGTCGGTCATTGCTCGCCCGGGTCAGGAACTCATGGAACTCAGGACCCGTCATCAACTCCCGAATCGTGGCGCGCAGGACCGTCTCATCCCCATCTTCAACCGCCGCGTACTCCTCGTCCGTCGGAATGCGGCCCGCAAAGATCAACGCCGCCCGCCGCAGCGTCTTGCGAGGCGACGACAGCACCACCGTATCGAACAGACTATCCGGCGTCAGTGCCGCCGACGCAACTTCTTCGCCCAGAAGTCCCAGGAAGCGCTCCATGTTGGCAAAGGCCACCGTCCCAACCGGCACCTGCGCCCCGCCGCCGTGCGCCACTCCCTGTATCTTGTTCAGGATGTAGCTGCCGCCACCCTCATCCGCGAGATCGTCGAGAAGATTCTGGAGGGTTCGCAGGTTGAGCGCCTCGTGGTCGGTGGCGTCTGATGAACGCACGAACACCAGCCGCGTATGACCCGACAAGCCGTCCGCCACGTGACAGTTGACGCACTTCGACTGGACGACCGGACCGGAGATGTGAGCGCGGAACACCGCCTCCGCCGTCTCGGTGTCCTGCGCGCGCGGCGCGCCTACGTCCGCGCTGAGGACGGCTACGACCAGCAAGGCGCCCGCCAGCACTTCGCCTAACCGTTTCAGGTTGAACATCCCGTCTCCTCCTTCTTGCGACATGGATCACCCCATCGCGGCCTGGCGCCTCAGGCGCCGTCGTCCAACCATCAGGTAGACCGTCACGAGTCCCACAAGGCCCATGAGCGTGGGGTCCAGGGGTCCACCGGGAAGCACGGGAAGCGCCGCACATCCGCCGCTGCCATCGTTACCCGGTGCTGTCGGCACGCGCATCGAGACGCTTACCTCCCGAACGCCACCATTGGACGTGACGGACAGCGTGCCGGCGTAGTCGCCGGGGTCCAGCCCCGTCCGGTTTACCGACACCGTGATGACCTCCCCCGCCTCCGCGACGGAGAGCCACGACAGACCCGGAGGCACAACCGTCCAGGTCAGCGGTTCCGAAGCGGCATTGCCATTCACCACGGTCAACGCCAACACCGTTAGCCCAGTCCCGAAATCCAGGCCCACGACGGCCGCGCCGTCTTGTTCCAGCCGCAGCAGCGGGGCGTTGAAGATGCCGAATTCCCCCGTCTGCGCCGCGTCGGCGACCACCAGGTCCGCATCGGGCTGCACCATGGAGCCGGGAAGCAACACCCAGGCGTCCGTTTGCGGGTTGAAGAACCACATCGACAGACCGGCTTCGGGGATGTCCGTTCCATGCACGATCCCGTCCGGCTTGCCCTCGGGGTAGGGGACAGCAACGGTCACGGCTTCACGGAAGGTGCTCTGTCCGCTGGCCAGGGCGATGGCGACGCCGACCCCGATGGCGTCTCCGGGCGCTGTTTCCGGGTCCGGCGGGTCTGTCACGGTGACCGTAATGCGGTCGTCGCTGGCAAGCGCGCCGGGCGGCAGCGTCACCACCACTCCGTCGGCGGTGACCACCTCGTGCGACAGGCCCGTTTGCAGCGCCTGGGTCTTGCGGCCGTGGTCTTCCACGATGTCCGGTGTTTCGGCGGGATCGACGTTATCGACGCTCACGTGGATGGCGTCGTAGGTAAGGCTGGCGCCCTCGTCTGGCGTGAACAAGGCCGCCAGTTCGTAGTCGCCGTCCGTCAGATTCAGGGTGTTCCACGCCAGCCGGGCAGAAGTGGAAGTGTTGGCCGCGGCGCCGAGATACGCGAAGGCTTCTTGCGGATCATGGGCCGGGCGGTAGGCAAAGTGCACCGCCTCGCTCGGCGCCCCAACGGCCGCGACGGCCACGGCGTTCCCTGCCACGCTATCGCCATCTTCGGGCGTGGTGATGCCGAACAGCAGCGAGGATTCCCCTTCGTCCAGTCCTTCCAGGAGGCG
>JAAXHH010000024.1 GCA_012270975.1 Candidatus Latescibacterota bacterium | reverse complement strand
TTTCACGATCCACAAGCGGGGTCCCGGTTTCGGGTCAACATTTCTAACCTTCAACATGGACCCGGGAGCAAACCCGGGGACGGGAGAGCCTTACGTCCTGCCGGACAAGCTGAAGTGGTTCCAGAACACGCAGTTCCGCCAAGCTGTCGCGCACAGCGTCGACAAAGACGCCATCATCCGCGACGTGCAGCACGGACTCGGCTACCCGCAGTGGTCCTCCGTCAGTCCGGCCGCGGGTGATTTCCACAATCCCGACGTGCGGCTGTACGGGTACGACATCGCCGAGGGCAACCGCATCCTCGACAATCTCGGATGGATGGATACCGATGGTGACGGGATCCGCGAAGACGAGGCGGGCAACGCGATCGCTTTCTCGCTTGTAACCAGCTCCGGAAGCAGCGTGCTTGAAAAGACCGGCATGATCATTCAGCGCGGTCTCGAGGACATCGGCATCAAGGCGGATTACGAACTGATCGAGTTCGGCGACCTCGTCTCCCGGCTGACAAATTCTTCTGACTGGGAAACCACGGTAATCGGCTTCACCGGCGAAACGGATCCGCACAGTGGTATCGTTCTCTGGCACAGCAGTGAGGATCTGCACCTTTGGTATCCGAACCAGCCACAGCCGGCGACCGACTGGGAAGCCGAAATTGACGACCTTTACGTGAGGGCCAGCCAGGAACTGGAACACAGCGAGCGCGTGGCGCTGTACCACCGCGCCCAGGAAATCGCGGCCGAGAACGTGCCGCTTGTCTACACGACATATCAAGAACGGCTGAGCGCGGTCCGAAACATTTTCGGCAACACGACGCCCACGCTGTACGGGCTTTGGGATATCCGCTACCTGTATCGAACGGATCAATAACAACTGTCCGGAGCCTTGTGGACGCGACGATTATTCCAAACGCTCGCGGCGGGCGCGACGGTCCGACTTTCGTTCAGGAAACGGTTTCAACCCGGCATCTGCAAAGCCGTCCGCGCGCCTTGCCCGCCACGGTAAATCATGTTAGTTTTTAACTTCCGGCTTTAGGCGGCAAGGAGGTTCGGAGTGCCTTTTCCCCAAAAACTCAGAGATAAAATAGAAGAGATAGCGGATGACCACGAAACCAGGCTTTCGGCGCTTATTCCCGTCCTGCGGGAAGTGCAGAACGAGTTCGGCTGGCTTTCCGCCGAGTCCATGGAGGAAGTCGCCGAGACTCTTCATATCCCGGCCTCTTCGGTTCAGAACGTCGCATCGTTTTACACCATGTTTTTCACGGAACCCGTGGGAACTCACGTCATGTGGCTTTGCAGAACCCTGTCCTGCGCGCTTCGCGGAGCCGAGAACCTTGAGCATCACCTCTGCAGGCGCCTCGGAGTAAAAACGGGGGAAACGACGACCGACGGGAAAATAACCCTTCTCGAGGCGGAATGTCTCGCCTCCTGCGGAACAGCTCCCGCCATGCTCGTAGACGACACTCTTTACGAGAACCTTACCGAATCTGAAGTCGACAGGATAGTTGAAGAGATCAGGAAAGGCGGATGAGCGAAAAACTGAGAAAGGACGCGAAGGAGCTTTTTGATCAGGCGCTAAAAGAAGCCGACCCGGGAAAATGCGTCCTTGAACACCTTGAACTCAAGGGAAAGCGGCTCAAGGTTGGAGAGGAAAGCTTCGATCTCTCCGATTTCGAGTCGCTCTACGTCGTGGCCTTCGGAAAGGCCGCGTCCGCAATGGCCGCGGCGCTCGAGGAGCTTCTCGGCGAGAGGATAACCGAGGGGATCGTGGTATCGAATGTCCGCTCCGAGAGGGCTTTCCAAAAAATGGACTTTCATCTCTCCTCCCATCCGGTGCCGGACGAAAAAAGCGTCGAGGCGGCGAAAAAGGTAGTTTCGCTTCTCGAGAAATCGGGAGAGAAGGACCTGGTGATCTTCCTCATATCGGGAGGCGGGAGCTCGATACTCGCGATGCCGAGCGAAGGGCTCACCATAGAGGACAAAAGAGCGGTGACCCACAGGCTCATGCTCCGCGGGGTCGACACGTACGGTCTTAACACCGTGAGAAAGAAGATGTCGCAGATAAAGGGAGGCGGGCTACTTAAAAAGGCCCTGCCCTCGCGGGTCATCACGCTGATTCTCTCGGACGTCGTGGGCGATCGGCTCGAATTCATAGCCTCGGGACCCACGGTTCCCGACACCACGACCCACGAAGACGCGTGGCGCGTCATAGAGGCGCTTGAACTCGAACACAAGATCCCCCCCAGGGTCGTGGTGCATCTTGAAAAGGGAAGAAACAAAAGCGGTTCTCCCGCAATGAACCGCGAGCAGTACGAGCGAAGCGGGGCCACGACGGTCGTCGTCGGAAACAACCACAAGGCCATAACTTCGATGGAGAAGAAGGCGAGGGAAATGGGGTACAACACGCTTTTTCTTTCCTCCCAGATATCGGGAGAGGCGAGGGAAGTGGCCAAGGTGCTCGCGGGAATCTCCTTTGACGTAAAAAGGTTCGGGCGGCCCGTTAGGAAACCCGCCTGCATACTTTTCGGGGGAGAGACGACCGTGAACGTGACGGGGAGGGGACGCGGCGGGCGGAATACGGAAACCGCGCTTTCCTTCTGCTTCGAGATAATAGGAAGCAGGGGAATCGTTGGGCTTTTCGCCGGAACCGACGGTATAGACGGTCCCACCGACGCTGCCGGCGCCATATGCGACGGACAGTCGCGCCTGGTAGCTAGATCAATGGGGATAAGCGCGAGAGA
>JAAXHH010000150.1 GCA_012270975.1 Candidatus Latescibacterota bacterium | reverse complement strand
TGATCGGAATGGTCTGGAATCCGCAGAAATCGACTTCACTGGTGGACGGACGATAATCGACGATCCGTGGAATCGGGATATGAGGGTCGATGACCTGGCGTTCGACTGGAACCGCGGCCTTTTCTTCGTCACCGATACGGAGGAACCAAATGGAATCATGGTCTTCTCGCTCGAGACTGGAGAGTGGCTCCGAACGGTTTCGACGCCGAAAGGCGAAGGGCCTTACGAGCTTCCATACGGTGTGCACGGCACGGGGCTCGCTCGAAATGGCGGCCTCTATGTCAACGGCTTCCTGAGCGTCGTAGAGTTCGATCTGGATGGTGAGCCCGTCAATTCCTGGCGCCCGCTAGCCCCACCGACCACTGACGTGTGCGATCTCGGCGGAGTGCCAGCGATTCCAACCCAGGGGGGAGTAGTCAGGCAGCGTTTGGGTAATGCAGATGAGCACATCGGCAACGTCCAAATCAAGGGACACCTCGTCAGTGCGGCCGCTCACGAGGCCAGGAATGCGATCACTCGGAGGGTACGTGATGCCCGGATCGCCTGTTGGGGCCACAGGGCTTATGTCGTGATGACCTACAGCGAGGGCCTGGATTCGGTGTTCGTCCACCACCTCGACGGCAGCACGGAGACGATCACACTGCCAAGTGAGGGGATTGAGGGAATGATGGACTGTAGGCCGTGGCAGGGGCTTCCCGAGAACCCCCTCTGTCCCGTCGCGCTCCACAACCTGCAGCCATCGTTCGACGACCGGGGGAATCTCGTGCTGCTCGGCTTCGACATGCAGGTTCATGGCGTCGTGATCAACCCGGAGACCGGTTGCCACGCGCTCATCCGCAACACGACGAAGCTCCACTACATACCGGTTGGTGTCCATGCGGACAGTGTGGCTGTCTTCCACGCCCATGTGGAAGAGATGGAGGTGGACGGCCGAACCGTGAAGGCATACCGTGATACATCCGGCGGGCTGTCAATGCGCCCCCTTCGGCGCGTGAGCGGCGAGCGGTGCCCCGGGATGCTGTCTTCGGTTCGGTAACGCCAACCATGGAGGGCCGAACTATCCGATGAAAGCACGAGCGCTTCTTCTGGTCCTTCCGGCTATGCCGGGGAGTGGTAGTGCCCAGCAGGTTCTCGAGGTCGACTTGTCCGGCGACAATCAAGATGAGA
>JAAXHH010000156.1 GCA_012270975.1 Candidatus Latescibacterota bacterium | reverse complement strand
CGCGTACGCGTCGGCCATTACCGAACGCATTAAGATCGGCACCGCGGTTGTCGTGCTGCCCTTCCACGATCCCGTCATTGTCGCGGAAGACTTCGCCACCGTTGATATCATGTCGAAAGGGCGGCTCCTCTTCGGCGTGGGGCGCGGTTATCAGGCTGAGGAATTTTACAACTGGGGAATCGACCTCGAGGAAAGCCGCGAACGGTTTCAGGAAGAACTGGAAATCATCCTGAAAGCCTGGACGGGCCCTGTCGAATACGACGGCAAGTTTCACAAGGTCAGGAAAGTCAACGTCATCCCGAAGCCCGTACAACAACCCCACCCGCCGGTTTACGTTGCGGCGGTGAGTCCCTCCACGTACGAATGGGTCATAAAAAACGGCTACAACGTCCTGACCTCGTTCCTGCACCCCTACGACGAGGTTTTCCAGCTCTACGAGTCGTACCACAAGACCACGGACGCGTGCGGAATGTCGGGCAAACTGGACTTCCCCCTGGCGAGATTCCTCTATGTGGCCGAATCCAGCCAGAAAGCCCGGGAGGAATGCCATGACCAACTCATGTGGTACTTCCGCACCCTGCTTGCCGAGGTGATCGCGCCGCCGCCGGAAATGGTGTCTCCCGGTCAGATGGAATTCTATCAGGGACTGAAACAGAAGTTCTCGAACATCACCTTCGACGAGATCCTGGCTGATCACGCCATCGTAGGCGATCCGGACTTTGTCGCCGAAAAAATCGGTTGGATCCAGAAACACACGGGACTGCAGAACTTTATGGGGTGGACCCGCATTGGAGACCTGAGCCCCGACCTGGTCTGCAAGTCCCTTCGGATGTTCTCGGAACAGGTCGCGCCCGCGTTCAATAACGATTGAATCCCGATCTCATTTTCCGGAGGTCGTACCAATGTCTTCCAGTCGTCAACGACTTCTACGGCCCGGACAACGTAGCTTTCCATTCGGAGACAATCATGACTTTGACCAAAGAACAGAAAAACCAATTTTTTCAAGACGGCTATATCGTCGTCAAAGAACTGCTGACCGCGGACGAACTCGAGACCCTGCGCAACCACTACGCCGACCTTGCGCTCGGTCGCGTCCCCGACTACCCGGAAGGCAACGTCTCTCACCACACTCCGGGAACGGCTCAAGCCGCGGAACCGCCCACACCTCACGGAAGCCGACATGACCGACGCGGCACTCAGGTTTACCCGAAAGGGGAAGTAACCGCCCCAGAAGATCGCACGCCGGTTGAGGACCCGCTGGATGCGGTAAGTCATCTCAACCTGCCTTCG
>JAAXHH010000093.1 GCA_012270975.1 Candidatus Latescibacterota bacterium | reverse complement strand
ATGGCCGGCACGCGCGGAGGACCGTCCGAGTTGCCGTAGCCCGGCGTGTCGAAGGCCAGAGCTTTCCGGTCGCGCCCCATCTCCCTGAGCAGCATGTCGTATTCGAACGCCGACTTGTGGTTCTGGTGAAAGAACGCCAAGGGCGTGCTGCCGTTGCCTTCGGCATCCGGCCAGGCTTGGTGGTAGTGAATCTGCCCGAAACGGCCATTCACGTAGCTGCGCTGATAGTTCGACATCGCTGACTACTTCATCCCGAGAAATGCCGTCCCGGCGAGCGCCGGGACGGCATTTCTGATCGTCACGAAAGAAAAGCTCCGGCCGGCAGATCGGCCGGAGCTTTTTCGAATGATGCTAAAAGTCGTAAACGACCCTGAGGCCGATGGTGCGCTTCTCGGCGGGGGTAACCGCCACGCCTTGGCTGCGCAGGAAATCGAAAAGCGCTCTGCCGGAAAAGTCCGACCAGCGGGCGCCGGCCAGGTAGTTGTCGTCGTCCAAAAGGTTCTTGACGTATCCCTCAATGCGAAGGTTGTCCCTTTCAAACCCGCCACGTACGTTGAAACGCCAGAAGTCGCCCAGAGTCGAGAAGTTGGCCTCCTCGTTGTACGCCTCGCCGAAGTACTCGCCGTCCACGCGAACGTAGTAGTCCCAGTTGCCACTCGCCAAGCTGTCGGACCAGATCCCGGACACGGCGCCCTGCCACTCCGGATAACGCGCCGGCCGGCTGCCCGAGCAGTCGCGGTTTCCGCTGCCCGGTATGGGCGCTTTGAACGGTGAGAAGCCGCAAATGAGCGTGCCGTATTCGCCGTCCGCGTAGTTCAGCATGAACGTGCCGGAAAAGTTCTCTCCCAGCGAGAAGCCGCCTTCCAGCTCCAGGCCCTCCAGTTCCGCGTCGCCGGCGTTGAGCTGGAGATTGAGCACGCGCTGAACACCCGCCTCATCGAACACGGAAACGCCCTGGCGGGTCTTGAGATTGGTCCAGTCCAGCATGTAGAAGACCGCCGAGAAGTAGAAGTTCTCGAATTCCTGCTTGAATCCGACTTCCATGTTCGCAAGCTCCTCTTCCTCGTTGAACAGCGAAAGGCCCGGGATGACCGCCCTGACCTGGTCCTTTTGTGCGTCGCTCAGACCACCAAAGTCCGTATTGTAAAAGCCGGGCAGCGTGCCTTCGGAATACGTCAGCCAACTGGTTCCGCGCTCGCCGACATCGTAGGACAGCGTGACTCGAGGCAGGAAACTGCTGAACGACTCCTCGTTGTAGGACGCGGGCGAGATCCTTCCACTTGGATTTGGTACACCCTCGTTACTCGGGCTTGAAAGAGAAATGTCGTCGGATTGATAGCGCCACTCCACGTCCAGCGTCAGGTCATCATTGAAGTCGTAGGCAAAGGATCCGAATATGCCCGTGGTTTCGTTGCCTTCGGTGGGCGGAACGGCCGCCATGAAGTAGTGGGGACCTGGAAGCGTTACCGGCTCTGGCAGGATTGTGCCGTCAGGCTCCGCCACCACTCGCTGGGTCACTCCGCCGTCGGAACCCCACACCGTCTGACCGCCGTTGCCCGCGGTGACGTTATCCGCGGTAAAGAAATTCGCCCCGATCGAATAGCGCAGCCTGCGGTCTTGTGGCGAGCTCAGGTTCAGCTCCACCGTCAGGTCATCGGCAACGACCGGATCCTGCGACAGGAAATTCTGTGCGGCGGTAAGGTCGAAATCACGCACCCATCCGGCCCGCATCGTGCTCCATCCGACCACGGAATCCAGGCTGTGGCCATCCAGCATGCCGCTGTCAAAGTCGTAGTTGACAAGCAGCGCGGCCCTCTGCTGGTAGCGGGTCAGACCGGACGTGGACCTGAGCGGCGCGCCGGGCAGCTTGGGCCGGCAGACGCCGAAGCGCGGGTCGCAGATTACACTGCTGCGGAAGGCGGCCTGATCGGCGGCGCTGATCGCCGTGTTGGGAGCGATGAAGGAATCCACGTCAACCACCGGAAGCGCGCCGCAGAAGTAATCGGCCGAAATGCCGCCACCCGGACTGGTAATTCCGTCGCTAAAGCAGTTTGGACCCGCATTTGCCGACACGCCCACGCTGTCCCCGCGGGCCGAGAAGGCCGTTCCGAGCAACATGCCCGCGGCCGGACCGTCGTCGTCGTGGGACCACAGGTAGCGGAACTTGACCGATAAGTTCTCGGTTGGCGTCCAGTTGAGCACGGCCTGTATGGTCTCCGTGCTCTCCTCGCCCAGGGCGCCGCCATCGGCATTGGAAGCGTACTGGCCGTCGGTTCCGTACAGTCGCGCCGAGACGCGGTAGGCCAGCTTGTCATCCACCAGTGGCCCTTCGTGCGAAATGGTGACGTCGCGTCCGCCCCACTCGGCAACGTCGGCGATCACGCGGCCTTGGTACTCGAAGCCGGGCGTCTTGGTCACGTAGTTGACCGCCCCGGCGAATGTGGACCGGCCAAATGTGGCCGACTGGGGCCCCTTGATGACTTCGACGCGCTCGATATTGGAAAAATCGATGCTCGTAACGCCATCGGAAATGTAAACGCCGTCCAGGAAAACCGTACCCACCTGCTGTGAAGGGGGGTTGGCGTTACTGTTCATTCCGCGAAAACGCACCCTGCTGCTGAAGCGCCCCGGAATCTGGCCGCCCTGCTTGTGAAAATGCATGCCGGCGGTCTGGAACGAAAGATCCTGCAGGGTAGTGAACCCGCCGCTGATCAACTGTTCCGCCGAGAAGGCGGTTATTGCTATCGGAATGTCCGCCAGCGCTTCTTCGCGTTTCCGCGCCGTGACGACGATCTCTTCCAGTGCGGATGCCTCCTGCGCGCCGGCCTGCGG
>JAAXHH010000098.1:1269-1650 GCA_012270975.1 Candidatus Latescibacterota bacterium | reverse complement strand
CGGAGTTTGAACCGAAGACGAGGTCCACCCTGGTGCCGGTCCACTTGAGATCACCGGTCTGGCTGTCGCGTCCCTCGAACACGTCCTGCGCTGCGGAGGTCGCGTTCCACTCGGTGTTCATGTCGAGCAGATGCACGAAGAAGTCATTGGTCAACGTCCCTGGCCGATCGGTGAACACTCCGTGCTCAGACTGCCCGGTGTTCGCATTCAAGACGCGCAGGCCGCCGAGGAGCGCCGTCATCTCGGGAGCGGTGAGCGTCAGCATGCAGGCCCGCTCCACCAGCAGGTCTTCCGGTTTGCCTTCCTGCCCTGCTTGGAGGTAGTTGCGGAACCCGTCTGCGGTGGGTTCGAGCACGGCAAACGACTCCTCGTCGGTCCACT
>JAAXHH010000098.1:0-1214 GCA_012270975.1 Candidatus Latescibacterota bacterium | reverse complement strand
GCAGCCTGCTCAACGCCGGCGCACCCGGCTAAGACGATCAGGTCGGCGAGAGAGATCTTCTTCCCGCCGTCCTGCGAGTTGTTGAAATCTGCCTGGATCTGCTCCAGCGTCTGCAGCACCTCGTTGAGCGCGGCTGGGTCGTTCACTTCCCAGTCCTTTTGCGGGGCGAGGCGGATGCGCGCGCCATTCGCGCCACCGCGCTTGTCGGTGCCGCGGTACGATGCCGCCGCCGCCCAAGCGGTCGAGACCAGTTGGGACACGGACAATCCCGAGGCGAGGACCTTCGCCTTGAGGTCGGCAATGTCCCGCTCCCCGACCAATTCGTGATCGACATCGGGGACGGGATCTTGCCACAACTGCGGCTCTGTGGGAACTAAGGGCCCGACATACCGACTAAGGGGTCCCATGTCGCGGTGGAGCAGCTTGAACCACGCCTTGGCAAAGGCGTCTTCGAGGTCCGCGGGGTTTTCGAGGAAGCGCTTGGAAATCGGCGCGTAGTCCGGGTCCTCCCTCAGTGAGAGGTCTGTAGTGAGCATCATGGGGGCGTGCTTCTTCGACGGATCGTGCGCGTCCGGCACGGTGGCTACTTCATCGGCATTCTTGGGAGCATATTGACATTTACCTGCCGGACTCTTCGTCAGCTCCCACTCGTGGGCGTGCAGGTTCTCCATGAAGTTGTTGTCCCACTTCACCGGGTTATTGGTCCAGGCACCTTCCAGGCCGCTGGTGATCGTGTCGCCGGCCTTGCCGCTGCCGTGGCTGTTCGTCCAGCCGAAGCCTTGCTCCTCCATGCTGGCCCCCTCTGGTTCGGGACCGACATTATCCTCAGCGGCAGCACCATGTGCTTTGCCGAACGTGTGGCCGCCGGCAATAAGCGCAACCGTCTCCTCGTCATTCATCGCCATGCGTTTGAACGTCTGGCGAATGTACTGCGCCGCAGCGACCGGGTCCGGGTTGCCGTTCGGCCCCTCTGGGTTCACGTAAATCAGGCCCATGTGGTCGGCACCGAGCGGTCCCTGAAGTTCGCCGTCGGCGTCGTGGCGTTGATCGTCGAGCCACGTCGTCTCGGAGCCCCAGTCCGTCTCGTCCGCCTCCCAGACGTCCGGGCGTCCGAAGGCGAAACCAAAGGTCTTGAATCCCATCGACTCCAGAGCGCAGTTGCCGGCGAAGATGAGCAGGTCGGCCCAAGAGAGCTTCCGGCCGTACTTCTGCTT
>JAAXHH010000125.1 GCA_012270975.1 Candidatus Latescibacterota bacterium | reverse complement strand
GGTCACGGTAGGAACGGCGGTTTCCCTCCGCCCCCCGCACAGATCCGTGCGTGCCCGTTAAGGCACACGGCTCCTGCCTTGGGTCGTGACGGTGAACCGTTGTCCCGGCCACGGGTGGCGGATCCTCACCGGCGGCCAAAGACACTTGGCCATCTTTCGGAGCCGTCTCCAACTGAAGCGCGCTCGCTGCGACCGGCGGCGCAACACCCGCATCCACTGCTCTCGCAGCCGATATCGAAAGCCTTGCAGCCAGCGACCACTCCCGGGGACCGCAAAGTAGTTGAGCCAGCCGTTCAGGACCCGGCCCAGCCATTTACCGACCTCCCAGATGTCGTCGTTCCGGCGGCTTCGCAACCTCTCCCCCACCCGTTTCAGGGTTCGTTGCACCCGCTTCGCACTCGGTTTCCGCCCCAGCCGGAACCGCCCCTTCCGGGTCTTCGCACAGTAGTGCGTGAAGCCCAGGAAATCGAACGTTTCCGGTTTCCGCTCCCCGCGTCGCCGCCGATTCGCTGCCGCAAATCGTCCGAACTCCACCAGTCGCGTCTTTTCCGGGTGCAGTTCCAGTCCGAACTCGGCGCAACGCTCCCCCAGGTCTCGGAGAAACCGCTCCGCGTCCGCCCGCTTCTGGAATCCGGCCACGAAGTCGTCCGCATAGCGCACCAGGACCGCCTCGCCTCTCGGGACTCGTGGACGCCACTTCCGATGGAACCACAGGTCCAGCACGTAGTGCAGGTACACGTTAGCCAGCACCGGGGAGGCAATGGAGCCCTGAGGCGTCCCTTTCCCCGTGTCCGACCGGGTCCCTTCTTCCATCACTCCCGCGTTCAGCCACTTGGTCAGGAGCCTCAACACCCGCCGGTCCCCGATCCGATGTTCCACGAACCGGATCATCCAGTCCCGGTCGATCGCATCGAAAAACGTTCGGATGTCCGCATCCACGACCCAATTGACTTTCCGCCGTTCGATCCCGTAGGCCAGAGCGTCCAGCGCGTCATGCGCCTTCCGTCCGGGCCGGAACCCATAGCTGAGCCCGAGAAACTCCGCCTCAAAGATCGGCGTCAGGAGCTCGTCCACGACAGCCTTCTGCAGGATCTTGTCCTCCAGCGCCGCCACGCCGAGCGGTCGTGTCCTTCCGTCCGGTTTGGGGATTCTCACCCGCCGGACGGGAGGCGCCCGGTACGCGCCCCGGTGCACGCGGCGATGCAGGTCCAGCAGTCGCTCTTCCAGCTTCGCCCCGTACTCCTTCCACCGGACCCCGTCGATTCCCGGCGCAGCATCCTTCCTCAGTCCGAGGTAGGCGCGGCGCAAGGCTTCCACGGTGATATGGTGCAGCAGCGCGGTCAGTCGCTCCTTGGGGTTTCTCGCAATGGCTCGCCGTATCCGGTCCGCCGCTTGGGACACGCTCCCCCGACTCTGCGTCCGGCGCGTGCTTTGGCTCACCGAATTCCCCTTGGCTTCATCCCTTCGCTCCACCGGCTCCGCCGAGGGTTCCCCCTCTTTGTTCGCCCGCTTCACCACTACTATGGATGAATCCGACTGCTTCGTTTCGTCCATCATGAGTTTCGGGTTGCTCCTTTCTCATGCGGCCCCGGCTCGACCACCGGGGCGAAATGAAGCCCTCCCAGGTCCCGACACCAGACGTACGTGCGTGCTTGAGTTCTTCGACACCGCGGAGCCCGACTGTCCCTCACCGTTCCGGTCCAGCCGGTGTTGCCTTCGACCGCACCCACGGCCTCGGCACCTCCGTTCATGTAGGTTTCGATGCTCAATAGCTCCGCCCACACGCGCCGCTGCCGACGCTTCGCCGACACCCTCACGGGTGCCAACGCACGGCTCGCGGAGAAACGTGGATGGTTAGTCCTTCGTTTCGGCGGACTTTCACCGCCTGTCTTGTGCCAGTTAGCCTGGCGCACGGGTGCCCCTACATCTCTGGTTCTCCCGAACCACCAGAATAATGGGGAAAGTCCTGTTCCGTTCGCGTTGACAGAAACAGGACCAAATTAGTACTATATGCGCTCGCGAGGGTGGTGAAGCCGTGATTCGAATGAGCAAGGAGGCTGACTACGGAATCGTTCTGTTGACGCATTTTGCCGGCGGCGAAGGACAGACCTACAGTGCTCGCGCACTCTCCGACGAAACCCGGATCCCGTTTCCCATGGTCAGCAAGATCCTCAAGGTTCTGGCCCGGGAAGGAGTCCTGTCGTCCCGCCGCGGCGCCAAGGGAGGCTATAGTCTGGCGCTCAAACCGGGGCGAATCTCGGTGGCGGACATTATCAACGTCATCGAGGGGCCCATTGCCATGACCGAGTGCGTCGGGACCCCCGGAGAGTGCAAGCAGGAGCCGGTCTGTTGTATCCGGAGCAATTGGCAGGTGATCAACCAGGCGGTTCTGGATGCGCTGGAGAGGATCAGTCTGCAGGACATGACGTCTCCGCTGTCAGACTCGCTGGTCCCGCTGGAGGCGGGCCGCGGGAATGAGCCGGTCCGGCCGCGGGCCGCAGGCTGAAGACTCGAAAAGGTTGCCGGAACCAGCATTGTCGGCGAGAGAGGAATCCCATGCCTACTGAGATGGAGCAGTTGCAGGATCTGGCTTCGGAGGAATACAAGTACGGTTTCTACACCGATGTGGAGACCGACGAAGTCCCTCCCGGCCTGGACGAAAACACCATCGGCCTGATTGCATCCAAGAAGGGGGAGCCCGAGTGGATGCTCGAGTGGCGGCTCAGGGCCTACCGCCGCTGGCGGAAAATGACGGAGCCCGAGTGGCCCAATGTCCACTATCCGCCCATCGATTACCAGGACATCGTCTACTACTCGGCCCCCAGATCCAACGGCGACGGTCCCAAGAGCCTGGACGACATCGACCCGGAGATCCGCGCCACCTACGAAAAGCTGGGCATTCCCCTGCGCGAGCAGGAAATGCTGGCCGGGGTCACGGAGGTGGCCGTGGATGCCGTCTTCGACAGTGTCTCGGTGGCCACGACCTTCAAGGAGAAGCTCTCGGAACTGGGAGTCATCTTCTGCTCGTTCAGCGAAGCCATCCGGGAGCATCCGGAACTGGTTCGGCGCTATCTGGGGTCGGTCGTGCCCCAATCGGACAATTTCTTCGCGGCCTTGAACTCGGCCGTCTTCACCGACGGTTCCTTCGTATACGTTCCCAAAGGCGTCCGCTGCCCCATGGAGCTCTCGACCTACTTCCGGATCAATGCCGCCAAGACCGGCCAGTTCGAGCGCACGCTGATCATCGCCGACGAAGGATCCTACGTCAGCTATCTGGAGGGTTGCACGGCGCCCATGCGGGACGAGAACCAGCTCCACGCGGCGGTGGTGGAACTGGTGGCGCTGGACAATGCCGAGATCAAGTACTCCACCATTCAGAA
>JAAXHH010000092.1 GCA_012270975.1 Candidatus Latescibacterota bacterium | reverse complement strand
CCCGGCACGCAGCTGACCATGCGCACATTCCACGTGGGCGGCACGGCGACGCGCGTCGGCCAGGACTCGCGCCAGACTGCGAAGTCCGACGGTTTCGCCAAGTATGTGAACGTCAATCCGATTCGTGACAAGACCGGACAACTGGTCGCCATGAGCCGCAACGGCTTTATCGCCGTCGTGGACAGCAAGGGCAGGGAACGCGAGCGCTACCAAGTCGTCTACGCGGCCCGGCTGCGCGTCGAAGATGGCGAGGAGGTGGTCCGCGAGCAAGTGCTGCTGGAGTGGGATCCGTTCACGCGGTCCATCCTCACCGAGTCAGAGGGCCTCTGCCGCTTCTGCGACCTGCAGGAGGGCGTGACGCTGCAGGAGCAGGTAGACGAAGTATCGGGCCTTTCGCAGTGGGTTGTCACAGATCCGGAGGACGGCCAGCGTGCCGGCGAACCGCGGGTCGAGATTCACGATGGAGAAGGGAATCTTCTCAAGAGGTATCTGATCCCGACAACCGCCCACCTGATGGTCAAGGACGACGAGCCGGTCAGCGCGGGCGATGAGCTGGCCAAGATCCCGCTGGCGACGACCAAGAACAAGGACATCACGGGCGGACTTCCGCGCGTGGTCGAACTGTTCGAGGCTCGGCGCCCGAAGTCTCCCGAACCCGCCATCATTTCGGAGATCGACGGCACGGTGAACTACGGCTCGCTCAGCCGCGGCTATCGCCGCATTACGGTTGCGGGCGCGGGCGGCGAGGAGAAAGAGTACAAGATCCCGCGCGGTTCGCACATCAACGTGCAGGAGGGCGAGTTCGTCAAGGCCGGTGAGCCTCTCATGGAGGGCCCGCACGATCCCCAGGACATCCTCCGCATCTTGGGCGAGGCCGATTTGCAGAGCTATCTGGTCAACGAGATCCAAGATGTCTACCGCCTGCAGGGCGTGGACATCAACGACAAGCACCTTGAGGTAATCGTCCGCCAGATGATGCGCTGGGTCAAGATCGAATCGGTGGGCGACACCGAGTTCCTCGTCGACGAGGTCGTGGACAAGTTCCGCTTCCTGCGTATCAACCGTGACGTGGAGGCCAGCGGCGGCACGCCGGCGACGAGCCAGCCGCTGCTGATGGGCATTCGCAAGGCGGCCGTTTCGACCGACTCCTTCATCTCGGCGGCATCGTTCGAGACCACTACCAAGGTGCTGACCGAGGCATCGGTGGCTGGCCGCGTGGACGACTTGCGAGGATTGAAGGAGAACGTCATCGTCGGTCGGCTAATTCCCGCCGGAACGGGTCTCGATGCCCACCAGCGAGTGCGCATTGCAGGCGAAGACGAACCCGAGAAGCTGCTTCCGGAAATGGAGTACCTCACTGACATCCCGGGCTACAGCGACGATGCCGCGCAGCTGTTCGAGGGCGAGCTGCCGCTGGGATTCGGGGAGGACTTCGGCATGGAGGGCGTCAAGGTGCCTCAGACCGCCTCGCCTGAGGGCGGTGATGCGGAACTTAATGCTCCGTCGGATCCGGTGATCCCGGACTAGTGATCGGCCGCAGAACGATACTCGGGAAGACGGACTTGAGCTTGCGGCAGACGTCGTAGATCTTCATCTGCTACTCCACTGCGCGCCGACGTGTGTTCACATCCGCTGACCAGGCGCCGATCTGCGCCCGCAGTTCGTCGGAGTGGCTTATGCTGTGTCCGCCCAGGTACTTGCTCAGCCGTCCTGCTCGCGAGCGCCAAGACATCACGCACCAGTCGTCGGCCCGGGCCTGCTTCTCAGAGTCCGAAGCATCCGACTAGTCAACAAAGACGTTGGTGTCAACGTATACCGGACCGCTTCTGTAACTCGTCTCGGGCGGGCCTGCGGCCATCGACCCATTCCAATCTGCTGGGCTTCCTGGAGAGGGCACGCTCCATTGCGATCTCGTAATCGTCTTCCCTGCGTCGCTCTCCTTCGATCATTTCCGCTAACCAGCTTGACACGCAGCGGCACGCTTTGGCGGCCTGAACTCGCAGCCAAAGCGTCGTGTCGTCAGGAAGTGAGACCGTGACGTTCTTCATGCCACGATGATGGGATCTTACGATTCCCGTGTCAAACTGCGAGATTCCTTGTGAATTCGTGACGTTCGCGACCGCGGCTATTCGTAGCGCAGGATCTCGGCGGAGTCGACGCGGGCAGCGTTTCCCGAGGGGTAGATCGTGATCAGGTAGCTGATCAGGATCGCGGCAATCGCAACGTACAGCCCATCCAGCGGGCGCGGCGCGAAAGGCACGTATTCGAGGCCGTAGACTTCCGGGTCCAGCGAGATCAGCCGATAGCGCTCGCAAAGCCAACACGTCAGGTGGCCGATGACCAGACCAGTCGCCGTGCCGACGGAGCCGATCAGCAGGCCCTGCCACATGAAGATCCGCCGAATCTGGTCTTGCCTCGCGCCCATCGACTTCAGGATCGCAATGTCTTTGGTTTTTTCCACGACCATCATCACCAGCGAGATGAGGATATTGAGGGCCGCTACCAGCATGATCATCCCGATGATCATGGCCGTGGCCAGTTTTTCGGTC
This sequence comes from Candidatus Latescibacterota bacterium, assembly GCA_012270975.1. GTDB lineage: Bacteria > JAAXHH01 > JAAXHH01 > JAAXHH01 > JAAXHH01 > JAAXHH01. The sequence continues at coordinate 17,798 of JAAXHH010000092.1, read as the reverse complement.
TGCAGCGCGTTAAACAGGACGCGATTGCGTTCCATCCACGTGCTGGTGGTGAAGTCCTCCCCGGCTTCCGCTCGGATAGCGCGTGCGACTTCGTCGGACGCTTGGAAGTCGTCGAGTCGAAACTCCAACGAGTTGATGACATCGCCGAGCGAGAGGGCTCGCTGGGCATCCCGCAACAGCGTGACACTCCAAAGATTGTCGAGTTCGAAAAGCCCGGTTTCGAAGATTCCCACCACCTGAAAACGCTTGAAGGCGGGGATGCGGCCAAGGGGCGTCATTTCGCCCTGCGGATTGAGCACGGTGACGATCGTCGACACTCGGGCACCGATGGCATCGGCTAGGCGGCGCCCGAGCAAGATCCCGGGATACTCACCGCCTTCGCGCTCAAGGGCTTCGAACGACCCATCCACGATCTTGGACAGCAGTCGGGAGACCCGGGTCTCAGCTTTTGGATCCACACCCTTGAGCACGCAGCCCTTGGCCCGCACGGGCGTCGTGATCATCATTTCGCCGTAGAGCGTCGGCGCAACCGCCTCCACATGCTCCAATCGGCTCAAGCTGGCAAGTAGAGGCTGATAGTCCTCGATGCCGAACTCCGGGGTCTTTTCCAGCAAGTTGATGTGGGAGCTGGCGCCGATCAAATGGTCACGCAGACTGGCTTGGAAACCGTTGCTGACAGCCATTGCGATGACCAGGGCCGTCACGCCCGCCCCAACGCCGGCGACAGAGAGTGCGGTGACTATCGAGAAGAACCTGTCCCGGCGCTTGGCCCGCAAGTACCTCTGGGCTACGTAGAACTCGAACCGCACGGAGCCACCAGTTCCAAAACCCTTCGTTGCAAATGACCGCTAGCTGCTCATTGGGTCGCGCTGACCCCGCGCCCCAGCCGGCATTCGCTGTGAATTGCCGACACGGCCGTCCGTAAGTCCTGTTCGTTCACAACGATAGCGATCGTCAACTCACTCGATCCCTGTGCGATGGCAATGATGTTGACGTGCCGCTCTGATATCGCTGTGAACAGTCGTCCCGCCAAGCCGGGCGTGCCTCGCATGCCCTCGCCCACCGCCGCTAGCAGCCCGACGCTGTGGTCGACTTCGATCGGGCGCAGATAACCATGCGCCAATTCCAAGGCCAGTTCCTCGCGCAAACGTTCGAGCACGGCCGTCACGTCCTCGGAGCGCACCAGCATGCAGAAGTTCTGCCGGAAGCTCGAGCGCGTCATCAGAAGGACCTCGACCTTCGCGTGGGCGGCGCATTCCAAGGCCCGAGCCATGAGCTGAGCGCCGGAAAGCGAAAGGCCGCTTGCCTCGATGGAGATCAAAGCAACACCGGACAGCGACGTGATCGCCCTCACCCCAGGTTGCTCCACTCGGTGGTTGAATATGCGAGTGCCGGGGCGTTCCGGGTGGAAGCTATTCTTGATGTGAACGGGAATCTCGAGTTCCGCTAGCGGCGCTAGAGTGCGCGGATGCAGTACCTTTGCGCCGTTATAGGACAGCTCGGCCGCCTCGTTGTAGGTAACGTCCGCCAGTAGACGTGCATCGTCAGCGATCGCCGGATCGCAGCTGAGGATTCCGTCTACATCGGTCCAGATCCAGAGCTCGGCCGCGCGCAAGGCGGCGGCGATGATGGAGGCCGAAAAGTCCGAGCCCCCGCGGCCAAGCGTCGTTGGAACGCCTTCGCGAGTGGCTGCGCTATAGCCGGTGATGATCGGGACAACCCTCTCATCCAGCATCGGTTGCAACACTGCGGATGCCTTGACAGCAGTTTCCTCCAAGAACGGATTGGCTCCGTCAAACGTTGCATCGGTAACGATCAAGTCGGTACCTGAAACGGGCCTCGCCGACACGCCAAGAGCGCCTAACGCTTCGCTGAAGAGCAGCGCCGCGATCCGCTCTCCGGTGGGAGCGGCTTCGTCGACCGCCCGCGGCGGCCTCTCCCGCAGCAGCAACATCCCGCGGGCGACCCTCGCGAAGCCATCGAGGATCTCGTTAATCCGCGCAGCCACGCTTCGGGCGCGATCCTCGGGCAACAGGTCCGCGCAGGCAGCGAGATGGGTACGCCCGAGGGCCGCTAGATTGGAGGCGACGGCCTCGGTATCGCCCTGTTCTCCCGCGTCCAACGTGGCCAGCAATCGATTCGTGACCTGCGACATGGCCGAAACCACGACCGCAACCGGGCGTTCGCCCGCCTGTTCGGCCGCGAGTCCGACAGCACGTGCCATCGATTCGGGCGAGCCGACGCTCGTCCCGCCGAACTTCATCACAAGCAGGGAGGTGGACATCGCTGGCACTGTGGCTGGCTGACCCGCGCTTGGCAGGAGGGCTCGGAAAGCCTGGATTGGCCAAGAGCCCGCTGAAGTCTAGGGTGCCGGATCGTGGGCTTCGCGCTGCAAGTACACGCCGTACTTCTTGAGCTCGTCCTCGTAGTAGTTGCGGTGCAGCGTCTGCCACTCCTCACTACCCTCGGGGATCTCACGCTGCTGCGAGGTAATCTTCTCCTTCGCACGCTGGTCGCTCCTAGCTTCCAGCATGAGGATGTCGGTGAGATGGCGCTGGATCTCCAGGCGTGTCTCGTTCCAGCCCTTGTTGAGGCGCGTGCCGGGAATGCGTGGCAGCATTGCCGCCATCTTGTGCGAAATCTCGAGAACCTTGTCGCGCGAGAGCTTCATGTCGCGCGCACCGCGGCCGCCGGCCGCGGCCGAAACGACCTTGCGCTCGGCCAGGATCTTCCGCTTCACACGGCTGAACATGTCGTGGTAGGAAACGTCCTGGTGCCGCATGTACTCGGTGTACTGCGACAGCAGAGCTCGCGCTTCTGCGTTGATTTCGTCCTCTAAGCTGAGCTCATCGAGGACGAGATCCTCAAAATCCCGCGCGACGCGCTGCTGGGACTTGATCACGCACGTCTGCGCACCGAGGCGCTTGGCGACCTCTTTGGCCAGAAAAGTAACGAACGGCGCCGGGATCAGCATCCCTCGTGCCTCTATTGTAGCGAGTCCTGCGGTCGGGTGTCCGGGAGCGTTGAGCGCTGTCTCCCGCGACTCGCTGGGCTTGGACTAGTCGTCTGTCTGTGCTGCCCGAGCTATGGGACAGCACGAAGATTCCGCGGCCACCGCGTTCGCTACGCTCGAAGAATGGCAAAGATCACGTCACTGACGCAAGACCTGTATCGGTTCATGCTGCGTAACCGGACGCCGGAGGATCAGCTGCTTGGCGAGTTGAGGCGCGAGACGGAAGAAAAGGTCGGCGCACTCGCGGGAATGATGATCTCGGAAGAACAAGGCTTGTTCCTAGGCATACTGGTGGCGGCCATCAATGCGAAGCAAGTCGTTGAAGTGGGGACATTCACAGGCTATAGCGCCGCGTGCATGGCAGCCTCGCTGCCAGCCGATGGCAGGCTGCTGTGTTGCGACGTCAGCGAGGAGTGGACGTCCATCGGGGCACGCTATTGGAGGCGGAGCGGCCTCTCTGATCGGATTGATCTCCGCCTCGCTCCGGCCTTGGACACCCTGCGTGCACTCCCCAGCGACCGGCCTGTCGACTTTGCGTTCGTTGACGCCGACAAGGACAACTATGTCGCCTACTTCGAGGCCTTGCTGCCCAAGCTAAGGACCAACGGGCTGCTCGCCTTTGACAACGTGATGTGGCACAACTGGATGATGGACGCGGCCAACCAAGACGCTGAGACCATCGGCATCCGCGAGTTCAACGACCACATCTTGGGTGACCCAAGGATCGAAACGGTCATGCTCCATGTCGGCGACGGCCTGACGCTGATCCGTAAGCTATGAGCGCTGAGGCAAGCCGCCCGGACGTAAGTTTGCCACGACAAACACCAGCCACGGCCATTGCCCACGCTCAGTACCACATCGTCCAAGTTCGGGAGGTCGCGGAAGTCGCATACGTTTTGTCACTTCGGGACATCCTAGTGTGTCGAATTACAAGTAAGTAGAATTAACTGCTTGCCGCCCCTAGGGCTTGGCGTGCGCGGTGGATCTTGGCCAGAATCTCCGCGCCGTCGGCTTTCCAGCGGTACGGCCTCGGATTCTGGTTGCGCTCCGCCAGGTACGTCGTGATCGCGTCCGTCAGTTCCTTCACGCTGGAGAAACTGCCCTCGCGCACGCAGTCCTGCGTCAACTCGGCGAAGAACCGCTCGACCAGGTTCAGCCACGAACTCGAGGTCGGCGTGCAATGCATCTGGAACCGCGGATGCCGGCCCAGCCAGGCTGTCACCTTGGTGTGCTGGTGCGTGCAGTAGTTGTCCGCGATCACGTGAATGGCGAGTTCCTGGGGGATCTCCCGGTCGATCTGCTTGAGGAAGCGCAGCCATTCCAGATGGGTGTGGCGCTGCTCGGTGCGGTAGATCAGCTTGCCTTCCAGATAGCTCAGCGCAGCGCACAGGCAGACCGTGCCGTGGCGGATGTAGTCGTGCGTGCGAGTGCGGATGTGGCCGACTCCCAGCGGCAGGCTGGGCTGCGTGCGTTCCAGGGCCTGGCACTGGCTCTGCTCGTCGCAGCAGAGCACCACGGACTTCTCCGGCGGGTCCAGATACAGGCCGATCACATCCCAGAACTTGCGCTCGAAATGCTTGTCGTTCGACAGCTTGAACGTCCGGGTCCGATGCGGCTTGAGATCCTGGCGCCGCCAGATGCGTCCCACGCTAGACGCCGAGATGCCCGTCGCGGCGGCCAGTGAGCGCGTGCTCCAGCGCTGTCGCCCGGGCGGTGCCTGCCCGGCCTGGGTGATGACCCGTTCCACCGTTTCCAGCGGGATGCTTGGCCGCCGCCCGCGGCCGGGCTTGTCCCGCAGGCCCGCCATCCCCTCGCGGTCAAAGCGTTGCGACCACTTGTTCACGCAGGCCACACTGAGGCCGAGGCGCGCGGCCACCTCCTGCTGCTTGAGGCCCTCGGCGCGCAGCAGCACGATCCGCGCCCGTTCGCTGTCACGGCGCGAGGTCGCAGCGGCCCGCACCCGCCGTTCCAACTCCCGTTTCTCCTCCGCGTGCAGCTCGAGAATGCCGACCGGCCGTGCCATGGCGCTTGCCTTGGCCAATAGTATGGCACAGGCGGGCATTTATTTCAACTTATTTAGAACTCAGCGCGCTAGGGGTGCTCGCCCAGAGTTCGGGGCCGGAGGACGTGAATCTCCCCGGGTTTCGGCTGCACTCGCTCAAGGGGCCGTTGAAGGGGCACTACGCTGTCTGGGTTTCCGGCAACTGGCGCGTGACCTTCCGGTTCGAGGACGGCGAGGCGGTTGACGTGGACTACGTGGTTTATCACTGAGGAAGAGGACCGATCATGGCCATGCACGACCCGCCGCATCCGGGCGGCATCATCAGGCGGCAGTGCCTGCAACCGCTGGACCTCACAGTGACCCGGGCTGCCGAGGGGCTGGGTGTCACGCGGCAGGCGCTTTCGGAATTGCTGAACGGGCGTACTGGAGTCTCGGTGGAGATGGCGATCCGCCTGTCGAAGGCCTTCGGCTCGACGCCCGAGACGTGGCTGGGGATGCAGATGGCGTACGATCTCTGGCAGGCCCGCACCCGTGCCGGGGAGATCGCGGTCGAGCGCTTCGCGACGATGTGAGTCCCAGGATCGACGGTCGCCGACCTCCGAGGGGTACGCGGGTCGGGAACCCAGCACGACAGAGGCGGCTGCCGCTTCGCCAAATCAGCTGTCTGGAGGCCGGGGCACTTGGAGGTCCTTGCAGATCTTCCTGGCGAGGTCCCGGTTGATCTCGCTGTGCCGGGGAATCGTCGAGACCTTCCTGGCCGTCGTGTTGATGTAGAGGGTGTGGTTCCCGCCCTCACGCAAGAAGGCGCACCCATGCTGTGCCAAGTGGCGCAGCAAAATCCCGGCGCTTCACGCCGTGACGGTGATGGGTTCTCAAATGACCGTCTCGCCGTCGGCGTCCTCGCGGGCCAACTCCCGGTTAGCTTCAATCACCAAGGGCGACGGCTTCGCGAAGGTTCGTCCGTGCCTCTTCGAGGGAAGCGCCCTGGGTGTTGGCACCGGGAAACTCCTCGATGAAGGCGATGTAGCCTTCCGGCACTCTCCGGAACACCGCCGTGCATTGCAGATCCACAACTGACCTCCTCGCGATTCGGGTTGCCGACTACATGGCCAGGTTGGGTGGGAATCACGCTCCAGCGCAGCCTCGGCGAGGAACCGTGGAGGGCGCGACACCCCGTTCACGCATTCGACGCTAACGGGCACCCGGCTCGCACGCTAGCCTGGAGGATCCGCGGGATCGCACGAAGCTGGCGGACATTCACAAGTATTGCCCTCGCGCGCCGGGATAGGGCGCCGGTCGGGCAGCCGGTCGCGGGTAACCAGGGTGTCACGGCGGCCGATTGCCCGCCAGATCGTCTCCCCTCGGTCCTATCGATGAAGCCGTTGGTCCCCGCAGGAACTTGCCGGCACGCTCCCAAGCGTACGACATATGGGTACCGAACCACACCGATCACGACCCGATTGCCGGAAACGGGGAGCGGCGACATGATACGCGAAACCACCTACAGCGGCGCGCGCAGGAACCTCGCCGCGCTCATGGACCAGGTGACCGACACCCACGAGCCCGTCTGGATTCGGCGGCGAGGCAAGGAGTCCGTCGCGCTCATCTCGGCCGAGGATCTCAGCTCGCTGATCGAGACCGACTACCTGCTGCGGTCGCCCAGGAACGCCGAGAGGCTTCTCGAGGCGAAGGCCAGAGCGGACGCCGGGGAGGGACAGGTGATGGACATTGACGAGCTGCGCGAGCGGGTCGGACTTCCGACGGAATGAAGGATGGCCGGCGCAGAGACGCCGTATTCGACCCCGTCTTCCGGGAAGACCTCAAATTCCGGGTGAGCACCAACCCGAGGACGGCGCTGAAGGTTCTCAGACTGGTCGACGCCGTGCTTCGGGATCCATTCGACGGCCCGGGCAAGCCCGAACCCCTCCGCCACCGTCTGGCCGGCACGTGGTCGCGCCGCATCGATAAGGAACACCGGCTGGTCTACCAAGTGGACGACGACCGCGTGTACGTCCTGGCCGCCGGCTACCACTACTGACCTGAGCGCGATCACGCCAACAGAGGCACGGGACTATGAATGGCCGGCCCGCCACGGGCACGCTACCTTCCATTCGCACACCAGCTCCGTTGGGGCGCTTCGCGTCCTGCCGGGGCCGTAACGGCGCAGTACCAGGGAATCGACAGGAGGGGTGGATGTTCGGTGCGCGTACAATGGGTCCGGTGTCTTCCCCCGGGGCATGGCTGGAGGGATACGAAGGCGGCCTCCGGTCTACGGGTGTCCCCCACGAGAGGCGGATGCAGCTGGTTGCCGAGCGGGTCGCCAGGCTTACGGCCGTGACCTACTTCGCGGGCTACGTGCGAGGAGGCGAATCCGCGTACGACGACGGCATGGCGGAGGGGCAGAGTGAGGTCATCCATTCGGTGGTGTGGGTGAAATTCGGGCCGATGGCGGCGCACCGGGTTTCGGAGCTCTATGAGAGAATCCGGGAACCCGAGTGGACTGCCCGCCTCGCGGCTTGCGTCTTCACGTGCGGCACCGCCACGGAGTTCCTGGCCCGGGTGAAGGAACTGACGGAAGGGGAGCGGCCGTGAACTCGAAGCATGTGGTGACCATAGCGGGATTCGCCGAGGAGGTCGGCCAGGACATTAGCAGCCGCCATCGGTTTGGGTTCGACGAGGGCCGCGAGAGCGCATACGAGGCGGGCCGCGTGGCGGGCCGCCAGAGTGCGATCCACGCGCTCACCGCGGCTCGATTCGGCCTTGAGACGGCGGACCATGTCGTGGAAGCGACCAGGAGCATGTCGTACGAGCCGGAGCCCATTGTCGGCATCGGCAACGCAGGTCGCATCGGAATCTGCGTCCTGACCTGCTCCACCGCCGAGGAGTTCCTGGCGCGGGTGCGGGAAGTCAAGGAGGAAGAAGCGAAGAGGGACCGTGAGCTTCGCACCCTCTTCAGTGGCTAAGGGAGACGAGCGTCGCCAGCAGGTCCTGAGCCGCAAGCATACCGCTCGCCATGTGGCATCGGGATCGTCGTTTGCATCCAAATACGAGCCGACCGACCTGCCGGTCCCCGCTCGAACGGCGACCTTCATCGCAGACTCCCCCGCGTGCCTCCATCACCCCAGCTCGATGCTCGAGGACGGCGCTGAAGGTTCTCAGACTGGTCGACGCCGTGCTTCCGGATCCATTCGACGGCCCGGGCAAGCCCGAACCCCTCCGCCACCGTCTGGCCGGCATGTGGTCGCGGCGGATCGACAAGGAAAACCGACTGGTCTACCAAGTGGACGACGAGCGGGAGCGTTTCTTCGCCGCCCGATACCACTACTGACCTGCAGGACCGCCCCACGCCCTTTGTCCACACTTTGACGAAGGACGACTGCACCAAGGCCCACCTTGACCATCAGAGTCATAGTAGCTATTGTGCCCCGATGCGAGAAATCACCGCCAAGGAGGCCAAGAACCGGTTCGGCCAGCTCCTCCGGTCCGCCCAGCAGGGTCCCGTGCGCGTCACCCGGAACGGGACACCGGTGGGCGTGATGCTGTCGGTGGAGCAGTTCGAACGACTGCGCGGAACCGCGTGGGACCGGTTGGCGGCCGCGATGGACGCCATGAGCCGGGAGGCGGCCGCCAACGGCCTGACGCCGGCGGCGTTGGAGTCGCTGCTCTCCGATGAGAGCTGACAGGGTCGTACTTGACACCAACGTTCTGATCAGCGCCGCCCTCACCCGGACCGGGCCACCTCGCAGAGTGGTCGATCTGGTCAGGGCGGGCAACGGGGTTCTCCTCTTCAGCGACGAGACGTTCGCCGAGCTTCGCGACAGGATCCTCGGCTCGAAGTTCGACCGCTACGTGGGTCGGGAATCGCGAGCAGCCTTCGTCGCGCTGCTGGCAGCGGTTGCGGAATGGGTGCCGATCGCCGGTGCCAGCCTCGGCTGCCGCGACCGCACCGACGACAAGATCCTGGAGACGGCGCTCATGGGTCACGCCGACCATCTGGTGACGGGAGACGGCGACCTGCTCGCCATGTCGCCGTTCCATGGGATACCGATCATCACACCGGCCCGCTTTCTGGCGCTCCATGGGCACACGGATGCGGCCGCGACTGGTGCTCAGGAGCGCGATCCTGCCACCTGAGGCAGGTGAGGTGAGGGCGGAGATGGAAAGGCGGCGGATGGTGGAGCATGGCGGAGCGCATCCTCGCTCTGGATCACCGTAAAGTGGAAGTTACGAATTGTATACTCCACTTTACATCGATTGTGGTCGGAATTGGGCGAGAAGGCGTCATCGAGGCCAACAACCAGGCAAATCGCGCACGATGTGTTAGGTTTACATGGTTATGATCAATCCATCACCTGACTCCCGATACATGTCGCCAAGAACACCGCCAAGTGCCCGCCCCACGCATCCGCATCGCGTGCCGCGCTGTTCCGTGATCCCGCGGGAGGCGAGGGCCCGCGTGGACCACCTATTGTCCCGCGCCCCCGCCGTGGTGCTGACCGGACCGCGCCAGGTCGGCAAGACCACACTCGCCCTCGAGTTCGCCCGGCAACGGAACGCCGCATACCTCGACCTGGAGGATCCACGGGATCGCACGAAGCTGGAGGACATTCACAAGTACTGCGATCGCAATTCCCACCGGCTCGTCATCCTGGACGAGATCCACAGAGTCCCCGGTCTTTTCGAGCCCTTGCGGGGGATCATCGACCAGCGCCGCCGCGAGGGCCGGCGCGCCGGTCACTTTCTGCTCCTCGGTTCAGCGTCGATCGATCTTCTCCGGCAGACCGGGGAGACGCTCGCCGGGCGAGTGGCGTACTGCGAGATGCAACCCCTGAACATTCGGGAAGCGGCCGGCCTGGATGCGGACGATCTCTGGCATCGCGGCGGAATGCCCGACAGCCTGCTGGCGACGAACGACGCCGACAGCTTCGAATGGAGGTTCGACTTCATTCGCACCTACCTCGAGCGCGACATTCCGGCCCTCGGCCCAAGGATTCCGGGAGAGACGCTGCGTCGCTTCTGGACCATGCTGGCCCACGATCAGGGACAACCGTTCAACGCCGCCCTCCTGGCCCGGTCTCTGGGGATCAGCGGCCGCACCGTCGGACGCTACCTCGACCTGATGGTCGACCTCCTCCTCGTGCGGCGCCTGGTGTCATGGCGAAGAAACGTCGGCAAGCGGCTGGTCAAGGCCCCTAGGACCTACCTGCGCGACAGCGGGATCTGCCACGCGCTCCTGGGAATCGAGTCGTTCGACGCGCTGCTCGGGCATCCGGTCGTGGGCGGCAGTTGGGAAGGGGTTGTGATCGAGAACATTCTGAGTGGCGTACCTGCTCACGTTTCGTGCTCGTATTACCGGACGGTGGGGGGAGCGGAGATCGATTTGGTGCTGGAGCTGGGGGCGGGGGAGGTGTGGGCGATCGAGGTCGAGCGGGGGTCGGTTCCGAAGGTCTCGCGTGGGTTTCGTATTGCCTGTGAGGATGTCGGGCCGGACCGGAAGGTCGTGGTCCATGGTGGGGACGAGAGCTATTCGCTGGGGGGTGGGGTGGAGGGGGTGAGCTTGGGGGGGATTTGTGGGGAGTTGGGGTAATGACGGCCCCTCCAGCGCCAGGGTCCTTGCGTAGACAACGACCACCCTATAGTCATAGAGACAGTCGTAGTCGACGTGAATCGCCCGCAAAGGATTCTGACTAAGCAGCCTGTTTGGAGAGAACACATGGAAGCACTCGATCCCACAAAACTGCCCACCGAAGTCGTGAAGTTGAGTCACAAGATCATCGACATCACACGATCCGTGTTTTCGCCGACGTTGGCCCAGCGAGAAGCGAGGGCGAAGATCATCGCAGCACAAGCGGACGCGGAAGCGGGACATATTCGTACTGAGGGGGAACTGGAGGATCTCGGAAGACGCTGGCTCATGGAAGAACAGATGAGACAACAATGCCAGGACGAGGTCATAGCCAAGGCAGTTACGGGGGTGCAAGACGAGCAGATCGGAGCCGACACCCCGGATCCGGACGCCGACGTTGTACGCCTGCTCTTGGACGGTGCCGGCTATGTGTCGCAAGAGGAACTACAAGTCACTTGGGGTAGAACTCTTGCCGGCGAAATCAGAACGCCGGGAAGTGTATCGCGCCGAACCATCAGCATTCTCAAGACGATGGACGAACATATCGCGGTCGCTTTTGCACGGTTTTGCTCCTTGGCGTGCTACATGACACCGGTCCGAGATGAGATCATCGATGCGCGAGTCTTGTCTTTGGGAGGACAAGCAGGAGACAACGCACTTAGCCCGCATGGGCTTTCGTACGAGGTGCTGACGACCCTCAGTGAGCATGGGCTTGTCGTGCATGATTTCGACGCTTGGAGAGACTATGGTCCGTGCTTTTGGCCACCGCTTCCGGGATACAACACGTTTCCATTCCGACATCAAGGCGAGTCTTTTGTTCTACGCCCGGCGGGCACAGAGGCCTCCCCTACCCCACCTTTCAAGTTCCACGGCCCAATGATGACGCTCGCCGGCGTGGAATTGTCGCGGGTTGTTGATCCAGTACCGGTACCCGTCTATCTTGATCAATTGAGATCATTCTTCCGATCCAAGAAGCTGAAGATCACGCGAGCTAAAGCAGGTGGCACCTCTTCGTGAACCTAGTAGCGGCCTTCCGGCCGGGCGATCGGAAGCGCGAACCTCAGAAAGCTGGGTGCGCGGCTGGCCCATTCGGGCCTATTCGGGCTCATTCCCGCCCATTCCCCTGGCCCACACCCGCAACACCTGTGGTGCGCCCGCGTCGCGAGCGGACGGTCCATTCCCTCACCGAAGTCCGGAGCGCGCTCGGTCTGACCGTCTCGCGCGGGCACGGTCACGAAGCGCGGTGGTGGCGCGGTTGACAGGTTTTTCCCCGCACACGTCCTTCACGCTGATCGCTTCGACGCCGCCGCCTAGCGGGTGGCTCTCCTAGGAGCTTGCGCCGCAGAAGCGCAGTGCGGGTGAAGGAAACAGGGGAAGGCCGCTGCGGGGCAGAGGGTTTCGGAGAGAGGGAGGTAGTGGATCCGGGCCGCTAACAGGACGGGAGGGCCGCGCAGTGCCAAGTCGGGGGCCAGGAGGGCCATGGGAGGCCCAGAAGGCGTAGTTGCGGGTCAACGAACGCCGCCTCATGCCGCCTGAAGGGTGTGCAGCCGCTTGATGTTGAGGGCCAGACACACGAGGGTCCACTCGGCCTGGACCTTCTCAAGGCCGCGTAAGCTGAATCGTCGAAAGCCCAGCACCTCCTTGATCCAACCGATTGGCGCCTCGGCCTGCCACTTTCGCCGGGCGTATCGTCTTCGGCCATCTTCCGTCGCCAGCTTGCCGACCATGCGCGCCCTCGCGGGATACTTCTTCGGATCGACCTTGGCGGGTACCTTGCCCTCCCGGGCCAGGGCCACGTACCCGTCAATGCCCCGCTTCTCCAGTTCCCCGAGGTCCTGCTCGTTGCCATAACCCGCGTCCGCCAGCACCTGTTGCGGCGTCTCGCCACACACCGCCGCCGCCCGGTCGACCATCGGGACCAGCTGGCCCTGGTCGCTTGCGTTGTCCGTCACTTCGGCTCCCACCACCAACTGGTTCTCCCCCTCCACCGCCGTCTGTGCATTGTAGCACTGCTGGATCCCCTCCGAACTCGTCATCATGATCCGGCTCTCGGGGTCCGTGAAGTTGCTCTGCGCCTTCTCCTCCGGATCGCCGTACTCCCGCTTGTACGGCCTGCCGCCCTTCGGGTTGCGCTTCTGCCCCGGCTTGCGGCCCCGCGCGTCGTCCTTCGCCCGCTGCTCGGCTTCCAGACGGGCCTTCGCCTCCCGGATCGCGGCCAGCCGGTCCTTGCGCCGCTTCAGTTCCTCCGGTAGCTCGTCGCCCCGAACGTCCTCCCCGTAGTGCGCATCCTCCGCTGCGTCGATCGCCTCGGCCTCCTCCAGCAGCCCCTCGATCTCCGCTCGCAGCCGACGCTCCGCCTCGACCATCCGGCCGTAGCTCATCGCCTTGCGCTTGCTTGCGTTGGCGCGAACCTTCGTCCCGTCCACCGACACCCTCCCCAACCCCGCCAAGCCCATCTTCTGTGCCAGGTGAACCACCTCGGCGAACACCGCCCCGAAATCGTCCAGATGGCGCCGGCGGAACTCGCACAGCGTCCGGTGCTGCGGAAAGTTGCCCGCCGCCAGCATCCGAAACGCGATGTCCTCCACCAGCTTCTTCGCCAGCCTCCGCGACGAAAAGGTGCCCGTCGCGTATCCATAGACCAGCACCTTCACCATCATCCGCGGATCGTACGGTGAGTTGCGCCGTCCGTCTCCCTCGTACGGCGCGTAGAACGCACTCAGATCCAGCGCGTCGACCAGGTCGCTCACATGGTGCGCCAGATGCCCTTCCGGGACCCACTCCCGAAGATCCTGGGGCAGCAACTGCATCTGGTCCGGCTGGTACGGTCGGAACGTCGTTGCCATTGACCCCCCTCGGCAGGCCGTCAACCTTTCACGATGCCTTCGACTCCCCTAAAGATAGCGGTCGCGGTGTTCTGCGGCGCAGACTCCTAGCCGCGAATGACGACGACACGGTCCGCGTTGCCAGCCCCCTTGACTCGCTGGAAGCATGACACGACGATATGACGTAGTTGAATGCACTCTCTTCGAGTCATCCCATGAGGGCAATCACCCTCCGGAAAACACTCCCCCGCCCTCGCCAAGGCACTTGCCGGGAGAAGCGGAGGCGGGGAAGTCGCTGAATCCCACGGCAATCAAGCTTTTCACGCAGAGGCTCGGCGTCGGAACGACCCGCCCCAACGCCTTTGCCCGCCTGTCCTAGGGATGGAGCGAGGGCGTCTGCGCGAGCTGGAGGAAACGCCTGCCCCGTTCGCCGAGATCGACCTGGCGATGTGGAAGTGGCCCGCTACTGCCTCGACACTTCGGCATTTCCCGTGATCGCCTTAGGGGAACTGTAAACGGGCCATTCCCTCACGGGAAACCGCCCCTCGGAACTCCACCGGACGAGGGACTTCCTCCGGACCGCCCAGTTGTCGAGATCATCGACGTGGACAACGAGGTTGCGCGTGCGTGCGTGCCACTCGCGGCCGACCCGAGGAACGCCGGCACCCCTTGGACCACCAACGACATCTGGATCGCCGCGTGCGCCGCGCGAACATCCAGCGTGGTTCTCACGCACGACGCACTCGCATCAATCAGCGAACCTCGCCACAGCCCTGCGCCCCGACTAGCTCGGCAAGGCCGCTGCCAATTGTGCATCATAGGTATCAATGAACGCACCGAACGGATGATTACGCTTGAAATGGTATCCCAGCCATTCCTTCATATTCCATCCGCACTCAATGAGCTCCGAAGCCCCATACACGAATCGCAGTGCCTCTGTGAAAAACATCATCGACCGATAGTCACTATAGTTAGCACCGTGCCTTTCACGGTCCGTGCTACCGTGCGTCAGATAGTGACGACAGTTGATTGCTGTTTCAATAACGTCGTTCATCCGATCCAAATCGACCGCCAGATGCGGACGGACTATCCGTTGATATCGATGGCGCGCAATATCCAACATTCGGGCTCTCTCACTAGGCTTGTCGCGAGATGGTAGTTGATCGAAGACGTTAGCCGCCATACACATCTTGTTCTCCATGAGCGGGGCAAACATCCCGCGCATCATACCGAAAAACGTCAGATTCGCCACGTGCCCATTATCGTCTCGCTCCAACCACTTCGTCATCACATCCATGAAGTACTCTCCGCGGTACGACGGACTGACCAAAATACTCCCACCCATTATGTGCTCACCACCAGTAGTCCCGCCCTTATGCGAGAGAAACACATCGAGTTCATTTGGATCGTACTCACCCTTCGATGGCTTGTCCCCAATGAACACACTTACATTTCTATAAACGGGTGCATATCCGATCATCCACGCGAAGAATTGCCTTACCCTCGACATCTTGTCCACAGCCCTCTCCAGCGTCACAGGGTCATCCGCGAACTCGATGGCGATGCGCGGATAATCATCCACTGCTACACCACGCGATGTCGTAGTGTACCTGGTGCGTCTCGCATCTACTGATCCCAGGACGGTTTGCGTGGTTGGCAACAAATTGCATTTGCCATCGCAATAGATTACCAACGGGCGGTCGTATCTCCTAGGGTCTGGGGCGTACTCTGGCTTGTGCTTTCCAATGGACTCGGCAATGCGATGATCTGCATCATGTATGATGCCGACTGTGACGCCTCGATTGAGATCGAAAATGGTACGGATATCTTCAAACTCAAAGTGTACTGCGCGAATCACCGGGTCGTGTCGATGTAGGTGATCGTTACCAAAAACAGCGTACTGAGAATGCACAGTACAAGACGTTGTCGTAGCAAACGTGGCGCTTCCGCGGTGACACAGTATCAGCGATACATTTCCCTTTTCGGAAACGCCATGCAGGCTGGAACCAGGCGGAAACTCGAAGCGTCCATCGTTGAAGAGCCCCGTCTTACTGTCAAAGATCTGCGTGGTGCTGGCGAAACTGTGTCTCTCGTTGTTTAGGGAAATCCAGCCATGGAGTTGCCCCTTGTTGCCACGATCGAACTCAACCCCGATCGACTGGTCGAACGGATTCTCATCATACCTCCATCGGCTCATTTGGTGCGCCCCATCCCGCGCTGGCGATCGCCTCTGTTTTCTTCACCCACTACGTAGTCGTCGAAACTGATCCGCTCGCCTTCCAAATGTCGGCCGATCACAAACTCCTTTTCGAGTCGGGTTGCCTCAGAGACTCCCATACCGCTTAGGCTTGGAACCAATTGACCAACGACGTTGTCACGGTCCACGTTTGAGTCCCGACCACTTTCTTCCCGGCGCCACACCACCGGTCTCGGCCAGAGCAAGTCTGCGTAGGTGGGCATCTGTGGGGTCGTCAACGGTCAGCCTCCTGTCGTGAGCTCGAGCGTGGCACAGAATCGTCTTCGGAATGTAGCCTTGCACCGCCCTTGGGTGTATCCTCAAGGGGTGGAGAAGTCCGGAATGGCAGAGTTGGCAGGCACGCCGGATGGAGAGGACGCGCGGCTCTTCACCTGTCGTGGTGGGTGGTGAGCATCTGAATCTGAATCATGGGACGGCTGGCGGGCGGTGGCAATAGCGAGGCGGGCGTGCCGCCGACGCGACGACGGTCCGTTCGACCGCTCCACGCACAACGGCCTGGTTGGGCACGCAAGCCACGGGTGCTGCTGCTGAACGGGAGAGGAGAACTGGGGTCTGCCTTTCGGGATCGCGGGACTGGGAGGAGATTGCGTGGTCAGGCTGCGGAGCAGTCGCCTGCGGCACCTGTCCCACGATGAGACGGAAAGGAACTCACAGACATGGCCGGGAGGGACTGGCTGGATGCCGTTCTGGACCTGGGTCCGGAGTGGAAGGTCACGAGGGTGGAACCGACGCGGAAGCCGAAGGAGCTTCGAGTCGAGCTGCAACGGACCGGGGGAAGCCCGTTGAGGTGTCCTCACTGCGGCGAGGCGTGCCCGGGCTACGATACGCGGCGCCGCGAGTGGCGGAACCTGGACGCCTGGGGCTACAAGACCTTCCTGGTCTGCAACGTCCCGCGGGTCCAGTGCCCGGAGCACGGCGTGGTCACCATCCAGGTGCCTTGGGCGGAGGGGAGTTCGAGGTACACGGCCCTGTACGAGGCGGAAGTGATCGGGTGGCTGAAGGAAGCGAGCGTCAAGGCGGTCGCCGGGCGGATGCGACTGAGCTGGAACGCGGTGGACGGAATCATGCAACGCGCGGTGGCGCGGGGACTTGCGCGCCGCAAGACGGAAGCGGTCCGGCGCCTTTCGGTGGACGAGACCTCGTTCCGCCGCAGGCACCAGTACGTGACCGTGGTGTCGAACCCGGAGACGGGCAACGTCCTGCATGTCGCCCCGGGGAGGGGCAAGGATGTGCTGATGGCGTTCTACGAGGGCCTGGGGGAGAAGTATCGGGCGGCCGTCGAGAGCGTCAGCATGGACATGTGGGCGCCCTACATCTAGGCGACTCTGGCGATGATCCCGGATGCCGTGATGAAGATCGCGTTCGACCGGTTCCACGTGGCCAAGCACCTCGGCGACGCCGTGGACAAGGTGCGGCGGGCGGAGCACCGGGCGCTGGTGAAGGAGGGCAACGGGATCCTGGTGGGCACCAAGTGGCAGTGGCTGAAAGGGGCCAGCCGGAAGACCCACGCCGAGAAGCTGGCGTTCGCGAGGCTCCGTGCGGGCACCCGCCGGACCGCCGACGCCTGGGAGCTGAAGGAAGCGGCCGCGAACCTCTGGAACTATCGAAGCAGAACTTGGGCGCTGGCTGGATGGCACCGGTGGCTGGACTGGGCATCGGACTGCGGTCTGGAGCCGGTCCTGAAGGCCGCCCGGATGATCCGGGAGCACCTCTGGGGAATCGTCAATGCGATCATCCTCCGCGCCACCAACGGACCGGCGGAAGGCATCAACAGCCGCATCAAGACCGTGAAGGTCCGCAGCCGCGGCTTTCGCAACCGGGAACGCTTCGCGAACGCCATCCTCTTCCACCTCGGCGGCCTCGACCTCTACCCCGATGGCCTACGCGCATGACCTGCTACCCACCAGAAAGGGGGAAGAACCGGACGCGCTTCGTTCGAATCTGTTCTATAGCACCGACATCTAGTCTTGGATGGTCGCCACAGCTTCGCAGCGGCACCCTCAACTCACCCCATCCGCAACCCGTAGCCAAGCTCGAAAAGCACCTCCGCCCCATCCCCCCCATCCCCCCCCAAC
>JAAXHH010000061.1 GCA_012270975.1 Candidatus Latescibacterota bacterium | reverse complement strand
CCACAAAAACGGGGTAACTTCATTCGGAAGCGTTCTCAACGACCCTGGAGATTGTGGTCTTACCCGTTCCATTTGAGCCAAACACAAAGTTTGTTTTAGCTAAGTCTTGTAACTCGCTACCAGCATCTCCGTAGCTTGCCACATTCGCTATACCGATTTTCTCAATCATACTTGCCTTTCGGGCTGTGATACAGCTTGGGATAAGATCTCCTTGACTGTAAAACCAAAAGAACCAAGACCCATTTACCTTTTACATTCGTTATAGAATTAAGTTAGCGGAATAGCACATCTGTTATAGAGTATGAAATATACGAATTTGGAAATATACATTCGCTGTTAACGCAGCACAAACGGATACTGGAAACCACTCCGATCAATATGGTTAATCAGACATTGTCGCAGCGATGCGGTGACTGGAGACCATGAACAACAACAGAGCATGTAAATCATCTATTATCCCTATGACCGTTATATACAATTGAATGACTTTACAATATGCTATCTGGCAAGTTTTCAAGTTAATGGTATCCCTATACCGTTATCATGATTACCACTTACATCGTACGGCACATCCCCCACTTTCTCCTGCAGCCTTGCCAGCTCCGCCTTTAACTCCGCGACCACCTCCGCGTAATCGGGATCCGCGTACACGCTGTTCATCTCGCAGGGGTCCTTTTCCAGATCGAAGAGTTCCCATTCCGGCTGCGTATTCGGGCCGATCGCGCCTTCCTGTCCGAGCGGATCGCCGTAGTAGTAGATCAGCTTGTACCGCAGGGTACGGACGCCGTAGTGGGCGCAGACGTTGTGGTGGGCGCCGTGCATCCAGTACCGGTAGTACATGGACGTCTGCCAGTCGGCCGGGGTCTCGCCTCCCAGCAGGGACCGGAACGACCGGCCCTGGAATGAAGACGGTATGTTCACGCCGGCACAGTCCAGGAAGGTCGCCGGGAAGTCTACGTTCAGGATCATGTCGCCGTTCACGCTGCCCGGTGCCACCTCCCTCGGGTAGCGAATCAGGAAGGGCATGCGCAGGGATTCCTCGTACATGAAGCGCTTGTCGTACCAGCCGTGGTCTCCGAGGAAGAACCCCTGGTCCGACGTATAGACCACGATGGTGTCCTCACCGATGCCCTCCTCATCGATGAAGTCCAGCAGCCTGCCCACGTTGTCGTCGATCGAGGCCACGCACCGCAGGTAGTCCTTGATATACCGCTGGTACTTCCAGCTTTTTTCTTCGGCGGGAGACAGGCCCTCCGGCACGGGCGCCTTCAGGTCCTCGGCGTTGAGATCGCGTTCGACGCGCATCCGTGCGGCCGCGGCGGCCTGGGACCGGTTCGAATAGTCGTCGTCGAAGGTCTCAGGCTCCGGAATGTCCTCGTCTTCATACATCGCGGCGTGCTTGTCATCGGGCTCCCAGGGCCGGTGCGGCGCCTTGTGATGCACCATGAGGCAGAAGGGACGGTCCCGGTCGCGCCCGCGGAGCCATTCCAGCGAATAATCGGTGATCAGGTCGGTGGCGTACCCCCTTCGCGTCGACCGCTCTCCCATCTCGATCATCTCGGGGTCGTGGTACAGGCCCTGGCCGGGCAGGACGTTCCAGTAGTCGAAGCCCGTGGGATCGTGGATGCCGCCGTGCCCCAGATGCCACTTGCCCACCACCGCCGTCTGGTACCCGTGTCCCTGCAGCACCTTGGGATAGTTCAGCAGACGTCCGTCCAGGTGTGTGGACAGGGTGGTGACGCCGTTTACGTGGTTGTACGTGCCCGTCAGAATGGCCGCCCGGCTGGGCGTGCAGATGGAATTGGTGCAGAAGCAGTTGTAGAACCGCATGCCTTCCGACCCGATCCGGTCGATATGGGGCGTCCGGTTGATCCGGCTGCCATAGGCGCTGATGGCGTGCGACGCATGGTCGTCGGACATGATGAACAGGATGTTCGGAAGTGACTGGGACATGGGACCTTTCCGATGTTGAGGAGATGTTGGGAAGAGGTTTAGCTGACTTAGGTTTAACCTGAATTTCTCAGGACGCCAGTACGGTCCTGAGGGTCGTTGCGGCGATGTTTGCGCCGCAGATAACGATGGCCACGGTACGCCCGCGGAATTCTTCCTTCCGTTGAAGCAAACTGGTCACGGCAACGCCGGCGGCGCCTTCGACGATTTTGTGATGGGCATGGACCATGAACCGGATGGCCTCGCCGATTTCCTCCTCCGAGACCAGGATGTAATCGTCGACCAGGTCGCGGCAGACCGGAAAGGTGATCGATCCCGGCTCCACGTCGCCCGCCGAGCCGTCGGATAGCGTTTCGCCGTGCTCGGTGCTTACGATGCGTCCGGCGCGAATGCAGTGATACATAGCCGCCGACTGGTCAGGCTGGCAGCCGATAATCCGCGTATCCGGACTATGCGCCTTCAGATAGACGGCTATCCCGCCGATGAGCCCGCCGCCGCCGACGGTAACGAACACATCGTCGATCGACGGCAGTTGCTGCGAAAGTTCGATGCCGATGGTGCCCTGGCCGCCGATGATCTGCGGATCGTTGTAGGGCGAAATCCAGATCCTGCCCTGGGCAGCGGCCTGCTGCTGGGCGTGCAACTCCGTTTCGAGCGGGTTGCCGTCGTGGAAGACCAGGTCCACGGGATACTGTTTGATCGCTTCTATCTTGGAAGGATCGACGCCGTTGGGCAGGAAAATCGTCCCCGGACAGCCGGTAGTCATGCAGGCCCGGGCGACGCCCTGCGCATGATTCCCGGTCGAGGACGTCACCACGCCCCGAGACGACTCCTCTCCGGTCAGCGACAGCACCTTGTTCATGGCCCCGCGCGCCTTGAAGGAATTGGTATGCTGTTCGCTTTCCATCTTCAAGTAGACATCCGCTCCGGTTTGAGCCGAAAGCGGCATGGAGTGGATCAGGGGCGTTTGCAGGACGTGGGCCCTGATGCGTTCTTCCGCGCTAAGTATTTCGGGGAGTAAGGGGTGCATTAATGAAAGGCTATCTGTAATTCAACGCGGTTGGAAGATCGCGACCGGCTTTTTAGTCAGGTTGGAACATTTCGACCGGACCGTCTGCCCGTCTGCTCGATTGCGCGACTTCGACCTCGATGTGGCGGATCAGTCCATCATCCGTGAAGGAGATCGTTTCGAGTCCCCGGCGCTCCACGGCCTGCCCCGTTTCGGCATTGCTGGCCCGCATCGTGAATTCGAAAGACGCGGTGTCTTCCGAGTCCGCGCGATAGGCGTCCACCGCCCAGTGCACGTCGGGGAAGGTGGTAAAGAAGCCGGTCATCATCTCCCGGATCCGGTCCAGGCCCTCGAACAGACCGAACTGCGACGACCGGTAGGTGGCATCGGGATCGAACATGGGAAACACTTCGTCCAACTCGTGGCGATTCGATCGCTCGACGTACAGCCTTGCCAGGTCCGCCGCTTTCCGCCGATCCATGCCATGCTCTCCAAAGTGAAGCGTAAATCACTTACGGGTGGTTACACGGGAAATGTGTTCTTCGTCTGTACACCGTGTCAAGTTGGAAAACCGTGCGACAGGCGACCATGAAGAACGGCCGGGCAGACCCGCTTCGCGGGGTTGACGCGATACGTATAATCTAGGAGAATCCAATCCGCTCCTTCACCCCCCGGCGTCGGCCATGCGATTGTCCAAGCCGACCGGCCTTCACGCACTTTCTAACCACGGGTTTGAACATGAAATCAAATTCGATATTCGACGAGGTGGAAACGCCCGCCGTTTTGCTCGACGAGGCCAGGATGATGGTCAATCTGCGCGCCATGCAGGACCTGGCTGATCGGCACGGCGTCGCGCTGAGGCCCCATGCCAAGACCCACAAGTCCCTCGAGATCGGCCGGAGACAGACCGGCCTGGGCGCATCTGGCGTCACGGTGGCCACGGTGGACGAGGCGCTGGTTTTCCTCGAGGGTGGGTTCGAATCCATTACCGTAGCCCGGCCCGTGGTTTCTGCATCGAAGTGGGACCGGCTGCTGGCCGCGGCGAATGATCGAGACGCCGAGGTGCGCGTGGTAGCAGACTCGAAGGAAGGCGTCCGGATGGCGGGCGAGCGAGCGGCAGCCCAAGGTAAAGCTGTTGGACTGTTCCTGAAGATTGACGTGGGTCTGCACCGATGCGGTCTGCCACCGGAGGACCCGCGCGTCGGGGAACTGGCCGGGATGATTCACGATCACGCGGACCTTGTATTCCGGGGCATCCTGTCTCATGCCGGTCACGTGTACGGTTCGAAGTCCAGGACCGAGGCCGCCGGTGTCGCGGAAGAGGAACGGCGCACCATGGTCGCGGTGCGCGACGCCTTGCTGGCGGACGGCTTTCCCGTGCCGGAAGTCTCCGTGGGCGCCACGCCGGCCGTCCTGGCCACGGAGTGTTTTGAAGGCATAACGGAAATAAGACCCGGGAACTATGTTTTTCTCGACCTGCTTCCCGTACGCGTGGGCGTAGCCCGGCTTGCCGATGTCGCCCTGTCCGTGCTGGCCACGGTGATCAGCAGCAACGAACGCTACTTCGTGACGGACGCCGGCTCGAAGACCCTGACGTCGGACACGGGCGTGCACGGCATGACGGGTAACCAGGGTTTCGGTCTCGCGTACCCGGCATCGGCATTCATGGAACCCGATTGCGAGATGATCGTGGAAAAAGTCTCCGAAGAGCATGGCATGGTCGGCCGCAACGGGCTCGATCTGGCCATCGGGTCGAAGATCCGCGTGGTTCCCGTTCACAGCTGTCCCGTGGCGAACCTGGCGAGATCCTATTTGGTGCTGACACCGGACGGGCTGGAATCCTGGCCGGTGGACGCCGCGGGCGGGTCAAGGTAGTGGCCGGTGGACGCCGCGGGCGGGTCAAGGTAGAAGGCGGCAACAGCGATCCAGGATCGACCGCGCAACCGAGCCGGGACGGCAGCGATCCAAGACGGTCCGCGCAACCGAGCGGGGACGGACGCGCGCCAGCCAGACACGAGCGCGTGTCAGCCGGTTTCCTTCCCGTGCGGGCTTCATCTCGGCCAGGAACCGGGAGGGCTGCTTCCGCTGCGTCGTTATGCATAGCCTTTCTTCGGCCCGGGTCAGGGCAACGTAAAAAACACGCCTCTCCTCTTCGATGCCCTCGTCAGAGCCCGTCATGCGGCGATGGGGCAGGATATTCTCGGCCACATGGAATAGGATGACCCCTTTGAATTCGTCGCCCTTGCTCCGGTGAATCGTGGTAACGGTAATCCGGTCTTCGTTGGACGGTGCGACGTCGCGGGTTTCTTCGGTTTGCTCGCAATCGCCCGGCGTTTCGACTGTTTCGACCGTTTCCCCCTTACGTGTACTGCCTTCGGTCGTGTTCACCGGAGATGCGTCCTGACGGGCGTGCGCCGGAGGGTCCTTGTCCGTTTCGGAAGCCATGGACCCTAGATACGCGTCAACGAATGAGCCGGTAGCCGGATAACGGGCGGCCATCTGCCTGATCATGTCGACGGATTCCATGTCGGCCACGCCCATCCGCTGCCTGCTCGTCTCGTCCCGCCTCCTGTAGTAGGCTCCAAGCCCGGTCAGTTCCATCAATGCATCGAGAAAACCGACAGGAGACCCGCCCGGGGATCGGTAGACTTCCCGCAGGGTTTCGATACATTGATGGTATTCCTCCAGCCTGGCGACCGTGACGGACGGCAGACTGTCCACGTGCTCGAAAAAACGGTGGCCGAGTGCCGCCGCGTCGCGCAATTGCTCGTTGGTGAGGCGCCGGGACGGGAAGGACAGGCTGATCGCGTACGAAAGTGGATCGGCCCGTTCGCCATGGACTATGACGTCGAACCATGCACCTACCGTTCTTCCGGCACGGGATTGGTACAGTGCCCCTTCATCGAGCGGGTTGAAGGGCAGATCCGCCTCCTTTAGCGCGGACTGAATGGGCGCCGCGATGGACTGGACCCGCACCAGCACGGCCATGTCGCTGAAGGCGTATCCCAGCTTTCTCCAACGGCGTATCGTGCGTACCACGGCATCGGTTTCGGCTTCCAGCGACGGGCATTTGTGGATCCGGATCGTGTCCCTGCCGGAGCCGGCCTGAACCTGTACGGGACGGATCGGCTTGTCGAAACGGTTCACGTTGTGGGCAACGACGCCGGCGGACCGGGTCACGATTTCCGGCCTGCACCGGTAGTTCGCCCCCAGGGTGTGGATCGCGGCGCCCGGATACCACCGTTGAAACGAGCGGATATTCTCCGGGTCCGCGCCGGTGAAGGTATTGATCATCTGATCGTCGTCGCCCACGGCGAACAGATTGTTCAGGGGCAGGGAGAGCAGCCTGAGCATCAGGAACTGGACGGGGGTGAGGTCCTGGACTTCGTCCACCATGACCGAATCGAAACGATACTGGTAAAGAGACCGTGCCCGGGGGTTGGTGAGCAGGATTTCCACGGCGCGGAACAATTGCTCGTCGAAGGTCATCAGGGCTTTTTGGGTCATGCTGCGTTCCACCTCGGCACGGATTCTGCGGACCTGTCGCCCGTCAAAGCCCTCGAACTCCCCGCACGCTTCGTCTCCGTCGATGGGGATCAACGTTCTCCGGTACCGGGAAACCGCTTCCTCGTATGCCATGACCAGGTGTTCGGGAAAGGGGTAGGGAATGGCCGGAAAGTGCTGCTCGAAATCCGTTCGGAGCACCCTTCTGTATAGCTCCGTCAATCCACCCGGCAGGGACTGCTCCGTAACGACCCCGCAGCCCGCGTAAGGACTGTCCGGCGCCTGCCTGCAGATCTCGTATCCCAGGCTGTGCAAGGTGCGGATATGCACGTCTGGCAGTCCGGCGTCTCCGTGTATACGCTCGGACATCACCTCGCTCGCGGCCTTGTTAAAGACCACGCACAGTATCCGGCCGGGTTTGACGCCGCCCCGGACGGCTTCCACTACCCGTCGCGTCAGCACCCGCGTCTTCCCCGAACCCGCGGGCGCGAGGGTGAGCACCACGCCGGCGCGGGGATCAAGACACCTGGCCTGTTCACCGGCCAGGCTCGGACTCGGTTCGGGCATCGGGAGTACGGCTCCGCTGCCACTGCCGGCCAGGGCCGCACGGACCCGGTCTACACATCCGTCGAGATCGTTCACCACTTCGCTCCCGCTGAAACGGACCACTTCCCTAATGTTATGCGCATGAGTCAGCGCCTTGTCCCGCCGGATATGATCTTCGCGGGCAAACTCCCTGCCGTCGATCTCCACCGTCACGAGATTATCACGGGGCGACTCGACAAGCGCGTCGACGAAGCACGATCCCACCATGGCATGGAGTTCGTGGGCCAGGCCGGCCCGCGTAAGTCCCTGGTGCATAATTACTTCCACGGGCGTCAACCAGGGCTGCCCCGACGACCCCAACGCGCCGGGCGAAGGAAACACGGCGCATGTGTAAGCCAGAATAGACCGCAATTGTTCTCCCAGGAGCGGGCGCATGGCCTCCTCGATCCCGTCTTTATCCGGCATTTCGATCGACCCGGCGTTCAGGTCCTTCCGATCCCAGGCGGTGAAAAGATAAAGAGGGATGAATCGCCTGTACGCCGGAAGCACGATGCGATTCATCAGGCTGTTCAGATGGGCCGCGTGCCTGGACGACAACTTGAGGACCAGGCGATCGGGTTCACCCGGAATGTCCTGGCTCTCATCGGGATCGCTTAGTACAGCGGTACCTGGCTTGGACTCGATTTCGGGGAGAGTGAAGGTATCGGGACATCCGAAGACGGCAAGGCCGCGGCCCTTTCGTTCCCGCCGGGATACTTCGTCCGGAGTGAGCAGGGCCGGGCAAGCGGAAAAAGGCTGGCTCGTGGATCGGGATTGGTCCGCAGATAGGGGCTGAGTCGCGGAAAAGGCCTTGTCCGCCGATGGCTTGAGTGCCTGGTTCGACATGTTTTCGATGAAGTGCTGAGGGCAATAATCGAAGCCGCGAGGTTTCGAACGGGTACCCTGGAAACGGACCGGATCCATTCTGAATGTGATCCGGAAGCCTTGTATTCTTTACTGTCGGCGCGACGGCACCGTTCTCGAACCAGGACGAGGATCGTCTCACGGGATTGGGACCGCCCAAGCACAATTCGTTGATGGATTGTAAGTTGCCGGTTATTTTCGGTTTGAGGAGGTGAGGCCTATGGGGGCCGTGGAAGAGACCGTATGGGGTGCTTTCCGTTCACGACCCGTTTTCCTGTACACGTTGAATAGCGCATCCGGCGCGGCCGCGCGCGTGACGAATTACGGCGGGATACTACAATCCCTGGAGATCCCGATTGCCGACGGGAACCTCGTGGACGTCGTGCTGGGTTTCGATTCCCTCGACGAATATCTGGGCGACCATCCGTTCTTCGGCGCGACCGTGGGCCGCTGCGCCAACCGGATCGCAGGCGGGCGGTTCACGCTGGGCGGTAAAGTCTACAATCTGGCGGTGAACGACAAGGCCGGTCCCAACCACATCCACGGGGGTCCCGCGGGATTCGACAAGCAGGTCTGGGAACCGAAAGACTTTGGCCAGCATAGCGGGGGGACGTACGTCGTACTGGCGTACACGAGTGTAGACGGGGAGGAAGGATACCCGGGTACCGTGGAGACGACCGTTACCTATACCCTGACCGGCGACGACGAGCTGCAGATTTCGATGGAGGCGCGTACCGACCGGCCCACGCCGGTGAACCTGACCAATCATTCCTATTGGAACCTGAACGGTCATCAGTCCGGCACGGTGCTGGATCACGAGATCGCCCTGTACGCCGACGCCTACACTCCTGTCGACAGCCACCTCATTCCCACGGGTGAAATCAAGGCGGTCGCCAGGACGCCCTTCGACTTCACGCAACCCAGGACCATCGCATCGGAGATGGATGCCATAGCCCCGCCTGGTCCAGGCGAGCCCGGAGGTCCCGTCGGGTACGACCACAACTTCGTCCTGCGGGATGCGGGCGGACACGTCCGGCCGGCTGCCCGCGTGGCTTCCCGCCGGTCCGGCCTCGCCATGGAAGTACGGACCAATCAACCGGGCGTGCAGTTCTACACGGGAAACCACCTGACCAACTCGCTGACGGGCAAAGGCGGCGCCGTCTACGACAGGCACCATGCCTTCTGCCTGGAAACGCAGGCGTTTCCCGACGCGATCAATCGCCGGGGATCACCGGGATGGCCTTCGGTCGTACTGAATCCGGGGGAGACATACCACCACGAGGTGTGCTATGCCTTCGCGTCCTCCGAGCCGGCACGGTAAGCCGGCGCATCGGTCCGTGGTCAACGGGTGAAGACAGTCTGACGCAGATGATCGGCGTGGTCGGATACGAGAAAGGCGAGGATCCTGCCCACGCCTTCAGGGTCACCCAGGTATTCGGCCGCCTGCTTCAGCGCCTCTTCCGCCGACTCGCCCCGGGATTCGGCCGCCTGGGCTATGTTTCTCAGCTTCATGGGCGTGGCGATGCCGCCCGGACACACCGCGTGTACGCGTATGCCGAAGGAAGCCAGTTGACTCTCCAGGACGACGGCCTGGCCGTGCACGGCGCCCTTGCTGGTTCCGTATGCCACCGAGGAACTTCCTCCCCGGACGCCGGCCCCGGACGACAGCAGGACGATCACGCCCTTTTTCTGTTCTTTCATCACCGCCGCCGCGTACTTGCACGTCAGAAAGGAACCTTTCAGGTTGACGTCCATTACATGTTGCCATACCGCCTCGTCCAGTTCGTCCACGGGAACGCAGGCGCCCTCGAGCACGCCCGCGCAGTTGACAAGCGCATCGATACGGCCGAAGTCTTCGACCGCCCCGGCCATTAGTTCTTCGACCTGGCGGGCATCCGAAACGTCCACCACCTGGTATGATGCCTCGCCGCCCGCGGCGTGTATATCCCGAAAGGTCTCTTCCAGTCCGGCTTCATCGATATCGGCGAGGACGGTATGCGCCCCGGCTTCCGCGCAGCACAGGGCCGCGGCCCGTCCAATGCCCATGGCCGCGCCGGTTATCACGACCGTCTTTTTTTCGAGCAACATGTCCCTATCCTTCCGTCTGTGGGTTCGCGGAGATGCGCCGCGGTATACGCCCGCACTCCGGGTCTGTACGCCCTTACTGACCGGATGCTTTTTCTCCCGGGTATTCTAATCCCTGGCCGCGTAATTATCAAACCCAATAAGAAATGCCGTCTCCGGCACTGCTCCGACGCCGTCTTCGTTCCTGCCGCGTTGTCGCCTCCGGTGCTGATCCAGTACTGCTTCCGTCCCGCCTTCACGCTCCCAAATGCCTTGACATGCGCACTACACATATGTAACCTTATGGCAGACGCGGAGATAGCATGCGCGTCGATTCAAGGCACCCGGTACTGCAAGCAGCCAATCGTACTCCGTTTGTATCCGGCCCGTCACGACCCCGACAGGACCCGTTCATGGACCGGCGTCATTTTCTTGAAACCCTCGCGGCCGGACTCGTTGCCAGCGGCTCCGTGCTTCCCACGCTGCAGTCGGTAGCCGGTCCGCTGTTCGCTCCTGTTGAAAAAGACGAAGAGGGTTTGACGCCGCTTCGCCGGTTTTTCGCCGTAGCCATCGTCTCCTTTCCACCCAAAATCGATGTCGAGAACGAACGCCTCGAGATTGAGGGCGCAGTGACGGCTCCATTCGCCCTCGGATACGACGAGTTGCCCCGGTGGCCGCAACACACGCAGGAGAGTATCCTGCGTTGCGTCGGCGGCGCCGAGGGAAGAGCCCGGTGGGTCGGCGTGCGGCTGCGCGAACTGCTCGAAAAGGCGGGCGTGGCGCCGGACGCCCGGGACGTCATTTTCTACGGGGCGGACGGGTATGAAAGCAGCATTCCGGTCGGTGCGGCCATGAAGGAGAGCAGCATGCTGGCCCTTCAGATGAACGACGAACCGCTGTGGTCAAAGCACGGTTCACCCGTACGGCTCGTACTGCCCGGAAGGTATGGATACAAGCAGGTCAAGTGGCTGACCCGGATCGAGGTCACCCGCAAGAACCACAAAGGGTACTGGGAAAAACGCGGCTATTCGGACGATGGGCGGATCAAATCCTGAGGAGCCAGGCTTTTAATGGATGCCATGCTGGTTACCGGTGGAGCCGGGTTCATCGGCAGTAACTTCGTTCGATACGCATTGAACCGCTATCCCGACGCGCGGGTTGTCGTGCTCGACGCCCTGACCTACGCCGGGAGCCTGGCCAATATCGATGATTGCGTGGAGTCGGACCGGCTCCGGTTCATTCAGGGGGACATCCGGGACAAAGGCACAGTCGAAGACGCGATGCGCGGGGTGGACACGGTCGTCAACTTCGCGGCGGAGTCCCATGTAGACCGGTCCATCCTCGATCCTTCCTCGTTTGTTGAAACAAACTACAACGGAGTATATGTTCTGCTCGAAGCCGCGCGGCGCCTGGAGGTAAAACGGTTCCTCCAGGTGTCCACGGACGAAGTGTACGGCCACGTCCCCTCCGGCCTCTCGGATGAAAGCGACGCCTTCGCGCCCCGCAGTCCCTACGCCGCCAGCAAGGCCGCCGCGGACCTGCTGGTCCAGTCCTATTACACCACCTACGGCCTGCCGGTGCTGATTACACGGGGCGGGAATACCGTCGGACCCTACCAGTACCCGGAGAAAGTCCTGCCCCTGTTCATCACAAACGCCCTGGAGTACAAACCCCTTCCGGTGTACGGCGACGGAAGCGCCGTACGCAGCTATTTGTACGTCGAAGATCACTGTTCGGCCATCGACCGGGTGCTCCGGACCGGCCAACCGGGGAACGCCTACAACGTGGGCACGAACTGCGAGGTGAACGGACGCGACCTGGCGGACCGGATCCTCGAAATCCTCGACCGGCCGGCGAACCTGCGCGAATTCGTTCCGGACCGCAGCGGGCACGATTTGCGGTATGCCCTGGACTGCGGCCGCATACGGTCCCTGGGATGGAGTCCGGCGTTCGACTTCGAAACGATGCTGAACGAGACGGTGCAATGGTACGTGGATCACCGGCCATGGTGGCAGGAAATCCGGAACGAAGGCAGTTTCAGGGCGTATTATCGAAAGCAATACCATGAACGATGACATTCGTATGGATCTACCAACGCATTCACGGAGGTTAAGGCGTGAGGTACCTGGCTCTGCTTGAGTCTGTCGTCTTAGCCGGATGGATTTGTGTCGTAGTCTATGGTTACGCGTTGAGTTTCATCGGCCGGATACGGGGACGAAGCAAGGCGCCGCTGATCTATCCCCGGCACGTCTTCGCCCTGGTGGTGCCCGTGGGGAACGACGAGGGCTCGATCGGCCGGACCGTGGAGCATCTGCGCAGAAACAAGTACCCGCGCGGCATGTTCGACGTGATCATCGCCCCGTTGAACAGCACGGATCAGACGTCGAACGCGGCGCGCCGGAAGGGAGCCGTCGTCTACGGTCCCGGGAGGCAGCGCTGGCGTGACCGGGACGATGCGATACTGGGCGTGCTGGAACGGTTGTCCTCCAAAGACCGGTATGACGCGTACATCATACTGGACGTCAGGTCCAGGATATCCGCCAATTACCTGGCCGTGATGAGCGATAAGCTGTCCAAGGGCGGCCTGGCCATCCAATCCGGTTACAGTGTTTCGGGTAGAAAATGGACCTGGAACACGGCCTGCAGGGCCCTGCTTAGCACACTGAAACCCGGCTGGCTGACAAGCTGGCCGCTGGACCTCCGTCTTGGTGGGGGGATTCACCGAACCGGTCTGTGCATTTCGCGTCAACTGGTCGAAAAACACGGCATAAAGCGGCCCCGGCTGGACAATGAGGCGGCGTTTCAGACCGAGTTGCTTCGTCGCGACGTGGTCATTCAGTATACCGACGAAGCATGGGTATACGACCGTACAAGGGCGGTCAAACCCGTCCGCTCCACGTTCAGCCGGCTGAGATCCAGGTGGCGGCATGCCCAGGCAGACGGACTGCCCCTGATCCTGGAGGGACTGAAATGGCGCAGTGCGGCCCAGGTGATCGGCGGCTTCAATCTCTTCCTGCCCACGTACAACACGATGCTGGCCACGGCGGTGCTGTTCTTTGGCCTTTCCGCGTACCTTCACGGCGCCGCTTCGGCCCTCGCCATGGGGTGGATCGCACTGATCGCGAGTCTGGCGATCTTCGTGGTTTTCCGGCTGTGGTACATGCGCGCCCCGGTCCTTGCCTACATCGCCCTGCCGTCGCTTCCGCTTATTTTGTTCTGGCAGTCCGTCAAATCATGTTTCACTTCCAAACCAAAGCAGGGGCGGACCAGGGAACAGACGGAGACGGGGAGCGGACAAACGAAGGAACGGGCTGAGACGGGGAGCGGACGGACGCAGGGCAGGAAACCGCGGCGGCGGTATTCGCGCCGGCCCAGACGCCAGTCTTCCTGACCAGGCCGGCCCGGGAGCGTAAGCCATTCAACTGCACCACGCGTTGATCCTCGGATTCCTGCAGGGCGTAACGGAGTTCCTGCCGGTCAGCAGTTCCGGCCATCTCGCGGTGTACCAGCACTTCTTCGGACTGGGGGGACCGAGCGATACCCGGTTGCTCTTCGACGTCATGGTACACCTCGGGACCCTGCTGGCCGTCCTGGTCGTGTTCCGGTCCGACCTCGCAATGCTGGCCGCAGGCACATGGCGGGCGGTAACGGGAAAGGCTGGGGCGGACCGCGGGTCCCTTCGCCTCCTGCTCCTGCTCGTCCTGGGCACGATACCGGCCGCGGTCTTCGGGCTGGGATGGAAAGACGAATTGGAGAGACTGTTTTCCGCCCCGGTCTATGTCGGCTTCGCGTTTCTGGTCACCGGTTCCATTTTGTGGCTGTCCCGGTTTTCCGGACGACCTGGCCGGTCCGGCCGGCCCGCGAAGGACGTCGACGGAACATCGTGGATCGATGCGCTGTTGATCGGCCTGGCCCAGGCTCTGGCTTTGATTCCAGGCGTTTCCCGATCGGGCGCGACCATTTCCGTCGCCTTGCTGTTGGGACTTGACCGGCGGCTGGCGGCGCGTTACTCTTTTCTATTGGCGGTTCCCGCGATCCTGGGTGCGGTTGCCGTCCAGATCGGGGATACGGGCGGCATTCCCACGGATCAGTGGACCGCGGTAGCCGCGGGTACCGTCATGGCGGCCGTGAGCGGTTACGTAGCGCTCAGGTTGCTCCTTCGCATCGTCGTAGCAGGCAATCTGTCCAGGTTTTCGTACTATTGCTGGGGAATCGGACTGTTGACCCTGGGCGGGGTGCTCTCCGGGCTGGCCGATCTGACCGAGCTATCTGTACCGTCCGAGCTGTCCGAGCTATTCAGGCTGACCAGGTTGTCCAGCGCATTCTGATTGGTCTGTATCCACATCCCCCGGCGCCTCACGCACAACAGACGGGAGCCAGGCACATGAATCGAGACATCGGCAGGCTGCTCGATGAATGGGAGTACACGGGGCCCGACAAGCTCATCGTGCGCAAAATCAAGGGCGACAACGGCCGGACCAGGATCCAGATGCGCGTGGATCTCGGCATCCTGCAGATGGAGTGGTCCGACCGCCCGGACGGCAGCAGGCCCCACGGGAAAACCTCCCTGCTGGATCACTACCTGGAACGACTCGAAAAACTGAAGGCGGACAAGGGTCCGGACGCGCAGCTCAATCTGTCCCACGAGGACTGCGTGAACCTGCAGTCGGAATCGCTGCAGTATTACTACCGGCGCATCTGCATGTTCGAACTGGAATGCTATCACGAGGCCTGCCGGGACGCCGAGCACAATCTGCAGATCATGGATATGGTGCGGACCCATGCCGAAAACGACGACGACCGCCTGTCCTTCGAACAGTACCGGCCCTTCGTCATCATGCACCGCACCCGGGCGAGAAGCCTGATTGCCACGGGTACGGGCGATACCGACAAGGCCCTGCACCATATCGAAGAGGGCATCGAGGAGATCGAAACCTTCTTTCGTTCCTATGACCGGAACGACCTGGTTGAGGAAAGCCAGGAGCTGAAAATACTGAGAGAAATGGCCGAGGAGATCCGAAAACAGCAGCCCCGTTCCGAGGAAGACCGGTTGAGGGCGGAATTGACGGAGGCCGTCGAGAACGAGGAATTCGAACGGGCCGCCGAAATACGGGACGAACTGAAGAAGTTGGACCTGCCTTAGACCGGAGCCCCCCTTGCTTTCCTGGATCAGATCCGCTGACCGTCAGCTCACCCTCTTCGTGCTCGGCGCGGTCAGCATGGGTCTTTCGATGGGGCTGGGTGAAATCAGCTTCAACAACTTCCTCAGCGACACCTACCACATGGACGCGATGAGCCGCGGCGAGCTCGAGTTTCCCCGCGAGCTGCCCGGCTTCCTCGTGGCCGCCTTCGCCGGCATT
The DNA here is from genome assembly GCA_012270975.1 of Candidatus Latescibacterota bacterium. GTDB lineage: Bacteria > JAAXHH01 > JAAXHH01 > JAAXHH01 > JAAXHH01 > JAAXHH01. The sequence goes on along the minus strand of JAAXHH010000061.1, from coordinate 13,272 downwards.
CTCTTCTTCTGGTCGGAACTTAAGATGGCGGCCCTCTCCATGGCGCTGATGGCCGTGGGGTTCCTGGGGCTTGGAATTTACGGCGATCTGTACGGGCTGATGCTCGTTTCCATGATCATCTGGAGCATCGGCATGCACCTGCAGATGCCCGTGACCCGGACGATCGCCCTCCGGCTGGCCCGCGAAGGACGAGGCGCCACCATGCTGGGCCGTCTGAGCGGCATCCAGACCGGCGCCGCCATCCTGGGCAGCATCCTGCTCTGGATGGGACTGGGCGGCACTTCATTCGGCTACCTGCCCGTTTTCGCCCTTGCCGCGCTGGTGGCCCTGGGGGGTGTCTACTGCTACATGGCGATGCGTCCCATCGAGGGGCACACGGGCAATCGCCCCACCTTCATCATGCGGAAGCGGTACACCCTGTTCTACCTGCTGAACATCCTCTTCGGCGCGCGAAAGCAGATCTTCATCACCTTCGGGCCCTGGGTGCTGATCAGCATCTTCGACAAACCGGTGTCCACCATCGCCTCGCTCCATTTGATCGCATCCGTCATCGGCATGTTCTTCGCGCCGCAACTGGGCAAGCTGATCGACCGGTTCGGGGAACGCCTGGTGCTGATGATCGACGCGGTACTGCTCATCGGCGTCTGTGTTGGTTATGGCTTCGCCGCGGAGATGGGGCTGGGCGCGTGGGCGGTGGATCTCATCTATGCCAGCTTCGTGCTCGACCTGGTCCTGTTCAACGTCAGTATCGCGCGGACCACCTACGCCAGCAAGATCGTCGTCAAAAGGGACGACCTCACCGCTACCCTGTCCCTGGGAGTCACCATCGACCACGCGGTGTCCATGTCCATTCCCACCCTGGGCGGACTGGTCTGGGTCATCTACGGCTACCAGCACGTCTTCATCGGTGCGGCGGTGGTCGCCGTCCTTACCCTGGTGGCCACCGGTTTCATCACGGTGCCCCGCCCGGGTTCGGGCCGGGTGAGCCAGGCGGAGGCCGCCGGGTGACGCGAACGGACCGTTGACGCGCCGGCGCCCTGATCGAGGCGAGTGCCTGCGCGATCACCCGCCGGCTATCCGCCGGCCATCCAACCGCCATCCACTACGATCAGTTGTCCCGTGAGAAAATCGGAAGCCGGAGCGGCCAGAAACACCGCCGTGCCGGCGATGTCCTCCGGTTCGCCCCAACGGCCGACCGGCACCCGGTTCAAGATGTAGGCACCCCGCTCGCTTTCTTCGACGGGCCGGGTCAGCGGGGTCCGGATGTATCCCGGGCAGATGGAATTGACGTTGATGTTGTACCGCGCCCAGTCGATCGCGAGTTGATAGGTCATGGAAGCGAGTCCGCCCTTGGCTGCCGTGTATGCGGGAATGAGGGGGATTCCCGTGATGGCGGACAGCGAGGAGATGTGAATGATCTTGCCGTACTTCCGTTCGATCATGTGGCGGGCTGCAAGCTGGGTGAGAAAGAAGGTACCCTTCAGATTGGTGCTTAACACCTGGTCCCAGTCTTCCTCACGGTAGTCCTCCGGCGGCGTGCGCACGTTCACCCCCGCGTTGTTGACCAGGATGTCGATCTGTTGCCAGGCGTCCAGGACCGAGGCCACCAGGGCTTCCCGGTCTTCGCGACTCGATATGTCCGCTTCCACGACCAGCGCTTCGCCGCCGAAGTCCCTGATTTCGTCCGACGTATCGTCGAGTCGGGACCGGGTCCGGCCCGCCAGGACGACCCGGGCGCCAGACTCGGCCATGGCTGTCGCGATCCCCTTGCCGATGCCCGTTCCCGCGCCGGTTACGATGGCAACTTTGCCTTTTAGTGAAAACCGCTCGAGATTCATTTGCGCTCCTGTGCGTTGGCCGTCGCGTGGGCGTTAAAGAGTTGACAAGAACCGTCCGGAACCGGTATCTGTTTCCTGTCGGCCGGTGGGGATTGCCGGGCGAGTCAATATACAGCACCGCACCATTGGTGGCAATGGGACAAAGCGCGACGCAGGAGGCAAACGGCGGCATGGGCCTACCCGGATACTCCGAACCCGTAAAGCTGGTCTGCGCCGTCATGGGGCAAGACGAGGCGATGCTGGCGAGGGGACGCGATCTCATGGCCGAACGGTACGGCGAGGCGGAACTGGCGAGTCCGGTGTTCGACTTTTCCTTCACTTCCTACTATGAGCCGGAAATGGGGGCCGGGCTGGTCAAGCAGTTCCTCGGATTCGGACCGCTCGTGGACCCGGCTGATCTTGCCGACATAAAGCGGACGAGCAATGACCTGGAAGCCGGGGTCGCGCGGTCCGACGGCCTGCCGGGAAGGGGTGTGAACATCGATCCTGGTTACGTCAACGGCGGGCAGCTCGTCCTGGCGACCACCAAGAACTACAGCCATCGCGTCTACTTGGGGAACGGGATCTTCGGCGAGCTGACCCTGTTGTACACCCGGGGCGCCTTCACGCCGCTGCCCTGGACCTATCGGGACTATCGCACCGATGAAGCCCTCGCCTTCTTCGCCCGGGTGCGCGGTGTCTTTCTCGCTCAACGGGGAAATCCGCAGACAGGTGGATCGCAAGCGCCTGCACGATGAAAATCACAATCCCCCGCTCATTTTGTCTTGACCTGTTTTGAGAGACCGGTTTATTATACCGGTATACCGAACATCCACAACGATGACGATCGTTTCTCCAGGCGGACCGGCCCCTTTAAGTCGGCGTAATACCGTCATCGCTCATGTGGCAACCCGCGATAAAAGACACCAGGCTGATTCCGGTCAGGTAGAAAGATTGTATACAATGATTCGTCTCAAAGTATATGATGTCGGGCCTCCCTATCCCCTCCACGCCACCCCCGTTCTCTGGTTGGCGGACGAAGAGGAAGAGCAGGTCCTGATCCTCTTGATCGGCATCGCGGAAGCCTTCGCAATCAAGAGCCAGATCGACTCCAGCGAAGAAGCGCCGCCGCGCCCCATGACGCACGATCTGCTCAAGTCCGTCTTCGAGCATTTCGACGCCGAGGTACAGTTCGTCCTCATTTCCGAACTGCGCGAGCAGCAGTTCTACATCGCGGAAATACACGTGAAGGCCAACGGACAGACCATGACCATCGATTCGAGGCCCACGGACGCCATCGCCCTGGCCCTTCGCGCCGGCGCGCCGATCTACGTGGAGGAAGAAGTCATGCGCGTGGCGGGCAAGCGGATGCCCAAGAACAAGGACGGGAACGGCGAGGACGATATAGCGGCGTCCATCGAGGAACTGGAAGCGGAAGCGGGAGAGGAGGGCAAGGTTCCCGCGGCGCAGGTGGCCGCCGAAGAATTGATGGAAGCGGTGGAGATCAAGAGTCCGCCACGCACTCCCCTCGAGACGGCGCGGCAGAAACTTCAGGCAGCCATAGACGAGGAACGGTACGAGGACGCCGCCCGTCTGCGCGACGAGATCAATCGCCTGGAACAGAGCGCCTAAAGGGGCAGCGTGCGAGAAGCCATCACGATGTGGAAGTATACCAGGATGGTCGTCCTGGTAGCCCTGACGGCAGCCATGTATGCCGCCGTCCTCATTCCCTTTAAACTCCTTCCCATCATTCCCGGCATTACCGAGCTCCGGCCGGCCAACGTATTCCCGGTCATCTGCTCGCTCATGTTCGGTCCCGCCGGCGCGTGGGGCGCGGCCTTCGGCAACCTCATCGGCGACCTGATGGGCGGCACCTATGGGCTGGGCAGTTACTTCGGCATGCTCGGCAATTTCCTGCTGGGCTACATCCCCTACCGGATCTGGCGCATCCTGACCACGAAAGAACCCGGCGCGTGGTCCCCCGCCATGCTCGTGCGATACCTTTACGTAACGCTGCTGGCGAGCATCGCCTGCGGCGTGACGGTCGGCTGGGGGCTGGACACCCTCGGGCTCGTGCCCTTCCACGTGCTGGCGCCCCTCATTTCCCTGAACAATTTCGTTACCGCGGCGATTCTGGGGCCGCTACTGCTGCCAGTGCTCTATCACCGGGTCAAGCAGTGGGGCCTGCGCTATCAAGACGTCATGGATCCCGCCGATCTCTCCAGGGGCCGGCTGCCCCATGTCGCCCACGTGGTCATGGTGGTGGCCCTCTTCGGCAGTCTGTACGCTGGAGTTTCCATCTCGCTGGGCATGAACGAGGAAGCGGCTCGGACGATTCCCCTGCTCTTCGGACTCGAGATTACTGCGCCCGAAAGCCTGCTCATGCCGGTTGGCGCCAACGTCGGAATGGGACTGTTGCCCTTGATGGTCTTGCTGGTGATCGCCTGTATCCTGATCTAATACTGGAGGACATCGATTCATGAAGATCGTCGACGTGGAACGCATCGTGGTGGATGTGCCCTTCATCGAGCGCCAGGCCCGAATTACCGAGCGGGAGGTATACAACTGGTCGATTCTGGAGCTGTGCCGGGTGACGACGGATACCGGGCTGGTCGGCTGGGGGGAGACGGTCATTCACTACACCTGGGCGCGGGTCACCGACGACGCCGTGAACCGGGTCATTGGGAAAAGCCCGGCGGACGTGATGAACGACGATTCACTGGGCGCCGGACTTCAGATGGCCCTCTTCGACGTGGTCGGTAAGGCGCTGGACGTGCCCTGCTACAAGCTGCTCGGGAACAAGGTGCGGGACTGGTCGCCCATCTCCTGGTGGTCCATCGACGCCTCGCCGGGAGACTGGCTGGCCGAGGCCCGCGACGCGGTGGCCCTGGGGTATACCAGCTTCAAAATCAAGCAGCGGCCCTGGTGGGACATCTTCGCCCAGGTGGACGCCATCGCCACGGGCATCCCCAGTTCCTTCAAGCTGGACCTCGACGCCAATGCCACGATGCAGAACGCGGCCGCGGCCATGCCCATCATGCAGAAGTTGGCGGAACACGACAACGTGGCCATGTTCGAATCCCCCATCCCACAGACCGACATCCTGGGCAACCGCCAGCTCAGGCAGGTCATCCCCCGGCCCATCGCCATGCACTTCGGCTCGCCGCCCTACATGACGGCCATCCGCGAGGAGGTCTGCGACGGCTTCGTCATCTGCGCGGGGAAGTCCGAAGTGATGCGGCAGGGCCAGTTGAGCGCAGAGGCCAACATGCCCTTTTGGCTTCAACTCGTGGGCAACGGGCTCACCACGACGTGGGCCGCCCACCTGGGGGCCGTGCTTACGCACGCCACCTGGCCGGCCATCACGTGCATCAACCTCTACAGCCACCACCTGCTGACCAGACCTATTGAGGTCGCCGGCGGCTTCCACCGGGTTCCCGAGAAACCGGGCCTGGGCGTGGCTGTGGACGAAGCGGCGGTGGAGCGTTGGAGGGTGCCTGACGAGACCGTCCAGGCCCTGAAGGAAAAGGGTGAACTGTACGACAAGCCCAAGCCGCGGATCATCAATTCCGTGGTCTATCCGGACGGCACCCGCATTCATATCGCGCCAATGAACAGGGCCTACGGCTATTTCATCCAGGGCAACGGACCGGCCCACTCGGACGGCGTCTGCCTCGAGATCGTGCGCGACGACGGATCGAAGGACTGGGAGGATCTCTACGAACGGGCCCTCGAGCATCCGGTGCGCAGCCGGGGCTAGAATACAGGAGACGTTATTCCATGATCAAAATCGCTGAGATTCTCAGCACGGGCCGTAACACGCTCTGGGACCAGGTCAAGCAGATCGGCGTGGATCACGTGGTCACCAGCATGCCGCCCGCGTTGGGCAATGAAAAGGGCTGGGAGTACATGCCCATGCTGCGGATGAAGAACAATTTCAACGACGCGGGCTTCGACGTGGCCGTCATTGAAAGCACACCGCCGATGCACCGTATCAAGCTGGGCACGGAGGGCCGGGAGGAGGAACTGGACAACGTCTGCACCTTCATCGAGAGCATGGGCCGCGTCGGCATCAAGACCTGGTGCTACAACTGGATGGCGATCCTGAACTGGACGCGCACCTCTTCCACGGTCCCGACCCGGGGCGGCGCCTTCGTCACCGGCTACGACCACACCATGATGCAGAACGCGCCGCTGACCGAGGCGGGCGAAGTCTCGGAAAACCAGTTATGGGAAACGCTCCACGACTTCCTGGAACGGGTAACGCCCGTCGCGGAACAGTACGGCGTGGAAATGGCCATGCATCCCGATGATCCTCCCCTTTCGCCGCTGCGGGGCATCGGGCGCATCATGCGATCGGTGGACAACTTCCAGAAGCTCCTGGACCTGGTGCCGAGTCCCATGAACGGGGTCACCTTCTGCCAGGGAAACTTCGCGCTTATGACCGACGACCAGCCCGCGGCCATCCGCCACTTCGGCGCGCAGCGCAAGATCTTCTTCGTCCATTTTCGGGATGTGCGCGGGGACGTGGAAAACTACGTGGAGACCTTCCACGACGACGGTCCGACCGACATGATGGAATGCCTGCGCGCGTACCGCGATATCGGGTTCGAGGGCGTGCTGCGCCCGGACCACGTGCCGACCCTGGCCGGCGAAGACAACGACCATCCGGGGTACTCGGCCCTGTGCCGGCTCTACGCGGTCGGTTATATAAGGGGATTGAGAGAGGCGGTCTACAGAGAAGACGCGTAGCGGAGGCGGTGTAACAGGATTCGGTTTTACGCCGTATTGCAATCTCAGTCCAGTCTTGTATCCTGGGCGTGACCAAGTTTCTCAATCGACCGTGTAGTTGGCACAGATCTACTCTAAATAATAGCGCCATTCTCCGAGTAACTAGATACAACTCACTCAGATTTCAGTAGACCAGATTGTCTCGGCAACATTGCGATAGAGCCTCTGACGCTGCACAAGGTCGCTCTTACGAAACTCGTCGTGTGGTTGAAAGTCCAGCGCTAAACGATTGTGCATATTAGTAAAGTTGGGATTGTTCTTATATGTAATGCTACAGAGTGACTTTGCCAGTAGGTTCTCTGTAGCATAGTGCGAGCGCTTCTCTTCATACCCCATCGATCCCAAACTCTGGTTCCTTCCTTGCTGGATCAGAAGAAGACCACCTACCATGTTTCGGAATTTGTGGAATTCATCTCGCTGATCAAATTCCTCAAGGTGATCTGCGAAACTGTCAGCCCAAATATGTTCTATTTCAAACGGTTTTCCGTCGATTTCATCGTAGTATGTGGCAAAGGATGTGCTGAAACCTGACTCCTTTTCGATGAAGGCTGTGATACGCGCTAAGAGAAACTTAACAAAGCGCTTGTTTTGTCCATGCATTCCGAAGGAGTCCATTCCACACCACTCCTCGCTCATATCATGCAGACGATCTCGAAGAATGGCCTTTAGTTCGGAAACAGTCTTGCCTCGAATGTCCTTCACCAACGTGTACATGGTGTAGCGAATAGAACTCGCAGCAAACCTGTGGTAGTTGACCGAACGACGTACAGCAAACGTCTCGATGTAGCGGGCAACAAGATTGAGTTTCACGTCCACCGTTTCCTCATCGTCGTCAACGGTCAGAGGTGCCAACATTAGTGGGAAACTCAACGAACTAGCAATACCCCATCTATGGATGTAGTAGATGTGCTCCAATCCACTGGTCAACGTATTCTGCGCTTCCATGATCTTGAAGTACGCGTTTAAAAAGAAACTGAAGTCGTCGTCGAGAAACTGCTTGAGGTCCTGAGGCAAACCATTGTCCAGCCGTAATTTGTCCAAGTTATCCGGAACCCACGTATGGAAACGCGTACCGATTTTCTCGAAGTCCTCGTTTTGCGAACCGGCAAGTCCTGATCGTATCGTGTCAGCGTACTGGCTTCGAAGCCATGACTGAAAAAAACTCTGATCTTCGTCCTTGCTCCATTTATGCAGCTTTTGAACGGCTTCTTTCCATTTAACGTTGGTTTCGTGACGGAGAATTGGGTCATGGATATTCGAAAGGATATACCCCTTAAGCATTTCGGTTGACGTCAAATTCAAACCACGGTCATTCATGGTCTCGAATATGGTGTAGGCATTCTCTTCGCTGTAGGCGATAATCTCGACGAGAACGACGTTGTGCCGAAGCCAGTCGAGAAAGTAGGGCAACGTCTCGTTTCTCAATTCCTCTGGAAACGCCTGGCCAATATCCTCATATCGCCGTGCCATGTTTACTGTGGACTCGTCATCAGCGTCAATTGGCTCGTATGTCCCCGAGTTGAAGAGTTGCTCCAGACAACGCTCCCTTTCCGGGACGTCGAGATTGAAGGACTTAACGCCCCTGTGATCTGAATAAATCATAGGCTCGAGACGTTCATCAAACTTTAGTTCGCGTTGCAAGTGGTTAAGATAGATGAGAAACAATGTGAGTGAGGTCAAACGCTGCTGACCATCGATTACGCTGCGGCCCCCGTCACGCTCAATAAAAACCAACGGGCCTAAGTAGTAGCTATTGTATTCTGTACCCGCTGTCCGAGTGTCGCCTTCGGTGTATTCATCTAAGAACGCCGAAGTGAGATCTGTAATAAGCTGCTCGATATGCGACTGTTCCCAACTGAATTCGCGCTGGAAATAGTCTACCGCGTATTTCTTACCGTCGAGGATGTCTGCAATTGTGCGATCGTTGGCGTCTATCTTGTTTGTGAAGTGCGTCATGTATTCCTTTCCTAGTCGCGAACCGAATTCTGTACACGGTACTGATCCTTGAACTACCCGCCTCTCGCTACGTCCAGCCATCCAAATTGGGAATTATACGCTATAGTACACACGTTGCGCTTGGACTTACCTGGAGGAAAATCGAGAAAGACGGTTACCACTACTCAACCTCCAAGATGGTCGGTTTGATGCTGCGGGACGGTCTACAGGTAGTCCAGTCCATCTCGACAATGGCTACATATTCAAACGATTCGATACGTTCGTAGTCAGCCCTGAATCGAACGTGAATAGGGAGACCTTCGCCGACCAGATCAATGCCCGCTTTCTCGCTGGCCGAAAGGGTAGCGTAGTGCGTGACACTATATGGCGCCCCCGTTATCTGTCCAGGAATGAACCAACCTAATCCATTCTCGCGTAAATAAGGTTCCAGATAATTATGGAAGTAGAAAGGTTGGGTGGCTGTTTCTAAACATCGGGTTTCCTGGTACCGAGGGTACAAGATCGCCCCGAGCCCCACTACGCTTGCTAGTACCAGCAGAATGACTATCGGGATCGTGCTATTAGTTTTTTTCATGGTCGTCTTTGTGCCGGACCTGACTTGCTTACCGTCCACAAGTTCAGGGGGGAATGAGACTTATGTATGAACCACCATCCCACCGTTTTCTGCGCAGGTATTGATTCTCTGCTTCGCTACGATCTTGCCATCCTTCCCAACTCGGAGTTTCCCAAGCTACACACCAACGCCAGCTGTGCGGCGGTGTAACCAACAACGTCGCGAAATGTCTTACAGTGTCTGGCCCTAAACTCCGACAGCGCATTCAGGCTGTGTTCATTCACCAAATCTACAGTAGAAACAGCTGAGGTCGGCGTCAGTGGGTTAGGCGTTTGGATCCGGATGGATCGAATCGACCCAGTACACGTTTTCCGGTTTCTCCACCGGTTCTATGTCCAGGTTGACCACGACCGGATCCATACCGCTTCTACACAGCACGCATTCCAGGGGTTCGTCGGTACGGGCGTTGATCTCCTGGTGGGGCACATAAGGCGGTACGTAGATGAAGTCGCCCGGTCCCGCCTCCGACACGAACTCCAGCCGGTCGCCCCAGCGCATCCGCGCCCGGCCCTTCACCACGTAAATCACGCTTTCCAACTCGCCATGATGGTGGGCGCCGGTCTTCGCGTTCGGATGGATGGTCACCGTGCCGGCCCAGATCTTGCTCGCGCCGGTCCGGGCGTGGTTTATCGCCGCGGCCCGGGACATGCCCGCTGTCTGCGGGGTATTGGTGTCGAGTTGGTTGCCGGGAATGACCTTCACCCCGTCATCGCGCCACTTCGGATCGTCATGCATGACGTGATTCCTACCGTTGCCGTATGAGTGCACGGGGCAACAGCTAGTCTTCCAGCCCGAGCTCCCTGCGCAGCTTCACGTCCGCCACGCTGTTCTTCGTCCAGTAGTCCAGCATCAGCCGCTTGTTCAGGACCGCCGTGGTGACGAGTTCCTTCTGCGTACCATCTTGCGCAAACTCGACTTCCTCCCAGGATTCGATCTCGTGGGGGAAGTCCCGCTTGAACTTAATGGTCAAGGTGCGGTTCAGTTCAGGATAGTACACGAGATTGTACACCATCAGATCGGGCTGTCGCGCGTCCGGCATCAGGATGGCCGTGGCGTTCACGGTCCGCCACGCGGTGTGGTCGAACCGCTGGTACAGCGTGCCCGGAATCATGGTGACGTTACCCGTCGGCAGGGCGTCCGGATTCAGGCGGATCGTCGTCCAGATCTCGTCTTCGGGAATGGCGTCCGCAAGATCCGTGACACGGTCGCCTTCGCTTTCGAAGTACGAATACTGCTGGACATGATACCGGTCATCCAGCCGGTTCAACTGGACGAAGGCGTGGCCGCACCATTCCTGGACCGACGTCGTGATCTTCAGGGTCCGCGGATAGCGGTCCCCGTACACCGGGGTAAAGACCGAAGTCATGACGGTGTAAGGATATACACCCGTATTGAACTCTCTCAGGGCGTTCAGTTTGAGGACTTTGACGGCGTCGTCCTCGGCCTCGTCGGGCCGGTCGAGCTTGACCTGTTTGCGGGCCGAGAAATCCTCCGTTACGAATATGAGTACGGCGTCTCCATCGTGGAGTTCGCCGTACCGGGCTTGCTTGAGCGTGTAACTCGAAATCTCCGCCTTGCCCTGGTACCAGTAGTCGCCGAACGTGACCGGTTCGTCCCGGTCGGCGTCCGTGCCGTCCCCGACCAATCCGCATCCACCGGTCAAGCCGATCAGCACGGCCAGCACGGCCATTAAACCGACCAGCACTCTCAGGAAGTATCGTTTCATTGAATCACCTCGCTTTCCCCTGGGATTTCGGGAGAGTAGGTGAAGGGCCGCGATCCCAGCATCCGAATGCCGTAGACTGCCATGGAGACCAGTCCCCACGTGAGTCCGACGACCACGCCCGCGTCGACGATGCCGCGCCAGGGCTGGGGCAAGTACCGGATCAGCATGATCAGGATCACGATCCCGAAGGTCAACATCAGGATGTTTCGCCGCCGGTCGGGATTGATATGTATGTACCCGGCGAGGAACAGGGGCGCCAGGAAGATCCACACGGGACGAGGGTTATGGTAAAGGTACCAGGCCCGGGCGACCACGCGGGGAGAGAAGTTCCGCTGAAAACCCTGGTAGCCCTCCGAATGGGCCATGAACAGCACTACGGCAGCCAGCGATACCCAGTGGTACCACAGGAACGGAACGTTTTCGAAGGCATCGATGGTGACGGAGAACAACCGAACGATGGCGTAAAGCAGGACCGCACAGATAAAGGAAAGGCCCCATGCCAGGCCGGCGATGGAGAGCAGGCTGCTTTTTGTACCCCGCGAACGCTCCGTCATGGACGCCCCTTCAACGTGCGTTCCATGTCCCGCTGGGCGTCCCGTTCCATGATAGTCCGTCTGCGATCGTAGTCCCGCTTCCCCTTGGCCAGGGCGATTTCCACCTTGGCGCGGCCCCGTTTGAAATAAAACCTGGTGGGGATCAGGGTGAGTCCCTTTTCCACGACCCGGCCGATCAGCTTGCGGATTTCCGAACGATGCAGGAGCAGCTTGCGCCGGCGGGTCGGCTCGTGGTTGAAATGGCTTCCCTGCTCGTATGGCGAGACGTGTACGTTGTACAGGTAGACCTCGCCGTCATCGACTGCGGCATAGCTGTCGGTCAGACTGATCTTACCCGCCCGGAGCGACTTCACTTCCGTGCCGGTCAGCACGATCCCCGCCTCCCAGGTCTCCAGGAAATGGTAGTCGTGGCGCGCCTTCCGGTTGGTTACGATGACCTTGATGACGTCGGCCCCTTCGGTTTCGGCGATTTGACGTTCTGATGCTCTGGCCATATCCGCCTCGAATCGGCATAGCTGATCCTGTTCCGCTGCTCGCCCTGCTTGACAATCGGCGGCTACCGGAATATATTACGTCTGCGGTTTTATGACAAATGGTATGTGATGCCGAAGTGGTGGAACTGGTAGACACGCTGTGTTCAGGGCGCAGTGGGCTTTCGCCCGTGAGAGTTCGAATCTCTCCTTCGGCATTCGGGTTAGACACCCGCATGATTTCATGCGGGTTTTTTTGATGGCATGCGGCTATGAAGACGCGGGTGCCGCCCGTCGCTTGTCGCGAATCCAGTGGGCGTAACGAGTCGGATCGATCCGTATCACGTCCAAGGGTTCCACGGTCGCGCGGGAGGCCCATTGCCATGCGTCAACCTGTTCGAAGGTACGGTAGAGTACGGGCGGTTTATCGGCCTGTTCGCTCATTGGATTCTATGCCCTCTCGCGATATGGATGACTCGAAGTATCGTTCCTGGAACTCCGTAAGGTCGCGGATTTGCTCATCGGTGAAATACTCGCTATCGGGAACTACCACGAGCTTGTCATCTGCCTCATCCAATCTCCGGATCACCGCGATACACCGGCCTGTGAAACGTGCTATTGGTCTGTCCAGACCCAGCACGTAAGCATCTAGCTCTTCGCCGTCCTGTCCCGTCACTCCGGGTACAAATCCGTAGTTCACCTTGTAGATGAAATCATGTTCGGGATGCCGGGAACCGAGGGGCCGATCGATTTCGATATCGATGGTTTTGCCGATGAACATCCGGGAATCGTAGTACTGAGTACGACTCGCCTGTTGTTGGTCCGTCATAGTTAGGTTTTTCTTCAACAAATGGTATCTTAAACACGAAACTGTCACTGACTGGATTCATCATAACCCAATCCACGAAATGGGTCAATGACTGATGCGACCTAGTACTTTTGCCGACTTCAGCATCCTCCTTGCCCTCTGGTTCATGATGTTCGCAGCGAGCAGCCAAACGATCATCATGACACCGATACTGCCCATCGTAGAGGAGCAGTTCGACGTGCCCCGGGAATATCTGGGCGCCCTGGTCTCGGCCTACGCGGTCATGCTCGGCCTGTGCGCGCTGGTCACCGGTCCGCTGTCGGACGCGATGGGCCGGAGACGCATCCTCATGATCGGCACCGGGGCCATGTGCGTGACCCTTTTCATGCACAGTTTCGTCACGGACTTTGCCTCCCTCGCCAATTCGTAGGCTGTACACGGACTTTGGTAAATGGTACGCAAGACAAAACCGGTATCGAGTTAACCACTCTAATCTGGTAATGTAATTGTTCGAATGAAGTTACCCCGTTTTTGTGG
>JAAXHH010000108.1 GCA_012270975.1 Candidatus Latescibacterota bacterium | reverse complement strand
GATTGGGGGAGAGCGAAAATCAACCGTAGAAGAAGGAGCGCCCTTCGGCGAAGGAGCGCCGCCAAGGCGTCTACAGCTGAACCGTGAGCGCCATCAGCGACCGCGGTTTGAATCCAGGACGAGAGGAGAACGTATCCATGATGAGAAAATTGCTTTTCACAACCATGTTACTTTTAGGCGCGGCCTGGGCGAACGCACAGGACCCTTCGCAGTTCGAAGCGCGCATGGAGGAAACAAGATCGAGGCTGAACCTCACCGCGGATCAGGCAAAGCAGTTGAAGCCGATTCTCGAAGCGCATTTCGAGGCGCAGTTGGCGATTTTGAGCAAATACGATCTGGGCGGGCAGAACCGCGAAGACCGTCCGGATATCCAGACGCTGCGCGCCCTTCGCCGAGAACTCGACGAAAACAAGACAAGGACGGCAGCGCACTTAAAGGGGGTCCTCTCCAATGCGCAGATGGCCGAGTACGAGAGAATCCAGACAGAGCGAAGAAAACGGATTCAGGAAGGATTCCTGTCGAAGCGGGCGGAAGACATTGGCGCGAAGCTCGGACTCACCGGGGAACAGGCAGGACAACTGACGCCGGTGCTGGCGGAACACTTTAACGCGCAGATGGCGGTGTTGGAAAAGCACGGTATTGCAATCGGCGAAAGCGGTGAACGGAGGAGGTTGCGCCTCAGGGCGTTGCGTGCCTTGCGCAATGACCTGGACGAAGTCAGCGAGAACACTACGAAGCGCCTGTCCGGCATCCTTTCCAAGGCGCAACTGGACCAATTCAAGCAAATCCAGCAAGCGCAGAGGGAACGGTTTCGCGAGATCATCCGGGCAGGGGCGCAAGACTAAGCCCCGTAAATCGCGCCCGGCGCCTTATCGGCGCGCCGCGTTTCCTGCTTGAATTCTCCCTGGTTTGCCGCCAGGGAGGACGGCTCTGTCCCCGAATCCGCCAGGTCCTGCCGGTAAACGCGCCACCCGCCTCAGGCTGAATGCACCAGGCTGTTGCTTTCGAGGAAATCCCTGAGTAGCGATGCGCATTCTTCCGTTTGAAACAAATGCCCGCGGCGTCTCGTGGCGGCGGTGACCTGTTCCACGGCCGCGTCGAATTCAACCTAGCTGATTCCCGGCTTGCAGAGGGGCGGATCGAAGAGGACCAGTCCGGCGAAATCAATCGCCGGGCCCGACGAAATCAGATCCTTGAAGGTCGAGATGGACAGCAGGATGATCAATGCCGAGACGGAGTGGTAGACGCCGACTTTCGGCTTTTGATCGAACTGATCGTCGATGGCCTCGAGGATCAGGCACTGGTCGTGGATCAACGTCGGCACATCGTGTTTCTGCTGATCGCCGACGGTATTCCAACCGTGATTTCGCTGGTCGTAACGGTATGCTCATCTATACTGCGGCCGTTTTCTCCTGTTTCTTCATCCTCGAAGACCATGGCGTTGTGCAACTGCCTGTCTTCCAAGATGATCGGTCTGCTCTCCTCCAGCATCGACACGGCACACGTCATGGATCCGTAAGGAACTCCGGGAGCCAGCACGCGATTGTACACCCGGTGGTCGTCCAGCCATAGGGGATCAGTGGGGAAGATCCCGGTCTCGAACGTGATCTTGCCGCGAGCGGATTCGCGGTGTTCGCCCAGCAGGGGGCCGGTGCTGCTCCGACGCGGCCTGGACGTTTCGACCCAGTGGCGCTGGCGTTGGAAGGGATAACCCGGCAAGGAGATTCTCCGCCTGGATGCCCCGGCGAACAGTCCCTCGAAGCGTATCGGTCGGCCGGTCTCGTACGCCGACGCCGGAGTCGCCGCAGACTCCGGCTACGCCGAGACCGTCATGGGCGTCAGGATCGCACGCGGGCTGATTTCGACCGCCACGTCCACGCCGAGTTTCGCCAGCGTATCGACGTTGCGTGCGAAGGCCACGGGCTCCCGCGCGTGCCGTTTCCAGTAGGCCCAGTCAAATGCGTGTTTCGGCTCCACCGCCTGGTCGGTGAGATTGCTGACGACGGCGATCGAGGGGGAATTTACGGACACGCCGTCGAGTGAGGCCTCGAGCCCATCCAGGGCCAGCATGCGATACTCGTCGTTGCTGATACCGGTTTAGACACCGGTGCGGCTGCCTTCAGGCTATCCGGGTCGATTCCCGCGTCCTCGAGGGCCTGACAGCTTGTTTCCAGCGTCATCCGCTGCTGCGGGTCTAGCAACCGGTAAGCCATGCCGATATAGCGATCGACTGTTCGAACACGGCGTTTGCCCTGTTTTCGTCCCTGGATCGATCAGCCGGGTTTTCGATCGTTCGCGATCGTAAGTCTGGCGACATGATCGTCCCTTGTTCAACTGGGTCTGGTTTGGATTCCATCCGCCTTGCCGAATACCGATTCCGGTTCTTCCGCCAACTGCCTGATCCGCTGCAGGAACCGGGCGGCGGGCGCGCCGTCCACGATCCGGTGGTCGAAGGTCAGGCTGAGCGTCATCATGCGGCGAATGCCCGTCGCACCGCTCGCTTCGTCGAGTACGACAACCCTCGGCGCCGTGCGTCCGAGGCCGAGTATGGCGCACTGTAGATGATGTATGATCGGGGTGAAGGCGTCGATGTCATACATTCCCAGGTTGGTCAGGGTGAAGGTCCCGTCCTCGATCTGATCCAGCGTCAGGCTGCCGCTCTGCGCGGCCTCGATCAGACGCTTCGATGCCGCAGAGATGTCCTGGAGCGATTTACCCGGAACGTCCCGGATCACGGGGGCGATCACGCCGCCGGGCGTATCCACCGCGATGCCGATGTTTATTCCCTCATTGAACGTCACGCCGTTGCGCCAGGATGCGTTCATGACGGGATGGTCGGTCAGGGCAACGGCGGTGATCCTGGCCATCAGATCGTACCAGGACGGCCGGAAAGTACCCTGGAAGAAGGACGTAAGCGCGGTGACATCCACTTCGGTGTTCAGGGTGACCGGCGCCGTGGTCCGGTGCGCTTCGGTCATCCGACGGGCAATGATCCTGCGCATGTCGCCTCGCCCGGCGGCTTTTCCGTCCGCTCCATCTACCGCAATTTCACGCTGCCGGGCGGCTTCAAGTACGTCCCGCTCCACGATCCGGCCCGATCGCCCGCTTCCCCGTAGTCGGCGCCAGTCGATCCCCGCGCTCCTTGCCGCCCGTCGGGCCCGGGGACTGATGGCAGGTTCGTCCTGTTCACGAAGAGCGCCGGACCGGATCCCGACAACAGGTGCTCTGGCAACCGACCCGTCCTGTCCGAGCCCGGTTGTTTTTACCCTGGCGGGCGCAGTTCCCTCCGCGGGCCCGACCGCCACGCCCTCGCCCCCTTCATCGTCCGCCCGGACCACGTTCGGATCAAAGGTGCCTACTTCCTTTTCGGATACGATATACCCCAGCAACGTCCCCACCGGCACAGTCTTGCCAGGAGGCGGTGAAGCGTCCGGGATCTTCAGGATGCCGGATTCGAAGGACTCGATATCCGTCGCGGCCTTGTCACCCTCGATAGTGCATACCGTTTCACCCTGGCGAACGGTCTCGCCGTCCTGTTTCAGCCATTCGACCAGCGTGCCTTCTTCCATGTTCCAGCCCAACCGGGGCATGACGATTTCGTAGGGCATGAGCCGATCCTATTCCGCGAGCAGTTCGCGGACGGCCTGTTCGATCGATGCCCGGTCCGGGACGACGGCCTCCTCAAGGGCGGGGCTGTAGGGCGTGGGCACGTGGGCGCCATTCAGCCGCTTGATCGGCGCGTCGAGCTCGTCGAAGCCGTGTTCGGTCACGCGGGCGGAGATCTCCGCGCCGATCCCGCACGGCATGAAGGTCTCGTCCACAATGAGCAGCCTGCCCGTCTTCCCCACGGACGCGAGGATGGTATCCACGTCCAGGGGCGCCACGGTGCGCGGATCGATGATCTCCAAGGAAGTCCCCTCGCCGGACAGTTCCTCCGCGACCTCAAGGGCATGGTGGACCATGACGGTCAGCGCCACGACCGTGGCATCGGTCCCTTCCCGCGCCACGGCGGCCTGTCCGAAGGGCACCCGGTGCTCGCCTTCGGGGACGGGGCCTTTCATGTTCAACAGATGTCGGTGCTCCAGGAAGAATACGGGGTCGTCGCTGCGCAGCGCCGTGGCCAACATGCCCTTGGCATCCGCGGGGTTGGACGGCAGCGCGACGCGAAAGCCCGGGATATGGGTGAAGATGGGATAGTAGCTGCCGGAGTGATGGGTGGCGGCGGAGTGGCCGATGCCGATGCAGCCCCGAAGCACCATGGGCATCTTCAGCCGGCCGTTGCTCATGTACTGCATCTTGGAGGTCTGGTTGATCAACTCGCCCAGGCCGTCCAGGATGAAATCCGTGAACATGAAGTCCACGACGGGCCGTGCCCCGGTCATGGCCGCCCCCGTGCACATGCCGATGAACCCCCGCTCGCAGATGGGCGTGTCGCGGAGGCGCATGGGACCGTGCCGCTCGTAGAGTCCGGCCGTGGTCTCGAAGTTCCCTCCCCGCTGTCCCACGCCTTCACCGACCACGAAGATCCTGGGATCGGCGTCCATGGCATCGGAAAGCGCTTCGCGCGCGGCCTCGGTGAAGGTCTGTTCCCTCAAGTCGCCTCCCCGTACACGTGTCCTGCGGCCGTCCCGCCGTCGGGCCACGGTGCGGCGGCGGCTTCCCGTTCCCCCTCATCCACTTCCGCCCGGACATCGACTTCGATCCGGTCCAGGTCGGACGCCGTCATCGTTTCATCGGACAGGATACGGCGCCGGAACCTCGAGATGGGGTCCCTCTCCCGCCACTCGGCGACTTCCTCCTCGGTGCGATACACGCCCGTGAGGCCCATCCCTTCGGCATGGGGACGGGTGCGGTACGTCTTCGCTTCGATGAGGGTCGGCCCCTCTCCAGCCCGGGCGCGTCGTATGGCCTCAATGGCCGCCTCGTGCACGGCCAGCACGTCGTTGCCGTCGACTCCCACGCCCGGTATGCCGTAATTGGACGCGCGCGAGGCCACGTCCGGGTTCCGGGACGCGTAGGAAAAGGCCACCTCGGTCGCGTACAGGTTGTTTTCACAGACGAACAACACGGGAAGGTCGTAAATGGCGGCCAGGTTCAGGCCTTCGTGAAAGGCGCCGTTCCCCACGGCCCCGTCACCGAAGAAGGCGACGCCCACCCCGCCACTGTCCAGCAGTTTCGCGCTGTATCCTGCACCGGCGGCCTGCAGGATGCACGGGCCCACGATTCCGCTGGTGCCCATGAGACCGATTTCGGGGGCGAAGAGGTGCATGCTTCCGCCCCGGCCGTGGGATATCCCCGTTTCCCGGCCATATAGTTCGGCGATCAGCGCGGCCGGCGACACCCCCTTGGCCAGCGCGTGCCCATGGCCCCGGTGCGTACTGAACACCGCGTCTTCGTCCGTCAGGCCGGCGCATACCCCGGCGGCGACCGCTTCCTCGCCGACGTAGGTATGGCACGCGCCGTGAATCAGTCCGGCCATGAAGGACCTCGCCAGCCGCTCTTCCACCGTCCGGATCGTGAACATGGTCCGGTACAGCCATCGATACAGTTCGAACTGGTCGCCGCGTTCGACGGGCATATCCATCTCCGGCTAAAAAACTTGCCTGTTGCACATGGCCCTGTACATTGTCGAATGTCCTTAAAAATACAGGTAGATCTTCCCGCGGGGCAAGGTTGATTTTCCCTCCCGGCGGGCCGTGGCCCGGCTTCATTCCGAAGGGAGACAGACATGGCTGCGGAACAGTCCGAAACGCACCGCGGGTTGACCGTGGATCAGGTCGGACGCTTCCACGACCAGGGGTTCCTGGTGGCCGGCAAGCTGCTGGACGACGATCACGTCGCGGTCCTCAGGGCGGAGTATGACAGGTTGTTCGAAAACGCCCGCGAAAGCGGCCGGTACCGGAACCTGTCCATCGACGATACGGAGGACAAGGCGCGTAAGCGTAAAGCCCGGACGCAGATGCTGCAGATCATGCAGATGTGCGAGCGCAGCATCGAGTTCAGGAAACTGCTGTACCACGAGCCCATCCTGGACATCG
Organism: Candidatus Latescibacterota bacterium; assembly: GCA_012270975.1. Classification (GTDB taxonomy): domain Bacteria; phylum JAAXHH01; class JAAXHH01; order JAAXHH01; family JAAXHH01; genus JAAXHH01. The sequence goes on along the minus strand of JAAXHH010000108.1, from coordinate 42,724 downwards.
TCGAGTCCCTGCTGGGGCCGAACATCCAACTCTTCCACGACCAGGCGCTGTACAAGCCGCCCCGGCAGGGCGGCCCGGTGTTCTGGCACCAGGACAACGGCTACTGGCAGTGCACCCCCGCCAACCTGGTCAGCTGCTGGCTCACCCTGGACGACGTGGACGTGTCGAACGGGGCCATGCACCTGATACCGGGGTCCCATCGGCTCCTGGTTTCCCACGAACGGTCGGCCGAGACCGGCGCCCTCCTCGACCTGGGCGAAAAGGCCGAATCGGATCGGGCGACGGTGGTCGACCTGCCTGCGGGCGGCGCCATGTTCCATCACTGCCAGACCATGCACCACACTCCGGCCAACGTCACCGACCGGCCGCGCAGGGCTTTCGCCATCCATTACATGACGCCCGGCACGAAGCGGATGCGGGACGGGGCATACATCGACGTGTCGTTCTCTCATCCCATGTTGCGGATGAGGGTATAGGGTATCGCGTTGCGCCCGGTCGCGTAAAGGGAATGCAGGCAGGCCGAGGTCGCACGTAAGGTGTGCGCATTGCAAGGAGATTTAAATGACGGAGAATCACCGGTGGGAGCCCCTCGGTCCGGACGTCGAGTCCATCCTGGCCGCCGAAAGCGATCCGCTCCTGGCCCTGTCGGAAGGCCGGATACCCGCCATCATATACCGGCAGGCCTATTCGCCCGCCCACTGCCGGGAATTGATCGACCGGTTTATCGATCGCGGGTTGATGCGGGATCCTGACGACGCGGAGGCCGCGGAAAAGGACCGCCGTACGCGGATCGATATCGGCACGAGCCTGGCGAACCGGGGTTCCGACAAGGAGGCTTTTCTTACGCACGCCGAGGGTACCCGCGCCCTGTACGAGACGCTGTTCGAAGGGTACGACGATCCCGTGAAGCTCCTGTACGAGGTGCTGGACACGCTGGCGGGAGAGAAGCGCGCTATGACGGCCCGGGAGCCGGACGGCCGCCAGTACGGTCCGGCCATCTTCCGCATCCACTACGGAGGCCATACCTACAAACCCCACATCGACCACGTCACGCTCCGGGAAAAGCGGTTCGACTACGAAGTGACCCGTTTCGGGCACCAGTTCGCCGGGGTCCTCTGCTTCCAGAACGCCCTGCACGAGGGACGCAGCACCCAGGCCATCCTGCACCGGTGCATGTGGACGCCCGAGGTGCAGGAATCCATCGCGACCGACACCTTCCCCGACTACGCCCGGCGCAACGGCGTCAGCAGCTACACCGTCGACCTCGAGCAGGGCGACCTCTACTTCTTCAACACCCGCCTCATCCACGAGGTCCCGGCCGTGGAGGGCGACCTGCCGCGCATCGTCCTGGCCACCTTCATCGGATATTCCCCCGACGATCCGGAAGTCTACGTCTGGTCGTGAGGCGTTAGTGGTCGTTAAGTTGTACAATTGTACAATAATCCGGTTCTTCACGCCACGTCCAATACCGCCTGGAGATTCTTCGCGGCGATCAACATTAATGTCCGTGCTGCACCCGATGGGCTACGACGTCCTTGCTCCCAATCCTGCAATGTTCGAACCGATACGCCTAGCAACCGGGCGAACTCAACCTGCGAAAGGCCTGCACCCTTTCGAATCCCGGTAACATCGGGCACATTGATCACACGGCCGTGCTTACCTCGTTTGATTTCCTGAAGTCCTTCAAGAACCTCCTTGCCTACGTCTCGTTTAAATTCATTCATCTTCCACCTCCTTGCGGATCTGGCGCAAGATATCAGCGGTGATGTTGTCCCTCACAGTTACCGAGTACTCATGATCGGCCAGGTATTCCCGAACAAGACGGGTAAAGAGCCTGGTTTCGATAAAGCTGTACACGGGGATGATATACGGCAATGCCGTATGAAGTCAAGGTACGAAATCCGCGAATCGATCAGGTAGTCGGTTAGTTTGTACCCAATGCCTGTTCCACAGATTGCCAGAGCAGCCGGATGTAGCGCCGTAGTGGTCCCAGCGCCAGATGATCTTCCTTGACAATCTGTTCTCAAATAGAGAAATATGAGGGTGTGCACAAGGGAATGCAGATCGAATGGGGGAGATGGGCGATCAGGGATATGCGCCGCCTCTCCGAACGGGATAGAGGGCGAATCGTCGCCAAGATCGAACAGTACGCCGAGAACCCCGCGTCGCTTGCCAGGCAAGTGATCGCACTGACTGGCAGCGAATACAGGCGGTTGAGAGTCGGCCACCACCGCGTCATCTTCACCATTCAAGGTGGCGAGCCTTCAACCCTGATAGTCCTGAGAGTCCGGCACAGGAGGGAGGCTTATGACTAGCGAAGAAACCATCACCCTGACCCGGAGGGAGTACGACGCGCTTATCGAGCGCAACTGCCAACTCGAGGACATGCTGGCCGCCCGGGGCGCGGACGATGGCGTGCGTGTTCCCCACGAGGTCGCGCTCGACATTATGCAGGGGGAAAGTCCAATCCTGGCGTTTCGGAAACACCAGGGTATCACGCTGAGGGAACTTTCCGAGAAGACTGGTACCGCCGTGAGCTACCTCTCCGAGATCGAGCGTGGTTTAAAGCCGGGGTCGGCCTCGGCCCTGGTCCGTATCGCCACTGCGCTCGGCACCACGATCGACGTCTTAGTGAATGAATAGACGCAAAGTGAAACCTGCACTTACCGGTTCCTCACGCCACGTCCAGTACCGCCTGGAGATTCCTGGCCGCGATCATCATCAATGTGCGTGCGGCACCCGATGGGCGGCGGCTTTGCTCCCAATCCTGCAGCGTTCGAACCAATACACCAAACAACCGGGCGAACTGAATCTGAGAAAGCCCCGCTTCCTTACTACGGAATATGGAAATTTCGTTCCCTGTAGAACTGAAAATCAGTCATCCAGGGAACATTCATTATGTTACAGGCATCAGGTAACTTTCTCCGCCCGCGTTGCTTCGTAGGTTTTGAGATCTCTTTTGTAACAACCGCACGTTTTGGCCCCATCAGTCCGTAAGCGACAAGAAAGAGATCTTGCCCCGCTTCGTCCAGTTCGTGGTCAGTCAAGTCTGGCGCATATGCGGTATCGATAACCTGATTGAACACTCCTCTGTCGACTTCTTCATCAAGAATTAGCAATTCCTTAACGTCACGGTCATTTATCCAGTCCTTAAACGGTCCAGTAGCTGGCGCGATTTCCATGTAGATTTCAAGCGGGATTTTGGCATGATCGGCTTCTGCTTCAGCCAATAGCCAATCCCAGAACGGACGGACTCGGTCGAGTGGATAGTAGTCTTCGTGGGCACGGATCAAGACGTTCGCGTCAAGGAGGAAGAGCACTGAAGGTCTCGATTAAAGGACGGAGCCCGATTCAGTTCGAGCACCCTTAAGCAGCGATTCCACATTCCCGGGATTCACACCTAGGATCATTGCAGCTTTTGTGTGGGTAAGGCTTTCATCTCTAAGCGTACGCCCAACGAGAATTACAAGCGCTTTTCCTAACTTGTGCCTTCGAACAGTGTAATAGGAAGGGCCAGACTTGCTGCTCTGATCAACTAGGTTGTGTTTGGCTTCAGTGTTACGCCACCGTGACGAGTATGTTGCCACTAACTGTCTATAGATCCTGTCGTCGATTCGATTCGACCGCCAGAACCGGTAAGCGGTCATCGATTCACTGACGTTTGCATCCAAAGCCACGTTTCTGATGGTTTCCGCAGCCTGATCATGAGAAGTCAGAGGGTGAACATCGGAGAATGACGCTTCGGGTAGCAGGAACTCACTGGCTACGTCGTTACAGAAGCGCTCGACACGTGTCTTCCGCTCTTCTCCCAGAACCATGGATGGATCGTTGCTGACGCCTGAGGAACCCGTAAAGAGGTGCACAAGTTCATGAATCAGGGTAAATGACCGTGCCGGTACCGCATCCTGGTCATTGATGACTATAAACGGTGCAATCTCATCAGCAATCGCGATTCCTCGAAAGACCCGAGCACTGACGTTGGTATGGTGCGATCCGAGGTTTCCGGCAAACAGGACAAAGACCCCTATGTCTTCTACTTTCTGCCTGAGCGCGGAAAGGAGTTTGTCAGGTGTGTTCAGGTTCTTCCGAAAATCGTGATATTCATCAATTCCAAGAACCTGCTGGATCGCCTGCACCGCATCTACAGTATCATAGGTTACCGGTATTGATCCAACAAAGGATCTTTTCTGGACATCTTCATCATCTTCCAGGATTGATTTTACCATGTCCTGCCGCTTACGCATATCACGTAGAATAGCTTTGAATAGTGCAGTCTCCTTTTTGGATACAGCTCCAGAAAACGTCCGGAAATCCTCCCCTTGTTCTCCCTCAACCGGTGGTGTAAAGCGATAGAAAACAGAAAGTGGGCGTCTGTAAGTCGATGCGATCTTTAGAAGTTGGGTCCTTGTGGGTTTGGCATCGCCACGTTCGAATGCTTCGAGCTTGTCGATCGCTGTAGCCTTGGCACTTGATTTCAGACCAAGCTTCGAAGCGGCATCCTCAATGGATAGGCCAGCAGTTTCGCGTGCCCAGGAAAGCATGGATGGGGTGATGTTTTCAGCGCGGGAGATCATTTTTTGTATCGGTTGGGTGATTTGGACCGTTCTGACACAACGGTCCTCTTGGGGTTTGATCTGTTGCAAGTTAGGTGTTACCGAACGAGGTTGTCAAGCCTCACGGTTCTTGCAATAAACTGAATATTGAAGTCTGTATAGCCGACCAATCAACATTCAGTAAGATCTGGTGTTTAGGTTGTTGCTTTTACTGTTGAGACAGAATCAAACAGCAGACTAAGCAAACATGAATGGGGTTTGTATACACATTGAACCCTACAGCCTGGAATCCCACAGCGGCTCGTCCACGCCCCGGTCCTTGTTTTCGTATCGCGACATGACGAAGAGCAGGTCGGAGAGGCGGTTCAGGTAGGCCAGCACGCAGGCCCCGATCGCTTCGTCGCGGGACAGGGCCGCCACTTCCCGTTCCGCGCGCCGGCAGACGGTCCGCGCCAGGTGGAGGTACGCCGCGCCTGGCGACCCGCCGGGAAGGATGAAGTTCTCGAGCCGTCCGACGATGGGGTTCAGTTCATCGATGATCGCTTCGAGTTTCTCGACGTGCCGGGCCTCGATCAGCGGGATCTGGTATTTCACCTTGTCCTCTTCGGTGAAGCACAGGTCCGATCCCAGATGAAAGAGCTCGTTTTGAATGACCGGCAGCGTTTCTGTCAGGCGTGAGGCCAGTCCGTGCGCCAGCGCGATACCGATGACGGAGTTGAGTTCATCCACGGTTCCGTAGCTCGAAACCCGGAGCGATTCCTTGGGTACGCGCTGCCTGCTGCCGAGCGCGGTCGTCCCGTCGTCGCCTTTGCGGGTGTATATCTTCGTCAACCTGGGCATAGGACCTCCTTGGTTCAGGGGCTGCGCTACCGATAATCGCGGCGTTGCCGGTTCAATTCGGCGCTGCTGATTCAGACCCGGCGTTGTCGGTGCAGCAGGTACAGGAAGAACGGGGCGCCGAGCACCGTGGTCAGGATGCCAATGGGCATTTCGGCCGGCGCCATGGCCGTCCGTGCGACCAGGTCGGCAAGTACGAGCAGCAGGGCGCCGGCCAGCGCGGCCATGGGCGTCAGGATGCGGTAGTCGGGTCCGACGATCAGCCGGACCATGTGCGGCGCGAGCAACCCCACGAATCCGATGATGCCGCTCACCGATACCGCGGCCGCGGCGAGACAGGCGGCGGCGGTCAGCAGGATCAGTTTGGTTCGTTCGACGTGCACGCCCAGCTGGGACGCCTGCTCATCCCCCAGCAGCAGTACATTCAATTCCCGCGCATATACGAAAACGACAGCTAGCCCTATGGTTGCGTAGGGCAGCAGCATCCACACATGGTCCCATCTCCGGGCGGAAAGGCTGCCCATGAGCCAGAAGAGCAACTGGCGCTGGTCCTCACCCCCCATCACGAGCATGTAGGACGTGAAGGACGTCGCCATGGCGCCGATGGCGATGCCGGTGAGGAGCAGGGTGGTCGACGCCACGCGCCCGCCCCTTCGGGAAAAGGCGTACACCACCATGGTCACGGCCAGCGCGCAGAGGAAAGCCGCGATGGATACGGCGTTGAGCCCGAACATCCAGAATTCCAGGTCGAGCGCGACCGCCACCGTCGCGCCCAGCGCGGCGCCGGCCGAAATGCCCATGATATAGGGGTCGGCCATGGGATTCTGGAAGAAGCCCTGCATTACCCCACCGGAACTGGCCAGAGCGGCCCCGACGAGCACGGCGAGGAGGGTTCTCGACAGGCGGATCTCCCAGACGATCGTATCGGTCGCGGATCTCGCCGATTCAAACGCATCCCCCGGCCACAGGTTATCCACCAGTACCTGCAGCACGGAACCGGCTGGTATATACACCGCGCCTACGCCCATGGAAAAGACACAGGCGGCAAAAAGGATCAACGCCGTCAAGACCAGCGTGATGGGCCGTTTCATCGTCACGTCGCTCAGTCTCCCGGTTTCAGGATGATCTGGGGTGAACCCGAGTAGGGGCTTTGAATGACGGTCACGTCGGTCTCGAATACCGCCTTGATGTGGCCCTGGGTGAGGATGTCCTGGGGCGGCCCGGCGGTGTAGATGCGCCCGTCTTTCAGCATGATCAGCCGGTGGCAGTACTCCGACGAGAGGTTGAGGTCGTGAGAAACGCACAGCACGGCGAGCCCGTCGCTGGCGCACACGTGGCGAAGCAGATCGAAGATCTCGACCTGGTGGTTCAGGTCAAGGAAAGAAGTCGGCTCGTCCAGCAGCAGAATCGACGGCTGCTGAGCCAGGGCGCGGGCGATGATGACCCGCTGCCGCTCGCCGCCCGACAGTTCGTGGATGGGGCGGTCCCTGAAGGCCAGGCAGTCGGTCCGCCGCATGGCTTCGAGGGCGATGGCCCGGTCTTCGGGGCCCTCTCTTTGAAAACGCCGGAGATGGGGCGTCCTGCCCATCATGACCACGTCCAGCGAGGAGAAGGCGAAGGTGACGGGCGTCAGCTGGGGGATGACGGCGATCTGGCGCGCGATTTCCCGGACGGTGTAGCCCTGCAGCGGAGTGCCGTAGAGCGCAATACGTCCGCTGCTCAGCGGAAGGATCCGTGTGAGCGCCCGTATCAACGTGCTCTTGCCGGACCCGTTCGGACCGATCACGCCCAGCATCTCGCCCTGTCGCAGGTCGAAGGTCAGACCTTCCAGCACCGGGCGCCGGTCGTAACCGCAGGAAAGGTCGTTCACGCTGAGGGCGGTTTCCACGCTGCCTCATCCCCATTCGGTCCAAAAACAAAAAACCAGCCGCTCCATGTTGGAGGGGCTGGGACGGGAAGGCAGGCATGCGCATCCGGGCTTCAGCCTCTCTGCTCACGGAGAAGCGTTCGCACAGCCTGCAGGCAGGTCTCCTGACTGACGGATCGTCCTACTCCTCAAGTCTTCCCGCCGGCCATTGGGCTAAGCCCTGCCGGCAGTGACGAGTTTGAGTTTCGTCCCCGAACACAGTGGCGGCACCGTGATGGATTCGCACCATCTTCCCTTTTCAGCGTTATCGTTCTCCGCCACCTGCGGCTGTATTCGATTGTCCTCTCAATTTACGTCATACGTTCTTTCACGCAATAGTAAATCGTCCGACGCGTCCATCCGGATGACGTTCGCCCATGCGACGGTTGTTGTAATGTGCGTTTCCACTGCGTATAATCTAACCCACCCAGGTATTTCGCAACAGGCGGGTAATAACACACTATCCTGGCTGGTAACTGGCGCATCACCGCGCGAGAACCCACGTCGTTCGGAGACAATATGGAAGAAGTACTCGACCGTCACGAGCATTACGAACTCAAGAGGGACGGACGGTTCCTCGTCGCCGAACTGCGCACGCCCCACCAGGTGCTGAGTACCTCGGCCTGCGGCGGCGGAATGACCGGCGGAGTCCGGTTCCTCGTGAACCACCAGAGCGTCGAGGGGCAGGGCCATCTCGAGCGCTTCGAATGGATGAAGGAAATCGGCGAGACGGGATACCATCACCACGTGTGCAAGGAGCTTGGGCTGGAACCGGAAGCCGTCGCGATGATGGGCACGGCCGCGAACATGAACTACGCGGCGCGGATCGTGGAGACCTTCGCGGAACTGCGCGTGTGCGCCGTCGTGACCGCCGGGGTCGAGGGAAATGCCGGCTGCGCGGGCGATCTCGCGACCTGGCACGAAGCGGAATCCGGGCAGATGGAAAGACACCCCCACGACGGCACGATAAATACGATGCTGCTCGTCAACTGGCCGCTTACGCCCGGCGCCATGGCACGCGCGGTCGTCACCATGACGGAAGGCAAGTCGGCAGCCCTACGGGACCTGGCCGTTTCAAGCCGGTACTCCCAGGACTTGGCGACCGGAACGGGCACGGACCAGTACTGTATCGCCGCGCCCCTGGACGAGGCGAAACGGCCCAAGGCCAGGACGGGTCACCACGCGAAACTGGGCGAATTGATCGGCACTTCCGTCCGCCGGGCGACCCTTGAGGCGCTGAGGTGGCAGAACGGACTGGAAGCGTCCAGCACGCGGAGTCTTTATCACGCGTTGAAACGTTACGGACTGGAGCCGGAGAGTTTTCGGCCCGCCATGGAAAGCCGCCTGGACGCGGACGAATACGCGTTCTTCGAGAAAAACATCCGGTCAGTCGTCCACGATCCGGGCGTTTCGGCGGCCGCGTACGCCTATGCGGCGGTATGGGACCGTCTGCGGCACGGAACGCTCTCTACTGAACTGACCGCCCCGTTACTGAGACAGCAGGCCGCGTTCCTGGCCTCCTGTGTCGCGGCGAAACCGGAGGCCTGGCCGGCCTGTTACGAACAGCTTGTCTTCCATGATGACGCGTTGCTGGATACCGTCTACGACGCGATAGCCCTGGGATGGCGCCTGAAATGGACCTGACGGTACTCGCGCCGCACCCCGTTCTGCTCCTTTGCGCGGTGGTACTGGACGGCATCCTGGGGGATCCGGTCTACCGGTGGCACCCGGTGCGCCTGATGGGCCTTACGCTCACGGGCGTGGAGCGCATGCTCCGGCGGATCGGACTGGACGGGTACGCCGGCGGGTGCATGCTGTTCCTGGCGCTCTCCGCGTTCTGGGCAGGCGTCAGCGCGGTGCCGGCACTGTGGCTGAACGGCCTGCATCCGGCGCTGAACTGGATTTACCAGGTCTTCGTGATTTACAGCATGGTGGCGCTCAGGGACCTGTGCCGGCATGGCATGGCCATCGATCGCGCCGGGGACCTGGAAGCCGCGCGACGGGCGGTGTCCATGCTGGTCGGCCGGGATACGTCTGCCATGGACGCCGCGGCCTGCCGGAGGGCGGGCATGGAAAGCCTGAGCGAGAACGCGGTGGACGGATTCATCGCGCCGCTGTTCTGGTATGCCCTGCTGGGGTTGCCGGGCATCGTGCTCTACAAGGTGATCAGTACGATGGATTCCATGGTGGGGTACCGGACGCCCCGTTACGCGCGCTTCGGCTGGTGTGGTGCGCGGCTGGACGACCTGTTCAACCTCATCCCCGCCCGGCTCACCTATTTGTTGATGGCGGGGGTCGCGTTTCTCTTGCCCGGATATTCGGGCCGCAAGGCCCTATTGGTGGGATGGCGGCAGCATGCGCTCGTTCCGGGTCCCAACTCCGGCTGGAGCGAAGCCGCGGCGGCCGGCGCCGTGCAGCGGCGATTGGTCGGACCTGTCTGGCAGGACGGGAAACTGGTCACGGAGATCTGGATCGGCGACGAGGACGATCCTGAAGGCGGTCAGGCCGGCGATCTGCGCCGCATGTGTTTCCTGGTCGTGGCCACGTGTCTGCTTGCCGCTGTTTTCACGGCACTGACGGCGTACTCGTTGGCCGGATTTAGTTAGTACCGTTCGGTCCGCTTGAATCATTTCGTCACCTCACCACCCCGTAAAACCGCGCCAGGATCCTGGGCGGGACGAAAAGAGTATAGAGCAGGCGCAGCAGCCAGGTCAGCAGCAGCGTGCGAACCGGCCCGCGTCGTTCCCAGCGCCGCGCGGACGTCAGCACGGCTTCGTCGATCCAGTCCAGGCCGCCGGCCTTCTTCAGCCGGTCGGCGAACCGGGCGTCTTCGAAGACCGGAATCCCGGGATATCCTCCCACGGCTTCGAATGCCTCCCGCGTGGTATAGATGGCCTGGTCTCCGTAGGTAATGCCCAGGAAGCGCGACCGGAAATTGGTGCCCCGCGCGATCCACCGGTATATCCGCTTCCCATGGGCGATGTCGAAACGGAACCGACCTCCCGCTTTGCCGCGCCCGAAGATCGATTCGGTCACGAACTCCCGCCAGTGAACCGGAAGCCTGGTATCGGCGTGAAGAAACAGCAGCACGTCTCCTGACGAGGCCGCGGCGCCCGCGTTCATCTGGATCGCCCTGCCCCGTATGCTGGACTCGATGAGTCTCGCCTCCGGCCACGACCGGACGATCTCCGGCGTGCCGTCGTCGCTTCCGCCGTCCACGACGATGATCTCCATGGATCCCGCACCGCAGTCGAACTGGTCCAGGCAGGCTTCGATCGTCGTGGCTTCGTTGAGCGTGGGGATGATGACGCTGATCCGAGGCGGCTTATCCGAGGGTCCGTTCCAATGCCCAGATAAAGGCTTCATTTTCTTCCCTCGAACCCGTCGAAACGCGGATGTGGTTCGGTGATTCCCACTGGCCGGCGCCCGCGCGGACCATGACCCGCCTGGACCACAATTCGCGGACGATGCGCTGCGTCTCCCGGCCGAAGTCGGCCCAGAGAAAACACGCGTGGCTGGGTATGACCCGGGCGCCGAGCCGCTCCAGCTCGACAGTCAGGTAGTCGTTCCCGTCCCATACGGCCTGCCGGGACCGCCTGACGTGTTCGTCGTCGCCCAGGGCCGCGGCGGCCGCGTGGACGGACAGGACGTTCCTGCCCAGGAGGCCCATGGAGAAAGGCGCGAGGCGGTAGATCACGTCCCGGTGGGCGATGGCGTAACCCACGCGGACACCCCCGAGGCCGTACACCTTGGAAAAGGTCCGGAGCACGATCACGTTTTCCCGCTCCTTGGCGACCTGGACGAAGTCACGGTACGCCGGGTCGCGGGCGAAATGAACGTAAACCTCGTCGATGGCCACGAGGACGTGGGGCGGCACCCGGTCGATGAAATCCAGGATCCGATCATGGGGCAAAAGCGCGCCGGTAGGGTTGTGGGGATTGCAGATGATGACCAGGCCGGTGCGATCGCCGATCTGCTTTTCCATGTCGTCGAGATCGTGGTTCCCGTCAGGGAGGACGGGCGACCGGCGCGCCCGCACCATATAGCCCGCGTCGCGGAGTTCGTCGCCGACGCGCGTGATCTGGCCGTAGGAAGGGAGGGCTTCCACGGCTTCGCCGTGTTTCATCAGGGCCTGCAGGGCCAGGATCTGGAGCAGTTCGGTCGTACCCACCCCCAGCATCAGGCCGTGGCGGTCTCCGGTGGCCTTGAAATCGAAGCCTGACGGACGGGGGATGTCCAGGTCGTGATGCCGGATGATGGCCTGTTGCAGGGTCGTCGTGTAGTCGTACCGGTTCATCCAGTCCTGGTGACTCAGCACGGCTTCTATGGCCGCGGGAGAGGCGCCCAGGGGATTCTCATTGAAGGCCAGCCGCACCCGGCCCGGCTGAAGCCCCACACTTTTTACATCCGCGGGTCGGCGGCCCGCAAGCTGGGCCGCAACCGACTCGGGAGCAAGTGGTCCGCCTGGTCCGCCTGGTCCGCCCAAACCCGCCGCCAGGGCGGTCACGCCCGCCAGTCCGCCCAGCCCGCCGCGGAGAAAGTCCCTGCGCGATACGGGATCGTCCCCGTTGTATTCGTCAGAGGTCAATTGCCGGGATCCTGCTCGAGGTGATCGAAGACGTCTTCGGATACGCCACCGGATTTCACACCGGTTTCCCGTTCAACCCGGTCCACGCCCTTGATCTTGTTGATGCGGACGATCAGGCGCTCTAGCTGGCTGAGATGTTCCACCTCGATGCCGAAATTCCCGTCCGCCATCCCGTCGGTGGTGTCCATCGCTGCGTGGGTGATGTTGATACCGGCATCGGAAATCGTCCTGGAGATTTCGTTCAGCAGACCGGGCCGGTCGGAACCGAAGATGCGCAGTCCGACGACGAAGAACTGGTCCTTCTCCACGTCCCAGTGCACCTCGAGGCGCCGCTCCAGGTCGTCCACGATATTCGCGCATTCCTTGTTATGCACCGTCACGCCGCGCCCGCGGGTGATGAAGCCTATGATGGGATCTCCCGGGACCGGCTGGCAGCACTGCGCGAAGCGGATCATCAGGTTGTCGATGCCCGTGACCTTGACCCCGCCCCGGGACCGGCGCACCCGGTCCACGAACCGGGTCAGCACCGACTCTTTGGGTGGTTCCGTTTCGGCAGCGGGTTCCTCGGGAAGCAGTCTCTGGGCGATCTGGGCCGCGGAATACTCCCCGCGTCCGATCGCGGCATGGAGGCGATTCGCGTCCGGCAGTCCGTACTCCTTCGCGAGGGCCTCCAGTTCGTCGGACACCTTGCGCTTGACCTTGAGCCGCTTCAGTTCCCGGTCCAGCAGGTCTTCGCCGAGGCTGATGCTCTGTTCCAGCGTAGCCTTTCTGAACCACGACCGGATCTTGGAAGACGCCTTGGTCGTCTTGACGATATCCAGCCAGTACGAACTCGGCGTCTGGTGCGGAGAAGTGAAAATGGTGACCGTGTCGCCGTTCTGCAACTTCCCGGCCAGCGGCGCGATATTGCCGTTTACCTTCGCCCCGCTGCAGTGGAGCCCGATATCGGTGTGGATAGCGAAGGCGAAGTCCAGCACGCTGGCGCCCTGCGGCAGTTCCTTGAGATCCCCGCGCGGGGTGAAGACGAAGATGGCGTCGTCGTACAGGTCCATGCGGAGGTAACTCATGAACTCCTTCGGATCGGTCATTTCGGTCTGCCAGTCCAGCGCCTGGCTGAGCCAGTCTTCGCGGTTCTCGCCGTCTTGGACCTCTTCCCTTCCTTCCTTGTAGAGCCAGTGGGCGGCGATCCCCACCTCCGCGATCCGGTCCATTTCCCGCGTGCGGATCTGGATCTCGGCCGTTTCCCCGTTGGACGCGATGATCGTGGTGTGCAGGGACTGGTACATGTTCATCTTGGGGCGGGAAACGTAGTCTTTAAAGCGGTCGAAGATGGGCGTGTAGAGGGTATGGATGATCCCGAGCGCGTGGTAGCAGTTGGGCACGGTGTCGGTCACGACGCGCAGCGCCAGGAGATCGTAGATCTCTTCGAAAGGCCGGTTGCGGCGCTGCATCTTCGTGTAGATGCTGTAGAAGTGCTTCGCCCTTCCGTTCACCGTGGCGTCGATGCCGGCGTCCTTCAGGGCCTTGACGATGGGCTGGCGGATCTCGTCGATCAGCTTCTCCCGCTCCGCCCGCTTCTGGTCCAGCTTGCTCGCGAGATCCCGGTAAACTTCGGGGGACAGGTATTTCAGGCTGAGGTCTTCCAGTTCGGACTTGATCTTGGCCATGCCGAACCGGTGGGCGAGTGGAGCGTAGATCTCACGCGTTTCGAGGGAAATCCGCTCTTGTTTCTCCTCTTCCAGGTAGGACAGTGTCCGCATGTTGTGGAGCCGGTCCGCGAGCTTGATGAGGATGATGCGCACGTCCTTCGCCATGGAAACGAGCATCTTGCGGAAATACTCGGCCTGGAGTTCCTCCTGGCTTCTGAAGGACAGCCCGGTGATCTTGGTCACGCCGTTTACCAGGACGGCCACTTCCTCGCCGAATTCCGCGGCCAGCTGTTCGATGGATACGTCTTCCACGTCTTCCACGACGTCGTGCAGGAGTCCCGCGGCGATGGTCACGGCGTCCAGCTGCAGACCGATCAGGGTAAGCACGACCTGTGTGCAGTGTACCATGAAGGGATCGCCGGACTTGCGAATCTGCCCGGCGTGGTGCAGCGTGCTGAAACTGTAGGCTCTTTCGATGAGGTCCAGATCGGCTTCCAGCGCCTCGTCGGAATCGATTTCCGGATGCGAAATGGCGTATTGTTCCAGCAGAACCTGCACCGGAACGATCGCGGCGTGTGTAAGGGCGTTTTCAACCGTGGCAGTCATCGGGATGCTCGCCTGGCCAGTCGTAAGGCAGCCGGAAGTCGCTTGACAGGGCCATGGGCCGATTTACACTACTTGCTACCCTCTTCAGTCATCCGGTGTGGAAAGCGTGTGTAACATCGGCTATTTACAATAGGTTACCTTATATCATACTACATAACGGGCGAAAAGGGCCGATGTCAAGCCGGATTTGACCGCCCGGGGAACAGGAAGTCCGATACCTCGTGGATGAATCGGTCGAAGGCCGTCCTGTAGGCCGGCCCGATGCGGTGGACGTTCCGGACGTTCCTGATCATGGCGCGGGTCTCCTGCGTGCGACGGTCGTAGACACGGGGCAAAGGATCTCCCGTCGTGAAGGGAAACTCGTGCACGCCCAGGTCCAGGCTCAGGACGGGCGCCGGACGCAGGTTCCAGGCCGCTCGTTCGGCCGAAATGACCCGGTCGGCGGGGTTGACCACGACCAGCAGCCGGTCCCGCATGGCCTCCATACGATCCGCCAGCCCATCGCCGTGGAACAGCACCTCCGCCAGCCAGCGGGCGGGCGCCTCGGCCAGTTGCCGGTGGCGGGCGTCGATCGCTCCGTGCGGAAAAGACCGGCCCTGCAGGTACGCCGATAGCCGCTTCGCGGCCTCATCGTCCATGATGAACAGGCTTCCGGGCCGGATGCCGTCGAGGGGGGCGCCGGAAGCGAAGACTGCGGCGCGGGAATCGGAAAACCGGCCGCCGGGATCGGCCAGCAACAGGACCAGGGCCAGGTAGCCGCCGGCCGAGTATCCCAGAAAACGCGGGCGCGCTCCGGCCCGGCAGGATACATGGCCGCCCGCTTCGATCTGCGCGGCCAGGTCCACGGCGTCGAAATAGGACTGCAGCCCGCCGAGCAGGTATCTTTCCGGGAACTGGCTGAGCCGTTCGCTTATACGGCCGTTGAAGGGACTCGTCCGTCCGTTGCCGGCCATGGCGGCTCGATGCGCGGCGATGCGGGTCTGGTCCGGCGTGCGCCAGAGGTCGGAACGCCTCCCCACGTGGAAGGACAGGGGGAAGAGGATGACGGGGATGTGAAGCCGCAGCGCGAAACTGCCGGCCCAGGGCAGCATCCGGGCATAGCTGCCCTCGTTCAGTCCGTGGAAAATGACCAGGACTTCATCCCCGCCGCCGGCGGGCAGATCGACCGGTTCCACCATGAGGTAGCTGAAACCGCGGTTTTCCGCGATGGCCCGGTCTTCCGGCAGCAGCAGTCCGGTCCAGCGGGAATCGAACCGCGGGCGGCGCAACCGGCAGCGTCCGTCGTCCACGGGATCGCCGCCCGACCTGAACAGTCTGTTCAACGTATCGGGCTCGTACACATTTCCGGGCATCAAATGGTCTCCTCAAGGTCTGCCCGGCACGCTGAAGACACGAATCGCGACGAACCGAACATGCGACCAGAAGACACCCGCCGCGTGACCCTCCGCTCGATCCTGATCGGGATCGTCCTGGCCGTTTTCATCAGCCTGTGGATCCCGTACAACGTCTGGGTCGTACGGGGGACCTTCATGGACTTCGAGCACGTCTCCGCGTCCCTGATGGCGCCCTTCCTCTTCTTCGTCATCGTCGTAAACGGATTGCTGCGCAAGTACCGGCCGGTCTCGACGTTCAGCACTTCGGAACTGCTCGTCATTCTGACCTTCGGACTGATCGCGTCCACCGTGCCGTCCCACGCCTTCATGAGCTACTTCGTCGGGGTGATCACCACTCCGTATTATTTTGCGTCGCCCGAAAACCAGTGGGTAGAGGTTTTCTTTCAATACCTTCCGGCCTGGCTGCTGGTCGACCCCGCCGACCAGACCGTCCGCTGGTTCTACGAGGGGCTGCCCGCCTATGCCCGGTTCCCGTGGCGCCCCTGGATCGTCCCGCTCTTCTGGTGGGGCACGTTCTTCCTCGCCCTGTTCTTCGCGGGGTCCTGTCTGGTGGTGATCCTGCGCAAGCAGTGGATCGTCCACGAAAAGCTCAGCTTCCCGCTGGCCCAGGTCCTCTCCCAGGTCATTGAGGATCCCGGCGGCCGGTCGTTCCTGCCGTCCTTCATGCGGGGGAAGCTCTTCTGGATCGGGTTTTCCCTGCCGCTGGGCGTGATCGGCTGGAACATGGTGGACTACTTCACCCCCGTAGGCGTAATCCCCATCGGACAGCCCTACGCGACGGACCTCGTCATCGGTCACCTGTTCCCCGCCATCAAGATCAAGATCAACATCTACCTGTTCTGCTTCGCGCTCTTTTCACCGGTGGATATCCTGTTCAGCATTCGGGTCTTCCACCTGTTCGCCATTCTCGAATCGGGCGGCATGAACGCGGTCGGCCTGCTCGAAACCGGGGCTTCGCCGGACGCCGCGGTGCGGTTGCAGGAGATCGGCGCCCTCATCGTCTTCGTGCTATGGGGGTTCTGGATCGCCCGGCGCCACCTGTGGGACGTGGCGCGGAAGGCCCTGGGCCGCGCGCCGGAAATAGACGATTCCGACGAGTTCTTTTCCTACCGGGCGGCCGTCCTGGGCGTGCTGCTGGGCGTGGCCTACATGGCGGCCTTCCTGCACCTGGCCGGCATGGGTCTTGTCATCATGGCGCCCTTCCTGTTGCTGTTGTTCATCTTCTACGTCGGCGTGGCCCGGATCGTGGCGGAAACCGGCCTGGTCGCCCTCGACCTCCCCATGAACTCCCACGAGTTTCTCATACGCGGTGTGGGCTCCTCCGGCATCGATCCGTCGTCCCTGACGGTCTTCGGCCTGAGCAATGCCTTCGCCCGGAACTGGAAGACCTTTACCATGGTCTCCGTTTCCCACATCACCAGGATAGGGGACCGGGTCTGGACCGACAAAAAACTGATGTTCGCCGTGATCTGCGGGGCCTTCGCCCTGGCGTTCCTGATCGGCGCCGCCTATACCGTCTACTCCGGATACGAGACCGTCGGCGCGTCGCAGTTCGACCAGTGGGCCTTCACCACGGGGAACATCCACTTCTTCGAGAGCGTCAAGATTTGGATTCAGAACCCGACCCGGATGTCGGTCATGGAAACCGCCTGGTTCTTCCTGGGGGGCTTCCTCATGATGGGGCTGATCTTCCTCCGCTACAAGTTTCCCGGATGGCCGCTGCATCCCGTGGGACTCACGATCGCTCGGGGCGTGGCGATCGACAACGGGGCCTTCACCCTCTTCCTGGCCTGGGCAGCCAAGGTCCTGCTGCTCCGCGCCGGCGGCATGAGCCTGTTCCGGCGCGCCCAGCCGCTGATCATGGGGATGCTGGTCGGGTTCTGCACTGGACTCGTCCTGTCCAACCTCGTGGACATCATCTGGTTCCCGGGACAGGGCCACCGGATTCACGGCTGGTAGCTGTTCCGGGCAGCCGGATACACGGCCGGCAGGCGTTCGGAGCCGCCGGTGCACCCGGCGCGCGAGGTTGCGGGAATTGTTGCGATTCCATGACGATTAGAATTGACTTTCGGGTGTTCAACCCTATATAATCAAATGATTTTGCGGAATCCGCCCGATGGACGGATGTGAGGGCCGTTTGATGGATCAACTGGATCTGACCATACGCATTGCCGGAGAGAACGGCGAAGGCGTGCTTACCGTCGGTGACGTGCTGGCCGAGGCACTGGCCCGGTCGGGTCTCTATATCTATACCTTCAAGAACCTCCCGGCCGAGATCAAGGGCGGGGCCTCCATGACCCAGGTCAGGGTGCAGGACACGCCGGTCCGTTCGCCCGGCGACGCGCTGGACATCCTGATGGTCTGGAACCAGGAGAACTACGACATTCACGTGGGCGAGGTCAAGCCCACCGGCGTCGTGATCTACGATCCCGACGAATGCGATCCGGACGAAAGCCTGGCGCTGACCCAGATCGGCGTGCCGCTCCAGAATATCACGAAGACCGTCATCAAGACGATGAAGTCCAAGAACGTGCTGGCCTTCGGGATCCTGACCGTCTGTCTCGGCATCCCCTTCGATTCGGCGAAGCAGATGGTGTCCGAAAGCCGGTGGGGACGCCGCAAGGAGTTTCTCGAGTCCAATATCAACGCGTTGAAGCAGGCCTATGTATACGTGGACGAGAACGGTATCGATCTGGGACTCCGGGTTGCAGTCGAACGCAAGAACGGCCACGCCCAGCTGATCATGACGGGAAACGACGCGCTCTGCATGGGCGCGCTGGCCGCGGGATGCCGGTATTACGCGGGCTATCCCATTACCCCGGCCAGCGACGTAATGGAGACGCTGGCGAAAGCGATGCCCAGGGTGGGCGGCGTCCTGATGCAGACCGAGGACGAGATCGCGGCCATTACCGCTTCCATCGGCGCATCCTTCACGGGCGCGAAGGTGATGACCGCCACGGCGGGACCGGGACTCTCCCTCATGGTCGAAGCGCTCGGCCTGGCAACCATGGAGGAGATTCCACTCGTGGTCGTCGACGTCCAGCGCGGCGGTCCGAGTACCGGCATGCCCACCAAGACGGAGCAGTCGGATCTGAACCTGGCCATTCACGGCGCCCACGGCGAGGCGCCCCGCATCGTGATCGCGGCGACCAATACCGAAGACTGTTTCTACACGGCGGTCAAGGCCTTCAATCTCGCCGAAAAATACCAGACGCCGGTCATCCTGCTTAGCGACCAGCATCTCTCGCAGCGCGCGCAGGTTATGTCCCGCCCCGATCTGAGCCAGGTCGAGATCGTCGAGCGAAAGCAGCCGGACCTCAACGGAAGCGTCTCTCCCGAGGAATTCGACCGGTACGAGATGACGGACGACTACGTTTCCCCCATGCCCTTGCCGGGTCGTCATGGCCAGCATTACGTGGCGACGGGCCTGGAACACGATGAGCACGCCCACATCGACTACTCGCCCGAAGCCCATATCCGCATGACGGAAAAACGGCATCAGAAAATCGAATCGGCGGTGAACGAGCCCGGATTCGTGCAGCGGTACGGCGCGGAGGACGCCCAGTTGGGCCTGATCGGCTGGGGATCGTCGGAGGGTCCCATACTGGAAGCCCTGGACCGGACGCTGGCAAAGGGGTACAAGGTGGCCGCCCTGATTTTCAAGATGCTGCATCCCCTGCCGGAGAAGGAGGCCCGCGCCTTCATCGAATCCATACCGGTGGTCTCGGTGGTGGAACTGAACGCCAGCGGCCAGTTCGCGAATTACCTGCAGGGTCGTCTCGCTGTTTCCCTGCAGCGGTTCAACATCATTACGGGACTGCCCTTCAAGGCGGGCGACATCGAGGAATACATCGAAGGAGTGCTACAGTATGGCTGAAGTCCGTACGGCCGATACCGCCAAAACCAAGGCGCCCGGGCGGACCGAACAGGCTGATGGGGCAGGACAGCCCACCAAACGTACGCTCAAGGATTACCGGAGCGAAGTCAAGCCGACGTGGTGCCCCGGATGCGGGGATTTCGGCGTGCTTGCCGCGCTGCAGCGCGCCCTCGCCGAACGCAACCTGGATCCCCGGGACGTGGTCATCGTGTCGGGCATCGGCTGTTCCGGCCGGTTGCCTGAATTCGTCAACGCCTACGGCCTGCACGTGGTGCACGGGCGCGCGCTGCCCGCGGCCCAGGGCGTCAAGGCGGCCAATCCCGATCTGACGGTCATCGCCGTCGGCGGCGACGGCGACGGGTTCGCCATCGGCGGCGGCCACGTGCCTCACGCCGTGCGCCGCAACCAGGACATCACCTACATCGTGATGGACAACCAGGTCTACGGACTGACCAAGGGCCAGCCCTCACCCAGCACGCCCCCGGGGATGCAGGCGCTGCGGCGCAGCGTATCCATGCCCAAGATGGCGCCCTACGAAGGGGTGCTGGAAGGCCAGCTGAACATCCTGGCCATGGTGATCGTGTACGGCTGCAGTTTCGTCGCGCGCACCTTCTCGAGCCAGGCGACGGAAATGGCGAAAATCATCGGCCAGGGACTCGATCACCCCGGATTCGGCTTCGTCCACGCCATGAGTCCCTGTCCCACCTTCTACAACACCTACGATCCCTGGAAAGAATCCTTCATGCCGCTGCCGGACGGCTGGAACACCGGCGACCGGATCAAGGCGATCGACATGGCCATGGAAGAGGTGGGCGAGGGCGTTTTTCACAGCGGCGTATTCTTCCAGGACGAGTACCGCACCTATACCGACAAGCTGGAAGACGTGTACGCCAAGGCCTACGGCGACGAGAAGGCGACCATCGACGCGCTGATGGACCAGTACGCCTGACCCCGCGGCATCGCTCCGATTGACCCGGCGCTTCGGGCCGGACACCGCTTTAAATCCCCGGTCTGTCCGATCCGACTCTATTCCCCGGTCCGTCCGGCCCGGGCATCCTCAATCCCGCACCATCATCGAAACACGACGGTACGGCGTCCGTTGATCAGGACCCGGCGCTGGATATGGTAGAGTACGGCCCGCGCAAGCACGATGCGTTCGATGTCGTGTCCCACGGCCGTCAGTTCCGCCGGCGACATGCGATGGGTCACGGCTTCCACGTCCTGCTCGATGATCGGACCTTCGTCGAGGTCGGCCGTCACGTAGTGGGCGGTTGCGCCGATCAGCTTCACGCCGCGCTGATGCGCCTGGTGGTAGGGCCTGGCGCCCTTGAATCCGGGCAGGAAGGAGTGGTGGATGTTGATGATGCGTCCCGCCATCCTGTCGCACACCTCGGGACCGAGGATGCGCATGTACCGGGCCAGCACGACGAAGTCGATATTGTTCTCCTCGATTTCGTCGATCAGGCGTTCCTCCTGCTCCTCCTTGTTTTCAGGCGTAATCGGCAGGTGCAGATAGTCGATGCCCGACTCCTTCGCCAGTTGTTCGGCGTCCGTGTGGTTGGAGATGATCAGCGGGATATCCAGCCGGAGCTTGTCCATGCGCGTGCGGTTCAGCAGGTCCAGCAGGCAGTGCAGATCCCGCGACACCATGATCAGGGCGCGGGGCCGCGTGTCGTCGGCCGACAGGTCCCACTGCATCTCCAGCTCTTCGGCCAGGGGCGCGAAGGTCCGCCACAAGGATCCCAGGGTTACCGGACCGCCGAAATGCACGCGCATGAAGAACCGCTCGCTGTACGGATCGATGTACGTGTCGCTTTCGATGACGTGGCAACCCTGTTCCGCCAGCCAGCGGGTCACGGTGTAGATCAGCCCGGTACGCTTGGGACAGGAAAGGGCCAGCAGGAAGTTCTTTACGGTGCGTGTCTTCATGAATGGAGACCGTTACCGTGGGTTTACGGGGTGGCTTTGTGCTGCTTTACGTGCCTGGGGATATAGTATTCGATGATGTCGAGTCTTTGCCGGCGCCGGATGGCCCGCCGGCCGTGCACGGCAGAACCGAAGCGATATGTCGCAATCCATTGCGGCCCCGCACGCTCCCGGTCGTACCGCGATCCTCTTCGGTGGGAATCAAAGGATGATGAAGAAGGCTGGAAGGCGGCCTCCCGCCGGCCTGGCTGAGCTCGTGTGCCGGTCGGCCTGGCCGCGCCGCCTGGACGGTCCGGAACCACCCGGGCAGCGGCGAGCGCCCTGCCCGGAAATCTGTCAGTCGTTGAAGAAATCCGCGTTGATCTGGATGTAATTCTGCCATTCGTCCGGGGTGTCTTCTTCGGCGAAAATGGCCTCGACCGGGCATTCGGGCTCGCAGGCGCCGCAGTCTATGCACTCTTCAGGATCGATGTACAGCATGCGTTCGCCGTCCTTGGTGTGAATGCAGTCCACCGGGCATACATCGACACAGCCCTTGTCCATTACGTCAATGCATGGCTCTGCGATAATGTAGGTCATACGAGTCTCCTCGCTCAACACGCGATCTTGAAACAACCGGCTTTGCGGATGCGTCGAAACAGTGTGAATATGTATCGGTCAAAACAAAACGAGGCAACGGTTCTGTTGCCCCAATACCGTACTATAATAGTCCGGCCGGCACGCCGTGTCAAGCCTGAATTCGATTGACCGCGGGGACGATCCCCGTTAAGTTCAAAGGCCATGCCACCGTTCGCCGCACCCGCCGAGCTGGCCCGCCGTTACGACGTCTGTCTCAAGTCCATAGCCATTGGCAAGTGGGTGAACCTGGACATTCTGGCGGTGCGCGATCCCGATGTGCTCATCGACGAAATCGACCCGGAATACTATGATGAAGACGAACGCCTGCCCTACTGGGCGGAAATCTGGCCCTCGGCGATCGGACTGGGCCGGCACCTCTTCGAGTACCCCGCTCCCGCCGGATCGGAGATACTCGAACTGGGCTGCGGCATCGGCGTGGCCGGCATCGCGGCGGCCGCGGCCGGCCTGGAGGTTACCGCGTGCGATTACGAAGAAGACGCCCTGGCCTTCGCCCGGCACAATGCCCGTATGAATCGCCTGGAAGAACGCGTGTCCTTCCGCTTCCTGGACTGGAGAAACCCGGATCTCGATCGCAGGTACGCCATTGTAATCGGTTCGGACATCCTGTACGAAAGGCCGAATCACGAACCGATCCAGCAGTTGCTGGGCGACACGCTGGAACCGGGAGGCATGTTCCTCGCGAGCGATCCGGACCGCCGGGCTGCCGCCCCCTTCGTCGAATCCATGATCGCCCGGGGATACCGCCACAGCGCGCAGCCACGAAGGATCAAGTTCGAAACGAACGACAACAGGATCATCGTTCACCGGTTTCTGAAAGAAGCCTGACCCGACGCCCTGAGCCCGCTGCCATGATCGGATCGGACATGAAAGAAGCCATTGCCCGGTTGCCTGAGGGAATCCGGGAGCGGCTGCGCCAGGCCGGCCGCCTGGCTGATGAATCGGGACTGGACCTGTACCTGGTCGGCGGGACCGTGCGGGATATGCTCCTGGGTCGTTCCAGGAAGGACGTAGACCTGGCGGTGGACGGGGACGGGATGGGCTTCGCCGGCCGCCTGGCCCGCGGGACCGGAGGCCGTTGCACGCCACATTCCCGGTTCCTGACGGCCACCGTGGATTTGCCCGAAGGGAACAGCCTGGACGTGGCCACGGCCCGCAGCGAGACCTATGAGCGCCCGGGCGCGTTGCCCCGGGTGGCGCCCGCGTCGATGGACGTCGACCTGGCGCGGCGCGACTTTACGATCAACGCCATGGCGGTCTCGTTGAACGGGCGGAGCTTCGGCGAACTGGTCGATCCGTTCAACGGCCTGGACGACCTGCGGAAACGCCTGGTCCGCATCCTCCACGACCGGAGCTTCATCGATGACCCGACCCGCCTCTTCCGGGCGGTACGGTTCGAACGGCGCCTGCGGTTCAGGCTGGAACGCGGGACGGCAGGCAGGTTTCGGGAAGCGGTCTCGGAGGGAATGATCGGGAACCTCTCAGGTCCGAGGCTGCTGGAGCAGCTGAAGCTGATCTGCGTCGAACCCGATCCCTGGCCGGTATTCAACCGGCTGGAACGGCTCGGTGCGCTCAAGGCCATCCATCCCGCCCTGGCGTCTGACAGTGGGCTGGAAACGCTGGTTCGGGAGATCAGCCAGTCCGGCGACCTGGCGTCTTCCACGTATGACGGCTGGTGGATCCTGTACCTGGTCGCGCTGTTCCGCCCCCGCCGGGCGGAAACCCTGGAAGGCGTCGTGGACCGGCTGAAGCCCAACCGGCGGCTTCGAAAGGCCATCGAGGACATGTCCCGGTGGTCCGGCGTGGAGCAGGCCGTCGAATCGGGCGAAATCGACACGGCCGCGGACTTCTGCCGCGCGGTTCGTACGATCTCGGAGGACACGATGCTGTTTCTTTCCATGACCCATCCGGAGGACGCCATACGAAGGCGTTGCGAAGCTTACTACCGCCATCACCGGCATATGCGCCTGTCCATCGACGGAAGAACGCTCAAGGAGCTGGAGATCCCGGAGGGTCCGGCGTACGGGGAAATCCTGGACGAAGTCCTTTCAATGAAGATAAACGGCGAAATCGGGACCGCGGAGGAGGAACTCGGCGCCGCGCGGGAGATCTGGTCGCGCCGGAACAACCTTTCGACCTGAACGGACCCGCTGTCGAAGCGAAGGAGTACGCATGTTTGATTTTACCATCCTTTTCGTCGCCATGCCGGCGATCCTCTTCGCCCTGACCTTTCACGAATACGCCCATGCCTGGGCGGCGTATAAGCTGGGTGATCCCACGGCGCGCAGTATGGGACGGCTTTCGCTTAACCCCCTGGTGCATCTCGATCCGGCCGGGACCATCATGCTGGTCATTACCGTCATGAGCGGGTTCGGCATCGGCTGGGCGAAACCCGTGCCGGTGGATCCCCGCTACCTGCGCAACCCCCGGAAGGACATGCTCTGGATCGCCCTGGCCGGACCGGTGTCCAATATCATCCTCGCCTTCATCCTGGTGGGCGTCTTCACCCACATGCCCTCGGGAGGCGCACTGACCGACACGCTGCGCCAGATGATCCGGTACGGCATTATCATCAACCTGGCGCTGGCCTTCTTCAACATGCTGCCGATCCCCCCGCTGGACGGGTCGCGGGTCCTGAAGGGACTGCTGCCCCCGGCGCAGGCGCAGCGGTACGGCCAGCTGGAGATGTACGGCCCCATTCTGCTGATCGGCCTGATCATCGCGGACCAGATGCTCAGGCTGGGTATCATCCGGACCTGGATCGCCGTGCCTGCCCAGATCAGCCTGCGACTGATGAGCGAGATTTTCAGCAGCTTTTAGGTGGAGGCGTCATGCGTTTCAGCACCGAGACGATCCGCCTGGACCTCGTCCATCCCTTTCGCATCGCCCGCGAGGTCAGCGCACATAAGAACAACGTGCTCGTACGCATCTCCGACGGTGAGATGACGGGAATCGGAGAAGCGGCCCCCTCCCTCTACTATGGAGAAGACGCCGGGTCGGTGCTGCGGGCCCTGGAGGAAGTGTCCGCGTTGCCGGGCGGCGATCCCTTCGGGCTGGAGGCCACGATGGATCGCCTGGTGACGCGGATTCCGGGCGATTCCGCGGCGCGTGCGGCGGTGGATATCGCACTCCACGACCTCGCCGCGCAGCGGCTTGGCGTGCCCCTCTACAGATGGCTGGGCCTCGATCCCGGGGAAACGCCCGTTACTTCCTTCACCATCGGTATCGACGAACCGAAAGCGATCCGCCGCAAAGTACGTGAAGCCGCAGGATATCCCGCACTGAAAGTCAAGCTCGGCTCGGAACCGGAAAAGGATCTCGAGATCATGCGTGCGATCCGGAGCGAAACGGATGCGCGCATCCGGATCGACGCCAACGCGGGGTGGACGGCGGATCAGGCCGTGGAAATGGTGAAGCGCCTGTCCGAGTTCGACGTGGAGCTCGTGGAGCAGCCCCTTCCTCCCGGTTCGCCCGAAGCCTGGCGCAGGGTACGCGAGGCGGCGTCCATGCCGATCATCGCCGACGAAAGCGTGCTGACCTCGCGGGACGTGCCGGCCATGGCCGGTCTCGTGGACGGCGTCAATGTAAAACTGATGAAGTGCGGCGGGGTCCGCGAAGCGCTGCGGCTCATCCACACCGCCCGGGCCCACGGGATGATTGTCATGATCGGCTGCATGATCGAATCATCCGTTGCCATCACCGCGGCGGCCCACCTGTCTCCCCTGGCCGATTATGCCGACCTGGACGGCAACCTGTTGATTTCCAACGATCCTTTCAGCGGGGCGTCCGTGCGCCAGGGCCACCTGGTCCTGCCGGAGAAACCGGGTATCGGGGTAGCGCCAAGGTCTTAAGTATCGGGCGGCTGCTGCAGGCTGGCGCACCACCGGACCGGGCCGCGACCGAATGCCGGGCACCCACCTCACCGCGCCTTCTCCTTGTGACGGTTCTCCGTTTTCTTCATGGCGTGCAGTATCTCCCTCACCAGGATACGCAGGTCTCTTACCTCGTGTTCCAGCTTGCTGACGAGTGCCAGCAGCGTCTCCTGGTTTTCCTCGAGCGCCTTGAAGTGATGGTCTTTATTCATATCTGGTGTCGGCAGCAGCTTTCGGTGGACTGAAGCATCCCTGACAGGTCAGCCGTGGCCGGGGTTTCCGGCCCTCGTAATCCAAATCTGAATCGGCAGTTCCAGGGTAAAAAAGAGAAAAAAGTGTTGACTGCATTAAAACTAAGCATAAATTAAGCAAAATAATAGTATATTTTAATTAATTGAATCATATTATTATGCGTGCGTTAAGGTGATTCGCGTCGACCAATACCGGTGTTCACATAATCTCAGACAGTAGCGACTGTCCATTTCGCACAATGCACAGGACGGGAAAGGAGGCCATATAGATCCGTGCCTAATATGCGGCAACATGTTTACAGCAAAGAGTAACATTCGATAAACGGGAGACCATAATGCATTACCTCATAGTTATTGTGATTGCGTTCGCGCTATCCATGATGGGATGCGAAGGCAAGACAGGCCCCGCCGGTCCTACCGGTCCGCAAGGCTCGGCCGGACCGCAGGGTCCACAGGGAGTTGCCGGCTCGACGGGACCGCAAGGCCCTGCCGGTCCGCAGGGTCCTGAAGGGCCTCAGGGCCCGAAGGGCGACCAGGGTGATACGGGTCCTGCCGGCCCCGCCGGTCCCGAGGGACCTCCTGGGCAAGGGATCGACGCGGACCAGGTGATTGGCAGCGGTGTGCTGTCCGACATTCATCACATCAAGCTGGTCCAGGATGGCGACGACAAGAAGATCGCCGTGTTCGACGCGCCCGACTACAACCTCAGGGCTGATCCCGGTAACAAACTGGATCTGACCATGGCGGTGGGCCATATGACCACCATCGCCGCAAAGGCCGCCAGCCAGAACGGAACGGCCCTGCCCGTCACGTTCGACTGGGAGTCCGACTCTGACGCCGTTACGGTCGATGGGGGGGCCATTGATGCCGTGGCACCGACCGGCAAGGCGACGGTAACGGTCTCGGCCGTGGGCAGAGGGGTGAGTATCGACCTGACCGTTAAGGTGCTCGATGTGATCAAGCGGATCGAGTTCGCTTCGGGCCAGGCGACCTCTTACGTGCTGCCGGTCGGCGGTTCGATCGACCTGATGACGCCTGTCGCCTACGATGAGGCAGAAGGCGGTACCATGATCGATGGTGCCGAGGAGCTTATCGACTGGGTGAGCTCCGCGCCCGACATAGTCAGCGTGGACGGCAACACGATTACGGCGGAAAGCAGAGGCAAAGCCGAGATCACGGCCCAGGGCCAGGGTGTTACATCCAAGGCCAAGATTATGGTCACCGTCGCTGGCGGTACCGGTGTCATCAGGTACGTGATGAATCCGTACCCGTCCAGTGCTGCCGACCGCACCAGGACCCTGACACTTGCCGTCGCGGACGATCCGGACACCCAGGAGAATGAAGAGGTGGCTCGTGCGGTGGAGCCCAACACGAACATCGTGCTTCGTATCCAGGTACTGGAGGTCGGTCCTGACGGTAAGACTTCGGACAATAACGATAACTTGACGGCGACCGTCAGAAGCCAGAACCCGGACGTGGTCGCCATTCCTGAGGGCAAGACTCCTGCTGCGATAATAACCAAGGCTAAGGGGACAATAACCATCCAGCCCGGGGAGGGTTGGATTGTCGGTCATGGAACGGCGTACCTGGTGGTTTCGATTCCCGGGGCCGAGGACTTGCCCCTGGCGCCGATCATGATCAAAAAGCCGTCGTCATAAGTTGAATAGCCGTTCACACGGTTCGGGATAATCCGGGCCCGTAGCCAGGGCGCTGACAGAGTCCTGGAAGTACCACAAAGTTCTGAGGTGTCGCCTGGGATTATCCAAAATGAGGTCAGGATCCTCTCCCGAGGATCAGCCTTCGCGGAAGCCTCATGCATTTGTATCAGGCACCTTGGGACACCTTCCCGTTCGCCCTGAGTAGGAGCCAAGGCCACTGAAACGGGCGAGCGGTCTGACAGACAAGAAAGCCCCGGCGCTGAAGCGTGCCGGGGCTTTCTCTATGCAGGTTAATTGCGCTGGTGGCGTAGTAGGCAGCCAGGTGAGCCCTTCCCGATTCCGGTTATCTCCTCCTGTACTACTGCTCCGCGGTCCCGTGCTTCTCCAGCGTCATCTCTCCGTCGCGCAATACGCCGTAGGTATCGTGACGGAGCCAGTCCCCGAGGTTAATGTATACCTTGTCCCCCCTATGATGCAGCGCCGGAGAGTGGTTGTGCCCAAAGACGACCGCGTCGTATCCCTGGTCGAGCAGTGAGAAGGCCAGGTCCCGGTAGGCTTCCCGCGGGTCCCACGCCGTGGGTGTGCCGTGGCGCCTGCTCATCCGCGATACCAGGCGCCCGATCCTGAAGCCGCAGTCCGGGTGTATCAGTTGAAACAGGCGGATGCTGAATGCGCTGTGCATGATCTTCGAAAGCAGGCGGTATCCGAGGTCGCTGGATATGAGCCCGTGGCCGTGGGCGATATAGATCCTCCGGCCATGGTGGGTGACGGTAAGCGGTCCTTCGGCCGTTTCCACGCCGACCTGCTCGTCCAGGAACGTACCCAGCCAGAAATCGTGGTTGCCGGCGAGGTAGGTGACCCGCACGCCGCTCTCGACCAGCGAGCTCAGCGCATGCAGCACCGTGTAGTGCTGGCGCGGCACCACGGTGCGGTACTCGAACCAGAAATCGAACAGATCGCCCACGATGTACAATTGGCGGGTCTTGCCCCTGAGGCTTCGCAGGAAGGCCAGCAGGCGTCCCCTTCTGCCTTCCTCTGCCGTGTAGTCTTCGATCCCCAGGTGGGCATCGGAGATAAAGTAGACGGGGTCTTCCATCATGGCCGGCATCAGACCTGGATTTTGCCGGAAACCGGTCGGTTTTCCCGGCGTTCAGAGGGCAACGTTTGCATTGACAATTCACGTCCAGCGCGTTAATTAAGATACATGGGGCCATATATTTAACTACTAAAAACTTAGCTATGCCGTCACGCCGCCCGAGGCTTCGGCGCACGGACGCGGTGGACCGGAGAAGGACCGGATGGCCAGAAAGAAGCTGTCTTCGCTGACGGACCTGGAAATCGACATCATGAACGTCGTCTGGCGCCTGAAACGGGCGACGGTGCGCCAGATCGTCGATTCGCTTCATGACCAGCGTCCCCTGGCGTACACGACTGTTCAGACGGTCCTGTCCATTCTCACGCAGAAGGGCGTGGTGCGGCATACCCGCGAAGGCCGGGCCTTCGTATATACGGCCATCGTGAAGCCGGAAGGCGTGCGCCAGGAAGTTATCAAGGCCGTCGTGGACAAACTCTTCGCCGGGTCGCCGCAGTCCCTGGTGCTGCACCTGATCGAATCGGACGCGTTGACCGCGGAGGAAGCCGAAAGCCTGCGCATTCTGCTGGACCGGTTGGCCTCGGAGGCATCGAATGACTGACCCGGGGTACGCAATCACGCTCTTCGACGGATTGGGCCGGCAGGTCGTGGACCTGTTGTGGCTGCCGAGCCTGGAAGCGTTGCTTCTGGGTGCTGTGGTCTGGGCGCTGCTTTTGTTTAACCGGGGCTGTCCGCCCAGAATCAGGCATTTCCTCTGGCTGCTGGTCCTGGCTAAACTGGTAATCTCCGTCGTGCTGCCCTGGCCGGGTCCTTTCGAGATCCCGTGGGCGCCCGTGGTGCACGCCGCGGGATCCGCCCCGGGCGGCCAATACATACTGGAAACCTATATCTTCGCCGGTACGGGCCTGGCCTGGATCGCAATTGCCGGTCTCGGACTGATCCGTGTCGTTACCGCGGTCGTCATGCTGACCCGGAAAAAGCAGCGGGCCGTTCCGGTCACCGTTTCCGACGTACGCGCGTTGTTCGATGGTTGCCTGGCCGAATTGGGCTTGAAGCGTAAGGTGGCCCTGCGGGTCTCGGACGAGTTTGAAGGACCCGCGCTGATCGCAGTGGGGCGGCCCGTAGTCGTGGTCCCCTCATGGTGCTTACTGGAGCTTTCCGCCGCTGAACTCAGGCAGGTCCTGCTCCATGAACTGACGCACTACGCCCGGCGGGACCACCTCACGGTCGTCCTGGTACAGTTCGCCAGGATCTTCTTCTTCTTCCATCCGGCGGTCTGGTATGCTGCGCGCCGAATCGATATTGAAGCGGAGCGGGCCTGCGACGCGGCCGTCGTCCGCGTTTCCAGCCATCCGGAGCGCTACGCCTCCACCCTGCTTAAGGTCGCGGGGAGCAAGGTCCGGACACACTGGCAGGCGGTCCTCGAACTGGCGAGGTCGGCCTCCGTGGTAGCCCTTCGGATCCGGGACCTGCTCGGTTCGGCGGTGCACCAGAAGCAAAGCGCCCTCTTCTCCCTGCTGGCCGTTGGTTTCTGTACGCTGATCGCGGTCATGCCCCTGTTCCATACCGGTTTGAATGCGCCAGTCAGCCCGACCGGCCTGGTCGGCCTGGACGGCCTGGTCAGCCTGGACGGTTCGAGCGATCCAGTCGGTCCAGTCGTCCTTGACGACCCGGCCGGCCTGGCTGGTTCGCCGGATATGCTCGCAGCGGCGCGGACGAGCGGTCCTGGCGCCGGACCGGAAACCGGCCGGGTCGATCCGGTCCCGTACCGGCCGGGCCATGACGCCGTGGAATCCGGCGGATCGCATTCGCCGGCCGGCTTGGTCGAGCACGGAATGGAATCCGTTGTCCGTGAGGAATTCTCCAGGATCATGGTCGATGGTCGGCCCGCGCCGCGCAAGCCCACGGCCGCCACCATGCTCAAACCGGACGCCGCTTATTCAAGCGGGGTTTTCGAACCCGCGGGACACCAGGGCACAGGTCCCGCCGCACCCGGACCTTCCGTAGCCGCGCTCGTACCGGATCGGCCCCGGTCCGCGGGGAGCAAGCTCAGGCAGGGCCGGATCGAGGTGCAGGGTGTGGGGCAGACGGGTAACGCCTTGTTCGATCCGGCCACCGTCTCCCTGAGCGCCGGTTACTTCCTTACGCCCACCCACCAGTTCGGCGGCGTGTTTTCCATCCGGCGGCCGGATGACACGGAAGCTTTTGACGATACCCGGCGGTCTCCCGGTGTTTCATACGCCGGCAATCTGCTTCGGGCCAGAAAGCTGGCCGGTTTCGGCAATACGGCCCTGCGCAGGGACGTGCTTGAGACCCAGGAAGAAGAGCAGGCGGACCGGATAACCCGGATCGGGGCATTCTATCGCTACAATCTTTCCTTCCCGGGCGGATCCGTCACGCCCTTCTTCGGCTGCGGTGCCGGCCTGGAGATCAGACCGCAGAACCGCCACATGACCATGGTCGACGCCGGAGTAGGATTGCGCTACTTCTGGGAACGGCACATCGCCCTGATCGTACAGGCGGCCTACCGGAAGGAACTGGATGTCATCTCCCGTCCTCCTTACCCGGAGATGACGTTGGGCTTTTCCGCAATCTTCTAGCTCGTATTTCCCGGCTCATCTTCTGGCTCCTTCATTCGTCTACATGGCCATCTGAATCTCGACAAATGGATCAGCATACGAACAGAACGACTTCGGCGCTCATCATCGCCGGCGGCGCGGGCGCGCGCCTTCAAACGGTAACCGGCCCGGCGCCCAAACCGCTGATGAAGCTCTGCGGCGTGCCCTTGATCAAGCGTATCATCCTGACGGCGGGCAGGGCCGGCATATCACGCTTCGTGATCGTAACGGGGTATGAAGCGGACCGCTTTCACGAGACCCTGTCCAATGATCCCGGGCTGGATGGCTGCCGGATCGAATGGGTGCACAACGAACGGTGGCACATGCCCAACGGCGTTTCCGTCCTGGCCGCCCGGTCTCGCCTGGCCGAGCCCTTTGTGCTGCTCATGGCGGATCACCTGTTCGAGCAACGGACGCTGGAGCGGCTGCTCGAGGAACCGGTGGCCGAAGGGGAGTGTCTGCTTGCCGTCGACCGGAAAATCGAAACCGTATACGACCTGGACGACGCCACCAAGGTGGAGGTGCGCGAAGACCGGGTGATTCGAATCGACAAGGAACTTCGGGAGTACAACGCGGTCGACACCGGCATGTTCCTTTGTACGCCGTCCCTGTTCGACGCCCTCGATGCCGTGGACGGCCCCGGGGGGTGCGCGTTGAGCGACGGCATCCGCGCGCTGGCCGGCGAAGGGAGGATGCGCGCTTTCGACATCGGCGAGGGTTTCTGGCAGGACGTCGATACGCCCGAAATGCTGGCGCACGGTGAAAAGGCCCTGGTAAGGCGTCTCGTGAAGCCCACCGACGGCTGGATTGCCCGGTATGTCAACAGGCCGGTTTCGACCCGCATCAGCCGATGGCTGGTCAAGACGCCGGTCACCCCCAACATGGTCACCTTGGCCACGTTTCTTTCCGGCCTGCTCGGAGCCTGGTTCGTGCTGGACGGCACCTACTGGACGGTGCTGCTGGGCGCTTTTCTTTTCCAGGTTTCGTCCATCCTCGACGGATGCGACGGGGAGGTGGCCGTCCTGACCTTCCGCGAATCGAAATACGGGTCGTGGCTCGACACGATCACGGACAACCTGACTTACCTGGCGTTCTTTTCCGCCGTGGTCTGGGCTTACGCGGGCGATTCCGATGAGACCGTGATCCGGTCTCTGGGCATGGGATCCGTCGCCGTCGTGGCCGCGTCGATCCTCGTGATGTACTACTATCTGCTGCAGACCGGCGGGAGCGGCAGTCTCGTGCGGTTCAACCGGGCTTTCGAGCGGCATGCCGTCAGCCGGCGCCGCGCCCTGGCCGCCCGGGTGCTCAACCTGTTCCGGATGATGAGCAAAAGAGACTTCTTTACCATGTTGTTGCTTTGCTTCGCCGCGCTGGGACTCCTGAACTGGATGTTCTGGACCGTTACGGCCGGCGGCCTGGTCATGGGCCTGGCCATATTCATTTCGACGGGCCGGCTGCTGGCGCGGGACCGGCCGGTCATGGACGTGAGCACATGAGCGGACTGAGCGGGCGAAATGGGCTGCGCGGACTGAGCGGGCCAGGCGGACCGATGCACCGGGCGCGGGGGTTTTTCTCCCTCCGGATCAGAAAGGACTTCAACTTCCGCAGAGTCCAGGAAACGGTCCCGGCGTTGCGCTGGCTGAGGCCGGGCCGGGGCGAGCGCATCCTCGATATCGGCTGCGGAGAGGGGACCTATGACTACCGGATCGCCCTGCGGGGCGCCCGGGTTTTCGGCTTCGATCTGAACCGGGACCAATTGCGCCGCGCCGCGGCCTGTCACAAGACGCCCTTCACGGGCTTCTTCTGCGCCGATGCCGGCGCGTTCCCCCTTCGCTCGGACCAGTTCGACACGGTCATCAGCCTGTGTGTCTTCGAGCACCTTCCCGACGATCGGCAGACGCTGCGGGAGATGTGGCGCGTATTGCGGCCCGGAGGCCGCATCGTGTTGACGCTGGACAGCCTGAGCCTCGAGGGAATCGACGAGGCGTGGCGCGACGAGCACCGGGAACGCCACAGCGTCCGGCAGTTCTATACGTACCCGGAGGTCGAGTCGTTGCTCGAGTCGTGTGGATTCAAGCTGGAAAGATACCGGTACCTGCTCCGTTCCGGGCCGGACCTGTCGTTGATCAGGCTGAGTTACGCCACGGAGCGCATGCACGCGATACCGGCGGCAGTGACCCGGCTTGGGCTGGTCTCGATCGGCAGGATGGTATCCGCCGCATTTAACCTGCTCACCCGAAACCACCGGGGATGGACCCTTCTGATCGAAGCAAGCAGGATGACGCCCCGGCCGGCGGATTCCCCGTCATGACGCATACCCGAGAGAAGCCGGTTCCGGTCCGGCCCGCATCCGACGCCCTGACAATCGTCCGGGGCGCGGCCGTCAATTTCATCGGAACGCTGGCGCGACTGACAAAGTCCGTTTCGTTCATCGTCCTTACCCGGTTGTTCGGGGCCGAGGTCTTCGGCCTTTACATGCTCGGGTGGACCATCGTGGACCTCGTGGCAAAGGTCGGTCAGTTCTCGCTGGACAAGGGGCTGGTCAATTTCATCCCGCGTCTGCGCGAAGACGGCGATACGGGCGCCATCCACCGGACCATCGCACAGGCAGTGGGCGTGGGGCTGCTGCTGAGCGCCGCGGTGGGCGCCGCGCTCTTTCTCAGCGCGCCCGCGCTGGCCGAAGGCCTGCTCGAGAAGCCCCGGCTTGCCGGGATGCTGCGGCTGCTGGCGGTCGCCCTGCCGCTGATCGCCGTGACTAACATCATCCTGGGCGTTACCCGGGCCCACAAGGTCATGAAGTACGATGCCATGGTCCGGGGCGTCGTTGAGCCGCTGGTGTTGTTCGGAGCGGCCTGCGCATTGTTCTACTTGGGCTGGCGCACCTATGGCATCGCCGCGGCGCACCTGGCCGCGCTGGCCTGCGGCCTGCTGTTCGCCGTCCGCGTGTTCACCAGGTTCTATTCCTGGCGCGCATGTCTCATCCAATTGCGCGAACTGCGTATCGTCACCCCGCTGACCCGCTTCTCGCTGCCGGTAATGGGCTACGAACTGGTCTACATGGTCATGATCCGGCTTGACGTGCTCATGGTCGGGTACTTCCTGCCGGCGGCGCAGGTGGGCATTTACGTGATCGCGGTCGAAATCGCCCTGCTGACCAAGAAGGTCCGCCAGTGGTTCGACCCGATTTTCAGTCCCATCGTGGCCGAACTGAACCACCGGAACGACCTGCGGCGGCTGGAGCACAACCTGCGGCTGGTCACCCGGTGGGTGCTGACCATCGGCGTGGGTTTCTTCTGCGTCGTGTCGTTGATCGGCGATGAACTGCTTGGACTGTTCGGCCCCGAATTCGGCGCCGGGTTCATGGCAATGGTCGTCCTGGCCCTGAGCCAGGTCGTCTACGCCGCCATGGGTTCGGGCGATACCGTGCTCATCATGTCGGGCCGGCCCTGGCTCAACCTCGTCAACACGGTCGTGGTCGTGGCCGTGAATTTCGTCCTGAACCTGTGGCTGATTCCGAGTCTGGGCATCCTGGGCGCCGCCCTGGGAACGCTGGCGTCGTTCCTGCTGCTCACCCTGATCCGCCTGTTCGAAGTATATTACCTGTTCCGGATCCATCCCCTGGCCTGGCGCCTCTTGAAGCCCTGCTCCGCCGCGGTCCTCGCCTTCGGATGCGCGTTCCTGGCAGGAGGCTACGTGCCCGACACCCCGTGGCTGCGCATGGCCGCGTTGCCCTCGATATTCCTGGCCGTCTACCTGGGCGTTCTGAGCCTGCTGGGACTGGAAGAGGATGACCGGACCGTACTCCGGCGCCTGCGCGGGCAATGCGGCGCTCTGCCTTTTCTGAAGAAGAGAGCGGCGTAAGCCGGGAAACCGAGGACGAGCGCATGCCGCGGGTCGGTCTCGAAAGGGAGTCTGAATCGTTTTGAAATTCAGCGTGGTCTTATTCGCCGATACGGACGCCACCGCGGCCGGAGCCGCGCGGCCGGTTTACGGCATTCCCCTGCTCGAACGGCACCTTCGGGTCTTTGCCTCCCTGGGGGCTCGTCGGGTCTCGGTGGTCGGACCCGCACCCGGGCGGGGATCGAGTGTCCGGACCGACGGGTTCGACGGGCGCTGGTTCCGGGAGCTTGGCGCTGTCGACTGCGTGCGGATCGACGAAAGCCCCGCCCGCTGGCTGCCCGGAGAGGACGAAACGGCCCTGGTCCTGGACGCCCATCACCTGTACGATCCCCGCGTATTGCGGGACTTGATCGACGGCGGTTCGAACAGAAGGGCGGTGGATCCGGCGAGTCGGAATCCCTGCAGGCTCCTGGTGGCCGACGCGGATCTGCTCACGAAGCTCACGGCGTCATGGACCGGCTCCGAATCGCTGTGGTCGGCGCTGGACGCGGCGCCGGAATCCGTCTGTCCGGTCTACGATATCCGCGATATGGATCCCTACATCGTGGATCTTCGCCGCAGCCTGCCCCCTTGGTGGCTGGTCCTCGATTCGGACCGGGAAGTCCGCCGGGCCGAGGGCATGCTGATCGACGCCGCGCAGAAGGGTACGCTGGACTTCCCGGCGGAGTTCATTCATCCGCCCCTGGAGAACGTGCTTACGAAGTGGATTTCTGCAGGTCCCGTCACGCCCAACCAGGTAACCACCCTTACCATCGTGCTGGCCTTTCTGACTACCGGTCTGCTGGCCGCGGGACAACTGGCGGCGGGTTACCTGTTCGCCGGACTGATTATCGCTTTCATCGTCGGCGTACTGGACGGGGTCGACGGCAAGCTGGCCCGCGTGACGGTGCGGTGCACCCGGTTCGGGGACCGATACGAACACATCCTGGACGTGGTCTGGGAACTGACCTGGTACTGGGCCCTCGGATGGATGATCAGCGGCGGCGGCGAACTGGTCGGCCCCTTTGTGCTGAGTACGGTGATCACAATCTTTTATCTGCTTGACAAGACCGCGACGGGGATGTTCAAGTCCAGGCAGGGTATCGAGCTGTTCGACTGCGAACCCGTGGATCGCTTCTTTCGCCGCATTGGCGCCCGGCGAAACACCAACGTCCTCCTGCTGCTGGGGGGTGCGTCGGCCGGCATGCTGGAGGAGGCGTTTACCTTCGTGGCCATCTGGACGGTGATCACGGCGGCCTTTCACTGGACGCGGGCGATCTGGCTGTTGTCGAAGCATGCGCCGGTGGACGAGGCGAACCGGTCCGTCTGAGCCCGGCGGCCGTGATGCTACCCTTTTGGGGCTGGTCGGCGGGAGTTTAACTACTGGATCGGAAAGCGAAAGATCGCGTTTTTATTAATGGATCATCTGGAGAACGGCGGCGTTTAATATACTTACGTTAGGAAGAGATTCGACGACTATGCTTGCGGAGGCATCGTGTTTCGTCTGCTGATCCACCTGCTTGCGACATCGCTGATTGCGGGTTCTGTCATCGCGCAGGGATCGGGCCAACCCGCGCAGGCGGTCCGGATGACGCTGGAACAGTGCGTGGACCGCGCGTTGATGGTCAGTCCGGATATCGAACAGGCGGTCCTGGCCGTAGAGGGCCTGGAAGCCAGGCTGAGCGAAGCGAGATTCGCTGGCATAATGCCTCAGCTGCAGTGGACCAACATATTCGGAGCGGCGCCCGGCATAAAAGGCGATACGGAACAGATCGAGACCATCCGGAGCGATCTCTCCGATCTGGGCGTTTTCTCCCGTACGCACATCGAACTGGTCCAGCCGCTGTATACCTTCGGAAAACTCGGCAACGCGAGGAAGGCGGCCGGTTTCGGTCTCGAAGCGGGCGAGGCGGCCGTGGAATCGAAGAAGAACGACGTGGTGCTTCAGGTTAAGAAGCTGTTCTACGGCCTGGTGCTGGCCCGGGAGCTCAGAGAGATCATCCTGGAAAGCGAAGAGAAAGTGCGGGAGGCCAGACAACGCGTAAACGAGATGATTGAGGAGGATTCAGAAGACGTAGGGCAGAACGACCTGCTGAAAATCGATGTCTTCGAATTCGAAGTGCAACAGAGCCGGTCGCGTGCCGAGAAGTCGATCGAAATGGGAAAGGCGGCGCTGATGGCCCTGCTCGGAATCGATCGCTCGAGCGATTTCGATATCGTCGACGCGGCCTCCGGAACCGATCCGGCAGATCTCGAGGGACTGCACGTTTACATCGAACGGGCGAAAAGCCGGCGGCACGATATCCGGCAGCTCAGGGCGGGGGTGCTGGCCCGCCGGGCACTGATGAAGGTGGCCAAGAGCGACTTCTACCCCCAGATCGCCCTCGCGGGGTCGCTCCAGTGGGGTATAGCGCCCCACAGGCCGGAACTCGACAATCCATTCCTCAGGGACGAGTTCAATTTCATTCGCGGCGGCGCGGTAATCACGTTGCGGCAGAACTTCAATTTCGGCATGACCCGCGCCAAGTACCTGGCCCGAAAAGCGGAGCTGGAGTCCCTGGCAAGCAAGGAATCTCAGGTGTTGAACGCGGTCGAACTGCAGGTGGAACAGACCTACAGGGACGTGATCGAAGCTCGCGCCAATGTCGTAAACAGCGACCGGGCGCTCCGCTCCGCCAGGGCGTGGCTGACGGCTGCGACGCTGGGTTTCGACGTGACCGGAGACAGTTCGGAATTGCTGGACGCCTATACCGCGCACGCGAAAATGCAGCATGCGCACCGGCAGTCCCTGTTTGAATACCGGGTCTCGCTGGCTGAACTCGACCACGTAACGGGAAACGGGGTATTCAATGCACGGCGCTAGCGGAAGAAACGGAGCAGGGGCATGAAGAAACGACCCGCGGGGGCGGGCAGGGTGCTTTGTTGGCTGGCCGGAGGCGTTTTATT
The DNA here is from genome assembly GCA_012270975.1 of Candidatus Latescibacterota bacterium. Lineage (GTDB taxonomy): Bacteria > JAAXHH01 > JAAXHH01 > JAAXHH01 > JAAXHH01 > JAAXHH01. The sequence goes on along the minus strand of JAAXHH010000108.1, from coordinate 4,435 downwards.
GTGCTGCGTCGCGCTCGTCGATCCGTCTTCCTTCCTTCGTCCCATTCCGGAGGTCATGCCACCGGCGCCCGTCTCTGCCTGGCCGCGGACCGGGACTGTTCCGTTCAATCCGGCTGTCGCGTGGGCGGGCCCCGCGGACTTTCCCCAGCGCCGGGATGATCTTCAACAGTCCATCATCATCGAAGACTTCGGCAGTGCGGACTCGGGCAGCTTTCCCCTGACCTGGGAGGCCTGGCGGGGAGACGATGGACTGGCCCGCAACACGTACACGATCCAGGAAGAAAACGGCAACCGGTATCTCCACGCGGCCGACGACGGTTCCTCCATCATCATTCGCAAGCAACTGAGCGAGTGGGACGCAAATGAATTCCCGGTGCTTTCCTGGCGCTGGAGGGCGCAGGTCCTGCCCGAAGGCGGGGATGAACGAATCGGTTCCAGGAACGACAGCGCGGTCGCCGTATACGTGGTCCTGGACCAGAATTTCGTCGGCGTGCCCAAGACCCTGAAGTACGTGTGGAGCACCACGCTGCCGGTGGGCACGTACCACCGGCGCGACGGCATCGGCCGTCCCCACGTGATCGTGCTCGAAAGCGGGGAGGAGAAGCTCGGCCGTTGGGTCGAGGAGTCGGTCGACGTACACGCGGATTATCTCCGGATCTTCGGAAAGAAACCGCCCCGTAAAGCCGTAGGGATAGGCATTCTGACGGACGGCAACGCGACGGGGACGGATTCGCAGGGAGATTACGACGACTTCGTGGTTCATCGCCGCGGGTCCTGACCCGGGCGGATGGATGGAGGGAAGACATGCACTTGCTACGCCGTGAGATTCGCCGGACAGCCGGCATTGCCGCCTGGGCGGCGGTCTCTTTGCTGGCCTTCGGGAGTTATGCGCAGGTATCCTCGCCCATCGAGACGCTGAAGCGACGGGATGCCGCGTTGCGCGCCCTGGACGAGTCGACCACAGAAGCCGTTCGGGACAGCCTGGTGCGCGAGGCCGTCGTCTCGGGTTTCGATTTCGAACGGCACAGCCGGATTTCCCTCGGAAGATACTGGCGGGAGCGGACCGAGGCGGAACAGGAAGAATTCGTTTCGGTCCTGCGTCAATGGACGGAGAACAGGGCGCTCGACAAGCTGCGCAAGCGATCGGATGAAACTTCGTATGACGGAGAAGATACCAGGGGCAGCCGGTCGCTGGTGAGAACCACGGTATGGTACAAGGGTACCAAAACCCTCGTCGATTACAAGATGGAGCTTAAGCAGGGGAACTGGCTCATCTATGACATGGTGATAGACGGAGCAAGCGTGGCGCTGGCAAACCGGGACGCGTTTTACAAGAAGATCAGGCAGTCCTCTTACGGGGAACTCCTCAGCACCCTCCGTGCGAAAACCCTTGAAACTGAATGAGAAACAATGTATATTTTCCAGCCTGTATAGCAGGATTCAACCGTTTTGATATGACCATGTCCTAAGTTTTTAGGAGAAAGCATGGCGAGAACGCCGCTCAAGCGATGCATCTTTTTTCTCGTCGACGGCGCACGCGAAGACGTCATGCGGAAAATGATCGAGGCCGGCGAACTTCCGTCCCTACGGCGGTACATCCTCGACCGGGGAGATTACCGGAAAGCCGTGACCTCGTTCCCGTCCACGACCGGTCCGGCCCATGTGCCCTTTTTGACCGGCTGTACGCCCGGTTCGTGCAATCTCCCCGGCATCCGCTGGTTCGACCGGTCCCAGCCCCAGGGGCTCACCCATTTCCGGCAGGCGCGCAGTTACGTAGGACCGGGTGGACTGTATTTCGACAGTGATCTGAGGGACGGTATCCACACCATCTTCGAATACTTCGAGCGCCCGGCAGGGGTGTTCAGTTTAGTGAACAGGGGACTGGATGTTTTCGCGAACCAGACGCTGCTGGTCAAGAACTGGTACTGGCTCTATGCCCATTACTCCGGCTGCTGGCAGGCCGTGGACGACGCGGCGTGGCGTTACGTGGACCGGGCGATCGACCGGGAAGCGGATTTCCTGTCGGTCGTGTTTCCCGCGGTGGACGAGTATTCGCATTACACCGATCCATTTTCAGACGAGACCCTGAACGCGTACCGCGCGTTCGACCGGGGACTCGGCAGACTGGCGGAACGCCTCGACAACAAAGGAAGACTGGACGATACGCTGTTCGTGGTTTCCAGCGACCATGGCCTGACCACCACCCACACGCACTTCGAACTCTGGTCGTTTCTGGACGAACTGGGGTTCAACACGCTGTACTATCCGAAGATTCTTCGGAACGGGTGTAACGCGGCCTCGATGGTGTCCGGCAATGGTATGGCCCATATCTATCTCAAGAAGGGCGATACGTGGGCGGAGCGGCCTTCCTGCGATGAGATCCGTTCCATGGGGGATACGGACCTGGTCGAAGCCCTGCTTTCGCAGGAGGCGATCGACCTGGTGGCGGTCAGAACCCACGACCGGGGGGTTATCGTATGGGGCCGGCGGGGAATGGCCGAGATCCAGGAAACGCGGAACGGCCTGTCCTACCGGGTGTGCGAGGGCGGGGATCCCTTCGGCTACGGAGACATGCCGGTCGAGATGTCCCAGGAGGAGGCGCTTTCGGCTACTTTCGACACGGACTATCCCGACGCGCCGTACCAGCTTCTGAAGGTCATCGGATCGGCCCGGTCAGGTGACGTGATCGTCAGCGCCCGCAAGGGATACGACCTGAGAATCCGGCACGAGCATCCCGAACACCTGGCGTCCCACGGATCGCTCCACCGCGACCACATGCATGTCCCGTTGTTCATGAATGCGCAGATTTCGGCAGACTACGTACGCACCGTGGACCTGTTCCCCGCAATGTTGAGTCTCACGGGGCATTCGGTTGAAGGCGAGATTGACGGCACCGATTTTGCCGCCGCCGCCTGAGGTGCGGGACGGCCACCGATTTTGTCGCCGCCTGAGGCGCGGCGATGAAGGAGTAGCAGTTCATGTCCGAACAGATCCAGGTCGCACCGACGGTGGAAAGCTATCCGCCGCCTCCCGCGCCGCCCGTATTGCAGCCGGATGCCGGCTATCTCGGGTACGACCGGACATTGTTGCGGCCCATGTCTCTGGCAAGGAAGCTCCGGGGCATGCTCAAGTATCTCCGGGTGCGGCTAAGGGGCGGTCCGATGGCGGTGAACATGGAGGTGACGTACCTCTGCAACGCCACCTGCGATTTCTGCGACTACTGGAAATCGAAACGATCGGGCAAGCTGGACGACTACGACTACGTGGACGCGATCAGGAAGCTGGACCCGATGACAGTCACGCTGACCGGCGGGGAGCCGACGATCAATAAGCAACTGCCCGAGGCGGTCAGGCGCATCAAGGAATCCCTGGATTTCGTCTACGTCGGCATGGTCACCCACGGATCTCTCCTGACCGTGGAAAAGGCCATGGCGTTGTGGGAAGCCGGTATGGACCACATCTCGATTTCACTGAACTATATCGGCCGCGAACATGACGAGGAGCGGGGGATCGCGGGCCTGTATGAGCACATCTCCACGCTCGTGCCCCAGCTGACGGCCCGGGGGGTCAACGTGATCTTCAACACCGTGATCATGCGCGACAACCTGGACCACGTCGTACCCATCGCGCACCTGGCGCGGACCATGGGCGCGAAGGTCTCCTACAGCTGCTACAGCGACTTCAAGAACGGAAACGAAACCCACCTGGTGGATCCCGGTCACGCCGAACGATTGGAATCCGTGATCGAAGACCTGATCTACCAGAAGTCCCGTCTGGGCAACATCGTCAATTCCGACTGGTACCTGCGCCGCATCCCCGCCTATTTCCAGGATTCCCTCCCACGGACCTGCACGGCGGGGGGCAAGTGGCTGGTGCAGCTAACCCCCGACGGCGACGTAAAGCCCTGCGCGGAACTGCCCGTACAGTCCGGATATGCGGATTACAAACCAGTATCCCGCAAGATCGACTGCAACCGGTGCTGGTACAGTTGCCGGGGAGAGACGGAAGCGTCGCTGAGGTTCGGGCGGATCCGGGAACTCCTGGGCCGGGCCTGGAAAGTCGGAGCCTGAGCACCCCGTATTTGCTCATCTTTCCAGGAAACTACACTTCAAGCACACCGCGACATCGAATCGAAACGATGTAACGCTGGTCAGGACGGTGCGGACCACTTCCCGCAGTAACGGGTTCCGGGCAGCGCCGTAGCAAAGCGTCTCAACTCATCTGAAGTTACCCCGTTTTTGTGGACGGTTCACCATTTGGGATTCAGGCTGTGTTCTTGAGCCTCCTTTCGTAGTTTACGGGTGAGAGGTATCCGAGGGACGAGTGGCGTCTGTGCGTGTTGTAGAAGCCCTCGATGTACTGGAACAGGTCGAGTCTGGCCTCGGCCCTGGTGGCAAAGCGCCTGCGATCGATCAGTTCGCATTCCAGGCTGGCG
>JAAXHH010000119.1 GCA_012270975.1 Candidatus Latescibacterota bacterium | reverse complement strand
GCCGGGGCGAAGAACTCCACCGTGCCAACGGGGAACTCCCAGGTTTTCAGGTGGCGGCCCTCTACCACGATTTGGTTGCCGCGGATGACGTACCCTTGGCCCCAGACCGCACTGCCACACAGAACCCAGAGAGTCAGCGCCGTGCCGATCCTGCCGTTCATATTGCTACGTCTCTTTCTCATTTGGGAGCCGTTGACCAAATTCTCGTGGGCCTCAATACGCCACCGCGATCAGGCGGGTTCCGCTGTCGCGGCCCCCTTCGCGATCGACCGCGACCCGGCATACGTAGAGGCCCGGCGGCACTAGCTGGCCGTTGCTGTCCCGTCCGTCCCAGGGCTGGATGTACTGACCCGAATGATCCCAGCCCACATACACTTGCCGCACTAGCCGGCCCGACATATCCCACACCCCCACCTCCACTAGCCGGTCCTCGGTCAATTTCAGCAAGTCGTACTGGATCGCCACTGCGTCGTTGATGCCATCTCCGTTGGGCGTAAACGCGGTCGGCTCGACCTGCAACCCGCTCACAATCGACGCGCCCAGCGACAGCGTCTCGACCGACAGACGGTTGCCGTCTAGCCTGTTGGTCGCATCGCCACCCCGCACCGATTGCCAGACCTCCTCTGGTGCTTGGCTGTCGAAAATGCGACCTTGGAAGGTCGCCGCATACCGATACACCTCGCCCCGCAGCCGAACCTGGAACAACTCACCGCTCTGATCCACCGCCAGCCGTGGGAAGCTCACCACCACCCGGTCCTCGGTGCGCAGGCTGTCTACCTCTGTGAAGGCCACCGCCGCTCCCGCCACCTCGACCTCGACCACCTCCACCACTCGGCCCCCCTGAAAGCGCAACGCTAGGCTGTCGAAACCCCGATCCTGCAGCGACAAGGTGGGCCGCATCGCGTACGTGAACTCGGTCAGCTGTGAAGCCTCGGCCTGCCACGGATCCACCTCTCCCACCAGGTCCGTCGCCGCTGGCGGCGACGAGACTGCGAATTCGAGGAAATTCACCTGCCCGCCATCCAGAAAATCACTGGCGAAGTCAAGCGAAAACTGCACGTGATTGCGCGGCCGCGGTGCCACCATTGGCACTCCCAGACTGTCGCCAAACGAATACGGTGCCGACCACAAGTCCCAGTTTGCCGCGTCGTGGGTGATGCGACCTTTCTCTTTTTCCTTTAGCTTGTCGTACTGCGCCCGAGTCAGCGGCGATCCGTCCGATCCATACGGCACCTCTTCGTCGGCTCGGAAGGTCCGCCGCCAATACCGGGACGGCTCGGGATCGTCTCCGCCATGACTGCGGATCGTTACCCGGGCCGACTCGTCTTGGCGACCCGACCAGCGCACCCAACCTAGGCTGGAGGGCGCCCCCAGCGGAATGGTGTTCGAGGTATAGCTGGCGAACGGCACATACCCTTCGGCGAAGACCTCCAGCTCCGCAATCTCCCACGCCTGCCGCTGAAACGGGTTGACCCACAGGGCGAGCTGCCGCACCGGCGTCCGGTCTAGAGGGATCTCCACCACCGGGCTCTTGTTCTCCGTGATCTCCGCCACCAGATTGAAGTCGAGTTTCGTGCCGACGAGTTTGCGCTGGAATGCCATGTGAGACCGGTTCGGCGTTCCCCCGTGGGGTTCGCCACTGCCGGTGGCGATAGCTAGGTGCTCGATGTAGTTGGGGGAGCCGGGACGCGGCGACACCCGCACCCGGTTCACCGGGAACAGGCCGCCTAGGTCGAAGTAGAGGGTAAAGCCGGTGATACCGCCGCCCGGACTGTAATCCGACAGCGACGCATTGTGCTCTAGGAAGAAGGTGGTGAAGTCCCCATCGGCGACTACGTTCAGAGTCGGATCGCGGCCATAGCCCGAGTAGCGTTCGGTCATCAGAAAGCCGCCCCGTTCTTCCACGGTGGCTAGGATGCTCTCGTCGCTGCCGTAGTAGTAGGGGGCCAGCACTCCGTCTAGGTTGACGCTGTCGAAGTTGCCGGCTTGGGCAGGATCTACATCGGCCCAACTCAACTGCTCGAACTCGACGCTGCCGTCTGCTACCTCGGGCAGCAGGGGAAAGCTAGCGTAGTCCTCGCCGCCCAGTCGATAGATCTTTACTGCTTCTGCCGGACGCCACATCCCTGCGCTCGTCACTAGGCACAAGAGCAAGCCTACCAATCGCGCTCTTACCAAGATGTCATCCTCTTGCGGTGTGTGAGTCCAACCCGCGTACACTGTTGGGCTGATTATTAGGGAAGGGGGGATGTGAGACCACATCCCCCCTTCCCGTCGAAGACGGTTCGCGCTATGAAGCTCGGACCGCTAGTAGCGAACCTACTCGCCGTCCGCTACTGCCCGAACGCCGCTTTGATGCGGCCCCAGCTCTCGGCTTCGACTGCCGTGCCAAAATCGACATCCTCCAACGGAGCCAGCAGGAAGTCGGTGGCTACTGCGGCAGTTTCCCAGTAGGTTCCCTCGCCATTCAGGACATACTGTATGGCCTCGTTGTTGTCCATATTGTCATAGTCGCCGATCATCCAGTTCAGACCGATGATCTCACCTTCTACAAAGTCGTGTACCACACTGCCGTCCGGGTCATCCCACTGCAGGTTGTCCCACAACGTCATCATCCACTCTGCATAGCTGGTGACGTCGGCGGCGTTGAGCACGACGGAATCCGACGTGTATCCCTGGTCGGCGTACGGCGGGTTGCCGGCCCAAGTAGCCTGGCTATGCCAGAACCAGTACCACGCCGTCTCCTCGTTGCTCACCGAGGCCGGATCGATGTTCGGGAGGCGGAAGTGGATGTTTTGGGCGAAGCGCCCGCGATCCTCGGGTTCGTCCGCCCAACTGCGTTCGCCGCCGTGGTCCCCGTCAACACTCAACTCGATGGTGTCGGGCAAGGGGGGAGGGCTACTTTCGATTCCGGAGACGTCCCGCTTGCGGAAGTTGTCGAACAACTCGTAGTGCATATAGAGACGGTCCTGGCTGGCGCTATAACCGACGATGATCTTGCTGTTCAGACTGGATAGGTCTGTCCACTTCTCGCCAGTCGTGGACGTGTAGTACTCTGGCCCGATCCAGTAGTCCTCGGGAACCACGGCCCACTCGGACAGATCTCCGTCCAGAGTCGGCTCGGCACCCGCGGGGAACTGGAACGCAAGCAGAACTTGGTCCTCTGGCACGTGACTCCAGGCGGAAAAGGCAAAGCCCACAGTCAGGCACAGGGCGATAAGCGTAGCTTTCTTCATTGTGTGGAACCTCCACGATGATGATTCTCCGACCTCAGGCGCTCTGGGGTTTCGGGAATCGGGTTGCATAACGTTTAGTAATGTATGCACCGACTTTGAAACAGTGCAATAAAAAACTAAGACCGACCACACTCGCTAGGGGGCAAGTCGTGCCATGCGTGCCTCTAGCGCTGCGAGCTGACGGGCATCTCCCCGCCAGTGGGCGACCGCCAGCCGGTATGCTCGCAGTGCCGCATCCACTTGGCCCGTCTGTTCGTATGCCTTTCCGAGCGCGTAGTGGGCCTTCGCGTTGGTGGCGTCCAACCCTTCCACGGCCTCGAACACCGCGATCGCCTGGTCGTAGGCTTGCTGACGGAGGTAGTACTGTCCGAGGCTCAGGCGGGGCTCGACCCAATTCGGTCGGTGGCGAATCGCTGCCTTGTAGGACTGCTCGGCCTGATCTAGGCGACCCTGAAGCAGCCCCACGTTGCCCAAGGCGTGGTGAGCCTTGGCAAAAGTCGCGTCTACTTGCAGGGCCTGATCGAAGGACCGACGGGCTTGGTCCAGACGTCCACTCTTGGCCTCCACATAACCGATGGTGAAGTGAGCCTCGCAGGCCTCGCGCTGATCTGGGGCCTGGGCGATCACCTGATGGGCCAGCGCCACCGCCTCGTCTAGGTCGCCCTGATTCAGGTGGGCATGGCTCAATCCTGAGAGGGCCCTGACATGTTCGGGCTGGCGCTCCAGGACCGCCCGGTACATTCCGATGGCTTGCTCCCACCGGCCGAGCTCGCCGTAGGACCATCCCGCCGCCAGATAGGAGTCCAGGTCGCCAACGGCCTGATTTACCTGTTTTTCCAAGGCTAGCACTTGGGCGGCCCGCTGGTTCAGCTCGGCAAAGCGGTCGAGCAGTATCTGGGCTTGCTCCTCGCGCCCTTGGGCAGAGTAGAGATTGGCCATACTGTAGTATGCCTCGGGATAGGCTGGGTCGATCTCAAGAGCCCGGCGCAGCATTCCTTCGGCCTCTTCGTAGCGCTCCGGGTAGGTGTAGAGCACCCCGAGTTCCCGGTGGGCCTCCTTGTTGTCGGGATCGAATCTGACAGCGCGCGTCAACAACTCCTCGGATTCTGTCCGGCGTCCCTGCATCCGGAGGAGTCGGCCCAAGGCCCACAGCGCCTCAGCATCGGTCGAATCGGCCGCCACGGCCCGTACCAGGGCCTCTTCGGCTCGATCATACGCCCCCTGCTCTTGGTGCAGACCGGCCAGAAGGCGATACGAGGGAGCCGTGCCCGGATCGATGCGCACGGCCTCTTCGAGCAGGGCGATTGCCTCCCGGTGGCGTTTCATTTCTCCGTAGGCCACAGCCAGATTGTGGTAGGCCAGAACAAGGCTCGAATCTAGGCGAATGGCGGTCAGATACGCGGTCTCAGCCGAAGCCCTGCGGCCCAGCTTCATGTAGGCCGTGGCCAGATGGCAGTGGGCTTCCGCGGAGAGGGAGTCCAGGGCCACTGCCTGTTGATACGCGGCGAGTGCGTCGCGGTACCGGGCTTGGCGGAAGTAGGTGTGTCCGAGCGTGCAGAGCCGGTCTCTCTCCGGGTTCGGTGTCGGCGATTCGGGTGCTTGGCACGCGCCCAGCCAGACCGTCATCAGGGCCGCGGCGGTGCGGCGAAACAGCACGGCGTACGTCAGATGCATCGCGCAGTCTTCCGTTGAGTCGCGGGGTTGACCGGGGGCGACGCGGGCGCGGCGTGAGAGGGCTGGAGTCGGGGGAGGAGAATTGTCACCCGTGGACGCCTGCGCGTCGCCGACCGAATATAAGCCATCGTCATCGACCCCAACAACTTGAGTGCTGGTGTCCGCAGGGTTGTTTCGTTGGCCTCGCTGACCAAGGCACCCGCTGGATCGGTCAATCTGGCTGCGCCAGTTCAGGCGATTGACGCGTCCGATGCCGATCTCTTATGTAGATAGGCACCCGCGCGGGGCAGGGGACAGGGAAGTTAGGCCCGCCGCCCGGGAGCTTGGACGCCTACGACAACCCCAGCAGGCCGACCAGCGGCGACACCCCGAGACGGAGCAGAGCGTGACTTGGCAGGAACGAGCAGCAGCCCTGTGGGGCCGTGGACGCAACCGAACCCCGGTCGAAGTCGAGGGCAGGGGAATGGCCGTCGGCGGATCACTGCCCCCCATGGCTAGGTGGATCGGGGCCGTATTCCTTTTGGCCCTGACGGTCCGCGTCGTCTATATCTTGGAGATCGACGACAGTCCACTATTCTTCCACCCGGCAGTGGACTCGCTCACCTATACCCAACATGCCGAGCGCCTAGCGGCCGGCAACTGGCTGGGACGGGGCAGCGGCCCATTCTGGCAGCCGCCGCTCTATCCCTACCTGCTCGGCGTGCTGAAGACGCTCTTTCCGGAGTCCTTCTTCTACGTCGTGCGTCTGGTCCAGGCGTTGCTTGGCTCCCTGACCTGCTCCCTGATCTACTGGCTGGGGCGGCAGGTTGCCCGTCCGGAGGTCGCCGCCGCGGCCGCCGTGGCTACGACCCTGTGCGGCCCGTTGATCTTCTTCGACGGCGAGCTTTTGCCCGCGTCCCTGGCCACCTTCCTCGATCTGGCCGGCCTCGCCCTGCTCTGGCGGGCGCTGCAGCGGCCCTCCGGGACTGGATTTCTGGGCGCTGGCTTGGTCTTCGGCCTGGCCGGCCTGACCGTGCCCACGGTCCTCGCCTTCGTGCCGGTAGCCGCGGCTTGGATCGGGTGGCAACTGCGCGAGCGGGGTGGACGGCGGGCCGCGACCTGGGTTGGGCTCTTCTTGTTGGGCTCTGCCCTGATGATCGCGCCGGTATCCCTGCGCAACGCTGCCATCGGCGGCGACCGCGTCCTCATCTCCTATAACGCTGGCATAAACTTCTACGTGGGCAACAACCCGGACTACGACAGCACCGTCAATGCGCGACCCGGTTTGGAGTGGGGCCGCATCGTGGGCCAGGCCCGCAAGGCCGGCATAGACCGCCCGTCCCACCAGTCGCACTTCTTCTTGGCCCGATCCTGGGACTACATCGTATCGCAGCCCCTCGACTATATCTTCCTGCTGGCCCGGAAATTCTTCCTCTTTTGGCAAGGGGACGAGATCGGCCGGAACCAAGACATATACTTCTGGCGCAACTACTCGACGGTCCTGGCGGCGACTTTGTGGAAGTGGGGGATGGCTTTCCCCTTTGGGATCATTGCACCGCTGGCGCTGCTCGGCCTGCTGTTGTCCGGTCGTCGGCAGGAGTTTGTCCTCTTCGCCGCCTTCGTCGGCGTGTACTGCCTCTCGGTAGTCGCCTTCTTCCCAACGGCCCGCTACCGCGCCCCCCTCCTTCCTCTGCTCGTGTTCTTCGCGACTCTCGGTGCCTGTTGGATATGGGCCGGCCTGCGGGCCCGGCAGTATGGCCAGGCCGGCCTAGCTCTGGCCGTGGTGGTCGTATTCGCGGCAGCCGTCAACCACCGGCTAGCGCCCATGGACATGGCTGGAAACGCGGCGATCCACTACAACTTGGGGACCGCCTTCGGCGAGGTGCGCGAGTTCGAACAGGCGCAGCGCGAACTGGAGCGGGCCGTGGAGCTGGATTCCACCTACTGGCAGGCCTGGCTCAACTTGGGAAGCGTACTCGGGGTCCGAGGCAACCTGTTAGAAGCGGCCCGCATCTTTGAGCGGGTCCTGCAGGAATCCCCGGACCAGGCCAAGATCTGGCTCAACCTGGCCCATGCCCGGAGGGCCTTGGGGGAACGGCCAGCGGCCTTGGCGGCCTACGAGGGGGCCCTCCGGGCCAATCCCCTGGAGCGGGGGGCCTACCTGGAGTTGATAGACTATCACTTGGAGGTGGGCGATGAGAAGGGGGCCGAGGAGATCCTAGAGCGAGCCGTGACCCAGCTACCCGGCGACGCTAAGCGCCTGCGGCATGTATTCGGATTGGCCCGCGACCGCTACCGGAAGGAGCGAAGCGCTGAGGGCCATACAGATGGAGCGGACCGATGAAGTTTGAGATGGGGGAGACAGCGGCATGTCCGCGACGATTGGACTGAGCGGCGGCTCCTTCAGGGGCCTCCTCCTCGACAACGAGGCGAACGCCGACCGCCAGGGGAGCGGTTTCACCCCCCTGTGCCATCTGAGCTACCCGGACCAGAATCTCTTCCGGGACGATGCCGTCGGCCTCAACTTCGAGCACATCATGAACGGCGCGGCGGCCGACGCCGGTCGCTCGATGTTCACCCCCCGGAAGGACCACTGCCTCCTCCTCTCCCACGCTCCCGGCGAAGCGTCGGTCCGCCACCCGGCCACCGACTCTTCCTGGGGGATCGAGAGCGCGATGCGCTATTGCCTCGGGCCGGACTGCGTCGATATGGAGTTCACCGCCCGCCTGACCGACGAACGATGCGCCCCGCTCGGGTACGTCGCCTTCATGTGGGCTTCCTACATGAACCGCACCTGCGGCCGGGCGATCCATTTCTACGGGACCTGCGAAGGGGAGGAAGGCTGGATCCGCTTCGGCGAAGACCTTCCGGACGGCCACTTCGAGACCGGCACCGTCGCCCATGCCTCGGTCGATCCCCTCCCGTACGAAGAAGGGGCCGAGACCCTCAACATCGTCGAAGATCCCCGCAAGCGCTTCCTCCTGCCGTTCTACTACGGTCTGGCGGACGGCGACGGCGACCTGTCGAGCG
>JAAXHH010000072.1 GCA_012270975.1 Candidatus Latescibacterota bacterium | reverse complement strand
CGTCCGTGAAATCGGGGTAGGTCCAGTCCTCGTACGCGTAGCTCTGGTGGAACTGGATCATCCGCACCCTCTCGGGAGCCTTGTATCCGATGACCCGGTAGGCCAGTCGCTTGGCGATGAAGGTCTTGCCGACACCGGGAGGGCCCTCGAGGACCACGTTCTTCTTGCGTTCCCAAGCGTCGATGATGTGGTCGAAGTCGGCTCCGGAAAGGAAGAGATCCTTCAGGGCTTCTTGTCGAGTGTACCGTCGCGGGGGTGGTCGCGAACCCCCTATGGGCGGCGGAGGCGGCGGGGGTGGATCCGCCCCATCTTCCATGAGTTGGAAGGCAAAATGAAGCCACTGCTTGTAGCGACTGAAGTCGGTGAGGGTCTTGGTGGTGATGGCACGCTCCTTCGAAAACCGCCAACGACCCACCTTCTCCCACTTGACGCGCCGTGTGTGTCGGAATTCGGAACGGATCTCGTCGAACTCATAGTCGGATTCGATGACCCCGTAGCCCAATAGCAACGTGCGCCCCTGCTTGACGAGCACATAGTCCCCGGGCCGCATCTCGTGGGCGAACTGATAGCATGCGAGTGAGTCGTTGTGCGGGTTCGGCTTGTCGAGGATGTCACGGAGTTCTTCGTGGATGCTCTCCCTCTTGTCGAACTCCCGGAGATCGCCGAGTTGGTCCCAACCGATCGCGATGATCCCGTTCTCTCGAAACTCATCCCAGTATCGCGCGCCGGCACCCGCCGCGAACGCCCACACGCGAGCCTTCCCGAACTTCTCCTGATACCATTTTGCGGCCTCTTCCCGAGCCGGAAGGACGTCTCCACCGTCTCCTCCGCCAGAATCAGGTCGCCAGACCTTCAGATAGGGTTCGTCGTGGAAATCGAAATCCCCTGCGGCACCTTCTGCCTGGAGCCGCTCGCGGACGACAAGCAGCTGTCGATCGACGGCGATTCTGTCCTTGTAGTCGAACTGGTCGGGATCCTCCCCGAATCCCTTCGTGAACTCGCGCACGATGATCCTCTTCTGAGACGCCGTGGCCAACGGCTCGAAGTCATCGGGGAAGAGCAGATACAACAGCATGTGCCGCAGCTGGCGGGTGCGCGTCTCGTCCTGTTCCTTCAGCCACTCCGCGAGATTCCATGGATCCGCGAGCAGGGTTTCGCGTTGCGGCTTCGACAACGCCGTCCATGCCCTCATCGCGAGGACGAAAAAGCGAAGCTCCCTCCATCGATGCGTATTGAAGGCCGTGCCGGGGTTGCCGACGCCGTCCTGAAGTGCCTCCCCGAGCTCAAACGGGGCGTCGGGAAGTGGCTCACCCGACCACTCCCAAACCTGACGAATCTGGCGGCGCTTGGTCCCCGGCTGCATCGACCCCCGAGTGCAGAACAGGTACATCACCCAGAACATCTCCGCCGCCAGCTGTTTCGCGCTGGCGGGCGTCCCCGCCAATTGCCCCTCCAGCTTCTGGAAGAAACCGCCCTCGCCGTAGTCCAGGTTCTCGGCGTAGTCGCGCACCAGGTAGGCGACATTGTCCGAAGTCCAGAGCGACTTCTCGGTGAGTACGGACCCTTCGTTCAAGAGGCAGCGATCGCGCCAGAGTCGGGCTGCGCGGAGTACGGGGTGATCGGGGGATGGTTTGGGCATTGCGGGTTGCTTGATCTGATCTGGGTGCTACGGCACCGTTCCCAAGGGGATACACCGACTTGGTCGGGTTATGTCGTCCCTATCCGTCCCCCACCACACTGACCGCGCCCTCAAGGTAGGGCAGGAATCCGGTCGCGACCAGTAAGATCGGCGCGTTGATTTCGACCTTCCACTCGAGCTCCTGCCCCTCCTTTCGGCTGGTTCCGGCCCCGACTCCAAAGGTGCTCAACCCCGAAATGACAACCATGCTTTCCATTTTGTAAAGCGTGAATTACATCGAATCATAACGGTTTTGTTACGTTTCTTGGCAATCAGCTGCTCGCCATGTAGAATACGGCTGTGCGGGGGCACTTCCCGAATGGAGCCGCTCACCGCCGCCATCGACGCATTATCGGCAGGGATCGGTCCAGTCGCGGGCCGGTCGCTTCTTCTTACCCGATGACGTCGGCACCGACCGTTTCCGGGACGGGCGGGCCGTCCACCGGAGCTGTCGACGCGATCACGCTGGGCTCAAAACCAACACTTCTTTGGAGCCGCAAGCGTCACATCGTTCAGCTTCCGGTGGGAGTCGGGGATCTACTTCCGACCGCCCCCGCCCACACCAACTGAAATCCACAAGTGGGTGGGCGTGGCCGAGGTTGCTGGAGTATCCTCAGGAGCATTTGTTCAACGGGTGCGTCAGAGCCCGAGAGCGTCCACCAGCCCACCCCGCCTCAGCCGATTCCGGGCAGCCCGCCGAGCGCACCCGCCCGGTACTTCGGATAGAGTCGCACGTCACGCCGCAGACCCTTGACGTCCTGCGCGCCGTACACACGGGTGGCACCGCTATCGTCCTTCTGGACGATGAACAGCTCCTCCTTCTCCAGATCGTCGAGCAGCCCGACATGATGCGAGGAAATCAGCAGTTGAGCGTCATTCGGGTTGCTCTCGCGGGACCGGAACCAATCCAGGATCTCGGCGAGCATGTCGACGTGCAGGGCTCCATCGATTTCGTCGAGAACCGCCAGGCCGGTGATATCCAGCGCGAACCTGATCAACGGCAGCAGGTGAACCAGCTTCCGGGTGCCCCTGGACTCCAGGCCGAGCACGATCGGCCCGTCCAAACCCCTGTGGCTGAAACGGATGTGCTTGCCACCGAATCCGTCGACGACCTCGATGTCCTCGATTCCGAGATCGCTCCGACGGACCTGGCCCCGCGCCCATGCCCGTGCTTCGCCACTCGCCTCCAACCAACCGATGACGGTCGAGGTATCCGGTGTGAACGTGTCATTGCCGGAAATGTTGCTCGCGCCGAGCAGGGTGTCTCTGAGGAAGACAGCCAGCCGAGCCGCCGCGGGCACGTTGACCAACGCCAGGGTGGCGACCGCCGACCGGTTGGGCTCAACCCCCTTCAGGCGGTCATCACCCGCGGTGAGACCGAAATCGCGAGATACGTAAACGGGCTCCCCGGGGGACCGCCGCTCCAGCAGTCTGCGCCGCCTTCCCTTCGGAAAGTGGACCAGTGTTTCGTGATTCACGAATAGAGGGCCATCTCCGCCGTCGTCCGTCGGTTGTCGTCCGATCTCGACTTCGTACCGGAATCTTCGCGCACCTTCGCCAGGCGCGAGAAAATCCCCCTCGGCCTCAAGGGCGAAGCGTGTCGGCGCCCACCTTGTCTCGTGCGACAGGAACGGCAACAGGGTGACGGGTTCGGTCGGCGACGAGCCGATCCGTCCCAGGTCCACCAACGCTCGGAGCAAGGTCGTCTTGCCAGATCCATTCGGCCCCATCAGAACAGCGACCGTGGGCAACCGAACGTCCGGCCTGGCCGCGCTCCGGCGGAAGCAGGCCAGGTCGGGCGCCGTACCCGGGATCCGCAGATCGAGGGTCACGGTTTCGCGTATGGAACAGTAGTTGAATACTGAGAATGTGTGTATCACACAGAGATGATAACAGAAATGCGTCAATAATCAACATAAGCAGTGCTCGAATCAGGGACCCTCCAAGGCCCAAGGCGCGGTGATCTTCGCATGGCCGATTCCAGGCCGATCACGCGCCGGGCACGTCGCGTCACTTCCGACCCATACGCCGACCTTGTTCTCACGCTTCTTCCCCTCCCTTCCAAGTCCCACTCAGTTGATTCTCCAGCAGTCGCTCTGCCACATCCCCCTCCCTGCCACGCCCGTTGCTGAGGTCCACGAACAGTTGCACCGGATTCACAACCGTCACCCCCTCTCGCTCCTCGGTGAACTGTAGAACCCCGACATCCGAAGGCCTGACCAGGCGCACCGACTCCCCCCGCTCAACCGGAAAGAGATTCAGGGCCGCCTCCAGTTCGCTCGGCTCCCGGTCCACATAGACATCGACCACGGACGCCGGCGCATACGGTTCGACGAACCGGGCTGCGGAAAGACGCGAAAGGGCGTAGCCGACACCCATTTCCCCAAGGCGCTCTGCCAGCCGGATGGCGAGTTCGTCCGGATCCGGGACCGGCGACGTGAACCGGCTTGCGTCGCGGAATGCGGGTCCGGACACGGCCGCCCATCGTCGGAGCAGCGACTCGCCATCGGTCACCTTGACCCGGCGGCGGCGGTCACGCCGGACGTAGAGGTCGGCTTCCAGGGTGCGAAGGGTCTTGACGGACATCCCCGCGCTCACCTCGACCCGTTCCGCGAGTTCCGTCACGCCCCACCACCGGCGTGGTTCAGCCAGGAGTGCCCGCACGATTCGGGACGCCTTTCCGGCAAAGGGATTCGCGATTCGATCCTTCGGGAGGGGGAAGTCGTCGACGGTGGACTCCCGCCCTCCCCGGACCATCACTAGGATTCGCCCCGGCACCGACACCCGGATGTTCCCGCAGAGATCGATGTAGTCGATCCCCTCGCGCCGGAGGAACTCGGCCGTTCGATCCGTGACCCGCGGTACGATGACCAGGCAGCGGTCGGCATCCGTTTCCGCCGCCAGGGCCTTGGCCTGGGCCGCCATGGCCGCGACCCCGCTGGGCCACAGGGTGGACTTGACCTCGACAAGGAAGCACCATTCTTCAGAGCCGGAACGGAGCACCCAAACTGCGTCCGGGGTTCGTCCGGTTTCGGGGAAGCCGACGCCGCCAGCGACCAGGTCGAGGCCGGTCTCCCCGACCAGGACCTGCTCCAGAGACCGACGCCCGAATTCGACTAGCTTGGCTTCCATGACTCATCACTGAGATGGATTCACTGTTTAGTGAACATCGCATTCATGGTGAATTTGGACAATCCTCACAGTTGATCCAAAGCTCCCAATGCGCGCTGGCCAAACGGACGCTACCTGGGCGCACACCCAAGGCTGTGTCAACTCCGATTCACATTCTGGGAACCGGAGTTGACATTCTCCCCGCCCAGATGGGCCCCACCGGACGAGCACCCGCCCGTTTCTCCCCCGTCGTCAGGGCGCGCAGCCGACTTCTCATCCTGATTGTCGCGCTACAGCTGTCGCGGGCTGGGAAGGGCTAGCGAGCCGACCAACCCCAAGTCTGCGCCGGTCATCGTGCGGTAGTGGCCCGATACGCCTGCGCGGGGTGATTCGGGCTATCTGGATAGCGGCGTGCCAGCTGCCCGGCCTCCACCATGGGAGCAAGGTGTCGGCTACTCAGGTTGCGCTGGGAAAACCGCAGGAAACGCGCGATTTCCGCCGACGTTGTCCACGTCCTGGCTGCGCAGATGGCCTCGATGGCCGCGCGCAGTCGTTCCTTGCGTGGCCGGGATCCCAAGCGGCTGATCATGCTCCACACATCCATGGGCAGCTCCCCTCGATCCGAGCCGAACTCCCCTCGATCGGAGTCGAACCCCCCTCGATCCGCGCGCGATCTCTGCCCGACCGGCTCACACAAGGCGGGGGACAGGGTGTAGTAGCTAGCCGCCCCGTGAGAGTGCAGCGTCAGGAGTTCGCGATCCCGAAGGCCACGCAGCAGTTGGCTGGCACCCAGCGTGTCAAGTCCCGTGGCGGATCGCAACTCGGCATTATCGACCTGCCCATGCCTATGGGCCATCAGGAGCGCCCGGAAGTCGTGCCGGCTTAGCTCGGTGTCTCCGAGACCCGCTACGAAGCGCCGATCGGAGTCAGTCAGAGTAGGAGTATTTCGCAACGTGACAACCACCTGTGACTCCGTGACCTTCACATCCGGCCGGGGCAAGAACGCGTCCTCCATCTCGGCAAACATCCGCGGAATGCCCTCCCCCTGATCCTTCGCGTAACCGAGATCGACCAGCACGCGAACGATGCGCGGGTTGCGGCTTCGGTGGACTCTCTCCAGACGGAGAACTTCCTCGAGGGTCACTCCTTCCGGAAAGGCACCAGCGCTCACCACCTCCATGCGGTTTTCGAACATCCATATCTCGGTGCCGGCCCCCTGGATGGCATAGTCGCGGTGCGCGACGGCGTTATGCACTGCCTCGCGCCACGCAAAATCCGGGTACTCCGGCATCTCTTGAAAACGCACCCCCAAGAGACGGGACGGTCGCCGTAACAGGCTGGCGACGACCGCTCGGGCTTCGTCCAGCACCCTCGGCAGGTTGCCCTCGATGCGGGGCCTGCACCGGCACGAGCCTGGGCGAGCAATTCTGGATCGAGGTCCTCCAACGTGCATTGAGAGCGGCGGCATTCCCAGCTCTCATGCATGCCCTGCTGCTTGGACACCGCGATGAGGGATTCCCTGGCCCCAACGGTTTGGTCGCCCACCCGAAGCGGAAACCCGTTTCCGGTCATCTGAACCGGAACGTCGGCTGCAGGAACGTCAAAGACGATCAGCTCCTTCCCCTGGTACGAGACCACGAACCCAGCGGGCTGCGGAGGGTCCAACAGGGCCCGCGGTGCCGATAACAGGAGACGCATCGGCTTGGGAGGCCCGAGTGTCCGGTCACCGTCCCGTCGTCCTCGATCCCCAGCACAAGCACGCCACCGTCGGCATTGGCATAGGCAGCCACATACTCCGCGACCTGTTCACGCACCTTGCCACGTTTTCGTGGTCGCTTCGCACCGGGCGGGCCTTCGAACATCGACTTGCGATCGAAGTGCTGTCCCTCCTCCTAGGTGAGAAACGGAGTGATGTCGAACGGGGGGTCAGTCATGCGTGTCGTCGCGTTCGGTCATCATTCCGCCGACCACTCGGCTCGCACGTTGGCGACGCGCTCGGCGGCGGCGGCGCGGTACCGAGCATGTCCGCACCCCGGTCGTCGGCGATGCCGCGGACAATCCGCGATCCAAGCGAGCCGGGTGGGTTGCACTGGTGTCCGTCCTCCTTTCTTGCGGTGGAAGCTACGAAAGCCAGTTCGTGGTGCCAACGGCTTCCGAAACACCCCCCCACCCCACAGAACAGGTCGATCGCCATCACGCTGATCCGCCTGTCTCCCCACCCCGCAGAAACCCCACGATCCGCTCCGCCACCGCCTTCCGATCCCTCGTCTCACATTCCCATATCACCATCACCCGCCAGCCGAGCTCGTGCAGGGCCTCCTCATTCCGCCGGTCCCGCACCACGTTGCCCTCGAACTTGTCCTCCCAGAACCGCACGCGCGTCTTCGGACTGGACGCGTACCTGCAGCCGGGATGCCGGTGCCAGAAACACCCGTGGACCATGATCACGGCCCGGTGCTTGGGAAACACCAGGTCCGGGGAACCGGGAAGGTCCCGACGGTGGAGCCGGAACCGGAACCCGAGTCCGTGCGCGATCCTGCGAACGATCATCTCCGGCTTGGTGTCCCGGCCGGGGATGCGCGACATGATCTCGCTCCGCTTTCCGGGGTCGAAAACGTCGGTCATCGCGCGGAATCGATTGGGATGTGATCTTCGGCTCTCGGCCGGTCCATGGCGGACGCGTCCCTCGTCTCGGCCGGGGAGCCGCGCGGTTATTCGGCGGGAGTCTCGCGAGGGGAAGCTGCGAGGTGGCGTCAGCGGTCGCAAGCGATGGCACCGTCCCCCGTCACCTCGACCCGTTCCGCGAGTTCCGTCACGCCCCACCACCGGCGTGGTTCAGCCAGGAGCACCCCCACGATTCGGGACGCCTTTCCGGCAAAGGGATTCGCGATTCGATCCCGCCGGAGTTGACATTCTCCCCGGCCACATGGGCCCCACCGGACGAGCACCCGCCCGTTTCTCCCCAACGTCAGGGGGCGCACCAGCACCGTCCCGCCGCAGGCACGTTGACTGACGCCAGGGTGGCGACCCGGACCGGTTGGGCTCAACCCTTCAGCCGGTCATCGCCCGGGGTAAGACCGAACTCGCGAGAAACGTAAATGGGCTCCCTGGGGGACCGCCGCTCCAACAGGCTGCGCCGCCTTCCCTTAGGAGGGTGGGCCGGTGTTTCGCGATTCGTGAATAGAGGGCCATAGGCGTCGGTCGTCACCCCCTCCTTCACACACCCTACTCGAGCCTCCATCGTGCCGAGCGTCCGCGACCAGTGAGCGCGACCAGCCCTCGATCCCTCAGGACCCCAAGATCGTCAAGCAACGTAGCCCGACTTGCCTGCACCGGCAGCTGATCGCCAATCTCCCGGGTCGCCAAGGGTCGATGAGCCTCAGCCAGTAAAGCGAGAATCGCCGCCCGCCGCTCTTGCGGATCTCCGCTCCCAACTCGAGGCACCACGTATCGATTGTTCCGGAAGCGCACCGTGACGCAACCGGCGGCGTCTTCGATTTCCGGGGTAGCGAGCCCCGCGAGCTTGGAATGTTTGACGATCCTGGCAATTCCACGACCCCACTCCTCGATGATGCCCCGAAGATAGAACGCCCGGGCAACCAAGGGGTTCCAGGGCATGGACTCGTGCGATCCGAACAATCGCTCGGGGGTCAGACCGAAGTGCAGTGCCCCTGCCGAGGTCACTTCAAGGCGGTCATCGTAGACCGCAATCCCCACCGAGCCCCCGACAATCGAGTAGTCGCGATGGCAGAGTGCGTTCGCTATTGCCTCCCGCGTCGCAGGTTGTCAAACTCAATCTGATCGGTATGACCGAACAGGACAGCGGCGGCGCGCAGCAACACCCCGTCCTTGAGCAGCTTCATGCCCCGAAGTAGTTCGGCGGGCTCTCGAGTCCCCGGATCCTCCAGGCGCCCGCGTCGGATCGCTTCCCTGACGGTCTTCTGGATTTCGGCCGCGTCGAGGTTGTCCACCGTCCATCCTGCCGTGGGCTGGTTCTCCCAGCGTCGCTCGGCGTGCATTCGCTCGAAGAGAACCCTGTTGTACTCTTCGGCCGACATCTCCAGGGTGGTGTTGCCCACCCGTCGGTAGGCCACCCGCTTGTAGAGGTACGGTTTGGCGGGTCCCGGCGGGGCGACGACCACGATCACCTCATTGCCGCCCTCTACAGGGACCCGCTCAATCGACGGAAATGTCCGCGGCTCGATGCGCTGGATTTCGGAGCTCACCTTCTCGATGGTGTCTTCGCTCACCTGCTGTCCGACCACGGCTCCCTCCGGAGTGACACCAAACAGGACGTGTCCGCCGTGCAGATTGAGCATCGCGCACAGTGACTTGGCGGCATCGCTCCGTTGCCCGGTCGTACTCTTGAATTCCAGCGTCTCAGACTCGCCGGCAGCGACCAGCTCTGAGATTCGGTCAGCTGTCATGTGCGCCTCCAGTAGCGATTCCCCGGATTCCAGCTTACGAAGCACCGTTTCCGAGTGGAAGACCTCTGGCTCCTTGTCGAGGGCATTCGGCAACCGGGGTGAGTGTATCCCCGGAATCTCCCAGAATCTCCCAGAATCTCCCAGAATCTCCCAGAATGGTGTAAGATCGAGCCGAATCGAGCGCGATCGTGAGGATGGGTGGGCGGTCTTCTGACGCAGCTGCACGAACAGTCCGTGAGTGACCGGCGAGTCTCAAGCGATGGGCTCTGGCTGGTGCACACCACGGTTATATCAATCGCAGTTCACATTCTGGAAACCGGAGTTGACATTCCAACCGTATCACTGTAGCGCGACAATCAGGATGAGA
>JAAXHH010000085.1 GCA_012270975.1 Candidatus Latescibacterota bacterium | reverse complement strand
ATTGGCCGGCACCCACTCCGGACCGTGCAGGTGGGACAGGTGGTTGGGCAGCACGAACAGCGATTCGACCAGGGAAACCAGCAGCATGGCGATCATGATGATCGGCAGGGCCCGCCACACCTCACCGACGCCGCCGGGAATGAACAGCAACGGGACGAAGGCCACCACCGACGTCAGAACTGCGAACGTCAACGGCACCTTGATCCGTCGTACGCCGCGGATCGCGGCCGTGACCCCGGGTGTTCCCCGCTTGCGTTCGTATTGAATGTGCTCGGCCACGACGATGGCATCGTCGACGATGATTCCTATGGCGAGGACAAAGGAGAACAGGCTGATGGTGTTGATCGCCACGTCGAATGCCATCATGATGGCGAGGGCGCCGATTCCCGAAACGGCGAGACCCACGGCGACCCAAAGCGCGAGCCTGATTTCGAGAAACAGGCTCAGGGCGATCAAGACCAGCAACAGGCCCAGAATACCGTTCTTGAGGAGAAGATCGGCGCGTTCCTCATAGACCTGGGATTCGTCATTCCACATGGTGACGCCCACACCGTCCGGCAGGGAAGGGATCACTTCGTTTGCCAGGTGCTGTCGGACGGTCGTGGCGACATCCATCACTTGCTCACCATCGGCGCGGTAGATCTCCACGAATACCCCGGGATGGTTCTGGTGCCGGATGATCAGGTCTGCTTCCTGAAAACCGTCGCGAACCTCGGCGATATCTCCAAGGCGCAGGACCGTGCCGTCACGACCGCTGAGAAGGACGATCTCCTCGAAGTCCTGTTGGTCGTAGTTCTGGCCGAGGGTGCGGACCCGCACCTGGGATTCCCGGGTATTGATACTGCCGGCAGATAAGTCCAGGGAACTGCGACGAATGGTGTTGGCTATGTCGGTGAGTGTGAGTCCAAGTGCTCTTA
Organism: Candidatus Latescibacterota bacterium; assembly: GCA_012270975.1. Lineage (GTDB taxonomy): Bacteria > JAAXHH01 > JAAXHH01 > JAAXHH01 > JAAXHH01 > JAAXHH01. The sequence continues at coordinate 963 of JAAXHH010000085.1, read as the reverse complement.
GCCGATGAAGCGGTACCTCGATAGAGATCTCGTATTTCCGAATACCACTGACTTCGACCTGGGACACGGAGGGGAGTGTTGTGAGTTCATCTTCGATCTGGTACGCCAATTCTTTCAGCGAGCGCTCAGGTACATCGCCATATACAATGAGCCGCATCATGCTCATGCGGTTGGTCATCTCCCTGAAACTGGGACGATCGGCACCGGCCGGGAAAGACTGTATGCGATTGACAGCAGACTCGATATCGTTCAGCGCCTGGACCATGTCCGTACCGAAATCCATTTGAATCCGTACGGATGCCATACCCGGGGCCGATACGGACTTGACCGCCTTCACGTCATCCAACCCGCTGACCTGGTCTTCGATCTTGACGACGATCGACTCCTCGATCTCCTCCGGTGTGGCGCCGGGATAGGCCATCGACACTTCGATATGGTAGAAGGGAGTGGTGGGCCACGCTTCCCGGTCGAGTCCGGTCAGCGACACCAGCCCGGCGGCGATAATGGCCCACATCAGTAGATTGGCGGCTATACTGTTACCAGCCATATAAGCTATGGGACCACGCTGTTCCCGTGCGGAACCTTCTTCCCGGTTCATGGATCACCTCCGATCCGCACCACCCTGCCTTCGGTTGCGACCTTTATCCCGCCTATGACGACCGCCTGACCGGCTTTCAGCGTGCCGGTTACGAACACCTTATCATCGGAACGCTGAAGGACGCGCACCGGGACGATGGTCAATAGTGTGTCATCGCGTATTGCCCAGATCTCGTTGCCTGGCCTGAGTGCTGACCGTCGCAGGATGAAGTACTGGTCTGGGATGATTCCCTCAATTCGCACTTTCACAAACTTGCCCACAAGGAGGGGAGGGCCAGGATTAGCATTTGCATCATTGCCAGCTGATCTGACCCAGGTGCCGCTCGTAAAGGGGTCTGGAACGCGTACGATGACGTTGATGGTGCG
>JAAXHH010000087.1 GCA_012270975.1 Candidatus Latescibacterota bacterium | reverse complement strand
TCCTGCGCCACTTCGTACGTCCTCGGAGCGGTCGCCCCATCGGGCATCTCCAGGACGACCGTCGCGATATCCCCCTCCACGTCAGCGGCCAGCGTGGTAGGAACGATCCCCGCGGGCAACAGGGAGATGCTCAGCACGAGCATTCCCACAGCCCCCGCCATCGTCACCGCGGGCTGGTCGGTGGCGAACTGCAGGGCCCGATCCAGCGGGCCTTGGACGAACCTGTTCAGCAGCGCGTCAACGCGCCCCTGGAGCCGCGCGAAGAACCGGTCGAAGGCATTGGTCGGCACCCACTCCGGGCCGTGCAGGTGGGACAGGTGGTTGGGCAGCACCAGCAGCGATTCGATTAGGGAAATCAGCAGCATGGCGATCATGATGATCGGCAGGGCCCGCCACACCTCACCGACGCCGCCGGGAATGAACAGCAACGGGACGAAGGCCACCACCGACGTCAGAACTGCGAACGTCAACGGCACCTTGATCCGCCGTACGCCGCGGATCGCGGCCGTGACCCCGGGTGTTCCCCGCTTGCGTTCGTATTGAATGTGCTCGGCCACGACGATGGCATCGTCGACGATAATACCGATGGCGAGGACAAACGAGAACAGGCTGATGGTGTTGATCGCCACGTCGAATGCCATCATGATGGCGAGGGCGCCGATTCCCGAAACGGCGAGGCCCACGGCGACCCAAAGCGCGAGCCGGATTTCGAGAAACAGGCTGAGTGCGATCAGCACCAGCAACAGGCCCAGGATCCCGTTCTTGAGGAGAAGATCGGCGCGTTCCTCATAGACCTGGGATTCGTCATTCCACATGGTGACACCCACACCGTCCGGCAGGGCCGGGATCACCTGGTCCGCTAGGTGCTCGCGGACGGTCGTGGCCACGTCCATCACCTGCTCGCCATCGGCCCGGTAGATCTCGACGAATACCGCCGGATGGTTCTGATGCCGGACGATCAGGTCGGCTTCCTCGAAACCGTCGCGGACCTCGGCGATATCGCCAAGGCGCAGGACCGTGCCGTCACGACCGCTGAGAAGGACGATCTCCTCGAAGTCCTGTTGGTCGTAGTTCTGGCCGAGGGTGCGGACCCGCAC
>JAAXHH010000066.1 GCA_012270975.1 Candidatus Latescibacterota bacterium | reverse complement strand
ACGATTCATGAATTAATCGGGTTAACTTGCCCTTGTCCTTTTCGCGGGATGGGCTTACATTGTCGAAGACGGGAGAACCGGCGACCGGCCCGGCGGTCGCCCGGGAACAAGCCTTACCGGGTGCAGTCTTATTTTGGCGAATATCGATAGGGATTCGGCTTTGCTTTTCTGGCTGGGAGAACGCTTCGCGGACGTTTACGGTCCCCTTCGGTTGTTGACGTCCTATCTGTTTCTGGCAGTCCTCGGTACGGCGATGGCAGGGTTCTTCACCTGGCGTCTGCTTCCCCGGTTGTGGATGCGCCTGCCCAGAGACCGGGGCCGGGCGTATGCCGTGGAGAACGAACAGAGCCACGGTAAACCGGTCGGCGCGGGCATTATCTTCCTACCGATCTACGTTGCCGTGTGCATCCTGGTCCTTCCGCCGGGCTTCCAGTACTGGCAGATCCTCGGGTGCATACTGCTTGCGATGGTGGCCGGTTTTCTGGACGATCGAAGTCCCGGGGGATGGGGCGAATATCGCGTGGGCGCCATCGACCTGGGCATCTCGTTACTGGGTGCGATGGTCATCTGCCAGTTGGAACCGGTCCAACTCTGGCTGCCGCTGATGAAGACGCCGGTATCGGTTCCGCCGTGGATTTTCGTGCCCGGCGCCGCACTGTTGATCTGGGTCTCAATCAACGCCACCAACTGTACCGACGGCGTGGACGGGCTGTCGGGAAGTCTGAGCGTGATGGCGTTCGTCTACCTGGCCACGATTCTGTACGGGATTGTGGGACACCGGGATATCGCCAGGTACCTGCTCGTGCCACATTACCCTGATGGCGCGGTCTGGGCGCTGTTCGCATTTATCATGGCCGGGTGTCTGGCCGGTTACCTCTGGTACAATGCGTATCCCAGCTCCGTTCTCATGGGAGACGCGGGTTCCCGTCCGATGGGCTTCCTGCTCGGGATATTGGTTCTGGCGTGCGGCAATCCGTTTCTGATCGTCGTCGTCGCCGGCGTGGTTCTGGTGAACGGCGCCACCGGGCTCCTGAAAGTTGCGTTTCTGCGGTTTTTGAAAATCGGGATATTCAGGACGGTCCGTTATCCGCTGCACGATCACTTCCGGCACAAGAACGGCTGGTCGAATACCCACGTACTCGTGCGGTTCATCCTGCTTCAGGCGTTCGTAACGCCAATCCTGCTGGTGCTGCTGGTCAAGATCCGATGAATGGCCCGTGAGAGGAGCGTATGGACGAAAAAGAGACATTGAAGCGAGAGATCTGCGAGGCCATCGACCGCCGCAGGGGGCAGATCGAGCGGATCGGGGACCACATCATGGCCCACCCTGAGACCGGTTTCAAGGAATTCGAGACCGCCAGGCTGGCGGCAAACACGATGGAGGAATTCGGGCTTTCGCCGGAAACCGGGCTGGGGATTACGGGGGTAAAGTGTATCCTCCGGGGTGCGAAGTCCGGCCCGACGGTGGCCTTGATCGGAGAGCTGGACTCGCTCGTGGTACCGGACCATCCCATGGCGGACCCCGAGACCGGCGCCGCGCATGCCTGCGGCCACAACGCGCAGATGGCCGGGCTGCTGGGCGCGATGATGGGGATGGTGGACACCGGCGCAGCGAAGGCCATGGCCGGAAACGTCGTGTTTTTTGCAGTGCCTGCCGAAGAATACATTGAAGTCGAGTACCGGATGGGACTCGTCAGGGAAGGAAAACTGGAGTTTCTGGGCGGGAAACCGGAGCTTGTCCGGCTCGGTCATTTCGACGATATCGACGTGGCGGCGATGATCCACACGCACAGCGACCACAATATGAAGAAAGCGGCGATTTCCGAGTCGTGCAACGGATGTCTGGTGAAGATGATCCACTTCATCGGCCGGGCCGCGCACGCCGGAGGCGCGCCGCACCGGGGAATCAACGCATTGAACGCAGCGCAGATCGCGTTGGCTGCGATTCACGCGCAGCGGGAGACGTTCCGGGATGGCGACGCGATCCGAGTGCACCCGATTATCACCAAGGGCGGAGATATCGTGAACGTGGTGCCGGCGGAAGTCCGGATGGAGACCTACGTCAGGGCGAAGACGAACGAAGCCATGCTGGACGCCAACGAAAAGGTCGACCGTGCGATCCGCGCCGGGGCGATGGCGGTGGGCGCGCGCGTGGAAATTGAAACGCTTCCGGGATACCTGCCGCTTCGGAACGATCCGGCGATGAGCGCGATATTTGAAGCGAATTCGAAGGCGTTGTTCGGCGACGACGAGGTCTGTGAGGTCTCCCACAGAACGGGGTCCACCGATATGGGGGATCTTTCCCACATCATGCCCGCGATCCATCCCTACATGGCCGGGGCGGACGGTGTGGGGCACAGTGCGGATTGGCATATTTCGGACAAGGAAATGGGATATCTTGCGCCCGCGAAATCACTGGCGCTGATGGCGGTGGACCTGCTCCACGGCGACGGCGGGGCGGCAAACGATCTGCTTAGTGACTACAAACCGGCGATGTCGAAAGACGAATACCTGGCTTTTCAGAGGGCGCTGTTCAAGACCGAGACCTACGACGGGTCAGGTGCGGGTCGCGACTAGCGCGTCCGGATCCGGAAACAGGAGGCGCACCTCCCGGCAGGACCCCTAGTCTCTAATTAAGCGAGTTATTTCAGATTTAGATGTACAAAAGTACCGGAAAGACTTATCTTAGTTGAAGTTAGCAGTCTCGAACGGGAAATTGCTACTCCAACGAAGGGGGCCTTTCCGGTGAAAAGAATATCGGTAAAAGAAAGCCGCAGGAACAGTGTTAAATGTGGGCGCAAGGTACGTGGACGTCAGCAGCGCGCGAGTCGCTTTTGTGCGCAAGACAAGCCGATGTTTGGCAGCACGCGTGTACGTTACGAGGTCAGCGCAGATGGGCAGGCGATGAGCTACGGTGGCATCGCTGCGGTGCATCGTCTGGTGACGAAGTTGGGCCTTGTCAA
>JAAXHH010000137.1 GCA_012270975.1 Candidatus Latescibacterota bacterium | reverse complement strand
ATGCGGTCGTAGACCACGATGGTGTCGTTCGTCGAATACCCCACCACGGTCAGCAGGGCCGCCACGACCGCCATGGTCAGTTCCTCGCCCACGAGGGTGAGCATGGCCAGCACGATGAGCACGTCGTGGATCAGCGCGACGATCGTCCCGATGCCGAACCGGAAGCCGTTGACCTGCCGGAACCGGATGGTGATGTAGAGGACGATGCCGATTATGGAGGCCCCCACGGCCCCCATGGCGTCTACCGTGAGTTCCTTGCCGATCTTCGGGCTGACGTTGTATTCCTGTCGCAGCCAGTCCTCTTCATCACCCTTGAGGTTGTCGGGGAACTGTTCCCGGAGTGTCGTTTTCACGGCCGATGCGATCTGCTGCTCGTTCCAGTCGCTGGCGGCCGCCCGGATCAGGATGTTGTCTTCCTCGCCGATGACCTTGATCTCGCTCTGGCTCAGGTCGACTGCCTGGTTCTCGATGCTGACGTTCCCCAGCGCGCCGCGGATGTCCTGCACCTGCACCGGCGGATCGAACCGCATCTCGATCAGCGACCCGCTTTGAAAGTCCACGCCCCAGTTCACCCCGCCGCGCACGACGATGGTACCCAGCCCGATCGCAATCACGCACCAGGTGATGAGAAACGCCAGTTTGCCGAACCGCATGAACCCGAAGAACAGGCGGCCGAAGGGATCGGTCCGGCCGATGCTGACCTGCGCGAGCTGCCACCGGTCGATGAGCGCGTCGAAGAGGGACCGCGTGATGAAAATGGCCGTGAACATGCTGATCAGGATGCCGAAACCCAGCGTCACGGCGAATCCCTTGATGGGGCCGGTTCCGAACTCGTACAGGGCGAAAGCGGTGATCAGGGTGGTGATGTTGGCGTCCACGATGGTGCGGAGGGCGTTCCCGTAACCGCTGTCCACGGACTGCCGGATCGTCTTTCCCCCGGCCTTGAGCTCTTCCTTGATCCGTTCGAAGATGAGGATGTTGGCGTCCACCGACATGCCCATGGTCAATATGATTCCCGCGATGCCCGGCAGCGTCAGCGTCGCCTGGAAGGCGCCGAGGACGGCCAGGAGGAAGAGTAGGTTCAGGATCAGGGCGAAATTGGCGATCAGGCCGGCCGTCCGGTAATACACCGCCATGAAGATCATGACGGCGATGAGGCCCAGGATCGAAGCCCACTTGCCGGAGTTGACGGCGTCCTCGCCCAGGGACGGCCCCACGACATACTTGCTGATGATCTCCATGGGCGCGGGCAGGGCGCCGGCGCGCAACACGATGGCGAGGTCCCTGGCCTCCTCCAGCGAGTTGATGCCGGTGATCTCGCCCCGGCCGTTGGGTATGCGTCCCTGGATGACCGGCGCGGAGAACACCCGGCCGTCCAGCACGATCGCCAGGCGCCGTCCGATGTTGTTCCCCGTAACGCGGGAGAAGGTCCTGGCGCCGTCGTCCGTGGTCGTGAACCCGACCGACGCAACGCCCATGCTGCCGATATCGCTGCCTGAACCGGTCTGCGGAAAGGCGTCGGCCAACACCGCCCCGGTCAGTTCCGGCTGGGCGTTCATGTAGTAATAGGACCTGACGTGTTGTCCGCTGGCCGTCGTCCGAATCACCCCGCCGCGGATTTCGGCGCCGGCGGGAATGAAGCTCTGCACCTGGGGCTGGGCCAGGATCTCGTCAACCCGGGCGATGTTGCTCGCCGGGACTATGATTTCGTTGTCGGAGAGATCGATGAGGGTCAGAAAGGGGTTGAGTTCCGCCGAAGTGGCCGCTTCGGGTATCAGGGCGTTCGTGTCCGCCGGGGCGCTCGTGGGATCCCGGGCTGCCAGCAGGGCGTCGATGCGCTCGACGACCGAACGAAGCTCGCTGTCGTCGCGCAGCAGCCTGAACTCCAGCTGGGCGGTCTGGTTGATCAGTGTCATCGCCCGGTCGATGTCCCTGAGTCCGGGCAGCTCGACGATGATGCGGTCTTCGCCCTCCTGCTGGATGATCGGTTCGGTGACGCCGAATTCGTTGACGCGGTTAGAGATGACCTGCATGGCCCGTTCCACCACGTCTACGGCTTCCTCCTCCGGCAGGTTGGACTTGTCCACCTCGAGCTTGATGTGCACGCCGCCCTGGAGGTCCAGGCCCTGGCGGATGGACTGGTCCTGAAGCCGGTCGCGATCGGCCTTGGTCAGGTTCAGTTCCTTCAGCTGCGCCCGGTCCGCCTCGGTCAGCAGCGGATCTGAATCGATCGCTTCGATCTGTTCTGGAGTAAGGGAGGTTTGAACGGGGGCGTATTGCCAGTAGTCAGATGTTCTGACGGAAGGGAAGACATACCATAGCGCGGTGAAGATTACGACGACAATAAGGACGATGCGTACCTGTTTCCACTGCATGCAACCCGGCTCCTAAGCAGACAAAGGCGGGTTGCCTGACTGCCTGCTAACCCGCCTTTGTATCTGCGTTGCGTATAGGTAAATCAAATTGTTCTTTGGGAATCAGTCCGTTAGTCTCGCAGGGCGAAAAGCACGTTCTGGCCGGCGAAGTTATCCGGCACGAGCAGTTCGATGGATACCCGGTCGCCCGATGGATGGAATGCGACGACGTAGTCCTGGCCGTCCCTGAAGGTACGCGGAAATACGTCCACCTTCTTTATACTGTCCAATGACGGGAAAGCCGAACGCTCGATCGTGAGGACCGTGCCTTCACGCAGATCCTGAGACTGTGAGAAGTCCACGCCGGAGAGCGACTCGACGCGGGGGCCGCCGAAGAACGGATCCTTGATGACCATCGAGTCTTTCCAGTGATCCATGGTATTTACCGCGTAGAAAATGGAGTTCAGCTTCATCTCGGCCGCAAGCTTCGCCTGCTCCTCCATATCCCGTTGGGCCAGCGCCTCGTCACGGGCGTCGCTCAGCATCGCGATCTGCCCGTTGAGCCGCTCTTCTTCGCTGCGCAGGAACACGATCCGCTCTTCGAGCATGTCCTTGACCTGCCCCAGCGAATCGGCGATGAAAGCCGCCCGGGCCTGGGCTGCGTCGCGCTCGTCGGTCAGCGTCGCGATGGTGCGGTTTATGCGCGCCCTGGCGATGCGTTGCGCGCGGCCCGGCGACATGTCCGCGGTTCCCTGCGTCACGTAGGTGCCGAGGATGCCGTCCTTGTAAAGCAGCCAGATCTGGTTGCCGACGTTCAGGTCCTCCACCAGCGCGGTCTGCTCGACCGCGTCGCGGGCTTCGGCTGTCGAAAGCTCATGATTCTCCATGAGGTACTGCAGGGCGACCTGCAGGTGGGAGTCGCCGCGCTGAACCGTGTACGGCGCCGGGAGATCGTCACGAAGCTCCTGCATCTGCTGCTGCAGTTCCGCGACCTCGCCCCGGGTATCGATGATCTCCTGCACGAGTCCGCGGTACGAGACGTCCGCCTCGCTGGCCAGCATTTCGTTCAAAACGGCTTCGTGGTCAGGATTCAGCGCCATGTTGGTCAACGATTCCGCATCGACCTGGGCATCCGGATTTGTTTCGTTGTACCTCGATATCGTTGTCTCGATCTCTTCCTGCTTGGCGCGGATTTCCTGCTCCGTGGCGTCCAGCCGCTCCACGAGTTCCTCGAAGGTCGCAGGTTCGGTTGCGCATCCCATGACCAGCGTCATGGTCAGCAGTACGAATATGCCTCGCATTTGTTTCCTCCGTGAGAGTGATTACCGTCGAACGTTAGCGTGTTGTACCGTCGAATCACCCTGATTCGCGGTAGATATAGTTTTCTAGCAATACTCAATTATATGTTTAAAGTCGAGATTTGTCAAGAATACTTGGCAAGTATACCCAGCATATGTCGGGGTACGGCGCGAACAAAATCGGGCGGTCTTTCCGTTTCACTTGTGACAATGCCGGTCGTTCGCGGGCGGCGGTCATGCGAAGGATTCCGGTTCGAGCCCGCCGTTCAGCACGGATACCTCCGTTTCATCTCCGTGGTCGCCGCGCGCACGAGGGCCTCCAGCACCTCCATGTCCACGTCGGCCAGCTTGTTGACGTACAGGCAGGACTTGCCGGTTTTGTGCTTGCCCAGGCGGGAGAGCAGCCCTTCATATTTCTCGAACCCGGGCATGATGTAAATCGACAGGTTCTGTTTGCGCGGCGAGAATCCCGCAATGGGCCAGTCGCCTTCCTGTCCGCTCGCGTACCGGTAATGGTAGCTTCCGTACCCCACGATGCTCGGTCCCCACATCACGGGCTTTTCGCCCGTCACCCGTTGCATGAGTTCGAGTAACGTACGCGCATCTTCGCGCCTGCGCGGATGGTCCACCGCGTCAATGAACGCTTCGACGCTCGCGTCGTTGGGCCGGGTCTTGAGATCGGACATTGCTTCTGTCTCCATGGATTAAACGGTTGGTGGGCGCAGGCTGTCGTCAATAAAATTGATGGTACGCCTACCTAAACATATCCGGTCTACCTATACATGTCATATAGAAATCTACGATCCACTGTATGTTGATGCCGAATTCTCCGGGGAGGAATCAGGACCGCGCAGATATTCTTCAATGGATAACAGCCGGCCTTCTATTGCGTCAAAACGACTGTTCACGGCGTCAAAACGACTGTTCACGGCGTCAAAACGATCATTCACGGCGTCAAAACGATCATTCACGTCATCAAAACGACTATTCATGTCATCAAAACGACTATTCATGTCATCAAAACGACTATTCATCGTTTGCATTCCGGCAAAGTAAACCTGTAATCCGGCAAAGAAAACGACCAGTATCGTCAATATGGTACCAATAAAGCCCACGATCATTGTCCGGTCTCCACGTTCCATACTTTCCTCTTTAGTTTCTTATGAACAGTTGCCTGGGCGTTCTTTCGTGACTACCATTTTCAGGACGGTAGCTGGTAATTCGTTGTGCGGCGCAGAAGCGTCAAGTCCCAGATATCCCCGGCCTCGGGTACCTTCAAAGATCCTGTTGGCCGGATCATGTCTTACACATGTGTAGTCAAAATACAGCGTAGAACCTCGTAAATTAAATCACATACTGTCAAAACCGGATCCGTGCCACCGGTCGAATCTGCGTAGTTCCGACGTATCGCTACGGCAGAGAAGACCCCTCAGCCCGGGCGGTCTGATGCAGTCACAATACGGCTTGACAGACCCTCGGTTACGTCTACATTCCCATGTACCCCCATAAAGCGGACCCTGACGCTTTATGTCGTGGCGGTGACCTCGATTCCAATCCTACGCATTCCGGAACCGAAGCGGCAAACCAACGTCCATTGGTACAGGTCGTCGCGTTTCTCCCGGATGCCAGCGTTGCCGTGACCGGATATCCCGCATAATGTCTCAGATAACGTCGCAACAGGATGCAGGACGACAACCGGACGAAGTGGCGTCGGAGGTGTCGGCGGGTCCGCCTGTCAGAAAGCGTCCGTGGACCTATATGTTTACCGGAGGCGGGACGGGGGGCCACGTCTATCCCGGACTGGCCATCGCCGACGAGGTGCGGGCACGGAACCCCGAAGCCCGCATCGTGTACGTCGGCGCACGGGGCAGAATGGAAGCCGCTCTCGTCCCGAAGCGGGGTTATCCGATCCACCTCGTCTATGCCCGCGGACTGCCGTCTGCGAGGCAACCTATCGCCCTCCTGCGCTTCACGCTCTGCACGGGATTCGGCGTCCTCCAGTGCCTGTTCCACTTGTTGAGACACCGGCCCCGCATGATCGTGGCCACGGGCGGGTACGCCAGCAGTCCCGTCCTCCTGGCCCACTGGATCCTGAAGTCACTCCGCCTGTCGGGCGCTCGTCGATGTTTCGTCCACGAGCAGAACGTCGTGCCCGGAAAGGTGAACCGGCTTGCCGGCCGTATCGCGGATCGCATCGGGGTATCTTTCGATGCGTCGCTGGGGTATTTCCCACCGGAAAAGGCGACATGGGCGGGCTACCCGGTGCGGCGGGAGATCGGCGCCGTGTCCCGGGACGCCGCACGGGCCTCGCAGGGTCTGCCGGCCGGCGCGAAGGTCGTATTCGCCTTCGGCGCATCGTCGGGCGCCCGCTCCATCAACCGGGCCGTGGTCGACGCGCTGCCCCGGCTGCTGTCCCGGCCGGACATCCACGTCATCCATGTCATAGGCCAGACACGAAGCCCGGAATACGACGCCAATACAGACACCCGGGACCGCCTGGGTAGGCTCAACCTCACCGATGAACACCTGTCGAGGTACCACCAGTCGGATTACTCTCATGAAATCGAGACGCTCTACGCCGCCAGCGACCTGGTCATCGGCAGAGCCAGCGCGGGCGTCGTCACCGAGATCGGCATCTGCGGGATCCCCTCCATCCTGGTGCCGTTGCCCTACGCGCCCGGCGACCACCAGGCCGTGAACGCCAGGACGCTCGAATCGCGCGGCGCCGCCCGCGTCGTGTACGAATCGCTTTCGGTGGAGGACGGCCAGACCATCGGCGCGGTCGACGGCGAGCGCCTGGCCCGCCTGGTCCTCGAGATCCTGGACGACCCGGCCGGTCACGCCGCCATGAGCCGCCGGGCCCTCGAAACCTTCGATCGCGGCGGGCTGGACCGGATCGTCGACCAGCTGGACCAGATGTTGGCGGCCTGCCTGGCCCGCCCGGACCGTCAGGACCGTCAGGATCGCCCGGCGGACCGCGTTCTCTCCAACGGAAGACCCGACGAACCCGACGATTCCGGGCACGTTGTTCCTCCCGAAACCGCGTTCTCCGCGTTTTCGCTGGTCCGCCGGTTTGCGGAAGGCCGGGACCAGGCGTTCATCGAATCCGTGGGGGAAGACTACCTGAAGTACCGTGTCGACGGATACCTCAAGGCCACCCGCTGGCAGATCCGCAACGAGGGCATAAAACTCGTCGGACTGCTCGGCTACCGCGACCGCCTGCCCTTCGTCCTCGCGCTGCTCCGCGACAGGACGCCGGCGCCCCTGCTCCAGCGGCTGTTCGGCGGCGACTACCGGCAGGTCGGATTCATCCGCCGAAACGCCGTGACGACGCTCAGCCAACTCGGCGTGTACGACGCATCGGTGCGCGCCACGCTGCTGGACCTGTTGACGGACCCGTACTACGAGGTGCGCTCCGCAGCCGCGCGGGCCTTCGCCGACCTCGCCCCGGAAACCGGGGACGCGGACGAGGAGGTCCTGGACGGGCTGCGTCGGCTGCTGCGGGAATCCTCCTTCGAAATCAGGTCGGCCGCCATACGCGCCCTGGGCAGGATGGGCGACGGCGCCGCTGCGGAATGGCTCAGGCCGTTCTACCAGGATCCGAACGGGAAGGTGCGCCAGGCCGTCATCGACGCCCTGACCGACCTGGTCAGGCGGAAGTCGATCGTCGACCTGGACGGACTGCGTGAAGAACTCGACGATATCCTGGTCACGTCGAATCATTTCGACCCCGACTTCCCGATCAAGCGGACGCTGAACCGGCTGATCGGCATGATACGCCAACAGCAGGAAACCCCGTGAGCGCCCTATGATCTATCACCTCGTCACCTATCTTTTCGATACCGTCGATTCACTGTCCTTTCTGCGCCTTTTCCAGTACCTGAGCTTCCGCGCGATCTGCGCGGCGCTGACGGGGTTCGGTGTCACGCTGCTCTTCGGCCAGCGCATCATCCGCCTGCTGTACGTGAACCACGTGCGGGACAATCCCCGGACGCACGGCGCGTTGTCCACGGCTTCCAAGGCCGGCACGCCGCTCATGGGCGGCCTGCTGATCATCGGGGCCATCTTCGCCAGCGTGCTGCTGTGGAGCGACCTCTTCAACCGCTTCACCCTGATCTTCCTGTGCGCCCTGATCTGGTTCTCCCTGTTCGGATTCATCGACGACTACCGGAAGGTCAGGCACCGGGACAGTGACCGGGGCCTCTCCCAGGCCACCAAGCTCTTCTTCCAGGCGGTTTTCGGCCTCGGTTTCGGCCTCGTCTTCCTGGTGCCCGGCCTGTCACCGGTGTCGGCGGAAATCGCCTCCGAACTCTATCTCCCCTTCGTGAAGGACCCCGTCCTCGACCTGGGCTGGTGGTACCTTCCCTTCATCGCCTTCGTCATCGTGGCCATCGCCAACGCGGTGAATTTCGCCGACGGCCTGGACGGACTGTCCATCGTTCCGGTCTCGTTTACGGTGGTCGTGTACGGGGTGTTCGCCTACGTCATCGGAAACGCCATCTACTCGGGATACCTGCAGTTCACCTTTCTTCCGGGCAGCGGCGAGCTGACGGTGATCTGCGCCGGAGTCTTCGGCGCCTGCATGGGGTTTCTCTGGTACAACGCCTATCCCGCCCAGGTTTTCATGGGCGACGTGGGCGCCCTCCCGCTGGGCGGCATCGTCGGCACCCTCGCCGTACTGCTCAAGCAGGAGTTTCTCTTCGTCATCACCGGCGGGATCTTCGTGGCCATGGCCTTCTCGGTCCTGGTACAGGAGAAGATCGGGATCAAGTGGCTCGGCCGGCGCATCTTCTACATGGCGCCGCTCCATCACGCCTTCCAGTACCGGGGCCTGGCCGAGACCAAGGTCGTGATCCGGTTCTGGATCATCGCGGGCATCCTGGCGATCATCGGTCTGTCGACCCTCAAGATCAGGTAGGCGCGGTGGAAGGGCGGTGACCTCGAGTGATCGAAATACAGTACACCAAGTGGATACCCCGCATCGATGATGCCGAAGACCGCCTCGAACAGTTGTTCGGCCTGCTGAGCCAGATCCTCATTCACACCAGCGGCGACGTGGAGGAAGCCCTGAAGTGGATGCGCTATATCGACCAGCGGCAGGGCATCTTCGACGACACGATCAGTTACGAGTCCTTCGTCAAGGAACTCGAGAAGCGGGGGTACGTGAAGCAGGACGACAACGCCTTCTCCCTCACCGAAAAGGGTGGACGGCGCATCCGAGAGGACTCCCTCCGGTTCGTATACAGCAGCCTGAAGAAGGGGTTGGGCGGGGGGCACGAGACGCCCTTCGAGGGGGAAGGCGTCGAAAGGCTCAGCGAGACCCGGCCTTACCGGTACGGCGACCAGGCGTCGAACGTGGACTTCACCTCCACCATTGGCAACGCGATCCGCCGGTCCGGGTTCGACCTCGATCTGCACGAGGACGACTTCGAAGTGTACGAGGTCGAACACACCACGTCCTGCGCCACGGTCATGCTCCTGGACATCAGCCACAGCATGATCCTGTACGGCGAAGACCGGATTTCGCCGGCCAAGCGCGTGGCCATGGCCCTGGCGGAACTCATCATCCGCAAATACCCCAGGGACGAGCTCCACCTCGTCCTCTTCGGCGACGACGCGACGCAGGTGAAGATCGAGGATCTGCCCTACGTTTCCGTCGGCCCCTACCACACGAATACCAAGGCCGGACTCCTCATGGCCCGGAACATCCTCCGCCGGACCCGGAACGTCAACAAGCAGATCTTCATGATCACCGACGGCAAACCCTCGGCCATCTACGACCGGAACGGCCGACTGTACCTGAATTCCTTCGGCCTCGATCCCCGGATCGTGAACCGGACCCTCGACGAGGCCATGACCTGCCGCCGCGAGAAGATCACCATCAGCACCTTCATGGTCACCCGGGATCCCTACCTGGTCGGCTTCGTGGAGAAGCTCACGGAGATGAACCACGGCCGCGCCTATTACTCCTCCCTCGACAGCCTGGGCGAGTACATTCTCGTGGACTATGTCAAGAACCGCCGCCGCCGGGTGAACTGAGGCGGAGTAACGCTATTCCTGAATCATTGAATGCAGAAAAGCCCCGTACCTGCAACGGGGCTTTTCTTTTTCGCGGGACCGATCGCCCTTTTCAGTGGCCGGTGGCTCCTACTCAGGGCGAACGGGAAGGTGTTCCAAGATGCCTGATACAAATGTATGAGGTTTTCCGCGAAGGCCTGTCCTCTCTGGCGAGAGGCGCTAACCTCATTTTGGATAATCCAAGCGACACCTCGGAACTTACGCACTGCCCAGGACTCTGTCAGCACCCTGGCTACGGGCCCGGATTATCCCGAGATCAGTCTTGCACGATAAGGGTGAATGTAACGGATTTGGACCTTGCGCTAGGTGCTGAAAAGTTTAAAGCAGTCTCGTAGCTTTTCGAATCCAAGCTAGAGGGATCTGCAGGCGGTGTCACCGTAATAGTTGTAACTCCAGTGGTTGCATTGTACGCAGTCAATACTGCTGCCACCCCGTCACCGGCTGCGGAGCGGTTGACGGCAATACTACCCAGTGTACTGGCGCTCTCGAGGTTATACGGAGCAGCCGTTGGGTCGGCTGGCGTGTTAGCTGCAGGCTTTACAACTTCACTGGCAATGTTATCATAGAGAGTAAGATCGAAGACAGTGGAGCTCTTGCTGGCTGCATACGCGCTTTCCGATTTATCAAATGTGAGAGCAAAGCCATTCGTTGCAGAACTGATAGCAATCGTACGGTTAACCACAGGGGCGTCCACAACGACTTCGAGTGTGGCGGATACACCTTCTGCCGAAACAGTAATCTCGGCCACGCCATCGCCTTCAGCCATGACAACGACTTTGGCCTTGTCCTTATTCTTCTCCGGGTCGTCCTTATCAACGATCTCGATGGAAGCAACACTTTCGTCGCTGGATGACCACGAAAAGGCACCCCTTATAGCCACATCTGAGGCGGCTGTAAGTTCCGCTGTATCAGTGCCAAGAATATTGAGATTAATGGAGCCTTTAACCTCTGCCGCTGGATCTGCACCGGTCTTCCAGAAAGTGAGCTTTTTGACCGGATTGGTAACCTTAACATCGATCTGTCCAGCCAAGCTCAGAGGTGATGGCGCACTGATGTGTACTTTACTGCTGCCAGTTGTCTCCTTGGCTGTGACGGTATAGACTCCCTCATCCTCTTCTAAAGTGATGGCTTCCTCACCCGGGGCCAATTCCCATGTAAGCGGAAAATTACCAACGGGCATGCCATCCTGTGCAATAACTGAGGCCATTACCACGAATGATTCGCCTTTTCTCAATAACCTTCCATGGGCATCACCGCCAATCCCTACACTCATATAATCTTCTACATCAGCGAGTGCCTCCGCATCGGCGGCAACCTTGATCCCGATATGACTTGCTGATGCGATGGCGATGAGATCCTCAGGGGACAAGCCACCAGGAACTCCGCCTTCACCTGGAGGACCAGCCGGACCTTCGGGGCCAGCCGGACCGGTTTCACCGGTGTCACCCTTTTCACCCTGCGGACCTGCCGGACCAGTAGCACCGTCAGCACCAGCCGGGCCAGCGGGACCCTGTGGACCGGTAGCACCATGCGGTCCTGCCGGACCTGCGGCGCCTGCCTGGCCGCTCGGACCGGTAGGACCAGCCGGACCGGTTTTACCTTCGCAACCTATAATGGCTATAGCGAAAGCAACTGCAAACACCACCGTCAGGCGGCTTGAGTTTATGAGGTAATGCATTATTGTCTCCCGTTTAACGGAAATTGCGGTTATAAAAGGTTACTGCCATAGCGTTGATTATCTATATGCGCCCTCCTTCCCCTGTCCTTTACATAGGGCATGAGTACGCCTTTTGCCGGATGTACCCATACCTAACAGGACGGTTAGCCTTTTAAGCTTGATGAGTGTGATTACCGATTATGAACCCTCCGCACAGTGACGTGCGAATGAACGCGAATCAAAAGTCGGTTGACTAAATCCAGACCTCAAAAACCGGTCAGATTTGCAGGTCGCAGTTAGGTTCTTTCGACTTAAATATGAATAGACCGAGCATTAGGAACTGGCTGGCTGACTACTCGCTTGAAGCCGATGAAATCGGGCGCTACGCGACATTTCGTGCTGATTATGAATCAGGGGAGGGGTACGTCAGGTATGGGGAAACAGGGCAAATAAAAAGGCTCCCCGGTTCACCGGGTGCATGCATCACCCGTAATGAACGCAAGGAGCCTTATTGGGCTTGATTCAGGTGGGCTGAACAGCGGAACTAACTCATCGTCCTTGGGTTAAAGTACGGTTTCTGATGAAATTGACCCGCGTAATCATGGCCGTTATTCTAATTCCGTATCAAAGCCGCAATCGACTCTACGTCTACGACACGTATCTGGCGATTCTCAGCGAGTGAACTGAAGTGTGGTAACTTCGAAATTACCGACTGCCATGACACCCTCTTCATTCGTAAAAGCGCTGCAACGAATCGAATCCGATCACGCGTTCAATCCCTACGCGGACCGTTGTCCTGCTTACGACCGTGAGGATGCGCCCGAACGGCGATCGAAGATCCTCCTCGCCGTGCTCGAGGCCGCCCTCGCGCAATCCGTGGATTCGCTGTGGGTCGGCCGCGATTTCGGTTATCGGGGCGGACGGCGCACCGGCCTGGCATTCACGGACGACGATCATCTCCCAGAGCACGCGAAGAGATGGGGGCTGACCCTTCAAAGCCCGACCCGGGGAGGCATGGCCGGCGAACGATCGGCCCGCGCAGTCTGGAACGTGTTGTCACGCGTGGATGTCCCTGTGTTTCTCTGGAACGTATTCCCCCTGCACCCCCATGAACCGGGCAATCCTTTCAGCAATAGAAAGCACAACGCGCGGGAGTGCGCGTCGGGAGAGGGGATCCTTTCCCTGCTCGTCCAGATGCTGGAACCGTCCAGAATCGTGGCCGTGGGAAGGGACGCGGCCTGGACGGCCAGCCGATTGTTCGCTCGATACGAGATCCTTGCCGTACGTCACCCGAGCCACGGCGGGCAGAAGATATTCACGGACCGGATGTCCGAATGGTACGGTTTGGCATAGCGCATTCAGAGGCCACCGGTCAGGGTCTTGATTCACTCTTGACGCAGTACTTTACCATCTGTAGTATTAGTCTTGCTCTACTGACTATTTCTTGTCCTGATTACATCACCATTTCACCCGCCATCATCGGTGTCAGCCGGGAGATCACACCATGCGTGCATGCTTCAATCGCGTCTTGTCACACCGGCCCCGCGGTATTTCGGCCATGAAACTGCTGGCCGTGCTTGCCGCGGTGGTCTGCGGCGCCGGAACCGCATTCGCTCTGGCGGAGCACGAAAGCGTCACGGTCGAATCGCCGGACCAGTTCGTGTTCAACACCATCTCGTTCATGCTCTGGGGCGCGCTGGTGATGTGGATGTGCGCAGGTTTCACTATGCTGGAGTCCGGCTCGGTGCGGACCAAGAACGCCTCCATGATCTGCCTGAAGAACATCGGCCTCTATTCCATCGCCGGGATCGCCTACTATTTCATCGGCTACAACCTCATGTACGTCGACGTGGGGAGTTTCATCGGATCCATTTCGCTCATGTATGGACCGACGGCCGATGAGATTGCGCTGGTCAACGGGACCGAAGGCGCCGCCGCGGAGGTGATCGCCCTGGGGTATTCCACCATGTCGGACTGGTTCTTCCAGATGGTCTTCGTGGCCACGGCCGCGTCCATCGTTTCGGGCGCGCTGGCGGAACGAGTCAAGCTCTGGTCTTTCTTTCTATTCGTCCTGATCCTCACCGGCATCATCTATCCCATCGTCGGCGCGTGGACCTGGGGAGAGGGATGGCTCAGCCAGCTGGGATTCAAGGATTTCGCGGGATCCACCATCGTGCACAGCACGGGCGGATGGGCGGCCCTGGCGGGCCTGCTGGTCCTGGGCCCCAGACTCGGGAAGTTCCGTAAGGACGGATCGGTCAAGCCCACGCCGCCGTCCAACGTGCTCGTGGTGACGCTGGGTGTGTTCATCCTCTGGCTGGGGTGGTTCGGATTCAACGGCGGTTCGCAGCTGGCCCTGGGCAGCCCGCTGGACGCGGTGGCCATGAGCCACGTGCTCGTCAACACCAACCTTGCGGCCGCGGCCGGGGCGATCACCGCGCTGATATGCGCGAGGCCGGTGTTCGGACGCATCGACCTGTTCGCCTGCCTGAACGGCGCCATCGCGGGCCTGGTCTCGATCACCGCGGGCCCGGACATGGTCCAGCACTACTGGGCCGTCATCATCGGGGCCGTCGGCGGCGTCGTCTGCACGGTCGGAATGAAAATGCTGGAATCGGTGCGGATCGACGACGTGGTCGGCGCCGTGCCCGCCCATCTCTTCGCGGGGATCTGGGGTACGCTGGCGGTGTGCATCGTGAGCGGAGGCAACGTGGGCGTTCAGCTGATCGGCATCCTGGCGATCGGCGCCTTCGTGTTCGTCGTATCCTATGCCGTCTGGCGCCTGATCGACCTGGTCATGGCGGTCCGGGTAACGACCCAGGTCGAACGACTGGGCCAGGACGTCGCCGAGCTCGGCATCGAGGCGTATCCCGAATTCGTGCTCACGCCCGAAGAGCTGGACGAAGACTGAGCGGGTCCGGCCTGCAAAGGGTCGAACAGACGGCCGTTCGGGCCGCGGCCAGGACCGATGCAAGGCCGGGATTGGCTAGGCGGCCCTGTCGGCTGGTTTTACCAAATGAAAAACGGCGGCAACCAATCCCGGTTGCCGCCGTTTCGTATTTCGCCGCCGCATACTATGGGAGCGCTACCGCCGTCCCGTTCAGCCGGTCTTATCGTCGTCCTCCGCCTGGTCTTCTTTCTGCTCCGCCGTGTCTTCCTGCTTTTCCTCCGCCGTCTCGGCGGCCTGTTCCTCCGCCGCGCCTTCCCGGTCGATCAACTCGAGTATCGCCATGTCCGCGGCGTCGCCCTGCCGGTATCCGACACGGACGATGCGGGTGTATCCCCCGGGCCGGTCGGCGTACCGGTCTGCCAGCGGACCGAAGAGCTTCGCGACCACGGATTCGTTGCGGATGACCCGGAGTACCTGCCGCCGGGCGTGTAGATCCTTGCGTTTTCCGAAGGTGATGAGCCGCTCCACGAGGCGCCGGACTTCCTTGGCCTTCGCCGTGGTGGTCCGAACGCGTTCGGCGTCCAGCACCGAAGTGGCCAGGTTGCTCAGCATCGCCTTGCGGTGACTGGGCGATCGGCTGAGACCGCGCCCCTGCTTTCGATGTCGCATTCCCGTACTCCTGTCCAGACTATGGTATGACCGGCGATCCGGTCATACGGCTACGCCTCCTCGACTTCTACGTACTCCCCGATATCCATGCCGAAGGATAATTCCATTTCCTGGAGGATCTGGCTCAGTTCCGTCAGGGACTTGCGTCCGAAATTCCGGTACTTGAGCATCTCGGTCTCGCTCTTCTGCACCAGGTCCGCCAGGGTCTTGATGTCCGCCGCCCTCAGGCAGTTGCTGGAGCGGACCGACAGTTCCAGTTCCTCCACGTTCATCTGCAGCAGCTTCTTGATTTCTTCGAATTTCTCGTCCACCTCATCTTCCGGTTCGGAGATGAACTGATCGTCGATCGAGATGAACAGCTGGAGGTGGTTGCGCAGGATCTGGGACGCGGTCGACAGGGAGTCCTGGGGACTGACGCTGGCATCGGTCCAGATCTCCAGCACGAGGCGGTCGTAGTCCGTACGCTGGCCGATACGCGTGTTCTCCACCTGGAAATTCACTCGCGTCACCGGGGAGAACATGGCGTCCATGGGAATCACGCCGATGGGCTGGTCCGGCATCTTGTTCTGCTCGGCGATCACGTATCCCCGGCCGCTGTCGACGTGGATCTCCATCCTCAGCTGCCCGCCCTCGTCCAGGGAGGCGATGTGAAGATCCGGATTGAGAATCTCCACGTCGATGTCGGTCTGTATGTCTTCGGCCGTAACGTCGCCCTTGCCCTCCGCTTCGAGCATCAGCGACTTGGGCTCGTCGCTGTGCAGGATGAGCCGCAGTCCCTTGAGGTTCAGGATGATCTCGGCCACGTCTTCCACCACGTTCGGCATGGTGGAGAATTCGTGGGCGACGCCGTCGATGCGGACGCCGACCACGGCCGCCCCGGGCAGGGAAGAAAGCAGGACCCTGCGGATGGAATTGCCGATGGTCGTCCCGAATCCCCGCTCCAGCGGTTCGATCACGAACTTGCTGTAGCCATCAGTTACGGTATCGTCTTCAATCAGCACGCCTCTCGGCATTTGGAAATTCTTTAATTTCATATCGTTCGTCGCCCCTCATTGCGCTCGTCGAGTGAACACAGGCATGGCAGCGGCAGTATGGCGCCTTATTTCGAATACAACTCGATGATCAACTGTTCCTGTACAGGTGTCGGTATGTTTTCTCGAATGGGTGCTTCCAGCAACCGTCCGGCAAGGGTGGTCTTGTCCAGTTCCAGCCAGTTTACCGCCGGGCGCTGGTTCGCGGCGCTCAGGGAGGCGTGAATGCAGTCGAGCTGGCGGCTCTTCTCCCTGACCTGAATGACTTCACCCGTACGGACGATGTACGAGGGGATATTGACGATCCGGTCGTTAACCAGGATGTGGCGATGACGAACCAGTTGGCGGGCCGCCTTGCGCGACGGCGCCAGGCCGAGGCGGTACACGATGTTGTCCAGGCGGGTTTCGAGAAGCTGCAGGAGGCGCTCGCCCGTGTTGCCCTTGGTCCGGGCCGCCTTCACGAAGTACGACCGGAACTGTCCTTCGCCGATACCGTACGTCTTGCGCGTCTTCTGCTTTTCACGGAGACGGAGCCCGTATTCCGTGGGTTTCCTCCGTCCGACGGACCCGTGCTGGCCCGGCGGGAACGCGCGGCGGTCCACCGCGCATTTCTCCGAAAAGCACCGATCGCCCTTCAGAAACAGCTTAACGCCTTCCCGTCGACAGATTCGACAGTTGGCATCTGTGTATCGAGACATTTTTTCTCCTAACACGCACGACCCGGGCGACGAACGCCGGAGGATCTAGGGCCCGGCGCCCACCCGGTGTTTCACGATCAGACGCGACGTCTTTTCGGAGGCCGGCATCCGTTGTGGGGAATAGGGGTTACGTCCTTGATGGCGGAAATCTCGAGACCCGCGGCCTGCAACGCCCGAATGGCCGATTCGCGGCCGGCGCCGGGCCCCTTCACCCAGACTTCGACGCGTTTCAACCCCAGTTCGATGGCTTCCTTTGCCGCGGATTCCGCCGCGATCTGCGCGGCGAAAGGCGTACTCTTCCGGGAGTTACGGAACGTGCCTCCCTTGCCGCCGCTCGCCCAGCTTATTGTGTGGCCCTGCAGATCGGCGAGGGTGACGATCGTATTGTTGAACGTCGCCTTGATATGGGCCACGCCTATGGAGTCCACATGCCGGTCACGCCTGCGTGCGCGACCTCGCCTTGCATTAGCCAACCTTCTACCTCCACGGAATAAAGTGAGTTGCTACGTCTTTTTACGCCTTGCGCCGATGGTGCGCCGGGGTCCCTTTCGTATGCGGGAATTGGTACGGGTCCGCTGCCCCCGCACCGGCAGCCCGCGGCGATGACGCAGGCCCCGGTAGCATCCGATATCCATCAACCGGCGGATATTGAACGTGATGTCTCCGCGCAACGCGCCTTCGACCTGGTAATCGTTTTCGATGCTCTGGCGAAGCTTCGTGATCTCCCGGTCGGTCAGGTCCCTGACGCGCGTCTCCGGGTCGATGCCGGTCGCTTCAAGCACCTTGCGGGCGGTTGTCTGTCCTATTCCGAAAATGTAGGTGATGCCGATCTCCACGCGTTTGTCGCGGGGCAGATCGATTCCGGCAATACGTGCCACCATGCCCTCCTTGGCAACGGGTCGCTACTATCCCTGCCGCTGTTTGTGGCGCGGGTTGCGACAGAGCACACGCACGACGCCCCTGCGGCGGATGACCTTGCAGTGTTCACAGATTTTCTTTACCGAAGCGCGTACTTTCATCTTCCGGTCCTCAAGTTTCGGTGTGTTCCCGGCTGCGCCTTGTTCCCCTCTACAACCGGCCCCCGGATGCAGGCGTACCGAGGCTTACTTGTAACGATACGTAATCCGGCCGCGCGTCAGATCGTAGGGCGACAGCTCGACCATGACCTTGTCGCCGGGCAGGATCTTTATGAAGTTCATCCGAACCTTGCCGGATATATGGGCCAGTACCCTGTGGCCGTTTTCCAGTTCAACGCGAAACGACGCATTGGGCAAAGGCTCCACCACCGTACCTTCCACCTGTACCGGGGGTTCTTTCGGCATGCGTATCAACCTTTCACCAACAGCCGCCCCAGTATGCGACGACGGCCGTGGTCGGTTTTGCGGTCCGCCCGGCCCTGTTCACGCCGTCCGGGCCAGACTCGTCAGAATGCGCTGCGTCACTTCCTCCGGCGAACCATCGCCATCGATCCGCGTCAGTATATCCGCCCTGTCGTAGTAGTCGATGAGCGGCGCCGTAACCTTCCTGTAGATCCTCAGCCTGTGCCGGATGGTCTCCGGCGTGTCGTCCTGCCTGTGCCTGTTGATCAGGCGGTCGATCACCGTGCTGTCGGGCACCTCTATGTTGAGCACCACGTCAACGGGCGCGTTCATGCGGTGCAGGGCTTCTTTCAGGAAGTCGGCCTGACGCAGGTTCCGGGGGAAGCCGTCCAGTATGAACCCGGCGGCGCAGTCCTCCCGCCGCACGCGGTCTTCCAGTATGGCCTGCGTGATTTCATCCGATACCAGTTCGCCCTGGTTTACGAATTCCGCTATCCTCCGCCCTACCGGAGTCCTTTCCTCCATTTCCCGCCGCAACAGTTCACCCGTTGAAATGTGCGGTATGCCAAACCTCTTCGACAGTCTCGTTGCCTGCTCGCCTTTTCCCGCCCCCGGCGTTCCAAGTAGGATAAGTCGCATAGCCTGCTCACCTGGCACCAGGCCGCCGGGCAGACCGGACCGCCTGCCGGGCGCCTGGGACGGACGTTCCGAAGCCTAGCCCGCCCGCCCGCGTACGCGGCCACGCTTCATGAATCCCTCGTAGTGGCGGGACACGAGATGCGACTCGATTTGCTGGAGCGTATCCAGGGCGACGCCCACCACGATGAGCAGGGCGGTGCCGCCGAAGAACGAGGACGCGCTCAGAGAGACGTTCATGCTTCGGATGATGAGGAACGGCACGATGGCGATAATCGCCAGAAACACCGAACCGGGCAACGTAATGCGTGTCAGAATGTGATCGAGATAGTCCGCCGTTCTTCTTCCGGGCCTAATCCCCGGGATGAATCCGCCGACGCGCTTCATGTTGTCCGCCACGTCCACGGGGTTGAATATGATGGATGTGTAGAAATACGTGAAAAACACGATCAGCAGGCCGTACATCGCGTTGTAGATGAATGCGCCGGGCTGAAACCACTCGACCATGGTCTGAAACACGGCCATGTTCGGGAAGAAGCTCGAAAACGTGCCCGGAACGAACATGATCGACTGGGCGAAGATGATGGGCATGACGCCGGCGGCGTTCACGCGCAGCGGCAGATGCGTGCTCTGCCCGCCGTACACCTTGCGTCCGACCACGCGCCGCGGGTACTGTACCGTTATTCTCCGCTGTCCCTGCGTGATCAGCACCACGGAAGCGATGATCAGGATCCACACGGCTACGATGAAGATCTCGACGAGACCACTGCGCAGCCCGTTCATCACCGCGTCGATTTCGCTCTTCGCCGCGA
The DNA here is from genome assembly GCA_012270975.1 of Candidatus Latescibacterota bacterium. Lineage (GTDB taxonomy): Bacteria > JAAXHH01 > JAAXHH01 > JAAXHH01 > JAAXHH01 > JAAXHH01. The sequence goes on along the minus strand of JAAXHH010000137.1, from coordinate 10,739 downwards.
TGGGGAACTGGGCGATAATCCCGACGAAGATAATCAGCGATATGCCGTTCCCGATGCCGCGCTCCTGGATCTGTTCCCCCAGCCACATCAGAAAGATGGTGCCTGTGGTCATCGTCACGACCGTGACGAAGATGAACCCCGCCCCGGGATCGATGACGGCGGAACGGCCCACCTCGTCCCGGATGTCCTGGAGCCAGTAGCTGATGCCCAGGGCCTGGACCATCGACAGCAACACGGTGCCGTAGCGCGTGTACTGATTGATCTTCTTCTGCCCTTCCTGGCCCTCCTTCTGGAGCTTCTGCAGGTACGGCCACATGGAGCCCAGCAGTTGCAGGATAATGGACGCGCTGATATAGGGCATCACGCCGAGGGCGAAAATGGTCGCGCGCTCGAAGGCGCCGCCCACGAACATGTTGTACAGCCCGAAGATGGTCCCGCCCATCTGGCTGAAGAAGGCGCTCAGTACTTCGTGGTCTATGCCCGGCGTGGGTATCTGGCCGCCGATTCGATAGACCGCGAGCAGGCTGAGGGTGAAGATGATACGCCGGCGAAGTTCCGGTATCCGGAATACGTTCTGGAAAGCCTCGATCATCCGGAGATCACCTCGACCGAACCGCCTGCCGCCTCGATTTTCTTCCGTGCCGTTTCGCTCACCTTGTGCACGCTTACCTTCATGGGCCGGTCGATCTCGCCTTCGCCGAGGATCTTCACCGGATCCGTCGATTTCCGGACCAGGCGCCTGTCCGCCAGCGAACCGGCGTCCACGACGGTCTCTTCGTCCCATCCTTCAAGATCGCGCAGGTTGACGATCTGGTAGGTCTTGCGGAACATATTGGTGAAGCCCCGCTTGGGCAGCCGGCGCACGAGGCGCATCTGCCCGCCTTCGAAGGAAGGATGGATCTTCTTGCCCGACCTGGAACGCTGGCCCTTGTGTCCCCTGCCGGACGTCTTGCCCGTGCCGGAACCGGGGCCTCTTCCCAGGCGCTTGACCTTGCGAACCGCGCCGGAGGCGTGCTTCAAACTTCCGCCATTCATAACAGCCGTTTTCCTTTCTTCATGAATCCCGCCGACTATTCGTCGTCATCCGTCGTGACGGTTTCCACTTCCACCAGGTGGCCGACGCGGGCGATCATGCCTTGTATCTGCGGCGTGTCGTCATGCACGGCGCTGTGGTGCAGCCGCCGTATGCCCAGCGCTTCCAGGGTGGCCTTCTGCCGCCGGTGCCTGCCGATGGCGCTTCTTCTCTGGGTAATGCGCAGCCGCGTCGCCATAAACTACCCTTTCAGTTCCTTTACATCCACGTCGCGCACGTCGGCGATCTCGGAGGCCACCTTCAGGTCGAGCAGGCCCTGCAGGGTCGCCTTGGCCACGTTGTAGGGATTCGACGAACCGATCGACTTCGTGAGGATGTTGTGAATGCCCGCCGATTCCAGTACCGCCCGTGCCGCGTCACCGGCGATAACGCCCGTACCGGGCGACGCCGGTTTCAGAATCACTTCAGCCGCGCTGAACCTTCCGATGACGTCGTGGGGGATCGTGCCGTTGACCACCGGTACCCTGTGCAGATGCTTCCGGGCTGTTTCCGTCGCCTTTCGGATCGCTTCGGACAGCTCCAGGGCCTTGCCCATGCCCAGGCCCACGTGGCCGTTTCCGTCGCCCACCGCGATCAACGCGTTGAAGCTGAACGTGCGGCCGCCCTTGACGACCTTGGCAACCCGGTTGATATCGACCAGGCGTTCCGACGACAGATCGAATTCATCGGGATTGATTCTCGGCAATTTCTGCTCCCTTCGTCAGAAATGAAACGCCGGACGTACCGGCGCGCAGCGCGGTCTCAGAATTCCAGTCCGCTTTCGCGCACGCCGTCCGCCAGGGCCTTCACCCGGCCGTGGTACAGGTATCCGCCGCGGTCGAAAGTCACGCTGGACACGCCCTGCGCCTTCATCTTTTCTCCCAGCACCTGCCCCACGATCCTGCTCTGCGCCTTCCGGTCCATGCCCGACTCCAGTTTCGACCTGATTTCGGGCGTGTTGGTGGAGAGGGACAGCAACGTGGCGCCCGCCGCGTCGTCGATGACCTGGGCGTAGATGTGCTTGAGACTCCGAAAAACGTTCAATCGCGGCCGGGCCGCGTCGCCCCGGATGGACTTCCTTACGCGGCGATGGCGGACCTTCCGCATTCTGGCTCTCTGCAGCGTTTTCTTGGCCATGATACTATAACTGTCTCCCGTCAGGCCGCCCCGGTCTTGCCGGCCTTCCTGCGTACCTGTTCGTTGTCGTACCGTATGCCTTTGCCCTTGTAGGGTTCCGGTTTCTTGAACGACCGGATCACCGCGGCTACCTGTCCTACGAGTTGCTTGTCGATGCCCCGGACCGTAATCCGGTTTCCGTCGGTTACCTCGATATCCACGTCCGGCGGCGCCTGGAAGATCACGGGATGGGAATAACCCAGGCTGAGGGTCAGGTTCCTGCCCTTCAGCTCCGCCCGGTAGCCCACGCCGATGATTTCGAGCGTCCGGTCGAACCCGTTGACGACGCCTTCCACCATGTTGGCGATCAGCGAACGGTTCAGGCCGTGCAGGGCGCGCGACTGCCTGGACTCGTTCTGGCGTCCCACCACCAGGTGGCCGTCTTCCAGGACGGCGCTGATCTGGGCGGGGATCCGGTGGGAAAGCTCGCCCTTCGGACCCTTCACCCGCACGGACCGGTCGTCTATCGAGACCTGGACCCCGTCCGGGATCGCAATCGGTAACTTACCTATTCGTGACACCCCGACTCCTTCCGGTATTCCGGACTACCAGACGTAGCACAACACCTCGCCGCCCGTGTTCAACTGACGCGCTTCGCGGTCCGTGACGATACCCCTGGGCGTACTCAATATGGCCACGCCGAGTCCGTTCAGCACCCGGGGCAGGCGATCGGCCTTGACGTACACGCGCCGGCCCGGCTTGCTGATGCGCTTGAGCGTGGAAATAATCGATTCTCCCACCGGCCCGTACTTGAGGTATATCCGGATGATGCCCTGCTTCCCGTCCTCGACCTCGGTATAGTGGCTGATGAACTTGTGGTCCAGCAGGATACGGGCGATCTCCGCCTTCACCTTCGAAGCCGGCACTTCGACCCTCGGATGTTTCGCCTGGCACGCGTTGCGTACCCGCGTCAGCATGTCCGCGATCGGATCTGTCATTGACATCTTGCGGTTCTCCCTGAGAAACAGCCCCGTGTTCCTACCAGCTGGCCTTTGTCACGCCCGGAATCTCGCCCTGCAGGGCCAGCGTCCGGAAACAGATGCGACAGATCCCGAAGCGGCGCATGTAGGCGCGGGGGCGTCCGCACTGCCTGCAGCGGCTGTACGCGCGCACCTTGTATTTCGGTTTTCTTTTCGCCTTCGCGATTAACGACTTCTTGGCCACTCTTCCCCCTCTCGATGATTCCGATGCCCGGCTCGAAACCGGCGGCCCGTCAGGCCCGCCCGGTCTGCCCGGGCCCTACACCGGCTGGTCCCTGAAGGGCATGCCGAGGTGCCTGAGCAGCTCCGCGCTCTCTTCGTCGGTACCCGCCGAGGTTACGATCGTGATGTCCATGCCCCGGAACAGATCGACCCCATCATAGTCGATCTCCGGAAAAATCGTCTGTTCGGTCAACCCCAGGGTGTAGTTTCCCCGGCCGTCGAACGACCGCGTCGACACGCCCCTGAAGTCGCGGATACGGGGTATCGCCACGTTGATGAGGCGATCCAGAAACTCGTACATGCGGGCGCCTCTGAGCGTCACCCGGCAACCGACGGGCATGCCTTCCCGGATCTTGAAGTTCGATATGGATTTCCTGGCCCGGGTCACCACGGCCTTCTGGCCGGTGATCGCCGTCAGCTCCGATACCGCGCTGTCCAGCAGGCTGGCGTTCTGCGAGCCCTCTCCCACGCCCATGTTCAGGACCACTTTCTCGATTCGGGGCACCTGCATGACGTTACCGTATCCGAAATGTTGCAGGAGCGCGGGTCTGATCTCGCTGTTGTACTGGTCTTTCAATCGTGCCATGCTCGTATTCCCGTTATCCTTCGGCGATCACCTTCACGTTGGACGCGTGCATGGGCGCCTCCTTCTCGAGCCGGCCGCCCTGCGGATTGGTCTGGGTGGGTCGTGTGTGGCGCGTAACGAAATTGAGGCCTTCCACGATTACCTTGTTCTTGTCCGGCAACACCTTCAACACTCTTCCGGTCTTGCCCCGGGTAGCGCCCGTGAGCACTACCACGGTATCGCCCTTCTTGACGTGCATCCGATATGCTCCTTCCAACCGGCGGGTCCGCGTGTCCTACAGGACCTCCGGGGCGAGTGAAACGATGCGGGTGTATTCCCGCTCGCGCAGTTCCCGGGCGACGGGGCCGAAAATCCGCGTGCCCCTCGGCTCGCCCTGGTCATCGATCAGCACGGCCGCGTTCTCGTCGAACCGGATATAGGTCCCGTCGCGGCGCCGCACCTCCTTGCGGACTCGCACGACCACGGCCTTCACCACCTCGCCCTTCTTCACCGAACCGCCGGGGGCGGCTTCCTTCACCGATCCCACGAACCGGTCCCCCACGCTGGCGTACCGCCGGCCGGTTCCGCCCAGGACCTTGATGCAGCGGACCTGCCGGGCGCCCGTGTTGTCTGCGACATTCAGCCAGGTATATTCCTGAATCATCTTTGACCCGTCCTGTTCTCCCAATTCCGGAACCGGCGCCGGAAAACTAGACCTGTTCCGCGCGCTGAATGACTTCCGTCAGCCGCCAACGCTTGTTCTTGCTCAACGGCCGCGTCTCCGTCACCCGGACGATGTCGCCGATCCGGCACGTCTGCTCTTCGTCGTGGACCGTCAGCTTGGTCGTGCGCCGCACGTACCTGCCGTAGAAGGGATGCTTCACCGTCCGTTCCACGGCGATGGTAATGGTCTTTTCCATCTTGTTGCTGAGCACGCGTCCCACGCGGTTCTTCCTGTGTCCCCGCTCCTTCATGCGTCGTCTCCCGGATCACCCTGTCCGTCTTCCCGGTTCTGCTCGTTCCCTTCGCGGATGGAACGAATATTCAGTTCATCCTCGTGGAGGAGCGTGAGAATCCGGGCGATTTCCCGGCGGGATGCCGAAATTCGATTCGCATCCGCCATCTGCCTCGTCGCCTTCTGAAAGTTCAGATTGAAGATCTCTTCCTTCAGTTCGGCTACCCGGTCATGCAGTTCCGTCTCGGAAAGCTGCCGAAGTTCGTATAGTTTCATTCCATCCCTTCCTCGAAAACGGCCTGCTACAGATCTTCCCTGACCACCAGGCGGGTCTTGACCGACAACTTCTGCTGGGCCAGCGCGATGGATTCCCTGGCCATTTCGGAGGCCACGCCCCGCAATTCGAAGAGAATGCGTCCCGGCTTGACCACGGCCACCCAGTTTCCGGTGGGGCTGCCCTTGCCTTTGCCCATGCGCGTTTCGGCGGGCTTTTCCGTGAGCACCTTGTCCGGAAAGATCCGGATCCACACCTTGCCGCCCCGCCGCATGTGATGAACCATGGCGATCCGGGCCGCTTCAATCTGCCGGTTCGTGATCCAGCCCGGTTCAAGCGCCTGAATACCGTAATCGCCGAATTCCAGCGTGGCGCCGCGCGTTGCGATGCCCGTCATGCGGCCGCGCTGGCTCTTCCGGTACTTCAGTCGCTTCGGCATTAACATCTCGATGTCTCCTCGAATGGTCCCGTGTCCGCGAGCGGACACACCTGGCAACCCGTCCTAGACCGTCGCCTGTCCTGTCCCGGCTTCCCCTTCTTCGCCCTTGATGATCTCGCCCTTGCAGATCCACACCTTGATGCCGATGCATCCGTAGGTGGTGTGGGCGGTGGACCGGGCGTAGTCTATGTCCGCCCGGAGCGTGTGCAACGGTACGCGTCCGTCGTTAAAGGACTCGGACCGGGCCATTTCCGCGCCGCCGAGCCGGCCGCCGCAGGTGATCTTGATGCCCTCCGCGCCCATGCGCATGGCCGCGGTGATGGACTTCTTCATGGCCCTCCTGAAACTGATCCGCTGTTCGATCTGCCGCGCTACGCTGTCTCCGATAAGCTGGGCGTCGAGTTCAGGACGGCGTATCTCCTGAATATTGACGTATATTTCCTTCTTGGTCAGATGCTGAAGCTCATCCCTGAGTTTATCCACTTCGGCGCCCTTGCGTCCGATCACGATGCCGGGCCGGGCCGTGTGAATGGTTATGGTGGCCTTCTGCGGCGCCCGCTCGATTTCGACCTTGGAGATACCGGCCCGCGTGAGCCGGCTCTTGACGTAACGGCGGATCATCAGGTCTTCCTGGAGCAGTTCCGCCATGTTCTTGTCGGAATACCAGTTGGACTGCCACGTCTTGATCACGCCAAGACGAAAACCGATCGGATGTGTTTTCTGACCCACGTCGTCGACTCCTGTTGTCGGGACTCCCTCGTGAATGGCCGTCCGCGCCGGTTCTGGCCAGGACCAGAGGCCAGGCTAGGCCGCGACCACCACGGTGATATGGCTGGTGCGCTTCCGGATCGTGGAAGCGCTGCCCCGGGGCCCGTAATGAATGCGTTTCATGACCGGTCCGCCGTCCACGTAGACGGACTTGATCTTCAGGTCTTCGATATCCAGCGAATGTTCGTCATCCACGTTCATCGCGTTCGCCGTCGCCGAGCGCACGGTCTTCTCCAGCGGCTTTGCGCACGCCTTGGGCACGAATTGCAGTATGTTCAGGGCTTCCTGCACGGACCGGCCGCGGATCAGGTCCGCCACCTGGCGTATCTTGCGTGCGGAACCGCGTACCTGCCGCGCCGTTGCTCGGGCTTCCATCGCTGTACTCTCCCCTGTTCCGGATTCCGGCTACTTCAGCTGGGTGGACCGTTCCGTGACCCGGCCGCTGTGCCCCCGGTACGTGCGCGTCGGCGCGAATTCACCCAGCTTGTGGCCCACCATGTTCTCCGAAATGTAGACCGGAATGAACTTGTTGCCGTTATGAATGGCCAGGGTATGGCCGACGAAATCCGGCGTGATCGTGCATGCGCGGGCCCAGGTGCGTAGTACCCGCTTCTCGCCGGTCCGATTCAGTTCGTCGATCTTCTTCTTGACGCTGCTGTCAATGTACGGCCCTTTTTTTACCGACCGAGCCATCATCGCCTCCCGCTGTCTGCCTTCGCCTATTTACGTCGCTTGACGATCAGCGTATCCGACTTCTTGTTCTTCTTCCGCGTCCGCAGGCCCTTGGTCTTCTTTCCCCAGGGCGACACGGGGTGCCGGCCACCCGAACTCTTGCCTTCCCCTCCGCCCATGGGGTGGTCCACGGGGTTCTTCGCCACGCCGCGGGAATAGCCGCGCCGTCCCAGCCACCGGGCGCGCCCGGCCTTGCCGAGCGATATGTTCTCATGATCCGTGTTGCCCACCTGGCCGATCGTGGCGGAACACGCGCTGGGCACCCGCCTGATCTCACCGGACGGCAGGCGCAACTGGGCAAAGCCTCCGTCCCGCGACATCAACTGGGCGGCTCCCCCGGCGGAACGCACGAGCTGGCCGCCGCGGCCGGGCGAAAGCTCGATGTTGTGGATCATGGTTCCCAGTGGAATGTTCTCCAGCGGCATATGGTTGCCGCCCCGGATCTCCGACTGGCTGCCGGCCATCACCGTATGCCCCACCGAAAGTCCCAGCGGCGCGAGAATATAGCGCTTCTCGCCGTCCGCGTAGTGCAGCAGCGCAATGCGCGCCGAACGGTTCGGATCGTATTCGATGGCATGGACCCTGGCCGGGATCCCGGTCTTGTCGCGCCGGAAGTCGATCACCCGGTAGCGCCGCTTGTGGCCGCCTCCGCGGTGCCGGGCGGTCATCCGTCCCAGGTTGTTCCGGCCGCCCGACTTCTTCAGGGGACGGACCAGGGAGGACTCCGGCGTCTCTTTCGTGATCTCCTTGAAGGAGGACACGGTCTTGAACCGCTGGCCGGGGGTCTTGGGCCTGAATGTGCGTACTGCCATAATTGGTCTTCCTTTTTCCGGTCATGCCTGGTCATGCCCGGTCACGCCTGGCCACGATCTTACGCGACCCGCCAAGCCGGGACACGGCCGGTGCTCAGGTTCCCGTGTACAAGTCGATGATCTCGCCCTCGGCGAGTTTCACGATGGCCTTCTTCCAATCGGGCCGCCGGCCCTCGAAACGGCCGAGGCGCTTCACCTTGCCCTTCATTCGGAGCGTGCGCACGGACTCGACCCGCACGTCGAATATCTCCTCGATGGCCCGCTTGATTTCCAGTTTGTTCACGTCCCTGGCCACTTCGAACACGTACTTGTTCTGGTCTTCCTGCAGCACGTGGTTCTTCTCCGTCACCAGGGGCCGCGCCACGATGGCGCGCGGATCTTTCGTCATGATTTCAACGCCTCCTCGACCTGCTTCAGCCCCTCGCGGGTGAAGATGAGGCAGTCGCTGCGCATAATTTCATGTACGTGGGTGTCCGTGGCCACGTTGATGTTTACGTCGGGTATGTTGCGACAGGACTTGTACACGGCCTCGTCGCTTCGGTCCATGAGGACCAGGCACTTCCGGTCGTTCACCTTCATGTTCGAAAGCACGGAAACCATCTGCCGGGTCTTCGGCGCGTCGAACTCCAGCGCGTCTATCACGAGTACCGAGCCGCTCTGCGCTCGGGTCGACAGCACGGACTTCAACGCGAGGCGGCGCACTTTCTTGGGAATCCTGTAACTGTAGCTCCGGGGCTTCGGTCCGTGGGCCCTTCCACCCCCTATGCGGATCGGGGACCGGCGTGAACCCATGCGGGCGCGGCCCAGGCCCTTCTGCCGGTAAATCTTCTTCCCGGCGTAGGACACCTCCGAGCGGGTCTGCGCGCTGGCTGTTCCCTGCCGCTGGCCGGCCTGGTACATTTTCTCCGCTTCATACATGGCATGCGCGTTCTCGGATATGCCGAAGACCGACTCTTCCAGGTCGATCTGGCCCTGTTCCGTCCCGTCGCTGCTGAACAATCTTGCTACCGGCATGTCTACTCCCGTTCCAGCCTTCCAGACCCGCGCCGGCGTCTAACCGGCCCGGTTGATCAGTACGTATGCGTTCCTGTGACCCGGAACCGCACCCTTCACCAGAAGGATGTTGTTCTCGGCGTCCACTCCGACCACCTGCAGGTTTCTGACCGTCACGCGCTTGTTGCCCATCCGCCCGCCCATGCGGGTTCCCTTGAACACCTTGGACGGCGTCGCGCTTTGTCCTATCGATCCGGGATGACGCCAGCGGTCGCTTTGCCCCCGGGTCTTGTCGCCGCCCCGGAAACCGTGCCGCTTCACGACACCCTGAAAACCTCTTCCCTTGAGATACCCCGTCACGTCGACCAGTTCACCGGTCTCGAAAATGTCGGCGCCGTATACCTGGCCGGGTTCGCAGGCCTCGATATCGTCCACCTCGACCTCGCGAAGGACCCGCTGCGGATCGACGTCCGCCTTCTTGAAGTGGCCCTGCAGCGGCCGGGTGGTCTGCTTCTCCTTCTTTGCTTCAAAACCGATCTGGGCCGCCTCGTAGCCGTCGCGTTCCAGCGTCTTCACCTGGGTGACGTAACACGGCCCCGCTTCGATTACCGTGACCGGCACCGCGTCCCCGTTCTCGCCGAAGACCTGGCTCATTCCGATTTTCCTGCCGATCAGTCCGTGCATCTCCTTAGACTCCTACACCCTGATTTCCACGTCTACGCCGGCGGGCAGATCCAGCTTGAGCAGCGCGTCCACCGTCTGCTGCGACGTGTCATAGATATCGATAAGCCGTTTGTGCACCCGCGTTTCAAACTGTTCCCGCGATTTCTTGTCGATAAAGGGAGAGCGCAGGACGGTATAAACCGTTCGTTTCGTCGGCAGCGGTATGGGCCCCATGACCCTGGCCCCCGCCCGCTGTGCCGCCTGGGTGATTTCCCGGGCCGACTTGTCCAGCATGGCGTGGTCGCAGGCCTTCAACCTGATCCGGATTTTCTGGTCCGCTTGATTGGCCATGGCGGCCTCCTTCTCCCGTGTTACTCGATGACTTCGGTTACGACGCCCGCGCCGACGGTCCTGCCGCCTTCCCGGATGGCGAAGCGCAGTTCCCTGTCCATGGCGATGGGCTGCATGAGGTTGACTTCCATGTCGACGTTGTCGCCGGGCATGACCATCTCGACGCCCTGCGGCAGGGCCACCGACCCGGTGACGTCCGTGGTGCGGAAGTAGAACTGGGGCCGGTAGTTGTTGAAGAAGGGGGTATGCCTTCCGCCTTCCTCCTGCTTGAGGACGTAGACCTGGGCCTTGAACTTGGTATGGGGGGTGATGGACCCGGGCTTGGCCACGACCTGTCCTCTTTCGAGGGAGTCCTTGTCCACGCCTCTCAGGAGCAGGCCGACGTTGTCTCCCGCCCGTGCGTCATCTAAGAACTTGCGGAACATCTCGATGTCGGTGACGACGGTCTTTCTGGTATCCTTGATTCCGATGATCTCCACCTCGTCGTTCTTGTTGATGACGCCGCTCTCCACGCGTCCGGTGCCGACGGTTCCTCTGCCCGTAATGGAGAAGACGTCCTCCACGGGCATGAGGAAGGGGCGGTCCTCGTCGCGTACCGGGGTGGGGATGTAGTCGTCGACGGTCTCCATGAGTTCGCCGATGGGCGCGGTGGCGTCCGAGCCGGCCTCGCCTTCCATGGCCTGCAGGGCGCTGCCCCGGACCACGGGGATGTCGTCGCCGGGGAAGTCGTAGGAGGA
>JAAXHH010000023.1 GCA_012270975.1 Candidatus Latescibacterota bacterium | reverse complement strand
TCGCCTGGCCGAAACGAATGTGGCGCCAGCCCCGGGCGACCAGGCATTCGGCTGCCGTCGACTTGCCCGATCCGGTCATGCCAACGATGGCGACGATAAAGTACATTTCAGGTCTGGACGTTGGTGGAAACGGGTTCGGAACCGGGGATTTCGGGCGTGGATCCTGCCCCTGTTCAATGACGGGATTCGGGCCGAATATACTGATCCGGCGCCGCCCTGTCAAAGGGGTTGTACGCAGGGTATATTGTCCTTGACGATCATCCTGCTCCCAATATGTTTTAAGTTTCGGGAATTGTACATAAGTAACAATGGCAGGATGATTGGGATATGGATGACCCCTATTTGAGGTTTGCATAGGGGACGCTCCATCCGCCTGACGGGCGGCGAACGTCTTTTCGGTATCGGCAGTCACGCGTGCGACTACGCGTTTGACCTCCTGAGCGTTGGACCGCGCTGACGGGGGCTCGGGTGCGGCTCAAACCGCGCATGCCGCCTGTCAGTACCCGTTTCGCGACGATCGCAACCGACCGGAGGCCAAGCGTCATGGGATTACTTGTCGACGTCGCGCTGCCGCTTGCGCTCGCCTTTATCATGCTCGGGCTTGGACTCGGGCTCACCTTCGACGATTTCGCCCGGGTTGTGCGCCGGCCGCGCGACTTTGTGGTGGGTGCCCTCTCCCAGATCGTCCTGCTGCCGGCGGTTGCCTTCCTCCTCGCCAGCGTCTGGCCACTGGCGCCGGAGCTCGCGTTGGGCCTGATGATCATCGCCGCCGCGCCGGGTGGCCCGACCTCCAATATCCTGACCGCGTTTGCGCGCGGCGATGTCGCGCTGTCGATCTCGCTGACCGCGGTCATCAGCCTGGCAAGTGTGATCACCATTCCGATCATCGTAGTCTTCGCCTACGGGCAGTTCATCGGTAATACGGCGGAGCAGGACATATCGGTCGCCAGCGCCGCACTCGGCGTTTTCCTGATTGTCGCCGTTCCGGTGCTGATCGGTCTGGTCATCCGCCGCTTCGCGGAAGGCTTCGCACTTCGGTTCGAACCAGCGGCCCGCAAAGTCTCCGCGGTGCTGTTGATGCTCGTACTCGCCGGTGCGATCTTCGATCAACGCGCCAACATCGTCTCCTATTTCGCGCAGGCCGGACTGGTCACACTCGTCCTCAACCTGCTGATGATGACACTCGCCTGGTTTCTCGCCCGGATGTTCGCCACCGGGCCGACCCAGCGGACTGCCATTGCGATCGAATGCGGCATCCAGAACGGGACGCTCGCGATCGCGGTCGCGGTTATGCTGTTCGGCGGCGGGCTCGCGACCATGCCGGCGGCGACCTACAGCCTGATCATGTTCGCCACCGCGCTGATCTATATCGCCGTGCTGCGGCGGGCGCCTGATCCGCATGCAATCGGTTCACACGCAGGACGGTAAGGGCAATCTTGAAAGGCATATTCCGTTAAGCATGGGAAGTCTTTACTAAAGTATGTAAGTCCCTTGGTTTCTTTCCTTTTCCAGATGCACGCAATCGCTGTTTATGACGGCATCGGAGGAACAGCATGGATGAGCAAGTACCGGAGCGCGGCGGAAGTCGATTTCAACTCGAAACTGAACTGGCCCGAGATCTCGGCCTGGTAGCGGCCACGACGATCATCGTCGGCGGCATCATCGGTTCCGGCATATTCGGCGCGCCCGCGGGCATTGCGGCCGTGCTGGGTTCCCCCGAACTGTTCCTGCTGGTCTGGGTGGTCGGCGGGCTGCTTTGCTTCTCGGGCGCCCTGTGCTTCGCCGAACTGGGCGCCATGATGCCCCGCACGGGCGGCATTATCGTGTATCTCCGGGAATCCTATCCCCCCTTCGTGCCCTTTCTCTACGGGTGGACGGAAACCGCCGTGATCTGTCCCGGCGCGCTGGCCGCCGTCGCCATGATTTTCTCGACCTACCTGGGGTATTTCGTACCGGGCCTCTCGATGGAGAACGTGCTGCTCGAAGCAGGTCCGGTGCTGGTGTCGACGCAGCACCTGGCCATCTTCGCCGTACTGGGCCTGCTCGGTGCCGTGAACTACATGGGCGTGCGGTTCGGCGGATTGATTTCCAACCTCTCCACCTTCGCCAAGGTCGGCGCCCTGCTTGGCCTGGTGCTCCTGGCCCTGATCGTGGGCGGCTCCGTGGAGCACTTTACGCAGGTATCGGCGGCCCCAAGGGAAATGAACCTTTTCGGCGCGCTGGGATTTGCCATGGTGGGGATCCTGTTCTCATACAACGGTTGGTACAATACAAACAACGTGGCGGGCGAGGTGAAGGACCCCAGACGGGTGCTGCCCCTGGCGATCATCATTGGCCTCAGCCTGTGCATGCTGGTCTACCTGGCCGTCAATTGGGCATACCTGTACGTCATGGACATCGACGAAATCGCGGCGTCGGAACGGATCGCGGCCGAAGTGGCGGAAAGACTGATCGGACCGGTCGGCGGATCGTTGACCGCGCTGGCGGTCATGGTAGCGACCTTCGGAACCCTCAACGCCAACATCATCTACATGCCGCGCATCGCCTACGGCATGGCGCGGGAACGCCTCTTCTTCAGTTGGTTCACCCGCGTGCACCCCCGGTTCCGCACGCCTTCCCGCACGATCGCGACCCTCACGATCTGGGGCATGGCGTGGAGCCTCGTCGGCAACTTCATGGAGATCGTCCTGGCGGTGATGTACGTGCTCTTCGTCTTCTACGTGTTGAGCGTAGTCGCCGTATTCATCCTCCGGCGCAAGTATCCCGACGCGTCGCGCCCGTTCAAGGTGTGGGGCTATCCCGTCACGCCGCTCTTCTTTATCGTCGTGTCGCTCGGATACATCGTATCGACGGTCGTTTTCAGTTTCAGCGAGGCGCTGCCGGGGATTATCGTGTTGCTCCTCGGCGTGCCGGTTTACCTGCTGTGGTTCCGCGGGCAGGTGGCCGGTGAGTAGACTTCAGCCCGGGGAACAGGTTTCAGGCCAATGCTTGGAAATCAGGTCAAGGAATAGAGGAGATACAGATGCCCAGAATGAACGGCGGCGAAGCACTGAGCCGGTCCCTGTACAATAACGGCGTGCGCGTCGTCTTCGGCCTGCCGGGAGCGGGTCAGTATGAAGCCATCGACGGCATTTACCGACAGGAGGGCATGCGCTACATCACCACCCGCAACGAACAGGCGATCAGCTATATCGCCGACGGCTACGCCCGTGTGAGCGGCAAGCCTGGGGTGGGCCTCGCGGTGGAGGGTCCCGGTTTCTTCAACACAACGGCCGGCCTGGCTACGGCCTTCGCGCAGTCTTCGCCCGTACTGTTGATCACGGGAGACCACCACGGAGTGCACGAACCCGGCAGGTCCAGGCACGACAGCCTGAATGACTACGGTGCCTTTTCAAAATGGGCGGCGCGCGCCGAAAGTCCCGGGGAAATACCCAGTCTTGTCCGGGAAGCATTTCGCCAGTTGAACACGCCGCGGAAACGCCCGGTCATCCTGGAGGTAGGCCCCGACATATTCAGGGCCGATGAAGAGGTAGACTTACTGGAAGCCGAGTCAATAACCGCTGCGGCGGGTGACGCGGCCCAGCTGAGCCACGCGGCGGAGCTACTCGCCCAGGCTGAAAAGCCGCTGATCTGGGTCGGCGTTGGAGCCTCGGATGGTGCGCCGCTGGTCCGGAAGATCGCGGAACACCTGGGTAGTCCGGTCGTCAGCAGCCGTAGCGGGAAGGGCATCCTTCCGGCACGGCATCCGCTTTCGATGGGGATGTTCGAGGCGCGGTTCAGGCCGCTGAAGGACCGCGTGGACGAATGCGACGTGATCCTGGCCGTGGGCACGGCGACCGATATGAGCGCCCGTCTGGGCGGACAGACGGTGATCCGGATCGACGACGACCCCGACGAGATCAACCAGGACGGAAGCCATACCCACGGCATCCTGGGCGACGCCGCGCTGAGCCTGGAGATCCTGTACGGCTACCTGGCCGGCCTGTCCGCGCCGAGGCCCAACGTCACCGAGGACATCCAGGCGATCAATGCCCACCGTTTCGGTCCCGCGGAACAACTCCAGCCCCAGGGCGCTTTCATGGATGCCATCCACGCGGCGATTCCCGATGACGGGATCTTCGTGGGCGGGATGAACCAGATGGGATACTACGGCCGGAACTACTACCATTCCCAGTCCCCGAGGGGATACCAGACTTCCTCGCACCACGGCACGCTCGGCAGCGTGTTCCCCGTCGGCATCGGCCTCAAGATCGGACGTCCCGACCGCGCGGTCGTCGTGGTCTCCGGCGACGGCGGCATCCTCTACAACCTCCAGGAACTCGCCACGGCCGTGCAGTACGGTATCAACGTCGTGACCATCGTGTTCAACGACAACGCCTACGGCAACGTGTGGCGGGCCCAGATGGAGGAATTCGGAGGCCGCGTGATCGGAACCGAACTCCACAATCCCGATTTCGTCAAGCTGGCCGAAGCCTATGGAGCAAGGGGGGTTCTGGCCGAGGACGCGTCACAGCTGGAAGCGGCCGTCGGCGAAGCCGTTGCGGCGGACGCCCCGACGCTCATCGAGGTTCCGGTCGGTCCCTGGGACAGAAGGTACTAGGCGGGGCATTTCCATTGCATGCCGAATCCCGCGTCCCGCAGGATGCGCACGCCCACGTCCCAGTACTGATCAATATTCCCCACGCCGTGGGAGTCGTCTCCGGGTACCACCGCGATGCTCATCTCCCTGGCTTGTTCGAGTACCGGGCGGGAAATGTAGGGCTCCGGCTGGCCTTTTTTCAATGCGGCCAGATTGAAGTCCATGATCGAGCCGAGGTCCCGGATCGCCTCAAGGTTACGCATGACCCGTTTCCATACATCGGGCTTGACCAGGCGCGCCCTGTAATCGGGATCGAAGATCCGGACCAGGTCGAAGTGTCCGATCACCTCGGGCGCAAGCGTCGTGATTACGTCGTACTGGCGGTCGAAGTAGGCACAGTATAACTCGTCCACGCCCCCTACGGTTTCTGCCGCGGCCCGGTACCATTCCGGCGACCCATCGAACAACTCGTCATTGATCTGGTGTACGGAGCCTACGATGTAGTCGGGTTCGAACTCCTCTCGCACGGCAGGCACCCAGTCTTCATACCCGCTGTACGCTTCCGCCTCGAAGCCCACCATGATTCTGATCTGCGAAGCGTATTTGTCCCGGAGCCGCCGACAGGTCGACATGTAATCGGCGAATCGGGCCTGCTGATCAGCGACGCTCAACCCGGCGTCCAGCTCATCAGGGTAGCTCAGCTCTTCCTTCTCCGGCGGCATGTGCTCGGTGATGCCCACCCAGGAGTAACCGTGGGCGATATAGGCTCGGACGATGTCCTCCAACTGATCCTCCGCATGACCGCAGAACTGTCCGCTGTGCCCGCCGTGGATGGAAACGCGTTCGGGGGAAGTCGTCATGGACTGCTTTTCTTCTTCCGTATTGAACATTTGCGCTGAACTATGCGAATCTACTGGAACTATGCGATTCCGCTGGAACTATGCGATCCCGGCCGATGCCCAGGCCCGGTGTATCGCTTCGGCCGTCTCGCTGAGCGCATCCTGCGGCGCCAGTCCGTTCACCCGGGCGCTGAAGGGCTCCGCTGTGACGGGTCCGTCGTAGCCCAAGGCGTCCAGCGCGCCGAGGAACCGGGCTATGTCGAGGACGCCGGTTTCACCGGGCAGGCACCGTTGACTGTCGATCTGCTCGTCTGCCGGGATCCCGGCCGGTGCGTCGTTGACGTGCACGTTGACGATGTCGTCGTTGCCCAGTTTCGAGAGATCTTCCCAGGTGCCGTGGGATGTATACCAGTGCCACAGGTCCAGCAAAAGGCCCACGTTCGAACCCAGGTCGCGGCAGAGCGCCAGCATGCCGTCCATAGTGTAGATGAATTCGTGTTTTTTTCCCACTCTCAGCGTTTTCGGACCGATGAACTCCAGGCCGAACCGGCATCCGTATTCCCCGAGGATCTCGGCGACCGGCTTCAGCCGCTCCAGGTGAAAGGCGTAGTTTTCGGCGAAAGTCCGCTCATTCGAATACGGCAGCACAACGGTGGTCGTCCTCAGGGCGCCGATATCCCGCGCCAGGGCGGCGTAGTTCCGCAACCGGGCCAGTTCCTCCGTCCACTTCTCCCGGGTGCCATGCCATGCGACAGGCAGACCCCAGTTCCCGGGGCGCCGGCCGCTTATCGCGAAAAGTCCTCGAACACCTTCGAGAGACTCCTGCCGGACCATTGCGGCTACGTCGGGGAGGTGTAGATCGACCCCGTCGAACCCGTATTGCGCGGCCATTTCCTGCGTTTCGGCGAGGGAAGCGCGTATGCCGATCATGCCGGGATTCAGGTTCTTGAACATAACGAGGACCCGCACGCGGCGGGATGAGTGTGGAGGTAAGGGGTGTGGCTGGGAGACGTACCGCCTGCCGCAATCTTCCGAGCCGGTTCTTATCCGGTCTTGACGCGCTGAAACCGTTTTTTGCCGGCTCTAAGCAGCAGGACGCCTTCGTCGTCGAGATCTCCGGTATCGAGTACCCGCTCGATCGCGGACACCTTTTCGCCGTTTACGGATGCGCCGCCCTGCTGGATCAAACGGCGCACTTCGCTCTTGCTCTTGCCCAGTTCGGCTTCCAGGAAGAGGTCGACGACATTGATGCCGGCTTCCAGGCGATCACGTCCGATTTTCACGGTGGGTACGTGGTCGCCACCATCCCACGCGCCGCCAAACACGCTTCGGGCGCCGCGTTGCGCCTGCGCCGCCTCCTCCTCGCCGTGGGTGATTTTGGTTGCCTCACTGGCCAGTACCGTTTTGGCGTCCCTGATTTTCTCGCCTTCCAGGGCCGACAGTTCCCGGATCTGCTCCATGGGCAGGAAGGTAAAGCGGGCGAGGAGTCCCGCCACGTCCCGGTCGTCGACGTTGATCCAGTACTGGTAGTAGTCGTAGGGCGAGGTCATGTCGGGATCGAGCCACAGGGCGCCGCCCAGCGTCTTGCCCATCTTGCTTCCGTCCGCCGTCGTCAGAAGGGGCGTCGTGACCGCCTGGGCCGCGGCCCGTTCCTTCCGACGGATCAGGTCGACGCCGGCCACGATATTGCCCCACTGGTCGTCTCCGCCCAGCTGTATCGTGCAGCCGTAATTACGGAAGAGCATCAGGAAATCGTAGGCCTGAAGAATCTGGTAATTGAACTCCAGAAATGTCAGCCCCTTCTCCATGCGCAGCTTGTAAGCTTCGGCCGTCAGCATGCGGTTCACGCTGAAATGCTCCCCGATTTCACGCAGGAACGTGACATAGTTCAGGCTCCGCAGCCAGTCCGCGTTATTGACCATCAGCGCTCTTTCGCCATCGAAGTCGAGATAACGTTCAAGCTGGGTCTTGATCCGCGTGATGTTCTGATCGATGGCCTCCGTAGCCAGCATGGGTCGGAGCTCGTCCTTGCCGCTCGGGTCGCTGACCATGGCCGTTCCGCCGCCCACCAGTGCGATGGGCCGGTGGCCGCCGCGTTGTACGTGGGCCAATGCCATGATCTGGACGAGGTGGCCGACGTGCAGGCTGCGCGCCGTCGGGTCAAAGCCGATGTAACAGGTCACGGTTCCTTCGTCGAAGGCGCGGGCGACCGCCTCTTCGTCCGTGACCTGGGAGACGAATCCCCGTTCTTTCAACACTTCGAATGCGCTGGACATGCTGTACTCTTCCATCTTGCGGGTTACGGGGATACGGCCTTTCCCGTCTTCGACGATTCGTAGACGGCCAGGATCAGCGCGAGAGACTTCTTGGCTTCCTCCCCCGTTATGCGGGGTGTTCCGCCGTGGCGGACTAACCGGACCATGTCCTCGATCACGTTGCGGGGCCCCTCGTAAT
Source organism: Candidatus Latescibacterota bacterium (assembly GCA_012270975.1). Classification (GTDB taxonomy): domain Bacteria; phylum JAAXHH01; class JAAXHH01; order JAAXHH01; family JAAXHH01; genus JAAXHH01. The sequence continues at coordinate 20,057 of JAAXHH010000023.1, read as the reverse complement.
CGAAGGGGTCATCGATCGATTCGTCCGGGACATGCCAGGTAGCGACCTTGTTGCCGGCGGTTATGACGAGCCCCTGCGTGCCGTGGAGTTCCACGCCGGCGGGGATGGTGACGGGGCAGGTCGTCGTCCCGAGAATCGTTCCCACGGCGCCGCTCCTGAACTTAATCATAGCCATGCCGAGGTCTTCGGATTCGATGTCGTGGTTGAACACCCCGATCTGGCCCTGGACGCTATCGACCTGTCCCATGTACCAAACCAGGAGATCTATCTGGTGCACGGACTGGTTGATCAGCGACCCGCCGCCGTCCAATGCCCACGTGCCGTGCCAGCCCTCGTAGTACGCGTCGTTCCGGAACCACTTCAGGCGCACTTCGCCCAAGATCATCCTGCCCAGACGTCCATCGTCGACAGCCTGCTTGACGCGGACGTTGTCGGCCATGTACCTCGCCTCGAAATCGACGGCCAGGATCACGCCCGCCTCGCGGCAGGCGTCGATCATCCGGTCCGCCCGTTCCAGACTGACCTCCACGGGCTTGGTGGTGATGACGTGCTTGCCCGCCTCCGCAGCCGCGATGGCGAAGTCCGCGTGGGTCCCGCTGGGCGTCATCACCGTGATGACGTCGATATCGTCGCGGTCGAGAAGTCGCCGGTAGTCCCGGTACCAGTCGATCCCGTATTCATCCGCGGCTTTCCGGCCCCGTTCTTCGTCGAGTTCGGCGACCGCCACGAGCCTCGCGCCTTCCGTCTCGTGAATGAAACGGGCGCGTACGGCGCCCATACCAAGCCCTATCACGCCGAAACCGACGGAATCGGTGCTCAAGTCAATACCCCTTCTGTATTTTGGAGTTTTCATAGCCGGTCCCGGCCAGTGGATTTCCACTGGGACCGACATGCGATGTAACGCCATTCATTCTTCGAACCGACCCGAACCAACGGTCAGGAACTCGCCCGCCAGCAGTTCGCGAAGGATCTCCACCTTGTTCCCCGTGCGCCGGTGCAGGTCCGAAAGGACCTCCTCCCCGGCGAGCTCGTCGACGCAGCCGACGTGCTCCACGTATTCAGCCACGAGATCCTCGTTCCATTCTCCATCGATGTTGGCGGTTATGTAGACCGAAAAGGCTTTGACCGGCATCGGATATTCATCCGGGATCATCACCTGCACATCACGAATCACTTCATTCACTCGAATCGACTGGACACTCTTCTCCTTCAACTCATGAATCATATCGTTGAGATCGGTGAATGTAAGCTTCATGGATAGGCTCCTCTCCGGCCACGGGCCGTATACCTGCAAATCGGTATGACAGCACAAGAATGAAGGACGCAACGCAGGCAGCCCTGCTCAACGTGTTGCGGCCCGAAACAGTGGTAATTCCGTTCGTGGCATTGATCTGCACTTAGGCTAAGGCGAGGGCACCGACCTGTCAAGCGGTTTTTGGGGCGGATGGTTGAGGTCAGCCGTCAGTTTTGTCGATAAGAATCCGTAGCTGTTCGGATAGGTTCAAGAGGATGGACTCAATGGTATCAAATCGACTGTCCATGGCGTCGAGCCGCTGGTCAATCCCGTCGAATCGCCGGTCCATGGCGTCGAGCCGCTGGTCCATCGAATCGAATCTTCGGCCTATCCCCAGGCCGAATTCATCGAATCGCTCATCAATACTGTTCTTGATGCTGTTTACGATGGTGGTCGAAAACTGAATCAGTTCCTTGCGAGTTACGAAGCTGTCGTCCAGAATTTGCATGGCCTTCTCCTGGCAGGTGGGCAGTGGGCAGTGTTGCCGAATCGGTATACCAGGTTTAGTCTCATTCTCATCTTCTATCTCGTCTTATATTTTAATAAAGTAGTACTTTCTGTTTCTTAATCATTAGGAGCGTCGTCTGACGAGGTTACAACGGTCTCGACACCCTCTTTAGAACGGACGATTTCAGACCGGCTTGACAATGGTTTCCGTTGCCTCTAATTTGGACACAGATACGCTGACGAAACATAAGACAAAGTGACTGCCCGTATGCCGGCTTTTTTCGGCACTGCGAGGGGTACGAAAGCAGAAGGGAGTCCTGCATGCTGGAAGAAATCCTGGCCCAGGAATACCCGAAGACTGAGACGCTGAAGGACGGCACGAAGGTTACGATCCGTCCGCTCGAACCGGACGACGTGGAAGCGCTGTATGCCTTTTTCCAGTCGATTCCGCGCAAGGACCGGACCTTCCTGAAAGACGACATCCGGGACAAGAGCATCATCGAGGGATGGTGCAGCAACATCGACTGGGACGTCGTAATCCCCATCGTAGCCATCGTGGAGGGCGAAATCGTCGCCGAGGTGTCTCTGCATCGCGAGCGCCGCGGCTGGAAAAGCCATATCGGCAAGCTTCGCCTCGTCGTACACCCCGATTTCCGTCGGCAGGGACTGGCCGTCGAAATGATCAACGAATTGATCTCCGTAGCGCTTCACACGGGGTCTATCGAGCAACTCAACGCCGAGTGCATGGTGGACGTCCAGCGGGGCGCCATCCTGTTGCTGCAACTCGTCGGTTTCGTGCAACGGGCCATCCTGCCCGCCCAGGTCCGCGACATCGAGGGCAGCCTGCACGACCTCGCCCTCCTTTCCTACACCCTGCGGGACCAGGAAGACTTCCCGGCGCTGGACTAGTTTAGAAGCCGGACTGGACCCGTTGCCCGACCCGCCCCGGGACCGGACTGGACGCGGGGAAGCAGACTCCGGCTGTACCTCCACTTGCCGGACATCCGGCGTCCTACCCCTTCATCGCACCGATCGTGATACTCCGCACGAAATAAGGCTGGAAGACGAGGAAGAAGGCGATCATCGGCAGGGCTGACACCGCGGCCCCGGCCATGAGCAGGCCGTAATCGGTGTAGTACTGGTTCTGCAGGGAATTGAGCCCGATCTGCAGGGTCATCATCGAACTCCGGTTGATCACGATCAACGGCCACAGGAACTCGTTCCACACGCCCATGAAGGTGAAGATGGCCAGAACGCCCATCCCGGGCTTCGCCAGCGGCAGAATCACTCGCTGAAACACCCCCCACTCACCGCATCCATCCATGCGCGCGGCCTCGATGAGTTCCGTGGGCAGCGTCTGCAGGAACTGTTTCATCAGGAAAATGGAAAAGGGCATGATCAGCGCCGGGACGATGAGCGCCTTGTAGGTGTTGATCCAGTCCAGTTTGACGATCAGCGCGTAGAGCGGGATGATGGTCAGCTGGCTCGGGATGAACATGAGGCTGATCACCGTCCAGAAGATCGTCTGGCGTCCGGGAAAGACCTTCTTGGCCAGTGTATAACCGGCGAGCGTTCCGAGGAGGACGTTGGATGCCGTGACCGTGCCCGTCACAATGAGGGAATTGGCCATCCAGGCGAGGATCTCGGAACCATTGAACAGCCGGGCGAAGTTGATCCACGATGCCGGCGACGGCACCAGGCTCGGCGGAAAGGCGAGGACCACCGACGGGGTCTGGAACGCGGTAACGACGATCCAGTACAGCGGCATCAGGGTCAGTACGGCGAAGAGCGCGAGCAGGATCCGGAAAACGTATGGAAACATGGCCGTCCTGTTAAAGACACGTGCGGGTTCGCGATTCGAGTCAATACTCCACGTCGCTGGCCAGCCACTTGTACTGCAGCACGGCGATACCGGCCAGGCTGAGGGAAAGCAGGGTCGCTTCGGCGGAGGCCTTCCCGAAGTCGAAGTATTCGAAGGCGTCGGTATAGATCAGATAGACCAGCGTGGTCGTCGCGTAGTCCGGGCCGCCTCCCGTCATCATGAGCACCTGGGTAAACACCTGGAAGGAGGCGATCGTGCTGGTGACGAGCAGGTAGAGCAGCGTCGGGCGGAGCAGGGGAAGGGTGATCTTCCAGTACTGTCGCCACGGACCGGCCCCGTCCAGGCGCGCCGCCTCGTAGTAGCTGGACGGGATGCCGCCCATGGCGGCGGTCAGCAGCACGATGGCAGCGCCGTGCCCGCCCATGATTGCCATGAACATCAGGGAAGGCAGGGCCATCTGGGGATCGCTGGTCCACAGGTAGGGTCCTAACCCCGCGAAGGACAGCACGTAGTTGAGCAGGCCCCGTGCCGGGTTGAACAGCCAGAGCCAGACCAGGGAGAGAATCGCCCCGGACGTCACCACCGGGAGGTAGAAGGCCGATTTGAAGATGACCTGGGCCCAGGCGTATTTAAGTCCGAAGATGACGTAGGCCAGGAACAGTGAGATCACCAGGCTGGCGGGCACCACCCCGCAGGTGTATAGCGTGGTAATCCCCAGCGCCTTCCAGAACAGGTCGTCCGATAGCGCGTAAGCGTAGTTCTCCAGGCCGGTCCAGACCGGTTGTCCTCCGGGAAAGTAATCGGCGAAACCGAGGAGGATCGTCGCGGCCATGGGCAGCATATTGAAAACCGCGAAAAGCAGGAGGGGCAGGAGGAGAAACAGGTAGGCCCAGCGTTCCTTCAAAACAGTTCGAATGAGGCTCAAGACGATGGGATCCTCCGGCGCTTACTCCGCCCCCGCGCGCAAGCGGCGTTCGATGTCTCTGCGGATGAACCGGTTGCCCCGCCTGGCCAGGTCGTCGAGCGCCTTCCTGGGCGTGGACTGCCGGGACATGGCGGCCTGGAACGCGCTCAGCGTCATGTTCACGAGCGGTATGCCGTACCCCTGTATGGCGTCCTTCGTGCCGTAGCGCGCGACGCGAAGGACATACTGCTGGAAGGGATCGTCGGACCAGACGTCCAGTGCGGAATACCGGGTCGGCAGGGTGGACAGGGCGTAGGCGGCTTCCCGTTCGTGGCGGGTGTTGGTCAGGAACTTCGCCAGGGCGATGGCCAGTGCCCGTTTCTCCTCGTCCTCCTGCCTGAACACGCACGGAGAGTCGGCCACGACAAAGGCGCCGGGATCGACACCGGGAAGAGACGGGTACATCATGGGATAGAGCTCGATGACCCCCTCCTCGATCACGCCGGTCTCCAGCGTGCGCTCGTGGGAACGCCGCGTACCGTGATGGGCCTGGCGCATGGCGAGCCGGCCCGCGTTCCACAGGTCGGTGACGTCGTTGTTGCGCAGCCCCGCGGAGCCCGTCGGGACGACGGCGTGCACGTGTTCCAGGTCCACCATGAACTGCAGGGCCTTCACCCCCATCTCGCTGTTGATCACCAGGCTGTCGCCGCTGTCGTTGAACTGCCGCGCGCCGTGCCCCCAGAAAAAGGGCATCTGGTCCTGCTGCGGAGAATTCCGCTGGAAGGGCATGGCGAAGCCGTATACGTCGACTTCGCCGTCGCCGTCGCGGTCGAAGGTCGTCGCGCGGGCGGCGGCGAGGAATTGCTCGTAGGTCCAGAGCCGGTCGCCCTCGCTCGGGAGCAGATGCACCGCGTTCCGCTCCCGGAAGATCTCCAGGTTCGCCACCATGTACCGGTTGCCGCCGATGAAGGGCAGGAAGTAGTGTTTGCCCTCATATTCGCTGAAGCCGTAGAAGGGACCGAAATCCCGGATGTCTTCCTCGGAGAGATCGTCGTCGAAGGCTTCCAGGAGCCCGAACCGGGCGTATTTCAGTGCGATCCCCGAAGTGCTGATCAGGACGTCGGGCGGCCGTCCGGAAGCCACGGCGATGTCGATCTTCTGGAATCCGTTGGTCCAGTCGAGGGTTTCGATATCGATGCGGATCCTGCGGTCCGGATACTGCGCCTTGAAATCGCGGGCGACCTTGTTGTACCAGTCTTTGACGGTGTACTGCGCCCGTCGTGGGTCATCCAGCGGGACGCCGTCCAGTTCGTGACCGGTGACGCCGACCCAGTAGTCCTGGGTCCAGAGCGTCAGCTGTATCTCGTCTTCGTCCGGTGGAGCCTCCACCGAGCAGGCGCACAGTCCCAACAGGATCAATCCGACCGTGATGAATTTGCCCATGGCGCAACCCATTTCAGAGCAGCATCAGCTGGTTTCAAAACAGACTCATCTGGCGGTCGATATCGGGGGTGACGGTATCCAGGCCGAGCAGGCGTTTCATCCGGTTGCAGTCGCTGGGCGAGTGGCCGGAGTAGTAGTTGTTGAAGAACCCGTACAGGGCGCCAACGTGCGGGAGGATGTCCCGCTTGATCCGTTCCGCCCACTTGATGAGATCCTGCGTGCGGTCGACGACGGATTCCCTGAAGTTGCCGATGCGCGGGTTTTCCGTATCGCCCATCCAGCGGATGTAGGTGAAGTCCGCGGTGATTTCGGGCAGGATCGGCATGATTCCGGGATGATCCTGGATGGTCCACGCCGCGCCGTGCGTACGCAGAAGCTCGAATACTTCCGGCTTGATCCAGGACGCGTGGCGGAATTCGAAGGCGAAGCGGAAGTCCCTGGCGGGCAGTAGTTTAAGGAATGTCTCCACGCGGGAATAGGTCCCCGGATTACACTGAAACCCGGGCGGGAGCTGAACGAGCAGGCAGCCGAGCCGATCGCCCAGCAGGGCCATGCTGGCCAGGAAAGGGACCAGCAGTTCCTCTGTATCCACCAATCCGCGTTCGTGGGTGATTTTACCGGGTAGTTTGGCCGTGAACCGGAACGTATCGGGTGTACGGTCGCGCCAGGCGGTCACCACTTCCGGTTTGGGGATGAAATGAAAGGTGCTGTCTATTTCGAGGGCGTCGAAAACCTGGGCGTAGCATCGCAGGAGTTCTTTCCGGTCCGCGTCGCGGGCGTAGAAGGTGCCCGACCAGTCCCGGTAGGTCCAACCCATCGTGCCGATACGTAGTGAACCGGGTTCCATGGTCATTTCCGCTCCTCGCGGACCGTCTGGCCACGTCCGGACTCGCGGAATCGACTGGACCGCTTTGATTCACCCATGCGGACGCGGTAACCGCATCGCAACAGGGTCAGACCCCGACACGGTCGGTATCGAAGGACTCCAGGCCGCGCGTGATATCCCGGATGAACCGGGCGGCGTTGAGACCGTCGATGAACCGGTGATCGAAGGATAGGCTCAGGAACATCATGGAGCGGATGGCCAGGGAATCATCCGCCTGCACGACGACTTGCTTCTTGACGCTTCCCGTGGCGATGATGCCTGCCTCCGGCTGGTTGATGATCGGCGTGCCGAACAGCGTGTCCCACATGCCCGGATTCGTCAGCGTGAAGGTACTGCCCTTCAGGTCGTCCGGAGTCAGCTTGCGGTCGTGGGCGCGCTTGGCGAGATCATGGGCCGCTTCGGCCATCCGGGCGAAGTCCATCTCGTCCGCGTGGCGGATCACCGGCACCACGACCCCCTTTTCCAGTCCCACCGCCAGGCCCATGTTCACGTGCTTCCACTGCAGAATGCGGTCTCCGTCCATGGTGGCGTTCAGCATTGGATTCGCTCGAAGGGCGTCGACGATGGCGGTGATGAAAAACGGGGTCAGCGTCAGCCTGATGCCGGTCTTCTGCTGGAACCGTTCCCTGGCCTCGTCCCGGAAGCGGACAACGTGGGTCATGTCTACTTCCGACACGGAGGTTACGTGGGGCGACACCTGCTTGCTGAGGACCATGTGCTTCGCGATGGCCTTGCGCAATGTGTCCATGTTCGCGACGCGGGCTTCTTCGGTGCCTGCCGGACGGGAGACTGATATGTACTCGGATTCGTCTTCCTGCTCCGCGGCCGGTTCCGGAATCCGGGATGCGCGCCGTTCCAGGTAGGTGAGCAGATCGTCCCGGGTTACCCGGCCGCCCTTGCCGGTTCCTTCCAGCGATTCGAGCGTAGCCATGTCGATGCGCTCTTCCCGGGCGATGCGGAGTACGAGGGGGGAGTAGAACCGGTCCGAACGCGCCCTTCTCAGCGGCCCCCCGTCTCCAGCCTCCGCGGCTGGAGTCAGCTCATCGGCTTCGATCGTCTCTGCTTCTCCACCGGAATCGTCGGTGCGTTCTTCCGCCCCGTCGACACGTGATTCGGCGTCCTCGTCCTCCCCCGTATCGATCACGCCGATGACCTCCCCGATGGCAACCGTCGTCCCCTCGGCCACGCGTATCTCGCTCAGCACGCCGCCCGCGATGGCCGGAATGTCCGTATCGATCTTGTCGGTGGTGATCTCCACCACGGATTCGTCCCGCTCGATGGGATCGCCGACCTGCTTCAACCAGCGGATGACCGTTCCTTCCTCGACGCTCTCGCCGAGCCTGGGCATAACGATGTTCACGTGCGGTGTCCTCTTTGTGCTGCTCGTTGGTTCTGTTCGCTCAATAAGCCACGAGTTCCCGGAGGGCGCCGGTGACCTTTTCCGTGTTCGGCAGGAAGTAGCTTTCCAGCGGCGGACTGAAGGGTACAGGCGTGTCGATGGCGGCCAATCGGCGGACGGGCGCGTCGAGATGCTCGAAGGCCTCGTCGGCCACCACCGCGGCGATTTCGCCACCGAATCCGCCGGTCAGCGTATCTTCGTGCACGACCAGGAGCCTGTTCGTCTTCCGGACGGATTCGAGAATGGCCTGCTTGTCATAGGGCAGCAGGGACCTCAGGTCGAGCACCTCCGTCTCGACGCCCTCGCCGGCCAGGGTTTCCGCCGCGTCCAGGCTGTGAAAAACCATCTTCCCGTAAGTGACGATCGTCGCGTCGCCGCCCTCCCGCCGAATCGCCGCCTCGCCGATGGGTACGGTATAATCTTCCGCGGGAATCTCTTCCCTGATCCGGGGAAACCGGTACAGGCCCTTGTGTTCGAAAAACAGCACCGGGTTGTTGTCCCGGATGGACGACTTGAGCAGGCCTTTCGCATCGTAGGTCGTGGCCGGCGCCACGACCTTGAGACCCGGTACCTTGCAGAACCACGCTTCGGGATTCTGCGAGTGGAACGGGCCGGCGTTTCCGATGGCCCCGGAGGGGCATCTCACTACCAGGGGCACGGCTGCGCCCCAGCGGTAGTGGGTCTTGGCCACGTTGTTGACCAGTTGGTTGAATCCGCAGGTGATGAAGTCGGCAAACTGCATTTCGGCCACCGGCCGCATACCCATCAGCGCCGCTCCCATGGCCGCGCCGATGATCACGGACTCCGCCACGGGCGCGTCGATCACCCGGTCTTCTCCGAAATCGTCCAGGAATCCCTTCGTGATCTTGAACGCTCCGCCGTAGACTCCGATGTCCTCGCCAAGGCAGAAGACGCTTTCATCCCGTTCCATCTCTTCTCGGAGTCCCGACGATATGGCTTCCAGATAGGTTACCGGTGGCATGGTTCCAGTCCGTTCAGGGCCTCAGTCCGCGTAGACGCCTTCAAGCGCTTCTGCGGGCTCCGGCAAGGGGCTCTGTTCCGCGTAATCCACCGCGTCGTCCACGATGCCTTTTACCTCTTCCTTGATCCCGTCGAGCTCGTCGCGGGTGAAGTACTTCCGTTCCAGCAGCAGGCTTTCGCTCTTCACGACGGGATCGTTGTTCCACCCGTCCTCCATGACATCCTTCGGGACGTAGAATGCGTCGTCGTGCTGGGCATGGCCCAGCAGTCGGGTGCAGCGCGCTTCGATCAGCGTCGGACCGCCGCCTTCCCGGGCGAGTTCCACCGCGTCCCGCGTCGCCTTGTACATGGCGCGCACGTCCGTGCCGTCTACCAGCGAGCCGGCGATGCCGTAACCCCGTGCCCGGTCCACGATGTTTTCGCAGGCGTACTCGAACCGGGTCGGCGTGGAGTAGGCGTACTTGTTGTTTTCCACGATCAGCACCATGGGCAGTTTGTGCACGGCCGCGAAGTTGAGACCTTCGTGAAAATCGCCGATGCTCGAGCCGCCCTCGCCGATGTAAGTCAGGGAAACCGCCCCGTCACCGCGGATCTTGCTGGCCAGGGCTATGCCCGCCGCCACGGGAATATTCGCACCGAGGTGGCTGATCATTCCGACGATGTGGTGATCCCAGTTGCCGCAGTGCATGTTGCCATCCTTGCCGGCGGTCGGCCCGTTGGCCCGGCCGAGGTACTGGCACATCATGTCGCGCGCGGTGTGACCCCGGAGAAAATGGGCGCCGATCACCCGGTGCATGGGAACCAGGATGTCCGCGTCGCCAAGCGCGTAAGCGCTTCCCGCGGCGATGGCCTCGTGGCCCGCGCCCGCGTAGGCCGCGCCGACCAGCCTGCCCTGGCGAAAGAGGCGGTACACGCGCTCTTCGAACTCCCGCTGAAGACGCATGGTATGATACAGGATCCGGTAGTCATTCCGGCCGAGGCCGAGATCGTCGAGGTCGGACTCGTTAAGGTCGGGGTCTGACAGGGCGGGGGCGGTCTCAACGTTCATGGCGCCTCCTGGGTACGGTGTGGCAATGCTGGTGTCATAATCGTCATACGCGCTGTTGCAACTCGGACAGGGTCATTTCCTCGAAGGACATATCGAACACTTTGCCCAGATGATGCAGAAGGCTAGTCTCCACTTCCTCCATGGCAACCGGCCGGCCGAGGATCCGCTCAAGTGAAGTGACTTCCCGGTCGGCGATGCCGCAGGGGACGATCCCATCGTACAGGGTGAGGTCGGGATGCACGTTCAGGGAAAAACCGTGCATGGCGAACCAACGGCTGACCCGTATGCCCAGCGCCGCTACTTTCCTGTCTTCCACCCAGACCCCGGTAATCCCCTCCAGGCGGCGGGCCGCGATGCCGAATTCGTCCAGGAGCCCGATAATCACGGCTTCAAGATCGCGGAGATACCGGTATACATCCTGGTACCACGCCGCGATGTCGAAGATGGTATAGCCCACCAACTGGCCGGGACCGTGGCAGGTGATGTCCCCTCCGCGGTCGGTTTCGTAGACCCGGATGCCGCGGGCCTTGAGCGTTTCTTCCCCGTAGAGCAGGTGATCACTTGCCCTCAGCCTACGGCCGATCGTGTACGTGGGGGGATGTTCGAGAATCAGGAGTACATTGTCGATCAGGCCGGAACGACGCGCCGCAAGCAGACTCCGCTGAAGAGACAGCGCCACGCCGTATTCCATCGTGCCGGCCCGGACAACCCAGCAAGGCAGCACCTGCCCTCCTCATACACGGCGACCTCGTATACACACAGGCCTCATACCCCGCAGAAACTATGGTTCGGTGGGCTGTCGTGTCAAGGACTTTCTCCCCCGACGATGGGGCCATAGAACTCCACCCGGCGGTCTTCCAGCCGGTCGAGTTCATAGGCCCTGGCCACGTTTACGATGTGCTTTTCGCGGGCGCCCGCGAGGTCCACGTCGGCGTAGATGATCTCCTCGCGGGACCGGTCTCCTTCAGCCAGGGTGCGCCCCGTGTAATCGACGATCTTGCTCTGGCCGATGAAATTGGTTCCTCTTTCCCTGCCGACGCGATTCACGGCGATATAGTTGACGCGATTCTCGAAGGCGCGGGCGTTTACGACGAATTCCGTATTGCAGTCGGCGCCGACCGGCCAGTTGGTGGGCAGGGCGATCAGTTCCGCGTCATGGAGCATCATCACGCGCGCGCTTTCCGGAAACGCCGCGTCGTAGCAGATATTGAGCCCAATCTGGCCGACCTCGGAATCGTACACGCGAAAGGGACGGTCGCCGGGAGTCAGGAAACGGTCGATCCCGAGATAGGGGAGGTGGATCTTGCGGTAATGCCCGATCAATCCGTTGGGGGCGATGAAGGCCGCCGAATTGTAAATACTCGACCCATCCGCCTCCAACAGGCCGACGATGACGTGGATGTCGAGTTCCCGGCACTGGCGTTCGAGCCGTTCGGTGAAGGGGCCGGGAACGGGCTGTGCGCACGTCCGGGCTTCGTCCAGGTCGTAGAAACAGTAGCCGGTCAACGCGCATTCGGGAAACACGGCCAGGTCGGCCCCTTCCCTGGAGGCGGTCTGCATGGCGTCGAATACCTTGGTCAGGTTCTGCTCGGTCTCGGCGAGTTTCAAGTCCATCTGCGCGCCGGCGATCCGTATGGTGTCTCGCATAGATCCCCCTGTCTATGGAAAAGGTCTGAGACGGGAAAGGTTGATACAGGATTATACGCTTGCGGGCGCCGGTAGTTGCCGGAAGCGTCTGCGAGCCGTCCGCGCCGGACGCCCGGGGCGGACGGGCCCGGTGCGGCCAGACGGACGGACACCCAGGCGGACCAGCCGGGCCTGTCGGCGCAACAGATACAGTTTCCCGACCATCGCTTCCCTATTCTAACCTCTTCGGTACGCCGGCATGGCGCTCAGTCCGGTCGAGGAAGGATGGAACAGCCGGGTCAGGTGGGCTTCGATGACACCCCGGTTGAGATCGGGGCGTTCCATGCAGGCCACGACCAGTTCGTGGTCCACCCGTTCCGTCATTTCGGCGATCGCTTTCATGCGGTCGATGGAATTGATCAGAGCCTGCCGGATGGGGATGCGCTCAGGGAAGATATCGATGCCCATGTAACCCCGGTAGCCGTACATCTTCAGCGCGTACATGCCGGCGAAGATCTGCTCCGGCGAAACGATGCCGACCTGCAGGTCCTGGTCGTAGTTGCCCAGGGGCTGGCTGTTCCAGTGCGTGTGGGCCAGCCTGCCCTGACGGAGAATGCGGCTCAGGGCATAGGGGAAGTCCTCGAATCCCATGAGGACGTGGCCGAGTTCGGGATTCAGGCCGACGATGGCGTGACCCGCTTCAATCAGCGCCCTGTTCTCGGGGGCCTGTAGCCGCTCGTCCACGTTCTGGGCCATCAGGATGCCGTCCGTGGTGTTCCGGTAGATGTTGTTTCCCCGGGGCTCGTAGGGTTTGGGTTCGATGGCCGTGCGAATCCCCGGCACGGCGTCCAGCGCCTCGGCCAGGCCCGACTCGAAGAGGTCCCACATGGCGTAGAAATCAGTCCCGAAATTCAGTTCGTAACCGTCGCCGCCCGGCCAGACGACCATGAAGTCCGTGTCCAGTTCCCTGTTCATCCGCAGCGTCTCGATCACCCGGTCGATGGCGGCCCGGCGCGCTTCGGGTACGGGGGACGAAAGGGAACCGAATTCAAACTGGGCATCCCAGAAGAGGTTGGGGATCACCGTGATCAGCCGCACGCCCGTGTCTTTTTCCAGCTGCTTGTAGAGATGGGCGTTGTCCTCGTTGATCTCGTTGGGATAGTGGGCCTCGATGCCGCACAGGCCGTATTCCGCCAGTTCGCCGGCGATGGCCAGACGCTCCTCGATGGAATAGGGATCCATGTAGGCTTCGTGAAACCGGATCTGCGACGGCGAGAAGAACCAGACGCCGGCGGAGATCTTCAGTTCGAGAGGAAAGTTCCTGAGATGACGCACGAGGTCATCGCCACTGCGCACCGTTGCCTGATCCCGCAGGTCTGCGAACATAGCCGTCTCCTGAGATTACGCGCTTTTCGATTGGATGATCAGAGATTCTGAATGGTGGGTTCCTGCTGCAATTATAGGCGGGTATCGGGGGACTGTCAACAGGTATATCCCGGTCAAAAGAGCGCTTGACACCCTGAGCGAAAGCCGCGTATTTTTCCCCTTTATCCCGTTGTATTTCACGACCTCCCGGGCCTTGAAAGGAAAAGTCTGTGCGTGTTGTCGTAACCGGCGGTGCAGGATTCCTGGGATCCCATCTGTGCGACCGGCTGCTGGACGATGGACACGAGGTCGTCGCCGTCGACAACCTGATTACGGGCCGGACCGCCAACATCGCCCACAACCTGGACCGGGAAGGATTTTCCTACCTCCAGCGGGACGTGTCGGAATACCTGGAAATCGAAGGCGGCGTGGACTTCATCATGCACTTCGCGAGTCCCGCGAGTCCCATCGACTTCGAGCGCGTGCCGATCCAGATCCTGAAGGTCGGCGCGCTGGGCACCCACAACGCTCTCGGCCTGGCCAAAGCCAAAGGCGCGGGGTTCTTTCTCGCGTCCACTTCGGAGGTCTATGGCGATCCGCTGGTCAACCCGCAGCCGGAAAGCTACTGGGGAAACGTCAATCCCATTGGCGTCAGGGGGGTCTACGACGAGGCGAAACGCTTCGCGGAAGCCCTGACCATGGCTTACCACCGTAAACACGGGATCGACACGCGGATCGTGCGGATATTCAACACCTACGGACCGCGCATGAGGCCGGCCGACGGCCGGGTCGCGCCTTCCTTCATAACCAAGGCGCTCAGGGGCGAACCGCTGACGATCTTCGGCGAAGGACGGCAGACCCGCAGTTTCTGCTACTACGAAGATCTCATGGAAGGCATCGTGCGGCTCATGCATTCAGGCGAGCACGATCCGGTGAATATTGGAAACGAGAACGAGATCACCATCCTCGAGCTCGCCCGCACCATCATCCGGTTGTGCGGATCCGACAGCGAAGTCGTCTTCAGGCCGCTTCCGCAGGACGACCCGCAACTGCGGCGCCCCGACACCACGAGGGCACGCGAAATCCTGGGCTGGGAAGCCAGGATCACCCTGGAAGAGGGCATGAAGAAGACCATCGCGTACTTCCAATCTCACGGCGAGGAAAGTTGAGCCCGGCAGCGCACGGAAAGGACCGGCCGATGACGACGACCGAAGCCGCGCAGCGCGGCACCGAAGAAGGACCCCAGCAGGTTCGCATCGAAGCTTTCCAGGAAGGGCGGGAAAAGATCCTGGATGAGGTTCGCAAGCTGATCACCGGCCAGGATGAGGTCCTCGAGCAGGTGCTGATCGCCCTGTTCGCGGGAGGCCACTGCCTCGTCACGGGGGTGCCCGGCCTCGCCAAGACCCTGCTCATCAAGACCTTCGCCCAGGTGCTGGACCTGGAGTTCCGACGCATCCAGTTCACGCCCGACCTCATGCCGGCCGACATCACCGGAACGGAAATCCTGGAAGAGGACAAGGCCACGGGCCAACGGTCGCTGACCTTCATCAAGGGTCCGATCTTCGGCAACATCGTGCTGGCGGACGAGATCAACCGGACGCCGCCCAAAACCCAGGCCGCCCTGCTCGAAGCCATGCAGGAACACCGGGTGACCGCCGGACGCACGACGTTTCAGCTGGATGAACCCTTCTTCGTCCTCGCGACTCAGAATCCCATCGAACTGGAAGGGACCTACCCCCTGCCCGAAGCCCAGCTCGACCGCTTCATGTTCAACATTCACATCGACTATCTCGAGGAAGACGACGAAGTGGCGGTGGCCCGGACGACCACTTCCGCGGAAACGGTCTCGGTCGATACGGTCCTTTCGGGCGAAGTCGTCCGGGAATACCAGCGGCTTGTCCGGGAAGTGCTTGTATCCGAACAGGTCGCCCGTTACGCCGTGCAACTGGCATCCATGAGCCGGCCTTCCAGCGCGGAGGCGCCGGAATTCATTAAAAACTGGGTTTCCTGGGGGGCGGGACTGCGTGCCTCCCAGTACCTGATCCTTGGCGCCAAGGCCAGGGCGCTGCTCAACGGCCGGGGACACGTTTCCTGCGACGACATCCGCGTTCTCGCCCATCCGGTCCTGCGCCACCGGATCCTGACCAATTTCTACGCCGAGGCGGAAAAGATCACCTCCGAAGAAATCGTCGACAGGCTGCTCGAGACCGTTGCGGCGCCACAGTCGGGCATGTAAACCGTACTCCGGACAAAGACTCCAGCATGGCAGAAATCCCGCGGTTCCTGGATCCGAAGACCCTCTCCCGCCTCTCCTCCATGGAAATGCGCGCCCGGATCGTAGTCGAAGGGTTCGTTTCCGGTCTCCACAAGAGCCCGTACAGGGGTTTCGGCGTGGAATTCGTGGAGTACCGGCAGTATACGCCGGGCGACGACATCCGGCACGTGGACTGGAAGGCCGTGGGCCGCTCGGACCGGTATTACGTCAAGGAATACGAGGACGAAACCAACCTGCAATGCGTGTTGCTGCTCGATCGCAGCGCGTCCATGGGATACGGCGCCCGCCGTTCCGGGCGGTCCAGGCCAACCAGGCGGACCAGTGGATTGGACAAGCTCGAATACGGCTCGTACCTGGCGGCTTCCCTGGCATACCTGATCATGCGCCAGGGAGACGGCGTGGGACTCGTTACCTTCGACCGGGCCGTCCACGACTATCTTCCGCCCAGTTCGAAGAATACCCATCTGCACGCCATACACTCCACGCTCGAAGATCTGAGCGCCGCCGAAGGAACCGATATCGGCAGACCCCTGCATGAGCTTGCCGAATCGATCCCCAGGCGGGGGCTGGTCATCCTGATCTCCGACCTGATCGACGATGTCGAACAGATGATGAACGCCCTGATGCACTTTCGCTTCAAGGGACACGAAGTGCTGGTGTTTCACATCGTCGACCGGGAAGAACTCACCTTCCCCTTTACCGAGACGGCAAGGTTTGACGACCCCGAAACCGGCGAGCGGATCACGGTCACGCCTTCGGCCATTCGCGACGACTACCTGGAAGCCGTCCGGGACTTCATGGAATCGATCAGGACGGGATGCGCGAAGATCCAGGTCGACTATGAGCGCATGGAAACCGAAAGGCCGCTGGATTTCGCGCTGTTCTCCTATCTGAGCAGGCGCATGGTGAAACGATAAGTCCGCTCGGCACAACGAGACCAAGCCATGGATCTGGCCTTCCTGAACGTCACGTTTCTCTTCGGCGCCCTGGGCGCGGCGATCCCGCTGACCCTGCACTTGGTCAGAAGACAGCGGGCCGGAATCCACGTCTTCAGCATGGTCCGATTCCTCGCCTCTTCCCATCGGGCCGTCGTTCGTCAACAGAGACTCCGCCGCCTTCTGCTCCTGCTGCTGCGCATGGCGGCCTGTGCGCTCCTGGCCGTGATTTTCGCACGGCCCTTCGTCCGCGACCAGGGAACGAGCATCTTCGCGGGCACGCAGCCGGAGGCCGTGGCGATACTGGTCGATACTTCCTACAGCATGGGATACGGAAATCGACTCGACCTGGCCAGGCGCCGGGCCGCCGAAGTCCTGGATGCGCTTCAGACAGGCGACCAGGTCGCCCTGTTGACCTTCGCTGCCCAGGCCACGGTGGTGCGGGAACTCGGCCCCGACCACTCCGTTCTGCCCGGCCTGCTCGACACCCGGGTCGAGGTGACCTTCGAGGGAACGAATTACCTGGAAGCGCTCCGGGCGGCGGACGACCAGCTGAACGGGGCCGATTTCGACCGGCGCACCGTCTACCTCATATCCGATTTCCAGCAATCCGGCTGGAATCCCCGTTCGGCCGGGTGGAAACTCAGTCCCGGCATTCAGCTCAGGATGATCGACGTCTGGGAGGAACAGGATGACAACACCGCCGTTACCGGCGTGGAAATTCCAGCCGCGCTTTCCGGGGAGGATCGGATGCGCGACGTGGTCGTACGGATCCGGAACTATGGCCAGACACCCTTTCAGGACGATCTCACGCTCCAGGTCAACAGTGGCACGACCGCGACGCGGCGGATTAGTATTCCCCCGCGAACCAGCCACGTGGAGTCCTTCAGGCAGTCCTTCGAAGCGGACATGAACGCGGGTGTCGTGACATTCGGGGAAGATCGGCTGCCGGTAGACAATCGTTTCTACTTCACCGTGAACGCGCCCGCTCCCGTGCGCGTGTTGTGCGTAGAAGAACGCATTCGTCCGGACCGCCCGACCGAAGCCGCTTACTACCTGTCCCAGGCCCTGTCGCTGCGCCAGGATCCGCCCGTCTCCGTGGAAGTGCGATCCGCGAGCGCCTTGTCTGCGGTGGATCCCGCGGAATACGACGTGGTTGTGTCTGCCAATCTGTCCGCTTTGCCGCGGGCCGCGAAAGAGAGGCTGACCGGTTACGTGCGATCGGGCGGCAGCCTCATAATCGGCTTGAATCCCGCCGTTTCTTCCGATATATTTAATTCGTCCTTCGGCGAACTGCTGCCCGGACGCATCGAGTCGGTTTCATCCCCGGATACACCGAGGGACCGGTACCGGCTGCTGACCGACGTGAACTACCAGCACCCGGTTTTCCAGCCCTTTTCCGGTCCCCGCCACGGGGATTTCGGCACGGTGCGGTTCTACGGGACGGCCGGACTCGAACCCGACTCCTCGGCCTCGGTCCCGGGCCGGTTCGATGACGGCAGTGTTGCGTTCGCGGAAAAGCCCCTGGGAAACGGTCGGACGCTCCTGTTTCTGTCCACCTTCGATCTTTCGTGGAACGATTTTGCCATTCGAGAGGTATTCGTTCCGTTTCTTTACGAGTGTATCGACTACCTGGCTTCCCGCGGTTCGATGTACGAGCGGGAGGCGCGCGCGTACCGCCTGACCGGAGAGGCGGTCAGGCTTCCCATCGAGGCCAGCCACGTGATGCTTCCATCCGGCGAGCAGATTCCGGTGGAAGCGTCCCGGACGGGAACGAAGCTGTTCACGCGAACGCGGCAGCCCGGACTGTACCGGGTTCAAACGGGAGGAAGCCCGCGGACCTTCGCGGTCAATCTCGATACCCGGGAATCCGACTTCGCCAGGCTGGACCCCGAAGCTTTCGCATCGGCCGTGGTCAATCCCGTGACGAAGAGCCCCGAATCACGGGAAACGGAGTCGCTGGCCATGTATGCCCGGGACGCCGAAGTGGAACGCCGCCAGCGGCTCTGGTGGTTTCTGGGATTTACGCTCATCGCCCTGGTTCTCGGGGAGACCCTGCTTGCGAATCGAACGCACAGGTGATCCATGAAATCAGAAAGATCCACACTGCACACCTACCTGCGCCGGGTCCTCCACCGCTGGCGTCTCATGCTGGTCCTCCGGGGCCTGTCCGTGCTCGCGGTCGCCGGGGTGGTCCTGCTGATCCTCTGCGTATCGGCGGTTGAATTCTTCGATCCGGGTCGTTCGGCTAGTGTCTTGCTACTGGCGGTTTCCCTGGCGACTCTGGGATATCTCGCCTTCAGGTATCTCGCGGTTCCGCTTCGACGGACCCCGTCGGACCTGCAGGTCGCGCGATACATCGAAGAGCGGCATCCGGAGCTGAACGACGCCTTCGTCAGCGCCGTGGAATACGGCGACGCACGGCTCAGGGGGCCGCAGCGGGCCCTGCTGGACCAGCTCCTGGAGCACGTCGCCGAATATTCCGAACAGATCGATTTCAAAAGGATCGTGGATCGCAGGCGGCACCTTCGGCTGCACGCCGCCGCGGGCGCAGCCGCGCTCCTGCTCCTCGTCATGGTGTTGCTGGACCCCGGCTATTTCGGCCGTTCCGCGTTGCGCCTGGTGTCCTGGACTTTCACGGCGCCGGCCGGTCCCGGTGTGATTACGGTAGAGCCCGGCGACACACGGGTCAGGCGCGGTGAAAGCCAGGCCGTAACCGCCAGGCTGGGCACAGGCCTGTCTCCGGATCCAAGCCTGTTCGTCCGGTTCGGGCAGGAGGGAGACTGGTCGACGCTGGATCTTCATGCGACGGACGGTGAGCGTGCCTTCACCGCCAGCATTCCTGGAATCAGCGAGGACGCGCGTTACTACGTCGCCGTGACTGAGACCCGGTCGCGGGAGTTCCGCGTCACCGTCTTCGATCCCCCCTATGTAGAGCGCATAGACGTCAGGTACGTATTCCCGGCGTATACAGGTACAGGTCTGGCGGCGAAGATCGAGGAAGACCGCGGGGACATCACGGCGCCCGTAGACTCGCGGGTTACCCTGACCGTAACCGCCAGCAAGGAGGTCGATTCGGCCGAGCTGCGCTTCAGCAACGGCCGGACGGTGAAGCTCGAAGCCGCGGGGAGGAACCTGGAGGGATCCTTCGTGGTGCGGGAGGACCTGTCCTATGCCATCCACCTGGTGGATTCGGACGACGCCGAAAACGACGACCCGGTGGAATACTACGTCCGGGCGCTGCCGGACCGGGCGCCCCAGGTGGCCATCCTCGAACCGAAGAGAGACACGCGGGTTTCCCCTGTTGACGAAGTCATGATCCGCGCCGAGGCCGTGGACGATTTCGGTCTTTCGACCTTCTCCCTCAACTACGCGGTGAACGGCGGGGAGGAACAGGTAGTGGACCTGGGCCCGCAGCAGGACGAATCCGGCGGCACGGTCTGGGAAGGGGAACACGTGGTCTACCTCGAAAACCTGTCGGTCCAGCCCGGCGATTTTGTCGCCTACTACGCGGCGGCGGGTGATCGCAGGGGGGAAGCCGGAACGACCGCGACCGACATCTACTTTATCGAGGTGAGGCCATTTGACGAAACTTACCGGCAGGGCGAGGGCGGAAGCGGCGGCGGGGGAGG
>JAAXHH010000016.1 GCA_012270975.1 Candidatus Latescibacterota bacterium | reverse complement strand
CTGCTACGACTTCTTCTTCGTCACCGCCCACGTCTACATGGACCAGCAGGCCACGCCCGCCAACCGGGGACAGGCCCAGGGGCTGTTCGTCCTCGTCTCCAGCGGCCTGGGCATGCTGATCGGCGCCCAGGTGGCCGGCCGGGTCTACAATTCCTTTCTCGGTTCTTCGGGGAGCCTGGCGCTGACCGACTGGCAGGTGTTCTGGAGTCTGCCCGCCGTCCTGGTCGTACTGGTCCTGATTCTGTTCGCCGTGGGATTCAAAGCGGAGAGAACCGCTGCCGGTGAATCAGGATAGACCCTGAACGGCGACAGGCGGATGGACCGGAATGGGACAGCGCGGGAACGACGCGATACCTATCGTTTCAGGCTTTCCAGTCGCTTCAGGCTTTCCGGAACCATATCAGGTAAACGACAGCGCCAAGCCCGAGGACGCCCAGCCCGGGCAGTGCCTGCATGAAGTTCTGGATGACGACCGTCGCCACGACCCAGGCAACCACCACCAGGAAAAACACGGGAACGTAGGGGTAACCGGGTACCTTGTAGGGTCGCTTCGCGTCCGGATGCTTGCGCCGCAGTACGATGAGGGCGAGGACGTTCAGCCCGTAGTACAGGTAGACGATATAGACGAAGGCGTTGATGATGGCCTGAAAGTTGCCTAGGAAAGTCCAGAGGATGGCCCAGGCGGTCGTAGCCAGGATCGCGCGGGAAGGGGTCTTGAACCGGGGATGTACATGGGTAAAGGACTTGAAGAACATGCCCGCCCGCGCCATGGCGTACGGTATCCGGGGCGTGATGATGAGGGTGCCGTTCATCGTCCCGAAGGTTGAAATCATCACCGCCGCGGAGATCAGCGAACCGCCGACGGGACCGATCAGCCGCGTCGCGACGTCGGCCGCGACCCGGTCCGAGGCTGCGATATCGCCGATGCCCAGGATGTACAGGTACGACCAGTTCACGGCCAGGTAGACCAGCGTGCACAGGCCCAGGCCGAACAGGATGACCCGGGGCAGTATGCGTTGCGGTTCCCGCACTTCCCCCATGACCATGCTGGTGTTGACCCATCCCTGGTACGCGAAGAGCGCGCCGATCATGGCCGGACCCAGGATGGTCAGAATGCCCGCGTCGATATCCGGCGGCACCAGTGGTTGGAAATGCTGTCCGTTTCCCCCCAGCACGATCGCCAGCAACGCGAGTCCCGCCAGCGCCGACACCTTGGCGAAAGTGGTCAGGTTCATCACCAGGCCGCCGAACCGCACGCCGACATAGTTCACGAAGCAGAGGAAGATCAGAAGGATCCAGATGGCGACCTGCTGGGACGAGATAACGAAGGAACCAAGGTCGAACACGGCCACTTGGGACGAGATGAACGGCAGGAAATACCCCATGTAACTGGTACAGATCGCACCGATGGCCGCCAGGCCGGCGCTCTGAAGCAGGACGACTTCCACCCACCCGTACAAAAAGGCCACGATGGGCGGGAATGCCTCCTTGAGGTAGACGAACTGTCCGCCGCTGCGGGGCATCATGGTACCGAGTTCGGCGAAACACAGCGCGCCGGCGAAACACAGGGCGCCTCCGACGATCCAGACCAGGAGAAACAGGCCGGGATTGCCCAGTTGCTGCGCGATTCCGGCCGGTGCGCCGAAGATGCCCGACCCGATGATGCCCCCGACGATGATGCTCGTAGCCGAAACAACGCCCAGGTCGCGCCGCAGTTCGGTTTCGAGCTCGAAGGGACTGGACGTGGAGGTTGAATTCATGGGTGCGTATTCCGCGATGCGTCGCATGGCGGACGCATGGCCGCGAGTCTCGTGGAAGCGGCCTGGCGACCACGGTGATTGTAGTATGTGTTGGTAGACACGTTGGTGTGTCGGGAAAATACCATACAGGAGGCGTGGCCCGCCACCGTTTTATTCTCTCGCAAAAGGCAAGGCGCGTTGCCGGGCACGGTACAGGCGGCATGACCCGGGGCAGGCAAGCGTTGCCTTGGGGCTTGACAAGTCCTCCGGTTGGTATCTACTTTAGGGACGGTCCGGTGAAGGCTTTTCCGCCTGCGCGGAACCGGTAATCCCCGACGATTTGATTTAACGGCTGCAAGGTACCCATACCGCCAGATCCAAATCAACCAACATGCTTTCGAGATACCGTCTTATGAATCCGACATTTTGTTACAGGCACTTATACACACGTGTGCGTAAGATGAGAGCGTCGCACCTTCATGCCTGCCTGAACCGCGAACGGCCATGGGAAACAGACCCGTGAGAAACAGACCGGTTACGATCAAGGATATCGCCAGGCGCCTGGGCATATCGTACTCCACGGTCTCCAGGGCGCTGTCTTCCCGAAGGTCCCATCTCGTCAAGGAACAGACGCGTCTTCTCGTGGAACAGACCGCGGAGGAAATGGACTATTCGCCCAATCTCCTGGCGCAGACTTTCGTGAAAGGCACGGGGGGCGTCCTGGGCCTGCTGACCAACCGGATCGGACCGGAAATCACCGGCAGGCAGATCAATCACCTGGTACGGATTGCCGGCAGGCACGGTTACCAGGTTCTGGTCGCGGCGGCTGCCGGCCAGACCGCATTCGACCTGGAAAGCGAACGGGCCGAGCAGCTTACGCAGCTGACGTCCCGTGACGTAGACGGCATCCTGATCCAGACGATCGGCGACGAAGCCGAGTCTGCGCGGATCGTCCATGCAGCGCCGGGCGAACTGCCGGTTGCGACCTTCGGATACGCGGTAGACGATATGACCGGCGTTTCACTGGACCTGGCATCGGGTATTCGAGCGGTTACCGGGCATCTGATCGGTCTCGGGCATGAACGGATCTGCTTTCTGGGCGAAGACGGGATCCGGGCGGACGGCCTGCCGGCGATGGGAGCGGGTTACCGCAGTGCGATGCGCATGCACGGCCTGACTCCCCGTCTCGCTCCCGTAGAATCCGCTCGCACCCGCTCCGGATACCGCCTGGGCAAGGAACTGAGCGGCCGGTATACGGCCCTCGTATGCTGCTGTGACTACACGGCTCTCGGCGTCTGCCGGGCACTGATCGAATCCGGCGTGCGGGTTCCGGACGACGTGGCGGTGACCGGCTGCGGAGACTTCGAAGTCTCGGCTTACGTCAGCCCTTCCCTGACAACGCTTTCCATCCCCTTCGAGGCTATCGCCCTTACCGCGATAAAAGGAATCCTGCGACAACTCCACGGACGGCCTGTCCCGCGAAGGCGTTCCTTCAAACCGCATCTTACCGTGAGAGAATCCTGCGGCGCGCGATGAGAGAATCCTGCGGCGCGCGATAGGATCAGTCGGTCCAAAAAAGATTTGACATGTGGGCCGGCCTTCGCCAAATTCGATTTTGCAAACGTGTGTAATTCATTTCCGTGTGTTTGCCGAAGCGAAAACGGCAGAGGTTGTGGTGGAACGCCGACCGCCTGAACGCATCAAGCGAGCCGGGGTGGAAAGGGCCGATGAGAAAGAAGCGGGTGACCATCAAGGACATCGCGAAAACACTGGGGGTCTCCCACTCTACGGTATCCCGCGCCCTGTCCCGGAACAAGTCGCACATGGTAAGCGAGGAAACCCGCAGGCAGGTCAAGCAGATCGCCGAGGAGTTCTCCTACAGGCCCAACCTGCTGGCCAAGGGATTCGCCACCGGGAAGACGGGCACCCTGGGTCTGCTCGCCTGCGAGTGCTACCAGGAGCAGGCCGGCGTCCAGATCGAGAGTTTTCTGAGGGCTGCAGACGAAAGGAATTACCGGCTTCTGGTGGGCATGTCCGGCGAGTGGAATTCCTCGACTCCGGAGGTCGACCAGGCGACGCAGATCGAGCAGTTCATATCAAGGGGTATAGACGGACTCCTGGTGCAGACCATCGGGGACACTGGAGAACCGGAACGTATCCAGGCAGCGGTTGACGGCCGAGTACCCGTGGTGACGTTCCACTATCCCGCGTCCGGCTTCCCGGGCGTTCATCTGGATTTCGCGGCGGGGTTCTACCGGGCCACAGAGCACCTGATCGGGCTGGGACACAAACGTATCGGATTCCTCGGCGAAAACTGGGAAGGCCCCGGTCAGGGTTCTTCCAGGGGAAGGGGATATTTCAACGCCATGAACGAATACGGCCTCCATCCGGAAAGCCTCCCCGTCGGCCGGCAGGAGACCGAGTCGGGATACCGGCTGTCCAGGGAAGTAAAGGGCCGGTACTCCGCCCTCGTATGTTGCACCGACTATACGGCCATCGGCGTATATCGCGGCCTGGGTGAATCCGGGATCCGCATACCGGAAGACGTGGCCGTAGTGGGTTGCGGCGATTCGGACGTATCGGCCTTCGTGACCCCCGCGCTGACCACGCAGTCCACGCCGACCAGGGATATCGCACGTGCGGCGATGGACCTGATGCTGAAGATCATCGAAGGCCGGGAAGTCGCGTGTCAGATCGTCCTCGAGTCCAGCCTGATCGTACGGGAATCCTGCGGATCGGCCGCCATGGACTCCTCCTTCTCCGAATCTCAACCTTCTTGACACGTGACCGCCCCATTTTATCTTTACTGATGGGTAAATCTCTGCCATCGTACTGATTCGAACAAGGCGCCCTGGCGTCCCAACCAGCGCGATTCACGTTTTAACCCGAACGCATCAGACCCTCCAGCTTTCGGGGATCGGTCGGACCGGCCTCGTTCAGCGTTGGATAGCAGCCAATGCCCTGCCGGCTGCCGAACCCGAAGGAGATCGGATCGGTCCATGAGAGTCAAGCAGGTAACCATCAAGGACATTGCGCAGCGATTGGGCATCTCCCACTCCACGGTTTCACGGGCGTTATCCAGCAGCGCGTCTTACCTCGTCAACGAGAAGACCCGGTTGCTGGTCAAGCAGACGGCCGAAGAGATGCAGTATACCCCCAATCTGCTGGCGCAGGGATTCGTGACCGGGAAGACGGGCACGCTGGGCCTGCTCACCTACCAGATTTCGCTTGAGACGTACGGAACCCAGACCGAACAGATTCTCAGGATCGCGGAAAAAGAGCAATACCGATTGCTGATGGGCATGGCGGTGAACCGGACTTCCCGGTCTTCGCAGGACGACCAGGGCCTGCAGATCAGGCAGTTGATCTCACGGGGCGTGGACGGTCTCCTGATCAACACGCGGGGCGACAGGGAGGAATCGGATCGGATCCGCGGCATAGTGCGGAACCACATTCCGGTGGTGACGTATCACTACCCCACGGATCACATCTCGGGGGTCGTTCTGGATCTCGAGGCCGATTTCCGCGAGGCGACAAACCACCTGATCGAGATGGGTCACCGCAGGATCGGCTTTATCGGCCGGAATCACGACCTGGAAAGTCCGGTTTCGTCCAAGGGAAGAGGATACGCCAGGGCGATGAGGGACAACGACCTGCCGAATGAGGTCATACCTCCCCTGGGTATCCGTGGTGAAGGCGGATACATACAGGGCCAGAACCTGCGGGACCGCTTCACCGCATTGTTGTGCAGGGATGACTATACGGCAATCGGCGTGTGCCGCGGACTGCGCGAAGTGGGTCTTCGGGTTCCTGAAGACGTTGCCGTGGTGGGTTTTGGCGATATAGACGTATCGGCCTACCTGTCCCCCGCGCTGACCACGATGGCCGTCCCTTACGAGGAGATCGCCCGGTCGGCGATGGATCTGATGCTTCGTCAGATCGGTGGAGAGGACACGACGGAGCAGGTCACGCTCCGCTCCCGCCTCGTCGTACGGGAGTCCTGTGGAGGGAACCGGGTATAGATTCGCCCCGGCCTGCGGCATTTTACTGCTTCGAACCAGTGTTGTCCGAATCCAAATACGGAAGGCCTATTCCCAGCGGTCCAGGCCCAGCAGCCGGCGTCCCAGGGCGGTAAGGCGGGCGGGACCGCTTTTCCGTTCGACGCCGCGCGGATCGCCGGCGAATCTGTCCGGGTGCATGCGGTCTCGCCAGAGCGAGACGCGGTATTGGCGCTGGGACTCGTCCTCTTCCATACTCGGCTTGGCGGAAATGTACTGGCACCAGCGGGGCCGGTCGGACGTGTTGCGGCTGTTTCCATGGGGAAGCAGGCTGTGCCAGATGAGCAGGTCGCCCGCTTTGCCGGGGATCGTAACCGGATTTAGATCCGTCAGGTCGGGACGCATGGGATCGCGGCCGGCCGGCTGTGTCTTCACCCATTCGAAGAAATCCCGGTGGAATCCCGGGACGCATTGGAAGCCGCCTTGGTCCGCGGCCGTATCGGTGAGGTACAGCACCCCCTGTACCGCGAGCCGCCCGGGATGATCCGAGGTGTCGATGTCCCAGTGTACCAGCGGCTCGTTGAACCCGTGCGCCCTGCCTTTCCGCTCGGGCGGCGTCATGTTGGCGCGGTCGATGCTTACCCACAGCTTCTCCTCGTCCCAAAGGCTCCTGAAGGCTTCATATACCCGGGGATACTGCCGGTTGTCCCACATGGACTGGTGATGGTACATCTCGACGAATCCGAGCCGGCGCGGGGGACCCTCGTACCAGGTTGCGGGATCGTCGGGGTCCAGGTCCAGGAACGTGGCGATGGCCGCGATCGTGGCCGTCAGGTGGGATTCGGGGACGGCCCGGGGGATGATCACGTAGCCGTTCTCGTCCCAGCAGGACCGCTGTTCACCGGTCAGCAACGCATGACCTCCCGGGATGGGTTCAAATCATAGGTTCTATCGGGACTTCCCGTCCCGTTTCGGCGGATTGGTAGATACCGTTCAGGATCTGTTGCACGAGGAGGCCGTGCTCACCCGGCGCCTCGGACGGGTTCCGGGTCTGCACACAGTCCACGAAGTGCCGCAGCTTGTACCGGAAGCCGTCCGTGTCCGGCAGGTAGTCCGGCGTCATGTTGACCATGGTGCCGGACTGGTCTTTGAAGACCATGGGCGGACTGAACTGGCCGCCGGCCTTCTCGCCCATGAGGGAGAAGGTCCATTCGCCCTTGCCGATATGGGCCGCGAAAGAGGCCTCCACCGAGAGCGTGGCGCCGTTGTCGAAGCGGATCATCCCCACGGCCAGGTCCTCGACGGAATACGTTTCGCGGTCCCAGTCGGGCCACATGGACACGGTGTCGCTGGGGCGGTCGCCGATGTAGGTGTATGCGCTTCCGAAGGCGCTGACGGGTTGCGGCGATCCCATGAGATAGTGGGCCGCTTCGATCATGTGCACGCCGATATCGATCAAGGCCCCGCCGCCCTGTAGATCCTTGCGGCCGAAAACGCCCCAGTTCGGAATCCCCCGGCGCCGCAGTGCGAGACAGCGTCCGTACATAATCCTGCCGAATTCTCCCCGGTCGATGAACCGTTTGAGCATCTGCGCCTCGGGCGCGAACCGGTGCTGAAAGCCGATGACCAGGATGCGGTCCGTATCCCGGCTTGTCCTGACCATTTCCGCTGCCTCTTCCGCCGTGATCGCCATGGGTTTTTCCACCAGCACGTCCTTGCCGGCCCGGAGCGCGTCGACCGTCGGTTCGCAATGGGCGCTGTTCGGCGTGCCGACCGTGACCGCGTCGATTGAATCCATGTCCAGCAGTTCTTTGTAATCGGTGAAGCAGTGGGGAATGCCGTACATTTCGCGGCAGAGATCCAGCGCGTCCGCGCTGATATCGGCGACCGCCACCAGTTCCACGTCCTCCATCTCGGACAGATACTTCATGTGTTCCCTGGCGATTCCGCCTCCGCCGATAAAGCCCACTTTCGTTCTGCTCACGCCTCCATCCTTTCTTCTTCCGGACTGCAACTGTATTGTACTGACCGCGACCCGGCCGGAGCCGGCCTCCGAACACCTGGATACCGCCTTCGGACGCCTGAATGCCGCGTCAAAAAGGGAACCGGCGCTGCGGTTTGTGGATTCTATATAATGTGACCGGCCGCCGGGGGTAAAGCGTTATGTCGGATCGGTTCGCCGGGATTCGGCCCGCTGCGCAGGAGCAAATAAAACTTTGTGAGCCTGTGATATGCAAATATATTGAAAACAGAATCCCGCAACAACCGTATCAACGCGTTTCAGCGGGCGCCCGGACGATCGTGGGACGGATTCTGGCGGTCACGGACCGGGTGCGCGGGATTTCGTGTTTTTCAGATGTTTATTGAGGTTCCAAATGGTCCGCATGATTGAAACAGGAAACCGGCTGTGGGGGCATGTCGGAATTGCGTTGATGCTGACGCTTCCGGCCGTCTCCGCTGGAGCACTGCCGCCCGGTCCCGGGCCTGACGAGCATGGCAGCATCAACCCGGGTCTCGCGGTGGTGGATATCGTGACTTCCCGGGGCGATACGGTCGACAGCACGCGCGTCGACTGCTATTACCGCCTCTCGAACGAACTGTTCAATTTCGTGAAGTCCGGGGACCGCTACGCCGCCAGTTTCGAACTTTCATTGATCGTGATCGACGATGACGATTACCAGGTTACCGCCGAGACCCTGCGGGATTCGGTCGTGGTGGATACGGAGGCCGAAACGCGTGTAATGGACCCGTCCAGCGCGCAACTGTACACCACCTACCTCCCGCCCGGGAAGTACGACCTGGAAATCAAGCTCTACGACCAGGACACGGGCAGTCAGCAGGACATTTCCAGGCCCTTCGAGGTGCCGGATTACTACAGGGACCGGCTCAGCGTAAGCGACATCCAATTCGCCGGCCTGGTCCTGGAAGGCCCTTCCAATATCGGCCTGGACCGCAGAGGCATCCGGGTCGTTCCCAACCTGTCCCGCGCCTTCGGCGAGGGACACACCGACATGTACATCTACTACGAGGTGTACACGGACGCGGCCGAGGAGGCGCAGCAGCCGCTGACGGTGGTATACAAGATCAAGTCGCCGACGGGCCGGGAGGTGTTGAACCGGGAGGAAACCCTGGAAAGGCAGGGCAATATCGGCGCGTACAGCGGCCGGTTCGACACCAGTGAACTGTCCCAGGGAATGTATACCCTCGAAATCGAGGTCGACGACCGGGCGGTACGCAACCGGGCGAAGGCCAAGTCGGAATTCCATATTACCTGGCAGTTCCTGCTGCCCCTGACGGCGGCCAAGAACTTCAGGGAGATCACCGAGCAGTTGACGTACATTGCCAAGAACGACGAACTGGATGTACTCAATCAATACAGGGACGCCCCGGCCGGCGAACAGAAAGTAGCGCTGGAGGCGTTCTGGAAAAGGCGGGACCCCACGCCGGGTACGGAACGAAACGAAAACATGATCATGTACTACCGGCGGATCGCGTACGCGAACGAGAACTTTGACGATGGACTGAGGAAAGGCTGGCGCAGCGACCAGGGACGGATCTACATCGTCTATGGTCCGCCGGACGAAGTGGAAAGGCACACCTGGGACCGGTCCTACTCCCACCCCTACCAGGTGTGGCATTACTACAGCATCAGCCGCAGTTTCGTCTTCGTCGACTTCGATGGTTACGGCAGATACCAGCTCTATCGGGTATTTTGAAACGGCGGTGACAGCCTATGGCGGCCTCCGTCCGGTTTGCCGAGATAGCCCTCCCCCTTCCGGTAGACCAGGTTTTCTCCTACAGCATCCCGGATAATCTCCTCGACACGGCGCTGCCCGGCCGCAGGGTGTCCGTCGTCTTCACGAACCGCAGGATGACCGGCGTCATCACGGGGCTGTCGGATACCTGTCCCGTGAAACGCTACAAACCGCTATTGGACGTCCTCGACCATGAGCCGGTCCTGGACGGCGCGCTGCTCGATCTCACGCAGTGGATCGGCCAGTACTATCTCTGTCCGTGGGGCGAAGCAATCAAGGCGGCCCTCCCCGCGGGTCTGCTGTCGGAAGGCGACCAGATCGTAAGCCGGGACGGCCCGTGTCCCCCCGAAGACATGAACCGGCTTCGACGCACCGCGCCGCGGCAGGCCGAGCTGCTCGCCCTGGTTCCCGAACTGGGGGCCGTCACCCTGTCCGGCCTCCGGCGGCGGACCCAGACCCGGCATCCCTTCAAGGCCCTGCGCAGCCTCGAGGCGAAGGGTCTGGTAAAGATATCAATCGGAGACTCCGGCAGGGGGCCGGGCATCCGGTACGAGACCTGGGTCGAATTGATCCCATCCAGGGAGGATGCGGAGAAGATCATTTCCAGGCTGATCCCCCGCTCGCCCCGGCAGGCCAGTTGCGTCAATCTCCTGGCGCGGCACGACGGCAGGCTGACCACGGAACAACTGCGCCATCTGGGCCGAATCGAACGGGCCGTGGTCAGAAGACTCGAGAAAAAGGGCCTTGTGTCGCTCAGCGAGGTCGAGACGGTACGCGACCCCTACAGGGACGCCGAACTTCCCGATCCCGGCACGGTCGATCCCACGGTCGAACAGGCCGCCGCATTGCGCGCGATCCACGGCGCCATCGGCGAAGGCGCGTTCAAGTCCCTGCTGCTCTATGGCGTCACCGGCAGCGGGAAGACGCACGTATACGTGAAATCCATAGAAAAGACCCTGGAATCGGGCCGGTCGGCCATCGTGCTCGTACCGGAACTCGCCCTGACCCCGCAGGCCGTGCGGCAGTTCCGCGCCCACTTCGGCGATCTCGTGACCGTCCTGCACAGCGGCCTGTCCCCGGGAGAGCGGTACGACTCCTGGCGGAGGACCCGCGCCGGAGACTACCGCATCGTTGTGGGCGCCCGGTCCGCCGTGTTCGCCCCGCTGTCCGACCTCGGCCTGATCGTCATCGACGAAGAACATGAGCCGTCCTACAAGCAGTTCGACGACCCCCCGCTCTATCATGCGCGCGACGTGGCGGTCGTCCGGGCCCGGATGGCGAACGCCGTGACGGTCATGGGCAGCGCGACACCGTCCCTTGAGACCTACGCCAATACGCAGAACGGCAAGTTCGCATGCTGCCGCCTGACCAGGCGGGTGGACCGGCGGCCCCTGCCGGGTGTACGGATCGTGGACATGCGGGAAGAGCGCAGGCTGGGCCGCCTATCGATATTCTCCGCTCCCCTGGCCGACCGGATCAGCGACCGGCTCGCCCGGCGGGAGCAGATCATCCTCTTCCTGAACCGGCGCGGATTCTCTCCCTTCGTCCAGTGCTACGACTGCGGGCTTTCCGTGTCCTGTCCCCATTGCAGCGTGACGATGACCTACCACGCCGACAGCCTGTTCATGCGGTGCCACTACTGCGACCACCGGGAGCAGGCGCCGGAGACCTGCCCGAAGTGCCGTTCCGATTCGATCGGCTACCGGGGCGTGGGCACCCAGCGCGTCGAGGAGGAACTGAAGGAGCGGTTTCCGGACGCCCGGATCGTCCGCATGGACATGGATACCACGACACGGAAAGGTTCCCACCAGGACATCTTCCACCAGGTGCTCAATCACGAGGCGGACATCCTGCTCGGGACGCAGATGGTGGCCAAGGGATTCGATTTTCCGAACGTGACGCTCGTGGGCGTCATCTCTGCCGACACTTCGCTCAACCTCCCGGATTTCAGGGCCAGCGAGCGGACCTTTCAGTTGCTGACGCAGGTGGCCGGCCGAACCGGGCGGGGAAAGTTGGGCGGAGAGGTAATCGTCCAGACCTACTCCCGGGGCCATCACAGCGTAACCAGCGCGCAGGCGCACGACTACGAGTCCTTTTACGCCCGGGAAATCACCGACAGGAAGACACTGAGCTATCCGCCCTTCGGGCGCATGGTCGGAATCCTGTTCCAGGGCGAGCAGGACGAATACGTGATGCGGGAGGCGCGCCGTTTCGCCGGGATCATGCGGAAGTACGCGGCGGATTTGAATATCCTCGGTCCCGCGCCCCCGGTGATTGCCCGGGTGCGAAACCAGTACCGCTGGCAGATCATCGCGCGGAGCGGCCATTCCGCCCGCCTGCGCGACACCGTGCGGCGGGCCCGTCTGCACTGGGAGCGCGCCGCGGACAATCGGCGTATTCACCTGAAGATCGACGTGGACCCGGTGGGGTTGATGTGACCGTAACAGGACCGGCGGGAAAATCCGGCAGAATGGGAAAGGCCCGGCCGCCGGAGGTCGAAGCGAATGGCCACAGACGTACGTGAAATAACCTGCAAGTCGATCCTGACCCGCACGGGCGGATTCCTGGAGGGCTTTACCCACACCCTGCAGCCCTATGTGGGCTGCGTTTACCGGTGTCCCTACTGCTACGTGCAGGCCCTGCCCGTCCACCTCTACCACGGCGGGGCGTGGGGCGACTACGTGGACGTCAAGATCAACGCGCCCGAACGGCTAGAGGCCGAGATGGCCCGATTGAAGAAGCGGGACAAGGCGGTGAGGGTGTTCCTGAGTTCTGCCACCGACCCCTACCAGGGCGCCGAGTCGAAGTACCGGATCACGCGGCGGTGTCTGGAAGTGTTTACGGCCATGCAGCCGGACCGGCTCGTCGTGCAGACCCGCAGCCCCATGGTCCGGCGGGACTTCGACGTGATGAAGCGAATCGACCGGGTCGAGCTGAACCTGACGCTCGAGACTCACGACGAGGCCGTTCGCCGCAATCTCACGCCCCATGCCCCGTCCGTGGCATCGCGGCTCAAGACGCTCGACGCCGCCATGGAAGCGGAGCTTCCGGTCCGCGTCACGATCAGCCCCATGCTGCCCAACGACCCGGACACGTTCGTGGAAACGCTCCGGAACCGCTGCCACTTCGTGGTCGTGGATACCTATTTCGACGGGGACGGGTCGGGCGGCCTGCGTACCGAGCGCCTCCAGGTGCGGGAGATGTACCACCGGCTCGGTTACGGGGAATGGTACCGGCTCGGTGCCCATCACGCGTTGGTGGATGCGCTGACGGCTTCCCTCGGCGCCGACCGCGTCGCGTATAGCAAGGTAGGATTCAACCGGGCTGGTCGCGCCGCCCGGACCGCCTGAGCCGCCCGGATCGCCTAAGCAGCCCGGATCGCCCGGGAAAGCGGCCGGAATGTGATGGCCGGGCGGTCCGCATCGCCCGGGTCCGCGGCCGGGCCATATAGTAATGGACAGACGGCGGTGTTCTGGTTATCATCCGCCTTAGCGTCAACCGACCGTCCAATCCCGCAGGAAGGCGAACAGGCCACGCAATTCCCATGCCCCAGGTAACCGTCGAAGAACTCCAGGAATTCGTAGACCGCGTGCCCTTCGTCCATGATCTCGGATTGCGGATCGTCGAGGTGGATGAAGGCGTCTGCCATGGCCGGCTGCCGTACCAGCCCCGGTTCGCCCAGTCCTACAACCTCGTGCACGGCGGGGTGACGGCCTCCCTGGCCGATACCATGGCGTACATGGCCCACGCCACGCTGAACGGGATCACGCGGGACACGGTGACGACCAACCTGACGGTCACGTACCTCCATGCCGCCAGTGAAGAAGCCCTGAATGCCGAGGCCCGTGTCATCAAGAACGGCCGCAAGGTCATTTACGGCGAAGTGGTGATCACCAACGACGCCGGCGTACGGGTCGCCCACGCCACGATCACCTATCTCAGGCTGAACTACGAACCGCGTGGATAGGCGCCAGACTGCGCGAACAGGCTAACCTGAGCGGGCAGACGCTTCGGCCGGACTCCCCCGATTTTTCCGCCATGTGGTCCTGTGAATCTTGCGCGTGATATCAAGGGTCGAGCCGGGCGGCCAGGCACCACCGTCTTATGCGAGTCGCGCCAGTCCGTGCAGACCGATGTCGTGCGGGGTTTTGCCCGTGGTAGCTAGGTCGGCCATGACCTCTCCGATAACGCTGCAGAACTTGAAACCGTGGCCGGAGCAGGGGGACGCGACGTAGACGTTCGGATACTCCGGGTGCGCGTCCAGGATGAAATGGCCGTCGGCGGTGTTGGTGAAGGCGCAGACCTGCAGGCTCATAGTGGGCCCCGAGCCATCGGGGAAGTAGCGTTCGGCGAATTCCCGGAGCACGGCCTCGTCCCGGGGATAGGTGGAACGGTCTATCGCGTTCATGTCCGCCCTTTCTTCCAGGTGATGGTACCGGCCGATCTTGAACCCCGGCACTCCGTGCACGGGAAGACCATAGTACCGGCCCTCGGCCACCTTGAGATTGAACACCGGAAACCGGTCCGGCTGGAAAAGCTCCAGTCGCATCGGCTGAAACCAGCCCAGGACCTGGCGTTCCGGCTGAGCCACCCGGTCGAGCAGTTTGATCATCTTGCCGATCCAGCCGCCCGCCGTGATCACCAGCCGATCCGCCGTGTACGTCGATTTCGAAGTCTCTACCGTGACTCCGCGCCCGTTCGACCTCCAGTCCAACACCGGTTCGCAGGCGCGTATCTCGGCGCCTGCTTCCTGGGCCGCCTCCACGTGGGCGACGATGCAGCGCTCCGGCAGGAGATAGCCGCCGTCCGTTTGAAAGACTGCCATGATGTCCTCCGGCAATCGGTAGCCGGGGAAACGGCGGTTCACTTCCTCTCCCGTGAGGATCTCGTGAGGCAGGCCGTGCTCCTCGCAGGACGCCTTCGAACCCTGGAAGACCCAGTCGTCCGCGGGACCGGCGTCCAGCGCCCCTGTGATGTGCAGCAGCCGCTCGTCCGCTCGTTCCTCGATTTCACGCCACAACGCGTACGCGCGCCGGAGCAGCGGCACGTAGGACGGATGTTCGGAGTAGGCCAGGCGGATGATCCGTGTCTGGCCGTGGGAAGACCCCAGGTCGTGGGGGATGTTGAACTGCTCGAGGCCCAGCACGCGGCAACCGCGCCGGGCAAGGTGCCAGGCCGTGGCGCTGCCCATGCCGCCAACGCCGATCACGATGACGTCGTAAGAAGCGGGTGGCCGGTTCATGAATCAGAATGCTCCAGGGAACACGTGCGGAGTCACAAAGTTGGGCTGAATATAGAGGGCGGTGCGTACCGAATCAAGCAGATCAGTTCCCTCGAAACCGGCGTTCTACCGGACGCTGAAATAAAGAACCTTGCCGATTCCCTTGGTCGGAAGGTATACTGAAACCGCGGGAACGCGAAAACAGGCAACTTCCGGAATCGGGGCGACTCATGTCTCTGCGATCGCTATCTCCCCTGGACGGCCGATACGGCGACAGGCTGAAGGGACTTTCCTCCTATTTCTCCGAATGGGCGCTGATCAAGTACCGGCTGCACGTGGAGATCGAATGGCTGATCACCATGGCGGAGCGGCCCGAGATCGGGCACGTGCGTGCCTTGTCCGAGGAAGAGACCGGTTTCCTGCGGTCGCTGGTCCTTGATTTCACCGACGCGCAGGCCGGGCGGATCAAGGAAATCGAGCAGGAAACCCGCCATGACGTCAAGGCGGTGGAGTACTACGTACGGGAAGCCATTGCCGGGACCTCCGTGGAGGACGTCACCGAATCGGTCCACTTCTGCTGTACTTCCGAAGACATCAACAATCTCGCTTACGCCCTCATGCTCAGGGACGGGATCCAGCAGGAGTGGCTGCCCGGGAGCCAGGACCTGATCTCCGCCGCGGTCGCCCTCGCCGGCGAGACGGCGGACATTCCGATGCTCAGCCACACCCACGGACAATCCGCCACGCCCACCACCGTCGGCAAGGAGCTGGCCGTATTCGTCGCCCGCTGGCGGCGCCAGCTCGACCAGGTCGCCCGCAGCGAATACCTCGGCAAGTTCAACGGGGCGGTGGGGAACTACAACGCCCATCTCGTCGTGTATCCCGACGTGCCCTGGGAGGCCGTCGCCCGGCACTTCGTCGAGGACCGCCTGGGGCTGACCTTCAATCCGATCACCATACAGATCGAACCCCACGACTATCTGGCGGAGCTCTTCCACCGGCTGATGCGCTTCAATACCGTACTGCTCGATTTCGACCGGGACATGTGGTCGTACGTTTCCCTGGGCTACTTCCGTCAGAAGGTGGTGGGCACCGAGGCGGGTTCCTCGGTCATGCCTCACAAGGTGAACCCCATCGATTTCGAGAATTCCGAGGCCAACGTGGGCGTCAGCAACGCGCTGCTGGAACACCTGGCCGGAAAGCTGCAGGTATCGCGGCAGCAACGCGACCTGAGCGACTCCTCCGCCCTGCGGAACGTCGGCGTGGCCATCGGCCACTCGTTGCTGGCGATCCATTCGGCCATCCAGGGCATGGGCCGCGTGGAAGTGGACCGGGACGCGGTGAGCGCCGACCTCGACGGGGCCTGGGAGGTGCTGGCGGAAGCGGTGCAGATGGTCATGCGCAAGGCCGGCCACGAGAACCCCTACGAGCGGATGAAGGCGCTGACCCGGGGACACGTCATAACGCAGGAGATCATGGAGGACCTGATCCGCGACCTGGAACTCCCGGACGACGACAAGCTGCGCCTGCTCGCCCTGACCCCCGAAGATTACGTCGGTCTCGCG
This sequence comes from Candidatus Latescibacterota bacterium, assembly GCA_012270975.1. Lineage (GTDB taxonomy): Bacteria > JAAXHH01 > JAAXHH01 > JAAXHH01 > JAAXHH01 > JAAXHH01. Next base: position 42,887 of record JAAXHH010000016.1, on the reverse strand, counting down.
CCGCAACTGGCCCGGCACATCGCCCGGGAGGGCGAGGACATCATTCCGGAAGGCGCGGCAGACAAACAGGATTCTCCGGGCGCCGACGGAGAAGAAGCCTGATCCCGTTGCGCCTTTTTCCGATGCGCGCCTGATCCCGATGCGCGCTTGCGCAAAGCGCGTCCGGGAAATGCGCGTCTGCGAAATGTACACCGGCGAAGACGGTTCCTCCTGGTAATCTAGCACCCATCTCGGCTTCACCAATCCATGCCGTCTCTCCCTACGAACTTCGGTATCCTGGACTGGCTGATCGTCGCGGTTTACATGGCGGCTACGGTAGGCGTAGGCCTTTACATGAACCGGTACATCCGGGACATGGGGGACTACATCGTGGCGGGCCGGTCGCTCAAGTCGCGCCTGGCCGTGGCGACCATGATCGGGAGCGAACTAGGGCTGGTGACGGTGATGTACTCGGCCCAGAAGGGATTCACCGGGGGTTTCGCCGCCTTCCACATCGCGGTCATCGCCGGCGTCGTGACCTTCATCGTCGGCATGACGGGCTTCATCGTGGTACCCCTGCGCCGCCTCGGTGTGATGACGATCCCCGAGTTCTACGAAAAGCGGTTCAGCCGGGGCGTGCGGGTCTTCGGCGGCCTGCTCCTCGCCTTCGCCGGCATTCTGAACATGGGCCTGTTCCTGAAGGCGGGCGCCCTTTTCGTGACGGGCCTGACCGGGCTGACCGATCCGGGCGCCGTCGCCGTGGTCATGACCGTCATGCTGGCGCTGGTCGTCGCCTACACGATCATGGGCGGCATGGTCTCGGTGGTGATCACCGACTACATCCAGTTCGTGATCCTATCCTTCGGCATGATCCTCACCTGCGGCATGGCGGTGTACGCCCTCGGCTGGCCGACCATCGTCGAAACGGTGGCGGCCGTCCACGGCGAGTCCGGTTTCAATCCCCTGCTCGAAGGCAGCGGCTTCGGTCCCTCCTACATCATGTGGATGATCTTCACGGCGGGCCTCGTGTCCTGTGCCGTGTGGCAGACCTCGGTCATGCGGGCTTGCGCCGCCGAAAGCGTGGAAGTGGTGCGCAGGCTGTACCGGTGGTCTTCCATCGGCTTCCTCATCCGGTTCATGATACCGCAGTTCCTCGGCATCTGCGCGCTCACGTTCTTCTTCAACAACCCCGAGTTCCGCGGGTTCTTCTTCGATGAGACCGGGTCGCCCACCGCCGACCCCACGGTGACGCTGCAGGCCATGCCCCTCTTCCTGTCCCAGATCCTGCCCACCGGCATCATCGGCCTCGTCGGCGCGGGGCTTCTCGCCGCTTTCATGTCGACCCACGACAGCTATCTACTATGCTGGGCATCGGTGCTGACCCACGACGTCGTCGCTCCGGCCACGAACGAGCGGCTGACCACCCGGTGGCGCTTGGCGCTGTCGCGCGTATTCATCCTGGTGATCGGCCTGTTCCTGCTGGTATGGGGGCTCTGGTACGACCTGGGTCAGGACCTGTGGGACTACATGGCCGTGAGCGGCGCCATCTACTTCACCGGCGCCTTCACGTTGCTGCTGGCCGGACTGTACTGGAAGCGGGCGAGTACCGTGGGGGCCTACCTGGCGCTCATCGCCGGCATCGGCGCCGTGGCGGGCCTGGGACCTGTGAACAAGACGCTGGGACTGGGCATGTACAAAAGCGACGAGATCGGACTGGCCATCACCGCGCTCGCCCTGGTCCTCATGTTCGCCGGATCGATACTGTTCCCGGACCGGAAGGACCGTCCGGCCCGGAAGGAGGAGACGTGATGGAGTTCTGGAGCACGCTCTGGGCGGTGGTTTTTGTGCTTTGCCTGCTGCTGTTTGCGGTAGTGGCCGTGTATGTCAGCGTAGGTGCGCTTGGAGATATCAGAGCTTTGTTCCGAAAGATGGGGAGACGGGAGGAGGGATCGTAGCTTCTATCCGCAACCACAAACTAGCGCCTTGCCCTCTGTGGCTTGCAACCCTTCGGTTTCGTAACCGTCTCTCATCCACCAGTCCAGGCCGCCCATGAGTTCCTTCACGTTGAAACCCAGCCTGGCCATGTTGAGTGCTCCCTTAGTCGACGCATTGCACCCGATACCGTCGCAATAGGTCACGTAAAGGGCGTTTTTGTCCAGGTGGCCGGTGGTTTCCGGATCCATGATCCGGTGAGGTATATTGACAGCACCGGGGATGTGGCGTTCCGCGAAGGCTTCCTCGGACCTCGCGTCCACCACGACGACGTCCTTGCCCAGGGTGATGGATTCCCACAGGTCATAGGAATCAATTTCAAATTTCAGCTTATTCTCGTAGTGTGCGATCTGGTCTTTCATGGGTTCTCCTGTAGATTCAGGCCATTGGACCGGTTACTGCGGTATCAAAAAAAGAGATGCTAAAATAACCACCATCACCCCTCGTTTGCAAGCAGTTTCTCCTGCCGTCCCGGTCAGGCTGACCGGTCAGTCCGCAGTGTCTTATTGTCTTGACTGATCACCGCATTTATTCCTTAAGTAAACCCATACTTGCCGTGTAAGCATGTCGGTTTCTTCGGTGTGCCATCTCCCGTCGATTTGGTAGTAATCCACGTCCACTTACAATGAAGGCGGTCTCAAATCTCCTCGAAATCCACAAGCCTCAAAACCACCGTCCAGTGGATCGGCCTGATCGCAGGTCCGTTGCTCGCAATCCTGCTCTACAGCCTTCTGCCCCACGCGTATCCGAACAGCGCGGGCGAGACGGTGGAGTTCTCGAACGCGGGCCGGGCCACGACAGCCCTGGCGGTGTGGATGGCAATCTGGTGGATGACGGAAGCCGTTGAGCTTTACGCCACAGCACTTCTGCCGCTGGTTGCCCTTCCCATGACCGGCGCGGCTTCGGTTCGCGCTGCGGCGGCGCCTTACGCCCACGAGCTGATCTTCCTCTTCATGGGCGGTTTCCTCATCGCCCTGGCCATGCAGCGCTGGGAACTCCATCGCCGCCTCGCCCTCAGGGCCCTGCGCACGGCCGGCGACCACCCGGCGGGCATAGTGGCGTGCTTCATGGGTGTGACGGCCTTCTTCAGCATGTGGGTGTCCAACACGGCCACCGCGGTCATGATGCTGCCCATTGCCCTCAGCATCATCAGCCTGGTGGAGCAGGTGGAGCCCGGCAGCATAGCTGGTAGTAGCATGGATGGCGGCGCCGGAAACGGCAATACCGGACCGAAAGCGCGGCCTCATTTCGCCCTGTGCCTGCTCCTGGGCATCGCCTACGCGGCGTCCATCGGCGGTATCGGCACGATCATCGGCACGCCCCCCAACGTATTCCTCGCCTCATTCATCCAGTCCAGCCTGGACCAGGAGATCAGCTTCGTCCGGTGGATGGGCGTGGGGCTTCCCCTGGTGGCGGTCTTCCTGCCGCTGGCCTGGCTGATGCTGACCCGGGTCCTGTATCCCCTGCGGGGCGAGCGCATCGAGGGGAGCCGGGAAGTGACGGAAAGGGCCTACCGGGAACTGGGCGCCATGTCGCGGGGAGAAAGAGTCGTCCTGGCGGTGTTCCTGCTCGCGGCCGTGTCGTGGATCGCCCGGCCGCTGCTAGTGCGCGTCCAGATCGGAGACATTCACCCGTTGGCGGGCCTGTCCGATCCGGTCATCGCCATGGTCGCGGCGCTGGTCCTCTTCGTCGTGCCGGTGGACGTGAAACGGCGGGTGTTCGTGATGAACTGGGAAACGGCCCTGAAGCTCCCCTGGGGGATCCTGCTGCTCTTCGGAGGCGGGCTCAGCCTGGCGGCGGCCATCCGGGTCAACGGCGTGGGAGAGTACATCGGGCATCAGCTCGGAATCCTTTCCGGCATACCAACATTATTGCTCGTCATGGCCGTCATCGCGCTGGTGATCTTCCTCACGGAACTGACCAGCAACACCGCCACCACGGCCACGTTCATTCCCATCCTGGCCGCCCTGGCGCCGGTATTCGACCTGCATCCCTTCATGCTGATCGTACCGGCCGCCATCGCCGCCAGTTGCGCCTTCATGCTGCCCGTCGCCACGCCGCCCAACGCCATCGTCTTCGGGTCCGGCCACGTCACCATCCAGCAGATGATCCGCGCCGGGTTCTGGCTGAACCTGACCGGTGTCGTCCTGATTACCATCCTCGTATATACGGTGATGATGCGGATGCTGGGGATGTAATGTATCTGCATCGCCGCCGGCAGGGCGAGTACCCGTCAGAATAATCAACAGGCGTAGCTCAACCTGCGGAGTCGGACATGCTTCATAGCGACATGACCATAGCGCTACGTCATCTGAGCCGGCACAAGGGTTATACGACGGTCAATGTCCTGGGCCTGGCGGTCGGGTTGGCCTGCGCCATCCTGATCTTCTTGTATGTCGGGCACGAGTTGAGCTATGACCGCTACCACGAGCGGGCCGGCCGGATATACCGGGTCGTGTTCAACGACAACGCCAAGACGCCCCGCAGCGTGGGACCGGCACTGCAGGCCGACTTCCCCGAAGTCCACAGCCACCTGCGCATGCACCCCACGACCGGCACCTGGGTCATGAAGTACGAAGACCGCATTTACTACGAAAGAGGGGTTTACTGGGCGAACAACACGTTGTTCGACTTCTTCGCGCTGCCCCTGGTCCAGGGAGATCCGGATCGCGCGCTCGAAGCGCCGTACACCGTGGTCATCAGCGAGGATACGGCCCGCAAGTATTTCGGTGACGAAGATCCGATGGGCAAGACGATCGTCGCCGATAACGGATTCCTGTTGCTGACCGTCACCGGGGTCATGAAAAACATGCCGGCCAATACCCATTTCCAGGCCGATTTCTTCATTTCCCTGGCGTCAGGGTTCGAGGTGTACAGGTACAGATGGTCCAGGGAGAACTGGGACTCGTTTTTCTTCTACACCTACATCTTGTTGCGGGAGGGACAATCGCCGGCGGACCTGGAGGCGAAGTTTCCCGAATTCGTGGACCGGCACGTGGGAGAGCAACTCCAGGTGCGCGGCGGCCGCTACGAGTTTTCGCTTCAACCGGTCACAGACATTCACCTGTATTCCCACCTCGAGAACGAGCCCGGGGCCAACACCGACGTCAGCTATGTCTATATCCTGTCGGCCATGGGTTTCTTCATCCTGGTGATCGTCTGCATCAACTACGTGAACCTGTCCACCGCCCAGTTCGCCCACCGGATGCGGGAGATCGGCATGCGGAAGGTTCTTGGCGCGTCGCGCCTGCAACTGGTCCGGCAGTATCTGGGCGAATCGGTCCTGTTGACCGTCGCTGCCCTGCTGATTGCGTTGCTGGTGGTATGGCTCGCATCTCCCTGGTTCGATGCACTGACGGGCATGCCGGCGTCCGCCGGGTTCTTGGGGCATGCGCTCTGGTGGATTGGGCTACCGGCGGTGGCGATCTTCATCGGCCTGTTGTCGGGCGGATATCCGGCCATCAGGCTTTCCGCCTTCGGGACGGTTTCCGGGCTCAAGATGGGCCGGCCAGCCCGTCCCCACGAAACGGACCGGGCTTTTTCGAGGAAGCTGCTCGTCGTCGTCCAGTTCGCCACTTCCATCGCGCTGATCATCGGTACGGGTGTCCTTTTCAGTCAGATCAGCTATATCCAGAACAAGCACCTGGGATTCGAAAAGGAGCAGGTGATCGCCATTCCCTCGATTGCAGAGGTGGCCTACAGATACCAGCCCTGGAAGGATGAACTGCTCGGCTACAGCGGGGTGACCGACGTGAGTCAGGGCATCTATCTGCCCGGGCTGACAGGGAATATCGGAAGAATTACCACTGAAACGGCTTGGCGCGTAGACGATCCGGACCAGGTCAAGCACGATCTGCAGGGCATCATCGTCGCGGCGGGTTACGTGGAGACGCTGGGGCTGGAACTGCTGGCGGGAAGGACGTTCATGGGTCCCCTGGAAAGCCGGGTCGAATCTGATAAAATCCTGCTTAACGAGTCGGCGCTTCGGGTTTTTGGCTGGGATACACCCGAAGAGGCCATGGGGCGCCAGGTCCGGTTCGGCATCGGTATGACGCAGACGGTCATCGGCGTGGTCCGGGACTTCCACCTGCGCTCGCTGCACCTGCCCATCGAACCCCTTGCGATCATGTACGGCCGCGGGCAGCTCATGGCGGTCCGAATCCAACCTGGCGACACGACGCGTACCTTGGAATCCATCGAGCAGGCCTGGGCACGCCACTTTCCCGATTTCCCCTTCGCCTTCTCCTTCATCGACGAGGACATCGACCGGCTGTACCGGGCGGAACAGCGCATCGGGTATGTTTTTGCGGTTTTCGCCTTGGTCGGGGTACTGCTCGCCTGCCTGGGCCTCTTCGCGCTGGTCTCCTACACGGTCGAGCGCCGGGTCCGGGAGATCGGCATCCGCAAGGCACTGGGCGCTTCCGTGCGCCGCGTGCTCGCCCTGCTGTCCGCCGAGTTCGTCGCCCTCGTGCTCCTCGCCAACGCCTTCGCCTGGCCGGCGGCCTGGCTGATCATGAGCCGCTGGCTCGAATCCTTCGCCTACCGGATCGAACTGGGGTGGGGGATCTTCGTCGCCTCCGGAGGCGTGGCCCTGCTGATCACGGTGCTGACCATCGGTTACCACGTGGCCCGGACCGCACTGGCCAATCCGACCGAAGTGCTGCGCGGCGAGTGAGGACGGACTACGCGCTGCCCAGCGCCAGATCCCGCCCGGCCACCAAGCTGGCCATTTTTCGGTCCGCCACGCTGCGGGGGAGCATCCAGAAACCGCAGTCGGGATGCACCCAGCGCACGCGCTCCGGCCCGAGCACGTCGACGGCATGTTCGATGCGGCGTGCGACCTCATCCGGCGACTCCACTCCGTTGTCCTTGATGTCGACCACACCGACGCCCAGCGCAATGTCTTCGCGCAAGTCCCTGAACATCGGCAGTTCGTCGTAACCCCGGCGGGCGAACTCCAGGACGAGATGGTCGACGTCGAGGTTGTTCAGAAATCCCATCAGGTCGTTCCACAGGCCGGACTGGATGCTCTGCCCGCCGTAGTTGCCGAAGCAGAGGTGCAGCCCCTTCTCGCCCTGCACGGCGCCAAGCACGTGGTTGACGGGCTCGTGGGCCCAGTCCGCGTCTTCGGGATGGCCGGTCAGGTTGGCTTCGTCCACCTGCAGGATCGGCGCGTCGATCTCGGCGACCTGCCTGCGCAGCACCTCGGCGATGTCCATGGTCATAGCCTGCAGATCGCCGTAGTGCTCGTCCAGGAGCGTCTTGGCCAGCATGTAGGGCGAGGTGACGGTGAACTTGAGCGTGCGGTCCGTGAGCGTCCGCATCGTCTGCCACGCGGCCGGCAGGTTGAGCGCGCCTTCCCCGATCCTGTCCCGCACGATACCGCCTGGGGTACTGCGGAAGGACATCCCCTCGCGATTTCTGAATTCGGCGAGGACCTCCCGCGAGACCTCCGTCGTGATCCCGGACATGGGCCGGATGAAATACTCGATCATCCCGTTGGTCTCCGGGTGGCCGACGTCGAAGCGGGACAGTTCCCCGTCCGTGAGCACGTCGATGCCGGCCAGTTCCTGCGTCTTCAGGATCACCTTGGCCGCATCGATCAGGTTGGGCGTGGTCGGATAGGCCGCCAGCCAGTCCGGGATGGGATAGCTGCCGACTACGGTAGTCTTGATATCGGGTTTTGCCATTACGGAGACTCCCTGGATAAGCAAGGACCTGCATCGGAATCGATCCGGTCGCAGGACTTTTCAAATAACATGACGATGAAGAGAAATATACATTATGCATCTGGGCGTTGGTATAAATACAGACTCACTAGCGTAAATTCCGAACGCAAGCGCAAATCAACAGTGTATCGCCACAACTGTGTTGTAAAGTACCGATTGTACCCCTCACACCTGTAAGCGCTACAGATCTACACGGCTCGATCTGCACGATCCGATCTGTACGTTTCCGAAATGCGCGGTCCAATCTCCGTATTCCCGATATGCTCAAAAGCTACATAACCATAGCGATCCGCCATATAGCCAGGGAGAAGGGCTATACGGCCATCAACGTCCTCGGCCTGGCCGTCGGGTTGGTCTGCGCCATGCTGATCTTCCTCTATGTCAGCTTCGAACTCAGTTACGACCGCTATCATGAGAAGGCGGACCGCCTGTACAGAGTGGCGGTCAACAACGACGCCAGGACGCCTCCGGCCCTTGGTCCGGCGCTGCAGGAAGACTTCCCCGAGATCACGGGTTTCGTCCGGTTGCTCCCGACGACCGGTACGTGGATCATGAAACACGAAGAGAACATCTACTATGAAAATCGGGTCTACTGGGGGGACAACGCCCTGTTGGACCTCTTTACCTTCCCGCTGATCCGCGGCGATTCCCGAACGGCTCTGGAAGCGCCCTACTCTGTCGTAATCAGCGAAGATACGGCCCGGAAATACTTCGGCGAAGAAGATCCGATGGGCAAGACGATTATCGCAGACAACGGCTTCATGATGCTGACCGTTACCGGGGTCATGGAAAATACGCCGCAAAATACCCACTTTCAGGCCGACTTCTTCATTTCGCTGACCTCTGCGTCTCAGGAGGATCTCAGATACTGGTCGTGGATCAATTTCTACACGTACATCGCGCTGTCCGAAGGTCATTCGTACGCGGCCATCGAGGAGCGGCTTCCTGGTTTCGTGAACAGGCACATCGGGGAAGGGCTCAGGGAACGGGGCGGCAGCTTCGAACTCTTTCTGCAGCCGGTGACCGACATCCATCTCCATTCCAATCTCGAACACGAGACCGGCGCCAACAGCGATATCACCTATGTCTACATCCTTTCGGCCATTGCGCTCTTCATCCTGTCCGTCGCCTGTATCAATTTCATCAACCTGTCAATCGCCCGGTTTACCGGCCGGACCAGAGAAGTGGGCTTGCGCAAGGTGTTTGGCGCGTATCGCTTCCAGCTGATCCGGCAGTTCCTGGGAGAATCGGTCCTGGTAACCGCCATGGCGCTGATGATCGCCCTGGCGGCCATTTCATTGATCTCCCCGTATTTCGACAGCTTTGCGGGAAAACCGGTAACGACGGAATTCGCGGGCTCCGGTTTCTGGTGGCTCGTCCTTCCAGCCGGTGCGCTGCTCGTGGGTTTGTTGTCCGGAAGCTACCCGGCGATGCTGCTTTCCGCCCTGCAGCCGGTTCAAAGCGTGAAGGGAGGGCCGCAACTCGCTGCGGCCGGAGGACTATCGCGGAAGATCCTGGTGGTCATCCAGTTTACGATTTCCATCGCGATGATCATCAGCACGGGCATTCTCTTCAATCAGATGGCATACCTCCAAAGTAAGCATCCGGGTTTCGATAAAGATCGGGTGATCGTGATACCGACTTTTAATGACGTCTTGGATAACTTCCAGTCCTGGAAAGAAGCCTTACTGCAACACACCGGCGTGGCCGGGGTGACCCATAGCAATTCCTTACCGGGGCTGGCCGGCAACATAGGCCAGGTATCGACCGGTACGGTTCAGCGCGTCGATGATCCGGCCAATACCAGGCATGACGTGCAGGGACTGAACGTCGCGCTGGATTTCGTGGAAACCCTGGGCATGGAATTGCTCGCCGGCCGGTCGCATAGCGGTGCGATGTCCAGGGATTCAGAAGCGCTGAACATCGTAATCAACGAAACCGCGCAGCGTGTGCTGGGTTGGAACACGCCGGCGGCGGCCATTGGCCAGGAGGTCCTTTTCGGTAGAGGCTGGACTGGAACGGTTATCGGTGTGGTCAGGGATTTTCATTTTCGATCGATGCATCTGAAGATAGAGCCGCTCGTGCTGTTTCTGGGCGGCGGTCTCCATCTGGCCGTCCGGCTTCACCCCGGGGATCCGGGACGAGCGCTGGATTACATTGAAAACCAGTGGTTGCGGATGTTCCCGGACTTTCCTTTTGCGTATACGTTTCTCGACGAGAACATCGAACGCCTTTACCGGGCGGAAGTACGGATCGGTTACGTATTCGGCGTATTCGCCCTGGTGGCTGTTTTCCTTGCCTGCCTGGGCCTGTTCGCGTTGGTTTCCTTCACGATGGAACGAAGAACCAGGGAGATCGGCGTACGCAAAGCGTTGGGCGCTTCCATCCAACAGGTGTTGGCGTTGCTGTCGGGTGAATTCGTGGGGCTCGTGCTCATCGCCAATGTCTTTGCCTGGCCGGCGGCCTGGCTGACCATGCAGCGCTGGCTGGAGTCCTTCGCCTACCGAACGGAGATCGGCTGGGAGATCTTTTTTCTTTCCGGTGTCACCGCCCTGCTGATCACGCTGGTCACCATCGGCTATCACGTGGTTCGGACCGCACTCACCAATCCGGCGGACGTGCTGCGGAACGAGTGACCTTATGAAACACGTCGTTATCGTCGGAGGCGGCTTCGCCGGCCTGAACGCGGCCAAGAAACTCGGCGGCAGACGCGACGTCCGCGTGACGCTGATCGATCGGCAGAACTACCACCTGTTCCAGCCGCTGCTCTACCAGGTGGCCATGGCCGGCCTGTCGCCCGCCGATATCGCCACGCCCATACGCAGCGTGCTCGCCCGCTGCGGAAACATCTCGGTGCTGCAGGGATCGGTCGAGCGGGTCGATCTGCGGACGCGGACCGTTTCGGCGGATTTCGGAAAGCTCGAATTCGATTATCTGCTGCTCTGTTGCGGGTCGATCCCGAGCTATTTCGGACACGGGGAGTGGGAGGAGCACGCGCCGAGTCTGAAGACGATTCCGCAGGCCACGGAGATCCGCCGGCGTCTGCTGAGCGCCTTCGAAGCGGCGGAGCGGACCGACGATCCCGAAACACGCCGGCGGTTATTGACCTTCGTAGTCATCGGAGGAGGGCCGACCGGCGTCGAACTGGCGGGGGCCATCGGTGAGATGAGTCGGTTTACCCTGGCAAGGGATTTCCGAAACATCGACACCCGGCTCACGCGGGTCATCCTGATCGAGTCGGGGCCGCGCATCCTCTCGATGTTCCCCGAGCAGCAGGCGGCACGGGCGGCGCGGGACCTGGAAAAGCTCGGCGTGCAGGTCTGGCCGAACACCCTGGCGACCGGTATCGACGAGCACGGCGTGCAGGCGGGCCCGGAGCGCATTGCGTCCTCGACGGTACTTTGGGCGGCGGGTGTAAGAGGGGTTGAAGTTGCGGTTTCGGGGTCCGCACAGGGCGCTAAAATGGATGGGCAGCTTGAGGAGGGCGGAATCAAGCCGGACCGCGGGGGCCAGCACCAGATTGGCATCGAGACGGATCGCGGGGGACGCGTGATGGTCAACGAAGACCTGAGCATCCCCGGTTACCCGAACGTGTTCGTCGCGGGCGACCAGGCCTGTTTTACCCACCAGACCGGCGCGCCGCTTCCCGGCACGGCGCCCGTGGCGATCCAGCAGGGCCGGTACGTAGCGAGGGTGATCTGCCGCGACATGGCCGGAAAACCGCGCGAGGCCTTTCGATTCGTCGACAAGGGCCAGATGGCGACCATCGGCCGCAGCCGCGCCGTCGCGGAAATCGGCAAGCTGCGCTTCTCGGGCTGGTTCGCCTGGATCACGTGGCTGGTCGTCCACGTTTACTTCCTCGTCGGCTTCAAGAACCGGCTGCTCGTCGTGCTGCACTGGGCCTGGTCCTACTTGACGTTCCGGCGCGGCGCCCGCCTGATCGTCGAACGGGAGTGGCGGTTTTTTCGACATAAGTAACGACATAAGTAAAATCAATAACTGGAAAAGAAGGATGATGTTCAAGCACTGGCTCGCCATCACGCTCCGCCATATGGGACGGCACAGGGGTTACACGGCCGTCAATGTCCTCGGTCTGGCCGTCGGCATGGCCTGCGCTATCCTGATCTTCCTATACATCCAGTACGAACTGAGCTACGACCAGCACCACGAAAAGGCCGACCGGATTTACCGGGTAGCGGTCAACGAGGACGCCCGTTCGCCCCGAAGCATGGTGCTGGCCATGCAGGAAGATTTCCCCGAAGTCCGGCAATTCGTCCGCCTGCTCCCCACCTTCGGCACCTGGATCATGCGGTACGAAGACCGGCTCTTTTACGAGAAGCGGGTGTACTGGGCCGACCAGTCCCTCTTCGACGTCTTTACCATGCCCCTGGTGCGGGGCGATCCGGACCACGCCCTGGAAGCGCCGTACACCGTGGTGATCAGTGAGGACGTCGCCGGCAGGTATTTCGGCGATGAAGATCCGGTCGGGAAGACCATGATCGCCGACAACGGTTTCCTGCTGCTGACCGTCACCGGCGTCATCGAGAACATCCCTGAAAACGCCCATTTCCGCGCCGACTTTTTCATCTCCCTGGCGACCGGATACGAGAAATTCAACTGGACCAGGACTGACGATATCTGGTCCGCGTTCCTCTTCTACACCTACGTCGTGTTTCCGGAAGGTCATTCGCCCGCCGAAACGGAAGCGAAGCTGCCCGGTTTCGTGGAGCGGCATATCGGCGACCGGCTCGAGGCGCGGGGCGGTCGCTTCGATATGAGGCTGCAAAGCGTCAAGGACATTCATCTGTACTCTCATCTTGAAAACGAACCGGGGGTCAATACCGATATCAGCTACGTGTACATCCTGGCTGCCATCGGCCTTTTCATCCTGGCCATCGCCTCGGTGAATTATGTAAACCTGTCCACTGCACAGTATGCCCACCGGGGCCATGAGGTCGGTATGCGCAAGGTGCTGGGCGCTTCCCGGACACACCTGGTCCGGCAGTCCCTCGGCGAGTCCGTCCTGCTGACCCTGATCGCGCTTACGATCGCCTTGGCGGCTGTCCAATTTGTGTCTCCCCATTTCGACGCGCTTCTGGGCATGCCGGTAACCGCGTCTTTTGTCATGCACCCGGGCTGGTGGCTCGGCCCCCTGCTTATCGCGGTCCTTATCGGCATACTCTCCGGCGGTTACCCCGCGCTCGTATTCTCCTCCATGCTGGCCACGCCGGGACTCGAGGTGGGCCGGCGGTTGCAGCCGGGCGGTGTATGGTCGAGAAGGACCCTGGTCGGCGCGCAGTTCGCCGTATCCATCGCGCTGATCATCGGGACCGGTATCCTGTTCAGCCAGGCCAGTTACATACAGAACAAGAACCTGGGTTTCGAGAAAGAACAGGTCATCGTGATTCCCACGGTGGAGGAGGTTGCGCGCAACTACCAGCCCTGGAAAGATGAACTGATCCGGTACGCGGGTGTGACAGGCGTGAGCCTGGGCGCGTCCCTGCCCGGACTCGTCGGCAATATCGGACGGGTCTCCGCCGGAACGGTGCAGCGCGCCGAGGACCCTGTCGACGTCCGGCACGACGTACAGGGGCTCCAGGCCGCCGCGGATTTCGTGGAAACGCTGGGCATGGACGTCCTCGCCGGCCGATCGCACCGCGGGCCGCTGCGAGACAGCCCCGAGGAAATGAACGTGCTGATCAACGAAGCCGCACTGCGGGCCCTGGGATGGGAGACGCCCGAGGAGGCCATCGGGCGCGAGGTCCGCTTCGGCAATAACATGATGCGGACGGTAATCGGCGTGCTGGGTGACTTCCATTTCCGGACGCTGCACCTGCCCATCGAACCCCTCGTGCTCTTTCATGGGATCGGCCAGCACCTGGTGATCCGGCTCGATCCCGGGGAGATACGACCCACCCTGGAGCATATCGAGCAGACCTGGACGCGGTCCTTTCCCGACTATCCTTTCGCCTTTACTTTTCTCGGCGAAGACATCGACCGGCTTTACCGCAACGAGACGCGCATCGGCTACTTTTTCGCCGTTTTCGCCCTGATCGCGGTTTTCCTGACCTGCCTGGGCCTCTTCGCGCTGGTTTCGTACACGGTGGAGCGGCGCGTGCGGGAAATTGGCATTCGCAGGGCGATTGGCGCCTCCCTGCACCGCTTGCTTGCCACGCTGTCCGCAGAATTCGTCGGTCTCGTGCTCGTCGCCAACCTCGTCGCCTGGCCAGCGGCCTGGCTGATCATGGGGCGCTGGATGGAGAACTTCGCCTATCGGATCGAGATCGGGTGGGGGATCTTCTTCGCTTCTGGTGGCATAGCCCTGCTCATCACAATCGTGACGATCGGATATCATGTGTTCAGGGCCGCGCTGGCCAATCCCGCGGAGGTGCTGCGCGGTGAGTGAGAAACGGAGGGACAGATGGAGGACCGGATGAGTTCATCACAGTCCTGGGACCCCGAGCGATACGCGCGCAACGCCCGGTTCGTCGCGGACCTGGGCATGCCCGTGGTAGAGCTACTGGAACCGAACCCTGGCGAACGAATACTCGACCTGGGATGCGGCGACGGGGCGCTGACGGCGAAACTCGTCGAAACGGGCTGCAGCGTCGTCGGCGTGGACAGTAGTGCGCAGCAGATCGAGGCGGCACGCGGGCTCGGACTCGAGGCCCATGTGATGGACGGGCATCGGCTGACTTACGAAGCGGAATTCGACGCGGTGTTCAGCAATGCCGCGCTTCACTGGATGGGCCATCCCGATGAGGTGATCGCGGGGGTGCGCCGAGCGTTGAAACCCGGCGGAAGATTCGTCGCCGAATGCGGCGGACACGGGTGCGTCGATACGATCGTAAAAGCGCTCACCGAGGCGCTGAAGCGGCGCGGCCTCTGGGAGGACGGTGTCAATCCCTGGTACTTCGCTACTGACGAGGAGTACAGGGGCCGGCTGGTCCAGCAGGGGTTCGACGTGAAGTATATCGCGCTTATCCCCCGGCCCACCCCGCTGCCCGGCGACATCGGCGGCTGGCTGGAAACCTTCGCTGAGAGCTTCACGTCACGGGTTCCAGTGACTGATAGGCCGGGCTTCCTTGAAGAGGTCCGTGAAGCGATGCGACCCAGTCTGTGCGATGCGGACGGCGCGTGGACGGCGGACTATATTCGGTTGCGGTTCGCGGCGAAGAAGGAGAGGTGAAAGTGAATCAGGTATATGGAGACGCTGCCCGGGCGAATACACGTGTGAAAGACTCACACGTAAATTCTGTCGCGGCACCTGTTTTTCTGTTCATTGACCGATCAGTCATACAATACCAACAACGTGAGAAAGGACTGTAGAACATGTCTCCCAAGAAGGCGGCACTAGACCCGGAAATGGTTCATCGTTTCGTTTACGACGCCCATAGCGATTTTGAAAGTGTCAGGAATATGCTCGACAAAGAACCTGCACTGGTCAACGCCTGCTGGGACTGGGGCGGCGGTGACTGGGAAACGGGGTTGGGGGCGGCCGCGCATATGGGGCGAAAGGACATCGCGGAGTACCTGCTGCAACATGGGGCGCGCATTGACCTGTATGCCGCGGCCATGTTGGGGAAGCTGAGCGTCGTGCAGGCCGTTCTCGCCGACAATCCATCTGAAAAAGACAAGCCGGGACCTCACGGGATATCGCTTATGGCCCACGCGCGAAAGGGAGGTAAGGAAGCCGCGGAAGTCGTGAAGTTGCTGAGGTCCCTCGGCAAGAATACTAAGCCAAAGGAGAAATAGCGAATTGCGGAGACCATCACAGACCCATTCGACGGAACGCGATGGCAAGCGGTATATCTGGTACACTGAACGCCTATGGAAACTGGCGAAGGATCTTCCGGAATACGATGTAGACGTCGAGAGTTTTGCGGAGTTGGACCGCGACTGCTGGTTCGGCGAGGGCAGGACGCCGACAATCCGGGAGGTGGCCGATCACTGCCGGCGGATCAACCATGCAGACCCAGAAATCCCGGTCATTGTCAACGACAATGGACGTCTGATGGACGGCGGTCACCGACTGGCACGGGCCCTGCTTGAGGGGCGAAAGACGGTTAAGGCGGTACGTTTCGGAGAGATGCCGGAGCCGGATGAGATCGAGGAGTTGTGATCACAAGTAAATGATGTCGTGTGATCACACGTAAACTATGTTGTGAGATTATACGTCTTTTGTGCCTGGCGTAGAACCTACCCCATCCGCAGGCTCCGATCCTCAAGCGGCAAGTCGACCCGTACGTTTCCCCGCCGATGAGATTCTCTCAACGCAATAGCGATTTCAAGGGCTTCGCGGCCGAACTCGCCCGGGCAAGTCGTCTCCCTTCCCTCTTCAATGGAACGGCATACGCCCTCTATGGCGTCGACCATGGAACTCCGAGGATGCCACGGTCCGGGCAGGTGGGTCTGGGCAGGTGCGCCGGTCACAGGATGAGGCGCCCACAGCTCGAACTGGGCGTGGGAATGCCGGGAGACGATTCGGCCGGTTTCGCCGATGAACTCGAGGGACCAGGAGTAAACATGCGATTCGGACCGGGAGTTCAGTATGGTCCGGATTCCGTTTTCGTATACGATGATCCCTGATCCCGGGATATCGGCATCGGACTGCGCCTGCTCGTCCGTGTCGATCAGGCCGACTACCCACCGGGCCGGCGCACCGGCAAAGAGCCGAAGCAGGGCCAGGGTGTGGCTCTGGATGTTGGACAGCGTCGACGGGCTGTGGCAGACCATGGACTTCAAGGGTCCTATGGCTCCATCGGCGATGAGCTTCCGGGCGTTCGTATAGTAGCCGTACCAGTTGAGATGACAGGCCATGGCGAGGATGACGCCGTTCCTGGCGCAGGCCTCGATCATAGCGTCGGCTTCGGCCAGCGTGCGACACATCGGTTTCGTGGCGAAGATGGCCTTGACCCCGAGTTCGGTCAACCCCGCCGTGATCTCTGCCCGGGGTCCGGGCCGGGTGGTCAGGCAGACCACGTCGATCTTTTCCTTTTCAACCATCTCCCGGTAGTCGGTGTACAGGGCCGAAACGCCCCACCGGCGCCTGAAATCCTCCAGTTTGGCGGGATCCTCGTCCGCGGCCGCTACGAGATCGATTCCCCGGGCTTCGATCATGGCGGGCGCGTGCGCCCACGGCCAGGGGTAATGGGGCTGACCGACGTGCTCGTCGTCGATGGTACTGCCCATCCTGCCGCATCCGACCACGGCGCCGCGATAGCTGTGTCTTGGAGCGGTGTCCCGCACCGATTTATAAGCTTTGAGTCCGGAATCTGGCATCGAGTGCTCTATATCGAACCTGGTGGGCCATCAGCCACCTGGAATCGGTGGGTCAAGCCTGTCGATATGAAGAAGGGCAGGCTCCGCAAACACATTGTATACACAGGTGAGATAGTCAACACTAATTCAGTAGAGGGAACTTTCCAGCAAGGCGGTTGATGACACCCGAAAGAATAGCCAGTTACGCCTCGGTTAGGCGCAAATCGGTAATTGCTGCATTAAACCGCTCGGATACTGCTCGTGCGAGTCTGTTTTCTCGGTCATTTTCTGGATTTAAAGAAGCTACCATAAGTACTGCTTGAATGAAGTAACGCTGGATGGCGAAGCGGTAATCATTCCAGCAAACATCCAAGGTGTATCCACTAACTCCGTTTGCCTTCAGTGTTTCATGGTAGGTTTTTAGAAGTTGTCGTTCTTCGATTTGTCGTTTTGGTGTTGTTTTTAAGCATCCACCGATAAACCATGCGACATCCGAAACACCCTCTCCGAGTGATACATCTTGCCAGTCAATCACGGCGAAGCCCGACTCTCCAAGAGAAGCGCCAAAGAAAACGTTCTCCAAGCGAAAATCTCCGTGGACTAAGGTTCTCGGTGGTTTCTCAAATCTGGACTTACCCATTAACTTCTCAGGCAACCGTTCTCCGAATGTCTTGACTACATCCGTCAACAAGGCTCCAGTTTTTTCAACAAAGACAGGAAACGCTTCTTGATACTGATCAAGGATCCAATCCGTAGCGGATTCAGAATTCACAGGCGAATTCGTTAGCCATTCAAACGTTTCAAGTTTCTTATTTTTCCACCAATAGGCGTGAAAACCGGCAATTGCTCGGAGAGCAGATGAAGCTTCCTGCACTGTACTTCCTTCGATTTGATTTCCAACTTTAGCAGGAGCAAGGTCTTCAAGAATCCTAATGTACTTTCCATGACTAACATTCATAGCACTGTAATAACAGAGGGGAGTACGAAGGGGTATCTCACGGGCAAGTTGCCGGTAAAACAAAATCTCGCATTTATCAGGCGTAAACAGACGCGTTTTTGCTCGTAGAATCTCATCTGGTGCATGTAGTTTGGCAATCATCTTGTTGGGCAGTGTTGAACAAGGTTGACTGAAATCAAGATGCAAGCGTGCCAGCTGTCCAACACAAGTCAACTCCGCAATTGGTTCAATTCGAAGCGAAGTTACAACGACATTCGAGAACGTTTTTGTTGAAGAAAGTGCTTCAGTGAGCCATTGTGATGTAATATCTAGAGGTGTGTTGGGAATACTTAAAAGAGTCACGAGGGTTCCGGCCGCTGGAAGAAGTTGATTCGCTACGGGGTATGGTGATGCGGCGCGAGTTCGACCGGTTCTCCGTGGGGCGTGTCGAGATACGCCCTTTGCCACGCGTCCTTGCGGTCGGACGCCTCCTCCTGCGATACGAGCCCGCGCTCTCTGCAGAGGTGCTCCAGGGCCCGGAGCCAGTGCTTATAGTACGTATCGCCCAGGTCGGGGTCGCCCTCCTGCTGTGCCGCACGTATCTCCTCGCTCAGCGTGGCGGTCCACTCGTCCCACGTGAAGTGACCTTCGCCGGAGAGACGCACCGCGATCGCAAACGCTGATGCCTCCCATGGCGCGGCAAACACCGGCGAGCCATCGTCCCTCAGCGGGATGTCCCCCAGCCCATTCGTACCGCCGGGCAGTTGCGGGTCTGTCATGGTGCAGGCTCCAGGTACGTCTCCCAGAGGTCGACGTATACGGCGCTGTTCGCGTTGGCTGATTCCCCCCACAGGTCACGCCCCTCGAAGCGTACGTTGTAGAGGTGCCTTCCCTCGTTCACGCCCTGGGAGCTCAGGTCCGGATACACCTGCGATCCGTAGTGCTCACGCACGATCCCCGTGTGGCCTCGAACATAGCCCGGTACCCGGGTGTGCCCAAGCGGATAGCGGTTGATTGCGCGCACACGGTCGCCCGACGAGAACCGGGGCGATGAGGACGCGGGCCGGACGTAGCTCGCAGTCATGTAAGGGGCCGCACGCACCTGTTCGACATGCGCGACTTTCTCCATGATGCGTTCCGGCACGGGGGTCGATGCCCTGCCCGTCTGCAGTTCCTCCTTCGAAACGAGACCAGACCTGACCAGTTGCTCCCACATCCCCGCGAACCAATTCTCATAATAGGAGTTGGCGAGATATTCGGCGGGAGGCAGTTGTTCCCTGCTGCGGCGCGACATGTCGATGTTCCACAGTCCCAGAAGTCCCATGAGCCGGACGATCCCGTACACCCGGCCCTCCCATTCCTCGTGGAAGACCGGCTCCTCGGACTCCGGCTCAGGCCGCACCGGCCCGAAACCCCGCATCCCGCCCATATCGTGTACACCGCTCATGCGTTGCGGACCTCCGATACCGGAAGCCGCGCCTCCTCGACCCCGATCATGGCGTTGCGCGTCACGAGATCCATGAGTTCCTCCTCGCTCCATCCCTCCGTGCCTTCGGGACGCTGCGGCAGCACGAGGTAGCGCATTTCGGAAGTGGAATCCCACACGCGCACCTCTTTCCCTTCGGCAACCTCGGTACCGAATTGTGTCATCACGCCGCGCGGATCCACGACGGCCTGTGCTCTATATGGCGCGGACTTGTACCAGACGGGGGGCAGGCCGAGGAGCGGCCACGGGTAGCAGGAGCAGAGCGTACAGACAACGAGGTTGTGCACGTCTTCCGTATTTTCCACGACACGTATCTGCTCGCCCTGCGCCCCTACATAGCCCATCGATGCGATGGCGGCATTCGGGTCGTCGAGCAGCCGGCGTTTGAACGCTTCATCTGTCCATGCACGCGCCACGACGTGTTTCCCGTTCGCCGGGCCGATCTTGTCCTGGTACAGGTCGATGAGTGCGTCCAGCGCTTCCGGATCGACGAGGCCTTTCTCCACGAGCAGCGATTCGAGCGCTTTCACGCGCAACTCGATATCCGGGGGCGGGTCCGTGTGGTCTTGATCGTGCCGATGATCGTTGGTCATGTGGTACTTCTACACTATTGTTCGCCGCGGTATAAACAGGGCCGCAATTCGTCAAACTGCGTATATTTCAGCGGGACCACAATCTGGCGATCACGGAAGTAGCTCACATCCCGTCTTGCCCGATCAGGAGTTCGAGCGGCTGCTCGAGGACGTCCCTGAGGTGGGCCAGGAACTGTCCGGCGACCGCGCCGTCGATGAGCCGGTGGTCGGAGGAAAGGGTGACCGACATCATGGCCTTGATCTCGACCTTGCCGTCCGCCACGACGGGGGTGTCCTTGACCCGCCCCACGGCGAGGATGGCCGCTTCCGGCGGGTTGATGATGGCGGTGAACTGGTCCACGCCGAACATGCCGAGATTGGAGATGGTGAAGGTGCCGTAACCGTAGTCTTCGGGACCCAGGCCCCGACCACGGGCCTTCTCGCCCAGAGACCGGGTCACCGCGGCGATCTCGAAGACCGTTTTCTGATCGGCGGATGCCACGACGGGCACGACCAGTCCGTCATCGAGGGCGACGGCGAAGCCCACGTTCACGTCCGCGTACTCCACGACCTCGCTGCCTTCGAGGGAGGCGTTGACGGCGGGAAAGGCCCGCAGGGTGATTCCGGCGGCCTTGATGATCAGATCGTTCACGGAGACCCGGGCCAGGTCGCGCTTCTCACCGTAGCCGATCAGTTGTTCCCGAAGCCCGGTGAGCCGCGTCATATCGACGTCCATCGTGAGATAGAAGTGGGGAATGGTCGACGCGCTTTCGGCCAGTCGAGTCGCGGCGACCTTGCGCAGGCCGCTGAGCGGTGCGCGGCGGTGGACTCGTTTCGAACCGGGGCCGGATGCTGCCGGTGTCGCTGCGGGGGCTGGCGCGGGCGTTGCCGAAGCTGGAGCCGATGCCGCACCGGCCTGGGCGGCGAAGGCCTCCACGTCGGAGAATACGATCCGTCCGCCGGGTCCCGTCCCCACGATGTTTTCGATTGAAACACCAAGGTCCCGCGCGTGGCGGCGTGCCTTGGGCGAAATCTTGACGCGGGCGGGCTGCCCAGGCTGTCCGTGCTGTCCGGACTGTCCCCCTGATCCGGTCACTGCCGGCGCGCCCTGGCCGTTCTGTTGGGGAGATCCGGCGGCCTGGACGGCTTCCGGCGCTGCCTCGGCACCTGTCTTCGCGGCACCCGCGTCGCCGTCTGCCCCACCGTCCGCGCTGCTGTCGCCTCCGTCCCCTTCGCCGACGATCGTCTCACCCTCTTTGCCGATGTATGCGATGACCTGCTGAATGGGAACGTCGTCTCCCGGACCGTGCAGTATCTTGAGCAACGTACCGGAAGCCTTGGCCTCCACCTCCATCACGCTCTTGTCCGTTTCGACGTTGAAGAGCACCTCGCCTTCGGTGACGGAATCGCCTTCCTTCTTCATCCATTCCACGATGATTCCGGATTCCATGGTCATGCCGAGTACGGGCATGATGACTTCAGTGGCCATGACGGACTCCCGGGGTCCTTTTCAGCGCTTGGTACAGGTCGGATTCGTCGCGCTAAATCACTTGTTTCTATTCGACTTACAACGCGGTTGAAAGTCCGTTGAGCATACACTTCCAGGGGGTTGGCGTCAAGCATTTTTTGATTGACTCGGCCCGCCCGAAAAGGATAGATTCACCCCGATTCCGCATTCGCCTAAAACGGTATGGAGGCCGTCTCAGGTAACGGCGTCCTTCATGCTGAACGAATGTAAGAACAGGCTCTCGGAAGTTCCGCGTTTAGAGGACCTGTTCGGCAGTTGTTCACCTCACCAACGTGGAGGATCCACGCCACATGGAAATCAAAGTCGATCGTTACACGAAAGTCGTATTGACGCTGATCGCCGTCGGTCTGCTGGCTAACGCGTTCAAGGATGATCTGTCCAGCGTTACTACACCGCTGAATCCTCAGCCGGCCATGGCCGAGAACATCGTCATGGGTTCCACGATCTCGAATCTCGGACAGCGTTTTATCACGACCAGCCCCGACGGGAAGACCGTATACACCTGGTTCCGTGAAGAGGACCGTCAGTGGTACGACCGCGACAAGGTATATTTCATAGACGCGACCCACGCGGACGACTGATGATTGACGCGTGGATGAAGGATTCGTCGAAGCGATGATCACGGGTCTCGTACTCGCCGCCGGCCGGTCCGAGCGCATGGGGACGCTGAAGCAGCTGCTGCCCTTCGGAAGCGTCACGTTGATCGAACAGGTGGTCCGTATGCTGACGCGTTCGCGTCTGGGGAAGGACGTTGTCGTGGTGCTGGGCCACCGCGCCATGGATATTGTAAAGCGGATCTCCGGACTGCCGGTCCGCTTCACGTATAATCCGGATCCGGAAGGCGACATGCTTTCCTCGATCCGATGCGGCATGGCGTACATTCCCCCTGATCAGGCGGTCCTGATCGCCCTCGGCGATCAACCCCTGGTCACGACGGGGATCGTGGACCAGTTGATTGCCGAATACGAGCGGCGTCCCGAAGGCATGGTACTCCCGGAGTATCAAGGAAAGAAGGGCCATCCCATGATCGTGTCGCCCGCGTACCGGGAGGAAATCCTGTTCGAATCGAATCAGGGCGGCATGAAAGCGTTGCGCGACCGGCACACCGAAGATGTACGCCTCGTATCCGTGGACACGGACGCGGTCCTGTTCGACCTGGACTACCGCGGCGATTACGACGAGGCGCTGCGAAGATGGAGAGAGGAATCCGAACCCGGTGAGCGCTAACGTACTCGTTACCCGGCGCATCCCCGATGAATCCATCCGGATGCTGGAAGCGGCCTGCGGCGTGGTGGACGTCAACCCCCATGACCGGGCGTTGACCCGTGATGAATTCCTCGAAGCGGTACAGGGCCGCGACGGGCTGCTCTGCCTGTTGACGGAGGACATCGACGACGAGGTACTGGACATTTCTCCCGGGCTTCGAGGCGTGGCCATCTACGCGGTCGGGTACAACAATATCGACGTGGATGCCTGCACGCGGCGGGGTATCCCGGTGTCCAATACCCCGGGCGTGCTGACCGACACGACCGCCGACATCGCCTGGGCGCTCATTTTCGCCACGGCCCGGCGTGTGGCGGAAGGGGACCGGTTCGTGCGGGACGGCCGTTTCACGGGATGGGGCCCCTTGCTTATGCTGGGCAGTGACGTCACGGGCAAGACGCTCGGCATCGTGGGGGGCGGACGCATCGGTACGGCCACGGCCCGGCGGGCCGCGGGTTTCTCTATGCGCGTGGTTTATACGAGTCGCAGACGCAACGCGACCATCGAGTGCACGGGCGCGCGTTATCTCCCGTTGGACGATCTGCTTGGGGAATCGGATTTCGTATCGCTGCATGTGCCGCTCACGCCGGAGACCACCCACCTCATCAGCGAACGCGAACTGAACCTGATGAAGCCCACGGCATATCTCATCAATACGACCCGTGGACCCGTAGTCGACGAAAAGGCCCTCGTGCAGGCCCTTCGCAATGGCGCCATCGCCGGCGCGGGGCTCGACGTCTTCGAGCGGGAGCCGGAACTGGAACCGGGGCTTGCGGACCTGGAGAACGTCGTGATGCTGCCCCATGTCGGCAGCGGGACGGTCGCCACGCGCATCAAGATGGGCAACATGGCAGCGGCCAATCTGATCGCCATGGTCAGCGGGGAGGATCCGCCGAATTGCGTGAATCCGGAATGGAAGCAGTACCGTACCTGAGTCGTATGACAGCATCTGAAACCTTCAACCCAACCGGAATGACCGGATACAGGAGCCGGATATGAAGCTTGTGACCTATGGAGAAAGCGGACAGGAACGGATCGGCGCCGTTGTCGGCGATGAGATCGTCGATTTGCGGTCCGCCGACGAATCGCTGCCCGGTACCGTTCTGGGCGTGCTGGAAGCGGATGCCCTCGGGGACGTCTCCCGCGCGGTGGAAAGTGGCGCCGGCGCGCGGACGCCTCTGGACGGCGCGCGGCTGGCGTCTCCCATCCCCCGTCCGCCCAAGATCGTCTGCGTCGGGCTCAACTACCTGGATCATGCGACGGAGCAGAACGTGCCGCTGCCCGAGCACCCGCTGCTCTTCTCCAAGGCCACCTCGTCCGTGGTCGGTCCCTACGACGACGTGGTGTTGCCGGCGGAAAGCGAACAGGTGGACTACGAGGTGGAACTCGCCGTAGTCATCGGCAGGACCGCCACCGCCGTGTCCGAAGGGGCCGCGTACGACTACATCGCGGGGTACACGGTGGCCAACGACGTCAGCGCCCGCGACATACAGTTCCGGCAGCAGCAGTGGCACCAGGGCAAGAGCTACGACACGTTCTGTCCCATGGGGCCGTGGTTGGTGACGAAGAACGAGATACCCGACCCGAATACGCTCGCGGTGAAGCTGACCTTGAACGGGGAGGTCCTGCAGGACAGTAACACGGACAACCTCATTTTCAACGTACCCACGCTGGTGTCGCGCATTTCGAGCGCCATGACCCTGTTGCCGGGCGACGTGATCTCGACCGGCACGCCTGCGGGCGTGGGCGTGTTCCGTGATCCGAAGATCCTGCTCAAGGCCGGCGACTACATGGAAACCCGGGTGGAAGGCATCGGCACGCTGAAGAACCACGTGCGATAGAGGAAAATCATGGAGAAACTGAACAGGGAACAGGCGCTGGCCCGGGCGGCGGACACGGGCGATCTCACGGGGGTGGACCTGGGCGGCCTGGATCTGTCGGAGGCCATTCTGCCCCGCGTCGATTTCAGGGACGCCAACCTGGAAGGAACCGATTTCACCAACGCCGACTTGACCGAGTCGGAGTTTCGCGACGCCAGGATGAACGGCGCGGATTTTTCGGGAGCGAAGATGGAGCGAGCGGTGCTGATCGGCGCCCACATCGTGGGAGCCCGGTTCGACGGCGCCCACCTGGTCGGTGCCTTTCTCAACGGCGCGACCGTGTCGGGCGCCAGTTTCAGGAAGGCGGACCTGCGCGCGGCCCGGATTGGCGTACCGAAGTTCCAGTCAGACGATCCATTTGCCCCGGCCGCGAGCTTCGAGGGCGCCGACATGACCTGGAGTCTCTTCGGCGAGGCGGACCTTACGGGGGTTGACCTGAGGAACGCCAACTTGTCCCACGCCCACTTGTACGAGACGGAGATGCGCGGCGCCCTGCTCGACGGCGCGGACCTGACCGGGGTACGGTTGAAGCGGCGGACGGTCGAGGCGGAATAGCCGGGACTGATCGGGGCGGCCGCGGGCCGCTCGGGACGACCAGGCTCGGGCCGCTCGGACCCCTCACTCCACCGGATCGACCGGACCGGCTAGCCGGCGCAGGTATTCGCAGTACGGGTTGTCTTCCACCAGGTTAGCGGTCCTCAGCACCTGGTCCCGGTCGATGAAGCCCTTCCGGTAGGCGATCTCCTCCACGCATCCGATCTTCAGCCCCTGCCGGTTTTCGACGGCCTGGACGAAATTGCTCGCCTCCAACAGGCTTTCCGGCGTACCGGTATCCATCCAGACGATCCCTTCGTCGAAACGTTCCACCTTCAGCATGCCCCTGCGCAGATAGATGTTGTTCACGTCGGTGATCTCGAGCTCGCCGCGACCCGATGGGCGCAGCGTTTTCGCGATGGACACGACCTCGTTGTCGTAGAAGTACATGCCCGTAACGGCGTAGTTGGACCGGGGATGTCGGGGCTTTTCCTCGATGTTGACGGCCCGTTGACGCTCGTCGAATTCGACCACGCCGTACCGTTCCGGCTCCTTGACGTAGCAGGCGAAGACCAGTCCCCCCTCTCTGTGCTGTGCGGCCCGTTCGACCAGGTCGGACAGGCTGCTTCCGTAGAAGAAGTTGTCGCCGAAAATCAGGGCGCAGGGATCATCCCCGATGAACGACTCGCCGATCAGGAAGGCCTGCGCCACTCCCTCCGGCGCGGGCTGCACGGCATAGTCGAAACGCATTCCAAGCGCGCTTCCGTCTCCGAAAAGCCGCCGGTACAGGTCGATGTGTTCGGGGGATGAGATGACCAGGATATCCCGAATGTCCGCCATCATGAGGACGGACAGCGGGTAGTAGATCATCGGCTTGTCGAAGATGGGGATGATCTGCTTGGATATGGCCAGGGTCTGCGGGTAGAGGCGCAACCCGTGGCCGCCCGCGAGTATGATGCCCTTCATGTACGGTCTCCGGTTTTCGGTTGTCTGCTTTCACCCATCCATCAACCACGCCAAATCGAACCGGGCCAGGGTGATCGTCTCGTAGGAATGGTCGTCTCCCCGCTCATACAGGCAGGCGGCGGTCCCGTCTGGAAACACGGCCAGGGACGAATAGGCGGCAGGCCCCGGATGCAGCACTCGGCTGTGGGGCCAGTCGTCTCCGCCGTTATCGGAGAGACGCACGGTCAGGTTGCGCCGCTCCTCGCGGCTGGCCGGATTCGAGAACAGCAGTCGGTCGCCTCCGCCTGGATGGTCGCCCTTGCCGGGATAACGGACGAGGGCCGCCTGGCAGATCGGTTCGATCAGGGTTTCGTCGTGCCGCTGGTCCCGCCAGGTCATCCCGCCGTCGCTGCTGAGTGTGACCTGCCGGGTGCGCCGGGTCCGATCGTAGTTGCGCGTGTTGAGCAGCATGTCTCCGTTCTCCAGCTCGACGACGCAGCATTCGTTGACCTGGTCCATCGAAGTGGAACCGCCCAGTACCCAGGTTTCCCCGTGGTCGTCGCTGTAGACGACATGGGAGTAGTAGCGCTTGGTGCCGGCCTCGATATGATCGCAGGGAATCAAAAGGCGGCCCGACGAAAGCTGGATGCCGTTGCCCGGCCCGGTGGCGTACCACGTCCAGTCCGGTCGCTTGGCGGTGGCGGTAATGTCCCGCGGCTCGCGCCACGTGCGGCCGTCGTCCTCGCTCGCCGTGACCCACACGGTCCGCGTGCCCTTGCTCGTCCCGTCGATGATCCGGGGTTCGTGGTCGATGCCCAGGTTGTGGGTCATCGGCAGCCATACGGTTCCGGTCTCACGGTCGACCACGGGACAGGGATTGCCGCAGGTGTTCCCGGCGTCCCCCCAGACCACCGCTTGGTCCGACCACGTGCGTCCGCCGTCCTCGCTGCGCTTCACCAGCATATCGATGTCGCCTGTATCGCTCCGGCTGTTCCTCCGGCCTTCGCAGAAGGCGAGGACCGTTCCCCGGCCCGTCACGATGATCGCGGGTATGCGGTAGGTATCGTATCCGTCCGTGCCGCTGGTCCACAGGACGGCCTGCGAGCAGGTACCGTTCATGAGTAACTCGGGGTCTGCCTTGTGTTTACGCGTATCCCGCCGTGCAAGGAAGACGTGCACGGCCTGAAGGGTTTTACAGCCGGATCAAGGTGGTTCTCAGTTGAATATGATGTGGCCCGTTACCCCCGTCAATCCATCTATGATGACCCATAACCCGGCGCTGACGAACTCGCCGAGGATCAGGCCCAGGAAGAAGGGCAGCATCTTGCGGTAGATGTCGATTCCGCCGAACTTGAGGATCAGCCCCTTGACCATCCAGGCCAGGAATATGGAGAACCAGGCGGTCAGGAGCGGTGCGGAGGCGCCCACGGGAAACCCGATGAAATGCAGGGGCCACCAGATGAACTTCTGCCGCAGGAACATCAGAGCCCACATGATGGTGGCGCCCAGTCCGAAGAAGAACCACCGGCCGGCGGGTTCGGACGTCGCGGTTATGGTGGTTACGTAGTAGTTGAACCGGTTTTGCTGGAGTTCCCCGAAGAACTGCCAGTTGAGATTGATGCCTCCGTATTCGTAGGCCAGGTACATGACCGTGTAGATCGAACTGGCCAGGCTGCAGAGTATGGCCAGACCGATGGCCGCGGTGAGCCAGCGCTGGTTCCTGAGCCCCGCGGTATCGGCCAGTTTCAGGCCGTTGGCCATGGAAGGCATGATGAGCGTGCGCGTGTGGGTGAACCAGAACTTGGTCAGCCCGATGGCGACCAGGTTGCGCGCGCCGAGGACGGGTCCGGTGAATCCGTGGATCATGAACTCCTGGGGATTGAAGGTCTCCGCGAAGAGGACGCCCCCTTCGGCCACGATCCGCGCGAAACCGACGTAGACCGCCAGCACGAGGATCAGCAGTATGATGGCCAGCCAGGCGGAAAGGCCGATCATCCACAGCCATCCGAGCAGGAACAGTACGCCCAGCCCGCCGCCGATCACGGCGAACCGGTAGGAGAGGGGCTCGTTGGCATCGTCCGGTGTGGCTCCGCCGCGAAGCGCCTTGCCTAGGATTTCGCGGATATGGGCCCGGGCCAGCCAGAGACTGAAGAGGGCGAGGACAAGCAGGGCGCCGAACATCTGGTACTCGCCGGGCAACGTGGTGCTGCCCGCCAGGTCGATGCCGAAGCTCGCGTTCGCCAGGTTCTGTAGCCGGCCGATGAGAAAGAAGAGCCAGAGACTGAAAGAGATCTCGAGACTGAGCAGATAGGCGAAACCCACCAGCGGGAAAGACAGGTTTATGGGCAGCACGAACTGGTTGCCGAAGAGACTGATCGTCTCCTGGAAGTAGATGGTGGGAAAAAAGTAGATGTAGTTGTGTACGGCGTTCCAGGCGTTGATCAGGAAGGGAATGGCGAAACCCGCCCACATCATCCGGTTGCGGAAGAACGGCGCCAGGCGGGACCGGGCGCCGTCTTCGCCCGGATCGATCATCTCGGCCGGCAGCTTGACCAGGGGAAAGACCAGGCGTTCCCGCTCCACCCACTGCTTGCGAAGGACGACCGTGATGCAGAACACCACGAAGTACAGCACCAGGACGAAACTGAGCCAGGCGGCGAGGGGTCCGGCCCACTCGCCCCAGGGGATGGCCCCGCCCCGGGGAAGGCCTTCGAAGAACGACCGCACGGCCTCGGAGTCCTGGGGCAGCAGCCAGGGCTCTACATGGGGCGTCACGTTCTCGATCCAGCGGTTTTCCGGCGTGGCGTAGTACATGGACGCCATGGCCGGAAGGAGTACCTCCGTCAATCCGTAAGACGGGATGGCCGACGCGATAAGCGACATGATGTAGACGACGGCCAGTTCGCCCTGTGTGAGGGCGTATGCCGGGGTCCAGGTACGCAGCAGCGTGTTGACGATACCGACGAGGACGGCGAAGAGGAAGACCACGCCGATGGGCGTAAAGTTGCTGCCCAGGTACGAACCCTGGATGATCATGTTGGAGTAGGGATCGGCGACGCCCAGGATCAGCGAGCAGGCCATGCCGACGGCCACGGCGCGGGGCGTGACCATCTCCCTCGGCGTAGATACGCGACGGGCTTCCCGGGCTGTTCCCGGCGGGGTGACCGACATGAAGGAGCCTTTCGGGCGGGCGCAGAGCGAACGTCTCGCGGTCGGTCATCGGGGACGACCGGTAAAGAAAAAGGGTAAAGCGGTCGCTTTAGGTCGTAGCAACTGAAAACAACTACGGAACCGGGGATTGCATTTCAAACGTTAGTGGGTTGATGTTCAATTCCCGTTTCTGTAACCGCTTCTAAAGCTAAGAATAGTCAAGAACGGCTCTTCGAAATGCATTCAGTCACCGTATACATGGTGGCATCTGAAGTAAATTCGCTTCCTAGGTTCGGTTTTCGTCATATCAGTCCCCAGGGTTATTAGTCCTTTGGGAGTGTACGACTCCTGTGACTTACAGTCGCTGCACAACACCTTAAATTTCAACTGATGTTCGTTGACTTGGCGGGCTCCCATAATCCACCTCGGAACTCGTAGTCAGGGCTTTTTGAGGTCGCTCTAAGTACAGCGCGCGCAAATTCGATCCCTGCGAACTTGTCCATCTCAGTTTTGGAGCGCGGTGGCACAATGCAGTTCGGACACCCCTTGGAACATCTGCATCGCTCTGCAACTCCAATACCGACATCCAGCACTGTTTGCCATCTCTCCAGCATTTTCTTTGCGATACCTATTCCTCCGGGATAACTTTCGACGATATATGCCTTTTGTTCCTTGGCAAGAGCGTGGGGAAAAATGTCGTGAGAATCAAGCGGAATCGAAAACAATGCGCCTACACGCAATAACTGTTGAAACGCCGTTATGCCGTCGGTCGCGAGTTTAGAATTTTCCTCCTCCTGTACCCAAAACGCGTGCGCGTTATCGAACTTTGCAGAGTTGAACTCGGGAACCCACCGGTCGACGACCTCACCGGTTCGCTCGTTGACCTCCTCGACGGAATTCAGCGACTCTGTAATCAGCACTTTTCCGTAGTACGTGCTGATCCTGGAACCGTTGGCTAACCACTGCCAACCGTCGTAGATGTCCTGCTCTGTAAGCAGAGTATAAGTTGAGGCATTTGTACGCAGTCCTGAGTCAATAGACTCCAACAAGATCTGGCCACCACTTCCTGTCGATGAAATCTCTTTTACTCGATAAGTACGACCACCGTGTGAGTATATAGCACGATGGTAGGCTTCGCGAAACTGCTGTTGTCCAGATAGAGTACCTATGTCGTTTTTACCCTCCCTGAGAACAAACGTACCCGAGCCTCCCCCACGGATATTCAATGAAGGATGCGGCCGGTATCGACCGGACGCGACAGGTCGCGCACCACTTCGTTGTTTCCTTTTCGCTGCTTCATTCATGGCGATACCGAGGACTCCGGCATGGTCTTCATACTGGGGAGTTTCAAACAAGAGCGACGGCAAATGTTTCTCGACCAGATCCTCGTTTTCAGGATTGACTACTAGGTCGTCTAGAGGTTTTACCAAGAAACCCTCAAGGTTCTCCGCATAAAACCGGTCAAGTGGGTTGTTGCGAGAGTAGTATAGGACGAATGCGTTTGCGTCCCAACTCCGACCAGCGCGACCTATCCGCTGCCATGCTGACATAATACTGTCCGGGAAGCCGGCTAGAATTATGCCGTCCAGTCCTCCTATGTCGATTCCCATCTCTAGTGCGTTTGTAGTAAAAACTAGTCGCACGGTACCATTCTTCAACCCTTCCTGAACAGAATGTCGTTCGTCAACACTCAAACCTGAACGGAATACCTTAATAGCACTGGGGTTTATGTGTTGCCTTTTGTGTATGTCTAGCTTCTCCAACTCCCTCATGGCTATTGAGTGACAAGCTTCGGCGAATTTCCTCGTTGGACAGAACGCTAGTACTGATTGGCCTTGGCACAGACACGCTAGTCCTGCTTTTACTATCCTTAGTTGAAGAATATCCCAGTACTGGTAATTGGGAATGTCAGGTTGTACGAAAGTGAACTGACGATGCGGACGCATACTGTCGACAGCGTTAATTTCGACGAATGGTCGACCGGTCAAGTTCTCGGCATGTTCCCTTGCATTTTCGCAAGTAGCCGAACACAGAAAATAGTGGGGATAGACGCATTTCGATGCCAGGTGGTGTGAAAACCGACGTAAGATCATAGCAACGTTCGAACCGAAATAGCCACGGTACTCATGCATTTCATCTACAATTATCCACTTCAGACCGCTGTAGAAACGCTCCCATAATTCGGAATTACCTAGGAAGCTATTGTGCAGCATGTCCGGATTTGTGATAAGGATGCTGGGTGGATGCTTTCTTAGCAAACTACGCTGGTTGGAATCAACATCTCCGTCATACCACCACGACTCTATTCGAGGTTTATCAATTGGGCCGTTAAGCGCATAAGTTGATCACGCTGGTCCAGCGCGAGTGCTTTGTTCGGATAGATCATCAATGCATGCGCACCACGGTTTTTCAGAGACTGGAGCATCGGTATCTGGAATGCGAGCGTCTTGCCGCTGGCAGTTGGAGCCTGCAAGACGACATTCGATCCGCTGCTCGCAAGCTTGATAGCTTCAATCTGGTGCCTATAAAGGCGGTCGATACCACAACGATGCAGGGCTTTCATCATGTCAGGTTCTATCTCGTCGGACGGTAATACATCGGCATACTCAGGTGGAATAGCGGGCAACGAACCCTGGTAAACAACATCGTTCCCGACGGAGCCATCTCTCAACGCGTCAAACTCCCGTAATATGTCCAACAGATCAACCATGGTTACGTTCCTAGGATCATCCGTGGCTAAACCGTGTCCGATTTCGTGAAATCCGATAGCGTAAATAGCTTTGATTCATTTTGTTATTTGAGAAAACAGACGTAGGACCATATGCTCGTAGGATGGACGTTGAGCATATACTGAATCGAAGCAGATTGGGTTTTAAGATGCGTTCGAATATGTGAAGGGATCGAAATATGTAATTACTGTTTGAATGATCGATGTTGATTTGTTTCCGGGTAAGGTTATGGGAATTGAAATTGTTGATCAAGGACTTCTTGAAGTAACGAAGGGCAATGACGACATATCACAAGTTTGCTCAGAATCCTGGTTTAGACTCTCAGAGTTTTGTTGTCGGCAAACGGTTGGGATATCTGCATTTGAAAACAGCCTTGCATACCTGTTTCATTGCTCAGTCAAACATCAACGTTAAACTAAGTCTCTACTGCCATTAAGCTACAATCTTTCAATCCAGGCAAAATCTGCCGTCCGGGTGCAATATTTAAAAGTAGCTATGGTTATCTCGAGCACACAGAATCCCCGAATCAAGACCATCCGCGCCCTCTCGCAGCGCAAGAAACGACAGGAAACCGGGTTGTTCTTCGCGGAAGGCATCCGCCTCGCCGGCGAGGCCGTGCAGACCGGGGCGGACATTGTGGCCCTTGTCGTCGCGCCGGAACTGCTTCGAAGTGATTTCGGGCGGGACGTGGTCGATCGGGCGGTGGCTGATGACGTCGAGATCCTGAACGTAAGCGCCGATGTATTTCAGACGCTGTCGATGAAGGACGGCCCGCGGGGTATCGGGGCTGTCGTCCGGCAGAAGTGGACGGCACTCGACGACGCGGGCGTGGGACGCGACGATTCTACCGTGAACGACTCCTTGGGCTGGGTGATACTCGAGGACGTAGGCAGTCCGGGCAACCTGGGTTCGGTCCTGCGCACGTGCGACGCCGCAGGCGCGTCGGGGGTTATCCTGCTGGGCGACACGGCGGATCCTTACGATCCGGAAGCCGTCCGCGGCAGCATGGGGGCCGTCTTTTCGCAGCAAGTCATGCGTACTTCGCTCGAAGGACTGGTCCAGTGGAAGCAAAGGATCGACATCCCGATGATCGGCACGTCGGACGCCGCACCGATCCATTACCGGAAAGCAGATTACGCTCCGCCCGTGCTACTATGCCTCGGTGGCGAACAACACGGTCTTTCAGACGAGCTTATGGATGCCTGCGACATCGTAGTGCAAATTCCCATGGCCGGCCGCGCCGATTCGTTGAATCTCGCCGTGGCTGCAGGGGTGATGCTGTACGAGGTGTTGGGCCGGGTGCGGGGTGTGGGCTGACATGACCGATCAATTCGTTGAAGTTGAAGAGTGATGCCGATATATTCTGATTGCATCATGCGATAACAATTAGATGTCACTCAAACTGAAATCGTTGTTCAGACACCTGCATACACTTCGGTATACGCCGAGTTGGATGGTGCTAAATGGATGTCTTTACCTTACGTAATCAACTCATTTCTGATTACGAGCGGTTCACACGGAGTTTTACTAAAATCAAAGCGGATGACATAAGTCAAATCGTTGATAAGGCTTATTCCGACGGTAATTTCTGGCCACCTCCGATTATACAGTTGAATCCAAATTACGTGCAGGGAGCTGATGTAGACGACCTTGTCTCAGATGGTACTCTCCATCCTGCTTGCGGGGACGTGTTTAGGATCAAAGAACCTGGCGGTAAACCCTCAAAAAAGCTCACATTGCACAAACATCAGTTTGATGCCATCGAAGTCGCCCAAAGTGGCGGAAATTACGTGCTTACAACAGGTACGGGCTCCGGTAAGTCTCTCGGCTATTTCATTCCAATTGTTGATGATGTTCTGAGAAGACGGGATCAGGGTAATACTGGCAAGAGCATCACCGCTATAGTGGTTTACCCGATGAACGCATTGTGCAATAGTCAATTTGAGGAATTGGAGAAGTATCTGAAGCTTGGCTTCAGTGATGATAACCAACTTGTAACTTTTGCTCGCTATACCGGGCAGGAGACTAATGAAGAGAGGGAACGGATCGCAAAGAATCCACCAGATATCCTTTTAACGAACTACGTCATGCTTGAATTGATAATGACCAGGTTCATGGAAACCGATAAGGCTATTCGCCAGCATGCAGTAGGACTGCGATTCTTTGTACTCGATGAGCTCCATACCTACAGAGGACGTAGGGGAGCTGACGTAGCCATGCTCGTCCGAAGAGTAAGGGAAAAGTTTAATGAGAAACTGACGTGTATCGGTACATCCGCTACGATGGTTTCAGGAGGATCATTGACGGATCAGAATAAAGCAGTCGCAAGTATAGCTAGCCGGATATTTGGCGCTCCTGTGAAACAAAACAATGTTATTTCCGAGACTCTCAAGACTGTCACTAAAGAAAGTACACCAATAGACGGCGAAAGCCTGCAAAAAGTAATTGAGTCTGGTATTCCTGACTCTCCAACTCATGGCGAACTTTCAGTACATCCAATATCGGCGTGGATTGAACAGAAACTTGGTCTGGAATACAAAGAAGGTAAACTTGTTCGAGTTACAGAACCGAAGACAGTACTACAAGCATCAGAGATGCTTTCCGGGGAAAGTGGACTGGATGTTGAAACATGTCGAAAATACCTCTCTGAGTTTCTATTGGCAGCCTATAGTTGTCTAGACGAGAACGGTAGGAACTTCTACGCATTCCGTCTGCATCAATTCATCAGTGGAGCTTGGAATGTATACTCTACACTTGAATCACCTGGTGAGAGGTATCTGACTCTGAAAGGACAGCAATACAAACCAGGTGATCGTGATCGGCCGATGTTTACGCTCTGCTTCTGTAGAGAATGTGGTCAAGAGTATATCCCTGTGTGGTGCTATCTTCAGGCGAATAAACCTGAGATATTTGATCCCAGGGAACTCACAGAACGTTCTAGCGAAGAGGAGTCAACTCTATACGGATACCTTATGCCGGACAATGATGGGATATTCGATCCAAATGATTTGGAAGAGCGATATCCTTCGGAATGGCTGGAGTACAAGAATGACTCGCCACGACTTAAGTCTCATTTTCGAAAATACCGTCCAATTCGAGTGCTCGTGGATACCCAAGGAAACGTAGCAGGTGAAGGACTACCTGCCTGGTTTATACCTCAGAACTTTCGGTTCTGCCTTCACCCCGATTGTGAAGCCCAATATGATGGTACAATTCGAAGTGAGTTGACCAAACTTTCCGGTCTGTCGAGTGAGGGTCGAAGTTCGGCAACCACCGTACTTACACTATCGTCGTTGAAGCATCTTTTGAAGAGCGAACTCGACGAACGCACGAAGAAACTACTCGCTTTCACCGACAATCGTCAGGACGCGAGCCTACAGGCAGGGCATTTCAACGATTTCATACAGATACTACTGTTGAGAGGTGCGGTTCTCGCCGCGATCAAAAATGAAGCCGAAGGACAGTTGATCGACGATGTCCTTACCCAAAGGGTTCTGGAGAATATAAACCTGACACCTTCGGACTATGCCTCAAACCCTCACGCGAAGGGTATAAAAGCACAGAACACGATCAAGGCACTGCGTGATGTTCTGGGCTATCGTCTATACTTCGATCTTCAACGTGGCTGGCGGATTACCAATCCTAATTTGGAACAACTCGATCTTCTAGAGATTCAATATCGTGATCTCGAGGACTGTTGCAGTGACGAGGAAGAATGGCAATCTACACATCCACTGCTAGCCGGAAGTTCACCTGAATTACGTTATGAACTTATTCGTAAGCTCCTCGATCGTATGCGCAGAGCATTATGTATCAAGACGATCTACCTTGATCCAAACATCCAAGAACAGATCCGAAATCGTAGCTACAATGAGTTGAAGGAGCCTTGGGGACTTTCGGAGGAGGAACGTCTATATTCGCACGCGTACATGATTCCTCGACCAGGCGCTGTATCACAGCAGAAAGACTACCGATTGTTACATGTTTCCCATCGATCCGTATTCGGACGCAAAATCAAGTCTCAAGTATTTTGGGGACCGGGCAATCAGAACTATCCAGCGAAGTTCGATGAGGACGTTTACAATAAAGTCGTAGATGATGTTTTGAAAGTATTGACGACCTACGGTTATGTGGAGCCCACTGACTTGGATGGTAGTCTCACAGGATATCAAATTAACAGTTCCTTTCTAGTGTGGAGTCTAGCTGAGAACAAAAACTCTGGTCGGGAGTCTACGAATGTGTTCTTCCGTACCCTGTATGAGAGTGTTTCCGAGGTCATAAGTGGTGATGACCGTTTTCTTCATCGACTGGAAGCCCGAGAACACACAGCACAGGTAGATACACAGATTCGAGAAGAACGTGAGAAACGATTCCGGAAGGGATTCGAAGGTGAAAAAACTGTTGATGGTAAAGTGGAACAAGCTGGATTACCCGTTCTTTTCTGCTCACCTACCATGGAACTGGGTGTCGATATAGCTATGTTGAATGCGGTATATATGCGGAATGTCCCCCCAACTCCCGCAAACTATGCCCAGCGTAGCGGTCGTGCCGGCCGTAGTGGACAGCCTGCCCTTGTAATCACCTACTGTGCAGCAAGATCGCCACATGACCAGTATTTTTACTACAATCCAACTCGTATGGTTGCTGGTGTCGTCAATCCGCCGACTATCGATTTAGCTAACGAGGACCTGATACGTAACCACCTACACGCGATCTGGCTTGGTGAAACGGGTGTTAAACTGGGATCATCTGTGAGGGACGTACTTGAACTGGACCAAACCACAGAGCTGCCCGTACATCATGAGATTATAGACCAGATGCAAAGCTCTAAAGCACTAAGTGAAACGCAATCGAGGGGCGAGAACATCCTGAGTACACTCTCCGAAGACCTTACGCAGGAGTCGGCACCCTGGTATACGAGTACGTGGCTAGCGAGTACGATGAACTCTGCAGTGCTTCGATTTAACAGGGCTTTTGACAGATGGAGGTCTCTATATCGAGCAACTGCTAACCAGATGAAGTCCGCCAATGAGATCATAAACAACGCCGCAGCATCTGAAAAGGATAGGACAGACGCGAAGAGAAGATACGACGAGGCATACACACAGCAGAACCTGCTGCTCGACAGCGGGCCAACTATGAACTCTGACTTCTACACGTACAGGTATCTTGCTTCGGAAGGATTCCTCCCTGGGTACAACTTTCCTCGCTTACCGCTTATGGCTTATATCCCTGGTCGTAAGGAACGGGTAGTACGTGATTCATTCTTGAGTCGCCCAAGATTTCTTGGCCTTTCAGAATTCGGCCCGCAGTCCATTATATACCACGAAGGCAGCACCTATCGCGTGCATCGTACCATTCTTACAGTTCGTGATGAACCGGTCCTGAACAATTCATCGAAGCTTTCAGTTCAAGCTGTACGAATCTGTCCAGATTGTGGATATGGACATTTTGGTGATCAGAAAGATTACGAACGTTGTGTTAGTTGTGACGTTCTGCTGGAGGGTGGTCGTACCATTTCTAACCTGTATCGAATTGAGCAAGTATCCACACGGAGAGCGACACGTATAACCTCCGATGAGGAAGAAAGGCAACGGCAGGGATATGAGATGATTACGACTCTTCGGTACAGCGAGGAGAATAGCAATTTACGTTTCTTCGGTGTTGATTTGTTGGATGGCGAAGAGCAAATCATGACATTAAAGTACGGACCGGCTGCTTCACTCGCTCGCGTCAATCTGGGGTGGCGCCGTCGTAAAGAAAAATCGATATATGGTTTCAGCATAGACACCAATACCGGTGAATGGACAAAGGACGCTCAAGCACCTACCGATGCAGAAAATGACGAAGTGACGGAGGGGAAATCGCTCGATCGTATCACACCTATTGTAGAGGACACTCGAGATGTTCTTATTTTACAACCACTTACAGATCTTTCAAACGTAACGTTAGTTTCGTTGCAATACGCACTTAAACACGGAATTGAACGAGTCTTCCAACTTGAGGAGTCGGAACTAGCGGTCGAATCTCTACCAGATAGCAACAATCGTACTGCAATACTCTTTTACGAGACAGCAGAGGGCGGTGCAGGCGTATTAACGCGAGTAGCCCACGATCCAACGTCAATAAGAC
The DNA here is from genome assembly GCA_012270975.1 of Candidatus Latescibacterota bacterium. Classification (GTDB taxonomy): domain Bacteria; phylum JAAXHH01; class JAAXHH01; order JAAXHH01; family JAAXHH01; genus JAAXHH01. Next base: position 4,770 of record JAAXHH010000016.1, on the reverse strand, counting down.
AGATTGCAACCAAGGCGCTGGAAGTCTGTCACTACACTTCTGAATCCGGTTCCTGGACAGATTTCGAAGACCTGGTGGATCAAAACAAAGACTGCGAGGCCGGTTGCTATCAGTGCTTGCTCAGCTACTATAATCAGCCGGATCATCCCCAGATCGATCGAAGCAAACCAGAACTGCTTGAACTTCTATGCCGACTAACGCGCGTTAAATATGAGAGATCATCTGGAAAGTCAAGCCAGGGAGACAGCTTTGAGGAACTAATGAATGCATCAACTTCCAGTCTCGAAAAAACTTGGTTAAAGTTTCTTAAATCTAACGGTTTTAACCTTCCCGATAAGGCTCAACCCTACTTAAAGAAACACAATACCCGCCCCGACTTTGCCTATACAAATCATCAGACCGTAGTTTACATCGATGGGCCACATCATGATGGAAACATTCAGAAAACATTAGATGAAAAAACAACCCAGGAATTGAATGACGCCGGTTTCACTGTTGTTCGCTTCGGCACAAACCAATCAACTTGGCGTAGCATTCTGGAAGAGTATACTTGGGCGTTCGGATCCGGCACTACCCCAGAGACCGATCCGAAAAATGGAGACTCATGATGGTAGTTTTTGAGTTCAAACCTGGAGATCTGGTCAGTGTACGGGGACGTGAATGGGTTGTACTGCCTGAGACGGATCAAGATCTGTTGAAGCTCCGGCCGCTTGGTGGCGCGGAAGAAGATGCGACACTCATCTATATACCGCTAGAACCCGAGCAGCCGAAAGCAGCAACTTTTGATCTGCCAGATCCTAACAATCCGGGTTCACGTGAAGCGGCTTTGCTACTTAGAGACGCCCTGCGACTCAAGCTCCGAGCGGGAGCAGGACCGTTTCGAAGTTTCGGTAACATCAACGTCGAGCCGCGCGCTTATCAACTGGTACCGTTGCTCATGGCGATGAAGCTAACCCCCGTCCGTCTACTGGTGGCTGACGACGTCGGAATTGGCAAGACAATAGAGGCAGGTCTGATTGCGCGAGAGTTGATTGACCGGGGCGAAATCCGAAAGCTGACCGTAATCTGCCCACCTCATCTATGTGAACAATGGCAGCGTGAATTAGCTCAAAAGTTCAGTCTTGAAGCAGAGGTTGTGCGTACTGGGACAGCATCTAGGCTGGAGAGAGGTTTGCGTCCTGACGAATCTATTTTCGAGGTGTATCCCTATACGGTCGTATCGCTGGACTACATAAAGTCAGACCATCGTCGGCACGATTTCCTTCGCGCTTGTCCGGAGTTCGTCATAGTCGACGAAGCTCATACCTGTGTACGATCTAATACCAATACGCGACATCAGCGGTACGAGTTACTTAAGGGATTGGTCGAAAGTGACCTCAGTCGCAACATGGTCTTTCTTACCGCGACACCCCACTCGGGTGACGATGCCGCGTTTCACAATCTTTTAGGTCTGTTGAACCCGAAGTTCGGGCAGCTTGCCGAAATGACTGAAGGAGAATCTAGACGTTTACTACGTGAAGAACTCGCAGCGCATTTTGTTCAACGCCGGCGAGGGGACATAGACGAATGGAATGATGAAGCTGGATTTCCTGTCCGTCGGAGTCGCGAAACCACCTACAAGCTGACTGGTGAATGGGGAACCCTGTTCGATGATGTCCTTTCTTATGCTCGTACATTGGTACTGAAAGCTGAAGGTGGCACTAGATTGCAGCAACGCATGTCATGGTGGGCGGCACTTGCGTTACTCAGGTGTGTTTCTTCGAGTCCCGCCGCGGCGCTTTTGGCTCTTCGAACACGCCTTAACGCGACCGAAAGCGCGACTGAGCAAGAACAACTTGCAACCCTGGAGCTTTTGGCAAACGAAACGGTTATGGATGAAGCAATTGAAGATTCCCTGTCAATTAATGAAAGTGTGCCAGCAGGAACTATTGAGACACCGGAAGACGCTCCCGCGCTACAGGCTCTTATTAACCGAGCCGAGAATCTCAGGGGGCCACAGAATGATCCCAAACTTAAGGCCCTGATTCAGGAGGTTAAGCAGGTCATTGCAGATGGGTTCAATCCGGTTGTATTCTGCCGGTACATTGCTACCGCTCAATACGTGGGAAGTGAACTTCAGTCCGCACTCTCTTCCAATAGAGTTCACGTAGAAGTAGTTACTGGTGAACTGACTTCCGACCAGCGTGAAGAAAGGGTGGGATCACTTGGTGAATTGGAGGAGAACACTACTCCGGTTCTTGTTGCAACAGACTGCCTCTCCGAAGGTGTTAACTTACAGCATTTTTTTGATGCAGTCGTTCACTACGATCTAACGTGGAACCCAACGCGGCATGAACAACGAGAAGGCCGCGCCGACCGGTTTGGACAGGCATCTAAAATCGTCAGGACGCTGATGTTATATGGAGAAGACAATCCTGTAGACGGTGCCGTACTGCGCGTTATCCTCCGCAAAGCCGAAAAAATCCGGAAAGAACTGGGCGTCGCTGTTCCATTACCAACTGATGGGAACAAGGTAGTTGATGCCATAATGGAAGCCATTCTTCTCCAGGGGGTCGGAAGTGACGGCGCCCGACAGATGTACCTTGATTTCGACGAGGCCGAGGTAGAGATGGACGATGCATGGCAAACAGTACAGGATAAAGTCACACGAACGGTCTTCGCTCAGAGAAGGTTGCGACCGAACGATGTCCTGCCAGAATGGCGTAAGGCTGTTTCCGTTTTAGGTGGACCTGACGATGTTGCTCGCTTTGTCCGTCTTTCAACAGATCATTTGGGAGCCCCACTGGATCCTGTAAATGGATATAGTCGACTGCCGGTAGCATACTTGCCCAAACCGTTGCAGGACAGCTTGGAGAATTTTGGATTTAGTGATTCGATGAGGATTACCTTCAAGCAACCCGCTCCAGTAGGATCTGTATACATCCATCGATCACATCCGCTAGTTTCTACTTTGGCGGCTTACGTAGCAGAACAAGCCCTTGAGATAGATGATTCAACCGTTGGAGCCCGGTCCAGTGCGATCTTCACGAGAGGTGTCGATAAAAAAACGGTCCTTGTTCTGGTACGGTTAAGAAGCCAGATTCAAGTCGAGCAGCGCGGTAGGGATGGTCAATATGAGAGTTTGAAGTCGTTGCTTGCCGAAGAGTGTATCGGGGTGGCGATACGAGGTGGGAATACTCCAAAGTTACTGTCGAATGACGAGTCGTTTGCTCTGCTCTCGCTCGAACCCAGCGGCAATATGCCAGATGGAATGAAGACCCACCATATTGAGCAGGCGATAGATCAATTACCTACCTTTGAAGAAATACTTAACGACATTGCTCATCAACGGGCCAGGGAGCAGCTTTCAGACCATCGACGTGTTCGTGTAGCAAGTGATGCGAAGGGCCTGCGCTACAATGTGACTCCGGCGTTACCGGTCGACAAGATCGGTGTGTATGTATTTATGCCGAAGTCTGACTTTGAGGACTAAATGGCACGTAAGCGTCGCAGTAACGGATACACTGCGTTCAAGGTCGAAGGTGGAATACTGCCTCCTGAATTCCTTCTGACGATCGCGGCACAGGAGGCGCCCAAACAATACGATGTCGACTACGGCCTGTCCAAGTCACTGGTATTGAAGGAAGAACTGGCTCGCTATTGGCGTATTGGCAACGATCTCTATTCCAACTATAGCGAACGTGCTACTCGAAATGATTTAGATAAGCATCGTGTTGGTGTTGATGAGTGGCTCGTGGAATTACTAGGCACCATACTTGGCTACGACGATCTGACTGCGACGAACCCTGTAACCTTTAACAATAGAATATTCAATTTATCCCATAGGGCCTGTGATGAATCTGTCCCGCTATTGCTTGTTACGGATGAATACGATCTTGAAAAGTCCGAAACACGGTTCGGTGACGAAGGACGACGTCAAAGTCCCCATGGACTAATGCAAGAATACTTGAATGCCGAGGACCGTTCCCTATGGGGAATCGTAGTCAATGGGAACAAACTTCGTCTCCTTCGAAACAATCCAAGTCTTACCCGCCCCGCCTTTCTCGAAGCCAATCTGAAGCAGATCTTTGAAGAGGAACTTTATTCCGACTTTGCCATCCTCTGGTTAGCCGCACATGCCAGTAGACTGAAGTCACCCGACGACAGTCCTTATAGCTGCATTCTTGAGACTTGGCGTACTGAGGCTCACGAGACCGGTGAACGCGCCTTGGAGAACTTAAGAGAAGGCGTAACCGAAGCCCTACGCCAGATCGGAAGTGGCTTTCTTCAGCATCAGGACAATAGTGATCTTCGTACTGTCCTCGAGGACGGTAGGCTTTCCACAGAGCGATTCTTTCAGCAACTCCTTCGATTGGTGTATCGCTTGATCTTCCTGTTTGCAGCCGAAGAGCGCAACCTGCTCCACTCTCCAGAGTCTACGACCAAACAGCGAGATGTTTACAGATCAGGGTATTCACTTGCAAGACTACGGGACCGGGCCATACGTCGCAGGCATTACGACAGTCACCAGGATTTGTGGCAAGGACTGTGAATTACCTTTCGTGCATTGGCACGAGGTGAAGTTACCCCGTTTTTGTGGACGGTTCACCATTTGGGATTCAGGCTGTGTTCTTGAGCCTCCTTTCGTAGTTTACGGGTGAGAGGTATCCGAGGGACGAGTGGCGTCTGTGCGTGTTGTAGAAGCCCTCGATGTACTGGAACAGGTCGAGTCTGGCCTCGGCCCTGGTGGCAAAGCGCCTGCGATCGATCAGTTCGCATTCCAGGCTGGCG
>JAAXHH010000126.1 GCA_012270975.1 Candidatus Latescibacterota bacterium | reverse complement strand
CGTCCACAAAAACGGGGTAACTTCAACATCCAGAACCTTCAAATAGAAACTATCTGATGGTCTGAGAGTGGCATATGCAAACGCCATTACTTCTTTTTGCGGTAGCAATGGCGCCCCTTGCGGCGCTTTGAGCCAGGCTGTGTTGGCTAGACTGAAATCCGTTATTACTGGTGATACCTCTCTAGACTGTTCGATTCTCGTTCCGTATTCAAACGCGGCTCTAGCAAAACCTGAATTGCTCGTTACAAACACTGCCGTACTGTTCTCAATTGTATGAGGGTAAGATCCTGAACGAAGAACATAGATGGAACGAACGGAATTGATATCAAAGTCTTTCGCTCTCGGATTGTAGTAGTAACTGACTTCATCATCCAAGACATCAGAGAACGCATCTTCATCAATCTGCAAACTAGGTTTGTAATCCGGAGTTCGCTCAATCTTTATTTCACCCCTAAGGATCAGTTCTTCAGCCTTTGCGGCCAGAAGCAAAAGGTCAGATTTAGTTTTGTCGGACTTTCGGGCTTCATAAACGATTGACCCTCGTCCCCTGGGTGAATCAATGAAATCAGATGATTTTTCAATTGCATTCACAGTTTCATTTAACGTATGCGAAAAGCATGCGATGGTACCTTTCAATCTATGTATTAGGCTGATTAACTCATCAATCGACTGTTTTTTAGCCGAACCCATAAGGTTTAGATACTGTAACAGCAGAGGGGTATCGAAATAGAATGTAACTTTCCTGTATACTTTCGATACCGAATGAAGGTCTGGGCATAGCAATGCATTCGCTAGCATATGTCCTTCAACTAACAAAATAAAGTTGTCAAAGCGCTCAGGTTGCACCTTTTCTATTCTGCTTACAAACATACTAACGAGTACTAGTTTCCAGTTACCGGAGTTAACAGTATCTGGTAGAGCTGTTCCTCTAAGAAACGACTTCAAGCACGAAATCGAAAACTGTGAAAGGAACACCAATAAGGCGTCTAACGCATCTTCTTCACTGATTTGCCTGTTTGTATTTACTCTTGCGAATTCAATAAGAGAACTTATCACAGCGGAAATCTTGCGATTCGCAGCAGCTCTTTTTTGGGGTATATCGCTTATTGGTATTGTCTTCGACTTCAGATATTTGCCAGACTGTTTTCTGAGATATCCTAATCTGGAGACCCTCTGTAACACGATCTGGACAGTTCGCAGCGGGATCAATAGACCGAACTCTTCTTGTAGCTGTTTTGCTACCGATTCATCAGTTATCTGTTCGCTTCCTGAAGTTGCAAGACAGTGCATCACGAAAGGTTTTAAATAGTCTAGATAATCTCTTCCACTATCTATACTAACCTTCAGCATTGCTAAGCTTAGTAATGTAACTTCTTTATTCATGCCGAGACTCCTAACGGAGTTATTGTATTCTAGTAACCCAGCAGAATCGTATGTCAGAATGTAGAGTGGTTTATTGTCTCAAACCTAGGGTATGTAGGACCATCCGATCTGGAAAAGGAAGTTGCTTGTTAATATTACTAACGAAGTTTATCTAGTGTTTACAAACTGGTAGAATGTGCTTGAAATTGGGTTTGTAGACATGAATCGACACTCGATTTAACTACCTAGTGACAGTCTTTGTTTTTCATTGCAAACAAACCTGGTACCAACAGCAAAAGGGCGGGAAACTCCTTCTCCCGCCCTTCGCGTCTTCCCTGCAAGCATGCTTCCCCGCTCCGCGCTTACCCGCCGTTTTCCGCCAGGGCTTTCTGGACCCGGGGCGGGGACATGGGCAGGTCGCGCAGCCTCACGCCCGTGGCGTCGTAGATGGCGTTGGCCAGGGCGGCAGGCGGCGGTACGATCGGCACTTCGCCGACGCCCCGGACGCCGTAGGGATGGGACTCGTTGGGCACTTCCACGATGATGGTCTCGATCATGGGCAGGTCGAGGGTCGTGGGCATGCGGTAATCCAGGAAACTCGCATTGGTCATGGAACCTGCGTCGTTGTAGATGTACTCCTCGTTTAGCCCCCAGCCGATGCCCTGCACCACGCCGCCCTGCATCTGGCCTTCCACGTAGCTCGGGTGTATAGCCGTCCCGGCGTCCTGGACCGCGGTGTACCGGAGTATATCCACCTTGCCCGTTTCCCTGTCGACTTCCACGTCGACGACGTGGGTGGCGAATGCGCCGCCTCCGCTGCCGTCGGGATTCGTACTGACCTGGGCGACCACCGGACCGCCGGCGTCGCCGGCCTGGCTCGCCAGTTCCTTGAAGCTGCCCCGCTTCTCCGCGTCATCCCGGTAGGAAAAGACCCCATCCTCGAAGTCGATGGCGTCGGCGGGCACGTCCCAGAGCTTGGACGCCCTTTCCTTCATCTCGCGGATGAGGGCCTGCCCCGTGGCGTGGGCGGCGTAGCCCGTTCCGAAGGTCGTTCGGCTGCCGCCGGTCACATCGGTATAGCCGATCGAGTCCGTGTCCACGACGTAGGGCTTGATGTCGGTGGCCTCGAGGCCGATCGTCTCGGCCAGTTGCATGGCGATGGATGCCCGCGTGCCGCCGATATCCGTGGAACCCTCGAGCATGTTGATGGTGCCGTCGGGATTGATGCTGACGGAAATGGCCGACCGGCCGCCGTTGAAGTTGAACCAGTAACCCGAAGCGACGCCCCGGCCGCGTACCTTGCCGTTCGCCGATTTCTCGAGAGAGGACCGGTAGTGTTCGCTGTTGAGGGCGGCCTCCGTGGTCTCGATGCAGCCGATGCGCGGGTGCACGGGACCGTCGGCCCGGCGGGTGCCTTCCTTCGCGCCGTTCTTCACGCGGAACTTGAGCGGATCCACACCGAGCTTTTCGCAGATCTCGTCCACGACGGTCTCCGTGGCATAGGCCGCGTTGGTGGCGCCCGGCGCCCGGTAGGCGTTCGTCTTGGGCTTGTTCACGCACACGTCGTATCCGTCGATCTGGACGTTGGGTATGTCGTAGGGCGTGAAGATGCAGCCCGCGCCCGCGCCAACGGGCGAGCCCGGATAAGCGCCGGCCTCATAGGCCATGTAGGCCGTGGCGGCCGTGAGCCGGCCGTCGCTGGTGGCGCCCATCTTGACCTTCAGGTAGGAGCCCGGCGTGGGACCCGTTCCCTCGAAGACCTCGTCGCGGGTCATCGTCATCTTGACCGGGTGGCCGGTCTTCTTCGAAAGCAGCGCCGCGACCGGGTCCAGGTAGACGGAGATCTTGCCGCCGAACCCACCGCCGATCTCCAGGGGCACGATCTTGACCTTCGAAACGGGCATCTGGAGGATTTCGGCCATCTGGTCCCGCACCGAGAAGGCGCCCTGCGTGCTCGTCCAGATCGTAAGCTGGCCTTCTTCGTTCCAGTGGGCCGTGGCGTTATGGGTCTCGATGTAACCCTGGTGGACGGTCTGGGTCGTGAACTCCCGCTCGATCACCACGTCGGCTTCCGCGAAACCGTCGTCCGGCTCGCCCATCTTGTGCTGGAAGTGGTTGGCGACGTTGCTGACCTTGTCCGTCTCCTCGCCCATGGACGTGGTTTTCATATCCTCGTGCAGGATCGGCGCGCCGTCTTCCATGGCCTCCAGCACGCCCGTCACGTGGGGCAGCACTTCGTATTCCACGTCGATCAGTTCCACGGCCTCCTGCGCCACGTGCAGGTTGATCGCCGCCACGCCGGCGACGGCATGTCCCTTGTAGAGGACCTTGCCATAGGCCAGCACGTTGTTGCTGGCGTCGCGCAGGTTGACGATCGCCTCGCCGAGATCGGCGAGCTTGTCCGCGATCTGCGGCAGGTCGTGGGCGGTAACGACGGCCCGCACGCCCGGATGGGCTTCCGCCCGGCTGGTGTCGATGTGCTTGATCCGCGCGTGGGGATGGGGGCTGCGCTTGATGGCGCCCTGCAACAACCCCGTCAGCTGGATATCGGCGCCGTAGATCGCCCGGCCGGTGACCTTGTCCACCCCGTCATGGCGAATCGGTCGGGTGCCGATGACCTTATGTCCGTTTTGTGACACGTCTGTTCCCTCCGTTAAGTCATTTCCTTCTAATGCATTTCAGTTGATCTGCATTTCAGTTGATCGTTTCTTATCGCTTTGCCTTATCCTCTTCATAGGCCCGCCTGGTCAAGCGCCGTTCCTGGCGTCCAGGACCGCGCGGACGATTTTGTCGTACCCCGTGCAGCGGCAGAGATTACCGGCCAGCCAGTAGCGCACCTCGTCTTCACTGGGGTTCGGATTCTCGTCCAGCAGCGCCTTGGCGGAAACGATGAATCCAGGGGTGCAGATTCCGCACTGAAGCGCCGCGTGTTCGAGGAACTTCTGCTGCAGGGGATGGAGGTTGGCGGCGGATCCGATGCCTTCGATGGTCGTGATCTCGCATCCATCGGCTTCGACGCCCAGCACGCAGCAGGAATTGACCAGCCTGCCGTCCATGATCACGTTGCACGCCCCGCAGTTGCCGTTGTTGCACCCTTCCTTGGCGCCGGTGAGATCCAGGTCGTCGCGGAGTACTTCAAGCAGGCTGTTGCGCGGCTCGCAGAGGAAGTCGACCGCTTCTCCGTTTATCGTGGTCTGTACGTGTACTTTTTTCGACATCGACGGCTACTCCTTCGCTCGCTGTACCGCGCCCTGCACAACCCGGCGCGTCAATACGCTGGTCAGATGCTTACGATATTCGGCGGTGCCCCGCATGTCACTGATGGGCCGGGCCGCGTCGCGGGCGATGTCGGCCGCCTGCCGGATCGCTTCGTCGGACACGGGCTGTCCGGCCAGGGCGTCTCCGGCCTCCCGAACGAAGAGAGGCGTCGGGGCCACGGCGCCGACGGCGATGCGCGCCGACACGAATGAGGACTTGTCCCCGCTGAGCACGACGGACGCGCCGACGCCGACCACGGCGATGTCCATTTCGTTGCGGGGGATGAAGCGCCGGTAGAAGGCGCCGGAGTTCGGCTGCGGCGCCGGGAAATAGAGCGACACCAGGAACTCGCCGTCTTCCAGCACGGTGCGGCCGGGCGCCGTGCAGAAGTCTTCAACGGCCACTTTCCGCGTTCCGTTGGGTCCGGCTATTTCAGCTTCAGCGCCAAGGACGATCATCGGAGGAATCGTATCGCCTGCCGGGGATGCATTACACAGGTTCCCGCCCAGGCTGGCTCTGCCCTGGATCCCCGTGCCGCCCACCAGCTTCGCCGCGTCCATGAGTCCCGGATAGGCCGCGGCGATTTCCGCGTCCCCGTAGATCCGGTAGCACGGCACGGCCGCCCCGATCGTGAGGCCTGCCGCGGCGTCGTAGGACAATGCGTTCAGTTCCGCGATCTTCTTGACGTCCACCACGAGATCGGTACGCCTGCGGTTCTCCCGGAGTTGCACGATAAGATCCGTACCGCCCGCGAGCACACAGGTGTTCTTCCCGTGATCGCTGAGCATTACCACCGCATCGGCCACACTTTCGGGCGTGGCGTAGTCGAATGCGTGCAAGACATACTCCTTTGCTGTTAACCTTGGAATGTTGACTGCGAAATGAAAAATGTCGTAAAACCGGACACCCGGATATACGCGGGCTCAATCAGCGAATATCCCAAAACATGCAGAGATTCCCAGAAAACATGATCTACATAATTAGGCCGTGCAAAATAACGTGTCAAGCGGGAAAGATTTGCGGTGCTCAAAATATCCCGGCAGGTCCGAATTAACGGCAATTCACTCAGTTCGAGCTGGCCCCGAATCTACGGTAACTCGCCCAGTTTGAGGCGTCCCTCGAGATCGTCCACGAACTGCCTGGCCACCCGGCCCGAACGGCCGCTGGCGCGCTGCAGCCACCGGAGGGATTCCCGTCTCAGCAGTCCCTCGTCCATGTCGAGGCCGCGCTGATCGACGAGATGACGGACAATCTCGAAATAGGTGTCCTGGGTTATCCGGTAGAAACCGATGGACAGGCCGAAACGGTCGCTCAGCGACACCTTCTCCTCCACGGTTTCCTGGGGGTGGATTTCATCGTCGTCCGGGCTGAACCGCAACGTGTTGTCGGCGAGCTTCTCCGGCATCAGGTGCCTGCGGTTCGACGTGGCGTAGACGAGCACGTTGTCGGGCCGGGCGGAAAGGCTGCCTTCGAGGAGCGCCTTGAGCTCGAGATAGACGGATTCGTCTTCCAGAAAAGACAGATCGTCGCAGAACAGGACGAAACGCTCGGGGCGGTCCCACAGGAGTTCGACGATTTCGGGCAGATCCGTCAGGTCCTGCCTGCGGACTTCGATCATGCGCAGCCCCTCGCCGGCGAACCGGGCCAGCAGGCCCTTGACCACCGATGACTTGCCGGTTCCGCGCTCGCCCCAGATCAGTACGTTGTTCGCGGGCATGCCCCGTACGAACTGACGCATGTTCCGGTCCAGGATCCCAATTTCGCGGTCCAGGCCGCGGAGATCGCCCAGGTCCGCCAGGTCGGGATGTACGATCGGCTCCAGATATCCCCTTCCACCCTTTTTACGCCATCGGAACGCAATAGACTCGGAATACACGTCACCCGACTCTTTCCCCTGCTGTCCCGTATAGGCGGAAAGAAACGCTTCGAAGCGGTCCATCAGCCTTTCGAGGCGGGGCAGGAGATCGGTCAGGGTTCTTATGGAATGATCGGGCATGATTGCGTAACCGCCTTGCGTCCGACGCGACTAAGGATCCAGGGTGTAGGGGGCCAGCCCGAGCGGCAGCGGGGCCGGTCGGGGACACGAACTGTCCAGTGTGATGTGTTGTCCCGATTCCGACGATTCTTCGATGGACAGCATGACATCCAGCACGTGGTAGGTGAGTTCGCCGCTGGCCCGGTGCGGGCGGCCCGACCGCAGGGCATAGACCATGTCCGCCACGCCCAGGCCGCGGTTTTGCTCCTCGTAACCGTGGCTCAGGGGCATTTCCGTCCAGAATTCCGCGCCGGCGCGGCGCAGCTTTACCGGCCCTCCGAATGAATTGGGATCGGGCACGCTAAGGGACCCCTCCGAGCCGTAAACCTCGATGCGGGGCAGTTCATGGTGCCATACATCGAAGCTGGTCACGATCGTCCCGACGGGACCGCTTTCGAACTCGAGCAGGCCCGCGAGATGAGTTGGCACCTCGACGCTGATCTTCTCACCGAACAGGGGCTCGCTCGTTATGGTGCGTTCAGGATGGGTGATGCGCGTGGCACCGGTGAGCCGGGCGACCGGCCCGAGCAGATTGACCAGCGCAGTGACATAGTACGGACCCATGTCCAGCATGGGTCCCGCGCCGGGTTTGTAGAAGAAGCCGGGATCGGGGTGCCACCGCTCGTGCCCCGGGCTCAGCATGAAGGCCGTCGCCGCCACGGGCTCGCCGATCCAGCCGTCGTCGATGAGCTTCCGGCAGGTCTGGATACCGGCTCCCATGAAGGTGTCCGGCGCCCCGCCCACCCGTTTTCCCTTTTCCCCGGCCAGGTCGAGCAAGGCGCGGCCATCCGCTTTCCGGATCGCCATGGGCTTTTCGGTGTACACCGATTTGCCGTGCTCCAGGGTGGCCCGCGCGATTTCCGCGTGGGCGCCGGGTATCGTAAGGTTGATGACGATCTCTATCGAAGGATCGTCCAGCAGTGCTTCGACCGTCTGTGCTTCGACGCCCTCGTATTCGGCGGCCCTGGCCTGCGCCCTCTCCGGGATCATGTCGGCACAGGCGGCCACGTCGAAAGCCTCGAACTTTCGGCCCGCCTCAAAGTACACTCCGCTGATGTTACCGCATCCGATGATGCCTGCCTTGAGCGCCGACATGAGGCCGTCGTTTCTCCCGTCTGATGTTTTCAGGTTGTTGATCCACACAGGAATCAGAATATGAATCCAGGCCGCGTCTTCGCCTGAAACAGAGGCCGGAGGCGGCGAACCCGGTACCGTCCGGCGGCGCGAGCCACGCCGGACAAAATCCCAACACTTCTAATCTGCCGGGCGCCAAACGTCAAGCGAAATATGCCTCCTGGCGGACCCGTAATCGCTTGACGTCCATAAGGGGCTTGCCTATAATCTCAAGCGTTCCCGGACCGGCGCATCCGGTCGCGCGGAACCGGTCCGAATCACCGCCGGAACGCATCGAACGTCGCGCTGTTCCGTGGTCCACCCGCCGGAGAAAACATTGATCAAGCAGATCCTGACTTACGGTGTGCTCTTCAGCGCGTTTATGGCGGGATGCAGCGAGGATATTGTCGGTCCCGGCAACGTCGCCCGGCCTCTCGTGGGAAACTACGATCTCGAAAGCCGAACGGTCAACACCACCGTACAGACGGATACCGGCAGCACGGAGGAACGGATCACGCTGGTTCCCCCGCAGGTCCGCGGCCGCCTCCGTCTCAGCACCGACGGTCGATACGGCCAGGTCGATACGACCATCGTATCGGATTCCACTACGGTCAATGTCCAGAACGGACGCTGGAGCGTCCTGGACAACGTGTTTTACTTCGTGACCAACGACCAGCAACACCAGGACCGATTCACTTTCGACGGTTTGAGGCTGGTTCGCACCTCGGAAGCCATCCGCCACGCCTCCGGGCGGTTTTTCAGCGTTACGGACGTCTGGCTCAGGCAGCAATCCGATCCCTCCTCCGAGGATGAGTAACCCCACCACAAGAGCCAGGGCATGACCCTCGTCAAGGACGACCTGCCAGCCTCCGCCTTTTCCGGCCACCCCCAGGTCTACGAGGAAGGGTTCAACGTAAAGACGGTCATCGGCATCGTCTTCCTCGGGCTGTTCATGATCCCCGGCTCGATATACCTGAACCTGATCGCCGGCCAGAGCCTGGGACCCGCGGCGGAATGGACCACGATCATCCTGTTCATCGAAGTCGCGCGCCGGTCCTTTACCACGCTCAGCCGCCAGGAAATCTACATGCTGTACTACGTGGCGGCCAGCCTCACCGCCGGCGTGGGACTCGCCCTGTCCGGCGGCCCGTTCGCCCAGCTGATCTGGTACCAGTACTTTGTACAGTCTCCGGGCGCCCGGGCCTTCGGCATCGACGACCAGATCCCCTCCTGGATTTCTCCCGGCGCGGATTCCGACGCCATCGTACTGCGCACGCTGCTGCACGGGGAATGGCTGGTGCCGATCCTGCTCATCGCCGTGCTCCACATCTTCAACCGGGCAAGCGCCTTCACGCTGGGTTACGGACTGTTCCGTGTAACGGCCGACGTGGAACGGCTTCCGTTTCCGCTGGCGCCGATCCAGGCGGAGGGTGCAACGGCCCTGGCGGAGAGCTCGGCGGGACAGGAATCGTGGCGCTGGCGCGCCTTCAGCATCGGGGCCATGCTGGGACTCGTTTTCGGCGCATTCTACATCGGCATACCGGCCGTCACGGGCGCACTGCTTGCCGAGCCGATCACGTTGATTCCCATACCCTTCGCCGACCTGACCCGTAACACGGAGAACATTCTGCCCGCCGCGGCCATGGCGGTCGAGCTGGGCCTGGGGCCCGTGCTTACCGGGTTCGTGCTGCCCTTCTGGATCGTAGTCGGTTCCGCCGTCGGCGCCCTGCTGACCGTAGTACTCAACCCGCTGCTCTACGATCTGAACATCCTGCGCACCTGGTCGCCGGGCATGGACGCCATCCAGACCACGCTGGTCAATGATATCGATTTCTGGATGAGCGTCCGCATCGGAACGGGGTTCGCCGTGGCGCTCATCGGCGGATGGAGCATCCTGTCGGGAATCAGGAAACGGAAGGACGGCACAGGACGCGAAAAGCCGGACGGCGCCCCACCCGCCGGAAACACCACACCCCCCGGCCGCGGGGATTTCCCCATATCCGTGATTTTCGGCGCCTTCCTGCTACTGACGGTGGGCTACGTCGTCCTGAGCTGGCGCCTCGTGCCCGGGTTCCCCATCCTGTTCTTCGTCTTCTACGGGTTCATCTATACCCCGCTGAGTTCGTATGCGAGCGCCCGTTTGCGCGCGATCACGGGCGCAGACCTCCAATTCCCCCTCATCAAGGAGGCCACGTTCATTCTGAGCGGCTACAAGGGGGTGGACATCTGGTTCGCGCCCATACCGATTTTCAACTACGGGGGACAGGCCCAGGCCTTTCGCGAAGTCGAGCTGACGGGCACCCGGTTCACGAGCGTGTTGAAGGCGGAACTGGTCATGATCCCGGTCCTGCTCGTCTGCAGCCTGCTGTTCTGGCACTTCGTCTGGGGACTCGCGCCCATACCGTCACAGGCCTATCCCTACGCCCAGAAGTTCTGGCAGCAGCAGGCCACGATGCAGGCGCTGTGGTACTCCAGCACGGCCGGATCGGGGTTCGAATCCAGCTACCTGATCGAAGCGCTGAAAGTCCCGTACATGATAGGCGGCGCGGCCTTCGGCGTGTTGGCCTACGCCGTCCTGGCGGCCTTCAATCTTCCCGTCATGCTCATTTTCGGCGTGATCGCCAGCGTGGGAACGGTGCCCCACGCCTTCATTCCCCAGTTTCTGGGCGCTTTACTGGGAAGGTTTTACATGGAGAGGAAGTTCGGCAGGCAAAAATGGATGCGGTACACGCCGGTCCTGGCCGCCGGATACGCCTGCGGCACGGGGCTGGTGGGCATGGCCACGGTAGCCGTTGCGCTGATCTCAAAGACCGTGGCGCCCCTGGTCTACTGATCGCCGTCTTTCCGGGTATACCGCTTCAATTCCTCGATGACGTCCGGCATGATGTCCAGCAACTTGCCCATGGGACTGCTGGGAGAATTCATGTGCAATAGTTGCGCACGATCCTGCCGGATGACCAGAAACGCGACCGGTTCCACCGATACGCCGCCCCCGGCCCCCTTCTTCTGATCGGCCTCGCCGCCGAATCCACCGGCGCCGAATCCCAGGGACAGCCTGGAAACCGGAACCACCCAGGAATCACCGATTTGCATCGGCTTGCCCACGTGCACCTCTGTATCGGCGATCTGGCGCAATTCCTCCAGCATGGTCTGGATCATTTCATTGACAGGCATGGCGATCTCCTGTTTTCCCGGCCACGAACAGTCGATTCAATATAATCCGGGCGCCGTTTCGTGCATATGTATTTTTGACGGCGGGCCGTTGAATGCGTCGGGTACGAATGTAAGGTAGCCGAAACTCGTACGTTTTTTTCTTGACGACTAACCATATGTTGTGTACATTCCCCTGTATTCGATCATATTTTCCGGAAAAAAACAGTAACAACCTCTGCTTGAAGCTTTGCGAGTTCAGGGAGTTCAACCTTATGAAGGCGTTAACGGTCAAGCAGCAGAATGTCTACGAGTACATACGCAAAAACGTCGGCCGGATAGGGTATCCGCCCAGTGTCAGAGAGATCGCGCAACAGTTCGGAATCAGTACCCGCGCCGCCTACGATCACCTGCGGGCGATCGAGAAAAAAGGCCATATCCGCCGTGATCCCATGAAGCCCCGCGCAATAGAAATCGTGGGTTCCAGAAATCCCTCCGCGCCGGGTACCGACGATGTCGTACAGGTCCCGCTCCTCGGACGCGTCGCCGCCGGGCTGCCGATTCTCGCCGAAGAGAACGTCGAGGAGTACATGACCTTTCCGGTGGGCATGGTGAAGCAGGGCGGGAATATCTTCGCCCTCGAGGTACACGGGGACAGCATGATCGAAGACGGCATCATGGACGGCGATTACGTCCTGGTCCGCGAGCAGCCCGTGGCCGAGCCGGGAGAGACGGTGGTCGCGCTGCTGGACGACGAGGCCACGGTCAAGCGTTTCTATCGCCGCAACAACCGCTTCGAGCTCGTGCCCGCCCATCCGACCATGGAACCGATCATCGCCGACGAGGTATCCATCGTGGGCAAAGTGGTCGGGGTTTTTCGCAGAATGGGTTGATTCAGGGCATTTCGGTCAGATCTTCTTACAAACGACAATCAGGGAATGCCCCAGTTCCCCGGATTGAGCAGGTAGGGATCGTCAAGCGCCATATCCTCCAGCTTGACGAGGATTTCCTCGCTTAACCTTTCGCCATCCGATGTGGAGACCGCTTCCTCCAGGTAAGCCATTCGGTCCGCACCCACGATTACCGTGGAGATATCCGGTATCGACAGCACGAAGCGCAGGGCCATTTCAGGCAGGCTGTAACGGGTCTCGGACTGTATATCGACCAGGCGGTCGACGTGGTCGATGAGGGGCTTCAGCCTTTCCGGCATGAATCTGTTCTTTTTGGTAAGCGCACCTTTCAGCAACGCGGAACGAACGACAATGCCGACTCCGTGCCTGTGCGCCTCGGGGATGACGCGCTTCAGGTAACGGCGGTCCAGGATGTTGCAGGCAATCTGCAGCGTATCCCACCGACCGTCCCCGATCGCCGCCAGGGCGGCATCTTCGCTGTAGGACGAATACCCCGTAAACCGGATCTTGCCCGCCTCCCTGGCTTTTTCCAGCTCATCCATCACCGCGCCGTCCCGGATCATCCGTTGCTCCAGGTCGGTTATGTCCCTGCCGTGTACCTGTAGCAGATCGATGTACTCCGTCCGGAGTCTCGTAAGACTCCCGTCGATCGATTCCGATATGCTCCGTCGCGATGCGGCGTAATCGAGTCCTTCATCCAGCCGGTGCATGCACTTGGTGGCAAGCACGTATTCGGACCGGCGGTCTTCGAGCGCCCGGCCGATGATCTCCTCGCTGTTGCCGTACTGCGCCGCCGTATCAATGAAGTTCACGCCCGAATCGATAGCCCGGTTCAGCAGGTTCCTGGCGTCGGTCTCTGCCGGAACGCTGGATTCGTTTTCTTCCTTCAGCCCGTACTCCATGCCCAGTTCAACCGTTCCCAGGGATATCTCGGAAACGCTTAAGCCGGTCCGGCCCAGCACTCTGTACCGCACTGATCGATCTCCTTATTGGGTTCGCCGGCTGACGTCAGGAGGCCATCATGCCCACGTGGTCCACGACGCAGCGCCCCAGCGCCTCCAGGTCATAGCCGCCCTCGAGCATGGATACCATGCGGCCGCCGCAGGCGTCTTCCACGACGTCCAGCAGGATACGCGACATGGTCCGGAACCCCGCGTCGGTGACCAGGGTGCCGGAAAGCGGATCGTCCAGATGGGCGTCGAAGCCCGCCGACAGGATGAAGAGATCCGGACGGTATGCCTTCATGACCGGAATGACCCTGTGATTAAGTACATCGATGTATACTTCGTCGCCTGATCCCGCGGAAACCGGGACGTTCAGCGTGAACCCCGCGCCTTCTCCCGTTCCCTTTTCCCACTCCGCACCGGTAAAGGGGTACAGGGGCGACTGGTGGACGCTGACGTAGTATACCGAAGGGTCGTCCTCGAAGATCTCCTGGGTCCCATTGCCGTGATGGACGTCCCAGTCCAGGATGGCCACCCGCTCCACCCCGAAGCGCGACTGGGCATACCGCGCCGCGACGGCCGCGTTGTTGTAGATACAAAAGCCCATTCCCCGATCGGATTCCGCATGGTGGCCGGGAGGGCGCGAGACGCAAAAAGCCCTGTCCGCCTCCTTCGTCAACACGGCGTCCACGGCCCTGACGCCCCCGCCGGCGGCCAGCCGGGCTACGGCCTCGGAGGCCGGGCAGACGGTCGTGTCGCCCGTGGGCAGATTCCGGTATCCCTGCTCGCACCAGCCCGCGACGGCCTCGACGTACGCCGCATCGTGTACGGCCGTGATCGAGACTTCATCGGCGGCCGACGGGGACAGGCACAGCAGGCCGTCCGGCGTCGTGGCAGCGGGAAGGTCCCCATCCAGGCCGAGCCTGGAAAGAATGGAGGTCATACGTTCGGGCCGTTCGGGATGGAAGGGGCCCGTGTCGTGCAGGAGGAAATCGGGGTGGGTGATCAACGCGGTGGGCATGTTGTCGAAGCGCGGGCGACCGCAGTTCCGGGAACCGGGCCCCTGGTCATGGCCTTTCAGTTGCGGTCCCTGTTCTTGGAAAGCTGTTCGAAATAATCGTTCACCAGGTCCCGGTATTCCGGGGGGACTTCCTCCTCCCGCGCCAGGTACAGGCGTTCCCTGCGGCGCATGTCCCTGACCTCGGCGCGTAATCCATCGTAGTAGTCACGCAGGCTGCGGGCCAGGTTGTTGTGCAGCTCGTTCCATTTCCCCCGGTCGATCTTCCAGGGCTCGTTGCCCAGGGCGAGCGCCCGGTCCAGGTCATCCTGCAGTTGCCCGGTCTCCCGGGACATCTGGGGCGCCTGTCCCGAAAGATCCCGCAGGCGCTGCAGTTGTCGCTGGTAATCCCGGGATATCTCGTCCAGGGACTGGGGATCGGGCAACCCGCGGTTCAGCCGGTACAACCGCCGCTGAAGGTTCTGCCATTCGGCCATGGCGTCTCGCGTGCTTTCCTGTGCCCGCGCCAGGTGGTCCATGTCCCGGGTAATCAGTCTGTCCCGGGCGGTGCGGACCTGGTCCGCCAGTCTGCCCAGCGCGGCGGAAATTTCTTCTTCCGTACGGGCCGCCTGATCCAGGGTGTCCCGTCTCAGCAGGCGCTTCGAACGTTCGATCCGTTCTTTCAACCCGTCTTGTACTATCATGTCGAGGGCCTGGTCCGCCGCTTCCGCCGTCTCGGGCTGCTCACGGGACGAACTCCTGGCCAGGTGTTCCAGATCCTGCCCGAGGCGTTCGAGGTCCGTTCGAATCTCTTCCTTCGCCAATTCCACCCTCCGCAACCGTTCGCGTACGAATCGGTCCAGACGCTGCTCCCTCACGGCTTCATCCAGCCCACCGCGCCGCGTATCGATCGCGTCTAACCGGTTCCTGATCCCCGCGAACCCGGCGTCCTTTTCCACCTTCAATTCGTCGACGTTCCGCGCGAGTTGTTGCTGCCGGGCAGCCAGTTGGTCCGCCAGGCGCACGGCTTCCCGCGCCAGCCGCTCGAGCGACGCGCCCTGTGCCCGCTGCAACTGCCGGGAAGCGTCGGTCAAAAGCCGGGCGGCCTGGGTACCGTCCTCCGCGGCTTGCCGGAGGCGGTCGCGCCGCAACTGCTCGATCGTTTCACCCATGGCCTCGGAACCCTCACGCAACTCTCTTTCCGCCCGGTCCAGCATGGGGCCGGACGATCCCGGCCGCAGGTTCCGCTCGCGGGCATCATTCCCGGTCCCGGAGAGCGACCGGGCGATTTCTTCCGTTTCCTCCCTTAGCTCCCGCTGCGACCTGGTAAGGCGGTCCAGTTCCCTGCGGCGCCCGGCTTCCTGCCGCTCCTCCGTCTCCGCTTCCGCCAACTGCCGCATGCGGTCGTTCAATTGCTGCTGGCGCCTGGCCAGGTCGCGGATGCGCTGATGGTTCTCGTCGATATTCTGCTCCCGCTGGCGTTCCATGGCCGGCTCGTCGGGACGCTCGTACCTGTTTCTTTCGTCCTCCAGCTCGAGTTCGGAGGTGTCGGACTGGTCCAGCGGGGCCCGGCCCGCCATCCCGCGCTCCCGGTTCACCGTGTAGTCCTGCATCTGGGCATCGAGCCTCGTCAGGTACATGAGCGCCTCCCGCTCGTGCACCAGTGCGTCGTCAATCGAACCGGAGCGGAGCGCATCGGAGGCGGCCGCCATCGGCCCGAGGGCCAATTCCAGCGTTTCGACCATTTTCATGGCTTCCCTGGAGAATCCGACCAGGAACCGCATGAAGGAGAGCGCCTCGTCCGCCTGGCCGCGCAGATCGTCCTGTACCGCGGCAATCGCCTCGAGGTCTTCTTCTACCTGGATTCCGGGATTTCCTGCGACGGTTCTCTTTACCCGCCACGTGGCCGAGATGATTTCCTTCTGCTTGCGGGAGAGCTGCCGAGTCTGCATCACATCGTTCCCGCCCCCTCCTCCCCCGCCGCCGCTTCCGCCCTCGCCCTGCCGGTAAGTTTCGTCAAATGGCCTCACCTCGATAAAGTAGATGTCGGTCGCGGTCGTTCCGGCTTCCCCCCTGCGATCACCCGCCGCCGCGTAGTAGGCGACAAAATCGCCGGGCTGGACCGACAGGTTTTCGAGGTAGACCACGTGTTCCCCTTCCCAGACCGTGCCGCCGGATTCGTCCTGCTGCGGGCCCAGGTCCACTACCTGTTCC
>JAAXHH010000034.1 GCA_012270975.1 Candidatus Latescibacterota bacterium | reverse complement strand
TGTCCATTAAACCGGGTCAACTCCACCACTACTGTGGCCCGCAGTTTGTTTTTGGTTCTTGTTTTACTTTAGACGTCAGATAGGAGAAGCTATCGAACGGTTAAAAAGGGGTAAGGTTTTTGGCCAAGAGCTTGAGTTAGGTGAATCTTTAAGAACATTACAACGATCTGCGTCCAAAGGACTCGACGAAGTAGGGTCAGTTCCCAGGCCAAGTGATTTAGAATCTAACAATAACGTCGAAAACATCCAAAGTCATCTGGACGACGGGAGTTATTTTCAGAAATTAATGCATGAAGCTGCACATTCCCCGATGGCTGCACTGATAATTCTGGCTGGGCAAATTGAGAAAGAAGCAAAGCAAACTCTCGCTAGCATTGGAAAGTTGGGTAATCGGTCACATATTCCAATTAACCGGGCAATCCAAGTCTTAGACTCCCACTACGGACTGCCTCACCACGTTTCCTCAAGTCTGAGACTTTTTTGGGATACTCGCAACAAGATCATACATGGAGGAGCGACTGAGGAAGGAAGTGTTCTTAGTGCGATTGATTCAGGTATAACGATTTTAAATTCACTTCGCGCTATTCCTAGGGAGTACAATACGGTTTGCAACACTAAGGTGCCGATCTACTTGGATCCTGAGTGCCGTGTTAAAGCCGAAGACGTAACAGGGATTATTCTCGAGAGTCGATCATTCAGTGGCGCACAGACCATGTATCGTATCTTCCCTACGACCAAAACACATTTCGAGATAGGTAAAAGAGTAGCTTGGGAATGGAACATGGAAAACACATGGAATAAGGCATGGTACCGAGATCCTCTGGACAAGGATAGAATAAAGTCTGCCTGGGATTCTTCAGCAGAATTCATAGGTCGTCACCTTGACAACCTATGAACCTGTTTTGTTACCAGTTCTTCTAATCACGATAATGCAGATCAAAGCAACAGAAATGCGCTTGAATCACCTTTGACAGACGATGTTCATGCAAGTCCTATTGATCGATACAGTTTTTCTTATGATGAGTTTCGAACTGGGTTCAATAGGACCCTAAATACGTTCTTAGTTTGTTTCTGTATTTCTCATCTGTAAGTTCAGCTTTCTCAACCTCTTTACATTTAGTAAGCACATGCCCGACTTGCTCATCAGGTTTCCGAGAAATCGAAAGAGGCGCTTCTCATGTCCGACTACCTTCCCCTCGATCTGTCGTCACTGTGCAACGCAGGACTCGACGTCCTGGATGAGAAACCCAACACCCCTATCGGTGATCAGTTGTGCCGCGGCCTGCCCTTCCGGGTGCACGACGACCCTTCGAACTGTTTCATCGCCTTCGATGAGGCCTCCGGGAGCGTGACCATTCCGGTCAACAGCCCGGCCACAGGACTGATCCTGGCCCATCGTCTGCTTAAGTCCGACCTGATGGAAGGCGGTCCACTTGGGATCCCCGTCGCCGACTATGTGTTCAGGCTGGCGGGCGGAGAGGAAATCCGCGTTCCCATCCGTGAGCGCTTTGAAATCGCACATATTTCCCTGGGCGGCAAGCCTTTCGTCGCGCTCCCGGATCGGGGTCAGGTCAAGATGCGGCGCCACGAGGGGCATTGGGGCGACATGGGCCGACGTCAGACGGAAGTCACGGGAGACTATTCCAGGGGATATTATCTCTGGGCCTGGCGGAACCCCCATCCCGATCGCGAGATCGAATCGCTGGAGGTCATTCCGGCCGGTCCGCCTTTCATCATCGCCGGACTGACGGTTTCGCAGGCCAACGAGCATCCCTTCGTCCGCCAGGGCAAACGCGAGGCGCGCTTAACGCTGACCGATCCGGAGGACGCCGAAAAACCCTTCGATCTGCGCGTGGACGTGGACCGGGGCGTCGCCTCCTACGTCCATCCTCTGCCCGAGGCTTCGGCCGATGATTTCGTCGGCGACGATTTCGCCGGGTGGGGCGAGACGCAGAACCCGAAGTCCAGCCCGGCCTACGTCGAAGTGGCGGCCATTCCATCCGCGACGGTGACGGTGAAGCAGGGCGAGGAAACCGTTGGCGAGGTAAAATGGGGGGACGTGGAGCAGAAGAAGGTGGTCGAGACACCACGCATGCGCGTGGAACTCCTGGACCGGGGCCGGAACTGGGTAAACGTCACCGTCCTCGATGACGACACGGACCGTCCGGTTCCCTGCCGCGTCCACTTCCGCTCGCCCGAAGGCATTCCCTACCAGCCGTATGGCCACCACAACCAGGTCAACTCCAACCTGGATACTTGGCACATCGACATCGGCGGGGACCTCCGGCTGGGACAGATCACCTACGCGTACATCGACGGGAAGTGCCAGGGGTGGCTGCCCCGCGGCGAGGTCATCGTGGACGTGGCGCGGGGGTTCGAGTACGAGCCGCTGCGGACCCGGGTGAAGATCGAACCGGGGCAGCAGGAACTGACCCTGCGGCTCAAGCGCTGGGTGAACATGAACGCTGAAGGCTGGTACAGCGGGGATTCGCATGTCCACTTTCTCTCGACGCAGGGCAGCCACACGGAGTCCCAGGGGGAGGATCTGAACATCGTGAACCTGCTGCCTTCGCAGTGGGGCAATCTCTTCACGAACACGGAGGATTTTACGGGCCGACCGAGTATTTCCCAAGACGGGAATAACATCGTCTACGTCGGCCAGGAGAACCGCCAGCACTTCCTGGGCCACCTCATCCTCTGGGGCCTCAAGGAGCCGGTCATGCCCTGGTGCAGCGACGGTCCGGGCGAGGCGGAACTGGGCGGCACGCTGGAGATCACCATGAGCGACTGGGCGGACCAGTGCCACGCCCAGGGCGGCTCGGTCATCATCCCTCATCTTCCGAACCCGAACGGCGAACCCGCGGCGCTGATCGCCACGGGCCGCGTGGACGGCGTGGAGATGCTGCGCCACCAGCCCTTCAACCACATCGAATACTACCGCTACCTGAACTGTGGATATAAGTTGCCGCTCGTGGGCGGGACGGACAAGATGAGCAGCGACGTGCCCGTCGGCCTGTACCGCACCTACGCCTACATGCCCGACCAGGATTTCACCTACGACAACTGGTGCAACGCCGTCTCGCAGGGGCGCACCTTCCACAGCGGCGGCCCCATCATCCACCTCACGGTGGACGGACACCAGGTCGGCGATACCGTGCAGGTGTCGGGCCCCGGAACGGTGGAAGTCCAGGCCTGGTCGGAGAGCATCTTCCCGATCCACACGCTGGAAATCGTCCAGGGCGGACGCGTCGTGGCCTCCACCGAGGACCGGGGCGGCACACGCCGGCTGGAACTGAAGGCGCGGGTGAAGGTGGACAGCCACACGTGGCTGGCGGCCCGTTGCGCGGGGCCGGACTATACCAGCGTGCCCCATCACGACGGATGGGGACGGGGGATCTTCGCCCACACCTCGCCGGTCTACGTCGCCTGCGGGGGCGAGTGGTGGATGTTCGACCGGGATGCCGCCCAGTACATGCTCACGCTCATCGACGGCGATCTGCAGTACATCCGCCGGACCGCGGCGCGGCACGAACCCGGAATGGCCACGCACCATCACGGCGAGGAAGACCATCTCGCCTACCTGGAGCGGCCCTTCGTCGAGGCCCGGGAGGCGATCCACCGGCGGATGCATCAACTGGGTATACCACATTAGTGGCCCTGGCAGCGCCGGGCGATCAGCTTTTGCAACATCGGGAGATCGTCATGAGCGACCTTGGCGGAATGAGCGGCATAGGCGCACCAGCAGCATCAGTAGATCAGGACTAGTAGATCAGCATTTTGCAATCATAGGAGAGCATGTCATGAAGTCGGAAAACGAAGTACGTATCGGCTGTGTACAGACGCCAGCCAAGGCGACCTTTGACGAGGCCATCGAGGTCGCCTGCCGCCTGGCGGGCGATGCGGTAGCGCAGGGCGCCGAACTGGTTTGCCTGCCCGAATTCTGCGGCGGCCTTAGGACCGACAAGGGGATGATTTATCCGCCCTCTGCGCCGGAGACAGACCATCCCGTGCTCGCGGCCTTGCGGGAATTCACCAGGAACGCCGGAGTATGGACGCTCATCGGCTCCGTTGCGGTGGACGGCCTCGACGGCCGGCTAATCAACCGGGGTTTCCTGGTGGACGACCAGGGTGAGATCCGCGCGCGCTATGACAAGATCCACCTTTTCGACGTGGACCTTTCCAAGGACGAGCAGTATCGCGAGTCGGACGTGGTGTCGCCCGGCGAATTGGCCGTGGTAGCTGACACGCCCTGGGGCCGTCTCGGCATGACCACCTGTTACGACCTGCGCTTTCCCCAGCTTTACCGCGCACTGGCGCAGGCCGGCGCCGAGATCCTCGCCGTACCGGCGGCGTTCACCAAGACGACGGGACAGGCCCACTGGCACGTGCTGAACCGCGCCCGGGCCATCGAGAACGGCGCCGTGGTGGTGGCCCCCTGCGCCGCGGGCTCGATTCCGGGCGGCGGCGAGGTGTACGGTCATTCGCTCATCATCTCCCCGTGGGGCGAGGTCCTGGCCGACGGCGGCGAAGACGTGGGCGTCATCGTCGCAACGGTGGATCTGGGCAGCGTCGCCAGTGCGCGCGGCCGCGTGCCGAGTCTCCGCCACGACCGACCGTTCAGCCTGCCCGCGAAGACCAGGGCCGACCGGCGCTCGGTGGCGTGAGCCAAAGACTGTTCCTGTCTTGCAGCTAAGATGACAGATCAGGATGCCGTCCCCGGATCCATGATGCTGTGCGCGCCGATCATCCATGGGAGCGCTTCCCGGTGAAAGAACTCATCCTGGTACGGCATGCCAAGTCGAGCTGGAAGGACCCAACCCTCCGCGATCATGAGCGGCCGCTGAACAAGCGCGGGAAGCGGGACGCGCCGGAGATGGGGAAGCGGCTGGCACGGAGCGGGTTTAATCCTGACCTTTTGGTATCAAGTTCCGCGGTGCGTGCGTTGGAGACGGCGCGGAGCGTCGCCGGAAAACTCGAATATCCTCGCGAAGGCATTGCGGTGGAGGAACGTCTCTACCACGCGAGCGTTGCTGAACTGCTTCATGTGATCCGAGGCGTGGATGATTCGGTGGGTATCTTGATGCTCTTCGGGCACAATCCCGGCTTGACGGATCTCGCGAATCACCTCGGCCCCAGAACGATCTTCAATATGCCCACCTGCGCGGTACTGCACCTAAGGTTCCAGGCGGACACCTGGTCCACCGTGGGAGATCAGGGTGGCGACGAGGTGCTGTACGACTATCCGAAGCGCGCATCGTAGTGATTGGTCCCGCGATGAATCGTCAGAGTTGAAATCCACGCCAGGTTTTCTGATATAAACCCAGGGAGAGTAATTCACGGTTGTCTTCCGCCGGGTTGCGGGTTCTCCGTGCCTTAAACGTGAAGCCCGGTGATGGATACGGCTGGCCGGATCGACGTGGAGGAGAAATCGATGTCCTTTGATACGAGGGAATTGAAGTTTATCGCGACTGAAGAGAAAGGTGAGGTTTCGGCCGTACTGGCTCGTCCGGACGGCCCGGCCACCGCGAAGGCCCTGCTCGTGCTGGGACACGGTTCGGGCACGAACATGCTTCATCGATTCATGGAGGAACTGAGCGAAGCGCTGAACGATGCGGGGGTCGCCACCTTTCGATTCAACTATCCCTATTCTGAAAAGGGTGGCGGCGGGATGGACGGCGAAAAGGTGCGCCTGGCCACGGTACGCGCCGCCATCGAGATGGCGCAACGGGAAGCTGGCGAACTTCCGGTGTTCGCCGGCGGACATTCCATGAGCGGCCGCATGGTTTCGATGGCGTGTGCCCAGAAACCCATCGAAGGGCTGGGAGGCATCGTATTCTTTGCCTTTCCACTCCATGCGAGCAAGAAGAGTACGGAGCGCGCAGAGCACCTGAAGGCGGTGGCGCTACCCATGCTATTCCTGTCCGGACAAAGGGACTCGATGGCGGACCTGGATCTGCTGCAGCCGGTCGTGAGTGACTTGGCAAACGCGACGCTGCACGTCGTGGATACCGCGGATCATGGATTTAAGGTGCTGAAGCAGCGGAACACCGACGAACCCGTCATGGAGGAATTGGCTCGAATCGCGTCTGAGTGGATGGCGGGATAGTATGGCTGGTATGGAGATGATGCACCATCTGACCTGTCGACTTCGTCGCGCTGTATCGACTCGGTTGGTGTTCACGATCGCAGACGCCGCCCCGAGCCACGCCAGATTCATCCATCGCAGTGCGGTTGTGCTCCCCAAGGATTTAATGTATAGTGAAAAGGTCGTTTTTTTAAATACCAATCGAGGAGATCGCCAATGGCTCGTTCCAGGAGGCCCGGTAAGGCTGCCGCAAGTAAGGCAGCTAAGATTCTCCAGAACCCGAAGTCTACCAAAAAGGCTAAAACATCTGCCGCCAAAACACTGGCAAAACGGTCAAGTAGCGGACGAACAGTAAAGTCCGCGCCAAGATCGGGAACAGTGGGACGAAAAGCGATAAAACGGGCTGTCAGTTCTGTGAGGTATAAAGGACGGAAGGGATCCACGAGGCGCTGAGCATGTCAACGTCGTATACAAGTAACGTGTTTCTGAATTTCCCATTTGATGCTCAGTATCATTCGATTAGAAACGCAATTGTATTTTCTGTCTTCGACTGCGGGTTTGTTCCCAGATGTGCTCTCGAAATCGATAATAGTGGCGAGGTAAGGTTTGATCGTATACAGCGACTTATCAATGAATCTAAATTCGGAATTCACGACATTTCCAGAACTGAGCCAGATACAGCCACAAATCTTCCCAGATTTAACATGCCATTGGAATTAGGGGTGTTTATTGGTGCAAAACGATATGGCGGTACAAAACAGAAACAGAAAAACTGTTTGATCTTGGATATCGAACAATACAGGTACCAGACATTCATTTCTGATATCGCGGGTCATGATATTCGCGCTCATTCAAACGAACCAGATCAAGCAATCAATCATGTCAGAAATTGGTTGAACAGTGCATCGGGTCGTCGAACCATTCCGGGTGGCAGCGAGATCTTGCGTCGGTTCACACAATTCGAGTCCGAATTGCCAGACATGTGCCAGGCTATCCCAATCGAGTTACACGAACTAACCTACAATGACTACTCTAACCTCGTTTCAGAGTGGCTTGCTGCAAATTGACACCACGACTAGGAAATCTATATGGATTTGCAGATTGTGCTGCTGATTATCGTGCTGATATCTGTCGGACTGGCGATTTTGATCCTGATTTCTTACAAGAAAGCCAGCATCCGTCTGAATGAGATGACCGAGCAGAAGGTAAAAGCCGAAACCGAACTCGGCGCATCCCGTCGTGAAAAGTCCGATGCCGATCAGCGACTGAGCGAGGCATTCAGGCGGGAAGCCGAACTTCAGGACGAGCTTAAGAGGAGTTCCACCGAGAATGCCGAATTGAGGACCAAGATCGCGAACGCGGAGGAACGTCTCGGCGAGCGCGACGAGGTGGAGAAACGGTTCAAGGACACCTTCAAGGCGCTGTCATCGGAAGTCCTGAAGTCTCAACAGGAGTCTTTCAAGGCCAACGCCGAGGAAACGTTGAAAGCGCGCCAGGAGGCGGTGGAGAAACTGGTCAAGCCCCTGTCGGAGAAGATCGAATCGCTGGACAAGGCCCGAGTCGCGAACGCCAGCGAGTTTCGCACCCAGATGCTCAACCTCATGCAGACCAATAAGGAACTCGCCAGCGAAGCCCAGACACTCTCCAACGCGTTGAAACGGCCCGACGTGCGCGGCCGTTGGGGCGAGACGCAGCTTGAACGGGTGCTGGAGCTTTCCGGATTACGGAAGGACATCGATTTTACGGTGCAGGACAGCTTCGACAGCGAGGGAGCACGGATACGAACCGACGTAATCGTCCATCTGCCGCAGGACCGGACGGTCATTCTCGATTCCAAGGTGTCGCTGACCGCGCTGATAGAGGCCTTCGAGACGGACGATGACGAAACCCGGTCGGCCGCGTTCGACCGCCATGTCAGCCAGGTTAAGAGCCACGTGGACTCCCTGGCCAGGAAGGAGTACTGGAGCGTCCTTGCCACGACGCCGGACATGGTCGTGATGGTCCTGCCCGAATTCGCCTTTCTCCCCGCCATCGAACGGGAACCCGGGCTAACGGAACGGGCCTTGGAGAAGAACGTGGTTATCGTCACGCCGCCGGCTCTGCTGGCGCTGCTCAAGGCCGTGGAGATGTCCTGGCAGCAGATCCGCGTCGCGGAGACCGCCCGGCAAATCAGCGATCTGGGCAAGGAGATGTACGAACGGCTGGCCGTGTTCGCGGGCCACTACGTCAACGTCGGCAATTCGCTTCGGCAGGCGATCGAGCGGTACAATCGCAGCGTAGGATCATGGGATACCCGGGTTGCCACGTCCGCCCAACGTTTCTCCGACTTGAACGTCCCCATCACGCGGGAACTCCCTGAGGTTCCGCCGGTCGATGCCGTTCCCGGATCGATCCAGAAACTGACGGATGGTCACGTAGAGGTTGAGGACAAAACCAAAGAGGATAAAGAGGAACCGAAGCGGTTCGAAACGTAGCTCGTAACGTAAAATTCAGTAGTTAAGTCCAAATTTCGGCGTAAATTTCTGCTCTTGGGTATAGATTTTACGCCCAGGAGTAAATCTCCCTCACCACGTCCGTTCCTTCAGCAGGTCCTGGATGGCTTCCTTGGGGACCGGCAATTCGTCCATGTGGCCCTCCAGCCATTCGGAGAAATCCGCCTCCATCTCGTCCGTCCACCGGTCGTCGATCTGGCCGGGCGTGTACTTCCCCTCCCGCAGCCGCTGCTTGCCGAACATATCCCTCAGCTGGACGAGTTCGGAGGTTTTCACCACGGTCTCCGCGAGGTGGGGCGGGATGAAGACGACCCCTTCGCGCTTGCCCAGGACCACGTCGCCGGGCATGACCGTGGCCTGGCCGACGCGCACGGCGGTGTTGACGCCCAGGAGCATGATGGTGGGCGAGGCATAGGAAGGGTGCCAGCCCCGGACGAAGCAGGCGAAATCCTCCAGTTCCTCGATGCCTTCCAAGTCCCGCACCGATCCGTCGAAGACCACCCCGTTGCCTGAGTTGGCGTAGATCGCCGTGGCCAGGTTGTCGCCGATGATGGGTCCCTCGTCCACCTTGCCGTAGGTGTCCGCCACGTAGACGTCGCCCGGTACGAGCATGTCGATGGGCCAGGAGATCTGGTCGCCGATGCAGCCTTGGGCGGCGCCCTTGGCTGCCATCACCGTGCGCATGGCCGGCCGCCGGGGCATGTACATGGCCGTAAGCGCCCGGCCCACGAGTGTCTTCCCCGGATGGGTCTGCGCCCATCCGCCCTCGTACTGGTGTTCGTAGCCCGCGCCGCGCATCACGCCCCAGGCCTGGGTGATGGAAACGTTCTTCATCCGCTCGACGATCCCGTCCGGCACCTTGGGCCGTCCGTCCGGGAAGCGGTCGCCGTCCCAGTCCGGCGTGTACTCGATGAGTTCCTCGGGCGTCAGGTTCAGCGGGCAGAATTTGTCGGACATGGGTGCTCCTCGGTTTCTTCGTTCATTCGAACTGCTCGTGGTCCCACTGCCAGTAAGACAGCCGTACGTCGTTGTTTTTCACCACCATAGCCCCGATGTAATCCGGTCCGGGATCGATGCCTTTCATGGACCAGCGCTGCGCGTCAAGGACGTCCCAGCGTGTGGCCAGCAGTTCGGCCGGCTCACCGGGATCGACGGTGACGTCGAACTGGTCGAGGGGACAGGAAAGGCCGTGGCCGATGGCCTTGACGAAGGCTTCCTTCCGCGTCCAGCACGCCAGGAAGGCCTGATCGCGTCGGTACGGCGGCAAGGACGCCAGCGCATTGTATTCCCGGTCTGAGAAAAAGCGGTGGGCGATCTTCAGCCGGTCCACGATCGCGCGGCGGTACAGGTATTCCACGTCGATCCCCACGGGCTGGCCGTTCGTCACCGCGTAAACGGCCAGTTCGTGGGAATGAGAGACGTTGAATCGGACGGAGTTCGCTGGATGGACGAGGCCGGGTTTCCCGTGCTCGGAATAACTGAATCGCAGGTCGGCGGGGGTCGCGGAAACGTACCGCGCCAGGATGTTTCGCAGGACGGCACGGGCCGTGGTGTAATGTTCCCGCGCGCTGTATACGACGAAACGCTTCGCCCGGGCCAGTTCGTCGGGGGAGAGGAAGCGCTCCAACTCCCGGACCCGCCCCGCCGGCAGATCGAGGGAAGCACGCCAGAGGTGGACCTGACCAGGGACCAGCCGACTCGCCGCGTCGGAAGGCGCCGTCAGCCACATCCCGCTATCCCTGGGGCCTCTACCGTTCATATACGATGTTGCCGCCGACCACGGTCAGATCCACTACCGCGTCCCGGATCTCCTCGGGCGGCATGGTGGTCAGGTCCCGGTCCAGGATGACGAAATCCGCGAGTTTGCCAGGCTCCAGCGAGCCCTTGACGTCCTCCTCGTAGGAGGCGTACGCCGCGTCGGTGGTGTAGCCGCGCAGGGCTTCCTCCACGGTGATCTTCTGCTCCGGTACCCATCCGCCGGGGTTCAGATCGTCCAGCGTACGGCGCGTAACCGCCGCGTAGATCCCCTCGATCGGCGTCGCCGGCGCCACGGACCAGTCGCTGCCCAGGGCGAGCCGCGCGCCGGTATCCAGCAGCGACCGGAAGGCGTAGGTCG
Organism: Candidatus Latescibacterota bacterium; assembly: GCA_012270975.1. Lineage (GTDB taxonomy): Bacteria > JAAXHH01 > JAAXHH01 > JAAXHH01 > JAAXHH01 > JAAXHH01. The sequence continues at coordinate 274,670 of JAAXHH010000034.1, read as the reverse complement.
TCTTGATCCGCTCCGGACCGATGACCTTTTCCGCCCACCTGCCGTCGTCGATGGCATGGTAGGGCTGCATGCTGGGAATGATGTCGAGGGCGGCGAAGCGCGCGATGTCGTCCGGCGCGATGTGCTGGGCGTGCTCGATGCGGAAGCGGCGGTCCCGGGGACCGTTCTCCATCGCCACGCGTTCGAAGATATCGAGCTGCATCCGGATGGCCCGGTCGCCGATGGCGTGGACCATCACGTGAAGACCGGCCCCGTCGGCCCCGGAGGTCCAGGCGTAGAGATCACCTTCGGTGCTGATGAGCAGGCCGGTATCGTCCGGCGCGTCGGTAAAGGGTTCCATGAAGGCGGCCGTGTGGGACCCCAGCGAGCCGTCCACGAAGCCCTTGAGTCCGCCCAGGCGCACCCACTCGTCTCCCGTTCCGCTTTCGGCCACCCTGTCCGCGAGCCGCTGCCAGTCCCACAGCGGAATGGCGGCGTAGATGCGGGTCTTCATCCGGCCTTCGTCGCGGGCCCGTTCGAATACCGCCACGTTGCTCCACGAGCCCATGTCGTGGACCGACGTGACCCCCTGGGCCGCCACGTATGCCATCGCGGCGTCCAGGGCGCGGTCCTTAAGTTCTTCCGGCGCTTCGGGAACGACCCGGTCGACGAGATACATGGCGTTGTCCTTCAGGATGCCCGCGGGTTCGCCGTCGTCATATCTTTCGATGGTGCCGCCGTCCACCTCCTCCGTTTCCCGCGTCACTCCCGCGGCGGTCAGCGCGGCCGTATTGGCCAGGGCCATGTGCCCGTCGAGCCGGTTGACCCAGATCGGGTTGTCCGTCGTGACCGAATCGATCCAGTCCCGGCGAGGCAATTCACCGCCCCACTGCTCGTGGTCCCAGTCGCCACCGAGGATCCAGACGCCCGGCTCCAGGCCCCGGGCGAATTCGGCGATGCGATCGATGAACACCTTTGGGGTCGGCGCGTCCCGCAATTGGACGGACGACAGGTTGAACCCGCCCGATATGAAGTGCACGTGGGTGTCGATGAAGCCCGGAGTGACGAGGCGGCCGGCGCCTTCGATCACTCGCGTCTCACCGGTGATCAATGGCTCCATATCTTCGTTACCGCCTACCGCGAGGACGCGATCTCCCGACACGGCCACGGCCTCGGCCCAGGGCAGGTCCGTCTGCCCGGTCCACACGCGGGCGTCCCGGACGACAAGAGAGGCCGGTTCCGGGGACTGCGAGCAGCCAGGCAGGAGGAGCAGCGCCGGCGGGAGGAGCAGCGTCGGCAGGCGATGCCGCGCCGTCAGAAGGTGCAGTGGCGCAGCTATGGATCTTAACGCCGCGGCTATGGATCTTAACATGGGGACTCCCATTCTCGGTTACCAGTCGGCCACGCTGCCGTCCGTGTCGTAGAAATGCTCGCCGCCCAGTTCCTCCCGGTACGGCGCCCGTTCGCTGATCGCCTGCTCGTCGATCTCGATGCCCAGTCCAGGCTTTTCGGGCAGTTCGATATGGCCGTCGACGACCTTCCAGTTCTCCCTCAGGATGTCCCCGCCGAGTGCCCAGTCCACCTGTTCCTGGGCGAGGAAGTTCGGGATCACGGCGTCCACGTGCATGCAGGAAGTGAAGGCTACGGGGCCGATGGCGCAGTGGGGGAGGACGTGGATGTAATAGACCTCCGCCATGTTGGCGATCTTCTTGAGTTCCGTGATGCCGCCGGCGTGGGAGCCGTCCGGCTGGATGTAGGCCGCGGCCTGCTTCTCGAAGACCTGCCGGAACTCCCAGCGGCTCAGCAGCCGCTCGCCCGTGGCGATGGGGAAGGTGACGTGGTCCGATACGAGCTTCAGGGCGTCCACGTTCTCCTGCGGCACCGGCTCCTCCACGAACATGGGCCGCATGTCCTTGATCTCGTGGCAGATCTCGATGGCTAGGGCGGGGGTCATCTTCCCGTGAAAATCGAAGGCGAGTTCCACGTCCGGCCCCACCCATTCCCGCATGAGATAGGTGCATTCGACGAACTCGTCGATGACGGCCGGCGGCTCATGGCCCCGCCACTTGCCGCCGGGGCCGGTCTTGAAAGCCGTGTAACCTCTCTTGAGCAGCATGTCCAGCCGTTCCCGGGACGCGGCCTGGGTTTCGTCGGAAAGGTTGCCGATACCCCAGTGGGCGTAGACGCGGATGCGGTCCCGCACGGCGCCTCCCAAGAGCTTGTAGACCGGGACGCCGTAGTGCTTTCCGGCGATGTCCCAGAGCGCCTGGTCGACACCGGATATGGCGGTCATGAGGATGGCGCCGCCCCGGAAGAAGGCCGACCGGTACATGTGCTGCCAGTGGTGCTCGATGCGCAGGGGATCCTTGCCGACCAGGTAGTCCGCGAGCTCTCTGACCGCGCCTCCCACGCTCTCGGGCTTTCCTTCGAGCGTGGTCTCGCCCCAGCCGTCCAGCCCCGTGTCCGTCGTAATCTTGACGAGCCGGGTACGGTGACGGGGAAAGAACTGTTCGACGGAAGCGATTTTCATGGCAACCCCGGGTACCGGGCGTATCTCCGCGCTAAGGGAATCCCCGGGATGCCGGACCGATGGGCGGTCCGGGCCACGACCCGGATGACGGATCCGGAAGGGAGGATTGGATCATCTGCCGAAGAGCTGCCCCGGATCGATGGATTCAATGGAGTATCCGGCCGGAACGACGAAAATCGACGGGTCGACGGCCTGGGGTTTCACCTCGGTCGCCGTCAGGGTCATGGTCATGGACGTGCCGGGGAACGAAGTGGTGATTTTAAGTGGAAAGCCGGAAAGGCCTTCGGTCCAGAAGGGCATGGTGTCCCTTAAGGCGCCCCCAAGCGAAGCAGCCAGGTCCAATTGAATCGCATCGGTAACCCACATGTACTGAACCATCGTCCCCGAGGGATTGGTCCGGGTAATCTTGTATTTTTTGCATTCGTAGCCGGCTATGGTGATCGTTTCGTTTTCGTCCGCGATGACCGGCGCCACCCGTTCCCGGAGGTTCAGGTCCGCGACGATCTCGTAGGCCTTGCTGTTCATGTGGCTGATGACGAATCCGCGGCCCGTCGCCCCGTCGATCACGACTTCGCCCATCGTCAGGCCTATCATGCCGCCCCGCATGAGGATCTTCGTCTGGTCGCCCTTGAAGTACAGTCTGTACGACTCCGGCACCAGCATGGCCACCCGGGCCCGGTCCTGCATGTCGCCTCCGTTGAACTCAACGTCGAAATGGAGGTTTCCCTCGAAGGCGTTCCCGGCTTGAAGAGCCGAGGCGAAGGGCGCCAGGACGGGGCCCAGAATCACCAGGATCGTGGCGTATCTAGTCACGTTTTCTGACTCCGGCGGGTTCAGGGTTCGCGGGGAGCGTGGTCCCTAGTCCTCGGAAATGATGGTGAGTTCACCGGCGTGACAGGTGTAACAAGTAACGGGCTGCAGGTTTTCCTTGCGCATGACGTTCGTGTTGATGGCCGCCACCTGCTCGTTGAGTTGCTCTACGAGTTTGATGAACTCGCGTCCGATCAGTTTCGTTTCCTTTTCGTCGCTGGAATAGTCCTTCAGATTGTGACAGTAGTCACACTTCTCCCCGATGCCGCTGCTGACCGACTTCATGTAGTCGCGGATTTCCCGGGTGGAAAGATCCGTCAGGACCTGGACGTTCTTGGGGGCGCGCTGGGCGTCCACGCTTACGTCGAGCAGGACCGTCATCACGAAGCACGCGGCAATCACCGGTATGATCCGTTTCATCGCGACTCCTTTCGTCGTGGGCGGTACGGGGGGTTGATGCGCGTCGCCGGGCCTGTTCTCCGCCCGACAGGCGGTTCGGGAAACTTAGGTATGCGCCGTTTCCCTGTCAACCTTATTTGTGTTGACGATCCGCGCGATTACCCTTTCAATACCGGTTGGCCGGTGCGGTATTGAAGACGTCCGTATAGAGGCCTTTCCCGGCCATTCAATCCGGACGGATCGTCGCCTCAGATTTCTTTGGGCACCCCATTTCCTGAACACCCCACCTGGAATCCCAGCGATGGATTCGATTTTAAACACGCTCGGATTGCTCGGAGCGTCCGAGCACCTGGCTTTCAGAACCCCGGTCCCATTCTGGATCGTCGTCCTTTTCGCCCTGGCCCTGGCCGGGCTCGTGATCCTTTTCTACCGCCGAATGCCCGTGGCGGTATCTCCCGGGATGAAGTCCGTGTTTACCGCGCTGAAGATCCTGCCCCTGCTGCTGGTCGTTTTCTGTCTCATGGAACCCGTCATCGTAACGTCCGAGGTCTCCCCCCGGCAGGGGTTCCTGTTGTTGCTGTTCGACGACTCCGGGAGCATGGGCATCCAGGACGGCGGGCGGGGTCTGACCCGCGTGGAAGCCGTAAAGCGCCGGTTTCGGGATGACGGGCTGCTGCGGGAACTGTCCGGCCGGTTCAGGGTCAGGTCCTATCGTTTCGGGGATCGAACCGAACGGGTTGAAGATATCGGTGAGCTGGACGCGTCGGGGGTCGCAACAGATATCGCGGGCGCCCTCGGCCAGGCCGCCGGCGAGTTCCGGGACCTGCCCGTGGCCGCCGTCGTGCTCGTAACGGACGGCGCGGACAACGCAAGCACGGGAACGGACAAGCTGGCGAACGCGACCGCGTATCTCGAATCTCAGAATACGCCGGTCTATGCCGTTGGAGTGGGCGAGACGCGGATCGCCCGCGATGTCGAGATTCTCAAGGTGACGGCGTCGAACAGGGTGGCGGAGGGTACGATTACCGATCTATTCGTCACCCTGCGAAGTTCGGGATATGACGGCCGAACAATCGACCTGAACATCAGGGAGGGCGGCCGCGTCGTACAGACCGTGCCCGTGCGGCTCGGCCGGGACGGCGATATTCAACGGGTCCGGGTGTTTCTGTCACCTGAATCGCCGGGCATTCTCGAATATTCGGCGGAAGTCGCGCCGCAGAACGCGGAAACGATCGCGGAGAACAATTCCCAGGCCTTCCTGCTGGACAACCGGTCCCAAACGGGGCGGGTCCTGTACGTTGAAGGATATCCCCGCAGGGAGTTCAAGTTCATTCGAAGGGCCCTGGAAGAAGATCCGCGGATCGATATGGTCTCGATGGTCAGGATCTCGCCGGACGGGAGGATCTACCGGCAGGGCATCCGGGATCCGAGGCGGGAACTGTCCGCGGGATTCCCGCAGAGCCGCGCGGAGCTGTTTTCATACGATGCCGTCGTGTTCGGCGATATCGAGGCGGACTGGTTCACGCCCGAGCAGTTGCAGCTCACCGAGGAATTTGTAAGCGATCGCGGCGGCGGTTTCCTGATGATCGGCGGACTGAACTCGTTCCGGGAAGGAGGCTACGCGGGAACGCCGGTCGAGGATGTGCTCCCCGTTCAGCTCACCGGCGGGAACTGGGCCATGGGTATCGTCGACCACGCCTTTCAACTGGAGCCGGCCGAGGAGAGAATCAACCATCCGCTGCTTCGTTTCGGGTCGACTCAGGAGGAAGACAGGGCGATCTGGAACAACCTGCCGGAGCTGATCGGATACAACCGGGTCGGGGGGGTCAAGCCCGGCGCCTCGGTACTCGCGATCGACCCCGGCGCCGACGTGCTGGAAGGGTCGAACGTGCTCCTGGCCGTACAGCGTTACGGAAGCGGGCGGTCCATGGCCTTCACCGGTTTCAGCACGTGGCGCTGGCAGATGCATCTGCCGTCGGAAGATCAGTCGCACGAACGGTTCTGGCGTCAGATGGTCCGTTGGATCGCCCTGTACGCCCCCGGCCGGGTTGCGGTCGCCACGGACCGGTCGAATTACAGCGGACACGAGCCGGTGATCATCGAAAGCCGCTTGTTCGACCGGGAATTCGAACCGGTCGACGGCGCCACCGTATGGGCCCATGTAACGGGTCCCGACGGCCAGTCGGAACCCGTGCGGCTCGAGTGGTCCCTTGGGACAGGCGGCCTGTACCGGGGCGAGTATCGTCCCGAGCTGGGCGGCGTCCACAGGGTCGAAGTGTCGGTCCGCTCCGAAAAAGACGGGCTGCTGCGCGACCAGACCGGGTTTACCGTGGCCCCGTCGGCCGCCGAATTCACGAACGCGGAGCTTCACGCGGAAGACCTCGAAAGGCTGGCCGGTTCCACGGGCGGCGCGTACTTGCCATTGTCCGAAGCGGCCCGGCTGACGGAAATGATCCGGCCCGTCGAGGATACCGCGACGTCGACGCGTGAGAGAGACCTGCGGGACGCGCCGTTCCTGTTCGCGGCCATCCTGCTCTTTCTCGGCACCGAGTGGTTTCTGAGACGCCAAAAAGGATTGTCGTGATGAGCCGGGGACCGGGTATTCGCGCAGGATTGCTGGCTGCCTGCCTGCTTATTTCGGAACCGTTTGCAGCACGGGCTGCCGATCCGTCCCGGCAGGTGGTCGATTCAACGCCACAGGTGGTCGATTCAACGTCACAGACGGCCGATTCGCCGGTTGTGAGGGCAACGGGACCGGCTTCCGGCCCGCATAGTCCGCAAGGCCTGCAATACGGACTGGTCATCGCGGGGCTTGGTGGCGAGAAGAAGTATGTGGACCGGAATCTGGCCTGGGCCCTTGGCTTCTACGACGTGCTGAATTCCGATCATGGTTTCTCGGAAGACCGGTTGACCCTCCTGGTGGAGGATCCGGCCGCGGCGGGCGGACAGCCGGCCGTGAAGTCCACGCTCGAGGAGATTCAAGGCGCGCTGTCCGCCCTGGCGCGTCTTGTCCGCCCCGAGGACGACCTGTTCATCCTGCTGATCGGTCACGGCAGCGCCACGGGTACCGGTGCCAGGCTGAATATCCCCGGCCCCGATCTGACAGCGGGCATGCTCCGCGACGCCCTCGAAGAAATCAGGGGGCGGTACACGGTCGTGATAAACGGCGCGAGTTCCAGCGCCCCCTTCATCGATGCGCTCAGCGGTCCGAGACGCGTAATCGTAACGGCGACCAAGAGCGGCAGCGAACGGCTGTCCACGGTCTTTCCGGAGCACCTGCTCGCGTCACTGACGGAGGAGGCGGGCGACCTGGACAAGAACGGACGGGTCTCCGTGCTGGAGTCATTTGTCTACGCGAAGAACAAGACCGCGGAATGGTACGCCGGCCAGGGCCTGCTGGCCACCGAGCATCCCCTGCTGGACGACAACGGCGACGGAAGGGGTTCCCGGGAACCGGGGCCCGGCGGTACGGACGGGGTGCTGGCCGGCAGGGTGCACTTCGGGCGCAGATCGATCCCCGCCCTGACGACCGGTTCGCCGGGTGAACGGTCTCTGCGGGCAAGGATGGAGGAACTGCGGGTGTCGATCGACGAACTCAAAGCCACGAAGGACCGGCTGGACCCCGAGGAATACGCGGCGCTTATGGAGAACCTTCTGATCGAACTGGCACGAGCGAGCAGGCAACTCAGAACGCTGGGAGAAAATCCGCCGTGACACGATCCGTCTTGTCCTTGACGCATGGACCGGAGCCGTTAACATATGGAGCGGCTGGTGCGGTAAGCGGCGTCAATGCACACTGGCGGAAGACGACACCGATACGCTGAGCGCCGATACGCTGAGCGGCGACAAGGGATGTGCCTGGATGACAGATATCGTTTCAATACATGGCCGTGAAGTACTGGATTCCAGGGGGAACCCTACCGTGGAGGCCGAAGCGCGGCTGTCCTGCGGCGCTTTCGGGCGGGCGATCGTGCCTTCGGGCGCTTCGACCGGCGCGCACGAAGCCCACGAGCGTCGTGACGGCGACGGTTCCCGGTACCTTGGGAAAGGCGTGCTCCGGGCCGTTGCCAGCGTCAACGGCGAGATCGCCACGGCGTTGCGCGGCCGGGACGGAACCGACCAGGCCGGGGTGGACCGCGCCATGATCGAACTCGACGGTTCGGCCAACAAGGACGTCGTGGGCGCCAACGCCATCCTCGGCGTGTCGCTCGCGGTCGCCCACGCGGCGGCGGCGGCGGCCGGCCAGCCGCTGTACCGTTACCTTGGCGGCGACGACGCCCGCACGCTCCCGGTCCCCATGATGAACGTCCTGAACGGGGGATCTCACGCCGACAACAACGTCGACCTGCAGGAGTTCATGATCATGCCCGTCGGCGCATCCACCTTCTCGGAGGCGTTGCGCATGGGCGCCGAGGTCTTCCACAGCCTGAAGACGGTGCTTCAGAAGCACGGATACGTCACCTCGGTGGGCGACGAAGGCGGTTTCGCCCCGAATCTCACGTCGAACGCGGAAGCCATCGAGGTGTTGATGTCGGGCATCTCCGATGCCGGCTACGAACCGGGCTCCGACGTCGTGATCGCCCTCGACGCCGCGGCCTCCGAGTTCCATGGGCAGGGGGTCTACCGGCTGGGGGCGGAATCCACGCCCGAGAAGACCGCGCGGGAGTTGATCGATTTCTACGCGGACCTGGCCGCCAGGTATCCGGTGGCGTCCATAGAAGACGGTGTGGCGGAGGACGACTGGACCGGATGGAAACTGCTGACGGAGCGTCTCGGCGGCGAGGTGCAGCTCGTCGGAGACGATCTCTTCGTGACCAACACCGACCGGCTTTCCCGCGGCATCCAGGGCGGCGTCGCCAACAGCATTCTGATCAAGATCAACCAGATCGGGACGCTGACAGAGACCTTCGAAGCCATCGACATGGCGCAGTCGTCGGGATATACCACGGTGATCTCCCATCGGTCGGGAGAAACGGAAGACACGACGATCGCGGACATCGCTGTCGCGAAATCGGCCGGCCAGATCAAGACGGGCTCCCTTTGCCGTTCCGAGCGGACCGCGAAGTACAATCAGCTGCTGCGAATAGAAGAATCCCTGGGCGACCAGGCCGGGTACGCGGGACGGTCCGTCCTGCGCCGGGCCTCGTAACCGGAGTGCCGCCATGGCCGATTTGAAGCCGATCAGATCCGAAGCCGCTCCAGCGTCCGAGGGCGGGCGGCGCAGGCGAGCCGGAAAGAGAAACCGCTTAAGGTGGATTATCCTCGGGGCGATCGCCATCGTCTTCGGTTACCTCTACGTCGGAGGCAGCTACGGCTGGTACAACATGTGGAAACTCAGGAATCAGAAATCCCGGTTGCAGGCCGAGTTGAAGGAACTGGAATCCGGGAAGCGCGATCTCACAGGCGAACTGGAACTGCTGGGGGGCGATGCCGAGGCGGATGAACGGACGCGCTTCGAGCTGGAAAGACGGGCCCGGGAGGAACACGGCATGGCCCGGCAGGACGAGTTGATTTACCGATTCCCCGCAGAAGAAGAGGATACGACCGAAGTCAAGCCGACGGATCCCGCCCCCTGAAGCGATTTTCTCCCTGGAACCACCGGGCCTCCCCATGGCCATTCAATCCTCGGAAGCCATCGTGCTCAACCGGATCCCGCTGGGGGATACCAGTCTCCTGGTCACGGTGTACGCGCGGGCATTCGGCAAGGTCAAGCTCGTGGCCCGCGGCGCGCGGCGTCCAAAGAGCAGGATGGCGTCCGCCCTGCAACCGTTCTGCGTAATCACGGTATCGTACAACCGGCGCGAAAACCGCGAATTGCAGCATCTTTCGAAGGTCGAGGCGGGGCCTTTCTTCAGGCATATCGGGGAAGATCTTACGAAGGTGGCCTATGCCAGCGCCGTTTGTGAACTGGTGAACAGGCTGGTCCTCGGCGAAGAGCCCGGCGAGCAGCTTTTCGGACTGATCATCCGTACGCTGGAGGCGATCGACCGGTTGCCCGGGGAGGCGTGCGAAATGCTGTTCTGGCGGTTTCAACTCGAATTTGCCGATGTTTACGGCACGGGACCGGAGTTCTCCACCTGCATGGGATGCGGGAGGCGCCCGGAGGAAGCGGCGGTCCGTTTCAGTCCGTCCCTGGGCGGGATTCTGTGCCGCGACTGCCAGGCCCAGGACGACGAAGCGATGCAACTCTCCCTGGGCACCACGCGTCTGTTGTCCCGTGTGCGCGAAATGCCGCTGGAACATCTCCCCAGGTTGAAACCCGTCCGGACGTCCCGTCATGAGATACAGCGCGCGATCCGCGCCTTCTACCTGTACCAGATGGACGACGGACGGGAGTTGAAGTCGCTGAAGTTCCTGGAGTCCATCGAGGCAGACGGCAAGGAGAACCGGTGATGAGGAAAAAGGAAGCCAGGTATGATGTCGTGGCCTGGGGCGAGGGTTTTCTGCGACTCTCCCCGGCCGGCCGGGAACGATTCGAGCAGGCCGGGGGTTTCGGCGTGGCCGTGGCCGGCGGCGCCCTGGAAACGGCGGTCGGGCTTGCGCGGCTTGGCCTCCGCACGGCATGGCTGTCCGTCGTGGGAGACACGCCCCTGGGCATGAAACTGGTCAACAAGGTCCGGGAGCACGGAGTGGACACGGAACACGTGGTGCGGATACCGGACGGACGCACCGGGCTGTGCTATACCGAGTCGGGCAGCGCACCCCGGCCGACCCGGTCCTGGTACGACATGGGCGATACCGCCTTTCGTTCAACTCCTCCCGGCACGGAGGACTGGTCCGCCACCCGTGAAACGGCCGTCTTTCACCTGGATCTCACGGCACCCATGGCCGATTCCGCCAACGCGGGCCGGCTGGAAGCCGCCCTCGAAACGGCGCGGGCCACAGACAGCCGGGTCAGTATCCTGCTGGACCTGCCGGGTGGGGAGCGTCTCGACGGCGCGGTCGAAAAAACGGTGCGCGACCTCGTGGAAACCGCGGGCATCCTCATGGTGACGATGCGTGCCCTGGAAACGATCTGGGGATTCGACGGACCGCTGGCATCGGCGGCCGATACGGCGCGGACCGGGTTCGGTGCAAAGAACCTGGCAGTCGTGGAGCACCGGCTTCCCGCCTCCGGTGCCGGGACCTTGTGCGGAATCGCGGTCTCCCCGTCCGGCGAGGTCTTCGAAGACCGTAAAACCGGGATAACGGCGATCGATTCCGACGGGGTGCCCGGCGCCTTCGCGGCGGGCTATCTCCTTGGCTGCCTAGAGGATTGCCCCCGTTCCGCACTGCGGTACGGCAATGCCGCCGCCGCCCTGGCCTGCTCCATTCCCGGGCCCTTGAACTGGTTCACCCGACGGGATCTGGAATCGCAGATCGAGGGAACCGGATCGGGACTCCAGCGTTAGATTGTTCGGGAGGCCGTTTAACCGGGCCCTTCTTTTTCATTTTTTTCTATTCAAATCGAAGAAAAGTGCATCCGGATTGTAGATATTTAGATAGCGTCCTTATACCCGCGGGATTCCTCTTCGTAATTCGCCATGGACAGCTCGTATCGCAAAGGCATTCGTTACAGGCGTCCGCCCCGGGATAATACACACAAAAGGAGGCATGAAGATGGCAACAGATATCCATGCAACGCGGTCCGGCACCGGGCCGAAGGCCCTCGTCCCTGACGCAGGCACGCCGTTCTCGTCTCCGGAGTGTTGTTGGCGCAGCCCCTGAAATCCGGAATTGAAAGGGGTACTACGCACGTCCTCCGGAGCCGCGAGACAAGAGTCACGCGGTTTTTTTCTGTCCTTGAGCGTATCGAACCGGAGGTAGAGTCAGTTCATGTATAATCCTGAATTCTGGGAAATTCGATTGGATCAGGTTGATTTGGAACAGTTTCCCAACGAAGCGAATATCTGGTACGAAACGGGGGAGGACCGGGTGCATCGGTACCAGCGCGAGGATCGTGTGGACGAACTGGCCGATGCGGTCTACGATTTCCTTTCCCAGTATCTGACCCAGAAACAGTGCGAGGTGGTGGTGCTGTATTTCATCTATCAGAAGACCCAGCAGGAGGTCGCGGAGATCCTGGGTATCTCCCGCAGGGTCGTGAGCCAGCACCTGTTCGGGATCTGCCGGGATGGCAAGCATATCGGCGGCGCGGTCAACAAGCTGCGCAAAATGTGCGCCCGGCATGGTATCGATTTTCGTCCGGTCAAGCAGACCTTCGGGAAGCAGAAGTACCGTGACCGGCTCGCCATTTCAGCCTGAGTGCATTCCCGCACCGCCTCATGCCACGACGAAAAGCCGCCGGTGTCGACACCCGGCGGCTTTTTAATTGAAAGCGAAAAGTTTGATGGATCATGATCGATTCACGGACGCGATAGAACGCATAGACGCGGCGAACGGTGCCGACCCGGAATCAGAAGAAGTCGACGGCCGGCCGATTCCGAAGGCGCTTCTGTACGGCCGGCGAATGTCCGCCTGCCTGGAAGACCTGGCGCCCGGTGCGTCGGAAGCATTGCGTCTTGCCGTGCGTTGCCAGCATATTCAACGATGGAAGATACCCCGTGGCGATTTCCCCGTCGGCCGGCTCGGCTACCGGCAGTGGCGGACGGAGCTGGCCTGGTACCATGCCCAGACCGCGGGCTCGATCCTGCGGGATGTCGGCTATGACGATGCTCTCGTGGAGCGCGTGCAGTCCCTCGTCAGAAAAGAGCGGTTCAAGGCCGATCCCGAAGCGCAGACCCTCGAGGATGTGGCCTGCCTGGTATTCCTCCGGTATTACCTGCCCGCCTTCGCCGAAAAGCACAGCGAGGAGAAACTGGTCGAAATCCTGGCAAAGACCTGGAAGAAGATGTCGGCCGCGGGCCAGGCCGCGGCCCGGGACATTGACATTGCTCCCGGGTTGAAATCATTGCTGGACCGGGCGGTCCAGGCGGACCGGGCGGACCCGCGCACGTAACGGGGTCAGGGCGAGCTAACCGGCGACCGGGATCCACGTCCGGGAACCATGCCATGAATATCGTATTCGTTTTTGGTGACCAGCATCGATGGTGCAGTACCGGATTCGGCGGAAGCCGCCAGGTACAAACGTCTTACATGGACCGCATGGCCGGCGAAGGCGTCGTGTTCGACCTGGCGGTCGCCAACATCCCGGTCTGTACGCCCTGGCGCGCGGCCTTCCTGACCGGCCAGTACCCGTTGACGACCGGCATGTTCATGAACGACGTCAGGCTGCCGGTGGACCGGCCGACTCTGGGTACCGTCCTGCGTACGGCAGGATACGACACGGCCTACATCGGGAAATGGCATCTCGACGGTCCTTCACGGGGTGGATATACCCCGCCCGGGCCGAGGAGACAGGGATTCGATTTCTGGGCCGTGGGCAACTGCACGCACGATTACATGCGGTCCCTGTATTACCGGGATTCGGAGGATCCGCTCTACTGGACGGGCTATGACGCGGAGGCGCAGACCTCCTTGGCCATCGATTACATACGGACCAGGGAACGGGACCGTTCCTTTGCGCTGGTGCTTTCGTGGGGCCCGCCGCACAATCCTTACGATGCCGTGCCCGGCCGCTATCTCGACCGGTATCCGCCGGAGGAAATCGAAGTTCGTCCCAACTGCCCCGTATCCGGTCGTTCCGATCTTTCGGGCTACTATGCGCATATAACGGCCCTAGACGATCAGCTGGCACGGATCGGCCAGGTGCTCGAAGAGCGGGAATTGATGGAAAACACGATTTTCGTATATACTTCGGACCACGGCGACATGCACGGATCGCATGGCCGTCAGCGCAAGCAGCACCCGTGGGACGAGTCTATTCGCGTCCCCTTCGTCATGCGTTGTCCCGGACAGGCGCACGCGGGGCTTCGTGTCGAAACCCCATTCAATGTGGTGGACATCATGCCGACGTTGCTGGGACTGGCCGGGGTCCCCGTCCCCGGCACCTGCGAGGGCCGCGACCACGCGCCTGCTGTCCGGGGCGAGACCTTCAGGGGCAACGAAGCCGCCTATATCATGAGCATCGCGCCTTTTTCAGAATACCGGGGCCAGCCCTGGCGGGGAATCAGGACCCGCGGACATACCTACGTTCGCAACCTCGACGGTCCCTGGCTGCTGTTCGACAACCTGGAGGATCCCTTCCAGATGCGGAACCTCGTGGGATGCGCCGGGCACGACGCGCTGCAGCGCCGGTTGGACGGCCGGCTGGAGCAGGAGATGGCGCTTCGAGGCGATGCGCTGCTACCCGCGGACCACTACCTGGAACGCTTCGGATACGAGGTGAACGACGCCGGGGCGATACCCTATGATAATGAAGTATCCCGGCCCGATCGACGCGGGTAGCCGGAACACGGCTGGAACTGCTTGAGACATGGAGGAGACGGAGATGGCGGAAGAAACCTGTCTGCGGCTGATCGACCCGGTGCGTGATGCCGCCGCGCTCGCCGAAATGTGGAACGAAAGCGACTTGGAATGGCCCGGCTCGTGGAACGCCGGTGTGCCCACGATCGCGCGGGACATCCGGGACTGGCATGAGCGGGAGGAGTACATCGCGGTCTTCGTGTGGGACGAAGGGGGGCGGATCGGTGGATACTGTTCCCTGGTGTACGACAAGGACGACGCCGACGCCCTTTACCTCGCGCTGCTGAACGTCTCCCCGCGTTTCCAGGGCCGGGGCATCGGACGGCGATTGCTGGTTCGCTCGATCGAGAAAACAATCGAGGACAGGAAGTACCACCTCGACCTCGATACCTGGTCGGGGAACGTGAAGGCGATGGCGCCCTACAAGCGGACGGGCTTCTTCTGGGACTCCGGCGGCTGGCCACAGATGCGCAACTACATGCCCGCGATCTTTGCGATGCCGTGTACGCGGTACTTCTTCGACCGGCACGACTGGTACGAAACCCTGCAGCGGCGGGTGGAGCAGGTGCCCGACGAGGAACAGTGGAAAGGGCTGCGGGTTTTCACCTACCGGTTTTCGGCCCCCGTGACACAGTCCGCAGCAGGTGACGCCGGGTCCGCCGACTCGCCTCCGCCGTCCGACGAAGCCGGGTCTGACGGGAATCGGGAGGAATTGACGGTCCGTGTGGACCGCGAGGCCAGGCACGTGACCGCGGTGGAGACCGCGGAATTGTCCGCGGCGGCGACGGTGGACGACATCGAACCCGTACGCGGCCAACAGACCTCCATGCGATGGAGGCTGCAAAACCGGAAGGATACGCCGGTAACCATCTCCCTGACCGCCAGGGAGTCCGGCGATCTGTCCATCGACTACCACGCGCGGCAATGCATTCAACCCGGCGAGACGATCTCCCTCGAGGCACCTGTAACCGTGTCGGACAAGGCCGCGGCGGTCGACCGGGACAAGGCCGCGCCAAGGATAAAGACGCACCTCTGCTGGGATGACCTGTCCATCGACCTCGCCACGGGTATCCGCCCCCGGACCGAGATGTCTGTGTCCATCGATCCGGAAGAAACGACCCTGGCGCCCGGGAAACCGCAGAACCTGTGGGTAAACCTGCGCAGCCGATTGCCCGACGACGTCGAAGCGCAGGTCCGCATCACCGTTTCGGACGGCCTCTCGTCAGACGGGAAGGAACATGACGTCACGGTGCCCGCCGGGGGATACGGAGGATTCGAAACGGTCCTGCAGGCGGACCGCCCGGGCGTTTTCGAACTGACTGTTTCCGGACGCGTGGAATGGGACGGAAGAACGGTGGAATTGCCGAGCGGAAAACACGCCGTCTTCGTCCTGGAACCGGGTGGCCTGTTGTACCATCAGGACGGCGCGATCCGCGTCGAGAACGAGATCTACCGGGCGACGCTGGAAGCGAAGGGCGGCCAGTTGAAGATCAGGGACCGGACCACCGGGAAGAATCTCGGTACGGAAGGTGCGCGGCCCATTCCGCCCCAGTGGCCCAGCGAATATAGCGAGTCGGACTTCAAGCTGCGGGCGGAGCGCGATGGACGGGATCTTGTCCTCGTGGCTTCTTACACTGCGAAAAAAACCCCCGGCATGGTCTTCAGCCGGATCGTACGACTGAACGCCGGGCCGATCATTTCCGTGGAACACAGGATGGAAAACACCGGGTTCGACCCCCATACTTTTCGCCTCTATCAATTCGTTACGAACGGGGGGCCGGACCAGACGACGCTGGCGCTGCCGTTCAGGGAAGGAATACTCCGAACTCCATGCAGCGATCGTCCCGCGCCGAACGACCACGACTTCAAGCGTGGCGAATCGTACGCGGAGTCCTGGGGCGCTTTCGAAATGCCCCATGGTACGATCGGTGCCTTGTGGCCCGGAAACCTCGACGAGATCGATTGGGGCGGGTTTGAATTTCAATCGCTGACCCCGGAGACGACCTGCGCGCCGCAGTCGCGGGTTTCCTTCGACGCGCTCCTCCTGCATGTCGGCGATGGGGGCTGGCAAGGCGTGCGACGCGTATGGCGGCGTATCCAGGGACAAAAGTTCAGAGCAGACGAGCCTGCCCCGCAGATTCTGGATGAATTCGAAGTGTCTACCGATCCGGCGGTGCCCCTGGTCAACCCGGAAGAAGCCGAAATAGGGTTTCGCGTCACGCAGTGGAAGTCCCGGAAGGCCGGCGGGACCGTTACCTTCGTCATGCCCGAAGGATGGCGGTGCGACCCCATGTGGTTTTCATTCTCGGAGATCGATTGGCAAAATCCATTCGGCGGTTCGGTGCGGTTGTCCACCACCGTGCCGCCGGGAGTCTACACCGGTCGGATCGTCCTGGCCGGCGGGGAGCGCGACGCCGAATTCGATATGCCCCTTGTCAGGCTGGGAGACGGGTCGGCCGTGGATGTCGAAGAGGGTGAGGCGTCGGGCCACAGCGTCTACACCGTTCGAAACCAGCGGCTCGAGATCGACGTGGTCCCGGCCTTCCTGGGTTCCGTGAGCGCGATCCGGGACGCGGGCGGCGGATGCAACCACCTGGCTTCGGCCTTTCCGGAACCCGGGGCTTTCGGTTGGAGTTACCCGTGGTACGGCGGCATCCAGCCTGAGATAGAGGTGGACCGGCTTTCCTGGACGGGCGCACTCGAAGGAGAGGCCTTTACTGCGGAGACCGTCTCCAACCGGGACTCCCGCGGTCTGGAATGGACGGGCGTGCGCCTGCGGGCAACGCTTTCGCTGGAAGATACCCGTGGCCTGACATTGGAACTCGACACGCTGACCCTCGGGGGCAGCCCGGTGATCAAGCAGGTTTGGAGGCTGGTGAACGAGGGGGGCACGCCGCGACTTCTGCGGGGAGGGTGGCATTACTTCCTGCAGCCTGACGGCGAGATGCAGGATACCGTCCTGTTCTCGGAGGAGTACGAACGGAAGCGGAATACCTGGTCCTTCGGCCACCACGGCGGCCACTGGGCAGCGGCCGCTAATCCGCGTACCGGGCGTACCGTCGTACTCGTTTCACCCATGAGGGAAGCCAGGCTGGACAGCTGGGGTGCCGAAGGAGGTCACCTGGGGCTCAAGACGAGACACGAAATCCCCGCCCACGGCGTAAAGGAGCTGACCGCGTACCTGGTCCTGGCAGGGTCCAGGGAAGAAGCGCGCCGATTCGCGGTGTTGAAGGATCTACTCTGATCCCGTCAAGGCCGACGGGATATCCGGCATAGAAAGTATGGCCGGCCGGACTGCATCATCCCGGCAGGCCGTTCGAGCCCCAGAGATCGGGATTTTCCGTCAGAATCTCGGGACCGTCGGACAGGATGGCGACAGTGTGTTCGAAATGGGCGGAAAGCCGTCCGTCGGCGGTGGAGGTCGTCCATTCGTCGTCGAGGACCCGGATCCGGTGCGCGCCCGCGCACACCATGGGTTCGATGGCGATGACCATGCCCGGTTTGAGCCGGATGCCGCGTTGCGGACTGCCGTGATTGGGGACTTGCGGTTCTTCCCAGAGACTGCGGCCGATTCCGTGCCCGCACAGGTCCCGTACCACCGAGAAACCGTGGGACTCCGCGTGTTTCTGCACCGCGTGTCCGATGTCGCCGATGCGGTTTCCAGGCTTCGCTTCTTCGATCCCCTTGAACACCGATGCACGCGTGACGTCCAGCAGCCGCTGCGCCTCAGGTGAAACACGGCCGACGGGGAAGGTGAATGCCGTATCGCCGTGGTACCCGTCGATGATCATGGCGAAATCGAGACTCAGGATGTCCCCCTCCGCGACCGTCCGCCTCGGACTGGGGATGCCATGTACGATCTCGTCGTTGATGGACGCGCAGATCGTGGCGGGGAAGGGCGGGTGGAAGGTGGGCCGATATCCCAGGAAGGAGGAGGTGCCTCCGAAGCCCCGGATCATCTTGCGGGCGATCCGGTCCAGTTCGGATGTCGCGACACCCGGTTTTACGGCTTCCCCCATGCGCTGCAGCGTCGCGGTCGCGGCCTGGCCGCTGCGGCGTATGGTCTCGATCTGTTTTTCCGTCTTGAGTATGATGCCCATGGTCTTCATTACATGAAATTCAACACGCGGAGGACGAATGCCCGGCGCGTCCGGGTATGGGCTCGATTGGCGCGACCCGGAACGCACCATGCATGATACAGGGGAAGGGGATTTAGTCAAGGGCATTCAGCGGGCCGCGTCGAATCCGCGCACGGGCAGATTCGGGCGGGTGCTTCGAATCCTGCGAACAGTCTGTCGCGCGACGCTTTAAATACCTTGTCCCGCGCCCGGGTGTCGTATATGTTCTGTCGCGGTATTGGCCGTGTTCTTCGCGGCCGCCAGGGCATTTACGCGTATTCACCAGATTCCAGGAGCGTTCTGAACAGGATTATGGACCAATCAGCTCTCAACGAAGCGCCGGCACGGAAATGGCTGACCTACCGTCCGGAGATCAAGCTCATAGACTGTACGATACGGGACGGCGGCCTGATGAACGACCACCGTTTCGAGGCGGATACCGTCAAGGCGGTCTACCGGGCCTGCGTCGACGGCGGGATCGACTACATGGAGATCGGCTACATCAACTCGCGGCAGATCTTCTCTCCCGATGAGCACGGACCGTGGAAGTTCTGCGCCGAAGAAGACATCCGCGGCGTCGTGGGCGACAACGGTACGCCGCTCAAGCTGGCGGCGATGGCCGACGCGGAGAAATCCGACTACAAGACCGATATTCTGCCCTCCGACGAAAGCGTGCTGGACATGATCCGGGTCGCCACCTACATCCACCAGATCCCGCTGGCGCTGGACATGATCCAGGACGCCCACGATAAGGGGTACGAGACTACATTGAATCTCATGGCGGCTTCGACCGTTCCCGAAAGCGAGATGGACGAGGCGCTTTCCATGCTGGCCGAATCCAACGTGGACGCCATCTACGTGGTGGACAGCTTCGGCGCGCTGTACAGCGAACAGGTCGAAGCGCTCGTGGACAAGTTCCTGAACGCCTTGCAGTCCACCGACAAGCAGGTGGGCATTCACGCCCACAACAACCAGCAACTGGCCTTCGCCAACACGATTCAGGCGCTGATCCGCGGGGCGAACTACCTGGACGCCAGCCTGGCCGGTCTCGGCCGCGGCGCGGGCAATTGTCCCATGGAGCTGATCGTCGGATTCCTTCACAACCCGAAATTCCGCCTGCGGCCGTTGCTGGAGTGCATTCAGTACGATGTCGAACCGATGCGGGCGGAACTGATGTGGGGATTCGATATTCCATACATGATCACCGGCCTGATGAACCAGCACCCCCGCGCGGGCATGCGGTTCAATGCGGCGAAGGAAAGGGGCAGCATGGCCCGGTTCTACGACGAGATGGAGGACGCCGGGTAACCCGGTACAGAAAGCCCGAACAACACGGGCCCGTTACTTTTCGCCACGCGCCGGCACCGCGCAGCCACCCGTGAACCCATGATTACCCCGCTGGAACAGCGTATCGTGGAACAGGTAGACGTCCTCCGCGAAGACATGCTGGAATTTTTGCGGGAACTGATACGCATTCCCTCCGTCAATCCGCCTGGCGACGGATACCTGGCCTGCGCCCGGCTGGTAAGCGGCCGGTTGAAGGCACTGGGCTTCGAAACCCGCTACGTAACCGCCGAGCATCATCCGGACCACTCCGCGGAATGCCCCCGCGTAAATGTCGTGGGCCGTCTTCCCGGCCGTTCTCCGATGCCCACCCTGCATTTCAACGGCCATACCGATGTGGTACCGCCGGGCGAGGGCTGGACGGTCGACCCATTCGGCGGGGAGGTGAAGGACGGCAAGATCTACGGACGCGGCGCCTGCGACATGAAGGGCGGCATCGCCTCCGCGCTCTTCGCAGCGGCCGCGTTGCGGGAGGCGGGTGTCGCCCTGGCCGGCAGCCTCGAATTCAGTGCGACGGTGGACGAGGAAACCGGCGGGTTCGCCGGCATGGACCATCTCGCCCGCGAGGGACTGATCTCCCCGGAACGGACGTCGTACGTGATCATTCCGGAACCCTTCGGACCGGGGCGCATCTGCCTGGGACACCGCGGGGTCTACTGGTTTCGGATCGACACCATCGGCCGCACCGCCCATGGCAGCATGCCCTTTCTGGGCGTCAGCGCCATCAGCCAGATGGAGCGGGTCCTTAGGCAGATCGAAACGAGCCTTGCGCCGGCCCTTCGCGCCCGAAAAACGGATATGCCGGTCGATCCGCCGGAGGCGCGTCACGCGACGATCAACGTGAACGGCATTTCGGGCGGGCAGACGGACGGGAACGTGGGCTCGCCGTGCGTTGCCGACCGGTGCTCCGCCGTCTTCGACCGGCGTTTCCTGAAAGAGGAATCCTTCGGCGACGTACGAAAGGAAATCGAAACCCTGATCGGCGGCCTCGCCGCGGGAGACCCGGGTTTCAACGCGGAACTTACCGACCTGATGGTCGTTCACCCGGTCGAGACCGACCCGGGCGCCGAACTGGTCGGGACGACGGCCCGAACGATCGAGGATCTCACGGGCGCGCCGGCGGACTACGTGGCCAGCCCGGGCACCTACGACCACAAACACGTCTGCAACACAGGACGGGTGAAGCAGTGTGTCGCCTACGGCCCCGGACTGCTGCATCTCGCCCACCAGCCCGATGAATACTGCGAGATCGATCACCTCGTGCAGAGCTGCAAGGTCATGGCGGTCACCGCCGTCCGGTTGCTTGGCGTAAACTGAAGAGGAGAACCGATGGAATTCGCTTTGAGCAGCGACCAGGTCATGATGCGGGACACGGCCCGCCGGATCGCCGAGGAGAAACTGAAACCCCACGCCCGGGAAATCGACGAGCGCGAGGCCGTGCATTTCGAGACGATCCGGGAACTCGGCAAGATGGGTTTCATGGCCATGATGATTCCCGAGGAGTACGGCGGAGCGGGGCTGGACACGATCAGTTATGTCCTGGCCGTGGAGGAGTTCTCCCGGGTTTGCGCGTCGACCGGCGTATGCGTTTCCGTCAACAACTCTCTTTTCGCCGACGGCGTCTACGCCTTCGGCACGGAAGACCAGCGGAAGACCTACCTGCCCCCCCTGGGTCGCGGCGCCGCGCAGGCCTGTCTCGCGCTGACCGAGCCCGGCGCCGGGACGGACGTCGGCTCGACGGCCACCTCGGCGCTGAAGGACGGGACGGATTATGTCGTCAACGGCAAGAAGCACTTCGTTACCAACGGCGGTTTCGCGGACTATCTCCTTGTCCTGGTGACCACCGCACCCGGAACCGGCCACCGCGGCCTCAGCATGCTCCTCGTGGAAAAGGACACGCCGGGATTTACCGTCGGCCGCCAGGAACAGAAGCTCGGGATCCGGGGCTCGGATACCAGCGAACTTCTGTTCGAGAATTGCCGCGTTCCGGAGACTAATCTCCTGGGCGAGGAAGGCCGGGGCCTGAATATCGCGCTGTCCATTCTGAACGGCGGCCGCATCGGAATCGCGGCCCAGGCCCTGGGTATCGCGCAGGGCGCCTACGACGCCTCCGTGCAATACGCGAAGGAACGGACGCAGTTCGGCAAGCCCATCGCCGAGTTCCAGGCGATCGCGTTCAAACTGGCCGAAATGGCTACCGAACTCGAGGCGGCCCGCCTCATGACCTACCGGGCCGCTTGGCTCAAGGATGCCGGACAGGATTACATTACGGCGTCGTCCATGGCCAAGCTGTACGCGTCGGAGGCTTCGATACGGATCACGAACGAAGCCATTCAGATCCACGGCGGTTACGGGTACATCCGCGACTTCGACGTGGAACGCTTCTACCGGGACGCGCGGATCACTACCCTCTACGAAGGCACCTCCGAAGCCCAGAAGATCGTCATTTCGCGAAACATCCTGAAGTCGGACGGCACCGGTTCGTAGACCGACCGTCCTGAACGCCTTGTAGACCGACCGTCCTGAAGCCTCGATCCCATCATAAGCCGGTACCCGCACGGGTATGGTTTTCCTTGACAGGTTACCAAACAAATGTAGCGTATATTGGCCCGCGCGTCCGGCGGCCGTACAGCGTATATTGACACGTGGGACCGATGGCCATATATTGTGCTAACTGCATGGCCAGACACGATATGTTCTAATTGCGGCGTGGCATGGAATGTGTCTATTGCCGCAATCATCTGATATTGGGAAAAGCCTATGGCGACCCAGAACGGTTCGGGAAACGGAGAGGATCTGCACACCCAACTCGATCTGCTTGCGCCGCGTGATGACTCGCCACGGGGCGGTTCCGGAAACGGGAACGGCTCGCGCGACAGCGGCGCCGCGACCAACGGAAGGGCGGTCGAATCGGAAAACGGCGCGCGGAAGGATGAAGGCAACGGATCTCCGGCCGCGGCGGACGCCGCCGTCTACGACGAAAGCAAGGTCAAGACCCTCTCGTCGCTGGAACACATACGGCTCCGGACCGGCATGTATATCGGCCGGCTCGGAAACGGCAGCGATCCGGAAGACGGCATCTACGTCCTTTTGAAGGAAGTCATCGACAACGCCGTGGACGAATTCATCATGGGCCACGGCCGGAAGATCGACGTGACCATCGAGGACAACCGGGTCCGCGTCCGCGACTTCGGCCGCGGGATTCCCCTCGGCAAGGTCGTGGAGTGCACCTCCATCATCAACACGGGCGCCAAGTACAACGACGAAGTCTTTCAGTTCAGCGTCGGACTGAACGGCGTCGGCGCCAAGGCGGTCAACGCCCTTTCCGTCGATTTCCGGGCCGTGGCCTACCGGGACGGGCGCTACGCTGAGGCGGTGTACGAGCGGGGACAGTTGCTCGAGCAGAACGAAGGCGTCGCGGAAGAGCCGGACGGCACCTACGTCGAATTCCTGCCCGACGAGGAAATCTTCGGGGAATACGCCTTTCAGCCGGACTATGTCGACCGCCGCATGTGGAACTACGCCTGCCTGAACAGCGGCCTCCGCATGGTCTACAACAAGAAGCGCTTCGTCTCCCGGCACGGGCTGCTGGATTTCCTGAAGGCCGAGGTAGGGGAGAATGTCCTCTACGAGCCCTCTTATCATAAAAGCCAGTACATCGAGTTCTCCTTCACGCACACTACCAACTACGGCGAGACGCTCTTCTCCTTTGTGAACGGCCAGTATACCGCGGACGGCGGGTCCCACCAGAGCGCGTTCCGCGAAGGCATCCTCAAGGGCGTCAACGAGTACTTCAAGAAAAGCTACGGCGGGGTGGATGTCCGCGAGTCCATCGCGGGCGCCATCGCCATCAAGCTGAAGGAACCCGTCTTCGAGTCCCAGACCAAGAACAAGCTGGGCAACACGGAGATCCGGGGCTGGCTCGTTTCGGAGGTCCGGAGCGCCGTGGTGGACTTTCTGCACAAGAACCAGGAGTCCGCCCAGCGGATCCAGGAGAAGATCACGCAGAACGAGCGCCTTCGGAAGGAATTGAACGCGGTCAAGAAGGAAGCCCGCGAGGCGGCCCGGCGCATCGCCATCAAGATCCCCAACTTCAAGGACTGCAAGTACCACTTCGATCACGCGAAGTACGGAGAGGATTCCTCCATCTTCATCACCGAGGGCCCCTCGGCCGCCGGTTCGATGGTATCGGCCCGGGACCCCCTGACCCAGGCGATCTTCGGGCTGAAGGGCGTGCCGCTGAACGTCTTTTCCCGCACGCGGGCGGCCATCTACAAGAACGAGGAGCTATACAATCTCATGATGGCCCTCGGCATCGAGGATGGGATGTCGAACCTGCGGTTCAACAAGGTGATCATCGCGACCGACGCCGATTACGACGGATACCACATCCGCAATCTCCTGATGACCTTCTTCCTCAGCTATTTCGAGGAGATGGTGCTCGCGGGCCACGTACACATCCTGGAAACGCCGCTCTTCCGGGTGCGCAACACGAAGGAAACCGCGTACTGCTACAGCGAGAAGGAGCGCAACGCGGCGCTCGACCGGATACGAGGCGCCGAAGTGACCCGCTTCAAGGGGCTGGGCGAGATCTCGCCCGGCGAATTCGGCCAGTTCATCGGCCCCGACATGCGGCTCGTGAAGGTCAACGTCCGGTCCATCCACAGCATACCTGACACCCTCACGTTCTACATGGGCAAGAATACCCCCGAGCGCCGGGAATACATCGTGGAAAACCTGCTGGACGAAGTATAGGATCTCCATGGCCTACGCCGATACCCTCTTCGACGACTACTACCTGAAGTACGCCTCCTATTTCATCAAGGACCGGGCGATTCCGGAGATCGACGACGGACTCAAGCCCGTGCAGCGCCGCATTCTGCATACCCTCTTCGAGATGGACGACGGGAAGTTCCACAAGGTCGCCAACGTAGTGGGCCAGACCATGCGGTACCATCCCCACGGGGACCAGTCCATCTTCGGCTCGCTGGTCAATCTCGCTAATAAGGACATGTTCATCGAGAAGCAGGGCAATTTCGGTTCCATCCTGACCGGCGACCCGGCCTCGGCGGCCCGGTACATCGAATGCCGCCTGACGCCGCTGGCCAAAGAGGTGTTGCACGATCCGGAGATCACCGAGTACGTGGATTCCTACGACGGCCGCAACAGGGAACCCGTGGCCTTTCCGGCGAAGATCCCCGTGCTCCTCGCCATGGGTGCCGAGGGCATCGCCTCGAGCATGGCGACCCGCATACTGCCTCACAATCTCATCGAGCTCATGGAGGCCCAGATCGCCTGCCTTCGGGACGAGCCCTTCGAGGTACTGCCCGATTTCCCCACGGGGGGTCTGGTGGATGTCTCGGAATACAACGACGGCAACGGGAAGGTGATGGTCCGTGCCCACCTGGACGTGAGGGATCCCAAGCGCATCGTCATCCGGCAGTTGCCCTTCGGTTCGACCACCGAAAGCCTGATCGCTTCCATCGAGGCGGCGGCGAAGAAGAACAAGCTGAAGATCGCCGGCATCTCCGACTTCACGGCGGACGAAGTGGAGATCGAAATCCGGCTCGCCCGGGGCGTACATTCAGACGAAACCGTGGACGCACTTTACGCCTTCACAGACTGCGAGTCTTCCATCTCCACCAACGTGCTGGTCATCCGAACGGGCCATCCCTGCATCCTGCCCGTATCCGACCTGCTCAGGCACAACACGCAGCGGCTCCTGGAGGTCCTCGAAGCGGAATTGAAGATCGAACGGAAACAGTTGCACGCGAAGCTGCGCGCAAAGACGCTGGAACAGCTCTTCATCAAGGAGCGGATCTACAAGCGCATCGAGGAAGTCCGGGAACAGGAAAAGATCCACGAGGAAATCCGGGCGGGATTCGAACCTTTCGAGTCCAAAGTGAAGGAACTGACTTCCGAGGATATAGATACCCTGCTCAAGGTGCCTATCCGGCGGATTTCCCTGTACGACATCAACCGCGCCAACGAGGAGATGAAGGGCATCCGGAACCGCCTGCGGGAGATCAGGGATCACCTGGGAAATCTTTCGGACTACGCGATCACGCTCCTGGAAGGGCTTATCGGGCAGTACCGCGAGGCTTTTCAGCGCAGGACGACCATTACTTCCTTCAAGCGGGTCGATGCCCGGGAGGCGGCGCAGCGGAATCTCGCGCTCAAGTACGACCGGAACACCGGGTACCTGGGGTACGAATTGAGCAGCGGAGACACCCTATTCGACGTGTCGCCCTATGACCGGGTCCTCGTGATCCGCAAGTCCGGCGCCTATGCGCTCCACGACGAGATCGAACGGCTTTTCGTGGACAAGGGCATGCTGTATTGCGGATTCGTCGATCCGGACCTGGTATTCACGATGGTCTACAGGGACCGGAACAGTCACCCCTTCGTCAAGCGCTGCAAGCTGGAGAAGTTCATCCTGAACAGGGGATACGAACTCGTGCCCGAGGGTTGCCGCATCCTCCAGTTGACCACGGATCCCGACGTCGTGGCGACCGTCATCTACAAGCCCACGCCGCGCATGCGGGTCTTCGAGGAGGATTTCGACCTTTCCCTCTTCCCCGTGCGGGGGAACCGGGCCAAGGGCATCCGCCTGGCTCCCAAGGCGCTCAAGAGTGTGAAGCTGTCCAGGAAGCAGGAAGAGTCGGAAGCGTCCGGCCAAACAGATGCGCCGGGGCAAACCGACCGCCCGGCGATCCCGAATGGACCGGAACCTGACGCCCCTTCAGGCGATTCCGCGGAAGGAACGGACTGAAATGACACTGGAAATGCGCATCGGCCTGGGACAGTTCAACGTGCTCACCGACGAGAAACTGGCCTACATCAAGCAGCTCGGCGCCGACGACTTCCTCATGAACACGCCGAAACTGCCGGGCGAGAAGCGCTGGGAACTGGAGGACCTGGTCGACCTTAAGAAGCGGGCAGACAACGCCGAACTGCGCCTGATGGCCCTGGAGAACGTGCCCATCCCCTTCTACGACAAGGCCATGCTGGGGCTGCCGGGCCGTGACGATCAGATCGAGAATATGAAGTACACGATCCGGAACATGGGTCGGGCCGGCATACCCATCCTGGGGTACCACTGGATACCCAGCGGCGTGTGGCGCACCCCGGACCCTGCGGTCCTTCGCGGCAGAGCGACGGCCACGCGGTTCGATTTCGAGGCCCACCGGGACGTCGAACCCACCCACGGCAGGATATTCACGGCCGACGAGATGTGGGACAACTATACCTACTACATGTCACGGGTCCTGCCGGTCGCCGAGGAAAGCAACGTCAAGCTCGCCCTGCATCCCGACGACCCGCCCATCCCCATGTTGGGCGGTGTGGCGCGGATTTTCAGCAGCTTTGAAGGCTTCAAGCGGGCCATGGATACGTTCGACAGCCCCTTTCACGGACTGGATTTCTGCATGGGATGCTGGTCGGAAATGGGTGGGCACGATTACGTACTCAAGGCCGTGCGGCACTTCGGCGGAGCGGGCAAGATCATCTACGTCCATTTCCGCGACGTGCAGGGCAACGTCCCCTGTTTCAACGAGTGCTTCATCAATGAGGGCAACGTCGACCCCTACGAGGTCATGCGGACGCTGAAGGAGGTCGGGTTCACCGGGTTTATGATCACCGATCACGTGCCCCATTTCGTCGATGACACCGACTGGAATCACCGGGGACGCGCCTACGCCATAGGCTACATGACCGCCATGCTGGAGATAGTGAACAAGCTGCAGCCGTCACCTGTCTAGAGCGAAAACCAGTAGTTGAATTTCAGCAGGAAGATGTTCGAGGGATAGGTGTCGAACAGGTCGTTCAGGTCCTGCCCCGCGGCAAACTCGCCCGTGCCGCCCGAGCGGCTGCGTTGCTGCTGCCATACGAGGAACAGCGTCGAGCCCGGCGTATACTCCCACCGCAGAACCAGGTTCGATCGGAACTGGCGGAAATTGAAGTCGGGATCGTCGAAGGTGTAGTCGGTCCGCCCATCCATATTCTCATCCACGCTATAGGCTCCGTCTGAATCGTCGTAGGTCAACTGGCCGTCGGACAGCATGGCGAACCGGTCGCCAAACCGGTCGGCCCGCGGGTCGGTTACACGCTTGAACCGGTCGTAGTGGCCGGCCGACACGAAAGGCTGGCCGTAGTACTGGATGGACATGTTGTTGGTGATGCTGTAGTTCAGCCGGATGCCGATCCCAAGCGTCTTCTGGTTGACGCGGCCCAGCAGGTAGCGGTCCGCCTGGTCGGCCTGTTCCGCGTCGCCGAACGTTTTGTTGGACACGTACTGCAATTCGTTCCGTTCGGTGTCGAAAAACGGGTTGATGCGGATGTTCATGGCGTTGCTCGGCCGGTACCGCATGGACAGGTATACCCAGCTACCGCGCCCCGCGTCGTCGCGGAACCGGTTGTGCCCCAGTCCAATGCCGAAACTGACCGGCTTGCGCCCATCGGTGTCCACATCGAGGTTGAATTCCACGTTGCCCGGTGTTTTCAGGGCGGGTCCGCCGCGCAGTGCGGTGGTGGACAGGCCGGTTATCTCCGACATCATGTTGAACCACACCCACCAGTAGTTGTTGAACTGGCCGCCCCCGTTGACGTTGCCGCCCAGGAACTTCCGCTCCCGGCCGAAGTTGAACCCCTGCCACTGGTTCAGGAAAATGTTGTACTCGCGGAAGATCCGGTTCGGTTTCTCCGACCGGTAGCCGATCCAGCTGTTCTGCATGAATACGTCGGCCTGGCGCAGGAATCCCACGTCGTTCAGTTCGAGCCCCGGTGAACGCCAGGTCCCGGAGATCCCCATGTTCCACGGGCTGTTTCCCGAACGGCCTATGCCGAAACTGCCGCCATGGCCGCTCAGGGCGGTCAGCGTCGAGTCGAGCGCTACGTAGCCGGCGTCGGGACGCTGGTAGTATCGTGCGGAATTGCGCTGCACGCGGGTAATCGCTTCCGGCTCGCCCCGGATGTGGCTGAACGACAGGCTCGCGTTGAGCCAGTAGGTCCGGTCGCTCCACTGATGGCGGAAATCGATCCCGCCCGTGTAGGCCGCCCGGTTGAGGAAATCGAAGTGGGCCCTGTTGTTGTTCCGGTTGGTCGCCGTAAGCATCGTACCCAGCGACGAGCCCCCGTCGTTGAAGTCCTGCTGCAGGCGCGCGACCAGGTAGTTGGTCAGCGGTTCCACGGATTCCTCGCTCCGCGCGCCCTTCGTGTCTATCCGGGCGGCGGTCTCCGCGGTGACCGCTTCCACGATGCCGATGGACAGCCCGCCGGGCGTCTTGCCGGTGATCTTGGCGGCGGCGAGTATGGGTGTGTTCCGGGGCATGTCCATGGTCTGGCCGTCGGAGAGATCCGGGCTTCGCTGGGGGGACCGGCCGATACGCCGCGAGTAGAACAACTGGTCGTTCCGGAACGGACCGCCGCCGCCGACACCGAACTCGGTAATGTTCTTCCCTTCAACGAAAAGGGGGCGGCGTTCTTCGAAGAACAGCTCGAAGGCCGACAGGTTGACTCGCGAAGGATCCGCCTCGACCTGGCCGAAGTCGGGGTTCACGGCCAGATCTATGGTGAGATTGCCGGCAAGCCCGATCTTGCCGTCCAGTCCGATGCGTCCGGCGGCGCTTTGTCCGTCGCGGAAGGGATTCTGCGCTTCGGCCTGGAACCGGTTGAGGTCACCGACCACGTAGGGCAATACTTCGATCCGGTGGGAAGACTCGATACCTTCCAGTCCGCGCAGTTCTCCGAACAGGCTGACCCAGCCCGGTGAATTCCGATGGATGTGCTGCCAGCCCGAACGCTCCTCGCGGCGGTAGAGCCTTCGCTGTACCTGGAGGCCCCACACCTGTCCGGCCTCGCCGGAGAACCGCAACTGGCTCAGCGGTATGCGCATCTCGGCGAGCCACCCCTCTTCGTCGATGGTGGACGCGCCGTACCATACGGGATCCCAGCTGGCGTCCCAGTCATTGCCGTCGTTCGATATGGCTTCGTCGCCCCGGCCGCCGGAGGCGGTCAGCGTAAAGGAAAACGCCGTGCGCTTGTCGTGATAGCTGTCGAAGTGGATCTCCACCCAGTCGTTGTCCCAGTCGTCCCGCCGGGTTACACGGTTGGTAATCCGGTCCGGTTCGGTATCAAAGGCACGGATCAGAACGTAGAGGTTGTGATCGTCGAAAAGGATCTTGAATGCCGTCTGCTGCGTAGGTTCCCCGCCGTCGTCGGGATCCAGCTGCGTAAAGTCGCCGGACCACTCCACGTCGTCCCAGGCTTGATCGTCGCCCCTGCCGTCGATGGCCGGGGCCTGCGACGTGATGTGACGTGTGTTGTACACCCGTTTTTCCGGCGCGGGCTGGCGTGCCGCCGATTCCGCCGATGCGAGTAAGGATACGATTGAAAGGGCCGTAATCCACCGAATCAGTCTTGTCATATGCAACCTGCTGCCTCCTGCTGTCTTCCTGCCCGTCTGGAAACGCTCATGAACTTGCTGCTTCTATGACTTGAGACCCGCGCGAATGGTTGCGTTTTTTCGTGTCGAACTTCCACCCGGGTTTTTCGTCTTCGGGCTTTATTCATACACCCTCGAGGAAGTCTCTATTCACAAAACCTTTCCACGTATTCTCCGGGATGGATGCACCAATCCACCTGGCCCGCCTGGTCCGCCTGGTCCGACGGTCCGCCGGTCCGCCCTGCCCGCGGCATTCGCAGCGGGAGCCTGCGTCCGCTGTGGAATAAGCCCGCGGAATATGCTTTTGCCTTAACAGCGATACGGCTGCATATTACCAATGTCGTACAGGACGCGCAGACCGGGTTTCGGCGGGTATATTCCGCTGCGCCCGCACCCCGCGGTACGCGGAGATCCCACATGCCCGGTGGTCGACCGAACGTACTCTTCATCATGACCGACCAGATGCGGGCGGACTGCATGTCCTGCGCCGGTCATCCCGTCGTCAAAACGCCCAACCTGGATGAACTGGCCGGCGACGGCGTGCTGTTCCGCCGGGCCTACGTGCAGTCGGCGGTCTGCGGACCGAGCCGCATGTGCTTCTACACGGGGCGGTACCCCCACGCCAACCGCTCGCCCTGGAACGAAGTTCCCCTGCCCGCGGACGAGAAGACGATGGGGCATTACTTCGCCGAGGGGGGTTACCGGGCGGCCCTGTGCGGCAAGACGCACTATACCCCCGACCCCATCGGCGACCCGGAGGCGCAGCCTGAACAGGGGTTCCGGCGCGCGGCCCTGGCCGGCCTGGAATCCTGGGAACTGAACGAGAGCAGGGGAGAGGGGTGGCTTGCGCATCTCCGAAGCAGGGGGTACGCCGAAGACGTCATCGCCGATCCTTTTGCGGTGGACATGCCCCCGGACACCGGCCGGGATCACTCCGCCTACCCCACCCGCTTCAGGCGGGAGGACAGCGATACGGCGTTCATGACGGACCGTGCCATGGCCTTTATGACGGATGCAGGCGGACCGCCCGGAGCGTCCGGGCCGCCCTGGTTTCTCCACCTCTCCTACTTCAAGCCCCATCTGCCCATCGTGGCGCCCTATCCCTACAATGAGCTGTACGATCCCGCCGATTCTCCCGCGCCGAACCGGTCCCCGGAAGAACTGGCGCGGCCTCATCCCTTTCACGTCCCCTTCCGAATCGAGCGCGGCGGCGAGGCATATGACGACGAGGAAGTCTGGCGCCAGCGCAGGGCTACGTACTATGGGTTGGTCACGGAGATCGACGATCACCTGGGCCGGCTGTTCCGCTTCATGAAGGAACGAGGGCTCTGGGATGACACGCTGATCATCTTCACGTCCGATCACGGCGAATACATGGGCGACCACTGGATGTTCGAAAAGGAACTCTTCTATGACGAGGCGTACAACGTCCCCTTCATCGTCCGCGATCCCCGGCCCTGCGCCGACGGAACGCGCGGCGCGGTGATGGACGATTTCGTCGAATCCCTCGATGTCCTGCCGACCTGTATGGACGTATGCGGACTGTACGGACCGGGCGGACCGGGCGGACCGAGCGGACCGAGCGGACCGAGCGGACCGGACACGCCGGCAGTCCTGCAGGGCCGGTCCCTCGTCCCCCTCCTGCGAGGGGAACGGCCCGGCGACTGGCGCACGGAGGTTTACGCGGACTGGGATTTCCGGTTCTACTGGACGCCGAAGAAGCTCGGCATCCCGCCGGAGAAATGCCGGGGATGGATGGTGCGGGACGACCGGTTCAAGTACTGGTACTTCAACGGCATGCCGGACGTGCTGTTCGATCTGGAAGCGGATCCCGGGGAGCTACGGAACGTAGCCGGTGATCCGGGCTATGCCGGGGTGGTCAAGGACCTTCGCTTGAGACTCATGGACTGGCGGATGTCAAACGAGGACGTGAGCCGCGTGGCGTGGACCTATGAGCGCCGTCCCGGATTCGGACGCAATCCCTTCGTGGCGTAACCCATCCGCCGTACGGCGTGCGGGAGGCGAAATGAGCCGGTTCTTCTTCCTCGCCAGGAGATTCGTCGCGGGGGAATCCCTCGAAGCCGCGGTCGAAGTAGTCCGGGAGTTGAACGACGCGGGGCTCGACGTCACGCTGAACATGCTCGGCGAAGGTACCCGTGAGCGGACCAGGGCCGAGGAGGCGGTCCGGCAGTATCTCGTCATGCTGGACCTGATCCGGGACGGCGCGTTCCAGGCCAATATCTCCGTCAAGCTCACCCACCTGGGCCTGGATATAGACGAAGCATACTGCGTGGACAACCTGTGCCGGATCCTGGAAGCCGCGAGGGAGAAGGACGTCTTCATCCGGCTGGACATGGAAGGATCGCCCTATACGCAGCAGACCCTCGACATCTTTTACAGTCTGTACGACAGCAACAGGAACACGGGCGTGGTGATCCAGGCCATGCTGCTGCGCAGTCCCCACGACATCTTCGTGCTCAACAAGATCGGGGCCCGCGTGCGGCTGTGCAAGGGATCCTACCGGGAACCCTCCGACTTGGCCCTGCAGCGGATGCCCAACATCCGCGGCGCGTTTCTTTCGATGGCGGAACAGCTTCTGCGGGACGGCCGCTTTCCCGCTTTCGCTACGCACGACGATTACCTGATCGAGGGTGTCGCAAGATACGCCGAGCGTCTGGATGTTCCAAGGGACGGTTTCGAGTTCCAGATGCTGTACGGACTGCGGCCCCGGTACCAGAAGGATATGCGCAGGCAGGGCTACCGGATGCGGATCTACGTGCCCTTCGGTACGGAGTGGATGCCCTATTTCTACCGGCGGCTCCGGGAGCGCAAGGAAAACGTATGGTTCGTCCTGCGAAACCTGGTCAGACGCTGAGACAGGTTCCCGGTCCAGTCAAGCGGGGCGTTTGTTCCGATCCCCTCCTTTCGCGGTAACATATACCTCCCATACGAAGTCTAAAGTGGTGGGCGCGATGACCTCGCAATCTTCGTTCCGGGGTCCATCGCAAGGAACCTTCAGTTTATTGGATGGGAGGTGCTTTATGTTTACGCTCACGTACAGGGTCCTTGCCGCTGCCACCGTACTCATTCTGCTGCCCGGCGACCTGACGGGTTTTCCCCGGGACGCTTTCGCAGAGGTCAGGCATTACGCCAAGTCGGTCGCATTCGAACCGGGCGGCCACCTGGACATAGAAACCGGAAGGGGCAGTCTTGAACTTTCGTCATGGGACCGTAACGAGGTGGAAGTCGTTGCCCGTATCGAGTCGCCCGTCGACATCGATCCTGATTACGCCCGTGAAATCGTAACGGCGTTGCGAATAGAAGTGGAAGGATCCGGACGATCGTTGCGGATCCGGTCCGACTACGACGATATTCCCAGCTACAAACGATGGTTCCTCACGATCCGGAACCTCCCCTATGTCCACTACGAAATACGAGCGCCGCGCCGCATCCATCTGGCGCTTGAGGTCCGCCATACGGATACGAAGATCCGGGACGTGGAAGGCGCGATACGTGTCCACGCGCATTACAGCACGATAACGGGCACGGAGTGGTCGGGTCCGGTGCGCCTCGACATGGATCATGGCTCGCTTCGGCTGACTGAGCTGGAAGGCTCCGTCGAACTGGACGCCAGGCACACGGACGTGCGTATGGAAGCTACGCAACTCAGCGGCGACACGCGAATACGCGCGCACAGGGGCCAGACGGTACTGTACCTGCCCCGCTATCAGGGACTCGACCTATACTCCGATGTCAGCCACCAAAGCGACCTGGACTCCGATTTCGAGATATCGACCCGTGTTTTCAGGCGCGACGAAGGCATCATAGCCGGTACGATCAACGGAGGCGGCTCGTTGCTCGAACTCCGCGGCGATCACACCAGATTCCGGTTGAGAAAAAGCGATTGGTAGTCCGGTTACTCCGGTTTCGATTCGCACGCTGTTTACCCGATTCGCCCTGAAATTCATACCCTGTCATCCACGCCGGATCATGGAGCCCTCCGTCACAACCCGGCCGCACGACGTCCCGATCCCCTACCCGGGCACCACAAGTCCGCGGCGCCGCGACATATTGCAGTCCGCATAGACAGCACGGTCAGCATGGACAGCACGGTCCGTGCTGACCGCTCGGCACGATACGCGGTATAATCATTGACAACGCCGCCGGTGTTGCATCATAATCTGAAAACCAAACGCGACAGATGGGCCTTCGTTTCATCGAGTCAACCCCTGGACGGGAGATGCATTCGTGATGGACCTGACATTTCCGTTGTGCCAGAAATGCAAGGTGGGCGTGTTGATTCCGCTCTCCGACTATGGCCGGGACGGCGCGACGATCGAGTACAAGGCCTGGGCGTGTTCCAATCCGGAATGCGGTTTCAACATTCGCATCGACAACGGCGATATCAGTTACGGAAGACCCATGACGCAGTCTCACAAGTAAGCAGATGGGGGTGCCGTGCTCATCCTCGGAATCGATACTTCCTGTGACGAAACCGCGGCCGCCGTCCTGCGCGATGAGACGACCGTCCTGTCCAATGTCATTTCCTCGCAGGGCATACACCAGGAGTATGGCGGCGTCGTGCCTGAACTGGCCTCCCGAGCGCACCTGACCCTGCTGTTGCCCGCTATCGAATCCGCCCTGCAACAGGCTTCCTGCGGTCCGGACGACCTGGACGCCCTGGCCGTGACTTACGGTCCCGGCCTCTCGGGATGCCTGCTGATCGGACTTTCCACCGTCAAATCCATCGCGCTGGCGCTCGATAAACCGCTGGTAGGCGTGAACCACATCGAAGGCCACGTGTTCGCCGGGCGCCTGGTGGACACCGGCCTCGACCCGCCTTTCATCGCGCTCGTAGTTTCCGGTGGCCATACCCAGCTTGTGCACGTCGAGCGCTGGGGCCGCTACCGTATCCTGGGCAATACCCGCGATGACGCGGCCGGCGAGGCCTTCGACAAGGTCGCCAGGCTGATGAGGATCGGGTATCCCGGCGGTCCGGTCATCGACCGGCTGTCTCGGAACGGCGATCCCGGGTTCCTGGACTTTCCCCGGACGTACCTGGACCCGCAGGGGTTCGAGTTCAGTTTCAGCGGCCTCAAGAACGCGGTACGCATGTACCTGTCCAAACGGTCCGAGGATGAAATAGACCGCGACCAGGCGCATATCGCCGCCGCCTTCCAGGAAGCCGTCGTGGACGTCCTGGTCGACAAGTCCGCCGCCGCCGCCCGGGCCGTGGATGCGGATACCATATTGATCACTGGCGGAGTGGCCTGCAACAGCCGCCTGCGCGAGCGGATGACCGAAAAGGGCGCCGAGCGGGGAATCCGGGTGATCTATCCTCCGCCCATCCTGTGCACGGACAACGGCGCCATGATCGCGGCGGCCGGAGCCTATCGTTTCGGGAAGGGACAACGGGACGGCCTGTCGCTTTCCGTTCATCCACGGGCGCGCCTGTGCGACACGAATTCTAATGGGGCGGCCGCCTGACCCGGACATTACGATTCCGGTCGTATCGAAAGTCATTTCGGAGACCGTGAAACCTGCCCATGAACAGGATCGCGACCTACTTCAGATTTGACGAGCTGAACACGAACTGGCGCGCCGAGGCGACCGGCGGCCTGACGACGTTCATGACGATGGCTTACATCGTGGTGGTGAACCCGGGCATGCTTTCGGAAGCAATAGGCGAGGCGCTGTTCGGGGAACTGCTCTTCGCGACGTGCGCGTCCGCGGCGGCCGGCACGTTGCTGATGGCGCTCCTGGCGAACTATCCCTTTGCCCTGGCGCCCGGCATGGGACTCAACGCCTTTTTTACGTACACGATCGTGCAGGGGATGGGCGTGGACTGGCGTCTTGCCCTCGCCGTGGTGCTGGCCTCGGGACTCCTGTTCCTTTTGCTGACCGTGCTGCGGGTGCGGGAAGCGATCATTTCGGCGGTCCCGGAACCGCTGAAACGCGCGACGGCCGCGGGCATCGGACTGTTCATCGCCTTTATCGGGCTCAGGAACGCGGGCATCATCGTGGACGATCCGGCCACGCTGGTCGGCCTGGGCGACGTACGCTCATGGACGGTGGGACTGACGCTGGCCGGATTGCTGGGCACCGGCGTGATGCTTGCGCGGGGTGTACGCGGGGCCATCCTGCTGGGCGTAGCCGGCGTCGCGCTGCTGGCCATGATCGCCGGGGTGGCGCCGTGGCCGGCCGGCGTCGTCAGCCTTCCCGTCTGGCCCGCGACCCTCTTCGGCGAAGCCGTCGTCAACCTGCCTTTGACATTGAACTCGGCCATACTGCATCTCGTGTTCGCCCTTCTTTTCGTAGACCTGTTCGATACCATGGGCACGTTGGTCGGGCTTTCGGAACGTTCGGGTTACTTGGACGCCCAGGGCCGGCTGCCCCGGGCCAACCGCGCGCTTCTCGCGGATTCCGTCGGGACGGTTTTCGGCAGCGTCCTGGGTTCATCGACCGTGACGACCTACATCGAGAGCGCCACGGGGATATCATCGGGGGCCCGGTCGGGATTCGCCAGCCTGGTCGTCGCCGTCCTGTTCCTCGGCGCCCTGTTTCTGACGCCCCTGGTGGAATCGATACCGGTCTTTGCCACCGCGCCCGCCCTGGTCGTGACGGGCGTGCTGATGATGGCCTCGGCCGCGCAGGTCAAGTGGAGCGACGCATCGGAGGCGGTTCCGGTCTTCCTGACGCTGATATCGATTCCGTTGACTTTCAGCATCGCCGACGGCCTGGCCGTGGGATTCGTCGCTTACCCGATTATCAAGCGACTAAGCGGCAGGGGAAGCGAAGTGCATCCGCTCATCGATGTGCTGGCCCTTGTCTTTATCGCACGATACGTGTTCTTGTCATAGATGGCCAGAATTCACAGGCCAAAATTCACAGGCCCGCACCAATGGTCTTCAATCATAACCAGATCTCGTGAGGAGGTTCTCATCATGCGAATCGCAAGCGTGATTCTGCTCATACTGTTCAGCGTAGGGCCCGCGGCTGCCCAGGAAACCGGCGGCCTGGCGGGCAGGGTGGCCGCCGAAGACGGAACGGCGTTGCCCGGCGCCAACATCGTCGTCAGCGGGACCGCGATCGAAGCACTGCGGGGCACGACGGCAGGAGACGACGGGGCGTACAGCATCGATGGCCTGCCGCCGGGGGACTACGAGGTCACCGTGTCCTTTCTCGGCTACGAATCGGTCACCACGGCCGGCGTGATGATCCGCGGCGGCCAGACCACCACGCTGGACGTCGGCCTGGCGGCTACGACGCTGATCGGCGAGCAGGTGGTGGTTTCCGCGTCGCGCAAGCAGGAGAAGCTGCTCGACGCGCCGGCTTCCATATCCGTGGTGGAACTGGACGAGATCATGGACCGCCCCGCCCTGTCGGTAACCGACTATATCAAGGACCTGGGCGGCGTGGACCAGGCCAAGGTCGGCGTTTCCCAGAGCTCCACCGTGATCCGGGGATTCAACCGCACCTTCACCGGATCCCTATTGCAGATGGTGGACAACCGGATCGCGCGCATCGCCTCGCTCCGGCTCAACATGGGCAGCGCAATCCCCTTGACGAGCGAGGATATCCAGCGCATCGAGGTCGTCCGCGGGCCGGGTTCCGCCCTCTACGGCCCCAACAGCGCGAACGGGGTGATGCACATCGTGACCCGCTCGCCCATCGGTTCGGAGGGCAACGCCGTCTCGCTGTACGGCGGCGAACGCAGTCTGCGCAAGGCGACCTTCCGGCACGCCAGCAGCGTCGACGGCAAGATCGGGTTCAAGGTTTCCGGCGAATACTCGAAGGCCCGGGAGTGGGCATACGAAGACCCCGCGGAGGTCATCGCCCGAGACAACGACAACGAACGCCTGCTCGGAGAAGTCCGGATCGACCTGCGTCCGACCGACGACCTGTCCATCATCGGGTCGGCGGGGTATTCCCGGATCAAGGCCATCCAGATGACCGGGCAGGGCGCGGCCCAGGCCGTCGACTGGTCCACCCGGTTCTTTCAGGCCCGCTCGCAGTACAAGGGATGGTTCGCGCAGATCTTTCTCAACATGAACGACGCGGGCGATACCAAGCTCCTCCGGACCACCCAGCCGATCGTGGACACCTCGAGACTGACCGTAATGCAACTCCAGCACAACCTCGCGGTGGGCGCCCGGCAACAGTTCACCTATGGAGCGGACGTGCTGCTGACCCGGCCCAACACCGGGAACACGACCCACGGACAATTCGAAGACCGCGACAACCTGGACGAATACGGGCTGTACGTGCAGAGCGAAACGACCTTGAACGACCAGGTCAGCCTGATGCTGGCCGGCCGGCTGGACGAGCACAGCAAGATCGAGGACCCGGTGTTCTCGCCCCGGGCGGCCCTGGTGATCAAGCCTTCGCCGGAGAGTACGCTCAGGCTGACGTACAACCGGGCCTTCGGCACGCCCAGTTCCGTGCATTACTTCCTCGATCTGATCGCGGGTTCCGATCCGTTCGGCCTGGGCGCCAATTTCGCCGCCCTCGGCTTGGGGCCGGACCGCACCATCGATCTGCGCACGCAGGGCGTCAATTCGCAGTTCACGTTTCGGCGCGGAGACAACGGCCTGCCCATGTACCGGTCGCCCTTCGCCCCCGTGGCGGGGCTGCCCGCGGACACCTATCTGCCCATGAACGATCCGGCCAGTACCAATCTCCTCTGGGGCGTGGCCCGCGGGGCCGTGCTGGCGCAGCTTACGCCGCAGCTCCAGGGGCTGGCGGTCCCCATCATCACGCAGTACCTGATTTCGCTCGGTCTTCCGGCACCGAACGCCGCGCAGCTCGCGGCCCAGCAGGCGGCAGGGTTGGCCGCCGCGTTCCCGGGCGTCATCCCGTCCGCCCTGCCGGGGCTCACGAATGCACTGGGCGTACTGGACACGGGGACGGGTACATTCAATCCCGTCGACCCGGCATCGGTCAGAGACGTCGACCCGATGAGACCGTCCATTACCGAGACGTTTGAAGTAGGTTACAAGGGCGTCGTCGGCAACAAGCTGGTGCTGACCGCGGATTTCTACCGGAACAAGATCCACGATTTCATCAGTTCCATACACATCGTGACCCCCAACGTGTTCCTGGATCCCGGCCCGCTGGCTTCGGCCCTGGGTGCCGGTATCGCGCAGCAACTGGCCCTGCCGGAGAACGCGCAGCTGGCCGGAGCGCTCGCGGTGATCGATGATCCGGCCACCGGCGTGGGCGGCGACGGAAACGGGTCGCCGGTAGACGAGCTGACCCGGATCTTCGTGAGCACGGCGGCCGCGATCCCCTACGGCACGGTGACCCCGGAGGAAGCCACCGACCCCAACGCCGTGATGCTGACCTACCGCAATTCCGGTGAAGTTTCGTACTACGGCACGGATCTCGGGTTCTCCTATTATCCCAACGATATCTGGAACCTGTCGGGCAGCTATTCCTTCATCAACGAGAACCTGTTCGAGAAAGTGGACGGCATCGACGACATTCCATTGAACGCGCCAAAGCACAAGCTGTCCCTGGCGCTCGGCCTGAAGCCGTCCGGCCTGCCGCTCAACCTCGGCGCCCGCATGCGCTACCGCGGCGCTTTTGAAATGGCCGACGGCGTCTACGTCGGCGACGTGGAATCCCATACCGTCGTAGACGTGAGCGCTTCCTATGATTTCTCGAAAGTTACGTTCAGCGTGGAGGCCAGCAATCTGCTCGACAAGCAGTACCAGGCCTTCGTCGGTGCGCCGATGATCGGGCGCCTGGTCATGGCGGGTCTGGCGGTGCGCTTCTGACGGACCGGATGGAGACAAACAGCTTGACAAAGTCTTGTTTTCGCATATACTTATATCAATCCTGCGAAAGACCGATCAAGCGTTCCCGAACGGACTTGAATTCGCGTTCCCAATCGTAAAAGGTGGCGCACGAACCGGCACACCCGCGGGTGAATCCCGCGGGAAGGAGGCCTGAATGCGACGGGTTGTCGTTTTTCTTTTCCTGTTGCTCTGCGTACTCCCGGCATCGGCACAGAATCCGGGCAGTCTGACGGGAAAGGTGGTATCGGAGGCCGGTGACGGCCTCTTCGGTGCCAACATCGTCGTCAAAGGGCCCGCGATCGAGGCGTTGCGCGGCACGACGAGCGATGACCGGGGCATGTACCGCATAGATGGCCTTCCCGCCGGCGAGTACGACGTCACCGTTTCCTTCCTGGGTTACGAGACGGTCACCGCCGACCACGTCGCCATCAGGTTCGGCGGGCATACGGTAAGGGATTTCATCCTTGCCGCCACGACGCTCGTGGGCCAGCAGGTCGTGGTGTCCGCTTCCCGCAAGAGGGAAAAAGCGCTGGACGCCCCGGCATCCGTCGAAGTGGTCGATATGAAGGATATCCGGGATTCCCAGGCGCTGTCCGTCGACGAACACATCAAGAACCTCAGCGGTGTGGACCACGCGAAGACGGGGATCGTACAGGCCAGCACGGTGATCCGCGGCTTCAACAAAGTGCTGTCGGGCCTCCTGCTCACGATGGTGGACAACCGCCTCGCGCGGATCCCGTCGCTGCGGATCAATTCCTTCCACATCATTCCCATCACCAGCGAGGACATCGAACGGATAGAGATCGTCCGCGGTCCCGGTTCGGCGCTCTACGGTCCCAACAGCTCCAACGGCGTGATGCATATCATTTCCCGGTCCCCCTTCGGATCGGAAGGCAACTTCGTGTCCCTCTCCGGGGGCGAACGCGGTCTGCGGAAGGCGTCCTTCCGGCACGCCAGCAGCGTCAACGACATGATCGGACTCAAGATTTCGGGCAAATACCTGAAGGCCCGGGACTGGGAGCACCACGATCCCGCCGAGGTCGTGCCGCGCAATCTCGACGTCGGGGGCCAGTACGGAGAGATCAGGGTCGACGTCCGTCCGTCGGAGGAGCTGACGTTCATCGGTTCGGCGGGGTATTCCAAGAGCTCCAGCATCCAGATGACGGGCCAGGGGTCGGCCCAGGGCAGGGACTGGGTGTACGGCTACTTCCAGGGCCGGATGTTGTACAAGGGCTGGTTCGGCCAGTTTTTCTACAACAAGAGCGACGCGGGGGAAACCCAGTTGCTCCGCACCGGCGACGACGTGGTGGACAAGTCGTCGCTGACCGTGTTGCAGTTGCAGAACACCTCGGACATCGGCCGGCGCCAGCAGTTCGTTTACGGCGTGGACCTGCTGCTTACCCGGCCACGGACCGAAGGGACCATCCATGGTGCGTACGAGGACGATGACGACACCAACGAATACGGGGTCTACCTCCAGAGCGAGACCCGGTTCACCGACCAGGTGAGCCTGATGCTCGCCGGTCGCCTGGACCGGCACAGCAGGCTGGACAACCCGGTATTCTCTCCGCGCGCGGCGGTAGTGATGAAGCCCAGTCCGGAAAATACGTTCAGGGTCACCTACAACAGGGCGTTCAACACGCCAACGGTGACCACTTTATCGCTGGACATCAGGGCGGTTACCGACGCATTCGGATTCGCCGACCTGTTCGGAGGATTGGGCCTGGGACCGGACAACACCATCGATATCCGGTCGTACGGCGCGCGCAATCCCTTTACCTTCCGCCGCGACGAGAGCGGCAGGCCCACGTACCGGTCGCCCTTCGCCACCGTGGCGGGGCTCTCCAGGGATACCTACCTCCGTCTCGACGATCCGGCAGCCAATGACATGCTTTGGAGTGCGGCCAGGGAACTCGTGGTCACGGAGTTGGTCACGCAACTGGGTAACGATAGCGGCGGACTCGTGACCCCCGAACTGGCTGCCCAATTCACCGGCGTGATACCCGAGAAACTCCACGGCCTGACGAACACCCTGCAACTGCTCAACCCCGAAACCCAGGGTTTCGATCCGTACGACGTCTCGGCGGTCCAGGACATCGACAAGATACGGCCGACCATCACGCAGACCCTCGAGTTCGGGTACAAGGGCATTGTCCGGAACAAGCTGGTCCTCGCGGCCGATTTCTACCGTACGCAGATGAACGATTACACCCTGCCGCTCTGGATCGTCACGCCCTCGGTGTTTATCGACGAAGGGTCCCTCCGAAGCGCCTTGAGCCAGGGCATCGCCGACTATCTGGCGGACCCGGCGAACGCACAGCTGGCCACCCTGATCAGGTTTCTCGACACGGCCGCTTTCGGCGGCAACGGGAACGGCGACTACACGGACGAGGTCGACCGGTACATTGACGAGATCGCGGAAGGCACCGCGATGATTCCCTTCGGCACGGTGACGCCCGAGCAGGCTTCCGATCCGACGGCGGTCGCCCTGACCTATCGGAATTTCGGCGACGTCACGGTCTACGGCGCCGACCTGGGGTTCTCCTGGTTCCCCTCCCGGTCGTGGCACATTACGGGCAGTTACTCGTATATACACCGGAACCTGTTCGAGAACGTGGAGAACCTCGGCGACGTCCCCTTGAATTCCCCGAAGCACAAGTTCAGCGGAGGCGTTACGTTCCGCCCCGCGTCGATGCCTCTGACCCTGGGCGGCAAGGTCAGCTACCGCGGCTTCTTCCCGATGCTGGACGGCGTGTACGCGGGCCCGGTCGATTCCTACGCCGTGTTCGACGCCAACGTCGCCTACGAGTTTTCCGCGATTACCTTAAGCGTGGAAGCCAGCAACCTGCTGAACAAGAAGTACCGCGCCTTCGTCGGCGCCCCGGAAATCGGCCGGCTGCTTTCCGCCGGCGTGGCCGTTCGGTTCTGACGGAACCTGCCCGGAACGTCTGTTTCCGGGCTGCGTCGCGCATCGGCGGTCAGACAGGACGGCGGGCCTTTTCCGGGTCCGCCTTCTTCATTTTGCCCGGTTTTCGGGAATAACATCCCGTCCTCCCGGGTCTAACGGTAAACCGCCGCCTTCCAGCCCCGGGCTCGAGTACCGCCGATCACTTTTAAAT
Organism: Candidatus Latescibacterota bacterium; assembly: GCA_012270975.1. Lineage (GTDB taxonomy): Bacteria > JAAXHH01 > JAAXHH01 > JAAXHH01 > JAAXHH01 > JAAXHH01. Next base: position 231,786 of record JAAXHH010000034.1, on the reverse strand, counting down.
CGAACTCCGCCGGCGGATTTTCGTGCAATGAATATAGGCGGGTTCCGAATGACCAACGTGTGTCCCGCGGCACGGGTGCGCGAATGGCCCAAATTGGCTTGACACGGGGAAAGCCGGACGGTAAGATGGGTCCATCTTCAAGGAGACTCCGGATGCCACATTGGATCAGGTATATGCTGGCGGTCTTGTGCCTGCTGGCCACGCCGACGGTAGTACCCGCACAGGGAGACTACTTCGGGCGGAACAAGGTCCAGTACCGCGACTTCAAGTGGGAGATCATATCCACGCCCCACTTCGAAATCTATTACTACCAGGGGGAAGAAGAAGCCGCCTACGATGCCGCGAGGATGGCCGAGCGGTCGTATAACCGCCTGAGCCGGATTCTCCAGCACCGGTTCAGCGACAAGGTCCCGATCATCTTCTACGCCTCTCATACCGACTTCCAGCAGACCAACGTCCTGTCCGGATTCATCAGCGAGGGCACCGGCGGCGTAACGGAGTTCAACAAGAACCGCATATTGCTTCCCTTTACCGGGTCGTACGCGGAACTGGAGCACGTGCTCACCCATGAGCTCGTTCACGCCTTCCAGGGAGACGTGCTGTACGGCGCGGGCCCCGGCGTATCCATCCTGAATCCCATGGCCTTCGTCGCGCCCCTCTGGTTCATGGAGGGCATGGCGGAATACCTGTCCCTGGGCGGTATCGACGCGTATACCCATATGTGGCTTCGGGACGCCGCACTGCAGGGTTACCTTCCACCGACCATACCGTCCATGGACTACAGTTTCGGCGTATACCGGTTCGGCCAGGCCCTCTTCGCCTACATCGGCGACCGGTACGGTGACCGCAAGATCGGCGAGATCCTCCGCAAGACGGGCCGCATGCGGAACGTAAACGAGGCCTTTCGTTCCTCCATCGGCAAGGATATCGAGAAGCTGTCCGACGAGTGGAACGAGCATGTGCGCAAGACGTACCTGCCGCAGATCAAGGACTACGACAAGCCCGATGCCTTTGCCCGGCAGCTGACCGACGTCCGGGAATCCCGCGCGGGGCTGCACCTCGCTCCCGCGATCTCGCCGCGGGGCGACAAGCTCGTTTTCATCTCCAACAAAAGCCTCTACAACGATATCTACCTTGCCTCCGCCATCAACGGCGAAGTCATTTCCAAGCTCGTCGAGGGCGAGCGCTCGGCCGATTTCGAGTCCCTCCGGTTTTTTTCCACTTCCATTTCCTGGTCGCCCGACGAGCGGCATATCGCCTTTCCGGCCAAGGTGGGGGCGCGGGACGCCCTGTACGTCATGGACGTCAGGGAGCGAAACGTGATCAGGCGCATCAAGGTCGACCTGGACGGCGCCACGTCGCCGAACTGGTCGCCGGATGGCAAGAAGCTGGTTTTCGTCGGTCTCCAGGGCGGACAGTCGGACCTGTACGTGGTGGACGCCACGGGAGGCAATCTGACGGCGCTGACCCGGGACCGGTACACCGACCGGGATCCAGTGTGGTCGCCGGACGGCAGGAAGATCGCCTTTTCCACGGACCGGGGCGATGTGACCAATTTCAGGACGCTCACCTTCGGGTACCAGCAACTCGCGCTCTACGACCTGGCCACGGGAGAGATCGAGAAGATCCCGGATCAGATCGGCAAAAGCATTTCGCCGCAGTGGTCCGCCGATGGTGAGAAGATCGCCTTCATATCGGACCGCACCGGCATTTCCAACATCTTCATCTGGGACATGAATTCCAGGGAGACCTACCAGATTACCAATGTCCTGACCGGAGTGACCAACGTTACGGCCGCGGGTCCCGCCATCACCTGGGCGCAGAAGGCGGACCGCCTGGTCTTTTCCTCCCTGTCCTGGGGAGGATTCGACCTGTTCGCCATCACCGACCCGGCGTCGTTGATGAAGGAGCCCTATGATCACGCCAAGGCGGCGACGCCCGGCGCGGCGCCGGTGGCGCAGCAACTCGCCCCGCCCCTGAGAACCGAACCTTCCGAAGAAAGTCCTGCCCCGGGCGAAGGAGACGGGGCTTCGCCGGATGCCGCCGTGACGATCGCCGATCCCCTGACCACGCCGCCGGAGGCCGCGCCCCGGGAAGGACAATCGAGTTCCGAATCCGGGCGGGAAAAAGCAACCACGGTCCGGACCGTACTTACGGCGCCTCCCGATACGACGTCCGCCACGGAAGCGGCACCGCCGGACGAGGCGCCCGAGGAGACCGAGAGTACCGAACTCCTTCAGGAACCGGAGTTTCCTTTCGCACCCGTCCTGCGAGGGATCGGGCCGGGGGGCGAGCTGCCGGATACGACCGCCTGGATCGATGGCACGTTCAAGAAGAGGAAGTACTCTCCCCGTTTCGGCCTGGACTACATCGGGGGGAATGCCGGTTACTCGACGCAATTCGGCCTGGTGGGCAGTTCCCTCCTGTCCTTCAGCGATATCCTGAACAATCACAAGATCCTCGTCGGCGCCAACGTTTTCGGATCCCTGACGGACGCGAACCTGCTGCTCCAGTACACCAATCTGACCCGGCGCGTCAACTGGAGCGTAGCGGCGTTCCAGTACAGCTACGACCTGTTCTACAACTACCAGAGCCCCATTCTTACTCAGGTGACGACCCAGGTCAACCGCGGCGTTCATTTCTTCGTAAGCCGGCCATTCAGCCAGTTCAGCCGCATTGAGCTGGGTGTCCAGGGGGTGCATCGAAGCCGTCAACTGGTGGATGTGAGTTGGAATTACTTCGGTATCCGTCGGACCCGGCGCGGAAGCCTCGGCAGCGTGAACTTCATTCAGCCCAGCATCGCCCTGGTCACCGATCATACCCTCTACGGCGTTACCGGTCCGATCGCCGGAGCCCGGGGCCGCGTGGAGGTGACACCGACCTTCGGGGAGTTGGAGTATACCCGCGCCTTCATCGATTACCGTACGTACTTCAATGTGCTGCAGCGCTACGCCTTTGCATTCCGCCTGTTCGGACTGGCCAGCGAGGGGCGCGACCAGGAACTCTATCCCTTCGGAGGCCCGTACGACTTCCGGGGCGCCAACTACTGGTCCGCCTGGGGGAGCAAGGTCGCGATGGTCAACGCGGAATTCCGGTTTCCCCTGATCGATGTGCTGGCCATGGGCTGGCCGCTTCCGCTCGCCTTCCAGCAGATCCGGGGCTCGCTGTTCGTCGACGCGGGAAGCGCGTGGGACCAGAACACCAGCGCCGTGCAGGCCAATCAGTACGCAGGCTACCCCAACGTGGGTGATTTCGTCGACGGCAGGCTCGTCCGGAACAACGGGCTGGGACCCGGTACGATGGAAGAACTCGCGGGAGGGCCGATCGCCGTGGCCTACGGGATCGGCGCCCGGGCGCGCGTCGGCTTCCTGATTCTGAAGTTCGACATCGCCCGCCAGTTCGACCTGGGAAGGCGTCCGTCATGGTACAACGACGAAAACCTCCCCAACGTGCCCCAGGGACTGGAATCCGAGTTCCCGGGTACGCGTTCGTACCGTCTGCGGAGTGCGTTGAACGATACCCAGTTCTTCTTCACGATAGGCGCCGATTTCTAGGCGCCGTTTTCCGGGATACTCATTAAACGGCGGTCCGGCGGTCGGCGTAGACCCGTTGATTCACCAATGCCCAGACACGGAGATACGGCAGGTATACATGCATACGTCAGAAGAGATCAGGGCCTTAAGGGAGCAACATTACAACGCCACACTTACCGAAATCCATGAGCTGAACCCCGAACTGTGGATCATCCGGGTGAAACCGGACGACGAACTCCCGCCGTACGTGCCCGGGCAGTACACGACCCTCGGCCTGGGCGACTGGGAACCCACCAACGATCCGGCCCACAACGAGGACGTAAACGAGAATCTCAAGACGAAGCTGGTCCGCCGTGCCTATTCCATGTCCTTTCCCATGTATGAGGACGACCCCGGCCAATTGCTGGAACCGGGGGACATGGATTACTACGAGTTCTACATTACGCTCGTGGCTCGTGACGGCGAAGAGGGCCAGGACCCCTCCCTCACGCCCAGGCTCTGGATGCTGAAGGAGGGCGACCGGCTCTGGATGGGGCCCAAGGTGACGGGGCATTACACCCTGGAGCACGTGGGGCCGGGCGACCAGGTCATTTTCGCGGCCACGGGCACCGGAGAGGCGCCCCACAACTGCATGATCGCCGATCTGATGCGTAACGGCCACGAGCCCGACATCATATCGGTGGTGTGCGTACGGTACGCCCGGGACCTGGGCTACCAGGATACCAACGAGCGGCTGGAGGAGCTTCACCCGAACTACCACTACATCACGCTCACCACCCGGGAAGCGCACAATCTCGACCGCAAGGTGTATATACAGGACCTCGTAAGTACAGGGGAACTGGAAGAAAGGACCGGTATCGTCCTGGACCCGGACAGGACGCACGTGTACATCTGTGGAAACCCCGACATGATCGGCGTGCCCAAGTACACCAGGGAGGGAGACAAGTCCTATCCCTCGCCCACCGGTATGGTCGAGCTGCTCGAGTCGCGCGGATTCAAGGCGGATCATCGAAGGGACAAGGGAAACATTCACTTCGAAGAATACTGGTAGCCGGAGGCCGGACGGTTTGCGTCAAGATAAACAAGCAGCCCGCCTCCCGGGTCTCCCGGCCATGCGAAGCGCCGGATCCGGTCGCGATCTGTGCGACGAAGAGGCCGCCATGCAGAAACTTACGCTGGATACGGATGGCAATCCCGAGGTATCCAGCGGACCCGTGCCTTCCTGCAGCGACGCGGAAGTGCTGCTCAAGGCGCGGGCGTGTGTCCTGTCCCGACGGGGCGTTGCCGATGCCGGGGACACGCCCGTATCGGCCGCCAACGGCCGCCATCTGTCGTTGGGCCGGTGTTTCACGGGAATCATCGAGAAAGCCGGGGGGCGCGTGGAGGCGCTCGCACCGGGCGACCGGGTCGTTGCCTTCCATACCGACGGCGGTTTTGCTGAATACCACAGCGTACCCGCGTACCACGTCGTAAAGTTGCCGATGGGCATCAGTTTTGAAGAGGGCGCCATAGCCGCCCTGATGCCGACGGTCCTGAACGGAATGGAATGCGCCCAGGTGAAAGGCAGGTCGGTTTTCATCAGCGGTGCGGGGACCACCGGCCTGCTGAGTACGCAGATCGCGCGCATATCGGGGGCTGCGACGGTAATCGCGGCGGACCTGCACGCGAAGCGCCTGCAGCGTGCGCGGGACGCGGGCGCGGACACCGTGATCAACGTCTCCACGGAGGACGCCCAACGGCGCGTCATGGACCAGACCGGCGGTATGGGTGTGGATGTCTGTCTCGAATGCGCCGGCAACGAGTCTTCCTTTTTTCAATGCGCGGCGATGCTGCGTCCGGGCGGGAAGCTCGTCGTCCTCAAACCCGTTACACGCTCCGTATCCATCGAAATGCAGGCCTGGTCGGAACGATCGCTGCAACTGATCATGGGCCGGGAACAGCCGTTCGAAACCGCCTACCTGCTCGAACGAGGGTTGAAGCTCGTCGGCATCGGCGCGGTCAGACTGCGTCCCCTGCTGTCCCATGTGTTCCCCGTGCATCGCATTGCCGAAGCCCTCGAACTGATCGACGGGCATCCGAACCTGGCCGTCGAAGTCGCGCTGATCAGGGCGTAGGACCGGCGATGTCCGGGATTCCCATGGTACTTGACACCCCCGCTTCCGGGTTTTTACTTTCAAGCCGCCGTACAGGGACACGACATAGGTCGAAAGGGTAAGAAAGCACTTTGTCATCCGAAATCAGTATCCTGAATCTGATTCTGGATTCGGGCGCCGTCGCCAAGTCCGTTATCATCGTCCTGCTGATCTTCTCGATCGTTTCGTGGGCGATTATGGCGGAGCGCTGGCGGTACTTCCGCCGGGCCCAGGCGCAGTCCCGGCGTTTCCTGGCTTTCTTCCAAAATCAGCGCGACTGCGACCAGGTTTATGCCGTCGCTTCGAAGTGGCCCTGCAGTCCCGCCGCAGTCGTCTTTCGAGAGGTATACCAGAAGCACGAGTCGGCCTTCTCCCCTCCAGGCGGCACGGAAGACCGGTCGAAGGAGATCGGCCAGGACGTGGTGGAATCCGTCTTTCGCGACCTGCGGCTGGCCGCCCACCGGGAACTGGCCCGGTTCGAACGACGGCTGCCCATACTGGCCACCGCGGGAAGCGTGTGCCCGTTTCTGGGCCTGTTCGGAACGGTGTGGGGGGTCATGACCGCTTTTCTGGACATCAGTACCCAGGGCTCCACCAACATCGTGGTCGTGGCGCCCGGTATCGCGGAAGCCCTGATCACGACGATCGCGGGCCTGGCCGTGGCGATCCCGGCCATGGTGGCGTACAACTACTTCGTGCAGCGGTCGCGGGAACTGGGCCTGGAACTTGAGGACCTGGCCACCGCGGTCATGAACATCCTCCAGTCGCGGGCAGTTGCGGGGACGTCATGAATTCGTTTGATTTCAATAGCGCGGGTTCGCCCCGCGTCCTTTCGGAAATCAGGGTCACGGCGCTGGTCGACGTCATGACCGTGCTCCTGATCATCTTCATGATCACCACGCCGATGATCCAGAGCGGCGTCCAGGTGGATCTGCCGAGGGCGAGCGCGGCCGCACCGGATCTCGGCGAGGGCCTCGTCATTACGATAACGAGCGAAGGGACGCTCTACCTGGAAGACCGGCAGCTTTCGATCGCCCAGTTCGACGGGGTGTTCAGGGAGATATTCGAGGAACAGCAGGATAAACCGGTATTTATCCGCGGAGACGAACAGGTGCCCTACGGCACCGTCATTGCCGTGCTCGATAAACTCAAGGAGCACGGCGTAACCCAGATAGGACTGGCGACCAGTCTGAGACCGTCACGATAATGACACGCATGATCTGGGCTTCCGGATTCCTGCATATCGCGGTTATCGCCGGGTTGATCGGTTTGAACACCTGGTGGCCTACGCCGGCGTCATCGCTGGACCAGCAGGTCTACCGGGTCGATCTCGTAACGTTGAACGAAAGCCCGTCGATTCGACGTCCGCCCTTGATAGACGAGGCGTACGAAGTCGTCTCGAAGAAGGAGGCCGCCGCGCCGCAGGAAGAGGCGGCCCTGGCGCTGGAACGGACGCCGCGCCTGGTCTCTGAAGAACCGGACCCCGGACCGGAAGCGCCTCAGACCTTTGAGACCGATTCTCCGGAAATCCGCCTGGACGAGCGGGATTTCGAATTCCCGTACTACCTGGGCATAATGCAGCGTAAGATACAACAGCATTTCAACGTGCCCAGGATGCTCGGCGTAACGCGCCTCGAGACGGTCATCTATTTTCGCGTGGTCCGGTCGGGCCGGATTACCGGCGTCGTCATGGAGCGCTCGTCTTCCAACCCGGTATTCGACCTGGCGGCGCAACGGGCGCTGAACGCGGCCGATCCGCTGCCGCCGCTGCCGGAAGGTTACAGGAAGTCCTACCTGGGCGTGCATTTCGCCTTCCAGTACGCGTTGTGAAGCAGAAGCGTTTGCACACGATACCAAACCCGAGGCCATGATCGGTTTTCATCACGGAAGGCCTGAAATGATAGAACAGCGGAGTGCCTGGCCGATTCGGAGTGTCTGGCCGCTGAGGATTTTGCTGGCGGCCTGCGTCCTGTCCCTGCTCGGCGCGCGGTCCGCGTCGGCCCAGGACGAGGTCAATCTCAGCGTTCAGGCCCGTGTCTCCCCCCGCATACCGATCGCCTTCAAGCCCTTTGGCCCCCGGGACGGAACGGCATTCGACGCCGCAGTGCAGGACACCGTCAACCAGGTGCTTAAGCGGGACCTGTCGTTCTCCGGCGTATTTGCCGTACGGGACCTTTCCATTCCGGCCCGGGTCGGAGCGGACGATGGTTCTCAGGTTCTGACGGACAGCGCCGGCGATACCACCTACGTGTTTCTGGACGCCGCCGGAGAAGTGGACCTGGAGCTGCTTCGCAAGCTGTCCGTACAGGTCATGGTGTCGGGAACGTATGAAGTTACGGGATCCCAGGTGGAAATCACCGTGCGTCTCACCGACGTGGGCACCCGGCGAACGATCCTGGAAAAGGGGTACGCCGCATTCGGTCTGACCCTGAGAAGGATTGTGCATCTCATGGCCGACGACATCGTGTTCCAGCTGACCGGGGACCGGGGCATCGCGCAGACCCGTGTCGTCTTCATCTCCCGGCGCAGCGGCGCCCCGGAACTGTATACATCGGACTACGACGGGTTCAATGTCCGCCAGCTGACCCGGGACGGCGCACGGAAATACTCGCCGGCCTGGTCCCCGGACGGCACCAGGATCGCCTACACTTCCTACCGGGACGGGCCTCACGAACTGTATCTGCTCGACTTGCGGAGCGGGGAAACCAGCAAGGTCTCTTTCAAAGGGAGAACGGTGCTCTCACCGCGCTGGTCTCCCGACGGCCGCCACCTGATCGTGGCCCTGGTCACGGAGGGGATGTCCAAGCTTTACATCAGCACGTTGGACGGAAGCAGACTGGTGCCGCTGGCGACCGGTTACGGGATCAACGTTTCACCGTCCTGGTCACCGCGGGGCGACCAGGTGGTATATATGTCGGACCGATTGACACAGAAGCACCTGTACGTTATTAATATCGATGGCTCGAATGATCATCGCATCACCTTCGAGGGCGGCTACAACGGATCGCCGTCCTGGTCGCCCCGGGGCGACCGCATCGCCTTCGTGGGCGGTGATATGGCGCCGGGGCGCCGGGGAGGCTCCAGGCGGGTCTTCAACATTTACACCTGCGATGTCAACGGCAACAACCTGGTGAAACTCACGGGTGTCCGCGGACCGGAAGGAGACAATGTGAACCCGACCTGGTCCCCGGACGGATTGCATATACTCTTCGGTTCCGACCGGGCCCGCAGGGGAGAGTACCATATCTACCGGATGTCCTGGAACGGAGGAGATGTCCATCCCGTCATCACGGCGGGCAACAACCGGCAACCCGGCTGGGGACCCAGGCCCGAATGAAATCGAAGTGGATTGAGGAGAAATGAAAGAAAGGACCTTGAAACACCTCGGCCGGGGCGTGCTGCCGGCGGTCGTCGTCCTGCTCGTTATAAGCGCTTGCGGTGTCCAGTCCGACCTGACCAACCTGAAGAACGACACGACGCATCTGCGGGCCCAAATGCAGGTCATGCGCGAGGAGATCGCCCTTCAGGAGGACATTGACTCGCTGAAAGTGCACATCGAGCGGCTGGAAGCCCTCGTGCGGGACCAGATGGACGAGTTGCTGCGCATGCGGGCCGACATGGGGCAGCGGGTCAGCGGCGTGGAAAACCGGTTGCTGGTACTTACCACACGCATCACGGAAAGCGACCGTCAGTTTTCGGCCCTGGTACGCAGGCTGGAGAGCCTGCAGGTCCAGCTGAGCGCGCCGGCAAGGCCGGATACGTCCGCTCTGCCGTCCGGGTTATTCGATCCGGGTGAACTGTACGACCTGGCGCTGGGGGACTACCAGCGGGGCAGCTACGACGTGGCGGTCCGGCAGTTTACCCAGTACATCGAGTACTTCCCTGACTCGGACCTGGCAGACGACGCGCAGTTCTATATCGGCGACTGCTACTATACCCAGAGCCTGTACACCCAGGCGCTCGATGCCTACGAGATGGTGTTGGACGCTTATCCGGATGGAAACAAGGTGCCGGCCACCCTGTTGAAGATCGCCTTCATCAAGGTGGCCCGGAAGGAACAGTCCGAGGCGCGGTCCTTCCTGGAACGGGTCATCGGTGAATTCCCGGATACCGAGGAGGCCCAGCTCGCGAGGATGAGACTGGACCTGATGCCGGAGGACTGAGGAAGGCTGACTTTTTACTTTACTTTCGCCGCCAAATGGAGATTTTAAGTGTGGATGTGCCGGTTTGACCCACGCATCGAAAAACACGGTGAGGTCGAGAAGGTGTCCATATGCCTGCCGCTCAGTGATGGATGAGTAACGCACCCACGTGAAAGGAGTGCTATAATGAAAAGATGGCGCAGCACGTATTCGGTCCTGGCGCTCTGTTTGATGGTCGCCGCTTCCGCGTGGATGGGTGCCGCCTGTGCCAGGGGCCCTTCCGCGGAAGAACTGGCCGCGATGGAGGCCGCGCGTCAACAGGCCATAGCGGATTCGCTCAGAGCGGTACGCGCTGAAGAGGAAGCCCGTCTCGCGGCCGAAGAAGAAGCCCGTCGCCTGGCCGAAGAGGAAGCCCGTCTCGCGGCCGAGGAAGAAGCCCGCCGTCTGGCCGAAGAGGAAGCCCGCAGGGCCGCCGAAGCTCTGCACATGGAGATGATGTCACTGGCCACTATCTACTTTGATTACGACATGTCAAACGTCCGGGAAGACCAGCGTTCGGCCCTGGATGAAAACGCCCGCAAGCTGCGGGAGTACCAGTCCGAGGACATGGTGGTGGTCGAGGGCCACTGCGATGAACGGGGTACGATCGAATACAACCTGGCGCTGGGTGAGCAGCGTGCCCAGGCGGTCAAGACCTACCTCGTGGATGCCGGCGTGGCGGATGGACGTATCGAAACGGTCAGTTTCGGTGAAGAACAACCGGCGGTCATGGGTGGCGACGAAAGCGCCTGGGCGCAGAACCGGCGCGCGGAGTTGAAGCGCAAGTAAAGGAGTTGTTCATGAAACAATGGAGCAATGCGGCTTCTGTACTGGCGCTCTGTGTTTTGGTCGCCGCTCCCGTGTGGATGGGCGCCTGCTGCGCCGTAACCCGGGGGCCTTCCGCGGAAGAACTGGCGGCGATGGAGGCGGAGCGTCAGCGGGCCATAGCGGATTCGCTCAGAGCGGTACAGGCCGAAGAGGAAGCCCGTCTCGCGGCTGAGGAAGAAGCCCGGCGCCTGGCCGCCGAAGAGCAGGCCCGTCTCGCGGCCGAGGAAGAAGCCCGGCGCCTGGCCGCCGAAGAGGAAGCCCGAAGGGCGGCCGAGGCCCTGCACCAGGAAATGACGTCCCTGGCCACCATCTACTTCGACTACGACCGGTCGGACGTCCGGGAGGACCAGCGTTCGGTCCTGGATGAAAACGCCCGCAAGCTGCGGGAGTACCAGACCGAAGACAGGGTGGTGGTCGAAGGCCATACCGATGAACGGGGCACGATCGAATACAACCTGGCGCTGGGTGAACGGCGCGCCGAGGCGGTCAAGGCGTACCTCGTGGATGCCGGCGTGGCGGAAGACCGCATCGAGACCGTCAGTTACGGTGAAGAGCGGCAGTCGGTCACGGGCAGTGACGAAAACGCCCTGGCGCAGAACCGGCGCGTGGAGTTGAAGCGCAAGTAGGCCTGCTTCCATCACATCACCCGTACCGTTACAGGACAGGGGCGGCCACTATCGGTCGCCCCTTTTTTATTACAGCTCTCCGAGAAACGGCTTCCAGTTTTCATAGATCATGTTGTGGATGGCCTCTTCCGGAAACACGGGCAGGGACGTATTCCGTACGACGTCGTTCACCTTCCACTGCCCCGCTATGACCTGCGCCGGCGTGGCAGAGGGAAAATCGGAGCCGAAGATCAGCTTGTGCTCCACGCCGTACTCCAGGGCGGACATGAAGGCCATGTAATGCCGAAGCGGGCGGTAGTGCAGGGCCGATATGTCCGCGTAAAGGTTCGGATGCTTCCGGATCAGGACGACGCATTCGTCTTCCCACGGATGGCCCATGTGGGCGATCATCATCCGAAGGTCCGGGCAGGCTACCGCGATGTCCTCCAGTTGGATCGGATTGGCCCATTTGAGCGGGCCCGGCCGCACGAAGGAAGTGCCCTGGTGCCAGATCACGGGGATGTCCAGCGCCTCCGCCTTCTTGAACAGGGGAAGATGCGCCGGGTCCTGCGGATCGAAGTGCTGGTAGATCGGGGCGACCTTCAGTCCGCGCAGGCCGAGCGTTTCGACATTGTATTCGAGTTGTTCCACGGCGTCTTCGTCGTTCGGGTCGACGGAACACCAGCCGATGAAACGGTCCGCGTGTTCCGCCACGAATCCGGCGACGAGCTCCTGGGGCACGTCCACCCCGCAATAGGGTGCTTTCAGCCCGAACACCACCACCCTGTCGCAGTCTTCGGTCGCCTGCAGGAGCGAATCGGGCGTGGAATCGAAGGCGTTCTTGTACCGGTCCTCGTGGCCGGCGTAGTATACGTCCTCCGACAGCCGCATCTTGGCTTTCTTCGCGGCGTAGGCGAATTCCACGAATTCGTCGGACATATGATCCGGGTACCACATCAGGTTGGTATGGATGTCGACTAGCATGGATCGCATTCTCCGGGGTTGGAGTGATGGTTGCCCTTGAGCACGCTCGCGCTGATCGTGTCCGCCGCTTCTTCCAGGTCGAAACAGCCGGGATCGACGGGGATTCCGGCTTCGCCGACGGCGGTCAGCAGGTTGCACAGCCCGGGCCGTCCCGGCGACCACGAATCGACGCCGTCCTCCATGGCGAACAGGCGGCCCGGCGTGGTGTCCGCCGCGATGCCGCCGTTTTCCATGACCAGGATCCGGTCGGCCAGGCGGGATATCAGGTCCATGTCATGGGTGATCAGGAAAAGGGTCGCCCCCGTATCGCTGTAGCCTTTGAAAATCGCCTCGACCTGTCCGGCACTTTGCGGATCGAGACCGGACGTGGGCTCGTCGAGGGCGAGTACGGCAGGCTCCATGACGAGGATTCCGGCGATGGCGGCCCTGCGTTTTTCTCCGCCGCTCAGCGACAGGGGATGTCGGTGTGAAAAGTGAGCCGGATCAAGGCCGACCCGCTCGAGCGCCCGGTTCACCATGCCGGGGATTTCCGATTCCGCAGCACCCATCTGCCGGGGGCCGAAGGCCACGTCGTCGAACACGGTTTCCTCGAACAACTGGGCCTCGGGAAACTGGAAGACCAGCCCTACCTTCCTGCGCAGCTTCCCCAGGTCGGTCTCCGGGGAAGATACATCCCCGCCCTCGACCCGAACCGTGCCCGAATCCGCTTTCAGCAGGCGGTTGAGGTGCTGGATCATCGTGGACTTTCCGGATCCGTTCGGCCCGGTCAGCGCGATGCACTCCCCGGGGAAAACCCTCGTGGTCACATCGCGCAACGCCCGGATCTCCAGGGAAGTACCGGGGGAGTAGGTATGGCACACCCGGTCAAACTCGATGATAGGCGGTCCGGCGGCCGGTGGAGTGTATTCCCCCGGTTTCCCTCCCGATGGCGAGACCGGCTTCCCCTCTGCCGGCGAAGCCGGGTGCCGCTCCGATATCCACCGTACCAGGGATTCGGTATGGACGGTTCCGGCAGGCACGTCAACGCCGCGGGCGCGCAGGGAATCTGCCAGCCGCTTGGCCAGCGGCGCCTCGAGTCCGTGCGCCGAGAGGCGTTCGGCGTCCCGGTATACTTCTTCCGGAGTTCCAGCCGCGACGACATCCCCGTCCGCCACCAGCGCGATGCGGTCCATCCGGGCGGCTTCCTCGGGAGACTGCGTGATGAACACCACGCTCAGCCGGTATTCATTCACCATGGCCATCAGGAGGTCCAGGATGTCCCGCCGGTCGCCGGGGTCCAGGGAGGAGGTGGGTTCGTCACAAATGAGATACCGGGGACGCATCGCCGCCACGGAAGCGATGGCCAGCCGTTGTTTTTCACCGCCCGATAACTTGTGGGGCGGGTTTTGGCGGTATTTGGTCAGGCGGAACCGGTCTAGCGTCCACGCGACGCGCTGGTGAATCTCCCGGGAAGGCAGGCCGAGGTTTTCGAGCCCGAAGGCCACTTCCCGTTCCACCGTGGTCGACACCAGTTGATTGTCCGGATTCTGGAAGATCATCCCGGCCAGCTGGTGGATTTTCCACTTGTTCGCGGGATCGGCCGTATCCAGGCCGTCCACCAGGATCCGGCCTGATCGGGGGACGATCAACCCGTTGAGACAGCGGGCGAGGGTGCTCTTCCCGGAGCCGTTGGGACCGATCACGGCCACGCATTCGGATTCGGCGATCTCGATGGACAGGCCTCGCAGCGTGGGGACCTCGTTCCCCGACGGCAGGCGGTAACTGAAGGTCACGTCCTCGGCGACGATCACGGCAGGTGATCCAGATCCAGGCGGCCGGCGGCCTCGTGGACGGCCGCGTACACGTCGGCGAGTGGAATTCCGGACTTAATGGCGGCCTCGCGGCAATCCTCGTATTCAGGGGTGTATCGCCGTGAATCACCGCGCCGCACGATCTTGATCCGGATGGCGCCGTACGGGGTATCGACGGTTGCTTCACTGCGGGGCAGAACGCTTCGGGAGACGGGGTAGCTTCTGAGGCCGATCGTCGTCGTTTCCCTGAAAATCACGTCGGACAGCCGGCCGGCCAGGGCGGTGGGCGCCAGCACGGTGAGCAGCACGCCCGGCCTGCTTTTCTTCATGGTCACGGGCGTAAGGAACGCGTCCAGCGCACCTGCTTCGAGCAGCAGGTCCAGGACGTGGCCGTAGAACTGCGGATTCATGTCGTCAATCTGGGTTTCCAGGACCTGCACGGATTCCGTATCGACCGGTTGGGCGACTTCACCCGTGCATAGCCGGGTGAAGTCCCCATGATCAGAGTCGGCGCTGTTACCCCCGTAGCCCACCGTCCGCAGCGTAAAGCCGGACCCGTGCATCGATCCCGCGGAAAGCGCGGTCAAAACGGCGCAACCCGCCAGGTCGACGGCGGCGCGGTCGACGGGCCGTACGATTGCGCCCCGCATCAGGGCGGCCAGCAGGGGAGGCGTGGAGTCGATCCCCGCGGCGAAGGGCAGCGCCTCGTGGTAGAGGGCGTCGATCCCGTGAAGACGCAGGGCGTTGCACAGGACGAGGATGCGCAGGGCCGCGTGGCGGCCGCCCAGTGCTTCCTCCGCCGGTGCCGGGTCCCCGGACTCCCAAAGCTCGTTCACGTTGTTTTCGAGATGGCCGATCACCCGGCCAATGAGTACGCCGGCCGGCGTGCCCGCTCCGCCATCCGGTATGGCCCGGTAGGTTTCCGGCACGGAAGCCTCGACGTGCGACACGGAGGCGTACGTCACCTGCGTCCCATCGACCCGCCCCTGGGTGACGTTGATCTCGCAGTCCACGCCATGGTGGCGTTTCAAGGCCGCTTCGAGGGCGTTCGGGTCCGAGCCCGCGCCGATCAGCGCACCAAGCAGCATGTCCGCGCTGAATCCGGATAACTGGTCGAAATAACCCGCCACCGCCATTGGATCCGCCGTCCTATTCGTGCTTCCGGTTGATGAGGCCCGCCGCGTATCCGGCGTTGAACCCGCCGTCGATGTTCACCACCGTGACGCCCGACGCACAGCTGTTCAGCATGGCCAGGAGCGCCGCCAGCCCGCCGAAACTTGCGCCGTATCCCACGCTGGTCGGCACGGCGATCACCGGGCGAGAGACCATCCCGCCAACCACACTGGGCAGGGCGCCTTCCATGCCCGCCACGACGATGAGCACCGACGCGTTCATGATGGCCTCACGATGGGAAAGGAGGCGGTGGATGCCGGCCACGCCGACGTCGAAAACGCGTTCCACCCGGTTGCCCAGGACCCGGGCGGTCACCGCGGCCTCTTCGGCCACGGGGATGTCGCTGGTGCCCGCCGAGACGACCAGAACCTCGCCGATTCCCATGTCCCGCCAGGCATCCTGGACCACGATCGCCCGTGCCTCCTCGTGGT
This sequence comes from Candidatus Latescibacterota bacterium, assembly GCA_012270975.1. GTDB lineage: Bacteria > JAAXHH01 > JAAXHH01 > JAAXHH01 > JAAXHH01 > JAAXHH01. The sequence goes on along the minus strand of JAAXHH010000034.1, from coordinate 216,129 downwards.
ACTCCGCGGAGGGACACCGCGCCGTCACGGCCTCGTACATGGCCGGGGTCGCCCGCGTGGCGAGCAGGTCGCTGCCCGAGGCGACGATGCGTTCCGCGATCGCGGCTACCTGTTCGTCGGTCTTCCCCGTACAGAAGATCACCTCGGGGAACCCGCATCGCAGCGCCCTGTGGTGGTCTACATGCGCGAACCCCAGGTCCTCGAAAGGCATGGAGCGCAACCGAGCGGAAGCGTCGTCCACCGTCAGCTCCCTCGATCGGACCTGCTCGAGCAGTTGCCTGATCTGCGTTTCGTTCACTGGCTATTCACCGTCCAGGACTTCGATGCGCGCGCCCGAAGCATGGCGCTCCTGCTGCAGACGGGCCGCCACCGCCTCCGCTTCGCGCATCACGCGCAGCACATTGCGTCCGAGGATATTCAAGATGTCCTCGTCCGAGTATCCCCGCCGGACGAGTTCGGCCGTCAGCATGGGGTAGGTAGAGACGTCCTCCAGTCCCACCGGCAAACTGGAAATGCCGTCGTAATCCCCGCCGATGCCGATGTAATCTATGCCGATCACCTGCCGGATGTGGTCGATATGGTCGGCCACCTGGGCCAGGGTGGCGGGCGGCGTGGGATTGGCCTCGTTCCAGGCGGCTATGCCTTCCGCCACCGATTCATCCGTACTGCCCGGCACAGACGCGAGCCGCTCGCGTTCTTCGTTGCGCTTCACGCCGTGCAGGCGGGTTTCTTCCGAGATATAGCCCGGAACGAAGGTGACCATGATCACGCCGTTGTTTTCGGCCAGTCGCACCAGGACGTCATCGGGGACATTGCGCACGTGGTTGCACATGGCAAAGGACGAGGAATGGCTGAAGATGACCGGGGCCTCCGTCACGTCCAGGGCGTCGTGCATGGTCGCCGGGGAAACGTGGGACAGATCCACCAGCATGCCCAGGCGGTTCATCTCCCGGACCACTTCTTTCCCGAATTCCGTCAGGCCGTCGACCGCCATGGTATCCGTCGCCGAATCGGCCCAAGGTATATTCCGGCTGTGCGTCAGGGTCATGTATCCCACGCCCAGCCGGTGAAACATGCGGAGCGCGCCGAGGGATGAATCGATGGAATGGCCTCCTTCGATACCCATCATGGACGCGATCCTTCCCGCCGCGAAGGCTGCTTCCACTTCATCGGCCGTGGTGGCCAGTTGAAACGTGTCCGGATACCGTTCGATCATCTCGTACACGATGTCGATTTCTTCCATGGTGGCCCGTGTCGCTTCCTTGCCCTGCATGGACGCGGGTACGTAGACCGACCAGAACTGGGCGCCCAGCATGCCCTCGCGCAGGCGGGGGATGTCGGTATGGAAATCGGGCTGGGGCTGGTCGATATCGATCGACCAAACGTCCCGGTTCGCCTTCCTGCGAATCTGCCAGGGCAGGTCGTTGTGGCCGTCGATCAGCGGGACTTTCGCGTGCAGTGACTTTGCGCGTTCGACGGGATCCTCGGGCATGGGTTCTTCCGCCGGCGTACACGCGGCGGTCAGCGCGATGAAACAGAGGCTGGTCAGGAGCAGGGCGAATGAGTGCATGGTTCCTCCGGGACGGCGCGGCGTCGCTGGTCGTTTCTGATTGGCGCAGGATCGAACTTTCATTGCGCAGGAGAATCCGGGAATCAAACCGACCCGGTTCCGAAGGGGTCGATCTCCTCTAAAATTAACGATATTCAGATCAGGGCAAGGGATTATTGGATGCCCTGACCGCTGGCTTCCCGCCGTCTTGGAAGTTTGCGATGGTCCCGTCAGGCATGGTACGAAACGGCATCGAACCACCATCGAATTCTCATATTGCCAATCCCGCCGCCCCGGTTTACTTTTCACTGGTCGCAATCACCCGGTATCCCCATCCGAAGGAGTCTGCATGGCTGGTTTTACTATCCTCGCGCCCGGTAATCCAGATAACCCCGGCCCCAATCAATATATACGTGATGAACTGAAGACCATTGGCGCCGAGCTCAGGATCCGGTCGTTCCGAACAGTCGAAGAGATGCTCGAAGAAGCCCGGGACGTGGATGGATTCACCCAGGGCGGCCTGACCTTTACGAGGGAAGACGTAGAGCGACTGCCCGAGCGCATACGCGTGGTCGGCGCGGGCGGGATCGGCGTGGATTTCATCGACGTGGAGGCGGCCACGGAACGGGGCATCATCGTGTACAACATCCAGGGCGTATTCGAACGCGAAGTCGCCCAGCACGCCATGATGCTGCTGCTCGCCTGCGCCCGCCGGCTGATGATCATCAACCGGTCCATGCTGGAGGGAACGCCTATCAGCCGCGGCACCATTCAGCCCATCTACGAGCAGACCCTCGGCCTGGTCTCCTTCGGGAACATCGGCCGGGCCATGGCGAAGATCGCCGCCGGATTCGATCTCCGCGTCATCGCCTGCGACCCCTTCGTCACCCAGGCCGACGCCGACCCCTGGGGCGTGACCATGGTGGACCAGGAAACGCTGTTCAGGGAGTCGGACTTCGTTTCCTGCCACGTGCCCCTGGGACCGGGAACCTATCATCTCATCGGGGAGCGGGATTTCCGGAACATGAAGCCTTCCGCCTACTTCATCAATACGGGCCGGGGCAAGGTCGTGGATGAGAAGGCCCTGATCAAGGCGCTGCGTGAAGGGTGGCTCGCCGGCGCCGGGCTGGACGTGCAGGAACAGGAGCCGCCCGCCCCGGACAACCCGCTGCGGTCGATGGAACAGGTGGTGCTCACGCCGCACTACGCTTCGGCATCGGTGCGGGGCGGCATCGAGCGTTTCAAAAAAGCCGGCCGGCAACTGGTCACCATCCTCAGCGGCCGCTGGCCCGAAGATGGCCTCGTAAACCCCGCCGTGAAACCAGTCGCCGCCGAAAAGTGGGGCATGCCCGCAGAGTGACCGGGTGTACGGCGGCGGTAGCGGAAAGGGGCGCCGGTACGGATTCGCCATGTTCTACGACACCGTGATCTTCGACGCGGCGGGTACCCTCGTCGGCCGGGATTCCCCTGATTTCTTCGAGGAGCTCTTCGTCGTCGCGGCCGGTGAGCTCGGAGCCGCGATCACGCTGGACCAGGTGAAGGCGGCGCTTTCAAAGGCCATGGAGGAACCCCGGTTCCGCAAGCGCGACGGCCGCATGAGCACGCCGGAGCAGACGCGGCGGTACTTTCTGGATCTCTATGCCCACGTGTTTAAAACGGCGGGTATCGAGGGCGACCTGCTGCCCGGACTGCAGAAGTACTACGATCGGTTTCAGGACGGCAGGTATCTGGACGTGTACGGCGACGTCCGGCCCACGCTGGAAAAACTGAAGGACCGCGGCGTGCGCCTGGGCGTGCTGTCAAACTGGTCGGAACACCTCTCTCTCGTGCTCGAGCGGCACAGCCTGGACCGGTACTTCTCCTTTCTCGTCGTTTCCGCCGAAGCCGGTTGCGAAAAGCCCGACGAGCAGATCTTCCAGTTGGCCGTCGACCGGGCGGAAACGCCCATCGACCGCATCCTGTACATCGGGGACTACCCGGAGGAGGACATCCTGCCGGCCGAGCGCGTCGACCTGGACGCCCTCCTCATCGACCGATATGACAAGTACGGACGCTACCGGCTTCCCTCCATCCGGCAACTGACGGACGTCCCCGGGCTGATCGGGATTTCGTGAGGGATGTGACATGAACGGGTACGCGTCGGAAACAGGCCCCCATGGCAAATGGGACGCATAGAGAACGAGGACGATTCATGAGCAACCAGCCGGTCCGCGTCGGCGTGGTGGGCGTGGGACGCGGAAAGAGTTTCGCCCATAGCGCGTCGGGCGCCGTGGGCATGGAGCTCGTTGCCCTTTGCGATACCTGGGAGGAGCGGCTGCGCGAGCTGGCCGGCGAACTCTCCGTCGCCGCGTACACCGACTTCGACGAATTCCTCACCCACGACATGGACGCCGTGGTCCTGGCCAACTACTTCCACGAGCACGCGCCGTTCGCCATAAAGGCCCTGCGGGCGGGCAAGCACGTCATGAGCGAAACGGCCTGCAACGGCACGCTCGCGGAGGGGGTCGCTCTCTGCCGCGCCGTGGAGGAATCCGGCCGGATCTACATGCTGGCCGAGAACTACCCCTACACGGTCTTCAACCAGGAGATGCACCGGCTCTACCATGAGGGGGAGATCGGCAAAGTCACCTACGCCGAGGGAGAGTACAACCACCCCATGTCCCGGGACGACAGCCTGCGTCTTTCACCAGGATTCGACCACTGGCGGGCATGGATTCCGTCCACCTACTACTGCACCCACGCGCTGGCCCCGCTGGTCTACATTACCGATACGCGGCCGGTCAGTGTCAACGCCCTGGCCATCTCGCGGCCCGAGCGCACCCTCACGCTTCGGAGGGGAGATCCCGGCTCAGTTATCCTCTGCCGCATGGACAACGGCGCGGTCTTCCGGCTCTTCGGACTCGGGCTGCCCGGACACAGCAACTGGTATCGCGTGCATGGCGAACGGGGCGCCATGGAGATCACCCGGGGACCGGGGTACTTCGGACCGGGAGAGGTGCGGGTGTGGCATGAGCCGTGGAACCTGGAACCCGGCGAGGAGGCGGAACGGGTCTACAAGCCGGACTGGCCGGAGCACGGCGATCTCGCCCGTCAGGCCGGACACGGCGGCGGCGACTTCTGGACCAGTTTCCATTTCGCCCGCGCCATCCGGTCGGGCGAACAGCCCTTCCTGGATGTGTACCGCGGCGTGGCCATGTCATCGGTAGGCATCCTGGCCTGGAAGAGCGCGCTGGAAGACGGGCGACCTTTCGAGGTGCCCGATTTCAGGGACGAGGGTGCCCGGAAGTCCTGGGAGAATGACCACTGGTCACCCTGGCCAAAGCATGCCGGACCGGGACAGCCTCCGCCCAGCATTCTCGGCCGTCGCGAGCCGGATCCTGAGCACATCCCGTACGCCCGGCGCCTATGGAAGGATATGGGTTACGATGGGTAAAAAAGGCTTGCGTTTCGAGGGTCCGTCCGGTATTTTAGGACGGTTTTGAAGGAGCGCGACCCCATCGTCTAGCCTGGCCAAGGACACCGCCCTTTCACGGCGGCAACACGGGTTCAAATCCCGTTGGGGTCATACGCCATAACCGGGGATAGCAGAAGGGGTTGCGTGAATGCGCAATCCCTTTTTTCATTCCATGCCGCCCGGCATCGTCAATGGACGAAGGGAACAGTCCGGATGACTTCGATGGTCCCGGCCGGGGTGAATTGCCAGACCGCTACGAATCCCGTGGCGAGATCGCCGTTCTCGTCCCAGTCCAGCGGCATGGCCGCGCCTTCGTAGTTGATCGCGCCGCCGTCGGCCAGGATGCGCAAGCCGTTCGCGATGCTGCTCGCCTCGGCGATGACCAGTTCTCCGGGAGGCGTGCCGATGGTTCGCAGCTGGTCCCGGATGGCCGATCCCTCCAGGCTGCCCGCCGCCTGGGCCGCCAGGGCCAGGGCCACGGTTGCGTCATAGGTCTGTTTCACGTAGGGGAAGGGTGGAGGGCTGCTGCCGTAGGCGCTTTTGTATCCGTTTTCCCAGGCCAGCGCTGAAGGCGTGTCCTGCGCGGATCCGGGCGAAGTGCCGATCATACCGGCGAGGCGCTCCGGACCGATTGAACGGACCAGGTCCAGGCTGCGGCCGGTGGGGCCGAAGACGAATACTTCGTACAGGCCGTTGTCCAGCGCTTCGCGTACGATGGTTTCCTGCTGGGGTTGAAAAGCGAGGACGATCAGCGCCTGGGTGTCTTCGAGGACACCTTTGCTTTCTCGCAGTTCCTCTACAAGGGTCGTCTTTTCGGGATCCGCCGCAACCCGTACGAGCTTACCTTCCCATGCGTTCTCGAAAGCGTCCGCGATGCCCCGGCCCCAGACGTCGTCGCGGTAGATCATGCCCACGTTGCCGAATCCCAGTTCCAGCGTGATCTTCGCGAGGACCGGACCCTGGTCGCGGTCGGACAAGGTGGTGCGAAACAGGAAATCGTTATCCATGGCGTTCGTCAGCGTGGGAGAAGAAGAGGCCGGAGAGATCATAGGAATGCCGGCATCCGCGACCACTTCCTCCACGACGGCGAGCGTTGAAGAACTCGCCCAGGCGCCCACAATCGCGTGGACACCATCCTTCTCGACCAGATCCATCGCCTCGGATACCGCCCTTTCGGCGTCCAACTCCGTATCGGCCACCTCGCCCACGACAGGCTCCCCGAGCACGCCCGCCTCATTGACATGCTCGATCGCCATTTCGAATCCCCGGCGCATGAGTATACCGTGTTCCGATCCACCCTCCGATAGGTCGATCAACAGTCCGATCTTGAGTGCGGGCCGTTCGACTGGTTCGGGCGGCTCGGTCGGCTCCGGCGATACCGGGTCATCCTTGCCGCACGCCGCCAGTACCGTGAGTGCCAGGCCGATAGCCAGCCATGATCCCGTAGAGAAGAACTTTCCCGGTATTCCTCGCATATTCATGCCTCCTGCTCGACACAGCCCGTCCCGTCAAGTGGATCCGATTCCGCGTTGCGGACTCGCAACAAAGTAGATATACAGCGTGCCGTTTATCCTGTCATCCCTTTTCTTATCTGTCGCGCAGACAACAACTTGGGCGTACATCGCCCTACCGCTGAATTGCCTTGCCGCTTCGTTCCGACGGGCATACATTGAACGCCATGCACGACCCTGATGCCGTTTCCTCGAAACCGGCCGACAACGATGTTCCGCCCTCCCAGGTTCTCCGCCACGTCTGGGCCATCGCCTGGCCCGTCGTCGTCGCTTCGCTGATCGACGCCACCGAAGGTCTGGTTGACATTTATTTCGTGGGATTCCTCGGTCCCGCGGCGATTTCCGCCATCGGAATGAGTCGGCAGATCGTGTTTATCGTCATGGTCATGGCCATTTCGATCACGGGCGGCACGCGGACGCTGGTGGCGCAGTACTACGGGGCCGACAGGCACGGGGACGTCAGCCGGACCGGCCAGCAGGCCCTCCTGATGGGCACCTGCCTGGCCCTGGGTCTCGCAGGCGTCAGTATCGTACTCACCAGGCCCGCGCTGGTCCTCCTCGGCGCCCCCGACGAAGTGCTGGACCACGGCATCCTCTTCCTGAGGCTCTACTTCGCCGGCATGGTTTTCATGATCCTGAACTACGTCATGAGCGCAATCTTCGGGGGCGTCGGCGATACCCGCACCCCGCTGAAGATCTCCGTAATCGTCATTATCCTGAAATGCGTGACCTCGTACGTTTTCATCTTCGGCGCCTGGGGACTGCCCGCGCTGGGCGTGGCCGGCGCGGCCGTGGGCATGATCGTGTCCCGGCTGGCCGGGTGCGTCATCGGCCTCGCGATCCTGGTCCGGGGACACGGCCAGGTGCGCCTTCCCCGCAATTGGCGTGTCAAACCGGACTGGCGCATCATGTCCCGCATGCTCGATATCGGTCTTCCCTCCGGCGCGTCCGGTTTCTTCCGCAATGGCGCGCGCGTGCTCCTCTACCGCGTCGTATCGGGCGTAAACCGCCCGACGGCCGCCATCGCGGCTCTGACCATGGGGTTTCAGATCCGGCTCTTCGCAATCATGCCCGCGCTCGCCTTCTCGGTCGCGGCGAATTCCCTGGTCGGGCAAAGACTCGGCGGCCGCCAGGTCCGTTCGGCGGAGCAGTACGGGGGACAGACCATCTTGCTCTGCATGGTCCTGATCGCGGCCGGCTCGGGTTTGATCTGGTTTTTCGCCAACGCGATCTCGGCCGTTTTCACGACGGACGAAACGGTCCTCGGCATCAGCTCCGTCATGCTGCGCTTCTTCGCCATCGCCCAGGTTTTCTCCGCGCTGTCCATCGTGGCCAGCGGCGTGCTGGCCGGCGGCGGCGAGACCCGGCCTTCCCTCTACTACACGCTGATCTCCCAGTGGGGAATCATGCTGGTGTTCGCCTACGTACTGGCCTTTCCGCTCGGGCTGGACGTGACGGGCATCTGGATCGCCTGGCTTGCAGCGGCCATGTTGCAGGGACTGCTCACGCTCAGGCGCTTTTTCAAGGGTACCTGGAAAAGGGCGGTGATCTGACGGAGAGGCCGGTTTCTGCGGATCAGGCGTGTCCGCGAAGTATCCGGATGCCTTCGGCGACGCCGTCCGGATGCTTGAAGACGGCCGTGGCGGCCACCAGGATGTTCACGCCCGCCGTTACGGCGGCCGGCGCGGTGTCGGCGTTCACGCCGCCGTCCACCTCCAGGTCGCAGGTGATTTCCCGGTCCGTAATGGTGTCTCGAATCTCGCGGATCTTCGGCAGCACGGATTCAATGAACCGCTGTCCCGAGAATCCCGGGTTGACGGACATGACCAGGACGAGATCGAGTTCGTCGATGATTCCGTCGAGGACGTGGGCGGGCGTAGCCGGATTCAAGGCGACTCCAGCCTGTTTGCCCTGCTCCCGGATGGACTGCACCACGCGGTGGAGATGGGTCGTGTTTTCCTGGTGCACGATGATCACGTCCGCCCCGGCTTCCATGAAGACATTGATATACCGGTCCGGTTCCTCGATCATCAAGTGGGCTTCCAGCGGCAGTTCCGTGAGGGAGTTGATGGCCTCCACAATGAAGGGGCCCATGGAAATGTTGGGAACGAAGCGCCCATCCATGACGTCGATGTGTATCCGGTCCGCCCCGGCCTGTTCCACGGCCCGGACCTCATCGGCCAGGCGGGTGAAGTCCGCGGACAGGATGGATGGAGCGATCTGGATCATGACTGTCCCCCGTTCTTGTTCTGTTCCACGTGGCCGCCGAACTGGTGGCGCAGGGCGGAAAGTACCCGCATGGCGTAAGATTCGTCCTGCCGCGACTGGAACCGCGTGAAGAGCGAGGCCGTGAGCACGTGGGCGGGCACGTCTTCCTCGATGGCCGTCTGCACCGTCCACCGACCCTCCCCCGAATCCTGCACGTACCCGGAAAAGGCCGACAGGTCCCGGTCCTCCCGCAGGGCGATTTCGAGCAGGTCCAGCAGCCAGGAACTGACCACGCTTCCGTGCCGCCAGACTTCGGCTATGTCGTGCAGGCCCAGGTCGTATCGATGGCGCGGGTCCACGCGGTCGGACCCCGATTCGCGCAGAATCTCGAGTCCCTCGGCGAAGGCCTGCATCATGCCGTATTCGATCCCGTTGTGGATCATCTTGACGAAGTGCCCCGCGCCCGCCGGCCCCACGTGCACGTAACCTTTACGGGCATTGGAACCTGAAAGATCGACCGAACCTGGCGCGTCGCGCCTCTGCGTCGCGTCATCCTTCCCGGGACCGGGCGCCAGCGTCTCGAACAGCGGATCCAGGCGTTCGACGATCTCCGCGGGACCCCCGATGGTCATGCAGTAGCCTCTCTCCAGGCCCCATACGCCGCCGCTGGTGCCTACGTCGACATAATGCAGATTCCCGGCAGCCAGTTTCTCCGCGCGGGCGACGTCGTCCTTGAAATAGGTGTTCCCGCCGTCGATGACGGTATCGCCCGGAGACAGCAGGCCGGCCAGTTCGCCAATGGCTTCCTCCGTGGCGTCACCGGCCGGTACCATGACCCAGACCGTACGAGGCGCTTCGAGGCCGGCCACGAGATCACAAAGGGTCGGTGAACCTATGGCGCCGTCCCTGATCACCTCGTCGACCGCCTTGCTGTTGCGGTCGTAAACGATAACGTGGTGACCGCCCCGCAACAGCCTGCGCGTCATATTGCCGCCCATCCGACCGAGTCCGACCATGCCCAACTGCATGCATTCCTCCCCGGACGCCGGCGAACGCGCGGTTCGGCCGGGAGATACGGGTTTCCCCCGCGTCGGTCCAGCCGTAACCTAGGCCGGCTGCAACCGTTTCTTTTCGATGGCGTCTATCAGTTTCATGAAGGGGTCCACGAATTTCTTCACCCCTTCTTCGACGAGTTGGTCCGCGACCCGGTTCATCGAAATCCCGGCTTTTTCGACGCTGGCCATGATCGACCCGGCTTCGCCGATATCCGCCTCCAGCGTGTCGGAAAGGCGCCCGTGATCGCGGAAGGCGTCCAGCGTTTCATCGGGCAGCGTATTGATAGTGTCCCTGCCGATCAGCTCTTCCACGTACAACACGTCCCGGTAGTCCGGGTTCTTCGTACTCGTGCTGGCCCACAGCAACCGCTGGGTCCTGGCGCCCTTCCGCGCCAGCGACTTCCAGCGCGGTGTCGCGTACAGCGCCTTGTACCGCTGGTAGGTCGTCTTTCCGTTGGCGATGGCTGTTTTCCCGACCAGGTCCATGTACATGGCGCGTTCCGCCGGATCGGCTGCCCGTACCGCGCGTTCGGCGAGCAAGGCGTCGACCAGCGTGTCTATTCTGCTGATGAAGAAACTGGCCACGCTGGCGATCCCGCCGATCCGCTCTCCGGCCGCGAGCCGGTCTTCCAACCCGCCGATATAGGCTTCGGCCACCTCTTCGTACACGTCCCTGGAAAACAGCAGCGTCACGTTGACGTTCAGTCCCTCGCCGATCAACTGCCGGATGGCCGGAATGCCCGCCCGGGTCGCCGGTACCTTGATCATGACGTTCCCGCGGTCCACCGCCTTCCACAGCCGCCTGGCCTCCGCGATGGTACCGGCTGTGTCATCCGCCAGTTCCGGCGATACCTCCAGGCTCACGTAACCGTCGGCGCCATCGGTGGCGTCATGGACCGCTGCCAGCAGATCGGCGGCCTCCCGGATATCAGAAATCGCCAGGGTTTCGTAGATCTCCACGGCGTTCCGGTCCTGCGCCGCCATAAGCCCGATGTCGGCGTCGTAGTCCGTGCTGCCGGTGATGGCTTTTTCAAAAATGGCCGGGTTAGAGGTCATGCCCTTCAACCCGTCTTCCTCGATCAGTCTCCTCAATCGGCCCGAAGAGATCAGATCGCGGCTGATGTTGTCGAGCCAGAAACTCTGGCCGTGTCGTGCGAGTTGGATGAGCGGATTAGCCATGGCGGATTCCTTTGTGCGCCGGGCAGCGGCGCAAGCTCGCGGTATGAGCCGGTTTATGAACACGCGGTTCGCGGGCCGTTAAAGCGCGGTTTGAGCGAAGGTTCACGGGACCAGCACGATCTTTCCGTAAGCGCCCGGTTCCATCACGGCGACGTGGGCCTGCGCCGCATCGCCGAGGGGAAACTCCGTTCCCACCACCGGATTGAGCGTTCCGTTCTCCAGTCCGGCGTGCAACCCGGCGTGGATGGCGGCCAGGTCCTCCGGCGAAGCCAGAAGCAGGACCATGCCCAGGATGCTGGCGTCGCGCGCCATGGCGTCCCGGGGATTGATCTCGATGACGCCCCTGTTGCCTATGACGACCACTCGCCCGCCATAGGCCAGCATATTCAGGTCCTTGTCCAGGTTGACATTGGCCAGCATTTCCATGATCACGTCGACGCCCAGGCCACCGGTTAGATCCATGATCTGATCCGTGTAGTCGGCGTCATGGTGGTTGACCACGTAATGGGCGCCCTGTTCCGCCACCAGGGCCGCGCCCCGGTCCGAACCGGCGGTGCCGATGACCGTCATGCCGGCAGCCCGCGCGAGTTGCACGGCCGCGATACCCACGCCGCCGCTGGCGCCGTGAACGAGTACCGTTTCGCCGGCCCGGCCTTCCGCGCGCTGGAAGAGGCCGCGCCAGGCAGTAGCGTATGGAATGTATACCCCCGCGCCTTGCCCGAAGGAAACATTGTCGGGCAGCGGTTGTACCTGGCTCGCGGAGCAGAGCGCCTGGGACGCGTATGAGCCGGTCAGCGCACCGGCCAGGTATACGCGGTCGCCCACGGAGACATGGGCCGTTTCGTCGCCGACTGCGGCGACGGTGCCGGCGCCGTCCATGCCCGGCGTGTAGGGCAGGTCGGGTTTCATGGCATAAGTCCCCGCCCGTATGTAGGTGTCCACCGGGTTCACGCCGGCGGCCCGTATGTCCACCAGGATCTGCCCGCCGCCTACCTGGAGATCCGGGCAGGTCTCGAGTTTCATCACGCCCGGTTCACCGAACTCGTGAATTCGAATCGCTTCCATATACGTCTCCTCAATTCAGCATCAACCGCAGAGTTTTTCGATCACTTCGTAGAGAATCCGAGGCCCCCGTTCCATGTTTTCCACGGAGATGCGCTCGTCGTTGCCGTGGATTCGGCGAAGTTCTTCATCGACCAGCAGAAAGGGCATGAATCCGTAGCAATGAATCCCCAGGTCGCGGAAGTAATGGCTGTCCGTGAAGCCAGAGAGCATGTTCGGTACGACCTCCACATGCCCATGGTACCGGGAGACGACCTCCCTTACGGCGTCCACGAGGGGGGAATCGAAGGGCGATGACGAATTTCCGAAGTTCAGCGTCGTCTCTATTTCGATCCCGTCGTCGTCGACCACCTTTTTCAACTCCCGGACGAAGTCTTCCGGTCTTTCCCCCGGCAGCAGCCTGCAATCCAGTTCGGCCGTCGCCGCCTGAGGTATGATATTGATTTTCTCGCTGCCCTGCAACATGGTTATCGAGATGGTGTTCCGGAGCATCGCCGCGTGATGCTGGTTCCGAAGCAGATCGTCAAGGAACCCCTTGTCCCGAACGGATTCTCGGATGCGTTCGAAGCGTTTGCGGTATCCGTCTTTCTGCAGATGCGCTATGCCTGCGAAGTAGCACGCGGCCGCGTCCGTCACCTTGATCGGCGGCGTGTATTGCATGATCGCGTGCAGGGCCCGGATGAGCCGGTTCACGGCGGAATGGGGCTTGGGGCGGGAACCATGGCCGGGTTCGCCGCGGGCGATCAGGCGTATCCAGCAAGGCGACTTTTCGGTGATGTCGATGGAATAGACGGCCCTGCCGTTCTCCAGGCGTCCCTTGCCGCTCTCGTTGATCAGGAATTCCGCGTCCGAGACGAGTTCCGGACGGTTCCGGGTGATCCATCGGGCGCCGGCCGCCCCGCCGGCCTCCTCGTCGGCGGTGACAAGTAAAATCACGTCCCGCTTCAATGGAAAACGATTCCTGTGCAGCGCGAGGAAGACCACCAGCTCCGCGATGCCCAGGTTCTTCATGTCGAGGGCGCCCCGCCCCCAGATGTAGCCGTCCCGGACCACGCCGCCGAAGGGATTGACGGACCAGAAACGGCGGTCGGCGGGAACCACGTCGCTGTGACTCAGCAGCACCACGGCCCGCTTCGAACCGTCCCCTTCCAGCCTCGCGTAGAGATTGGAGCGTCCCGGGGCGGACTCGTAAACCTGGCAGTCGATGCCTTCTTCGGAGAGGATGCGGCTGAGGAAGGCGGTCGCGCGATCTTCGTTCCCGGGGGGATTCGTCGTGTCGATTCGCAGGTATTCGCTCAGCAGTTGTACGGCTTCACGCCCCAACGCGTTCCAGTCCAATGTACTACGTGCTCCCTTCCGCTTGAACCGCCTGCCGGATCACGGCGATGGCGGCCAGGTCGCCCACGGTGTCTCCCAGTCCGGCAGGCACGACCCGTACGGTATCGAAGACGCGCGGCCAGGTTTCGCTCCGGAGGTACGCGCGGATGGGTTCCAGCAGAAGATCCTGTGCCTTGACCAGGATGGTGCCGATGACGATGATCTCCGGGTTCAGGATGTTCACGATGTTTCCCAGTCCGACGGCCATGTAACGGGCCGTTTCGTCCACGATTTCCCTCGCGCACCGGTCGTTTTTCCTGGCCGCCGCCATGACGGTTTCCGCCGTGATGCGTGCCGGGTCGCCGCCGGCCAGATCGACCATGAGCGAGCCGGGCGCCGACTGCGTTTTCTCGCGGGCCCTCCTGGCGATCGATGGGCCCGAACAAAGGGACTCCAGGCAGCCGTGCTTGCCACAACCGCAGGCCGGACCGTTTTCGACGATGGTCATATGCCCCACTTCGCCGGCCGTGTCGTTCGGACCGCGGTAGAGCCTGCCGTCCAGTATGATGCCGCCGCCAATCCCGGTGCTCATGGTCATGTACACCATGTGGCGAAAGCCCCGGCCGGCCCCGAAGGACCACTCCGCCAGGGCGCTGGCGTTGGCGTCGTTCTCAACATGGACCGGCAGCGACAGCGCGCTTTCGAGCCAGGCCTTCAGCGGCACCTCGTCCCAGCCCGGCAGGTTGGGCGGAGCGTAGACCACGCCCGTTCCCGTGTCCAGTGGACCGCCGCAGCTGACTCCGACGCCGGCGAGGTCCGCGGTAGCGAGCGAAGCGCGCGCCATGGCTTCGCGGGACATGTCCACCAGGGAAGCCACCACGGCTTCCGGTCCCCGTTCGGCTTCTGTCGGCCTGCGGACCTTGTGCAGGATGTTTCCGTCCCGATCGGCGATGACCACGGCCAGCTTGGTGCCGCCGATATCATGGCCAAGGAGGTACGGAGCGTTCCGATCTGGCTGGGGCATAGTCGCGGGTCGGAGAGTCAATCCTGGCCGGGGCATAGTCGCGGGTCGGCGCATGAGTCCCGGGGCTTCGCAGGCGCTTTCCGGCTTTCCGGAGAGCATGCAGATATTATAGTCCTCGGACGGCTTGTGTCAACTGCTTTCAGCCGGGTTGCGACGCTGTTCCGGACAGCCAAAAACTGATTGACAGCGACCGTCCGATCCGGGCATTTTGGCAGGAGTCGAAAGACCGCTTGAGGGTATGGGCGGTCATGGCCTCGACGCACGGATCCGCGGCCGTTCCACGGCCTGCTCTGGAATGGGAGGAGGACGGCATATGTTGGATACCAAGATTCTATGGATGTGGCTGCATGTCCTGGGCGTCATACTCTGGGCAGGCGGTTTCTTCTACGTCCTGGTCGCGCTTACCCCGGTGCTCCGGTCGGGCAGGGCTTCGGAGGAGCGCGTGGAGATCATGCGCAGGACCGGCGCCATATTCCGGCGGGTATCCTGGACGGCGATCATCATCCTGGTCGTTAGCGGTTCGTTCAGTCTGTACAATCGGATCATGGATGGAGTGGCCGCCCGGGCGATGTCGTCCCAGCCGGAGCTCTACCCGCTGCTACCCCCGGGGTACGAAGCCCTGATGACCGTCAAGCTCCTGATCGTGATCGCGTTGATCGTACATCATGCGGTCAGGCTCCTGGAACCCCGGGTCCTCGAAGACGGCAGTATCGGATTCAAGTCCAGGGCGTCGGGCATCGTCGGCGCCGTGCTCTTCGCGGCGGCGGTGCTGCTGGGCCTGATCCTGCTGACCATGAACGTCTCGGTCTGAATCAGCGTCATGAAGGACTTCATCGCCCTGACCAAGCCCGGCCTGGTCATCATGCTGGTGCTGACCACCTGCGTCGGGTTCTACCTGGGTTCCGACGGACCGGTGGACTGGCTGCGTCTGCTTCACACGCTGGCCGGAACCGCCCTGGCGGCCGGGGGAACGCTCGCCCTCAACCAGTTCATGGAGAGAGACCGGGACGCGTTGATGCAGCGGACCCGGCGGCGTCCGCTCCCCGCGGGCAGGGTGAGTCCGGGTCGGGCGTTATGGTTCGGCGTAGGCATCACCGCGGCGGGCGTGCTCTACCTGGGGCTGGTGGTCAACGTGCTCAGCAGCGCGGTCACGGCCCTGATCACCGTCACGTACCTGTTTCTCTACACGCCGCTCAAGCACCGGACCACGCTGTCGACCGTGTTCGGCGCCGTCCCGGGCGCATTGCCCCCGGTGACCGGCTGGGCGGCCGCCCGAAACGAACTGGGGCTGGAGGCCGGCGTCCTGTTCGCCATCCTCTTTCTCTGGCAGATGCCCCACGCCCTGGCGCTGGCCTGGCTCTTCCGTGAGGACTACGCCCGCGCCGGCTTTCAGTTGCTGCCCGCCGTCGACCCCGACGGCCGGTTCACGAGCGTGCAGATCCTGATCAACTGCCTGGCCCTGACCGCCTTCAGCTTGGTCCCGACCATTCTGGGCATCTCGGGGATTATCTATTTCTACGCGGCCTTCGCGGCCGGACTGGGCCTGCTCGCTTTTGCTATCCACCTGACTGTGACCCGGACGCAGGCATCGGCACGGAATCTGTTTTTTGCGTCGCTGGTCTTCCTGCTGGTCCAGTTCTCCGTGATGGCCTATGACAAGGTGTAAAGCATGCTGGAGATCTCCGACCTGCCGCTGGTGAACGCCTGCCTGAACTCGACCAGCGCGGCTTTCCTGATCGCGGGCTACATCAACATCAGGAAACGAAATGTCGCCGCGCACAGGACGTGCATGCTGGGTGCGGTCGCGGCGTCTGTCCTGTTTCTCACCACCTATCTGATTTACCACTTCAACCACGGAAGCACGCCCTTCACCGGCGAGGGATGGACACGTTACGTCTATTTCACCATCCTCATCAGCCACACGATCCTGGCCACGGCCATCGTGCCCATGGTCGTGCTGACGCTGCGCCACGCGCTGAAGGGACGTTTCGAGCGCCATGCGCCGCTGGCCCGTTGGACCCTGCCGATCTGGCTGTACGTGTCCGTTACCGGCGTGCTGGTGTACCTGATGCTGTACCAATGGCAAGGATAGGTACCTGATATGGCTGCTGTTTCGGTACGCAGATTGACGCTGGCCGCGCTCTCGATCGCACTCGTGACGCTGGCGACCGTGATCATACGCATCCCCAATCCGGCCACGCAGGGATACATCAATCTCGGCGATGCGATGCTGTTCACCATCGCCCTGGTCTTCGGTTGGCGTATCGGCGGGCTTGCAGGCGGGGTCGGTTCCGCGCTGGCCGACGCGCTGGGAGGCTACTTTATCTGGGCGCCCTGGACGCTTGTCATCAAGGGAATTGAAGGGATCCTGGTCGGAACGATCGCGTTTTGGGGTGTCCGGGGTGCCGGGGACGGACGGGTCATCCAGAGCGCCCATGATGCACTGGACACCGGCGCTGCGCCGGCCGCCCCGGGTGGTCGCCATCCCGGTCGGATCGCGGCCTTCGCCGCGGTATTGATGGGCGGCGCCTGGATGGTATCCGGGTACTACGTGGCCGGATCGGTGTTGTTCGGAGGCGTCGCCGCGCTGACGGAGATCCCGGGTAACCTGACGCAGGCCGGTGTGGCGGTGGTAGTGGCCCTGCCCCTGTCGGTCCTGTTGAGAAACGCCTTGAAACGGAGTGATTATGGACCTCTCGCACCTCGATGAAAAAGGACGTGTCCGCATGGTGGACGTGACGGAGAAACCGGTTACGGAAAGACGGGCGGTAGCCTACGGCGAAGTGCGGGCCGCGACCGAGACGATCCGGAAGATCTCCGCCGACGAGATGGGCAAAGGGGACGTGCTGACCACGGCGAAGATCGCGGGCATCTCGGCGGCCAAAAAGACGGGCGACCTCATCCCCATGTGCCATCCCATCCCGCTGACCCACGTGGATATCGACATTACCCTGAACGAGGACCAGGGCAGGATCGGACTCCTGGCCACGGCCGTCGCGTCCGGGAAGACCGGCGTGGAAATGGAGGCCCTGACGGCCGTTTCCGTGGCCGCCCTGACCATCTACGACATGTGCAAGGCCGTGGACCGGACCATGGAAATCGCATCCGTCCTGCTGGTGGAGAAGGAAGGCGGCAGATCGGGCACGTTCAAAAGGCCGGGGTGGGAGGGTCCGGGGTAGCCCGGACTCATCCCAAAGCGGTATCTCATCCGCTTAGGGATCGTTATCTGCCCCCGTTTGGAAATCTTCATACAGCCTCCAGGGTGTACTTGCTGAATCAGCTTTTCATATTAGTCGGTGTCTTGCTGAGGTTTCTCGTACTTCACTTTATCGTCCCCATGTCGGCCGAACCTGACTTGCGGGTCTTTTTTCTTGACGGCAAGCGATCTGACCATATATTGTAATGCGTTTATTGGAATAATTATGCTTATAAATTCATATTTATTTGATCAAGCATGAACGCCAAGCATCAGCGCCAGGGCACCATACGATCACTCATCGAGCGGGGGCACTTCCATACGCACAAGGAGGTGATCGCGGCCCTGCACTCCGAAGGGATCGACATCAACCAGGGCACGCTGTCCAAGGATTTCAAGGAACTGCACGTGATCAAGACGCGCCTCGCGGACGGACAGTACAAGTACGTATTGCCGCGTTACTACTCGGTAGAGACCCAGGACGAACTGGTCGAACGGGAGATCCGGGATTTCGTCGTCAGCGCGGACGACGCGATGAACCAGGTCGTCCTGCAGACCTCCGCCGGTCACGCGTCCGGGGTGTGCGAAGCGATCGACCAGGCTGAATGGCCGGAGATCGTGGGCAGCGTCGCGGGCGAGAATACGATTCTCCTGGTCACGAAGTCGACTGCCCAGGCCAGGAAAACGCTGCAGCGCGTCAAGGGGATCATGAAGGAAAAGAGGGAAGGCGCATGATTAGACTGGGCATCATCGGCGCGACGGGGTACACGGGCATGGAATTGTACCGGTTGGCGTCGCGGCATCCTGGCATCGAGATCGCGTTCGCCACGTCGGAACAGTACAGCGGCCAGAAGCTCGGCGAGGTCTTTCCCCGGGTCGATCCGGACCGGGATATCACGCTGAGATCACTGGACGATATTGCCGAAGCTCCGGCTGACGTGGTGTGTTTCTGCACGCCGGACGGGGTGGCCATGGACCGGGTCGGAGCCTTCCTGGACCGGGGGATGCGCGTCGTGGACGTCAGTTCCGATTTCCGGTTCGACGATCCGGAGGTGTACACGTCCTGGTACAGCCGTCCGCACACCGCGCCGTCGCTCCTCGATTCGGCGGTATACGGGATCCCCGAATTGAACCGGGACCGCATACGGACCGCCGATCTCGTAGGTAATCCCGGCTGTTATCCCACCGGGGTGATTCTCGGATTGGCCCCGCTGCTCGAAGAGGGCGTGATAGACGCCGGGCAGATCATCGTCGACGCCAAGTCGGGCGTCAGCGGCGCGGGCCGGGGCTTGAAGCTGCGGAATCTCTACGTGGAGGTGAACGACAGCATCACGCCGTACAACATCGGCCATTCGCATCGCCACGTGGGGGAAATCGAACAGGAACTATCCAGATTCTCCGGCGAGCGGTCCTACGTGGTCTTTTCGCCCCACCTTACGCCCATGAGCCGGGGCATCCTGGCGACGACCTATGTACGGGTAAAGAACGGCGCGACCAATGGAGACCTGGCGGCCCTGTACGAGGCGCGATATGGCGATGAGCCCTTTATCCGGTTGTCGCAGTCGGGCTATCCCGAGACGCGCTTTGTGACCTGGACGAACTACTGCGACCTGCGGATCGACCGTGTGGACGGATCGGACTTCGCCATCGTCACGTCCGCCATCGACAACCTGGTCAAGGGTGCCGCCGGACAGGCGTTGCAGAACGTAAACGTCATGAGCGGCCTGGACGAAACTGCGGGACTGCTCTAGGGAAAGCAAGAGACGACACGACGCGGCACGCCAGGATAGGCCAGGCCAGGACATAACGCGGCATTACGATCGATTGGAATCACCATGGAACGAAACATTGTGATAAAACTGGGCGGTGCGACGATTGAGCAGGACGGCGTGATCGAGGAACTGGCCGCCGACCTCAGGGACATGCCGGACGTCTTCCCGATCATCGTCCACGGGGGCGGTGCGGAGATCGGGCGTTACCTGGAGTTGCTCGGCAAGGAGTTCACCTTCGTGAACGGCCTTCGGGTCACGGACGGCGACATGGTCGAAATCGTGGAGATGGTCCTGTCGGGCAAGGTCAACAAGGAACTGGTCTCGCGCTTCCAGCATTGCGGGGTGAACGCCTTGGGCGTCAGCGGGAAGGACATGGGCCTGCTGCGGGCGGAGAAGTACCGGGAGGATGGCGTGGACATCGGTTTTGTCGGCGAAATCGTCGAAGTGAATACCGCCCTGTTCGATCTCTGTGCGTCGAACCACGTCACGCCCGTGGTCTCCCCCATTTCAGGGGGCGTCAACGGGGAGACCTACAACGTCAACGCGGACCACGCCGCGCTGGACATCGCCCGTGCCGTGGCCTGTGACGACGTCGTGTTCATTTCAGACGTGGCCGGCATCTACCGGTCCGACGGCCGGCCCGTTCGAAAGTTGACCCCTGGATTCGCCGATTCGCTGATCGAAGAGGGCGAGATCACGGGCGGTATGATTCCCAAGGTCCATTCCGCCCTGGAGTGCCTGTCGCACGGCGTTCATCGCGCCCGCATCATCGCCTGGCAGGGTCCGGGAACGCTGCGCGGGGAACTGGCATCGGAAGAAAGTGTTTTTGGAACGGTAGTGACCACGGGATAACGCCTTGTTGCTATCGGACGAGACGAAGAAGTCAGCAACACGTATCGGAAGAAAGGAATCAGCATGACTACCGAAGAGATCATCGCCCTGGAGGAAGAGTACATCGCGCCGACTTACGTGCGTCCACCTGTCGTGTTCGACCGGGGCAGCGGAGCCTACGTCTACGACCTCGAGGGCAAGCGGTATCTCGATTTCCTGGGCGGCATCGCGGTGAATTCCCTGGGCCACGGGGTGCCGGAGATCATCGGCGCCGTGGCGCAGCAGGCCGCGAAGCTGATGCACATCTCCAATCTGTACCACACGGAACCGCATGTGAAACTCGCGAAGCTGCTGGTAGAAAACGCCTTCCCGGCCAGGATCTTCTTCTGCAACAGCGGGTCCGAATCCATCGAAGCGGCCCTGAAGTTCACGCGCCGGTGGGCGTCAGAAGCGGGCGGGGAAGCAAAACACGAGATCGTTACCTTCGAGAATGCCTTTCACGGCCGGACCTACGGCGCCGTCAGCGCCACGGCCCAGCCCAAGTACCACGAAGGATTCAAGCCCATGCTCCCGGGCATGGTCTATCTGCCGCTCAACGAAATCGAGCCCCTCGAAGAGGCGATATCGGCGGAGAAGACCGCGGCCGTCATGGTGGAACCCGTCCAGGGAGAGGGCGGCGTGAATCCCGCCCACGTGGAATTCCTGCAGCATCTGCGCCAGTTGTGCGATGAACGCAAAGTCGCCCTGATCTTCGACGAAATCCAGTGCGGCCTGTGCCGCACGGGCAAGCTCTTCGCCTACCAGCACCACGGCATCGAGCCGGACGTGATGACCCTGGCCAAGCCGCTGGCCGGCGGCCTGCCCATCGGCGCCGTCATGATGAAATCCCACATCGCCGAGGTCCTCAAGCCGGGCATGCACGGTTCCACCTTCGGGGCGAACCCGGTGGCCTGTCACGTGGCCCACGCCGTCGTCAGCAAGATGATCGACGAGGCGCTGGCGGACCGGGCCCTGGAAATGGGCGGAAAACTGACCGCCGGACTGAATACGCTCGCCGAAACCCACAAGGACATCAAGGATGTCCGGGGCGCGGGCCTGTTGATCGGTGTGGAATTCGAAGACAAGGTTGGTGACGTCGTGCACGCCTGCCGGGAGGCGGGCCTGATCGTGGGAACGGCCGGGGACAACGTGCTCCGCTGCGCGCCGCCTCTGGTGATCGAGCAGCAGCACGTGGACGAGGCGCTCGGAATACTTGGTGGGGTGTTGGACGCGCGGTGAGTTGCCCGCGCAAAGTGAGGAACTGCCCGCACCGTGAGGAGCTACTCGCGCAAAGTGACCGCCGTTAAAGTGACCGCTATAACAAGAATGGAAGCATCATGACCGACAGTCGGGACCAGGCACTCAAACAACTGATGGACGACTTCCACGCATCCATCGACGCGGACCGCCGCCTGTTCCGCGTGGACATCCGGGGCAGCATCGCCTATGCCCGCGGGCTGGTGCGCATCGGCGTGCTCACCGCGGAGGAAGGCCGGACGATCGAAGAGGCGCTGGGCGAGATCGAAGGCGAGATCGCAAGCGGCGCCTACACGCTGACCAGGGACCTGGAAGACATCCACATGGCCGTGGAGAAACGGCTGATCGAGAAAGTGGGTCCCGTGGGCGGCAAGCTGCACACGGGCCGCAGCCGCAACGACCAGAACGCCACGGACGAGCGAATGTATCTCCGCGAGGTGGTGGACGACGTCTCCGGGCGGATCCGGGATTGCCAGGCAGCGCTGCTGGGGCTGGCCGAGCGTACCGTGGATGTCGTCTTCCCCGGATATACCCACCTGCAGCAGGCGCAGCCGATCCGGTTCGCCCACTACGCCCTTTCGCTCCTGTTCGGGCTCCAGCGGGACCGGGAGCGTCTGGCGGACTGCCGGAAGCGGATCAACGTCATGCCCCTCGGCGCCGGGGCGATGGCGGGCAGCGCCTTCCCGATCGACCGCGCGTTCCTGGCCGATGAACTGGGTTTCGACGGCATCTCGCCCAACAGCATCGACGCGGTGAGCGACCGCGACTTCAACGTCGAGTTCCTCGCCGCCTGCACGACGCTGATGATCCGTATCAGCCGGGCCTGCGAGGACCTGGTCATCTGGTCGTCCACGGAATTCGGGTACGTCACGCAGCATCCCCGGCTGGCCACGGGCAGCAGCATCATGCCGCAGAAGAAGAATCCGGACGCCGCCGAACTGCTGCGGGGCAAGACCGGCCGTGTCGTGGGCAGTCTGTTCTCCCTCGTCACCATACTCAAGGGCCTGCCCCACACATACAACAAGGACATGCAGGATGAAAAGGAACCGCTCTTCGACGCCATCGACACGGTGACCGTCGCACTGACGGTCTTCACGGCGATCTGGGAGACGCTGGAGGTAAGGGGCGACCGGGTTGAAGAAAGCATGGACGACGCGATGCTGTCCACGGACCTGGCGGACTACCTGACCCAATGCGGTGTGCCGTTCCGCGAAGGACACGGCATCGTAGCGTCGCTCGTGGACGAGGCCTTAGAAAGGGGCTGCAGCCTGCGGGACCTGCCGCTGGATCTGTATCAGCAGCATTCGGAAAATTTCGACGAAGCATCGATCAATCAGCTCAGGTTCGACGACAGCGCCGACAAGCGCGCCCTGCCCGGAGGCACCGGCAAAGATTCGATCGAGCAGCAGATTGAACAGGCGCGTGAAATCATAAGATGCGGTTGAATCGGCAAGTCAGGCGCAGGAATAAACGAAGCAGGTAGTAATGGAGCAGAATGGCCATGAACAGAGCTGACACGTCTATGACGCCGGCATCGAATGGAAGCGAAACCGTCATCCGTCCGGCCGTGATCGGGGACGTCCCCGAGATCATGGAGATCCTCCAGCCTTACATCGAGGAGGACATCCTCCTTCCGGTGTCGGTATACCGCCTGTTCGAGCACATCCGGTACTTTGTCGTAGGCGAGCGCGACGGCCAGGTGATCGGCTGCGGTTCCCTCGTGATCGTTTGGCACGACCTGGCCGAGGTCCGGTCGCTGGCCGTCCGTCGAGGATGCCAGGGTGGTGGCGTCGGCGGGCGCATCGTCGACGTACTGATCGCGGAGGCGGAGGAACTGGGCGTCGCCCGGGTCTTCGCCCTGACCTACGAGACCAGCTTTTTCGGCCGTCACGGGTTCGAGGTGGTCGACCGCGAGACCCTGCCGCACAAGGTCTGGAAGGACTGCACCTACTGCGCCCGCTTCACCCATTGCGACGAGATCGCCATGGCCCGGACGCTGATCCCCGAAGACCAGCGGAAACCGGAGCCGGCCCTGCCGGCCATGCAGCAGGACCCCACCCTGATCATGCCTTCTCCCGCTCCCAGGTGACTCGCCTTTGACTGGCTGATTAAGCGTGCCCGTACGATTTCCCCTATCGAACCATGTGACGGAAGCGGCGACACAGCTCAGATGGTGGCTGCGGCTTCCCCCGACCAACCTCATCGACCGGGGCGACCACGTCCGCTTCAGGTACGCCCTCTACCTGATGATCCATCAAGTCGCCACCGTACTCTACGGCATGAACAGCCTTCCCGAAGTCATGTACTATCCATCGCGGCTGGAAGGCGCGCGAAACCAGTTGAATGGGTTGCCCCGGGCGCCGGAAAACGCAGGCGATGCCCTGTGGACGCTGGCGACCGAACGAGTGCCGGAGAAAGCCTGGGCGGCCGCGGCTGGGCTGATGCGGGATACCCTGGCTTTGCTGAACGAATTTGGTGACGAACATGGCGCGTTGGATCGGGAATTCGAGGAAGAGTCCTTCAAGCCGGATCAGTCCCGGGATTCTGGTGAACTGTACCTCCTGGCCGTCGAAATCGCGGAGAGGATCCGGCTCCTCGAGGGAGCGAGCGCCATGGCCCTGGGCGGATCCCTGGAAAGAGGATTCGCCGACCGCCAGTCGGATATCGACCTGCTCGTTTTCGGGCCGGACATTCCCCGTGACGCCGACCGCCGCCGGTTGATCTCGGTCTGGCCGGACATACGGCACGGGCCCCTGATTGAGCCGGCCTGCGACAGCGTGGTGCTTAACGGGGCGATGGTCCACATCCGCTACTGGACCAGGCAGACCGTGGAAGATATGCTGGCGGCGTTTCCCAGGCCGCCCGAGCAGCGGATTCTCGCCGAGGAGTTGCAGAACTGCCACTCACTGGTCGATTCGGATGGGCGGCTCGGCGAGTGGAAAGCGGCACTGGATGCGCTACCTGCTGAGTTGGTGAAAGCGGTGATCGGTGAAGCACAGAATCGGTTGCCCCTGTTTCGGGACCAGTGGCGAACGGCACAGGACACCGACGACCGAATCCACCTCTACTGTCTGGCCAACCAGGCCGTAAACGATTTGCTGATCGCGCTGTACATAAGAAATGGGCGATTTCTGAGTACGCCAAGATGGACTCACAAAGAAACCCAGATATTTGATTTGTTGCCGGCAGACCTGGTAACGAGCCTTCCTCGGCTCGTAGATTGGATTCTCGACAGGGAAAGTATCTCGGCCAGATGGACGATGCTGGAGGATCTGTGGAAAAGGTCTGACAAACTTGACACCACAGTGGCGTGATGCCTTATCCGTATTTAACCTGCGAGCTTCGTCTACAGACAACGACTAATCAACAATAATGGTTCTATTTGACATTTTCAACACAATTAATATGTTGTGTAATGATTCCTGCTTTCGACAGTTCCGGCAACCTTCCTCCAGGTGTTTACTGGTCCGTTTGGGAAGAGGTGTCGTCCAGATATGGGAGAGTTGTTTCCAGCATCAGTTTCAGCGAGTACCGACGGGATCTCATTTTATGAATTCTTCCCGATAGACAAACTCTCAGGGAATAGAAAGGGATTGTCGCTCTGGATTTGGGAGATCTCGATTGATTAAGAACGAGAGGCAATATCTAATCACCAAAGCGCAGGTATCGCGATTCGTGCGTACCTTGGAAGGCTTGAACGAAGAGGCGGGTGTACATCCTCTTATCTTGAAGGCGCAGAAAGAAGCGGTGCGTAGCCAGCTTTCCGGTTTGGAAGCAGACTTACGCGAATATGAATCATTGAAGGCGGGCAGATTCAAGCTGGATCAGCTTAAAACCGTCAAAGAAATACCGATTTTACTAATCAAAGCGAGAATCGCCCAGGGCTTAAGCCAGAAAGACTTGGCAGAGCGTCTCGGTTTGAAAGAGCAGCAAATACAGCGGTACGAGGCGACCGACTATGCTTCCGCACGTCTGTCACGAATAAGAGAAGTTGCTGGAGCGCTGGGCGTAGGTGAGTAAACAACAGAACAAAGTGCAACTCTCCGCAGTCGCCCACCCGCGCCAACTAAATCCTCAATTCCAACCCATCCTCGGTCTGCCGCAAGCCGTCTTCTACCAAGCCGCCGGCAATCCGGACGACTACGCCGGGACCGGATTCGCCGATAGGCTCGAACGATACGTTGAGACTCCTGTTCCTGCCCCCGCCATGCGCGATGTCGACGACGAGCCGGTTGCGGTCGGATGAAAAGGAATCAAGGATTCCTTCCGGCACGTCGGCATCGTCCACGGCGACTCTCAAGCCCTCTGAATCCCACGATTCGATCTCGCCGCCGAATCGGGTCAACTGCCACACGACCGGTTCATTCTCCCTGGAATTGAGTGAAACGCTCAGTCCGTTCTCCCCCGCGACCGCGATCCGCTCACCAGCAACCAGAAGATGGGTGAGATCTTCCTTCGGTGCGCCGCAACCCACAGCCAACAGCAGGGCGGCCAGAACGAAGCAACGTATGCTTTTCAGGTTCATAGTCGTCTCCTCTGATGCATTGCGCCCCTTGAATTCGCGTAAATCACGCCTCGATTAAGCCGCTTCGATGAATTGCTCCACGTCCACGCAGACCCCATCATTGCGGGTCGATTCCCAACTGGCCAGGATCGGCGCGAGCGACCGGAGGCCGTCGTGGTAGTCGCTTTGAAGGTGTCCGGGGTCGTTTGACCGGACCGCCTCCACGAAAGCCCGGTCCTGGGCGAGCCAGGGATCGAAGGGGTCAGCCTCGTAGACGACCTCGTCGTTCAGCTCGACCCGCTCGTAACCGAATACGGCCAGCCTCCCGCCGTCGAAGTGGATTTTGAAATAGGGTTCCTCGCCGGGACCGGTCGGATCACACTCGATGAAGGTCAGCGTCGCCGTGGCGCCGCCCGACAACTGGTAATGGAAGGATGAAGAAAGTGGCGTATGGCTTCCTTCCGGATGGAAAAGGAAAGCCTGGGCCCGGACGACGTCCTGTCCCGTCATGAACCGGGTGTAGTCCGTGGCGTGCACGCCCCAGTCGAAGAAACGGACACCGCCTTTCTCCACCTGTTGCGACCAGGCGTTGCCGGCAGCGGCGGGCGGTTTCGGGTTATGCGAGATCTGCTGGAAGCGGACATGCGCTACGCGCTTGTCCCGGAGCAGCCGGCGGGCCTCCTGGAATATCGGGCGGTATCGTTCCCGGAAGCCTACCGTGCTGATCACACCGCCCTTCTGAACGGCCGCGTCGATCCGCTTCGCCAGGGCCATATCCATCGCTTGGGGCTTCTCACTGAAGAGCTGAATGCCGCGTTTGGCCGCCGCGATTTCCACATCGGTGCGCGCGAAGGCCGGCACGATGGACCAGAGGGCGTCGAGATCTTCGGTTTCCAGCATTGCATGGGCGTCCGTGTAGGTGCGGGCGGCGCCTCCGACCAGCGTCGCTGCTTCGCGCAGGGCGTCTTCATTGATGTCGCACAGCGCCGCGATCTCGACGCCGTCGATCCGGCTCAGGTTGGGCAGGTGGGTGGCCTGGGCAAACCGGCCGGTTCCGTAGATGGCCACGCGAACGGGATTGGTAGGCATAAGGTTCTCCTGTTGGCTATACAACCGGCATTTCCACGCCAAGTTCGGCGGCGGTTTCCGAGATCGTATTCCAGGTCTTGTCCGGAATGTAGATGCCCTCGGCGAGCCGCTTTAGGCGGACGTCCTCCTCGATCTCACCTGGTGCATAGACCTTCTCGAATCCCGGCAGGGGTTTCGCCGATCCCACATAGGCGACGTGGTCCTCGATTTCGGCTTTGTATTCGTCCGGGTCCATGAACGAAGCGATGTCCATCGCGGCGATCAGGATCCCGCCGCCGCCCTTGCCGCCCGTACACCCGGCGTTCGACAGGGGACCGATGATCATCTCGATCATCATGGCCAGCCCGTGTCCCTTGTGGCCGAACTGCAGGCCGCCCAGGGGCAGCACGGCCACTTGGTCCGGCTCGTCGTGATACCGGCTTCCATCATTCACGTAGCGGCCCTGCTGGTCGATCAGCCAGCCGTCCGGCATCGGCTCGCCGCGCTCGATCTTCTGTTCCACCTTGCCGCCCGCGACCACGCTGAGCGTCATGTCCAGCATGAGGGGCGGTCCCTTGGCGCGGGGCACGGCGAAGGCGATGGGCTCGGGACGGAGGCGCCGGTCAGCGCTGCCGTAGGGCGCCACGAATTCGCCGCCGCCGTTGAGGCCCACCATGCCGATCATGCCCTGTTCGGCGATCCGCGGGGGGAAGTCGCCCAGCCGGCCGATGTGGGAGACGTTCCGCAGGGCGATCATGCCGATCGTGGCGGTTCGCGCCTTTTCCACCGCCAGGGACAGGGCCTTCGTCACCGCCACGATGCCGTTGGCGCCGTTCCCGTCGATCTGCGCGAAACCGGGACGGTCCACCACCACGATATGGTCTTCCCAGGGCTTGTAATCCGACTGCAGGGACGGGACGTAGCGGGGCATGAACCACACGCCATGTGAAT
Source organism: Candidatus Latescibacterota bacterium (assembly GCA_012270975.1). Lineage (GTDB taxonomy): Bacteria > JAAXHH01 > JAAXHH01 > JAAXHH01 > JAAXHH01 > JAAXHH01. Next base: position 188,152 of record JAAXHH010000034.1, on the reverse strand, counting down.
CGTGCCCGAGCAGGTTGCTGTTCGTCAGGTGATCGGCAAGGATATGGGCGTCTTCCACCGGGATGCCGGTCGCCTCGAAGATCGCGCGGCTCAGGTTGTTGAGCTTGTCGAAGGGCACTACGGGCATGGAGAAGCTCCTGTGTTTTCCGTAAGCGTGGCGGGGTGGGAAGTGGATACAAAACTCACGTTTTCAATCCATGGATGAAAATAGTCTTCTATAGGTGCATTGGAAAGAATAACGAATCCACATACGAGAACTCATGCCCAAAAACTACTGATTACATATATGCCATTCCCGATGTTGTCTATCGGTAGGGAACAACGCGGCACAATCAGTAGTGGAGACTGAATAACTGGATTCCCCAGGGTCGTGGTGTTTTCCTTTCGAGTGGGGAGATTTCTTCAGTAGAATTCATTCCGATTAAGGAAGAGGAGCAGTCAAATGTCAAAAACACCCCAACCTCCAGAAAAAGGGTACGGGCCAACTCGCAGGAACATAAACCCACGGGGATTCAGACCAAAACCTAATCCGAACAGACCTGCGAATCCGAAACCTCTCAACGTGGGTAGCGCCCTGAAGCCACCCCCCAAACCCAGGTAGTCCCTGAAGCCCGTGATCCAACTATAACTGGAACTCAAACCCCGCTTCCAGGAGCGGGGTTTTTGGTTAAAGGGACCGGTCCAGGGTTTTCATACCGATACAATCAGATTTGCGAATGCCCTTGACACGCCAGTATATCATGGCTAAATTGGCCTGTTGCGTTATTTTTGCAAGGTCATATTGGCACTATTCAGCGTATGTGACAGATTGGCAGAAAACCTAGGCGCGGGACGATACCCCCCGGCGTTTCGCAGCAATGTGTATAACACCTTATAATAACAACTATTTAAACTGTAATTACCGGGATTTGTGGGCAGTATTTCCCATGGTGGCACGGAAATTGCACGTAAGAAAGCGGACGAGATAATCGTTCATTATCATGCTGATTTAAAAATCAGCGTTCTTATCACAAGTGAAAGGAGCAGGAAGCAATGAACGTACAACCTTTGGGCGACCGGGTCCTGGTCAAGCGCCTCGAGGAGGAAGAGGTACAGCGCGGCGGTATCATCATTCCCGATACGGCCAAGGAAAAGCCGCAGCAGGGCGAGGTCGTGGCGGCCGGTCCGGGACGCGTCGGCGACAACGGCGACCGCGTGGGGCTGGAAGTCAAGGTCGGCGACAAGATCCTCTTTGGCAAGTACTCCGGCACGGAAGTCAATCTGGATGATACCGAATACCTCATGATGCGGGAAGAGGACATCCTGGGTATCGTATCGTAGATAACCGACAGTGTATGAACCGCAGCCGAGGTCAGGTTGCGGTTGAACCTGAGCCTATGCAAGGAGGGTTGAACCAGTGGCAAAGCAGTTGAAATTCAGGGATGAAGCGCGGCGTTCCGTGCTGAGCGGTGTTGAGACCCTGGCCAAGGCGGTGAAGGTCACCCTGGGTCCCAAGGGCCGGAACGTGGTGCTCGACAAGAAGTTCGGTTCGCCGACCGTCACGAAGGACGGCGTGTCGGTGGCCAAGGAAATCGAATTGCAGGACCCCTACGAGAACATGGGGGCCCAGATGGTCAAGGAAGTGGCTTCGAAGACCAGCGACATCGCCGGCGACGGAACCACGACGGCCACGGTGCTGGCCGAGGCCATCTACCGCGAAGGCCTGAAGAACGTGACCGCCGGTCACAATCCCATGGCCCTGAAGCGCGGCATCGAGAAGGCCGTGTCCGCGGTGGTGGACGAGATCGAGGGCATCAGCCAGCCGACGGCCGGCAAGACCGAGATCGCCCAGGTCGCGACGATTTCCGCCAACAACGACCCCGAGATCGGCGACCTGATCGCCAATGCCATGGAGAAGGTGGGCAAGGACGGGGTCATCACGGTGGAAGAGGCCAAGAGCATGGACACCATGCTCGACGTGGTCGAAGGCATGCAGTTCGACAAGGGCTACATTTCCCCGTATTTCGTGACGGATTCTGAGCGGATGGAATGCAGCCTGGACGATCCCTACATCCTGATCCACGAGAAGAAGATCAGCGCGATGAAGGATCTCCTGCCCATCCTCGAGAAGGTCGTTCAGCAGGGCAAGTCCATGCTGATCATCGCCGAGGACGTGGAGGGCGAGGCCCTGGCCACGCTGGTAGTCAACAAGCTGCGCGGCACCATGCGCATCTCGGCCGTCAAGGCGCCGGGCTTCGGCGACCGCCGCAAGGCCATGCTGGAGGACATCGCGATCCTGACCGGCGGCCGGGTGATCACCGAGGACATCGGTATCAAGCTGGAGAACGTGACCTTCGAGGATCTTGGCCAGGCCAAGCGCGTGGTCATCGACAAGGACGAGTCGACGATCATCGAGGGCGCCGGTTCCCAGTCGGAGATCGAAGGCCGCATCTCCCAGATCCGCCGCCAGATCGATGAGACGACCTCCGATTACGACCGCGAGAAGCTGCAGGAACGCCTGGCCAAGCTGGCGGGTGGCGTGGCCGTGATCAACGTCGGCGCGGCGACCGAGACGGAGATGAAGGAAAAGAAGGCCCGCGTGGAAGACGCGCTCCACGCGACCCGTGCGGCCGTGGAAGAAGGCATAGTACCCGGCGGCGGCGTCGTATACCTCAGGGGAAGCGGCGCGCTGGACGGGCTGCAGGTCAACGGTGACGAGGCCACGGGCGTCGGCATCGTGCGGCGGGCCCTCGAGGAGCCGCTGCGCCATATCGCGGCCAATGCCGGCGCGGAGGGTTCGGTCATCATCGAGCACGTGAAGCAGAAGGAAGGCGCTGTAGGGTACAACGCCAATACGGGCGACTACGAGGATCTCATGTCGGCCGGCGTGATCGACCCGGCGAAGGTGACGCGCATCGCGTTGCAGAACGCATCCAGCATCGCGGCTCTTCTGCTGACCACCGAAACCCTGGTGACCGACATCCCCGAGAAGGAGCCACCTCCCGCGCCGGGCGGCTACGGCGGTGGCGGCATGGGCGGCATGGGCGGCATGATGTAAGCTCCCTGCCGGGCAGTACTATGTTTGAAGACCGGCGTCGGCTGTTCCAGTCGGCGCCGGTTTTATTAGGAAGGAACGCATGCCTACCTATCAGTACCGTTGCAACGAGTGCAGCCACGAGTTCTCCGAGTTTCAGTCGATCACGGCCGAACCATTGTCGGCGTGCCCGGAATGCGGCGGCGCCGTGCAACGCCTCATCAGCGGCGGAGCGGGTTTCCTGTTCAAAGGCGATGGATTCTACACTACGGACTATCGCAGCGATAACTACAAGAAAGCCGAGAAGGCCGACAAAGAGTCCGCGTCGTCCGGATCCGCCGGGTCCAAGAGCGACGGCGGTTCCGACGGGTCCAAATCCAACGGCGGCGGGTCCTCCGACACGTCCGGTTCCGGCGACAAGTCCGGTTCCGGCGACAAGTCGAAATCCGAAGCCTCCCCGAAGGCCGATTCGTCTTCCGATTAGCCTGGCCCGCCAGGTCAGCCAGGTCCGTCCGACTCCAACTGAAGGATCATCATGAGCACAGAAGAAGCGAAATCACCGGACGACATCAAGGCCATCCACGACCGCATATACGAGCAGAGCGTATTCGTCGACCGGCTGGTCTCGGAAATCGGAAAAGTGATCGTCGGCCAGCAGTACATGATCGAGCGGCTCCTGATCGGACTGTTGACCAATGGACACATCCTGCTCGAAGGCGTTCCGGGCCTGGCAAAGACCCTGGCGGTGCGCACCCTGGCCTCGACGGTCTCGGCGCGGTTCCAGCGGATCCAGTTCACGCCGGACCTGCTCCCCGCCGACCTCACCGGCACCATGATCTACCAGGCGAACAGCGGCGAGTTCATTGCTAAAAAAGGTCCGATTTTCGCCCACCTCATCCTGGCGGACGAAATCAACCGGGCGCCGGCGAAAGTGCAGAGCGCTCTTCTTGAATCCATGCAGGAGCACCAGGTAACCATCGGCGACGAGACCTTCCCGCTGGAGGATCCCTTTCTCGTACTCGCCACGCAGAATCCCATCGAGCAGGAGGGGACCTACCCCTTGCCGGAGGCCCAGGTCGACCGGTTCATGCTGAAGTTGACCACGACCTATCCCCGCAAGGAAGAAGAGCTCGAAATCCTGAACCGCATGACGACGGGCGAGCCGGTGGAAGTGGAACAGGTCGTGTCGCTGGAGGATATCGTAGGGGCGAGATCGATTATCAACCGGGTCTACATGGACGAGAAGATCAAGCAGTACATCGTGGACCTGGTCTTCGCGACCCGCAGTCCGGAAGACTACGGCGAACTCGGCGACATCCGCGACCTGATCGAATACGGCGCGTCGCCCCGGGCGACGATTTACCTCGCGACGGCCGCGCGCGCCCACGCGTTCCTCCGCCGCAGGGGCTACGTGACTCCGGAGGACGTCAAGTCGATCGGGATGGACGTGCTGCGTCACCGCGTCATCATCACCTACGAAGCGGAGGCGGAGGACATGACCTCGGAACAGATCCTCCAGCGCGTCTTCGACTGTGTAGAGATCCCTTGATACCCAGGCAGATCATCCAGAAAATCCGGCAGATCGAGATCCGGACCAAGCATCTCGTGAACGACGTGTTCAGCGGCGAGTACCACAGCGTCTTCAAGGGACGCGGCATGGAATTCGCCGAGGTGCGCGAGTACGAGCCGGGCGACGAGATCCGGTCGATCGACTGGAATGTCACGGCGCGCCTGGGACGGCCTTATGTCAAGCGCTTCATCGAAGAACGGGAACTGACGGTCATCCTCATGGCCGATGTCAGCGCGTCGGGTCATTTCGGGACCGTAGGCCAGATGAAGAGTGAGATCACCGCGGAAATCTGCGCGCTGCTCGCCTATGCGGCGATCCAGAACAACGACCGCGTCGGCCTCCTCATGTTCACCGACCAGATCGAGAAGTTCATCCCGCCGAAGAAGGGCCGGACCCATATTCTCCGGGTGATCCGGGAAGTGCTTTACAACCAGCCCGAACACACCGGCACCGACATCGCGCAGGCGCTTGAATACCTGAACCGGCTGCTGACGCGCAGGTGCATCGTCTTCATCATATCCGATTTTCTGACCGCGGACTACATCAAGCCGTTACGGGTCGCCAGCAAACGGCACGACGTCGTCGCCGTCACGGTCACGGACCCGAGGGAGCTCAGCCTGCCCGGCGTCGGCCTGATCGAACTGGAGGACGCGGAGTCGGGAGACGAAGTCCTGGTCGACACCGGCGACGCCGAGTGGCGCAGACAGTACGCGGAATACAACACGGCCATTCGAAACGACCGCGACCAGCAGTTCAGGGTAACCGGCGTGGACGCCATCCATATCCGTACGGACCAGCCCTATATCGATCCGTTGCTTCAGTTCTTCAAGTTGCGCGAACGCAAGTTCGCCCGGTGAACCACGGGCGCCCTGCCGGGCGACGAAAGGATCGGATCGAAGGGCAACAAAGGCTTGCTTTTCATCACTTTGTGCGATAAATTAGGTTACTTTGAAAATCGCTGCCGTTTTGCGCGGAACTTGCAGTAGTGGCCCCGGGAGCCTGATGTGATCGAAGTAAAGGACCTGACGAAAAAGTACGGTAACTTCACCGCGGTCCGGGACGTGAGTTTCCAGGTGGAGAAGGGCGAGATACTCGGATTCCTCGGACCGAACGCGGCGGGCAAGACCACCACCATGCGCGTGCTGACGTGTTTCATGCCCGCGACGGCCGGCACGGTCCGCGTGGCGGGTTTCGACACCTTCAGACAGTCCCTGGATGTGCGGCGCAGGGTGGGATACCTGCCGGAGAACGTGCCCCTTTACCTGGACATGCGGGTACGCCCGTATCTGGACTTCATCGCCAGGATCAAGGACATCCCTTCCCGCGACCGGAAAGAGGCCGTCAACCGCGTGATCGAGCTGACTGCCCTGGAAGAGGTCGAAAACCGGATCGTCGGTCATTGCTCCAAGGGGTTCCGGCAACGGGTGGGACTGGCGCAGGCGCTGATACACGATCCCGAGGTCCTGATCCTGGACGAGCCGACCAACGGCCTGGACCCCAAGCAGATCAACGAGGTCCGGGAGGTCATCAAGAGCCTGGCCGGGGACCACACCATTATCCTCAGCAGCCATATCCTGCCCGAGGTGAGCAAGACCTGCGAGCGGGTGCTCATCATCGACCAGGGCCGCATCGTGGCCGGGGACACGCCGGCCAACCTGGACGCGCGGCTGCGGGGTTCGCAATCCATCTCGGCTCAGATCCGGGGTCCGGTCAAGGAAGTGATGGACCTGTTGAAAAAGAAGGACGGCATCGTGGACGTGAAGACGAGGTCTTCCCTCGGCGACGGCCTGTGGCACTACGACATCGACGTCGTTCCCGGGAAGGACCTGCGTCCCGCGGTGGCTTCGACCGTGGTCGAAAACAACTGGGATCTCGTGGAACTGACCACGCTCGGCATGAGCCTGGAAGAGATATTCCTGGAGCTGACGACCCAGGAAGAGGAGGTCGCCTGACGATGCAGGGGTTGCTGGCCATATGGAGCCGTGAGCTGAGGGCCTATTTCATCTCGCCCATTTTCTACGCCCTTTCGACCGTGTTTATTTTCATTGTAAGCTTCATGTTTTTCCAGAGCTTACAGTACTACACCCAGTATTTCATGCAGGCCGCGGAGTACCCGCCCATGATGGAGCGGATCAACATCAACGAGATGATCATGCGGCCGCTTTTCAATACCATGAGTTTCGTGGCCGTGCTGACGCTCATGCCCATGCTCACCATGCGGGTCTTTTCCGAGGAAAAGAAATCCGGCACGATCGAGCTGCTGCTCACCTCGCCGGTCCGGGACTGGCACGTGATCCTGGGCAAGTTCCTGGCGGCCTTTACCCTGTACTCGGCCATGATCGGGCTGACGATGATCTACCCGCTGGTGCTCCAGGTGTACGGCGATCCGGACTGGGGTCCCATTTGGGCCGGCTACCTGGGTCTTCTGCTCCTCGGGGGCGGCGTGATCACCATCGGGCTCTTCGCCTCTTCGTTGACGGAGAACCAGATCGTGGCCGCCGTGATCTGCTTCGGCGCCGCGCTCATACTCTGGATGTTGGATTTCGCCTCGGATTCGATGACGGGCACGCTGGGCGAGATCATCGGATACCTGTCCGTACTGAGGCACTACAACACCTTCGAGAAGGGGATCATCGACTCGACGGACTGCCTGTTTTTCCTGAGTTTCATTTTCCTGGGCCTGTTCATCACGGTGCGGTCAGTGGAATCGACACGCTGGCGGGGTTGAGCCGCCCACGCCGACTGGGTGGGAAATCCCGGGCTTTCGGCGGCACGCACAAGGCAGGGAGAGAAATCCGTACATGAAAAACCTCATTTCGTCCGCCGGTTACCTCGGTGGCATCCTGATCCTGGTGAGCGGTTATCTCTATGCCTCGGACGCGGCGACCCAGCGCACGGTGTTGATCGTCCTGCAGGCCGGTCTGGCGCTCGGATCGGCATGGCTGGTCTTCGAATGGGAGCGGGTGTGGCGCCTGCTTGGCCGGCGTACGACGCGTTACGGCGCCAATACGGTCGTCATGATCCTGCTGGTGATCGGCATCCTGGCCTTCGTGAACCTGATCGGCTCGCGTTACTCCCAGCGGTACGATACGACGTCCAACAAGCGGTTCAGCCTGGCGGACCTGTCCGTCAGCGTGCTGGATGAACTGGACCAGGAAGTTCATATCGTGGGATTCCTGCGTTCCAGCGGGTCCGACGCCACGATCCAGCATCAACTCGACGACATGCTGAATCAGTTCCGGTACCACTCGGACCACATCACCTACGAATTCATAGACCCCGATCTCGAGCCCAGCATCGCGCGCCAGTACAACATCACCTCCTACGGAACGATCGTGTTCGAAAGCGAGGGCAAGACCGAGCACATCAACCGATACCTCGAAGAAAACGTGACCAACGCGCTGGTCAAGGTCACGCGCGAAGGGCAGAAGAGCATATACTTCCTAGAAGGCCACGGCGAGCACAACGTCAACCTGACCGATCAGGCCGGCTACAACAGGATGCTGCAGCTGCTCGAGAACCAGAGTTACGTCGTCAAGAGCTTTTCGCTCCTCAGCGAGGTGGAAGTACCGGCGGACTGCGCCGTCCTCGTGGTGGCCGGGCCCAGGACCAACCTGGTGGGCAACGAGCAGGAAGCCATTAGCAACTACCTCGACCGCGGCGGCCGCGCCTTGTTCCTGCTCAATCCCGACTATCCCGAGGAGAGTGCCGATCTGTCGGCGCTGCTTGCCCGCTGGAAGGTGGAAATCGGCGACGACGTGGTGATCGATCAGAGTGCCGTGGGTCGCCTTCCGGGCATGAACGAATACATGCCGGCCGTCATGCAGTACCCGGCCCATCCGATCACCCGGGCGCTCGGCAATACGGTCAGCTTCTTTCCGCTGGTGCGGTCCGTGGAGCCGGCGTCGGCTTCCGACGACACCGTTGAAATACAGACCATCGCCATGACCAGTGCCCGCAGCTGGGCGGAATCCACCCTGCCGGACACGCCGGAAGAAGCCATGGAGTACACGCCCGAGCTGGATCCGGCGGAAGACGAAACCGGCCCGGTTTCCATCGCCGTCGCCATAACGGCCGTCCCGAGGGCCCTGCCGCGCCGGGACATGGCCACGCTGACCCCGCAGGAGATGGCGATGCGGCCGGAGGATCACGAGTTAAAGACCCGGATCGTGGTCGTCGGCAACTCGGCCTTTGCCTCCAACGCCTATATCATGCTGCCGGGCAACGGAGACCTGGCCCTGAACATCCTCAACTGGCTCGCCCAGGAGGAGGATCTGCTCGCGATCCGGCCCAAGTCGAGCGACACGAGGCTGGTTCAGATTTCACGGAGCCAGATGCGGGACATCTTCATCATCACCGGCATCCTTTCGCCCATCGGCATCCTGATCGCGGGCGTCATGGTGTGGTGGAGAAGGAAATAGGAGACGAAGCGCCGTGAGCGGTGGCCGTTATACGATCATCCTGACCGTCATTCTGGGCTTGCTGGCGGCCGGTTACTTCCTTCTCGTTCTCGAAGACGAACAGATCGCGGGAACCGTGCGCGTGTTCGAGATCGAAGCGGAGGAGGTCGTCGAGATCAGGGTTACCGTGGATGGCGAAGCTACGACGCTGGAAAAGGTGCCGATGAAGGGTTGGGAGATAACCGATCCGATCAGGTACGCGGCGGACCCGAACATCGTGGGCACGCTGCTGCGTGAATTCTCCACCCTGTCCCCCAGCCGTACCGTGGCCGATTCGGCGGAAGTCCTGGCGGAATACGGCCTCGAGTATCCATCGGCGTCCGTCGAGGTCATCCGGGGTCTCGACAAGCCCATGGTGTTGCTGCTGGGAGACGTGAATCCGACGGGCGCGGCCTATTACGCCGCGGAACTGGGCACGCGGCGGGTGTTTCTCATCTCCGCTCAGATCAACGGAAACCTGCGCAGGTCCACCGATGCGCTGCGGGACCGCAACCTGATGCGGGTGGAACTGGACGAGGTGGACGAGGTCATCCTCGAAAAGGGAGGCCGCAGAGTCGTCATGAAGCTGGACCCCTTCGGGACCTGGCGCGTGGAAGAGCCCTACCGGCTGCCGGCGGAGCGCGACGAAGTGATCAACGCGGTAAACACCATCACCGGCGCCTCGGCTGTTACCTTCGTCGAGGAGGCTCCGTCTTCGCTTGAAGGATACGGATTGGCGAATCCTGTGATGACGGCGATCGTGAAGTCCGGCGACGGCGGTATCCGGCATACGCTTTCGCTGGGTAATGAAGAAATGGGACGTGTCTACGCCATGACCGGCGAAAGACCCAACGTGTACTCGGTTTCGATGTCGATCCTTCAACAACTGGACCGGGAACCCGACTTCTACAGACGGGCCACGGCTTTCGAATTTCAGTCCTACAGGATCCCCACGTTTTCGATGGACCTGGGAGACGAGTCCGTGACGCTGGTCAAGCATGCCTTCGAGGACTGGCGGATGACGTCACCTTACGAGTTGCGCGCGAACGACCGGTTCATTACGGCCATGCTGGACAGCCTGGAGATCGCCCGTGTTCGGGAGCACATCCCGGCGACGCCCTCGAACAGGGCGGCGTACGGATTCGAGCACCCGGCCGCCAGCCTGGCGCTCACGATCGAAGACCGGGTGAGGCCCCAGGAAATCCTCGTCGGAACCGCCTCCGGTGACGGGAAGTACAGATACGTGCTGGATCCGGCGGAGGAGTGGATATACGCGGTGGACGCGTCCAGTCTGCAGCGGCTGCCGGCCACCGCACTGGAGCTGCGCGATAACAAGATTCTGCGGTTCAAGGGCTACCAGGTACATATGTTCGAAGTGATTACGCCCGACGAACGCCTTCGGGTGCGCCGCGACCAGAAGCAGAGAGTCGTATGGAAGATGGAAGAGCCCGCAACGGGCGACGCGGACGCGATCTCGGTCGGCCGGGCGTTCAGCGAGCTGGATTCGCTGTATTCACAGGCATTCGTAACCGCGGATCCCGAGGCGGACCTGGCATCCTACGGACTGGACCGGCCGATCATGGAACTTACGCTTCAGATCGGCGGTCGGGACGATGTGCCGGAGGAACGCATATCGCTCCTGGTGGGCAAGTCCTTTCCCGGGGACGAGAGTCTGGTCTACGTCAAGCAGCGAAACAGCCCCCTCGTATCCCTGGCCAGGGCCGGGTTTATAGCCCGAATCAACAGTATGGTCGCCCAGACACCGAAATCGTGACACGAGGCGGCGAGCGGTGAGGTGCTTCTGTCTACTCGCCACCATCCTGGTGGCTGTTACTACGAATCCGGCCGTCGCCGGAGCCGTCCCGGCGCCGCAGGAAGAAGACGACGCGTTCTCGATCGCGGTCTCGGTGGACCGCGACCGGATAACCGTGGGCGATCCCTTCCTGTACCGGATCACCGTGAAGAGTCCCGGCAACGCCGCGGTCGAGTGGCCGGAATCCGGACGCCCCCCGGAAGGTTTCGAGCTGGTCTCCTACGAGCACGAGGGACCACTGACCGGGCCCGGCGGCGCGAACGTCGATTCCCTTCGGTACGTACTCACCCTGTACCGGACGGGCGAGCATTCCATACCGCCCTTTGCGCTTAAATGTGTTCTTTCGGATGGTACCGAACTTTCCGCCGTATCCGAAGCCATACCGGTTACGGTCGTCAGTGTGATTGACGATGAAGCGGCGGATATACGAGATCTGAAGGACCCGGTGGAAATCCCCGGCGAGGTTCCGTGGTACTGGTGGGTGATCGGCGGACTGGTGTTGCTCGCCGCGGCGGTGTTGGTGGTGCTGTATATCAGGCGACGCAGGAACCGGGGCGCTCCGGAGGGTGTGGTCCCGGAAGTCGAGCGTCCGCCCGGGGAGGTCGCCCTGGAGGAACTGGATCGGCTGGCCCTGAAGGAGTGGCTGGTCCAGGGACGGGTGAACGCCCATTACTCCGCGCTGTCGGAGATACTGCGCCGATACCTGTCCGCGCGCTACGGTATAGCCGCCATGGAGTACACGACCTCCGAACTGATGGCGGCGTTGCGCGTACTCGATATCGGCAGTGAAGAAACACGGGCCGTCCGACTGCTGTTCGAAGAATGTGACATGGTGAAATTCGCAAAGTATACGCCGGAATCCCATCGGCAGTCTCTTTCCTTGCGGGAAGGACGGGAGATCGTCGAGCTAACGCGCCCGCCCGAGATGTCGGAAGTCACCGAACCGGATAACCCGGCCGGTGACGATGCTCCCGTCGCCGGCGAGGATTCCGACGGCGGTGCAGGTCCTCTGCAGGCAACGGCAAAGGATTGACGGCCCCATGTTCTTTTCCACGCCAGTGATTCTCGGTCTGCTAGCGCTCCTGCCTGTGCTCCTATGGTGGTATCGCCGCCAGGTGAAGGGCCGCCGAGGCGGACTGAGGTTTTCCGATATCTCGGTCGTAAACCGGCTGAAGCGCGGGTCCATCCTGAGGTACCGCCACGTCCCCTTCGCGCTGCGCGCCGCCGCCATCGGCCTGGCGATCCTCGCCCTTGCCCGGCCGCAGACGGGTACCGAAGGCGCGGAGGTGATGACCGAAGGGATCGACATCGTGCTGGCACTCGACATCTCCGGCAGCATGGGGGCCGAAGACTACAAACCCCGCAACCGGCTCTATGTCGCCAAATCGGTGATCTCGGATTTTATCCGGGAACGGAGAAACGACCGCATCGGCATGGTCGTCTTCGCGGGGCGCAGCTTCACGCAGTGTCCCCTGACACTGGACTACGACGTGCTGCTCGGCCTGCTCGACCAGGTGGAGATCGGGTTGACCGAAGACGGCACGGCCATCGGAATGGGCATCGCCAATTCCGTCAACCGGCTGCGGCAGAGCAGCGCCGAGAGCAAGGTGGTCATCCTGTTGACCGATGGGGTGAACAACACCGGCGCCATCGATCCGATCACCGCGGCCAAGGCGGCCGAAGCGCTGGGAGTCAGGATCTACTCGGTCGGAATAGGGAAGGAGGAAGGCGCGCCGATTCCGGTCGACGACCCGGTACTGGGCCGTACGTACGCCCGGAACCGCGACGGCAGTCTCGCCCTCACGGAAATCGACGAGAAGACGCTCCGGGAGGTCGCGCGAATTACCGGCGGATACTACTTCAAGGCGACCGACGGAGAAATGCTGTCACACATCTATCAACGCATCGACGCCCTCGAACGCACGGAGATGAGAGTCATCGCCTACTCGAGGTACACGGAACTGTTCGGCTATTTCCTGTTGCCGGCCATGTTCCTCGTACTGGCCGAAATCCTGTTGGCCAACACCCGGTTCAGAAGACTGCCGTAGGTCTGGCGGCCGCGTTCGGACCATTCGGATCACCGGAGTACGCATGCGATTTGCCCAACCCGAGTTTCTGTATCTGCTGGCGGCAGTGCCGCTGATCATCCTGTTCTTTGTCGCCCGGTTCCGGCGCAGGCGCGACGTACTAAGGCAGTTGGGCGAACCGGAACTGCTGGACAGACTTTCGCGTTCAACTGCAGCGGGAAGACAGTCGGTCAAGGCGGCGCTTGTTATCCTGACCCTGGTCTGTTTTGCCCTGGCACTCGCCCGGCCGCAGTTCGGAACCCGGTCCGAAACGGTGCGCCAGACCGGTTTTTCGGTGATGATCGCGCTGGATGTCTCCAATAGCATGCTGGCCGAAGACGTCCGGCCGAATCGCCTCATACGGGCCAAGTACGCGGTCCGGTCCCTCGTTAGACAGCTCCGGAACGACCGGGTCGGCCTGGTGGTTTTCGCCGGATCGGCTTTTCTGCAGTGTCCTTTGACTACCGATTACAGCATCGTGGAGCTTTTTCTGAACGGAATCGATACCCAGACGGTGGGCACGCAGGGAACGGCCATTGCCGAGGCTTTGCGCATCGCGGGCCGGTCGTTCCGGCAGGATCACAAGGGGTACAAGGCCGTCGTACTGATTACCGACGGAGAAGATCACCAGGAGGACCCCGTCGCCGTCGCCGCGGAACTGGCGGCCCTGGACGTTCGCGTTTACGTGGTGGGTATCGGCACGCCACTGGGCGTTCCCATACCGGTCACGGGCGAGGACGGCATGGTCGCCGGCCACATGCGGGACCGTTCCGGGGAAGTGGTCATGAGCCGCCTGGACGAGTATACGTTGCGCCACATCGCGGAAACGACAGGGGGGGCGTACTACAGGGCATCGCCGGGTGGAGAAGAGATGGACCTGGTATACGATACCCTGGAATCGCTGGAAAGGGCGGAGTTCGAAAGCAGGGAATTTACGCAGTACGTTGAACGTTATCAGTATATATTGCTGTTCGGCCTGCTGCTCCTGGTCGCGGATACCGTGATCCGGGACCGCAGATTGCTCGTCGAATCGTAAACGTCGGAACCCCGAGTCATGAGCGCTATACTGGTCATCATCCTGTTCCTCGGTTTGCAGCCGGCCGCGAAGAACGCCCGCGGGAACGAACTGTACCGCCAGGAAAAGTACGAAGAGGCGCTGGCGGCCTATGACGAGGCGCTGGCCGAAGACGGAGAAAACCCGGCGCTTCACTACAACCGGGGCAACGCGCTGCACCGCTCCGAGCAGTATCCCACGTCCGTGCAGGCGTATACGAACGCGTTGGACGGCGACGCGCCGCTCGGCGGCCGGGCCTGGTACAATATGGGCAACAGCCTGTTTCGCATGGGCCGGCTGGAGGAGTCCATCGAGGCTTACAAAGAGGGACTGCGGATCAAGTCGGATGATCTCGACATGAAATACAACCTGGAATTCGTGATGCGGCAACTCCAGGAACAGCAGGCGGAACAGGAGCCCCGGGACGCGCAGGATCCACCGGAAGATCAGGACGAACAGGATAGCCAGGATAGCCAGGAGCAGCCGCCGGAGCCGGAGCAGCAGCAACCCGAAGAAGGGGAAAACCCGGAACAGCAGCAGGCCCCCCGCGAAGGGGAACTGAGCAGGGAACAGGCGGAACGTCTTCTGAATGCCCTGAACAGGGATGAACAGGATATACAGCGCCGGCTGCGCAGGCAGCAGGCCACACAGGTCAACCCGGAGAAAGACTGGTAGCCGGTCCAGGCGGACCGACGAGCCGCGATGGCGGGCACTATGATAGTCATGAAATTCGGAGGCACTTCCGTAGGCAGCGTAGAGGCCATTAAACAGGTTGTCGAAATCGTCGGAAACTACCGCGAACACGGCCTGTCGGTAGTCTTATCGGCCATGAGCAAGGTGACCGACGCCCTTCGGGCGATGGCGGCCACCGCCTGTGGCGGAACCGAACCAACGGAGGCCCTCGAAGCCTTGAGGAAACGTCACGAGGAGACGGTTTGCGCCGTGGCCGAGGGGGATGAGCGGAAGCGGGCCCTCGAAGACTGCGCCGGGCTGATCGACGAGTTGTCGGGAATCCTGCACGGGATCACGCTGCTCCGGGAGCTTTCCCCGCGCTCGGCCGACCTGGTCAGCTCCTTTGGCGAACGCCTGTCCGTGATCGTGGTCTCCGCGGCGCTCCGCTCGGCCGGCCTGTCGTCAATCCCCGTCGACGCGCGCGAATACGTGAAGACCAACGAACGCTACACCGAGGCGGAGGTGAATTTCGCGGAAACGGACCGCCGTCTTTCAGAAGGGCTCGCCCCCATGGTATCCGATGGCCGCATTCCGATCATTACGGGGTTTCTCGGATCCACGGATGAAGGGGTCACCACGACCCTGGGGCGGGGCGCCTCGGACTATACCGCCTCCCTGGTCGGCGGCGCGTTGCATGCCGGGGAAATCTGGATCTGGACGGACGTGGACGGCGCGATGACAGCCGATCCGAGGATCGTCGGAGACGCCCGCGTTCTCGAGGAGATCTCGTATCTCGAGGCCGCCGAGATGTCCTATTTCGGCGCCAAGGTGCTGCATCCCATGACCATGCTGCCCGCGGTGAAACAGGAGATTCCCATCCGGATCCGGAACACCTTCCGGCCCGGGAACAACGGCACGGTCATTTCACCGCGCACCCGGGCGGCGCCCCTGGGCGTGAAAGCCGTGACGAGTATCGACCGGCTGTGTCTGATCGTGGTCGAAGGCACCAGCCTGAGCAGAACGCCGGACACCCACGCGCGCCTTTTCAAGACCACGGCCGAACGCAAGACCCAGGTCGTCATGATTACGCAGGCTTCATCCGAACACGACATCTGCCTGGCCGTCGACGAACGGGACAGCCCCGGAACCGTCCAGGCGCTGAAGGAGGAATTCCGTCATGAAGTCGCCGAAGGCAGCCTGGAGGAAATTTCGGTTCAATCCGACCTGGCCGTGGTGGCGGTAGTCGGCGGCGGCATGAAGGGAACCCCCGGGATCGCGGCGCGCACGTTCGGCATTCTCGGCGAACACGGGATCAACATCATCGCCATCGCCCAGGGTTCTTCGGAACTGAACATCTCGTTCATCGTCGAACGAAAAGACCTGCAGAAGACCGTTCAACTGGTGCACGCGTCCTTTGGACTGGGAGGAGATGGAGGTTTTGAGCGTAATTAACCTGTTTCAGTTCGGGAAGGGGAACATAGGCGGAGCGCTGATCAGGCAGGTGGCGGAACGATCCGAGGCCCTGGCGGAGGCAAGTGGTCTCTCCTTCGAATACGTCGGGATATGCGGCCGGAACCTGGTGGTCTTCGATCCGCGGGGACTCAATTCGGCGTTGCAAGCGCCCGGCGGCCTGGACAGGTTGCTGAACGACGGGGAAAGGACCGCGGATTACCCGGGCGCAGCGGCCATGATCGATCGTTTGCTGCAGGATCCTCCGCGGAATCTCTGTGTGATCGACACGACGTCCGCCGATATGACGGAAGTGCACCTGGCCTGTCTTCGTAAGGGCGTCCCGGTCGTGACGGCCAACAAGAAGCCGATCACCGACCGGGGAGCCGCCTACGAGGAGATCCGGCGGCTCGGCCGCGCCGGACGGATGCGATACTGGTACGAAACGACGGCGGGCGCCGGACTGCCCGTCATAAGCACCGTCAGGGAACTGGTGGACACCGGCGACGAAGTAACCGAAATCGTGGGATGCCTGAGCGGTACGCTGGGCTACATCTGTTCCCGGCTGGACGAGGGGCTTGCTTTTTCGGAAATCGTCCGGGAAGCGAAAGCGCTCGGATACACGGAACCCGATCCCCGGGACGACCTGAACGGGATGGACGTGGCCAGGAAAGCGCTGATCCTTGGCCGGGAGATCGGTTACCGTCTCGAGCTCGAGGATCTGAAGGTCGAGGGCATGGTTTCCGAAGCGCTGCTCGAAGCCCCTTCCGTGGATGCGTTCATGGAGATGCTGCCCCGGGAGGACGCGGAATACGCGCGGCGGGTGGAAGACGGGAGGCAACGCGGGCAGGTGCTGCGATACGTCGCCACCGTGGGAGACGGCACGTGCCGGGTAGGCCTCAGGAGCGTGGACAGAGACAGTCCCCTGGGAAGCCTGTCCGGTTCGGACAACATGGTCGTGGTAACGACAATGAGATATTGTGACAACCCGTTGATCGTGCGGGGGCCGGGCGCAGGACCGGAAGTGACGGCAGGGGGCCTGTTCGGCGACCTGATCAAGGCGGCCAGGACGCTGCCCGACGGAGATCGATAGAACCCTGGTAACTGATACAGGAGTCAGAAGTGTCGAAGCATGAGATTAAAGTGGGTATTCTGGGCGCGACCGGGGCGGTGGGACAGCGGTTCGTCCAACTGCTCGAAAACCATCCATGGTTCAGGGTAACCGCCCTTGCGGCGTCGGAGCGGTCGGCCGGCAGACCCTACCCGGAGGCCGCGGTCTGGCGGCTGGACACGCCGATTCCGGAGGCCGCGCGGGAGATGTCCGTTACGCTCTGCGAACCGGGGCTGGACTGCGATCTCGTGTTCTCCGGCCTGGATTCCTCGGTGGCCGGTCCGATCGAGGCGGCCTTCGCCGCCGCCGGCTACGCGGTCGTCAGCAATTCGAAGAACCACCGCATGGACGACGACGTGCCGCTGCTTGTTCCCGAGGTCAACGGGGACCACTGCAGGATCATCGACTACCAGCGGAAGCGAAGAGGTTATGACCGTGGGTTCATCGCGACCAATCCGAACTGCTCCACCATCGGTCTTACGATGGCGCTGAAGCCGATCGCCGACCACTTCGGCATCCGGCAGGTCGCGGTCACCACCATGCAGGCGCTGTCCGGGGCCGGCTACCCGGGTGTCCCCTCCCTTGAGATTCTGGATAACGTGCTTCCCTACATCGGGGAAGAAGAAGACAAGATGGAGCGGGAAACCCTGAAGCTGCTGGGCAGGTTCCGGGATAACCGGATCGAGCATTCCGGGATCGTCGTCAGCGCCCAGTGCAACCGGGTCCACGTCCAGGACGGCCACATGGAATGCGTCTCCGTGAGTCTGGAGAAGGAAACCGACACGAAGGGGCTCGCCGAAGCGCTGCGCAACCACCGGGGGCTGCCCCAGGAACTCGGCCTGCCCTTTGCCCCGAGGCACCCGGTCATCGTTCGCGATGAGCCGGACCGGCCGCAGCCGAGGATGGACCGCGACGCCGAAAACGGCATGGCCGTGACGGTGGGCCGGATCCGGCCCTGCCCGGTGCTGGACATGAAATTCGTGGTACTCTCCCATAACACCATCCGGGGCGCCGCGGGTACCGCCATCATGAACGCGGAACTGCTGCGGACCCAGGGATACCTGGATTGATCGCATGAGACCGTGGATGCATAGAAGCCTGTGCCTGTTGCTGCTTTTGGGCCCCCTCTCCGTAACGGGACAGGAAATCTCCGTAACGGCGGAGGTAAACCGGACCCGGGTGACGGTAGACGAAACGCTGATACTGACCGTCTCGGTGTCCGGATCCGACCTGGGCGACGTCCCGAATCCCGATCTGCCCGACATGCAGTCATTCAGCGTCATCGGCAGCACCTCTTCCTCATCCACCAGCTTCAATCTGGTTAACGGAAAGCTGTCCTCCTCCAGGTCCGTGCGGTTCATCTACCAGCTGAAACCCCGGATGACGGGGACCTTCGTCATCGACTCGGCCGAGCTGACCCATGACGGAGTGACCCACGAAACGACGCCCATCACGATTGAGGTGACGCAGGGCGCCTCGGGCCAGGCGCCACGGGGTGGAACTCGTTCGGCACCGGTCGGCGGTCCTCCAACCGCGCCCGCAAGTCCGTCACAGGATGACGCGGCCTTGCCGGACCTCGGAGACGCGGTGTACATCCGGACCACCGTGGACAAGAAGCGAGTCTACCAGGGAGAGCAGGTAACGGTAACCTACACGCTGTTCACCCGTCTGGGCCTGTCGAACGCACGGTACGATGAGGTCCCCACCTATACCGGCTTCTGGCTGGAGGAGCTCTTTTCGGCGCACCACCTCGATTTCATGGAAGAAATCATTGCCGGCAGGCGGTACGCCGTAGCCAGACTGCGGCAGATCGCTTTGTTTCCCACCGTGACGGGCGAGTTGAAAATCGAGCCGCTGTCCATGATCTGCGACGTGCAGGGCGAACGATCCCGCAGAGGCCTTCTCGACAGCTTTTTGAACGATCCCTTCGATACGTTTTTCTCGACTACGCGCCAGATCAGGGTGACGTCCGAGGAGCAGACCGTGACGGTTCTGCCCCTTCCGGGCGAGGGCCGTCCGTCCGGTTTCGGCAACGCGGTGGGCGATTTTTCGCTCCAGGCGAGGGTGGACCAGACCACTACGGAGGTCAACCAGCCCGTGACGCTGACGATCGTGCTCGCCGGCGAGGGCAACCTGAAGACCGTGGAAGATCCCGATCTGCCGCCGCTCGACTATTTCAAGGAGTACCAATCCGGAAACAAGGCGGAATACGCCTCAGACGGACCGCGTGTTTCGGGAACGAAGACCTGGGAACACGTGCTCATCCCCACCCTCCCCGGCGACCATACCATTGCGTCGCTGACCTTTCCTTTTTTCAATCCCGATGCGGATGCCTACCGGGTCGCGGCGACCGATCCCGTAACCGTTACCGTCCTGCCGGCCAGCGAAGAACAGGCTGCAGTCGTGGGAACGCCGCGCAAAACGGTCGTCCGGCAAATACGGCAGGATATACAGTACATCAAGCCCGAAACGGTGTTCCTCGGCGATCAGGGAGAGGTCCTGTTCAGGTCTTCCTGGTACCTCCTGATGCACGCCCTGCCTGTCGCGGTAATCCTGGCCGCGGTCTTTTACAGGTCCCACGCCCACCGCCTGCGAAGCGATGCCGGTTATGCCCGGCGGCGCCGGGCGAAAGCAAACGCCAATGGCGAACTGCGGAAATCGAAAGAGAAGCTGGACCAGGGCGCCCTTGACCAGGCTTTCACCGGAATATCCAATGCCCTGTACGGCTACGTCGCGGACAATTACAATCTGCCCACGGCCGGTCTGACGTCGCCTCGCGTCGTCGAACTCCTCAGGGAAAAGGGTGTGGACGACGACACGGCAGATCTGGTCAAGGACTGTCTGGACGCTTGTGATATGGCCCGGTTCGCCCCCACGGCGCTCACTCCGGAACACACCGAAGACATTCTTGACAAGGCCCGGAAGGGCATCGAATCCATCGAATCGCGGATGGCCGGAGACCGTTGAAAGCCACACCATTACCCATCATGCGCGCAAAGAGCCAATCGGGGGCCGCCTCGAAACCGAAGAGGATTTCGAAGCGCCACGGCCGCCGCAACCCGGTTACGCGGCTGATCCTGATCGCGCTGACCGCCGGCTGTGTGACCGCCGGCTGTGTGACCGCCGGTTGCGCCGGAGGTCCGGCGGACCGGCAGACCCTGTCGTTGTATCGGCAGGGGAACCTGCTCTACGAGGAGGGGAAGTACGCGGAGGCGGGCCGGACGTACGAACGAATCATCGAACGCGGGATACGCAACGGGCACGTGTACTACAACCTGGGTAACGCCTATTACAAGCAGGACCGGATCGGCCCGGCCATCCTGGCCTACGAGCGGGCGACCCGGTACCTGCCCCGGGACGCGGATCTGCACAACAACCTCGATCTGGCAAACGACAGGACGGCGGACCAGATCACCGGAGAGGTGCCGTGGTTCGGCAGCCAGGCGCTGGACGGGGTGACGATGAACGAAGCCACGGTCGCCGCGACCGTATCGGTGTTCATCGCTTCGCTTGCCCTGGTGTTCTACCTCCTTGCCAGGCAGCCGCGCACGCGGATCACGACAGGCTATGTCTTACTGGTTACGTGCACTGTCATGGTTCTGGCCATCGGTTTTATGGGCATCAAGATCTACGACGGCCTGGCGAATGAGGAGGCCATCGTCCTGCGCCCGACGGCCGTGGTAAGAACGAGCCCCGATGCTGGATCCGATCCGGCTTTTACGTTGCACGAAGGCGCCAAGGTGCGACTGGTCGAACAACGGGACGATTGGATGAGGATCTCGCTGCCGGACGGAAAGAACGGCTGGCTCTCCCAGGACGACCTCGAAGGCATCTGACCTTGACCCGATTCACGCGGTCTCCACGCAGGACTCCAACCCGGACACAGGATATCGAGATACGCCTATGCTGACTTCCATCTCCGAACCGCAGACCCGCCGCATCGATCCCGGTGATCTTGCGTACTGGTCCCGGGTCCGGTCGCAGTTCATACTTGAACCGGACCACGCCTACCTCAACAACGCCGCCCTGGGCATGCCGCCCAGGCCCGTTCGGGACGCCGTCGCCGAGGGATTTCGCCTGATGTCCGAGAATCCATCGCGGGCCAAACGGGTATTCCACGACTACATCGAAGGCGAACTCAGGCCGGCCATGGCGGGTTTTCTGCGCGCGGAAACCGGTGAAATCGCCCTTGCGCGCAACGCTACCGAGGGTCTCTATCATATCGTCAACGGCCTGGACCTGGCACGCGGCGACCGGATCCTGATGACTACCCAGGAGCATCCCAGCGCGGTGCGGCCCTGGAAGGTAAGGGCGGAACGGGACGGGATCGATATCAGGGAGGTCCATATCCCCAGCCCGCTGGTTGGCGAGGACGACATCGTGGAGCGCATATCCGCGGCGATCGACGGGCGAACGAAGGTGCTCTTTTTCTGCCACGTAACCCGGGGGGGATACCTGTATCCGGTCAAGCGGCTTTGCGCCCTGGCCAGGGAGCGGGGGTTGATTTCGGCCATCGACGGCGCCCAGGCCGTGGGTATGCTGGACGTCGACCTGGGGGATATGGAATGCGACCTTTATACCAACAGTCTGCACAAATGGTTTCTGGGTCCCGCCGGCACGGGGTTTCTGTACGTAAGTCGCGCCATGCAGCCGTCCTTCAGCTCGCTCTACGCGTCGGCTGCCGACCGCGTGGAGGATGCCCTTCGTTACGAGGTTCAGGGGACCTACGACCTTCCGGTGCGCGCGGCGTTGGGCACCGCCCTCGACTTCCTCAACCGGATCGGCATAGTCAATATCGAACGGCGTCTCCGCATGCTGTCGGATTACCTAAGACGGGCCCTCCTCGACATCCCCCGGCTGCGATTGCTCACCGACCGGTCCCACGCCATTTCGTCCCCGGGTTCCACCATCTTCGAATTCGACGGGATCAACGCGGCGCGCTGGCGGAGCCCCATGGAGGAGGAAGCGAATCTGCACGTGGACGACCACGACCGGGACGGTCACCACGGCATCCGCATCTCTACCCACTATTACAACACCACGGAAGAAATCGATCGGTGCGTGGACAAGTTGAGGGATTTGTCACGTCGGGAAGAATAGGGTCCGCGCCGGCGGATTTCGAAGCAAGCCCGCCGGGAAATGCCGCCGGGAGTATGGACCGCCCGTGTCGTAACTGAAACGCGCCGCCGTCTCAGACTTCATATCCCAGTTCCTCCAGCGCTTCCCCCAGCAGGTCCATGGGGAGATCGCCTTCCGCCGTTTTCCACCGGCCCACCGCTTCCGGGCGAACGACGATGCGGCTCAGGGGCATGCCGAGGTAGTCTTCCAAACGGCCCAGGGTCTCTTCCTGGTTCAGTACGAAGTCCTCGAACCGCACGGTCAGGAGATGGGCGGGCTTTGGTGTCGCCTTCATGAGGTGGTACTGATAGAGCCAGGAAACAGCCCGTTGCCTGCGTATGTCCGGGGTGGCCGGATACGCGATGCCGAAATCACCGAGATCGTCCGTCCTGTGGGCGGCCAGTATGCCGTCCCGGGGGTCCCGGATCCAGTGTATATACCTGATATCGGGAAACATGCGGACGATCCAGGGATAGACCAGCGTCGTTTCCGGGAGTTTCCATCCACGGTGCAGGTTCCCGTTTTCCGCCACGTCGGACAGGTATGTTTCCACTTTCTCCACGAATTCCGGATCGGGATCCATTTCCAGCACCCGCGCGTAGTCCCAGGAAAGTCCACCTCCCAGGCGACGTATTTCGCGAAGACGCGGCAGGCGTCGTAGAGATCGTGCGGCGGTACCTTGTCGCCGGACGCGTTTATCGTTCGGCCCATGAACACGCCGCTCGTATAGAGCGTGTGCGACATGGCACGCGTTCCGGAGTGCCCCCGGCCAATGATGGTGATGATGGACATGAACGCCGCTCACCGGAAAGTGACTTACATTTGAGTCGGAGTTTGAAGCACCGTTTCTATTTCAGGGTGCAGGGCAAAAGGACTATAATGAATTGCCGATCTGTCCCCATACATTACATTCAAGTACGTTTTACTGACAATCTTAAAAGTAGAAACGCATAACGACCAGAGGTTCATTTGTAGAATCCTTGCGAGGGCATCTGTTGTTGGTACGCGGGAAGGCTTGCCGATCTTGATCGATTACACTGTTCGTTCTTTGTTGATAGCCACTATTTGCTCGGTGTTTTGGGCAATAACCTCCTGTGGTGATGAAGGCCCCACAGACTCGCGTTCCCAGGTTCCTGCACGTATAATCATTACTCCATCGCAGATAACCCTGAAAACAGGTGATTCAGCGATGCCTGTAATCGAGGTGCTGGATCAGAACGCCGCGCGGATAACGAATCCGATTCTGAGTTGGTCGATCAGCGCTACGGAGGTCGTCAGCGTAAACAACCAGGCGTGATAACGGCGCTTTCGGCCGGAAGTGCCGTTGTTACCGTCATGTCAGGTAATGTGTCGGCAGTTATACAGGTAAGCGTCCGCTCTTTAAGCAGCGACGAGGCTGCGCTTGCCGCCTTTTATGCCGCAATGAACGGACCCCGATGGTCGAATAACGAAAACTGGTTAAGTGCCAGGCCCGTGGGTGAATGGTATGGCATCACGGTCAATTCGGAAGGCCGTGTCGAAGGACTGAATCTTGAAAGAAACGGTCTGCGGGGTGAATTGCCGTCGGAGCTGGGAGACCTTGGCGAGCTTCGGAGCCTGGTTCTCGGGGATATTGGCATCAGGGGTGAGATTCCCGAGGAACTGGGCCGTCTTTCAAAGCTCCAGACTCTGAGCCTGTCATTGTCCACATTCAGCGGCAGTATTCCATCGTCATTGGCCGACCTCCGAAGCCTGACGACGCTATACCTGATCGATAACCAGTTAACGGGCGAGATTCCGCCGTCGTTAGAAAACCTGTCTTCTCTTGTATATCTGAGTCTGTCCAGGAACAACCTGAGCGGCGAAATCCCGGGATCAATGGGAAACCTCGGAAGCCTCGAACGGTTGTCACTGGATCATAATCAACTTACGGAAGAGATGCCGGCATCGCTGGGCCGCCTTTCCAGGCTAGCCAGCCTGGATTTGTCACACAACGGAATCTCGGGCCGTATCCCGCCGGAGCTGGGAAACCTGTCCAATCTGAAGTTTCTGGATCTCGGCAACAACAGATTGAGCGGACAGATCCCGCCACAGATTGGTGCGCTCGGTGCGCTTGAAAGAATCTTTCTCTCAAACAACGCGCTAACCGGATCCGTTCCGCCCGAACTGGGCGGGATGAGTAGTCTCTGGCAATTGGATCTCAGCAGCAACCCCCGGCTCACGGGTCCCTTGCCGATCGAGCTCGCCAATCTCACCAGGCTCAGCGCGCTATGGCTATCCGGGACAGGTCTGTGCGCTCCCCTCGAGCCGGGATTTCAAGCATGGTTGGAAATGGTTGGACAAAACTCGGGACTGCAAGGCGTTGTCAACTGTCAATGAACCGGGCCGTTCAGGCGGGCGGTACGCAGATTCCTGGACGAAAACGGAAAGATTCGGTCAGACCCTGATCGTGGACACGGAAATGTGACCGCTGAAGCAAAGGTCGGTATCCTGGCCGGGTCGCCGGGGCCGTTCGTGGTATACATCCACGTTTAGATAACCGTTTCCGGTTCGTGCGAATGTGTGCCTGAAGGGACTCGAGTCCACCGAAGCGATTTTCGTCTCCAGTCGACGTTCCGTGTGCTCCGGGTGCGGCAGATTCACGTTAAGAAAACATCCGGATTCCAGGGGTTCGTGCAGCAGGCGTTCGAGCAACGGCCCGAGGCGTTCGGCGGCCAGCGGCCAGTCGATCGCCCGTCCCTCCGCCACATAATGGGACAGCGCCATGGCTTTGCATCCGTGGAATGCCGCTTCCCTGGCGGCTGCCACGGTACCGGATTCGTAGACGTCCACCCCGAGATTGGCTCCGTGGTTTATCCCTGAAAGCACCCAGTCTCCATCCGCCGCCAGTTGACCGAGCGCCAGGCGGGCACAGTCGGCCGGTGTGCCCCAGACCCTGTATCGGTCTCCAGCAAGTTCATCCACGCGGATTGGACGGTTGTTGGTCAACTGGTGGCTGGCGCCGGACTGGATTTCCGCCGGTGCGACAATAACCACGTCTCCCCACTGCGACGCCAGGCCGGCGAGGGTCAGCAGACCCTGCGCCTCAATGCCGTCGTCGTTGGTAACGATCAGTTTCACCGCGGCCTACTTGTCCTGGGGAACGGGTTTTCCGGTTGGATTGTAGTGTGGTCGGGAAGTCGAGGAATGCGGGTAATTCGCCTTGCGCTGAACACGAGGTCGTCTGATCCTTCGCCAGCACGGCAGGAGTAATCCGAACAGGGGATAGATTACGATGATGGCAAGTCCGCCGCTGATCCACTGTATGATACGGGCCAGACGCAGGTTGTTCTTTCTTCTCATACCCATGTCGTCGATATGAAACGTAAAGGCGACCGGTCCCGGACGCTGACTGATCGGGGTATATTCTAGGAGGCTGAATACCGGTTGTCAAGCGCATTCGGGGGACTTGACCCGAAGCCGGAGGGACTTCGGGCCATCGGCTGGCGTCGCGCGTTACGCGTTCTCAACGGGACTTTCGGGGCGTCCCACGGGCATGACGAAAGCCATGAAGAGATAGAGCAGGGTTACTGTTCCCACGGAAAACAGAAAGGCGATGAAGAACCCGATGCGCACCAGGGTTGGATCCAGGTCGAACGCATCCGCCAGACCGTTGCACACGCCGAAGATCTTTTTGCCTTCATTCAGCCGGTACAGTCGTCTATGTCTGAAGAACTCCATGATCTGCCCTCTGTAAACAAACAGGATGAAAACCGCGGCGGCGATTGCCAGGATCGGAACCACCGGAAGGAAGAAGGAGAATCGCCCGAAGTCCGGCCCGAAGTCCGGAGTGTATGAATAGGCCAGCACGATCACGGCCAGCAGGACCAGCAGGATTCCCCAGACCGTGTTGTTGTTCCGGGAGGTGCTCGGGTAGCCCTGGGCTTGCTGGACCGCCTGTCCCGCCTGTACCGTGCCGTCAGATTCCCCGGAAGCCGCCGGCGCATCGGCTGCGTTCGCGGGCGTCGGGTCGGGATTCCTGGGTATGATGAAAACGCACACCAGGTACGCGAGGAAGACGAAGGGGCCGAAAGCGGGCAGGGTGATTACCGTGAAGGCGACCAGGGCGATCCGAAGCACGGAAGCATCCACGTCGAAGTATTCGGCCAGGCCGCCGCATATGCCGCTTATCATCCTGTTGGAAGTGGATCTGTAGAGGGTTTTCTTAGGCACTGGCTACGTCACTCTCCGTTTTTCTTCCCCGTCGTCTGTTCACCGGTACCGGGATCGGCGCTGGGATCGGGATCAGGTACGGCGCCGGGATCAGGTACGGCGCCGGGATCAGGTACGGCGCCGGGTCGGGCCTGCTGAATGCCGGCGTGTTCCTGGTTCCTGTTATGCAGCAGCCGGGAGCGCACAATCAGTCCGATGCCGACGAACAGCAGCACGAAGCCGAAGAACTCCACGTCGCTGGCTATGACCGTGGCCAGGCCGATGCCCACCAGGAGCACCACGAAAAGAGAGGGCACGCCGGAATCGTGCTTCCTGGCTTCGATGTATATCCCTTTCTCGATCATCGCCATACGTTCGTGGTGCCTGATTTCCCTTCCCCTCCTCAGAAACCCCAGAAACCCGAGGACGATGCCCAGGCCGAAGGAAATGGAAACCGTACCCACGGCTGCCTCCCGGTAGTCCAGATAGGCGAGGACTACTGCCGTTATACAGGTAGTGATGAACAAAACCGCCCAGGCTTTCCAGCTATCCATACCCGCCTCCAGATGGATCCTGCTGCTTCAGTCGCATCGTCTGCTCAGCAATGCCGCTCAACTTTTCGACACGAAAACCTGTCCTTTTGTTTCGGAAATTGAAAATTAAATCTATTTACAGGTATTGCCACGGAAAAAGTATACTCATGTATTGAAACATTTGTAGATTCCCGGTAGTCTTATTGTTGAATGGGGAACCGACCGGGATTCCTAAAAGGGGTCGAATCTGTCCGGCGAAACGGCCCTGTACGCGGCTGAGACTCGCTTGAGACAGGATGAGGCGACCCATGGATTTGAGCGATGAAGAACTCGTCGCAAGGGCCCGGAAAGGCGACCGGCCGGCCTTCGCCCATCTCGTTGACCGGCACCGGGTTTCCGTGTTCAACCTGACTCTCAGGATCGTTGGAAACCGCGAAGACGCCGAAGAAGCGGCGCAGGATGTATTCGTCCGGGCTTACCGGAGTCTCGACAGGTTTCGCGGAGACGCCCGGTTCGCCACGTGGCTTTACCGTATCGCGGTGAATGTGAGCCTGAGCTCGGCACGGCGTGCCCGGCGCGACCTGTCCACCACTTCCCTTTCGGAGCCGGAAGATGACGATGACGGATTGCCGTTGCAGATACCGGATACGGCGGCGAATCCCGCGGAACGGTTCGAGCAGGCTGAATTCAGGGAACAGGTCAGGAGCCTGGTGTCGGCGCTTCCGCCTATTTACAGCGCGGTGATCGCGATGTATCATATCCAGAGCCTGTCGTATGACGAGATCTCAGAAGCGCTGGAACTGCCGATAGGCACCGTCAAGGCCCGGCTGTTCCGTGCCCGCGCCGCTTTGCGGAACCTGGTCGGCCGGTCCATGGAGCCCGATTGGCCGGGTTAAACTTGGCACAGGGGTCCGGAGTCGATTTGACCATGAACTGTGAATCCGTACAACGACTGATATATGAAGCCGTCGACCGGGCGCTTGCCCCGGATGAGCGCCGGCTGGTAGACTCCCATCTTGTCGGGTGCGAACGCTGCAGGTCGGAGATGGCCGTGCTCGACGCCCTGATCGATACGGTGGAGACGACCCCGCCGGCGGCACCCTCCGACGCCTTCCTGGCCAACGTGATGGCAGGGCTCCCGGTGCCCCGGCAGTCCTCGTGGTTCGTGCCGTCCGTGGTCTTTCCCCGCGTGGTCTTTGCCGCAACGCTGGCGGTTGCCGCCCTGCTCTGGCTGTACCGCGGGATGTTTGCCGGATTCCTGGAGAATCTCCTGCCCGTACAGGCTGTAACGGGGCCTGTGGCTACGGCGATTGGTGACTTCCAGGCATATGTCCAGACACAGGTCGGCGCGGTGGCGGGCAGCCTGCCCGAGCCGGTATCCGCCTCCGTCGAATGGGGTTCCCTGCTGCTGGTGGTCACGACGCTGGTAGTCGGGTTCATCCTGGTGCGCACGGCCGAGGCGCTGGGCGTCGGAAACCCGAACATGCAGGTCGGCAAGCGGTCTTAAATTTTCCGACCGGCCGGTACCGGATCTCAAGCCGTCCCTGAACCGGAAAACGCGAAGATTCCCGCCTTCGAAACGGGTCTCCGTCGGTCCGCATACTTATTGACATTCCGCGCCTTAATCGTTTTATTTCACCCTGTTGCATCCGATTCGAATTGAAGCGGCTTTCCGGTTTTCCGGGCGGCCACACGGGGATTCCATGTCCACGGTACAGATTCGCAACTTCTCCATCATCGCCCATATCGACCACGGCAAATCGACGCTGGCGGATCGCCTGCTGGAGATGACGGGCACCGTGTCTCCCTTGAAGATGCGCGCCCAGATGCTGGACAACCTCGACCTGGAGCGGGAGCGGGGCATCACGATCAAGGCCCACGCGATCCGCATGTCTTACGAGTCGCCGGACGGTCAGGCTTACGCCCTCAACCTCATCGATACCCCCGGTCACGTCGATTTCTCCTACGAGGTATCCCGCAGCCTCGCCGCCTGCGAGGGCGCGCTCCTGATCATCGACGCGGTCCAGGGCATCGAGGCGCAGACGATCAGCAATCTGTACCTGGCCCTGGAAAACGACCTGACCATTGTCCCGGTGATCAACAAGATCGATCTGCCCAACGCCCGGATCGACGTCGTTACGGGACAGATCGTGGATCTGCTGGGCGTCGAACCCGGCGACGTCATCCTGACCAGCGCCAGGGACGGTATCGGGGTCGAGGAGGTGCTGCAGGCCATCCTGGACCGCATCCCGCCCCCCGAACCCGACGACGGTCCGTTGCGGGCCCTTATCTTCGACTCGATATTCGATCAGTACCGCGGCGCCGTGCCCTATGTGCGCGTCATGAGCGGCGAAATCAGGCCGGGCATGGACATCCTGATGTGTTCCAATGACAAACGGTTCGAGGTCGCGGAGACCGGTGTACTGCGTTTTGACAAGGCGCCCGTGGACGCGCTCACGGCCGGGGAGGTCGGCTATCTGATCGGGAATATCCGAAACGTGGCGGACGCCCGCGTGGGCGACACGGTCACCGATGCCGCCCGGCCCTGCGA
This sequence comes from Candidatus Latescibacterota bacterium, assembly GCA_012270975.1. Classification (GTDB taxonomy): domain Bacteria; phylum JAAXHH01; class JAAXHH01; order JAAXHH01; family JAAXHH01; genus JAAXHH01. The sequence continues at coordinate 158,593 of JAAXHH010000034.1, read as the reverse complement.
CGAGCCCCTTCCCGGTTACCGGGAGGCCAAGTCCATGGTGTTCAGCGGGTTGTACCCGGCCTCGTCGGAAGACTATGAGCCACTCAAGGAGGCCCTGGAGAAATACCAGTTGAACGACGCCGCCCTGGTCTACGAACCCGAAACCTCGGTAGCGCTCGGGTTCGGTTTTCGCTGCGGTTTCCTGGGACTCCTGCACATGGAGGTCGTGCAGGAGCGTCTCGAGCGGGAGTACGGACTTACGATCCTGGCCACCATGCCCAGCGTGGAGTACCGGATCAGGACCACCGCGGGCGAGGTGCTCCGCGTGGACAATCCGGCCGACATGCCCGACGCTTCGCTCATCGACAGCGTGGAAGAGCCCTTCATACAGGCGCAGATCGTAGTGCCCACGGATTACATCGGCAATATCATGAAGCTGACCCGCGACCGGCGGGGCGTTTACAAGGCCATGGAATACCTCGACGCGACCCGGGTCGCCCTGCAGTACGAACTGCCGCTGTCGGAAATCGTCTTCGATTTCTACGACCGGCTGAAGTCGATCAGCCGCGGGTATGCTTCGTTCGACTACGACTTCCTGGAATACCGCGTCTCGCCCCTGGTCAGGCTGAACCTGCTCCTCAACGGCGACCTGGTGGACGCCCTTTCGATCATCATCCACAAGGACAAGGCCTACGAGTGGGGCCGCGAGCTGTGCCAGCGGCTGCGCAAGATCATACCGCGGCAGATGTTCGAGGTCGCCGTCCAGGCCGCCATCGGCGGCAGGGTCATCGCGCGGGAATCGATCCGTCCCCTGCGCAAGAGCGTCACCGCCAAGTGTTACGGGGGCGACGTTACCCGGAAACGCAAGCTCCTGGAAAGGCAGAAGGAGGGCAAACGGCGCATGAAGCAGGTCGGAAACGTCGAATTGCCGCAGGAGGCCTTTCTGGCGGTGCTGGATATCCGGGGCGAAGGCGCGGCCGTCGGCGGATAGGCGTCGGAGGCCGGGTTTCAGACCGGACGGCTCAGCATCCAAGAGGATATCCATCCTTGGCGAAAAACAAGTCCCTGCTGCGAGAGTACGCGGAAATCGTGCTGTTCACCGTGCTGCTCTTCCTCGTCATCCGCGCGGAGGTCGTTCAGGCCTTCCGGATTCCGTCGGAATCCATGGAAGCCACCCTGCAGGTGGGTGATTTCCTGCTGGTCAACAAGTTTCTCTACGGCCCCGGCATTCCTTTCACGGATGTGCGGCTGCCCGCCTGGCGCGATCCCGAACCCGGCGATATACTGGTCTTTCCCTATCCCCGGAACCCGGCGCAGATGTTCATCAAGCGTTGTATCGCCGTCGCCGGACAGAAGGTGGAGATCCGGGACAAGAGCGTTTACGTGGACGATGTGCTGGTGGAGAATCCGCCGCAAGTCAAGTTCGATGATCCGACGGTAAGGGCGGCTACCCGGAGCACCCGGGACAACTGGGGTCCCAAGATCGTGCCGGCGGGTGCCCTGTTCGTCATGGGCGACAACCGGGACTACAGTTCAGACAGCAGGTACTGGGGATTCGTAGACACGAAGGACGTCGTGGGCAACGCCTTCATCATCTACTGGTCCTGGGAACGCCACCGGAACGACCCCGAGTTGGTGTGGCAATCGTCCAGGCCCCTGGAGAGCGTCGCCTCCCTGGCCTACGTGCTGGGTTACAACATCGTCCACGTTCCGTGGCGGGTCCGCTGGAATCGCATCGGCAGAATCGTCATGTAGGTCGGGAAGCATACACTTTGGCCGGTCTATACATCCATATCCCATTCTGCACCCATGCCTGCCCGTATTGCGATTTCTCCTTTGAACTGCTTAAAGACGGCCGGGTAGACCGGCTGCTGGCGGCCCTGGAAACCGAGGCCGGGCGTCGCGGCCGTGAATCGCCCTGGCCGGACAGCACCATCGACACGGTCTTCCTGGGCGGAGGCACCCCCACCTGTCTTACGGATCGTCAGCTGGACCGCGTCTTCGGGATGATCCACGGTTTCTTCCGCGTCGACCCTGACGCCGAAGTCACGGTGGAAGCCAATCCGGAAACGGTCAGGATCTCCAAGCTGCAACGCCTTCGCGAACTGGGTGTCAACCGGCTCAGCATCGGCGTCCAGTCCTTTTCAGATGATATCCTGCGACGGCTCGGACGGCGTCATACGGCGGACCAGGCCGAAGAGGCGATCGTACTCGCAAGAGAAGCCGGCTTCGAAAACGTCAATCTCGATCTCATGTTCGGCGTACCCGGCCAGGCGGCATCGCACTGGACGGATACGCTGGAACGCACGGTTTCCCTGGACCCGGAGCACGTGTCGGTCTACGGGTTGACGATCGAACCGGGAACGAAATTCGCCCGGATGGAAGAGGAGGGCACGCTGGACCTGCCGGACGAAGCGGGCCACGTTGCCTGCTATTACCAGGCGCTTGACCGGCTGGCCGCCGCGGGTTACCGGCACTACGAAGTCTCCAACCTGTCGAAACCCGGCTTCGCATGCCGGCATAACGTTTCCTGCTGGAACGGCGGCGACTACCTGGGGCTGGGGCCGTCGGCCCACTCTCACCTGGCCGGCCGGCGGCTGGCCAACTCGCGCAGCCTCGCCGACTACCTGTCGGCCATGGACGAGTGGGGCGAGGCCATAGATATGGATGAAACGCTCTCGGTGGAGGAACGTATACATGAGTATATCCTGCTGCGCCTGAGATCCGTCGAGGGCATGGATACGCGGGTGTTCCGCGACCGGTTCGGGGACGATGCCATGGGCAAACGGGACCCGGCGATCCATACCCTGGCCGAGGAAGGGTTGCTGGCGGAGCGCGGGGCGCGGATCCGCCTGACCCGAAAGGGGCTGGCCCTTGCGGACAGCGTCTGCGCGTACCTCATGTAGCCGGACCGTCAGGCCGGTGCGCATACCGAAAGAGTCGGCATCATGAAGAAAATCCGGGTAGGAGTCCTGTGCGGGGGCAGGTCGGCGGAACACCAGGTCTCGCTTCAGTCGGCGCGGAATATCGTCGACGCCATCGACCGGAGCCGGTACGAGGTAGTCCTTATCGGAATCGATCGCAACGGACAGTGGCATCTGGGCGATTCGGCGGAATTCCTGCTCAACGCCCACGATCCCAAGCTGATCGCCCTGAACCGGCTGAGTGAAACCGTAACCCTCGCTCCCGGGGCGCCCGCAGACCAGGTTGCGACCCGGACGACACACCGGCCTGCCGGTAACATCGACGTCATCTTCCCCGTTCTCCATGGACCCTTTGGCGAGGATGGCACGGTTCAGGGCCTGTTGAAGCTGGCCAATCTGCCCTACGTGGGCTCCGGCGTCCTGGGTTCGGCGGTTTCCATGGACAAGGACGTGATGAAGCGTCTGTTGCGGGAGGCCGGCATCGCCACCCCCGCCTTCATGACCTTCGCATCTTCCGAAAGGGACCGAATCGCTTTCGACGAAGTGCGTGACCGCCTGGGCATGCCCTGCTTCATCAAGCCCGCCAACCTGGGTTCATCCGTCGGCATCACCAAGGCCCATGACGCCGGGGAATTCGAAGCGGGCGTCCGGGAAGCTTTTCGGTACGACCGGAAGATCCTGGTGGAGGAGTACGTAAACGGCCGGGAAATCGAATGCGCGGTGCTGGGAAACGCCCGTCCCGAAGCATCCGGACTGGGCGAAGTCCGGCCCACCCACGAGTTCTACTCCTACGAGGCGAAGTACATCGACGAACACGGCGCCGAGCTGGAGATCCCGGCCGCGCTGCCGTCCGAACTGACGGAGAAGATTCGGGCGACTGCCGTGGAAACCCACCGGGTGCTGGCCTGCGAGGGCATGTCCCGTGTGGATTTCTTCCTGAAGGACGACGGCGAGGTCCTGGTAAACGAACTCAATACCATCCCCGGTTTCACCCGGATCAGCATGTTTCCCAAGCTCTGGGAGGTCGCCGGAGTGTCCTATGGGGATCTGATCGACAAGCTGATCCAGCTTGCGCTGGAACGGTTCGAGGAAGAGAAATCGCTTGAAACCTGACCGGTGAATGGGGCGGTGCGGACCGTTCAGGATTTCGCTTGACACAGCGCGGGTCGCCGGGATAGCTTACGGTAAGCAGCGGCCATCCCGGTCTCTACTTGTCCCGCGGGAATAGCTCAGTTGGCAGAGCATCAGCTTCCCAAGCTGAGGGTCGCGGGTTCGAGCCCCGTTTCCCGCCTGACAGCCCTGCGGTTTGTCCATCCGCGGGGCGTTTTCTTATGAGGGAGGTGCCCGTGCGACGATCGGCGATTTGCCTGGGACTGGTCATCGCGGCGCTGGCGTTCGCCCGATGCGGTGCGAAGACCATGGAGTTTTCTGATTCGCTCGGTACGCCCGAAACCGAGTATGCGCGGGCACTGTATCTGCTGGAATCCGGCGCCCATGGCGAGGCGGAAGAGGCGTTGCGCAGGACGATCCAGCTCGATGACGGCTTTGCCCCGGCCTACGTGGGGATGAGCCGCCTGTTCTTCGAACGCGGCAATGTGAAAGAGGCGATCCGGTATGTACACATGGCCAGGACCCGGGACGTGGATTACGTGCCCTGCTGGCTGATGGCCGCCCGCCTGTACGCCGCCGCCGGCCAGTACGAAGCGGCGGTGAATGAGTTCCGGGAGGCGATCTCACGGGACAAAGACCGGCTATGGGCCGTAGAAAGCTACTTCGATCTGGGCCGTACACTGGAGAAGATGATCAGACTGGAAGAGGCCCACGACGCCTACATGGAGGCGATCTCCCTGGACCCCCTCCATCTCGAGGCCCGGACCTCGGTCTCGCGTATCCGGAAGACCCTCGGTTCCGAATTCCTGATGCGGCTGCGTTTCGAGAACCGGGACATCATCCTGCCGTGACGGAGACCGCCGGACGTTCGTGGGTACGTCGCCGACGCCGTCAATCCGGTCCGCCCTTTCAGGATAAATCTTCAATTACACCCTGGATGAATTTCACCGACCTTGCCAGGGTTTCCCGCCGCTCCGCTTCGCTGTCTCCCGTAATGCCGCATTCATAAGCCAGGTAACCGTCGAATCCGATATCCCTGAGGGCGGAGAGCCCCGCATTCCAGTCGATGTCCCCCGAGCCCGGCTCCTGGCGCGTATTGTCGGCCATATGCACGTGGCCTACGTACCGGCGTCCGATGCGTCGCAGCGTGGCCGGCGTGTCCGTCTCCTCGATGTGCATGTGGAAGAAGTCGCACAGCAGGCTGGCCGACGGCGGATCGCCTGCACGCTGGATGATTTCGATCCCCCGTTCCTGCTGTCTCAGCAGGTGCTCCTCGTAGCGGTTCAAGGGTTCCAGCAATATCTTCGTGTGCTGCTCCGCGGCGAATTCCGCCAGGTCCCGGACGATCTCCGTCAGCAACTGCATTTCAAGGGTGATGGCGTCGGCCAGGGGCGTGAGATCGGGGAGGCGCGGCGGCCCGAATATGGGCGGCAGGATCAGGCCGACCGTCCCGAAATGCCCGCACACCTCCAGGTTCTCCTTCGCCTCGGCGATGCTGTGATTTCTCTTATCCACATCGGGATCCAGGAAATCGAAAGTGCCCTGGCCGCACAGCGAAACCAGCCGTATGGTGCGGTTTCGCAGCGCGGACTCCAGTTCGTCGATCCGACGGGCCGGACCCCGCCCGGATATCTCGAGCCCTTCGACGTTCACAGATTCGGCGAAATCCAGTTTTTCGTCGAGCGTTTCGCCTGGGAGCAGGGCTTCCTGCAGGGCGATTTTCATTTCGTCTCCTTGGGTTGGATCGGACTGCGCTGGCTATGCGCATTCATGGGTTTCGAAGTGGTCCAGACCGTGGATGTATCGGGCACATCAGCGTTCCGGTAGGTGGGAATGAAGGACCAGCGGTCCCGGCCGGACATGTTTGGATGGGAACTGTGCAGCAGCCGGTCGTGAAATACCAGCACGTCCCCGCAGTTCATTTCCACGTCCATAATCGGATCGTCCTTGAGGTCGTCGTCAGAAACGCGGTTGACGAACCCCCTGGCGTCCCGCACCGATGCGTGATCCCGCGTTCGCCGGTGGGATCCGGGTATGACCCGAAGGCATCCGTTTCCCACGGTCGCGTCGTCGAGCGCGATCCAGGCGGACCACTTGGTCGCGCCGCCCCAGTACGCCTGGTCCTGGTGCCAGGGCGAGGCGAAGTGGACCGTGGTGGACTTGAAGACGGGCTTCGCGCTGAGAAACTCGATGCGCGGACCGATCAGCGGTCGCAGGATGGCCGCCATCCGGGGATCGCAGGATACCGATTCGAAGAGGGGCGGGATGGCGTCGCTCATCCACACGTGTACGCCCGACGGTCCCGATCGGTTTTCCACCAGTTCCTTTGCGGCGACCTTGCACGCCGCCATTTCATCCACCGTGAAAACGGATTCGACGAGGATAAAACCGTTTTCCGCGAAGGATGAAGGGGCGTCGTCGTCCAGCGTCTTACGCATTACCGCCTCCAGGAAACTAATGTGAATCCCGTGCGACCGGCGCGCCGCTGCCGCCGACGAGGAAATCGAAGTCCACGCCCCGGTCAGCCTGCAGCACGTGGTCCACGTACAACCGGCAGTATCCCCGGTCTGTCGCCGGTTCGGGCTGAGTCCAGCGGGCTCGCCTCCGGGCCAGTTCACTCTCGGTCACATCGAGTTCAAGACGGCGTTGACCGACGTCCAGCTCGATCATGTCGCCATCCTCGACGAGGGCCAGCGTGCCGCCTGCCGCGGCCTCCGGCGCCGTATGGAGCACGACCGTTCCGTAGGCCGTGCCGCTCATGCGCGCATCGGATATGCGCACCATGTCCGTGACGCCCCGTTGCAGCAGTTTCGACGGCAGCGGCATGTTCCCCACCTCGGCCATGCCCGGATATCCTTTCGGTCCGCAGTTCTTCAGCACCAGGACGCTCTCCGCGTCCACCTCCAGGTCCGGATCGTCGATGCGATCGTGGAGGTCCTCGATGTTCTCGAACACCACGGCGCGGCCACGGTGCCGCATCAGTTCAGGCGATGCCGCCGAGGGCTTGATGATGGCGCCGTCGGGACACAGGTTGCCTTTGAGCACGGCGAGTCCTCCGGTCGGGGTCAGCGGAGCGTCGAGAGTCCTGATGACCTCCCGGTCGTGACAGGGCGCGTCGGCCGTGTTTTCACCAATGGTCCTGCCGTTCACGGTCATGGCGTCGCGATGAATCAGGTCTCCCAACTCGCGGATCACGGCCGGCAGTCCGCCCGCGTAATAGAAATCTTCCATCAGGTACTGACCCGACGGCATCAGGTTCACGATACACGGGATGTCGCAACCCAGGCGGTCCCAGTCCTGCAGGGAGAGATCGACGCCCAGGCGTCCCGCGATGGCCAGCAGGTGCACGACCGAATTGGTGGAGCCGCCGATGGCCCCGACCACCCGGATCGCGTTCTCCAGGGCCTCGCGCGTGACGATCCCGGACATGCGCAGGTCCTCGCGTACCATCTCCACCACCCGTCCGCCCGCCTCGTGGGCCAGCTTCATCCGCCGGGCGTCGGCCGCGGGGATGGCGGCGTTGCCGGGCATGCCAAGGCCGATCGCTTCCACGACGCTGGCCATGGTGGAGGCCGTCCCCATGGTCATGCAGTGTCCCGTGGACCGGTTCATGCAGGATTCCGCTTCCAGAAACTCCTCTTCGCTCATCGTCCCGGCGCGCACCTCGTCGCTGAACTTGTACACGTCCGTGCCGGACCCGATATTCCGACCCCTGAACCGCCCATTGAGCATGGGCCCGCCCGAGATGGCCAGGGTGGGCAGATCGCAGCTCGCGGCGCCCATGAGCAGGGCCGGGGTCGTTTTGTCGCATCCCACGAGCAAGATGACCCCGTCGAGTGGATTGGCGCGAATGGTCTCTTCCACGTCCATGCTGACCAGGTTGCGGAAGAGCATGGTCGTGGGCCGCATGAGGGGCTCGCCCAGGGACATGACGGGGAATTCCACCGGGAACCCGCCCGCCTCGTACACGCCGCGGCGGACCCGTTCCGCGATGATCCGGAAGTGGGCGTTGCACGGCGTCAGTTCAGACCAGGTGTTGCAGATGCCGATGACGGGCCGGCCGTCGAAGACATGATCCGGAAGCCCCTGGTTCTTCATCCAGCTTCGATGGATGAATCCCACTTTGTCTTTGGGACCGAACCACTGGGCGCTGCGAAGAGATGATGACATGAATGCTCCTGGAAACGAATCAGATGCTGGAGTTATTCCTGCCGCCGGGACGCGGCCCATGCCGCGCGAAGCGTGGCTGGAGAAAGGACGAACCGGACGGTGGGCAAGAGCAGGGTCGCAGGCACGATGCGGATCTCGCCGCGGCCGTCCAGTTCCAATACGGCTTCGTTGAATTCGGGTTCGACGAGAAACCTGACACGCTTCGCGCCGTGCAGGAATCCGGTGACGGCGCAGATACTTCCCCAGAGCCGGCCTGTGTCACAGGGATCGTCCAGCCCGACGCGGCCTGCGACGTGCAATGACACGAAACGCACGCACCTGGCCATGTCACACAGGAATCTCAGCACGCCCCGGACGAATCCCTCGCTCTTCAGCAACGCGCGGAAGCGTTGCGCCGGGGCGCCCGGTGCTTTGCGAGGCGCTTTCCGGGAAGCTTCATCCGGCTCGGGCGGCGCAGCGTCCGGCCGCCTTCTCCGCCTTCTCTTCCTTCTCGTACGCTCACCGTCTCCTGTCAGGGGCGGCGTGAAGCGGAGCAGTCCGAACAGCCAACCGATCGTTATCCTGGCCGAGAATGCTTTCCGCCGGACGATCGAGAAGGAAATCGTCACGGGGGTGGCGAGCAGAAGCACGGCCACGAGCAGCAACGCGGCGGGTATGAGGAGTACCGGTTCGAGATTCGGGGTCACGGCTCAGCTTTCTTTACGTTCGCCCGACTTTGTGAATCGGTCCAACACGGACTTCAGCAGGTCGGCCACCGTATGCGCGGCCGAGGATACGCCCGACTGGCCCGACATGCGTTCCAGGCGGACGTCGCCATCCTTGACGACCAGCACGGCAACCGGCTGCACACCCCCGCCGGCGCCGGTGCCGCTGCGTCCGCCGTCTTTGTCCTGCGCTCCGCCGCCGCCGAATCCGAACCCGGTTTTGACGAGGGGGATGACGGTCGTGTCACCAACCTCCACCGGATCGCCGACGACGGACTGCGCCTTGGCCATTTCCCTGAGCTCGCCCAGGGTGGTTTTCACCAGGTCTTCCAGATCTGCCATGTATGTTCTCCCATTTGTTCACAAGGTCCCGTCAGTCGCCCCACAGCTCTTCCAGGCGCCGGTCCCGGCCGCAGTTGTACCGGTAGAACTTGTACCGCAACGGATTCTTGATGTAATAGTCCTGGTGGTATTCTTCCGCCTTGTAGAACACCGAAGCCGGGGTGACCTCGGTCACCACGCGAGCGAAACGGCCGGAATCGATCCATTTCTGTTTCGATGCCTCGGCCAGCGCTTTCTGTTCGGCGTTGTGATAGAAAATCCCCGCGCGGTACTGGCTTCCCTTGTCGCAGAACTGGCGGTCATCCACCGTCGGATCGATGTTCATCCAGAATACGTCCAGCAGTTCCTGGTACGTGATCTTCGCCGGATCGTAGCGGACTTCCATGGCCTCCGTATGACCGGTGCCGCCCGCGGATACCTCGCCGTAGCTCGGATTGCGCACGTGACCGCCGATGTACCCCACGATGGTGGAAACGACGCCGTCCAGTTCGTCATAGGGCGGTTCCATGCACCAGAAACAGCCGCCGGCGAAAGTAGCCAGTGCGTATTCGCTGGTCCGCCCGGTTTCTCCGGATTGCGGTTCCGGGCCTGCCTTTGAATTGGCGACAGTATACACGGCAGATGCGAACAATCCGGCGACCAGTACGGTAAACAGGGTTCTTTTTGCTCTTAACATGGCCTCTCCTTTCAATCACGCGCATCCGGACAGGTCCAGGCGCGTCCAGCTGTTCCCAACCGGGACGAATCCTATCCGAAAAGGCCCAGTTGGTTCGACGGTTTCGGTTTGGCCTTTCTCCGCCGGCGCCGGTCCGCCCCACTTGGTTTATCGTATTGCTTCAACTGTTCTTCGATATCGGTCAGGAATGGCGACGGCCGGGTCGAGCGCACCTCGCCGAACAGCATGCGCTTCTTCGACCGCACGAGATAGAGCCGTTCCCTGGCACGGGTCATGGCCACGTAAAACAGGCGGCGTTCTTCCTCCGGGTCGGACTCCATGCCTCCTTGACGCAAGGGCACCAGGCCGTCCTCGCAGCCAACGACGAATACGACCGGGAATTCCAGCCCCTTGGCCGCGTGAAGGGTCATGAGATTCACATGCTCCGCCACTTCCCCATAGGCGTCGTATTCCTGGCTGAGCAGCAATTTGTCGAGCAGGACCGCCACTTCCGTCTCGATTCTGGCGCACCGGATCAGCTCGCGCAGACTCTCGTCCGCCCTGGGATAGCGCCACTTCAATTTATCCCAGACAGAGGTGCGGGCCAGGTTTTTCAGCACGCCCGCCGCCGTATTTTTCTCCAGGTCGGCGTTAATGGTTTTCAGGTCGTCCAGCAGGGCTTCCAAGCCGGCCCTGGACCGCTTCATAAGCAGGCGCGGCCGATCCATCAGGTCCCGTACATGGTCGATCGTGATCTGCGTGCGCCGATTCCAGATCTCTTCGATGAGTTCCACGGTCCGGTCTCCCAGCCCGTCAATCGTCGACGACAGGCACCGCAGCGCCGAGGCGGTGGTGACGGCACGCCTGGTCCGTCCGTCGCCCAGTTGAAGCAGGGTGATCATCTCCTGCACGCCCGGCCTGTTGATGAGGGACGTGTCGCCGGCGACCTGGAAAGGTATCCCGCTGCGTTCGAAGGCCTCCACCAGGGCCGAGTTCTGGCTCTTCGTCCGGTACAGTACGGCAACGTCTCCGAAGGATCGTTCCTCGCCGGGATCCGTCCCGCCCTCCAGACGGCCCGAATCCTGGGAGAAGAGGCTTGTTCCGCCCACCAGTCGTTCGATCTGGTGTACGACGTACTCGGCCTCGGCCTTGTCCGATCGGGTTTCCTTGATGACGAGGCGCCCCTGGACGTAGAGCGCGGCGACCAGGGGGGGCGCCGTGGACTGGCTGGAGGCGCCCATGACCTGCGACGAGGCGTCGAGGAGGGAAGCCGCGGAACGGTAGTTTTCCTTGAGGTACTGTACCTGTGCACCGGGGAAATCGTCCGCGAATGAATGGAAATACCGGATGTCCGCTCCGCGAAATCCGTATATGGCCTGGTTGGGATCGCCAATGGCGGTGATTCGGGCGCCGCCTTCCGCCAGGATCTTCAGCAGGGCGTGCTGGGCCGGATTGATGTCCTGGTACTCGTCCACGAAAACGTAGCGGAACCGCTCGTGCACGCTGTTCCGGAACCGCTCGTCCGATTGGAGCAGCTTGGTGGTCTCCAGGATGACGTCGTCGAAGTCCAGCAGCCCATGTCTGCGCAGGAGGCGGGTATAGGCCGAAACCGCTTCCGGAATCTCACCGCTTCGATCCGATGCCTTCCACCGGGCTACCTCTTCCAGCCGCCGCCTGCGCTGCGCGGCGTTGTCCCGGGGCCACTGCGCGCGGGCCAGCCGGTCCTGGTCGTCGGGCGTCGCCACGCTCAGGCTGAACGGGATGCTCGTATGGCGCGACCACTGGCGCATAAGGGCGAGGCAGATCCCGTGGAACGTGCCGACCATGGCATCCTCGGTCCGGCCGTCGAGGAGTTTTTCCAGCCGTGATTTCATTTCGCCGGCGGCCTTGTTGGTGAAGGTCACGGCCAGCATCCGGCCGGGCGTGGTTTCATGTCGCGCCAGGTAAGCCATGCGGTGGGTCAGCGTGTGGGTCTTCCCGGTGCCGGGGCCCGCCACGATAAGCAAATGGCCCTCGTGGTTTCTTACGGCCTTTCGCTGATCTTCGTTGAGGCGGCCGTCGTTCGTTGCCGCGTCTTCCGCTTTCTCCGGCGCTTCGAGCACGGCCACGGCAGAGGTGGTTTCGTGAGGCTCCGGGGCAGGATCCGCGGCAGCCGGTCCCACGGGTTCCAGGAACTCCGACAGGGCTGGCGGCGGATCGGCGATCCCGGCCGTCCCATTCGTGCGATTCGGCGCCTCTTCCTCCATCTCCGGCGAATCATCCGGCACAGTCCTGCGTGTCGGCGCTTTCGCTGTCTCGGGCAGTTCGTCCAGCAGGGCGATTTGCGTATCGCCGCCCAGGCGGTCGGCCTGGTTGAACAACTTGATCACACCGTAATCTCCGTCATATCCCGGCAGGATATCCACCTCGCCGACCCGCATGCGCCGAATGCCTTCGGCGATCAACGGCCCCGCCACCTGTTCGATGTCATCTTCGGGAATATCCAGCAGTATACTGAGTTCGCTGCCCAGGCGCGCGAGCATGGCCTGGTAGACCAGGTCCACCGTTTTGGACCCGGCGCCGACCTGTTTCGCCTCCCCGATGATCTCGGGAAGGGGAATCACACTGAAGAAGTGGCGCGCGCGAGCGGGTCTTTTCCCCTCGGACCGGTCCGCGAGCTCTTCCACGCGGGCCATGACGCCCACGGTCACGGCCTTGCCGCAATCCGGACACCGTCCGTCCGCGGCAATGGTCTCCCGGGGATGCATCCTTCTCCGGCACTTCCTGTGTCCGTCATAGTGATACTTGCCCTCTTCGGGATAGAACTCCACCGTCCCCGTCAACCCGGCGTCTTCCGGATCGGAGAGGGCACTGTAGATCGCGGGATAGTCGCAGGACGTATCGAACAGGGTGGTTTCCCGGCCCAGCTTTCCGGGCGAATGGGCGTCGGAGTTCGATACGAGCACGTAGGGGTCGAGTTGTTCCAGCCGCCAGTTCATGAGCGGATCGGACGACAGGCCGGTTTCGACGGCGAAGATATGCTCCGTGAGGTCGCCGTAACAATCCGATATCCGGTCGAAGCCTCCCTTGGAACCCAGGGCGGAAAACCAGGGCGTCCAGACGTGGGCGGGGATGAGGCAGGCCATCGGGTCGGTCTCCAGCGTGATCTCCAGCAGGTCCCGGGAGTCCAGCCCCAGGATGGGCCGCCCGTCCGACCGGATATTGCCGATGGCGCCCAGGCGGGCCTGCAGCGACCTGGCGGCTTCGAAGCCCGGTGCGAAGATGATATTGTGCACCTTGCGCACGCGGCCGAGGCGTCTGTAGATGTTCGAGATCTCAACCGTCAGCATGAAGCGGACGGGCGCACGGCAGGCCGCCGGCACCTGGTCCTGCATCGCCCTCTCGTGCTCGGGTTTCAGCCGGAACAGACCTTCCTCGGCCGGTTGCAGCTTCTCCTCCAACTCATCCATCCATCCCGGATGGACGAAATCCCCGGTACCTACCACCCGGATCCCCTTCAGCTGGGCCCACTTGTACAGATGCTCCAGATTCAGGTTCTTGCTGGTCGCCCGGGAGAAATGGGAGTGAAGATGCAGATCGGCGTGGAAAGGCAAGGAGGCCCCCCGTTCGTTGACCCATAGCGGATTACGCCCGCCGGAAGCACCTCTGTCCGGGTACTTCCGGTGTTACCGCGCCTGTGGGAAAGATGGGGAAATACGCGGGTGCAGGCAAGGAGTTTGTATGGCCCGGACGGCCCGGATCCGCACTCAGGAAGCCGGGGTCTCGATCGCTTCGCCCGGTTCCAGAACCTGTCCCTTCAGCCGGTTCCGGATGCGGGACAGAACGGCGAGCCCGTCTTCGAGGATGTAGTAGCAGATGGGGACCAGGATCAGCGTGATGGCCGTGGCGAAGAGCACACCGAATCCCAGGGATATGGCCATGGGGATGAGGAACTGGGCCTGGAGGCTCTTTTCGAGCAGTATGGGCGTCAGTCCGGCGAAGGTCGTGAGCGAGGTCAGCAGCACGGGCCGGAACCGGGCGACGCCCGCGTTGCGGATGATCTCGTGCAGGTCCGCACCCTCGCCCGCGCGCTCGCGCCCACGGTTGATGAAGTCCACCAGCACCAGGCTGTCGTTCACCACGACGCCCGAAAGCGCGACGATGCCGAACAGGGAAAGGAGCGAAATCGCGAACCCCATGATCAGGTGCCCCATGACCGCACCCACGATGCCGAAGGGGATGACGCTCATGATGATCATGGGCTGTACATAGGATTTGAAGGGAATGGCCAGCAGTCCGTAGATCACGAGCAGGGCGACCAGGAAGCCGAAGCTCAGGCTTTCGATGGACTCCTGCTGGTTGCGCTGCTGTCCTTCCAGCGTGTAGGTCAGGCCCGGATACCTGGCCATCAGCGACGGAAGGTAGGACGACGTGAGGTCGGCGAGAATATCATTGGAACTGGCCACGGCATCGTTCACGTCGGCGGTGACGTTGATGACGCGCTTCCGGTCCGTGCGCCGGATGTTCGAATAGCCCCTTCCCATTTCCGCCCGGGCGGCAAGCGAAAACGGCACCTCAATGCCGGTCGGCGTCCGAATCCGCATGTTTTCCATGTCGCCCAGGGACCGTCTTTCCGATTCGGGATACCGGACCATCACGCGGACATCGTCCCGGCCCCGCTGAATGCGCTGCGCCTCCTCTCCGTAAAAGGCCTGGCGGACCTGGCGGGACAACCCGGACATGGTGATGCCGAGCGCTTCGCCTTCGGGGGTTACGTTCAGCCTGATTTCCTGTTTCCCGGGCCGGAAGTCGTCGGCGACGTCCATGACGCCGTCGTAATTGGCCACCGTCCGTTTCAATTCGGCTGTAGCTTGAAGCAGGCCATCGGGATCGGGACTGGACAGTTCGATGTTGATCGCTTCGCCCACGTTGAACAGCGAGGAGGTGAACGAGAGCTCCACAACGTCGGGAATCGGTCCGATAAGCTCCCGCCAGCGATTCACGATTTCCTCGCCGCTGATGTCCCTCGTCTCCGAAGGCGACAAGCCCAGTACGACTTCGCCGATGTGGGACGATCGATCGGATACCGCAAGACTTCCCGCATTCTGTTGCGCCCGGGCCGCGTTCGGCTGTTGGCCGATGGCCGCCATGATGTTCACGATGATCCCGTTACCGCCAGCGGATTCATCCGGGGAGATCTCCCCGCCGAGCTGGTTCTGCAGTTGCACGGCACTGTCCTCGATCAGCGAAATGTACCGGTCGGTTACCTCGGCGGGCGTCCCCTGCGCCAGGGTAAGGTGGGCTGACACGAATTCGTTTTCCACCGGCGGAAAAAACACGAACCGCAGGATGCCGCCGGCCACGAGCCCGACGGTAAGGATGATCGCGCCTACGCCGATGGAAAGCGTGACGTACCGCCAGGCGAGGGCCTTCTTCAACAAGGGAACATAGACGCCTTCCACGAAGCGCCTGAGCAGCCGGGCCACGTTGTCCTGCAGTTCATGAAGCCACTTGTCGGCGTAGAAGAGCACGAGGTAGAAGGGCCTTACCAGCGGGAACGTATTGGGCAGCGGGCTGTCCTTTTGCTTCGGCTGCCCGTGGCGCAGGTGGGTCGGCAGAATGAGCAGGGACTCGACCAGGGAAAAGAGCAGCATGAGGATGATCACGATGGGGAAAACCTCGAAGAATTTCCCCATGAGCCCCTCCACGAAGAACATGGGCGAGAAGGCGACGATCGTCGTCAAAACCGCGAAAGTGATCGGCTTGGCGATTTCCTGGACGCCCATCCGGGCGGCCGTCGCGGGTTCTTCGCCCCGTTCCTGGTGCGCGTAGATGTTCTCTCCGGCGATGATGGCGTCGTCCACCACGATGCCGAGCACCATGATGAAGGCGAAAAGCGAAAGCATGTTGATGGACGCATCCAGAAGCGGCATCATCCAGAAGGTGCCGAGAAAGCAGATGACGATGCCCATAGCGACCCAGAACGCCAGCCGGATACGCAGAAACAGGGCCAGGCAGAGAAAGACGAGCAGGAAGCCCAGTTGGCCGTTGGTGATCATCAGGTCGAGCCGGCTTTCCAGAAGCCGGGACTGGTCCTGCCAGGTGATCAGTTCGACGCCTTCCGGGAGTTCCGCCTGTTTCGCGTCCACGTATCGATGAACGGCACCGGAAACATCCAGGATGTTTTCGTTGCCCACGCGGTACACCTGGACCAGGGCGGCCGGTTTTCCGTCGAAGCGGGAGAATATGTCCGTTTCGGCGAAACCGTCGACGATACGCGCCACGTGGCTGAGCAGGAGACGGGTGCCGTCGGAGCGGGACCGCAGCACGATCCGGTCGAAATCGGAACCGACCAGGGCCTGCCCCTTGGACCGGAGCAGGATCTCCCCGCCGGGGGTCTTCACCGAACCGCCGGGCAGGTCGAGCGAGGAATTGCGCACGGCGCTGACGACTTCGGTGAACGTGAGTCCGTAACGACGCAGCGCGGCTTCCGAAACCTCGATCGAAATCTCGTACGGCCGGACGCTTGCCAGTTGCACGTAACTGATTTCAGGCTGGGCCAGCAGGTCTTCCCGAATCTCTTCGGCGAGCCGCTTCATGGAGGGCTCGTCCAGGTTTCCGGCCACGGCGACATCGATGACCTGGCGCCTGAAGATGATCTCCTGGATCACCGGCTTTTCCGTTTCCTCGGGAAAGGTGTCGATGGCGTCCACGCGGGACTTCATATCGTGGAGCAGCGTGCGGGAGTCGGCGTCGGGGTCCACTTCGACCAGGATCCTCCCGACCCCTTCCGACGCGGTGGAACTCAGTTTCTTGATGCCGTCCAGGTCCTGGATGGCCTCCTCCAACCGGACGCATACCGCTTCTTCCACTTCGGCCGGCGCCGCGCCCAGGTAGGGGACCGTGATGACGACGATGTCGGTCTCGAACTCGGGAAAGATCTCGACCTTGATCCGGGATATCATCAGCAGTCCGCCCACGATGATGGTCACCATGAGCAGGTTGGCCGCCACGTTGTTCCGGGCGAACCAGGCGAGCACGTAGTTCATCTGCCCGTACCTTCCTCTTCCTGGACGACGGCGCCAGCCGATTCGGTTTCAAGTATGCGCACTTCCATGCCGTCCACCTGGGTTTCGAGGGCGGACAGACAGACGCGTTCGCCCGTTTCGATCCCGCTCAGGATGAGCACCCGGTCCGATTCTATCCGCAGGACGTCCACGTTGCGGAAGCGAAGCCTGTTCTCTTCATCGATCACGGCGATCCGGTTTTCGCCATGCATGGCCGTCCGGGGCAATACCGCCACGTCGGGATAACTTCTGCCCAGGATTTCGGCCTCGATGAACATGCCGATCCCCAGGGGCGGCCGGTCGGGATTCGCTCCGCGGCCGTAGGGATTCTCCACTCTTGCCACGGCGTAGACCATCCGGCTCATGGGATCGATCTCGCCTTCCATGCGTACCACCCTGCCGTTCCACCGGTGTTGCCGGCCGGCGAATTCCGCGCTGATCACGACCGGAGGACCTTGAGTCCGGGCCATCTCGCCGCGGAATTGCATGGGGGTGTCGAAAAACGCCAGTTCTTCATCGGGTATGGGCAGCCGTATCTCGGCATAGTTGATCGCGTAGATGGTCGCCAGCGCCTCGCCCCGCCGGAGGAACTGACCCACGTCCACGTTCTTCTTCCGCACCCGGCCGGCGTACGGCGCGCGGATCTCGGTTCGTTCCAGGTTGAGCTGCGCCTGCTGAAGCGCCGCGACAGATGCTTCCAGGTTCGCCCGGGCCTGGGCCAGTTGGGGTTCTCTCAGGACCAGCGGCATGGGCGCGCCCGAGCCCAGTTGGCGCCATTCGTCCTGGGCCAGACGGGATTCCTCCTGTTCGATCTGCAGCGCGGTGGCAAACCGGGCCGTATCCGCTGCGGCCCGCGTGACCGCCAGTTCCGCGTCGCGAGGATCCAGGCGCACCAGCAATTCGTCTCTTTCGAAGAATCCGCCGGGTACGAAGGACGGCGAAACGTAAACGATCTGTCCGTCCGTCTCCGCCGATAACGCGCTCTCGGTCCTCGGCATCACGGCGCCCTGGGACCGCACCGTGAGCCGGACCGTGTCCAGGGTCGCGGTGGTCACGCGAACAATCGGCGGCGGGATGGCCGGCGGCTTGCTTTCCACCACGGGTCTGCTGCGGACCAGGAAGACCAGGATCAGCACCGATCCCGCGATAATGCCCAGCGGCAGGAATGTCTTGACCCACTTGTTCATCCGTTACTCCTGTGTTTCCCCTGTTTCCACTACCATGCGTTCGAATCCGCCCCCGAGCGCCAGGTAGAGATCGACCCGCGCGTCCAGCCGTTGGCGCCGCACGGCCAGATATTGACCTTCGGAATCGAAGGCGCGCCGCTGGGCGTCCAGCATGGTGATCACGTCGCTCAGTCCGCCATGGTACCGGGATTCCGCCAGTTCACGGGCGGCCGTGGCCTGCGTGGAGGCTTCAAGCAGCGCGGCTTCCCGCTGCTTGAGCAATCCGTCCGCTACCAGGGCGGTCTCCACCTCCCCATAGGCGCGAAGGGCCCGGCCCGCGAAATTCGCGAGCACCTGGTCCCGGTTGGCCTCGGCCAGCGTCACACCCGCGCGGAGACGTCCGCCCTGGAAAAGGGGCTGCAGCAGGCTGGAGGCGAGGCTCCAGACGATGAAATCGCCGTCGAGCAGGTCGGTCAGCGCGGCCGAGGAGGTCCCGCCCGAACCGGTCAACCGGATCGCCGGGTACCTCGCCTTTTTCGCGACGGCGATCCGTGCCCCCGCCGCGGCAAGCTGCCGTTCGGCGAGCATCAGGTCCGGCCGCCGCGCGATGAGATCGGCAGGAAGACCCGCCGGTACGGCTTCAGGTACGGGAGGAAGGTCCGACCCGATCGTCATTTCAGCCGCCGGATACCTGCCCAGCAGGATTTCGAGCTGCCGGACGACACTGTCGAACTGTTGCATTCTCTGCAGGACGACGGCCTCCGCCGCGGCCACGTTTGAAAGTGACAGGCGCAGGTCGAGAGCGGGCCGGAGTCCTCTTCGGTACCGGTTGTCGATACGTTCGTTGACTACCTTGAAATTGTCCCTGGTCGCCCGGGCCAACTCGAGCTGGCGATGGGCTTCCACGGCAGCGAACCACGCCTTGGCGGTCTGCCCCGCGACGGATGACCGCGCGCCGTACAGATCGGCCTGCGAACCCTGCATGTCCGCCAGCGCGGCCGCCTTGTCATCGCTGAGGCGGCCCCAGAGGTCGACTTCCCAGTTTATGTTGGTCGATACGCCGTAATTCGTCGACGTGGTATTCAACACACCGCCATTACCGCCCGGAATGGGAAATCCGATGAAGTTCCGGCGTTGCCGCGAACGGTTGAAGTCCAGGCTGACCTGGGGAAACAGGGGGGCGCCGACGATACGTGCCTGCGCCCTTGCGGCCGCCATGCGGCCGGAGGCGGCCTTAAGGTCGTAGTTGTGCGCCAGGGCCTCGTCAACGAGCCCATCCAGCCGCGGGTCACCGAAATCGACCCACCAGCGCGCCGCGAAGCGGCCGTACTCCGATGGTCCGGCGGTCCATTTCGAGGGAACGTCGGCGTCTATCGGCGGAATCTGGAGCTTCGGGGCAGAAGCGCAACTCAGGATCAGCGCCGCGGACAAGAGGATGGAACAAACCGATCTCAAGAATACTCCTAAGTCCGGCGGCGGGTCGGTTCTCTCCAACCCGCGAGGTGGACGAACGACAAATACCTTACGCGTTTTTGACAATCTTTCTTAAGGTATCCTTTGCAGAATCGACTTCGGCCGCCGCGCTTGCGCGCCTCGAGTCATCACTCCCTGAAGTACGCGCGCAAGACCAGGTGTCCAGTGGAGAAACTCGGAATATCGCGAGGCACGGTCAAGGTATTTCACGGGCGATACAATTGCCGGGCGCATACGGATCGTCCGTCGTCCGGCTTCCGGACGCCAAACCCCGGCGCTCGCCGGCAGATCGTGCCGGGGATGTCATATATCTGTTGCTATTCGTAACCGGATTCATAATATGGTATGCGCTGAATGACAGCAGTTGAATCAGGTGCTGAATGACAGCAGTTTGAATCAGGTTCGGATTCGAAGCGCGGAGTTCGACAATTGTCCGGCAGACCTCACGAGGCACAAAGCCCTTTCGTCCTATGGTTCACAGGGTTGTCCGGGTCGGGAAAGAGCACCATCGCGGATCGGGTCCACACTAATTTGAAAGACAGGAACATCAAGGCCGAACGGCTGGATGGAGATGAAATCAGGGCCCTTTTCCCCGATATCGGTTTCACCCGGGACGAACGTGTGGCCCACATCGCACGCGTGGGATACCTGGCCGCGGTCCTCGAGCGAAACGGCGTCTGCCCGGTCGTGTCCCTTATTTCACCCTACAGGGAAGCCCGCAACCGGGTCCGGGAATTATGCCGCCGGTTCATTGAAGTACACGTGTCCACACCGTTGGCCGTGTGCGAATCGCGGGACGTAAAGGGACTCTACGCGAAGTCCCGCCGGGGTGAAATCGAGGGCTTCACCGGCATAGACGATCCTTACGAAGAACCGGACGGACCGGAACTGGTGATCGACACCTCGCGTCAAACCGTCGGGGAGTCCGTGGCCGCGGTGATGCGACATGTCGAACCCTATGTATGACCTTATGAGGAAGTCCACGCGGGTAATGGTCCCGGCGACTCCGGGCGGCCGGGCTCGTTCGGCGACCCCCCGTCCCGGTTTTTGCCCGGTCAATCGACCAGAGAGGCGGTAATCCATCCATGCCCCGTTACACCATCTCGCACATGATGCAGCTCGAAGCCGAGAGCATCCACGTGATGCGGGAAGTCGTCGCTGAATTCGAACGGCCGGTGATGCTGTATTCGGTCGGCAAGGATTCCTCGGTCATGCTGCATCTCGCGCGCAAGGCCTTCTATCCGCAGAAGCTGCCCTTTCCGCTCATGCATGTCGATACGGGGTACAAGTTCGAGGAGATGTACGACTTCAGGGCGCGCATGGCCGAAGAATATGCGGCGGACCTGATCGTCTTCCGCAACGAGGACGCCATCGCCGTCGGCGCCAATCCGTACGATCTCGGCACGCAGCGCTGCTGCGGCCTGCTGAAGACCCAGGCCCTGCTCGACGGGCTCAGGTCAGGAGGCTTCGACGCCGCCCTCGGCGGCGCCCGCCGCGAGGAGGAGAAGTCGCGGGCCAAGGAGCGGTTCTTCTCCTTCCGGGACCGGTTCGGCCAGTGGGATCCGAAGAACCAGCGGCCCGAACTTTGGAACCTCTACAACTGCCGCGTCGGCCAGGAGGAATCCATCCGGGTGTTTCCCCTCTCCAACTGGACCGAACTGGATATCTGGATGTACATCCACCGGGAGAACATCCCGGTCGTGCCCCTGTACTTCGCCCGGGAGCGCCGGGTCGTGATCCGGGGAGAACAACTGATTCCCGTGGAGGGACAGGCCCGCATCCTGCCCGGTGAAACGCCCCGGTCCATGGTCTGCCGGTTCCGCACGCTGGGCTGTTCTCCGTGCACCGGCGCCGTGCGTTCCACTGCCACGTCCGTCGAAGAGATCATCGAGGAAATGATGGTGGAACGCATATCCGAACGGTCTACCCGCATCATCGATCACGACCAGGAAGGCTCGATGGAAATGAAGAAGCGGGAAGGCTATTTCTAAAGACGGCTCGGCCGCCGAAGCGGCGGTCCGCCCATCCGACCGGCAGCGACTCTTGAAATGACCGACATCCAGACGTTTTTGACGCAGAACGAAGAAAAAGAACTGTTGCGATTCAGTACGGCGGGCAGCGTGGACGACGGCAAGTCCACGTTGATCGGCCGTCTCCTGGCCGACTCGAAGAACATCTACGAGGACCATCTCGCCTCCCTCAAGCAGTTGGCCCGCAAGGACGAAGCCCCCGACCTGGCCCTGTTGCTGGACGGCCTCAAGGCCGAAAGGGAACAGGGCATCACCATCGACGTAGCCTACCGGTATTTCTCGACGCCGAGGCGGAAGTTCATTATCGCCGACACGCCCGGCCATGAGCAGTACACCCGGAACATGGCGACCGGGGCATCCGGCGCAAGCCTCGCGATCGTACTGGTCGACGCGCGCAACGGCGTGTTGACGCAGACCCGCCGCCACGCTTTCATCACGTCCCTGCTCGGCATACAACACCTGGTCGTGGCCGTCAACAAGATGGACATGGTGGACTACAGCGAGGAGGTCTTTTCCGCCATCCGCCACGAATTCCTGGACTATGCCGCGAAGCTGAACGTCAGCGACATACGGCTCGTTCCGGTGAGCGCCCTCCTCGGCGACAACGTGGTGGAGCAGAGTGACCGCATGCCGTGGTATCACGGCCAGACGGTGCTGGATATCCTGGAGGACGTCCAGTTCCTGACCGATCGCAACCTGGTGGACCTGCG
This sequence comes from Candidatus Latescibacterota bacterium, assembly GCA_012270975.1. Lineage (GTDB taxonomy): Bacteria > JAAXHH01 > JAAXHH01 > JAAXHH01 > JAAXHH01 > JAAXHH01. The sequence continues at coordinate 136,284 of JAAXHH010000034.1, read as the reverse complement.
CTTTCCCGTGCAGTACGTCATCCGCCCCGACCAGGATGCGCGGTACTACGCGGGATCGGTGCTGTCCGGCGTGGTCCGGCCCGGGGACGAGGTGCTGATCCTGCCCGGCCAGAACCGGACCCGGGTGAAGTCGGTCTCCAGCTTCGACGGCGACCTAGACGCGGCCTATCCGCCCATGTCCATATCGCTGCAGCTCGAAGACGAGGTGGATGTCAGCCGGGGAGACATGATCGTACATCCGCGGAATCTGCCCCACGTGGTCTGGCGATTCGAGGCCATGGTGGTGTGGATGGACGAAGCCCCCATGGATCCGGCCCGCCACTACCTGATCAAGCAGACCACGCAGACCGCCCGCGTGAGCATTGACCACGTCGACTACCGGATCGACGTGGACACGCTGCACAAAGTCAACGTGCCCTGCCTTTCGCTCAATGAAATCGGCCGGGTGGCGCTGACCTCGAACACCCCGCTATTCTCCGACGCGTACCAGAACAACCGATTGACGGGGAGTTTCATCCTGGTGGACTATCTGTCCAACCATACCGTGGCCGCGGGCATGATCATCGACCGGCTTCCGGAAGACCGGGTGCCTATGGACGTGGACGCCGATTCCGAACCCAGGGCCGCTACATCGAAAAGGTCCAGCCTGGTGGACCCGGACCGCCGCGTCGCGCGCTATGGCCAGAAGCCGTGCACGATCTGGATCACCGGACTGGTGGGCTCGGGGAAATCGGCTGTCACCTACGGACTGGAAAAGGCGCTGTACGAAGCGGGGTACTCGGTGGTGGTGCTGGACAGTTCGGTCGTTCGAAGCGGACTCAGCCGCGACCTGGGCTTTTCGGCGGCGGACCAGGCCGAGAACCTGCGGCGCGTAGCCGAATGCGCGGCCATGCTGAACGAATCGGGCCTCATCGTCATCGCCTCGTTCATTTCGCCGGGCGAGGAAAGCCGCCGCCAGGTGGCCGAACGGATCGGAGCCGGCCGATACGTGGAAGTCTTCGTAGACGCGTCGCTGGACTGGTGCCGGCGGCATGACACCACGGGCTGTTACGAGCAGTCGGACCGGGGCCTGCTGCGTAACCTCGCCGGCGTGGATTACCCCTACGAGAAGCCCCGCGATCCGGCGCTGACGGTCTCGTCGGAGACCGATCCCGTCGATCGGTCCGTTACCCGAATCGTCGAGTTGATGAAAGAGAGAGGCTACCTGCTTCCCAGGTAGTAGTCTGCGCGTCCGGAAACTTCAGGTGTCACCATCCCGCCAGTCCCATGATCCAGTAGGCGGTCTGGGCGACGATGAAGAGCAGGATGAAGGCGATGACCAGGGGCATGAGACCGCTCACGACAGTCCACTTCACGCTCCTGGTTTCCCGGTAGACCGTCCACATGGTCGTGGAACACGGGTTGTGCAGCAGGGAGAAGAGCATCAGGCAGACGGCGGTGAGGAGGGTCCATCCCTGCTGGTCCACCAGGAGTTGCCGCAGTTCCGCCATCGTGTCCAGTTCGATCATCATGCCGGCGCCCGTATAGGCCATGATGATGGTAGGAACCACGATTTCGTTGGCGGGGATGGCGATGATGTAGGCCAGCAGGATCACGCCGTCGAGACCGATGGCCCGTCCCACGGGTTCCAGCCACTGCGAGACCCATACCGTCAGGCTTTGTCCCCCGGCGTGGATGTTGCTCAGCAGCCAGATCACGCCGCCCGCCGGCACGGCCATGACCACCGCGCGCCACAATACGAAGATCGTCCGGTCTATCAGCGAGGTGTACAGCACGCGCAGGATGCTGGGACGCCGGTAGGGCGGGAGTTCCAGCGTGAAACTGCTGGCTTCGCCGCGCAGAAAGGACCGGGACAGAATGGCCGAAACCAGCAGGGTCGTCGCGGCGCCGATCAGGACGATGAGGACGAGGGAGCCGGCCGCGGCCATGGCCGCGAAGGCCGGCGGGAAGGCCGCCGCCACGAACAGGGTCGCGAGCATGATCAGCGTGGGCCACCGCCCGTTGCAGGGCATGAAGTTATTGGTAAGGATGGCGATCAGCCGCTCCCGCGGCGAGTCGATTACTCTGCAGGCTACCACGCCCGCCGCGTTGCAGCCCAGGCCCATGCTCATGGTAAGCGCCTGCTTGCCGTGGGCGCCCGCTTTCTTGAACAGCGCGTCGACGTTGAATGCCACTCGGGGGAGGTACCCCAGGTCTTCCAGTATGGTGAAAATGGGAAAGAAAATCGCCATGGGGGGAAGCATGACGGCGATCACCCAGGCCAGTCCCCGGTAGACACCGTGCCAGACGAACCCGGTGGCCCACCACGGCATGCCCAGCCACTCGAAGAGCTCGACGCCGCGTGCACCGAGCCAGAACAGTCCTTCGGCCAGCATGGCGGAGGGCACGTTCGCCCCCGAAATCGTGACCCAGAAGACGACGCCCAGGAGCAGGGCCATGAAGGGCAGGCCCCAGACCTTCGAGGTTACGATGCGATCCAGCTTCTGTTCCCACGGATAGGAAGTCTTCTCGCCGGTACGGACGACCTTCCGGCTGATGGCCTCGGCGTCCTGGTAGATGGCCTCGACGATTTCATCCCGGTACGACCCTTCCAGCCCCCGCTGCATTTCTTCGACCCGGCCGAGGATGTCCTCCCCGGTACGGGATCTCGTCGCAGTGTCGCTCATATCCCTCATTCCCGTGTCTTTAGTTCCGCCAGGGCGCCCATCCGGCTGAATTCGCCCTGTTCCAGGGCCTGGCGCACCCGGTAGTCGCCGTCGAGGAGCCTGAAGGCGATCCAGCGGGGGTTCGGCAGGTCCGGGTACGATTCGCGCAGCATGCCCGTGATTGTATCCACGGTCCGGTCGAGGTCTCCGTTGCCTGTTATGCGCCGCGGCGCGTTCCGGATCGTCCCCTGGATCACGTCGGCAACCGTGCGCATCAGGAGGCCGAGTCCTTCCCCCTTCCTTGCCGATACCGGTACGACCGGTACGCCCAGTTCGCGCGACAGTGCGCGGTGATCCACCGAGATGCCCCTGCGTACGGCCTCGTCCATCAGGTTCAGGCAGAGCACCGCCTTGTCCGTAATCTCCAGCACCTGGAGCACCAGGTTGAGATTGCGCTCCAGCATGGTGGCGTCGACGACGATCAACGCGCAGTCCGGGCGTCCGAAGAGGATGAAGTCCCGGGCGATCTCCTCGTCTATGGAGGCGGAAAGAAGGGAATACGTGCCGGGCAGATCGATCATCTTGTACCTTCTGCCGTTGAACTCGAAGCCGCCCTCGGCGCGATTGACCGTCTTCCCCGGCCAGTTCCCCGTATGCTGCTTCAAACCGGTCAACGCATTGAAGACCGTGCTCTTTCCCACGTTCGGGTTGCCCGCCAGGGCGATGACATAGTCCCACCGGTCCAGCGAAATCCCCATCTGAACCAGGTTTTCCTGCAGTGCACAGGACGCGCAGTCGTGTCCGGGCGGTGCGGCCGGTGCGGCCGGCTCCGGCGTTCCGGCCCGTTCCGGCGGTCCAGGTAGCGCGGATTCCGTACTCATACTCCGATCTCCCCTTCGTTCTGTTGGTGTTGTTCGGGCTGTTCGGTCCGTTCGGGCTGTTCGGTCCATGCGGACCGTTCGATCCTGATCAGATCGGACTGTTCGCGGCGGAGAGCGATCAGGGTGTTCCGGACCCGGTAGGCCGTGGGATCGCTGAAGGCACTCTGCATGACCCGTTCGATGCGCGCTCCGGGCGTCAGGCCCAGGTCGAGGAACCTCCGCCGGGTCAAACCCTGGCAGGCCGGTGACAGGCCAACGACGCGGCCCTGTTCCCCGTGTTTCAGCGTCGTAAGCGGGACGCCCGGCGGTTCGATGCGCTCAGCGGGGGCCTCCCGCACGGAGATGTTCGCCGCGACCACCGGGGCCAGTACGTGTTCGGCGTCCGGCGTGCCGATGACGATCCGTACGGGCGACATGTCTACAATCGTGATGATCATGCCGGGATGGAGGTCCTCGGCGATGATCTGGGCATACACTTCCGGCGGCTCGTCCTCGATATGCACGATCTGCGCCGGTTTGGCGGCCGGCCAGTCGACGAGTTTCTGGCTTTCGATCTCCTTCATGTCGCCGGCGGCGTTCGGGATCGGATCCCCTTGTGGATCGAACGTGGGATGGCCCATATCGGCATCCATCTTGTCGACCTGCGCCTCGGTCACCGTGTGTTCCAACTGGTGCGCATGGGCGTGGATCTTTTCCCGGGGTACGGAGGTTTCGTCGGCGAGATACCGCTCGAACAGCCGGTGAGCCCGGATGATCTGGAGCGCCCAGCGATGGCCCGCCGCCGTGAGCCCCATGCCCTGCCCCGTCATGACCACCAGGTCCAGCTGCGCCATGCGGTTGACCAGGATCAACGTGTGCTTCGTCGATGTGCCCAGGGTATTTGAAAGGGACTCCACGGACGCCTGCCGGCCGTCGTGCTGAAACTGGTGCAGATGGGCGAGGGCATCGTCGATAGCCTGCCTCGAATGCAGCCACCGCCTGCGCCGGAAGCGCCAGTACAGTCCGTATTGCGGAAGGAAAAGCGCGCCGACGGCAATGAGTATGATGATTCCGGTCATGATACTGCCCGCCGGTCGTTTTCCTCTTGCCCGGCCACACATTCAACCAGGACACTGCTGGCGACCTGGTGCCCCACGTGGTGTTCCTCGCCGCCCACGCGCAGAAGCACGGGCCCGTCGAAGGGCTCTTTGTTCAATACGTCCACGAGGTTGCCCGGCCGGAGACCGAGTTTCCCCAGGTAACGGAGCAAGGCCGGGTCCGTGTCTGTCACACGGCGAATGACCACGGTGCGGCCCGGTTCCATGTCGGACAGCCGGTCGTGGTCCGTCCTGGCTATGGAACCGTCCTTTGCCGGTATGGGCGATCCGTGGGGGTCCGTCGTCGGGTGTCCCAGCATGGCGTCGATTTTGTCCTCGAACTCTTCGGAGATCACGTGCTCCAGCCGTTCCGCCTCCGCGTCCACCTGGTCCCAGGTAAACCCGAGCGCTTCCGCCATGTACACCTCCAGCAACCGGTGGTGACGGATGATTTCGAGGGCGATCTTCCTGCCTGCGTCGGTCAGCCTGATCGCCTGGTAGGGCCGGTGTTCGACCAGGCCGGTCTCCGACAGTCTCTTCATCATGTTGGTGACCGAGGCGGCCGAGACGCCCATCCGGTCCGCGACGGCATTGGTCGACGCGGCTTCCGCGTTTTCCTGCAGCTTGTAGATGGCCTTCAGGTAATCTTCGGTGGCTGGCGTGGGCATGGAAGACTTCCGTAAACTGATTTCGGCGGCCGCATGCCGCGCGATACGAGCCGGCACGATTTTTAGACAAGACTAAATATATAGTTATATAGTATACATGTCAAGAATTAGATGTAGAAAATCCCAAACCGGTCCGAACGGAGACGGGCAAATCCATCCGCGGTGCGCGGCGCGGGGCTGAACAATACGCTTGTTTCCTGCAGAATCCTGCCCTTATATTCGAATGCCGAAGCGCTGTCAGCCAGTATGGAATGAAATGACCCTGGAGCCGTGATGACCGACCATACCGTGCTCGTGGTGGTGGACGACCTGTTTTTCTCGTCGAAAATCGGGGAGACCGTCCGGCAGTTGGGCGGCAACCCGCTCTTCGCGGCGGAAGCGAGCGAGATCCCGGATGATCCCGAGGGTGGCCCGCCGGCCGCGATCATCGTGGATCTCGATCTTTCGCGTACGGACGCCGTGGGTTTGATTTCTCATCTGAGGGACGGCGAAGCGACCAGGGATACCCCGATGATGGCTTACGGCCGGCATACGCGGCCCGAAGCCTTCGCGCGCGCCCGTGCGGCGGGTTGCGAACGGGCCGTGCCCCGGTCGGAGTTCGTAAAGAGATTGCCGGAATTCATCGAAGCCTGTCGGCGGAATGCCCGCGCCGCGCGCCAGGACGGAGAAACCGCGCCAGGCTGTTGAACGTGCGCCCGGGACGTTGAGAACGCGCCAGGACGTCTAGGACACGCCAGGACGGAAACCAGGCATGACCAACAAGCAGATTGGCAAGATCCTCAGCCAGATCGGGTCGCTCCTGATCCTGCAGGGCGAGAACACCTTCAAGACCCGCGCCTACGCGAATGCCGCGCGCCGGGTGGAAACGCTGTCCGAACCCGTGGAAGACGTGGTGAAGCAAGACCGGCTGGACAAGGTCCCCGGCCTGGGCGCGTCCATGGTGCGTCACATAACCGAACTCGTCCGGGACGGGCAGTCGAGTTATCATCAGACCCTCGTTCAGACCGTGCCGGCCGGCTTACAGGAAATGCTCACCATATCGGGACTCGGCGCCAGGAAAGTCCGGACGATTCACGACCATCTGGGTATCGACACCGTGGGGGAGCTGGAATACGCCTGCCGTGAAAACCGGCTCGTCAAGCTGGACGGATTCGGCGCCAAGACCCAGGAGCGCGTGCTGAAGGGCATAGACCTGATCAAGCGGTCCCGGGGGCTCCACCTCCTGGACCGCGCACTGGACGAGGCGAAATCCCTGGTGGACGACCTGCTGCGCCACCCGGACGTATGGCGCGTGGAGATCGCGGGAGACGTCCGGCGCAGGATGGAAGTGATCCGCGAAATAGACCTCGTCGTGGGCCATCCCGACCGGGACAGGCTCCACCCCATCCTGCATCGTTTCGGCCAGGTTCACGAGGAGGACGGCCGGGACGTGACCGTCACCGGACCTGCCGGACTGCCCATTCGCGTCCATTGCGTTCCGGATGAGACCTTTGCCGTTACGCTGTATCACTGGACGGGCAGCGATGGCCACCGTACCCGCATCGCCCGGCACGCCGACGACCGGGGGATCACCATCACCGACCGGCACGTCATACGCGACCACGCCGTGATCCCCTGTCCCGACGAACCCGTTCTCTACGACATACTCGGCCTCCAGTTCGTTCCGCCGGAACTGCGGGAAGGCGGCGAGGAGGTTGACCGGGCCGCGGGAAACCGCCTGCCGGAACTGCCGTCCCGGGCAGACATCCATGGCGTGATCCACAACCATACGTCCTACAGCGACGGGATGCACAGCCTCCATGAAATGGCCGAAGGCGCCCGGGCGCGGGGTTTCGGCTACATCGCGGTCTGCGATCACAGCCGGACCGCGGCATACGCCCATGGACTGAGCATCGAACGGGTAATGGAACAGCAGCGGGAAATCGATGCCCTGAACGCCAGGTACGACGATTTCCGCATCCTCAAGGGCATCGAGTCCGACATCCTTCCCGACGGAAGCCTGGACTACCCTGACGAAGTCCTGGCCACTTTCGACCTGGTCGTGGCATCCGTGCACTCCATGTTCAACATGTCCGAGGCGGACATGACCGAACGCATGGTCAGGGCGATCAGGAATCCGCATACCACCATTCTGGGCCATCCCACGGGCCGCCTGTTGCTGGCCCGGGACGGTTATCCCGTGGACGTGGCCCGCCTCATCGATGAAGCGGTGGCCCACGACGTCGCCATCGAAGTCAACGCGAATCCCCACCGTCTCGACCTGGACTGGCGGCATCTCGATTACGGCATGGCCCGGGGCGCCCGGTTCAGCATCGGCCCCGACGCCCATCACGTGGACGAACTGGACTACGTGGACTACGGGCTTGCCATGGTCCGCAAGGGCGGGGTGACGGCGGACCGTCTCCTGAACCACCTGGAAGCGGACGAACTCATCGGGCTGAAGGCGGGAAGACACCGCACGGCGGCGAGTTGACCGATCCGCGTCCGATACCGTGGCGATGATCCGGATCTCCGGTCTTCAGGACGGGAACGGCCCGGGACGTCCCCGCGCGGCCCGGTTCCCGCGAGGAGAACCCTAAGCATGCCGAGCAGGAAAGCGCAGCGGGAGCGGATGGGGGAGGTGCTGGAACGCCTGAAGAAGACCTACCCCGACGTGGGGCCGGCGCTCAATTTCACCTCGCCTTTTGAACTGCTGATCGCCACGATCCTCTCGGCGCAGTGCACGGACCACCGCGTTAACATCGTCACGGAATCCCTCTTCGAAAAGTATCCGACCCCCCGAGACTACCTGGAAGCGCCCGCCGAGGCGCTGGAAGCGGATATCTTCACCACCGGATTCTACCGAAGCAAGGCGGCCAATATCCGCAAATGCTGCCAGGCGTTGATCGACCTCCACGGCGGCGAAGTGCCCGCGGGCATGGGGGATCTCACCAGCCTGGCAGGCGTAGGCCGGAAAACGGCCAACGTGGTGCGCGGGAACGCTTTCGGCATTCCGGGCATCGCCGTGGACACCCATGTAAAAAGACTGTCCGCTCTCCTCGGATTCACGAAGCAGTCCGACCCCGACCGGATCGAATCCGACCTGGTGAAGATCGTTCCGGAGTCGGACTGGACGGGCCTGGGGCATCTCTTCGCGAACCACGGGAGGAAGACGTGCGTCGCCCGGCGGCCGAAGTGCGACGAATGTGTGCTGAGCGACCTGTGTCCGTCGGCGAAGTAGGCGCCGCTGGCGATCAGGAGGTAGGCACCGCCGCCGTTTCGGGGATTGTTTTGTATTTTCAACAGGTCCCGCTCCGGATATATTTACGATACCACTATGGAGATTCGGCGGGCTCACGCCGGGGAGTGAACATGCGACAGACGATACTGGTCGTCGACGACGAGCCGGATATCGTGGAAATCATCCAGTACAACCTGGAGAAGTCGGGTTTCGATGTGATCGTGGCGACGGACGGCCCCGCCGCCCTCGACAAGGCCCGCGACGATACGCCCGACCTCATCGTGCTCGACCTGATGCTGCCCGGCCTCGAAGGCACCGAGGTCTGTCGCATTCTGAAGCAGGACGAACGCACGAGGTCCATTCCCATCCTGATGCTGACCGCGAAAAGCGAGGAAATCGACCGGATCATCGGTCTCGAACTGGGGGCCGACGACTACGTGGTCAAACCCTTCAGTCCCCGGGAGATCGCCCTCCGCATCCGAAACATACTGCGCCGGCGTACCGTACCGGAAACCCCGGGTCCGGCCCGGGTCGGACCCCTGGTCATCGACGTTGAAGGTCACCACGTGTCCGTTGCGGGCCGTGCCGTATCCCTGACGGCCACCGAATTCAAACTGCTGGTCATTCTCTATCAGCGCCGCGGCCGGGTACAGACGCGGGAAGAACTGCTCGACGTGGTGTGGGGCTACGACTACATGGGGTACGGCCGTACCGTGGACGCCCACGTAAAGCGCCTGCGAGAGAAGCTCGGCGAGGCCAGCGGCATGGTGGAAACGGTGCGCGGGGTAGGTTACCGCTTCGCCAGGTAGGCCATGTCATGCGGTTTTCGCTCCAAACCAAGATCCTGGTCGGCTACGTCGCCTTCACCCTCGTGGTGGCCGGCGCGGTCTATGTCTACCTGAACACGTCCCTGCGCGGGGATGTCAGCGGCCACACCCGCCAGCAGCTCCTCCACGACGCGCGCCTGATCCAGTCCTACCTCGAAAACACGCCGCTCCCTTCGCTCTCGCCCGGGACGGTCGATCCGATCGCGGACCGCCTGGCGGAGCAGTGCGGCGCCCGGGTGACCGTGGTTGCGGAAGACGGCGTCGTGGCCGGCGATTCATCCATCCCCCTCTCCGCCGTTCCTTTCATGGAAAACCACGGCGACCGGCCCGAAATCATCGAGGCCGCCGCGTCGGGTGTCGGTAACAGCATCCGCTACAGCAATACCCTGGAAACCGACATGGCTTACGTGGCGGTACCCTTCCGGACCGAAGGAGTTCGGGGCGTCGTGCGCGTCGCGCTGCCGCTTCAGCAGTTCCAGTGGATCGAGTCTCACATATGGAAGATCGTGCTTGCCGCCCTTTGCATCGGTCTTTTGCTGAGCGTCGTGCTGAGCTGGGCCACGGAAAGGCTGGTATCCCGCCCCATCGAACGCATGACGGAAGTCGCCCTCCGGCAGGCCGCCGGCGATCTCGAGGTCACGGCTTCCGCGCCGGCCCACGCCGAGCTGGCCTCTCTCGCCGCCGCCCTGAACGAGATGGCCGAACAGTCGAAAGCGAGGGTTTCGCAGATCCGGGAAGAAAACGCTCAGCTTGAAGCCGTGCTCTCGGGCATGGCGGAAGGCGTCATGGTAACCTCCGCGGACGGCCGGATCCTCATGGTCAATCCGGCTTTCAAGCGCATGATGGAGGTGGACGCCTGGTGTCTGAACAAGCGGCCGATCGAGGTGGTGCGCAACCATGACCTGCAAAGCGCGGTGGACGCCGCGATCGACTCTGCGCCGTCCCTGAACGAGGATGCCGTGTTCGACCTGGCGCTGGAGTGGAGCCAGCGCATCTTCCAGGTGCATCTCACGCCCGTACGCATCGGTAAGCAGCTTCACGGCGTGGTCGCCGTGTTCCACGACATGACCGAACTGCGGCACCTCGAGCAGGTTCGGAAGGACTTCGTGGCCAACGTCTCCCACGAGCTCAGGACCCCCCTGACCTCCATCAAGGGCTATGTCGAGACCCTGCTGGACGGCGCGATGGACGATACGACCGCGTTGCGCCGGTTCGTCAACTCCATATTGCACCATACCGACCGGTTACAGGCGCTGGTCGAGGATCTCCTCCAACTCTCCCGGATCGAATCCGGACAGTACGAGGTCGAAATCGCGGCCTGTCGCCTCGACCGGGTGTCCGAACGGGTCGCGGAGGGATTCGCGGAGCAGATCGCCCGCAAGCATCTGAAGTTTGCCCTCAGGTTCGAGACGGAAAGGCCGGCGCGCGGCAACGCCGCATTGATGGAGCGGGCGCTCACCAACCTGGTCGACAACGCCGTCAAGTATACCGAGGACGGCGGATCGATCACCGTAAGCATCGCGGAACGGGGCGACGAAATCGTCCTGTCCGTAGCCGATACGGGTCCCGGTATTCCGTCTGACGCCCTGCCGCGGATCTTCGAACGATTCTTCCGGGTGGACCGCGCGCGATCGAGGGCGCTGGGGGGAACCGGCCTCGGCCTCGCGATCGTCCGCCATACCATGGAACTGCTGAATGGCCGGGCCTGGGTCGAAAGCCGGGTCGGCGAAGGCGCGAGCTTCTTCCTTTCGCTCCCCGTCTGGTCGGAAGAGAAGGCGGCGGGCGAATCGGAGGACCAGCCCCGATCGGACCGCGAGGCAGTCGCCGGAACTTCAACGGGTGGAATGACTTGAATTACGCGTTCTTCCTCGATACCATTTAGATCCGGAACCGGACAAGGACGCACGCGCAGCATGTTGTATTGTCGTAAAACAACCGGATTTCTGGTGTTTTTTTGCGGCAAACAATACAATTACCCTTGACAGTACTTTCCTTCCGTTATTTATTGGTTACATAACCCAAAAAACGCAATAGAACCATCGGGGAAACAGGCCCGATTCGCAGGACTCCGACCAGGCTTCTGAAGGCAGTCGATGACGTGCGGACGCGCACGTCCGACTGAATCGTTGCGAAGGAAGTTAGCGACAGGTGGGGTTTGCTGTGCGTAACTCGACGCAAGTTCGTCTCGCCGTCGTTTCCCGTCACAGGTACGTGTGCGCGGTCTCGTGCGCGGGCCTGGTGACAAAATCTCTCTCCTCTAGGAGGTAGACATGCTGAACCGAGTAATAGTTTTAGTGATCGCCCTCTTGGCGATTATTCAGGGCTTAGCGGGTGGCATGATGGACGATGGCGGGGTGATGATGATACTGATTGTCATTCTGGGTGTCGTCTATGGTATCACGGGAGTCGACGCGGAGGACGCTACCGATTATCTCGTCGTGACCATTGCCGTCGGTGCCGCGGCGGGAGCGGACGCGTTGAGCAGCATCCCGGCCATCGGTACTTACCTAGACGCTATGCTCGATCCGGCCAGTTCAGCCCTGTATGCCAGTGTGGCTTCCATTCTGGTCATTCGCACGGTAAACCGGATCAAAGGCTGACGAACGCCGCACGGCGGACCGGCGGTTACGATTCCGCCGCTTCCCCGACCGGAATACCATGATTTGAGACGACCAAACGATTCAGGAGGTTAGATACATGGCAACACGGATAGTCATTATCATTGCAGTCATTCTGGCGGTAATCGAAGGGCTGTTCCCCGGTGCCCTGATTTCCTCGGCACTGACCATGATGGCGATGGCGGTTCTCGGCCTGCTCTACGCGCACATGGCGGTTGACGCGGAAGACGCGACGGGCTACCTGGCGGTTACCATCGCCGTCGGCGCGGCCGCGGGCATGGACGTGCTGAGCAATATCCCGGGCATCGGCCCCGCCGTGGATGCGATTCTGGATCCGGTGAGCACGCTCCTCTACGCCGGGGTCGCGACCATTCTCATCAAGAGAACGGCTGCCCGTATCGGTGGATAGATAGTCGACGTAAAAAGTTACAGGCGGATCGGGGAAGCGTTGACCTCCCTGGTCCGCCTGTTTGGTTCTTCGGCCTGTCCTGATGATCCCGTCAGGTCCGTGCGGTAAACGCCGTCGGGGCAGGCGCGGTGCGTTTCGTCTCCGCGTTTACCCTGACCGTCTCGCAGGCCAGTTCGTACAGTTCCCTCTGCGATTGTAAACGCCTTCCCGCTTTCTTCACGTACCTGTAGGTTCCTTCCGACTGTAATTCGCGTGCCTTCACGTTGTCCTTCAGTTGTATCTTCAAATACGCCCAAAGCTCTGCCTGGAGCGCACGGTCAATGACCGGGAACGAAATCTCGACCCGCCTGTTCAGATTCCTGTCCATCCAGTCCGCGCTGGAAAGCAGATATTCCGGGTCCCCATCGTTATAGAAATAAAACAGGCGGACGTGTTCCAGAAACCGGTCGACGATGCTGATGACGCTGATGTTCTCGCTCAGGCCCGGAATGCCCGGCCTCAGGCAGCATATGCCCCGAATGATCAGTTGAATCTGCACGCCGGCCTGGGATGCCTGGTACAGGGCCACGATCATGTCCGGATCCACGAGGGAGTTAATCTTCGCGATGACGAGGGCCGGTCGTCCGTTCCGCGCGTTTTCGCTCTCCCGCCGCAGCCGCTTTACCATGTCCTCCCGCATCGACGTGGGTGAGAGGATAAGGTAGTGAAAGCGCGTGGGCAGCGCGTAGCCGGTCAGCAGGTTGAACAACTGGGTTACGTCCTCGCCGAATTCCTCCTTGTCCGTGAACAGGCCGAAATCGGCGTAGATGCGCGCAGTCTTGTCGTTGTAGTTCCCCGTGCCCAGGTGACAGTAGCGGTGTATCCCCTCACCCTCCCGTCGCACGACCAGGCAGGCCTTGCAGTGGACTTTTATGCCCGGAATGCCGTAGATTACATGGGCCCCCGCCTCCTCCAACTGTCTGGCCCACTGGATATTTGCCGCCTCGTCGAACCGGGCCTTCAATTCCAGCAGTACCGATACTTCCTTGCCGTTCTCCGCCGCCCGCGTCAACGCCCGGGTGATGGGCGAATTGGCGCTGACCCGGTACAGCGTCATCTTGATGGCGAGTACCTGGGGGTCTTCCGCCGCTTCCGAAACGAAACGGACCACCTCGTTGAACTGATGGAAGGGGTGGTGCAGCAGGATGTCGTCCTTCTTGATGGCGTCCCAGATGGAAGGCGCGCCATCGAACGAAGTCGCCGGCTGGGGCGGGAAGGGTTCGTCCATGAGATCGGGCCGGTCGACGGCGTCGTACAGCTCGATGAGATCGGAAAAGGCGGTGAAGCCTTCCGTGGGGTAGAGATCCTCCGGCTCCAGTTCCAGCTCATCCACCAGGACGTCCAGGATGCGCGAAGACAGCTCCGGGTCGTACTGCAGCCGGACCGCGGCCCCGTTGCGCCGGTTACGTATGCCCTCCTCGATTACCTTGAGCAGGTCCTCCGCGCCTTCCTCCACGTAATCCACGTCGGCGTCCCGCGTCACGCGAATCGACGCGCAGTTCAGCACCTCGTAGCCGTTGTAGAACAGATCGAGGTTCATCTGGATGACGTCCTCCAGCATGAAGAACGCCTGCCGGCCGTTCTCGGACGGGAGTTCAAGGAACCGCGGCATGACCGAGGTGGGCAGGTGGATGACCGAGAGGTTCGTATGGGGGAAAACGGACTTCTGGATCTTACGGATTTCGGCCACGAGGCAAAGCGTGCCGTTGGCCAGATAGGGGAATGGATGACCGGGATCCACCGCCAGCGGGGTCACCACCGGCAGGATGGTCTTCCGGAAGTACTCGTCGAGGTAGGTTTTCTGCGAAGCGCTGAGTTGCTCGGGCTCGAGTATGTCTATGCCCTGCTCGGTGAGTTGCGGAAAGATCTCGTTGATGAACAGGCCGTGCTGCTTGTTGACCAGTTCGTGCATCCTCGCCGAAAGCGCGGTCATCACCTCCCGGGGACTCAGGCCGTCCGCGGTACGCGTGGACTGGACCTGCGCGTCGATCTGTCTTTTCACGCCGGCGACGCGGATCATGAAGAATTCGTCCAGGTTGGTGCTGAATATGGCCAGGAACTTCACCCGTTCCAGCAGGGGAACGGTGGGGTCTAGCGCTTCCTCCAGCACCCGCGCGTTGAATTCCATCCAGCTTAGCTCCCGGTTGAAGAAGTGCTCCGGACGCCAGTAGTTCGTCACCAGCGGCGCCACGGGCGGCCGGGGCTTGCGGGTAAACCGGCGGCCGGCTCTCTTCGAGGCGATGGTTCGAACCGTGGCGGCCCTGGCGTTGTTTCCGTTTGCGGCAGGCATAACCAAGTCACCGGAAAGTTAGGCGGCCTTGCGGCGTGTCACTGGCACAATGCGCGCAATACCGCACAACGATAGCTGTATCGGATGTCGACGGACCGGGTAGGACCGGATCGACCGGGCATGCGACCCGGTCCGAGTAACAATTAAACGGGACGCCAGGCGATTTTGTCAAGCCGTCTTTACCCTGTCGATCGTGCGAAAGCAGGAAAAACGCACATTAATCACATTGTCATGCCGCCGTCATGATTTTGTCATCAGGCATGCGTATCATAAGGCGCCGGGATTCTGCCATTAAAAAGTAACGTCGTTGTCATGGCCTTGTGCGCTGTTCGTAACAGAATCGTCAAATAACGTACTTATAATACTGGCGACCCATGTTTCAAACTCGACATAAGACGCGCATATCGCGCAAACGGCACCCGAGAGAGGAGTCGATTGTAGAAACCGAAGGGAGAAGCTGCATGAGGAAGGTCCGCCTGTTTTGCAGTGACCGAATCCCGAAGAGCGAACCGGGATGGATGATCAGATCAATGCTCGCCGCGGTGATCGCGGCCGCGGTCCTGCTGGGCTCGTCCACAGAAGTCGGCGCCCAACAGTCTGCAGGCCGCATATCGGGTACGGTCGTCGACGCCGAGACGGGCGAACCCCTGATCGGCGCCACGGTGATGGTTGAAGGTCAGGCACTGGGTGCAATGGCGGACCTCGAAGGCACCTACCTCATCCGTAACGTTCCCGCCGGCCGGCACACGGTCATGGTATCCATGATCGGATATGCACGGAAGCGGGTTACCGAGATTCAGGTCAACCCCGGCCAGGTGAGCAGAATAGACATCACCGTCGAGCAGGAGCTTCTCGTGGCGGACGTGGTGGAAGTGACGGCCCGGGCCCTGGAAAACACGGAAGCGGCGTTGCTCAAGCGCCGCCAGAACGCCCTCTCCATCAGCGACGCCATCAGCGCCGAGGATATCTCCCGTGGCGGACAGGGCGACGTGGCGGCGGCCATGACCCGCGTCACGGGCGCCTCGGTGGTGGACGGAAAATACGTCTACATCCGCGGATTGGGCGAACGGTACAGTACCGCGCAGCTGAACGGCACTTCCCTGCCGAGCGCCGATCCCAACGGCAAGTCGGTCCAGATGGATATCTTCGCGACGAACCTCCTGGACAACATTACCACGGAAAAGACCTTCACGCCGGACAAGCCCGGCAACTTCACCGGCGGCAGCGTCAACGTGAAGACCAAGTCGCTTCCCGAATCCTTCACCATGTCCTTCTCCACGTCCACGAAGTACAATTCCCAGTCTTCCTTCAAGGAGATGCTGAGCTACGACGGCGGCGAATACGACTTCCTGGGCTTCGACGACGGCACCCGGGATATCCCGCTGCCCCTGCGGAATCCCGACGTGGAGATTCCCAGCATCACCAGCGCGCTCCGTGACCCGGAAGCCGCTCAGTTGCTGGACCTGTATTCCAAGTCGTTTGCCGACAAGACGATGACGCCGACCACCGTAGAAGGCGGCCTTGGCCAGAGCTATTCTTTTTCGGTAGGCAACCAGACGGAGATCGCGGACCGTCCGTTCGGGATGCTGGGCAGCGTGAGCTACAGCCGGAACATCTCGGCGTACGACAATGGCGCATCGGGGATATGGAAGCGCGTGTCCCGGGAATCCGAAGGGCTGAACCGCGAGCGTTTTGCGACGGACATGAGCGGTTCCGAGGAGGTACTCTGGGGCAGCTTGGTGAATGCCACCTACCAGCCAAGCATCACCCACGAAATCGGCGCCAACCTGCTCTACAACCGCAGTGGCGAGAAGGCGTCCAGGTTCCAGACGGGGGTCTGGCCCTCCTCCCTGCCTGGCGACAACGTGCGGTACGAGACCCGCGTGCTGTCCTTCATCGAGCGCGAGATGCAGTCCCTGCAATTCCGCGGCAAGCACGTACTGCCGTCCGTATCCAACATGGAAATCGAATGGACCGGCGCATTCATCAGGTCGAACCAGGACGAGCCGGATCTGCGGTACTTCACCAATGAATTCCAGACGGTCGACGCGGCCGGCGAAGGAGCACCGGACATCGACAGCTACACGATCGCCCTGTCCAATTACGCGGCGCCGACCCGGTACTTCAGGAACCTGGAAGAATCCAACCGGGACTTCAGGCTGGACGTGACGCTGCCTTTCTCGCAGTGGTCCGGACTCACGGCCCGGCTGAAATTCGGCGGCGCCTACCTGGACAAGGAGCACACTTTCCGCGAGCGGCGTTTCTCCTTCCGGCAGGACAACCTGCTGTACCGAAACGACCCGGCGGTCTTCTTCTCCTCGGCGCGCACCGGCATCCTGCCCGGTGAAATGCAGGATACACCCGGGTTTACACGGTTCGGGAATTTCGTATCCGAGGACTCGGACCTGAAGAACAACTACGACGGCGACCAGGAGGTTCGGGCCGGTTACCTGATGCTGGACCTGCCGCTCACCAGGCGGTTCAAGGTCACGGGCGGCGCCCGGTACGAGTCCACCCTGCTGGACGTGGCCAGCCATGAAACCTCGCTGACGCCCGGCAAACTGGACGAGAAGGATTGGCTGCCCTCGATCAACACGGTGTACCAGGTCGTGGATAACATGAATGTCCGGGGCGCCTACAGCCGGACCCTGGCGCGGCCTTCCTTTCGCGAACTGGCCCCATTCGCCTCTTTCCTCTTCGTCGGCGACTACGTCTTCGTGGGTAACAGCGAGCTTAAGCGGACGCTGATCGACAACTACGATTTCCGCTGGGAATGGTTCAACCGTCCCGGCGAGATCTATGCGATCAGTTATTTCTACAAGAAGTTCGAGAACCCGATCGAGCGCGTAATCGTGACGACGAACGGTGAAATCCAGTTTCAGAATGTCGACAGGGCGCTTGTCACCGGGTTGGAACTGGAATACCGGAAGCGGCTCGACCAGCTCCATCCGTCCCTGGGCAACTTCCAGGTCGGCGGCAACCTGTCCCTGGTCAGGTCCCAGGTGGATATCGCGCCGTCGGAACTCGCCATCATCCGGGCGCTCGATCCCGGTGCGGCGGAGACCCGCAAGCTGCAGGGCCAGTCTCCCTACGTAGTCAACATCGATGCCATGTACGACAACACGGATACCGGTACCCTGGTGAGCGTCCATTACAATGTCTTTGGCGAAAGGCTTTCCGAAGTGAGTACGGGCGGGACGCCCAACGCCTTCGAGCAGCCCGCGGGCATGCTCGATATCACGGGATCGCAACGTCTGTGGGATCGCGTAACGCTGAAATTCTCCGCCAGGAACCTCCTCGATCCAGACATCAAGAAGGTGCATCCGTACAACAACGAGGAGTTCATCCGCAGTCTTTACAAGAGAGGGCGGACGTTCTCCATCGGTTTCTCGTACGGGATATAGCCACGGCCATCCGGTCGACCCGCGGGGACGCTTCATGCTTTCTTTATCACCTTATAGCCACAAGCCCTGTAAGGAGGGGGTATGTTTCGGTGGATATCCGTCGCCTTAGCAGCAGTTCCTTTCATCGTTCCAGTCCTCGCAGAAGCACAGTCAACCTCCAATCCCTTAGTAACGATCACCGACGCAGATATCGTTGGTAATACATCCTTTACCTCGGACAACACCTACCTGCTGTCCGGCTTGGTCTTCGTCGAAGACGGCGAGACGCTTTCCATCGAAGCGGGTACCGTCATCAAGGGCAGGGCGTCGGGGACAACAGGTGACGTTTCGGCCCTGATCGTGGCGCGGGGCGGCAAGATTTTCGCGGACGGTAACGCCAGGAATCCAGTCATCTTCACGGCCGAAGCGGACGACGTCAACGATCCGAACGACATCCTGCTGTCGTCGCCTACTGCCTCCCGAGGCCTGTGGGGCGGCGTCATCATCCTGGGCCGGGCGTCCATCAACACGGCCACGGGCGAGGGCAACGTCGAGGGTATTGATGCCAGTACCGAGCCGCGGGGTATATACGGCGGCGGCAGGAACCCGAACGATGACGATAATTCGGGCGTGTTCCGGTACGTATCGATTCGTCACGGCGGTACGGACATCGGCGCCAATAACGAGATCAACGGACTGACCATGGGCGGCGTGGGCCGCGGCACGACCATCGAGCACGTGGAGGTGTTCTACAACCAGGACGACGGCTTCGAGTGGTTCGGCGGCACAGTGAACACGCGCTACCTGATCTCCGCTTTCGCGGGCGATGACAGCTTCGATTACGACGAGGGCTTCCGGGGCGAACACCAGTTCTGGTTCTCGATCCAGGACCCGTCCCTGGGCGACCACGCCGGCGAGCACGATGGCGGCACGGACCCCGAGGACGGCAGGCCGTACGCCAGTCCCACGATCATGAACGCCACCTACATCGGCCGGGGCGCGTCCTCGACGGGCGACAAGGCGAACAACGGCATCATCTTCCGGGACAACGCGGGCGGGATGTATTTCAACAGCATCTTCACCGAGTTCCAGGGACACATGCTTTCGATCGAAGACCTGGACCCGACCCGGGGGGCGCAGGACAGCAGGGCGCGTCTGGACGCGGGCGACCTGGCGTTCCGGTACAACATCCTGGGCGCCTTCGGCGCGGGCGGCACGGCCAATGACCTGGGAGGCGACGCTCACTCGGCGGCGTTGCTTGCCGAAGCGTCGAACATGATCCGGATCGCGGACCCGATGCTGCAGGGCATCAGCTGGAACCGGAACCGGGGTCTCGATCCGCGGCCAGGCAACGACAGTCCCGCCTGGGACGCGGGCATGCTCATGGAAGAGCCCCGGGGCAGCGGCTTCTTTAAGGACGTCGATTACGCGGGCGCTTTCGGTACGGAAAACTGGGCGGCGAACTGGTCGGCGCTCGCGGGCCTGGGCTATTTCAGCACCGCCCCGCCACCCGTGCCGCCGGAGCCCGTGGTACCGGAAGAAGGGGTGCCCGGCGCGTTCAGCCTGGCGCAGAACAGTCCGAATCCCTTTGGCATGACCACGAATATCGGGTACACGGTATCGTCTACGAGCCACATACTGATTGAGGTGTACAACCTCCTGGGCCAGCGGGTGGCTACCGTCGTGAACGATACCAGGCTTCCGGGGAATTACGTGGAGAGCTGGGACGCGCAGCACCTTTCGAGCGGCGTGTACTTCTACCGTTTCGAGGCTACGGCGGATGGACGGACCGCCCACGTTTTCAACAGGAAGATGACGCTGCTGAAGTGATTCGATGTTTTTCACTCGTTGACCTCGTCGAATAAAACCAGAACCAGGACCCCCGGATGACCGATCGCGCCCGAGGATGGCGGATTGACCGGCGCCGTCTGCTGGACTTGTTGGTTGGCCGGCTCGCAGCCCTTTGCGGCATGGTGTTGATCCTGACCATCCTGTCGGTCTTTGCCGTGATACTGTGGGTGATCTACCCTTTGTTCACGTCGCCCGCGGAATACGACTGGGGGATCTCCGGTCCCGAGGGAATCGAACCCGGTTACCCCATCCTGCCGCTGATCTTCGGGACCTTGAAAGGCGCGGTGTACGCCCTGCTTTTCGCGGTGCCCGTTTCGGTGCTCGCCGCGCTCTACGCGTCGCAGTTCCTGCCGCGGGCACTGAAGGAAAGACTGAAACCCCTGGTGGAAGTCACGGCCGCCGTGCCGAGTGTCGTGCTCGGTTTTATCGGCGGCGTCTGGCTCGCGCCGTTCCTGGCTTCCCACGTCTTCGCCCTGTTCTTGGCGCCGGTGTTCATTTCAGGCGCCGTGGCGGCCGCTTTTGTGGTCAGGCATCTGGCGCCGGTCCGGTTCCGGGTGTTTAGTCCTCCGGGCCGGGAGATCTGGCTGCTTCTGGCGGCCGTACTGGCCGGGGGATGGCTGGCCCTGGAATGCGGGGCTTTGCTGGAGGCCGCCTGGCTGCGGGCCGGCTACGAAACCTGGTTCGAAGAATCCCTGGGACTGACCTACGCCGAGCGGAACGCGATCGTCGTCGGCATGGTCATGGGCCTGGCCGTGGCCCCGATCATATTCACCCTGTCCGAGGAAGCGCTTTCCGCCGTGCCCCGCTCCTACCTGGAAGGTTCCATGTCACTGGGGGCCACGCGCTGGCAGACCGCCGTGCGCATCGTCCTCCCCGCCGCGGGCGCCGGCATACTGGCCGCCGTCCTGCTGGGGTTGAGCCGGGCGATCGGAGAGACCATGATCGTGCTGTTTATCTCGGGCAATGTCCCGGTGATGGACTGGTCCGCCTTCTCCGGGTTCAGGGCCCTGTCCGCCAGCGTGGCCCTCGACCTGCCGGACGCCGCGCGGGGCGACAGTCTCTACCGGGTCCTGTTTTTCGCCGCCTTTCTTCTCCTCGTTTCGACTTTTGCGATTAATACCGTGGCCGAACTGGTCAGACGACGGCTGAGACGGCGATATGCTTAAGCGCCGGATGTCCTGTCCGCCCGCAAGGAGTTACGATGGATTCGAAGTGGTCAAGGGATGACGCCCTGATCTGGCTGTCCGGCGGGGCCCTGGTCCTCGGGCTCCTGATGGTGGCGGGATTGATCCTGGTGATCGTCGTGCACGGACTGGGCCTGTTCTGGCCCAAGGAACTGACCCGGTACGTGCTGCGCGACGGACGGGTTGTCCTGGGCCACGAGACTTCCCGTACAAGCGTCCGGACCACCGACTCCTCGGGAGAGCGATCCGTAGCGTATCGATTGCGGGTCCGGACCGGGAACCGGGAACGGTATCCTCTAGATTACGTCTGGCTGGAGGAAGGCCGGATCGCGGGGCGGGATACCCCCAGCGAAGCCGTGGTCGTGGGGCAGGATCGGGGCGGGGACCTGTTTGGATTCCTGGATTCGTTCGTGGACGACGGTACGGTCGTCGCCCGGGGTTACGAAGCCGTTCGGGCACACTACCAGGAGCGGAATCCGGAGCTGGAACGCCTGCGACGACAGCGGGCGCAGTCCATCGTCCTGTCTTCGGCGGATGGCCGGCTGCACGCCGTTTCCCTCGCGGACGTCCAGCGAATCTACGCACCCAATGCGATGACTACGTGGACGAGGATCCGTCACTATATGGGTGGCGCCTGGTCCTACCTGTGGACGCCTCCGAGGGACGAAAACCGGCTCGGCGGGGTCTACCCGGCGGTTTTCGGCACGGCGGCGATGGTCATCCTCATGTCGATCGTCGTCATGCCCTTCGGCGTTCTCGCGGCCTTCTACCTGAGAGAGTACGGAAGACCGGGTCCGCTTCTGAACGGGGTGCGTATCGCAGTAAACAGCCTGGCCGGGGTTCCCTCCATCGTATTCGGGGTTTTCGGACTCGGTTTCTTCGTGTATTTTCTGGGAGGGACCCTGGACCGTCTGTTCTTCCCGGGGGATCTGCCGGAACCGACTTTCGGCCGGGGCGGCATCCTCTGGTGCTCGCTGACCCTGGCCCTGCTCACCCTGCCCGTGGTCATCGTGGCCGTGGAGGAAGGGCTGGCCGGAGTGCCCCGGGAACTCAGCGAAGCATCCCACGCCCTGGGGGCGACCCGGTTCGAGACGCTCTGGCGAGTCATCCTGCCCGTGGTATTGCCGTCCATTCTCACGGGCCTGATCCTGTCCGTTGCGCGGGCGGCCGGTACCGTGGCGCCGTTGATGATCACCGGGGTCGTCGCCTTTTCCGCCGAGTTGCCAGTGGATGGCGCCTGGCCTTTCGTGCACCTGGAACGAGAGTTCATGCACCTGGGGTTTCACATCTTCGATACGGGTTTCAGGCCGGACGGGGGAGAAGCGTCTCTACCCATGGCGTACACTTCCACCCTGTTGCTGCTGGCCATCGTGGTCGCTTTGAACGCGGCGGCAATAGGACTCAGAAGCCGGCTGAGGAGACGCTATTCGCTGGCAGCGGCATAGGTATACCCGGTCCGCGCACAAGCGAAAACGCACAGGCAACGCACCTAAAGCAGCGCAAAAAAGGTTTTAACGAATGACGACGGAAAACGCGCCGGTCACGCCGAAGATCCTGCGTGAAGAAACGATCATCGATGTCGAGAACGTGTCCTTCTGGTACGGCGACCGGGCCGCGCTGAAGGACGTGACCATGGCGATCGATCGCCAGGTCATCACGGCCTTTATCGGACCTTCAGGCTGCGGCAAGACGACCCTGCTCAGGTTGATCAACCGCATGAACGACCTCGTTCCCCAGACCCGCCTGACGGGTACGATACGGATAAACGGGGCCGACATCTACGCCCCGGACACCGACGTTACGCGGCTGCGCCGGCGCGTGGGCATGGTATTCCAACAGCCGAACCCCTTCCCCAAGTCGATCTACGAGAACGTGGCCTATGGTCCCCGGATCCATGGCGTGAAGTCCGGCGGTTTCCTCGACGAGATCGTGGAACGGTGTCTGCGCCGGGCCTTTCTTTGGGAAGAGGTCCAGGAACAGCTCGAGGAAAGCGCCCTGGGGCTCTCTCTCGGACAGCAGCAGCGGCTCTGTATCGCGCGGGCGATCGCGGTCGAACCGGAAGTCCTGCTCATGGACGAACCGTGCTCGTCGCTGGACCCCGTCGCCACGTCCAGGATCGAGGAATTAATGCTTGATCTGAAGAACGATTATACCATTGTTATCGTGACCCATAACATGCAGCAGGCCGCTCGCGTGTCGGACTGCACCGGATTCCTGCTCATGGGCGAACTGGTGGAGACGGGCGTGACCGACGTGCTGTTCACCACGCCCCGGGACCAGCGCACGGAGGACTACATCACGGGCCGCGCCGGATAGCGTTGCGTCCTGGATAACGCTGCGTCCCGAATCTCCAGATAACGATGTGGGCCGCGCCGGATAGCGCTGCGTCCTGAATCCCGGGAAAGCGACCATGGAAACCCACCTTCAACAGCAGTTGGAAAGCCTGAAATCCGCCCTGCTGAGCATGGCGGCGCTCGTGGAGGAACAGATCGCCCGGTCGATCACGGCGCACGTGGAGCGCGACATTGCGCTGTGCGAACTGGTCATCGGCGGAGATCAGCCCATAGACGCCATGGAGCTGGAAATCGACGACCAGTGCATCCGGCTGCTGGCCCTTCAGCACCCGATTGCGCGGGACCTTCGCTTCGTTGCATCCAGCATGAAGATCACCATCGACCTGGAGCGCATGGGCGACATCGCGGTAAACATCGCCAAGAAAACGAAACAGCTCGCCGGCATGCCGCAACTGAAACCGCTCATCGACCTGCCCCGCATGGCCGATCTGTCCCAGTCCATGGTCAAGGACAGCCTCAACGCATTTGTACGCGGAGACGAACAACTGGCCATGGATGTCTGTGCCAGGGACGAAGAGGTCAACCAACTGCAGGACCAGATCTACCAGGAACTGCTGACCTGCATGACGGAGGATTCCGGGTCGGTGCCCCAGGCGATGCAGTTGATCTTCATATCCCGCCACATCGAACGGCTCGCCGACCACGCCACGAACATCGCCGAGGGCGTGGTGTATTTTTCAGAAGGACGCGTGATCAAGCATCATGCGGCCGACGATCCGAATCAGCCACCCACTCGTCCAGAATCCGGTGGGCCTGCGTGACGGTGTCCACCTGCACGAGGCTGGTCCTCAGGTGGGATGCGTTGGGGAAGCCCTTGAAGTAGGAGGCGAAGAACTTGCGCATTTCCATCACGCCGACCTTCTCCCCCTTGTACTCCACCATCATGCCCAGGTGGTCCCGGGCGAGCCTGACCCGGTCGGAGAACGTGGGCGACACGTCGCCGGAGAAGATGTAGGGATTGTCCCGGGCCGCCCGGGCGATCATCACCCCGGCGCAACCGGTCTCCCTGACCATGCGCACCGCGTCCTGGAAGGTGAACACGTCCCCGTTGCCGAAGATCGGCACAGGGGAGACCTCCACGGCCCGGGCGATCCAGGACCAGTCGGCGGTCCCGTTGAACTTCTGCGCCACGGTGCGGGCGTGCACCGCCACGGCGTGGGCGCCGGAATCCGCGGCGCGTTTCACCACCTCCAGGATGCTGATGTTGTCGTTGTCCCAGCCCAGCCGCGTCTTGATGATGACGGGAATCGAGACGGCGTCGGCCACGCTGCGCACCGCGTTCATCATCCGGTCGATGTCCTTGAGGAAGGCGGCGCCGGAGTCGGAACGCAGGATCTTGGGCACGGAGCACCCGAAGTTGATGTCCATGATCTGCGCGCCTTTTTCCTCCAGGACCAGCGCGCCTTCCACCATGCGGCCGATGTCATTTCCGTAGATCTGGGCGGCGAGGAGCGACATGCCGGTATCGCGGTAGATGTCGGCGTCGCAGAAATTCATCATCTGCAGCGTCTTCGGGTTCCGGTGGAGAATGGCGTTGCAGTTGATGAACTCCACGCCGACCATCTGCGCCCCCATTCTCGCGCAGATCAACCGGAAGGGCCAGTTGCTGATGCCCGCCATGGGCGCCAGCGTGAGGATCGGCATGCCGGGCCTGAGCGACGTGATGCGGTGCGGGCCTATGGTGATTTCATGTGTCATGGTCTCGTACGGTCTCGTACGGTCTTCCAATCCCTTAGATATTGACATCCACACTACCCCCGGATAGATTGTCCGGGTTGAAAATACGCCGGAAAACGGCCTGATCGCAAGGCCTTTGTCCGGTCAGATCCGCCGTCCCGCACTGTACATTCAAAGGAGTACTCCACATGCCGGTGGAATATGTACCGGATCGAAAACGGTTTTCTGCCGACAAGTTTCAGAAGGTCAACCTGTTCGACACGGATCGCATGTTCTGCGATATCTACTGTTTCGAACCCGGACAGGAGCAGAAGGCCCACAGCCACGCCGAAAACGACAAGATCTACTACGTACTGGAAGGCGCCGGCGATTTCACGGTAGGCGACGAAACGGTGGAGGGCGTTCCCGGCACGGCGGTGCTGTGCCCACCCGGTGTGGACCACGGTGTGCTAAACACGGGCGGCGGCCGGCTGGTGGTGCTGGTGTTCATGGCGCCTCATCCATAATCGGACCGACCCGGCCGACCGCGGGATCATCCTGGATCTCGCTCCCTTTCGCCGCGAAGAGCGGCTTGCCACAGATGGATTCCCCGTTTCAATTCAGATCGTTTCAGAATTTACTCTATCTAACTATTGACACACATATTATATAACTATATTTTTAGTCTAGTCTAAAATTTGTGAGTTTTTGCGAAAGAGAAACACCCGTATGAAACGATACGACAGAATCCTCGCGGTGATGGCCGTGGCGCTCATGGCGGTCATCCGGACGCATCCGGCCGCGGCGCAGGACGTGTCCGGGCAGGAAGCCAATGAGCAGTCCGGTGCGGAGTCATTGCTCAGGTTTATTGAAATCGGCGGGGTGGCGGAGTTTACCGTATCGCGCAAACAATCATCCGGAGGGGAAACCTCCACGTCCACGGCGGCCGAACAGTTGGAAATGGGCATCGGCATCGAGCCCCATGCATGGATTGGATCTGAGTTCGGATGGATTCACGAGCACGAAGAAGACCACGATGAAGAGGCGGAAGGTCACGACCTGGGGATCTTTACCGGTACGATCATCGTCGGACCGCCCGAGGGCAGATGGTGGCTTAAGGGCGGTGTGCAATTCCTTCCCTTCACCATGTTCGAGCTGGCCGAAGTCCACGCGGCGCACGATGCCAGTATCGGTCCCTTCGAGACCCATGCGATTGTCGACCCGCTGTCGTTCGAGTTCGGATCCAAAAGGGAAAAGTCCCTGTTGCTGGGCGTCTCCCTGGGCCAGTTCCTGGGTAGCGTCTACGGGTATTATGGAGACGATGCGCGCTCGGATGAACCCCGGTCCGGTTTCGGCGCCGCGATGGGTTTCAAAAAGCACCTGTCCGAAGAAGACGAAATCGCCTTCAACGTGTCGTTTATTGATGACCTGGGCACACTGGCCGGTTTTCAGGAAGAAGTCTTCGAACACCGAGGCGAGCCGGACGACGCGAGCCACGGCGGACCAACCGTTGACAGCGATGAACGGATACCTGGATGGTCAGTGGCTACCGCCATTCACTACAGCGGTATCGCATTCGACGCCGAATACATGATCTCCCAGGGTCGATTCGCTCCTGGCGTGCTGGCGTTCGATAACCGGGGCGCCCACCCATCCGCTTGGTCTCTCGAAGCCGGCTACGGGTCTGAACTGGCGGGAAGGAGCGCGGAATTCGCGCTGGGGTACCAGGGTACCTCCGAGGCGGTGGGACTCGGCATACCGGCGCTACG
The DNA here is from genome assembly GCA_012270975.1 of Candidatus Latescibacterota bacterium. Lineage (GTDB taxonomy): Bacteria > JAAXHH01 > JAAXHH01 > JAAXHH01 > JAAXHH01 > JAAXHH01. The sequence continues at coordinate 109,414 of JAAXHH010000034.1, read as the reverse complement.
TTACTTCACCGTCATTACGGTTGACCTCTGGAACGACACGCTCTTCGGCACATTCGAATGGATTCACGACCGAGCGTACGGAACGGCCGAGGGCGGAAGCGGCGAGAACACGAACAAATACACCCTGCAGCTGGGGGTCGAATTCTGAGCGGCGGCCAAAGAGCCGTTTAAGATTCGGACCGTCGCGATCAGCGCCCGACTATCCCGTCTCCGAAGGGTGTCGTCGGAATGTGTCGCTCGTTCAGGGCGAGTCCCAGGCGGGACAGGCCTTCGGGGTCTCCCCAGGCCAGGACCGATTTACCGGCGCGTGTCTGGTCGAGCACGCGGCTGATGCACCGGTTGAAGAACGGTTTCGCCGGAAACATCACGGTTACCCGGTCCGAATTCCCCCGGCTCCACTTGAACACCCTGTTGCCTTCGAATCCGCGGTAAATGAGTACCATACTCTACCCCTTTCCGAAAGCATCCCCGAATTACTAAACATAAGATAAGCACAAACCGGCGACCTGTCAACTTTTTTGCCGGTTTTGTTTAGAAATCCGGTCAGGCGCCGCGTTATTCGCATGAATCCGGCACTCCGCACGGTAACTTGCCGCGAATGAACGCCGGATGCGTTAAACGCGCTCCTCGATGCTGTACAATCTTTCAGTCGGAAAAGGGCCCGAAAAACCGTCGAAAACGTATAAATTTGGCCACGCGCCGCTTTTTTCCCCTGGTTACCCGCCTTCCGGTTTCGGCATGACCGCGCCGCAAAGCTTGCAGGTTCGGTTCTTCTCGCTGCTGAAGAACCGGTTCATGACGGGCGGCAACTGGCTGACGATGTCTTCCAGTTCGAAGTGTTCCTCGTATAGCTTCTCTCCACAGCTTTCGCAGTACCACATGAACCCGTCGATTTCCCCGGTCCTCCGCTTGGTCTCCATGACCAGTCCCACGGTGTCCGCCGGTCTCTGGGGCGAGTGGGGGACGCCGGCGGGCAGCAGGAAGATCTCTCCTTCCCGGATCGGGATGTCCACCGGCTTGCCGTCGTCGATGATCTTCAGCACGATGTCACCCTCCACCTGGTAGAAGAACTCCTCGCCCTCGTTGTAGTGGTAGTCCTTGCGGGCGTTCGGTCCGCCGACGACCATGACGATGAAGTCCTCCGCCTCGGTATATACGCACTGGTTGCCGACCGGCGGTTTGAGCAGGTGCCTGTGCTCGTCGATCCAGGCCTTGAAGTTGAAAGGAGCCGCTACCGGCATGATCGTACCTCCTTGCTCAAATGGTGGCAATACACTTCAGTTCGATGGCGATCGGGGTGGGCAGCCGGGAAACACCGACCGTGGTACGGCAGGGCGGGTTCTCCTTGAAATACTCGCGGTAGATCCGGTTGAACACGGCGAAGTCCTCATCCATGTCGGTGAGGTACACGGTGACATCCACCAGGTTCTCCCAGGCACTGCCCGCGTCTTCGAGTATGCAGCGCACGTTATGGAAGACCGAGTGGCACTGTGCCTCGATATCGTAGGATTCGATCTCGCCGTCGGGACCCAGGGTCACCCCCGGGATAGCCTGCTGACCCCTGGCGCGGGGACCGATGCCCGAAAGGAACAGCAGGTTCCCCACGCGGCGGGCATGGGGATAGGGGCCCACCGGTTCGGGGGCGCGATCGGAGTCATAATGCTGATGCAATAGGGGTCTCCGTACTAAGCCTGCTTTCGCAGACCGTTTTGCGGACTGACCTGCCGACTAACTTGCGGACCGTCTTGCGAATACGTCCGCTATACTTTGATACACACATTTTTGGGTTCCGTGAAGAATCGCAGGGCTTCGAATCCCCCTTCCCGGCCCACCCCCGAGTGTTTCATGCCGCCAAAGGGCGTGCGGAGGTCCCGCAGCATCCAGCAGTTGATCCAGATGATGCCGGCGTGCAGGCGCTCGGCGACGCGATGAGCCCGGCCCAGGTTGCCGGTCCACAGCATGGCCGCGAGGCCGTACGACGTGCCGTTGGCCTGGGTCACCGCTTCCTCCTCGGTGTCGAAGGGCAGGAGCGAGACGACGGGGCCGAAGATCTCTTCCTGGTTGGTCCGGCAGTCCGGCGACAGGCCTTCGATCACGGTGGGCGCAACGAACCATCCGTCCCGGCAGCGCCCGTTCGCCCGGACCCGGTGGCCGCCACAGAGGATTCGTCCGCCTTCGTCCCTGGCCAGTTCGATATAGGACAGGATCTTGTCCATGTGGCCCTCCGACACGACCGCTCCGAGTCGATTGCCGGCAGTCCGGGGATCGCCGACCGTCAGTTGCCGGGTACGCTCGACGAAATCGTCGCGGAAGGTATCGTACAGGGGGCGTTCGATGAAGATGCGCGGACCGCACAGGCATATTTCGCCCTGGTTGGAGAAGGAGGACAGCAGGGCGGTCTGCAGCGTATCCTCGTAGGGGCAGTCCGCGAAGACGATGTTCGGGTTCTTCCCGCCCAGTTCGAGAGAGACCCGCTTGAAGTGCGGGGCGGCCGCGGCCGCTATCTTCCTGCCCGTGTCCGTCCCGCCGGTGAAGGACACGACCGGGATCCGCGGATGTTCCGCCAGGGCCGCTCCCGCCTTGTGGCCATAGCCGTGCACGATGTTCAGCACCCCCGCGGGCAGTCCCGCGTCCATGCAGATCCCGGACAGCAGGAACGCGGTGGTGGGCGTCAGTTCCGAGGGCTTGCCGATCACGCAGTTGCCAGCGGCCAGCGCCGGCGCGATCTTCCACGTCAGCAGGTATAGCGGCAGGTTCCAAGGCGAAATGCAACCGGCGATGCCGATGGGGGCGCGCAGGGTGTAATTGAGGGCGGTTTTGCCCATGGCGTGGGCTTCGCTGGCGAAGTGCTCTATGGCCGTGGCGTAGAACCGGAAGTTGCTCGCGGCCCGGGGAATGTCCACAGTCTCAGCCAGGACCACCGGCTTACCCGTATCGTCCGATTCCGCCAGGGCCAGCTCTTCCCGTTTTTCTTCGATCAGGTCGGCGATGCGGAGCAGATGCAGGGAACGCTCCCGGGCGGACAGGGACGACCAGGCCGGGTAGGCGTTTTCCGCCGCCTTCACCGCTTCTTCCACGTCCCGGGCGTCCGAGTCCGGAATCCTGCCCAGCACGGTTGCCGTGGCGGGATCCACATTGTCCAGGTAACCGCCGCCGGCCGGTTCGCGCAGGTCGCCGCCGATGTAATTGAGTATATGCATATCGCTGCGGGAATTGCTGGGGAATGGGTAGTGACGGCGCCCGGTCCTGAACGCCGCGAAAGGTTATATGCAATGTAGACCTGGCCGGATGGCCTGTCAAGCCGCCGGGCGCCGCTCGACAGGGCCTCATCCCGCGTACCGCCGCGCGCTTCGGTCAATGGGGGCCGAGTCGCTCCCGGACCAGGCGGTTCGCCCTGTCCCAGTCGACCTGGTCTTCCGAGGAGATGGAAGCGCATAGTTCCCGCAGGATTCCGTCCTGGACTTCGCCGCGGTGCAGCGCCTCGCTGTAGGGAAACCGGTGGAACGACACCATGGAGTACCGCGGGATGAACAGGTCGGGAAACTTCTGCTCCAGGAGGAACCCCACCTTCTGCCGCAACTGAAAGCCGGGGTCGCTCACCAGGTCGCGCATCTCGACGTAATTGGCCAGGGCCATGTCGGCGATGGCGTCCGTGTTTTCCTTCCTGCGGCGGCCGAAGGATTCGAAAACCGTCCCCCAGTCCGGCCAGTACGCCTCGATACATTCGTCGAGGACCGTGCAGTCTTCAAAAGCGCAGTTCATTCCCTGGCCGAAGAACGGCACGATGGCGTGGGCGGCGTCACCGAGAAGCAGGACCCGGTCGCGGTAGTGCCAGGGGAAGCACTTGAGCGTGACCAGGGAGCCCGTGGGATTGTCGCGGTACAGGATGGGCAGATCGGGCATCAGCGCCGTCGCGTCGGGAAACTGTCTGTTGAAAAAGTCCCGTACCTTGTCCGGGTCCAGGAGGCTGGCGAAGCTGTACTCGCCTTCGTGAGGAAAGAAGAGGGTGCAGGTAAAACTGCCGTCCATGTTGGGCAGCGCGATGAGCATGTACAGGCCCCGCGGCCAGATGTGGAGGGCGTTGGGTACCATCCTGTATGCGCCGTCCGGGCCGGCCGGAATGGTCAGTTCCTTGTACCCGTGGGTCAAGTACTGCTGGGAGAGGTCGAACCGCCCCGCGTTCATCATGGCGGTCCGGATGGCCGATGCGGAGCCGTCCACCCCGATGATCCGCGTCGGGCGGAGCGAGTGGACGTGGTTGGTCGCGTCGTCGCGGACGTACAGCACGCCGGTGCGGAATTCCAACCCGGTGCACCGGGCGTTGAAGTGAAGCCGCACGCCGTCCTGCCGCTCCGCGGCACTGACCAGGACCTGGTTCAGTTCGCCGCGGGAGACGGAGTAAATGACCTCGTCGTCCCGCTGGCCGTAGGGCTGGAGAACCTGCTCGCCTTCCACGGGATGGATCAGCCGGCCCGCCATGGGAATGGCCATGGCGAGGACTTCGTCCTTCAGGCCGATCTGCCCCAGGGCATGGAGTCCGCGGACGGACATGGCCAGATTGATCGAGCGGCCGGCCTGGCCGGCCAGGCCGGCGCCGGATGACGCCCGGCGGATATCGGGCCGCTTCTCGTACACCTCGACCCGGAATCCCCGCCGGGCGAGAAAGATCGCCAGCAGGGATCCGGCAAGACCCGCGCCCACCAGGGTAATGGTCTCCCGCTTGACACCCATGGCACCCTCTCACGGATCGGGACCGGAATGAACCGGAATCAAAACAAGGTCAACCGGCCGATCCCATCCCCTCCGCCATGACCTCCACGAAGCGATGAACGTCCGAATAGCTGTTGTACAGCGGCACGGGGGCGACGCGGATCACGTCGGGCTCGCGCCAGTCGCACCAGATGCCGTGTTCCGACAGATGCCGGTGCACGCGGCGCCCTTCCGGTCCCGTCCTGAGTGAAACCTGGCATCCGCGCTGTTCGGCGTCCGCCGGCGTGATGATGGACAGGCCATCCGGGAAGCGGGTCCGGAGCAGGTGAACCAGGTACCCGGTCAACCGCTCGCTCTTTGCGCGCAGCCGGTCCATACCCGCCTCGTCGAACAGTTCCAGCGAGGCGCGCAGCGCCGCCAGCGGGAGGATGGGGGGGTTGCTGAGCTGCCAGCCTTCCGCCCCCGGGGTCGCCTCGAAGACCTCAGGCATTCGGAACCGGGTCGCCTTGTCGTGCCCCCACCATCCGGCGAACCGGGGCAGGTCGTCACTCCGTCCGTGCCGTTCGTGAACGAAGCACCCGCCCACGCAGCCGGGGCCGCCGTTCAGGTACTTGTAGGAACACCAGACGGCGAAGTCGACGTCCCAGTCGTGAAGCCTCAGTTCCAGGTTGCCGATGGCGTGGGCGAGGTCGTATCCCACGACGCACCCCTGCCGGCGGCCCGCCTCGGCGATCCGTTCCATGTCGAAGGCCTGCCCGGTGAGGTAGTTCACCCCGCCAAGGAAGACCAGGGCAATGGTCTCGCCTTCCTGCTCGAGCAGTTCTTCGACGTCCCTCGTGCGGATGAAGTCTTCCCCTTCCCGGGGCCGTAGCTCGATCACGCTCTCGGCGGGATCGAAGCCGTGCCAGGCGGCCTGTGAAGCGACGGCGTACTGGTCGGATGGGAATGCGGAGCCCTCGATAAGGATCCGGTGCCTCTCCGGCGTGGGACGGTAGAATGAGACCAGCATCAGGTGCAGATTCACCGTGAGGGTATTCATGGCCACGACTTCGATGGGCAGGGCGCCGGCGAGCCGTGCCAGCGGTTCCGCCAATGCCTCGTGGTAGGGCATCCAGGGGTTGTCCCCCTCGAAATGTCCCTCGACCCCCAGCCTTCGCCAGGCTTCAAGCTCCCGGTCCACATAGTCCCGCGCGGCTTTCGGCTGGAGTCCCAGCGAATGGCCGACCAGGTAGACCGAATCCGCTCCTTTTTCGGTCCTCGGAAAATGAAAGCGCGACCTGATTGGCGACAATTCGTCCCCGGCGTCCATGTCGGAGGCGCTCATGCTGAAATCGAGTCGATCATCCATGGGGCTGATTGGTCCCGTCGAAAAACCGGTCTGCTTCCAGGTTCAGCCAGGCAAGCGCGGAACGGTACAGCAGCCTGGATTTGACGTCATCGTCCAGGTGGTCCATGGATTCGATCATCCTGCCCGGCACCGCTTCACCGAGGGGGAAGGGATAGTCCGATCCCAGGGCGATGTGGTCCGGCCCGATGAGGTGGATCAGGTAGTCCAGGATGCGGCTGTCGTGCACCAGGGAATCCAGGTAGAATCTGCCCAGGTAGGCGCTGGGCAGCACGTCGTTGTCCACCGCGCACAGGTCGGGGCGGATCTGAAAACCGTAGTCGATTCGCCCGATGGTCGCCGGAAAGGAACCCCCGCCGTGGGCAAAGGCCACGCGCAGCGCCGGCAGCCGCTCGAAGACTCCCCCGAAGATCATGGAGCATATCGCCCGGGAGGTCTCTGCGGGCATGCCCACCAGCCAGGGCAGCCAGTACTTCTCCATGGTCTCCTGGCCCATGATGTCCCAGGGATGGATGAACACGGCCGCTCCCAGTTCCGCCGCCGCTTCGAACACCGGAAACAGGTGGGGTTCGCTCAGGTTGTTCCCGTTGATATGGGTCCCGATCTCGATGCCGGACAGCCCCAGCTCCCGGACGCACCGCTCCATTTCCCGAATGGCCAGGTCGGGCGCCTGCATGGGCACGGTCCCCAGGCCGATGAACCGGCGGGGCCAGGTGCGGGTCACCTCGGCGATGTGGTCGTTGAGCATGCGGGAGAGGTCCAGCGCGTCCGCGGGCTGAGCCCAGTAGCTGAACATCACCGGGACGGTGGACAGGACCTGGACGTGCACTCCGGCGGTGTCGCATTCCCCGATCCGGGTCGGCGGATCCCACGAGTTGGCCTGGATTTCTCGGAACCGCCTGCCGTCGATCATCATGCGCGCGCACCCCGGACGGTAGTGGTCCAGCTCGACGAATCCCCCGTAACCGTACCGCTTGTGCAGATCGGGCCAGTTTTCCGGCAGGATATGGGTATGGATGTCGATCTTGGGTATGGGGCCGGAGCCGGCGTAGTCGCACATGGTTCCTGGAGAGGTTGTGGGGCAGTGGCGGGACGTATGGACCGCCATCCCGGAGCGTTTTTCGGCGATGCTTCCCGCGTTCTGTGCGATCTGAAAGAGACGGTCTATGCAGAATCAGGATAACGGGTAACGCGCGTTGTTGTCAAGATCATGATGCCCGGGACAGCGCATCGCGATAGGGGTCCAGGTCGATACCCGGAAAGGCCTGCGCGAGAAGGCCCAGGGTCTGTGTCGTGTAGTACGGGTGACCGGGTTCGGGCCAGCCGAAGAGCGACCGCACGCGGGGCGTCGTCTGCGTGATGAAGGGAAGCATGTACTCCCGCTCGCCGTAGATGAATGGGTTCGCAAACCGGGTCCACCGGTCGGCGTCGCGGCGGCACATGGACAGCGTCCAGAACGCCCTTTGCTTCTTCTTGTTCCGGAAGGGCTGCGCCGAATGGAGCAGGTAGGAGGAATAGAAGGCGGCGGTTCCCCTCGTGCCTACGGCCGGGACCGGATCTTGCAGGCCAGCCTTGCGGATGTCCCGCACGTGGGTGACGCTCGCCATGTTGCCTGTTTCCCATCCCTCGGCGAAGACCTCGGCCGCCCGGGTATGCGAACCGGGTACCAGCAGCATGGGCGCGCCGTCGTCGGTTACGTCATGGAGGTACACGCCGGAGTTGACATACGAGAATCGCCCGGCGTCCATGGACGGAGGAAGGACGCAGTTGGTGTTGTGGTCGACGTGATACCCGCTCCATGTTTCGTCGGGATACCGCTCGTCCACCGGTCCCGTGCGCATGAAGAGGTGAGCGTTGCAGTAGCTGGGCCGGTCGCCCAGGAACAGCTCGAAGAGATCGAGGTAACGGTCGTTCTCGAGGAGCCGGTCGAGCGCCGGATCGCCGACGGGGAACTGGGATCTTCCCACCACCTCGTCCTGCTTCGTGGTGAACCCGTCTCCCACGGATACCTGTTCGCCGCGTTCGAAGTCCCCGAGCCAGGACGCGTAGGATTTGCCGTAGAAATTCCGCTCCATGGCATCCAGCGCGGCGTCCATTTCTTCGGCGCTGAAAACGTCAGGAACGAGGATGTAGCCGTCGCGTTGAAACTGTTCCAGCATGTCGTTTCCCCCTGGATTGGGCAGGATACGTCCGCGTCAGGCGTTGCGTATGAGGTCGCCCCAGGATGGCGCGATGCCCTCCCGCCTTCGCCGGGAAATGTTCAGGGCCGGACCGTCGGGCCGGACCCCGTGCCTGACGATGACGTCGAAATAAGGTTCCCGCGTGATTTCCAGCAGTTCCAGCAGGCGTGACCGCATATCCGTCAGGACGGTCGGATTCGCGTCCGCCAGGTTACGCGATTCGTAAGGGTCCTCCCACAGGTCGAAGAGCAGTTCGTGCCCGGTCTCGTAGAAGGCGTACTTCCAACGGTCCGTGGCCAGACCGCGCCAGTCCGCATAGTCGAAATGCACCCTGGGAGCCCCTACCATTTCGAGCAGTACTTCCTCAGGCGCGTCGAAGTCCGCGCCCCTGCAGGCCGGAGAGAAATCGGCGCCCTGCATGTGTTCGGGCACGGGCACCCCCGCCAGGCCCAGGGTCGTGGGCGCCATGTCCACCAGGCTGAACGGGTCCATCCGCGCGCCCTGGGGCCCCAGGATCCCGGGTCCGTGAAAGATCGCGGGTACCCGGACGGATTCTTCGTGGGGATGACCCTTGTCCTCCATCTGTCCATGGCTTCCCATGAAGTCGCCGTGATCCGAAAAGTACACCGTAATCGTGTTGTCCCGAAATCCGTCCATTTCCCCCAACGCGTCGAGTATCCGGCCGATGTTCCCGTCCAGGTTTTCGATCATGGCGTAATACGCCGCGAGCCGATCCCGGAGGCCGGGGTTGCCGCCGAAATTCGGGCGGGTCTTCAGGGACGCCGGATCGAACCGCATGCAGGCATCCGGCGCTTCGAGGGGCCAGTGGGGCGGCTCCACGCTGAGGACGAGAAAGAGTGGCCGGTCCCCGTCGTAGTCCCGAAGGTACGCGAGGGCCATGTCGGTCAACGCGTCGGTCTGATAGCCCGGCATGCGCGTGGGATCGACGTCGCTTTCCCGGTAGTAAAACCCCTTGAAGGGCGCGTTGTTCATCTCGAATCCGTACCAGTCCTGGAAACCGCCCCGGTGGAACTCCGGCGTGCGCGGCGCCGCTTCGAGGTCATAGTAACCCGGGTCGCGCCGCACCTCCGGGGGGATCTGGTCGCGCACCGTCCCGCAGTGCCACTTGCCGAAATAGGCGGTATGATAACCGGCTTCACGAAGTATGGTTGCCGCGCTCGGCGCCGCTGGCTTGTACACGTCGTGAAAACCCTGCACCGGGCCGGCGTGGGCGTGGCGGCCCGAGAATATGGTGCCCCGCGAAGGCGTGCACACGGGACAGTTGGCCCGGGCGCGCACGAAGCTCACCCCCTCCGCGGCCATGCGGTCCATGTTGGGCGTCCGCAGGTTGGGATCCCCCGCGTGGCCCATGGCCATGCCGGCGTGTTCATCGGACAGGATGTAGATGATGTGCGGTGGACGCATGTGGCCGCCTACTCTCCCGCAGGATTCGCCCGTTGCTGCCTTTTCCAGTAAAAGTAGAAGGGTAGTCCGATGGCCAGGATCAGGAGACCCAGCAACGGTCGCGTGTAGTCGCCGATTAAGGCGTTGACCAGAACGCCCACGGCGATCAGGAGGAACAGGACGGGGGTCACGGGATAGCCCCACACCCGGTACGGCCGGTGCAGGTCCGGTTCCTTCCTCCGCAGTATCATGAGACCGACAACCGCCAGCGTAAGGAATACGTAGGTGTAGAACATGGCGAAACTGACGATCTCGACGAAGGTTCCGGTCAGCGCGAAGACCGAAGCCCATAGCCCCTGCATCACGATGGAAACCACCGGCGTCCGGAAACGGGGGTGCACATACTGGCAAACTCGGAAGAAGATCTCGTGGTTCGCCATGGCGTGATAGACCCGGGGCGCCACCATCAATTGGGCGTTGACCGTTCCGAAGGTCGTCAGCATGATCGCCGCCGAAATGGCCATCGCGCCCGAGGGTCCCACCAGGGCCTGGAGGGTATCGGCGGCCGGCCGGCGGGACGCCTGGAGTTCTTCGAAGGACAGGACCGTCAGGTAGACGACATTGGCCAGGATATAGACCGTGGCCACGATCGCCAGCGCGGCGAATATCGCCCGTGGAATGCTCCGTGCCGGGTCCTTGATCTCAGTCGCGATGAACGTCACGAAAAACCAGCCGTTGTAGGCAAACAGCGCGCCCAGGATCGCCAGGCTCAGGCCACCCAGAAGCGCGGTCCCCGTCTTTTCCTGCACCAGCGGAGTCCAGGAGACTTCCGTCCCCGATGCCAGGGAAAACCCGAGGAGGATGACGGCCAGGACGGCGCCGACCTTGATGAAGGCGAACACGTTCTGAACCGATCCGCCGATCTTGACGCCCAGGGAGTTGACCACGGTCAGGAACAGAATGCATCCTACGGCCAGCCACCGTTCGGTCCAGAGATCTTCAATGCCGAAGAGTCCGCCGGCGTACCGGGCGAAAACGGTGGCCACCGCGCCCATGGCCCCGGTGATGATGATGAAGAGAAAGGCCCACCCGAAAAGAAAGGCGATCAGGTCCGTGTTGTAGGCGCGCCTCAAGAAGGCGTAGGTGCCCCCGCTCCTCGGTATGGCCGCGCCGAGTTCCGCGTAGCACAGGGCGCCCGCCAGGGCCAGCACGCCCCCGATGATCCACACGAACAGGCTGAGCGCGGGCGAGCCGACCTGCGAGGCCACAGTGCTCGGTACCATGAAGATGCCCGATCCGATGATCGCGCCGATGATTACCGCCGTACCGGTTTTTGCGGTCAGTACCCGGAGGAGCCGGGGCTGGCCAGTCGGTAATATCTCCTCTACGAGTTCGTCGTCATGGGTATGTGACATGAGAGCTCCCGTTGGAATACGGTCTGATGTTCGTCATGTTCATTCTGGCGCGATGACCGGCGCGGCTTCAAGCCGCGAGGGGACGGGTTCGACCCCGTGAAAACGGGTGCCGTGCTCGAACCAGGACCGCGGGGCGGCCTGTCCCCACAGGGTCTGCCGCCGGGTGTCCTTCAGGTCCCAGACCCGCGCGGGATGATCCGGGTCGACGGTGACGTAATCTCCCGTGAACAGCTCGATCCGGTGGCCGTCCCGGTCGAACAGGTACAGGAAAAAGGCGTTCGATATGCCGTGGCGCCCCGGTCCGCGTTCGAAGGCGTCGCGGTGCTGCGAACTGGCCAGGCGGTCGCAGAAGTGGATGATGTCCATGGCCGTGGGCACGTAGACGCCGATGTGATGCAGGCGCGGTCCCAGCCCGTTGGTGAAGGCGATGTCGTGGACGCCGCCCCGGCGGTGCAGCCAAGTGGCCCAGAGGTCGGAGTCCTCGTCTCCGATATCGGCCACGGTCACCTCCGTCGGGCGGAAACCCAGCGACTCGGCGTAGAACGCCGTCATCCCGTTCACGTCATGGGAGAACAGGTTGAAATGGTCGATGCGCTGAATGTGGGCGCCGCGGTAACGGTGGTACTCCTGAAGCAGCAGGTCCCGGCGCTCCATCTCGTGGTAGAACTCCAGGGGGATGCCGAAGGAATCTTCCACGTGCAGCGTGCGGCCCTGGGCGTACCGGTCAACGAAAGCCGTGGGGCATCCGGCCGCGTTATAGAAAGCTTCGGCCCGGTCCAGGTCGGCATCGCCGGCGACCTTGAAGGCGATGCGGTGCACGACCGGCTCGTCCGACTTCGTCAGGATCAGCGAATGGTGGTTGCGTTCCTCCATGCCGCGAAGGTAGAACGCGTCCCCAGCGTCGTCTTCGCAGACGTACCCCAGCAGGTCGATATAGAAGTCGCGGGCGTAGTCCAGGTCCGTCACCCCCCACTCCGCGTGGCTCGCGCGGACGATGTTGAAGGGCGGGGAAGGATTCGCTTCGGGAATGGCCACGATTCGTCCTCTTATTTTCCCAGCTTCGGCACCGGGTGATGCGCAAGGGCAATGTCGATGTTCTTCGTTTCCATGTAGAAATCGAAGCTGTAATCGCCCCCGTCCCGCCCGATCCCGCTCGACTTCATGCCGCCGAAGGGCGTGGGGAGATGGCGCACGTTCTCCGAATTCACCCAGACCATGCCGGCATCGAGGCGCTGTGCGAAGGCATGGGCCCGGGTGACGTCGCTTGTCCACAGGTATGCGGCCAGGCCGTAATCGACGTCGTTGGCGATGTCCAGCGCTTCCTCTTCCGCGTCGAAGGGGATGGCGGTGAGAAAGGGGCCGAAGACCTCCTCCCGGGCGATGCGCATGGACCGGTCGGCATCCCCGAAAAGCGTGGCCTCGAAATAGTTCCCGGCGCCGGCGGTTTCGGGGCATCTCCCCCCTGCGATCAGCGTGGCGCCTTCCCGCTGCCCCGCTGCCACGTAGCCTATTACCTTCTCCAGGTGTCGCGGGTGGATCAGGGGGCCCAGTTCGGTGTCCGGATCGAAGGGATTTCCGGTACAGATACACTTCACCCGTTCCGCGAGCCGATTGATGAAGTCGTCGTATATCGTCCGTTCAACCAGCACGCGGCTGCCCGAGGTGCACCGCTCCCCGTTGAGGCTGTAGATCATGAACACCGTTGCGTCCAGGGCCCGGTCCAGTTCCGCGTCGGCGAAGACGATCACCGGGTTCTTGCCGCCCAGTTCGAAATGCACGCGCTTGAGGGTCTCCGCGCCCTGCCGCATTATGGCCCGCCCGGTCCGTGTGTCGCCCACGAATCCAATGGCCTTGATGCCGGGGTGCTCGGTGAGCGCCCGCCCCGTGGTTTCGCCGATGCCGTTGACCACGTTGACCACGCCCGGCGGCAAGCCCGCCTCGTGGACCAGCTCGGCAAGGCGCATGGCCGTGACCGGGCTCCACTCCGCCGGCTTGTGGACCACCGTGCAGCCGGCCGCCAGTGCGGGCGCCATCTTCCAGGTGCTGAGCATGAAGGGCGTGTTCCACGGCGTGATGATGCCCACCGGTCCGATGGGTTGCCTCAGGGTATAATTCAGGTGTCCGGCCGACGGCAGTGCCAGGCCGTCCGCGGCGCTTTCGGCGCGGTCCGCGAAAAACCGGAAGTTCTCGGCGGCCCGCGCGGCGGCCTTGGACATGAATCGGATGGGCTGACCCGTATCGAAAGTCTCCAGCAGGGCGATCTCTTCGCCGTTTTCCTCGATCAGGTCGGCGACCCGGTGCAGCAGGCGTTTTCTCTCGGCTCCGGTCCTGTCCCGCCAGTCCTCGAAGGCGGCCGTAGCCGCGCGGGCCGCGCCGTCGATCTCCTCCGTTCCGCCGTGCGCGACGGTGCAAAGCGCGGTATTGTCTATGGGCGTGGCGTTCTCGAAGGTATCGCCGCTGGCGGATGGCACGGACGAGCCGCCGATAAGGTGGCCGATACCTTCTTTTCGAAACCGGGTGAGGAATCCTTCCGCCTTGACCTGGTTCGGGTGTTTTTCGCTGGCTATGATACGGCCTCCTCGAGACTGGCCACCACGTCGTTTTCCAGCGCGCCCAGCCCGTCCACTTCAAGCCGGATCCGGTCGCCCGCGTGGATGTGGGAAATGCCCTCGGGCGTGCCCGACCAGATCATGTCCCCGGGGTTGAGGGTCATGTACGCGGTGATGTATTCGATCAACTCGGCCACGCTGTGACGCAGGTCGCCCGACCAGCCTTCCTGGCGCAGTTCGCCGTTTACATAGGTGCGCAGGCGCACGTCCGTGGGATCGATCTCGTCCGCGGTGGTCAGGAAGGGGCCGAGGGGACCGAAGGTATCGAATCCCTTCGCCTTGATCGGCGGCCGGAAATAGTTGCTCACGAAATCCCGGATCGTCAGGTCGTTGCCGATGGTGTAGCCCCCCACGTAGTCCAGGGCCTGTGCGGCCTTTACCTTCCGGGCCGGCCGGCCGATCACGGCGACGAGCTCGCATTCGTAGTGCAGGTAGTCGAATTCCGGGGGGACGACGATCTTCGCGCGGTGGCCGATGAAGGTCTGGGGCATCTTGTTGAACAGGATGGGCTCTTCCGGCAGGTCCAGGTTCAGTTCCTTCGCATGCTCGGTATACCCCAGCGCGACCCCGATGGCCTTGCTCGTATGGGCCACGGGAGGCAGGAACATGACGTCCTCCGGATCGTAGGCGACCGTGCCCACCATGAGTTGTCCGTTCTCGTAGACGGCCTCGAGGACCTGGCCGTTGCAGGCGAAACGCGCAGTTTTCATAGATTCACTCCGTTACACTTCATACCACCGGTCCACGCTGAGATTCAGCTGGTCGGGATCGGGAAACTGTTCTTCCATGTCCTGTATCGCGGTTGCAACCTCTGCTTCTGTCGGCACGAGGTCCCTTTGTCCGGCGGAAAGGTCGTAGACCGACCGGCCTTCCGTGGAAAGGAGCATGTCCAGGTCGATCCGGCCCGCGGGACGGCGTTTGAGCAGGACGGAATAGGTGTCGCAGTACAGGCCGGGGTCGTATTCGATCGTCCTGCCGTCATTATCGCCTTCGTCGACCAGCCCGAATCGCAGGGCCACCGCGCACAGGTCCTCCCACAGCGCGTACATGATTCCGGGCTGGGCGTCCCCCTTCTCCCGTTCATGCAGGGGACGGGCGCTCCGCGCTTCGCGTTGCGCTTCGATGAGCTTCCTTACCTGCCGGGAAGGCGTAGGAATGCCGAAGTATGTATAGTGCGCGTCGGCCAGCAGGGGTTCGACCCGGTCCGGCTCCGTGCGGACCAGTTCGACCAGCCGGTTGCCGATGATGGGGACCTCGCCGATGAGGATATCCCGGTCGCCGCAATGCGCTTCCGCCCAGTTTCCCACCGCGCGCCGGGACCACATGCCGACGGCCTTGCGAACGCCGGCATGGGTTATCCCGTCTACTTCGTGATAATGTTCCTTCACACGGGCATTTGTCAAGAAAGGCAGCCGGCAGACATCCCATTGGAGGAGGTGCGGCGTCCGTCCGCTGTCGCTGGCCATGATGGCGAGTTGCTGCAGTAACAGGCTTTTCCCGGTGCCCGGCAGTCCGGCGAGGAAGACCATCTTGCGGTTGTCCACCAGGCGCTGCAGGGTCTGGAACAGTCCGCTGTCTTCGGGAATCAGAAGCATGAATTTCGGCTTCCCCTTCCGGTCGGGCAGCGTCTAGTCCGATTGGTGCGCACGTCTCCGGACCCTACCACTGCAGCGCGTGTTCGGAGCGGTCGGCCGTTCCCCGCACCCGCGCGCCCCGCTTGAAACGGTCCACGTCCGGCATCTCGCCCACGGGGATTTCCACCAGGGTCGGGCCCGCTTCGGCGAAACCGTCGCGGATGGCCTGCCGCAGTTCCTCCGGGGTCTCTGCCCGGATTCCCCTGGCCCCGAAGGACTCTGCCATTTTGACGAAATCGGGGTTGTGCAGGTCGGACGCGATCACGCGGTTTCCGTAGAGTTTCTGCTGCATCCGCTTGACGTTGCCGTAGGCGTTGTCGTTGAACAGGAGCGTGACCAGGCCGATGCGGTGCTGGACGGCGGTGGCCAGTTCCTGCACGCCGAACATGAAACCGCCGTCGCCCGCCACGGCGAGGACCGGCTTGTCCGGGTGGGCCACCTTTACGCCGAGGGCCGTGGGGAAACCCCAGCCCAGCGTGCCCTGGTAACCGGTGGAGATAAACGTGTAGGGCTTGTACACCGGCATGAGCTGCCGGCTGGCGTAGCCCACCTGGGTCAGTTCCTCCACGAAGAGGCCGTCCTCGCCCAGTTCTTCCCGGATGACCTTGAGAAAGGAGATCTGGGGTTCCAGGAACGCGAACATGTCCTCCGTTTCCGCCTTGAGCGCCCGCATTTCGGCTTCCCTTGACGGCCGTACCCGGTTGTGCCGCTCAACCCCTTCGACCAGCAGGGGCATGGCGTCTTCGGCCCTCGCGGTGATCGGCAGGTCCGGCCGGCCGATGCGGTCGTGGGCCCGCGGGTCCACGTCGATCCGGATGGTCGTCAGGTTCTCGTCCACGCCCCAGTAGAGCTGGGGGATCGCGAGACGGGAGCCCACGGCGAGGACGACGTCCACGTCGGACCAGAGCTTGTGGGCCGCGGGGTTGGGATGACTCAGGTAGTGCCGGCTGTCCACCACGCCCCGGCCCGTCCGGTAGCCGATGACCGGCGCCTGGATCAGTTCCGCGAGCCGTGTGACCTCCCCGGACACGTTCATGGCGCCGCGTCCGACGAAGATCATGGGGTTTTTGGCCTGTCCGAGTTTCCGCGCGGCCACATCCAGCATATCCGTGTCCACCGGGGGATGGGTTATGGGCAGTGGATCCGGAATACGTGCCACGGCGCCTTCGGACGCGAGTATGTCCCAGGGACATTCCAGGCCCACGGGGCGGGGCCGGCCGGCATTCAGCTGCCGGATGGCCTCGGCCGTCCGCGAAGGTGCTTCGGCGGGGCTGTCGATCCGCGCGGCCCACTTGGTCAGGGACCGCAGCACGGCGAGCTGATCGTTGATCTCGTGAAGCTGGCCCGTGTGCCGCCCGAGGTATTTCGACGGAATTTCGCCCGTCAGGCACAGGACCTTGGCGTTGGTCGCGTATGCCGTGCACAGGGCGGCGGTGCTGTTGAGAAAGCCCGGTCCGGGAACCACGTTGTAGGCCGCGGGGCGGTCCGTCGAGAGGGCGTATCCCAGGGCCATGTACGCCGCGCCCTGCTCGTGGCGCGTGTGGACTACGCGGATTTCGTCCCCATGGTCGTAGAACGCGTTGTAGAGGGCGTCGTTCTGCACGCCCGGCAGGCCGAAGACGGTATCTATACCGTGCGCGATCAGCGTCCGGACGATCGCTTCGGCGGTGGTCATCTGTTGCATAGTTGGTGGGGTTCCGGGAAAGGTGGCCGGCCGGTCACAGGTCGATCCGGTACAGGGGTTCCAGGCCCCGGGCGATCCGGTCCGTGTTCTCCGCGGCGGCGGCGGCCCGCCGGCGGGAGGTGCCGTCCGTCACCCCGGCGATATGCGGCGTGACGACCACGTTGGGCAACTGGTAGACGGGAAGGGACGGATCGGGCGGTTCCTGGGCGAAGACATCCAGCCCCGCCCCGCCGATCTTCCCTTCCACAAGCGCTTCGTAGAGGGCCGCTTCGTCCACGAGGGCGCCGCGGGCCACGTTGATGATGCTGGCCGTCGGTTTCATGAGCCTCAGCCGCCGGCCGTCGATGATGTGGCGGGTCTCGTCGTTCAGGTGCAGGTGAAGAGACAGGAAGTCGCTTTCGGCCACGACCCGGTCGAGGTCGTCCGGCGTGCCCATGAAGTCCGGTTGAATGTCGTCGAGCACCTCGGATTCGATCTCGCGGACGTCGATGCCCAGGATCCGCATGCCGAAGGGCTTGGCCCGGCGGGCCAGCGCCTGGCCGCTCGCGCCGAATCCCACGATGCCCAGGGCCTGATTCTCCAACTCATACCCGATCGGATCGTACATGCGGCCCTGTCGAAAATAGTCCACCGACTCCTGGTAGCGCCGCGAAACCATAATGATGAACATCATGGCCGTCTCGGCCAGGGCGACGTCGCTGAAAAGCCCGGGTGTGTTGGCCGTGGGGATGCCCTTCGTCTTGATATAGGCCAGGTCGAAGTGGTCGAATCCCGTGCCCACGATCTGCCAAAGCCGGCAGTCGGTCGCCGCGTCCATCATCTCCCGCGTACCCCGGCTGCCGCCCTGGTCGATCACCACGTCCACGCCGGCGAACTGCGGCGCCAGGGGTTTGGCATCGTCGAGGTCCCGCAATTCGTGGCGGTCGCCGATGGCCGCCCGTATGTCCACGCACCACGGGCTGTAAATGGGGCGCACGGGAAGAAGCAGGACGTTCAGGCGATCCATAGGTTCTCCTGGAAACCCGCGGGTCAGTTGCCCGGGATGTCCACAAGCGTCGTATCCTGCACGTCGGTTCGGAACACCCAGGTACCGTCCTTCACGTAGTGCACGGCGAAGGCCAGGCGGGACCGGGTGCGGGACCGGTTGGCGTAGGAACCGTGCACCGTCCTGCTGGTGAAGAACACCCCGCTGCCGCGCGGCACCGTCAGCCGGACGAGGTCCGATTCCTCGATACCGACCACGTCGAAGGAATAGAGCTTTTCGGTCCACTCGCGTCCGTCCGGCGATCGCATGCCGTAGTCGCTTTCCCAGCTCATGTGTTCCGGATTGGTGTTCAGGGTCGTCTCGCGCAAAGTGTCCTTGTGGCTGCCCGGCGCCACGCACAGCCCGCCGTTTTCCGGGTCGGTATCGCTCATGGCGATCCAGCAGGCCATCAGCGTATCCGGCTCATTGGGCAGGTAGTGGGAATCCTGGTGAAGCGAGATGCCGGCTCCGCCCAGTTCCTGGCCCGGTTTGGCCGGATCCTTGGCCATGTACATGGTCTGTACGATGCGGGGCCGGCCGCCCAGGATCTGTGCCGCGACTCCGGCGATATTGGGGTGGTGGGCCAGCCGGCGCCAGAAGGGGTCGGACTGGTGGGTGCGAAGCCCCTGCCGCAGGGACTCGGATTCCGGATCGGCCTGGTGCCGGACGAACGCGTCGACTTCATCCGCCGTCAGCAGGTCCGGGACGACGAGATAGCCATCCGCGTGAAACCGGGCGATCTGCGCTTCGGTAAGCTGTATGGACAGGGGTTTCTGAGCCATTGCAGGGGGATCCCTCGTTGGCATCGCACGGTAAAATCGGTTTCGGCACACGGCCTGCATTCCCGTGCGAAAACAATCAACCTAAGAAAACGAACCCGCTGATTCGGGTCAAGGAGTAAGTCCCGTTCAGACCGGCCGCCCAACGCCGCGCTTCCGGGACGCTACAACTGGTTGAGCAGCATCAGTTCGCCGGGAAAGGGATGGAGGTAGGTCTGGTCCTTCAAGTAGGTAATGTCGAACTCCCGCACGTAGTGCCGCTGCATGACCACGGGCACGATCAGGGGAAGAAGCTCCTCACGGTACTTCTGGATCATGCGGGTCAGTTCCCTGCGCGTGCGGGCGTCGAGGCGGTCGGAAACATAGCCCGCCATGTGCTGCAGCACGTTGGTGTGGTTGCGTCGGGAAGGGGTTCTTTTCATGACCCGGTTGAATTCACCCAGGTAGGCGTCCGCCAGGTCGCCGATGGTGGCGTAACGCTCCGGTTTCGCCAGCAGGCGCCCGAGACGGCGCGTGCCCTCCTGGCTGTGCGCCATGAGAAGGTACTTGTAGGCCCGATGATAGCTCATCAGCGAATGCCGGGTCAGGCCCGAATCGGCGAGCTGCAGCCAGCGGTAACAGGCGAAAACCCGGCTGATGAAGTTCTCCCGGACCCGCGGGTTGTTCAGCCGCTGCTCTTCCTCCACAGGCAGATGGGGCAGGGCTTCCATCAACCGCCGGGCGAATATCCCCCGCCCGTTTCGGAGCGCGGCGCCTTCGGGCTGGACGACGGGTACCCGTTCCATGCCGCAGGAGGGGGACCGGCTCTTCAGGATGTAGCCGCTGAGCCTGGCCTGCTCCAGGGTCTGCACGCGCTGGCGCGCGAACCAGTCGACCATGTCGGTATGATCGACGCCATTCTTCGTCAGCATCCGGATATCGCTATCCACCCGCGTCAACTGCACGGTCTCCCGCGGCGTACCCATGCCCGCTTCCACTTCCGGGCAGACCGGGATCCATTCCACGTACCTGCCCACGACGTCCACCAGGTAGTCGTCCCGCTTGTGGCCGCCGTCGTAGCGGACCCGCTCGCCGATCAGGCAGGACGATATGCCGATGCGAACGGGCAGTTCGGCCCGGTGGATGTCCATCATGGACAGTTCGCTCATCTCGCTCATCTCGCTCATGGCAGGACGTCGGTCAGGTTACGCTACCAGCGGTCGATTGCGCCGAGCAGCAGTTTCTGTTCCCTGGTTCCCTTCTCCCGCATGGCGGTCACCCGTGGGCCGTCGAAGGGTTCCCGGGACTTCATCCAGGCGTTCTGGTAGCACATCAGGCAGACCCTGCGGTTGCGGTCCGACTGGTTGGCGGCCCCGCGGTGAAAGAGCCAGCCGTCGAACAGGACGGCCTGTCCCGGCCGGGCCAGCACGTGCTTTTCGTCGGGAAACCGGGCGTGGGACTCCGGCGGTTTGAAGGGCGCCCGGTGGCTGCCCGGCACGATGACGATGGGTCCGTTCTCCATGGTCAGCTGGTCGAGGTAGTACCCGCAGTTGATCTGGCCCGGTTCGTTGCCGTAGGGCGGGGGCTCCGGATCCTTGGGCCAGGGTATGTCCCGGTGCCAGTTCTGGTCCGGTTCGCCGGGTTTCGTAACCCGCGCCGTCGCGCTGTGCAGCTGGACGCAGTTGCCGAGGATGGCCTTCATGCGGTCCAGGACGGGCGGGTTGTCCAGCAGGAATGCGAACCGGTCGTCCTCTTCCAGCAGTTGGTGGGTGAAGGACTCGCCGCGCCTGGAAAATGTCTCGTCGAGGGCGTCCCGAAGCTGCTCGATCTGCCCGGAGGTCAGCGCGTCTTCCACGACCAGGTAGCCCCATTTCCTGAAGAAGGCCGCCTCCCGTTCCAGTTCGGGGGTCAGGTCCGGGTTCATTCGCGGCCCGACGATTTCGGCATCATATCCCATGGAATTCCCTGGTCGATCGTGCGCTGCTCAGCCGGCAGGATTCCCGCTGCGTAGCGCGCGTCCTCGCGCCATATCAGAAGAAACCGAGGTCCTCCCGGGCCGCGCGGCGCGCCACTTCCTCGTCCAGCGTCACGCCCAGGCCCGGTGTGGTGGGCAGGTCGATGTGGCCGTCCCGGATCAGGTCCCGTTCCACCGTCAGCGTGTTCCACACCTCGTCGTCCAGGTGATGAAATTCGAGCACCTGGAAATTGGGCACCGCCGCGCACAGGTGGCACACGGCCATCGTCCCGATGGGGCCGCAGATGTTGTGCGGCGACAGGGGAATGTAGTACATGTCCGCCAGGTCGGCGATCTTCCGGCCCTCCAGCAGCCCTCCCGCCTTGGCGTGGTCGGGCGAGATGATGTCCGCCGCCTGCGCCTCGATGAGGTCTCGGAAGCCGTGGCGCGTGTAGAAGTTCTCCCCGGTGCAGATGGGGACGCGCGTAGCCTGGGTGACCTTCGCCATGGCCTCGATATTCTCCGGCGGCACGGGGTCCTCCAGCCACATCAGGTCGAGGTCCTCGATGGCGTAGGCCACCTTGAGAATGTCCACCGGGGCGTAATTCCAGTGGGCGTCGATGAGCAGGTCGGTGTTAGGATCGAGGGCCTCCCGCAAGGCGGTGATGACATCGACGAAGTAGGCCACGTCGTGGTTGCTGATGGTCCGGTTGTACCGGTCGCGCCGCGAGGGCTGGGGATCGATGTCGAACTTGATGGCGTCGAAGCCCCGCGCTTCCACGGCCCGGGCCTTCTTCGCGTAGGCTTCCGGGGTCTCCTCGTCTCCCGCGTGACAGTCGTTGTATACGCGGATGCGGTCCCTGAACTTGCCGCCGAGCAGTTGCCAGATGGGCACGCCGCAGGCCTGTCCCGTAATGTCCCACAGCGCCATTTCGATCCCGCTGATGGCGCTCATCACCGCGCCCTGGTAGAAACCGGAGGCGGACATGGACCCCATCATGTCGTGGAATAGCTTGTCCACGTTCCGCGGGTCCTGGCCGATGAGCGCCCGTTCGACCAGTCTCGGGTCGGTGGCGATCTGGTGTACGCCTGCGCCGTGATAGGCCTCGCCGATGCCGACCAGCCCCTCGTCTGTCCTCACCTTGACCAGCACCCAGGGAATGGGTTGGAGCAGCACGGCCCCCACGTGTGTGATTTTCATTGTCATTGCATCCTGGTCAGTGCGTCCCGCGTGTTGAGGTAAGGAACCGAACGTTCCAGGAACGTCTCCAGCAGTTCTGCGGGCGCCAGGTCGGAGGTGTCCATGGCGAACTTCCGGTGTATCCACGACTGCGCGACTTCTTCTTCGAACCGGTCCAGGACGAGTTCGACGTCTTCCTGCGGCACCAACTGGCGAGGATGGGGGTTCGTCTGCATGCGCCGCCGGATGACTTCCGGACGGGCGTGAAGATGGACCAGGATGGCGTCTTCGGGCATGTCCGGCTCGTATTCCCGCACCGCGATGTTGATCCCCGGATAGTAGTAGCGGGGCCCGTACACCATCTCCTCGATGTGGAACCCGCCGAGGAGGATGTGATCGAACTTGTGCATCAGCCGGACGTGGTACACGATCTGGAACCGTTGAAACCGCTCCTTGATGGCCGGCAGCATGTCGAGGAATCCCTGCTGTTCCTCTTCGTCGAGGTGGTACGCGTCCGGTATGGTGAAGTGGTCGTCGAGATGGTGATGCACGCCCCGTTCGTTCCCCCAGGCGTAAAGCCCGTCGATCAGCGTCGTGACCCCAGAGTATTCGCAGCCCACGGCGATCAACCGCATGGACGCTCCTTTCGTGGTTCTGCAGGTTTCAGTTCAGTTCTTCATAATGCTTCGTGTATCGCTGCAGCGCGTCGTAGTCCAGGTCGCATCCCAGTCCCGGCTTCATCGGCGTGGGCACGTATCCGTTCTCATAGGAAATCGGTTCGACGATGAGGTCGTCCTCCCGGGTCCAACCACCCACGAAATCGGAGGCCATGGTGCAGTTGGGCGCCGCGGCCGCGGCGTGGACGTAGGAGGTGTCGGCGATGCCCAGGTCATTTCCCGATCCGTGCCAGCAGGGCAGTCCGGCGGCCGCTGCCGTGGCCGCGTTTCGCTGGAAGCCGAACATGCTGCCGCCCAGGTTCACGCAGTCCACCACGCCCCGGCCCCCGTCGGCCTGAAGGGCCCGGACCACGCCCGGACCGTCTCCCAGGTGCATGGCCAGGGGGAAGGGAATGGCCCGGTGTATTTCTTCGTAGCCCTCGATATCCGACTTCGGAATGGGATCCTCGAAGACCTCCACGTTCCCCAGAGGCTCGAGGCGCTCGGCCAGCTCGATGGTCTGCGCCGCCGTGTGGAACCGCTCGTTGGGATCCACGGTGACCTTGAATTCGGAACCGCCCACGTCGTGCATGGCCTTCAGGCGCTCGTACATGGGCTCTTCGATCCGGCACTTGATCTTGACGCCCTTGAACCCGTACCGCAACGCCCGTTCCACGGCCTTGCGTCCGTCCTCGGGCGTCTGGTGGCCCATCCAGTAGTCGGCCCGGACGCGGTCCCGCACGGCTCCGCCCAGGAGCGTGTGCACGGGCAGCCCGTGGACCCGTCCCGCCAGGTCCAGCACGGCCATCTCATAGGCGTCGTAGGCCGGACCTGTTCCCACCGTGATGTCGTCGTCCGCCCGGTCGGCGCGCCGGGCGAAGATGTCCTGCAGTGTGATGGTCTCCGGATCGCGTCCGATCAACAGTCCCGCCCCCTCCCTGACCTCCTCGATGGGCATGCCCCGCCAGGTTTCCCCGATGCCGGAGAACTCGGTGTCCGTATCGATCCGGATGAGGTGCTTGGGCACCAGGTCCCACCCGGATTTATCGGTGTATATCGGACTGTGCACACGGCCCGGTATGATGGGCACGACAACGGTCCAGACTGCGACGGATGTGATTTTCATCGTGGTGTCCCGGAGTTGCGCGAAATCGTAACGGTCAGTTGTTCCGCCACGCCGCAATAAGAGATTCCATGTTCAGGCCGGATGGCATTTCCTCGAATCTGTAGTGCATGGGGTCAGACTGGAAGCCCGGCACGTACTGGAGCGAATCGGACTGTACTTGCGCGTCCAGCGGTTCGAAGCGACGCCAGAGCGTGGCCAGCTCACCGTCGGTGAACCGCGGCTTCAGGTCTTCGTCGTGCGAGATGTCGCTGCCGTAATGCGTCCGCACCGGATGGGTGGCGAACTTCATCTTGTAGACGATCTTGGACAGGAGCACGGCGCATACGATCCGGCCCGCTTCACCGGGATGCAGCGCGGCGACGCCTTCCTGGAACGCGTCCTCGTCGCCGTCGATCGCGGCGCGGAAGATGGACTCGATCAGGTCGGACTCCTCGTCATACCGGCGCCGGATGTCTCTGAAAACCGCCTGCAGGTCGGAGGGCAGGCATTCGATGAAGCCGAGGTCGCGGAAGGTCCGGTTGACGTAGGGGAAGACCGGGCCGCCGTAGGAACGGTAGCCCAGGTGGATGGTGCGCCTCGTCCGGGCGCTGTAGTCGCTCCCCCAGTGCAGGATCGTATTGGTATAGACCACGCCGTCGCCCGCGTTCAGCTCGACCTGTACGCTCCCGGGCAGCGGCTCCCGGGGGTTTTGTGCCAGGCAGCGGTTTTCTTCGGCCGTGTTCCCCCTGCGGTGACTCTTCGGCACGACCCAGAGCACGTTGTCGTCATAGAGGGGGATGTTCCACTGAAGGTAACCGGGCGCGTTGTGGAGCAGGTCGTCCTGAAGGCCTCGCAGCGGCGCCTGGTCGATGGGGTGTATGTCCCGGTGCCACGCCGCCGGTCCGCGGTCGGTCACGGGGTTGCACATGAACATGAACCCCGTGTTGCCCGCGGCTTCCGCGTTCATGATGCGCTTGCTGACGCCCATGGTGTGCTCGTGGAGGCAGAAGGCCATCGTATTGGCCGTGTCCCCGTCCACGAGGGTCTCGAAATGCAGCCTGGGCTGGTGGCCGGCCTCCCATTCCCCACCGGGCGGGTCGTCCGGTTTTCTTTCCCTGGCCCAGATCTCTCTCTGGCGCTCCACCAGGCGCTCGAAGCTGTCCCTCAAGGGGCCGAGCCAGTCAGGGGGAACCACCCCTCGAAGCACGATGAAACCGTCTTCGAACAGTTTCCGAGGATCGAAATTCATGTAAGGTTTACCATAAAACGATGCGACGCGGGACGATGCCCGCGCCGTAAATCAGGGTTGCCGTTCAATCTACACCGCCCCTTGGGAATGTCAAGGGTGGGAAGGCAGAAATCGCATCTTTGTTTCGGCAGGACGGGCAACCACCCGGACCACCGCGCCGGACGGGGATTTCGTCTTGCCGGGAGCCCGCCGTAAAATTAGATTACGGGCCTGTACTATTCGGTTTGACCACCGCTCGGACCGTATCCACGTACATAGCTTCGTCTTCAGTCGAAAGAGTGTCCATGGCTGACCCGACAGACTGGCGCCGGTTCGTTCTGTTGCTCATCGATGTCCAGCGGGATTTCTGGCCCGAAGAGATGGCCAGGGCCTTTCCGGATTTCCCGTCAAGGATCGAAAGCCTGTTGGATTACTGCCGTTCGGCCGACCTCGACATCGTGCACGTACGGGCGGAGTTCGAACCGGACGGCGTGGACTGGATGGCGCCTTACCGGGTCAAGGGGGAGACGCCGTGCGTCCGGGGTACGTCCGGCGCCGGCGTGTTGCCTTGTGCAGCGGAGTTGCCCGGCGAGCCGGTTTTTCGCAAGCAATCCTTCGACGCCCTGCTTCAGAAGGACCTATTAACCCATTTACAGCAGGCGACTAAATCCTTTATACTGGTTGCGGGACTGGAGACCTCCGTCTGCGTGCTTTTAACGGCGGTCTCAGCGGTGCAGCGCGGGTTCCTGGCCGCGGTGGTCGAGGACTGCTGCGCCGACGATCCCGCCAAACATGCAGCGGCGCTGGCCCACTATCCCTTCGCTTTCGACCGGACTTCACTCGACAGGCTGGAAACGGACCATGATCGGTGGACGACCATGTTGAACGCGTTGCACAGATCCGGAGGCTGATCGTGAACAATCTGAATGTAGGCATCGTGGGTCTCGGCTGGGTAGCCGGTGCGCATATCGACGCTTTCAAGGCCGTGACCGGTGCGGACGTCACCGCCGTCTGCTCCCGCCGGACTCACGACGACCTGCTACTGGCCGCGCAGTTCGGCACGCCGCTGAGGTCCTTTGTCGAATACGAAAAGATGCTCTCCGATCCCGATATCCACGTGATCGACATCTGCACCCCCCATCCATTTCACGCCGACCAGGCGGTGGCTGCCGCGGAGGCCGGCAAGCACCTCATCATCGAGAAGCCCATCGCCCTGACGCCCGGGGACGTAGCGCGCATCCAGCGTGCCGTGGACCGGGCCGGCGTGTCGGTCTGCGTGTGTTTCGAATGCCGGTACAGCGCCCACTTCACCCTCATCCGGTCGGTCATCGACCAGGGGCTCCTCGGCGACCTGCACTACGCCGAAGTCGATTACTATCACGGTATCGGGCCCTGGTACGGGCAGTACGACTGGAACGTGAAGAAGGACATGGGCGGGACCAGCCTGCTCACGGCCGGGTGCCACGCCCTCGACGCCCTCCTTTTCTTCATGGACGGAAACGTGGAGGAAGTCACCAGCTACAACACGAAGTCCACGAGCCCCCAATTCGCGCCTTACGAATACGATACGACGAGCGTATCCATCCTGAAATTCGAGGGCGGCAGCCGGATCGGGAAGGTGACTTCCTGCATCGACTGTCTGCAACCGTATTACTTCCACATCCACCTGGTGGGCAGCGAGGGCAGCCTGCTGGACAACCGGTTCTACTCGGAAAAGCTCGCTGGATTGGACCGGAGCCGGTGGAGCACGCTCGAGACCGCATTGATCGATTCGGGCGACGTGCAGGATCACCCCTACGAGCCCCAGTTCCAGGCCTTCGTCGACAGTATCCGGCGGGGCGCCCCGATGCCGCTCACCGATATGGCCACGGCCTGCGAATCCCACCGGGTCGTCTTCGCGGCCGACCGTTCCGCGGCGGAAGGCCGGCCCGTGCGTCTGGACGAGCTGGAGTAGCATTCGCATTGGAGTAAGCGCATGCAGCAGGGCGACGCCATCCTCCATTACCGCATCGAACGCATCCTCGGACGGGGAGGCATGGGCGAAGTCTACCTGGCCGAGGACACCCGCCTCAAACGGCAGGTTGCCCTGAAGATGCTGCCGGAAGACCTGGCCGGCGACCCCGCGCTGCTCCGGAGGTTCCGGGTCGAGGCCGAGGCCGCCGCCAAACTCAACCACCCGAACATCGCACAGGTATACGCGATCGAGGAGGCGTCCCTGGAAGGCACAGGCGACGATGGTCGGCATAGACCGGGCAAGGTGCACTTCATCACCATGGAATACGTACCTGGCCGGCCGCTCCACGAGCACCTGTCCGGCAAGCCCCTTCCGCTGGATTCCTGCTACGGCTGGTTCATGCCCATCGTGGACGCCCTGGACCACGCCCACGAACGGGGCGTCGTGCACCGGGACCTGAAACCCGCGAACGTCATGATTTCGGAGGAAAGCGTTCCCAAGATTCTGGACTTCGGACTGGCCCGGGTCGTCGCCGGGAATTCCGACGAAGCCGACGGCGCGGGCCCCACGATGAGTCTAACGCAGGCCGGCACTGTAATGGGCACACCGGCGTACATGTCCCCGGAACAGGCCACCGGCAACCGGGGCGATCACCGGAGCGATATTTTCAGCCTGGGCGTCATGATGTACGAGGCGCTGACGGGCGTACGGCCCTTCACGGGCGATAACTACGTGTCCGTCATCAGCAGTACGCTGAAGGATGACCCTGAGCCGGTGAGTGAAGCCAACAGCGAAGTGCCGTCCCAGCTGAACCGGATCGTCCGGCGTTGCATGGCCAAGGAGCCCAGGTCACGCTATCAATCCGTGCTCGACGTGGGCCATGACCTGTCCGACAGCCGGGATGAATACGAGGCGGGACCAGCGGATGGAATGGCCGGCATCGTATCGCGGCCGGGGTCGGTCGTTGCCGTCCTGAAAAGTCCCGTGGTGCTCGGAGCCTGTGCCGCGGGTCTGGTCGCCGGAGCGCTTATCGTCTCGGCACTGATGGGGGCGCTGTATGAAAATTCCGACGTGCCGCTGCGCAAATTCCAGATGGGCCTGGACAACCTGGGACGGGACAACGCGGCCATCTCGCCGGATGGTTCGCTGCTCGCCTACGTCCACGAAAACCACCTTTGGGTACGTTTCCTTGATCAGGACGAGGGCCGGGCGATTCCCCGAACGGAGGATATCGAAAGGGTATTCTGGTCGCCCGACAGCCGCCAGATCGGATACGTTGCCAGACGGTCGCTCTGGAAAGTCGCGGCGGACGGGGGCGGCCAGGTGCATCTCTGCGACCTGCCGGAACGGGATCTGATGGGCATTTCGTGGGGTGGTGACGGCCAGATACTCTTCAGCATGGCCGGCATGAGACCCGGCGGCGGGCTATACGCCGTGTCCGAAGACGGCGGTGACTCGGTCATCTTGCTGGAACCGGACCGGACAAACGGAGAAAGGGCGCTGATATCCCCCCTCGTTCTGTCCGAGTACGGCCTGCGCCTGTACGCGGTGGTCTCATCCTCCGACGATCCGCAGGTGATCGCCGACCTGAGTGAAAAGTACCGGGGGAATGGGGATTTGAGTGCGATGATCTCCATCGCCCGAATCACGGCGGCCCGCATCGCCGTGGAGTTCCACGGTTCGCCCGGTTCGCCCGGTTCGCCGGGGACCGACCGCCGAATCCTGCCCCTGGAAGGCGATTTTCTCAATGTTGCGGGATATGCGTCCGGCCACCTCCTGTACTTCCGGGAGACCACGACGCATCCCGAGGACGACCTCTGGGCCGTCCCCTTTTCGCCGGGGTCGGGTGAACTGACGGGCGAGGCTTTTCTGGTTGCCCGGCACGTCAATACGCTGAGCGTGTCCGACGACGGGATCATGGCCTACCGGAAGACCGTCCAGTCACCCCAGCATCTGGCCCTGGTAGATCGCCGCGGCCGGATCGACCGGATCATCGGCGAGCCTAAGGCAAAAATCAACGAACTGGTCCTTTCCCCCACTGAGAAGCAAGTACTGGTGGAAGGCGAGGAAGGCGGCCAGACTGCGCTGTGGCTGTACGAGTTCGAGAGCGGAATCGGCACCCGGCTTACTTTTGCGGATCTGAACTACAGCAGACCGAGCTTTACGCCCGACGGCGGCTCGATCGTGTTCGCGGTTTACCCGGCCGTCAATCCCGGCCGTTCGAGCGGGAATGCCCTTTTCATGCGGTTGAATCTCGATGTCCTTGACGAAATGACGGTCTTCTCCGCCGATTCGCTGAGGGGTCGGAGCCCCATGCTCTCCGATGACGGCCGGTTTCTCATTTACTCCTACCGGGGGCAGGTACGGTTTGTTTCAACGGAAGAGGGCGCCGAACCCCGGGTGCTCGTTACTGACCAGGGACGTGTGGTCCAGGCCGCCCTGTCGCCGGACAACCGTTACCTGGCCTACGTGTCGAACCAGGGGGCCGGCTGGCAGGTATTCGTGACCAGGTTTCCCACTGGTGCGGGGCGATGGCAGGTTTCGTCCTTAAGCGGCTGGACGCCTCGATGGAGTCCGTCGGGCGACAAGCTGTATTACGTTGAGGGAAACAGGCTGATGGCCGTTCCGGTGGTGGAGGGCCAGGGTTTCCGCTTCGGTCGTCCCGAAGCGCTCTTCGAAGGCGTCCAGGCAGGCGTCGACGACCTGCGGTTTCCCGGTTACGAAGTGTACAGGGGCGGGGAGTCGTTCATCATCGCAGCCAACGCGGAAGAGGCCCGCCCTTCCCTCACCATCGTGCAGAACTGGATCCGGGAATTCGAACAGTGACCTGCGTGGTCTGCGCCGCTGTCAAACAGATCGATCGACTTTGAATCGAGGTGTGAATTGGAAGCACTCAAGCAGAAGATCCGCAACGTGCCGGACTTTCCCATCCCGGGGATCAACTTCAAGGACGTGACCACGCTCTTCAAGGACCCCGCCGGTTTTCGCATGGCCGTGGATCGTTTCGTCGCGGAGTACGCGGACAAATCGATCGACCTGGTGGCCGGCATCGAGGCGCGTGGATTCATCCTGGCTCCGGTGCTCGCCTATCACATGGGCAAGGGCGTGGTTCCGCTTCGCAAGCCGGGCAAGCTTCCCGCGGAGACACGGCGGATCGAATTCGAACTGGAATACGGTAAGGACGCGCTGGAAATGCACCTGGACGCCGTGAAATCAGGAGACCGCGTACTCATCGTGGACGACCTGCTGGCCACGGGGGGGACCGCGACGGCGGCCTGTCAGCTGGTCGAAGACGCGGGTGGGATTGTGGCCGGCGTAGGGTTCCTGATCGAACTATCCTTCCTGGACGGCCGGAAAAGGCTGGGCGCCCGTCCGGTCTTCTCACTCCTCGAATACGGCGCCGACGAGTAAATCCGCACTGCAGTCGGTCGACCTGTATTCATTCACTCCGCAAAACCGGCATCCGGCGTTCCGCCTCGTCGATAACGCGCCGGGGATCGAGTTCCTCCATGCACGCATGGGTGCGGAACCGGCAGGCACGGTTACCGTGCAGGCTGCAGGGGCTGCACGGCAAATCGAGCGTTACGGCGGCGTCCGCCGGTCCGACCGGCGCGAAACCCAGGCGGGGATGGGTGGCGCCGAATACGCCGACTACCGGTGTGCCCACGGCCGTCGCCACGTGCATGGGGCCGGAATCGTTGCTGACCAGGAGTGCGCAGCGCCGCACGGCCGCGGGCAGCAGCGCGAGATCGGTCGCCCCGGTCCAGTCCACGGCCGGGTTCTCCATGGCACGCGCCACCTCGCCGGCGATCGGCCGGTCCGCTTCGTTACCCAGAAGCAGTATCTTCATGTCCCGGGAACTCGCCATGTGATCCGCTACCCGGGCGAACCGTTCCGGCGGCCAGCACTTCGGACCGTGTGAGGCGCCCGGCGCCACGCCGAGTACCCGGACTTCAGGTCCGATGCCGATCCCGGCCAGCCGTTCCTCCACCTTTGCCGCCGCCGCGGCGTCGATTTTAAGTTGCGGCAGCCTGTTCTCCGCTGCAGGATAGGCGCTTTCTCGATGCGCCGGGGCGGCCGTATCGAGCCTGTCGAGCGTTTCCAGGTACCGGTCGACGGTATGGGGGACGGACTTGGACCTTCGGCGCCTTCTGACGATGGCCATCCGGGCGAACCGGCGTTTGTCGTACCGGAGTACCTGCCCGGCGATGCCGGCCATGACAACGAGCCTGCTGCGCAGGTTCCCATGCAGGTCGATCGCCAGGTCATAGCGTCGTTCGCGCAGGCGGGAGACGAGACGCCACAGGCCGGTTTCGGGCGACAGGCACTCTACTTCAGCTACCCCGGGGAACGCACGGGCCAGTGAAGCGTATTCACTTCGCGTGAGGAAGTCGATCTCCGCATCCGGAAAGAGCCGGTCCAGCTGCCGGGTGACCGGCGACGTCAGCACGATATCGCCCATCGAGCTGAACCGGATGACGAGGATGCGGGATGGTGTGTCGGAGACGGTCATGGTTTCGCACACCGAGGATACAGGTTCGTACGCCAGGTCGGTTACGGGTTCGCCGGCAGCTATCCCGACGCGCGGTCCGGTTGCTCGCCGGCAGCTATCCCGACGCGCGGTCCGGTTGCTCGCCGGCAGCTATACCGACGGGTTGCCCAGTTGTTTCCCCACGGCCTCCCCGACCATGTCCACGGTAATGCCCGAAAGGTCGCAGAAGGGTCCGCGGTCGCAGGTCGGGCACTGCCCATCGGGGGGCAGCAGATTCAGGTCCCGGCCGCCCAGGGGCCGCCACCGCTGCGGCGACCTGGCGGGCAGGGGGCAGAAGACGGAAACCGTTGAGACGCCCAGCGCCCCCGCCAGGTGCATGGGCCCCGTGCTGCTACTCACCAGGAGGTCCAGTTCGCCGATCACCGCGATGAGTTCACCAAGCGACAATTTTCCCGTAAGCGAAAGGGCGGGGCCGTCCAACCGGGACACGATCGCTTCTGCAAGGTGCGCTTCCTCGTCGCTCCCGGTGACGACGATCTTCGCACCATGGCGATCCTGGAGGATTCTCGCCAGCGCGCCGTACCGCTCCGCTGTCCAATTCGGCGCATTGCGACCGTTGCCGGGATGGATTCCGATGACCGGTATTCCTTCCGCCCGATTCAGCACCGACCGCGCTTTCAGCTTCTCTTCCTCCCCCACCTCGATCAGTGGCCGCCCGCCCTGTTCCCGGGCGTCGACCGCGCGGGCAAGGTCCAGGCAGAAATCCGATTCGTGGCGGAGCGGTATATACCGGTGCCGGCTGAGGGACCGGGTGCGGGTGAGCGCGTGGTACACCTTTCGTCCCACGCTGATGCGCCGGGGGATGCCGGCAAGGAAAATCATCCACACATGACGCATGGTCGGCATGAGTACCAGGGCCATGTCGAATCGATGGGTTCTCAGGAGCCGAATCTGCCTGTAAAAACCCGCCAGGCCGCGATGACGGTCTTCCGGGTCGTCTTCGAATATGGCGTCGAGACAGGGGTTCCGCTCGAGCACGTCGCGGGTGTAAGGGCGCGCCAACATGGCCAGGTAGGCTTCCGGCCAGCGATGCCGGAGGGCGTCCAGCACCGGCAGGGACAGTACCACGTCTCCGATATGATCGGGTCTTACCACGAGGATCCGCGGTGATTTTGCCTGTTCCACGGGCGATCCTCCGATCGGCCTGGTCCGCCTGGTCTGCCTGTTACGCCTGGTCCGCCTGGTCCGCATTCCCTGCCGCCGTCCGCCCGAGAGCCTCTGGCTGTCAGCGACTTCTCCGGGATTCGACAAGGCGCAATTGTCCGCACGCCGCATCGATGTCCCGTCCCCGCTCCCGGCGCATGGTCAGTTGCAGTCCGCCCGTCCGCAGCGCTTCCACGAACGCCGCCTGACGGTGTTCGTCCGGTCTTTCGTAGGGCAGGCCGCGCACCGGGTTGTAGGGAATGAGGTTCAGCTTGCACTTGTCTTTCTTCAGCAGCTTCACCAGGTTTTCCGCGTCCTGGAACCGGTCGTTCACGCCCTTGAGCAGGACGTATTCGTAGGTAATGATCCGGTCGGTCGCTCCGGTGTAGTGGCGGCATGCTTTCATGAGCTGCTTGAGGGGATAGCGCTTGTTGATGGGGACGATCCGGGTCCGGGTCCGGTCGTCGGTGGCATGGAGGGAAACGGACAGTTCGAACTGGAGTTTCTCTTCGGCCAACTGGTAGATCTTCGGAACCAGTCCGCTGGTGGAAAGCGTGATTCTCCGTGCGCCGATACCAAGCCCCCAGTCGGCGTTGATGATCCGTACGGCCCGGAGCACCTGGCGGTAGTTAGCCAGCGGTTCCCCCATGCCCATGACGACGATGTTGTTGATGGGACGGGCTTCGCCGGTCAGCGTGGTCTGGTTCCTGACCTGCACGACCTGGTCGACGATTTCGGCCGTCGTCATGTTGCGCACCAGGCCCTCGAGCCCGCTCGCGCAAAAGCGGCAGCCGATGGCGCATCCCACCTGCGTGGAAATGCAGAGCGTATTGCGCCGTGATCCGCCGATCAGAACGGTTTCCACCTTCTGGCCGTCCCCAAGTTCGAACAGGTACTTCGTGGTCGGTCCGTGGCGGGACTTGGAATGCCTGGCGGGATTCAGGGGATTCAGGCACGCACGGTCCGACAGTTCGGCCCGGAACGACTTGGACAGGTTGGTCATTTCCTCGAATGACCCCGCGCCTTTTCCGAACACCCACGAGGCGATCTGCCCGGCCCGGTAGGCCGGTTCATTCATATCGGCCACGATCTGCGAGATCTCGGGCAGCGTGAGACCTCTCAGGTCGGGTTTGGCACGTGTCGCCGTACGTGATGCCGGTGCATTCATGCTCGACTCCGATCTCGATTAAACCGGTTGCAAGATATGGTGGATCGGAACGGTTGTCTATGGAAAAGCAGTGGAATTGCGCCACTCTGAATCACCCGGATATCCAAAGACACGTAAGGGTGTCCGGGATCAACAGCGGCGGACATTTCCCTTGATTTTCACCTGCGGGCGGCGTATATTCCCCGCCGCACTATAAGCAGGAACACGGACAGATTGGAGGGTCACGCGACGTATCGCGTCCCCGCGAGGACTCCATAACGGAGGATTAGGAAGATGGCTAAGGACAGAAGCTTTGCGGCCAAGATGGCGAAGGGGAGCGACAAGGACCAGGACGAGCAGGTCCAGACCGTATTGCTGGTCAAGCCCGTCAAGTCCGAGGAAGGCCACTACAAGTTCAAGCGCACGCTGGCCAAGCTGACCCCCGAGAACAAGAAGGCCCTGGGCGTCTGAAGCAGGACCGTCCCCGAACCGACCCGCCTTTAGCGCAACTTAAGACGCCTCGTTAAAACAGCGCATGGACGAGCGCGTCTCGTTCTTCCGTCATCTGCAGCGTGCTGAGCAGGTTGTTTACCGCATGGATGGCGAGGGGAACGTAGAGCGAACCCGTACGCTCCCGGGCGACCCCGAGCAGGATCCCGATCAGGGCGATCAGCACGAGGAAATATGCGTCGTACTGAACGGCGTGCAACAGCGTCCAGAGCAGTGTCGTGACGACGATCGTCCCCCCGGCGCCCAGCTTCGTCCGGCGCAGCCCTTCGAACAGAAATCCCCTGAACAGCACTTCCTCGAACACCGGCGCGGCGACCACGAGCGCCAGCCAGAGCAGCGTGGTATACCGCGTGGTTTCGATGATCGCATCCATGACCGGCGGCACGGGCGAGCGACCGAACTCGACGGTGGCCAGGTCGGCGAGTTGCAGCAACACGAAGGCGAACACCACCCAGCCGAGCAGGGTCGTAGTGCTCACCGGAAAAAGCGCCAGCCAGGATCGCGGGTCGACGCCCCGCGCGTGTCTGAGGATGCGCACCACCAGCAACGTGCAAGGTACGGCGGAGAAAAGGACGCCCAGGGCGACCAGGTCGCCCATGCGTTCAGCGGGATCCAGGTCCAGCGCGGCCACCGCGACAACGGTCGCGGCGAACTGCAGGACCAGGTAGGCGCCCAGGATCAGCGCGCCGGATACGAGGGTGAAACTGAGACGCGGCGGTGCGGGGGTATCTTCGGACTCAGCCGCGGGCAGTTCGGGCGATTCGTCCGCGTTAAGGGACGTGTCGTTCATGAGGGCCGCCGCGTTCACCGGGATTCTGATACAGGCCGGCCGGCACGCCGTACCGCGTCACCGGATCAGAGTATGGCCCGGAACAGGTAGAAGAAGACGATCGCCAGCAGGGCGCCGACGGGAACGGTGACGATCCATGACGCCGCGATACGCCCCAGTATGCTCAGGTCGAGGGCCTTGACGCCCTGGGCCAGTCCTACGCCCATGACGCCGCCGACCAGGGTCTGGGTCGTCGAGATGGGCAATCCGAGGCGGCTGGCCAGGACGATAGTAATGGCCGCCGCGAATTCGGCCGAATAACCCCGGGTGGGCGTCAGTTCCGTGATCTTGGTGCCGATGGTCGCCATAACGCGGTATCCCATGGTCGCCAGGCCGATGACGATGCCGATGCCGCCGACCAGCAGGAGCCAACTGGGCACCGGAGACTCGGGGTTGACCACGCCGGACTGGCTGATGTTCACCACCGCCGCCAGCGGTCCGATGGCGTTCGCCACGTCGTTGGACCCGTGGGCGAAGGCCACGGCGCAGGCGCTCATGATCTGGAGCACGCCGAACATTTTCTCGACGACGGCCATCTGGCCGTCTCCGGACGACGTGTCCACGGATTCGGTGCCCGGCCGGTTTCCGATCATCCCAAGCAGGAAGTGCCCGGCGATCACCGCGAA
Source organism: Candidatus Latescibacterota bacterium (assembly GCA_012270975.1). Lineage (GTDB taxonomy): Bacteria > JAAXHH01 > JAAXHH01 > JAAXHH01 > JAAXHH01 > JAAXHH01. Next base: position 73,767 of record JAAXHH010000034.1, on the reverse strand, counting down.
GATGCCCAGGATGCTTGACCAGAGGAGCGATTCAGCGAGCGTGAGATCCAGGTCGATGTTCTTCAGCCCCTTGAACAGGGTGACCAGCGAAATCACGATTACGACGCAGAAGATATAGAGCGGTGCCCACTTCCGGGTCCGCCGCACGGGGTCCGGATGGCGGAGGATCGTCCACTTGATCGCGCTGAAAATCAGGTAGGCCAGGATGCCGCACAGCAGGGGCGAAACGACCCAGGACGCGACGATCTGCGTCAGCTGGTCCCACTGTACGACGCTGGTGCCGAATGCGACGATGCCGAATCCCGCGATGGCGCCCACGATCGAATGGGTGGTCGACACGGGCCAGCCCAGCCTGGATGCGACCACAAGCCAGGTACCCGCGGCCATGAGCGCCGCGAGCATGCCGTATACGATGAGCTCCGGCGCGGCCGCCGAAATCTGGGGATCCAGTATGCCGCCGCGAACGGTTTTCGTGACCTGCCCCCCTACCAGGAAGGCGCCGAGGAATTCGAGCACTCCGGCGATCAGGATGGCCTGCTTGATCGTGAGCGCCTTGGAACCCACCGAAGTTCCCATGGCGTTGGCCACGTCGTTGGCGCCGATGGAAAAGGCCATGTAGAGTCCGAGCGCCACGGCCAGATAGAGCGTGAAATCAGCCCCCATGGTTCCTCTTACACTCCGGGTAAGTGTGCAATGTCGAGTTGGTATTCCAACCGGTCGTGACCGGAATCCTGCAGGCGGGTACAATATAAAGCGTGCACCCGCGCACGCCACGTTTATTTACATCACGGAGTGAACATACAGAGTTATCAAATCCGGCCACGCCGACTCCACCGGAATTTCAAACGGGAAGGAGCGGGTGATGCCAGGAAATCATCGACCGAACCCCGATATACGCTCAGTATTTAAGTCCGGTATAGAGCCCTTCGTCAACGGGGACGACCAGGACCCGCGCTTCGCCGCGGTCCGCCCAGCGCGCAACGGCTTCGCGGACTTCCTCCAGGCTGCTCGGGGCTTCCGCGCCGATTCCGAATCCTTCGGCGACCTTCACCCAGTCCACCGGCGCGAAGTCGACCCCCGTCTCGGGCAGTCCCCGGGCCTGCTGGGCGATCTTGATGACCGCCAGCGATGCGTCGTACAGGACGACGAGCAGGGGCGAGATGCCGGTCCGCCGGATGGTTTCGAGTTCCTGCACCATCATGGCGAAGGCCCCGTCGCCCGTTACGGCCGCGACCGGCCGGTCGCGGCAGACCGTTGCGGCGCCCATGGCCGCGCCCACGCCGTACCCCATGGAAGAGAGGCCGTTGGACATGAGGAAGGTATCCGGTTCCGGGGCCAGCCAGCGCTGTCCCATGACGTTCTTGTGCGCGCCCACGTCCGACGAGACGATGGCGTCTTCCGGCAGGGCATCCCGTAGGACGCCGATCAGGTGATAGGGCGACATGCCCTCCGGTCCCTCGGCGGCCGGCGGGTGGTAGACCGCGTCGACCCGCGCTCTCAGGTACCGGATGGCGGTGTCCGTCCACGCACAGCGCCCGGTGTACCCGTCCGCGATCCGGTCGAGCAGGCCGGACACCTCGCCCACGCAGGAAGCGGGCGGACTCCAGGCGCCGAAGCCCACGGGCGCGTTGGCGATCACGTGCAGCGGTGCGTCGAAGTGCCAGAGCCGGGAGATCTCCACGGGATCGAATCCGATGCCCAGGACGCAATCGCTTTGCTGCAGCCATTCGATGATCCGGTCTTCGCCGGCGGCCGGCGCGACTGCGCCCAGGAATCCGGCGCCGCGCTCGTCGGCGATTCCCTTCGCCTGAACGGTCGTGGTATAAGGCAGGCCGGTATCCCGCAGGAAGCGCCGTACGGCCGGCGCGTCCTTTGCCGCGTCCATGGCGATGCCGACCACGGCGACCGGCCGTTCGGCTTCGTTCAGGGCAGACAGGATACGGGGGAGATCGGAATCGTCCGCGGGGGCCGGAAGCGGGGGATTCACCGGCACGTCCTGCCCGGCGGCGGCGCGGTTCGCAGTGCCTCGGCCGGCATGCGGGTTCCCGGGTTTGCCACCGACAGCCGGCTTGCCCGCCACGTCGGACGGCAGGGCAAGGTACGCCGGACCCCGCGGCGGACCCGCGGCGGCGGCCAGGGCGTTTTTGACGGCCTCTTCCACCGCGGCGTCTTCCAGGTCGGCAGCCCAGCGGGTGATGGGCGTGAACAGATCGACCAGGGGCAGGTTCTGCTTGTTGCTCCGATGGTGCCGCTCCGTAGACGTCCGCGCGGAGATGGCCAGGAGCGGATCGCGGTCCAGGAAGGCGGTTCCGACGCCGAGGACCAGGTTGCACGCGCCCGGCCCCAGGGTCGCGACACACACGCCGGGGGTTCCGGTCAGCCGTCCGGCGGCGGCGGCCATGAACGCCGCTGTGGATTCGTGCCCGGTCAGGACGAACCGGATGCCCGTGCGTTCGAGTGCGTCGATCAGTTCCAGCACCTCGCCGCCGGGGTGGCCGAAGGCGACGCGGACACCGGCGTCATGCAGGGTGCGCGCGATGACCGCCGCGCAGGTATTATCCTGGTTCAATCGGTCATCCCTGTCAGGGGTTCTTCGAACCGCATGTACGTTTCACGGAAGGTATGAGGTCTGCCGGTGTATCCCGGCGGGCGCGACCGTAGCGTACGAAGCGCTCACTCGGTGGTGACCAGGTCCCCGCGCCGGAGATGGATCCGGTCGAAGCTGTCCGCGGAGATCACGTAGTACCACTGGGCGAAACGGGCGTTCAGGTCCGCGGAGGTCCGCCGCCCGGTATCCACGTTATTCCGCCAGGCCTCGTGTTTATCCTGCAGATCGGCATTGGTCCGGTCGGCGTCGGTCCAGAGCGAGTCCGCCCGGGTCTGGAAAGCCAGGTCGCCGGGTCTGGGCGGTTCCGGAAACATGCCCGCGTCGAATCCGGTCGTGATGAACAGGTACCGGTTTTCTCCGGGTCCGTCTGAACCTCCAACCCCGGCGTCGCCCGAACCGGCGGTAACCGCGTCTCCGGCCCCGTATACGATCTCACCGAAGCGCAGCGTGTATACGACCCCGTCCGCCGTGCGGACCTGCGTCTCCCCTTCGTTGGAAACCAGTTGGCCGTCCCGGGTGAAGAAGTAGCCTTTCTCCTGCAGGGAGGCCAGGTCGCCGCGGGTTATGCTGATGCCCTCGTTGTCCTCCAGGCTCCTGGAAAGGCCGGCCGGCTTGGGACGGACCCCCACGATGGTCAGTTCATCCAGGGCCTTGAGCAGGTCTTCCATCTTCACCCCGTCGACTTTATCCCCGCTTCGCATGCGGTTGGCCGTCCAGTCGGGGTCGCCCCGCGTCAGGATGATCGTGTCGCGCTGGTTCAGGACCCGGGTACGTTCGTCTATGGAGTAGTCCTTCAGGACGACCTGCTCGATCCGATCCTGGTCCACTTCCAGCAAGTCCTTCTCTATCCAGTCGCCGAACCGGGACGACACGTCCACGTCGAAGCGCGCCGCGTAGGTCCGTTTCTGCCCCGGCACCCGGAGATAGCGGTACGTGCCCTCCCGTCCGGGCACGCTTTTGCCGATGATGAGGTCGGCGAGCAGGTTGTCGTTCCCGTCCTTGATCGTGACGCGCTTGCCCCTTCCGGCCAGGGAGGCGACGGCTTCGTCCAGCGGGTCCACCACGCCCAGGGCCTCGTGATCCGCGGCAACCTCGGCGACCACGTCGTCCTTGCGGACCTCGATGAGTCCCGCGGCGGTACGGGCCAGGCGGTCCCTGTCATCGGCCGGGTAGTTGTGATGGGAAGGAATGCGCCAGCGCGTACCTTTGAACACCACGTTGAACGCGGCGACGCCCCCGGTCACCTCGTCGAAATCGATGACCTCCAGCGAGGCCGCTTCGTTGGGATCGGTGAACTCGGGAAAGAAGACCTCGCCCCGGTCGGAGAAGGCCTCCAGCGTCGGATCGGCCGGCGCCGCGAGATAGGCCGCGACGGTCACCAGCGCCGCAACGCCGACGAAGACCAGCGTCTTTCGGGTCTCTTCCATGGTCAGCTCCTCAGCCTTCGCGCGGCGGCGGCCGCGTCGTTCTCCCGGCGCCTGCGCCGGAGGAAGATGAACACGCCCAGGAGGAAGACCGGCACGGGCGGAAGCAGGGCGGCGAGATTCTTGATGGTATTCTGGATCAGGCGGATCTGGCCTTCCATCATCTCCTTGCCGTCCTGGATCCTGGCTTCCTTTTCGGCCTCGATGTTGGTCTTCAGCGTCTCGAACCGACGGTTCTCCACTTCCTCCAGGTTCCGGACCATGATCCGGCGGGTCTGTTCGTCCAGATCCGTCCGTTGCCGGACCTCGTCCACGCGGGCCGTGAGGCGGCGGCGGGCCTGGTCCAGGGCCGCCTGTGCCTCCTGTTCGGCTTCGTCCTCGTCCTCCGCCCGTTGCAGGGTGTAGGCCAGGGTCTGCTGCTCTACGGTTTCCAGCGTCCGGTACCGGACCCGCTTGCTGCGCAGCGCGATGAAGGATTCGTCGCCCACCAGTACGTCCATGAGGTTCAGGAAAAAGGTGACGTTGTCGAAATTGAACCCCCCGGCGCCTACGCGGCGGATATCGAAGAACTGCTGCGACGCGAAATCCACGTCGGCCACGACGGTCAGGTTCACGGGGGTGGCTTCCGCGGCACGGTCCGCGTTATTCATTTCGGAATCGCCCGCGCGCGCATCCGACGAACCGCCCGCGCCCGCCGGACCGTCCGCGATCCCCGTGACGTGGGCGGCTATCGTGTAGACGTTCTGGCTGGCCCGCCGCGGCACGTTGGACAGGACCAGTTGCGAGCCGCCGAAGAAGTTGCGCTGAACGAGCTGGGTGTAGGCGGTCAGTCCCGAAACCGCTCCGCTTTGCACGAGGGACGTGAAGGCGAAGTCCCCGTTTCCCGACGGCTGCAGCCTGCCCGGGAAGATGAAGACGAGTTCCTGCAGGGAAGCGGTGCTGACGGCCGCGCTGTTGAACGTGTCCGCGTTCTCGTTGCCCGGCGAGGCGAAGACCACTTCCGGCGGGAGATGAGCCATGCCCGGGTGGGGATTGTAGCGGTCCCACACGATCAGGCCGGAGTTCCATTCCACGCCGAAACGGCGAAGCAGGCCCTGGATGTCCCCCTTCGGCGTGGGGGGCGGTTGCTGGTTGCCCGCGAAGGGATTGGCGCCCGCGCCCTTCTGCTCCGAAGGGGACAGGGTAAGGTTGAACGACGGCAGGGGATCCACGAGAAGCAGCGTGGGGTGTCCTACCGAAATGTAGTCCGAAAGCCGGTCCATGTCCGCCTGCGTCAAGGTATTGGGCAGGGCGACCATGAGGGCGTCGAGATCGTCCGGATAGTCGTCCTGGGGCTGGACCTGCACCACGTCGTACTGCTTCCGCAGTTCCTCGGTCATGGCCCAGGGCTGCTGGCTCTGCATGGTGTTGAAATCGAATCCCCCGAAGAGCCGCACGTCCGTGGAAAGGATGCCGAGTTTCGCACGGTCCGCACGGGCCACCACGCGAAGGCTGCGCACCAGTTCGTACTCGACGGGCAGGCCCGTATCCAGGAAGCCGATGACCTGCTCCTCCGGGCCGCTGGTGACGGCGACCCCCGCGAATACGTTCGCGAATCCGGATCGCGCGCTCCGAAGGTCCGGCAGTTCGCGGGGCGTGATGCCGAACCGTTCCCGGGCTTCCCGGGCCTCGGGAGAGTACATCTCGGTTTCCTCGATCCGCACCTGGACCCGGGCGCCTCCCGCGGCGTCCAGCTCCTTGAGGACGTCCAGCAGGTTCGAGCGGGTCTGCACATAGGATTCCGGTACTTCGGGACTCACGAAGGCCTGGATGAACACGGGACGTTCCGGGTCCAGTTCCTCCAGGATCTGCACGGTCTCGCCGGAGAGGGAGTGGAGGCCCTCGGCGGTCACGTCGAGGCGGACGGTCGCCCGGTCGAGGATGGCGTTCAACCCGATGACCGCCACGGCGAGCGCCGCCGCGCGGACCCCGTGATGAATCCCCATCCGGTAGCCCCCGGCCTGTACGGGCCAGTGGCGGCGGCTGATCAGCACCACGTTGAGATACAGCATCAGTCCCGCGATCGAGATGAAGTGGGCCAGGCCGGATAAGCTGACGACGCCGCGCGCGAAGTCGTCGAAGGCGTTGAACAGACCCAGGGGCGAAAGCAGGCTCCGCAGGCCCTCGCTCACGCCGCCCGCGATGGGGCCGACGAGCACGAAGACGCCGCAGAAAAGCGCGCCCAGGATGAAGGCGACGGTCACGTGGGACGTCAGCAGGGACGCCAGCATGCCGACGGAGATGAGGGCGGCGCCGGCGAACCAGTAGCCCAGGTAATTGCCCGCCATGAGCCCGAGGTCGGGACTCCCGAGAAACATCAGAACCAGCACGTGGGTCAGCGAAAGCGCCAGCGAGGCCGTGTAGACGCCCAGCACGGCGAGGTACTTGCCCAGGACGATTTCCAGGTCCGTCGCCGGAAGCGTAAGCAGCAGCTCATCGGTTCCCTGACGGGCTTCCTCGGCCCACACGCCCATGGTCAGCGCCGGTACGAAGAAGAGCAGCAGGTAGGGGAACACGGCGTTCAACTGGTCGAGGTTCGCCAGGTTGTTCAGGAAGAAGGGGACCTGCCAGAACGCGGCGGCCGCGCTGAGAAAGATGAACAGGGTGACGAAGACGTATCCCGTGGGATTGCTGAAGGCCAGACGCATGTCCCGGCGGACGATGGCCGCGATCACCATGCCGTTGAGCGCGCCGAACGGACCGAAATTCATTCGTCCGCCTCCTTTCCGTCCGCCTCCCGTTCATCCGCCTCCCCGCTGTCTGACCGTCCGTTCCGCGCCTTGGTCGTCGACCGTTCATCCGCCTCCTCGCTGTCTGCCCCGCCGTTCCGCGCCTCCGCTGACGGCCTGCCGTTCCCGGTCAACGCATAGAAGGACTCTTCCAGCGAACCGTCCCGCCGCAGCGCGTCGGGCGTGCCGTCGAAGACCAGCCTGCCCTCGTGGATCAGCAGTACGCGATCGGCTATGACGTCCACTTCCTGGAGGATGTGGGTGGACAGGAGAACGGTCTTGGTCTGCCCGAGCAGGCGGATGTCCTGCCGGAAATCCCGGATCTGGTTGGGGTCGAGGCCGGCGGTCGGCTCGTCCATGATGAGCACGTCGGGGTCGTGAAGCAGGACCTGCGCCAGGCCGACCCGCTGCTTGTTGCCCCGGGACAGCTTGTCGATGGGTTTTTCGAGGGCCTGGTCCAGGCTGCACCGGTCGATGACGTAGTCCAGGCGGTCCGGCAGCAGGACGGGTCCCAGTCCCCGCGCTTCGCCGAAGAACCGCAGGAGTTCCAGCGGCGTCATGTTCTGGTACAACGGGCCGTTTTCAGGCAGGTAACCCAGGTGCCGCGACATGGCGAGACGCTCCCGCCGGACATCCAGCCCGGCGATGGACGCGCTTCCCGCGCTGGCGCCCAGGTAGCCGCTGAGGATCTTCATCGTCGTGGACTTTCCCGCGCCGTTGGGACCCAGGAACGCCACGATCTGACCTTCGGGTATTTTGAAGGAGATGTCTTGCACGGCGACAAAGGAGCCGTAGTATTTGCATAGCCCCTCTGCTTCGATCATCACTCTTTCGGACACCCCTGTTCTCGCTCCTTTGCCTGCGTCATAAGCAGATGTCCGCGTTCTTACATCGCGTCTTTTTTTCGCGGCGTCGAATAATAAACACGGCCCCTGATCCGTGTCAAGTCCGGATTGTCTGCAGCCCCGAAATCACTTGACAAATCGGCTGAAAACACGCATTGTTAGGAAACTGAAAACGCGCGTTTGGGCGGGTCTTTTAACAACCGAAAACAGCTGAATGCAACATGGTGGCACCTCCGGCATGAAACTCCTCACGCTATCCTGCGCTGTCCTATTTGCCTTGCTTTTCGCCAGTGCCCCGCATGACTGCGCCGAGCTGGAGACCAGCGCCGCACATGTGGACCACTGCCAGGGTTGCCTCTTTGCCGCCTCGTCCTACGCAGTACTTGAAAAGTCCTCTTCTACCCTTCCGGACTACGAGTTTGTCTGCCCCGTGGCCGGTGAACGGGAACCCGGTTACCCCCGGCTACAGGTTGCGCAGTACCGAAACCGCGCACCGCCCCTTCCCTGACCTGACAGCCTGCAGGCTCAGGGCCTCCGGCGCATCGCCCGATTCCCATCGGCGCGGACCGTGACCCCTTCCGAACATCCCAAATTGGTAAGTCCAGACCGCTCGAATCGCCGGCCGTATCGATACCGACCGGATGATTGCACACAGGTGGTCGAGGACCGATTCTAATCTCCAGTCGGGGGTTCACCCGAATCGGCCGGCACCGAAATCGGCAACAGAACCTGTAATTCCCTGTCAGTGTTGTCCGGACCTGCGCCGTTCCGCAGTTCGCGGTACCTGGTTCCGTTTATGTAAAAGAGCAGTTCACTTTACTTCACGCAGCACAGCAAAGAGGAGAAGTTCGACATGTTCAAGCATCGCTGGAACGTTCTGTCTATAGTGACCGCCGCGGTTTTCGCCGTTTCATTGACTTTCGCCTGCGCCGACGATGATGACACCAGTCCGACCGGTCCCGCCGAACCGGAAGAACATGAGGAAGACGACCATGATGATCATGGACCGGGCGAAGAAGAGCTTATCACGACGCTCAGAATCACGCTTACGCCCAGTGGCGGAGGAGCGCCGGTGACCGTGCAGTTCCAGGACCTGGATGGCGAAGGCGGTAACGCCCCGGTCGTGGGCAGGCTGGTCGTAAACGCGGGTACGGATTACGACGGCGCGGTCGAGGTGTTGAACGAAACGGAAAGCCCGCCCGAGAACATCACCGAGGAGGTGGAGGAGGAAGCCGAAGCCCACCAGTTCTTCTATCAGACCCTCGGGGGGTTTTCACCGGCCTCCGTTGCCTATGCGGATAAGGAATCCGATTACACGACGAACTCGGGCGCCGATCATCCCGTCGGAGTCGCATTTATGCTTTCTGTCCCTACTAATGCGCAGAACGGCCAGCTTCGGGTCATTCTGAGTCACTATGATGAAGGACCCAAAGACGGTGTGACCCAGAGTGACGAGACGGACATCGACGTGACTTTCGAAGTCGAAGTGCGTCAGTAGAACGGTTCTGGTAGTGCCATATACGCGGTAACGCGCGCTAGAGGGTTGCTTATGAGCAAGAACAAGATCCTGTGCGCCGTCCTGGCGATAGCCTTGTCCGGTCTCGTTCTTCCGGCCGAAGCGCATGCCGCCACGGTGAGCGGCAAGGTGCTGAACGAATCAGGCGAACCATTGCCGGCTGTGACGGTCGTACTGCCTGCGCTCGAGATCGGCGCGTTCACAGACGAGAAAGGCGAATTTCGCCTGGAGAACGTACCGGCAGGCGCACACACGTTCGAATTCCGGTTCGTCGGCTACCGAACGGTCCGAAGCGAGATCACCGTCACCGTAGACAGGCCGACCGTACTCGAAGTAGCCATGGAACCGGAGACCCTGATCGGTGACGAGGTAACTGTCACGGGTGACCGGGACCTGGCGGGCGAGCTTACCGGGTCCACCCAGTCCGTTCTCGTCCTGCCCCTGTCCGACCTGGAAGAACGCCGGGGCCAGACGGTGGGCGAGACGCTGGAATCCCTGCCGGGCGTATCTACTCTGACCACGGGGCCGGCCGTATCGAAGCCGGTGCTGCGAGGCGTCCACAGCGCCCGGGTCCTGGTACTCAATGCCGGCATTACCCAGGAAGGACAGCAGTGGGGCGGAGACCACGCCCCGGAGATCGATCCCTTTTCCCCGGCCCGCATCGAGGTGCTCAAGGGCGCCGCCAGCGTGCAGTACGGTGCCGGCGCCATCGGCGGAGTCATCCGGATCGAACCGCCGGAACTGCCCACGAGTCCGGGCACGGGCGGCAGGATAAACACGAATCTTTTCTCCAACAACAGACAGGGGGCTGGTTCCATCCTCCTTCAGGGTGCCCTGCGGCGACTGGGGGGGCTCAGTTGGCGGGTCCAGGGCAGCCTGCGGCGGGCCGGTGACGCCCACGCCCCGGTCCACGTCATACGGAATTCCGGGTTCGACGAGCGGGACTATTCCGTTGCGCTGGGCTATAAGTCGGACCGGATTGACACGGAGGCCTATTTCAGTCATTTCGGTACCTGGATCGGGATCTTCAAAGGGGCCCATATCGGCAACACAACGGACCTGAGAAGGACCATCGAGCGGGGCGAACCGACCATCGTGGGCTCTTTCACCTACGAAATCGACAATCCGCGCCAGCGGGTGGACCACGATCTCCTGTCCGTTCGATCTCTTGTTCGATTCGCCGGGAAGGGCAATCTCGAACTCCGGTACGGACAGCAGTACAACCGGCGGGAGGAGTGGGATTCCGCCGCCAGGAGCGGTGGAGTGGCGAGGCCCGGCTTCTCCCAGGGACTGCAGACCCACAGCGGCGAGGCGATCTTCCAGCACCGCAACTTCGGAAACTGGTACGGGAAAATAGGCGTCAGCGGCATGCGCCAGGAGAACAAGCGCTTCAGTACCGGGTTTCTCATTCCCGACTTCCTGGCCTACAGCGCCGGCGTATTCGCCCTGGAATCCTGGACGAAGGGTAAGACGACGGTGGAGACGGGCCTGCGTTTCGACTACCGGTGGATGGAGATCTACTCTAACACGGGCCGCCGCGCCACCGAGATCGTCGATGGCGGCATTTTCACCTACAGCAACATGACCGGTGTGCTCGGCCTGATCTACGAGTTGACCCCGGACATGGCCCTCGCCGCCAACGTCGGCCGGGCCTGGCGGCCGCCCGGGGTGAACGAGCTGTACAGCCACGGCGTCCACCACGGTACGGCGCAGTTCGAGATCGGGGACAAGGAACTGGACACGGAATCGAGCCTGAACACGGACCTGACATTGCGTTACCAGGGCGACCGGGGCCGCGGCGAGTTGGGGCTCTTCCGGTCCCATTACAGCAACTACATCTCGCTGCTGCCGGCGGACGACCTCGTCTTGACGATACGGGGCGCGTTTCCTAAATTCACCTACGTCCAGTCCGACGCGGTGATCCAGGGATTCGACGGGTACCTGGAATACGAACTGACGCCGTACATCGACACCCATGTGTCCGCCTCCTTCGTCCGGGGGCGAAACACGGAGGAACGCCAACCCCTGTACCAGATGCCGTCCACCCGGTTCATCGCCGGCCTGAGTTTCCACCTGCCCACCGGCGGACGGCTTCTTGACGCCGGCATCGGGCTCGAAGGCCGTTTCGTCCTGCGCCAGAACAACTTTCCCGAAGGCATCGACTACGCGGATCCCCAGGCCGGCTACGAGCTCTTCGACCTGGACCTGCATGCCGAGATCGCCGTGGCCGACCAGCCCGTGCGCGTGCAATTCGGCATTCGCAACCTGTTCAACCAGCGGTACCGGGACTACCTGAGCCGTTTCAGGTACTTCATAGACAATCCGGGCCGTAACATTACGTTCGGCATGTCCTTGCCTTTCGGGCAGCCCATGGAGGAATAGTACATGCAAGGGTTTGGCACCTGCATGCGTGCGCGCACCGCGGCCTGTTTCCAGCGTGGAGCGACCGTAATACGCATGGCGCGGCGCCCTTCGGCGGCAGAGAAGAAACCGCTTGACAAACCAGTGCTCACCGCTTAAATTGGTGTGACTGAATTGAGTCGGAACTGTTCCATTTCTTTGACAGATCAACCCACCTGGTGACGGGTCTTCCATGAAACTCCTCACGCTTTCCTGCGCCATCGTATTTGCCGTGTTTTTCACCAGTCCCCCGCACGACTGCGATGAGTTGGAGACCGACGCCGAACATGTGGAACACTGCCAGACTTGCCTTTGCGCCACCGTGTTCTCCGCGGTGCTTGAAAAGTCATCTCCTACCCTTCCGGACTACGATATCGTCGGCCCCGCGGCCGGTGCATCGCAACCCGGCTACCCTCGAATTCAGACCAAGCAGCATCGAAACCGCGCGCCTCCCCTTCCCTGATCTTACAGCCTGCAGGCTTGGGGCCCACGGCCGATCGCCTGAATCCTTCAGGCGCAGCCCGTGACCACTTCCGGACATTCCTGATTTAAAGTCCAAACCGTTCAGACCGTTCGAATCGCCGGCCTTATCGATACTGCCCGGATGGTTCCACGCACTGATGGTCAGGGGCCGATTGCAATCAACGGCTCAGGGTTCACCTGCATCGCTCAGCACCGATACTCAATAACAGTACCTGCAGTTCCCTGCCCGGGTTGTCCGGACCGGCGCATATCCGCGGACCGGTACAGATTCGCGAACCGGTACAGACCCGCGCATCGCCGCGTGAGCGGAACCGGGTCTTGACGGGTTGATGCGCGGGTACGATGACCGCGCAAGCCCTATATCGAAAGCGAGTACCTGAGCACGGGAAGTCCAGTTCACTATAGCAGAAGCAATTCAGCTTACGCAGCATAGGCAGTGCATTCTACTTAACGCATTAACGCAGCACAGCACAGAAAGAGAAGCCCATCATGTTGAAGTACCGCTGGAACTTACTGTCCGTCATGACCGCCGCGATGTTCGCCGCCGCGCTGACGTTTTCCTGCGCCGACGATAAAGAATCCAGTCCGACGGGTCCTGCCGATCCGGAAGAACATGAAGAGGACGACCACGACGACGACCACGGCCACGGACCGGGCGAAGTAGAGCTTATCACGACACTCAAGGTCACGCTTACGCCCCAGGGCGGGGGAACGCCGGTCATAGCGCAGTTCCGGGACCTGGACGGCGAAGGCGGCAACGCGCCGGTCGTGGACAAGATCGTCGTAGTCGCGGGTACGGTTTACGACGGCGTGATACAGGAGTTGAACGAGCAGGAAAGTCCGCCGGAGGACATCACCGAAGAGGTGAAGGAAGAAGCCGAGGCCCACCAGTTGTTCTTTCATACCCTTGGCGGGTTTGCACCGGCCACCGTTGCCTATGCGGACAAGGAATCCGATTACGTGACGAACACGGGGGTCGATTATCCCGTCGGAGTCAGGTTCACGCTTACTGTTCCGGCTAACGCGCGGAACGGTCAGTTCCGGGTCAGTCAGAGTCACTACGATGACGCACCCAAGGACGGCGTGACCCCGAGCGACGAGACGGACATCGAAGTGACCTTCGAAGTCGAAGTGCGGACATAGTATGGACACGGCCGCGGCCTATTCGTAGACCGGACACGGCCGCGGCCTATTCCCTGTAAACGCGAGCTTGGAGTATTTCCGAATGAAAGCAACGAGAGTACTGTGCGCCGTCCTGGCGATCGCCGTGTCCTGCTTCGTACTTCCGGCAGAGGCACGGGCCGCCACGGTGAACGGCAAGGTGCTGGACGAGCGCGGCGATCCGTTGCCGGCGGTGACGGTCGTATTGCCCGCGCTCGAGATCGGTGCGTTTACGGACGAAAAAGGCGTATTCCGTCTGGAAAACGTACCACTGGGAAGCCACGCGATCGAATTCCGGTTTATCGGCTACCGGACGATCCAAAGCGAGATAAAGGTTACCGAAATCAGGTCGCCCGTGCTCGAAGTCAGCATGGAGCCGGAGATCCTGATTGGTGATGAGGTCACCGTCACGGGAGACCGGGACCTGGCGGGCGAGCTCACCGGATCCAGCCAGTCCGTTCTCGTCCTGCCCCCGTCCGCCCTGGAAGAACGCCGGGGCCAGACGCTGGGCGAGACGCTGGAGTCCCTGCCAGGCGTATCCACCCTGACCACGGGACCGGCCATTTCGAAGCCCGTGGTGCGCGGAGTTCACAGCGCCCGGGTGCTGGTTCTCAACGCCGGTGTCACCCAGGAAGGACAGCAGTGGGGCGGGGACCACGCACCGGAGATCGACCCCTTTGCCCCTGCCCGCATCGAGGTGCTCAAGGGCGCCGCCGGCGTGCAGTACGGCGCCGGCGCCATCGGGGGCGTAATCCGCGTCGAACCGCCGGAGCTGCCCGTGGACCCGGGGTTCGGCGGCAGATTCAACACGAATCTCTTTTCCAACAACAAACAGGGGGCGGCCTCCCTCCTCGTGCAGGGGGCGCTCCACCGCCTGCCGGGACTCAAATGGCGGGTGCAGGGGAGTCTCCGCCGGGCGGGCGACGCCCGGGCGCCGAGGCACGTCATACGGAATTCCGGATTCGACGAACGGAATTACTCCGTGGCACTGGGTTATACGACGGAACGGATCGACACGGAGGCCTATTTCAGTCATTTCGGTACCTGGCTGGGGATTTACAAGGGCGCTCATATCGGCAACACCACGGATCTGAAACGGGCCATCGAGCGAGGCGCCCCATTGTTCACGGGCGAATTTACCTACGATATCGGCAATCCGCGTCAGCGGGTGGACCACGATCTTCTGTCCGTTCGATCCCTGGTACGTTTCGAGGGGGTGGGCAATCTCGAACTGCGGTATGGACAGCAGTACAACCGGCGCGAGGAGTGGGACGCCACCCGGAGCGGCGCCGCGCCGACAAGGCCCGGGTTCGACCTGGGATTGCAGACCCACAGCGGCGAAGTGATCTTCCACCACCGGAACTTCGGAAACTGGTACGGTAAGGTCGGCATCAGCGGCATGCGTCAGCGAAACGAACGGTTCAGCACGGGGTTCCTCATTCCCGACTTCCAGGCTTACAGTACCGGCGTGTTCGCCCTGGAATCCTGGACGAACGGCAGGACTACGGTGGAAACAGGTCTGCGATACGACTACCGCTGGACGGAGATCTACTCGAACGAAGGCCGGCGCGCCACCGAGATCGTCGAGGGGGGAATCTACACCTATCGCAATATGACGGGTGTTCTCGGCCTGATTCACGAGTTGACACCGACCCTGGCCGTCGCCGCCAACGTCGGGAGGGCCTGGCGCCCGCCCGGGGTGAACGAGTTGTACAGCTATGGCGTTCATCATGGCACGGCGCAGTTCGAGATCGGAGACAAGGAACTGGACACGGAATCGAGCCTGAACACGGATCTCACCCTGCGGTACAGGGGAGAGCGGGGCCGCGGTGAACTGGGGGTTTTCAGGTCGAGTTACCGCAACTTCATCTCGCTGCTGCCGGCGGGCGATCTTGTGTTGACAATTCGGGGCGCGTTCCCCAAATTTACCTATGTCCAGTCCGACGCGGTGATTCAGGGATTGGACGGATACCTGGAGTACGACCTTACAAGGTACGTGGGCACCTATCTTTCCGCCTCGCTCGTCCGTGGACGAAACACGGCGGAAAACCAACCCCTGTACCAGATGCCACCCACCCGGTTGATCGCCGGCCTGGATTTAAGCCTGCCCTCCGCCGGACGCCTGCTGGAAGCCGGGATAGGGTTCGAAGGCCGCTTCGTCCTGCGGCAGGAGGATTTTCCCGCAGGCATCGATTTCGCAGACCCGCCAGCCGGTTACAGCCTCTTCGACGTGCTGCTGCACGCGGAGCTGGTCGTGGCCGACCAACCGGTCCGCATGCAGTTCGGCGCGCACAACTTGTTTAACAAGCGCTACCGCGACTACCTGAGCCGATTTCGCTATTTTACCGACGATCCTGGTCGGAATGTTACGATCAGCCTGTCCGTACCGTTCGGGCAACCCATGGAGGAATAGAAAGATGTACTGTATTCGTACATCCCCGCGCACCTTGACCGCCTTCTACTTCACGGTCTTGATGGCCGTCCTTCTGGCTATGCAGACCGCCGGCACCGCGTCGGCGCAGGAACGGGAGATCGTCCCGCTACGCATCCTGGAAGCGTTGCACATGGACGGCGTACTGGACGAGGGCATATGGCAGAACGCCCTGGCGGCCAGTGGCTTCACCCAGCAACGCCCCGACGAGGGCCAGCCGGCGTCCGAGCGCACCGAGGTGCGCGTCCTTTACGACGAGCAGACGCTCTACATCGGCGTCTGGGCCTACGACTCGGACCCCTCCCAGATCATCGCCACCCAGATGGCGCGGGACGGCGACCTGGCCGACGACGATTACTTCCAGATCATCCTGGATACGTTTTTGGACCGGCAGAACGGCATTCTCTTCGCCACCAACCCCGACGGCGCCCGCTATGACGCCCAGGTGCGCAACGAGGGCCGGTCCGAGGGCCGCTTCAATACCAACATCCTGACGGACTGGAACGGGGTGTGGGACGTATACACCTCCCGGAACGAGGAGGGATGGTACGCCGAGATGGCCATTCCCTGGAGCACGCTGCGTTTCGAGACCGGGGACGACGTCGATTTCGGGATCAACCTGGAGCGCCAGATTCGCCGGCGGAACGAGCAGTCCTTCTGGGCGCCCGTCATCCGCCCCTTCAACATCTCCCAGGTGTCGGTGGCCGGGACCCTTTCGGGCATGAACCTCACGCGGCACGACCACCGCTACCTGCAGGTTACGCCGTACTCCCTGGGCGGGGCCACCTGGACCTACGAGCCGGGGCCAACTAAGCGGGACGACGACTTCGACGGCGGGGTGGACGTCAAGTACGGCCTGACCAACAACCTGTCCCTCGACCTGACTTACAACACGGACTTCTCCCAGGTGGAGGTGGACGACGCGCAGGTCAACCTTACGCAGTTCAACCTGTTCTTCCCCGAAAAGCGCGCCTTCTTCCTTGAGAACGGCGGACTGTTCCGCTTCGGCGTGGCCCGGGAGACGGAACTCTTCTACAGCCGCAACATCGGCCTGGCGCGCGATGGTAGCGGCGCGCTGAGGCAGGTGCCGATCACCGGCGGCGGCCGCCTGACGGGCAAGGCCGGCCGCACAAACCTGGGCCTGCTGCTTATGCGCACGGGTGACGAGCGGTTCGGCGACACCAAGCTCGAGGATAATATCTACGCCGTGGCGCGGATCAGCCAGGACGTGGGCGAGAAATCCAACGTGGGATTCATCGTGACCAACCAGCGGGTCGGCGGCGGTGACTACAACCGGGCCGCCGGCGGCGACTTCAACCTGGCCATCGGTCCCAAGCTGGCCGTCAGCGGGTTCCTGGCAGGCACCACCTACCAGGCAGGCGAGGAAAACGAATCGGGCTTCGCGGGAAGGCTGTGGTCGCGCTGGAACGGGCCCCTGTGGCAGTTCGAGGGCCTGTACATGGGCGTGTCCGAGTACTTCAATCCCGGCATGGGTTTCTTCAGCCGCCGGAGCCTGGCCCGGAATTTCGGCGGATTCCACGAGGTCTCGGCACGCGCGTTCTTCACGCCCGAACCCACGAACAGCATCGTCCGCCGGTACTTTCCCCATATCGTGCTGGCCGCCACGTTCGGCGACGACGGTACGCAGCTGACCCGGCGGGAGCACTACCACTGGGAGCTGTTCTTCACCGGCGGCGAGCAGGCGGGAATCACGCTGGACCGCGCCTACCGCCGGATCAGCGAAGGCACGCGCCCGATTCTGGGCGTCAAGCTCCCCGTGGGGAATTACACGGACGCGTCCACGCGCATGCATTACACGACGAACCTGAGCAAGCCCCTGTTCGCCGACTTCCAACTCATCCTGGGCCAGTACATCAACGGCAACCGGCGTTCGCTGAATCTCGAGGGCGGACTGCGCGCAGGTTCGAATTTCACCTTCGGACCCCGGTACGAGCTCAACGACGTGACGCTCACCGACATCGAAGACAGGAAGCGGGATGTCACGGCCCACATCTTCGGCGTCCGGTCCAGCTATTCTTTCTCGCCCGACCTCTCGCTCAGCGCGCTGGTGCAGTGGGACACCCAGCAGGACCGGTTCGTGTCGAATTTCCGGTTCAACTACATCATCAGCCCGGGCAGCAATCTCTTTGTCGTGTACAACGAACGGCGCGACAACGAGGACACGACGGAAGCCCTGCTCGGCGATCCGCTGGACCGGACGCTGGTGGTCAAGCTGGCCTATCTGTTCGACCTTTGATAAAACCGCGTTTCGCATCGGATCTTCGCGCCACCGTGTCTCGAGCGGTGGCGCGGCAAAAACGTCCTGCAGGCCGACTCGCGATCACCTCATGAACGTACTCGGCGGACCACTCACCGGCTGTTCGACGGATCCCCTGACCGGGTTCTACCGCGACGGCGCATGCAATACCGGATCGGGCGACGCGGGCGTCCACACTGTCTGCGCGGTGATGACCGAGGAGTTCCTGGTTTTTTCGAAGGCGGCGGGAAACGACCTCAGCACCCCCGTGCCCGCCTTCGGATTCCAGGGCCTGAAACCAGGCGACCGCTGGTGCGTGTGCGTGAACCGCTGGAAAGAGGCCTACGACGCGGGCATGGCGCCGCCGGTGGTGCTGAGCGCCACCCACGTCATGTCCCTGGAATTCGTGTCGCTGGAAGAGCTGGAAGCCTGCGCCATGGACGAGGCGTAGGCCGGCGGATCTTTGTGATCCGGACAACCGGGGATGCGGGATTTGTTTTATTTCCTTGATTTTCCCGCGTACGCCCATTAGATTTCATCGCCTGATCGGTAAAACCGGCATTTCGAAGATTCGCTCGTCGAGGAGTGCAGCATGGCCAAGAGCAAGAACCGTGACCTGGTAAAACTCAAGAGCACGGAAAGCGCGCATTGCTACTATACCAAGAAAAACCGGCGTAATACGACCGCCCGCGTCGAACTCAAGAAGTACGATCCCACGCTGCGGCGGCACGTCATGTACCGGGAGACGCGGTAGCTAAGCGTTCCTGGAGGCTTGCCTCATGTCCAGAAAATGCAAGTTGACCGGAAAAGGACCCCTGGTCGGCTTCAACATATCCCACGCTCATAACAAGACCAAGCGGCGTCAGTATCCCAATCTCCAGCTGAAGCGTATCTACGTGCCCGAACTGGGCCGCACGGTGCGCATCAAGATGTCCGTCAGCGCCCTGCGGACGGTCACGAAGATCGGGCTGATGCCTTTCCTGAAGAAACAGGGACTGCGGCTGCAGGACGTGCTGTAGCATCCGTTCATGTCGTCGAAGAGCGCCTCATTCCACAAATCCCGCGCGGCCGAGCGCGGGCCCGTGGGCGTCGCCGTCGTTACGGTGAGCGATTCGCGCACGGCGGAAACGGACGTCAACGGGGATTACCTCCGGACGCGTATCGAAGAAGCGGGCCACCGGGTCGCCGCCTACCGCCTGATCCGGGACGAACCGGACCAGGTCGAAGCCGCCCTGGAGAGTTGTACCGGCGAGGATGTCCAGATCGTGATTTTCAACGGGGGCACCGGCATCTCGAGGCGGGACCGGACTTTCGATGTACTGAACCGCAAACTGGAAAAACCCCTGCCCGGTTTCGGCGAGCTTTTCCGCATGCTCAGTTACGACCAGGTAGGCTCCGCGGCCATGTTGTCCCGCGCCACGGCGGGCGTGTACCGCAACACGGTGGTCATCTCTACGCCCGGCTCCCCGGCCGCGGTGAAACTCGCGTGGGAGAAGCTGATCGGAACCGAAATCGCCCACATGGGCTGGGAACTGACCCGGTGACCCGGTGACTTGGCGACTTGGCGACCCGGTGACTTGGCGACTTGGCGACCCGGTGACCGTCACGGACCGGGTACGTCTCTAGTTGCCATCTATATTACCAAAATACGAAACAATACGGAGGTCTTCATGCTGTCCCCCTTTCAGGATGCCGCAACCGGGGTCGCGCGTCGCGTGATCCTGTTCTCCTTCCTCTCCCTCTGTCTTGCCCTCTCACATTCGCTTGTCGATACGCGCGAGGTTCGCGCCCAGACCGACGACGAGCAGACCGTCAACGCGATCTTCAACGAACGGCTGACCTCGGGAGAGATGTACTACCTCCTGGAAGACCTGTGCAAGAACATCGGTCCGCGGCTCAGCGGTTCGGAAGGCGCGGAGCGTGCCGTGGCGTGGGCAAAAGAGGTGATGGAGGGCTATGGGTTCGACCGGGTCTACCTGCAGGAAGTCATGGTGCCCCACTGGGAACGGGGTGAACCGGAGCAGGTGCGGATCGTCGACGTCGAGGAAGGCATGATCGAGCTCCGAGCCCTGGCCATCGGAGGATCGGTGCCGACCGCGCCGGCGGGGATCACGGCGCCCGTCGTGGTGGTTCACTCCCTGGAAGAAGTGGAAGAAATCGGCCGCGAGGCCGTTGAAGGAAAGATCGTATTCTACAACCGGGCCTTCGACCAGACGGTGATCGCCACGGGTCCCGGCTACGGCGGCGCCGTGGACCAGCGGTTCGCCGGTCCGTCCCAGGCGGCGAAGTTCGGCGCCGTGGGCGTGGTGATCCGGTCGGCCGGTTCGGACTTCGGCGACGCGCCGCACACCGGCGGCCTGCGCTATCTCGAAGACGTGGAGCGTATCCCCGCGGCGGCCCTGGGCTACCAGTCCGCCGACCGTTTGATTGAAGCGCTGGAGGAACAGCCCGGCGCGCAGCTCTACATGCGCCTGTCCAGCAAGTGGCACCCCGACGCCCTGTCCCACAACGTGATCGGCGAAATCCGGGGCAGCGAACGTCCGGACGAGATAATCCTGGTGGGCGGTCACCTCGATTCATGGGACGTGGCTGAAGGCGCCCACGACGACGGCGCGGGCAGTGTCCACGCCATCGGCGTGCTGCGGACCTTTCAGAAACTGGGCATCCGGCCACGGCACACCATCCGGGCCGTCCTGTTCATGAACGAGGAGAACGGCCTCCGCGGCGGCCTGAAGTACGCCGAGGTGGCGAAGGAAACGGGCGAGCGGCACCTGATCGCCCTCGAAAGCGACGCGGGCGGATTCAGCCCGCGGGGCTTCGGCGCGACCGCGGACGATGAGGTCCTCGAACGCTTCCGGTCGTGGCTGCCCCTGTTTCCCCAGAACACGATCTCCTACATCAACAAGGGCGGAGGCGGGGCCGACATCGGTCCGCTCCACAGGGAGACGGGTACCCCGACCATCGGGTTCATCCCCGACTCGCAACGGGCGTTCGACTACCATCACGCGCCCACCGACGTCTTCGAAGCGGTGAACCGCCGTGAGCTGGAGCTGGGCGGCGCGTCCATCGCCACGCTGATCTACCTGATCGACAAGTACGGCCTGAAGGACGAGATGGCCCAGTAGGAAGGGGGCGATGACGACGCTCAGGGTCCTCCTCTGCCTGCTGTTTATCTCCGCCGCCGAACCGATCCTGGGTCCGGTCCCGGTCACGGGGCTGGTCGCGGTCCTGGGTCCGGACACGGCACAGGCCCACGTGTTCTACGTGAGCATAGTGCGGGTCAAGTGGAAATCGGACGAAGCCCGTCTCGACGTGTCCGTGCGGATCTTCACGGACGATCTGGAGAATGCCATCGTGGCCGAGGGCGGTCCCCGGCTCAGGCTCTGGACCGACCAGGCCCGGGAGGACCGCGACCGGCACGTGGCGGACTACCTGGCCTCCCGGCTGGCGTTCCGGGTCAATGGCGTAGACCGTCAGTTGACCTACGCCGGCATGGAGGACGCCCTTGACGCCACGGCCTGCCTGGTGCAGATTACGGGTGTGGACCGCGTGGAGACGATCGAGGTCGAGAACCGGATCCTGATCGATATGTTCGACACGCAGGCCAACGTGATGCGGTTCGAAATCGGCGCCGAGAAGAAATACGTCAACCTGAGCAAGAAAACTTTCAGGGGTACGGTGCGTTTCGGACCATAACGATGGGGATCGGTCGCGTCGGGGTCGGGATTTCGCCTTTGGCGCCGGTTGAACCGCGGCGGGAAGATGTCCGAATTCCAGGTATATCTGCAACTCGGTTTCGACCATATTTCGGACCTGAACGCCTACGACCACATCGTCTTCATCATCGCACTCTGCGCCGCCTATCCGCTGAACCGGTGGCGTTCGGTGATCGTGCTGGTTACGGCCTTCACGATCGGGCACTCGATCACCCTGGCGCTGGCTACGCTCCGCCTCATTCTGGTCCCGACGGACCTGGTCGAGACGCTCATCCCGGTGACGATCCTGGCGACCTGCCTGATGAACGTCTGGCGGCCATTCGAAGCGAAGTTCGGCCGGAAGACGAGTTACGGACTGGCCCTGTTCTTCGGCCTGATTCACGGCCTGGGTTTCTCGAACTACCTGAGGGCGCTGCTCGGCATGGAAGAATCGATCGTCGTGCCGCTCCTGTCCTTCAACATCGGGCTGGAACTGGGCCAGTTGATGATCGTGGCGATCTTCGCGGCCGTGGCCTTCGTGATCCTGCGGATCCTGGGAACGCCGCATCGCCAGTGGAATCTCTTCGTATCGGGCGCGGCCGCCGGGGTCTCGGCCATGCTGTTGATCGGGGCGGGTTGAAGTGGAGGAAGTAGCGTAAAGGGCTTGATCCGCGGATCGGTTGGAGCCGGGCGGATCGGGCTGGCTGAATTCGCGGGAGGAAGCACGATCGTGACGCTTGACACGACGATAGAAGAAGTGCTGGAAGATTTCGAATTCCTGGACGACTGGGAAGAGCGGTACCAGGAGATCATCGACCTGGGTAAGAAGCTCCCATCCCTGGACGATGCCTACAAGACGGAAGCGTACCGGGTCAAGGGATGCGTGAGCCAGGTCTGGCTCGTGCCCCACGTGGCCGAGACCCTGCCGCCGACCATTACCTTCGACGCCGACAGCGACGCACACATCGTCCGCGGCCTCGTGGCCATCCTGCTTATGGTCTACTCGGGCAAGACGCCGCGGCAGATCCTGGACGCCGACATCGAAGGCATCTTCGAACGGCTGGACCTGGCGTCCCACCTCAGTCCGAGCCGGAGCAACGGCTTCCGGTCCATGGTCAAGAAGATCCGCTCGATCGCCAGCGGCGCGCTGGCCAACTAGGGCCGCTCGTCCGGACCGGGCCGGATCAGGCCCGGCCCCCGATCTCGCCCGCCCGATCCCGGTCCGCCAATCCCGGTCCGCCGATTCGGGCTCCCCGATTCCGATCCCGGTCCGCCAATCCCGGTCCGCCGATTCGGGCTCCCCGATTCCGACCTAGTCACCCATGCCGGCAACGATCCTGTCGACCTGCGCACGGTGCGCTTCGGACAGTTCCCAGCCCACCGCCTCGATGTTCTGTTCTACCTGGGCCGGCCGCGTCGCGCCGCACAGGACCGACGTGATCCCCGGCTGCCGTGCCGTCCAGTGGATCACGAGCTGGGCGATGGACTTTCCATATTCATCCGCGATGGGCTTCAGCCGGTCAAGCATGTCGAGCGTGCGATCCAGCTCTTCCCCCTGGAACCGGACGTCCTCGTTGCGGTTATCGCCTTCGGGAAACCGATGGTCCCGCCCGTATTTCCCGGTCAGCAGCCCCTTGTACAGCGGCCAGTAGGAGATCACGCCGATGTTGTTGGCGCGGCAGTAGGGCAGGATCTCCGTCTCGATGTCTCGATTGAGCAGGTTGTACGGCGGCTGGTCCGAGTGGAGCGGCGCGTGGCGGGCGAATTCCCTCATCTGCGCCACGTCGTAATTGCTCACGCCGATGGCGCGGATCTTGCCCTGTTCCTTCAGTTCGGCGAGCGTGGCGGCCGTTTCCTCGAAGGGCGTGTTCTCGTCCGGCGCGTGCACCTGGTACAGGTCGATGTAGTCGGTATTCAGCCTGCGGAGGCTTTCCTCGACCTGCTCGAGGACGCGCTTCCTCGAGCTGTCACGGAGTAGCGTCGTGCCGTCCCAGTACAGGCCGCATTTCGTCGCCAGGACGATCTGGTCGCGCCTGCCCGCGATCGCCCGTCCGACCAGCCGTTCCGATTCGCCGCTGCGTCCATACATGTAGGCGGTGTCGATGAGGGTGATGCCGCCGTCCATGGCCGCCTCCAGCGCCGCCAGGGACGCGCTGTCGTCGATGCCGGTCCACCCGACCCCGGCCATGGGCCAGCAGCCCATGCCGATGGCCGAAACCGTCAGACCCGATTCACCCAGTGCTCTGTATTCCATGTTCGTTTCCTTTGGCAGAAGATCAGTCGAGGCCGGCCGCCCCACGATCGATCGATTTGCGATTGACTTGAAGGGCTGGGAGTACATATATTGAATATACCGGGATGTTTCCGGTACGGTAGAATATACCGCGTTACTTTTTAGCGCTCAAACGTTATCGACCCGAAATAGGGGGCGGCGACCCGTTTAGAACCCGCGGCGCCTGAGTCTTCGTCACGAATAGCGTGGCCGGACGCGCTCACCCCCAATCCAGAAGCCCGGAAACGCATAACAGGGAGGCAATATGTTGAAGACCGGTTTCGCACTCATGGCCGCGATCGTCCTCGCCGCATCCCCGGCCCTGGCCGGCTCACCGTCCATTGCCGGCGATTACGTGGAAGTTCGCTCCAACCACATCCTGGGCGGGGGCTGTACCTACTCGGCGGAAGCGGGCGGCGATGCCAACCAGGCCGTGGTGGCCTGGCACATCCGTGAAGGCGCGCTGGCCGATCTGTCCGTCGTAGCCGTCATTCTCGGCAAGGGCAACCTGCAACTCGGTCATCACGCCCGCGAGACCGTGCTGCTGATCGACAGCCGGGCCACGCCGAGCCAGCGCAAGGAACTGAAGAGCGCGTTCACCGCCCGGTACGGCGAGCTGTTCGGCACGGTTAAGACGGTCAAGCCCACGGATATCTCCTTCCGCCACGACGGCAGGGACGCCTACGCCGTTACGGTGGACGGCCAGGTCCGCGTGGCTACCAGGACCATGCTGGCGACCGACCACGAGCCCAACTGCGACCGCATGGTGTGGTACGATCCCTTCACGAAGGACGCATCGGCCGCGCTGGTCCAGACCGCCGCTCACGCGTACAGCGGTTCGGATCTGATCGCGACGTGGAGCATTCCGAACAAGCGCAGCGCCTACGTGGGGACTTTCGCCTTCACGCCGTAAGCGGCACCTTCGAGCGGAACCCACGGCGATCATGAATCTGGAAGCCGGCGAGGCGGTAATCGTTCGCCGGCTTCTTGCTATCTACGGACGGAGAACAGACTACGGCGCTCGGACTCCTTCTGCTGATCACGGCGACCGTCGTGACGTCGTGCTTCGGCCTGATCCTGAAGTCCGCCCACCACAACGGACACAATGCCCTGGCGGTGGGCAGCCTCAACTATGGCGCGGGCGCCGTGATCTCCGGTCTGCTGATGCTCGTTGACTCCGGCTGGATCTGGCATTGGACCACCGTGGTGATCGGGGCGGTCAGCGGATTCTTCTACTTCGTCGCCTTCCGCTTTCTGATCCAGGCGCTTCTGCAGGGCGGGGTCGCCGTGACCCTGGCCATCGTCCGCCTGTCCGTCCTCATCCCCATCCTCTGTTCCATCGTCATCTGGTACGAGATCCCCAACCTGCCGCAGATCGCGGGCATCGTTACGGTCTGCATCGCCCTGCCGCTCCTGACGATCGGCGTGGGCCGACAGGCCGAGTTGTCTCTGCGCGGCGTCGCCTGGCTGGTCGGCGCCCTCTTCATCACGACCGGATTCTGCCACCTGTCCCCGAAGGTCTTCAGCGAACTCGCGCCCCAGAGCCAGATGCCGCTCTACCTCTTCACCCTCTTCGCCGTATCCGGCATCATGGGGCTTTTCTACCTCTGGAATAAACCGATACGGGCGCGCATGCCCGAGGTGCGGTGGAGCGTCCTCCTGGGCGCGGTCAACGTCGGGGGAACCTGGCTCCTGGTCCTCACGCTCAAGTATCTCCCCGGCACCGTCGTCTTTCCCTTTGTCAGCGCGGTCGGCCTTGTCATCACCACGCTCGTGGCTATATTGTACTGGAAAGAGCAGGTGCGCGGGCCGGCCTACGTCGGCATCGGCCTGACCCTGGTCGCCGTCGTCCTCGTGAACAGCGGGTGAACAGCGGGTGAACAACCGGTGAGCGCTGTTTTCAGCGTCCGCGGGACGTAGGGCGGTATGTATCCAATTACGAATCATATGTTGATTCTTATTTTAATCAATGTTGACAATATATTTTTTCGCGTTTTAGGACACATCGGGGCTCCGCACATTGCGGCCAAAAGTGCCGGTCGCCCGTGCGCAAGCTTCATTACAGGTGACATCTTGTGATCCAGAACATCGACCGCACACGCAGGGTAGTGGGCATCGGAAGCAACGTCGTGGACGTGATCTACCGGGTGAACCGGATCGCGGGACCGGAGGAGAAAACCTATATCCTGCCGGATGAAGCGGGTTCGGTCGTCACCGAGATCGCGGGCGGTGTTACACTGAACCACCTGGCCTGGACGGCCCAGATGGGGGTCCCCGCAGGGCTCTTCGGATTCCAGGGAGACGACCGGTACGGCACGATGATCCGGGACGAGATGGACCGCCACGGCATCGACCGATCGGCCATCCGGGTCATCGAGGGCCGCGCATCGGGATTTTCGGTCGTGAACGTGGCCGAAGACGCCGACCGGGCGATTTACATGGCCCGCGCCCTGACCGCGGAGACCACGGCGGCGCACGTGGAGACGCATTTCGCCGAGTACATTCGTTCGGCCGCCATGGTGACGACGGAGATATCCCAACTCCCGCTGGACGCCGTCATCGCGGTACTGCGCGTTGCGCGCGAGGCCGGCGTGCCCACCGTGCTGGACGTGGATGTCCCGCCGGATTTCGCCGTCGAAGTGGCCGGACTCGGGTCGGCTGAAGACTTCGAAGAGGCCCTCCGTCTCGCTGACGTCGTGAAACCCGCCAAGGCCGCCGCACTGCAGATTGTGGAAGCCGACTCTTCCGAAGAACGGGCCGAGCGGATTTTCAGTCGGTACGGCGCCCGTCTGGTGGCAATCACCGAAGGGGAACAGGGCTCGGTCGTCACCGACGGGAAGCAGACGATCCGCGCGCCCGCGAAGCCCGTGGAAGCCCGGGACACCACCGGCGCCGGGGATGCCTTCCTGGGCGGACTGATCGCTGGACTTTTTCATGGGCTTACGTTGCAGGATACCGCATCGCTAGCCAATGCCTGCGGCGCCGTATGTTGCCGTATCCCAGGGGCTTTTCCGCAATTAGGATCGAGCCGGGACGACGTGCTTGCCCTGTACGAAGGGGCTCCGATCCCTGCTCGGAACGCGGCCGAAACCTTGGCCGCCGCGGAAACGGCAACGGTGAAAATCGAAGGAGCCGACTCCGCCGAGACTGCTCCGAGCGCGGCGTCACCCGGTGCGGCGTCCCCCGAAGAGGCGTCCCCCGGTGCGGCCGGACTGAACGCGGTGGGGCGGACCGCCGAAGCGCTGGCGAAGCTGCATGAGGGCATGTCCGGCACCTACTTCGACGAGGCCCTTGCGATCATTCGGAAGTCGGAAACGGCGGGCGGGCGCGTACACGTCACCGGCGTGGGCAAGTCCCGCCATATCGGCCGCAAGCTGGCCGCCACGCTGCAGAGTACCGGGACAAAGGCGTATTTCCTCGATCCGGCCGACTGCAACCACGGCGACAGCGGTCAGGTGGCGCAAGGGGACGTGGTCGTCGCCCTGTCCCACAGCGGGGAGACCGGGGAACTGCTGGCCGCCGTGCGAACCCTCGCTGCAAACGGTGCGACGATCATTGCGATCACAGGGGATCCTTCATCCAGTCTGGCCCGGTCGAGCGCGGCGATCCTGCACGTGCCCGTTGCGGGCGAGGCCGGTCCCCTCGGACTCGCGCCGACGGCGAGCACGTCCTGTCAGCTCGCCGTGGCCGACGGGCTCGCCATGGCCCTGAAGGCCGGCCGCGGGTTTACCCGGGAAGACTTCGCCCGGTACCATCCCGGCGGGAGTCTCGGCAAGCGACTGAAGGACAGGGAACAAGAAAATGGATAGGAAATCAGAGAACTGAAGGTTTGGAAAGGAATGCCATGACCGCCGAAGTACCGAAAGCCAGTGACGAAACACCCGAAATCAAGCTGGTCGCCTTCGACCAGGACGACACGGCGCTGTTACCCGACGGGAAACCCTCCCCCGAGGGGCTGTGCGCCATCGAAGCCGCCCTCGCCCAGGGCCTGGTCGTGAGCTCGGTGAGCGGCCGCAACATCGACCGCAGCAGCGAACCCTTCAGCGACGCGCGGCCACTGTTCGATCGGCTCTACGTCATCGCCAACAACGGCGGGATCATACTCGGTCCGGCCCGCCAGGGACAAAGGCCCTTGCTCTTCGAAAAGCGGATACAGCGGGATACCTTCCTGGACTTGCTCGATTTCATCGAAGAAAACGGCTTCAATTTCGTGTACAGCTGGCTGCGCGTGACGGAGACCGGTCCCCTGGACAGTGTGATCGCCAACGAATACACCCCCTCCATCGCATCGATTGAGGAGCAGAGCCGCGCCGCCGTCGATCTGGACGACGAACTTATGGCGAGACTGAGACAGGGCGACTATCCGCCGCCGCCCAAGATGCTGATCCTGCCGGGCCTGGACCGGCGCGAGGCGGTCCTGGCGGAGATGAAGGCCCGTTTCGCATCCCGCCTCTATCTCGTCAAGACGAATCCGGACCGGATCGAAGCCATGCACGCCGACGTCAACAAGAAGGTCGCCGTCGAGTTCGTCGCGCGCGAGCACGGGATATCCATGGATCACGTGATGGCCGTCGGAGACGGCGACAACGACCTGCCCATGCTCTTCAACGCGGGGCTCGGTGTGATCATGGACAACGCGCACGACGCGGTCAAGGATGCGGGCCGGGCGCAGGGCCTGGTCATCGCCCCGCCGAATCACGAGAACGGCTTTGCCTGGGCGATACGCCGGTACGCGTTGAACAACGGCCGGTGAGATCGGCATGCCGGGCTCTGCCCACGGCGCGAACGGATCCCCTCCCATGAACACATCCCTCCTCGACCATCTCCGGTCTTCCATGCTGGTGGCGGACGGCGCCATCGGAACCATGCTGTACGCCCGCGGCGTGCCGATGGAGGTCTGCTTCGACGAGATAAACCAAAGCCGGCCCGATCTGATCCGAACGATCCACGAGGAATACGTGGACGCGGGCGCCCGGTTGATCGAAACCAATACCTTCGGGGCCAACGCCCTGTCCCTGTCGAAGTACAACCTGGAAGATCAGGCGGAAACCTTGAACGCCCGGGGCGTCGAAGCCGCGAGGGCGGCGGCGGGATCCCGCGCCTATGTGGCCGGTGCCGTCGGACCCGCCCGGGGCCTGCCCCACCGTGAATACACCGAAGCGGACTACACACAAGTATACCGGGAGCAGGTCTCCGCCCTCGCGACGGGTGGCGCGGACACGATCATCCTGGAGACCTTTCTCCGGCTCGATGAACTCAAAAGAGCGCTGGCGGTCTGCAAGGAGGTATGCGGCCTCCCGGCGATCTGCCAACTCGCCGTGGACCAGTACGGGCAGACGGACGACGGGTTCGGTGTAGCGGAGGCCTTCGATCAGTTACGGGCGGACGGCGCCGACGTGGTGGGCGTCAATTGCCGCAGCGGACCCAAGGGCCTGCTGGACGCGCTCGCACCCGTTCCCCTGATGGAAGGGCTGGTGCTTTCCGCTTTTCCGAACGCCGGTTCCCCCGTCTACGTGGACGGACGGTTTATCTACGAGGCGACTCCGGAGTATTTCGCGACGAGCGCGCTACGTCTGCGCGACCAGGGCGTGCGGCTGATCGGCGGGTGCTGCGGCACCATGCCCGAGCACGTGCGGGCCATGGCCCAGGCGCTGGAAGGCCGGGAGATCGTCACGCGCAAGAAGGTCGTCCCCGTGGAAGTCCATGCTCCTGCCCGTCCGGTCCGTCCGGCCCGCCCGGCCCGCATGCCCCCGGCGGTTGAACCGTCGATCGTAGACTTGGTTCGCAAGCGGGTGACCGTCATCGTCGAGCTCGACCCGCCCCGGGATCTGGATCACGGGCCCATTGTCCGGGGAGCAATAGCCCTGAAGAAGGCGGGCGCCGACGCCCTTACCATGGCCGACAATTCCCTGGCCGTCACGCGGATCAGCAACATGGCCGTGGGGCAGATCGTCAAGGAGGAGGCCGGCATCCGGCCGTTGTTGCACATCACCTGCCGCGACCGGAACCTGGCCAGCCTGCAGTCCCAGGTGCTGGGGCTGCACGCCCTCGGTATCGACCACGTCCTCGCCGTCACGGGCGATCCCGTGAAATTCGGCGATCAACCGGGGGCGAGCAACGTGTACGACGTTTCGTCCTTCGAATTGATTCGGTTGATCAAGCAGATGAACGAGGGCGTGGGGTTTTCGGGCCGCGCCCTGAACGGGAGGACCGCGTTTACCGTGGCGGCGGCCTTCGACCCCAACGGACCCAACCTGGACAGAAGGATCAGGAGGCTGGAAAGGAAGGTCGAAGCCGGCGCCGACATGATCATGACGCAGCCCCTCTTCGACCGTCGCCAGGCGAAGCAGCTTTACGAGGCGACCCGGGATGCCGGCGTACCCATCTTGCCGGGCGTCATGCCGCTGGTCAGCGACGGCAACACGGAGTTCCTCCACAACGAGGTGCCCGGATTCGTCGTGCCCGACGACGTGCGCGCGCGTATGGCCCGCGTAGGTCGTGGACGCAAGGCCCGACGAGAGGGTGTCGCCATCGCGCGGGAACTCATCGAGTCCGTCCTGACGTACTTCAACGGCCTCTACCTGATCACGCCCTTCAACCGATATCCCATGACGGTTGAACTGACGGAGTTCGCCCTGCAGGCCACTGCGCGCAAAGCACCTGGGTGAGCACCGCTCGGCCCTCGGTCCGGTCGACACGCGGTTCGTACTTCGTGCGGATCACTCGGCCCGCGGCTCCCTTGGCTCCTAGATCGCTCGGACCGGCACTATCCGCCATAAAGCAGGCCGGCGATGATCGACCCGGCAATCACAAGCAGCATAATCATTAGCTTGTTGTTTGCCGATGTCACGCAATGCTCGATCTTGAAGTCCTGTGATACAAATTTCTGCTCCAGTAGATCGAATTTGCCTTCGTTCTTGGCGTCCATCGCGTTCAGCTTTTCTACGAGGACCTCAAACCTGAAATCGATCGCCTCGAAGCGTTCTTCGTACTTGGCGTTCATCTCGGCCAGGTTTTTCTCGATCTCGGCCAGCTTTTTATCAAGGACCCCAAACCTGCCATCAATCGCTTCGAAGCGTCTTTCGTACTTGGCGTCCATCTCGGCCAGCTTTTCTTCTATAACCCCAAACCTGCCATCGATCGCGGCGAACCGATCATCGTTCCTGGCGTCTATCTCGGTCAGCTTTTCAACGATTACCCCAAACCTGCCATCAATCGCCTCGAATCGAGTTACCAACATATCCTCCAGTGAATGGAAGAGTGAGTTCACCTCCGTCACCGTGGCGAACACCTCAGCCGGCGATTCCTTTACCTTGTCGTCTCCCATGATTCCCTCCCGGTGAATGGATGGATGCGCTTGTGAACGGACCAATTCGCTATGGTCTATTGAATTAGTCGGGGGCTTTTGTAAGCTCTCGAACGTTTTTTTAATCGGGATGATCGATTCAGGCTGGATGGTCGATCCAAGGCTGGGACGACAGAAACAGGCTGGATGGTCGAATCAGGAAAGCGGGGATTGGTGCGTCCTTCACATAAGCTGAATGGACCTGGTCAGCGAAGCGTGCCGGAT
The DNA here is from genome assembly GCA_012270975.1 of Candidatus Latescibacterota bacterium. Taxonomy (GTDB): domain Bacteria; phylum JAAXHH01; class JAAXHH01; order JAAXHH01; family JAAXHH01; genus JAAXHH01. The sequence continues at coordinate 42,337 of JAAXHH010000034.1, read as the reverse complement.
CAGGAAGCCGGCCGGTTCCGGTAGTAGAGGTAGGACACGGCGATGAGTATGGCGCTCAGGCCGAGGAAGGCGACGATACGGTAGAGGGTGTCCAGGAACATGAGGTCGAAGACGAATACCTTCACCACGGTGACGCCGAAGTAAACGATGGCGGCGGCGCGGAGCGCGCGGATGTCCATCCACCGTCCCAGGATCATGACCAGCATCGCGCCGATCATCCACACCCCTGATATCGCCAGTTGCTGCAGGTTTCGCAGCTGGTCCGGCGAGCCGGACTCGGGCGTAGAGATCAGGTGACTGAAGTAATCCCGGGTTTCCAACGTGCCCCAGGCCAGGAGAAGCACCGTCCATGCGACGTGAAAAGCGCTCCATAGCCAGCGGCCTCCCCGTGAATCGAGCCGGTCCCGCATCATGCCGGTACATGCGAGCAACGCACCCGCCAGGACCCAGTACGCGGCGGTGCGCACACCACCCATGGGCCGGCCATCGCGTATAACCATCATCCCATACGGACTGACTATCAGTAAGTACAGACCCACTATAGTCATTAGGAAAAGCGCCGTGCCAGCGTGCCGTACGACCGGTCGCTGGAAGCGCACGCCGTACCAGAACAGCGCGAAGGCTTCGATGGCCCACGCGACCATGACCGCGTAGCGTTCGAAGTACAGGAACGGCGCAAGGACGGCCAGGGCCACGGCCGCCGCGGCATAGAACGACACCGCGCGGGTGTCCTCTGTGCGCCATGCGATAACGGCAGCGAGGGCGAAACAAGCCAGGGAAAGGACCACCGCCGCGATGACCACCGAGTAGTTCCAGGCGTAGTCGGGGTACAGGAACTGGAAGCCGAATGAGGACCACACCTCTTCCGTGTGGCGTAGCAGGCTGACGAGCATCAAAAAGAAGCCGATGATATTGATCGCTCCGGCCGTCCACCGCCATCGGCGGTTTCCAGGCTGCTCCGTGAAGGAGCGGCAAAGGTCCAGTGCGGCGAACATCGCCCACCACAGGGTCACGAAGACCAGGGCCGTCGCGAGTCCTTCGGGCAGGTCGGCCCGGAACGTCCAGGTCAGGAACGTCCCGTAGGTCGCCGCGATGCCCAGCGGCTCGAGCAGTCTCCAGCGGCGCCGTTTCAAGAGGACGGCGATCAGTCCGGCGTCGAGCAGGGTGATGTACACGAAGAGGCCGGGGGTGTTCAGATCGGCCGTGACGAGCAGGAAGGGCGTCAGGAACCCGCCGGCCCATCCCAGCAGGGCAATGGCCCGCGCGTCATAGCGCAGGGAAAGCAGCAGGGCGGCGGCCGTCACCAGGGCCATCATCAGGAAGGCGAAGGGCTGCGGAACGAGATGGTAGAAGTCGTAGGCGGCGTAGATGGACAGGTACAGGACCGCGGCGCCCGCCCCCGTCAGTCCCTGGGCGAAGACGCGCATTTGGCGCCGGTGGAACCTGTGTCCGCCTCCAATCAGCAGCAGGCCGGCCGCTCCGCCCAGGATCACGCGCGCCGTCTCGTTCAGCCAGTCGTTGTCGAAAGCGTATTTCAGGAAGAACCCCACGCCGAAAATGAGCGCGAGGGCGCCAATGCGATTCAGCAGTTTGCCGCCGATCAGGGTCTCCCACTCTTCGCGGGTGCGGGGCCGGAGCATGTTGGATACCCGGCCGGTGCCGGCGACGGGTTCCGCCTGGGTCGCAACGCCGGCATGCGGCGGTGCGGTTCCCGCTTCTACCTCGACCACAGCACCCGCTTCGCCGTCGACCACGTCTTCCGCTTTCCACGCGCCACCGCCGGATGTCCCGGCCGCCGGGTCCGTGGTGCCCCGGAAGTGCCGCCTGATGGCCTCCTCGAGACGCTTTACGCGACCCGAGAGGGACAGGTAGGTCCCGATGAGAAACAAGAGCAGGATGACGTTTAATACAATCAGTAGTTCCATACGGATCGCATTCTACGCTATTGGGAGGTGCCGTGTCAAGTCAGACTGACCGGTTCGGACGACAGTCAGGGCCCTCTGCGGGATCGTTGACACGGTCCAAACCGCCGTCTATATTCGTTACTCGATTTCCGAAATTCAATGTAGCGCGTCTCCACACTTAAACCCTCTTCGGGAGGAGTGTTTGATGTCCACGGTCTATCGCGTCGGCATAATCGGGTGCGGCAGTATCTCGCACCTCCACATGACAGGATACCTGGGGGAGCCGCGGTTCGAGGTCGTGGCGCTGTCGGACCCGGTGGCCGAGGCCAGGCAGGATTTCGGCGACCGCTACGATATTGGAAAACGCTATGCCGACGCCCGGGAGATGATGGACAAAGAGGGGCTGGACGTCGTCAGCATCTGTACCTGGCACAAGCTCCACGCCCCCCTGACCATCGCCGCCTGCGCGCGCCGGCCGAAGGCCATTCTCTGCGAGAAGCCCATGGCCGTCAACATGGGGGAATGCGACGAGATGATGATCGCGGCGCGCCGGAACGACGTCAAGCTCGCCATTGCCCACCAGCGCCGGTTCAACCCGGTGTGGACCGACGCCCGGAACCTGGTGGCGGAAGGCGCCATCGGCGACGTGCGGCACGTCCACTGCAGCGGCAGCCAGGGCCTGCTCAATGACTGCTCCCATATGTTCGACTTCATGCGCTACGTACTGGGCGATCCCGCGCCCGAATGGGTGATCGGGAACATCGAGCGCAAGACCGACCGGTACGAGCGCGACATCCGGATCGAAGACCGCAGCGCGGGCATCGTGGGCTTCGACAACGGGGCCGTGGGGCAGCTCCTGCAGGAGCTCCATCCGGAACGGAGGCAAGGCGGTTACCTCTACGGCACGGACGGCATGATGGACGTCAACGAACAGCGCGTGCTGCTCATCAATTCGAAGACCGGCGGCTGGGAAGAACGGCCGTCCACCGGCGAGGATCCGAGCGTGGGCCAGGCCGTGGAGTTGGCGGACTGGATCGAGGGCAAGGCCGAACACCGGGGCGAGGCGTCCAACGGCCGGGCCGCCGTGGAGATCATCATGGGTATCTACGAATCCGCCCGCCTCCACGAGGTCGTCCAGATGCCCGTGCGCACCCACAGTTCGCCCATCGAGGAGATGATCGAGGCGGGCGACCTGCCCGTGGAGCGCCCCGGCCGGTACGATATCCGGGCCTTTCTGCTGCGCGGGGAGTCCATGCAGGGCGAGACGCAGGACGAGCCAGATGAAGAAGGATGACCAGCTCCGGGCCAGCGCGGAGATAGGCAGGCGCGCTGAAGCGGAGATCGGCCGCACGGGGCTCAAGGTCAACCGGCTGGGACTCGGCGGCGCGCCCCTTGCCGGGCTGTACCAGGGCGTTACCGACGAGCAGGCAGGCCGGGTCGTGAATACCTACCTCGGCCACGGCCTGGGATTCTTCGACACGGCCCCGCTGTATGGCAGCGGCGTGAGCGAGACGCGTCTGGGGGCGGTGCTGTCGGAGCGGGTTCGCAACGCCACCGCGCGCGACGGACGCGCCGCTAATGTCCGAGACGCCTTCGTGCTCGCCACCAAGGTGGGCCGCCTCCTCGTGCCCGACCCGGCGCGCGACCAGGACGTGTGGTCCGACGACCTCCCACCCGTCGGCACGGTTTTCGACTACAGCTACGACGGGACTCTGCGATCCCTGGAGGAAAGCCTGGTCCGCCTTGGCCTGGACCGCGTGGACATGCTGCATATCCACGATCCGGACAACCATTACGACGAAGCGATGGAGGGCAGCTACCGGGCGCTCGTCAGGATGCGCGACGAAGGAGTCATCCGGGCCGTCGGCGTCGGCATGAACCAGGCGAAGATGCTGGCCCGTTTCGCACGGGAAGGCGACTTCGACTGCTTCCTCTGCGCGGGCAGATACACCCTGGTGGATCACGCGGCGCTCAAGCGGCTGCTGCCCCTGTGCGAAGAACGCAGGATCAGCCTCATCATCGGCGGACCCTACAACAGCGGGATCCTCGCCCAGGGCGCCGTGGCAGGGGCGAGATTCGACTACCGCAAGGCGCCGCCGGGGATCGTGGAGAAGGTACGGCGCGTCGAAGCGGTTTGTGGCCGCCATGGAACACCGCTGAAGGCCGCCGCACTTCAGTTTCCCTTGGCGCATCCGGCGGTGGCCGCCGTCATTCCGGGCGCGCGCTCACCGGAGGAAGTGGACGAAAACGTACAGATGTTCGAAGTCGAGATCCCCGCGGGTTTCTGGTCGGAACTGCGGGAGGAAGGACTCATCCCCGATGCGGCGCCGACACCGGCGTGATGTGTGCAGAGAGCGGCGGGTATGTCTTAAAACATGAAAAATTACATTGTCAATATTGATTCAAATAACAATCAACATATAAGTTTATTTTGGGTACACCCGCTCGGCTGCCGCAGACGGTGCTCGCGCTGGAGGCGCGCCGCTCACTACGCACCATGCACGCGGCGGCCTGAACACCGCACCACAACCCACCCCACCGACACCTGAAAGGAAACCCCAATGACCGTATCCAAACCTGTGCCGAATACCGCACCTAAGCCTGCCTCGGAAACCACGCCCCGACGCTACGGCATGGTGCTCAAGGTCAGGCCGGAAAGGATCGAGGAATACAAGGCGTACCACGCCGAGGTCTGGCCCGGCGTGGCGAAAGTGATCACGGAATGCAACATCACGAATTACTCCATCTACCTGAAGGACGACTACCTCTTCTCCTATTTCGAGTACGTGGGCGACGACTTCGAGGCGGACATGGCGAAAATGGCCGCCGACCCGGTCACACAGCAGTGGTGGGACGTCATGATGCCGATGCAGGATCCCTTGCCGACGCGGAAGGAAGGCGAATGGTGGGCGGAGATGGAGGAAGTATTCCACCAGGATTGAACATCGACCCGTGATCGCATTCGCACAGGGTTTTTTCTTTCATAAACCTGCGAGAAACTGTCAGAGCCCGGTTAGAACCTGTAAGCAAGCACAACTCGGAGGAAGTGACGATCATCCGGTTAACGCGTTTCCTCGTACCACTCATGACAGGCCTGGTGGTCTGTATTACGGTAGCCTGCGGCAGCACGCCGCCCACGGTGCCGATCCCCCCCGAACCGGAGCCGCAAGTGCCGGCCCGGATTACGATCGAGCCTCCGTCCCTGATGTTCGATTCCGTCGGAATCACCGGGATGCTTACCGCCGTAGTGTACGACGAGGACGACAAGCCCCTTTCCAGCGCCGTCGTAAACTGGTCGAGCAGCGACCCGACTGTAGCGCGGGTTACCAGGGGTATCGTGGTTGCCGTCGGAGTCGGCGCCGCGCAGGTCACGGCGCAATTTGGAGACGTTTCCGCCACCGCGGCCATCGACGTGATCCAGGAGATTTCCTTCATCGAGATCTTCCCGAGCGCCGTCTCGGTTCCGCTGAGCCGTCCTTCCTATAAAATCGAGACTTTCTTTTACGACCGGAACCGCAACATCATACCCAATGCGGTCGTGACGTGGACGTCGAGCGATCCCGCCGTCGCCACGGTGGACGAAAACGGCGTGGTGACACCCGTTGCACGGGGCAGCACGCTGATTACGGTCACCGACGGCAACGTGACCGCCACATTGCCCTTCTCGGTGCACTAGCCATCATGAATCCTGGAAACAGGGTACTTTCAGTACTATTGAAGATCTTGCCACGGACGCTGACACCCGGGTAAGGCCTACTTCCAGAGGAACACCATGATTCGCTCTGTTCTCGCGGCGGGCGCCCTGACCATCTTCCTTGCCCTTTCCGCATTTGCCGCCTGTGGCAAGGACGGTCCGACGGAGCCCGCGCGGGATCCACCAGCCCCTGCGCGAATCGCGGTCAGTCCGCAGGACACGACGCTTTACGCAATCGGCGAGCGGGTGCAGCTCGAGGCGGTCGTATTCGACCAGTACGACAACGTGTTCCCTGGCGCCACGGTCACCTGGAAGGGCGACGGAAACTCCGTGGCCAGCGTAATCGCCACGGGCCTGGTGACGGCCATTGGGAACGGTACGGCGCTGATTACGGCCGTTTACGCCGGTGCGACAGGCACCGCGACGGTAGTAGTCCAGCAGAGAGCGAGCTGGGTCAGGATAGAACCCTACAAAGTGGAGTTCGGAGAGGTCGGCGAGTTCGTGCAACTCACCGCCCGGGTCGTAGACCGGTTCAACCACGAAATTCGTGGTGCTGAAGTAACCTGGAGCAGCAGTCATCCGGCGGTGGTCGGCGTGACTATTGATGGCCGTGTGCGGGCTTTGCAGCCTGGCGAGGCCAGGATCACGGCCACGTCGGGACGAGCCACCGGAAGTATAGTCGTCACCGTGGGATCCGGAAGTTAGACGCCCAACGGCCAGAAGCCGCGGCTTCGACATTGCGCGGCCATGACCCCGGAGCACAAGCGGACCATCGCGTTCCAAACCGGTTTTTCCGTTTCCAAAGTTGCCAATAGAGGACGCTGCGTTTATGTTATCGGAATCACCGCAACAATCGAATTGTTAAGGCTTAACGGACCCAATCGAATTTATGTGGAAGGAGACGCCCATGGCCCTGACCGAAGCACAACTGGCGGAATTCCACGACCACGGCCTGGTGGTCGTCGAGGACGTGCTGACCGACGCCGACCTGGATCCCGTGATCGATACCATGTCCGAATTCGTCGATCGGCGGGCGCGGGTACTGCAGGCCGAGGGCAAGATCACCGACTTGTACGAGGATGAGACCTTTCTGACACGCTACGCCCGCCTTTTCGCCCAGAGCGCCGAGATCGGAAGCGGGCTGGACATCTACGATCTGCGGGCGAAGCCGGTCTTCGACTTCCTCCGGAACGACAACCTGCTCGACGCCGTGGAGTCCTTCCTGGGACCCGACATCACCTGCTCGCCCATCCAGCACCTGCGGGCCAAGCCGCCGTCGCGGCTGGACGGCAGTCCGTCGTACAACGTGCCCTGGCACCAGGATTCGGGGGTGAGTTGGGCGGAGTCGGACCGGACCCTGGCGCTGACCTGCTGGCTGCCCCTGGTGGACGCCACGGTGGAACGGGGATGCCTGGAGGTGATCCCGAACGTGATCCACACCGGCCATCTCGACCATGTGTCGGACGCGGGCACGCGCATAAAACCGGACCTCATGCCCGAAACCGGGGCGGAACCGGCCGAAGTGCGCAAGGGCGGAGTCGTCTTCCTGAGCCAGTATACCCCACACCGGTCCACGCCGAACCTGACCGAATGGGACGTGCGCTGGAGCCTGGACCTGCGGTACGTGGCCTACGGCGAACCGACCGGCCGGCCCTTCTTCCCCGATTTCTGCGTGCGGAGCCGCGCCCATCCGGAGCGGGTGCTGACCGATCACCAGGCCTGGGCGGACAGCTGGGTCGCGGCCCTGGAAGAACAGCGCCGCAATCCGAAGCAGGCGCACAGGGTTGCGCAGGCGCCATGAGCGCCATCATATCCAGGAGACGCACCATGCTCTGAGGCAACCCCGCGGGCGCCAGGTTTGGCGCGTTCGTATTCAGTCTGGTTATACCCGGCCTGGGACAGTTGTACCAGGGCCGCAGGCCCGCCGCGTTGGTGCACTTTGTCCTCGCGGTCCTGCTCTGGCTAGTGGGCTACGGCTGGATCGCGCATCTGTATTCGGCTGTCGAAGCGGCCTTGCAGAAACCGGATCGCGAAGGCTGCGGCTCGTAACCCCCGGGCAGGAAGACCCTATTCAGGAAGATCCTATTCAAGAAGAGCCCTATTCAACAGGAAAGAGGTATGCCCATGAGCTTCGGTGACGGAGCCTATACGTACGAGGTGCAGGAAAACTGGTGGACCCTGCCCGAAGGCTGGTCCTTCGGCTGGATCACCGGCGTGGCATGCGATTCCCGGGACAACGTGTACGTATACTCCCGGAGCGAGCATCCGCTGGTCGTCTTCGACCGCGACGGCCGTTTCGTCAGGACCATAGGGGACGGCATCCTGAAGAACGCCCACGGCATCTACATCGACGGCGAGGACAACATATTTCTGGTCGACTGGCTCGATCACTGCGTCCGCAAGTTCGACCGGGACGGCAACCAGGTGCTCGTAATCGGCACGCCCGGCGTTCCGAGCGCAAACGACGGCGATCCATTCCGCAAACCGACGGAAGCGGTTGTCGCGCCTAACGGCGATATCTACGTGTCCGACGGCTACGACAACGCCCGGGTCCACCGGTACGATGCCCGGGGGAATCACATCCACTCCTGGGGCGGCTGGGGGGACGGCCCTTCCCAGTTCGCGCTGAGCCACTGCGTCCGCATCGACCGGTATGACCGGATCTGGGTGTGCGACCGCGAAAATCAGCGCATCCAGCTCTTCGACCTTGAAGGCGATTTCATCGAGGAACGCCACGTTCCCGGCAAGCCCGATACCGTCTACTTCGATCCGGTGGAAGACATCGCCTACGTGGCCGAACTGGAACAACAGGTGGGTATCTACACCCTGGACGGGGAGCAGGTCAGCAGCTGGGGCGGCGGACGGCGGAGCGATCGGCCCGGCGAGTTCGCCGGCTGCCCCCACGGCATCTGGATGGACTCGCATGGCGACCTCTACGTCGGCGAGGTGCAGGCCGACGCCCGGTTGCAGAAGTTCGTGCGGAGACGCTGATCCGGTCCGTTACGCGGACGCACTGATCCGATCTGTACGATGATAATCAGGGATCCGGTTTCTGCACCGGCAAAATCCCGAGGTGTCCTTCCACGCGGGAAACGCGGGTATTGAGATTCCTGATTTCCCCCCGGACCGACTCGAACCCCTGCCTCATCTCATTCCTGATGTCGGCGTGTTCTTCCTTCATTTCTACGCGAAGGGCAGCGGTATCTTCCCTCATCTCGGTTTTAAAGGCGGCGAACTCTTCCCTCATCTCGGTTTTGAAGGCGGCGAACTCGTCCCTCATTTCCATCCTGAAGGCGGCGAACTCGTCCCTCATTTCTGTCCTGAAAGCGGCGAAGTCACCCTTCATTTCCTTCCTGAAGGCGGCGAGATCTGCTCTCATTTCCATCCGGACTGATTCGAATCCCTGCCGCATCTCCAAACGAAGGTCCCTGCCCGACTGGCCGAAATAGGTCAACAGGCCAAGCGCGAAAATACCGATCGCCGATATGGCCTGCAGGCCCAGGATCAGGTTTTGTCTTGCCATTCCAAACGCACCTCACTTTCTCCTTGATTTAATCTGTTTTCGCCTCGACATTAGCAGTTCATTTCAATCTTACGGCACACGAGATCCATGCGCATCATCGACCCCCATACCCACGTCTGGGTCAACGACCCCGCCTTCCCCTGGCCCGCGGAAAACGCCGCCCCGCCCGCCGAGGACCGGACGGCCGAAATGCTTCTGGCCCTGATGGACCGGCACGGCGTCGATAAGACCGTCCTGGTGCAGTACATCGGCTACCGCTGGGACAATGCATACGTATCCCACGTTCTGCGCACGTATCCGGACAAGTTCGCCGGGGTCTGCCGCGTCAACCCCGAAGATCCCGCCGCGCCGGACCACCTCAGCCATTGGGTGGAGGAGCACGGTTTCCAGGGGGTGCGGCTGAGCCCCTCCCAGGGACCGGAGGGCGACTGGTTCCGCGGTCCCCTCATGCCGCCGATCTTCCGGCGCGCCGAGGAGCTCGAGGTCCCCCTGCTCATGCTCACCCGGCCGGGCCGCCTGCCCGACCTGGCCAGCCTGCTGGACCGGTTTCCCGGCCTCGATGTCGTCGTGGATCACATGGCGGACGCGCGTCCCAACCGGCCGGAGGAAATCCAGGCCGTCCTCGACCTGGCCCGGTACCCACGGGTTTATGTGAAGATCAGCCATACCTGGTCCATATCGGGTCTGGGCTATCCCTGGCCGGATACCTACGCCATGGTCGACGCCGTGTACCAGGCTTTCGGAGGGCACCGCATCATGTGGGGCACCGACTGGCCCGTCTGCCTGGCGAACGCCTCGTACGACCAGACCCTGTCGGTCGTCCGCGACAAAATGACCTTCATCGCGCCGGAAGACAGGCCCCGCGTGCTGGGCGGCACGGCCCTGGACCTGTGGACTTTCGAAGACCCAAAGGCCTGAAGCGGTTCCCCGGCCAGAACTGCGCCACCGGACGCACACGGGAAGGTCGGGAGTGTGACCTTATCAGTTTGGTCGGAATCGATCCGCATAACTCGTAGAAAAAGTTGAATCGCAAAGGAGCAACCATGGATATCCTGATCACCGGCGCCGCCAGCCGGCTGGGCCAGACCGTCGCCGAAGCCCTGCAGGGCCACCGGCTCCGCCTCGTGGACGAGTCGCCCGTCGAGGCGCCAGCCGCCACTGGGGATGAAACGCGCCGCGAATCGCCCGGCGATGCCGCCCAGGGCAGCCTGCTGGACCAGGACTTCGCCTGGCGGGCGGTCCGGGGCATGGACGCCATCGTCCACACGGGCGAGCCGCCCCGGGACCTGCCCGAATCGGCGGTGGAGCGTGAGAAGCATCTCCTGGAACTGGCCACGCGGGGCACGCACCAGCTCTTCAAGGCCGGCGTGGAGGCGGGGGTCAAGCGTTTCGTCTACGGCGGGACGCTGGACCTCTTCCGGCCCTATCCCGACGACGTGTACATCAGCGAACTCTGGAAGCCGCTGCCCGAGCCCGACATGCCGGCCATGTCCCGCTACCTGGGCGAACACACCGCCCGGGAATTCGCACGGGACTACATGGTGACGGTCACGGGACTGCGGCTGGGGACCCTGGTCAGCGAAGAGGAAGTGTCCGGCCAGGCGCCCGACCTGCTGTGGCTGGACTACCGGGACGCCGCCCAGGCCTTCCGGCTGGCCCTGGAACGGGACGCAGCGGACCAGGTCTGGTGGACGAGCCGCTACGCCCTGTACCACATCTGCGCCGACCTGGAAAACCCGAAGTACCTCATCAACCAGGCCCGCGACCTCGGCTACGCACCGGTCCACAACTTCGCCGCGAACTGGCGGGACTAGAACTGGCGGGACTAAAGGAGAGATTTGATGTTCATTCCTGGAATCGACGCGAACCGCGGACCCCGGCGCGTCCCGGAAATCGGACTGAGGTGTCATCCATGAAGAAAGTTCTTTTACTCGGCGCGTCCGGGCTCATCGCGCCCCACATCATACCCGCGCTCGAGCAGGATTACGACCTGAGGCTGGCCGACATCAAGGACCATCCGGACGGGAAGCCCGTGCTCAACGTGGACGTCCGCGAATACGGCCAGGTCCGCGAGGCCGTGGAGGGGGCGGACGCGGTCATGAACTTCACGGTCCTGCGCCACGACGACACGCTGAGCTTCCAGGTCAATACCATCGGGGCCTGGAACGTCATGAAAGCGGCCGCCGACGCCGGGATCAGGAAGGTGATTCACACCGGTCCGGCCCAGACCCTCCTGGCCTACGTGCATGACACCGACATCCCTGTCGACGCGCCCGACGCCCCGTCTTCCGACTACTATTTCATCACCAAGCACCTGAGCAATGAGATCGTCCGGAGCTTCGCCCGGCACCACGAGATCCACACGGTCTGCTACCTGTTCCAGGGCCTGGCGCCCCGGCCGACGGAGCACACCGGCAAGAACTCCACCCGGGGCTTCCTCATCATCCACGACGATCTCGCCGTGGCCTGTCGCCAGGGGCTCGAACTCCCCTCGGTGCCCGGCTTCTACCAGGCCTTCAACCTGCACAGCCACTACGGCCCGGGGCAATACAGTCTCGAGAAGGCCGAGCGCATCCTGGGGTACGCCCCGCAGGAAGAATGGTGGGAGTGGCAGCGGCGGCCGGCGGGGTAGCTGACAGGCGACAGAATCAAACACTCAGTCGACTTGGGCAGGAGGTCCGTTTGAGGGTCTTGGATGCCTCCAGCCCCGCCAGATCTTGTCCCGGTAACCGCTGGCGAGCTTGACGTCAATCTCGATGCCCATGGTCAGGATGTTTTCGTCATGCAGTATTTCCAACAGCTTGTTTTTGATAGATTCAACGACCTCGGGGGTCAGAACCCGGCCTTTCTTCGCTGACATAAGAACCTCCCTTCGATCAGTCCAGTAGCAGTTTGAGTGTAATGGTGATGAGCAACCCAAAATTCGCAATAATACACGTAATCAAGGTTTTTCTCCACCAGCGGGCATCGCTCTTCATGTCCTTCAACTGTTCGGAGTTGTATTCTATGAGTTCCCGCATGCTGTCTTCCGATGTTTCAAGACCGGACAGACGGCTCTTGACGCTCTGGTCCTTGAAGTACACTTCCTCCATCAGTTCTTCCGTGTCTCTTTGAGTTTTGTGGTTATTCATCTTTGAGTTCTGCTCCTATCGGTGTATGCATGGCATCGCTATGGTTATCCTTTTAGGCATGTTTTAGTTTCTGTTGAACCCGGGTCATATTTGATTAGTTGGAAATCCGTTAACAATCTCGCTGGTTTTTTTAAAGTAAGACGACTGTAATCGATTTCGATCGGGATAGATCACCATTAGACCGGATACATTTCAGCCAACCAAGGAGAACCACCCCAATGTCCAGTGACGTCCGGACCATTCGCGTATTCGTCGGTACCTACACCCAGACCACCAGCAAGGGCATCTATGTCTATGACGTCGATACCGACACCGGCGTCATGGAATACGTCAGCCACGTGGGCGGCATCACGAACCCGTCCTTCCTGGTCCTGACGCCAGACGCCCGCTTCCTCTACGCCGTCGGCGAGACGGGCGATCCCCACGGCGGCGTCTTCGCCTATGCCGTGGACGCATCCGGCACGCTCGCGCCCCTGAACAGCCAGTCTTCCGGCGGCGCCGGGCCGTGCTCCATCGATGTGCACCGAAGCGGCAAGGCCGTGCTCGTGGCCAACTACGGCGGCGGGTCCGTATCCTCCTTTCCCGTGAACGAAGACGGCTCCCTGGGAGAGGCCGCGTCGGTCATCCAGCATACCGGTTCGAGCGTCGACCAGAGCCGCCAGCAGGAACCTCACGCCCACATGATCCGCCACGACCTGGACTACAACTTCGTCTTCTCGCCGGACCTGGGCACCGACAAGGTGATGATCTACGCCCTCGACCCGGATACGGCCGTCCTGACGCCCCACGGGGAAGCGTCGGTGCCGCCCGGCTCGGGACCCCGGCACATCGAGTTCCATCCCAACCGGAAGTTCGCCTACGTCATCAACGAGATGGGCAACACGATCACGGCCTTCGCCTACGACGGCTCGGCCGGCACGCTCAACGCGATCGAAACGGTGACGACGCTGCCCGACGGCTACGACGAGGTCAGCCATACGGCGGACATCCACATTACCGGCGACGGACGGTACCTCTACGGCTCCAACCGGGGCCACGACAGCCTCGCCATGTATGCCGTGGACGGGGATTCGGGCCGCCTTTCGCTGCTCGGCATCGTGCCCACGGGCGGCGAGAACCCGCGGAACTTCGGGATCGATCCGACCGGCAGCTTCGTCCTCTGCGGCAACCAGAGCTCCGATACGGTCACCTACCATCGTCTCGACCCGGACACGGGCCTGCTGCATCTCTCGGGCGTCGTGGCCGACATCCCCATGGCGGTTTGCCTGAAGATGGTCGTGGTGGACTGAGCCCGGCCCATGTGCGCGAAACGTCGAAACTCCGAGTCCGGCGAACCGTCCGGGCACACTGGCCGTCCCTCTGGCCATCCGGATCCCGCCCGGCAAGAACAGGCCTGGCTGGACTTCGTCGACCGCTCCCGCCGCGAGTCCTTGCCTTTCGAGGCCCACCTGGCGGCGTTCCGTCACGCATACGCAGGACGCCGCCCGGAGGACGGGCCTCCCGTGGCCTGGGCGCCTGACGAAGAGACCGTCAGCCGGTCGAACTTACAGTCCAGCATGACGGCCATGGGCATCGACCGATACGAAGATTTCCATGCCTGGTCCGTCCACGACGCCTCCGCCTTCTGGACCCATACCCTCGAGCGGCTCGCCATCGTATTCACGAGTCCGCCGGACGCCATCCTCGACCTGGGCGGCAGTGTCCGCGATCCCCGGTGGCTGCCGGGCGCGGAACTCAACATCGTCGACAGCTGCTTTACGACCGATCCCGCCCGACCCGCGGTCGTCACGCCAGGACCGGACGACCCGGACGACCCGGACGACCCGGACGACCCGGATGGCCCGGCGCTCTGCACGACGACCTACGGCGAACTCGAACGTCTCGTCAACCGCGCCGCCAACGGCCTGCGCAACCGAGGTCTTGCGCCCGGACAGGCCATCGCGCTCTACATGCCCCTGAACCTGGAATGCGTGATCGCCTACCTGGCCATCATCCGCGCGGGTTCACGGGTCGTCTCCATCGCCGACAGCTTCCCGGCGCCGGAAGTGCGCCGCCGCATGGCCATTGCCGGCGCCCGCTGCGTCGTCACCATGGACCGCTACGTCCGCGCGGGCAAAACCATACCGCTCTACGACACGGTGGTCGAGGCGGGGGCGTCCGCGGTCATCGTCGTGCCGTCGGGCGGCGTCGGCCAGTACAGCAGCGACGCGCCCGTGGACGATGTCCCGGCGCCAGGCGGCGACCTCGGCACCACCGCGATCGCATCAGGCACCCCCCAACTCCGGTCCGGCGACATCTCCTGGCCCGACCTGTTGTCCACAAAAGACACCTTCGAATCCGTGACCGGCGACCCGTGCCGCGCCACCAACATCCTGTTCTCGTCCGGGACCACAGGCGAGCCGAAGGCCATCGCCTGGAACCACCTGACGCCCATCAAGAGCGCCATGGACGGTTACTACCATCAGGATATCCACGGCGACGACGTGACGGCCTGGCCGACCAACATCGGCTGGATGATGGGGCCGTGGCTCATCTACGCCACCCTGGTCAACGGCGCGTGCATGGCCCTGTTCCCCGGCGCGACGAATACCCCCGAATACCCGCGATTCATCGGCCGTGCCGGGGTCACCATGCTGGGTGTCATCCCCTCCCTGGTGCGGGACTGGAGGCACAGCGGCGCGGCCGACGGGGCCGACTGGCCGTCCATCCGCGTCTTCAGCTCCACGGGCGAACCCGCCAGTCGAAACGACTACCTGTGGCTCATGAGCCGCGCCGGGTACCGGGCGCCCGTGATCGAATACCTGGGCGGCACGGAAATCGGCGGCGGTCACCTGGCCTGCACGGTCCTTCAACCCTGCTCGCCCGCGGCATTCACCACGGCGAACCTGGGCGTGGATTTCGTTATCTTGGACGAGACCGGTGCGGAGGTCGGGGAAGGGGATACCGGCGAACTCTTCCTCCTGCCGCCCGCCTTGGGCATGTCGCAGCGGTTGCTCAACGGGGACCACGACGAAGTCTACTACGCAGGATGTCCGGCGGGACCGGAAGGCGAGGACCTGCGCCGGCACGGGGACAACACCCAGCGGCTTCACCGCGGCTACTACCGCGCCCAGGGACGGGCGGACGACGGGATGAACCTCGGCGGCATCACGGTCAGCCCCCTGGAACTGGAACGGATCGTGGACGGACATCCTGCCGTCTACGAAAGTGCGGCCGTGGCGGTGCAGCCCGAGGGGGAGGGGGCCGAGAGGCTGGTGGTCTTCATCGTTCCTGAGGGTGGAATCAGCGCCGCCGGCTCACCCGTCGATCCAGAAAACAGCGCCGGTCTTGATCTCGACCCCGATATCCTTAAACCGGAGCTCCAGTCCCTGATTTCCTCCGGACTGAATCCGTTGTTCAGAATCTATCGCGTCTTCATCGTGGACGAGCTCCCCCATACCGCTTCAGGCAAGCTGATTCGCCGCATACTGAGAGACCGGATGAGGCCCGGCAGTTAAGTTCTTGTCGCGCCGCTCCTCGGGTCATTTTCATAGCGCTCACTGCCGGCCTTGCGTCAATGTCCTGGTTTCCCACTCCACGCGTCTAAGCCTTGGGATTTGCTTACTTGCGTAACAATCCTATGGCACTGGTTTTACGATACGGGCGTCGGGATCACTACTCTGCCCGGCGCCCATAGATAGGTACAATCCATTGTACAAAATGTAGTCCGAGAACGTCGGATCGCTTATGAGGACATAGTTGCTGCATGGCGGTGTATCGGGATTGTTGGCGTCCGCATTCTGCCTAAGAACCTCACCCAGGGTGAGCGGTGACCACTCCCCGTCTATCATGGCGCGCACCCTTGTAAGCAAAATTGCCCGGACGGGTTGCGCGAGGCAGTGTGGTTCGGTACGTGCAAAGTCCTCCAGGAATACGGTCACCTGGTCGTAGTGCTGTCGTCCAGGTCGACCAAGTGTCCCGATGTACCTGCGTTGGCCTGTCGCCATGTCGGTGATGTACGCCATGATGTGGGTCAGGTCGGTTTCTGCCTCATACCTGGTTATCATCTCGTAGCGGTATATCTCGCGGTCGGACCAGGGATATTCAAGCGAGCATTGCACTCCGAACCCCTCATGCCCGAACCTCGAGCAGTCGACGCCCTCGCCCTCCTCGACGACTACGGCCAGCCGGTCCTCGCTCACGTCCCACGCGGAGAATTGCAACTGCCTGTCGTATAGTGACCCACCGCGTTGCAATCCCATGTATCCGCCGTGCCAGTTCATGGCGTAGAACGTCCCGCGCGGCCCTGCGAACGGCCTCACGTCTGCCCTGTACCCGGTAGCTGGTTCGTGCTTCATCGTGAACAGCATGGCGGTATTCGGGGGCACCGGCGGCGCTTTGCTCACGGTTTTCACTTCCATCTCTTCGTTGTATCCGGCGCCAGCCACTGTCACGGTAAACTTGCCTTCGCCCGGGAACGATGGCACCCACCTGATGGAGAAGCGGCCATGCTGTCCCGTGCTGCCACTCGAGGGATAGGCCCATCCGGTGTAGTCTTCGGTCTCTAGCTTCCACTGTCCGTATCTCAGCGGTTCGTCGCCCTTGGTGGCTGTGAACGTGATGCGTCCGTTTACGGGCTTCCCCGGCTCACCTTCGGGAAACGGGTCCGGCGACATGGTGAGTGTGTTTCTGGCCGCTGGTGGCGGAGGGTCAGGAGGTGGTGGGGGCGGTGGCGCCGGTGGTTCGGGGGGTGGTGCCGTGGGTCCGTCTCCGCCGCATCCCATTAGAATCACCAGAAATACCACGAAAGCACGCATGGATCTGATCCTTTCTGTCATAAGGAAAACGCCCCGGCTTTGTCGGGGCGTGTATGAAGGCCGACACAACACAGAGTGTTTCAAGTTACGCGGTCATTGCTCATTTCATTTTGACTCGGCTGCGGATGACTTGCTCAAAGCCAATCAGATGTATCCAAAGTGTGAGACAGGGGCTGCCTCGAACCTATATCGGCATGATGCCGGCTGGATGGGGTCGGAAATTTTGCATACGAATATACCGGTTCTTGTATGTGATTTGTGTGCGAAGTTCTGCCCGTTAGATGGTATTTGCGCGATAATACACACCTCAGTGTCTTTTCGTCTTGAGCCGTGCGCGGACGGTCTCGTAATGTTATGAAATCCATACACTAACAGTGGGCCGTAAGGGATCAGAACCGCATGGTGAAAGAGATGGATCGAAAGGACCCAAAATGACGACTATGGAAAAACTAAGGCGGGAGAATGATGCGTTGCGCGAGAGCATCTCCACACTGATCTCGGCAAGTCTGCGCGTCAGCGCGAGCCTGGATCTGGAGACGGTCTTGCAGGAAGTCGTGGAAAACGCCCGTGCACTGACCCGGGCCCGCTATGGTGTCATCGTCACCATGGGCCAGGCGGGTCAGCCCATCGATTTTCTCACATCCGGCCTCACAGACGAAAGACGACGGCAATTGATGGACTGGCCGGATGGTAACAGACTCTTCGAACATTTCCGCGACCTGCCGGGCGCATTGAGACTGCCGGACGTGCAGGACTACGTACGGTCGCAGGGATTCTCCCCGGACCTGCTGCCGTTCAGGACCTTCCAGTGCATGCCCATGCGTTATGGCGCCCTGCACGTCGGCAGTTTTTTTCTCACCGACAAGGAGGGTGGAGAAGAATTCACCAACGAGGATGAGGAATGTCTAGTGCTGTTCGCCTCTCAGGCTGCCGCGGCGATCGTCAATGCTCGCACATACCGGGCGGAGCAGCGCGCGCGAGCCGATCTGGAAGCCCTGGTCGAGACCTCACCGGTGGGGGTGGCGGTCTTCGATGCCGCAACCGGCCGGCCTAGTTGGTTCAATCGGGAGGCGAGACGGATAGTGGAAGTCCTGCTCTCACCGGGAAGCACGCCGGAGGCATTGGTGGAACTGGTCACCCTGAAGCGTGCCGACGGGCGCGAGATCGCGCTGGATCAGTTCCCGTTGTCACAGGCACTTTGCCACGCCGAGAACGTGTGGGCCGAGGAAATCGTGCTCTCGGTACCCGACGGGCGTTCCGTCACGACGCTGGTCAACTGCACGCCCATACATTCGGAGGAAGGCGAGGTCTTGTCCGTCGTCGTTACGATGCAGGACCTGGCATCGATCCAGGAGATGGAACGGTTGCGCACGGAGTTCATCAGCATGGTGAGTCATGAGCTGCGCGCCCCCCTCACCTCGATCAAGGGCTCGGCGGCAACGCTGATGGAAGAGTCTCCGGCACTCGATCCCGCGGAGACGCGCGAGTTCTATCGGATCATCATGGAACAGACCGATCACATGCGCAGGTTGATCGGCGACCTGCTGGACGCGGGCCGAATCGACACCGGCACGCTGTCGGTGGCGCCCGAGGCATCTGAAGTCTCCGCCCTGGTCGACCAGGCGCGAAGCACGTTCCAGAGCGGAGGCAGCAAGCACACACTCATGATCGATTTCCCCCATGATCTGCCGCCGGTCATGGCCGATCGCACACGCATCATTCAGGTGTTCAGCAACCTGCTCGTCAATGCCGCGCGGCATGCCCCGGAGTCTTCCCCTATCCTGGTCTCCGCCGTGCACGATGGCCAACACGTGGAAGTCTCGGTCCGCGATGAAGGCAGCGGCGTGGCGCCGGAATTGCTACCACACCTGTTTCAGAAGCACATCGATCTCGGCGACCACGACCGCGCCTCCAATACGGCCGGAACGCGGTTGGGTCTAGCCATCTGCAAGGGGCTCGTTGAAGCCCACGGAGGGCGTATCTGGGCGGAGAGCGCTGGCATCGGTCAGGGCACGCGTATCGTGTTTACGATCCCTGTGGCCCAGGAGTCCGTGTCCGCCGATCGCGGATCGGTTCGGCGGGAATCGAAAAGCAAGGACGATATGTTTAAACCAACGCGCATTCTTGTGGTCGACGACGACCCCCAGATGCTGCGGTACATTCGGGACGCCCTCACGGATTCCGGTTACGACCCGGTCGTAACCGGCGACCACCACGAACTGTCGAACATCATCCGGGCCGAAAATCCCGAACTGGTCCTGCTGGACCTGTTGCTTCCCGGCACGGATGGTATAGAGTTGATGGGAAGCGTATCCGAACTCTCCGATATCCCGGTCATCTTCATCTCGGCCTACGGACGGGACGAAACCATAGCGAAGGCACTGGAACTCGGGGCGGACGATTACCTGGTCAAGCCCTTCTCACCCACGGAACTCGTGGCGAGGATACGGACGTCGCTACGACGACGGGCCGATTCCGAACTGTATCTGCAAGGTGACCTGGCCATCAACTTCGACCTGCGCCAGGTGAGTGTAGCCGGCGTCCAGGTCGATCTTACCGCCAAGGAGTTTGACCTGCTGCGTGTCCTTGCAATGAATGCCGGACGCGTATCGACCTTCGATGCCCTGATCCGCCAGGTTTGGGGCGAGTATGGCTACGCAAACCACAAGCTTGTGCGCAGCCTGATCAAGTCACTCCGGCGCAAGATCGGAGACGACGCACGGGCACCGGATTATATCTTCAACGTGCGCGGGGTCGGGTACCGTATGGTCGGGCCCTCAGAACCCAAGGTGGCATCTCAAGAGTCGGGGGCCCCTTTGGACTAGTACACCAAACGCAGGTGTTTTCCATGTTCCGCCATCGTCGCCGGCAGGTCAGTTTCATAACGCTTACTCCCGTTCTTGCGTCAATATCCTGATTTCCCCCTCCACACGTCCAAGCCTTTTGTTCACGTCATGTATCTCCGCCCTGATGGCGGTGTGCTCTTTGCGCATCTCCGCGTGCTCTTCGCGCATCGCATCCCTGAACGACCTGAATTCCTCCTGCATGTCAGTCCTGAACGACCGCATGTCAGCCCTGAGCGACGCGAATTCCTCTCGCATTTCGATGCGTAGCTCAGTGGTTGAATACTCTGTCCAGTTGTGCGCTGCGATTGCTAGTATACCGACGGCAGCCACCGCCTGGATGAACACGATCAGTTTCCGATACATATCGTTCCCCGTTCCGCGCTCCCCGGTCGCGCTCATGATTCATTACGGTTCAAGACATTGGACCGCATCCTGTTCATCACATCCCATTTGACCTGCCTGATAGTACCTGTCGGAGTCTATTCCGATTTCTCGTGCTTTTTCGCATAGCCAGTGACTCTACGCAATCGTAGCAAGTCTGATTTTCCATAAGCTAAGAGACCACCTCGTGTACCTCAGGATGATTCGCATTACAACTCCTTATCAAGATTCCCCGTTCGTAACCAGTCGTTGCCCCAGCGTCATACCGCCCCGGTGACGCAGGAGTCCGTGTCTGCCGATCACGGACCGGTTCGGTCGGAATCGCAGTGCAGAGACGACGTATTCGTACAAACGCGAATTCTCGTGGTCGACAATGAGAACCAGATGCTTGCGATACATTTCGCTCCGGCACAAGATCGGAGACGATGCACGGGCGCCACCTTATACTTGACGCTTCAACGTACTGGTTTTAATACTTGAGCTTTGTGAATCATTTACATTTTTAAGTAGGGTCAGTCGGAAGACTGCGACCTGACGTTTTCTATCGGAATTCAGTCGATCGGCTCAATATACACCACTGCCTCCCTCCATCCCTGCTGAAGGGACATTCATGTCGCGCTCGCGTACTGGACTCGGACGCATTGTAGTACTGGCTACAACCCTTATACTGTTTTCCACCTGCGGCAAGGACAGTCCCACGAAGCCCGGGGAGCCTGAACAACCTCCAACTCCCCCGACACCGATAGCCACAAAGATCGAAATAACCCCTGCAGAGGCTACGCTGAACGCGATTGGCCAGACCGTTCAGTTGTCCGCCAGGGTCCTGGATCAGAACAACCAACCCATGACCGGTGCCGCCGTATCCTGGACGAGCAGCGCTGTTGGAGTCGCGACCGTCAGTAACGATGGATTGGTGACTGCGATCGCGAACGGTACCGCGATCATCACGGCGCGGTCCGGCAATGCTTCCGCGACGGCCAACATGACGGTAGCGCAGACGGCCGGCAGCATCGTGATCGAGCCGGATATGGTCTCACTGAAGTCAATAGGCCAGACGGAACAGCTGACGGCTACGGTACGGGACGGTAACGGTCAGACCGTGGCCGATGCCATGGTAACCTGGGCGAGCAGCGACGAATCGGTGGCGACGGTCGACGCACAGGGACTGGTGACGTCGGTGATGAGCGGAGCCGCCCGGATCACGGCCCGATTGGGAGACCTGGAAGACAGTATCTGGGTAATCGTTGAAATCCCGGTCCTTCGTACGGAACGGGATGTCCTGGTAGCGCTCTACCACAGTATGGGTGGTCAGGAATGGAACAACAACACGAACTGGCTCAGTGAGCGGCCCATAGGGGACTGGAACGGCGTGTCGGCCAACGGTTTTGGAACCGTGATTGGCCTGAGTCTGCCGTACAACGGGCTGAAAGGTACGCTGCCCGACCAGTTGGCGTTGCTTACCGGTCTGACGGCCCTGGCGCTTCAGGGTAATCAATTGACCGGCGAAATCCCGGCTGAACTCGGACAGCTTTCAGGCCTGAATCGTCTGGACCTGGGCGACAACGATCTGACCGGCAGTATCCCGGGCGAACTTGGAAATCTGGACAAACTGTATCATCTGGATCTCAACCGGAACAACCTGACCGGCAGTATCCCGGCCGAACTCGGACAGTTGAGTCTGATTTCAGATTTCAGGTCAGAGCCATTGTATCAGTCCGAACTCAACCTGAGTCACAACCAGTTGACCGGATCCATCCCTCCCGAATTGGGCAATCTGGTCAACCTTCAGTTCTTAAGCTTGAGCCACAACGCGCTGACCGGCAGTATCCCGGCCGAACTCGGCCAGTTATCCGAAGCTTCGTCGTTGGACTTGAGCGACAATCAGTTAGCCGGCAAAATCCCTTCTGAGTTCGGAAATCTGGCTGATGTAACGACACTCCGGCTCGATAACAACCCGGCTTTGTCCGGACCTTTGCCGCTCTCGATGATTGCACTTGAACGCCTGGAAAACCTGTACCTTCATCAAACGCAGATGTGCGTTCCCGCGGTCCTGGAAGAATGGGTAAGGTCTATAGATCGTGCGACGTTCAACTACTGTGAAACGGAGTCCTCGGACCGGGATGCGCTGATCGCATTCTACCACGCGGCAGGGGGCGAGAGCTGGACAAACAGAAACAACTGGTTGAGCGGCCAGCCCCTGGGCAATTGGTTCGGCGTATCGGTAGACACCGAAGGCCAGGTCGACCAACTGAGTCTGGAGGGCAACAACCTTTCAGGCACAGTAACCCCGGCACTGGCCCGCCTTGCAGCCTTGAGAAGCCTGGACCTGGGAGGTAATCCGTCCCTGGCCGGCCCGTTGCCCCTCGAACTCGCCGACCTGCCGCTTGAGCGTGTCCGGGTGGCGGGAACCGAGGTGTGTGCGCCTGCGGATGACGCGTTTCAGGCCTGGCTCATGCAGCTTCCGGAAGGAAGTGGTGTTGCGAATTGTGACCGGTTCATCGAGATAGACAGGGACGTACTGATTGAATTGTACCACGCAACCGATGGACCAAACTGGAATTACAGTAAGAACTGGCTGACTGACCTGCCCGTTGAAAACTGGATCGGGGTTACGACGGACAGAACGGGTAGGGTGACCATCCTGAACCTCAACTCGGCAGGACTGAAAGGAACGTTTCCCGAGGGACTCGATCGGCTGACCAAACTTGAGATACTGGCCCTGGAGAACAGTGAATTGACTGGTACGATACCTCCGGAAATCGGGAATCTGGGCAATCTGACCGAGATTCGCCTTTGGGGTAACCAGTTGACGGGTGAGATCCCGTCCGAAATCGGAAATCTGAAAAACCTTGCCATTCTTGATCTGAGATTCAACCGGATGACCGGTGAGATCCCGTCCGAAATAGGTCAACTGAAAAACCTGCAGAGCCTTAAAGCCGAGAATAATGAGCTATCGGGTGAGATCCCGCCGGAAATCGGTCAGCTACAGAACCTGGTTGTACTGGAACTACATGACAATCAGTTGACAGGCGCAATTCCGCCCGAAATCGGACAACTGAAATCTCTGCGGCATCTGCAGCTTGGTTTCAATCAGCTTACTGGTGAAATCCCGCCCGAAATAGGTCGGCTTGGGAGACTTAAGACTATTTCACTGACGCTCAACAAACTGTCTGGCAAGATTCCACCTGAAATCGGCCAGCTCGGCAATCTTGTCGATTTACTTCTGGGCAATAACCAGTTATCCGGCACTATCCCTCCGGAATTCGGCAACCTGGACAAGCTTGAATACCTATGGCTCAGCAAAAACCATTTATCGGGAGAAATCCCACGGGAAATCGCCCAACTGGCCAACCTGAAAGATCTGCTCCTGTACACAAACCAGTTGACCGGAGCAATCCCGCCGGAACTCGGAGATCTGGGCGCGCTTGAGAATCTGTGGCTCTTCAATAATCAGTTGACCGGGGCAATCCCGCCTGAATTAGGGCGACTTGGCAATCTGATCAGACTGTTACTGAACAACAACCAGTTAACCGGCCAGATCCCGCCTGAAATCGGCAAACTGAATGCGCTCTGGTTGATGCATCTCGATTACAATCAGTTGTCGGGCGAGATCCCGCCCGAACTGGGCGAGATGGAGCAACTCTATGAAGTAAAGCTGAGTTACAATGAAAACATGTCCGGTCCGGTTCCGATTGAATTGACGAACAATTCCGGCATGAGGACCCTGTTCCTGGAAGGCACGCAAATCTGCGCGCCCGATAACCCGATTTACGAAGCATGGCTGGGAACCCTGGAGGTGGTGCGGGTCGATCGATGCCGCCGGCCGACGGGTTCGAGAGTATATCTTACGCAGGCGACCCAGACTTTTGATGATTTCCGCGTGCCGCTCGTTGCCGGCGAGGACGCGCTGCTGCGCGTGTTTGTCGTTGCCGATGAGCAGGTCGATGCCGTCATGCCGCCGGTAACGGCGAGCTTCTACCGGGATGGTGCCGAAATTCACCGGGTGGATATCGCCGGCGGGCAAAGCGATATTCCATCCGCCATCGACGAAGGTTCGCTTTCCTCGTCATCCAACGAGGTCATTCCCGGGTCGGTAATCGTGCCGGGTCTGGAGCTCGTGGTCGAGATCGATCCGGAAGGGACGCTGGATGCTTCGCCTGGCGTCCGGTCCAGGATTCCGGAAATGGGCAGGATGCCTGTCAATGTGAGAGAAGTCCCGGGACTGGATCTGACCGTGGTGCCCCTGATCTGGTCGGAAAACCCGGACCATGGCGTCGTGGCGGAAACGGAGGGTTTGACACGGGACGACGAACTGTTCCGCGCCACGCGCTATCTGCTTCCGGTCCGTGATACGGATTTCAATCTGACCGTGCGCGAACCGGTATTCACGAGCGTGGAGCCCGTTTTTTCCAACAGCGATATACTCATACGAGAAGTCGAATCGATTCGGATCATCGATGGATCGTACGATTACTACATGGGCGTCCTGCGAAGTTACGGTGGAGCGGTAAAACCAGGTACAAGGGGATTTGTCGCGTACCTGCACGAAGGGGTTATCGCCCATGAGATCGGGCACCTCATGGGCCTTTTTCATGCTCCATGCGGAACCATAGGCGATCCACACTATCCCTACAGCGATGGATCGGTCGGTACCTGGGGGTATGATATTTTCGAAAACAAACTGGTATCTCCGGACAAGCCCGACGTCATGAGCTTCTGCCTGGACGACTTCTGGATCAGTGACTATCACTTCAGAAGAGCGCTGGTATATCGTATTCGCGGAGAGCCTACCCGACTGGTTCCGTCGTCTTCATCGCCATCCAGGGTCTTGTTGTTGTGGGGAGGCAGAAACGAGCGAGACGAACTCGTCATCGAACCGTCCTTCGTGGTTCACGCCCCGCCTTACTTTCCCGGCGGGGATGGCCCCTACGAACTGGCCGGATATGATGAGGATGGCCGTACGCTTTTTACGCTGAAATTTGCCATGGGTGAAATCGTGCACGGCGAGGGCGGCGGCAGCTTTGCATATGCGATTCCGGTTCGTTCGGACTGGCCGGCCAGGCTTTCGCGGATAACGCTCTCGGGTCCTGAGGGGTCAGTGGAGATGACCAGAGACAGCGGCCCGGCCGTTGCGCTCCTGCGGGATCAGTTCACGGGCAAGGTCCGGGGTTTCATGCGGGATGAATGGACAGGATCGGAAATGACCGTTCGATCTGCGCGCCGCGTGTTGCCCGAGTCCGGTCTGGACGTGGTGGTCAGCCCGGGCATTCCAGCGGCGTCGGATTGGTAGCGGCGATATTTACTATTGAGCATTTGCCTTTCCACACACGTTTTATTCAAGGAGAATACAGAAGAGCAGGGTGACCAGATCGGTCCCAGGACAGAGACGATGCTTGCTGTAGTGGAC
Source organism: Candidatus Latescibacterota bacterium (assembly GCA_012270975.1). GTDB lineage: Bacteria > JAAXHH01 > JAAXHH01 > JAAXHH01 > JAAXHH01 > JAAXHH01. Next base: position 16,655 of record JAAXHH010000034.1, on the reverse strand, counting down.
GAGTTTTACAATAAAACACTCACTCACTCCCCTGCGTCAATGCCCTGACTTCCCCTTCAACGCGGCCAAGTCTTGTGTTCATGTCGTGTATATCCGCCCTGATATCAGCGTGCTCTTCCTGCATTTCGCTCCTGAACGAGCGCATCTCCTCCCTGACTGCCTTGAATTCCTCCTGCATTTCAGTCCTGACCGACTTGAATTCCTCCTGCATTTCAGTCCTGAACGACCGCATTTCAGCCCTGACCGACTTGAATTCCTCCTGCATTTCAGTCCTGAACGACCGCATTTCAGTCCTGAACGACCTGAATTCCTCCTGCATTTCGATGCGTAGCTCAGTGGTTGAATACTCTGTCCAGTTGTGCGCTGCGATTGCTAGTATACCGACGGCACCTAGCGCCTGGATCGATACGATAAGTTTCCGATACATATCCGTTCTCCGTTCCGCGCTCCCCGATCGCGCTCAAGATTCATTACGGTTCAAGACATTGGACCGCATCCAGTTCATCACATCCCATTTGACCTGCCTGAACGTATTAGTCGAAGTCCAATCCGAATTCTCGCACTTTTTTACTTTGGTCGAGGTTCCGCACGGGTTACCCACATAGAAGCATCATTTCGATCGATAAAATCATTATGACCCCGACTAATGAAAATAACGTTTCGGAACACTTGATGGGTTCGATGGAATACAGTTAACAAAGGATATTGTTGCCTGCATCCGCACACGTTATATTCAGGAAGAAGGTTGACTGTTAGATCCCGTAGGATCGAAGGGAGTGTTACAAATGCTTAATCCGATTACACTGCCGTTCGCAAGTCAACTCGTTGAGGACAGGCTTGAAGTTCGAAGGTGGATGGAAACACTGCCTGTTTCGCCGTCCGAAAGGGTGATTAGGGAATTGCAGAAGCGCAGGGTGAAAGACCAGATCGGTACCAGGACAGAGACGATGCTGGCTGTAGTGGACGAGTTTTACAACGTCATCATCGCGAAGTTAGAAAGAACGGCCGACGGTGCATTGATTGATGAAGACGACACGATCAGAGACTCGTTGCAGAACATTGAAAGCAGTTTTCTGCTGCTTTATAACTATTATGATGACGATGAGATAAGGGCCGATTATGGCGTACGCTGGACGAATGCCTTGATTAAGCAATTTCATGATTACGCAGAGAAAGCTAACGATCTCATCTGGAAAATCGACATGCATGATGGCACTATCGCTGCTGATGCGGTTGAAAACAAGAAACCTATGAATGCCGCTGAAGTTATATCAGAGCTAGGGCTAGATCATGTGCGAAGTGAATAGAGAGCCTGTACTCAGACCATCTAAGTTTCTTCCTCCCTCGAATATCTTTAAGAAACAAGCAGCAAACCTCCCGCCGCGCGTCCAGGCAAAGCTGGTCACCGCCATCGAAGACATCACAAATGGAAAACCTCTGAAACAGAGTTACGACTTCAAAAGACTACATCCGAAGAACGCGGGGTATTTCTGTCTCAGACTAACCCTCACATATCGCCTGATATATCAGTTTTTGTCACCTACGGATGGTTCTTCATTGCCTGTAGGCAAGTTGATTTCTGTTCGCCATAGGAACAAAGGCTACCGGGACCTCTCTTAAACAACACACCCAGATCCGAACCCCAAAGGCACCCCACATGACCCCCAGGCGCGTCGCCATAGTCGCCGGCGGCCGGACGCCCTTCATCAAGTCGGGCAAGGCCTTCGCCGAGCTCGATTCCCTGGCCATGGCCGTCCACGCCACCCGCGGCATGCTGGACCGGAGCGGGATCGACCCGGTGCTGATCGAATCCGTCGTCTTCGGGACGATGACGCCCGACCCCCTGAAGCCCAACCTGGGCCGGGAGCTCGTCTTCGAGGCGGGGCTGCCGATCCGGGCCGAGGCCCATACCGTGGCCTCCTACTGCATCACCGGGCTGCGGGCGGTCACCGTCGTCGCCGACGCCATCGCCGGCGGCCGCATCGACGTGGGCCTGGCCGGCGGGGTCGATTCGCTGACCCGCGCCTCCATGGACCTCTTCCGCGAGCCGTCCACGGGCCTGACCATGGGCGAGCACATGGAGCTGACCTGCAAGGAGTGGGATATCCCGCGCGAGCGGCAGGACGAGGTGGCCCTGGCCAGCCACCGCAACGCCGTGGCCGCGCGCGAGAAGCTCGCCGGGGAAATCCATCCGCTGCTGGGGGAGGAAGCCGATTCCGGGCCGCGGGCCGATACCTCGCTCGAGGCCCTGGCCGCGCTGAAGCCCGTCTTCGACCCGGAGAACGGGACGCTCACGGCGGGCAACTCGTCGCCCGTGACCGACGGCGCCGCGGCGGTGCTGCTGATGAGCGAGGAGAAAGCCGCCGAGTGCGGACTGCAGCCGCTGGCGTACATCGAGGGCATGGCCTACGCCGCCCACGATCCTTCCGAGGGGCTGCTCATGGCGCCGGCCATATCAGTACCCCGGGTTCTCGAAAGCTGCAACGTGTCTATGGCCGACATGGACCTCATCGAGATCCACGAGGCCTTCGCGGCACAGGCCCTGGCCAGCGTGGCCGCGTGGGAACGGGGCTGGAAGGGCGCGCCGACGGGCCCGGTGGACTGGAGCCGCGTGAACGTGAACGGCAGTTCCATCGCCGTGGGCCATCCCTGGGCGGCCACGGGCACGCGCATACTGACGACCCTGTCGTACGAGATGAAACGGCGCGACGCCCGCTACGGCCTGGTCAGCATCTGCGCCGCGGGCGCCATGGCCGGCGCGTTCCTGCTGGCGCGTTAGGCAGGCGGCCGTGGGACGCGTTCATGGAAGGGTTGTTCGCGTAGTCGGGGAGATATATTACCCGAACAATCTTACAACAATGGCCACGACGCCTATCAGGGTAGGAATTCCCAGGGTAAGTATGACCGTGAGAATGTAGGCTTTGGTAGGTACGTGTTTTAACGTCTCTTCCATCTTCACCACAGAATCTCTGAGATCATCTACTTTCTCTGCTGTGTTGTTCGTGGACAATTCCAGCCGGTCGAGCCTGAAATCCCTAAGTCGATTCCCATTACCGCTTCCACTGCTCGAACCGCTGCCTTCTCCAGCGGGTTCGCTTGTTAACTCGCGTTTGGGTAAAGTCATCAGAACACCTCTTTACTCGAGTAACGACTTGACCAGCGGAACGACGACGCAAGCCAGCACGACGCCAAGTATCCATTTAATCAGTTTAATGTCGCTCTGCATGGCGGACAGTCTCCGCTTGAAGTCCGCGATTTCTTCGGCGGCTTCGATGGCGGCTGCTTCCGGTGCGCCAGCGGCGACGAGTGCGGCGTAGGTTTTGGATAGCATGACCGGCATGATATGATCGACTGAATGAGAATCCTTACCGCGCTTCTTCTCTTTTAGTCGGAAGCCAGGTGTCTCTTCTCGATGTTTTTCTTTTTATTTTGAGGTTTCCGCACGCCACTGCCCTCACCCACCGCTCCGCCGCTGCTGCTCGATCTTCACGTCCGGATGGGCCACGAGGTTGAGCCGGAGGTAGATCCCCTTGTTGTACCCGTGCGTCACCCACCGTAAGGTGAACTCCCAGCAATGCAGCGGCCGGTACAGGTCCAGGCTGTGGGAGACGAACTCCTTGCGGCGGTAGTCGTAGTTGATCGAGTGCTGGACGCGCCACTTGTCGGTCACGCGGTTGGACAGCCGGAGCAGGTTCGTGATGTCGGACAGGCCGAACCGGTTCGTGGCGTTGATTACGTGGGTGTTGGTGCTGAATCCCTCTTCGGCGTCGGGATTGGAGCGCCGGATGGAGTAGCGGTGCGAGAGCTGCACCGTCCAGGGACCCTTCACCTGGTCGAACCGCTGGTCGAACCGGTCGTCGCCGTAGCCGCCGCTCCCGAATCCGCCCGAGCTGTACCCGCCACCTGAAAACCCGCCGCCCGAGAATCCTCCACCGGAAAAACTGTCTCCGAACGATCCGCCGTACTCGTTGGCATCGAATTCATCGCCGAACTCGTCCCTGCGGGGGCCCACGAGGTTGAGGGACGAATTGATCGTCATGCGCTGCAGCCAGGGCCGGCGGAATGCGTCGGTTTCGGGATCGTAGAAATCGTGGTACATCGACAGGTCCAGGTTCAGCCGGCGGCTCGGGATGCGCACGGTGGTTCTGAGGTCCGACAGCTTCCTTTCGTCGGCCTGAAAGTTGTAGGAGGTCGAGGATTTGACATACACCAGGTTGTACTTCTTCTCCTGATTCTCGTGCTCCGTCCTGGCCTGCAGGATGTTGTTCAGGGAGAAACGGAGCAACTTCCGGACGCGTTGCCCGCCGGTCTGGCTGAAGGAAACATCCGGCGTGACCACGTGGCGTATCGCGTTCAGCCGGCCGATCTTCGGCTGGAAGAGTCCGTACAGCGTCGTGGTGGCCGACATGCCCACCGTATGGTCTTCCGTCGATTCGATCTTTCCCTCGGATTCATCATCGCCCGTATCCTGCTCCCACGTCCGGGTGTACCGGGCCTGCGGTCGCAGTTTCAGCCAGCCCATGACCGTCTGCGGCGCGCTCAGGTTGAAAGTGTTGGCAAGGGTCCTGATGGTCTCCTGTGTGTAGAAGTACCGGGTATCCGGGCCGGTATGGGTCGTGTCCTTGTCGCCCCGCACGTTGCGCCTTCGGTCTCGCAGCGAGTTGTTGAATCCGAACAGGAAGGCGTGGTACCAGTTGTCCTCGATCCGCGTCCGGGGCCGGCTGAAGTCGGGCATGCTGCCCCGCCGGGTCTGCCTGCTGGGCGGCTGGAAAATCGGCCGCGTCGCGAACCGGAAACTAAGCGTGGAGTTCGGACTGGTCGGCCTGCCGGTCGTGGTGGTGGTGGCCGTGCGCAGACTCAGGCTGTTCCGGCCGAACTTCTTGTTCACCGAGAAGTTGGATCGCATGTTGGACCGCAGGTACCCGGGGTCCGTCCCCCGCGTCGTCGAATGCAGGTACTGCAGCGACTGGGCGATGTTGGCCTGCCCGCTGACCGTCAGGCCCGGAATGACCTCATGCCGGTGCCGGGCGTAAAGATCCCAGCCGGTCGTCTTCCCGCCGTATTCCGTTTGCCAGGACCCCCTTGCTTCGCCCGAAAGCCGGCGGTCCTGCTTGTACCGGAATTGCGGTCTCAGCAGGATCCCCGTGTTGGCCTCGATATCGGTGGTGACCTTCAGGTCGAAGTAATCGTTCGGCGCCCAGTAGTAGCCCAGGTTGCGCAGGAACCGGCCCTGATCCTCGCCGCTGCCGTAATTCGGTACGGTATAGCCGGAATGCCGGCCCCGCTTCACCGAGAAGACGTATACGGGCAGGTAGACGACCGGTACGCCGAATACGTAACCCGTCAGGTGCTGGACGACCGCCTTGTCTTCGGGGGCGACCTTCGCATACTTGATCCTGAGGAAGTAGTGCGGGTGGTCCGGATTGTCGCAGGTGGTGTAGGTGGCCTCCTCCATTTCGAAGGTCCGGTCGGCGTTGAGCCGCATAAGGTCGCCGGTGAAGAATCCTTCCTCGTACTGGGTGCGGCCCTTCCAGATCTGCCCCTCGCCGGTCTTCAGGTCGTACTGCATGCGGTCCCCGACCACGATGTTCATGTCGTCCTCCAACCGGGGATAGGTATTGGTCTCGGGATCGATGTCCGGCGTAGGAGGCAGGAAATCCGCGGTCAACAGTTCGTTATGGGTGTGGTATCTCAACCGGCCGGCCGTCAACTCCACGTCGCCATACTGCAGTTCGGCACTTCCGGTCATCACCAGCGTGCTGTCGCTGAACACGTATTCGATGGAGAGCGCGTTGTAATCGATCACCGGCAGTTCCGTCGTAACGGCCTCGGCGCCGGCCCCGTTCTCCCTGTCGCCGGAAGGGAAAGGGAACTGGGCGAAAGACGACCCGGGAAGCGATAGGCAGGCCAGCAGCAGAAAGACCGGCAGCAGCCGCGTAGGCATCCACAGCATGCACAGCACTCCCACAGGCAGCAGCCGCATAGGCAGAAACCGCGTAGCACCGGTTAACCCACATTTATCTTTACATTTATTATAAAGAATATAAATTATATGCCTCAGTTTCTTTGAGAATTGTGTTGACCTGGTCTCGCGGGCCCTTTAAGTTTTGGTGATTTTGGGCCGTTCCTTGAATATCTTGCATAATCTAAGGGGAACGGGTCCGTTGCGAAAGCGTTTCGTCTGACGGCCCTGACGTAAGCCCGGTAGACAAAAGAATTTGCGAAGAAAGCTATTGACATGCCCGCGGCCGGCAATATACTTAACACTATACTTGCAATTAGTATGGCCTGTGAAGCCCGTTCTTTGACAACATTATACGGTCAGTAGGGGTTATGGTTGCAGCAGGGGTGTAAAGAATTGTGTTGCAATGCAGTAAAAAAGATTCATTTTTCCCTTGCATTATCGAAGTGAATCATATTATATGGGTTCAAAACCCGTACTTTCGTGAGGAGATATGGCAAGAATCGTATTGCTCTTGATTGCCACGCTTGCATGTGGCGATGCATACGCCCAGTTGGATCTCAACCTGGGCGTGTCCGGCAGCCGGTCCTATTACTGTCTGGCGGATTTCACTGATTCGGGCATCGGGTACGGCGTTCGGGTTGAACTGGCGGGGGATTTGAACGACCGGTTTCAGTTCATCGGCAACTTGTCGCTTGACAGGCACAACGAGGATTATTCGTCCCTTCCGGTCATGGCCGGGTTGAGGGTTTCCACCACTTCGGACGACGACATGTTCTGTTTCGTTCAGGCCACGGGAGGAAGCGCCTACAGGGTCATGGGCGAGGGAGACAATGAGACCGCCTGGATAGCGAACGCCGGCATCGGCACGGTGTGGAACAGGCTGGGCGCGATCGTGGAGTACAATGTTGCACGCGACAAGTGGAGTTGGGTATCAGTTCATACATTCATTCGGTTACCTCTTGGATTTTAGTGTCCATGCCACGATTAGGGCATATGGGAAAGGAGCGCATATAGATTGCTTACCTATGTACAAGCGCTGAATGCAAAGTGCAGTTCTCATCTACGGGAGATACAGATGCATTACTTCATAGTGGTACTGATGGCGTTCGCTCTTAGTATGTATGGATGCGAAGGCAAGACCGGTCCGGCAGGTCCGCAGGGACCGCAAGGCCTTCCCGGCGCCGCTGGCCAGGATGGCCAGCCAGGTGCGCCTGGCCAGCCAGGCGCGCCTGGTCAGGATGGTGACAAGGGTGACAAGGGTGACAAGGGTGACAAGGGTGACAAGGGTGACAAGGGTGACAAGGGTGACAAGGGTGATCCTGGTGAGGATGGCGCGCAAGGTCCTCCTGGTGATGCCTCCACTATCGATCCGAATCAACTCGGCAACATTCTGGCCGACGTTCACCATATCAAGCTGATCCAGGATGACGAGAAACCCGAGGACGCGCGTACTTTCTATGCCCACGATAACTTTGACGATATGGCAGTAAGCGCGATCGTCTTGAGAGTGGGTAATGGCGTTACGACCCTGGTTGCCAAGGCCGGGACCCAAAGCGGAGATCCGATTCCCGTCGACTTCACCTGGGAATCCAAAGACGCGGATATCGTCTCGGTGGATGGCGGGACGATTACGGCTCATGAAAAAGGAATGACGACGATCACCGCTTCCGCCGTTGGTCGCGGAATCGATGTCACGGTCACCGTCAACGTACATGATCCCGTCAAGAGCATCGTGGCGATGGCTGAGGGTGCAACTTCCCTTGTGATTGGCGGCACGGTTACGGTTTCGGCCACGGCCTATGAAGGCGAAGAGGGTGCTGGCGATCCCATTACCGGGATAGACGTTGCCTGGATGAGCTCCGACGAAGATGTGGCAACAGTAGACGCCGAGGGCGTGGTGACGGCGAAGAGCGCCGGAACCGCTGACATCACGGTCGAATTTGGCGATGTCGAAAGCAATAAGGTCACGGTCACCGTGTTTGACGTAGTGCAGCCTGCTGAAAAGCGACTCAGAGTTGATCGTACTAAGGTGCCGATTGCTGTTGAAATCAACAGTGATAGCACTGACGTAACATCGAACGCGACTTTAACCGTAAATCTTGATTACAGCGTAGATGGAGGAGAAACCTGGTTTGGTCAGAACGGCGACATTATGTTTGAAGTTGCCAGTGGTCCTTTGACAATTGTTGAAGATGATGCCACAACCAAAGGTAAAAGCGTGGCGACTTTAACGATTGGCTTCCATAATTCTGAGATGGAGAATCCAGTCACTGGTGTAACCGGAACCGGAACCGCCTTCATCATGATAAGCTCCGATGGGGCCGACCCTATATTCGTCCAGGTCAATATAACGAAAGCGGAGATGTAACCGGCTGACGATATGGAGTCCTGCGAAGGTGGGTGGTTATTTCCTGGTCCCGGCTAGGATGTAGCCACTCGCCGGGTTCAAGCTCGAGGAGGCTTTCCCGATAAACATCCTTCACCGTGATACGCCATCCTGATGGTCCGTATCACATCAGCATACATGGCTTGACCGTGTATCTTCCCGTCCGTCCTTAGTAGGAGCTTTAGCGACCGAACAGGGCGGACGGTTTTTTTGCCTTTTGCATGCGTGTCGGGAAGATTGCTTGTCAAGCCGATCACGCGCTGCCGGTCCAACGGCTGTTACGCGCAAAACCCCATGTACTGCCCGGTCTAATTAAATCACCTCGAAATTGATACCCCGCCCGTCCGATTGACCTCCTGCCCTATACCTCTCTTCTGTACAGACGCGTCTTCGGATGCTCGGTCTGCTTTCGACAACGGCCTATTGGTGGTTAAGGTAAATTCCCAGCTTGTTCGGGGCCTGAACAGGAAAACAACTTATGCATACTGCGATATCAGTGTTCGTTTTGATCCTGGGCGTGACGGTCTGTGGGGGGCCGCGTCGGCCCGGACGGACTGCAGCGGTACCCGGGCCGTTCTGTGGTTGCATGTGCCGAAGGATGCCCTCGAAGATCTGCTCAACCGCGCGGTGCCGGAACACATGGAGGGTGTAGAAGAATACAAGGCCTTGCTACTCCTTGGCGAACAAATCAGGTGGTCGATGAATCGTTCTTCGATTTCCCTGGCCATGGAAGAGAACCTGATCCATGCCCGTACCACTGTTGGCGGTAGCGTGAAGATCAAGGGCAAGAATCTGTTCGGAACCGACTTCAGCGCCGGCCCCGATTTCACGATTGACGCGGAGTTGTCGTTGCAACCCAGGCTTGTGGGCGGCTGGTATCTTTTTCCGAACGCAACGGCCAGCGCCCGCGTAAATGAAGCGAAGATGAAGATTCTCGGCGTTGACGTAAGTGTCACCGGAATAGCCCAGCAAGCGCTGGATGGGTATCTGGAAAGTATGGTGGAACGGATCAACGCGACATTCGAAGGCGGCCAGTTCCTGCGAAAGGAAGTGCAGCGGCTTTGGAATGCCATGCATCGTACCGACCGCATATCGATCGGGCAACTGCCGAGTGATCTGCCGGCGTGGTTCGTGTCGAGACCGACAGGGATCAAGGCCACGAGCCTGCGCGTGAATGAACAGGGCCTTGACGTCGGAGTCTCCGTACTCGCCGAGACAGACTTCGTCGTGGGCGATCAACCGCGGCGTACTGCCCGGCCGCTTCCTCCGCTCGAGATCGATGATGATCTCCCCGACGGGACAATCGAACTGACGCTGCCCATATACGCCGATTGGAAAACCCTCAACGGGCTGATCGAAACCGGTCTCGAAAGACCTGTCGTCCACGAGGGTGAGGATTACAGCCTGGAAATCGCAGCGGCCGGTCTTTCGTACGAACCGGAAGGATCCGTCGTTGCATCCATAGAGACGAAGGTGGAACCCAAGGGGTGGATTGGCTGGATTCTATACTATATCCACCGAATTCTACGTGCCTTTGGTCTGGATATCGGGTACTTGAGGATATACGCGGATCATCAGATAGCGCTTTCGGTCAGGCCCAAAGTGTCGGAAGACGGCAGGCGTATCTTTTTCAAGGATGCCAGGCTCATGCCGCAGTCCAGGCCACTGATGGAGACACTTGCCGCCGACTACTACGGACTGACCGAGGAATCCCTGCGGGAGTACATCGAAAAGCACGTGGTTGTCGACCTTGGCGAGCGGTTGGTCGAAGCGGAGAGAATGGCCCGGGAGAAAGTCGGCCAACTTACGGGAAAGCTCGGTGACCGGGGCCTTGACCTCAACGTGGAGATACGGCCCGTGACACGGTTGGCATCGGTCTCGGCCAGACCCGAAGGCCTGATCGCGACGTTTTGCGCGGCCGCGGATGTCGAGGCCAGGGTCCTTCGAATCGGTTTCTGAGCGCATTCCCCGCGCATCGACGATAAGGTTTCTTTCAGAACGATATCCTCCGTTACACTTTTTTATCGAGATCATCGTCTTGACTTCGACTAATGCGTGAGAGATCGGGTTTCGGATCCGTTCTGTGGACGCGTTGCGGAACGTGCCGCCGCCTTAGTACGATTGTCGCGATGAAGTCGTGGCGATCCGGCCTGGACGGATAGCGAGCCGGTATTGAAGTGGTGATCGGAAAATAACGCGGAGGATGACTATGACCGTCTATCTGGAAGACCGGGTCGCGAAACTTGAGAACCAATACGATTTCATTACAGGTTGTCTGTCGAAGCTTGCCACTTCGTTTGTTAGACTCGAGAAACGGATGGATGGCCTTGAACAGCGAATGGATGGCCTTGAACGGCGTATGGATGGCCTTGAACGGCGTATGGATGGCCTCGAACAGCGTATGGATGGCCTCGAACAGCGTATGGATGGCCTTGAACAGCGTATGGATGGCCTTGAACAGCGTATGGATGGCCTTGATCTGAAGGTGGATGCCATTGGACAGAAGACAGACCGTATTTTGGAGTTATTGGAGAAGAAAACGTGAGGCGTCCGGCGACGAGTAAGCCGTGTGTCGCAGTAAGCACAGGAGGCGGCGACAACACGGGGTAACGTCGTGTGTCACAAAGTGTTGATTATCTGTCGACATTCCCATATTGTAAGATCAGATTCCGGTACGGTACCGGTCTTTCCAGTAAAGATCATGTGAGGGGAAACGATTCGATGGAATGGTTGAAGGAATGGGCGAAACCTGCCGTAATCATTGTGGCCGTTGGTGTTTTTGCCACTTGTGGGAACAACGCCCTAAACCAACGTTTTGACAGCATAGACCAACGTTTTGGCAGCATAGATCAACGTTTTAATAGCATAGACCAACGTTTTAATAGCATAGACCAACGTTTTGACAGCATGGATAGCCGATTACAGGCAATCGACAAAAGAACGTTTGAAATGAATACCCGCCTTTCCCGTATCGAAGGGAAACTGGATATCACGATGAACATATCAGACAACGAAACACCGCCAGCCGACATCAGGAAGTAATACCCCAAATCTGCACCTGTCATTGAACCGATTCAGGCAACACCAGGAGGTCTCCATCGTGTTACGTCTTTACGCCAGTCTGTTACTCTTTGTTGTGTTCTGTGCTTGCGACGGTCCGACGGGTCCGCAGGGTCCGGCGGGGCCGGTGGGGGAGACGGGCGCCGCGGGTCCGCAGGGCATCCAGGGTCCGGCAGGTCCGCAGGGCGAAACCGGGGAATCGCTGGACTGGTCGGACGTGATCGAGGATCAGAACCTGGGGGACGCGGTCTATGCGATCGGCGTTCAGGTCCAGGGTAAGAATTACATCCTGGGGACGGGGTTCGTCGCGCACTTCTGGAACGCCGTCTGGACCAATGCCCACATCGTGCAGGCCGTCCTCATAACGACCCAATTCATCGAACACCTCGACCCACGGCCCTTCGCCGTCAAATCGGGCACGGTGATCGGTGGCGCCGATACGTACTGGCTTCAGAACTTCTGGGTTCATCCCGACTACGACGGATCGGTCGGTTCGCCCGACGTGGCCCTGTTGATCATCGACGCGAACCTGACGGACCTTCCGTTCTTCCTGCCCCGGGACCAGGTCCAGGGACTCCAGGTGGGTCAGCCGGTCGGCACGATCGGGTTCCTGGAAGAACTCTCGGGGGAGCCGGTCACGGTGCCCATCGCCACGTTCAAAGACGGCACCATCAGCGCGCTGAGGCCCTTCGCGGACGAAGTCCCCACGCCGGCGAGCAGCAAGGTCATCCAGCATAACCTGGATCTCTCCGGCCGTACGAGCGGGAGTCCCATCTTCGATCACTCGGGGTACATCATCGGGATGAACTTCGCCGGGATCTTTCGCGTCGTCTACGATGACCGGACCGGCAGGCCCACGCGCATCTCTACGGAAAACCCCGGACGCGCCGTCCGCGTCGATGAGCTGTGGCGCCTCTACGATCTGGCCACCGAAGCGAGCCGGGCCGTGTCCGGCGTGTCGGCGAGAAGCACGGACGTTCCGTTGGTTCTGGAGCCCGAGCAGGACTATCCGCACGCATCCTACCAGCCCTTCCCGGATGACTGGAACGGGGCTGCGGAGCTTCGGTGACGAGGTGGTGTTCCGGCCAGCGCTTAAGGTTCGCCCGGCCGGGCCATGCGGTAGCCGACCCCGCGCTCGTTGAAGAGGTAGGCGGGCTTGCGCGCATCGTCGCCGAGTTTCTGGCGGAGCTTCTTGACGAAGGCGCGCACGAGCTTCGGGTTGGCGTAGGCGCGCGCACCCCAGACCTGGCGCATCAGGGTGTCGAAGGTCAGCACCCGTCCCGCGTTGAGCGAGAGGACGCGCAGCAGCTCATACTCGGTGGCGGTGAGATCGGCCCGCACGCCGGCTATGCTCACCCTTCGCCGGTCGTAGTGGATGGTGAGTTTGCCCAGCACGAAGGGGTCGGGATCGGTTCTTCTGTGCAGTGCCGCCCGGATCCGCGCCACGAGTTCGGTCGTCGAGAAGGGCTTGACGAGGTAGTCGGCGGCGCCTGCATCGAGCGCCCGCGCGATGGTCTCGTCCCGTCCGTAGGCGGAGATGAAGATGACCGGCAGATCGGCGAGTTCGGGCAGGCGTTCCATCAGCGCGATACCGTCCGTGCCGGGCAGGATCAGGTCCAGCAGGACCAGTGCGGGCCGCTCGGCCTGGATGATGGCCGGCAGCTCTTCGTGGTTGCTGGTCACGAGCGCGGAGTAGCCGGCCGCCGTGAGCGCTTCGCGCACGTACCGCAGCGTCTGCGGATCGTCGTCGACCACGAGGATACGCGTCGGCTCGCTCGTTCCTCCGACGTCCTGCGGGTCGGTCCGGACCGGTTCGAGGGCGGCTTCGCCTGCCCCGCCAGCGTCCCCGGCCACCCCGGCATCGTCGGCCACCGGAATCGTGAAGGTAATGCGCGTGCCCTGGCCAATGCCCCCGCTCTCGGCCCGGATACGTCCTCCGTGGGCTTCGACCAGGCCCTTGCAGATGGCAAGGCCGAGCCCCGAGCCCGAGCCCGAGGCGGCCCCGTCTTCGCGGTCGCCTCCCTCGAGGCCTGCATACTTCTGAAACAGATGCGGGAGCCGATCGGCCGCTACCCCCGCGCCTTCGTCGCGGACCGTGACCGCGACGTGCACCCCGTCTCGCACGGCGGAGACGCGAATAGGGGACGACTCTGGAGCGTGCCGCGCGGCATTGGAGAGCAGGTTGTTCAGCACCTGCTCGATGCGCTGCCGGTCGGCCATGACCCGCGGCAGGTCGGTCGGCAGGTCGATCAGGACGGGGTGTCTGCCGCCGCCGCTCTGGAACGTGGTCCGTGCCCGGTCCACCAGGGCGGCGACCTCTGAGGACTCGGGCGCCACCGACAGCGTGCCCGTGTCGATACGGCCGGCGTCCAGCAGGTCGCTGATCAGGACGCGCATGTGATCGGCCTGCGTGAGGATGATGCGGTAGAACTCCCGCATCTCCGCCGGGTCGAGTCCCCGCGGGGCTTCCAGCAGGGTGGCCGCCGAGCCCTTGATCGAGGTAAGCGGCGTGCGCAGTTCATGGCTCACCATGCCGATGAACTCCGCCCGCAGCCGCTCCAGCTCCTGTAGCGGCGCCAGGTCCTGCATGGTGACGACCACGGACAGGACCGCGCCTTCCTCCGAATGGATGGGCGTGCAGTTGACCAGGGTCGTGACGGAACGCCCATCGGGTACCGAGAGCACCACCTCCTCGGCCCGGACCGTCTCGGTGCTGTTCAGCACCTGCGACAGGGGCAGCTTCTCCAGTGCGATCTCGCGCCCGTCGGCGCGCTTCAGGGTGACCTGTTCCAGCAACGTCTCCGGCGGGCTTCCCGCTGTCAGCAGGCCCTCCACGATCCGCTTCGCCTCCTGATTGATCGACACGAGCCGGCCGGTTCCGCCTTCGAAGACCAGGACGCCCACCGGCGAGGTCTCGACCAGGGCCTCCAGGTCGGCCCGGGCGCGCTGCTCGGCCTGGTACGTGCGGGCATTGGCGATGGCCGTCGCAGCCTGGGAGGCGAAAAGCACCAGGATCTCCTCGTCTTCACTTGTGAACTCCGCTCCGCCTTCCTTCTCGACGAGATAGAAGTTGCCGACGTGCTGTCCGCGATGGCGCATCGGGGTGCCCAGGAATGAGCCGGACAACTGCCGGTCCAGGGCGAAGCCGAGCGTGTGCGCGTAGGCGCGCGCATCCGGCATCCTCAGCACGCCCGGCAGGTCGCGGAAGTGCTCGAAAAGCCTGGGTCCGTCGGGCCACTCGGCCATTCGGCGGTGCTCGGCGTCGGTGAAACCGGTGGTGAGGAAGTCCCGTGGCTGTCCGGACTCGTCGATAGTGACGATGCCGCCGTAACGCGCCTTGATCAGCGCGCGGGCGCTGTCCACGACCTCTTGCAGGACGGTTTTCACGTCCAGGCTCGCGCTGATGCGCAGGCTCGCCGCGCTCAGCATCGAGATGCGCTCGCGAAGCGCCTCGATCTCCTGCGCGGGTTGGGGTTTGGTTTTTGCGTTTGACGATGCGGTACGCTTCAATGATCCGTCCTTTCCGTGTCAATGATGCTTCCTATTCATCTCAACGATCGATCCTTAATCCTTTTCGAGATGCTATTGCCCATTGCTTTGATTTCCTGCCCTCATACGTCTTTACGCGCGACGATCATTCCTTCCTGTGATCTCCGTGATCCTTACTTGTGATCCGTGCTGCATACAGCGATACCGTCACCGGTCACGCCCAAGTAAATGGCTTGATGGAACGCGCCGCCATACCGATCTGAAGGTACGCCATGACCGGAGGGCCCGCCCGAAGGCACTCCCGCGACGGTGAAATGATACGTTACAACCTAAATTCGCGCAATATTCTTTTCATAGAGAAGTTAATTCACACATAAGTCACACTTAATCTGTTATAATGTAGCTTACCATATAGGTCACTTGGTGAAAGTGCTCGGACCAGCCAACATGTAATCTTGCCAGGAAGAATTGGGGGTAATTTATGCCAAACAGTAATGGAAACATGACGTCTCGTACTCTTCTAACGGCATTTGGCTGCGGAGCTGCCGGAGGGATGGCACCTTCCCTATTGCAACTGGCCGGTATGGCCTTTGCCAGTGACTTGCCCACTTTGTCCTATGGCGTCGGAATTGTTATTATGGCGCTATTGGGTGGACTTGTTTCCCTTGTTTACAAAGAGAAGATAACTCACAAGGCCTTTGCCCTAGGCGTGAGTTGGCCAGCTTTGCTTTATTCCGCTGGCGGGGCTGCGGTCGACTTGAATCTAAGTGCCGATACGTTGGTCTATGCCCAGGCAACAGCGTCGAATAACCCGTCGTTAACCTCTGAGACACACGTAATGAGATTAGTCTTTGTTCCCCGGCAGCAGATCGGAGAAGAGTTGAATCTCAACGACGCTAGTCTCGAGGTGGAGACACCGCAAGGTGTTCAATCGGTCCCGCTCGTCGATCCCATGACCATACAGGAAAAACTTCCCGATGGCATCGATCCGAGTAGTGGTAGAATTGCCCACATACCCAAGAGTGTACAAAGCGTGTATCTGGATGGCGTTTCCGTTACGCGTAGTAAGATAAGCCGAGGATATGCCCGCATCACTATACAAACTACCTCGGTCCCTGTTCCAGAAGGGAACGAGACTCTTGAACTTACATTTGAAGAGATAAAACCGTTCTGGTCCGGATTCTACGAAGCCGTGGGCATGAACAAGCTGTCTAGGCAGTTGTACCAGTATCACGCCACAGTTGAAGCGATCGAGCCGCAAGCTTTAGATACGGATCGAGATTGAACTAGCGCTCCCTCAAGGACCGGCACTCGGCTAGGTACGACGATTAGGCGTCAAGTCCGCAGGGGATGACTCGGGATTTACCGCCGAATTGTGGTACATGGTCTATAGATTCCCGATCATGGGGCTAAGCGCACGACCTTACTTGAACCCAAGACTGTCGAACTATTCAAATCCGACGACCAACCACCCAAGGCCGAGTTGGGAAAGCAATTCGACATCGATGTAACCTGAGAAACCGTAGAGGAGCGGTCGGCCTTCCTAAGAAAACTCTTGCCGAGACCGTGAATATCCGCTGGTTCGACAAGCCCCGGGTCCGGAAAACCCGTCCTGTTCGATGAGAGGGACTGGTAAACAAAGTATGGAGCGGTATTGAAGCACCGCTAGACAAAATCTGGTTCAGGAAACCCACATGAATCCCAACATCGGAAACCGTCCACGAAAATGAGGGTGAAGTTACCCCGTTTTTGTGG
>JAAXHH010000051.1 GCA_012270975.1 Candidatus Latescibacterota bacterium | reverse complement strand
TCAGGGCCAAGGTTGTCGATGTTGATCTGTGACTCCTCGGTGTACTTTCGAAACTCGTTGAGGCCGTTGCGCCAGTAGTACTTGTAGGCGTCGATCACCTCGGGTCCGTACACCCGCTCGGCCTCGGCTCGGGTGGAAGCCACCCAGGCATCGCGCATGAGGCAGGTCACCGGTTCCTTGCCGGCCTCTTCCGCGGCACGCTGGTAGGCGTTGGTCAGGGCGATGGTGCTCTCCAGGTCGGTGCTGGGCCCGGCCACGAAGCCGTCCGCGATGCGACCGGCCCGGCGGGCTCCGGGGGCGCGGCTCGCCCCGATCCACAGTGGCGGCGCCGGGTCCGAGTAGGGCTTGGGCGTGATGGTCAGATCGTCGAGGTTGAAATGCTCGCCGGAGAAGGAGAACCGCTGACCACTCCAGCACTGCCGGATGATCTCGATCTCCTCCTCGAACCGGCTCACCCGCTGTTCGATGGCGATGTCGAAGGTGCGGAAGTCCACCGGCTGGTATCCCAGACCGACACCCAGGATGAACCGTCCCCTGGAAACGATGTCCAGGGTGATCACGTCCTCCGCCAGGTGAACCGGATGGTGCAAAGGCAGCAGGATCACCGACGTGCCCAGGTTCAACGTCGTGGTCTGGGCGGCCACCGCGGCGGAGACGATCAGCGGCGAGGGCAGGAAACCGTCCTTGTCCTGGTGGTGCTCGCCGAAAAAGCACGAGTCGAAACCCACCGACTCGGCGAGCTTCGCCTCCGCCACGACTTCATCCACCCGCAGCGCGAGGTTTTCCCCCGCTGGCGGGTCAGCGATGGAACTGTAGATGCCGAATTTCATGGCCAACCTTCTATGAATGCAACGTTGGTACGCCTACCCATTGCCCCTTCCGTTCTGGCCGATGGCCTCGGTGAGGCGGTTCAACGTTTCCAGAAACGCCTGCCGTTCCGCGGCTGCCAGCCGGCGCTCTTCAGCGGCGCGTTCCTCTGCTATTCGACGTTCTTCAGCGGCTCTTTCTTCAGCCTCGCGGCGTTGCTCCGCTTCCTCCCGGCGCTGCTCCGTCACTTCCTCCATGAACGTTCTCATCATTTCCATCATTTGGTTGTTGCGGTGCCGTTCGCGCAAGAAAAGCATGATGTCAGAACCTCCAACGATGGTTACGGCTATGCTGCCGTGAATGAAGCAATGGTGCAATACCGATGTTGAGATGTACCTTGATACAGGACTTGGCCGGCACATCA
>JAAXHH010000048.1 GCA_012270975.1 Candidatus Latescibacterota bacterium | reverse complement strand
CGCCAGCCTGGAATGCGAACTGATCGATCGCAGGCGCTTTGCCACCAGGGCCGAGGCCAGACTCGACCTGTTCCAGTACATCGAGGGCTTCTACAACACGCACAGACGCCACTCGTCCCTCGGATACCTCTCACCCGTAAACTACGAAAGGAGGCTCAAGAACACAGCCTGAATCCCAAATGGTGAACCGTCCACAAAAACGGGGTAACTTCAATTTGCTCCCAGTGAGGTGGGATATCCAAAAGCTTTGGTGTCCATTCATCTGATTGGAAGGAAACATGACTCATTTATGCCACCAACGCCTCATTCAACTCATCAATAACATCATCTATCTATTCTCAAAAAGCCGGCATGCCCCCAGGGCACCGATACGCCAGACACGCGCTACGGCTCTGCAGTGCCGGGCAACTGCAAAACGGCGTCATCAAAAGTGCAGAAAGCGCTCAACTCGTCGCCGTCGGCTGCCGTCTTTTGGGCCTTGCACACGATCAGCGCGACGGCGAAGTCCGCCTCCGTCCTGCGAAATGCCTGCAGGGCACTCCAGACCACCTCGTCATCCTCAAAGCGCAGGTTGGCATCTTGCAGCAGTTTATTGACCAGATCGATCAGGTCGGCCCGGGTCGCGCGATACCGCCGACCAGCTAACGTCCACACCGTTTCCGCGAGTACCACGTCTGTAATCATCACGCGCTCACCGCATTCAATAATGCGCCGCGCCCGTTCGGCCTGCGCCTCGTCGTCTCTCAGGAGATAGCGCAACAGAACATTGGTGTCGACTGCGATCAAGGCGTTTGGCCCCGCTTTTCTTCCATGGCTTCCTGGCGCGACTCTTCGTCTGAAACCGGCTGGTCCACTTCAAGATACGCCAGGCATCCCCAGGCGCTGCCGGGCTCCTGGCGGACTATGGTAATGCGGCCGTCGGCCACGAAACTCCGGCATTCGTCGCCTGGCTCGATGCCGGCCAAACGGCACTGATCAGCTGGAAGTGTTATCTGTCGCTTGGCGCTGACTTTGGGCACGGTCCGCTCCAATGATGTAGATCAATTGTCGGAGTTTTTAGTCGAATTGCTTACTTAATGAAAGATACCAGGGAAATTTGTCTAAAGTAAAGACAAATATTAAATTGTAAAGAAGCGCGGCAGAAATGAGCGGCTGGCCGAAAGCTCGACTTACGCCGCCAATACCTCATTCAACTCATCTATCACATCGTCCATCTGATCGCCAAAGAGCTTATACATTTTCCCCATACCGCCCTTGCTGTCGAATGGTGCCAAGTTCAGGTCGTCGCGATCCAGATGAAACGAAGTGATGATGTGGTCGCGGATCATGTGCAGCCAGTCCATCTGCTCCTCGTTGAACTTCTCTCCGCTTCCGCTGTGATGCTTCATGATCCAATCCCTGAAGTTGCGTCGCACGGTTTCCGAATAAGGCGAGAGCTTCCCGTCAATTCCACAGGCACGGCGAATCAACGCAACTAGCGCAGTCAGTTCGCTGATCGGGCGACCACCGTCGAATTCGTCGAGCAGGGCATAGGCCTGCCAGACCTGGAATGGGGCCAGTCGAGGCTGGTCGCTCTTCAGTTTGACGAACAACTCGTGGATCATGGCGTAGGTCAGATCCTTACGCCGGTACGGCTGGCCGTAGAAGATGGTCAGGGCTTCGATCTCATCGCGATTCGCATCGAGATATTGCCGGAAGTCCTGTACTATAGCTTTGGCGTTCTCGCGTGCGTCGCCTTTCCATTCGGCGCGGATTACCTTGTCCAGGCTGTCATGGTCGATCGTCTGTTCTTTGTCACGACGAATCGAGTCGATCAAATCGACCAGTTCGCCGTTGAACACGTCGGCTGCGTCACCGACCAACTGCTCCTGGGCCTTTTCGCATAAGGCAGGCGGCGGTACGGCGCCTTCGTCCACGGGTTCGATCTCACGCGCTTTCTCCTGAATGCGATCAGGATCGATGGCGGCCAGCAGATCGCCGATGATTTGAGTGAGCTCGGTACCGCCGGCTTGCTCCTTGATCCGCTCCTTCTCGGCGGGATCGAGTTGTTGATCGAGCCGCGCGAGGCGCCCGGCAAGCGAACTCACCGTGTCTTCGTCGTGTGCTCCCATCATCACGCCCATGAGGAGGTCCTTGAGCGGAACCGAGGGTTTAGTGACGAGTGATTGGCTGGCGGTCTTGAGTGATGTCGTGACGCCGACCGCGTCCACGATCACGTAGTGGGTCTTCCCGCTGACGGCGGAGGGCGAGACCTGTTTAAGATCGTTATGGCCGAGGGTTCGGGTGCCGCGCCCCTTCATCTGCTCGAAATAGTTGCGACTCCTCACGTCACGCATGAAGAGCAGGCATTCTAGCGGCTTTACGTCCGTACCCGTGGCGATCATGTCCACGGTCACCGCGATGCGCGGGTAGTAGTCGTTGCGGAACTGGGCGAGGACGGATTTCGGGTCTTCTTCGGTTTTGTAGGTGACCTTCTTGCAGAACTCGTTGCTCTCGCCGAATTCTTCGCGCACGGTCTGGATCACATCGTCGGCATGGCTGTCGGTCTTTGCGAAAATGAGCGTCTTCGGGACTTCGGCGCGGCCGGGAAATATCTCGGGCAGTTTGTCGCGGAAGGTGCGGACGACGGTGCGGATCTGGTCGGGGTTGACGACAGACCGATCGAGTTCCCTGGCAGTGTAGGTGACGTCCTCGTCCTGAATCTCCCAGCGTTTGCGCCGTGTCAGGCGCTCGCGCTTTTCGACCTGCTGTTCCGCCTTGAGTTGACCGCCGTGCTTCGTCTTCTCCGTGTCGATGACGTAGACTTCGTTTCCGACGTTCACGCCGTCGGCGACGGCTTGCTCATGGGGGTATTCACTGACGACGTTCTTCCTGAAGAATCCGTAGGTTCGATTGTCCGGCGTAGCGGTCAGACCGATGAGATAGGCATCGAAATACTCGAGGACCTGGCGCCACAGGTTGTAAATCGAGCGGTGACACTCGTCGATGATGATGAAGTCGAAGAACTCGGGCGGGACTTTGTCGTTGTATGCGACCGGAATCTGTTCCTTGGGCTGCACCATTTCCGCAGGGTTGATCTGCTCGGCAGCTTCGTCCAACTCCTCGCCCCTCAGGATCGAGTACATCCGCTGGATGGTGCTGATGCAGACCTGGGTGTCGTTGGCGACGTAGGACGACTTGAGGCGCTGGACGTTGTAAAGTTCGGTGAATTTGCGGTTGTCGTCGCAAGGCACATAGGACATGAATTCCTGTTCGGCCTGTTCACCGAGATTCTTGGTGTCCACGAGGAACAGAACCCGCCTGGCGTCAGCGTGTTTGATCAGCCGGTAGATCGAGGTAATGGCCGTGTAGGTTTTACCGGAGCCTGTAGCCATCTGAATGAGGGCGCGAGGGTAGTCTTTCTTGAAGGATATCTCGAGTTTTTCGATGGCGTTGATCTGGCACGCCCTGAGCCCCTTGGGATCCAATTCCGGCAGCCCCTGGAGACGCTCACGCAGTGGACCTGACTGGTTGAGCCAGTTCGCCATGGTTTCCGGTCGAGGGAAGTTGAACACCTCACGCGAGCGGGGTTTAGGGTCGCGACTGTCGGTAAACCTCGTGATTTCACCGGTAGATTCGTAGACGAAGGGGAGGGGCTCTTTGTTGCCTACCCACTTGAGGTTGGCGTTGGCATAACCGGTGGACTGGTCCTCGACAGTCGTGATATTGTGACCCTGCGTGGCGGGTTTGGCCTCGACCACACCAGTGGGTTTCTTGTCGACAAAAAGAACGTAATCGGCGGGGCCCACGTCCGTCGGATACTCCCGAACGGCAATACCGCGGCCAGCACTGAAGTCGATCTTGTTCTTTGACTGCAACTTCCAGCCCGCGCTTTCCAGCTTCGCGTCGATGATTTCACGTGCCTTCTGTTCGGGCGTTTGGTTGGCGCTCTGCATTCTGCCTGTCCGCTATGTCCCTGGTCTATACCACATAGGGGGGCATTCAGGGAATCCCCCAGTACTCAAAACCAACATTTTCTCATAATTCCGAGACAAAATACGAGAAAATAGACTTCTTGACTACACAATACTTAAGAGGATGTTAATTTCTGCGGAATTCGTGCAGCCGATCTTTCGGTGTGGATGTCCATTCGAGTTAGCCGTTGTAACTCAAACTTGAAAAGGCCATGGACTATGAATACAGGTAATTCACAAGATACAGAAAAGCTACTGGACGAGGTGTTTTTCAAAGACGAGAATGTAAAAAGCAGGTTATTCGGTTTAGAAAAAACCGAAGTCAGCCTTTACAAACTGATCGACCATTCCTACAAGAGGATGTCGGAATTCGATGCCGAGTTCCGATTCCTCCGAAGGGTTGTTTTTGGAATGGGAACTGCAATTATCGGTGGGTTGATAACAATCATATTCCAACTGTGGCGGGGTTGAAAGGAATCCTCTTATGGTAGATGATAAAGGTCGGCTTATTGACCCTCGAAAGGCCGAAATACTTAAAAGCAAGATACTGGATCTGTTAACCGATGAAGAGATCGAGATTCTTGGTATTGAAGTCGAGATCAGACTAAAGAATGGATACCAGGATAAGGTCTGGTACGCGTGGAAAAACCCTCTTCCTACCACATGACAGTAAAGGATTGCGACGCTAGTGCTGCTGTAGTCAACACCGTATGCCAGGAGTTCATGCGGTGTTTGAAAGAGGGAATTACATCTGAAGCTAACCAAGGCCGGTTTCGCTCAGCGCAATTTCAAAATCGCGGCAGGATCAATCCGCCCGCCCATCGAGAATGACCCGCCCCAATAGCTCGCGTACCAGCTTCGCGGCGGCGATCGCCGTGCCGCCGTCTCTATCCAGCTTCGGATTAAGCTCCACCACATCGCCTCCGACAACGTACGGGGTCCGCGTCGCGGCAACGGTCTCGAGCATCTGGCGCACGCTCAGTCCGCCCGGCTCGGGGTGGGAGACGCCCGGCGCATACCCGGGGTCGAGCGCATCGACGTCCATCGAGATGTAGACCGGCGTGTCGAACGCCAGCGCCGGAACCGGTCCGGCCGAGAAGGCCGGGATCACCTCGACGTTGTGTCGTTTCGCCGCGTCATGCTGCGCGGGCGTGAAGCTGCGAATGCCGACCTGGACCAGACGCTCGACGAGACCGTCTTCGAGAATGCGGGCCATGGGGCAGGCGTGAGAAAAGCGGTTGCCTTCGAAGTCGGGGTACAGATCCGGGTGCGCGTCGAAGTGCAGCAGGCTGATCCGGCCGTGCTTCGCGGCGAAGGCCCGGACCACGGGATATGTAACGGTATGGTCGCCCCCCAGGACGACAAGCCGCGGCGTATCGTCGAGCGTCTGGCCGACCCCGCGCTCGATGACGTCAATGGGGCCGCGCGTGCCTTTTTCATCCGGCACGTCGAGATCGCCGTGGTCGAGTACGCTTTCACTTGGCCACACGCGCACACCGGTCTCGGAATAGGCGTTGCCGGACGCCGATCCGAGGGCGGCTCTTATCGCGGGCGGCGCGGCGGCCGGACCGCGACGAAAAGTCGAGTTCGCATCGAAACCGACCCCCAGCAGGCCGACTTTCACGCTCGCTGTCATTGTGTCTGTCTCATTTTGAAGCATCCAGTGCCCTCCGGAGCACGGCTGCCAGGACCGCGGGTTCGTCCGTACCGATGCGGCAGGTCTTGCCGTTCTTCATCTGCAGCTCAACCGCCTCCAGTCCCGATACGTTGTAGAGCCAGCCGCGGGGGGTCAGACGGATGCCCCAGCCGTAGATCCAGGAGTTTCTGACCGGCTGGCAGGAGTCAATCTGATCGAGAGGAAAGCGTTTGCGGATCAGGCCGATGCCGAAGTGGATTCGGAGGTCCTGGCCATCGATCGTGACGGTCAGGTTGTAGAACAGGATCAGGACTCCCAGTAGAAAAACCAGGATCAGCCAGGCGATCGGGGCAGCCCCGGCCAGCCATGCCGGTAGAAACACAAGCGGCATGATGGAGACCGTGATGACGACGTTGACCGTGCCGAACTGGGTGTGGCGATAGGTGATCATAGCATCTGATCCTGCCAGGGCTTGATCCACAGGCCCGCCAATTTGCCTTCCAGGTCGAGGACGACGCGCACTTCGAGGGGCCCGGACGCGGCCCCGTACCGGCCCTTGAAGCGATGGATCAGCAGGTGCGGCTGGTCCTCGGTGGACCGGGTCTCGACGAAGTCCAGACCCTCGAAAGCACCAAAGAGCTGCCGGATGGTCTGGTGGCTCCGGCGCTGGCTCTCCTCGGTGAAACCCCTCCGAAAGTCCCCAGTAGCCTCCTCCGGCCCCAGGGCCTCGAATCGGCCCTGTTCGTGACCCAGGAGGACCCGCGTGGCCAGTCGCTCGGCCAGATGGTGTTGCTCGGACTGGACCGGTGCGCTGGCAACGGTCCGAGGGGTTATGGCGCCCTGCAAGTAGTGTCCCGTCGCACCCGTGGCGACCTCGCCCAGGGCGATCGCTACGACGAATACGGCAATCGCCCACCCCCCGGCGACATTGCACGAAACGGCAAAGCCACGGTACATCAGGAGCACGATCCAGACCAGCAGCAACACCATCACCGTGGCTACCGCGATGAGCGCGCTAAACTGTGCGATTGTGAATTGCGACGTGCCCTGGTAAATCAATGAGGACGTGAGATCCCGAAAGGGTGGCGATACGACGACCAGGGCCATGAGCAGGCCAGGCGCCCTCGCCAGGGCCTGGGTACCGAAGACATCGATGGCGCGCACCCGGCTGCGGCTGAGCTGGCGGCCGCCCAAGTAAAGCAGGACGCTGGGAACCGCCCACGCCGCAAGGCCTTGCGTGATGGCGAGCCAGATTGGCGCCGGCGTCAAAAGCTGGAAGGAAAGCACGCCGGTGTAGCGATATTCGAATGCGCCGCCGAGCCACGCTGTCAAAACGATACAGGCCAATCCCCAGGCCAGCGCCCGGCCGCCGGCCAGGAAGTGGAAGGGATTGAACAGCCACATGCGCCAAACAGAGGCCGTGTGGGTGCGGGAAGCGTCCATGGCTGGCATCTTTCTAGGTTATGTGCATCGAAGAAACGTACATCGAAGCCACATCAGAAACTGCTTGCTTCGTCGAGATTGTCCGCTGGCCCTTCCACCGCCGCCAGTGAAGCCAGTTGCTCGACAAGGGCATCGAGGCGGTTCCGCAGCGTGGGATAGGACACGCCATACTGTTCAGCCATGTGCGTAAGATTGCCGCCGGTCTGGAGGAAGCAAAGCACAAAGGCCTGATCCTCCGGGGCAAGACGGGCTAAAGGCGGCAGGGAAAAACTTCCTATCACGGCCGTATCGCACTCGGTACAGTCCAGGCGGGCGACCTTCAGGGCCGCAGCACAGCCCGGGCAGAAAGCGGGCAAACGCGGGTTCTGAGTTCGATCAGAGTCAGTCTTCATATCAAGTCGTTTTTTACCGGGGGTTCGCTGTCAATTTCATTCAAAAATTCAAGTTATATTCATAAAAAGTAAAGTAAGTCTTAAGTAATTTAAATTATAACTGTGGTTTCCGCAAGATATACTTGCAATTTACAATGGACAGAATCGATCGCCATTCCTGGCTTCGCCCTGCCAAAGCCTTGTTCAAAAAAGAAAAACCACGAGAAACTCCGGATCCCGTCTACTGATATACCAAGAGGGAGTTAAACAGCGGACAAGATATCGCCAATCTCAGGAGAAGTGATTTAGAATGAGTGAATCTGAAAGAGGCAGGGAACCGGGAGAGCCGGAAATGACTCAGTCAGAAATCCGGGCAATCGTCAGACGAGTTCAGAAGGATCTATACATCGGACCGGATAGTATGAGGGTGGTGTTGGCCCGGATGGATGAGAGACTGGGGAATACGACCGCCAGTTTGGATGAGCGACTCAAAAACACGGCCATTATCATGGACGAGCGGCTCAGAAACATGGACGCCAGTTTGGATGAGAGACTCAGTAACATGGCCATCAGAATGGATGAAGGATTCAGTCACACGGCCAGCCGAGAAGACATTGCGAATTTGAAGATCAGCATGATAAGGTGGTTTTTGGGGAGCATCCTGACGCTCGCAGGGATAATTGTAACGACGTTCAAATGGCTGCTGCCCTAGATCCGGACATCGCGTCTGCATATAGTTCTGTCGCCGTATTCATGCCGGTACGTTGGTTGTTCCGCCACTTCCCGTGAATGGATAGACGAAAATGAATGATCAAAAAAGCAAACGCCCACCCGAGAATACAGGGATGAGTTCGCGGGAAATCGAGGAGTCCATCAAACGGATCGAAGATGATCTGTATTTCAGCTCGGACAACATGAAGATTCGATTGACCAGGATAGAAGAAAAGCTGGAGCATGTCGCGACGCGGGAAGATCTGAAGCATTTCGTCACGCGGGAAGACATGGAGAAGTTCAAAGTCACTATACACGGAGATATAGAGCGGTTGAGAACGGAACTGACCGCCCACTCGAATACACTATTTCGATGGACTATCGGGATTCTTGTATCGGGCCTGGGGGCAATCTTGACTGTTTTGAAACTAACCTGATTCAACCGGCATCATTGGGAGGACCGCTAGACGAAAATGAACAATCCAAAAAATAAACGCCCATCCGGCGCCGCAGGGATGAGTCGACGCGGAACCGCAGAGTCCATCAAGCGGATCGAGAACGATCTTTACTTCAGTTCCGACAGTATCAGTGTTCGTTTAGGCAGGATTGAAGAAAAGATGGAGAACGTCGCCACCAAGGAAGACATGGAGCGGTTTAAAGCGGAGTTGACGGCCAACTTGCTTTCCATATTCAGATGGACGATTGCGGTTTTTATTCTCGGGGCGGGGGCATTACTGACCGTTTTGAAAATTACCTGATTATCCCGCGTGCCCTGCCAGAAACAGGTTAACGCACCAGACGTGGATGGCAAAAACGAAACCGACTGAAGTAGAACCGTTTACATCTCCTTCGTACCCACCACCGTATCCGAAAACACCACGTGTCCCCACATCTCGGGGATGTGCATGTTGATCTCGCCCTGGGGCGACCAGACCCAGTTGTCGCAGGGGACGCCTTCTTTCCGCAGGTAGCCGTCCTTGTAACGCTCGAATTCCCACTCCACCCGCGAGAAGTTGACCCGCCAGGAGTCGCCGGGCTTCGGTGGGCAATCGACGCCGGCATACTCGGCCATGCTCGTCCAGGGGAAGGCGATTTCGGTGGACCAGCCCCGGTCCACGTCGTGCGAGCAGTTGACGGTCCCGTCGATGTGGACGGCGTGACGCACGCCTTCGAAGTCCCAGTCGTGGTCGGCCTGTCCGCCCTTGCTGTAGGGTTTGGGCAGGTACAGGTCCCAGGCGGCGTTCAGGGGGTTGATCTCGAACTCCATGTAGTGGTTGGTGTCGCCGTCGGGATCGACGAATACCTCAAAGTCGTTGTCGTGGCAGATGATGGAGTCGCGCTTGGTCAGCGTGCCCCACACGTCCGGCTCCTCCATGTCTGCCGCGACGTAGAAATTCTCGTCGTCCCACAGCATCATGGCGCGCGTCCCGAATCGGGGGATGGGCTTGAGATCGCCCTCGATATCGACGAAGAGATCGGTGCGCGGCGCACGGATCCAGGACGGGTCGCTCAGCTTGCCGTCGATCGCGATGGGACCGCAGGCACGGTAACAGGTGTAGGTCTTGGGAACGATCTTCGGCGATGACGAGTCGGACATGTAGGATCTTTCCTTTCTGCTCAGGTCCGCATTCCGGACTGCGATTCGAATCCCAGCAATCGCTTCAGGGTCGGCGTCGCCCGTTCGACGACCTCGGGGCTCGCCAGCCTGAACTGGTCCTGCTGCGGCTTCATGAACGAACGGCAGAAGAAACCCAGCAGAATCATCCGCTCCCGACCGGTGCGATTGGCGCCGCTGCTATGCCAGGTCGCGCCGTGGATGATGACGATATCGCCCTTGCGCGCGTCCAGCTGGACGACGTCGTCGTACTCCTTTTCCGGATCCGGGGTGTATCCGCGCTTGTAGCTGCCCGGAACGATCCGCGTGGCCCCGTTCTCCGGCGAGAAGTCGTCGAGCACGTAGATCGTGTTGGCGCAGAAGGCGAACGGTGGAGGGGGTTGCGGGAAACGCCCCAGCGGAAAGTCCACGTGCAATCCGCCGGCCGGTGCGCCCGGGCCGATGAGATTGACGGTAAAACTGCTCAGTATGCAGTCGTCGCCCAGCAGGTGTTCCTGGAGCGCGAGCACCCGGGGCAGCTGGATCATTTCCTCGTAAATACGGCCCTTGTTGACCAGGTTCCACACCCGCTGCGCGTGCCCGTCGAAGTAGACGTGTTCTCCGCCGGCCTTTTCCTCCGCGGCCAGCTCGGCCGAGCGATCGCGCAGGGCATTGGCCTGCTCCGGAGTCATCACCTCTTTGAGCACGACGTAACCGTACTCGTCGAGATGCGCTTTGGCGTCCTCTAGTTTCATCCGGGATGCTCTTCCAGTTTCATCTGAGATGCTCAGGTCAACCGCGACCGATTGCTTCTGCTCGCTTGACTACGTCACGTTACAACTTCGGCAGCTTCGTACTGAGCAGAGGCGACTTCTATTCGCTCTCGTACGGCACCGAAATGCCTTCGACGAATTCGGGCTCGTCCATGTCGGCCGTCATGTAGACGTGGCTGCCGAGCCGATCGCTCGTGGTCCCCGCCATGTGGGCGCCGCTTGCGTCCATGGAGATGATCTGCACGCCGCCCACGCGCTGGCTGTCCAACTCGTTCATGTCCCGCAGCCCCTCCGCGGTGGCTTCTTCGAGGGACATGCCCATCTTCATGTAGGTCACCACGTTCCGTGCCGCGCCGGTCCGGATGGCCAGTTCGCCCGTCCCCGTGCATGCCGCGGCGCCGTAGCGGTTGTCGGCGAAACCGCCCGCGCTGATGACGGGCGAGTCCCCCAGGCGTCCCGGGTACTTCCAACCCCAGCCACTCGTGCTCACGCCCACGCAGATGTCGCCGTTGCCGTCCTGCGCGATGAAATTGGTCGTGCCGCCGGCCTTCTGCGGATCGACGGCCAGGTGGCTCAGCTTCCAGAGCTCGTTGGTGTGCTGAAGTTCTTCCGGATCGTCGATCCCCAATTGCTCGCGCACGTGCGTCGCGTAGATTTCCGACATCTCGGGATCCACGTAGGTGCTCTTCTCGAACCCCATTTCGCTGGCGAACCGCTCCGCGCCGTCGGCGACGAGGAAGACGTGGATCAGCTTCTCCATGACGCATCGGGCGATCGAGATCGGATGGTCGTAGCCCGTCACCGCGCCTACGGCGCCCACGTCGCGGGTGCGGCCGTCCATGATGAGGGCGTCCAGCTGGGGATAGCCCAGGATGTTGGGATAGCCGTGGAGCCCGACGCTGCGGTCGGGACGGTGCACCTCCACCTCCCGGATGCCGATCTCGATGGCATCCACGGCGGTCTTGCCTTCCCTGAGCGCGGTAACCGCCTGCCGGATGCCCACGTCGCCGTTGTTCGTAGCCATGACAATCATTGTGACGGTCCTTTTCGCAATATGGTGCTCGACTGCGTGTTGTTTACGAGATACGAAGCTTGATTACCGACTGTGTAAGATATCGGTATGAGATCAACGGCGGTAGACTTATTTGGATTTACATCTCGAGCCAGGCATCCCAGGATTGAAAGGAGACGGACATGACCAAAATGTCCCGGGACAATTGGGCCTTCGGCGCCCAGATCATAACCGCAGTGGGGGTCCTTGTCATCACCGTATTTGCGTTTGTCAATCAGGTAAACCAGGAATTCAGGGATGAAGTCCGTTCCGACTTCGCATATATGCGTACCGAGTTAGCAGCTTTACGTACCGAGTTTGTCTCGATGCGGGAAGAGATGCACGAAGAGATGCACGACATGAACACGCGTCTGGGACGGGTCGAGGGGTATTTACGGATATCCAGCGATCAGTAACATGATCCCGGATTTCGGTTCCGATGACATACGGCGGCGCCAGCGGCTTCATATTCCGGTTGACACGAGTTTGAAACCATCCCTACTTTCCGCTCACGCTTTGTGGCCAATCGTGATCGTCGATCGGCGTGGCGGCACCCGGCCAATTCGCAGGCAAAAACGACCTGTGACCGGATTGAATCCCTCCTCCGAACGAATACAGCCCGCCCAATAGGCGCGCGGTTTCCAAACAGGACGCATGACTACTTGATCATCTGGATTCGCATCGGGACGCTGGATACGTACAACACCGATGGCCGGGACTTTCGCCTGAAGCGGCGGATGGAGGAGATTTCCGGGCAACCCTGTCTCATGCTGCACCAGACGCAGATGACGCCCGAGGTCATCGAACCGCTGAAGCCTCGAGCCATGCTGCTAAGCGGCTGCGGGACCTTCTTTCAACATTTCCGGCCCGAGACGTTCTACGGCTTCGAAGACACCCTGAACGCGATGGCGGACGTGCCCACCATGGGACTGTGCGCCAGCCACCAGCTCATGGGGTTCATGTTCAACAACGGATTCCGCAACCTCACGAAACTCGAAGACGAGATGATGCGGCCGCTGAGGCCCGGCGAACCCGATGTGCTCGATCCGAATCCGGACGCCGCGGGATTCTTTTCCGAGGAAGGATTCTACCCGGTCGACGTGCTGCAGCCTGATCCGCTCTTCGAAACATTGCCGGACACGGTCATCGTCCGGCAATCCCACTACGCGGAGATGAAGGCCGTACCGCCGGACTTCGACCTCATCGCGTCGAACGAAAACTGCCGCATCCAGGCCATAAAGCACCGGTCGCGGCCCCTGTACGGCACGCAGTTTCATCCGGAATACTACATCGACCTGTATCCTCACGGCAGGAAGATCCTGGAGAACTTCTTCCGGATCGCGGGGGTACTGTAAATACCGCTTTGGCGGACCAGGCATTACGTCCGGTGAAACGACGCGGGAGGAGGCGTCGAAACGATGCGGAAGTGGTATCGAAACGACGCGGAAGGAGGCGTCCATGTCCAAATATGAATTCGGTATGAGCGAGCTGGCGCGGTTTGCCGAGGACGGCTACCTGCGTCTCGGCCGGGTGGCTTCCACCGACCAGTTGCAGGCGATGTGCGACCGCATCGACGAAATCATGCTGGGTCATGTCCGGTATGAAGGCATGCCGATGCAGCGTGATACAGACACGGGAGAATACGGTCAACTGCCGACCAGAACCTACGAGGAAAGCGAAGGTACGCTCGCTTACCGCCGTATCGACGATCTGCAGCTGGATCCGCTGTTTCTCGGGTATATGCAGCATCCGTTGTTTCGAGAGATCACGGAGGCCCTCGTCGGTCCCAATGTCTCCATATTTCGCGCCATGTTCATGAACAAGCCGGCCCAGCACGGCACCCACCTTCCCTGGCACCAGGACGTGGGCATCGGTTGGGGGCTGGACTCGAACCCGGAGACGACCGTCTGGACCGCCCTCGATTCCGCGGCAGTCGAAAACGGGTGCATGGAGTTGGTGAGAGGAAGCCACAAGCACGGTGTCATCAACGAAATGCATTTCCCTTCCGAGGACGACCAGGCGAAGTACATACGCGAGGAAGACTGTCTCTACCTGGAAGCCGAGGCGGGTGAGGCCATCCTCCTGAACAACCTGCTCCTGCACCGTTCGGCGCGGAATCCGACGGGCAAACCGCGGCGGGCCATCAGCATCGCCTACATGGACGCCGCTACGAGGGCGGTTGAAACGGGCGAGACCTTTCCCGTCATCTTTGGTGAAGGCGCGTTGACCGGTGGAGTGCTGGTCGACGGCGCACCGATCGATGGCGCGAAGAATGATGCCAAGCTGACAGGAGGCGCGCCGACCGACGGTGCCCTGACAGATGGCGCGCCGGCCGAGGGTGCGACGACTGATGACACGAGGTCTCCGGACGTACTCGAGGAGAGCCGGCAGTGAAACTGAAGGATCGCGTCGCGCTCATCACGGGCGGCGGAACCGGCATCGGAGCCGCTACGGCGAGACGCTTCGCGGAAGAGGGGGCAGCCGTCTGCGTTGCGGGACGCCGGATAGCGCCACTGGATGAAGTCGTTGCCGAAATAAAGGCATTTGGCGGACGCGCTTCGGCCGTTTCCGGAGACGTGTCCCTCACGGAGGACTGCCAGCGCTTGGTCGACGAAACGAAGATCGCTTTCGGCCGGATCGACGTACTGGTTAACAACGCGGGAACGGCGACGTTGATGGACGCCGACGAAACCCCGGACGAGCTCTGGGACCAGACCATAGCCACCAACCTTTCCGGCCCGTTCCGCATGATCCGGGCCGTACTGCCGGGGATGATTTCCCGGGGCTCCGGGAGTATAGTCAACGTCAGTTCGGTCCTCGCGCAGACGGGAATGAAGAAGTCGGCGGCGTATAGCGCTTCCAAGGCCGGCCTAGAACAGTTGACGCACGTACTGGCCGTCGAGTACGCGGATCGCGGGATACGGATCAATGCCGTAGCGCCGGGATGGGTACACACGCCCATGAACGAATCGGTGCGGGACCACGAGACCATGTATGAACGGTTAAAGAAGCGCCATCCCATGGGCAGATTCGGTTCGCCCGCCGAGATTGCCCACGCTATTCTTCACCTGGCCTCTGACGAGGCCGCATGGACGACAGGGGCCGTGCTGTCGGTCGATGGAGGGTGGACCGCGAAGTAATTGCTTAGTACAGCGGATTCGGTATTGGGGCGCCCGTCTTCGTAGGCCTGCTGACCGAACTGGCAGGTCCCGGGTTTCCGTCCGAAGATCCATGTAATGGCTTCAATACCGATTGAAATACATCCATCGCGACGACCTTAAACGGTTGTAGACGACCGGAAGGGGTTAGTAATGTATACCTCCTTGCGCAAACCGACGGTCAAGCACGGATCCACACCCTTCGTTTCAGCTTTCCTCGTCATAGCTTGCCTGGCCATGATCACCTGTGGAGGAGACAGTCCGACGCAGCCGAAACCGCCTCAGCCGCCAACCGTACAGCCGCCAACCGTACAGCCGCCAACTGTACAGCCGGTGCCATCGCGCATTATGATCACACCGTCCGCAGCAAATCTCACTGCCTTGGGTGCTACGGTACAATTGACGGCCTCGGTACTCGATCAGAACGGTCAGGCGGTGACCGGCGCGACCGTGACCTGGCAGAGCAGCGACACGGGTGTGGCCACCGTCAGCGGTCAGGGACTGGTCACGGCCGTCGGTAACGGGACCGCCATCATCACGGCCCGATCAGGCAGCGTCTCGTCTCCCGCCATTGTTTCTGTAGTGGTCGAGGTCATCAGTACCCGTCCGGACCGAGATATTCTAATTTCACTTTACCATAGCACGGACGGTCCCAACTGGCGCAAGAGCACGAATTGGCTGAGCGATGCGCCTCTGAGCGACTGGCACGGTGTTATCGTCAACGATCGAGATGAGGTGATTGAACTTCTTCTAACGAGCAACCGGTTGAAAGGACCGATACCCGTCGAACTCGGACAACTCGAGAATCTTTTTATCCTGAATCTTGGCTTTAACCGGTTGACGGGACCGATACCTGCCGAACTCGGACAACTCAAGAATCTAATTACCCTGGATCTTAGTTACAACCAGTTGACGGGACCGATACCCGTCGAACTCGGACAACTCGAGAATCTTGTATTAATGCAATTCCGGCACAACCAGTTATCGGGACCGATACCTGCCGAACTCGGACAACTCGTAAACCTCGGCCACCTGGAGCTTACCCATAACTTTTTAACGGGTTCGATACCTGTCGAACTCGGGCGACTCGCTAACCTTACTACAGGCCTGGAACTTTCCCAAAACGTGTTGACAGGACCGATTCCCGTCGAACTTGGACAACTTGTCAACCTCAGCAGTCTGGATCTACACAACAATCGGTTGACGGGAACAATCCCCGGCCATCTCGGTCGGCTCGTTAATCTTACACACCTTAGCCTTAACTACAACCAGTTGACTGGAACGATTCCGGTTGAACTCAGCCGGCTTGAAAGGCTAACGCACCTGGCACTTGATACAACCGTATGCGCACCTTCGTCGTCCAAAATCCAGGCATGGCTTTCCGGGATAAGGACTAAGCAAGATGTGATCACCTGTCCCAGTCCCGAACGAGAAGTCCTGGTCGATCTGTACCATGCAACAGGTGGAATGAACTGGACGAACAGCACGAACTGGTTAAGCTATGAGCCGTTAGGCGATTGGTACGGCGTAAACACCGATGCCGACGGCAATGTGACAGCAATCAACCTGGCGAGTAACGAGATGAACGGCTCGCTTCCCAACCAATTGGGCAATCTGTCCAAACTCAAAACGCTCAACCTGTCATTTAATCCTTCCGTCTACGGAACCTTGCCCAATTCGTTCACGAGACTCGCTATGGACGCGCTGGTTTTGGATGGAACACAACTGTGTGCACCTCCGGACGACGAATTTCAGCGTTGGCTCGTTGGCATACCTCTTCGTACCGTCGTCGACTGTACCGATGCCCGTCGGGACTTCTATACGCTGAACTCGATATACAATAGCACGAACGGACCTGCCTGGAGCAACAGCGAAAACTGGCTGAGCGGCGAGCCTCTGGATAGCTGGTACGGCGTGCGTACAAATGCCGATGGGGACGTTGTATCTTTGGAATTGCAGAAAAACAATCTATCGGGACCGCTTCCTGTCGAACTCGGACAACTGGAACACCTTGAAGAACTGACGCTTCATTCCAACCGGTTGACGGGGCCGATTCCTGTCGAACTCGGACAACTGGAACGCCTTGAAAAACTGGATCTTTACTTCAACCGGTTGTCGGGACCGATCCCAGCCGAACTCGGACGACTGGAAAGCCTTGAAGTACTGAATCTTCGTGGCAACTTTTTGCCGGGACCGATCCCTGCCGAACTCGGACAACTCAGGAAACTTCGATTGTTACTACTCAGGACAAACCATTTGTCGGGACCGATCCCAGCCGAACTCGGACAACTTGAACGCCTTGAAGAACTGGAGCTTCTTTCCAACCGGTTGACGGAATCAATCCCTGTCGAACTCGGACAACTTGAACGCCTTGAAAAACTTGATCTTAGTTACAACCAGTTGACAGGACCGATCCCTGCCGAACTTGGAAGACTCAAGAGTCTGAATTTAATGAATTTCAGGTCTAACCTGTTGACGGGGTCGATACCCGTCGAACTCGGACAACTTGAGAACCTTATAGAACTGTATCTACAAGAAAACCAGTTGACGGGATCAATCCCTGTCGAACTCGGACAACTTCAACGGCTCCTCAGTATGGATCTTTCCTCAAACCAGTTGACGGGACCAATACCCGCCGAACTTGGAAGACTTGAACAGCTCCGGTTACTACGGCTTTCCAAAAACCGTTTGACGGGACCGATTCCCGCCGAACTCGGACAAATCAGGTACCTCCACTCTCTGTGGCTTTCGTTCAATGTACTGACGGGAAACATACCTGCCCCGCTGTATGAGTTGGCCATACTAAGGATACTGGACCTCACGGCCAACTACGGCGTGTCCGGAACGTTACCGAAGGAAATCACGCGCTTGAACCTGGAAGAACTGCTTCTTGAAGGTACGCGATTGTGCCCGCCGACGGATACCGAGTTCCAGGAATGGCTGCTGTCGATACCCAACAGCCGGCTTTCCCGTTGCGACGCAGGCGTTGGAGGTTCGGCCGTTTACCTCACGCAGGCAACGCAGTCACTGGAGCATCCGGTACCCCTGGTGGCCGGTGAGGAAGCGCTTCTGCGCGTGTTTATAACCAGTTTATCGGAAGCAGAAGACAACCTGCCCGACGTGAGGGCAACTTTCTACCGGGAAGGCACCGAGATATATACGGTGGATATACCAGGCCAGGGAACCCCGATTCCGTTACATATCGACGAGGGAGACCTCTCGGCTTCGGTAAATGCCAGGGTGCCCGGATCGATCGTGGTGCCCGGACTGGAGATGGTCATCGAAATCGATCCTGAAAGATCGTTGGATCCCGCCGTCGGCATCGTCGACCGCCTGCCCCCGACGGGCCGGTTGGCGGTGGATGTGAAGGAAGTGCCGCCCATGGACCTTACCCTGGTGCCCTTCCTGTGGACGGAGAGCCCCGACAGATCGTTGTTGACGCGAACGGAAAGCCTGTCAGCCGAATCAGATCTGTTTCGTTACACGCGGGATCTTCTGCCTGTAAGCGAGTTTACGTTGAACGTGCGTGAACCCGTGTGGACTTCGTATGAACCCAGTTTTGCAAACAGAGACAGAGTGTTAAGGGAGACTGCAGTGGTTCGCTTTCTGGATGGCGGAACTGGTTACTATATGGGGGTGATTCCCGGTGGTGGAGTTGCCCAATCGCCCGGCCGGGTCATTGCTGCGGGACTATATGGAAAAACGATCGCCCACGAACTGGGCCACACCATGGAGCTGTACCATTCTCCATGCGGCGGCGCCGGTACCCCGGACCGTAATTATCCTTACGATGACGGGTCCGTGGGAAACTGGGGATATGATCTTCGTGACGAGGTCCTTGTGAATCCTTTGACTGCGGATCTAATGGGTTATTGCGAACCCGTGTGGATCAGCGATTACCATTACAACAAGGCATTTGCCTATCTCATGTCGCAGCCTGCTCAATCTCTGGCTGCCTACATCCCCCATCAAAAGAGCCTGTTGCTCTGGGGTGGCGTGAACGAGTACGGCGCACTCGACCTCGAACCGGCCTTCGTGGTTGACGCTTCGCCTTCCCCGCCCGGGATGGACGGTCCATATCGGATCACCGGAGAGGATGGCGACGGCGACGTCCTGTTCAGTTTTACCTTCGGCATGGTCGAGAACGCGGATAGCGAGAGCAGCTCCTTCGTTTTCGTTCTCCCGGTACGTTCGGACTGGTCCCATCGAATGGCGCACATCACCGTGTTCGGTCCCGAGGGAACCGAAATGCTGGAAGGGCAGGGCGAATCCGCAGCCGCGCTCCTGCTGGACAGCGCCACCGGCACGGTGAGGGGTATTCTGAGTGATTTGCCGGACTATGGTGATACCGGGTTGGCTGCGCGACGCCTTTTGCCGGAGCCGGGGTTGGAGATGATAATCAGCCGAGGCGTACCGGATGCAACCGACTGGGATAGGTAGCCTGGTTGGACCGGTTCCTGACACCGCTCTTCACGGCGTGGACCGGTGCCGGTTCGCGCAGTGCCGGTTCGCGCGGAGCCGGTACGCTCGGTGCCGATCCTCCGCGATTGCCGGGTCATGAATATCAAATTGGTTGCCGTTGGCGACATATGACCGATACAGTCCGACAGCGTAGAACTGGTACACAATCAGCATTTCGGAGAGAATAGTCATGGGTTTGAGAACGGCCGAAGAGTACCTGGAAGGATTGCGGGACGGCAGGACGATCTACTTTCGCGGGGAGCGGGTGCCGGACCTCATGGAACACCCGGAACTGCGCGTGGGTGCCGAGCACACGGCACTCGACTATCATCTTGCCGAGTACGAGGCCCACCGGGACCTGTTCACGGCGATCTGTCCCGATACCGGCGAGCGTGTCAGCCGTTACTTCATCCCGCCGGCCAACACCGAGGACCTGCTGAAGCGCCGGGAGATGATCGAGACGAGTACCCGCGAGGGCAGCGGGGTGGTCCTGCTCATCAAGGAGATCGGCACGGACGCTCTCTTTTCGCTCCGGCTCGTCGCGCGGCAGATCGACGAGAAATACGGCACCAATTACCTGGACCGCGTGAAGAACTACCACGCCGAATGCCGCGACCGCGACCTGAGCATGGCCGTAGCCCAGACGGACGCCAAGGGCGACCGCAGCCGCCTGCCGTCCCAGCAGACCCATCCCGACTACTACGTGCGCATCGTGGAGCGCCGACCCGACGGCATCGTGGTCCGAGGGGCCAAGGCCCATACCACGGGGACCGCCTTCGTGGACGAAGTGGTCGTGCTGCCCACCCGGGCGATCTCGGAGGAGGACAAGGACTACGCCGTGGCCTTCGCCGTGCCCGTCAACACGCCGGGCGTCCGGCTCATCGCCAGTCCCTTCGGGTTCTCGGGCGAAAGCACCTATCACCACCCGGTCAGCTCCAAGCACCACCTCGTGGAAACCCTGACCGTGTTCGACGACGTCTTCGTGCCGAACGAGCGGGTCTTCCTGGCCGGCGAGTGGGACTTCGCCGGGGTGCTGGCGAACGCCTTCGTGGAGTTCCATCGGTTCACGGCCGTGTCCTACAAGCCGCCGCTCCTCGACCTCTTCATCGGTGCGGCCTCGCTGATCGCCGTGTACAACGGGGTGGAGAAGGCGAGCCACATCCGCGACAAGGCCACACGGCTCATTACCTACACGGAGACGGTCCGCGCCCTGACCCGGGCGGCCGCCATGGACTGCAAGGTGGTGGACGGCATTGCGGTACCGGACACGCTCACGACCAACATCGCCAAGTATCATTTCGCCAACAACTACCACGAGGCGGTGCGGGACGTGCAGGACATCGCCGGGGCTCTGCTGGTCACGGGCCCGTCGGAAGCGGACTGGCACAACGAAGAGACGAAGGAAGACCTGGAGCGTTACCTGGGCGGGCGCAAGGGCGTGCCGACCATGGACCGGATGAAGGCCATCAATCTCATCCGCGATCTGACGGCTTCGGATTTCGGCGGGTACCACGAACTGCTGGCCATCCATGCCGAGGGTTCGCTCGAGGCGCAGAAGATCACGATCTTCCGGGGATACGACCTGCTGCGTTGCATGGATGTGGCGAAGAAGGCGGCGGGGATCGAGTAGGGGACGCGCTCTTGCCCGCTGCGAGGCAGTCCATGCGTCGCATCAGTGCGGCACAGGGTGATTTCGAGTTTGGATTTCGTTAAGTGGGGAAAGCCAATGGATTCGGATCAAGGCCCGATCATCATGAGCGGGCGCAAGCTGGCCGACGAAATGCAAGCGAGGCTCGCGAAGGAAGCCACCTCGATGCGGGAGCAGGGCGTGGTGCCCGGCCTGGCCACGATCCTGGTCGGCGACGACGGACCCAGCGCGACCTACATCTCCATGAAGCACCGGGCGTGCGAGGAAATCGGCATCCGGTCAATCCATAAGCACCTGCCCGCGAGCACGACTCAGGGAGAACTGCTGCGGACCATCGGCCGGATGAACGAAGATCCGGAGGTCGACGCGATCCTGGTGCAGATCCCGCTGCCGGATGGACTCGACGAGGACGAAGCGCTGCTCTCCGTGGCACCCGACAAGGACGCGGACGGACTCAATCCCATCAACCTGGGCCGGCTGGTGATCGGCAAGCCGGGGCCCCTGCCCTGCACGCCCAACGGCATCCTAGCCCTGCTGGTCCATTACGGCGTGCCCATTGAAGGGCAAAACGTGGCGATCGTCGGCCGAGGACTGACCATCGGCCGGCCGCTGGCCCTGCTGCTGTCGTTGAAACGGCCCAACTGCAACGCGGCGGTTACGGTACTGCATTCGGCCGTGCCCGACATGGCCGCCCACCTGCGCGAAGCCGATATCATCATCGCCGCCGCGGGATCGCCCGGGCTGATCACGAAGGACATGGTGAAACCCGGCGCGGCCGTGGTGGCCGCGGGCATCACCCGGAAGGGCAAAAAGCTCCTCAGCGATGTGGACGACGATGTGGCCGAGGTCGCCGGATGGATCACGCCCCGCATCGGGGGGGTCGGTCCCATGACCGTGGCCATGTTGATGGAGAATACGGTGATGGCGGCGCGTCGGCGGGTTTAGTACCTGCGGCGCGATGTGCTCCCTTGCAGATTCTGAGCGGTTACAGCCCGGCGCGGCTGCGGGGTTAGGCCCTACGCAATCTGCGCCCAGTTCTCCAGGTCCACCTCCCCTGGCACCGGTTTCCGCCCCGAGAAATAGTGTTCCAGCGCACCCAGCGTGATCTCGCCGATCTCGAGGTGGCCGTAAGCGCCGGTTCCCGAACTGTGAGGCGTGATGACCACGTTGGGCAGGGGACGAAGCCGGTGGTCGGGCGGCAAGGGTTCGGGCGAGGTCACGTCCAACTGGACTTGGATCCTGCCGGTCTTCGCTTCCTCGTACAGCGCGTCGTGGTCCAGAACGGATCCCCGCGAGGTGTTGACCAGCACGCCTTCGTCCCGCAGGAGACTCAGCTGTTTCGCCCCGATCATGCGGTCCGTCTCCGGGATGGACGGCGCGTGGACCGTAACCATGTCCGACTCCTCGAACAGCGTATTCAGGTCCACACGTTCCACGTTCAGACGGCCGGCATCCCAGTCGCTCAAGTAAGGATCGAAGACCAGTATCCGGACATTGAAGGGTTGGAGAAGCCGGATCACTTCCCTTCCCACCATGCTGGCGCTGACGATTCCCACCACGGCGCCGCGCAGAAACTGGTTCGACCAGTTTTTGTCCGGATCCCGCCACATGCCCCGTTCCCGTATATTGAGCGCGTCTTGGACCCACCGGCGGCTCATCATGATCAGCGCGCCGACCGCGTGTTCCGCCACGTTGAGGGCGATGGCACCCCGCGCACTGACGACGCGGATCCCCCTGGGCACCAGGTGTCCGGCGACCATCTCGGGGGTGAACAGGTACTTGACGGACCCGGCGGAGTGGACGACGATCTTCAACCGGTCCGCCCGCTGCAGCGCGGTTCCGCTGATCGGCAGGACGCCCCAGCCGGTGACCAGTCCTTCGAAGCCGGCGATCCCTTCTTCCACCTCCCCGGCGGTCAACGCGCGGTCTGTCTTGTTCTCCACCACGTCGAAGCTTGCGAGCAAACGCCTGTAGGTCTCATCCTTGAAGACTCCGGCGGTGTGGGACGGCGTCGGCAGGTACCAGATTCTGGGTTTGCTCATGGGTATCGCCCTGTATCCCGGCGGGCGCAAAGCCGGTCGTCAGTCGTGCTTCCGGATCAATAGCCTGTCGTCAGTCGCACTTTCGGACCACAAACTGGAAATCCGTCGTTAGTCGCGCTTTTGAACCAGGTACCGGCACCGGTCGTCACCAAGTATCTTGTGTTCGTCCCTGCGCACCCCGGCATCCAGCGTCCGTTCGAACAACTCCTGTTCGAGCTGGCAGACGCGGGGGAAACGGCGGGCGATTTCGTAGATCGGGCAGTGGTGTTCCACCAGGATGTATTCATCGCCATCCGTGTCGGATTCGGCCATGTATCCCTCCTGGTCCCGGATTTCGCCAAGGACGCGTACTCGTTCCGCAAGTGGCTGCCCCGCCATCTGCTCGTTGTAAGCCTTCTCCAGCCTCTCCGTGCGCAAAGCCAGGAGGCTGTCGGCCTTCTCGGTCCCGTCGATTTCTGCGATCTGTTCGAGCAGCTCCACCACGAGTTGGCCATATCGGGCCGGAAACAGGTGCTCCGCCTCCTTCGTCAGGCCAAAGTAGTGCGCCGGCCTGCCCCGATCCTGCCGCACGACCCGTGTCTCGACCAAGTCGTCGCGCTCCAGGGCGCCCAGGTGCTGGCGGACGCCCATGGAAGTGATCCCTATTTCCCCGGCGAGTTGGCCGGCCGTCATGTCACCCCGGCGTTTGAGCAACTCCAGGATCTGGCGGCGGGTGGTGCCTTCCCGTTTCGGCATTGTCGTGCTCCGTGAATGAACCGGCTGTTTATCCTGTGCGAACCCTGCGTTGATCCTGTGCCTGTTCCGCGTGTATCCCCTGCGTGTTTTCCGTTGTACGGTCCCTACGCCGGCGCAATCTCCCTGCATTTTAACATAATTGTAAAGCATTATCCAAAATATGGAACAATAAAAAATAAATATATATTATAAATAATTATATTGACATATTGGTTTATGTATTTAAATTGGATGGTAACGCTTATATTTAATTTAATCGCACGATCATCGCATAGCAGCCTGAGGAGAATCATCATGAACGGCACCTCGAAGACGGCCTTGCGCGACCCGATCCGGGTCGCTTCGGTGGACGAACTGAAGGAAAAGGGGAGCATCGTCGTCAGCGGAAACGACGGGCCGATCGCCGTTTTCCACCACGGCGACGGCCAGGTCCACGCCGTGGACAACCGCTGTCCCCACATGGGCTTCCCGCTGCACCGGGGCACGATCAAGGACGGCATCCTGACCTGTCACTGGCACCACGCGGACTTCGACCTGGAGAGCGGTTGCACTTTCGATCTCTTCGCCGACGATGTGCCCGTGTTCGCGGTGGAGATACGGAACGGCGACGTGTGGGTATCGGGTTCGCGGGACCGGTCCGGCGACGCGGAATACTGGCGCAACCGCCTCAGGGAGGGCCTGGAACAGAACATCTCGCTGGTCAACGCCAAGGCGGTCATCGCCCTGCTGAAATCAGGCGTGTCCTTCAAGGATATCGCCGAGACCGGCGGCCGGTACGGGGTGCGATACCGTTCGTCCGGATGGGGATCCGGCCTGACCATACTGACCGCCATGACCAACCTGTGCGAATACCTGCCGAAGGACGAGCAGATCCTACCGCTTTACCAGGGACTGACGCACGTGGCCCGCGACAGCAACGGGGAGCCGCCGAGATTCGACCTGCAGCCGCTGGACACCGAAAACCTGTCGATCGAACAGCTGAAGCGCTGGTTCCGCCGTTTCGTGGAGGTGCGCGATACGGACGGCGCCACGCGCTGCCTGCTCACCGCCGCGTCCATGGGCTGCGAACCACCGATCCTGGTCGACATGATGATGTCTGCCGCCACGGACCACGTGTTCCTGGATGGCGGCCACGTCGCGGATTTCATCAACAAGGCCTCGGAGCTGCTGGACCACATTGGCTGGGAGCACGCCGATGAAGTGTTGCCCAGCTTGGTCGGTCAGTTGTGCGCGGCGGCGCGCAGCGAGGAGCGAAACGCCTGGCGCCATCCCGTCGACCTGGCGGCCATCCTGCGCGAAGCCAACGCCTCCTTGCCCAGCGCACTGGCATCGACGTCGAACGGGCACGCCTGGGAAGGTCCAGGCGAGCTGGCCGAAGTGATCCTCGGGGAGGACCCGCAGGCCACGGTGGACACCATGCTGAACCGCCTGCGCGAAGGCGTAACGCCGCTGCAGCTCAGCCAGGCGGTCACCTATGCCGCCGCGCTGCGTATCGCCCGTTTCCACACGCAGAACGAGTTCAACGACTGGATCACGGTGCTGCACACCTTCACCTACGCGAACGCCCTGCACCAGGCCCTGAAGCGGACGGGTTCGCCGGAACTGATCCGCGGCGTCTTCCACGGCGCCATGGCCGTGTACCTGGACCGCTTTCTCAACGTGCCGCCCGCGCGGTTGCCGGATGAGAAGGCCACGGCCGGCCTGGCCGGTGAGACCGACGAGATACTCGACGCGTTTCTCACCGAACTGGATACGCAGCAGCAGGTGGAACCGGCCGCCAGGCTGGTCTATCGCTACCTGGCCGACAGGCACCCGGTGGACCGGCTGTTCCGCACGCTTGCGATCTCGCTGTTGCGGGAGGATGCCGAGTTCCACAGCTTCCAGATGCTTGAGGCAGGCATTCGCCAGTACGAGGAACTGAAGGGACGCGCCGAGGCCGACCACGTGCTGATCGCCACGGCCCGGTATCTCGCCGCCCACGCCCCCACGCAGCGGGCACTCAACCAGACCGCGCAGATCGCGCTTAGGCTAAGCCGCGGCGAGGCGATTTACGAGGAGGAATAGCCAGCCGCGCGACACGAGGACACGGCAATAGGAAACAGCAAAAGGCGCGGTCCGCGGGATCTGTATCGGCCCACTTACCGCGCCTTTTGGTTTGGATCGGATCCACACGGCCGCGCAGACCCATCGGCAGCCGCCCAAACGGCAATCGCCTATTTCCCGGAGATGAGATACTTCCGCAACATGCGGGGTCCGACCTCCGCGCCGTACACGTTGCCCATGGCATCCACGGCGACGCCTTCCGCGCCGGTCGTCCCGGCGTTATCGGCGTCCACCACGGGGTCGGGGATGAAGGCCGACACGAAACCGCCGTCCTTAATGCTGCCGATGCGGATGCCCCGCTTCCAGCCGGGATTGGCTCCCCAGGTCGCGTTCGACTCGGAGTCGGCGCTGTAGAGCACGTCGTTGGCATCGATGAAAAGGCCGCTCGGCCGGCCGAACTGGGTCCAGGTGGCGATGTATTCGCCTTCCTGGTCGAAGATCTGGAGCCGGGCGTTTCCCCGGTCGCCGACGAACAGCCGGCCCTGGGAGTCCATGGCCAAAGCGTGGGGATCCCGGAACTGGCCGGCAGCCTGGCCGGTCTCGCCCCAGGCCTTGATGAACGATCCGTTCGGCGCCAGCTTGACGATGCGGTTGTTGCCGCGGGAACCGTGACCGTCCGCCACGAATATGCTGCCGTCAGGCGCCACCAAGACGTCGGAGGGCTGGTTGAAGATGCCGTCCCCTTCGCCCGCGACTCCGGCGATACCCAGGCTCATCAGCAGCTCCCCATCCTCGCTGAACTTGTGTACCTGATGGCCGATGCCTACACCGCCCCGGGCGTCCGTCACCCAGACGTTGTTCTCCGAATCCACGAAGATGCCGTGGGGCCAGACGAACATGCCCGCACCGAAGCTTTTCAGCAGGTTGCCGTCGCTGTCGAAGAGCAGGATCGGCGGCACGTCTTCCCTGCCGACGCAGGAGTTCTGGCCGCATCTCTCCGCGACCCAGATATTCCCGCTGCCGTCCTGGGCCGGGAAGACCGCGCTCGTTGAGCCCCAGGTCCTGTCCCCGCCCAGCTTGCCCCATATGCCTTCTACCTCGGTGTATGGATTAGGGGCGTGGTTCTGGGCCAGCGCGGAACCCTGGAACTGGGTGATCAGCGCGACGGCAGCCGCATAGACGATCCACCGGAACCTTGTTAGA
Source organism: Candidatus Latescibacterota bacterium (assembly GCA_012270975.1). Lineage (GTDB taxonomy): Bacteria > JAAXHH01 > JAAXHH01 > JAAXHH01 > JAAXHH01 > JAAXHH01. Next base: position 15,325 of record JAAXHH010000048.1, on the reverse strand, counting down.
TGTGTCATGAGTATCCTCCTCGTTTCGCTTGACAGCAGAACATGGTATCGACCTTGCGCAGGCAGAACCGGAAACAATTCGGGGATGTGCGTTTACCGGCTATAATACGATAAAGGCATGAATTGGCAACGGATTTTTCGAATGCCCGGAGTGGTCCGGGCGCCGTTGCGAATCGCGCCGATCGGCTTGGCGAGCGCCGTTGCGGATCGCGTGCGGACCTGGGCCAACCGGCTTGACATCGGACGGGCGGCGGGGCATATTTCAGCAGCGAATTCGGCGATCGGGATGAATGGACGAGCAATGACCGAGGCAGCCGCGCGAGGCAAACTGTCGTGTTATCAGGATTCCAGAACGCCCAGGACCGCCGGATCATCGGGCTGATGTCGGGAACGTCCGCCGACGGGATCGACGCCGCCCTGATACACTTGCGCGAAGAGGACGATGAACTCTTCCTGGACGTGCTCGGTTTCGATACGGTAGCCTTTCCGGCCGGCCTGCGCGACCGGGTGATGGAGGTCTCCGATCCGGAGACCGGCAGAATCGACGAACTCGGCCGGCTGCATTTCGAACTGGGCGAGCTTTTTGCCAGGGTGGCCATTTCCGCGGCGGAATCGGGTGGAATATCCATGGCGGAGGTCGATCTGATCGGTTCCCATGGCCAGACAGTTCACCATCTCCCCGAACGGGCAGCCCGCTTCGGCGTGGAAACAGGAGCGACGCTGCAGATCGGCGATCCTTCGGTGATCGCACAGCGCACCGGTGTCGTGACGGTCGGCGATTTCCGCACTGCTGACGTGGCCCGGGGCGGCCAGGGCGCCCCGCTCGTACCCTACGTGGACTACCTGCTCTTCAGGCACGCCACCAGGGCCCGGGGTCTGCTGAACCTGGGGGGCATCGCGAACCTCACGGTGCTGCCCGCGGATCCGGACCCCTCGGACGTCATGGCGTTCGATACGGGCCCGGCCAACATGCTAATCGACGCCATCGCCCTGTCGGAGACGGGGCAGGCCATGGACCCGGAAGGCGGGGGGGCGCGCCGTGGCAAGCCCTCTGAAAACCTGGTGGCAGGCGTGCTGGCCATGCCCTACTTCGAGCGGCCACCGCCCAAGTCGACCGGCAGGGAGTTGTTCGGCGTCCGCATTGCGGAGGCCCTGATCCGTGAGGGCCGGGAGGCCGGGCTCACGGCCGAAGATCTGCTTGCGACCGCCACGGAAATCACCGTTCGTTCCATAAAGGACGCATGCCGCCGGTTCGTCGAACCCGTCGTCACGCACCTGGACGAAATGATCGCGAGTGGGGGCGGCGCAAAGAACGCGTTCCTGCTCGAGCGACTCGCCCGGGTCCTGTCTCCCGTCGCGGTGACGACATCGGACGATCACGGCATTTCGTCGGACGCCAAGGAAGCCGTGGCTTTTGCCATCCTCGCCCACCAGACCGTCCGGGCCCGGCCAGGCAGTCTGCCGGGGGCCACGGGAGCGGACCGGCCGGCGGTGCTGGGGAAAATATGCCTGCCCGGCTGATTGCCTGCCCGGCTGATTGAGATTGGAGCGGTAAACCTGCGATGCTCTCACGCGTAACCCATAAGAGAAACTGCGAAATCCAATTTCCCGACATCCCGGTACGGATCTTCGGGGGAGCCGCGTGGTTTCCTGTTCTTGTATTGATCCTCATGATCCTGGGCTGTGCCGGCAGGCCGCTACCGTCCGTTCGCACCGCACGACCAGCCCCTTCCGAAACCGCTCCACCAACGGGGGCGTTCAAGCCCGGGCAGCTCCCCATGATCAGGATCGGCTTGCTGGTGAACCGGGACTCGGCAAGCCTGACCGGAACAGGCCGCTTCAGGGTCGTGGACCGGGCGAGCGGCGAAGTGATCGGCACATCGTCTTCCGGGCAGATCTGGAAAATGCAAGCGAAAGGCGCGTGGATCGACGTGTCCGCTCCGGGCGGCGGGGCCCAGGGGCTGTATACCGGTCCGATCCACGTAAACCCGCTCGCGCGGGAAGGACGTATCAGAGCCGCGGACCGGGAGTACCGCGGATCGATGGAGGTGATTTCGAACAAGAACGGCAAGCTGACCGTCGTGAATATCCTCGACGTGGAGAACTACCTGCGCGGGGTCGTCCCCCCGGAAATCGGCAAGCTTAAGGAAGACCGCATCGAGGCGTTAAAGGCCCAGGCCGTAGCGGCCCGGACATACACCGTGTCGAACCTGGGCAGACGCAAAGCCCTTGGATTCGACCTGTACAGTACCGTGGCCGACCAGGTATACCGCGGTTACAGCGCGGAATGGTCCGTCGCCGACCGGGCGATTTCGGAAACCCGCGGCATGATCGCTACCTACGGTGGCACACCGATCGCCGCCCAGTACTCCTCGACCTGCGCGGGCGAAACCGAATCCATCGAGGAAGCCTGGGGGGGCAAGCCCATTCCGTACCTGCGCTCCGTGCGGGACCGGGACCGCGGAAGCGGCGACTTCTGCAGCCATTCTCCGGTCTATACATGGCGCGTGGAATGGAACAAGAATACACTGGAGAACATCCTGGCGACGAGGCTTTCCGGCCTGGATCCACGCAAGAGGGGTGAGTTTTCTCTTCGCGATATATCCATTAAAAGTCGATCTCCAACCGGACGCGTTCAACTGCTCGAGATCAAATCGAATCACGGTACGACGACGCTGCGCGGCGCCCAGATACGTTCCGCGTTACGGCGGCCCGTCCGGGGCCAGCCGATGCTCCGCAGCACGAAATTCGACCTGAAGTTCAGGACCAACACCGTCGTGGCGGAAGGCGGCGGGTACGGCCACGGCATCGGCATGTGCCAGATGGGCGCCATCGGGATGGCCGGCCAGGGGTACAAGTACGACAGGATCCTGAAGCATTACTACCGCGGCATCGATCTGAAACGCGTGTACAATTGATTGGGGCGGCACTGGAGCGCGGAGGAGCCGCGTTCGAGACTGAGCCGCGGTCATCCGGGAGAACGACATGATCAGACAACGGCACAACCCCGTCATCTTACTGATCTATTTCCTTTGCGTCTTCATGGCGTTTTCGGCGTGCTACTATTCCACCTCCCAGGGATCGCGTTCCGGGGACATTCGCGATATCGTCATACCGCTCTTCGAGAACACCACCGTGGAGCCCGGTATCGAGGAGACCCTGACCGATACCGTCATCGAGCAGTTTCTCACCAACGGCGAATACCGGATCGTGGGCATCCGGCAGGCGGACGCGGCCATCATCGGGGTGATCACCGATATACAGGAGGAGTCCGTGGCATTCTCCCAGGGAACGACAGCCCAGGAAGTCCGCCTCTGGATCGTGGTGGACGTCCGATTTGAAACCGTGGACAAGAAGGAAGTGATCTGGGAGGAAAGGCAGCTGCGGGCCTTTGGCGACTACGCGATAGATACGGGTACGGAAACCGACCGGGAGCCGGCCATCGAAACCGCGATCGACAAGATGGCGGAGGAGATCCTGAACCAGTCCATATCGGGATGGTAGACCGGCGCCGTACCGCGACGCCCGCCTCGACTGATTTGCGCTTCCGATTCCGCTTCAACGATTGTGCACTTCAATCTTCAACGATCGAGCACTTCCGCTTCGGCTTCAACGCTTGAAGCTTCCGAGTCCGTCTCCTGGTACCACCGGCACCGGTCCAACCAGGCCTCCGCCGACCTGGCCGCGCCGCCTGAGCCGGCCACCGCCGCCAGGCGTCCGAAGGTCTCGGCCGATTGCTCGTAATCTTCCAGATAGAAATGAGCCATGGCTTCCAGACGCAGGTTTTCCTGTCGCACGAGTTCGTCCGTGAGTCCGAGCGCATCCGCTTTCGACAGGTACTTCAACGCCTGCTCATAGGATCCGGAGAGGAACAGCCAGCGGCCGATGAGGTAGTGGCCCGCTCCGTAGTCGGGCGCGAGGTCGCCCGCGTCCCGGATGGACAGGATCAGGCTCCAGTGGCCGATCGCGGCGGTCAAGTAGGCCATGACCGCATCCCGGATCGGCTCCCGGTCGAGCACCTCCAACCGGAGGGACGCGGCGCGCGACATGGCGTCCGAAGCCTGCAGGTCCACGACCGCTTCGTAACTGCGCCTGGCATCGTCGATCCTTCCCGTCTTCCAGGCCGAATCGCCACGGACCAGGTGGGCATCCGCCAGCAGCCCGACGGTCTGGTCCGGACGCTTGATCAGCAGGGCGGCCGACTCGGTCCGTTCGTATTCCTCCAAACGATAGGTCCCGTAAAGCAGCCCCCTCAGGGCCGATGGATTCTCAGGCTCCAGCTCGAGCACGCGGTCGAAATCGCGCACGGCGTCCGAATACCGGCGTGCATTGTAGGCCTGCCAGGCCCGGTCGTTCAGAGCGGCCACCTCGTGGGGACAGTGCCGTCTGAAAATGGCGGGTCGAATAAACCGCTGGCGGGCGATGCGGAGCTGGTCTTCCCGCAATTGAATGCCATCCACGAAGACTTCCCACTCGGCGATCAGTTCCGCCGTAGTCCGGCCGTAGGCCTCCTCCACGGCGCCGTCGGGAAAGGCCTTCTTGAACGCGGGCAGGCCATGGCGTTCGATCAGGAAGCGCACGAAAGATCCGCAGAGCGTATAACTGCGCGAGGACGCGGCCGTCCAGAATCCGGTCATGCTCAGCAGGTTCTCGAGGGGCGGCGCAAAGCCGAGTTCGCGCATGGCGCGGCTCCACTCGTGGGGGTTCATGGGGGCGTCCTGCCAGTCCACCGCCTCGGCCAGGCCTTCGTGGAATCCGATCCAGTAGCTGCCGCCGTACAGTGAGTTCCCGAAAGCGGCGGACACGACATGCACCAGTTCATGTTTCAGCACGGGATGGGGAAACGACGCGTTGTTGAGATGCATTTCATCCGCCCCGGGGCGTTCAATGGACGTATGCCGCGCACCCATGAGCCGTTTCTTCTGGTCCGCGTGGGCATAGATGTACGAGGCGATGCGCGTCGACGGAGGCGGCACGTCCAGGTAGTCTATGACCCGGGCGAGTTGATATTCGTGCTCCCGGGCGATGAGATCGATGTTCCAGGCCGAAATGGTGTTCAGATCGTAGTAGATGTCGAAGTGGGCAGTCTGCCGGTGGCCGCCCAGGGTCTGCTGGATATGCTCGCGGTCGATCACGATGCCCAGTGGCGTCCGGTAGACGTAGGCCGCGGCCAGCACGGCCAGGGACGCCAGGAACAATACCCGCATGGCCATGGCGGACGAGGCGGGCGAGGAGGGTTTGGGGAGCGAGGCGCTCTCAGCGGGCGTGGCGCCTTCGGCGGACGTGGCGCTCTCGGCGGGCGAGGCGCTCCCACCTTCCGATTTTTCGCCGCGGAACGGCAGAAGCCGCGCGGGACGGAGCTTCCAGGTCGACGGGTCGAAACAGAGGTACAGGCCGGCGGCCATCGCCAGCACGCTGACGAGCACGATGGCCCGCGCCGTGAGCAGCGTCGTGGTAATGACCACGACTTCATCGTAGATCGGTCCGGGGAAGTACCCGATGATCGGATTGTACACGAATACGGGCGGCTGGGTCGCTAGGCGATATAGGCTGATGCCGATCGATATGAACATGATACCCAGAAAAAGCAGTGAAGCGTGCAGTCTTCGTTCCACAGCCAGCACGCATACCAGCGCGACGGCGGTAGACCACAGGACGCTTATGCCGGGGAGCAGCAGGTAGAACGCAAGACCTTCGGGCACGTTGCAGAAACCGCTGATCCAGCTTTTGACATAGATCACGGCCAGCGGCAGCAGGAGCGTCGAAAGAGAAAGGCCGAAGAGCAGGGCAAGCATTGCCGACAGACGGGTGTGCTGCATGCGGGTGTGCTGCCCGCGGGGGTGCTGCCCGCGGGGGTGCTGCCCATGGGGGTGCTGCCCGCGATCCGACCGCCACCCGGCGACGAGATAAACTGTCATCAGGCCTACGGCAAAGGTAGCAATGAAGGCGGTCAGGAAAGCGAACTCGAATCCGAGATCATCCACCAGAGGCATCTGCGTCATGGCCACTGCGGCTATCGTCGGGACCGCGGTCGCGGCCAGGTACGGCCTGCCGCGCAGGACGCGCGATATGAAGGACTTATCCGGGATCATGTAAGGACCTAGAGAACAGGATCATCGAAAAGCCGTGGGTGTGCATGATACACCGACGGGCTATTCCGGGCCAGAGGATTCGCGGCGTTTTTCCTGTCGGGCCTGCCCGCGCGACCATATTATAACTGCAATTCCGGACCAATCGAACCAATAGCGAGGAGATACGCGAGATGAGCCTGGATCTGGACTATCGTCCGAAGCTGGCAAATAAGTTGGATTACGGAATCGGCATCATCGGGGCGGGAGGGATCGTAAACGCCGCGCACCTCCCCGCCTATCGCAAGGCGGGATTCAACGTCGTCGGGTTGACGGACGCAAACGGCGACAAGGCGGACCATACCGCCCGGATATTCGAGGTGCCCACGGTGTACCCTTCCGTGGAAGCGCTGCTCGACGACCCCGCGGTGGACATCGTGGACATTGCCGTCCCGCCCTGGCACCAGAAGGATCTCGTCCGGAAAGCGACCGCGGCCGGGAAGCACCTCCTTTGCCAGAAACCGCTGTCCAATATATACGCCGAAGCCGTCGAGATCGTGGAGATGGCGGAGGCGAGTGGCGTGAAACTGGCCGTGAACCAGCAGATGCGGTGGGACCAGGCCGTTCGGGCGTCTCGCTCCTTGCTGAACCGGGGATTGCTGGGCGATCCCGCTTCGGCCGTAATCGACGTGAGTATTCTGACCGAATGGCGGGCCTGGCCCTGGGTGCTCACGGCCGATGGTCTCGACCTGATGTTCCACAGTATACACTACTTCGACAGCATGCGTTCTCTGTTCGGAGACCCCGGGCGCGTGTGGTCGTCCGGCGCGTCCTATCCCGGGCATGCAGCGACCGGTGAAACGCGGACGATCACGGTGTTCGAGTACTCGGACACGTTTCGCGCCATGGTGTCCGTCAATCACAACAACTGGACGGAAGAGCGCTTCGCGACCCTGCGCATCGACGGCACGGAAGGATACGCCGCCGGGACGTTCGGCCTGCTCTACGACTACCCCCACGGACGGCCGGACACCCTGTCCTATTCGAGCCGTAAGATCGATCCCGACAAGACGATAAGCCACCGGTTCGAGGAGCGTTGGATACCCGACGCCTTCATTGGTCCGATGGGAGAACTGATGGCCGCAATCGAGCAGGACCGCCTGCCCGAGACCAATGGCAGGGACAACCTGAAAACGCTCCAGTTGGTGAACGCCGGCTACCGCTCCATGGCGGAACACCGTGCCGTGGCGCCGGGTGAAATAGGATAGCGTGGCGTGGGGCGTGGTAAGCTCTGCGGACTATATTGTCCTAAAGCGGATTTAATATATTGTCAATGTTGATTAAAATTAAAATCAACATTGGCTTTTGTTTGGGATATACCCCGAGTCCTTCACCATGAAAACGGACGTTGTCATCGTGGGTGCGGGCGTCATCGGCCTGTCCATCGCCCGCGAACTGCTGTGCCGCGGGACGCGCGTGACCCTCGTGGATCCGGGCGATCCGGGCAAGGAAGCTTCGTGGGCCTCCGCCGGTGTACTTGCGCCGCAGGGCGCCCGCCCTTTTAACCGGGCCTACCTTGACCTGTGCCTGTCGGGGTTGGATATGTACGCCGACTGGTCCGCCGCGCTGCTCGAGGAAACCGGCATCGACGTCGAGTACCGGACCGAAGCGGGGCTGCAGGTCGCCTTCGACGACGTGGAATCCGAAGAACTGGACCGGCGGTACCGCCACCAGGTGAACTTGGGCCTTCCGGTCGAGCGGCTCACCGGTGAGGAGGTCCGCACGCTCGAGCCCATGCTGTCGCCCGAAACACGGTGCGGCCTGCTCTTCGAAAGGATGCACCAGGTGGAGAACCGGCGGCTAGTCCGAGCCCTGGTCGGCGCCGTCAGGGCCCGGGGAGGTGAATTCCGCATCGGGGATCCGGTCGTCGACCTGATCGTGCGGAGGAACCGGGCGGCCGGAGTCGTCGTCCCCGGCGAACGCATCGGAGCGGAACGCGTGGTTGTCGCGGCCGGCGCCTGGTCCGGGCTGCTGAAGTGGATCCCGGGCGAGCCGCCGCCGGTCCAACCCGTGCGGGGTCAGATGGTCTGCGTCGACGGGAGCGGCGTCCCGCCCCTGGGGCGCGTCATCTACGGCCCGGAACAGTACCTCGTGCCCCGCCGGGACGGCCGCGTGCTGATGGGCGCCACGGTGGAGAAGACCGGGTTCGACGCCAGCGTGACCGCGGGCGGCGTGTCCGATGTGATCAGAGAGGGGCTACGCATGGCGCCCGGACTGGCAGAAGCGCCAATCGTGGAAACCTGGGCTGGACTGCGTCCCATGTCGAAGGACGGCAAGCCCATACTCGGCCCGGCGGGCCTGGAGCGCCTCGTCCTCGCCACGGGCCACTTCCGCAACGGCATTCTCCTCGCCCCGATAACCGGACGGCTCATCGCGGATCACCTGGAGCACGGTGCGGTACCCCCGGCCATGGCTCCGTTTCTGCCGGATCGATTCGACCGGAAGGACACGCGCGTAGAATCTGCGAACTAGAATGACATGCGCGCCGAGTCAGCGGGGTTAAACAGAAGTCGAAGCGCGCCCCGATATGCGGGCGCGGTCCCGATCAGAAGAATGAGAAGTCGATTTCCTTGCTGGTCATGAACTCCAGCAGCGCCGGGACGCCCTCCTCCGTCTTGCGAATGCCCCGCTTCAGCGCCGGGATAATTTGTTCCGGCGATTCGACCCGTTCCCCGTAGCCCCCGAAGGCCTCCGCCATCTTCGCGTAGTTCCCCGAAATGTCGGTCGCGCCGTACTTCGCCTGCGACGTGGGCATGACGGGGATCTCGATGGCCATGGAGTGGTTGTTGAAGAGGACGGAGAGGATGGGAATGCGCTCGCGGACGGCCGTCTCGAAGTCCATGCCCGTGAACCCGATGGCCGCGTCGCCCCATACGTTGATGCAAAGCCTGTCGGGGTGCGCCAGCTTCGCGCCCATGGCCAGTCCGAGCCCGTAGCCCAGCTGGGTGGTCTTTCCCCAGCCTATGTAACTCAGGGGCGTGGTCGAGGGCCAGAAGGGGGTCAGTTGGTCCCGGGGGCTGCCCGCGTCGTGGGTGATGATCGTCCGATCGATGTCGACGGTGTCGATCATGTCGCTGATGACCCGGTAGGGAGAGAAGGGCGTGGAGGCATCCCTGAGTTTCGGCATCCAGGCGTTCATCCAGCGCTGCCGGATGGCCCGGATCTCGTCCACGATCCCGTCGTACCGGCCGCGCGGCTTGTTTTTCAACCGGTCCGACACCTCGTCGATGAGGGCCCGCAGTATGAGCGCGGCGTCGCCCACGATTGGATAGTGGCACGCCACGTCCTTGTTGATGTCGCCTGGATCCAGCGTAGCGTGGATGTAGGTCTTTCCTTCGGGCATCGTCAGGCCGAAATTCGTCCGGGTGAAGCTGCACCCGATGCCGAAGATCACGTCGGCGTTTTGCACGAAGACATGAACGGGTTCCGGCATCGACCGGCCCCCGTTTCCCAGGGAGAGGGGATGGTTTTCCGGGAAGGCGCTCTTGCCGTCCAGGGTCGTGGTCACCGGGGCTTCCAACAGTTCGGCCAGTTGCTTCAACTCGGGCCACGCCTGGGCGTAGTGCACTCCCTGGCCAGCGTAGATAACCGGCCGCTCCGCCGCGACCAGGGCCTCGGCGGCATCGCGTACCGCGTCCGGATCGGGTCCGACGCGTACGGAAGGGGTAGGCCGGTAGTCCCAGGGCCCGGGCACCTCTTCGCCCAGCATGTCGGTCGGAAACTCCACCAGCGCCGGGCCGGGCCGCCCGTTTTTAACCTGGGTGAAGGCCCGGCGCATGACCTCCGATACGGTCTCGGGGAGTACCAGGTATTCGCAGGATTTCGTGATGTGCTGGAAGTTGAGGTAGGCGTGGAAATTCGGCGATAGCTGGGCGACCTTCCTCCGGTACCCCATAGGAAGCACCACGATAGGCACCGATTCCCCGAAGGCCTGGGCCACGCCGCCGTAGGCGTTCTCCGTGCCCGGCCCGCTCTGCATGCAGAACACGCCGATTTTGCGCCCCGACGACAGCCGGCTGACCGCATCCGCCATGTGGAGACCGATCCGCTCCTGCCGGACGATCACCGTGCGGATATCCAGCTCGGCGGCCGTCTCGATCAGTGGATTGACCGGGTAAGCGAACAGGTACTCGACCCCTTCCTGCTTCAACACACGGGCAACCGCCTGGGCGACGTTCATATCGTACTTACTCCTCTTTGATTGGGTGGCCGTATTCTTTTCGTTCAGGTTGCGGGACTCTATTCGTTCAGGTATTGGACCATCTCCCGCACGCCGTCCATCCCCAGGTTGCCGCCGCTGAACAGCGCGGCGACGCGCTGGCCCTGCCACGAGGCGGCCTCGTGCATGCACAGGGCGAATACCGCTGCGGCGGCGCCTTCCGCGATGAACCCGGTGTGCTCGAGAACGACGGGGATCGCCTGTTTCATCTCTTCCTCGGTGACGAGATGCATCTCGTCGACCAGGTCTTTCAGCACGTCGAAGGCCAGGCCGCCCGGATAGGTCGTCGCCAGTCCCCCGGCAAAGGTGTCACAGGTCGCCGTGGTCACGGTCCGTCCTTCCTTCCAGGACCGGTAAACCGACGGCGCGTTGGACGCCTGGACGCCGACGAGGCGGACGTCCGGATTGACCGCCTTGATGGCCGTACCCACCCCCGCGATCAGGTTGCCGCCGCCCACGGGCAGCACCACCGCATCCGCATCCGGCAGATCCTCCATGATCTCCAGGCCGATGGTACCCGCGCCCGCCATGAGTCCGAAATCTTCCCCATCCTCGATGTACACCCTGCCCGTCTCTTCGGCGATTTCCCGGGACCGCGCGAATCCATCGGCGATCGTCTCGCCATGGACGACCAGCTCGGCGCCGAGGCGACGAATGGCCTGGCTCTTGACGTCCGGCGTTCCATGAGGAACGACCACCGTGACGGGAACTCCCATCACGCCTCCCCCGTAGGCGATGCCCTGACCGTGGTTGCCGGTTGACGCCGTCGTGACGCCCCGGGCGCGCTGTTCCCCGTCGAGCAGGGACATAGTGTACAGTCCGCCCCTGACCTTGAACGAACGGATAGGCTGGAAGTTCTCGTACTTCACGTGGAGTTCCAGGCCCAGCGTCTCGCTGAACCCGGCGGAGCGGTACATCGGCGTCGGCGCCAGGTGCTCGTCGAGGAAGTCGCGTGCCTTGATAATGTCCGGAAGTGCAAGGTGGGTGGGCATAGAGTGGTTCAATTACGGACTCTTGAGATTTTAGGTGATGGGTCGGAGTAAGCAGGATGAGGACATCGGGGAAGCGTGCGGATTACGATGCCTCTTTGAAACCGGGTGATGCGGTTCAAACCTGTAATTCTCCAGTTTTTGACATTATATTAAAATAAAGAGTGAGATTCTAATACTAAAAACTCAACAAGCGCTACGAAGCTCCACTCCCCGACAGTAGCGTCACTGTCCTTGCTCGTGGATTGAAAATCCTGCTTAAAAAAATCGAAATACACGAAAGGATCTGACCGGAGCGATATGGGCAGACTGAGATCCAGTGTCATCAGTGGTATTCACGTTGTGAGGGATACGATCGCCGTCATGGGCAGAACTGTGCGGTACATGATCGGACTTGAGAAGTGGTCCGTGTCTTCGTTGTTCGTCATTCACGCTGCCGAGGCTGCTTTTCCGATCGCATCTTTATGGTTGGCAAAGTCCGCGATCGACCTGGTAACGACAGGGGAGGATTCAACCGATATGCTGTATGTCTTGCTGGGCGGATTCCTCTTTCTGGGTGTAACAGCCCAGGTGCTGATTCCGCTGAGCGTGAATATAAGGGAAAGTGTCGGTCAGAAGATCGAGGCACATAGCGAGACTTCTCTACTGAGAAAAGTAAACAGCATACATGAAATCGCCATATTCGAGATCTCGGCATTCTATGATAAACTGCGTAACGCGACAGAAGCGTCTGGCCGCAGGTTCGTCGGAGTAATAGACATATTGACGTCGACGATGAGATCGCTGCTATTACTGGCCGGGTCAGTCGCGATCTTGAGCAGTCTGCATTGGGCGCTCGGACTGCTCCTGTTGCTGGGCATGCTCCCACATTACCTCGTCACGTTCTGGGTAAACAAAAACAAGATGAGTGTATTTCGAGCTCAAGCTCATGATACGCGAGAACAGCGTTATTACGCCAGCGTGTTGACGTCTGCCGAGACTGCCAAAGAAGTTCGCACTTTCGGCCTTGGCGATTTCTTTCTTGAGAAATACCATGCAGCGTTTGCCAAGGTATTCGAAAGATCTCAGCGGTTTCGGCGGCGTGCGTGGAAGGTCGGAGCACTGTCCGGAGCACTGTCTGGAACCGTAAGTGCCGGTGCGTTTGCCTGGATTGTGCTGCAAGCCTATCGTGGCGCACTGACTATCGGTGACGCTGTGTTGTACATTGGGCTGCTTCCTCAGGCTGCGCGCGCGATGAGCAATGTGCTGGGACAACTGGCAAGTGTTCACTTTGCGTCATTGCACGTTAAACACTTTTTCGACTTTCTGGAATTCAAGTTGCCAGCGCAGAAAGTCGTTAGTACGCATTCGTGCCGGAGTTCACTTAAACCCGGGTACGAAATCCGTGACGTATCTTTCACCTATCCGGGATCCCACAGACCCGCATTGGAAAGCGTGAACTTCTCTATCAAGCCTGGCGAAAAGGTCGCCCTTGTTGGAAGAAACGGAGCCGGCAAAAGTACCCTGGTCAAACTCTTGCTACGACTGTATAACCCCGACTCCGGGGAAGTTCTGTTGAATGGGGTTCCCCTTTCGGTCTTGAACATCCAAGACCTGAGAGAAAGGATCGCGGTGGTGTTCCAGGATTACGCTCGGTTTTACTTGACCGTCAGACAGAACATATCACTTGGCGATTTGTCGAGAAATCCCTCGGACGAGTGGATACGCGCTGTATCGGAGAAGGCGGGGGTCAGCGACTTTATTGGACAGCTCCCTGCGGGACACGACACGTTGTTGGGCAAGCAGTTTGCCGGGGGTTTCGATTTGTCGGGCGGTCAGTGGCAACGGATCGCGATAGCTCGAGCGCTGGCGAGGGACGCGTCGTTGATTGTATTGGACGAGCCTTCCTCGGCGTTGGATGCCATGGCTGAGAGTGAGTTGTTTCGGAACTTCCGCGAACTTACCAGGGACAAATCGGCGCTTTTCATTACACATCGACTGGGAAGTGTGCGAATGGCTGACAAGATAGTCACGCTCAAAGAGGGAGCGGTCGTTGAGGTTGGCACGCATGATCAATTGGTAAACGGCAATGGTGAGTATGCTACGCTTTTCAAGGCACAGGCGGAAAACTACACGTTGCGCTAGGCTCAGTGCGGCAACTCACATCACGGATTAAGTTAAAGACGCTGCGCAGAAACGCGCCGAATACCGACAGACCGGAGACGAGCAATCTACCTATCACAACGATCATTGGCCGAGACTGCGAACGAGGGTCAGACGGAGGAGAGCGAACCGTTGGTCAACGCCGTAACGGCAAGGGCTGGGAAGACCCCTCGGTCCACAGACACCGGTGTTGACCCCAGCCCGGTTCTCCGCCTGGTGGTCGGTCTCGCCGAAATCCATGTACAGCCCTTCGAATCGGAGCGTCCAGGCGCTCGCCACCGGCGTTTCAATTCCGGTCCCGGCGACCCATCCCAGGCGTGTCAGCCGATCCTCGAAGGAATCGTCTGGGTCCACGCGCTCACGCCCGTCCGTTCCCGGATCGAGATCGGTGAACGAGTTCGAGATTCCAGCAACCGATGGCCCGCCGGTGAAGAACACGTCGAAACGACCGAGCGATTTCCGAACGCCAATGCGTGCCGTCCCGACCCAATGCAGTTCCGTCGCCGCCGTTTCGTCCAGTCCTATGGGATCCATCTGCCGGGAAGCCGTCGGGAGACCGCCGAATGCCCCGTCCGCCTCGAACCGAAATTGCACACGCCCCAGGTGGAAGTATCGCCCCGCCACGACACCCGCCGCGAGTCCGGTGTCGTCGTATTCGTACGTCCGGCCGGGGACGCCTTCCGAGCCCGAGAAACCATCGGTGTCGGTCATTCTAACGTCCACTGCGCCAAGTCCCCCAAATGCGCCGACGTAGGTCCCTGCCTGACCGGAACCGGTTGGACCGACCTGTGCTTGCGTGGTGCCCGCGACCGCCATCAGGGTCACGAGTGCAATGGCCAACACCCATGACTTTCTTGCCATGATTTCTCCTAACTTAACGTATTTTATCTGCCCCTCCGGTAAACAACCGACCAACATTGGATTCCTCGACATAGATCTCCCAACGGTTAGAATCTGCAGGGATTAGAAGACTTCTTTATTCGGTATTCAGTCCCCTAACTTAGTCATCAGGTATACCATGCCGCAGTCAACTCTGACACTGTTACTGTGACCACATGGGACCGAAACAAACCCGCGAATAGTATGACCCTGGGGCTTTTTCGAATCTACTCCGGAACTACCACGCGTAAGGGTAAAGTATTATAGGCATTGTTCCCGTCGAGGTTTAACAACATCGATTCTTCGAAGTAACCCAGAATCATGTTCGATTCGGTGGTTTCTGGATACAAAACAACCCAGGTGTCTTCGTTTCGCTTCCAAAGGGTATTGCCGTCTACATTTTCGCTGATGCCATATCGTTCGTCTAAAGTATCATGCAAGGCGTCTGTCAGACTGTCAGACACGGACGAGCTAAATACGTATCCACCCCCCCACAGTTCATTACCCATGAACCTGTATCTTACGGTTACGGTATCCAAAATGGTTTCCGTAAACTTTAATACGTCTGTGGTGGTACCTGTTTCGTCCATGCCGTCATCTCTGGTAAAAGTCAGGGTACCCGGCTCTTTCGATTCGACCACATCCTTGCTGTCGCCCCACCTGCTCCACCGAAAATCGTAACGGCCCGCGGTATCGGATCCCGAGCCGCCCCGTCGATCTTCATAGGAAACGATAGTCCCGTCAATCAGCATAGTGATAACAGTTTCATCCGGATCGGGCGTTAAGTTATCAAGTTCGAATTGCCAGGTTTCAGTTTCGAACGTAGCCTCTTCACGAGAGTACATTCTGTATATTGTGTCGAGCTCTTCTTCTATCAATGTCTCGTTAGAGGTGTAGAGCGATACCTTTATCGTGATGCTGGTTATTTCCTCATTGTACTGGAGTTGGAGTTGACCCGGTTTAATGGAC
>JAAXHH010000064.1 GCA_012270975.1 Candidatus Latescibacterota bacterium | reverse complement strand
TGCTACGCGCTGGCGGAAGTGCGGCGCGAGCGGATCGATATTTTGCTCGAGTGCCAGAGGATCGGCGTCGATGGGCTGGTGCTCGACTTCTGCCGGCAGATGCCGATGCTGCTATACCATCCGGCGCTGGTCGAGCCATTTATAGCGGAGACGGGGGTGGATCCGCGCGAAATCGACTCGGACGACTTCGAACAATACCGGGCGTGGTTCCAGTACCGGGCCGACGTACTGACCGGATTTATGACCGAACTGCGGCGAGCGGTGCGCATCCAGGAGGGCAAATTGGGTCGGCGCTGCCCAATCATCGCCCGGGTACCCGACAACGCGCGATGGCTGATGCTGGCCTATGGACTGGACAGCGATCGCTGGTGCGAGGAGGATCTGATAGACGGATTGATGTTGAGTCCCTTTCCTCTGACCCGCGAGGATCTGGACCTGCACGTCGGCTATCACGCAGCGGTGGCACACCGACACGGCAAACTGTGCATTGGCGGTGTGGGATCCAAAGGGCTGATCGAAAGCCGGGTAGAGAAGAATACGGGTTTTTATGCGCCGCAACCGGCCTATGCGCTGGCGGCGCAACAGTACGCTGCGGGGGTCGATGGCATGAGCCTATACCAGAGCGAGACGCTGGTGCGGATGGCGTATCTCGCGCAGTTGCTGAGCGACGTAGGCGTGCCGGCGACCGTGGCGGAGCAGGCGAATGCGCTGCCCAGACCGACCCGACCGGAGATCGGCATGGACTGGCACGCGCATATAGAGGGCCGACACAGCTTGCGGACGGAGGCAGGCGACGCCGCGCTCTAATGGACGGTCCTGCACGATTGGCATTGTGAAAGGAGATATATATGGCACGATTCGTAAGAGTGGGGTCGATTCAGTTCAGTGCATTTGCCGATTTGCAGCGGGGTGAACCCGAGAGCATGGAAAAAGTACTGCGCATGACCCGAAACGACCTCAATTCATTGAAAGGATACAATCTGGACCTCGTGTTGACCTGTGAGCTGGTCGAAGGATACGGCCAGACCCTGGAAACGGCCGAGACCGTGGAACAACCGGGTCCGTTTTTGTCAATGTACCGGGATTTCGCCAGGACCGAGTCATGCCACGTGGCCGGATCTATTAAGCTCCGCGAAGGCGACGACGTGTTCAATTCGATTGTGTATATCGGCCCTGATGGCTCAGTGATCGGTGCCTATCACAAGACGTTCCTGACGGATAACGAGCGAAAACAAGGGCTGCGCTCGGGTGACGGCCCCAAAGTTTTCGACACCGCGATCGGTCGCCTTGGAGGGGTGGTTTGTTTCGACCAGAAATTCGAACAGCTTCGGTTCGATTACCGGGACATGAAACCGGACATCCTCACATTTCCCAGTGCCTATCACGGCGGATTCCTTCAGCAGCAATGGGCGTACGAATGCCAGTGCTACTATCTGACCGCACTTCGGTTCTACGGAGGCGGAGTGATCGATCCCCTCGGCCAGCCCGTGAAACTGAACACCAACTATTCACGCACGATGTGCGCAACGATCAACCTGGACCGTGTGCTGGTCAAACGCACTGGAAACTCCAGCAAGTTTCCGCTGATCGAGAAGAAATACCAGGATGAGGTCACGATCGACGTACCGAGCTATCTCGGGACCGCCTTGATCCACAGCAATTCGGATAAGCGCTCGGCCATAGACATTGTGAGAGAATTTGAGTTGGAACTGTTCGACGATTTCTTCGCCCGCAACATCCGGCAGAACGAAGCGAACCGCCGTCCGAACGTCGGTTCGCTCGAGGCGGTTTATTCGGTCCGTTCGGCCGTATGAGTACACATGAATAACCACGCATCGGA
>JAAXHH010000049.1 GCA_012270975.1 Candidatus Latescibacterota bacterium | reverse complement strand
GATTGGGGGAGAGCGAAAATCAACCGCAGACGAAGGAACGCCTTTCGGCGAAGGAACGCCGCCAGGGCGTCTCTAGCTAAAACTAAACCGTGACGCCACCACTGGAATCGCGATTTGAATCCAAGACGAGAGGAGTGCATATCCATGATGGGGAAACTGCTGTTTATAACGATGTTGCTTACAGGCGCGTCCTGGGCGAATGCGCAGGACGCTGCGCAGCTTGAAGCGCGCATGGAGGAAACAAGATCGAGGCTGAACCTCACCGAAGATCAGATCACGCAGTTGAAGCCGATCCTCGAAGCTCATTTCGAGGCGCAGACGGCGATTTTGAGCAAATACGATCTGGGCGGGCAGAACCGTGAAAACCGTCCGGATATCGAGACACTGCGCGCCCTTCGCCGGGAGCTCGACGAAAACAAGACAAAGACGGCAACGAGTTTAAAGGGAATCCTCTCCAGCGCGCAGATGGCCGAGTTCGAGGAAATCCAGACAGAGCGAAAACAACAGATCCAGGAAGGGCTCCTTTCGAAATGGGCGGAAGACATTGGCGCGAAGCTCGGGCTCACCTCGGAACAGGTAGGCCAGCTGACGCCCGTTCTGAAGGAACATATGGATGCGCAGATGGCGGTGCTGGAAAAACACGGCATCGACATCGGCGGCAGCGGCGAACGCAAGAGGTTGCGCTTCAGAGCGCTGCGTGCCTTGCGCAATGACCTGGACGAAGTCAGCGAGAACACCTCCAAGCGCCTGTCCGGCATCCTTTCCGAAGCGCAACTGAACCAGTTTGAGCAGATGCAGCAAGCGCAGCGGGAACAGTTGCGCGAGATCATCCGGTCAGGCGCGCAAGACTGATTCGGTTTGGTGTTGTCGCCCGTCCACATGGTGTGATTGGTCCAGTCAGGCGCGCCCATCACCTGTGCCCTATGAAACCCCGGTTGCCCTGCAACCACGAAAGTACTGCGCGTTGCAGCCTTCGTCTTCCTGGTCGGTCGTGCATGCACGGATCGTGACGGTCCTGCCAGGCGGGTCTCTCGCGCCTGACCCGTCTTGCGGGTCGATTGCCGCGTCGGTGGCGTCTAGGACTACGACTTCGCTGACCCGTCACGGGCACTCGTTCATGTTTGCCAGGATCGCCGCGTCCCTCCATCCCGCTAGGTCCTGCCCGCCGTTGCCGGCAACCTCAGGTCGCCGTTTCTGACTGTACCCACCTGATGCCGTGCGCCCTGCGCGCGTCCCCCTTGTCCTCGCGCTGTATGATCTTCATGGCCGCTTTCGTCAAGGTGCCGAAGGATCATCGTTGCCGTGCACCCCGGCGTAGGCGGTGCGTGAATTCGGGGCGAGGGCCGCGGAAAACGATTCGACGACGAGAAAACAGATTTGCAGTCCGCGAGCGGCGCTTCAATGAGGCCGGGGCTGCGCAGCCCCGGAAAACGAGGCGTCCCTTCGAGCGTTTCACCCCTATTTGGCCTGGCTTCAATGAGGCCGGGGCTGCGCAGCCCCGGAAAACTTGATTTGCGGCAGGCCGGCGAGGTTGATCGTCCAGTGCTTCAATGAGGCCGGGGCTGCGCAGCCCCGGAAAACAGATTTTATAACGTTTTTCCTTGACCTTTCGAAATCGCTTCAATGAGGCCGGGGCTGCGCAGCCCCGGAAAACGGTATAGGCAGCGCCCTCGACAACACCCATGCCAGTAGGCTTCAATGAGGCCGGGGCTGCGCAGCCCCGGAAAACATCGACCAATCTGTGGCTGAGGCGACTGACCCTCCCGCGCTTCAATGAGGCCGGGGCTGCGCAGCCCCGGAAAACAGTCTCTTAATAACTCTTTGTCAGACTTAGGCTTGTCAGGCCTTTTGCGAGTGCTGCTGCTAAAACGTCACGGACATCCATTTCTCCCTCCCCAATATCTAATTCAATATCTCGTAAATTCATAAGGAACAACCACATACAACGATTCGAGCGCTGCCCGGTCTTTTGCTTCCACCGAAGCGTTCGCGAAGGCACCGGCAAAGGTCCTGTCATACGACGGTGGCCTTTCGAGTCGGCGCCTCATAGACCTTGCCCAGGCTTTCGACCAGTGGATCCACCTTGTCCGCGGGTCCCATGTCCACGATCAGAATATGGTCCTCCGACAAATTGATCGATTCCTCGAGACGGGCCGTCATCTCCGCGCGTCTACGGGCTGTGAGTCTGCACTGGAATATCGACAGTTGCAGCCAATGCCCATAGCCTTTCATCAGTTTGTACACGCGCCGCCATCGCTTCGGCTCGGATATGTCGTAGGCGACGATGTAGAGACGTTCGTTGGCCATAGCCACTACCGGGGAAGATAATGCGGATAAGAGACGATCTCTCCCTGAAAATGCCGGGCGAGCAATCGGGCCTGTACCTCGATGAGGCGCCGCATGGACACGCGATAGCCGAAGAGTGGATGCGTGGTCTCCTGCTCCATGCGCCGCTCGAACGAGGCGATGAAGGACTTGCGTCCGGCGGGTTTCAGTGCGCAGGCAGCCCCGTTGAACACGAAGTCGGATAGTTTGACTTCGCCGTTGTTGATCGCTTGAATGACGCAGGAATCCGCGACGATGGGTCTGAACGGTTCCATCAGATCGAGGGACAGCGCCGGCCGGCCGTGGCGCGTGCGGTGGTAGAGACCCATGTAGGGGTCGAGGCCAATCGCCGAAATCGTCGTGGTGAATACCCGCGTCAACAAGGCGTAGGCCAGCGACAGGAGCGCGTTCACCGGATCCTCGGGAGGCCGCCGATTGCGCTTGGCGAAGGAGAAGACGGTCACCCCATCGTCCTGTTCCCCGGAAAGCATGTGCTCAAAGCAGTCGAAGTACACTGCGGCGGCCTCGCCTTCCAGGCCCAGCAGTTGGCTTTCGTCCTCGGCGCGGGCGATGCGCCGCACCACACCCCTGAGCCGGACGAGCGCTTCGTCCCTGGTTTCCGCGTCCTTGTCGACACGCCAGTTGCGGCGCAGCATCGTACGCGCGTTGCGCGCCTTCGCCGCCACCAGATCGCGCGCGAAGGCAAGGCAGGCGTCTTTATCGAAGGCGACGCGGTACTGCGCTTCGCGAACGGCCACGTTCCCATGGCCCGTCCCGACCGTATGCCCGAGGAACCAGCCTCCCGTGGAGAACCAGGACACCGGAATCTCCGCGTTCATCAGCGCGTGCAGCGCCGGCGTGGTCACCGAGACCGGGCCGAACAGCGCGACCTGGGAAACGTCGACCATGGGCAATTCCACGGAATCTTCCTTGGTTTCCACCACCAGGCGTTCGCCGCTCTTGCGTATTCGGGCTCCCGGTTCCTGCACGTAGAGCGGTAGCGCCGGATCGTCCGACGGGTTCAGCGGGCGTGGCGACGTACCTTTGCGGAACAGGTTGGTTTCGTCGGGCAGGCAGATCCCGGCCAGGGCGCAGCGCGGGCACTTCGGACTGTTTTCCAGCGGCGGCGGCCGACGGCCATCACTCGCGGCCAAGCGCAATTCCCTGATTGCCGCCAGCGTCATGGACCGAAGTTCATCGTCAAGCACGATCGGGACCCGCTCACGCGACCCGGCGTACCAGAGCATGCCCCGCTCGACGTTGTACCCGTTGTCCTCCAGGATCATGGCCTGCGTGCAGATCTGGACGCGTTCGGGTTCGTAGGCGCCCGCGGCGACGTGGGGTCGCTTGCCCTTCTTGAAATCCACGGGCGTGACGGTTCCCCCGTCGGCTTCCACGACGTCCATCTTGGCGATTACGCCGAGACGTTCCGACGATAGCGTAACGGACCGGGCGCGGGCCATTTCGTCATCCAGTTCCTCCGGTGCCGGCAGGCGGCCGCCCCCTTCATCGACCCTGGCGTGGGTACGCCGTCCCTCGGCGGTGTCCCCCGTCTCCGCCCACTCGCCTTCAACCCACTCCAAATAGGCCAGCCGCGGGCAATAAACCCATTCGTTGACCATCCGCGCCGGAACCAAGGGCGTATTCTCATCGACTGGAGGCGGGGGCAGGGGGAGGGTGAGTTGATGGTCGCTCATGGGGTGGGGCGTTGAACTTGAATGAGCAAGAAACGGAACGATTAAGTTTGTTAGATTTGGGTTGACAGCCTGTCATGACGACAACTTGGGAAGCGAAGAACAAGTAAGTTACGCCAAGTCACATTTTGTGAATGAGGAAAGGATTTTCACTCGCCCGCAATGTACACAAAACTACTATGTTGGCGGTAAAAGTGGTGGGATTTTGTTCAATCGAGGCTTGCTTTCTCATACGGCTTGACCTCAAGGATTATACAGGTACGGCAGAAGTAAAATTACGATACTTCCCAATTGTAATCCTCTGAGACCGGTAGACCTCTACAACCCCTCTTGCCATAAGACATTCCCTGTCTGGTCGAGGTCCTTGTAACTCCGCTAGACTGATCAGCGAACGCGTCGCCTCGATGTTCAAGGGCACTTCCCAAATCGGCCATGTGAACAACACCCCTTCGTCTCGACTCTGTGTAAAGCCGGTTGTATGCAGGATTCTTTCCCCGGGAGCAGTAGGGAACAGCGGCAAAGCCTCGACTGCAAGACGATTTGCGCCGCGCATCGTACGTACGGGGTCACCTGAAGGCTCCTTCCATCGCAGAGCGTGTCTGCGGTCGTCAAGAGGATCCCAGCGAAAACTCGGCTTGGGGTCTAAATACTGCCATGTTTCAAAGAGAGAAGCGCGCAAATGGCCTGGTTCGGTGGATTCCACTAGTTCTCGCATGAAACCAATGAAGTGCTGATGACCAGCTCCGCTCATTGTCCGTAGTGCCGTGTCCTGAATCCGCTCATCTTTGGGAGATATGGGTATGGGGATACTGTCACAACCAAAGGCAGCGATGAAGTCCGCGAAACGACGGTCAGAGAGACTCGTGGTGTCGAACGCGGACTGAGCCACTCCCCTGAATTCCTCACAGTTGATCGTCAGATCATCGGCAAACTCAAACGACGGATCGCCATGCATCTCTTTCAGTGCAGGATTGAGTAGTTCAATCAAGCTGTCTGCCGTGATCCGCGGGGGGCCTGTCAAGACTGGGGACCAGTACCCCCCTGTATGCGCTTCCCAGCGCATACGCCAGTTCGAGCGGGAATCTGCATTGGTCGTAACCCGCAACACGCCAACCGCTGCAAGAAACCCGAGCGGATTGCTGCCATCGAGTCCATTCAACAGAATACCCGGATTTGAGTCATTTGCTGTCAATGGCCTCCTCCAGGTTGCTCTGTCTCCAGTCGGCAAGCCGAAGCAGGGCCTCCAGCCAAGCCAGTCCCCACCACCCATAGCGCCTGACCAACCGCCAGTAGCGGTCGGCGACTCCGGAATCCAAGCGTTCAAGTTTGGTAGAACCGGACCATCGTGCACGATGGTCGAGCTCATCGAAATCAACCGTAGGGCACTGCTCGTCGATTATCACCGGCGCAAACGGACGGCAGCGGCCGTGATGGCTGGCTATCAGGTGGAGCGTCAGATCACGCAGGTTCTCTCCACGGGGCAGCATGGCAGGGGCGCTCTCCGACAACCGGACGGACAACAACTCATGGCGGCCCCCGCGCGGGTATCCAGAATCCCTGCGGGCGCGCTCGAGAACAGCGGCCGACTTCGGCATGCGAGGCGACTTGGCGAGCAGTTCCCCGCCCAGCCAGCGAGCACCCCCCAGCAGCCAAGACTGAAAGCGAGGATCAGCCTTACCCAGATCGTGTAAATAGCCAGCCTTGCCGATGGCTTCGACCAGGTCATCCGGCAGTCCGCAAGCGGTGGCATGGCAACGGGCAAAGGCTTCGACTCCGGAGAGATGATCCCGCAGTCTGACTGGAATCCCGTTACGATGCGAAGTGCCGGATGCGGCCCCATCGTCCTCGTCGCTGAAGCTGTCGCCCTCGTGGGCGAGGTCAGGTATTCGGCGGCGTCCCTCCAAAACGATACTCTTACCTTCGACAATATGATAAGCGTGGTGCAGTCTGGCCCCACGGTATTCCCTGTAAAGCTCGTTTGCGGCTTCCGACAGCCAAGTCCGTTCAGGCGAATCCGAGAGCTTTTTCAGAAGATCACGCAGGGTATCGGTAAACTCCACCGGATCGTCCTCAAATCTCCGGTCCAGATCCTTAAGTAACTCACGAGCAACATCCTTGGCCGTATCCGAACCCGGCCAGGCGTCCACCAACTTTGGATGGATGCGCAAGATAGGTCTGGCCCGAGCGAGCCGATAAGAGCGATCCCCAACATCCCGGTCGGCGTCTGGCGGCAGATCGCCAAGCAGATGGACCGGAAAAGGATGATTGGCCGGAATCACGATCACGTCGCCGGGACGAATCTCCATGGAGTCCGCTGTGATATCTCCTGATTCCGTTTCCGCCCCTTTCCACCTCACCACCTCACAGCCATTTAGAGAAGCGACTTCTTCAAGCGTGTCGTTCCCACTGCCCTCCACGTCCCCACTGAGATCGTCGAAAGTCTCTCCAGCAAGCCAGCGTCTGAATACACTGATCGGAACCGGAAGCATTTCGTTGCTGCTCGGTGGACACAAGGACAAGGACTCGATCGCATGCTCTCGCGCTTCTCCCATCAAATCCAGGTCGGCACGCCAGCAGACCTGCACATCCGCCAGATTCTCGCGAGGTCCGTGAAGAAAGACGGACACGTCGGGCGAGGGTCGCGGTTCCGGCGCTGTCTGCGCCCAGCAGTCGACATGGGAAGGAAGCATCACCGGGGCATCGGCGAAGGGGGCGTTGAGCATGGAAAGAGATTCGCTCTGCGGCAACCTGTCCTCCATGTGGGCGATCCCGAAATCAACCACGCCGTTTTCGTCTTTGCATCCGCTGAGCCACGTCCAAGTATTGGTCAGGGCCTCTCCGTAGACAGGATCATCCTCCTTCTTCTCCGGATCGGATTGGTCTCCACGTACAAGAATCACCGCTCTCGCATCAACCGTGCGCCCCGTGCGATTCAGCCGGCCAAATCGCTGGCGCAGGGCGTCGAGACTCGCACACTCAGTCACAAGGCCATCGAAGTCCAGGTCGGCCCCGACTTCCAAGGTCTGAGTGGCGACCACGATCATCGGCTTTGCCATAGAGCGCCCGTTGGCGAGGCCGGATCGCAAGAAGTGCAGGCGTTGCTGAACAACGGCGTCTTTGTCGACCGGACGCATGCGGCCAGTGAGCAGGACGGTGCCGTCTCCATATTGGGCAGCCAGCAACCGGTGAGTCTCCCGTGCCGTGGCGACACGGTTGACGAACACAACGATAGCGCGACGTTCTTCGTCAACCAAGCCCGAGGCTGTATCGGCCAAAGCCCTTGCCAAGGCGGTTATAGCCTTCTTTCCCCGGGCTTCTTCAACGGACTTTAACAGTGCGGGTTTTTGGGCCAGTTGCCGTCGGCCCAAGGGATGCGAGGCATCTCGGCTTTCGCCGGATCGGTCCTTGAACACATCCTCTAACCCTGGCGGCGGCGTGGCCGACATCACCACGGGGTGGAAGGAAAGCCCGAGCGGATGCTCCGCCCACGCCCGGTAGCGCCGCACCGCTTGCAAGGTCTGCAAGAACGGTTGCGCACAGTGCGCCTCGTCGAGCAAGATCAGGCTATCGTTGGCGACTAGTCCAGCATAGATCGGCCAAGTGATATACCCACGTCCATAGGCGCGAAACAACAGGCGCGAGCCGATCTGATCGACTGTCGAGGCTACCACCGTCGGTTGCAACGGATTGTGCGCCCAGGCTTCCGACCGATAGATGCCGCCGCGCAGGACATGGACTGACAGCGGTCGGACGTCATCAGATTGGGCCATCTCACCGTTTGCGATCTGACGGAGATTATCCGCTACTTTTTTGAGAATGCCTTCCTCGGCCTTCTCCAGCTTTTCGGCCAATCGACGGGCGCGTTCATACGCCTCATCCACGATCACGCGGCGGTCCACCACAAAGAAAACGCGACGCGGTGCTGTGACGGTCTGGTTTCGCTCCGACCGACTGGCCTGGATGGCCAGCGCGAACACCGCGATATCCATGCACGCAGTCTTTCCGGAGGCTGTTGGCAAGGCGATGGCCTTCGGCCAAGGGTTCTCTGTACGCTCAACTACTCTGGCGGCCAATTCCTGCTGCCATGCAAAGGGTGGATGGCCCCATAGTTTGTTGAAAAAATCGAAGAAATCCGTAACGTTCAGCGCAGCCAAGCTTACCCTCGCTCATCCATTGGACGACACAAGCCGTATCCCCGGAAGCGGCCTGCCCCGAGGAGAACAGGACCGCGCACCGGTTCGTCGAAGATGATCACCGCGTGATTGTGGCTCCGCCGCCCGCCATCCTTCTTGCGCGTCAATTGAGGATACTCCCTTGCAGGAGGAGCGCTCTCGACCAGCGAGACCGGGTGCATCAGAACCTCGCGGGGACGCGGCAGACCGATATGTCCGCACATGTCCTTCATGCTTTCGGCCGCCCGCTCCCATCGGTCCTTGCCGTCGAAATGTTTGTTCAGGACCACTGGGGTCACGCTTGTCCAGATGCGCGATGGTCGCGTCCAAGAATCCGGATTGAGGTTGATCGGAGGGCGTTCTCGGGTTTCCATCTCAATGGTGCAGTCGAACCACTGGCCGTCGAACAAACGGTGTTCGCGTGGCAGCCCCGTAGCAAAATCGTACAGGAATCGTTCGAGGCAATGCCCGGCCTTTCGCTGATCCAATCCCACCGGCAACACCAAGGCTAGACCCATAATGCGGCCATCCGCATGTTCCGAGCCGACGAAGGGGAGCGGCGTCAAGGCCAAATGAGGTTCGGCGGTGGGTGTCCCGTCCAGTCGATGTCCGCTGAACCACTCGGGTGGCGGTTGATCGGGACACTCTCTCATCAGCAACCCACGCAGTGCTGCCGTGAACTTCAATGTAGCCGGGAGAGGGACGCGTCTACCCTTGATGCCGAGGACAATGAGTCCGGGATCGAAAACCGGACCTGGGGCTTCGAAGGTCTCGTCTTTCGGAGGTCTGTCGTACCCCTGCCAGCGAACCGGCAGTGGACGCAGCGTCACAGGTTCCCCCTCGGGAAAACGGTCCTCCAAACGCCCCTTCAGGTCCTTGATGTATCGTCTCTGCTCGCGTGGGCTTCTTGTGCAACCTGGGCCAACTCCTTCTTGCTTTGCCGCAGCAATTCGATTTCGGATGGTGTCAACATCCGGGGAGCGGACGAGGTACCGAGTCTCCGATTGAGTAAGGCAATCGAAGGCGTGGCCGAAGTGCTCCTTCCACCACTTCTCGAAATCTGATCCGTGCTTTTCTCGGAGTTCATACAATTGCTCCTTTGAAGGGTTCAGTCTGGCAGAGTAGGGTTTGCCGGTCAGCGCAACAGCTCCGACGACCTTGCCGCCCTGTTTCTCGATCCACCCACGTAGATTCGCCAGTGTACCGCCCTGGCCGATGAAATCGTCCACCAATATGTATTCGCATCCACTACGAACCTCTCCTGCGAATGCGGCTTGCCGGGCGATCCGGCCATAGCCGTCGGCACCCGTGTGACTAACCACATTGATCTGCACGATGCTGGTCTCGAACGGAATCTCGAGTCGCCTGCTCAGCAATTCCACCAGGAAAATCGGTATGGCGTTGAGACCCTGGCCTTCCCAGGCATGTGCACCGACCAGTATAGGATCGCTGCTTTCGGCGCTCGAGGCGATCAGTGATCGGACCTCCACGATTCCTGCTTCATCAACTAAGCTTCCGACCAGATTGGCCGCAGCCTCGGCGTCACCCTCTGCCTTCGCGCCGGTATAGTCGGGATGTTGTTTGGTCCGGGATTCGTCGGCGAGCAAGACCGTATCCGGGAATGTCGTCCACGGCGCCCTTGGCGGTTGCTTCATCTTCTTAAGGTCCGCCTCGGCGTGTTCGATCTCTCCGTGAAGATCGTGGTAGGCGGTCCAAGCGTTGCGGTTCAGGCGCGACGCAAGCGTCTGCAAACGCCCCAGACTCGGTACGCGGAGTCGCTGAAGGGCGACGCCCGCCGTTGGAATCCACGCGGCCGGTGGCGGTTCGGCCTCCGGCCACATCTGCACGAAGGAAGCCGAATGGCCTACATGCGTGACCTTGGCGGCCAGCCGTTTCAAGGCAGCGCTGTGTGCGCCGGACTCGACCTCTGGCCAGATCAGGTACACCGTCGGATCGTGGGGGATGGCCACCGGGAAACCGCGGGGTTGACGCGACCGGTTTTCCGGAATCAGGGCCAGCCCGGCATCCTTCAGTTTGTTCAAGTTCCCGCCAGCGGGTAATTTGCTTCCGAGATAAGTGTCGTTTACCGGCACATAAACAGTCACACTGGTACGCCTACTCGCGTCCGATGCGGCAATTGAGGGCGGCGGCAGCTTTTCTAACCATCTTAGGGCTGCTCCCTCGGCAGGGTCTTCACCGGTCTCGAACCAAGCCGCCGCCAACGCCATGAAAACCCGATCTGGATGAGGCGGCCATTCGGCTTGCTCTTTTCGCGGTCCGTCCGCTGCGGCCATTGACCATCCATTCAAATAGTGGATGCCAAGAGCGAACATCAATTTTCCTCCACTCCCGAGGCGCTGACCAGTTCCTGGCTGCGACGGACCAACTCAACCAAGTCAGGTGATGGGGTCAACTCAATCTCACCCTCCCAGGGCAGGCCGGCATTCTTGGCTGAGTCGATTCCTTCCCGCAACAGTTTAAGTGCGTCTTCAGGGCCAAGTTCGAATTCTCTTGGCGAATCTCCGGGGCGATCAAGCAGTTCCCAAGTTGGCTCTCGCTCTGCGAACAACTGGCAGCGAGAACGAAGGTCCGTATCCACGCGCGCAAGGCTTCCGGCGGCCAGCCCCAGCGCGGCCAACGTGGTTCGGGCGGCCAGATCAGTATCGTTGTCAAAGTCAGCAGCATCATCGAGCGGGAAGTGGAGACGGCGCAGGACAGTCAGAGACAAGGTTGTTGTTTGTCGAGCTCCCGATATGGTAAATCCGCCTTCACTAATGGTTGGTGTGACGTTCCCGTGAACAGCTTCGGATGGCCTTCCTGTTTTTTTTAGTTTTTTCTTCCCTGCACTTTCATCCAAGGTCCAATGCGGTGTGTCGTCGGTTTCAGACTTGCGCTCGTAGAGTGGTCCAGCCCCGAGAACGATCTCCGCAGGATCAATTCGACTAGAGGTTGTATTCCCCATCGCTGCGTCAAATCCCACAATTTCCGACACCACCGCCCGCTGGAACTTGCATCCCAATCCTCCACGAGGACCGGTCGAGTCCCACATCCCGAATATCAGTGCGGTCGGACACAGACCAAACAGACCGGTAGCATTGCGCACCTCGGCAGTGTCGAGTATTCGACCCTGGTCTGATTGGCGGAAAATCGTACCGTTCAGCAGACTGTCACGGAACAGCGCATCCGCGACACGATGCGGTGCCTCAAGGCTGGTCACCGTGAACTTCTTGAGCAATTCTTCCTGATCGAAGCGTGTCACGAGCAAAGGGAGGTGGACTGTTCCAGCGCGCTGTGACGCCAGCAGCGCCAACTCCATCCGGTTAGCCTGAGACTGCACCGAATCCAGCAGAACGCAGTGTCGTATCTCACCTGTCGTCGGATCAATACGTTCTTCGGTAGCATACTTGCCGCCTTCGTAGGTCGGAGGAAATACCTTGTCGCCGGCTCCACCTACGGGTTGATAGTCGGTCACACACCGAAATGCGGCGGCTGTCCCGCCTACCGCGTCCCTCAAGGTCTGTAGATCAATCGTCATAGCTCACTCCCCTAGCACATTTCCCTTGGTTATAATGTTGTTGTCTGCCTGTAAAGGTAAGACCACGCTAAATTCTACTTTATACTACTAACCGTAAATCCTCGCTACGGACTTGGGGAAGCTACAGTCCGGCCCCCACAGTAGATCAGTATTATCTGGCTTAAGATTCAGACAACCGGGCGATTCGCCCATAGTCCGCCTTAGTTCAGCTGCCGCAGGAGTAGGTCCGGCGGGCTTCTTCACAGTCACTGAAAGATTTTCCATCTTGTTGCCCAGGCCCATATAATCGCTCCTGCACGGGTTCGAACCATTTCCGTGGTCAATTGAACGAGGCTGGGTAAATGGCTCACTCAGCACTTGAGAAGGTACTAAAAGTAAGGAGTGCAGGACAGCGATGTCAAGGATATGGGATTTGACACCCGCCCGCAGTGCGCTTCAACGAAATCATCGAAATTAATGCCATGTGAATTTCGACTTTACTAACAAAGGAGTCTTCGAATCAAAGGGATGATCGGATCGTCAATCAAGGAAACATCAGATCATCAGATACAAAGGGACTATCGTATCACCGAACCGTTACATATGACCGTAGTCATGACTATAGCCATATTCATCGAGAAGAACGCGCACCATGAGGAACATCCAAGAGGAGGCACGCAAGCTTGGTAACCACATACGTCGACGTGACGATACGCAATCCCGCCGATCCACAGCGCAGCTGGACCGGCAAGTTCCTGGTCGATACCGGTGCGTTCGATTCGCTCGTGCCGAGGGGGCGTCTCGAATCGATAGGCCTTGAGCCGAGGGGAAGTCGCGACTACGTGCTCGCGGACGGGAACCCGGCACTCACGCCCGCTCCACCTCGAAGGCCGCCAGATTGCGCGCGTCCCTGCTGAACTCCGCCCCGATCAGGTGGATCGGCTGGCCCCCGGTGCGGTACTTGTCCGCGTACCGCCGCGCCTTCAACTGGTCCATGGCCGCTCCTTCGGGCGTCATTTCCACCACTTTGAATTCGAAGAGGTAGACCTGCGCGTTGAAGCGGACCGCCATGTCCAGGCGCCCGTGGCTGCTGCTGTCTTCTACGATGACGTCCATCCCCAGGCCCGCGAAATAGGAGTAGAACACGCTGGCGTAATAACCTTCGTAGCGGGCGATATCGTTGTTGGCGTACCACTCGTTTGGAATGCTCGCGAAAAAGGCGTGGAACAGCGTTTCCAGCCCGTCGAAGTCGTTGGCCGACAGCAGGTCGTAGAGCCGGGCGCTGTGCGCCGCCCGTCGCGAGGCATCCCCCGTCATGCGGTTCAGCAGGCTCTCGTTCAGGCTCTGCCGCACCTCCCGGTTCGGATAGCCCAGCCGATAGTACGTCTGTCCGCCGCGCTGCTCTGTGCGACGAATCGTCAGGTAGCCGGTCTGGAACAGCAGTGCCTCGGTGGCCATATGATCGACGTCGAATGCCGACAACAATGCGTCGCTGCCCAGCATGTCGCTCAGGGCCAGGGAACTGACCCTGCGTTTGAACAACGTATCAAGCAGAAACGCCGGCGTGCCGGTTTCGAACCACCAGGCGCCGAACTCGCGGCGGCGAAACAGCAGCAGGATGTCGAAGGGATTGTAGAGGTTCCTGTCGCCGAGCCAGTTGTAGCCGTCGTACCAGGAGCGGATCTCCTCCCGGTCCAGCCCGGGCAACTCCGGTTCGAACACGGAATCCAGGTCTTCATCGGTATAGCCGCAGATGGCCGAATAGCGCGGGTCCAGGGTGATATCGATCAGGTTGTTCAGGCCGGAAAACAGGCTGACCCGGGAAAATTTGCTGACCCCCGTAATGAAGCTGAAGCGTATATCGGCGTCGCTGTCCTTGATGACGGCGTAGAGGCCGCGCAGGAAATCCCTGTTGGCGCGTGCTACTTCCGGTTCCTCCAGGGCGTCGAGGAAGGGTTTCGGTCACTCACGGGATCTTCGCGAAAACATCAGTCAAGGCGACCGAGGCGCGTATTCCCTACTTGATGCTTCGTGCCGCTTTTCGAGATTCTCCCGAGCCACTTTTGCCTTCTCCTGTTTTCGGTTATCGCTCAGCGCCACGAATCCAGGTACGCCCTCTGTTCCGGCGTCAACTCGTCAACGGCCAATCCCATGCTCGCGAGCTTCAGGCTGGCGATCTCGCGGTCGATTTCATCCGGCAGGATGTGCACTCCGGGGGTCATTTCCCCGTGCCGGGCCGCCAGGTGCTCCACCGCCAGGGCCTGGTTGGCGAAGGACAGGTCCATGACCGCGGCGGGATGACCCTCGCCGGCCACCAGGTTGACCAGCCTGCCCTCGCCGATGAGATAGAGGCTGCGGTCGTTCGCCAGGGTGTACTCCTCCACGTATGGCCGCAGGGACCTTCTCTCGACCGCCAGGGAGTCCAGGGCCTGCAGGTCGATTTCCACGTCGAAGTGGCCGGCGTTGGCCAGCATGGCGCCGTCTTTCATGACTTCAAGGTGATCGCGGCGTATGATCCCGCGGTTTCCGGTCACGGTGATGAACAGGTCGCCCAGCGCGGCCGCCTCGGCCATGGGAAGCACCCGGAATCCTTCCATGACGGCTTCCAGGGCCGCGACGGGGTCCACCTCCGTTACGATAACCTGCCCGCCCAGGCCCCTCGCCCGGGACGCCACGCCCCGTCCGCACCAGCCATAGCCGCACACCACCACGGTTTTGCCCGCGATCAGCGTGTTGGTGGCCCGGAGGATGCCGTCGAGCGCGCTTTGCCCGGTGCCGAACCGGTTGTCGAAGAGGTGCTTGGTCTTTGAATCGTTGACCGCGATGACCGGAAAGGCCAAGTCGCCGTTCCGGACCATGCTTCGGAGCCGGTTTACGCCCGTGGTCGTCTCTTCCGTTCCGCCGATGATGCGATCCAGATGCCGGCGGTGGTCCTTATGCGCCGTGGTAACCAGGTCGGCCCCGTCGTCCAACAGGATGTCCGGCTGTGCGTTCAGCACGGTGTGCAGGTGCCGGCTGACGGTACCGGGGTCTTCCCCTCTTTTCGCGAACACGGGAATCCCGTGGTGCGCGACCAGGCTGGCCGCCACGTCATCCTGCGTGCTCAAGGGATTGGACGCGCAAACGATGGGCTCCGCGCCGCCCGATTTGATCGCCGTGACCAGGTTGGCCGTCTTGGTCGAAATGTGCAGACACACGCCGACGCGCAGGTTGCGAAAGGGCCGTTCTTGCGCGAACCGGTCTTTTATCGCCTGCAATACCGGCATCTGGCGGGCGTCCCATTCCATGCGCGCGGCACCGGACTCGGCGAGATTCGAGTCTCGAATATCAGATTCCATAGCATGACTGCGAAAAATCGGTCAGTCGTTGCTGCGGCACTTCCGGCCTAGCATTACGTATACCGTTCACAATGCGTCGTTTCAATGTATGTACAGTCATTATGGCTTTCGGAGCATAGCGCGTCAAGGTGAATGCACCGGTCTTGCCGCCGCACCGGGTACGTTCGAGGATACGACGAATCTACGCTTCCGCGGTGACCCCATCTGCCCTTGACATCCAGGGACATCAACGACTAACATGGTGAGATTTCAATGCCCGGCATGTGACCGGCTTTTCGGATTTTTTACCGATCGTCCCGAGTACCTGCCGATAGCCTGGGACCCCCATGCTCGACCTCTCCAGAAAACGCCTCAACCGCACCATCCTCGGTCTTGCCTGGCCCGCCATACTCGAAAACCTGATGCATACGTCGGTCTATATCGTCGACAGCATCTTCATCGGATCCCTGGGTACGCAGGCCTTCGCCGCCGTCGGCCAGAGTTCCATGATCCTCTTTACCGTGGTGTTCGTGTTCTATGGCATCGGAGTGGCGACCGGCGCCGTGGTGGCGAGGAACCTGGGCCGGGGCGACCAGAAGACTGCCTGCGAGGCCGCCGGCCAGGGGATCATACTCGGCACGTCCATCGGTCTGATGGTGGCGGCGCTGGGCTTGATGTTCGGCGAGGATCTCATGGTATTCCTGGGAACGGAGCCGGACGTCGTCGCACGGGCCCAGGAGTACATGCCCATCGTATTCGCGTTCAGCGTGCTGCGTCTTTTCATTTACACCAGCAGCGGTATCCTGCGCGCGGCCGGCGACACCAAGACGCCCATGTGGATCACGGGCATCATGAATGTCTACAACATCTTCGCCGACTGGGTGCTGATCTTCGGCATCGGACCCTTCCCGGAACTGGGCATAACGGGCGCGGCCATCGCTACCGGCACGGCCTATGTCCTGGGTGCCGCCCTGCTCGTACACAGGCTGTTTCGCCGTCACGCGAGATTCAGGCTGTGCGGCAGCGACCTGGGGAATATCAGATCGGATCACCTGCGGACCATCATACGGATCGCCGTACCGAATCTCGGTGAACAGACGGTCATGCAGTGCGCCTATTTCTCGTTCATGTGGATCGTGACCAGCCTGGGCACGACCGCCCTCACCGCGCATTTCATGACCATCCGGGTGGAAATGGTCTCCTTCATGCCCGTATTCGGACTTTCCATGGCCGTGGCCACTGTGGTTGGACAGAGTCTGGGCGCAGAACGTCCCGAAATCGCCGAGCTCGCCGTCAAGAAAGCCGCGCGAATCGGCCTGCTCGCCATGACCGCGCTGGGCCTCATCTTCGTCGCGGTGCCCGGCCTGCTCGTCGGCATATATAGTCCGTCGCCCGAGGTGTACAGTCTGGCCGTGCTCTGCGTGCGTATCGCCGCCCTCGAACTGCCGACGTCGGCCTTGCTGATGATCTACACCGGCGCCATGCGGGGAGCCGGAGATACCCTGAGTCCCATGCTGATCAGCATCTTCGGCGCGATTTTCCTGCGGATCGGCATGATATACGTGCTGGTGATCGGGCTGGGCTGGGGATTGCCGGGCGTATGGTACGGCACGGCGCTGGACTGGGGTATCCGCCTGGTGATCGCGTACTTCCTGTTCCGGAGGGGACGCTGGAAGAGGATCGCGATCTAGGCTGCGGGATATGCGCCTTTATCCGGTTTGACAGCGGGTAAGCAGGCGACTACCATGGTAGCGTACCGGTTTCCAGGGTCGGCTGTCGTATTTTCCGGGGACTGAATTAATGCGAGTCGTATTGCAACGCGTCACAAGCGCTTCCGTCGAAATCGATGGGGAAACGACCGGAGAAATTGGCCCGGGTCTTGTCCTGCTCCTCGGAATCGCGAAGGAAGATACGCAGCGGGATGTGGAATATGTCGTCGACAAGTGCGCGGGCCTGCGTATCTTCGGTGACGAGAACGGAAAGATGAACCGGTCCCTGATGGATGTGGCGGGTGAAGTGCTGTTGATATCCCAGTTCACGCTGTTCGGTGATACCCGCAAGGGCCGCAGGCCCAGTTTCGAAGGCGCAGCCTCGCCGGACCTCGCCGAACCCCTGTACGAACTGGCGGTCGAGCGCCTTAAAGAAAAGGGGATACGGGTTGCCACTGGCCGGTTCGGCGCCTTCATGGAAGTGGAACTGGTCAACGACGGTCCGGTGACGCTTACCGTAGAGTCCCGCCGATGAAGCGTATCGTCCTGGCCTCCACTTCGCCGCGCCGGTCGGCCCTGCTCAGTCAGATCGGGATGCCCTTCGAAGTCGTGGCGCCCAATGTCGATGAGTCCCGGTACTCGTTTGAAGCCGATCCGGCCGGTACGGCCGAACGGCTGGCCCTGGACAAGGCCCGAAGCGTGGCAGGAAGGATCCATGCCCTGGGCAGCCTGATTTTGGGAGCCGACACGGTGGTCCTATTTGAAGGCCGGATCCTCGGAAAACCGCGTGACGCCGGGGACGCATGCGCCATGTTACGCAGGTTGACCGGTCACGCTCATCGGGTGCTTACGGCCTTCGCCCTGCTGGAGGCCGGAACGAATCGGGCGGTGACGGTCCACGAATGGACGACGGTCTACATGCGCGAATGCAGCGACGATGAAATCCGGGCGTACGTGGAAACGGGCGAACCCCTGGACAAGGCGGGGTCCTATGGCGCCCACGCCCTGGGAGCCGGCCTGATTACCCGTATCGAGGGTTGCTTCTACAACGTAATCGGCCTTCCCCTTGCCCGGCTGTTGGAATCGCTCAGGACCTTTGAAGCCGACGCGGTGGTCCGAAACTGACCTATGGCCGATTTCCGCGGACATCTATGGGGCGGTTTCGCCGCCACGCTGCTTGCGGGCGTGCTCTGCGTTCTGGGTCTCTGGTGGACGGAAAACCTCGATTCCTACAGAACGCTCGACGTCTGGCCGAAGGTCTTGCTGCTGCTCGCCATAGGGCTGCTGTCCGCCTGTTTCCCGGACGTGGACACCGAGAGCAAATCGCAGCGTCTGTTCTACCGCCTGTTGATTCTGCTCGATATATGGTTTATCTTGATCGGGGACTACAGGACCGCGGCTTTGCTGGGTCTCGGCGCGATGCTTCCGCTGCTCGGAAAGCACAGGGGGTGGACCCACACCTGGCTCGCCATGCTGCTGGTGCCCGCGCTCTTCCTGCTCGTCCCCATGTATCTGAAACAGACCGTTGAGTCCTTCCCGATCGTCTGCTACGTCGTATCGGTATCGGCCTACGCGAGTCACCTGGTACTCGACGGATACATCGAGGAAACCGCAAGGCGCTTCCGCCGTTTGCTCGGCGTGAAGTAGGCGGCCCGAATGGCCTGAATGGCCTGAACGGGTTGATCGATCCAATCGGAGGTATTATGAAAAGCGCACTGGAAATCGCCATGGAAAAGACCGCCGGCGCGCAGGAGGGCGGCAAGTTGACAGACGAGCAGCGCGGGGCGATCGGCGACCTGGAAAAGGAATACCAGGCCAAGGTCGCGGAACAGGAGATCATGATCGAATCGAAGATCAAAGCGCTTGCCGCCCAGGCGACGGGTCCCGAGTTCCAGCAGCAGGTACACGCCCTGCGGGAGCAACTGGTTCAGGAACGCGAGCGTCTGGAAGAGGAGAAGAAGGCTAAAATACAGGCGGTCCGGGACCAGGCGTCGTAACGTGAGACGACTTCTGATCATCCCCCGTCAAGAATCGAACCCGGATTGGAGTTCCTGCCATGGCTAGGAAGCGGTTGCGCATCGGACTGGTCGGTTGCGGCGGCAACATGCGAGAGGCCCACGTGCCGCGCATCAAAAACGACGGGGCCGTCGATCTCGTCGCGGTGGCGGATACTTCAGAAGATGCGGCTTCAGTGCTAATGGAACGCTGGGGCGGCCAGGTGCCCTTCCACGCCGATTACCGGGACATGATTCGACATCATCCGCTGGACGCGGTGATGATCAGTTCACCCCACGCCCTGCACTACGAGCAGGTGGATCATGTTCTCGATCACGGTCTGCACGTACTCGTCGAGAAGCCCCTCACCATATCATCCGGTCATACGCGCGCGCTGATCGACAAGGCGGCGGCGCGAAACCGGATTCTCCTGGTCAGCTACCAGCGTAATTTCATGGCCCCGCATGTCTACGCCCGGGAGCTGATTCGAGAAGGCGCCATCGGCGAAGTCCGCGGCGTGGTGGCCTACGTCACGCAGAACTGGGGCGGCGCGCACGGGTGGAGGCTCGACCCGGCTCTTTCCGGCGGCGGCATGTTTCTGGACACGGGCAGCCATCTTGTGGCTTCCACGCTGTGGATCACGGATCTGAAGCCTCTCGAGGTGAGCGCTTTTCTGGACAACGTGGACAGAGCGGTGGATGTCAACATGGTAGTGGCGGTGCGGTTCGCCGGCGGTGCGTACGGCACGCTGAATACCTTCGGAAACGCTTCCCGTCATGACGAACGCATCGCGATCCACGGCAGCAAGGGAAGCCTGGTTTTCCACCTGCACCAGTGGCAGGTCAAGTCGGTCCTGTTGAACGACGAACCTATGGAAATCCCGGAAAGGATCAGGGAGGACACGCCGGACGCGGCGTTTTTTCGCATGATCCGTAACGGTGGGAAGGGGTACGAGCCCCCGCAATTCGCCCTCGCCGTATCCCAGGTCAGCGAGGCGGCCTACCAGTCGGTCGATACAGGAAAACCGGTCAAGGTTGCCGGGTAGTCCGTCGGCCCTGCCCGAATCAGGAGAACCAGGAGACCGAACATGAGTGGGACAGGGCGTCTGGCGGACAAGAGGGCGATCGTTACCGGTGCGGGCCGCGGGATCGGCCAGGCCATCGCGGTGAGACTGGCCCGGGAGGGGGCCCATGTCGCCGCCGTGGACATCGACCGGGAAAGCGCCGAAGCCACGGCAGGCCTGATCCGCGACAACGGCGGCACCGCCGCGGCGTTGACGGTCGACCTGATCCGCATCGACCTGATCGAACCCATGATCGAGGAAGCCGTATCCATCCTCGGCAGGCTGGATATCCTGGTCAACAACGCAGGGCGGGTGGAGATCAAGCCCTTTCTCGACCTCACCGAAACGGAATGGGACCAGACCATGGATCTCAATCTGAAGGGGACCTATTTCTGCATGCAGGCAGGCGCGCGCCAGATGATCCGCCAGGGCGGCGGCGGCCGCATCATCAACATGTCCTCCATATCGGGCCGTCACGGAAGGGCCGACTCCAGCGCCTATGCCGCCAGCAAGATGGCCATCATCAGCATCACGCAATCCGCGGCGCTCGCGCTTGCCGACCACGGGATCCTGGTCAACGCGCTGTGTCCGGGCGTCGTGGCCACGCCCATGTGGGACCACATCGACGAGGACCGCGCCCGTCTGTTCGGCTACGAACGGGGAACGGCCCGTGCCCGGCTCGTGGAGAAAATACCCCTCAAGCGAGTCTCCGAGCCCGAAGAGATCGCCGCCGCGGCGGTCTTCATCGCCTCCGATGAAAACACGTTGATCACCGGCCAGGCGATCAACGTCGACGGCGGCATGGAAATGAACTGAACGCGCCGGGGCGGACTCGGATTCGGCGCGGCGTCGCCAGTCGGGGCGAACTCGAATTCGTCGTGGCGCGGCCGGCCGGGATTGATCTTGACAGCACGGAAGGCCCGCCATATACTCGGTAGATTCCCAATCCACAGTTCGAACAAGCCTATCGCACAACGAAAGCCATAAGAAAGATACCCCGCAATGGATCCAAGAAGACGCGAAAGACTGTCCAAGCTCCTCTCCCTGATACTGCGACACAAACCCGAAAGATTCTCCATCGTCCTCGATGAACGGGGTTACGCGTTGATCGACGAAATCGTCGAGGCCGTCCAGGAGAAATTCGACGATCTGGCGCGGGATGAAATCCTGGAGATCGCCGACGGCGCCGAGAAGCGAAGGTTCGAGGTGGACGAGGACCGGATCCGCGCCCGCTACGGACACAGTTTCCCCGTCGACCTTGGCCTTTCTCCCGCGGATCCCCCCGAGTTTCTTTACTACGCGACGGTGCCCGCGCGCGCTTCGGTCATTACCAACGGCGGCCTGAAGCCAAGCGACCGGCAGTACGTCCATCTGTCCCTCTCCGAGGAAACCGCCGCGCAGGTGGCCAGGAACCAGACGGAAACGCCCGTCGTCTTTCGCATCAAGGCCCGGGAGGCCACCGAGGTCGGCGTGGACTTCTATGATCGCTCGCCGGTCATGCTGACCACCGGTGTGCCCTCCGAGTTTATCGATGTACTGAGGGAGGCCCCGCCTACTCCCGCCGCCTTTGGCCGACGGAAGCGGAAGGCCCCGCCGCGCAGATAGCATGCGCCGCCTCGTCCTGCCCATCCTGGGCCTGCTGCTCGCCATCAGCCTGCTTTTGTTCGACCTGACCATACTCTGGTCGGGGCGCACGGCCATCCGGCCCGTGATG
Source organism: Candidatus Latescibacterota bacterium (assembly GCA_012270975.1). GTDB lineage: Bacteria > JAAXHH01 > JAAXHH01 > JAAXHH01 > JAAXHH01 > JAAXHH01. The sequence continues at coordinate 9,425 of JAAXHH010000049.1, read as the reverse complement.
CAGAAAGGCGTCTCCCTGGGGATTTTCAAAGCCTCGGAGGGTATGTCCTATTACAAGTCCTCCTTGGACGAGATCGCCGCCCTGGGCGCATCCCACCTATCCGTTCCCGTCTTCTTCCTGCAGGATTCCGTACATTCCGTTACCCATTTTTCCCGGCCGTCGGACGGCGCCACGCCTGAACAGCACGACCGCGTGGTGCGGGAGGTCATCGACTACGGGCACAGGCTGGGACTGAAAGTCCTGCTGACGCCCATCGTGAATATAGACCGGCCACGGCAGAAGGAATGGCGCGGGGTCATAGCCCCCCTCGATTGGGACACGTGGTTCGAAAGCTATCGCGGATTCGTCCTGCATTACGCCCGGCTGGCCGCGGAAATGGACGTGGAGTACCTGAGCGTGGGCACGGAGCTCGTTTCGTCCGAAGGGTATACCGGGCATTGGCGCGAACTCATTGCCGAAGTGCGGGGTATCTTTTCCGGACAGCTCACCTATTCGGCGAACTGGGACCGGTATGGCCAGGTCGCATTCTGGGATGATCTCGACTACATGGGCATCTCGGCCTACTACGAGCTGTCGGAATCTGAGGATCCCACCGTGGAAGAGCTTGTCTCCGCCTGGCGGCCGATAAAGGACCGGTTACTGCGGTGGCAGGGCCGGTGGAGCAAGCCGCTGCTGTTCACGGAGATTGGTTACATGAGTCAGGATGGTGTCGCGGGTCATCCCTGGAACTACGTGTCGACGGAGTCCCTTGACCTGGAGGCGCAGCGGAAGTGCTACGAGGCCCTGCGATTGGCCTGGGAAGGCGAAGACCGGTTCGCGGGCCTGTATCTGTGGATATGGGAACCGGATAAACGGGGAAGGGACGACCGGGGCTACAATTTCGCCGGCAAGCCCGCGGAAGGGGTCGTCCACGACTGGTACCGCAGTCTTCCGGACAACGCGAACGTGCTCGATTACGCCGTCAACGGCATGGAACGGTTTCTGCGATCCCTGAGGCAGGGCCTTTGAGGACACCGGTGCGCCGCTCCGTCTAGACGGACGCCGGCACCGCGTGAACGCCGTAGCCGAGGGTTTCCACGTCCCGGTGCAGGCGTTCCAGCACCCTGGACCGCACCTCTTCGAACAGCTCCCGGGTCAGGAAATGCACGGCGGGCAGGTCGCCCTTGTGCTGACCGACGAAGACGTCGGACGGCATATCGTATTCGTCCGGAGTGATCCCCTGTTTCTGCTCGAGGGCGAAACCCAGGATATGGGCCCGGTAGGTGGCGTCCAGCACCCGCTCGGCCGAGAAAGGCACCCCGAAAACGGCCTCTATGCCCTCGCTGACCTGGTCCGGCGGGGCCATGGTGAACAGGCATCCCCCGTGCAGGTCCTTGTTCACCATCTTCCAGCCTTCCTCGGTGATGTTGTGGACCCAGTAGTCCGCCGAATCGGGCTTGCAGTCCGGGTCCATCACGTACAGCAGGAAGGTGCGCATGGACATGTGGCCGCCGGCCACGGCGAAGGGATAGCCCGGATTGGTCTGTCCCAGGTAGGCGGAGAACTCGACCCCCTTGGCGTGCATGGCGAAAGCCTCGCCGCCGATCTCTTCGGCGATCGCCCGGACGCCCTTGCCGAAGAGGGGTTCGCGTCCGTAGGCGATATCCTCCTTGAGCCGGCCGGCGCCTTCCGCGTCCCCGAAGGTCACGCCGCCCGCGACGGTACCGTTGCCCCGGGCATTGTAATCCATCAGGAAGGAAATCACGACGTTGGCCGAAATGGTATCGAACCCCAGGTCGTCGTCCAGCCGGGCGAGCTCCAGGTTGTCATGGGGATCCAGGATGCCGAGGTTGGCGCCGGACAGTTCCATGGGTTCGAACTCGAACCGGCCGAGGTATTCTCCATGGTTCCTCCGGGCCTTGCGCCAGTCGGGATCCTTGCCGCCTTCCGGCACGTCGTAGAAGTCCTGGTGGCAGGTGATCTGACAGCCGTAGCAGCTTTTGTCTATGACGATAAAATCGTCCGATTCCCGCATGGTCTCCAGGTGTACCGGGACGGCCACGTTCTCGCCGGGCGGCTCGAAGTTTCTGTAGGGCAGCACCCCGAATCCGTCGAGTATCTTGCTGTTCTTGCCCGTGCCGCCGAGTCCGTTCCGGTTGTGCGGATGGCGGTAACCACGGCTCTGCTCGCCCCGTCCGATATCGTTGTTGATGGCCTTGAGCCGGTCGTCGCCCTTGCGGTAATAGTCCGTCTCCGCCCTGGCCACGATGCCGATGATGTTCTTGGAACCGAGCACGGATCCCATGCCGAGCCGGCCCGCGAAACGCCACTTGTCTTCCCCGCTCATCAACTGTTCCTGGGTCGACCCCACAATGGCCGCGTACCAGACCGTTTCCCAGTGCTCCCCGGCCGGCCCGATGACGGCGAAATGGGCGTGGTAATTTTTGTCGCCATCGTTGTAGCGCTCGTCCAGATAGACCATCTTGTCCCGGACCCGTGCGCCGACCAGGTGCGCAGGGGCTTCGACCAGGGAAAGATCGGGGCCGTCGTCGGTCTGCCTGATCACCAGGAAGCTGGGAACGGCGGCGCGTCCGGTGAGGATCAGGTCGCCGATGCCGGTATAGGAGAATTTGCGGCCGAAACTCCCGCTCATGGCCGACCACACGGGCATAGGCATGCCGGCCCGGGTGCGCTTCAGGGGAGAATAGCCGGAGAAATACGCCCGCAGACCGGTCATGAACTGCGTGCCGGTGAAGCAGCCCGTATTGATGACCAGCGGGGCGTCCGGGGCGAAGGGATCGCTCACCTCATGGTCTGAGAGGATCTTGAACGAGCGGCCGATGCCGCCCAGGAAGTCCATGTCGTCCCGGACCTGCAGCACTTCGTTACGTACCTCGCGGCCTTCGGCCACATCGTATTCGATGCGGGTATAGCAATAATCGGTCACGTTTCCCGGCGTGCCGTTCGCTGGTTTCAGCACGATTTCCCCCTCGCTATTGGACTCGAATCGTATGCCATCTGAATCGGTTTGGAATTCTAACGGAACCGCGTGCGCATGCTCGGCACAATCCACTATCGAACGCGCGAACACCATGGTGCGGTTTCGTTCGAACGGGACCGCGCCGCATCACCGCGCGGGTACGTATAATATAAAGGAATGACCGCGCGAAAACAGCAATAATCCCTGAGAGTTGAAATGAGAGGTCAAATTATACCTGCGGGGCAATGGGTGGTTGACAAAACCCCTGCGTTTCATTAAGAATAACGCCGGGAACGACTCTATTCCGCGCTCGAATTCAACGCCCTGAACCGTATGTCGCCGAGGCCAGCCATGACCATGACCGACCTTTCCCAGCAGACCGAACCCGCGATCGAAGTCCCCCGGATCGTGGACGATGAGCAGATCCAGTTCTACGTGGACAACGGCTATCTCGTGGTACCCGACCTGATGACGGGCGAGGAACTGCAGGAATTGAAGGACGACCTGGTGGACGTGGCGCGGGGCAAGTATCCCTGCCGGGGACTCGATCCGCCGAAGCCCGACGACACCGACGAGGACGTGCTGCAGCGTATCCTGTGCATACACCAGCCGCACTTCGTCAGCGAAGTGATCGAGAAGTACGTGCGCCATCCGAAGATCTGCGGCGTGCTGAGCCAGATCACCGCGGCTCACCTGCCCTACTGGGACGGGAGCGTCAAGTGCATGCAGTCCATGTACTTCATCAAGCCGCCCCGGTTCCAGGGCCAGGCCTGGCACCAGGACGAGATCTTCATCCCCACGCGGGACAGGTCCCTGATCGGCGCGTGGATCGCCGTGGACGACGCGACGATCGAGAACGGGTGCCTCTACGTCATACCCGAATCCCACCGCAACGGCTACCTGTATCCTCAGCGGGCTCACGAGAACCCCGACGAGTTCGACTTCGCTCCCGAAAGTCACGGCTTTGACGAGTCGGTGGAAGTGCCGGTCGAAGTCCGCGCCGGGGCCCTGGTCTTCTTCAACGGCTATCTCCTGCACCGGTCCTACAAGAACCGGAGCGATCAGACCCGCCGCGTGCTGGTGAACCACTACTGCAACGCGTGGAGCCTCCTGCCGTGGGGCATACAGGAAGGCGAACGTCCCGCCACGGCCGACCGGCGCGCCATCGTTCCGGTCTCCGGGACAGACCCCTATGCCTGGAAGGGCTACGAACCCACGAAGGACGAGATCTGGATCCGCAACTGCAAGGCGGCGGATGAGATGAAGGAGGAGGTGCACTAGGCGCCCGCGACGGTCACGCTCTGACCGCCCCGAACCCGATCACTGGCGGTGCCGCCATGAATTCGTCCCAGAACCCGTTGTGCTGCTCGGACGGATGCAATCGCGGCTCGACCCACCGAAAACCGCTGAAACCGGCTTCCTCGAAGATCCTAAAGTAGGTTCCTGGCGACAGATAGTAGTTGTTGAACTCGAACCGCGTACCGTCGTCGTTCGCGAATCGGTAGACGATAGGGTCGCCTTCGGTCGGCGTCGCCCCGGACGGTGTCCCCTCTGACGGCGTCGCCCCGGCCGGCGTTCCCTTGTATACCTTTTCGAATCCGTACCGTGCGTATGAGACCGTGCCGCCGGGCGCGCTCAGGACGTTGTCGTTGAAACCCACAAACCGCCCGCCCGGTTTCAGCGCGCCGTGGACCGCCCGGACGAAGCGAAGGAGTTCGTCCGCGTCTCGGGCGTAGTTCAGCAGGTACATGGCCACGACGAGATCGACCGGCTCGTCCAGGACCAGGGACGCGGCGTCCTGGTTCAGATACCGGCACCCCATGGGCCGCGCGCGTTCCTCGGCCTCGGCCAGCCGGATCATTTCGGCCGAGACGTCGAAGCCGAGCACCTCCCCGGCGCCGGCGAGTTTCAGCTTGCGCGTATAGAACCCTTCGCCGCAGGCCAGGTCGAGCGCCTTCACCCCGCTGATGTCCCCGAGCGTTTCGAAAAGCGTGTACTCTTCGATGTATTTGCGAAAGGACAGTTGCTTGGAGTCTTTGTAGGCCCCGGCGATGGCGTCGTATTCGGACTCGGCTGGTTGCGTCATATGGGTTCTCCCGGCAACTGTTTTACTCCGGACGATTTCGGAGTTGACTGTACAAATGTTATGTAAACCTCCGGTATACGGTGAATCAAGGTTGTACTGGAAAGACTGCCCATGGTGCCGACGATAGATACGATAGTGAAATCCCGTAGTATTTCTCACTGTCAACTGACGATGTATTTCCAAATAACTCGACAATTAGGTTATCTCTAATATAGATTGGACAAAACGTATCAGTGTTTTCAATGACTTACAGTCCCCCAAGGTCAAAAATTCGGCCGGCAACGGATTCCTTCGCTGAAATAGCTAATATGATTGGGGCGAGAACCGGAGAGCCTCTCGCGCGTTCTATCATATTAACGATATTTGATAGATGATACGTTGTTGAAAGTCCCCTGTACTCTACACCCAGAGGCTTATGCCTTGACTTGTCGTGTAGTTAGCGTTAGCCACGAAACCTACTGAATGTGGTGTCCATCCGTATTCATTCCTGTTCACAACATGATGCTGGAATTGCGAATGTACTTGAGTATTCGGTAGAACTCAAATGCAAGAAGGATGACAGGCTATGAGTGGTGTCGAGTTTTTGCGGCCCAGACTTTGCGGAAAGCGCTTCGATAGCGGCGGTATTCCCTTGGAAGTTCTCAAGGATCTTTCTGTTCTCGAAGAAATGATTAAAAACGTCGCTAAATGGAGATTCCTTCAGGATCATCCGGGACGCAAACGTATGCCTAAGGGATTCGCAGTTGACGTTGAACTGAAGCTCTCAGATATAGCAGCAGGAAGTGCCGTCCCGGTAATCACCATGTCCGATGATTCGCCTCATCCCAATTTGTTTCCCTCAGATAACAGGCGTTACCTTGAACAAGCCCGTAATGCCATAGTCTCCGCAATTGCGGCAGTGAACCAGGGGGAGCCGGCGACAAGCCATCTGAGGCAAGAGGATTTGGCATACTTCAATCGACTAGGTCGTTTCTTGCGCGACGACGAGTACATCGAGTTGATAGTCGACGAGCACTTGACACCAGTTCGTTTAACCCGGGAGACAAGGCTCAAATTGATTCACGAGTCTAAAGAAGCCTTGTCCGACAGGAGTGTTGTTCTACGTGGATTGATACCTGAAGCAGATCAGGACAAAAGGACGTTTGTGTTGGAATTGATTGATGGAGGCAAGATCACCATACCCATTCTCGACCAATATATTGACACGATTATTGAGGCGTTCAGTGGCTATCGTAGAAACGTTCGGGTGATTCTTCGTGGAATTGGTAAGTACGACTGGAAAGACCGTTTGATAGGAGTTGAGTCTGTGGAGCAAGTCAGCCGTTTGGACCCGCTGGACATCCATAGTCGTCTTGAAGAGTTGCGCGGTCTCGAAGACGGATGGCTCGATGGAGATGGGAAGGCTCCCGTTTCAGACGAACTGGAGTGGTTTGAGGCCGGATTCGACCGGCACTATCCGGACAACTTGCCTTTGCCATATCTTTACCCGACGACCGAAGGCGGTGTGCGGGCAGAATGGTCTCTGCCGGATTGCGAAATCAGCCTAGAAGTAAATCTCGTCGCTCGTCGTGCGGACTGGCATAGTTTGGACCTAGAAACCCATGCCGACAATTTGCGTGAGTTGGACCTGGACAACGAAAGTGACTGGGCCTGGATCGCTTCGGAAATCCGTTCAATGGCGAAAGTTGGAGTATGAACGCTGGAACAAAGCTACATCGCCAGGTCCATCCCTCTTGGGTACAGGAAGGCCGCGTAACATCCCTTGCATTCAAGCCGACTCCGAAGGATGGTGATTGCCTGTCCGTTTACGACGGTGATCAGATTGACGCCGAAGCGGCCTGGCAACACTATGTGGAGACCTTGAGCCTTGAATCAATAGGCGTCCTGGCCGTTACGGTTAGTGAGTGCGAGGCCCTGGAGCTTACCGTAACGCCCGACCCTGACCCTTTTCCGGAACATGTTTGTATTGATTTCTGTGGTCTCACGAAGGGGCAAATTGAGAAGAAGGCCAAGATATTGAACTCGAAAGCCCATTCTCGTGGCTGGCAGTATAGTCCGTAGGTTTGTTTCAAAGTTTTGATTGGTAAGATCGCGGTTTGTTCAGCCTTGTTACCACAGGAATGATTCCCCACAACTCCTTCGCTGGATCTATCCTTGCAGTTGTAGGTATCAACATTTGAACTGTGCTCCGAGAGTTGCTATAAAATAAAAGTAAATGTAAATAATTGACTTATTACTTGCGATAATGGTAATATAGATTGGTCATTTGATTGTTTTAATCCGATTGCCAATATTGTGATTAGTGTTAGTCCGCCGGTTTTCGCATCACCATAGAGGAGCCTGTAATGGCTATCACTCAAGAACAGATCGGGCGAAGTCTGCGATTCGCGAGAGAAAGCCGAAAGATCACGCAGGAGGAAGCCGCCGCTGTACTCCGATTACAGACTTCGGCTATTAGTCGTATGGAGAGCGGTCAGCGGCAGGTCTCCACGCTGGAACTGACGCTTCTGGCGGAGTTTTATGGCCGTCCCATAGAGTGGTTTGTAACTCCGACAACTGAAACCGATACATTCGACCCGATCGTGACACTTTTTCGAGCCGAGCCGGGTCTTCGGTCGGACGTCGTGAAGAAGCAAGCTCGTCGCTGTCTACGTTTGCTCAGTGAAGGGGCTAAACTAAGAAGATTGACCGGTTCCAGCACTGAAGAAACGTCCCTGCCGCGTTACGAACTTCCGGCTCCCCGCTCGGCGGGGCATGCTATCGCCCAGGGCCAACAAGTAGCCGAACAGGAGCGCAGACGTCTCCAGTTGGGCCAAGCGCCCGTCAGAGTTCCGGAGACGATGGCCCGTCAGAACATCTGGACGGCAGCATTGGAACTGCCTGATGAGATCTCTGGTCTCTTTCTCAGAAGTCCCGATTTCGGCATGGCGATACTGGCCAATCGCTCACAGGCTCCTGTTCGTCGGCGTTTCTCGTTCGCGCACGAACACGGCCATGCGTTGATGGATCGCGATAAATTCGCCATGGTTTCCAGTGTCCATAACACTAAGACGAGGACCGAGCAGCGGGCAAACGCCTTTGCCGCGGCCTTTCTCATGCCAGAAGATGGCGTGCGAGAATTCATGTACAGTCTAGGTAAGGGCAGAATCGTTCGAAGAGAAGAAGCGGCAGTAGATGCCGTTACCGAGGAGGGCATCGAGGGTCAGATGCGCAGACCATCGGGTTCACAGAAGATCACCTACGCGGACGCGGCGTTACTTGCTTGGCACTTCGGGGTAAGTTACGCAGCTGCAGTCTGGCGGTTGCGTGGTCTGAACCTTGTTAATCAGGAACAGGCTCAGGCGCTGCTTGAGCAGACTGAGGATGCTCATCGATATCGTCGTGCTGTCAACGCATTATCCAATGAAGAAGAATCCATCGATAAGATGCATTGGCACCACGAGTTGAGCTGGCAGATACTTACGCTGGCACTGGAAGCTTGGTGGCGTGAGGAGATTTCCAAAGACCGACTGCTGGAAGTGGGGCGGTTGCTGGACATAGATGATGAGACGATACTCGATTTGGCGAACTGAAGGGTCGTAAATATATCAGAGGTTCTTAAACATGGACGGATAAATGATACAGTACGTTGACTTGCTATCAACCCGGGAACAAGCATCCCTAATTCTATTGAGCGTCTTTGTGATTTGGGGATTGTTTCAAAGAAAGGTTCGAGAAGGTCTTCCACAACTTATTCTTACATTTCTGAATCGGTCAATTCTGCTATCTCTGTTCTTGCTGTCTTTGTACATCCTGTTGGAAGTTTGGATTGGTTACAGACTAGGATTTTGGAATAGCAAACTTGTCAAAGAGACAGTCATCTGGTCAGTCGTGTCCGGTTCGGTATTGTTGTTTAAAGGAGCTCTAAAGGCAAACAAAGAACCTCATTTCTTTCGCAATGCAGCATACGCAACAGTCATTCCCACAGTCTTCATTACGTTTTTTATTAATCTAACGTCATTTAATCTTATAGCTGAAATTGTCCTACAAATAGTAATTGCAATTTTGGCCGTAACGTCGATATACACGCATGCGCGCGATATAGGGGGAAATGAGCCAATCAGAAAGTTTTGTGATCGTATCCTTGCTTTGATCGTATTTATCTGGCTGGTTTACACCGTACGTCACGTGTTCGAAACATGGGCTCAGCTTGATGGATATCAGTTGTTGTGGGAGTTTGTGCTACCTATCTGGTTAACGATCGGATTATTGCCATTCTTGTTTGCGTTGAGTTTGTATGTGGCATATGAGTATCCGTTTAGGCTGATCAACGACGAGACTAATGTATGCCGGATAAGGTGGAGAGCTCGTTTAGCCTTGGAGTTGACCCGGTTTAATGGA
>JAAXHH010000014.1 GCA_012270975.1 Candidatus Latescibacterota bacterium | reverse complement strand
GCGCCACATTCGTTTCGGCCAGGCGACCATCGACAGGCTAAGGGAAGAAGGACGGGAAGTAAACCCGGAGAACGAGAAGGAGATGCGGGAACAACTGCGGCGCGACCACGGGATGGGGGCATTTGCACTGCTTTCGCTTCCCGCCATCGAGGAAGGCCTGAAACACGGTCACGTCGTGATCGATGGGCTGTACTCCTGGTCGGAGCACAAGATCCTGAAGGAAGCCTACGGAGACCGCATCCACGTGGTGGCCGTCGTCTCTTCGCCGAAAACCCGGTACAGCCGGCTGGAGAACCGCGTACACGACGCACGGCGCGACCCCCAGTACCGTATGCGACCCCTCACGGCGGACGAGGCGCGGCGGCGGGATCACGCGGAGATCGAGAACATCGAGAAGGGGGGTCCCATCGCCATGGCGGATTTCACCGTGGTAAACGAATCGAGCCCGCAAGATATGATCGACGCGGTCCTGGCCTACGTGGACCGCGTCACCTCGCCGTAACAGGCCAGCCACGCAACCCGCGGCTGCGGCTTCCTATAGCGGCAGCGAAATGGCTTTCCCTTCCGCCATGCTGCGGTTCACCGCCTCGGTGAACTCCATGTACTTGATCCCGATGTCGAAGGGCGTGTGAGACACCTTTTCGAACCCTCGGATGGCATTGACGAATTCCTCTTCCACCCGCCATTCTCCGTGGTCCTCGGGCCGGATCTCGATTTCGGACAGGGCGCCGTCTCCACGTTGCGCTCCGTAGAGTTTGCCTTCGCCCATGCGGATCGTGCCCTCGCTTCCGTAGATCGTGGCTTCGCTTTCGTTGGCCAGACCCTGGACGGTCGATATCTTGATGTAGGCCGACGCGCCGCAGATCATGTCCATTACGACATCGACGTGTTCCGGCACCCGTATGGCGCGCATAACGCCCGTGTCGGCGTCTCTGCGCATTTTCGTGAAGGTCTTGCCCTGGGCGAAAACCGAAAGCGGATCCCCGACCCAGCGCCGCATGGCCTCGTACCAGATGCCCATGGTCATGATGTTCATCCCGCTGTAGTCTGTGTTCTGCCGCCAGTGCATGGGACCGTCGCGGTCGATGAAGTCGTTGCCGGAGGAGCGTAGCTCCACGCTGAGTATGTCGCCCACGAATCCTTCTGCGATCAGCCGCTGAATGGTCTTGTCGGCCCATAGCGTCATGGGCGAAGGCACGATCTGGGCGACGAGGTCCGGATTGCTCTGCGCGGCGTCGTGCATGAGCAGGGCCTCTTCAAGGTTCATGGCCATGCGCGCCTCGCACAGGATGTGCTTGCCGTTTGCCAGGGCTGCCAGGCTCGTGGCGCAATGGAGGTAGGGCCAGGTGCCGACGACGATGGCGTCGGTGTCGTCCGCTTCGATCAACTCGGTCCACGTCTCGTAGATGGTCGGGATGCCGAACTGCTTCGCCACCCGTTCCGAGGACGCCCGGCTGCGGTTGCACACGCTGACGATCTCCACCCCTTCGATGGCCTGGAGCTTCGGTATGTGCATGGTCACGGTATTGGCGCCGGCGCCGACTACGCCTACGCGTATGGATTCCATGGATTTCCCCTTTGTGTTCTGGTTGTTGAGTCGATCTTCGTCGTTCACGTTCACCGCGCAGCTATTTAATTCGGGCGCGAATGATGTCCGCCAGGTTCCGCGCCATCTCCTCGAAACCCCCGGGCGCCGGGTGCACCAGGTCCACGGTAAGGCCGTTGTTGGACCGGAGCATGGCGTCTCCCGGTACGTGTACAAGTTTCGGACGGTTCAACTGCCTTACGCGTCCGGCCACGATGGACCGGAAGGTCTTGCATTTTTCGACGCCCATAAAATCATAGAGGCACGGGAAGATGTCAATGCAGAAGATCCTGTCGTCGGGATGAGCGTCGGCAATGGTCGTTACGAAGTATTCCACGCGGCGGTGAAACTCGTCCACGTCGAAGGTCTGCACCACGTTGATGCCCATCTCGAGCGTCGCGATGTCCCAGTCGTCGCGGCCGGCAATGTAGTCCGCCATGCCCGCTTCCATGTGGGCGCCTCCGCCGAATCCCAGGTTGAAGAGATCGGTGCCCAGAAGCTCGGCGGTCCGGGCGGGATACGTGCCCGTAGGCCGGACGGCCGTGCTGCCGTGGGTGATCGAGGATCCGTAGGCCAGGTAACGCGTTTTCGGCGCCTGCTCCGGTCTCGGCAGCGATGTCTCCCCCTCTATGGAGATCAGGCGGACCGAGGGACGCCACGGCAGGACCACCCGGCTGAGGCCGGTATCGAACCGCGCGTCGGAAGGGGCGACCCGTCGCATGACCGGCTCGGTATCGGGGCGCTCCACGACAATCCGCGTTGGAGCCGCGTCGACGATGTGCAGCGCGCTGAAGAAATCGCCCTGGTATACTTCCGCGAGCGTCGGCCCTTCGGGACTCTGGAGCGTAATGACCGCCCGCTGCCCCTCCAGGTTGAACCGGATTTCGCATCCCGACGCCTGCAGCGCGTTGTTCTTCGCCGATTCGTTCAGCGTCACGCGCAGGTCGTTCGGAATCCGACAGCAGATGCTGCCCGTTCCGCCCGGGTCGTCCAGCAGTTCGTGTACATTGTGCAGTTCAGCTTGACCGAGATTCACGCAAACCTCCAGGGTCGAGGGTGACCAGCTGTTATTGTAAGCGTATTGCTACTAGCGCGTTTTCGGAACTCATTCGGATCGCCCTGACTTCTAGGATTGCCTATATGCCCAGCAACCGGGCCGCGTTCTCGCCCAGCGCCATGCGTTTCGCTTCGTCAGAGATCCGGGCGGTGATGATCTTGCCGATCTGCGGCCTGGGATCCATCAGGGGCATGTCCGATCCGTACAGCACGCGGTCGGCCCCGCCCTTTTCCACCAGTTCTTCGATTACCCCGGGCGTCCGGTACGTCGAGCAGGTCTCCAGGTAGACGTTCGGGTACTTCTGCGCGGCGGCGATGGCTTCGGCGCGGGCCTCCGGCACGTTGCCGCAATGGGCGGAAACGAAATTCACCCGCGGGTAGACCGGCGCGAGGTCTTCGAAGTAACGGGGCCGGCTGTTTATGAAATGGTCCGTGTGGAAAATGATGGCCAGTCCCCGGCCCTGGGCGAATTCGTAGATCGGATGCCAGGGTTCTTCGTTGAAGGGCCACGGAGTATAGGGCGGGTAGAGCTTGATGGCCGGAAATCCCAGTTTGTCGATCGCCCGTTCCAGTTCCGGCACCATGCGGTCGGGCATGGTCGGCGAGACATAGGCAAAGCCCACGAAGCGGTCCGGGTTCCTGGCGACAAACCGCGCGGTCAGATCGTTGCCCGTGGTCCCGTCCGGGTGAAATATGTGGAACAGGCACGCGATATCGATCCCGACCGCGTCCATGGCGCCCATCAGAAGCTCCGGATCGTCCACCATACCGTACCGTTCCCACCGGCCCACGTGACCGTGGTAGTCGATTACCCTCGTACCGTCAATCATGATCCCTCCGTCAGTCCGAGCAACCGCTCCGCGTTACCGGCGCAGATCCGTGCGAGTTCTTCTTCGCTCATGCGTGTGTGGTGCAGGTAGAACAGGATCGGACCCATGGCGTAACGGGGATACCACGAACCATATACGAACCGGTCTGCGCCGAAGCGTTCGATGAGGGCTTCCACTTCGCCGATGGGTTCGTACCGGCTGAGTTCCAGCACGGCGCGGGGACTCGCTTCCAGCAGGCCGCGAACGACCAGCGCGTGGGTATAGTGCGCCCCGACGAGTACCGCGTGCAGGTCCGGATAGGCCTTGAGCGTCGTGACCACGTGGTCCGTCTCCACGTCCATCAGCGGGATCCACAGCGGAATCCGGGTATCCGAAAGGAAGGACAGCAGGTTGTCGTAACCCCACGGGAGAAAGGGAAGGCCGGCGGACTGGCAGTCGTGCAGGCGAACGGACCTCACCCGGCCCCGGCTGTGCAGATCCGCGATCTGCGTCATGGAGGTCTCCACGGGCGCGACGACCCACTGAGGAATCAGCCTGTCTGCCTCGTCTAGCCAGTCCTCCAGATACATGTTCCCGTCCGTGGGACTGATCTGCTCACCCTGCGCATGGTAGATCAGGGCGCGCTGGACGCCGTGAAAATCCATTTCTTCTAGGAGCTGAGTGGGGCTTTGACAGGGCGATGGACCGGTATGGGGATTGCCCACGCATACATTCGCGTCGATGACGGGTACGCGGGGCGAAAAAGACAGTGAGGGCATGTGGTAATGGTTCCGTGGCAGGCAGGTTTCGGATTCGACGGGTTTGAGGTTACCTGTTGTCGGTTAAAAATTCAATGAAATATTCAAATCCATGCGGGTGTCACGACTGCTCCGAGCCCATGCCCGGCCGGATGCCGATTTCCGTGTCGAGTTTCTCCCACAGATAGGATGGTATGGTTTCGGTGGCGGCCTCGTAGGCGTCGTGCACGTGCCGGATACTCGCCGGGCCGAACATGACAACGCTGTCCACCGGCGCCGCCAGGCAGAACTGAATGGCGAGATGCCGGATGTTTACGCCGTTTTCGCGGCACCAGGTCCAGATCCTGTGCGCGCGCGGCGCAGACCCGGGATGCATGCCCCGCTCCCTTTCTGGATCGGGTTCTTCTCCGGTAAGGAGCCCCATGCCCTGCACGCTGGCCAGAATGATCCCGGTGCGTCGTCTCTTTGCCGCCGGAAAGATGGTGGCGGCGGCCGACTGGTTGATCAGCGTATAGTCCAGAAAGGTCAGGGACACATCGCTGATGCCTTCATCGATCAGCCGGACGTGCCAGTCGTGTGACCGGGCGCCGAGCCCGATGTTCCTGACCACACCCTGCGACTTCAATCCTCGCAGCACGTCGAAAACCGCGCCTTCGCGCAGCAACTCGTCGAAGTCGGTCGGATCGTGTACGAGAACGGAGTCGAGGTAGTCCGTCTTCAGGGATCGCAGGCTGCGGTCCAAGCTCCACCTGGCGCCCTCCCCGGAGAAGTCCTTCCTGCGATCGGGATGGGTGCCGATCTTGGCCTGCAGGTAGTAGGAGGACCGGGGTACGCCGGACAGGGCTTCACCCCACTTTTCCTCGTGGTGGCCGGGATAGGTATCGAAGTAGTTGATACCCAGCGAGAGGGCCGTCTGGATCGCTTCGACCGCCTCGGGACTTTCGTGCAGAAAGGCGGCTCCCATGGCCAGGGCCGCCGGACGCATGCCGGTTCGCCCGAACGGTCGGGCGGGTAGGTTGCTCACGTACGCTTTCGTTTACCGCCTGTCCGGATCAGGGGCATCATCGTCCTCCCCTGTTTCGTCCTCCACGGTGGTTTCATCTTCGTCTTCGATATCGAAATCGTCGTCGTCATCCAGTTCGATCTCGTCCTCGTCCCCGGATGGATCGTCTCCCGTTTCCGCTTTTTCTTCGGACGCTACTTCCTGCTCATCTTCCCCGGCCTGTTCGTCCTCCCCGGCGGTCTCATCATCGGCCAGGTCATCTTCTCCGTGGTCTTCCTCGGTGGCCTCGACGTCTTCCACATCGTCCCCGTCATCCCATTCATCAGCGTCTTCGTCGGCATCTTCCCCCACCACGTCCTCCACATTCTCGTCTGCGGGATCACTGGCCTCATCCTCGAGAGTTTCATCTAAATCGGCGTCACTCCCCTCGCCAGCATCCTCCTCCATTACGTCGGCTTCCGCTTCGATTCCGTCTGAGTCGGTCTCTTCGTCTTGGTACGCTTCCTCTTCGGCCTCTGCCGATTCCGCGTCATCATCGATCTCGTCGTCGGCCAGGTCGCCTCCTGCTTCGTCAACTCCATCTTCGTCCGCCGCGTCCTCGATCTCTTCTTCGGCTTCGACCGGGACGGCGTCATCCCAGTCGACTTCCGCCACCACGGCCGCCGCGACGGCTTCTTCGACGCCATACTGCTCGTCCGCTTCCTCGGCATCCGCGTCTTCATCCGATTCCTGCGGCATCTCGACTTCGCCCACTTCGACCGAGAACGTGACGTATTCGAACCAGCCTTCGCCCTGGTTGGCGAATCGATGCGCAACGCCTGGAAGCACATGGGCCGCGGAGCCTTCGGTGACCAGTTGCCGGTTTCCGTCAGCTTCCTCGATGGTACCATAGCCGCTGAGCACGTAATGGACGAGTTCAACTCCATCCAACTGCTGCCAGGTGGTGCCCTGCCGTCCCTGGACGGCATAGCGGGTCACTCCATGCACGCGCTGGAGCACGCCGCCTTCGCTGGCCGGGACTTCCTCTTCGCGCAGCAGCAGGGGCCAGGAAATGGTGCCGCCTTCCAGCACCACCGGATGCACGTCGCGCCAGTCCCGGACAGCGGGGGTGCCCTCCCGGATTTCGTCCAGTGGACAGCTGACGATAAGATGCTCCATCCATCCTTCCCCATCGTTGAACGCCTGGTGGGGCACGTTGACGGGCATGTATACGGCCGTGCCGTCCCGGACGTCCACCTTGTCGTCCCCGATGGTCAGCTGGCCTCGTCCGCGCAGGATGAAATACAGCTGCTCGATGTTGTCGTGCTGGTGGTGGTCCGAATGCTGATGGCCCTGCAATCCGTGCTTGACGAAGCTGTTGATCCCATGCAGTCGGTTTACTTCGGGCGGAGATGTTTCATCCTTGTCATGGGACTGGTACAGCGTCCAGACCAGCGCGCTGATATGCCCCACGTAAGGTGCCTGGTCGCGCCAGTTTCGCACGCGGATACTCATGATATCTCCTTTGGGGTTCGGTTACTTCTCCCCGAAACGGGATTCGTGTACAGCACCCTGTCGAATCAATCGTTCGATCTCATCCTCTGCGTAACCGCAATCCGAAAGCACAGCGCGCGTGTGTTCGCCCCGGGCGGGCGGCGGAAGCGGCCCATCGGCGTCCGGCGCGTCTGTACGAAACGGCGCCTTCACCTGCCGGCTCTCCGTCCGGTTGGACGCCACGAGAGTGTAAAACGGATTTCGATACTGTATATAAGGGTCGTCCGGTAGCTCGTCAAGGTTGTTAACGGCCGCGCAGGGCACGTCGGCTTTCCTTAGTCGCCGGTCCCATTCCCGGCAGGTAGCCGTGACGAATATGGTACGGAGTTTTTCCCGTATCTCGGCCGCCCTGCTCAACCGATTTCCGGAAGACCAGTCCCGCCATTCATTCAGTCCCAGGACATCGCAGAGGCGGGTCCAGAAATGGTCCTCGTGGACGATCCCCAAGCTGATGTACCGGCCGTCAGAAGTCTCGAAAACGCCGTAGTGCGGGATATTGTCCAGGAACGGTTCCCGCGCCGCGTCCGGGTCCTGTGCCGCGGCGGCGATATCCAGGGCCATCCAGGACAGGATACAGTCGGTCATGGACAAGTCGATGAAGCGTCCCTCTCCCGTGGCCGTCCGTTGCATCAGCGCGGCGCAGACGGCCAGCGCGGCGTACAGGCCGGAGGACAGATCCGAAATCAGCACGGGAGGGACCGCGGGCGGATCGTTACGTCCCAGCAGGCCGCCGATCGCCAGATAGTTGATGTCATGACCCGCGCGGTCCCGATAAGGACCCTCCTGTCCGAACCCCGATATCGCGCAGTACACGATGGCCGGATTCAGTCGTCTTGCCGATGGGTAGTCCACACCGAGTCGTTCGGCCACGGCGGGCCGGAAGCCTTCCAGCACGACGTCCGCCCGGGAGACCAGGCGGCTCATGACCTCCCGTCCCGCATCGTTCTTCAGATCGATCACGATGTCCCGCTTGCCGCGGTTCACGCTGGCGAAGGCCGGTGGAAAGCCGCGCAGAGGATCGCCGCCGGGCGGTTCCACCTTGATCACCCGGGCGCCCAGGTCGGCAAGCAGCATGGAGCAGTACGGACCCGGCAATTGCGTGGTGAGATCCACTACCAGGTAGTCGGTCAGCGCGGGTATCATGGGAGGTCGGACGCGTCTTGCACCGCGACGGCCAGCCCGTCGCGCCACGCGTCGAGCTGCGCGAGACCGTAGGTTTCATCGCCGTGAAAGTGCGTGGTCGCGGTAATCGAAGTCCCCTCGTCGTACACGACGATGCAGGGGTCCGCTCCCCGGGTCTCGACCGTCTTTAACCCGGACGGAGCGAGCGAGACGCGGCGGTCGTAGTCCACCCAGCCCTCCCGTTCCCAGCCTACGGATAGCCAGTGGACGACCCGGGTGCAGTCGTTCCGGAAAGGGTCGACCAGGGCCGCCACAGTATCGGTCGCGATCACCAGCGATGATCGGGATTGGATGATCTGATCCTTCAGAACCTGCGTCTCAGACGCGTCCTGGCCCAGGACGGCCGCGGCGCCCACCCGCATGCATCCCAGGACGGACTCCCACCAGGCAACGCATGCCGGAAGCAGTATGAATACCCGGTGGCCCGGACGCACGCCGTGGTGGTGCAGCACGTGGGCGACCTTCTCGGAACGGATCTTCAAATCAAGGAAGGTCACTTCCGTCGCCGCGCTGCCGGTCTTTTCCCAACGCAGAGCGACATTGCCCGGGTCCTCCGCGCGCCGGTCGACGATATCCACCGCAAAATTGGAAATGGCTTCCGTCATGATATGCACTATCCCGTCCTCACGCGCGACGCAGGCGGACCGGTATGCACGATCCCGCCTTCCTGCGTGCGCCCTCCCTGCGTGCGCCGGCCAGGACGGTCAATCCATCAGCAGGCCGCCGTTGACATCCAGGATTTCACCCGTGATATGGCGAGACCGGTCCGATGCCAGGAACAGTGCGGCCTCGGCCACGT
The DNA here is from genome assembly GCA_012270975.1 of Candidatus Latescibacterota bacterium. Taxonomy (GTDB): domain Bacteria; phylum JAAXHH01; class JAAXHH01; order JAAXHH01; family JAAXHH01; genus JAAXHH01. The sequence goes on along the minus strand of JAAXHH010000014.1, from coordinate 57,485 downwards.
CCCGCGGTTCCCCCTTGCCTCCCAGGGGGATCGCATCCACAAACGATTGATCGTGATTAGCGGTCAGGGCGGTATCTATGATCCCGGGCGCAATGGCGTTGACCCGTACGCCGCAGGGCGCCAGCTCCCGGGCCAGCGACTTGGTCAGGCACTCGATTCCGGCCTTGGATACCGAGTACGGCGCGCCCGACACCACGCCGCCGGTCTTTCCCGCCACCGAGGCCAGGTTGATTACCGCGCCGGACTGCTGCGCCTTCATCGTGGGCAGCAGGGCTTTGGCCAACAGAAAGGGTCCCTTGAGATTAACGGCCATCACGCGGTCCCATTCTTCCTCCGTGCACTGTTCCACCGACCTGAACACGGCCAGGCCCGCGTTGTTCACGAGTATATCCACGCGGCCGGAATCCGCGAGGACGCCGTCCACGAGGGCCTCGATCTCCGCTCCCGAGGACACGTCGGCGCGTACCGCCTTAGCCGCATGGCCTTCCCGGTTCAGTTGGCGGGCCGTCTCGCCGGCCCGTGCTTCGTCGATATCCACTACCACGACCGAAGCGCCTTCTTCCGCGAAGATCCCGCATATCGCCCGGCCGATACCCTGGCCGCCGCCGGTGACGATTGCCGTGCGTCCCTGCAGTATCATGAGAGTACCCTTTCCTCGAACATTCTGGCGAATTCCTGTACGTCCAGCGCGGTGCACACCCTGGCGTTGGGTTCGCCCCACCGTGCCGACCGTAGATCGGCGACCGTCATCCCGGTGGTTAGATCACCGGCGGTTTCCACGTCCACCCGCGCCGGCACCATTGTGACGAGATCTTCGCGGACGGCGACGGCCACGGCCAGGGGATCGTGGAGGAAGCAGCCGTTGACGCCCCGGTTGCGCCTGTGGAACGCGACGTATCGGGCGGTGCAGTCGCGGACGAAAGTCGCCCGGGCGCCACCCTCCTTCGCATGGCGGTCAATCATTTCGGCGTCCAGGAACGCCTGCCTGGTCACGTCAAGGGGGACGAAGACCAAGGGGATCCCGGAATCGCAGACGATCTGCGCGGCGTGGGGGTCGGCGTGGATGTTGAACTCGGCCACGGGGGACACATTGCCCCCGGTCTCGAAGGCGCCGCCCATGATGATGATCTGCCGGAGGCACCCCATTCGATCCGGGTCCCTCATAATGGCCCGCGCGACGTTGGTGAGCGGGCCCACAGCGACCAGGGTCAGTTCACCCGGGTGCCGGTCCGCCCGTTCCAGGATCAGGTCGACGGCGTGCACGGGACTTATCCGTTGCACCGGGTCCGGGTATATGCGGACACCCTTCGCGTCCGCCATGCGGGTTACGTCGCCCAGCCCGTCGGCTCCGTGGATATCCCCGGCGAAGGCAAGCTCTCGGACGAGCGGCCGGTCCTCCCCCCTGGCCACTTCCGTCACCGCCGGGGGATCGAGTACGCCCAACGTGATGTGTATGTTGCGCATGCAGTGGTCGAGAGGCGTGTTGCCGCATACCCCGGTAATTGCTTCGACGTGCAGTTCGGGAGACCGCATGGCCAGCACAATGGCCAGGGCGTCGTCGACTCCTGTGTCGGTGTCCAGGATGACGCGGGCGGGCATACGGGCTCCGTCGTGTGAGGGTTCAGGGCCGTTGCCGATCCTTCAGGGCTACTGCCGGTTCTTCAGGGCTGCCCATCCGCCGGCTGCTGCCGGTCCGCCGGCTCGCGCAGTATGGGATAGTATGTCGCGTCCTCGAGCACGTCATCCATCAGCGCCCACGCGACCAGGCCGTCGTCGGACCGGGGTTCCAGCAGATAGAAGATCAGCCGGCCCAACTGCTGGTCGACCGGCACGACGAGCGTGCCGGCTTCCAGCGTCCGGACTACAGGCTCGTACTTACCGAAAAGCGTCCGCTCGTGTCTTCCCTGGAAGGGCCGCTCGGCCACCCGCGTCGAATCTATTCTGAATCGCTCCAGCGCCATCTCGCGCGGACTGGAGAGCTCCTCGAACCAGACACCGTGAGCGCCGAGCCGTTCGATCACGACGGCCAGGGAGGGAGGCACGAAGTAGGTGCGAGGCGCACGCTCCGTCTCTACCGCGGTGAATTTACCGTACTCGTACATCGAAGTCGGAATCAGCGTTTCTTCCCTGAGATACATGACTTCGCCCGTGTACGGGTTGAGGGTTTCCGCGACTTCACCCAGCAGGATGTCGACCGGTTCCGCGGACCGGGCAAACTCGGAACGAACGGCCATTTCCCGTCCCACCACCGTTTCCAGGTCGACGGTTTCGAGGGTCTCGCGGATCAAGGCCGCGTGGCGGTGGGCGTAGTGCAGGTTCTCCTTCACGAAGGCCAGGGTGGCCAGAATACGTTCTTCAAAGGCCGCGTAGGAATAGGCTTCGCTCAGTATGGCGATACGGTTTCGGAGTCCCACGTAGTTGTTGTTGAACCGGGGTCGATGGTCGAAGGTATACCATCCCGGTTCACGGGTCGATCCGGTCCTCGGCACGTTGCCGTAATAGTAGAATTCCCATCCGTAGATCTCCCGGATCGCGTTGCGCACTTCGGGCAGCCACCGCTCCCGCAGCAGGTCGATGATCGGATCGGCGGTATTCGGGTTCAGCGGCGGCGAGTAGGTCAAGTGATAGCCGTGCACGGTCCCGTTGGTCGTGTGGAGATCGATAAGCACGTGAGGATCGTATTCGTTCATGAGCCGCACGAGGGACCGCGCCTCGGGGGCGTCCAGCTTCATATGATCGCGGTTGAGGTCGAAACCCTGGGCATTTGGACGCTGTCCCATGCCCCCCGCAGGACCGTGTTGACGGGGCCGGTTGTACAGGCTGATCCGTTCGTTGCCGTCGGCGTTGTAGATAGGCACCATGAGCAGCACCAGGGAATCCGCCCAGTCGGCGTACTGGCCGGAAGCCAGTTCCCGGATCAGCATCAGCAGGGCTTCCTTGCCGCAGACCTCTCCCGCATGGATGTTCGCCTGGACGAATACCCGCGTCTTGCCGGTTCGGATGACTTCACCGGGGGTCGCATCCCAGACGTCGCCATAGACGAGCAGGGGCAGTTTCCGGCCTTCGGTCGTGTAGCCGAACTCCGTCAGATGGAGCCGGTCGGAGGCCAGCACGGCGGCCCGAAGAAACGACATGACCTCTTCGTAACGCGTCGTCTCTTCGAAATAGGAGAACTCGGCGCGGGTCTGGAGTTCGGAAACATCGTAGTCCTGGGCGTTGGCCGGGTTTAAGGCCGCCAGGATCACGGTCAGGGCTGTAAGATATCGATACATGAGAACGTGGATCAATGCACCTGGAAGAACTCGATCACTTCGCCGCTGGGGCCCTTGAAGAAGGCGATGGTCACGTCCAGTCCCCCGAGATTCAGGTCTTTCGGCTCGACTGTCACTTCATATCCATGGGCCCGGACGTGTTCGATCGCGGCGCGCGTATCCGTCGTAGCCAGTGCGACATGCGTGACCGGGTCGTTAGGCGCCTCGCCTCCGGGCGAAGGGGTCTCGCCCGTGGGCTGGAACAGCTCGATGTGGCTGCCGTCCCCGGCGTCGAGGAGCATGATCCTGCGCTCCTCCGGTCCGAATTCCGCCACGAACTTCATCCCGAGCACATCCCGGTACAACTGCAGCGACGCGTCCCAGTCCCGCGACTGGATGGCCACGTGATGCGTGCCGCAGCCGGGAATCGCCTGGTTCTTCGTACCCACTGGCATTATCGTAGTCTCCCGGTGTATTGCCTTCCTGCCTATTGCGTCTGGCTGGATGATTTAAGTGCCCTGGCGCTGACGCCCAGCACGCCGAGAAACCCCTCGGAATCCTTGTGGTCGAAGTCTCCCACGCCCTCCATGGATGCCGTCGTCTCGGAGTAAAGCGAGTGGGGGACGTCTTCGGCCGATACGAAGGATACGCGACCCTTGTACAGTTCGACCCGGATGGTCCCCGTGGCGAGCCGGTTGAACACGTCCACGGAGGCCCGGAGAGCCTGGGTGGACGGATCGTACCAGTAGCCCTGGTAGATCTGTTCCGCTATTACCGCCGAGGTCTGGTCGAAGGTACGTCGCGCGCGGCGGTCGAGTATGAGTTGCAGCAAAAACTCGTAGCACTGTCCGAGGAGCGTCATGGCCGGTGACTCGTAGACGCCCCGGCTCTTGATGCCCACGAACCTGTTTTCCACCGTGTGTATCCCGATCCCGACACCGTTTCTGCCGCCGATCCGGTTGGCCGTTTCGATGGCCGACAGCGGCGTGACCGAATCTTCGTTTATCCGGACCGGTACGCCCCGTTCGAATCTGACGGTCAGGAGTTCGGACTCATCGGGCGCTTCACGGGGATGGACGCCCATGCCGGGCGTGATGAAACCGGCCGGGGTGTCGAGCGACTCGAGACGGCCGGCCTCGTGGGTCAGCCCGAGGATATTGGCATCCGTGGAATAGGGTTTTTCATGGGAAGCCTGTATCGGCAACTCCCGGTCTTCACAGAAATCGATCATTTCCTTCCGCCCGGGGAAATCGTCCAGGAAAGCCTGGTCTCTCCAGGGGGCGTAGACGTCTACCGATGGATCGATCATGTTGGCGACGAGTTGAAACCGGACCTGGTCGTTCCCGCGGCCGGTCGCGCCGTGGGACAGGATATCGATGCCGCGCTTCTTGAGCTCGGGCAGCAGGGTCCGCACGGTGATATGCCGCGCTATGCCGGTCGTGTTCCAGTAACTTCCCTCGTACATGGCCTGGCACTGGATGACCTCGACGCCGGCCCGCGCCAGTTCTTCCTTTGCATCCACGATCACGGCTTCCTTCGCGCCGCACCGCATCATGCGCTCCGCGACATAGTCGATGCGTTCTTCGTCCGGCTGGCCGAGATCGGCCGTAACGCAGACGACGTCGACGTCATGATCCGCGAGCCAGCGCGTGACCGTGCAACTGTCCAGTCCGCCGGATACCGCCGCCCCGACGGTCCTGCCCTTCAGACTGCTCAGATCCATGATTCGCAACTCCCAAGATAGCCGGTTGGCACGGAATGCGACCGAAATCTCGAAGTAATGCGCGCGCAGGCTAAAAGTCAAGGCACTAATCGGGAATCCGGCCCTTCGCCAAAGGCATTACCCCGTCGTTCCCGGCCCTACAATTCATTTGCCTTCCCGGGCGGCCGGTCCTATCTTCAATGGCGGGTTGAAACGGGAAATAACCCAGCATTTCCACTTCGATTTATCAGGCTTCGGATACTGTTCAACCACCCGTGTCGAGACAGTCGCCAGAGGGAGGATTTCGCTTGGATCTCTTGCGCGAGTTTCATGGTCCGAACGCCGGCTACGTGATCGCGTTGTACGAGCAGTACCTCGAGGATCCCGATTCCGTCGACGCGGCCACCCGCGAGCTCTTCTCCCGGCACGTGCCCTCCCTCGACGGTGCCCCTTCCGGCGGGCCGTCCGCCGATTTCCCCCGCTGTCCGGCCGATATCGACCAGATCGTATTCATCGCCAATCTCGCCCAGAACGTCCGCGAGTATGGACATCTCGGCGCCCACCTGGATCCCCTGGCCGATCCCAGGTATTTTCCCTATTCCGTCTTCGCGACCGAGGACGACACGGCGCTGGGCGACCCCCTGACGGAACTTGAACTGCAGGCGCAGGGCGTGACGGAAGAGACGATGCGACAGCTTCCTTCTTCCCTGATCGGCGGACCGGTGGGCCAGCAGTGCGGCAACGCGTCCGAGGCCCTCAGGAGACTGAAGCGCGTCTATTCGTCCACCACCGGCTACGACTACATGCACATAGAGGTCCCGGGAGAGCGGGAATGGCTGCAGGAGGCGGCGGAAACAGGGCGCTTCAGGCCCTCGGGAGATGACGAGAGCGGGCTGGCCGTCCTGGATCGTCTCACTGAGGTGGAGGTCTTCGAGCAGTTTCTGCACCGGACTTTTCCCGGCAAGACCCGGTTCTCCATCGAAGGCCTGGACACTATGATCCTCATTCTGGACGGGGTGATCGGCGAGGCCGCGGAGAACAACACCTGCAACATCCTGATCGGCATGGCCCACCGGGGACGGCTCAACGTGCTGGCCCACATACTGCACAAACCCTACGAGCACATTCTTGCTGAATTCAGAGATCCGGTGCAGCGGGTCAACAAGACCGGCAACGACACGGGCTGGACCGGCGACGTGAAATACCACAGCGGCGCCCAGCGGCGATACCAGGATCGGCAGGGCGCGGAAGTGGACCTGCATATCCACCTCGCGCCGAACCCCAGCCACCTGGAAGCGGTCAATCCGGTGCTCGAGGGCATGGCTCGCGCCGCGGGAACGATCGTGAACCTGCCGGGGGACGTCCGGCCGCTGCCCGAACGGAACCTGCCCATCCTGATTCATGGCGACGCGGCTTTCGCGGGCCAGGGCGTCGTGGCGGAGACCTTCACGCTGTACCGCGTCCCGGGATTTCGTACGGGCGGCACGATACACCTCATCACCAATAACCAGCTCGGATACACCACACCTTCGGAACAGTCCCGCAGCACCCTGTACGCCAGCGAAATCGCGCGGGGATTCGAAATACCCATCATCCATGTCAACGCCGATGATCCCATGGCCTGCCTGGAAGCCGCAAGGATCGCCTACGCCTACCGCGTCAAGTTCCGTAAGGACTTCCTGATCGACCTGATGGGGTACCGCCGGCACGGTCACAACGAGGGCGACGATCCTTCACTCACCCATCCCAGTCTCTACCGGCGGATCGAGGCCCATCCGACGGTGAGAAAGCTGTGGGCCGACCGGCTCGTGTCGGCGGGACGGATCGAGGCGGGCAGGCCGGAAGATATGGTCGCCGAACGCATGAACGGCATGCAGAAGATGCTGGATGAACTGAAACCGGAAGAAGTGCTCGTTGAACCCTACTACAAGCCCCCTAGATCGGGCACCGCGAAGCGCACGCGCTCCTCCGTTTCGATGCGGCGCCTCAAGAACCTCAACAAAGCGCTCTGGACGTTCCCGGAGAACTTCACCCTGCATCCCAGGCTGAACCGGGTGATCGAACGGCGGCGGCGGGCGCTGGACGATGTGGACGCCCATAAAATAGACTGGGCCCTGGCGGAGACCCTCGCCTTCGCCTCCATCATCGAGGACGGGGTTCCGGTCAGGCTGACGGGCCAAGACGTGGAGCGGGGGACCTTCAGCCAGCGGCACAACGTACTGCACGACTACGAGACCGACCTGGCCTGGACGCCGCTGCGCCGGCTGCCGCAGGCGAACGCCTCCTTCGAGACGCGGAACACGCCGCTTACCGAGTATGCCGCCTTGGGATTCGAGTACGGGTACAGCATCCAGGCCCCGGAGCGTTTCGTACTCTGGGAAGCGCAATACGGTGACTTCGTGGACGGCGCGCAGATCATCATCGACGAATTCCTCGTTTCCGGCCGCGCCAAGTGGGGGCAGACCTCGTCCCTGACCATCCTGCTGCCTCACGGATTCGAGGGACAGGGGCCGGATCATTCCAGCGGGCTGATGGAACGATTCCTCTCCTTTGGCGCCGATTTCAATATCCGAATCGCCAACTGTACCACGGCGGGCCAGTATTTCCACCTGCTGCGGCGCCAGTCGAGGCTGCTGGAATCCGACCCGCTGCCCCTGGTCATCATGACGCCCAAGAGTCTGCTGCGCCATCCGGACGTGGCTTCCTCGGCACGCGAACTGGCGGAAGGAAAGTGGATGCCGATCATCGAAGACGTCAGGGCGAACGACGACCCCGAAAATGTCCGGCGCCTCGTCTTCTGCAGCGGCAAGGTGTATGTCGATCTGATGAACGACGAGCAATGGGAAAGCGCGACGCACGCCGCGGTCGTTCGTATTGAACAACTCTACCCGGTGGCGACGGACCAGCTGGTGAAGATCATCGGCCGGTATCCCAAACTGGAGGAAGTCGTCTGGCTCCAAGAAGAACCGGAGAACATGGGCGCCTGGGACTACATTCGCAAGGTGCTGGAATCCGCCCTGGGCGACCGGTGTCCGATTTACCGCGTTTCCCGTCCGCCGAGCGCGGTTCCCTCGGAGGGATCGACGGCCATTCACAATCGTAACCAACACAACCTCGTCAAGATGGCCTTTGCCATGGGGGCGTCGGGAAATATCGAGATGAATTGACAGATCGCGGCGCCTGGCGCATCTTGTTCGACTCGGGCATGCCGTCGGGCAATCGGGCATGCTGCCGGGCAAATTAGGGTTTGCCGGCGGTCAGGTGGGCATGCTGCCGGAACTGCTGCGGTAGCTGCTGCCTGGCCTGTCTCTACCGGCTCGTCGAAAATGTTATATCGCGGGAAGTCCTGGCATCTGAAGCAGTCTGTCACAAATGAAATGAGTACCCAGGGAGAGTGAAATGGCCATCGACATCACCGTGCCGCAACTGGGTGAATCCATCGTGGAAGCAACCGTCATCCAATGGTTCAAAAAGGAAGGCGATACGGTCACGGCGGGCGAGGCGCTCCTGGAACTGGAAACCGAGAAAGTCACGCTCGAGGTAAACGCCAACGATACCGGGGTCCTGACGCGCATTGAACGCGCGGCGGGTGAGGATGTCCAGATCGGTGACTTGCTTGGGGTACTCGACAAAAGCGCCGCGGCCGATGCGACTGTTGTCGGCGCGGACACCCCTGATGCGAACGCGCCTGATGCAACCGATGAAGCCGAAAGTCCTGCGGACGATACGGACACGCCCCTCGCGGAAGTTGCCGGCGACGAGGTCGCGGAAGAGCAGTCCGGGGCCATTCCGGACGACCGGGTAACGCCCGTGGCGCGGCGTATGGCGGACGAAGCCGGCATATCCCTTTCCGGTCTGGAAGGGACGGGAATGGGCGGGAGAATACGCCGGGAGGACGTTGAGCGCGCCGTAACGGAACGAAAAGAAAAGGCGGTTGCCGAGGCGGCGGGGCAGGACGCGCCTGCCGGGGTATCCGACGATTCGGCGCGGGCCGTCGTTGAACCAAAAACAGGTGTCGCCGATACCGCGCGCACGACCGGAAGCACCGCCGACGGCCCCGAGACGGACCATGGCGACCGGGAGGAGATCGTACCCATGTCCCGGCGGCGGCGCACCATAGCCAGCCGGCTCGTGGAGGCGCAGCAGACCGCGGCGATGCTGACGACCTTCAACGAGATCGACATGAGCACGGTGATGACGATACGCCGCAGGAACCGGGAGGCTTTCGAGGAACGGCACGGCGTGCGGCTGGGGTTCATGTCCTTCTTCGTGAAGGCCGTGATCGGCGCACTCAGGGATTTCCCCGAACTCAATGGCGAGATCCGCGGGGACGCGATCGTCAGGAAGCACTACTACGACATCGGGATCGCGGTGGGCGCCGAAGACGGACTCGTGGTGCCGGTCCTGCGAAACGCGGACCGCATGTCATTCGCGGAGATCGAAAGCAATATCAGACAGTACGCGGCAAAGGCGGGCGAGGGCAAACTGTCGCTGGAGGACCTGCGCGGCGGTACCTTCACGATCACGAACGGTGGAGTTTTCGGATCCATGCTGAGCACACCTATCCTGAACCCGCCGCAGGTGGGCATACTGGGGCTGCACCGAATCGACGACCGGCCCGTTGCCGTCGACGGGGAGGTGGTGATCCGGCCGATGATGTACGTGGCGTTGAGTTACGACCACCGGATCATCGACGGCCGGGAAGCCGTGCAATTCCTGGTCAAGGTCAAGTCCCTGATCGAGGTGCCCGCGGCCTTACTGCTCGAAGTGTGAAGTTCTGACGGCGATTTACCTGATTCCGGGAGGAGCTGATGGCCTGGTGGGTCTGGATTGTTGGCGGCGTGTTGCTCTGCCTGGCCGAGATGGCCACGCCGGGAGCCTTCTATCTCCTGTTCTTCGGCGTCGCCGCGCTCGTGGTCGGCGTGCTGGCCTGGGCGGGCCTGGTTGACACCACCTGGGTTCAGTTTCTCCTGTTTTCGGTCGTCTCCATCGCCTCGCTCGTCCTGTTCCGGCGGACGCTGACCGAAAGACTGAATCCCGATGAATCCGCCACGAAGATCAACACCCTGGAGGGCGAGTCAGCAACGGCCCTCGAGGACATCCCGGCCCACGGCACCGGCAAGGTGGAAGTACGGGGCACGGGCTGGAACGCCGTGAACAAGGGCGACACGCTCATCGAAAAGGGGCAGGCCTGCCTGGTCGAACGTGTTGAAGGCGTCTCACTCTGGGTAAGGAGCGCGTAAACGCACCCGGATGGCGTCGAGGATTTTGCACGACCTCACCCGTCTCCAATCGCGCTGGAAGGAACCTGTAATGGAAGGTCTGATAGTAACTGTCGTCGTCGCGATTGCCGCGATCATATTCCTGAGAAACCTGATCATCGTCGTGCCGCAGCAGGAAGCCCGCGTGATCGAACGGCTGGGGAAATACAGCAAGACGCTGAACGCCGGTTTCTATATCCTGTTGCCCTTTGTGGACCGGGTAGCCTACCGGCACACACTGAAGGAGCAGTCGATCGACATCCCGGAACAGCTCTGCATCACGCGGGACAACGTCCAGGTTGGCGTGGACGGGGTGCTCTATATGCAGGTGCTGGACGCGGAGCGGGCCTCCTACGGCATTGCCGATTACGATATGGCCATCACGCAACTCGCCCAGACCACCCTGAGAAGCGAAGTCGGTAAGATCGACCTGGACAAAACCTTCGAAGAGCGGGGCGCCATAAACTTTGCCGTCGTCAGCGAACTGGACAAGGCGTCAGATCCCTGGGGCGTAAAGGTCCTGCGGTACGAAATCAGAAACATCAATCCGCCCCGGGACGTCCTGGAAGCCATGGAGAAACAGATGCGGGCGGAGCGCGAAAAACGGGCGGCGATCCTGAATTCGGAAGGGATGCGCGACTCCAACATCAACCAGGCCGAGGGCGAGAAGCAGAAGGTCATCAAGGAATCCGAGGCCAAGAAGCAGCAGCAGATCAACGAGGCCGAGGGCGAAGCCCAGGCCATCCTCACCGTCGCCAACGCCACGGCCGAGGGCGTCCGGGCCATTGCGGGCGCCATCAAGTCGGATGGAGGAGACGAGGCTGTGCAACTGCGGGTGGCCGAGCAGTATATCGAGACCTTCGGCAACCTGGCCAAGTCGGGCAACAGCCTGATCATACCGTCCAATCTCAGTGACGTCAGTTCCATCATCGCGTCGGCCATGTCCGTGATCAAGCACGACCGGACCGCGGACAACGGCGACGGGGGGCGCGTCTAGCTTACGACCATGCCCAACCGACCGAAGATCGCCGCGATCACGACCATCTACCACCCCTACGCCCACACCCAGCATATCGTGGACCGCTTCCTGGAGGGGTACGGCTGGGCCGGACGGCACCACCACCCGCCCATGGACCTGGTATCCTTGTACGTGGACCAGGTGCGCGAGAACGATCTCAGCAGGGACCGGGCCGCCCGGTTCCCCGGCATGAAGATCTATCCCACGGTCGCCGAAGCCCTTACCCTGGGCGGGGATTCGCTGCAGGTGGACGGCGTCCTCCTGGTAGGCGAGCACGGCGAGTATCCTGCCAACGAAAAGGGGCAGCGGCTCTATCCACGCTACGAGCTGTTCCGCGAGATCGTGGAGGTCTATGAGGCCAGCGGCCGTTCCGCGCCGATCTTTAACGACAAGCACCTGTCGTGGAACTGGGACTGGGCCAGGGAGATGTACGATACCTCGCGGCGGCTGGGGTTCGCCTTCATGGCGGGGTCCAGCCTGCCGGTCACCTGGCGGACGCCCTCGGTCGACATGCCGCTGCACGCCGGGGTGGAAGAGGCCGTGTGCGTGTGCTACGGCGGGGTCGACAGCTACGACTTCCACGGCCTGGAGACCCTGCAGTGCATGGTCGAACGGCGCAAAGGCGGCGAGGCGGGCGTAGCCTGGCTCCACGCCCGGCGCGGCGAGGCCTTCTGGGAAGCCTGGCACGACGAAGTGTGGTCCCGCGAACTCTTCGAAGCAGCGCTCTGCCGCAGTCACACGCTGAAACCTTCCCGCGACGGATTCAACAACATCTTCCCGACCATCAACGAGATGAAGCGGATGGTGGAAGATCCGGTAGCCTATACCTACGAGCACCGAGATGGGCTCAAGTGCACCATGGTCCTCTTCAATGGACTGGTGGAGGACTTCAACTTCGCGGCGCGCATCGCGGGGCGGAGCGAGCCGCTGTCGACGCAGATGTACCTGCCCATGCCACCCGCGCGCACCACGCTGGCCAACTTCTTCTCGCCTCAGGTCAACAACGTGGAACAGATGTTCCTCACCGGCGAGGCCGCCTATCCCGTGGAAAGGACCCTGCTGACGACGGGCCTAACCGCGGCGGGGGTAGACAGCCTGCACGAGGGACAGGTGCGCCTCGAAACACCCCATCTCGACGTCGCCTACCCGGCGCCCGAAAACTCCACGTTCTGGAGATATTGAAATCATGCCTAAACGGCTCGCCGTCATCAGTTCCATCTACACCTATCTCTCCCACACGCAGCATTTCGCGGACCGGTTCCTCGTGGGCTATCCGCGGTCCGGCCGCTGGCACCGGCCGGACGTGGAGGTGGTGTCGCTCTACGTCGACCAGCGGCCCGAAGGCGACCAGAGTACCAGCCGCGCCCGCGAGTTCGGTTTCGAGGTCTATCCCACCATCGCCGAAGCGTTGCGGTGCGGCGGGGATTCGCTGGCGGTGGACGGGATCCTGATCATCTGCGAGCACGGCGATTATCCGGACAACGAAAAAGGACAGAAGCTCTACCCGCGCTACGAGATGTTCAAGGCCTGTGTCGAGGTGTTCGAGCAGGACGGCCGCGCGGTGCCGATCTACAATGACAAGAATCTCTCCTACAGTTTCGACCGGGGCCTGGAGATGGTGGCCGATTCGAAGCGGCTCGGCTTCCCCGTGCTCGCGGGCTCGAGCCTGCCGGTCACCTGGCGGCTGCCCGAACTGGAACTCCCACTGGAATGCGATATCGAGGAAGCGTTGATGGTGGGCGTTGGCGGTTCGGACGCCATGGATTACCACGCCCTCGAAGCCATGCAGTGCATGATCGAGCGGCGCAGGGGCGGAGAGACCGGGGTCAGGGCGGTGCAGATGATCGCGGGCGACGAGGTCTGGGAAGCGGGTGAGCAGGGACGCTATTCAAAGGAATTGCTGGAATCGGCGCTGTCACGCTGCGACAGTCCGAAGGGGATGACTGAAAAGGACGGCCGCACGCAGGACCTGCTGGGGACGGGCGAGTTGCGCCGTCTCGCCGAGGAGCCGGCCGCGTACTTCATCGAACACGTGGATGGGCTGCAGACCACGCTGCTCATGCTCAACGGCGCCATCGGCGACTACTGTTTCGCCGCCCGTCTGAAGGACGAACCCGATCCGAAGTCTACCCAGTTCTTCCTGCCGCCCACCCCGCCGGTCACCTATTCCGCCTGCCTGGTGTCGAGGATCGACGAGATGTTCGAGACCGGCGTGTCCCCGATCCCGGTAGAACGAACGCTCACAGTGTGCGGCATCCTCGACCATTGCCTCACGTCGAAACATCGGGGCGGCATCCGCCTGGAGACGCCCGATCACCGCGTGCAGTACCGGGCACCGGCCAAGTCGCAGCACTGCGGGCCCTGCCAGGACGGATATACTTCCTGAACCAGACAGACGAAGATTAGATAGAAATCAGATGAACGAGCCTTTCCGGCTCGCCGTGGGCTCCGCTCAGCAGAACCAGGCTTCGGTCAGCCGGGGGACGCGACGCCGTTTGAGCGGGATGTCATGGAAAGGCTGCTCCGCAGGCGCCTCGACGCCTGCCGCTTCCGCCGCCAGGCACCGGATCCGGTGGAATACCCTCCGGTTGTCCCTTTCCTCTCCCGATGCGTCCGCTTCCTCCACGAGACGGGAAACCCGTTGATGCAGTCGGTCCATGCGCGCATCGTCATGGCGCCAGGCGTAGGTGAACCCCGCTTCATCCAGTTCGCCGATCCATAAACGGGTATCCGCTTCGGCCAGCAGGGCCGACCCCGGTGGTACGAGGAGGCGGATGGTGTACTGTACCGGGTCGATGTGGTCGACCAGGTCGTGGACTTCGACGAAATCCAGCAGATCCAGGTAATCATCCAGAGTAGTCCAGGGCGTGAAGGCCACCAGCGAGGGCCGCATGGGCAGGTCCGCGTCGCGCAGGATGGCTAGGGCCCGGACGACGTCGTCGCGGGTGTGTCCTTTCCTGAGACGCTCCAGCACCAGGTTGCTGACCGATTCCACGGCCGATACGACGAAGATGCCGCCCAGGTCCCGCGCTTCCGGGAAAAAGGACGGGTGCCGGAGGATGTGTTCGATCTTGGTAGTGAAATCGAAGGTGAGGCCGGGATGGACGTCGCTCATCCTGCGCAAGATACGCAGGACGTGGGTGGGGCCATTCAGAAAATCCGGGTCCCCGAAGGTGATATGACGCGCGCCCATGCGCACCTGCTGTTCCACGTCGGCAAGCACCACGTCGGCGGGCACGGCGAAGAACCGGCCGTTGTACACCGGCGTGATCGGGCAGTGCAGACAGGTATGCAGGCAGCCGCGCGTGGTCTCGCTGTAACCGGCGGGAAGTGATTCAATGCCGTTGTCCAGCTGGGCGTACCGCTTCAGCCCGGGCAGCGTATCGCGGTCCGGGACCAACCAGGACTGGCGGGAGAGATACGGGGTGGTAGCCGCACCGCCGGCCGATGCGGGATCCCCGGCCGACGAGGGATCCCCGGTCGACGAGGGGCCTCCGCCCGCCGCTGACGGTTCCTCGCCGCCGCACAACCTCCCGACCAGGTCGCAAAGCGGCTGTTCGAATTCTCCGCCAATCACCGAGTCGGCCCCGTGGGACAGGAGATACTCGGCGTTCAGGGCGGCATAGAGTCCGTAAAAGCAAAGATGCGCGCCGGGGTTGAGGTTCCGGATGCGGCGCGACAGATCCATCCCGACCCGCATGGCCGTATGCATGGGCACCGAGATGCCGATGAAGCCGGCCCGGCGTACGATATCCTCCGGGACCGGTTCGATCGCGGCATCGACGACAGAGACGGCGTATCCTTCGGACTTCAGGCGGGCGGCGGGGGAGGCCAGGCTGAAGGGCTGATGGCCCAGCTCATAGCAGGAGATGAGCAGGATATCATCGTCACGTTTCATGATGAAACCACCGTGGCGGTGACGGCGGCCGGGGCTATTTCGTTTGAGGGGGACGGTATCCCGGCGGCATTTCAGCGCCTTCGCCGAAGAAGAACTCTTCGAGGTGCCGGTCGTAGACTTCCTGGCCCTCGGTCGTGGCGAGATTCAGGCGGTACTCGTTGATGACCATGACCGAATAGTTGATCCACATCTGCCAGGCCTGTTTGGATATGTTATCGTAGATGCGCTGGCCGAGTTCGTTGGGGAAGGGGACGAAGTCGAGTCCTTCGAGTTCCTCGTTGAGCTTGGCGCATTGGACCATGCGGGCCATGCCGGGCCTCCTCGTAACGGGCGTAGTCTTCTATGATCAAATGCCGGTTGGTATCGCTTGCGTTACAACACAGGCTATATACCGACCCGCCCCTTGTTTGTCAAGTTGACCGTGGGCGGTTTCCCGGTGTCAAAGCGAGGCTCCCCGTCTCGAAGCGCCGCATCCGGGCGAGGAACCTGCCTTTTCGTCCGGATCCTCCGCATTCCTGCGAAGACCACCTCAGTCCTCGATGTACTGCGCCAGTACCGCGTCCATGGCGGCGTTGCCACTGGGATAGTGTCCTTCCGGAACGCCGAGACCGTGGTCGAGCAACAGGCCGAGGGCGACGGGGTATCCGCCCCTGTCCCCATTCCACTGGCAGTGGATCACGGCGTGGATCGGATCCTGAAAATAGCCGCCGATGGGCTCGGTGGAGACGTCCCTCCGGAGAAGGAAGTCGACCATTTCGGGATTTCCCTTGCACAGGGCCCAGTAGAGGGGCGTTGCATCCATCCAGCCCCCGGCGTCCACCGGCCAGCCCAGGTCCGCCATGAGACGCACCGCGGCCCAGTTGTCCACCTGGGCCACGTGGCTGATCAGGGTCCGGTCGTCGTCGGTCAAGTCGGTCAGGTGCCGGTCTTTCAACTGCTCCACGGTTTCGAGATCCGTATTGGCGCACGCGACGACAAAGCGATCGTATTCGGACAGGGGGGACGGCACAGCGCCATGCCGCCTGAGGAGCGCCGCGACCTCCCCGCGACCGAGCCGCAGGGCGAAATCAAGCGGCGTCCGGCCGATGATCCCTAGCGCCGTACTCTTCCCGGTCGAGGTGCGGGCGTTGGGGTCTGCCCCGGCCTCCAGGAGCGCGCCGATCACTTCGACCGTGTTGTTTCTCTTTACGGCCCAGTGCAGGGACGTTTCCCCGTCGGCGGGATGGATGGCGTTGGGATCGGCGCCCTGGTCGAGAAACCACATGATCCCATCGGTCCAGTTCATATCCATGACGTGCTTGATGCAATAGGAAACAGCTTCCGCGTCCAGCCCGTTCGCCGCGACCGTATCCAGCAGTTCCAGGTTGAATTTCTCGCAGGCGTGGTACAGGGATTCGTTGTCGTTGGGGTCGGCGCCCGCGTCCACCAGCACCCGGGCCGCCGGCACGCAGTTGTTTTCCACGCATCCGTATAGGGCCGACTCCTTCCAGTCGTCATCATTCACCCAGTAGCTGTCCGGATCGGCGCCGTGCTGCAGGAGCAGTTCCAGGATGCGGACCATGGCGTCGGTTTGCTCGGATAGAAAACAGGACCACGACGCGTGGAGGATCGGGGTCCAGTTCTTCGGGCCGCCCTTCGTCGTGGCCGCGGCGGGAGCGGTCTCCAGGATGTCTGTGACGGCATCCAAGTCTCCGGCGGCGCAGGCGGCGTGGAGATCTCCTCGGACGAGTTCTGGCGCCGATTCGAGCACGGCCTCGGCGCGTTTTCGATCACCCCAAAGCCAGGCCGAGGACAGAAACATCTCCCGCTTCTCGTCCAGGTTCCGGGCAGCGATTTCGAGGTGGATCTTCAGGTGGGGCCAGGACCTGAATCCATGTTCCCGGGCGATGGCGTGATAGGCGTCCGACAGCACGAGACGGTCACGACGATCTCCAGTGGCCGACCGGATTCTGTCGACGGCATGCTCTTCGCCGCTGCGCGCAGACTTCAGAAGCGTTTTCGCCTGCAACCTGAGATGGCGTATATCGGGAGGGGAAGGCAGGGACGGCATGGAACCTCCTTCAGGCGATCATGAGATCGCCGGAACACCCGTGCGTCCGCCGAACGGGCAAGAAGAAGGTTGCCACGGCAGATGGGAACCGATACAGGTGAACTTGTGTTCTTTCCGCGGACGGGCGGCGTCCTGCACACGCCGGTAGTTGACAATGTACCGACGTCCCGGGGGCGCGTCAAGAGAAAGCGGCCGGCGAAAGGACAGCAACATGCCGGCGTAACAACGGCCGGACTTAAGTCCCGCAAGGGCGCGCTCCGGCTTGACGCAGGCGCCTTTTCCGGTTACTTATCGCATCAGTCATGATCTATCGGGAATTTGAAACGCACGCAGGACTCGCCCCCTACGTCCAACTCGTTTGGATGATGGAATCCGAGCGCGAGAACGACCACGCGCCCAGGTCGCTCATCGTGCCGGACGGCATCGTGGAGATCGTCTTCCACTACGGCGATCCGTGGATCACGACCGTGGCGGGTGGGAAGAGCATGGTACAGCCGCGGAGTTTCGCGGTCTCCCAGATGCGCAAGTATATCGAAATCGAATCCAACGGCCGGACCGGCTTCGTGTCGGTGCGCTTCTATCCGTGGGGCGCCTACCACTTTTTCGACATACCCGTACACAGCTTTCTGGACGACACGGTGAGCACCGCGACCCTTTGGCCGATGCATTACGAAGATTTGATGGAAAGATCCAGTACGGTGGCGGACGGCGAGGACGGTGCGAGCTTCGCTTCTGTCGTGCAGGGGTTCCTGCTGGACCGGTTGGCGGAGCACTACAAGGATGATGTAGCGCTCGACGAAGCGGTCAAACTGATCCGGTCCACGGGCGGGCAACTGTCCGTTGAGGAGGTCGGTGAACGCGTCGGACTCTCCAGGAAGCAACTGGAAAGGAAGTTCGTGGCTACGGTCGGTACGACGCCTAAGACTTTCGCCCGCATCAGCCGGTTCCTGAACATCTGCCATCACCTGGACAGGTACCGGGGCAGCACGCTGACCCGACTGGCCCACGAATGCGGGTATTTCGATCAGGCCCATTTCATCCGGGAATTCAACACCTTTACCGGGTTTACCCCGAAGGCATTCTTCGAAAAAAACAACGTGAAATTCGCGGAACTTTAGCCCTGTGTCTCTTTTTTACAATTTTAACACACCGCGCGTTGTATCTTTTGTCATGAAAGTGATCTGACATCGGAGATTCCGCCACCCGGCGCGGTGGCCTGTCGTATCCGCCACCCGGCGCGGTGGCTTACCGTAAGGAGATCTATCGTGAAACTGGTACCTTATCTGGCATTCAACGGCCAATGCGAGGAAGCCCTTGAGTTCTACCGCGACTGCCTGGGCGGCACAGTCGTGACCTTGAGCCGCTACACCAAAGACCAGGACATCGGTATGGAAATCCCCGACCACATGGTGGGTCAGGCCATGCACATGTCCATCCAATTCGGCGAAAACATGCTCATGGGCTCCGACCATATTGAAACGGTCCCTTCGGATACCAACATCTCGCTGTCGATCGACTTCGCGAGCGTGGATGAACAGGAGCGGGCATTCAACGCCATGTCCGCCGGCGGTGAGGTGACCATGCCGCTGCAGGATACCTTCTGGGGCGCTCGTTTCGGAATGATCACGGACAAATTCGGCACAAACTGGATGTTCAACTGTCACCTGAATACACAGGAGCAGCCGTCATGAAGCGCGTACCATTGGGTTTGATCGCCGGCACGGTCCTCGGCCTGCTGGACGGGCTGTCCGCGTTCCTGATTCCCGAGGCACAGGGCATGATGACCGAGATCATCGTGTGGGGAACGGCGAAGGGCCTGGTCACGGGCCTGCTGGTCGGCATGATCGCGTGCAGGATCGAGGGGGTCGGCAAGAACGTGCTCGCCGGCGGTGCGGTGGGGGCGGTCCTTTCTCTGCTCGCGGCGGTCTCTACGGGCTCCTACGTCGAGATCGTGCCCCCGGGAATCCTCGTCGGGTTGCTGGCGGGCCTGATCGTTTCGAAGTGGGGAAAGTAATCCCGGGAATCGGTTGAGGGCTCATCAAGACGGGGCGTCGTTAGAAGGGGCGTCGTACAATCCGACATGGGGCGTGCCGATTCAGGACGCCGGTTGGTCCTTCGACAGGTCGGCGGCATCTGATGCCACGGCTCCGTACCCGCGCAGCTGTTCGGCCAGGTCGTCTCTTCGACTGAAACCGGCAAGACGCTCCAGCCTGTCGAGCGGTGTCAGGAACTCATTGTTTCTGGCGTTGACATTGGCTCCGCGCGTTACGAGCAGCCGGAGTATCTCCTCCGTATCTTTCATCCGGTTGTCCACGTCGAGGCAGTGCAGCGGTGTGTTTCCCGCGTCGTCCCGTTCGCGGGCGCAGGCAGGGTCGTTTTCCAGCAGCTCCCGAACGCGGTCCAGCAGATCAGACTGGACGGCCCGATGTATTCCGGCAAACTGTGCCAGGTAGTCGATCACGTGGTCCTGCTGGTAGTGGCTGGCAAAGCCGATTGCGTCGATGCCGTGTCCCGCGTCCCGTTGAGCCGGATCCGCCCCGAGGTCGATTAACAGTTTGATCATGTCCAGGTGGCCGTACCGAGCTGCTTCGTGCATTCCACAGGCGTTCAAGTCGAAGCCCAGTTCGGCCATCAGCCGGACCGCGTCCCTGTTGTCCGATCCTATGGCGTTCTCCATGAGCGCCTTACCGCGTTCTCCAAGTATTTCAATCAGTAGCGGATCGCGTGCGAGCAACCCGCGGGCACGACCCCTGTCTCCACTGATGCATGCACATGCGAACCGGTCCAGGTCGTCCAGTGGGAACGCCTTCGCGCCGCTGGCCGTCAGGTACTCGACGATGGCCTCGTTCCCGTGATAGATGGCCTCGCCGTAAGGTGATCGCGCATCAGGCCGGTGGGACGGCCGGTTTACGTCTGCCCCGTTTTCGACCAGCAACTTCGCCCTTTGCGGGTAGTTCCATCGGGCGGCCCACTGCAGTTGATAGGCCAACATATCAACCGGGCTGCTCACCCATCCCCGCGACTGCTCTCCCAGCAGCCGGTGCCAGGGCCGGTTCCCCTCCTTTCCAAGACCGTGGGCGAACAGGAATCGCAGGTGTTCGTCGTCACGGCTGAACATCCGGTTGTAGAGCGTCTGCGCGTCGTTCGGATCGGCACCGGCCTTAATCAGGATATCCGCCAGGTCATAGCAGTTCCGGTGCGGCGGGCACCTGGCCGGACCGTTTTCTCCCTCGCCGAATACACCGGTAAGTGCGGTGTAAGGACACGGGAAGCCGGCCCAGAGATAGCCCGCGTTCGGATCGGCGCCATGTGCAAGGAGCAACCGGGCGACTTCGACGGCTGAATGTTCCGTTGACCCTTGGCCCAGCCGGGAAAACGCCACATAAAGCAGCGGTTCCCAATCATGGGGGCCGCCCGGAGTCTTCGCAAGTTCAGGACTTGCTTTCAGAAAAGCAGCCACCGCGGAAACGTCACCGGCCCCGGCAGCTGCGTAAACATTCACCCGGGAAAGTTCCGGATGGGCCTCCAGCATGCTCCGGGCCCTCGCCCACCTCGATGGGTGATCCTGGGCACCCTGGGTCAGGCAGGCGAGACGAAGGAAGTCGGTGGCGAGTTCCTTTGCGTCCAACCGGTCCGGAGGCGTGGGTTCCACGTTGGGACTGCGCGAAAAACGCTCTACCGTTTGGAAGAATCGTTCCACCTGTGCCCAGCCCGGGAACCCGTAACTCTTTGCCAGCACGTCCCGGGCATCGTCTAAACGGAACGATGCAGGATCGACGGAGGAACCATAGCGGCGGACATCCGCCCTGGCATCGGCCAATCCCGATCTATACCCCCGGGCCAGGTTCAGGGCTTCGTCCTCGATCTCAGCCTTAACGACCGGGTAGGGCCACAATCTGGAAGGAGAGCGATGGGTAGCCGCCATGGGGAATTAACCCGAAATAAAACAGGTCTGATCGTCACCGGATCAACTGCGCACGTGCGCTGGAAACAGGAATCCTGCCGTTGCCGTCAATCGGATTCGTCAATGGTCCCGATTGCCTGAGAGACCTGCCGTAGCGCGTCGTCGTTTACCAGATCCGGGTAGACGAAATCGCGTGCGTATTCGATGGCCGTGACATTCTTCCAGGTCGCCTCTCCGCCTTCCACTGTCGGCTTTCTGATGGACGCCCTGATCTCGGGGTCGGCGCCATGTTCGAGAAGCAAGTCCGCCAAGTCGGGGAAATGACGTGGCACGTGCAGCGTGGCCATGGCATGAAACAGGGGCGTCCAGCCGCCGAAGCCGTCTCCGTCCGTTTCCGCGGGGGCATTGACGTCGGCGCCATGCTCGAGAAGCCATCGGGCCAACTCAACGTCGCAGAACTCGACCGCCATGTGTAGCAAGGTGACCCCGCCCGACAAGGGAGTCACACAGGCGTATGGAGAAGGGGTTTCTATACCGTATTCTGGCGGGAAGATATCCTTTTCCGAGAACAGTCTCGAAGTCATTTGGGAATCCCTGCGCAGATGCCCTTCCATGAGGTGCATATCCCGCAGGTGCAGGGCCATAGGCGGCGTGTCCGGCAAATCTATACCCGCTTCCGCCATGACGCGAAGGCAATCTGCCTTATCCCGGGGTCTTCGCTCATTGGACGCCAGGATCATGCCCGCGTTGTCCGGCAGTAGCCTGCCACCCTTCGACGCGAGGTGGCGCAACATACCGGATGCCAGCGTCATACAGGGATAGTCGATCACCCGGTATGGCCGGCCGGACGGCGACACCGTCGTCGCATTCGGATCGGCGCCGTGGCGGAGAAGCAGTTCGACTGCGTCCAGATTGTGATCGAAATACGCCGCGGCCCGCAAAGCCCTGTCGCCCCCTTCGTGGACATCCGAGCCGGCGTCGATCAGGACTTCCATGACCTTCACCTTCCCGAAAAACGCGGCGTAGGCTAGCGGCCGGTACCCATTGTGCCGGCGGCGCCTGATCCAGTGCCCTTCCCGGTGTATCAGACCGGGATCCTCGGCCAGCAGGTCATTCAGACGGGCGTCGTCGTCATCGAGGATCGCCTGTTCCAACGCCCCCATGGATCCGACAGACTCGACGTAGGCCTTCAGCTTCGGCCAACTGGGAAAACCATACCGGCGCGCGACGTGAAACAACGCATCGGCGAGCGTTGGGCATGAGCCGGCCCTCATCAGGTCTTTTGCCTGGTCTTTGAGGTGGCGCAGGTCGGGCTGATCGGGGAGTTGTGCTACGGCGGATTCTGACATGGCTGACCTCCTTGACTGGCTGCCCGGTGTCCGTATTTTCGGGCCAAAGGAAGTGCAGCGATATGATGACTGACCAACAGGTGGGCTTCTACCCTGTCCACGGACCGGAGGCGGCCTGTCCCGCATCGAACTCAGGGTAAAACATGCGGAGCCGGTGGTCAAGGATATTTGGATGTTGGCGGCTGACGAATGCGATTCAAGGTTGTTTGCGACCGTGCCGTCGAATCACCTCGGCTATGGCCGTGTTGCCGGTTTCCTCCGCAATCACCAGCGGCCGGGTCCACGGCCAGTCGACCAGGTCGGGGGCGGCGCCGTGTTTCAGCAACAGGCGGACCATCTCGATTCTGCCGTTTTTCACCGCGACCGCCAGGGGAGTCTGGCCGTCTTTCTCGTCCAGCGCGTTGACCAGTGCGCCGTGTTCGATCAGGGACCGGGCGTTGGCCTCCCAACCGTGCCTGGCACAGATATGTAGATACGTCTGCCCCTCGAATGTACGGCGGTTCGGATCCAAGCCGGCGGCAACGAGCTTTCGCGTGATCACACCGTCGTCGCCCCACCCCGGCAGATACTGCAGTTCTTCCAGGCGGCGAAGCGCGTCGGGATGATCTGCCAGAAGCGTATCGATCAGTCGTCCATCCCCTGTTTCAAGCACTTCCGCAACGAGATACGGATCGCGGACTCGCGTCGCCTTGCTGACCACCAGTTCCCGGAGTTCATCTTCCGCTAAACTCCAGGACGGCGGGTACACGGCACCGTGACGAACCAGCATCGCTCTGATGGCAGGATCGTCGGTGCCAGCGGCGCATCCACAGGAATCCAGTTCGACGTTCGGGTTGGCGCCGTGCTCGAGTAACAGGGCGGCGACATCCCTATGCTTATACCAGACGGCTTCGAATAGCGCCTGGTCCACGGCATGACTGTCCGTTCCCGCTTCGAGAAGCAGTGCGGTGATTTCTTCGTGACCGGCACGGGCGGCGTAGCCCAGCGGACTCTTTAAAGCGGCGTCGCGGCCTGTACTACCGGGATCCTCGGCAAGAACTTGCCGTATCCGCTCAATGTCACCGAGATAGCTAGCCGCCGTGACAGCGTAATTCGCTCCACGCTCGAGGAGGTACTCCGGGAGGCCCAGTTGCGGGTCCGGCGGTGCGTGTCCGAAACCCGTGTCGAACGACAGCGTCAGCGGAGTCTTGCCGTCGGCCCGCCGTGAATCAAGGGGTATGCCGCGATCAAGAAACAGTTCGACCATTTCTTTCCGGCCGTTCAGCACACCCAGGTGGAGACCGTTGTTTCCGTCTTCGTCGGACCGGTCAGCGAGTTCGGGCCGTTCTCTCAGGGCCGTCTTAACACTGTCGACACTGCCGCTTTTTACCAGCGCGGCGAACTCCCCGAACGCGGGATCGTAACCGAACCGCGCCCCCATTTCATGTGCAATGACTTCCGCAACGTCGTCAAAACCACGCGTTTGCGCTTCTTCAAGGAGATTCTTCCAGGTCGAACCGAAGATGTTCAGTCCCGGGTCGGCACCACGCTCGAGTAAATATCCCGTCACCTCCGTGTGGCCATGCCTGGCAGCCATGTGTACCGGCTGGGCGTACCAGTGCAGGGCATTCACGAGACGCGGATCGTCATCGAGTAGCGACGTGATGGATCTCAAATCGCCTGCCACGCTGGCCCTGAACAGGGTCCAGGCGGCCCCGCCGTCGATCCAATCGGACTCGTCTCCCCAACGGTCGTCATAACAAGGCCGGCCGTATTCCGGACCCAGACCCGGGCAGATCATGAACCCGGTCCGGCACGCGTTGAGATGCACTCGTCCAAGGAACTTACCGGGAAAGGCCATGCGCGCGGCGCGATCGGGATACCGGCCGCCGATGGTCTGATCGAGATTATGCTGATCAGCCTTAACCATGATCGGATTCGCTGCCCACGGGTTCAATTCCTTTCGCGCCTAACTCCACCAATATACGGGCAGCCGTATTGCGTGATGCCGACTCCGCATGGTCCAAAGCCGTTCTGCCCTCATGATCGCGGGCGTTCAAATCGGCGCCGGCTGCGACCAGGGCCCGGATCGCCTCGGAACCGGCGCCCCTCGCCCCGATCAGGTGCAAGGCGGTCCGCCCCTCGGCATCCCGAATGTTGGGGTCGGCACCAAGGTCCAGAAGCAGACGGATCCTCCCGCCGTGGCCGTGATTGGCGTCATGGTGGAGCAGGGTGCGGCCACCCACTTGCTCGTCGATGTTCCAACGATGCTGAAGCAACAGCTTGAGCCCCTCCGCCATCGATGCGCTCGGGGTATGCTTAAGCCCGCCGAGGTTTGGGTTTGCTCCCCGCTTCAGAAGAAAACGCACGCCTTCCAGCGTACCGAACCGCAGCTGCATCATGAGCGGGGTTTCACCCGCGCAGCCCACGGTGGTCAGGGCGTCCACGTCGGCTCCCCGGTCCAGCAGGAGCATGGCGACCGGGGTGGAACGCCAGTGATGAATCGCCTGGGCGATCCCGCGGTCACCGGTGAATTCGGCGCGAACCAGTTGTGGATCTACCGCCAATTGAGCGCGAACGTCTTCGATCCGGTCCGCAATCACGGCATCCCGGAAAGAACGTACTCGATCGGGGATCAACAGATCGGCTATGGCCCGGTGAGACGCCTTGTAGCAGTGGCCGCAGTTGCGTGCGACGAACTCCCTGAGCAACGGATGGGCCTTATAGCCAGCATAACGGCCAATGGATGGATGGGCATCGATAAAGGCCCGGGCAGCTACAAGATCGCCTTTCATAAACACGGCTAAGAAGGTTTCATCTGTATACGGAACCATGCTGATCTACCATCCGGGATCGTGCGTCTTATTCCTTGCCAGTCAGGCGGCCTCCTATCCAGGCCATGGGTAAATAGGCGCCGACCAGATCCACCACGACATACCAGCCAGGCGCAGGGAGCAATATGGCATTGGAGATGCCGCCCAGGAGAAACAACGATCCAATCAGCATGGATATTTTCAATCGGTACCCGGACGCGATCATCACCGCCAGGTACGTAGCCACCAGGGTGCCGCACGCGTGGGCCAGAAAGGGAAAAACAAAATGCCTGAACTGGAACAGGTGCATGGATGCCGCCAGGGACTCCATATCGGTCACGTCGACGCCGGGGGGCGGCGGGATGACCATGGGGCTCAGCAGAATCAGCCCCATGTTGACGGCGCTTCCGGCTGCGAGACCCACCAGTACGGCCAGGATGGTTTTGCCCAATATGATTTTCCTCTGTAGTAAGTGTGCAATGGATTGAATGTGCAAACAACAGCGTGCACGCTTCATTCGGCAACCATGGGCATCATCGCAGGAGACGGCGGGAAAAGCACCTCCAGAAACGGCCGCGCCGTGCACGGTATGCGAACCCCCTTTTCAATTGCTGCATCCGAAACTGTGCGATAGCCCAGTGCGAGCTGCAGCAGGGCGGTCTGGGAGAGGGCGATCTTGTGCGAGTCCGCTTCGCGATTTGGGATGCAACGGGCCGTATTGCCCACGATCTTCAACCCAGCCGCCCCTAATTCGGTTTCAAACCACAAACAGGTTTTTTTCGACCATCCCGATTTACCCAGCCGGTATTCGAATTCCGGACGAAGCGCTGCCAGAAAGCGTGGAAGATCGAGTATGCGCCCCATACCCTCAGCGTTTACGTGATATTGAATCTCCCACTCGCTTCCGAGGCGATTGCAGAATTCGGCAAAAGGATGATCGACCGGCAGTTTGAAATGGACCCGGTCAAAACCCGCCCGTCGGGCCCGCGTACCTACGGCGCCGGCCAGCGACTCGAAGGCGCTCGACGAGCGGGCGGTCAATTCCTGGACGAAATAGCAATCGCGCCGCGTGCGACAAAGGGCGTACCCCGCAACCCACTGCCGCTTATCCTCCACTACCAGCAGCTTCCCTGGCGGCCTTCCATAGTCCACCAGGCGTGTGAAGCGCCAGTCGGCATTACGGACCAGGGTTCCTGTGCGATATCGGTTACACTGGTTATACAGTTTTACCAGCGCCGGCTCGTCCCTTTTACGAGCCCGCCGCACGTTAAGAAGCCGCCGGGCTTGCAACAGCCTTTCCGTCCTGACGAAGAGGCGGTAAACCGGAAACACAACGTCGTAACCATAGCGGTGGTAGAAGCCGGGTATGGCATTCAGCAAGACGATGGAGCAGCCCTGGCGCCGCAGGAAATCGTGGGACGCCTCCATCAGGCAGCTGGCGTATCCCTTCGCCCGGTGTATGGGAGGCGTGTATAGACCGGAGACCCCGCCAGTCGGTATCCTGGAGCGCCCCACGCGCATTCGTTTCTTTACCAGGTCGACCCGGCAGAACTCCTCGCCATGCCGGTCGACCTGTCGGAGCGTCCATCGGTCTTCGCCATCACGCGTAACGTTTATCCCGCTGCGATACCCTAAACGGATTGTGGTTCCAGCGTCATGTTCGGCCACCGCAGTCGCTTTCCTCCCCGCCAGACTATCGCATACCCATCACCAAGTCCGAGTACATGGAAAATTACCTGCCGACAACCACGCTGGCAAAGAAAAACAGTGCCGGAGATTGCGCTTGTCCGCCTGCCGCGTCCCGAGTACGTTGGTCTGGCGACACCCGATCCAGGCGTCGGTACGCTGCAACCTGGTGAAGTAGACCTTGTAATCCATCGTTTGCAAGGACTGTTGTCCGCCTAGCTTTTTCGAACCGGCACTCCTCTCACGTCTTTGTCGTTGTTAAGCCTGATGCCAGACACGCCTTCGTATTTCCCTCCGATCTCAACCCTTCCCCTGGTCGAGGGCACGTTCCGTTCCCGCCCCAACCGGTTCGCCGTTCACTGTGCCATCGAAGGCAGGGAAACTAAAGTGTTCATGCCGAATCCCGGCAGGATGGGAGAGCTGCTTTTGCCGGGCGCTGAACTGATCCTGGCGGATCACGGCGTTCAGGCTTCCCGGAAGACGCGGTACACGGTGATGGCCGTGCGATACCAGGGACGCGTCGTCTTTTTGCACACCCATCTGAACAATACGGTCGCGCGCAGGCTGATCGAATCCCGCGCGATCCCCGCGTTGAGTGAATACGGGATTGCGGGGACCGAAATAACCGTCGGCGGCAACCGGTTCGACTTCCTGCTGAATGACGCGGAGGGCGCTCTTTGCCTGGAAGTGAAATCGTGCACCCTGTCCGCAAACGGCATAGCCATGTTTCCCGACGCGGTCACGGAACGCGGACGAAGGCACCTGGAGTCGCTCGCCGCAATGCGCGCAGCAGGAGAAAAAGGCGCCTTGCTTTTTCTCATCCACCATGGACCGGCGAGAGTTTTTCTACCGGACTATCACACGGATTACGTCTTCAGTCAGGCTTTCCTCGACGCGGAGGACAAGCTGCCCGTCCACGCGGTTTCGATCGAATGGACCGAAGATCTGCGCTACCGTATCGCGTGCCCGGAAGTGGCAATACCCTGGGATGCGATACGGAGGGAGTGCGTAAACCGGGGGCATCTGCTCATCGTAGAGCGCGATGGAGCCGGTTACCGCGTTTCACTCACGGGGTATGAACACGACCTTTCCCAAAAAGCTGGAAGATGCGCTGGAAGGGTCTATCCGGTCCGGACCTCGATCGACGTTTCCGAAGACATGGCCGGCTTGCTGTCCGGTCTCTACGGGAACGCGCGGGACGAGGCCCACGGCTGGACCTTCACGTGCGGTTACGATCCTGTGCCGACGCCCGATTTTCAACAGGCACTGCTCGACTTCCGCATGCCCCTCCGCCTTGCCGCCAGGCAATTGGGCTGAACCTGCCGGGCTGAACCGAAGGGGCTGGACCTGCCGGGCTGGACGTGCTGACTGAAACTGCCGGCCGAACCTGCGGCGATCGACGCAACGCGATCTACCTGAGCAGCCGGAGCACTTCTTCCGGCCGATTGTTCCGTATCGCGTAGTCCAGCGGAGATTCGCCCCTGGAAGACTTGGCTGACCGGTCCGCTCCGGCGTCCAGGAGCATTTGTACGATCTCCCTGTCGGCGCCGGCCGCGGCGAAATGCAGGGCAGTTTCCCCGTATACGTGGCCGGGATCCGGGGTCGGTGCGTCGTCGTGGCAGGCCTGGTCGACCCTGGCGCCATGGTCGAGAAAGAAACGTACGATTTCCGGCAGATTGTGCTGGACGGCCACGTGCAGGCCCGTGACCCCGTTCATGGGCTGGGCGAGATTGATGTCGGCGCCGGCCTCCAGGTAGAGGCGCAGGTAACGCAGTTGTCCGCGGTAGGCCGAGAAGGTCATGAGTATGCCCTCATCGAATCCGGCGAAGTTGACATCGGTGCCGCTTGCGAACAGATACCGCATGATCTCATAGTGTTCATCGGTTTCTTGTTGGGGCGGGATATGCGCAGGCGTAATGCACGCCGGATCGGCGCCCTTCCCGACAGCCTCCCTCACCCCATCGATATCACCGTCCTCCACGGCCCGGATCAGCACCCGGTTCAGGTCGTCATGGTTTGGCATTTTCCCTCCCGCATTACCACAAAGCGCTTGTAAGAATCCCGGTCAGACAGTATAATCAGGACTACCAATCCGGCAACGCCATTTTATTGTCGAATGTAGTCCAATCCGGCCCATCGTGAACCAAACCCGCACTATCCTCCACGCGGACATGGACGCCTTCTTCGCGGCCATCGAGCAACGCGACCGTCCCGAGTTACGCGGCAAGCCCGTCATAGTGGGAGGCGACGGCCCGCGTTCGGTGGTGTCCACCTGTTCGTACGAGGCGCGCAGATTCGGCGTACATTCCGCGATGCCGGGAACGACCGCCAGAAAGCTGTGCCCCCAGGGGATCTTTCTGCCGGTCAGATCGGACGTCTACGGCAAGGTTTCCCGTCAGGTCCAGGAAGTGTTCCACCGGTACACGCCGCTTGTCGAGCCCCTGTCGCTGGACGAAGCGTTCCTGGACGTTACCGGGTCGGCGCGACTGTTCGGCGACGGCGAGGCGATAGCCCGGTCCATCAAAGCGGACGTACTCAGGGAAACACAACTGACCATCTCCGTCGGGATGGCGCCGTGCAAGTACGTGGCCAAGGTGGCCTCCGACCTGGATAAGCCGGACGGACTGGTGATCGTCCCCCGGGATAGCGTGACGAAATTCCTGGCGCCACTGCCCGTGTCGTTTCTCTGGGGAGCGGGCAGGGACATGCAGGGGCGCCTGGCACGGCTCGGCCTCAAGACGATAGGCGACGTGCAGAAGCGATCTTCCGATGACCTGCAGCGTCTGCTCGGCAACGCGGCAGGATTGCATTTCTTCAACCTGTCCAGGGGCCGGGACGACCGGCCCGTGGTCACCGGCCATGCAGCGAAGTCGGTGAGTCACGAGAATACCTTCGGCACGGATCTGGTCGAGCGGGAAGCGTGTCACCGCTTCCTTGTTGACCAGAGCGACCGCGTGGGCCGACGGCTCAGACGAGACGGACTGCTTGGCAGGACAGTCCGCATCAAGGTCCGGTTCGGCGACTTCAAGACATTGACACGGCAGACGGCCGTGGCGCCGACGGACAACGACTTCGTGATCGGCGAGGCGGCCCGGAATCTGTTCGACGGGGTCTGGGACGGGCGGACGGGCATTCGGCTGCTGGGTGTGGCCGCCGGCAACCTGGTCCGGCCGGACGAACCGATTCAGACCGACCTGTTCCAAAGCTCCGAGGAGACATCGGGGCGGCTGCTGCGCGCGATCGACGATATACGAAACCGGTATGGCCGCCATGCCATTCGTCACGGCGCAACGACAACATCGCTGAAACCGTAGACCGGCTCCACTGCAGCGGCCGCAGAGCATTTGCCATGGGCGAGGTGCAACCGCAGCGGCTCGGAGCAACTGCCATGGCCGCGGTCCATCCGTCGAGGTACCCATGAAGAAGATCATCCTAGGTGTAGTGGTCCTGATCCTGGCAGCGGCTGTGTTGCTCGCGTACTTCGCCATGCAGGGGCCGGACCTGACGGCGTATGAGCATCTGAAAGAACCGGCGATTTCGACCCGGCCGCCTCAGAAGATGATCGTGGTCGAGGCGAAAGGCGATCCCAACGTCGTAGCGGGAGAGGTTTTCGAAACGTTGTACGGTCTTTACTACAACATCGATGGCGTGCCGACCTGGCCTCTTCCGGCGCCCAGGGCTCGATGGCCCGTGTCGCCGGACATGCCGATGGAGGAGTGGATCGGCATTTACGGCCTTCCGGTTCCGGATACCGTCACTGCGCTCCCGGAACACACCGCCGTACCCGGTATGACGATATCGCTCACGACCTGGGCATACGGTGAAGTCGCGGAACTGCTCTATATTGGTCCATACGACGAGGAGCGCCCAGTCCTGGAAGGACTTAGAGACTATATAAACGAGAGCGGGTATGCGTTCGTCGGCGCGCACGAGGAAGAATACCTGAAAGGGCCGGGCATGTTCTTCAGGGGAAACCCCGACGACTACGTTACCATCCTGCGGTATGAAGTCAGGCCCGTGGCGGAGGGATCCGACATGGAAGAGACTGCTGTGGATTCGGACACCGCGGTGGAGGACACCGCGGCAGTAGAAACAGTTGAAGAAGACACTGGAGATGAAGTCACGGTGGATGAGTAAGGACCCTTTTTAGTGTGGAGGAGATATGCTTGAGATATCCGGATTGAACTGGTTGGCCATACTGGTAGCGACGTTGGCCGGTTTTGCGCTCGGCGCGGTCTGGTACGGCCCGATTTTTGGCGACGCCTGGCTGTCCGCAATAGGAAAAACTGCGGATCAGATCCAGCCGTCACCCGTCCCCTTTGTCATAAGTTTCATTACCGCGCTGATCACGGCGATCGTCCTTGCGATGCTCATTAACGCGCTGAACATATCCACCCTGGGCGGCGGCGTCGCGATCGGCCTGCTTGTGGGCATCGGCTTCATCGCGACGGCGATGGCATCGGACGCCGCATTCGGCGATACCGGGCTGAAACTGTGGCTGATCCAGTCGGGATACCGCGTGCTCTACAGCGTGGTGATGGGCGCCATCCTCGCCGTATGGCGCTAGATCGAATGCAGGGCGTGTGATTCGAGCCTTGAAGTCAGTCTCGCAGATCACCAAGGCAGGTAATCGCAGGCATGTCGAGGCATCCGTTCCGGTGCTGGAAAGGACTGGTCTGATCACCGATGGACTTGGAAGCACTCCGCAGGGAGTACGTGTTCGGGAGTCTGAGCGAACGCGACCTGGACGACAACCCCTTCAGGCAGTTCGACACCTGGTTCGGGAACGCGGTCGACGCCGGCATCGAACTCGCTGACGTAATGACGGTGGCGACGGCTTCGCGGGCCGGCGTGCCTTCGGCCAGAATGGTCGTGTTGCGGGGCGTCGACGAGCGGGGATTCGTTTTCTATACGGATTACCGGAGTGCGAAGAGCCGGGACCTGCTGGAGAACCCCCGGGCGGCCCTGGTGTTCTACTGGCGCGAACTCGGGCGGCAGGTCCGGATTACCGGTTCGGTTCAGAAGGTGTCCAATGAGGAGTCCGCCCGGTATTTCCATTCCAGGCCCCTGGAGAGCCGTCTGGCGGCCCTGAGCTCCAGCCAGAGCGAGGTCATACCGGACCGCAAGATCCTCGAAGAACGATACGAAGCGCTTAAGACGGAATTCCCCACCGGAGACGTCCCGTATCCAGACAACTGGGGCGGTTTCCGAGTTTCGCCCGATGAGTTCGAATTCTGGCAGGGCCGGGAACTCCGCCTGCACGACCGTATTCGCTACAGTCGCGACGGCGGCGACAAATGGGTTATCGAGCGGTTGTCGCCCTGATTGCCACTGACGTCTGCATGATCCGTTTCTCGTTCCTGTAGTTCGGCCGATCCGATGAAACGATCCCCGGATCTGACGGGGCGCAAAAAGACAGGTGGAGTTGATGCAAAAGGATAAAGCGATTGGGTTCGGGGTCGTGGGCTGCGGCGGTGCGGGCCATGCCGCCATACGATCGGCCTGCGCCAGCGCACTGCTCGATGTCGTCGCGATCGGCGACCTGATCGAGGAGCGACGAAACCGGGTTGGCCGGGAGGAAGGAATTCCCCGTCTGTACGGTCCTTACCAGGACCTGCTGGCCGATAAAGGGGTGGAGGCCGTGCTTCTGGCCGTGAACCCGCCCGCCCGCTATTCCATGGTCCTCGACGCGATCGCCGCGGGCAAGCACGTTCTGGTACAGAAACCGCACGCCACGCAGGCCGACCATATCCTGACCTTCAAAGAAGCGGCCGAGCGCGCCGGGGTAATGCTGCAGTTCTGCTACTTCATGCGTCACGATCCGGGGAACCGCAGGACGCGCACCGCGTTAAGCCGCGGCCGCATCGGCGAGCCGTACCATGCCCGCATCTTTCTGAAGTACAACCACAGGGCGCCATTGGACAGTCCCGAGGGTTGGACCCACGTGTACGGCCAGAAGGGCGGAGCTTTGGGCCAGCACGCCTCGCACGAACTGGATCTGGCCTGGTGGTGGATGGGCTGCCCGGACCCCAGGTGGGCGTTTGCCGCCAAGCACGTTGTAGAGGCAATCTATGATGGACCGGAAGGACCAGCCGAAGACTATTTCTCGGGGCTTGCCGGGTTCGATGGAGGCAAGACGATCCAGATAGACTGCTCCCGCTGGGTGCACTGCGATACGCCCACCGTGGTGGAGGTGTACGGGAGCGAGGGCGCCTACTCCCACGGACAACTGTGGCAGACGGAGGAGGGCGTTTTTACCGCGCGGCAAATCGAGGACGAATCCGACGTGCCTCATTCGGAACCGCCGGAAGAAGGACTGCCCTTCTATCATGAAGTCGAGCACTTCGCCCGGGCCATAGCGGGACGTGTCGCTCCCGATGTAAACGCAGACGACGCCTACCGGTTCATGCAACTGCTCGACGCCATGTACGAGAGCGCACGGACGGGCGAGAAGGTGTATATCGACTGACCGGGCAGGCGGTGCTCGCCGCCTGCCCGCGTCGGATGTGGAGACCATCAAAAATCTGTTTCAGGAGGGTAAGGTTCCCGCCGGTCAGTGGGCGTGCGCCCATTCCACCAGCAGCGCCATCAGCCCGATTCCGAGGATGACCAGGACGAATTTGATTACGCGGTCGTGGTCCCGGGTCGGCATAGGTTGATCATCGTCGCCGGTCAGTACGCTCATGACGAATTTCGCCACGCGCACGTTGCGCCTCGAAAGTTCTGCATCGATGATGTCGATAATCGCCACGTAGATGAACGTTCCCGCCGCGATGGCGTTGAAACTTCCCTCGATCCAGGTAGTGACGCTCTCACTGTCGTGCAAGGCCATGGCGGCCGCCATCCCTGCCAGTATGCCCAGCGGCGTCATCGAAACAAAAACCGCCAGAATGGGCTTATGACGCCGCTTCTCGATACCGGCCCGGAGCACACTGATCATCAGGGCGAAGGCGGCCGATCCCTTGTGACAGAGTATTCCAAGCAATATGATAGCCAGGCCCGACAAATGGGATTCGATGCCGAGTGAAATCCCTGCGATGACGGAATGAACGGACAAAAGAACAAGCAGCACGTACGGATATATGCAATGTTGTTCATCTTCCTCGGAATGTCCGGCGACGTGGTGTTCCCCGTAAATGACGCGATCGATCAATAGCAGCCCCACGAGGCCGAACGCGGCCAGCAACGCAGCCAATGGGTAGTCCGTAACTCCCTCAAGCTTTTCGATACCCTCCGGCAGCAGATGTATAAACCCGACGCCCAGAAACAAACCGCCTGCGAAAGCGTTTCCCAGCGAGAAAAACCGTTTGCTGTTTTCATGTTTCGCGGCGTAGAGGGGGATCAGTCCGCCGATCACCGCGATGGCGAGAATTGCGGCTGCGGAAAGTAATTTGAACGTCAAAAGTGACATGTAGATGATGCTCCGGTCTTGGATATCGGAAATGGGATTACCCGAAGATTGCACTGGCCAGGAGTGTGACGCCAATCACCGGGCGGACCAGCCTCCGTCGACGGCCAGCGCGTGTCCCGTCGTGAACGAGGATGCGTCTGAACACAGCCAGAGGATGGCTTCAGCCACTTCCTCGCCCGTGCAGAACCTCCCCATGGGGTGGCGGCTGTCGTCCTTTTTCTTCGTCGTAAACACGCGTGGATACCGCAACGACGGGCGCGTCAGGCTTCCCGGACACACGGCGTTGATTCGAATGCCCTTTTCCGCGTACTCCAGCGCCGCCGACTTTGTCAGGCCGATCACACCGTGCTTGCTGGCGGAGTATCCGGACATCCCTTCGCATCCGACCAGGCCCGCCACCGAAGATACGTTCACGATCGCGCCTTCGCCCTGCGCGAGCATGACGGGCAATTCGTGTTTCATGCATAGCCACACGCCCTTCAGGTTCACGTTCATCATGCGGTCCCATTGATCTTCCCGCCATTTGTGCGTCAGGGACTGATACCTGAACAAACCGGCGTTGTTTACGGCGATGTCAAGCCGATCGAAACGCCTTCTGGCTTGCCTGACCATGTTTCGCACCTGGTCGTTTTCAGATACGTCGGCCTGTATGAACCGAACGCGCTCGCTTCGTGTCCTGAATAGCTGCAGACTTCGCGGGCAGGGGCTTATGTCCACGGCAACCACAGCGGCGCCCGCTTCCAGCAACGCGACCGTGGTGAATCGCCCGATTCCGTTGCATGCGCCGGTAACGAGCGCGACTTTACCGGTAAAGTCGTAAGTCATTTCTGCGGACCATGTCCCGACGGCCGGAAAGAAGCGGGTCGGTCCATACCTGGCACGTAAGGGCTCATTCCGGGGGCTGCTGTGCGGCCAGGGCGAGGGTATTGCCGGATGGGTCCTTGAAGAACGCCATCGATTCGACATGTCCCGCCGTGCCGAAGATCCCCTGTTCATCCCTGAATATGGGGTGGGGCTTACCCACGAACGCGACCCCCTTTGCTTTCAGCTCTTCGTACGAGGCGTTCAGGTCTTCCACCCGGAAATAAAGCGTAGCCGTGTGCGCCGCTTTTTCAAATAGGATGCGCGTGCCGTGAAAATCGAAAAACAACAGACCCGGCGGACCTTCGAAATACGCCAGTAGCTTAGCACCGAGGGTTTCCTCATAAAAGGTTTTCGTTTCATCCAGGTCGCGGGAATAAACGGCTACCTGGTGCAGTTTCTCGAGTTGCATGATCGGTCTCCTCAGACTAGAGGGCCGGTTTCGAGCCGGGACGCAGTAGTCAGCGCCGCGTTCATGCGAGCGGATCAACCGGCCGCGTTCATGCGTACGTTCTTGACGCATGCGCACGCAAGTTCTCGGCGCGTTGGCGCGGGCGGAATCACCCGGTAGACTCAGAGAATCTGGAGAATCTCCTGGCCGCGGCCTACTCTCGATGCCACGTCGCGCGGCGTCTCATCTACCGCGTTGGTCCCGGCCGGATCGCAACCGGCGGCGATCAGGGCCTCGATCACCTCGGGCCGGTTCAACTGGGCGGCCATGTGCAGAGGCGCATCCCCCTGGTAGATCGGTCCCCAGTCCGACTGGACCCCGGTTCCCGCCGCGTGATTGGGATCCAGGTCGGCTTCCTGGAGAATGCGGATGGTTTCGAGGTGATCCGCAAGATGTTCGTCGCCGGGTCTGACTTCCGCGGCGGAATGAAAAGCGGACGAGCCGTTATGGGGATTGATCTGCGTCGGATCCGCCCCCAGGCGGATCTGCATCCGCAACCGTCCGGGATCGATTTGCCAGACCGAGAAGTAGACCGGTGCGCCTCCGTTGTCGTGCCACTGGTTGATATCGGCGCCGTGATCGATCAGGTACTGCGCGATGCGCTCGTCCCGGCAGACACAAAGCGGACGGCCGTGCACGTTTTCGATATTGGGGTCGGCTCCGGCTTCGACCAGCAGTCTGACCATGTCGAAGTTGATGGTGCGCTCGACCTGGCGCCAATCGATCTGCTGTTGAGGGGGACCGCAGATGGCGAAGGGCAGGGTGAAAACGGGGAAACGGCCTTTACGGTATGGATCGTCGAAAGCTTCGTGGCTGAAGTTGGCCAGAGACGGTTCCTCGGCCAGCATTTCGCCCATGAGTTCGAGGTCTTCGGCGTATACCGCGCCGATCCACTGTTTTTCCTTGTCAAATCGCATTGCCCGCTCCCATAATATCGACAAAACATGGTTAGTGCCGCCGGGCTGTACTGTCAATACAAACCTCGATTCCTGTGTTTGTAACGCCGACCGTTCTAACTGACACTAATTTAATAGCGCAGTGATCACTATGGCAGAACCTCTGGCCAGGATAACGCCGGAATACTGTATCGACATCGTACGGGAGTACCCCTTCCCGGTCGACCGTGTCTGGGCGGCCGTTACGACGGCGGAGGGGATCTCGGCCTGGATGAAGTACGAAGCCACGTTGGACCGCCGCCTGGGCGGCAGGCTCTTCGTGGACTTCAAGTCGGAAGGCAACCTGGAAGGCACGGTCTGCGAATGGGTTCCGGAACGGGTATTTGCCTACACCTGGGGGCTTTCCGTGGTCCGGTGGGTGCTCGAACCCTGCGAGGGCGGCACGCGTCTGCACTTCACGAATTCCCACGTCACACCGGAAATCCTGATGGGATTTGCCGCCGGCTGGCACGCCTTCATCGACCACCTGGGACCGTATCTGGCCGGAACCACCGTGGAGGACCGGTATGACGATCTCATGGAGGTCTATGCGGATCGATACGGTCACCTGATCGCGGACAACGACGACACCGAGGAGAAGCAGACATGACGAACGAGAAGACCTCCGGCGCCTTCACCGTGGCCGAGCTTTGCGAGGCGTCGGCCGATGGAGACTTGAAGCGCATCCATTCCATTCTGGCCGTAGCGCCCCACCTGGTGGGTGTGGACACGGCGTCCTACGACGAGCACCGCGCCTTGCACCACGCGGTGATGAACCGCCGGATCGACGCGGTAACCGCGCTTATGGCCGCGGGGGCCGACCCGCACCAGGGCGTCTATCCTCACCGGGATGCCTCCACGCCCCTGGTCATGGCCCGCGACCGAGGTTTTGATGACGTCATAGAGACGATCAACGAGGAAATGGAGCGGCGGCGGGAAGCGAATCTCTGCCCGAACCTGACCGTTGCACCGGAAGTGGTGCTCCTCGCCGAGAAAGTCGCGGATGGCGACGTGGCCGGCGCGATGCGGGAGATTCACGCCGCGCCCGAACTCGCGGAGGCCTGCGACGAAGACGGGAATACGGTTCTGCACCACGCGGCCAGCCACGGTCATCCCGGACTCGTTCAGGCGTTGCTGCTGGTCAAGGCCGACACGGGCAAGACCAACCTAGAAGGCCGGACCCCCCTCGAACTGGCCGTAGATCAAACGGCCGCAACGGACCGGCGGCGGTCGGAAGGCTGTTTCATGGCCGCCGGCATCCTCATGAGCGCGGGTGCCCCCAGGAGCCTGCGTACGAACGTGATGCTGGGAGACGAGGAAGCCGTGCGACAGGTCGCGGCGAGCCACCCCGGTCTGTTCGAACCGGATGTTGATACCGAAACCCACTTGCTGGGGGACGCCGTCCGCCACAATCGGTACGAGATGGTGAAGCTGCTGCTCGATCTCGGCATGGATCCCAACCAGCGTTACCGCATCCAGTCCCTGGAGGAAGAGACCTACAACTGGGGCGAACCGCTGTGGATCGCGGCCGGCGACGGCCAGCACGACATCGCGCAGCTGCTGCTCGAACGGGGCGCCGACGCCAACGCCGCCGTGTACGCCTCCGGCAATCCCATGAGCCGCGCCTACAATAACCGGGACGAGCGCATGAAGCGGCTGCTGTACCGGTACGGAGGATCGATGACGCCGGACGGCGCGGCCCTGGAATGCGATACCTCCGCGGCCGTCATGGCGCTGAACCTGCAGCCCGACCTGGTGGAGCAGATTCTGTGGGGCGCCGCCTGCGGGGGCGATCCCAGCGTGGTCGGCGTGTGCCTGCGCAAACTGGACTGGGCACTGGACGATCCGCGTTGGTACAGACTCGTCATCCAGCCCATCGGCATCTGGCCCTGCGGTCCACATCGCAAGTACCGGGATTTCGATCGTTCCGTATTTCCGGAGATCCTCCGCATGTTCCTCGATCACGGGGTGGACCCGAACGTAAAGGGCCGGCGCGATACATCACTCCCGCATTATATCGCCGCTACCGGGAAAGTCTGGGGTCAGCCGAATCTGAAAGAGGACGAACGGATCGTGTTCGCGCGCCTGCTCCTTGAATACGGCGCCTCGCTCGACGGCAGGGATACACTGCTTCATTCCACGCCCCTGGCCTGGGCGGCCCGCTGGGGCCGGGACGCGCTGGTCGAACTCTATCTCGAGCACGGCGCCGATCCGCAGCCCGAAGGGGAACCGTGGACCACGCCGCTCGCCTGGGCCGAACGATACGGGCACGCTGCCATCGTGGAGCGTCTGCGGGAAGCCGGCGCCGTTTCCTGAACGACTTCTGCATGAAGCCGGTGCCGCTTCCTGAACGACTTTTGCTCATCCTCCTCGAGGACCCACTGGCCTGTCCCGGTCAGGATGCCAGTGGGTGGCGGCGACATGGGTGGTTTCATCTTCCGTCGTAATGTAATAGACGGTCAGGATGGTGCCGTCATCCAGTTCCGCCGAGATCGGATAGCCCACGTCCGCGCCGCCCATTCGGAGACGCTTTTCCGGCGGCCACAGACTCGAAATACCACCGCCGTCATCCCGAAGCACGTATTCGTGGCCCGTGTCCCAGGTGCGTCCGCCGTCCTCGCTGATCAAGGCCCGAATGCCCATCGGGGCGCGGCGATAGCCGAAGGTACACAGGATGCGTCCGTCACGCAGTTTAAGCAGGTGGTTCGGATAGCCCTCGAATGACGTCTCGACCGGGCGGGTCCAGGTCTTGCCACCGTCTTCAGACCAGACTTCAAGGGTATAGAACCGGTTCTTATTGAATGTACGTTCGACCTCACCGGGATCCCAGTAACACGTCGAGCGGATATGGCCCAGGACACGGTTCGGCTCCGTCTCCACCAGGGCCCATTCGCTGCCGATCCGCGGCACCGCTTCATGCAGATGCCAAGTCTCTCCGTCGTCGCTGGACCGGAAAATGAGGCAATCGCTCACGCCCCCGGTGCGCATCGCGTATATAGGAAACAGCCACGTACCGTCTTCGAGTACGGTACCACGTGGAAACCCGACCGCGTATTCATAGCCCGGCACGGTCCAGGCGCGCCGATCCCAGGTATGTCCCCCATCCCGGGATCGTATCACTGACAGACGATACCCCGTTATGATCAACTCACCCGGAAAACGGGACGTGTACGTCTCATCCTCTACGAAACGCAGGCCGCGGGCTTCGGCTTGCTCCCGGCGATCCATTGTCCAGAATTCATGTCCCACCGAGCCCACCGCCATCAATGTACCGTTGGGCAAGACGCCGGAGAGCCTGTCGTACCGCTCCCGCGGCGACGTACCCGGCCAGTTGGGCGGCAGTGACGGATCATCCGACGGCGTCCAGATTCGTCCGTTGTCGCGGGACTCAAACGTCAGCCAGTCGGCCAGACCGTAGTGATCCCCGAAAGGCGAAGAAATGCAGCCGATCGCCAGCCGCCCGTCCGGTAGTTGATTCAATACGGGGAACGCGTTGTAACGTCCTTTTTCTTTCGTAACAATACGGTGTTGCATGGTTAACCTCGATGGCGATTGGATCCTGTGGGAAAGTGCATGAAGCGAGGATGATTTTCTGGCGTAAGGTCTTTATTGTCAATATAATAATGTCCATGGGCAGCATTCCCCATCCCCACAGTCTCTCCATAACGCTGGACCGCATCAACGAACGGCACTTCCTCGGCGAAACGTTCGACCGGACCGAAGCAAAACGCACCATGGACTGGCTGGCCGGTCGTTTCGGCGCGGATTCCGCTTATGCCGGGACGTTCGGCGTTACGGAGCAGGACAGCCGATCCAAACTCTATACCTTCACCGGTGAACGGCTTCAATCGGCGTCGCTGCGGCATATCCACGCCGAGGAATCCTGCAGGGCGATCATCCTGCTGAACCGCCGTGTCGGGCGCGACCTGCTGCCCGAACTCGAGGCAGCAACGTCCATACTGCTCGGGTGTTTCGAGGTGGCGCACGCGAAGGGCAAACCGCGGGGTACGTTCTGCTGCGGTCCGTGCACCGTCTCGCTCTGGCGGCACATGGCCATTGGCGGCCTCGGCGACTACGCCCGTCACCTGGACGAAGGCATCGGCATACTGACAAGCCACGAAGACGGCGCGGGGACGTGGCGCCGGTTCCCCTTCTACTACACTTTGCTTGCCCTGTCCGAGGTAGACACGCCGAGTGCCCGCCGCGCCGTGTCGTATGCCTTGCCGGAATGCGAACGTCGCCTGAATACCATTAGGCGAAACCCCCCGTTTGGCGTTCGCAGATACGAACTGTTATCCCGGATCCTCGAAAAGTACAGTTAGGCGTCCACGCATCCATGCATCGAACAGGTCAGAAGAGAGGATAGCCAGATGTCCGAATCCCGTGAACCCGCCCCGCAAGCGAATCCACACGCCAGAGCGGCCATGGAACGACTGCGAACGGCCATCTGGCAGATGGATCCGGCCGGGGTCGAAGCAACCCTTTCCCAGGTACCTGGTATAGTCAACGAGGCCGTGAACCACCCGCGCTGGGGAGGCCGCCCCGTGCCGATTCAACTGGCGGCGGAACGCGGTGACACGAAGGTCATCGAGATACTGTTGCGCAAAGGGGCGGACCCAAACGGCGGCACCGATTCCTATGGAGGTTGGACTGCCCTGCACCTCGCTGCCCACTGGGGACACACGGATGCAGCCGACATATTGCGGTCATGCGGCGCGTATGTGGATCTGCACGCCGCGTGCCTGCTGGATGACGTCACCGCCGTCCGGGCAATACTGGCGGAAGATCCCGGCGCGGCATCCCGTCCAGCATTGGGTGGAGAGCCGCCTCTCCACGTGGCGGTGTCCGTGGAAACGGCCGGGATCCTGCTGGACCACGGAGCGCGGATGGATACGACCGACGGCGACGGCAACACGCCACTGGGTACGGCGCTGTCCCGCGGCGAACGTTGTCGCCGGCTGGCGGAATACCTGATTGACCGCGGGGCATCGGCCGACCCCTGTCAGCTTGCCGCCCTGGGAAGGACAGATCGACTCAGCCAGCTTTTTAAGGCCGATGCGCGCACACTGGTTTTCGAGGGGAAGATCGGGCTTCACGCCGTGGTGGGGACGCCCTTGCACGCCGCGGTGCAGCATGGACGGGCGGAAACGGTCCGGGTACTGCTGGACTGCGGAGCGGATGCGAACCCCCGGGCGGACTCCGGGCAGACGCCCCTGCATCTGTGCGTCGATCCTGGGATCGCGAAGATGCTCGTCGATGCCGGCGCCGATCCGGGCGCGACAGACGATGAACACGGCACGACGCCGCTGGTATGGGCGGAAGTGGGGATCGAAATCCACGGCACGTCGCCTGAGCGCGAGGCCCTGGTTTCGTACTTGAAGGATATTACACCGGCACGGTAGGACTGACGGCCTCGAACATCGAGACGATGCGTTCCTTGTCGGGACGCTTCATCCGGCGGGCGATCCCCAGGGGCGACTTGCCCAGTCTGTCTTCAAGGGTCGGTCCGCTCCGCGGGCCAACAGCAGGGCCGCCGATTTCACCATGTCCGCCCGGGGACCCGCCTTCAGCGCGTAAGACAGGGGGGTCTCGCCCTTTTCGCTCCGCGCGTCGACCGGAGCCCCGTTGTCCAGCAGCACCTCCATCACCCCGGTGAATCCGGCCTTTGCGGCGAAGTGCAGGGCTCCCGCACCGCGCAGCACCGTGTCGATCCGGGCCCCCTTGTCCAGCAATGCCTGTACGTATTCCGGATCGTCCCGCTGGCTGTTGTTTCCCGTACAGGCCGTCCAGATCCAGCGTCCCTCCGGGTAGTTGACGTCGGCGCCGTGTGCGATCAGCAGGGCCGCCATTTCGGGATCCAGGACCCAGTGTCCGCAACCCATTCTGGTTGCGTCCGCGTCTTTTTCCAGTAACAGCCGGACCAGGTCTTTACGACCAAGTCCCGCGGCGTAGTTGACCAGTGGCGTGCTGTTCATGCCGGTCTCGGCGCCCCGGTCAAACA
Organism: Candidatus Latescibacterota bacterium; assembly: GCA_012270975.1. Lineage (GTDB taxonomy): Bacteria > JAAXHH01 > JAAXHH01 > JAAXHH01 > JAAXHH01 > JAAXHH01. The sequence continues at coordinate 14,915 of JAAXHH010000014.1, read as the reverse complement.
GCAACCGCACGACCCGTTCGTGTCCGGCATGCACAGCGTGGTGCAAGGGGGTCACGGGCAGCAGGTCGCAGGCGGGATCGTGGGCATCTACGAGGCCGGGTTCTTCTTCAAGCAGCGCGGTAACACGGTCCAGGTCGCCGAGAAAGCAGGCGCTGAATATATCATACACGGCGCCTCGCTCCTGTAGGAACGCGGCCGTTTCGTCCTTCTTCTTGCTTCGGGCGGCACAGTAGGCGGTCATCATGATATCGCTCGAATGGGCCGACGGCATGTTCACATCCACGCCCCGATCCAGCAGCAGGGCCGCTACCAGCGTGTGGCCCCGCAACGCCGCTTCTACGAGGATGATCGCGCCGTGACGGGGATCGTCCAGCACCGTGGGATCCTCTTCCAGGTATCGTCCCAGGGTTTCCACATGCCCCCTGGCCGCCATCTTTGCCGGCTTTCTCCATCGCTTCTCCCTGTGGCATCTCATCTCCCACCCGTGCCGGGCGGGTCTTTGCTCGTTGACGAGGCCGCGGGCAAGGGGGCCGAGCGTGTCGAGCACCTCCTCCACAAGCCGTCCGTCGGCTATATGATCCCGCAGCGACGTGGCCATGTGCGCCAGCCACCGCTCGGCGGATTCCCTTGTGATGTGTATATGTCCGTGCCGGTTCCGGATGCCGCCGTACGCATGGTGATGGGTATAGCCGGGCTCTCCTCCCATCCATTCTTCCAGGAAAGCCTTCTGCTTCATGCGTTCGGGAGCCAGCGTACGGGTGAACATGGGACGTAGTTCGGCGTCCTCTTCGATCCGGTCATACAGGCCGTCGATGACCCGCGTGACCACGGATCGACCGCCGATGCGCTCGAAGAGAGTCGGATCGGGCCTCAATGTTCGGGCGAATCCACCGCGGTGGGCAAGCCGGGCGCGCACGCCGGGAGAATCTGTTGTTGTCTGCTTCTCAGCCACGGCGCCAGCCTTTGGGTGTAATGGCCGCTATGGCCACGGCGCTCGAATCCGGGGTTTCATGGTCGGGTGACAACCGGAAAGCTTGTCAAAATGTAAGGATTCTTGAAACACGCCATCAAGAGTTTTCCCCGATTAGAGGGCGCCAGTTGGAGGATCTGACGTTTGCTCAGACCAATCCGACCATTCAGCCGGGCGCGGCGCCGGTATTCAGCCGGGCGCGGCGCCGGTAACCGCCTCGGAACGCCGGTGTACAGCGCTTTGTACCGGTATTTGTACGTTGACGTCGGCGCCTCCGGATATTATATAAAACGGGCGCCTCCTTGAACCGGTCACGGGTTTACGGTGTGCGCTTTATCTTTTTATGCACGAATTGATTCCCGTCTCCAGTGACCGGCGTTTCGGTACATCATCTCGACGTGATCAAAATGGCCGACCACATCATCGACCCGGGTCCCGAAGGCGGCCACAGCGGCGGCGACGGAGACGTGGGGTATCTACTCCACGTGTTTCATCGCCTGAAAAACGGACGGGACGTCATCTGTGGCGTGGGCAAACTCCAGGACGGACAGACCTTCCTGTTTACGGACGACCGCGTTTCGCCCATGCTCTACGTTCGGGCCTCCGAAACGCAGGCGGCCTCGGCCCGGATCGGTTCCGACGGGATTTCCGCCAGGTTTGCTCCATCGGATTGCACGACGATGGATGGAGAACCGGTGGTCGGCGTCCAGTGCGACCGCGTACGGGACCTGCGCAGCCTGGTAAAAGCGCTCGAGGCCCAGGGCACGCGGAGTTACGAAGGAGATATCCCCTTCAGCAGGCAGTTCCTGATTGGAAAGGGCCTGCGTGGCGGCGTCAGGATCAGCGGTTCGTGGGCGACCGGCGACCGGGTCGACCGCGTATACGCCAACCCCTCACTGCACCCCGCGTACTGGGAACCGTACTTCCGCGTGCTGGCCCTGGACATCGAAACCGATCCCGAGGCAACCACGATTTACGCCGTGGGACTGATCCTGGCGGATACGGTCGAGGGCGCCGACTCCGAAGAGATCCACATGGTCGGTGAACCCGCGCCGGATGATCCGAGCCACCTGGTCTGCTGGTCCGACGAGACATCGATGCTGCGCGGGGTGTCGAAGCGGATTATCGACATGGATCCCGACCTGATTACGGGCTGGAATCTGATCGACTTCGATCTGAGCGTGCTGCAAAGGCGCTTCAAGGACCTGAATGTCCCGTTCCAGCTCGGGCGTACGGACGACCAGTCCTGGTACCGGTCCGGTGAAGTGTGGGGCGGTAGCACCATGGCCATACACGGGCGCCAGATCCTGGACGCCCTGCATCTCCTTCGCGGCACGCTGCAACGGTTCGAGGACTACCGGCTGGACACGGTGGCCAACGCCATCCTGGGCCGGGGAAAGCTCCTCGAAGAAGAAGCGGGAGACTCAAGGGCCGAGAAGATCACGGAAGTCTATCACGAGGACAGAAAACTGTTCTGCGCCTACTGCCTTGAGGACGCCAGGCTGGTACTCGACATCCTGGAAGCGGAAGGGCTGATCAACCTGACCCTGCGCAGAGGGCTGCTCACGGGGCTGCCGCTCGAACGGGCGTGGGTAAGCGTGGCCGCCTTCGACAATATCTACATCAACGCCCTCCATCAGCGTAACATGGTAGCGCCTACGACGGGCGTGGACCGCACTCCGGGCGCCGGCGCCCCTGGGGGTCTGATCATCCCTGCGAAGGCGGGGCTCTACCGGAACGTATTCGTCTTCGATTTCAAGAGCCTGTATCCGTCCATCATCCGAACCTTCAACATCGATCCCCTGGCGCATATCCAGGCACGGGACGATGCGGAGGGCGGGGGAGTCGACGCATCCGGCGATGACGCCGGCACGGAGTCAGGCGAGGGCGGCACGGAATCAGACGAGGTGCCTCCCGACAGGTGTAGTACAAAGGGGATCCTTACGGCCCCAAACGGCGCGCGGTTTTCCCGTACGCCCGGCATACTGCCGTCGATGCTGGAGCAGTTCTTCAAAAGCCGTGACGAGGCTAAGGCCGCCGGCGACGAACTCGCTTCCTTCGCCTACAAGATCGTCATGAATTCGTTCTATGGCGTGCTGGCGTCGTCTTCCTGCCGCTTCGCCGCGCCTCAACTGGCCGGTGCGATAACGGAATTCGGCCACTACATTCTGAAGTGGTGCCGAGACGAGTTGGAAAAGGACGGATACCAGGTGCTGTATGGGGATACCGATTCCGTGTTCGTGGATTTGAGAACGCCGGATCATCCCGAACCAGGCGAGGCCCTGCGACTCGGTCGAGCGGTATGCGATCGGATCAATGCCCGGCTGGCCAGGCACGTTAAGGACCGGTATGGCGTGGCTTCGCACCTTGAACTGGAACTGGAAAAGAACTACCACAGGTTTCTGCTACCGTCGATGCGGGGGGACAGCGAACGGGGCCGGGCCAAGGGATACGCTGGGCTCCTCCGCGAAGGGGACGCCGACGTGGTGGAGATCGTGGGCATGGAAGCCGTGCGGCGGGACTGGACCGACCTGGCGCACCAGTTGCAGGCCGTACTGCTTGACCGCGTGTTTCACGAAGTGCCCGGCGTCGAGATCGAAGAAGAGGTCTTCCGCTGGGTCCACGCGGTTCAGTCCGGGCACAAGGATGATCTGCTCGTGTACCGGAAGAACCTCCGCAAACCGGTGGCGTCCTACACGCGCTCGGTTCCGCCCCACGTCAAGGCCGCCCGGCTCATGGAAAACCCGACCGGGGTGATTCGATACGTGGTCACGAGGGACGGACCGCAGCCGGAAGGACAGCTGACGTCCCCCATCGACTACGCCCATTACATCGACAAACAGATCCGGCCCATCGTCAAGACCATCGCCCAGGCGTACGACCTGGACGTTGAAGCCGCCATCTCGGGCCGGCTGAACCTGTTCGGAAATGCCTTGACGCCCGGTCGGCACAGGGGCGATCCTACAGAAGTACCTCGATCTTAGGCAGGGTCTCGATCCCAGGCAGGGTCTCGATCCCGGGCGGGTTCGATACGCGCACCGGCCAACTCTATTTTAAAGTTGGCCAACTTAACGAAAGGACACGAGTTGCAACGATACAAGACAGTACCGGACTACCTGGCGGGCCACGGTGAATGGAGGCCCATGCTGGATCGGCTGCGCGCCGTAATGAACGGGTCCGGCCTGGAAGAGACGGTCAAGTGGGGCGCGCCGTGCTATACCTTGAACGGCAAGAACCTGGTGGGTCTGGTCGCGTTCAAGGATTTTGTCAGCATCTGGTTCCACCAGGGCGCGCTGCTTCGCGACGAACGCGGCGTGCTGGTCAACGCGCAGGAAGGCAGGACGAAGGCCCTGCGGCAGTGGCGGCTGCAGAGCGAAGACGAGATCGACGAAGCCCTTCTTCGCGCATACGTAAAAGAAACGATCGAAAACCAAAGACAGGGAAGAGAGATCAAGGCGGACCGAAACAAGCCCCTTCAGATTCCCGATGAACTGGCCAGGGCGCTGTCAGAACATCACGAAGTCCGCGAGCAGTTCAACGCGCTCTCCCTGGGAAAGCGACGTGAGTACGCCGATCACATCGCCGAGGCGAAACGGGAGGAAACCAGGACCCGACGCATCGAGAAGATCATGCCTATGATCCTCGCGGGACACGGGCTTCACGACAAGTACAAAAAGTAGTTCGCAACCACCGTACCACGCCGCAAAACATATTGCGGCAACCGTACCATCGCGGCAACGCAGCCGCCAGGAAACGCACCACTACAAGGGAGGAAACACCATGGCGAACCCCGTCGTGCACTTCGAGATCGGATGCAAAGACCGCCAGGAAACGCAGGCCTTCTATAGCGACCTGTTCGGATGGGAAATGGAGTCGCACGAGCATGCCTCCATGATCGTCCCCGAGGATGACACGGGGATCAGCGGGCATATTTCGGCACTCGGCCATGAGCCGCATAACTACACGCTGGTCTACGTGCAGGTCGACGACCTCGACGCCTACATCGCAAAGGCCGAGGAACTGGGCGGATCTTCCATCGTCCCGCCGACCGAAGTGCCCGGCATGGGACACTTTGCCTGGATCGCGGACAACGAGGGTACCTTCGTCGGGCTCTGGAAGCCCCTGGAGGCTTGATCGGTTTAAATGCGGAAAGGGCGCGGTGAAGTCGTCGAACCACCGCGTCTGCTTCTCCCGGCAAGGGTAAATCAGACACCCATGAGCGCAGTACTAACCGTAGCGGATGAAGGCGCGATCATCGACTTCGATGCTACCCTCGACCGTTACCGGCGGTATGGCAGCGATCTCGCCAACCGGTTCGAGGACGGCGTCTTCACCAAGATAGTACGTGCTCCGCATGGAACCTGCCTGATTACGTTGTATCGATCCGGTAACCGGATTGTGATGGGCTTGAGGCCGAAGAACTCGGCCGGGGGGCCGGACCCTTCTACGGTCGACCCCGTCCTGATCGACGCGGCGCTGGAGGCGGCGAAGAAGATCCTGGGGCTGACCGCTCCCTTGCAGGCGTTCTACACCTTCGCGTCGGAAGACCCGGTGCTGTCCGCGGCCGTCGATACCCATCGCGGCCTGCGTCTCAACCTGCAGGTCGACCCCTTTGAAATGCTCGTCGGCTCCATCACGGCCCAGCAGATCAACCTGGGGTTTGCCTATACGGTGCGCGGCAGGCTGGTGGCCGAGTACGGAGAATCTCTGAGATTCGACGGTGAAACCCATTACGCCTTTCCGACGCCTGAGCGGCTGGCGGAACTGAACACGGGCGATCTGATTCCGATGCAGTTCTCGAGGCAAAAGGAACGGTATATTCTAAACCTGGCCCGCGCCGTCAGGTCCGGTGAAATCGACCTGGACGGATTGAAGGAACTGGACGACGCCTCGGTTCAGGAGGAGCTGACGGCCCTGGTGGGCATCGGCCGGTGGACGGCGGACTGGTTTCTTGCCCGTTACCTGGGCAGAGGGCATGTAATTGCCGCCGGTGATCTGGCGGTAAAACGCTCCATCGAACGGCATTACTTCAACGGAGAACGCGTATCCGAAGAGCAGATTCGGGATTTCGCGGCCCGGTGGGGTGACTTCACGAACCTGGCCGTGCAGTACCTCCTGGCGGATTACGGCTCCGGGGGTACCTGACCGGCAGCAGCTGAGTGGCTCAGCCCTGATCCTGGGCGATGTGCCAGAGCACACCCGCCGGATCGATCAGGTGGATCTCGCGGAGTCCCCACGGGTAGTCCGCGGGCTCCTTCGCACGGACACCATCGTACCGTGCCGCAAGGTCCTTTTCCACGATATGCTCCCACCACGCGTCCAGGTCCGCCACTTTTAACTGAACCATGAAGTTGTCCGCCCATTCCTTCTGATAGTAGTTTTGAAGGAAAAAACTGAACCCCGCGATGCCCATCTCGGTCACGTCGAATCCTGACCAGATCACTTCGAATCCGAGGTCCTCGTAGAACTTTGTCGAAATGTCGTGGTCCTTCGCCGGGACGAACACCCTGAGCGCACGCACGTTCAGGTTCTTCATATCACCCTTCCTTTTTTAATGCGATCTTGACCGGTCAGATCGGAGTCTGGATTTCTCCGTACCATGGCGCGGGGTCGGCATATTACCGGATCCCGCTCTTCGTGCCCTTAAAACGGGGCTTATCACGTCGGATCGGCAGACAGCACCGGATTTGTAACGCCGGGACGGCAGAATGGTACTAATGTAATACAGAATGGACTCATGAGCCAAAGTACATCATGTTGCTATAGTAACCAAAATGGCTAAGAATGACTAACGACCTCAAGCAGTGCGTGCGGACTTCGGCAGACTTCACGGTACCTGATTCAGATCGCGGCCTCGCGTTCGGTAAACTGGTGGTGTATTTTCAGGACATGGCCTTCGGTTACGCGCTGAGCCTCCTGGGGGAACGCCATCTGGCGGAGGATGCCACGCAGGAAGGATTTATCGCCGCCTGGCAGAACATCAGGGCACTGCGCGAGCCGGATTCGTTTCCGGCCTGGCTGCGGCGCATCGTGCAATGGCAATGCTACCGGTACCGCAGAAGCCAGAACCACCTGCTTGTGCCCTTGGAGGATGACATTCAGGCGGCCGGGGAGAGTCCCCTGGACCGAGTTTCGCGCGAAGACATGAGCGACAAGGTTCGCGAGGCGGTCGAAGCGCTGCCGGAGACATTGAGAGAAGTAACGCTGCTGAGGTACATTGGCGACTATTCCCCGTCTGAAATCGCGGGGTTCATGGGCTTGAAGGCGGGCACGGTACGCAAACGGCTATACGAAGCGCGCAACAAGCTGAAACCCCGTCTGCTCCGCGTCCTTTCGCAGGAACTGAACCACTATGCGCCGTCGACAGACGAAACATTCGGAGACCGAGTTATGAAATGGGTTCGACCCGATTTTACGAACGAGCAAGGTCATTTCATGGATGGCGAGCCCAACAGAGTGTGGGACATGCTGCTGGCCTCGGCGGAAGGAGACCTGGTCCGAATCAGGCGTCTGTTGAAAGCGGACCCCGGCCTGGCCAACTGCAACTGGGCGTATTACCAGCCGTTGCACTTCGCCGTGAGGGAGCGACACACAGAGGTAGTCCGCGTGTTGCTCGATCACGATGCCGATCCCGCGGCGGCATCGGGACTGGACTATCACGTAGCCCCGCTCGAGCGGGCCCGGGATCGTGGATACGACGAAATCGCCGGACTCTTGACAGAGGCAATCGCCGCCAGGTACAACGCGCCTCCCGTGGGCGAACAAGCCTGCGAAGTGGTCCGCCGGGGCGACCTGGAGGAAGCCCGTGCGTTTTTCGGTGCTTCCCCCGATCTGGTGAATGCCGGTGATGAACGCGGCAACCGTCCGTTGCACGTGGCCGTGGAAGAATACAACCTGGACATGACGGCATTGCTCCTGGACAAGGGCGCCGAACCGGATCCCGTCAGGTGGGACGGGTGCAACCCCCTGCACCTGGCCGTATTTCGCGCACGTAAGACCCGGGGGCGCCTGAACCCGTTGCTGACCGGCTACCTGATCGCGAGGGGAGCGGAATACAGCATGACGGTCGCGTGCGCCCTTGGAGACGAACGGCGCGTGCGTGAACTCCTCGCGAAGGATCGCAACCTGGCCGGCGACCAGGATTCCTGCGGATTCTCACCGCTGTTCAGCGCGGCGGGACAGGGATACACCGACATCGTACAACTTCTGCTCGACCATGGCGCCGATCCCAACGCCCCGGAATACAACGCGCCCCGGGGTCACGCGTTGTACGAGGCCGTGGCCGGCAATCACCTGGAAACGGCGAAACTCCTGCTCGATCACGGCGCCGATCCCAATGCTCCGGTGGAATCCAGCGGCGTTCCCCTTTCGCAGGCCCTGGGCCAGGGGAAGAACGAAGAGATGATCAACCTGCTGTACCAGCATGGCGCGACGGCCGACATCAGCATGTACGTGCTGCTGGACGACATCCCTGTCGTCGGCGAACTGCTCGGGGCGGACCCCGGTCTGGCCAACTACGGCGGCGACTACGGGGTGCTCTGCATGGCGGCCGGGTTCGCCCGCAAGGAGATCATCGAAATGCTGATCCGCGCGGGTGCCGAACTCAACCGCCCGTGGTACGCCAACAACTACATGGGCTACGCCTTCCGGCGGCGCAAGGGATGGAAGCTGGACGGGCGTGCCCTGCGTCCCCACGACGATATCCTCGAAATGCTGAACCTGTTCTTCGACCACGGCGCCGACCCCAACAACGCGAACTGGCACGGCGTGACCTACCTGCACAAGCTGGCCGCGATCGGAGACGTGGAGAAATCCGTCCTGCTGCTGGATCGGGGTGCCGCCATCGAGGCCGTCGATGACGAGTGGTGTTCCACGCCGCTGGGATGGGCCGCCCGCTGGGGGCACAAGGACCTGGCGGCCTTTCTGCTGGATCGGGGAGCGAATCCCAGGGGCGGCGGCGCGGATTGGGCGACCCCCCTGGCGCGGGCGGAGAAGGCAGGGCATGAGGACATCGCGGAGATGTTGAAATAGGATTGGAGAACACTACCCGCCGGCCACCGAGCCCACGATCCGATAGGGCTCCTCGCCCCGCGCGATGGTGTCCGGAACCGGCGCGTCAGGCGAATCGAGGGAGAGGTCCCTTCCGCAGCCGAAAAACCGCACAAGGGGCCGGCGTGCGCCGGTCCCATAATCCCGGACGGTGCCGCCGAGCTGGGGAAAGCGCGCTTCGAGAGCGTCCAGGATCTTCCGTTGCGTTACAATCCCGGCAGCGACCTGCAGGATGACTTCCTTGTCCCGGCATCCCGCCAGGTTCCGCAGGTGATAGGGTAATACGACGCGTATCATGAGAGCGTCTGGACTTCGACGGACATCACCGGCGGGAGATTCTGCACGATGGCTGTCCAGTGGTCACCTCCGTCCGGGGACACGTAAACCGCGCCTCCCGAAGTTCCGAAGTATATCCCACAGTCATCAAGCGTATCCACGGCCATGGCATCCCGCAGGACGTTGACGTAGCAGTCCTTCTGCGGCAGTCCCGAGGACAGCGGTTCCCATTCGTTTCCGCCGGTTCGGCTCCGGTAGACCCGCAGGTGGCCTTCATCCGGGTAATGCTCGGAATCGCCCTTCATCGGGACGACGTAGATCGTTTCGGGCTCGTGGGCGTGAACACTGATCGGAAAGCCGAAATCGCTGGGCAGGTTGCCGCTCACATTGGTCCAGTTATCTCCCCCGTTGTCACTGCGCATGATGTTCCGGTGGCTCTGCATGAACAGCGAATCCGGATGAGATGGATGCATGGCGAGGCGATGGACGCAGTGACCCACCTCCGCTTCGGGTTCAGGCATGTAGTCGGAATGCAGGCCCTGGTTGATCGGCTGCCAGGACTCGCCGCCGTCCAGAGACCGAAACGCTCCTGCCACGGAAATCGCGACGATCATCCGGTTCGGATCGCCCTGGTCCAGGATGATGGTGTGCAGGCACAGACCGCCCGCACCGGGATGCCATCCCTCGCTCGACGGGTGGTTTCTGAGACCGGTAAGCTCATGCCAGGACTGGCCCCCGTCCGTGGAACGGAAAAGCGCCGCGTCCTCGACGCCGGCGAACACGGTTTCCTGATCGGACAGCGAAGGTTCGAGGTGCCAGACCCGCTTGAACTCCCAGGGACGCGGGGTGTCGTCGAAATCAAGGTGGGTGCCCACTTCCCCGTCGAATGTGAATTCGTTACTCACCGGGTTCCAGCTCTTGCCACCGTCGTCCGAACGCTGCAGCAACTGCCCGAACCAGCCGGTGCCCTGGGAGGCGTACAGGCGATCCGGATTGACCCTTGATCCGGTGATGTGGTAGATCTCCCAGCCACCGAAGTGCGGGCCGTCGATATGCCAGTCTTCACGTACGCCATCCGAAGAAAGGATGAACGCGCCTTTACGGGTGCCTACCAGCACCCTGACCCTGTCCATGTCCGCTCCTTTTTATGTCTGTGCCATATCTCCTGAATCCGCATAGCATGATGATAAAAATCGAATGACTTAGACAATTTAAATGTAGACACAGGACGAAAACCTGTCAATATCCCGTCCCCTATGCAGGCGTGCCAAGCCGCAACGAAAAGCACATACCAGGCAGGGTCGAAAAGCGTATATCAGGCCGGGCCGAAATCTGTGGCGTTTCCCGTCCTCAGCCTGTACTATAACACCTGTTTTTCGGTACTTTGCAATCAGGGCGTTCCCGGCCCCCCCCGATGCATCGCAGCAGGAAACCGAACACGAGTCGATCTATGAATATCGGCGCATATTTTGAGGCCATACGGGCCGGCGATTCGGCGGGCGTGAGCCGGGATTTTCGTAGCGTCCATAGAGCAAAACCCAGATTGCTTCTAGTAATGTAAAACTGATGTGTCCGTTGGAGGAGTATAATGCGAATCGAGATGACGGGAATCTTTGTTAACGATCCCATTGAGGCGCACAGGTTTTATACGACCATACTTGGTTTTGATGAAGTCATGTATGTGCCCGAAGCCAATCTCGCCATCGTCGCCTCCCCCGAGGAACCCGCCGGCACAACCCTCCTGCTCGAACCCAAGGGAACCGAGTTCGCTCGGGTTTATCACAAGGAACTCTATGAATCTGGGATGCCGTGCATCATATTTTCCGTGGACGACATCGCTTCCGAATACGAACGGCTGAAAAAGTTGGGCGTCCGGTTCAGCGTGGACCCGAAGAAAGAGGACTTCGGCATCCAGGCCATTTTCGACGATACATGCGGGAACTATATCGCGCTCGTGGAACTGAATGAAGAAAACAAGAGGTAACCAGGTCCGCCGTGCAACAACCACATACCACACAACCGTTGAATCACGAACAGGGAGTAGACATGAACTGGACCGATTTACTTACCCGAGAAATCAAATACGCATACCATGCAACCGAGGGATTGATGGACCTCGTCGAGGATGAAGATCTCGCGTGGAAACCATCGTCGGGAGACAACTGGATGACTACCGGCCAGTTGCTATATCACGTGGCCGAATCCTGCGGCATGGCGATGAAAGTGTTCGTGACCGGGGACTGGGGAATGCCCGAGGGCGTCAGCATGGACGACACGGGCCCGGGTGATATGTTGCCCCCGGCCGAGTCGATGCCCGCCGTTACATCGGTGTCGGAAGCAAAGGACCTGCTCGCGGCGGACAAGGAACTGGCATTTGAAATGCTCAGTCTGGCCGGCGAGGAAAGAATGCAGAACGAACCTGCCCCTGCGCCCTGGGACCCCACCGACCTCACGCTGGGCCAGCGCATGATGGAGATGGTACAGCATCTCGTTCAGCACAAGGGTCAATTGTTCTACTATCTGAAACTCCAGGGCAAGCCGGTCAATACCATGAACCTGTGGGGCGGACAACCCGCGGAGGACTGAGAGTAGGAAGGGTAGGATAAGCAGTCCGGGCGATAGGATGAGTCGGCGGGTTATGCAATATGGAAACAACACGTAGACTGTGGTTTCACGGTTCACCCGAGAGACTGACCAGTCTTCGCACCGGTAGTTGGGTTACTCCGTTCAAGGAATTGGCGAAAGCGTTCTCACACAAGCCGACCTGCATCAGCATCTCGGATGATGACTTTCGCAATGTGCGCCACGATGGCAAGATCGCTGGCTATCTGTACGTTGTTTCCGAACCGCTCTCAACTGGGGATTTGCGAGAACTTGAAGGTACTGATCAGTCACACTGGGCGACTACCAGAACATTAAAGATCAAGTTTGTCACTGATGTCCCGCTCGTTGATTCCGAGATGTTGACAGATTCTGAAATCGCTGAATTGTCCAAGAAACATCGTGGAACGGGCTATTGGAGTTCGCCAACAAAGAAATCCTGATTGGTTCACTCCTCAAATACCCTCTGCCCGATCCACCCCGGATTCGATGGAAAGCAAAGACATCCTGATCTCAGTACAAATCTCATTCATTCGTTCCTCACCTACGCTTCCCTCCTGAGAGACTCCCAGGTAACCCATGATTCTGGCACTGCGCCGGTCGTCGGGCTGGTCAACCATGCGAGGAACGATATGGAAATGCGCATGGGGGTGTTGTCTGGCTTCTGCGAACTGGATTACATAGGTTTTTATGCATCCAAGAACCAGTTTGAGAGAAAGAGATACCCGGCGTATCAGGATGCCTAATTCGGCAGCTTCATGCTCGGTCAATTCGTCAACCGATTCGATGTGTCGATGCAGAACCAGTACAAGCCATCCTGGTAAGGCTGAGTTGTATGCATGGACTACGTCCCAGAACTTGGCCTGGTAAACATCATCCCACAAAGGCGCATTGCCCAGCCTTCGTTGCCGAGTCATTTCGCACGTTTTACACCCGTCGCTATTGCCCATACCCAACCTCTCGAATGGTCTCACCAAAGTATCTGTAGCACGTTTTCCTATATTATCTAGTTTGACCGGATGGTGTATAGCTGAATTTCGGGATAAGAGTTGTCATTGTTGTTCTGGTCGGAAGGTACGCACTGGGTGAGGGCAACCATGAACGCAAACGAAGACTATCTTGGACGCTGGAACGATCCCGCCTATGCCAGGAACTACTCCGAATTTACCAGGGAACAGGAAGTAGATGCTGGTAAGTTCATCAATCAGTTGGAGGTCGATCGCAACAGCGTCGTGGTGGACCTGGGGTGCGGTGAGGCCAAGTTCCTGGCGGCAATCTCTTCGGAGATTCGCAAGGGGATCGGTATTGATGTCTCCGTCCATATGCTCGCATCCGCCAAGAGATCTTTGACAAATCTCGATATCAGAAACGTCGAGTTGATCCGGTCGGATTTCAGGGAGTTTGACGTGGGTTTCGAGGTGGCCGACGCCGTGATGTCCAACTACGCCATACACCACGTGCCCGATGTCGGAAAGGAGAGGGTATTCCGCCGGATTCACTCAACGCTTCGGCCAGGCGGTGTATTCCGCCTTGAGGACGACTCGTTCAACTTTCCAAGGGAGGAGTTCGAGAAGCGCGTCCCGGAAATCATGACTCAGTGGGAGCGTCACTTCGGTCCGGAGGGTTGGAAGTTCATGAAAGAGAACTTGGCGGGCGACGACTTTGAACACACGCCTTTCCTTGATGATTTGACGTGAATGATCGAAAGCTCGGGGCTCGAATTGAACAGTGTAGTCCCATATGGACTTAACGGGGCGGAGATTCTGGTGAGGAAACCCTAAGCCGTTTTAGCCGGGGCAGGCAACAATGTCATCGTTACCATATTCTTCACCTCGGTGTATATATGGAGTACCCGGAATAAGTCGAGGAAGACGTGATGCGCGTATTTGTGCTGGGAGGCACGGGTTTCATCAGCTCTCACGTGGTTAACTGCCTCGTGAAAGACGATCATGAGATTATGGTCTTTCACCGGGGCCTGACCGATCATCCGTTACCGGTTGATGTCAAGCGCGTTACTGGAGACCGCCGCAACCTACCAGATTTTTCGGATACGATTGCCAGCTTCAAGCCTGATATCGTGCTCGACATGTGTGCCTATTTCGAACGGGAAGCGATGATCACGATCGATGCGTTGAAAGATATACCTGAGCGGTACGTCATGATCAGCAGTCAAGATGTCTATCGTGGTTTTGGCGTAATACTCGGTGTCGAACAGGGTGGGCTGGAGCCGGTACCCATTTATGAAGATGCGCCTGTTCGTAAGTCGTACTACATCCACAGAAATGAAAAACGGAAACCTGCGGACGACCAGTGGTACTATTACGAAAAGATACTCGTTGAGAGAATTCTAACAGAAAACCTTGACTGTCCAGTGACGATCCTTCGGTTGCCTGCCGTATATGGTCCGGGAGACCCGCAACATCGCTTGTATTCCTACGTCAAACGCATGGCGGATCGGCGACCAGCAGTAATAGTACAGAGTAAGCAGGCACATTGGCGATGGACGCGCTCATATATCGAGAACGCCGCTTATGCCATTACGCTTGCTGTTTCAAACGAACGCGCCGCGGGACAGGTCTACAATGTTGGGGAAGAAGAAGCGTTGTCGGAGACGGAATGGGTCAATGTCATCGGAAAAAGTATGTCATGGAATGGAGAAATAGTGTATGTCCCCGAGGAACGACTTCCTGGTCATACGCTGAACGAAATGAACTGGAATCAGGATTTCATCGTGGATTCGAGCAAGATACGACACGATCTTGGATACACCGAATTGGTTTCACGCACCGAAGCCCTTCGAAAGACAGTCGCATGGGAAATAGATCATCCCCCGGACTCTCCTGATTTAAGACAAGTCGACTACTCAGAAGAAGATGCGATTCTGGCCGAATTGGCATGAATAGTGTTCCTGTTTCGTCACTTGTTCCACCCAACTGTTAGCACGAGAATCACTAGGCTATTGTAGTGAGGAGTCTAATTAGAAGGGCAACATGAATTGAAGTTACCCCGTTTTTGTGGA
>JAAXHH010000103.1 GCA_012270975.1 Candidatus Latescibacterota bacterium | reverse complement strand
GTCCACAAAAACGGGGTAACTTCACCCTTTCGCAACCCCCGTGGCCCGCGCTGGATCATACCCCCATCGATCGAGCATCCCCCGCCGGCGCTGAAATCGTCCCCCGCTCCGTATTCCCCCCAGCACCCCCGAAACCCGATCCAAGCAAACCCAGGTTTACATCTTATCACCAGAAACCCACGACCCGCCCGATTACGGCGCGTCAGCAGGCCCTCGCGTAGGATTTTTCTCTCCCGTATTTCCCCCAGCACAGTTTTTCAGAAATCGACAGGTAGGGTAGGAAGGTCACCGGACGATCGATCTCATGATCCTGAACGTCGAAATCGGGGTATCCCGGCCGCTGAAGACCGGCGATCACCTTTACCTCTATCCCGCGTGGTCGCCCGACGGTTCCAGGCTGGCCTATGTGTCTACGGAACCTAATGGCTATTTCAACATCTTCGTACAGGACATGGAAGGCGGCGGCACGGCCGGAGACCCTATACAGCTGACCCGCGACAACGATTACGGCAAAAGCCGCCTGTACTTCGGCGCCTACGACCTCCACATCGAGCCGAGCTGGTCGCCGGACGGCAGCGAATTGATGTTCATCGGCAACCGCGGCATTCCCCTCGGATCGGGGGCGGTGTGGCGGATGCCCGTCGAGCCGTTCGGTATCGACAAAGCCCGGATCGTACTCGAAGAACAGACGCTGTACCGGACCCGGCCGCACTGGTCGCCGGACGGAACGCGCTTCGTGTACGCTTCCCACCGCGGCGGCCAGTACACGAAGCTCTACCTGCTGCCCGCGGAAGGGGGCCATCCCTACAAGATCACCTTCGGCGACTGGGACGACTTCTATCCCCGCTGGTCGCCGGACGGATCCAAAATCGCCTACATCACGAATGAGTACGGCCTGCCGGTTCTGCGGATCATGGAGACCGTGGGCGGCTTGCTGACCGACGTCCGCATTCGCGAGAAAAACTGGCGCGGTCCCCACGGCCGTGCGGCGGTCACCGTCCTGGACGGCGGCACGGGACAACCGGCCGCGGTCCGTGTCTACTCCCGGGCATCCGATGGCAAGTCCTACGCCGCGGAAGGCGCGTACCACCGCGTCGGCCGGCTCCGGGAACACTTCTTTCACGCGCCCGGATCATTCATACTGGACGTCCCGGCCGGACCGCTGACCGTGGAAGCCATGAAGGGCTTCGAATACCATCCCGCCAGCACGACCGTCGAGATCGAGGACGGGAAGACCACCGCCGTGGCCCTGACGCTGCGACGCATGACGGACATGCGGAAAAAGGGATGGTACAGCGGCAGCACCCACATTCACATGAACTATGCGGGGGACCTGCACAACACGTTGGAGAACCTGATGCACATGTCGGAGGCGGAGGACCAGTCCGTGGTCAACGAGCTCGTGGCCAACAAGGACAACCGCATGCTCGACTACCAGTTCTTCACGGGCAAGCCCGACCCCCTTTCCACGCCGGACCACGTCCTGCACGTGGGCGAGGAGTACCGTCCCGCTTTCCACGGGCATGTTTACTTCATCGGGTTATCCGACTTCCTCCTGTCGCCCTTCGCGTCCGGATACGAGGGCACCGCGATATACAGCCTGTACCCGTCAAACACGGATATACTGAGGCTTGCCGGTGAGCAAGGCGCATTCCGGGCATACGTCCATCCCTATTTCGGCGAGGCCGATCCCCTGGGCGGCGAAAACCCGACGCTGGGCAGCGCCAAGGCCTTTCCCGTCGACGCGGCGCTCGGTACCGTCGAAGCCCTCGAGATTTCCGGGGCGGGGCATGCCGTCCTCAACGTGTGGCATCACCTGCTCAATAACGACATCAACATCGTTCTTACAGGCGGGGAGGACTCCATCAGCAGCATGTACCGCACAGCCATCGTCGGACAGGTCAGGTCCTACGTCTACCTGGGCGACGAGCCCCTGTCCTGGGACGCCTGGCTGTCGGCGCTGCGAGCCGGACGGACGTTCGCCACCAATGGCCCCCTGCTCGATTTCACCATCGGCGATGCGGGGCCCGGTGAGGTCGTCCGGCTTCCGGCAGAAGGCGGTTCGATCACGCTTCGCGGAGAGGTCCGAAGCATCGTACCCCTCGACAGGGTCATGGTTTACCACAACGGTGGTATACTGAAGGAGATCCCGCTGTCCGGGGAAGGTACGGAAGCGGTTTTCGAGGAAGAGATGACCGTTCGCGATAGCGGATGGTACACCTTGCAGGCCGAGGGCGCCCCGTGGACCCATCCCATCGACGACCGCTATCCGCTGGCCACCACGCAGTCCATTCGGGTTTACGTGGGCGATGATCCGATCCGCAACCGGGATTCCGCCCGGTACTTCGTCCGGTGGATCGACCGGCTCACTGAAATGGCTAGGGAACATCCGGGCTGGCGCTCCCAGGCGGAAGTCGATCACGTACTGGGACAGTTCCGGGAAGCCCGCGCGGTCTACGAAAACCTCGCACGATGACCGTGGGTCACTCCCCCAGGCTGTTCAGTACGGCATCCCAGGCCAGTTCCGATGCGATCAATCCGAAATCGGTCGTGCTCTTCAGGCGCCTGTTCTCCACCTCGCCCGTCGTCGCCGTAAACAGCACGTCCCCGTCCCGCGTCGTGTGAAAGGGCTGGATCGCCCGGGCCATGGACGCGTGGACCTGCCTGCCGATCTGGTTCAGTTCACCCTGGTTCCATTTCTGGTTGGTCACGACCAGCGTCAGCGTGGTATGCCTGCCCACCCGGTCGGACCTGGATTTCGATCCCCTGGCAAGACGCGCTTCCAGCTTGTCGTAGGGATGGCGATGGTCCCGCGTCCGGATCCTGCCTTCGCGGTCGACGATATCGCCCAGCGCGTTCACCACGGTGAATACGGCGATCTTCGTCGCTCCGATCTCGCGAAAAGCACCTCCCTGGCCAACGCCCGCCCAGCGTCCCGCGCCCCGTCTACCATAAAAGAATCGCCCGGCGGAAGCCGTTCTCGCGGCTGCTTCGCCAAGCGTCTTGTCCGGGTAGACGTAATTCTTTCGGTTGAACCAGTCGAAAATGATCGCGCCGGCGACCAGCGGCAGGGGCGGAGGATTGCTCGGCGCCGATTTAGCGGTCAGGGCGGCACGCACGCCGGAAACGGCTTCCAGTCCGTGCAACGAACCCCCCGCGAAACAAATGGCATGGTGGAACTGGTATTCGGATTCGACCACGCCGGGCATGCCGCCCCGCACGTCGACGGCCGTGACGGCACCTTCGTCGAAAAGGAAGACCGTGCATCCGGTCGGACCTTCGTCGTATTCGGCGAATCCGATACTCAGGCGGGGAAAGTCAATCTCGAGGCATGGGGCGGTAAAACCGGTTACCGGAACGGGAGCGTCTCTGCCGGGCATGTGCCTGTCTCCTTTGCGCCCAGGGTTCGGGGCGGTGGCGATCCTGGCCGCCGCATGAATCACCCATCGAAACAGCATCGACCAATAAACAATAGCCCGCGAAACTGTGTAGTTCAGTCCACGGGCTATGTTTAATCGTTTCGTACAATCTGAAAGTGTCTCTAACCGGACACCTTGGTTACATTCGCGGCCTGAAGGCCCTTGGGACCTTCTGTAATGTCAAAGGTGACTTCATCGCCTTCATTCAGCGTCTTGAATCCCTGCGCGACAATCGCCGAATAGTGGACGAACACGTCGTCCCCGTCTTCGCGGGCGATGAATCCGAATCCCTTGCGTTCATTAAACCACTTTACCGTGCCACGTTCCATACCGACACTCCTACCTTCTAGGAAGAAATGGTTTCCCTGGCAACCGCGTCGCAAGTGCCTGAAAATAGGTAACTACGTCGAAAACACGGACGGTTCTCGGCGGTTACGAACAGGTTGTCGGGGAGGGGGTTTAATAGATTTGCACCTTCCGGGCAAATATACGGAACAGGGGTGATTTGTCAAGTGATTTCTTCGCCTCGCAAGCAAAAACAGGTTGCCTGTAACTGCCTTGTGGTACATATATTAGAGTAACCATTCCCCCCGCATCTCAGCTACTGTACCGGATGCAGACAAAGGCCTGTCACCGCCGCACACATTCCCGGCGTCAGGCTGCCGAACCGGAGGTACTCCCATGTATTCCTCGCCCGACCTCAACTTCGACCCCAGGTTTGAAGATCCCAAGAAGCTGGCGGCGCTCAACCGCAGGGGTTTCCTGGGCCGCTTTCTCGGCGGCACGCTGGCAGGCGCCGCTCTGCTTTCGCTGGGAACGAAATCCGCCCACGCGGCGGTGGACATGAACGATATGGGCGCGGCGGCCGCGCCCGATGACGAGCAGTTCTGGAAACTGGTCACCAAACAGTTCCTGATCCGCCCGAACCTTGCCTACATGAACACCGGGACGCGGGGTCCTTCGCCGCGCAGCGTCCACATGGCGCAGATCGACGCACTGAATCGCATCAACAACGATTACGTGGATTTCAGACGGAATCACTATACCATGGAGTATGCCGACGCGTTCATGGCCAAATTCGCCGCGTACGTCGGCTGCAAACCCAACGAACTCGCCCTGGCGAACAACACGACCGACGGGATGATCACGGGCACGTTCGGTCCCGTCCTCGAACCCGGGGACGAGATCCTCTATACCAACCACTGCCACGGTGCCGGCACGAACCCCGTGTTGAACCGGGCGCACCGGGATAAGCTGAAGGTAGGCGTCATCGACCTTTCCGACCCGAAGCTACACCCGCCCAAGTCGCCGGACGACCTCCTGAAGGCCTTCGAGGCCGCTATCACGCCACGGACCAAGCTGCTCAGCTTCTGTCACACGAACTACACGGACGGACTGTTCATGCCGGTTAAGGAGATCTGCGAGATGGCGCGGTCAAAGGGCGTCATCACGCTGGTCGACGGCGCCCAGCCGCCGGGCATGGTCAAGCTCGACATGCACGACCTGGGATGCGACATGTACGCCGGCCCGTCGCACAAGTGGATGCTGGCCTCCATGCAGTCCGGTTTCTTCTATGTGAAAGAGGACATGTTCGACCGGATCCAGCCTGTCACCTCGACCACGCCCTTCGCGGGGAAGAACATGTACGGCGAGGATCTCTCCACGAACGAGCGGTGGCTCGAGCGGATGAGTTCGGCCGGTCAGTACACGCGCCGGGGTTCCAGCTGCTATGCGAAGTGGACGGCCGTGAACGCGGCGCTCGATTTCCACAACCACCTGACCCCTGAAGGTATCGAGGCCCGCATCCGCTACCTGGCCGGCAAGCTGGCCAACGGACTTCGCAATATCGACGGCGTTGAGGTGTTCGCTTCCGAGGATCCACGGCTTCACGCCGGGCTGGTTCCCTTCAGGATCAAGGGCGTGCCGACACGGGATCTGAATACAAAGCTGTGGGAGGATTACAACATCTACATCCGCAGCGTGACCCACCTGCAGGTCGGATGGGACGCCAACCGCGCATCGATGCACATCATGGTCACGGCGGCCGAAGTGGATAAACTTCTCGGCGCGGTCGAAGAGATTTCGAAATCGGCGAAGGGGTAAGATTAAAGGTCAGGACGGGCGCTCCGGATCCGGCCTGTCCGCCTTCCTGTCGGCCAGCCGCGTCCAGAGGCGTTTCATGATCCAGTCCAGCAGGCGCGGCGACAGCCAGTGGCAGAAGACGAAGAACTTGCCGTAGAAGGAGACCACGACTTCCCGGGTGCCCTTGCGGGCCGTCCGGACGATCTCGGCCGCCACGAATTCGGCGGAGATCGAAGGCGCGCTCATCCGTTGCCCTTTCTGTCTCATCAGCGGGGTGTCGTGGAACGTCGTGTCCACCCGGGGCGGACAGACGACGGATACGGTGATACCGTGTTCAGCCGCCTCCATGCGGAGGCTGTCCGAGAAGGCCTGCACGGCGAACTTGCTGGCACAGTAGGCGGAGATGTGGGGCAGCGCTCTTTTTCCGGCGACTGACGAGACGTTGATGATCCTGCCTCGCTTCTGCCTGATCATGCAGGGCAACACCGCCTGTGTACACCAGATCAGGCCGAAAAAGTTCACCTCGAAGACCCGCTTCAACTCCTCCGGATCCATATCGTCCACCGGACTAAGCAGGCCGATTCCGGCGTTGTTCACCAGCACGTCGATTCGTCCCTGGGCTTCCGCCACCTCATTCATCTTTTCGAACACGGCGGACCGGTCCGTCACGTCAACGGCCATGGGGACCGCGCGTCCGCCGGCTTGCTCGATGTCCCCGGCGATCCGCATCAGTCTTCCCTCGGAACGGGCCGCCAGGACCACCGTGGCGCCTTCGCGGGCAAACGCTTCGGCCGTGGCCTGGCCGATACCGGTCGACGCGCCGGTGACCACCACTACATTGCCGCTCATTGAAGCCATGGGCGCCTAGCCCTCCCCGGTCCGGTCCCCGTCCAGCGAAACCATGCGCCCCGTTTCACTGGACTGGTAGGCGGCTTCTATGATCCGCAGTACGCGCAGGGCGTTTTCTCCGTCACTGGCAGGACCGGCCGGACCGGCTTGGCCGTCCTGGCCGGCCAAGCCGACCGGAGGATCCCCCCGCATGGCCGAATGGATGAACTGTCCGACGAAATCCTGGCCGTACTGGCCGCCGTAGGCGTCGGTTTCCGCAACGACGTACTTCAACTCGCGCCGCGGCGTAGTACGCCAGGTCTTCGAGGTACTCTCGACGACTACAGGCCGATCCTCCTCCGTCGGATACCAAGTGATGTTGCCCTCCAGCCCGCGAAAACTCAGATAGGTGTCGTAGCTGCCCGAAAGGTACCCGGCCGGACTGATGGGCAGGAGGTACCCTGCGTGGAGTGTGGCGATCGAGCCGCTTCCCAGGCGCATGATCATCCCGGCCGTGTCTTCCACGTCGATGGGCTGTCCGTTCAGCGTGTCGACCATGGCGGAGACGTCCGTCACCTCGTCCCCCGTGATATACCGGATCGCGTCGATCCAGTGACAGGCCAGCCAGCTCAGGATGCCGCCGCCGGAAATCCGCTTCTGAAACAGCCAGTGCGTGGGATCGCGAAAACGGACCTGGGACGTGACCATCCGGCCTTCCACGGACAGCAGTCTTCCGATCGCCCCCGCTTCGATCATCGCCCGCAGGTCGTTGACGATGGGGTTGGACCGCCAGGTGTAGTAGACGCCGAGGTGCACGCCCGCGTCGCGAACCGCGTCAAGCAGGCGCTCCATGTCCCGGCTGTCCGCCGCGACGGGTTTCTCGGTCAGGACGTGTTTGCCCGCCTTCGCCGCCCGGATTACCCAGTCGGGATTCCGGTCGTTTGTCGCCAGCGATACGACGATGGGAATATCCTCCCGTTCCATGATCTGTTCGAATGAGGCCCCTGACGTCTCCAGCTTGGGACGTGACTCGCTCCGCAGCCGTTCCACCGCGCTCTCGTCCTCGTCCCAGGGGACCACGGCAGTGACCTCGTCCAGCAACTCGAGCGTGCGCAAGTGGGGACCGGAATGGGGATGGGTCACTCCCAGGAACCCTACCTTGACCTTCATGCCATCCATCCTTCCACGCGGAAACGCCCGGTCGCGTTCATTGAAGAAACAGTCGCGTCTCTTTGCATCGCGCTAACTCGCCGCATCGAGATCCCGGCCCGCATCGTACAGATACTCGTAAGTGTAAATCCCGGTATTGTGGCCGTCTTTCCAGGTGAACTGGAGGGCGTACCGGCCGACGGTACTCATGTCGACCACCTCCACGCTCGGATCCAGGGACTCGTTGGCGAGCAGGGTCAACCCGCCGGCGGAGGAAACCTGATCGCGCAGGTCGCGGCAGGTGGCGCAGGGACAGGCTTTTCGGAGCTCGGCAAGCGCGTACTTTCTCGCGCTGCCGTCGTTCCAGAATACAGTCAGTTCGCCCTTTTCCGGGTGGTCCAGGGCCAGGTGTTCGGGCGCGGGCGGGGCAGCGGACATGACGGCTCCATCAATCCGACCGGTCGGCGGGTTGGGTATCGGCGGGACGCGTATCGAGGGGCTCGCCAGAGGTATTCGGGACTTCGGATGCGTCCAAACCGACCGAATCGCCCGGACCGCCTGCATCAGTGCGTTCCCGCATCATCGCGGGCGAGACCGGCGCCGGGGACGTAAACACCAGGTCGTCCACGTGTCCGAACACCGCCACGTCTTCGTGGGACCGCTTCTGGCCGTCCATCCTTTCCCGTTCCGCGGAAAGCAGGATATCGCCGTACTGACGCCAGTCGTTCCATTTCCATTCGCCCCGGCTTCTCTCATCCTGGCCTTCCCGCAGTTGCAGGAGATAGACCCATTTGTCCATCAGGCGGGTTTCCCGGTTGATATAGGCCCAGTATTCATCACCCGGCGTGTTTCCCACGTTGTTGAAACTGAGATGCAGCTTGTCGTAGGCGATGCCGTCGACGACTTCCTCGCCGGCATAGGCCAGATCAACGCCCGGGTCCTGCAGCTTGTAAGGCATCAGCAGCCAATACGTGTCGTTTATCCACGCGCCCCGGGCACGTTCCAAAAACCGGTTCCGCGCCTCGGCGTCCGTGACTTCCGTCCCGTCCGTGAACGCCCTTCCCTCCCCCGTGTTCAGGTTCATCAGAATGACATGGGACTCCCCGCTTTCCCGGTCGGTCCACGATACGCGGTATCGACCCGTGCTTTTGTCCCAGTAGTGCGTGCGGAATCCGAAGAACGAAAACCGTATATACCTGGTGGCGTCCCAGCTTTCTTGGCCGCCCATGGCTTCCATCACCTCTTCCGCGATGACCTGCGCCTGGTCTCGACTGGCGTCCGAGGAGCCTGGATCGGAATCGGGGCCGGCGCAACCCGGGACCCAGGACAGGAAAAGGGGAACCATCAGCAGCGCCAAATGCCGAGGCACGGCCCGCCGGGATGTCGTTAGAGGGCAACCCATGTCTGTTTCTCCTCAGAAGCTGATATGGCGTCGGCAACCTGTTGCACGCAGAATCCTTCGTTAAAACTCGGATCGGCTTCCCCGCCGGACCGGATCGCGTCGACAAAGTGTCTCTGCGGGGACAGCGCATCCTGGCGGGCGGGAACGGGCAGAGGCTGCAGACTGCTTCGCAGTCCCTGTCCGCCTTTCAGGCTTGCCTGCATGGTATCGCGGACGAACTGGAACTGCAGTGCGCCGTCACTGCCATGGATGTCTATGTGTATGTAGTCCGTGTACAGTGCGCAACGGCTCACGTGGAAAACGGCCTGGATCCCATCCTGCATCTGGGAGATAAAGGCGCAGGCGTCTTCTAGCTCGGATTCCCGCATGGCGGAAGAATCGGGCGCGGGACGTTCCGGGATGAGCGTGTGCATCAGCGAGCAGACCCGCTCGAATTCTCCGACCCACCACCGCGTCATGTCGATCAGGTGCACGCCGAGGTCGCCCATTGCGCCGAGTCCCGCCTCCACGCGCCGCTCCCGCCAGCTGTGTTCTTTCCTGGGGCTCGCCCGGTAACCCATCATGTATCGTGCGTTCAAATGGTAGATCCTGCCGATATATCCCTCGTCGAGCAGAGATTTCATGCGAAAGGCCGATCCGTTGAACCGCCAGCCGAAATTGGTCATGTGCACCATGCCGCTCCGGCGGGCGCTCTCGAGCATGTCCCCGGCTTCTTCGGTGTTCAAGCCCAGCGGCTTCTCGCACAGCACGTGTTTTCCGGCTTCCAGTGCCTCGACGGCCATCTGCTTGTGCAGGTTGACGGGCGTGCAGATGCTGACGGCGTCTATGTCCTTGCGGTCCAGGACCGCACGGTAGTCCGTGTGCGTTTCGGCGATCCCGTAATCCGTGGCCACGCGCTGCGCGGTTGCCGCGGTCCTGCTGCAAATAGTCTCGACGACCACGTCGGGACAGGCCTGGTAGCCGCGGACGTGGTATTGACCGAAACCCAGGCCGATAACGGCCACGCGCAACAGGTCTGATGCCATGTATGCTTCCTTTGCTTTCTAAGCTGACATAAACGCTTTTCAACTGTGCCCGGATGCGTCGAAACGACATTGAATCCTACGGCCAGACCGGTTTCTTGTCAAGCACATTGGGGGCCGGACCAGACCCGGATTCCCTACTGTTCGGTCCTTTCGGCGACCACCACCAATTGGTTCGTATCCCAGTCATACGGCCTGAAATCGAGACCGCCGTGTACCTCCCGGATCGTCATGCCCGCGGCAGCCAGGAGCAGGTCCAGTTCGGTCACCGTGTAGACCCTGATGGAAGACTGGTATTCCCGCCTTTCGGCGCCGTCGAATACGGTCGTCCTGGTGTGAACCCGGTTTGCGACCGGATCGAACTCGCGCTCTTCGAGTATGATACGGTCATCCCGGCGATGGACTTCCCGGGCGGCGAACCGCCGGACCAGGTAGTCCCGGTTGACCAGTTGACACAGGAAGCGGCCTCCGGGGCGCAGTGCCTCCGAGATCGATCGCAGCACCCGGAAATTCTCGTCTTCCCCCTCGTAATAGCCCATCGTACTGAACAGGCTGATAACCCAGTCGAATTCCGCGGCAAACGGCAGGTCACACATATCGCCCCTGACCCAGGTCCCCCCGGGTTCTCCTTCTCGGGCGCGCTTCAGAAGCGGCAGGGACAGATCGTATCCAACGACCCGGTAACCACGCTTTCTCAGCGGCGTGCTGACGCGTCCATAGCCGCAGCCGAGGTCCAGTATCCCGCACCCGTCCGGACGCCCGATCAGGCGCGCGAGGCCGTCCACCTCCAGTTCCGTATCCTCGTGGTGGTCGAATTGGTAGTAGTCTTCGCCGAAGTAGTCGACGTACCAGGGATTTGTCATGGTTGTTTCTCCAGCCGCCCAGGCGCCGCCGCCAAAGCAGGGTCAACCGAACCGCCACGGAGCCTTCACCTACCGTATCCAGTGGTTTCCGTGCCGCCGCCGGCCGTTGCCGAATTGAGGGACGCGGGGCAGAAAACCAGGACCGACCGCCTCAGGTTAACCCCCGCCGCCACGTATTTCAAGCGCCTTTTCCGATATTCACCGGCTGCCGTTAAAATACCTTGATTTCTAAACACGCGTATAGCAACTTCCGGTTGCTGTAACGACGCACGACAGACCGATCCGCCGACCTGCAAAATCCAGTCGTCTTCCCATGACCAGAACGACCATCCAGATCAAAGGGGCCCGCGTTCACAACCTGAAGAACGTCAGCCTCGACCTGCCCAAAGACGCGTTGATCTGCTTCACCGGGGTGTCCGGTTCCGGCAAGTCCTCGCTGGCCTTCGATACCCTCTACGCCGAGGGCCAGCGGCGCTACGTCGAATCCCTTTCCGCCTACGCGAGGCAGTTCCTCGGCCAGATGCAGAAACCCGACGTGGACCGGATCACCGGGCTGGCGCCCGCCATTTCCATCGAACAGAAAGCCTCCGGACTGAACCCGAGGTCCACAGTCGGGACGATCACCGAGATCTACGACTTCCTGCGCGTGCTCTACGCCCGGGTGGGAACGCCCCACTGCACGAAATGCGGAGACGAGATCGGGGCGCAGACTCTCGAACAGATCGTCGCGCGCATCCTGGCGCTGCCCTCGCGAACCCGGCTGCACGTCCTGGCGCCGGTCGTCCAGGGCCGGCGCGGGGAGTACCGGGACCTGTTCGAGGACCTGCGCCGGCAGGGCTATCTGCGTGCACGGGTGAACGGGGAGGTCGTCAACCTCTCCGAAGATCCCGATCTCGACCGCAACATGCGGCACACGATCGAAGTGGTGACGGACCGGCTCGTCCTGCGGGACGACATCCGCACCCGGCTGTTCGAAGCCGTGGAAGGTGCGCTGCACCTGGGCCAGGGCACCCTGATGATCCAACTGGAGGAGGACGGCCGGACTTCCGACCAGCTCTTCAGCACGCGGTACGCCTGCAACAAGTGCGATCTGAGCTACGAGGAGCCCGCGCCGCAGTTGTTCTCCTTCAACAGTCCCCAGGGCATGTGCCCGAACTGCCACGGACTGGGCACCATGATGCGGATCGAGCCGCGGCTCATCATACCCGATCCGGAGAAATCCATCAACGAAGGGGCGATCGAACCCCTCGGGCGAATCACCAATCTGTGGAAAAGGCACTTCTTCGAGGGTATAGCCGAATACGTGGGGTTCAGCCTGGACACCCCCTGGGAGAAACTGACGGGAGAAGCTCGGCGCGTCCTGCTGTACGGCCTGGGGTACAAGCGCATCACCTTCACTTTCCGCAACGGGAAGGGCGGAGAATGGTCGCACAAGGACCGGTTCAACGGGGTCGTGCCCGACCTGGAAAAGCGTTATCACCAGCTTAAGTCCCCGCGGCACAAGACCGAGCTCGAAAGATACATGGCCATCGGGGAGTGCGACCACTGTCAGGGCGAGCGCCTCAGGCCGGAAGCGCTTTCCGTCACCCTCGGCGGCCTCTCCATCGCCGCGCTGTGCCGCATGTCGATCACGGATATCCGCGCGTTCTTCCGGAAGCTGTCCCTGTCGGACGCCGAACGCCAGATCGGCGATGAAGCGCTCAAGGAGATCGTCGCCCGGCTGGACTTCCTGCTCAACGTGGGGCTCGACTATCTGACGCTGGAACGCACGGCGCCGACGCTCTCCGGCGGCGAGGCGCAGCGCATACGTCTCGCGAGCCAGATCGGACGCGGACTCGTCGGGGTCATGTACGTGCTCGACGAGCCGAGCATCGGCCTGCATCCCCGAGACAACAGGAGGCTGCTGGATACCCTGGGCCAACTGCGGGACCAAGGGAATACTGTCATCATCGTGGAGCATGACGAAGAAACCATGTGGGCGTCCGACCACATGGTGGATTTCGGTCCCGGCGCCGGCATAAACGGCGGAGAGATCGTGGCCCAGGGCAGTCCCGGTGTCATAGCCGCGACGAACGGTTCGCTGACCGGACAGTACCTGAACGGAAAGAAGACGATCCCCGTTCCGGCCTCCCGCCGCGGGGTGAACGACAAGTGGCTGTCGATCCATGGCGCCCGGCAGAACAACCTCAAGGACCTGGACGTCCGCATCCCCGTCGGTCTCTTCACCTGCGTCACCGGCGTGTCCGGTTCCGGCAAGAGTTCCCTGATCAACGACATCCTGTACGCGGCCCTGGCCCGGTCGCTGAACAAGGCCGGCACGGACCCGGGCGAGTATGACAGCCTCAAGGGGGCGGGACATCTGGACAAGGTCATCAACATCGACCAGGCGCCCATCGGCCGTACGCCGAGATCCAATCCTGCGACCTACACGAAGGTCTTCGACGCGATCCGGTCCCTTTTCGCCGAGACGCCCGAGGCCAGGGTGCGCGGCTACAAGCCGGGCCGGTTCAGCTTCAACGTCCGGGGCGGACGGTGCGAAGCCTGCGAGGGCAACGGGGCCACGCGGGTGGAAATGGATTTCCTGGCGGACATGTGGGTCTCCTGCGGGGTCTGCGAGGGGAAGCGGTTCGACCGGGAAACCCTGGAGGTGAAGTACAAGGGATATTCCATCGCGGACGTCCTCGATCTGGACGTGCAGGAAGCGCTGGAGCTGTTCGAACACGTCCCATCCATCGCCCGGGTGCTGAGGACCCTCTACGACGTGGGCCTGGGGTACATCAAGCTGGGCCAGCCCGCCCCAACGCTGTCGGGCGGCGAGGCGCAGCGCATCAAGCTGGGGCGCGAACTGTGCAAGCGAAGCACAGGGCGGACCCTGTACGTGCTGGACGAGCCCACGACGGGCCTGCATTTCGAAGACATAACCCATCTGCTCGCCGTGCTGAACGCCTTCGTGGACAAGGGCAATACGGTCGTCGTCATCGAGCACAACATCGACGTGATCAAGACGGCCGACTGGATCATCGACCTGGGGCCGGAGGGCGGTGAAGCGGGCGGGCGCATCATCGTGGAAGGCGCGCCGGAGACGGTAGCGGGTGTCGAAGTGTCTTCCACGGGGCAGATCCTGGGGAAGGCGCTGCGGCCCCGGACGCCCCAGGAGTCCCCGGGGCCGGTGGAAAAGGTGGCTTCGGAAGACGGGCACATCCGGGAGATCACCGTGCGCGGCGCGCGGGAACACAACCTGAACGATCTCTCCGTGGCCATACCGCGGGACCGGATGACCGTGTTTACGGGCGTATCCGGCTCCGGCAAGACCTCCCTGGCCCTCGACACGATCTACGCGGAAGGCCAGCGGCGCTACGTGGAGTCGCTTTCCGCCTACGCGCGCCAGTTCCTCCAGCAGATGCAGAAACCGAAGGTGGACCACATCGTCGGCCTGTCCCCGGCCATTTCCATCGAGCAGAAGTCGCCGGGCCGGAACCCCCGCTCCACCGTGGGCACCATAACGGAAGTCTACGAGTATCTGCGCGCGCTCTACGCCCTGGCCGGCGTTCCCCACTGCCCGGCCTGCCGGGTACCCATCGGCGCGCAGACGCCCAGCCAGATCGTGGACCGGATCATGGACCTGCCGGATCACACCCGCGCCACGCTGCACGCACCGCTGGAGCCCGATGGCGCCGAGGGGTACGAGGCCCTCCTGGACCGGGCACGCCGAAACGGGTTCATCCGGGTGCGCATCGACGGCGTCCTGCGGAGGCTCGAAGAGGATATCCAGATCGACCGGCGCCGGCACCACGAACTATGCGTCGTGGTGGACCGGATCGTCATGCAGGGGGACGTGCGGCAGCGCCTGGCGGATTCGGTGGAGACGGCCCTGGAGCTATCCGGGGGATTGCTGATCGCCGAGGTGCAGGAACCGGATTCCGACGGCACCCGCGATATTCGTTTCAGCCGGTACTATTCATGCCCTTCCTGCGGCGTCAGCTACGAAGAACTGTCCCCCCAGAGCTTCTCCTTCAACCACCGGTCGGGCATGTGCCCCGAATGCGAGGGACTCGGAACCCAGCCCGGCATCGACCTCGACCTGTTGATTCCCGATCGCTCGAAATCCATTCGCGAAGCCGCGGCTTCGGTCTGGGGTGAAGACGCGGCGGGTGAAAGCGCCATGGACGATCGGTCCATGTTCGATCTGCTTGAGCAGGTCGCTGCCGCGAAAGGATTTACCCTGGAGACACCGGTTGAAGCGCTGTCGCCGGAGCAGCTCCAGGTGTTTCTCTACGGAAGCGAACAGTGGATCGACGACCACCGGGAACCCGGCCTATCCTTCCAGTTCCGGGGCATATTCCCTACGGTGGAACTGGTCGCCCGGTACGCGAACCGGTTCCCCGAGCTGGCCCGCCTGCTGCAGCCGACGCCCTGTTCGGCATGCGACGGCGGACGGCTCCGGCCCGAAAGCCTGTCCGTACTGATCGACGGCGTATCCATTGCCGGGCTGTGTGCCATGTCTATCGACCGCGCCACGGGGTTTATCGACGCGATTGAATTGTCCGCATCCCAGCGGGAGGTCGTAGGCGAGGTGATGACCGAGATTCGCAACCGCATGCGCTTCCTGCTGGACGTTGGCCTGGAATACCTGACCCTCGACCGCCGCGCGCCCACGCTTTCGGGAGGCGAGGCGCAGCGGATACGTCTGGCCAGCCAGATCGGATCGGGATTGACGGGCGTGCTCTACGTACTGGACGAACCCACGATCGGGCTTCATCCGAGGGACAACCTCAGGCTGATCGAAGCCCTTGAAAACCTGCGCGACCTCGGCAACACCCTCATCATGGTCGAACACGACCGCGACACGCTGGAGCATGCCGACAACCTGGTGGACTTCGGTCCGGGGGCCGGCACGTACGGAGGCCGGATCGTAGGCGAAGGGTCGCCGGCCGCACTCAAGGAGCACCCGGCTTCGCTGACCGGACGCTACCTCGGCAACCGGGTTCGCATCGAAGTGCCGCGGGACCGCCGCAAGCCCGGGCGGAACAAGCTGCATGTCGTGGGTGCCCGCCAGAACAACCTGAAGAACATCGACGTGACGCTGCCCCTCGGCCTCTTCATCTGCGTTACGGGGGTGTCCGGATCGGGGAAGAGTTCCCTGGTCAACGATATCCTGTATCCCGTGCTGGCCACCACCCTGCACCGCGCCCAGGTAAACCCCGGGCCCCACGACGAGATCAGGGGACTGCGGTTCGTGGACAAGGTCATCAACATCGACCAGACGCCCATCGGCCATTCTCCCCGGTCGGACCCTTCCACCTACGTCGGGCTCTTCGCGCCGATCCGCTCGCTCTTCGCCCAGACCGTGGAAGCCCGGATGCGGGGCTACGAACCCCGCCGGTTCAGCTTCAACGTGCCGGCGGGCCGCTGCGAGGCCTGCCAGGGACTCGGCGTGCGCAAGATCGAAATGCATTTCCTGGCGGACGTGTGGATGACCTGCGAGGTCTGCGACGGGAAGCGCTACATGAAGGAAACGCTGGAGGTGACCTACAAGGGCAAGACCATCGCCGATACCCTGGACATGACCGTGGCCGAGGCCCTGGAGCACTTCGAGAACGTGCCCCGCATCCGGCGCATGCTCCAGACGCTGTACGACGTGGGACTCGACTACATCAAGCTCGGCCAGTCGGCCATCACGCTGTCGGGGGGCGAGGCGCAGCGCGTCAAGCTGGCGAAGGAACTCTCCCGGCCGGGTACCGGCAAGACCATCTACCTGCTGGACGAGCCGACCACCGGGCTCCACTTCGACGACATCCGCAAGTTGCTGAAGGTCCTCAACAGGCTGGTGGACAAGGGGAATACCGTCCTCGTCATCGAGCACAACCTCGACATCATCAAGACGGCCGACTGGATCGTCGATCTCGGTCCGGACGGCGGTGACCGGGGAGGTCATGTGGTTGCCGCGGGGACGCCCGAGGAAATCGCCGGGTCCCTGTCCCATACCGGACGGATACTATCGAGGGAGCTGGCGGCGGGCACGTGACCTTCCGCGGTATCTGCGCAAGATCGAATGGAACGGCCAACTGCGCCTGGCAGCGGTTCTGCGATATCGCCGCCGCGCTCGGCTCAGCGGCCTGATTGTTGCAACATCAAGGTTCATCAGGTGATTTCAGGTCAACTTCATTATCATTCGAACTTAAGATAAAGCAGTGCAAAGGGGTGTTCCGCATCGAATCAATTTGATCTCATACTTCTTTTTTCGGAACGAGACTCGAGCCTTCCTGAGTTGGTCCCTTTCTCTTTTGTGCAGATGACCTCCATATGCACCAATCGGTCGAAATCGCAACTGGTGTGCTGCAGGGATCCGGGACTGAACGAAATCTGAGCCGGCCTGTAGTTGCCTTGTCATCTCAGTGGCATCAAGACTGCCTTTTTTCAATTCCAACGGTACAGCCCAATTGGGCTCGCCGGAACTGATGAAAACAAAGTCGCTGTGAGGCTTATCCACCAATCCAAAGAAGGAGTGATCCAAATCCAGGATGATATGATGGAATGGAACATTCTTCAAAACAACCCGGCAGCCTTGCTTGGCGCATTTGCTTACGATAGCCCGTTCAGGAACTCCTTTCTTTATCAATTCGAGCAATTCTCTCATTGTCTGGTGTTGTCCGTAGCCCGATTTCCGATTGTAGCCCAGTCATTGTATAGTCGTTCGGCTACCTCATCGTAATCACTCCGCAGTCCGCCGGCATTGGCATCAAACTTGATTTCTTCGACGACAGAACCCCGTGGCGAGCGTTTCGGCTTGAATGACCATGCCCCTATATGATCCCGGCCAAGGGACAGGTCGGCCCCCTTTATACCCTCTCTCCTTTCTCGGGGCAGTTCAGCCAGACGCACCAGGTTACCGAGCGTTTCCAGCACCCACTCACTGTGCGTCGTAACGATTACGTTGACGCCGGCATGGACGAGCGCGACAAGTCGCTGTGTGAATTCAACCTGCATGGCGGGATGGAGGTGCGATTCGGGTTCTTCAATGATAAGCGTGTCCCCTCGCCGAACGAAATGACGTAGAAACAAGATCAATGGCGCGATTTCCGATACCATGGAAGAGGCGTTGACCAGGGGCAGGTCACTTTTCCATCCTTTCGGCCGGTAGGCGAACCGAGGATAGTTTAATATCTCCGAGCTCTCGACGCGTACGGATCCATTGAGGATTTCATCCTCTATACGCTTGCCGAGATCATCCAATTCATTGGACCGTACGTGGGTTGGCTGGACGAGATCGATCAACTGCTGGAGGAAATCCGACAGGACGCCCGAAAGTATGGGAATGCGCGTGGCGGGACTAAGTCCAGCCATCGAAGCGCCACCGATGACGGAGTTTACGATCGTGCTGTGCGCGTTCATAACGCCGGTCCGGTCGGCGGGCAGAAAGTACGGGGTGCAAAAAAGCGGACCGGCGAGTTGAGGCAGCGCCAGATCTATAATGACTTCCAGCAACTGCCGAGCGAGGAAATCTCGGTCTTTACCTGCGCGGCGGACCCTTGAAACCACATCTTGCACCTCGTGGTTTAGAAGGTCTTGCGGTTTACCGACCCCTCCAATTACCATATCCACCGCCGTTAACAGACCTTCGCCAGGGACCGTCATTTTTAATTTGGTTTCTTGCCCTTCGAGCGTCAATACGTGTTCGAAAGGGGCAGGTTCGTCGGATATGCTCCTGCGAATTACGACACGCGCACTCCTCGCACGTCCCTTTCGGATCAGAGCTTCGGTTTCGGCGACGCCGAAG
This sequence comes from Candidatus Latescibacterota bacterium, assembly GCA_012270975.1. Classification (GTDB taxonomy): domain Bacteria; phylum JAAXHH01; class JAAXHH01; order JAAXHH01; family JAAXHH01; genus JAAXHH01. The sequence continues at coordinate 4,045 of JAAXHH010000103.1, read as the reverse complement.
CAACGCCCTATTTCTTCGCCGACTTTTTTCCCTTTCGTTTCGAAAACGGAACGGATTGCGCCTGCAATCGGCGCAGGAAGGACTATGTTCCTTTCGCATAATGGTTTATCGGCCTCGATTGAGACTTGCTGCACGAATTCGTCAAACGCATCGGTGGTTTCCCGGACTACATGCTGCGGGCTAATATCCAGAAGCCTCTGATAGTTCGAGGGAAAACGCCAGGGGGTCGATCTACCCGAGAAGTACCTGTGCAGAGCGTAGATCAGTGTCGCCAGATAGGTTTTGCCTGTGTTGCTCGGTCCAACAAATACGGTCAGCGGGCGCAGATCAATGCTGGCTTCTACGATCGGTCCGAAGTCGGTTACTTCGATTCCCAGTTTGTCTTCCTGACTACAACTGCCAAGCAAGGATTCGTTTACATCCATAGTAACGGCCCTTCCGCCCTGCCGGTTACAATATATCATAACTCTCCCGACAGTCCATTTCCGCACCTTTTCCATCAGAAAACAGCCCTGCCGGTGAGACGAAAGAAAACGGATCTGCGCGTGTGCGTCAATGGCAATCAGTAGATAGATATAACCTCCGAACGCCTGATCTCCTGCGGTGGACCGGAACCGATGGCAGGGTATTTGTGGAGATCAATCTGCTCATTGTAGTTCATGGCGGCCGTGTTCGCTCAGGCACGGCGCAATGCCTGCCAGATCACAAGGAGAAAGGAGAGCCTTAAACTATGCAGGAGGCCATAGCAGTCTGATTAATCCTATTAACACTCCCATGCCCGTCAGGATCAGACCATATGTCACTCCTATCTTGGTTTTCGACCATTTCAGATGTTCCAGTATTTTGTCTGAAATGTCTTTTCTCAACTCGTCTATATCTGCTTTAGTCGCTACGTTTTCCATCTTCTCCTCTATCGCCTTTAATCGATCCCGTATACTCCCGTCGCTATAGAAAACTTCGTCCATAAGACGATTGACATCTACCTTGATCCCCTCGGGACCACCGGTACCGCCTCGGATCCTTCCACCATTGTCATTTTCCATGTTTACTAATCCAACGGTGAGTGATACCAGGCAGTCTCAGGCTCAACAAGGGTGATCGAAATAGCGCAATAACGTCAATCGGCGCCCAAATAGCGGAGAATAGTAAAAACCATGGCGGTCACCGCTATCACCGCACCGATTGAAGTGGTTATGAACCATATCTTGGCGTTCGAAATGTCGTTTTTCGTCGCGTGGTGTTTGAGTTCGGATTCCAATGATGCGATTCTCTCTCCAATAACAATAAGCTGGTCCATCAGCCACTGATCGTAACCGCCGTGAGGTTTCCGATTTGATGGATCTGCCATAGCCGCGCTGTCAGCGTGTTCAGCCACTTCTCTCCTCCCGGGCTGATTCCCGAGTTCACCAGGTCCATAGCCTACATGACCGAGAACAGGGCATATGATCTCACGCCCGGTTCTCCTCTTTGAACTCCATATCGTATTAGTCGCGGCCGAGAACAATTTCTCGTGGTTGAAAATCATGTTGATCACCCGGGCCGTCAGTTGGGACTCGAACATGGAGCCATGAGTAGCCGTCGCCACCATGCCTTTTTGAGTTGCCAGGAAAGCACACTGGAACTATCATGTTGAAACTACAACCCAAATCTTCATGATACCGGCACACCGAATGACTCCGGACAACAGGTGTCAGGCCGCGGCCGTTTCCGCCCATAGAGGCGAAACGTACCGAGGAGGATCAGACGAATGTCAGAAGGCGCGAACCCCGAATTGTTAGAGAAACTGGAAACCCACGCCGTGCGCGTACGTTCGTTGCGTGAATACTGCACCAATGAAGAGCAGACGAAAGTTTCCCTGATTAATCCATACCTCGAACACCTGGGATTCGATGTGCGCGATCCACGCTATGTCCAGCTTGAATATCGGTCAGATATCGGATCGGGTACAGAACGTGTGGATTATGCGTTGTTGAAAAACGGTAGACCTGCTCTACTTATCGAAGCAAAACCCGCGACAACAGTGCTCCCGTCTGAAGCGCCCGCTCAGTTGAGGCGCTATGCAATGGCGCTGCCTGATCTTCGTTACTGCGCGGTTACCAACGGTGTTCACTGGCATTGGTATGCCAAGTCCGTAAACTCGGGCGATTTAAATCCCAACCCGTTTCTGGTTCACGATGCGACGGATCCCAACGTCGTTGAGGTCAGATGGCTCGCTTCTCTCCGTAAAGACCCTCAGAACTGGGACAGCATCGCGACAGAGCAGAATCTTCAAACCAAAATCGGAGAGTGGTTTACCCATCAACGCACCGACCCTGACGAGCACTTCATCGTTTCGATCATTAAGGGTGTGAACGAACGTAACAGTCAGAAAACGAGAGACGTGGTATCCCGTATCTGGGTGAAAACCATAGCAATGCACATGCAGAAGGAAATCGACAAAGCATTGCGCCGTGCCAGTAAACCGGAGCAAGAAGAGGAGCGTGTCGTCAGTCCTGCCGGATCTGACGAACAGGACGTCGATCCGAAGCCGGAAGAAGATTTGCGGGATTCAAGTGAAACAGTGGAGTTTCGCACGGCAGAGGGGACGGTGCGACTCGGCGGCGGTAGTTTGAAGCGAGCATGGCGGAAGGTCGGTGCGGATCATTGGAAGATCGAATCCAACATGGCTGTGTTGTGCAAGGAAATCATTCTCGCCCTCGCAAATCTGCATGATCAGGGTACCGCCGGTTTCTTCGCCGGTATTACCCGGGGCCTGTCGGATGATCCCCACAAATCACGATGGATACAAAAGAGAAGCGATCTGGATATTCAGCAACTCAAGGGCAAGTACATCGAATTGACCCCCGAGTGGTGTTTTCATCATAACGCTAACAATGAGACTAAAATCAACCGCTTGAAAGAAATAGCGCCATACTGCATTTCCCAGGGAAAATCGGTCGTCCTGAACGACCATTTCGAGATCTGGGATCCTTCGAGTCGATGAGAATCACCAGTGCCGATGTTGCATCTATTTCAGGGGTAACCGTGCATGAACGAACCGGACCTTACGGCACATAGTGATGAGTTCACTCAGTCAGGCCATATCTTCTCGGCTATCGATTTGAACTGCGAAACGCCCATCGAACCACGCTCGTTCCGAGCCTTCGAGCCTGGCGCCGTTAACCTGGCGATGACAGCGTCCCGTCCTGCCTCCCAGATTTCGTGGACCTCGTAATTGCCGTGCATCAGCACGAGCATCACGCTGTCGAATTCCTTAGAAACATCTATCTTCGAAACACGTCCCCACTTTTTGCCGTCATGCCTCCAGCGGCTCTTTATCTGAATTTGCCGATATGTTCCCCGGCGACGAATTGCGTCGTATCCCTTGCTACGTGCCTCCTCCAGCTCAAGCCCGATTAGTTTGGCAGCCTCGAACTCCCCGATCTCGCCAGTCACGCCCAAGGGCTTCCCGGTCAGCTGCCAATATTCGACGGCCAGTGCCTTCACCTCGGCCAAAACATCCTCTTTCGTTCGCTTCATCTCTGTCCCTTACGGGCACCGCACCAGAAACACATTCACGATTTTAGCATCGCAAACTACTCCTGAATACTTGGTAGCAGTTGCCAGAAGCCGTTTTTCTTACTCGATAATATCCATCCTGGCTTCGACTAACGAATATGTAAGGAAGTCTGTAACGATCTTTTGCAGCCATTCAATTTCATCATTTTCAACGAGACGCCGTCACATTTGACAACGGGCCAGCGCGACACCTTTCATTCAAGGGAGGAATCAATATGCCAAATGATACCCGGAAGGTAGGGGAAGAAGCTGGCCGGATACCCGATCCTGTAGTTCACAACGTGAACAGAGTTATGGACGACATGTATTTCAGGGACGGGAGTATCAGGGAGCGAATAACTTCAATAGAAACGACGCTCAAACACCACAATTTCTATTTCTGGTTTCTATGTCTCGTTGCCGTTGCGATTTTAGGCGGTGTCGGGAAACTCGTCTTTTCACCTTGATCACACCTTGCTACGCAAACTGGAGTTGACCCGGTTTAATG
>JAAXHH010000067.1 GCA_012270975.1 Candidatus Latescibacterota bacterium | reverse complement strand
GTCCATTAAACCGGGTCAACTCCATCTCTGACCCACTCCAACGCCATCATTTCTCGCGTCTGGGTGGAAACTGCCCCGATTTGCTGCGCCAACCCTACGACGATTTCCCAATCTCGCGACCGCTGTACGATTTCGCTGCATAACCGGTTCGACGTCTCCTCGGATTCGGACATGGTTGGTATCGCCAGTAGGAAACACCCGATGGCGCCGTTCCGCGGAGTGTATTCGTCCGCAGCGGCGGCCGCCTCTGCCAACGGAACGACGGCAATGTCGAACCAGCGTAAGGCGCCAGTCCTGTGATAGTGGCGCTTCGCCACGACGGGCTGGAGTTCAAAAAACCTTTTAAAGTCCTCGGCGTTCAACCCCGGTATTCTCTCCAAAGCGTGTTCTACTGCAAGCTCAATGTCGAAGTCACTACCCTCGTATATCGAATAGGTGTCGGAAAACCCACGGTAGACGACGAACGACGACTTTTGCAATTCTTCCAATCTGCTTGCTATCTCATCGTGCACAGCAGGGAATGCAAGTCGCAGTATCTCTAGGTTACCTCGTAGACCGGAGCGATCCTTGAACATTCCGATCACCGCTAGTACCTTGAGCAAACGAAGGTGCAAATCGTCATCGCCGCGCGCTTCACATCGTTCCAACACGTCGACCGCCAATGCCCAACGGTGTCCGTCTGGGGAAGCGAGAATAGCGGGTTCAAGATTGATCCGCAGATAATCCCAGAGCTTGTCAGGATCGTAGACGGCGCCATCATCAGCACTCCGGATGAAGTCCTGAAAACCAAAAGGTTCCACTGAATTGAGAAAAGCGAAGATGCTGCGTTGGTTCTGACCGAAACGCCGGCGTGAAATGGGGCCTAGCAGGCTGGCCACTATTGGATGAAGAGGCCAGCAGTCTTCAAGCAGCCTTGCGAAGTGCCTTGATGTTTCTCGCCTTGTCTGGGCGGCTACGCCATTTGCTAGTGGCCCGGGGTTGTCAGGCTTGTAGTCGCTTTCTATCGCACGGCTGATGAGGTCGATTTGTTCATCGCCACTAGCGTTAATTGCAAGATCCACGAATCGTCCTTGGATCTTAGACCATTCATCACGCATTCCCCTGGATACTCGGTGAGCGTACTCTTCGAAAGCCTGATGTAGGATGCCGACGACAATAAGGCGTTTGCCGCTACGCGAAGCCCGTTCCGCAAGCTCCTGGAACAAGTAGATATCCGTATGGTTGTTTATGACAGCTTCCAGGAATTTACCCATCTCGTCGATGAAAATCAGCAAACCGCCATAGGTACGCGGACTACTTTGGGCTATTTCGTCGACGGTATCAATAATAGCCTTGTCCGTCCAGGACCTATGTTCCAAACCAGGAATCAGATTAGCAGAAACAATGGATTCGCCTATAACCTGTGCGGGGCGGTCACGACGGCCGACCACCGGCAACATGCGCCAGCCTCTCATACGGGGAGGAAACGCTTTCCTAAGAATCCCTATCGTTTTCGTTTTGAATACCGATTCCGCGTACTGTGTGATTCGCTTTCTCCCCATCAGCGCCGCGGACATCGCTATTGCCAAGCTCGACTTTCCGCTTCCATACGGCCCGGTCCACGTGAACGCCCCCTGTCCGTTCTCCTCCACGTGTCGTGCCATAGTCTCTATGGCCTCCGCGGAAGAACGAGGACATATGTAGCCTTCCAGCGCCGCTAGTTTACCAAGGTCAGCGTCAATGCGGATCGCCCGCTGAAATCTTCGAGCGATACGTACCCTATCGGCCAGAGCCATCAGATAACGTCCTTTTCGTTATGATTCGTAGTCGCTCTTGATGAAAGTGGTGATGTCTTTTGTTTCGAATTCAAAGTTCCGAACAAGTTGCTTCAGTCCTGCAGTTTCTGACCATGCAAAAAGGCCTTTGCTCGTGTCTTCAATATCACTAAAACGATCGATCAAGTCATTCTCGTCGAGTTGAAACACCCGACCGGGACATCCTGGCTCATGGCTGAGTGCTTCGAAAGAAAGGGTTCTTGTTCCAATAGAGTGTGCTCTCCAGAATTCGGAAACTGCATAGCAAAAAACTCCAGGACCAAGAGATGCCTTTCGCCCTCGACCGAATCTTAGCCCGTGATGATTATCGCCCGACCTGATCAGTCCGAGTTCCGTAAGCGGAGATTCCAAGGCTTCCTCGTGACTCGTTCTACCCGACGGCAGCCGGGGTAAGTAGGTCCGAATGAAGCATGCCACGTCGTTCTTAATCGTAGCCTGAGACGCACGAGGCCATTCACGTTCTTTAACCAGATCTATTATGCTCCTGACAAGACCGTCGCGCTCAAAGGAAAGTGTGGGATAGTGATTAAACGTCCAAAACCAAGTAGTCTTTTTAGCCGGGTAGCTACAGAGTTGCCAATGAATCAACCAGGCAGTAGACGGATTCTCCATATACGGGTCGAGACCCCCATCGTCAAACAACTGTCGTCCTAGTGGAGTAGTCTTAGGACGGTTCGATGCTTCTTCGACGATTCCCGTCGCTATCGCCCAGTGCCGTATGGAGGCCACCATGTTCTTGCCGACCCCGAAACGCGCAATCGCATCGTCTGCAGTGAAGACCGATACGTTGTCTTTATCAACCTCGGCGGTCCGGATGGTATCGACCGCTTTCTTGAGCCAGCCATACCGCAGCGGAAACGTCTCGTGCCCGGAAAAGTGTGGCCGATAGTCCCCATTAAAGAGGGGGCCTCTGTTCATTCCTTGGTAAGTTAAGATAGTTGTCTGATCCCCCTTGTCCCAATTACAACATCTGACCTGACCAAACCGGAGGCAGTCGGAAGTAAATTGACAGCATATATGTCATGTAGTACTTAGTAAAATAAACCGTAGGTTTATCGTAAACAAAGTATATTGGCACATACTCAGACGCATGCTTACCGAACCGTTCCTTAGTGAGATCTCGGAAGTGAGACGTACATGAACGAGACCATCTACGCAGACTACCAGGCGACCGCTCCAGTTGATCCACAAGTTCTCGCGAAGATGGTTCCGTACTGGGGTAAATCCTTCGGTAATCCCCACTCAAGCGATCATGTCGTCGGTTGGCACGCTGATTCAGCAGTTCGAGAAGCGGCCGGTGCCGTTGCGGCAATGATTGGATCCGATGACAATGAAGTCATCTTTACTTCTGGTGCGACGGAAGCGAACAACCTCGCGATTCTTGGATTGGCACGCCACGCTGCCAATACGCGTCGACGAATCCTTGTCAATGCGATCGAACATAAGTGTGTTTTGGGTGCGGCCAGAGTGCTGTCCTCGTATGAGGGTTTCAATGTCGAGACCATTTCCGTCGATAGCGAAGGGTTCCTCGACCTCGATGAATTGGAAGAACGGCTAGACGACAGTGTGCTCATGGTCTCGGTGATGGCGGTAAACAACGAAGTGGGGACGATTCAAGACATCTCCTCCATCTCAAATTTGGCCAGAACATATGGCGCACTCTTTCATTGCGATGCTGCACAGGCCCCATGCGCTATGGACATCGGGAGCTTAGCTACCTACGCTGATCTTATCAGCCTTTCTGGCCATAAGATGTACGGACCTCAAGGCATTGGAGCTATCAGAATTCGCCATGATATACATGAACACATTGAACCTTTGTTTTATGGTGGTGGTCAACAGGATGGTCTTCGCTCGGGTACGGTTCCGTTACCTCTTTGCGTAGGCATGGCAGCGGCATCGGAGATTATCATCGCCGAAGGATGTGACGAACGAAAGCGAATCGCTCGCCAACGGGATATGTTTATCACGCTTTTGCGAGAGACTGGATTTCCCATAGTCATTAACGGCCCTTCAACCGACCACCGACATCCAGGAAATGCAAACATTCGATTTGATGGATACGACGCCCGTGATATCATTGCCACCTTACAACCGAAACTTGCCGCATCCACTGGTGCTGCATGTTCTTCGGGCATTCCAGAACCGTCTCATGTACTTCGAGCTCTCGGCTTGACCGCTGAACAAAGCGAAGCCTCTATCCGGTTCAGTTTCGGTCGTTTCACAACGGACGATGAGGTCGAGAAAGCCGCCAATTTAGTTGGAACTGCAGTATCCAATCTCGCAATAGACCACGCCTCCTGACCTCGGTGTAACCGTATCCTCACTTCCCAAACGCATACCGAAACGTCACCCACAGTATCTTCACGCCTGCCCGGACCGCTCCGGACAGCGTGCCCGTAATCTTTGAAACGCCGACCCGCTTCCGGTACCGCACCGGCACGTCAAGCGTACGAAATTCCTTCTGCGCCGCTTTGATCTGCATTTCGACGGTCCAGCCGAAGTTCTGATCCGCCATTTCCAGCTCGAGCAGCCGGTCGTAGCGTATGGCCCGGAACGGTCCGAGGTCGGTGTATCGATGGCCGAAGAGCCACTGGATGATCCGCGGTACGAGGACGTTCCCGATGACGGCCTGGACCGGCATGGAACCCGGCGCGCGGCGGCCCAGCATCCGCGATCCGATCACCAGGTCGTAGCCGTCTTCCACGATCGGGCGCACCAGGTCCGACATCTCTTCCGGGTAGTCGCTGTAGTCGCCGTCCAGGAACACGATGACTTCCGGGGCGAACCGGGCGGCTTCGGCCATGCCGCGCAGGCAGGCCGCCCCGTACCCGCGTCGGGGCTCCCGCACGACGATGGCCCCGCCCTCCGTGGCCACACTGCTGGTCCGGTCCGTCGACCCGTTGTCCACGACGATCACGGCCGCGACCATCCCCTCCGGGATATGCGCCAGGACCAGCCCGATCGAATCCTCTTCGTTCAGGACCGGTATGATGACCACGATGGTATGACTGTCCGCTGACCGCACCATTTCAGGCCGTGCCAATTCCCTTTCGATCCGTGTTCACAGTGGTTTCCGCCGGTCCGGGCCCGCCGTACATAGTGTATAAATCGCTTGACATGGCCCCAACATATACTAATATATCCCCTTTATAGTCTCCTGTAACCGATTTTAACCCAATCTGACTTCGCGGCCCTTACATCAGGCAATCTTAGCCATCAGGATGCGTCTCCGATGCGATTATCCCATCTGGAAATCATCGGATTCAAGTCATTCTCCACCCGGCTGAAGGTGAAGTTCAGCGACGGCATCACGGCCGTGGTCGGTCCAAACGGCTGCGGGAAGTCCAATATCGTCGACGCCATTCGCTGGGCGCTGGGGGAGCACCGCGCGACTTCGCTGCGGGGCGACCGGATGGAAGATGTCATCTTCAACGGCACGGCCGCCCGCAAACCCCTCGGCATGGCGGAGGTGTCGCTGACCATCGACAACAGCGAGCAGATGCTGCCCGTCGAATACAGCGAAGTCACGATCACGCGCCGCTATTTCCGCTCGGGCGCGAGCGAGTACCAGATCAACAAGGTGCCCTGCCGCCTCAAGGACATCACCAATCTCCTGCTGGATACGGGCATGGGCGCCCACGCCTACTCCATCATCGAGCAGGGCATGGTGGAATCGGTGGTGAACGGAAGTCCTCTGGAACGGCGCCAGCTCATCGAGGAGGCCGCCGGCATCAACAAGTACAAAACGCGGCGGCGCCTGGCCCAACGGAAGTTGGAAGGAACCGAGCACGACCTGGTGCGTATCGCCGACCTCCTGGAGGAAGTGGACCGCAGCGTGAGTTCGCTCCGGCGCCAGGTGCGCAAATACGAACGATACGACCGGTTGATGCAGCAGATGAAGGACGTGGAGGTCGTCGTCGCCTGTCACGAGTTCCACGACCTGCGCCGGCAGACCGAACCCGTCCGGGCCCGGATTAAGAAACTCTCCGAGCAGAAGGAAACCCTCCAGACGCGCATCAGGACCGCCGAAGCCGACGTAGAAAACACCAACGCCGTCCTGCTCGAGAAGGAGACGCAGTTGCAGGACCGGCAGGACGCCGTGAACCGGATCGACGAACAGATCCGCACGCTGAACGAAGAACTGCTGGTGAGCAGGGAGCGCAGCTCCGGTCTGGAGCAGCGGGCCCGGACCGCGTCGGAGGAGGCGGAGCAGGCGGAGGCCGAGCAGAAGCGCATCCGGGGCCAGTTGACACAGATCGGCAGCGACCGCGAGACCCTGGACACGGCGCTGGAGCAGGCGCGCACCACGTTCGCGGCGCGAGACGGGGAGGCCAAGACCTTCTCCGACCGGATCGCCGCGCAGAAGGAATCCTCCCAGGTGCTGCGGAATCACAGCATGACGCTGATTCAGCAGCACTCCGACGAGCAGACGGAGATCAGTACTCTGCAGGCCCGCGAGGAGACCATGCGGAACCGGATGGGCGAGATCGAATCAGCCCGGAAGCGGCTCGCGGAGGAACTGGAAACGAACAAGACGGCGGCCGAAGCCGTCATGAAGGAAGTGGGCGAGGCCAGGAAAGTCGTGGAAGAGAACACCTCGCTGAACGCTACCCTGCAGGAGTCCGCGCAGGACGTGCAAAGCTGTCTCGAGTCCGCACGAGAAGCATTGTCCGGTATCGAGACCACCCTGGCCACGGCGGAAAAAGAACGGGCACTGCTCGACCGCATGCACCGGCAGTACGAGGGATACGGCCAGGGGGTCAAGGCGCTCCTGACCAATGGCGCGGAGATCGATGGATTCCGGGGCGTCCTGGCCGACCGGATCAAGATCGACAAGCACTACGAACCGGTCATAGCGGCCTACCTGGACGACATGCTGCAATTCGTCGTGGCCGATAGCAGCAAGGCCGCCGAAGCGGGCATTGGCTACCTCCGTGAAAAGGAATCCGGGCAGGTTTCCTTCATTCTCCTCGACCGGATGAAATCCCGGCCGTCCCCGTCGGAACTGCCTTTCGAGGACAAGGGCATCATCGGGCGGGCGAGTTCCTTCGTCACTGCCGAACAGGACGTCAACCCGGCGGTCATCCACCTGCTTTCCAGGGTGGTGCTGGTGAACGACCTGGAGACAGCCTACCGCCTGTCGCCGCTTTTCGACACCGAGCAGGACTGGAAACTGCTGACGGCCGGCGGCGAGGTCGTGGACCCGGCCGGTCTGCTGACCGGGGGATCGGCTGTCGAAGATGAATCCGACCTGCTTCGGCGGACGGAGCGGATCGAAGCGCTGGACGGGGAGATTGCCGCCGGCCGCGCTGAACGCGAAAAGACCGCCGAGGAAATCGAGGGGCTTTCCGCGGAACTGGCCGCGTTGACGGAGCGCCAATCGTCTGTCGGACAATTCCTCGGCGAATCCCAGCGCGGGTTGATGGAGCTGGAAGCCCGCGGACGCCAGTGCGAATTCGAGCTCGCGCGGCTGGGCGAACAGGACGGGGAGCTCGAAGGGGAATCGGAGTCCCTGGCCGGACAGGTCGAGTCGGCGGCCGCGGACCGCGAAAGACGGAAGAAGGAACTGGAACGGCTGACGCGGGACCGCTCCACGGCCGAGGAGGAGGTACGGGCTCACCAGGATTCGCTCGACGAGCTGGAAGGCGAGCGCCAGCGCCTGGCGGAAGCGGCCCACGAGGCCCGCATCGCGCTCGTCAACCTGGAAAGCAGGAGCAACGAGCTGAATACGTCGGGCGAGTTTCTCACCCAGGAGAGCGAGCGTCTCTCAAGGCTCCTCGAGCAACGGAAGACCGAAGCGGTGGAAGCCGGGAGCCAGACGAAGGAACTGAAGCAAAGCCAGGAACAGCACGAGAAACAGCTGGAGACCCTCTACAAGTCCAGGCGGGAACGGGAGGTGGACCGCGACGCCGTGCTCGAGGAACACCGGAACCTGCAGGACGAAGAACGGGGGATGCAGCAGGGGCTTGGCGAGAGCCGGAACAGCCTGACCCAGGTGCAGGAACAGGTTCACCAGGCGGAACTGGAAGACGCCGAGCTCTACATGAAGAGCAACGAGATACGGCGCCAGTTGATGGAGAAGTACGACACCGATCCCGAAAACATGGAGGAACCGCCCCAGGTCGCGGAACTGGAAGACTACTCGTCCGACGCCGCGCAGAACCTCCGGCACGACCTCCAGCGCAAGGTGGACGAACTGGGGCCCATCAACATGGCGGCGGTGGAAGAGTACCGGGCGGGCAAGGAGCGCCTCGATTTCCTCCAGCAGCAGCAGAATGACCTCGTCGAGGCCAAGGAGAACCTGGAAAAGACCATCGTCAAGATGAACAAGGCGGCCCGCTCCCGCTTCATGACCACCTTCGAAGAGGTCCGCACCAACTTCATGACCACGTTTCAGACGCTGTTCGAAGGAGGAGAGGCCGACCTCAAGCTCGAAGAAGGGGATCCCCTCGAAACGGGCATCGAAATCATGGCGCGGCCGGGCGGCAAGCGGTTGCAGAGCCTGGCCCTGCTGTCAGGCGGCGAGACGGCCCTCACGGCCATCGCCCTGCTCTTCGCCATCTACCTCGTGAAGCCCAGCCCCTTCTGCGTGTTCGACGAGGTGGACGCGCCTCTGGACGACGCCAACGTCCGGCGGTTCGCCATCGCCCTGCGCCAGTTCACCCACGACACACAGTTCCTGGTGGTCACCCACAACAAACGGACCATGGAGGCCGCCGACTACCTGTACGGCATTACCATGGAAGAACCCGGTCTGTCCAAGATGGTCTCCGTGCGCCTCGAAGATGCCGAGTCGGACGAGCTGGAACCGGCGGCCGCCCCGGGCGAAGAAGCCAACGGCGCCGGAACGGTCGGGGTATAGGTGAGACTTGATCGTTATTGGAGTAGCCGGCGGCATTGCCTCGGGTAAGTCGACGGTGGCCCGGGTATTCGAGCGACTCGGAGCCCGTGTTTTGGACGCCGATGCCATCGGCCACGGCCTGCTGCGGACCGAAGGGCTGCGCGACCGCATCCGGGAGGTCTTCGGCGAAGCGGTCCTGACCCCGGAGGGGGACGTGGACCGGCGCGCGCTTGGGCGCCTGGTCTTCAGCGACGATCAGGCCAGGCAGGGCCTGAATCGCCTGGTCAGGCCCGCCATCCGCGCGGAGATACGCCGCCGGATCGCCGGTATGCGCGGCGAAGGCTATGACGGGCCCGTCGTGGTCGACGCCCCCCTGCTGGTCGACACCGGCCCCACCGACCTTGCGGACCGGGTTATCCTGGTCACCGCGCCCGCCTCCACAAGAAAAGAACGGATCATCAGCCGCAGCGGCCTTTCCGATGAAGAAGCCGATCAGCGCATCGCCGCCCAGGTGCCCGACGCGAAGCAGTCGAGATGGGCGGACTATGTGCTGGAAAACGACGGCACCCTGGATGAGTTGACGGAAGAAGCCGAGACGCTCTGGAAGGGCATCGTGACCTGAGACCCTGAGGCCCCGATCCGCTGGACCGCCGGGGCGGTCTCGTTCGCCCGCATGACAAGCCTGGCTGCCTATCCCTCGCCCGCCGCGCAATCTCCGTAGAGACCACGTTCCTCGATGTACCCCGCCACTTCTTCCGGGACCAGGTGGGCAATGGGAAGCCCTTGCGCTGCGCGGCGGCGTATGTCCGTGGACGAGATGTCGATTTCGGGGAGATGGATGGCGGTCACCCGGTCGCCCCAGCGCGGGTCCACTCCGGCAAGCTCTTTGCCCGGCCGCGGGACCGTCACGACCGTTGCGAGATCGAACAGCCGGTCCGGCGCATACCAGGTGTCGATCTCGAGGAGGCTGTCGGCCCCGAGGACGAGGTAGATACGGGTCGACGCACCGTAGATCCTCTGCAGTTCGTCCAGCGTGTCCACGGTGTAAGACAACCCGGGGCGGTTGATCTCGATGTCGGAGACCTCGAGCCGGGGGTCGAGCCGGGCGGCCAGTTCCGCCATGCGGTACCGGTCGTCCGGCGGGGCGATGGCGTGGCCCTGTTTGTGCGGGGGGCGGGCGGATGGTACGAACAGGAGCCGGTCGAGGGCGCAGTGCTCGACAACGCCCCGGGCAATGACCAGATGGCCGGTGTGAATCGGGTCGAACGTTCCCCCGTAAACACCCAGCCGGCGGATTTTCACGGTGTGTTTCCGCTCCCGAACTCAGCCGGTGAGGATCCGTCCGTGGAAACCGGGCCGTCCCCGGCTGCGGGTGCTTCCACGTAGCTGCTTCTCAGGTTCTCGAGCCGCTTTCCGGCCTCTTCCGACAGTTCGTTACCGGGAAAGCTCTGGATGAAGATATCGAACTGTTCGATGGCCTCCCGGTATTTTCCTTCCCTTGCGTAGCTTTCGGCGATTTCGTACTGCGCCCGGGAAGCCCAGTTGCTCATGGGATACATCTCCAGCAGCTCTCCGTAATAGAGCCGGGCCGCTTCCCAGTCCTTCATCTTGAAGTAGAGGTTGCCGATGCGATAGTCTTTCTCGGCGACTTTGTCGAAACACTCCTGCAGCAACTCGTGGACTTCCGCGCTCCACTCGCTGTCGGGGTACTCGTCCAGGAAGAACTGGAGTTCGCGGATGGCTTCGAAGGTCTTGTCCTGCGTGAGATGGGGTGGATTGGACTGAAGGAACGTGGCGTAGGCCAGTTGGTACTGGCTTTCATCGCTGAACGGGCTCTGGGGAAAATCGGTGATCAACCGGCGGAATACGACGACGGCAAGCGGGTATTCCTCCAGCTTGATGTGCGTTACGCCCTGGTGGTACAGGGCATCGTCCACGATGTCGCTTCCGGAATGACTGAGGGTGATGGCCCTGAAGGCGTCCAGGGCATCCAGCCAGTCTTCCTGTTCCACGCGCTCCATTCCGTAGTCGTACAGTTCTTCCGCGGTCCACGCCGGATCCAGGTCGGGCGGACTGCATGCCGAAAGGACGAACAGGGCGAGCAGAATCCCTATAAGCGGAATCCTGGTGCGGCGTTCGGACAGGCGCTGTCCAGGCTGGTGATATTCAGACAGGCGGCGTCCAGGCTGGCGGCGTCCAGGCAGAACCCTCATACCGGCGCCCCCCACTGGGCGGGATAAGTTTGTTTGTCCTGCGCGACGGGCGTCGGAATCCCCGTGGACACCGTGCCGATCAGATCGTATTCCATGGCGTCGGTGATATCCACGGAAACGAAGTCGCCGGGGGTAAGGTTTTCACCGGAGACCAGCACCTCGTTGTCTACCTCCGGCGCATCGGCGGCGGTGCGTCCGCTGTAATTCCCTTCTTCCGTCCGCTCGTCGATCAGCACGTCGATCGTCTTTCCCACGAAGGCCTGGTTGCGCTCGAGCGATATCCTGCGCTGCAGGGCCATGAGCCGGTCGTATCGCTCCTGCTTGACGGCATCGGGAACCTGTCCGTCGTATCGGGCGGCCGGCGTCTGTTCTTCCCTCGAATACTGGAATACGCCCATGCGGTCGAACCGCGTTTCTTCCACGAAATCGAAGAGCTGCTCGAAGTCCTCCTCCGTCTCTCCCGGGAAGCCCACGATGAAGGTGGTTCTCAGCGTCGCGTCCGGTATCCGTGCGCGGATCCGTTTGAGGAGCGCGCGCGTCTCCTTCGACGTCGTTTCCCGGTTCATGCGCTCGAGCATGGGATCCGATATGTGCTGCAGCGGCATGTCGATATAGTTGCACACCTGTTCCAGGTCGGCGAAGGCGTGGATCAACGCGTCGGTGAACCGCACGGGGTGATTGTACAGCGCCCGGATCCAGCGTACGCCCTCCACGCCGTTCAGCGCGGCGAGCAGGTCCTCCAGCCTGGCCGGTGCCGCCAGGTCTTTGCCGTACCAGGTGGTGTCCTGGGAGATCAGGTTCAGTTCCACGGCGCCCTGCCCGGCAAGCGTCCGGGCCTCTTCCACGAGGGATTCGACGGTCCGGCTTCGCTGGCTGCCCCGGATGGCCGGGATGATGCAGAACGTGCATCTTCGGTCGCATCCCTCGGCAATCTTCAGGTAGACGGAATGACGGGGCGTGGTAATGAGCCGGGGATAGGAATAGTCGGTGGGCAGCGGCTGCCGTCGTATTTCCCGCAGGGTCTCGTGCCGGTCCTGCATTCGGTCTAGCAGCTGCGCGATTTGCGGATATTGATGCACGCCTATGACGGCATCCACCTCCGGCATCTCGGTGACCAGGCCGTGGGCGTACCGTTGCGCCATGCATCCGGTGACCACGAGCGAACTGCACCGGCCGTCTTCTTTGAACCGGGCCAGGTCCAGTATCGTTTCGATGGACTCTTCCTTGGCGGGACCGATGAACGCGCAGGTGTTCACGATGATGACATCCGCGTCTCCGTGGTCGGTCACCACGGTGTATCCGGCCCGGGTCAGCTGGCCCAGCATGACTTCGGAATCCACCAGGTTCTTCGAACAGCCCAGGCTGGCGAGACTGATATTGGGCAAAATCTCTCTCCGCGCTTTACCCGGCGTCTTTCAACGCAGGTCGACCCATTCGACGTCCTCGGGCGTCGTCATCGTGAACAACCCCGGAGGGAGCTCCGGGTTCAGTTGAAAATCCATGAAACGCAGGGTGGTTTCGGACCCCATGTCGTCTGTATACACTACCTTCTTCGTAAGCCAGGTCCCTTCGTCCACCCATATGCGCAACGCGGGAATGCCGTCCGTCGGCGCGACGGCGGTAAGCCCGAGCACGTAGCATGGCGTTTCATCGACCGGTTCCCTGCCCTCCAGATCATACCGGTACTGGTTCGAGTAATTGAAAATAAAATCGTCCGGCCGGCTTGACCGGCCTGAACGGCCTGGCCGCGTCCCCGCCGCGCCATCCTGCGCCGGCGACACGATCACCTGCCGGTTTCCGTGCACATATGTCCATAGCGATTCACCGTCGGAAACGATGGTCTGATCGGCCTCTTCAAGGCGCAGAAGGTTCTTGTCCCGCTGCAGAAAAAGGCGGCCCTCGGTTTCGCTCCGCCGGTCGAGCACGGCCGCGTACGTCGTAACGGAATACCGGGCCGACAGCGAACTCAGGCCTTCCAGCCGCTGACGCATCATGCCGGTGACGGCTTCCGCCGAATGAAGCTCCCCCGGCGCTCCATATCCCTGAAGCGCCATCAGGCCGGTCAACAGGCAGAACCAGAGATGCGCGGCCATGCCGCCTCCCTTCGCGAGATCCCCGGACAGATCACTTCGGATGCAAGCCTGAAAATATGCACCGGATGCGCGCCTGCGTCAAGGGTTGCCGCCGGTAAGCGGACCGCACGGACCAGATGGACCTGGTGAGCCAGGCGGGTCAGGCTCACCAGGCCGCCCGCGCAGACCAGGCCGCCCGCGCAGACCAGGCCGCCCGCGCAGACCAGGCCGCCCGCGAACAACCGTGTCGAAGGATGTTCCGTTAACATGCTCCTGATAAAAAGAACGGGGAAAGCCCCCTTCGGGTTCCCTCCCCGTTCCCTGCGCAACTTGTTTGTACCTCGGTCAACCCGTTCAGGGCATGGCGGGCCGCCCTCTTTCGTACCGCACCTTGCCGTCCACGATGGTATACACGATTTCCGTATCCAGGATCTCGTTCTCGGGCACGGTCATGATGTCCTTCGACAGCACCGTGAAGTCCGCGAGCTTGCCGTGCTCGATGGAACCGAGCACGTCTTCGTGAAACGAACCGTAGGCCGCATCCAGCGTATAGGATCGCAGGGCTTCCTGGCGCGACATGCGCTGGTCGCCGAACATCCCGCCTTCGGGCGTCCCGTCGGGCCGCTCACGGGTCACGCTGGCGTAGAACGAAGCGATGGGACTGACGTCTTCGACCGGCGCGTCGGTTCCGTTGATGATCTTCACGCCATGCAGCAGCAGCTTCTGCCAGACATAACCGCCCTCCGCCGTGCGGGCGTGGCCGAGCCGGTCCGTCGCCCAGGGAAGATCCGAGGTCGCATGTATTCCCTGCATCGAAGCGATCACGCCCAGCTGGGCAAACCGGGGGATGTCGGCCTCGTCCAGTATCTGGGTATGCTCGTCGCGGAAACGGTGGTCCTTCACGTGGGGGAATTCCTTCATCGCCCTCTCGTACATGTCGAGTATCATGCGGTTTCCGCGGTCGCCTATGGCGTGAGTGCACACCTGCCAGCCATGCTCCAGGCCATAATGCGCGGCCTCGTAGATCGTTTCAGGCGGGGTCGTCGGGAATCCGGAATTGCCCGGGTCGTCCTCGTAGGGCTCCAGCAGCCAGGCTCCGCGCGAACCGAGGGCCCCGTCGCCGTACATCTTGACGGCGCGGACGGTGAGAAACCCATCCGGGTGAGACCACGGTTTTTTCAAGGCGACCATGGTGTGCAGATTCGAGGCCATCACGTAGACCCGCATGTCCAGTTTGCCCGCATTCGCGTATTCCTTGTACAGGTCGATCCCGTCCATGCCGACCCCGGCGTCGTCGAACATGGTGATTCCGTTGGCCAGGCATTCCTGGATGCCGAGTTCGAGGGCCTGCCGCCGCTGGTTTTCGGTCAAGCCGGGAACGCGCACCAGTCCCATCGCCTTGTCCACCAGTATCCCCGTCGGGTTGCCGTCGGCGTCCTTGATGATGTCGCCGCCCTCGGGAGACTGCGTGTCCTGATCTATACCCATCAGTTCCATGGCTTTGGCGTTGGCAAACGCGGCATGGCCGTCTGCCCTGCGCACATATACTGGGATATCAGGCACGGCCTCGCTCAGCCTGTGATGGGTCATGAACCCGCGGACCGTAAGCGAACTGCGGTCCGTCCACTTCTCCTCGTGCCACCCGCGGCCGGTAATCCACTCGCCCTCCTCCACACCCTCGGCCGCCGCCAGCACCCGTTCGATGAGTTCATCGTAACCCGAAATGCCGACCAGGTCGACGGTCATCTTCGCGACTCCGATGCTCATGAGGTGGCCGTGGCTTTCCTTCAACCCGGGCACGACGGTCTGTCCTTCCAGGTCGATCACCCGGGTGTCGGGACCGATGAAGGGTTCCACGTCTTCGTTGACGCCCACGACGGCGATCCGCTTTCCGATGACGGCCACGGCCTGCGCTTTGGGCCGATCATCGTCCATCGTGTACACCGTGCCGTTCTTCAGTACCAGGTCCGCGGTCGACTTGCGCACCTGCGCCTCGCCGCCGGCAGACCACACCAATGTCATCAAGCCTGCAACCGCCACTGCCAGTAAAGATTTCCGCATGTAACCCTCCATGGCTCAATGCCGATCCGCCGCGTCTTGGATCCGCCGCCTCTTGGAACCGCGGTCCGGCGCGGCCTGAATCTCATCCTCGACTGCGCCGCGTCTTCGATCCACCGCGTCTTGAATCCGCGGTCCGGCGCGCCCTGAACATCATCCTCGACTACGCCGCACCTTCGATCCGCCGCGTCTTCGAACCGCGGTCCGGTGCGGCCTAAATATCATCCTCCACGCGGCGTCGCCCCACTTCCTCCCGGATGTAGGCGATGATGTCGCGCGTCGAAGTCCCTGGTCCGAACAGCTTCCCCACGCCCAGTCTCGCAAGCTCCTCCGCATCGGCCTTGGGAATGATCCCGCCGCCGGTGAGCAGCATGTGAAGGACGCCCTTTTCCCGCAACAGATTCATCACGCGGGGGAAAATGGTCATGTGGGCGCCGGACAGGATGCTGAGGGCGACCACGTCCACGTCCTCCTGGATGGCCGCTTCCACGATCATTTCGGGCGTCTGCCGGAGCCCGGTGTAGATCACCTCCATGCCGGCGTCCCTGAGCGCGCTCGCCACCACCTTGGCGCCGCGGTCATGGCCGTCCAGGCCCGACTTGGCTACGAGCACGCGAATGTTTTCTGCCATGATCGATCTCTCTCAACCCGCGAAACCGCGGTCGATCGTTCTCTCCCGGCCCGCGAAACTGCGCGGGCTCAGGCACCTCCGCGTCATATCGACAGGCTGTCCATGATCTCCCGGGCGGCCGCGAGGGGCTGGATTTCCCTCCGGGCCACGCGTTCGGAAAGGCGGTCGAGCGTGTCGTCCCCGTCGCGAAGCTCCGTCAGCCTGCCGCGCCACAATTCGCCGAGCGCGCGCTGTATGGCCGAGCGGCCCTGGCGAAGCCGGCGTTTCTCCAGCCGGCCCTCGCCGGAGAGGTAGTCTCCATGGGCGGCCAGTTGTTCGTACAGGCCGTCCATCCCGGTATTGTCCCGTGCGCTGACCCGGAGGACGGGCGGTTTCCAGCCGTCGTCCCAGCGCCCCATGTCCACGATCATCTGGAGTTCGGAGGCGAACCGGCCGGCTCCTTCCCGGTCTTCTTTGTTCACGACCAGCACGTCGGCGATTTCCATCAGCCCGGCCTTCATGGCCTGTATGCTGTCGCCCGATTCCGGGGTCAGCAGGACGACGGTGGTATCGCTGACTTCGGACACGTCGAGGGCGGATTGCCCCACGCCCACGGTCTCCACAATGATAACGTCTTTGCCGAAGGCGTCAAGGGCCGTCATGGCGTGCGGGGTCGCCTCGGACAGGCCGCCGGCGTGGCTTCGGTCGGCCTGGCTGCGCACGTAGACTTCCGGGTCGTCCCATGCACTCTGCATGCGAAGCCGGTCGCCGAGCAGCGCCCCGCCGCTGAAGGGACTGGTCGGGTCAACGGCAATGACGCCCACGGTGCGTCCATTCTTGCGCAAAGCGGACGTCAGGCGGTCCGTAAGGGTACTCTTGCCGACCCCGGGCGGCCCCGTAACGCCGATACGGCGGGCTTTTCCGGACCGGGGATACAGCAAGTCCAGTATGGCGGAACGCCGGTCTCTGTCGTTTTCCAACAGGGTGATGACGCGGGACAGGGCGATCCGGTCGCCGTCGAGGAAACGATCGAGTAGCTTCATAGCGGGAATGGTGGCTAGACCGTGGCGGTCTTTATGTCTTTTATGCGCAGCTGGAGGCTGGTTTCGCCCCGGAAGGTATTTTCCTCGAGGGTAAAGGCCAGGTCGAGTTGGTCCCGGCTGTCGTTGACTCGCTCGGCGTAGTCCGCCATGCCGAATCCGATGGCCTCCATGACGCGGCCATTCTGCCTTACCCTGAATTTCAGGTGTTTTTTCTCCACGCCGATGGTCCTTGTGGAACCCACGAGACTCAGGTTGCGCGACACGAGAACCGGGTGGGTGTTTGCCGGACCGAAGGGCCCGAGCATCTTCATGAGCTTGACCATGCGCGGGGTCACCTCGTCGAGTTCGATTTCCGAATCGATTTCGAGCCGGGGGACGAAGTCCGCCGGGGTTGCGCGCGCGGCCACCACCTCGTGGAACTTGTGCCTGAACGCCTCGATGCGGTCCTTTTCGATGGAAAGGCCCGCCGCGTGATGGTGCCCGCCGAACTGGATCAACAGGTCGGAGCACTCCTTGATGGCGTTGTACAGGTGAAAGTCGCCCACGGTCCGCGCCGATCCCCGTCCCTTCTCGCCTGCCGTCGAAATCATGACGACCGGCCGGTTGAAGGCCTCCACCATGCGGGACGCGACGATGCCGATGATGCCGGGATGCCAGGTGTCCGAAGCGAGTACGAGGCCCTTGGCCTCCCGGAGAAACGGATCCTTCTCCACGACGTCCCTGGCCGCTTCGAAGGTGAGGGTGTCCTCCTTGCGCCTTCGCTGGTTCTCCTCGTTCAACTCCCTGGCCAGGTCCGCCGCTTCCCGCTGGTCTTCGGTAATCAGCAGGCGGACCACGCGCGTGGCGTCGCCCATGCGGCCGGCGGCGTTGATGCGGGGCGCGAGCATGAAGAGCATGTGTCCCGTCGAGAGTTCCTTCTCCCGCAGGCCCGCCACGTCGAGCAGCGCCAGCAGGCCCGATTTGTGCGTCTGCTGCATCATGTCCAGCCCGTACTTGGTCAGCACCCGGTTCTCGTCGCGCAGGGGGACGATGTCCGCCGTCGTGCCCAGGGCCACGAGGTCCATGTGCGTATACACCGCGTTCTCCGGCAGTCCGACATGCTCGGCGAGCGCCTGCGCCACCTTGTACGCCAGTCCGACGCCGCAGAGCTCTTTGAACGGGTACCCGCAGTCGGCCCGCTTGGGGTTCAGAATGGCGACGCCGTTCGGAAGGGTATCGCCCGGGACGTGATGGTCGATGATGACGACGTCGATCCCCATCTCGCGGGCCCGGTCCACCTCCGCGTGCGCGGTGATCCCGCAGTCGACGGCCAGGATCAGGGTTACGCCGCGGCTTCTGGCTTCCTGCAACCCTTCTATGGACAGTCCGTACCCATCCGTCATGCGATTGGGAATGTAAGAGGAGATTTCGTCCGTCAGCAGTTTGATCGTCAGGTACAGCAGGGTCGTCGCCGTCGTGCCGTCCACGTCATAGTCCCCGAAGACCATGATGTGCTCGCGCCGTTCGATGGCGTCGGCGATCCGCTCCACGGCCAGGTCCATGTCCGCCATGAGAAAGGGACTGTGCAGGTCATCCAGGGTGGGCTTCAGGAAATGCCGGGCGTCGTCGAAGGTCGAGACGCCCCGGTTGAGCAGGATCTGCGCGATCACGCGCGGGACGTTGATCAACTCCATCATCCGGGGAACATCGGGATGTTCGTCGTGTAGGACCCAGCGGCTGTTCATGGACCAGACCGGATGTTGGAGTTGAAGGTGAGCGTGGCGCCTGGCCATTCAGGCGGATGCGGAGAAGCCAGGTACCGTAAAACGTCCAAGCCGTCCGTAAGCCGAGTTCTGTGCCTTCGCGGTGAAGGTGGCGATCATCTATCTGGGACGACTGTCGCCAGCCGCCTCTTGCGACCTTACCCGAGAGTCTCCGGTTTCCCGGCGGGCGAGACGGGCCGTCTCTCCTCTCCTATTCGGTCTTGCACCAGATGGGGTTTGTCCTGCCGGACCGGTTGCCCGGACCGCGGTGAGCTCTTACCTCGCCTTTTCACCTTTGCCTCCCCGAAGGGATCGGCCGTGTGTTTTCTGTGACACTTTCCGTGGCATCACTGCCCCCTGCCGTTAGCAGGCATCCTGCCCTGTGGTGCTCGGACTTTCCTCGCCCGCCCATCGGCGAGCGCGATCGCCTGGACGACTTGGAACGTTTTACCCCGTTAATATACCTGATTGCGCGACGCGTTTCAACCCCGGCGTGGGATACGGGGACGGGCGCGCCGGGCGGCGCGTTGCGGTCAGAGGGGTTTCAGTACTCCAGGCCTTCTTCCATGATCAGGATCCGGCCGCAGCTTTCACAGGAAATCAGCCGGTGTCCCTGGCGGATCTGCAGTATGACCTGCAATGGAATCACGTGGAAACAGCCGGAGCAGGCCCCTTTCTTTACGGGTACGACGGTCATCCCGCGCAGGTTCCGCCGAATGCGATCGTATACCTTGAGGATCTGGTTCTCCACGCGCATGGACATTCTCTTTCGCTCATCCATTTTGACGGCGACGTCTTCGTCCACCGCCGAAAGCCTGGACTCGAGCGCCGCGCGCTCTTCGTCGAAGCGCTCGATCAGCGATTCGGTCTCCCCGCGCATGGTCTCCAGCGTTTCGCTCTCCGCCTCGGCCTCGGTGATCAGCTGCAGAATCGCATCTTCGAACTCCGAGATGAGGGTCTTCTGCGCCTGGATCTCCGTCTGGAGGGCGTCGTACTCCTTGTTGGTCTTTACGCTGTAGAGCTGTCCCTGGTACTTCTTGACCTGTTCCTGGGCGGCCTGCAGGTTCCGTTCGTGCTGACGCCGGTCTTTCTCGATGTCCGCGACCTTCGTTTCCTGGTCCGCCAGCCTGGTTTCCGCCTCGGCCCGGACGGTGCGCATCGTCTCCAACTGACTGGGAATGTCTACCTTGAATTGTTCGAGCTCGTGCAGGTCCTGATCCGTCTTCTGCAATTCCAACAGCGCTCTCAAGCTTTCCTGCATGCGATCCTGACCCTCCATGGAGATGAAAAGGCGGACAAAAAAATGCACTCTGACGGTGCATTTTCCTTCGTTTCAATCTGGTTTTATCGAGTCCCGGGTCCGAAGAGGCAACTGCAGGCGGACCATGCATACAATCGGGCTCGTAGACATATCCATCCTTTTCCTAATACTACTTGATTTTTTGGTCATAGACTATAAAGATAATGCCGGAGGCGTGTAGTGTCAACCAAAATCAGAGGAGGGTATCATGGGTTCGATCATTCGACTGCGCGGCAATAAAAGCGAAGAAACGGTCGAGTTCAGTATCGTCGTTTCCAAGTGGTTTTTCGCCGGTTTCACGGCGCTGGTCGTCGCCGCCGTTTCCCTGGGTTACGCCGTGCTGCCCGCCCAGTCGCAGGACGACCGCGGCCGCAAGGCCATCGCGCCCGGCCAGAACTACAGCGAGGCCATCGAAGCGGGCGACTTCGTGTTCCTTTCCGGCAAGATCGCGGCCGTCCGGGGCCGGATTATCCCCGGCGGCATCGAAGCGGAAACGAAAATGGTCATGGACAACCTGCAGAAGGCGCTGGCCAAGTCTGGATTGACCATGGACGACGTCGTCAAGGCCACGGTGTTTCTGAGCGACCTGAATGACTTCTCCGCCATGAATGAGGTGTACCGGTCCTATTACACGGGCGATCCGCCGGCCCGTTCCACCATCCAGTCCGGCGTCGTGCTGAACGCCGGCATTGAGATCGACCTGATCGCCTACCGCGGCGGCAAGTAGCCGCCGGACCGGGACGGGGAGCGGATGAACGACAGAACGACCGTTGGCGTGATCGGACTGGGGCTGGGGCAGGCTCATCTCGCCGGTTACCTGAAGAACGACCGGGTGGAAGTCGTGGGACTGGCCGACCTGGATACGGAACTGGTCGAGCGGACCGCGTCGGAACACGACGTGCCCCACGCGTTTACCGACTACCGGGACCTCTTCGCCCTGGAACCCGATCTCGTCAGCGTCTGTCTCCCTAATTTTCTCCACGCCCCCGTGACCATCGACGTCCTGGACGCCGGCGCCCACGTGCTGTGCGAAAAACCCATGGCGCTGAACGCCGCCCAGGCACGGGACATGGTCGCCGCCGCCCGGCGCAGCGGCCGGTACCTGATGATCGCCCTGAACAACCGGTTTCGTACCGAGGCGCAGATCCTGAAGAAGCTCGTCGAGCAGGACGTGCTGGGCGAGATCTACTACGCCAAAACCGGATGGCTGAGGCGGAGCGGCGTTCCCGGAACGGGAACCTGGTTCACCCGCAAGTCCCAGGCCGGAGGCGGCCCCTTGATCGACCTCGGCGTCCATATGATCGATCTCACGCGCTGGCTCATGGGAAACCCGCGCCCCGCGTCCGTCGTGGGCGCCGCCTATACCCGGCTGAGCGGCGTGGTGGAAGGCGTCTTCGACGTGGAAGACCTCGCGGCGGCCTTCATCCGGTTCGAGGGCGATGCCACGCTCGTCGCGGAGACGAGCTGGGCCTCCCACGTTCGCGCGGAGGGATCCTACGTCAAGCTGATGGGCACCCGGGGCGGCGCCGAGATCACGGGCAACGATTTGACCGTCTATACCGACCTGCACGGTGAACAGGTGGACATCACGCCCGCCTATACGCCGCGGGAATGGTCGGACTGCATCGCGGCCGAGATCGCCCATTTCGTGGACTGCATCCGGGCCGGGCGCACGCCGATGTCGACGGGCGAACAGGGCGTCGAGATCATGCAGATCCTGGATGGAATCTACGAATCGGCCGCGGGGAACCGGATGGTCCGGATCGGGTAGCGCGATCACGCAGCGCGGCGCACGTAGCGCGTCGCTCGGCCCCCCGCCGGTTTCACGATCCTGGCAGCCATCGCGAGACCGCTCCCGGCTCACCGGTCCGACCTGTCGTCCGCGGCGCGTCCGAATGCCCGGTTGTTGGACCTTATCGTCCTGTCGCCGGGGCTCACGGACAGGGCGTTGTGGTAGGCTGCCTCGGCATCGCCCCTGCGGCCGGACCTTTCATAGGCGACCGCCAGGTTGTTCCACGCCGCCGCGTCGTGCGGGTCCTCCGCCACGGTACCTTCCCAGATCGTTACCGCCCGGGACCAGTCTCCCTCCCGCGCCGCGGAGATGGCCCGGCGGTCACGGGTAGCGATGAGCCGGCGGGTAACCTGAATCTGTTCCCGGACCAGGGAGGCCATCAGCCGGTCCACGATGCGCCTGGCCAGGACTTCGGTAAGCATCGGCGACACGAACTCGACAGAGACGGCTCCCTCCGGCGGCGCTTCGACGGGTTCGGGCAGTACCGTGCGGTAGGATTGGGATTCCGTGATGGAATAGCTGCCGATCAGCATCTTCGATCTGACTCCGTAGACCCTGAGCGTGGTCGTAACGACCGCTGTCTGGTCGATATGCGGCAGGACATAGGCCTTGTTTATGACGCGGACGTCGGATCCTCCCAGTCTCACCCCGACGGTCTCTTCCTCTCGAAAGACCTTTACCTCTCCGTACTCTTCCGTATAAGCCCTGTCGAGATCGCCGACCACCGCGATTCCGGCGTTCATTTCTCTTCCCACGACCAGCGCGAGAGAATCGGAGACCTGTCCGGCCTCGTGGGGATGACGCGCCAGCGTCCGAAGCACCGGTCTCATTTCTATCGCCGCCAGCGTGGAATCCGATACCAGGGCGCGGGCGAACAGATACCCGGTCAGGTTGTTCAGGGCCAGGTCGGTCCCGTTGAAACCCAGGAAGGCTATCGTCGCGTCTTGGTCGGGGAGGCCGAGCAGGGGCGACCGATGGATGTCGAAACGGACGGAGAGGGAAGACGCGGTGCATCCGGGAATACACGCCAGGGTTGCCGCCGCCAGGAGCGGCAGGACCGTCCTGTAAGGTGAAGCGGTCATGGTACCTGAATAGGTACGCCCTTTTATCCCGGCGTGTCAAGCCGATTCGGGACGGCCGCGCGTCCGCCGGAACCCCCGAAAGAGGTTGACAATCAGGCCGGCGGTCCTTACTCTACGCATGACCAGAAGCCACGTCAGTACGGGTTAATGTACATGTCCTCGTCACAGAAGCCACCCGGGTCTGCGGTACCCGGAAAGAAGTCCGGTAAAACACCCCGGAAGACGCGTTCCGACCCGGTCCGCCGCCGCCGATTCCTGCAGAGATGCCTTGGCGTGCTGGGCGGTATCGGTTCCCTGATGGCCGCCTATCCTCTCATCCGTTACATCGAGCCGCCCCCCGAGGCCGAGGGCAGCAGCCGGGTCGAAATCGACCGGGCGTCCGTTCCTCCGGGCACGGCCAGGACGGTGATCTACCGGGGCCGGCCGACCATCGTGGTGAACACATCCGACGGTTACATCGCCTTCAACGCCGTATGTCCCCACCTGGGTTGCGTCGTCAAGTGGGAGGGCGGAACGCGGAGCCTGGTCTGTCCCTGTCACGGCGGCAAATTCGGCACGGACGGCAGCGTCCAGGGCGGACCGATTCCCGCCCCCCTGACCGCGGTTGAACTGTCCGTCACCGACGACAAGATCATCATCGGCGCGTAACCATCGGTGTCCGGACGACCCTTCCCACGCGGAGCATGAAACCAGCCACTATGATCAGACGCCTGTCCAACGGGGTGTACAACTGGCTCGATGACCGCGTGGAAATATCGGTCGTCGTCGACTTCTGCCGCCGCCAGCTGACCAAGCCCGTGCCCCGCCATCTCAACTGGCTGTTTTCCTTCGGGACGGTCACCCTGATGTTCTTTCTTTCCCAGGCCGTCTCGGGCGTCTTCCTGATGATCTATTACGAGGCGTCGGCCGATACGGCCTACGAAAGCGTCAGGTACATCATGGAGCAAGTGCGCTTCGGCTGGCTCATGCGCCAGGTGCATACCTACGGCGCCAATTTCATGATCGCCTTCCTGCTTCTTCACTCGGTGCGTGTATTCTTCTACGGTGGATACAAGAAACCCAGGGAGCTTACCTGGCTCTTCGGATTCGGCCTGCTGGTCGTTACCCTGGCCTTCGGTTTTACGGGCTATCTCCTGCCGTGGGATCAGCTCTCCTACTGGGGAACGACCGTGGGTACGGAAATCGCCGCCGCGACCCCGGTCATCGGCGAGCATCTGCTGATTCTCATGCGGGGCGGAGAGATCATTTCCGACGTGACCCTGACCCGCTTCTTCATGCTTCACGTCGTGCTGCTGCCCTGGGTGTTCGTCGCCCTGGTGGCCGTGCACCTGATCCTTATCCGGTACAAGGGCATCTCGCCGCTCGAAGGAACGGACGTGCCGGAGAAGACGCCGGAAGAACTGACGAAAGCCGGCGGCAAGCCTTTCTACCCCCAGCACGTGATGAAAGAAGCCATCGTGGTATTGCTGGTACTGGCGTCGATGATCTTCATGATCATATACTACCCCCTGCCGTTGCACGAAAAGGCCGATCCCTTCAACACGCCGGTCGGCGTCAAGCCGGAATGGTATTTCCTTTCCTCCTATCAGGCGCTGAAATACCTCCCGAAAACCATCGGTATCATCGGGTCCGGCCTGGTGGTCCTGGCCATCTGCCTGTTGCCCTTCTGGGACAGGACACCGTCCCGCAAGCCGTCCCGCCGGCCCATAGCGACGTCTCTCGGCATCTTCTTCGTCGTCCTCAACATCGTCCTCGCGTTGCTCGGCAAGATCTCGGAAACGGAAATGACTATCATGGGCACGAGGTACCATTTCGACATCTACGGCTGGCCCCACGCCATCGCGACCGTCGAGGAACCGGCGGCCGAACCGGACACCGGCCGCGAGGGGACGGAATGAGCGACGGGAAGCATGCCGGACACCGGCCGCGAGGGGACGGAATGAGCGACGGGAAGCATGCCGGATATCTGCCGCGCGCTGGAGCGGGACGCCCCCAGTCCGACCAAACCGTGGGATATCCCGCGAAGGCCGCGCTCGTTCTTCTGACGTCCTTGTTCCTCTTCTGGACGCCCGCCGGTTCCGCTTCAGCACAGCCGGCCGCGGCGACCAATACCTGCGTCTCCTGTCACGCCGGCCTGGACGACGAGGACATGAGCCTGCCGGTGGCCGAATGGCAGCGAAGCGCGCACCGTCCCGCGGGCATTTCCTGCCAGGACTGCCACGGCGGGAATCCCGCCACCATGGTGGAGGACGAAGCGCACGCCGTCGAACGGGATTTCGTGGGGTTGCCCGATCCGTATGTCATTCATGAACTGTGCGGCGAGTGTCACCAGGTCCAGATGGTCAACTACGTGCCCAGCCCCCATGGCCTCGAGGGGGATTTCTGGCCCAACTGCGTGGACTGCCACGCGAACCACGAAGTGGTCTATCCCCGGGCGTCCCTGATTTCCATACCCGACAACTGCGAAGACTGTCACGAGCAGGAGATCATGGACGACTTCATCGCCCTGACGGACCGGGGACTCGAACCCGTCAACGCGTTCCGGCTGGCGGCGGAGGAGATCCGCTCG
This sequence comes from Candidatus Latescibacterota bacterium, assembly GCA_012270975.1. GTDB lineage: Bacteria > JAAXHH01 > JAAXHH01 > JAAXHH01 > JAAXHH01 > JAAXHH01. Next base: position 7,572 of record JAAXHH010000067.1, on the reverse strand, counting down.
GCGGGCGTTCCGGTCGACATGATCCTGGCGCAGGCGTCCCTCGCGCGGGATGCCTATATAGAGCGGGCCTCCCACGTATTCGTGCTCGATGAAATGGTCGCCGTCGTCGATTCTCTGGAACAGATCTATCCGCGCATTCAGAAGGAGGTGGATACCGCCCGCACCGAAGTCGATACCCGGCGCAGATTCGGCTGGATGTTCATCGGCTTGTTCCTGGTGGTGGCGGGCGTCCTCTGGCTGTACCGCCGCTCCCTTCCGGAAGCCTGACCGGACCGGTTTGGCTCTGGCTAGGCCGGACTTGGCCAGGCTGGCCAGCACCTCCGCGGTATCTGTCGTTCCATTCGATTGGGGCCCACCCATGTATACACGTATCATCTTTTGCATCCTGCTCGCCTGCACCGCCTCCCGTGTCGCCGCAGATCCCTCCGGCACCGTCCGGTCCGTGCCCGACGGCAAGGGAACGGCCACGCTGGCCCAGGCCGTGCTGCGCCTGCCCGTCGTCGCCAGCCTGCTGCACACCGGTGCCCATCCGGATGACGAAAACAGCGCCCTGGTAGCCTATGTAAGCCGTGGGCTGCACGCGCGGACCGCCTATCTTTCGCTCAACCGGGGCGAAGGCGGCCAGAACCTCATCGGACCCGAACTGTACGACGCCATCGGCGTGATCCGGACGGAAGAGCTGCTGAGCGCACGCCGTTTCGACGGGGCGGAGCAATTCTTTACGCGGACCTACGACTTCGGTTTTTCCAAATCGGCCGAGGAAACCCTGGAATACTGGAACTGGGATGAAATGCTGCTGTCGGACGTGGTGCGCGTCATACGCCGCTTTCGTCCCGACGTGATCGTGTCCGTCTTCGCCGATTCGCCCCGCGACGGACACGGCCATCACCAGGCGTCCGGGAGAATCACGCGCGAAGCCTTTTACGCCGCCGCCGATCCCGATCGTTTCCCGGAACACCTGCGGGACGGGCTGCGCCCCTGGCAGGCGCGGAAGCTGTACATCAACAACACGCGCGCCTCCTTCGACAGCATCGATTCCCTCCTGGTCGACGTGGGCTCCTACAGCCCCGTACTGGACAGGTCGTACAGGGAACTCGGACTGGCGGGCCGCAGCATGCACCGCTCCCAGGACATGGGGACCCTCCAGCCCAAGGGTCCGGCGACCACCAAGATCAAGCTGGTCTCCCGCGCGGGCATGGCGGATGCGGACGGGGACGGCCACCTCTTCGACGGACTGGACACGACCTTCATGCGCCTCCGCGCCATGGCCGGTCCGGATGCCGAAGCGGTCCCGGAATTCGCCGGCCGCCTCGACCGGTTGGACACGCTGGCCCGTGCGGCCGTGGACGCCTACCGGCCGCTGGATCCCCCCGCCCTGCTCGATCCCGTGCTGGAAGGCCTGCGGACCATCCGGGCGCTCCGGGAAGATCTCGTTCAAAGCCCGTTGCCGCGCAGTGCGCTTGCCGACATCCTCTTTCTTCTTGACCGGAAGGAAGCGGACTTCTCCAACGTGGCGGCCCTGGCCCTCGGCGTCGCCTTCGAAGTGCTTGCCGTGGACGACCGCGTGGTTCCGGGCGGCACGCTTGGCATGAACCTGGTGCTGTTGAACCGCAGCACGAGGCCTGTCCGTGTCACGCACCTCGGCCTGGACGTCCCGGCGGGATGGACCGCCGTATCCGAACCGGCCCTGGCCGAACCTGCCAGGCCGACCGCGGACATCGGGTACAACGAGAGCGTGGTAGAGGCCTGGCGAGTATCCGTTCCGCCCGATGCCCGGCTCACCCGGCCCTACTGGCACCGCCGTTCCCTCAACGACCGGCGCGTCGAGGTGGAAGAGACGGCGTGGATCGGATTGCCCTGGAGTCCCCAGCCCGTCGTGGGCCGGGCCGTATTCGCCGTGGACGGGGTGGAGATAGAAATCCGGCAGCCCGCGCAGTACCGGTACGCCGACCGGGCCTTCGGGGAAATCCGGCGGGAACTGAAGGTGGTGCCCGCGCTGTCGGTCACCCTGGACCCCCAGGTGGTGGTCGCCCAATCGGGGCGGGAAAGGCCCCTGCCGTTCGGCGTATCCGTGCTCAGCAACGTCGATGGGACGATCGAAGGCGGCCTGTCACTCGAAGCGCCGGATGGTTGGATTGTTTCCCCGTCGGAGGTCCCGATGTCGTTTTCGGGTAAGGGCCAGACCGCGACGTACCGATACACGGTAACCCCGGCACCGGGAACACCGGCCGGCGCCCACGAAGTACGGGCGGTGGCGCGGGCCGCCGGAAAGGAATACCGCGAGGGATACGAGGTGATCGCCTATCCCCACACGGAACCCCGGCACCTGTACCGCGGGACGGTTTCGACCGTCCAGGTCGTCCAGGTCGAGCTGCCGGAGAATCTGACCGTGGGATACATCATGGGCACGGGCGACGAGGTACCCGTCACGCTGGAGCAGATGGGCGTCCGAGTGCAACTCCTGACTAAGGAGGATCTCGCCACGGCGGACCTGGGCGTCTTCGACCTGATCATCGCGGGCATCCGCGCCTACGAAGTCCGGCCGGACCTTGTCGCCGTGTACCGGCGCCTGTTGGATTACGTGGAGGCCGGGGGCGTCTACATCGTCCAGTACAACAAGTACGCATTCAACCGGAACCAATACGGTCCCTATCCCTTTGAGATACGCCGCCCCCATGACCGGGTAACCCGGGAAGACGCGCCGGTGGACATCCTGGTACCGGATCATCCCGTTTTCAACCGGCCCAACCGGATCACGGACGCGGATTTCGAAGGGTGGGTGCAGGAACGCGGCCTGTACTTCCAGGGAGAATGGGATCCCCGCTACACGCCGCTCATGGCCTCGCAGGATCCGGGTGAGCCGCCCAAGGGCGGCGGGCTCCTCGAAGCCCGTTACGGGAAGGGGCGCTATATCTACACGGGCTATGCCTGGTTCCGCCAGCTTCCCGCGGGTGTACCCGGGGCCGTGCGACTCTTCGCCAACCTGGTCAGCCTGGCGGCCGAAAGCCGGAATCCCTGAGTCGCTACGCTAAAAGGCCACCTGGCGCAATCTGTGCTACAGGGGCACCTCGGTGCGCCATTCGGGGAAGCGTTCGTCGATCCCCCGGATGAGACCGTTGTAGGCGACGCGAAACTGCTGGGTTACCGGGCCGATGGAACCGTCCCCGATGTCGTAGTTGTCAATCGAAGCGACCGGGGTCACCTCCGCGCCCGTCCCGCACAGGAAAACCTCGTCGGCCGTGTAAAGCTCCGTCCGATCGACCTCCCGTTCCACGACCGGCATCTCGAGGACGTCCCGCCCGATCTTCAATATCGTGTCCCGCGTTACGCTCACCAGGATATCGGCCGTCACCGGCGGCGTGATGAGGGAACCGTCCTGGATCATCATCAGGCAGGCGCCCGGCGCTTCGCAGACCTTGCCGCGGTTGTTCAGCATGATCGTCTCGTCGAAGCCCTTGAGCGTTGCGTCGGTCCACGCGATAGCGCTGTTGCGGTAGTTGGCCCAGCACTTGATGCGGGCCGGGAGCGTGTTGTCCGAAATGCGCGTCCAGGAACTGACCGAGCATCTGGCGCCGTCTTTCCTGCGCAGGTTGGAGCCGTAGGCAAAGGTGTGGACGTAGACGTGGGCCGGACCCGCCATCTTGTTGAGATACACATCCGGCGAGAAATACACGGTCGGAAAGATATAAACGTCCTCCCGGTACCCGTGGACCCGGCACAGCTCGAGCGAGCCGTTCCAGACGTCTTCCAGCGAATAGGGCGTTTCCATACGCATCAGCTTGATCGATCGGTACAGGCGATCCAGGTGTTCCCTGAATCGGAAGACGAAGAGTTTTTCCCGCTCGGCGTTCCAGTACGCCCGGATCCCCTCGAAAATGGCGTGGGCGAAGATATGTCCCTGCGTGACATGCACCGTACCCTGGTCCCAGGGGACCTGTTCCCCGTCCAGCCAGATGTACTTTGAGTGATCCTCGCCCCACATTTTCGTCTTCTTGGCCATGCCCACGCTCCTTCAGTGATTTGATCCGTTGTCCGGGTGTACCATCGTTGCTTCGCGTCCGGCCGGTTCTGCCAACACCCTTCCGGTTACTGCCGGTTCCGACGCCTCCGCCTGCGCCGTGTTCGATTCCCGCCGGTTCCGTTGTTCCCGCCTACGCCGCGTCCGGTTCCCGCCGGTCCGGGCGGTCCAGGCGGTCCGGGACATCGTCTTGCCACATCTCCTCAATGCGCGTGCGCCAGTCGTACTCGTCGAGCCGGAGGACTTCCACCCGCCGGCACGACATGCACCACTGCAGGACCAGCGGTTCGTCGTCCCGGGAGACCGTACGTATGGCCACCCAGAACTCCACGCCATGAGGGCAGCCCGCCTGGGTCCGCTGATAATCGGGGAGGATGTGATGGACCTTGTCGCCGGAAGGCGTCAGGCCGACGAAGGATTCCTCGTAGGAACGGATGGGCATGCGCCGAGGTCCTTTTAAAAGACAAAAACGGTCCGCGAAATGCTGAGTATTTTATAGACCGGAACCAAGGTCGTGTCAAGGTATATCCGGTCGCGGACCAGGGGTCGGGAAACAGGAGCGACCCCCCGCAGTTTCGCGGGCAAGCGAAACCGTGTTTGTGCGTGGTGAAAACACGGCGTCATCGCACCCGTCCCGCCGCAGAAGACGTTGGATTCACCTTGACCGTCCGCGCCGCGCCTTGTTATTCTAACCGGCGTAAACCGTGCGATTTCCCGGGTCCGCCCATAACGAGCATGACAGGAGTAATCATGGTCCACCACTTCGAACCCACCCGCTATTACACCACCATGGGTTCTCACGAACCCGTCCTGCGCGTGGAGGACGGGGATACGGTCGTCACGTCGACGGTCGACGCCCGGGGGAAGGACCGTACGGACACGCCCGTGACGCCTCCCGGCAATCCGCAGACGGGGCCCTTTCACGTCGAAGGCGCCGAACCGGGAGACACCCTCGCCGTGCACCTGGACAGGCTGACCCCCAACCGCCCGTTCGGCTGGACCCGGCCGACCGTGGCGCCGAACGTGCTCGATCCCGATTACGTGCGGGAAACCGCGGGGGAAACCGGGAGCCGGGACGACCTCTGCCGCTGGGAGGTGGACCTGGACCGGGGGACGGTCACGCTGGTCGACCCGGCCGATACCCGGCTCGGCCGGATGTCCCTTCCCCTGGCACCCATGACGGGATGCTTCGGCGTGGCGCCGGACAAGGGCCAGGCGATCTCCACGGCCACTTCCGCCAGTCACGGCGGAAACATGGACTACCGCGGATTCGTGGAAGGCGTCACCGCGTACTTTCCGGTGTTCGCTTCCGGCGCCCTGTTTCACATCGGCGACGGCCACGCCGTGCAGGGAGACGGCGAGATCGTCGGTACCGGTGTAGAGATCTCCTTCGACGTGCGGTTCACCTTTCGCGTGCTCAAGGGGAAGCAAAGCGCCTGGCCCCGCGGCGAGAACGCGGATTACCTGTTCACGGCGGGCAACGCCCGGCCCCTCGACCAGTGCGTCCAGCACGCGACCACGGAGATGCTGCGCTGGCTGCAGGCCGACTACGGCCTCGATACGCGGGCGGCCCACACGCTGCTGGGCCAATGCGTCGAGTACGACATGGGCAACGTGTTCGATCCCGCCTATACCATGGTGTGCAAGGTCAGGAAAGACCTGCTCGCGGGACTGGGCATCGACACCCGGTCGGTACACGACGAGCTGGCCGGAGCCTGACCAGCCGGTCGAAACTGAATTCCAAAACCACACATCGGAGACTGCCATGAACAGACTCGACGGACACGTGGCCTGGATTACCGGCGCGGGAACGGGCATCGGACGCGGTATCGCCCTGGCCCTGGCCCGGGAAGGCGCGGACGTTATCCTTTCAAGCAGGCGGCGCGAGCCCCTGGAGGAGACCGCGGGGGAAGTAGCGTCCGCCGGGCGCCGTGCGGCCATCGCCCCCCTGGACGTGACCGACCGGGACCAGATCGACGAGGCGCTCGACCGGGCGGCGGAACAGCTGGGCCCCGTGTCGATCCTGGTGAACAACGCGGGCATCAATACGCCCCTGCGCACGGCCACGGAGATGGCGGTGGAAGACTGGGATCTCGTGGTGGACATCAACCTCACGGGCGCGTTTAATTGTTTTCGCGCGGTCTACGAACAGATGAAGGCACGGGGCGGGGGCAACGTCATCAACGTCGCGTCCATGGCCGGGCGCCAGATCTCACTCCTCGGCGGCGCCGCCTACTGCGCTTCCAAGCACGGCATGGTTTCGCTGACCCATTCGATCAACCTGGAAGCCGCCGAGTTCGGGCTCCGGGCATGCGCCATCCTGCCGGGCGAGGTGAAGACGCCCATCCTGAAGAACAGGCCCCAGCCCGTATCGGAAAAGCGCCTGTCCCTGATGCTCACGCCCGAAGACATCGCGGATACGGTAGTTTTCGTGCTCTGCCAGCCCGCCCACGTAGTCATACCCGAAATGTGGGTCATGCCCGCCTACCAGGTGTCGGCACAGCCGCTTCCGTGAATCCGCCGCCGCATGTGCGTTGTGCGGCCTCTCCGGGGCGCTGGGCGGCCTCTCCAGGACTCCGGTACGGCCTGTTTAGCGATTGACAGCGACCCGGCATTGGCGTAGTTTCGGGTGGACGCCGGATCAGCAGGAACCCCTTGCGCGTTGGACTTCTGTCGAAGGTGAAGCATGTTTCCGCCGTATGGGAAGCAGCGTCCCGGCTTGAAGCCGCATCAACCTGTTCCTTGCCTTCAACCCACATGCCATGAACAGTCCGACGGAATCCACCATCCTGCTGGTAGAAGGCTCCTCCCGCGGCCGGGACGAGAAACACTACGGCCTGACCCAGCGCGGTTACCGCGTTATCGCCGTTGAAAACAGCGACCAGGCGCTCAACGTCCTGGCCGCCGAGGCCACGAGCGTCATCATCTCGGACCTGACCGCGCCGGGAATAGACGGGCTGCGGCTGATGAGCGTCGCCCTCGGCAGGAATCCCGAGGTCGGGGTCATCCTGATGACGGAGCCCGGTTCCATGGGCCTGGCCGTCGCCGCCATGAAGGAGGGGGCATACGACGTACTGGAAAAACCCGTCTACGTGGAGAAGCTCGCGGCGGAGGTCGAAAAGATCCTGGACCGGCAGCGCATCGTGCAGGAAAACCAGGAGTTGCTGCACCAGCTGGACAGCCGCTATGGATTCGAGAATATCGTGGGCAGGTCCGCGTCCATGCAGCGCATCCGGGAGCAGATTCTCCAGATCGCCGATACCCAGTCGACGGTGCTGATCTTCGGCGAGAGCGGTACGGGCAAGGAACTGGCGGCCCACGCTCTTCACCACGGAAGTTCCCGCCGGAACAAGTCCTTCGTGCCGGTCTTCTGCAACGCCCTCTCGGAAGGGGTGATCGAAAGCGAACTGTTCGGTCACGAAAGAGGCGCCTTCACGAACGCGGTCAAGACCTACAAGGGCCGGTTCGAACTGGCCGACGGCGGCACGCTCTTTCTCGACGAGGTGGGCGAACTCTCACCGTCCACGCAGGTCAAGCTGCTGCGGGTCCTCCAG
>JAAXHH010000148.1 GCA_012270975.1 Candidatus Latescibacterota bacterium | reverse complement strand
CGCCAGCCTGGAATGCGAACTGATCGATCGCAGGCGCTTTGCCACCAGGGCCGAGGCCAGACTCGACCTGTTCCAGTACATCGAGGGCTTCTACAACACGCACAGACGCCACTCGTCCCTCGGATACCTCTCACCCGTAAACTACGAAAGGAGGCTCAAGAACACAGCCTGAATCCCAAATGGTGAACCGTCCACAAAAACGGGGTAACTTCACTTTCTGGACAAGATCGCGCTGTTTCATCTGGATTTTGAGTACATACATTCATTCTGCGATGGAAACGGCAGACTGGGACGGGTCATCATGAACTTCCAGCTTCTACAACTCGGTCTGCCCCGAATCATCAGACGCAATTTAGAGAAAGAGCAGTATTACAACGCCTTCCAAGAATATGGAGACAATGCCTCGACCAGGGCCAAGGGAAATATCATCTTCCTTGAACTGATGGAATCGCTGCACAAACGGTTGGGTTACTTGAAAGGTACAGTGATCATTCGGCTTTCGGTTTTTATCAGGCAGGACGGCCTGTCGGCGCCCGCCGTAACAAATGCCACCCGGCGGCAATCCATTCCCGCGTTTCGCTAGAAAGGCATCAGGGAAATCGGAAGAGTATTCGATTACTAGGGATGAGGCTAACGACTATCCACACCTGGATTTTCAACAGAGTAGCGGGTGGATTTCGTGTTGACGCCATTCTTTGGGGTACGTTACTTGGCCGTGTATCCCTCATATCCTTTCTCCCTTGGTGTACTACGATGTCTGGGAACTCCAATGAGGACCGCGCCATGTTTTCGATACGACGCTTCTCCATCCAGCTTCCGTTGCTGGCGGCGTTGCTCTTCTGCGCGATCGCCGTGCCACAGGCTTTCGCTCAGTCCTTCGCCCCGGCCAATCCCGAAGAGGCCGGCGTTTCTTCCGAACGGCTCGCACGCATCGATGCGGTGCTTGAGAAGTATGTCGAGGAAGAACGGCTGCCGGGCGCCGCGCTCGTGATAGGGCGGCGCGGGCACGTCGTCTACGCCAGGGCCTTCGGCTACCGGGACCGCGAGGCGGAGGAACCGCTCGAAATTACCGACTTGTTCCGCATCGCGTCGCAGACCAAGGCGGTCATTTCGGTAGGCGTGATGATTCTGCAGGAGCAGGGGCGCCTGCTGATCGACCAGGACCTGGGTGATTTTATTCCCGAATTCGATAGCACGACCGTCGCGGTTAAAACCGAAGATGGGGGCTTTGAGGTCGTTCCCGCCAATCGTAATATCACCGTGCGCGATCTGCTCACGCACACCGCCGGCATCGGGTACGGGTGGGGTCCCGGCGCCAAGCGCTGGGAAGAGGCCGGCATTGTGGGCTGGTATTTTGCCGATCGCGACGAGCCGATTGCCGACACCGTCGAGCGCATGGGCGAACTGCCCATGGACGCCCAGCCGGGCGAGGACTTTGTATACGGCTACGCCACGGACATTCTTGGCGTGGTGATCGAGCGGGCGTCCGGCATGCCGCTGGACGAATTCCTGCGCGTCGAAATCCTTGAGCCGCTGGGGATGGTGGATACGCACTTCTACGTGCCGCCGAACAAAGCGGACCGTCTCACTGTCGTGTACTCGGTGACGAATGAAAACGGGATGGAGCGCGCGCCCGATCCGGGTCACATGGTCGGACAGGGCATGTATCTCGAGGGACCGCGCAAGAGCTTCTCAGGGGGTGCGGGACTCGTCTCCACGCCGGGCGACTACGCGCGCTTTCTCGAGGCGCTCCGGCGAGGAGGCACGCTGGACGGAGCGCGCATCCTGTCACCCAAGACCGTGCAGCTCATGACCGTCGATCATGTCCACGATGCGTGGCAGGGAGACGGCGGTGGGTTCGGCCTGGGGTTCGGCGTTACCGAGGAGATCGGCTGGAGCGGATTGCCGGGTTCTCCGGGCGCGTACACCTGGGGAGGGGCTTATCACTCCACGTTCTGGGTCGATCCGGCGGAAGAACTGGTAGTTTCGTATATGACGCAGGTTATACCCGCCCAGGGCCTCGACGACCATCAGCGCATCCGGGCACTCGTCTACCAGGCGCTGGTGGATTGAACCGGTGGTAAGGTATTCGCTTTACACCTCGAACATCTTCTCCAACCGCGTCAGGTTGACACACCCGTTTTCCGTTACGACCACGTTGTCCTCGATCCGCACACCGCCTCCGAGGTCGGGGTAGTAGAGACCCGGTTCCACGGTCACGACGTGGCCGGCAACGAGGGTCTGCGACACCTTCGATATTCGGGGCGGTTCGTGGATTTCCAGGCCGAAGCCGTGGCCCGTGCCGTGGAAGAAGCCCTGCATGCGTCCGTTCTTCGCGCCCGTCTCGTAACCCCTGCTTTCGAACAGCCGTTCCACTTCCCTGTGGATCTCCTGTCCGTCCACCCCGGCCCGGACCCGCGTGAGCGCGATTTCCTGCCCTTCAAGCACCGTATCGTACAACCGCCGGAATGCGTTGGACACCGGACCTTTCGCCACGGTACGGGTGATGTCGGCGAAGTAACCGGTCTTCGTGGACTTGGGAAACAGGTCGAAGATGATGGGTTCGCCCGGGTGCAACGGACCGGAGCCCCCGTTGTGGGGATCGCAGCCCTGGACGCCCCCGGCGACGATCGTGTGCTGGGCGATGCAGTCCCGTTCCAGCAGGTAGACGTGGATACGCTTCCGGATGTATTCGGAAGTCAGCGGTCCCTCTGGCCCGTGGAGCAGACCGTCCTTCACGGAAGCATCGGCCAGTATGCCGAAGGCCATGCGCAGGGCGTCTTCCGTGTGCCGGGATACCCCCGCGATGGTGGCCACCTCGTCGTCGGTCTTCACCGGGCGCTGGTCCCAGAATGGATCCTCCTTCGGCGCCACCTCGAATCCCCGCTCCCGAAGCCGGTCGGCGTAGCCCAGGGGAAAGCTGTTCGGTACGCTGATTCCCTGTACATCCCGCTCCCGAAGCAGTTCCGACACGGCGTCGATGAGTCCCGGGTTGGCATTGCCGTTTTTCTTAGCACGATCCGAATAATCTGTGAGCGACACCACCTCGTCGACCTTCGACTGGGTCCGTGCGCGGTCGATCTCCAGGTCGCTCATCATGATGGTCGTCCGACCGGCCACCTGGAGGAAGGTGAAGGGGTCCGGCACGAACAGCCCCGCGGCGTACAGCATGTCGGCGTCGCGTTCACTGTCCGCGATGAGCAGGATAGCCTTGTTACCGGGTGAAACGGTCATTCAAATGCCTTTCGTTTCGAATCGGTACTGTCGGATACTCTGTGTCAGCGTGCTCACAAAGCTGACACTTGCGACTGGATATTGTACAATTGTACATGTCTTGGTCTGCTAAATCGGCATCTCACGCGTCAATCGTACGTGTAGAACCCCTGGCCGGACTTGCGTCCGTTCCTCCCGGCGGCGACCATCTGGCGCAGCAGGGGCGGGGCGGCGTACCGGTCGGTGCGGAAGGCATCGTAGAGCACCTCCGCGATGTACAGCGTGGTGTCCAGTCCGATGAAGTCGAGCAGCTTGAGCGGACCGAGCGGATGACTGCATCCCAGGACCATGCCCGCGTCGATGTCCTCCTTAGTGGCCACCCCGGTTTCGACCAGGCGCACCGCGTCCAGCAGGTAGGGAATGAGGAGGTAGTTGACGATGAAACCGGGCGTGTCCTTGACCTCGATCACCTGCTTGCCCAGCGATTCGCCGAACTGCCGGGCGGTTTCCACGGTTTCCTTGCTGGTCTGCAGTCCTATGACCATTTCGATGAGCTTCATGACGGGCACGGGATTAAAAAAATGAAGCCCCAGGACCTGTTGCGGCCGGTTCGTAGCCGAAGCCAACTCGGTAATGGATATGGATGACGTGTTGCTGGCCAGGATGGCCCCAGGCGGCACGATACCGTCCAACGTCCTGAAGACCTCCTGCTTGGTCTCGAGGTTCTCGGTGACCGCCTCGATCACCAAGTCGCAATCGGCGAGATCGTCGAATTCCGTGGTACCTTCGATGCGCCCGAGCACGGACGACTTCTCGTCTTCCGTCATCCTCCCCTTGGACACATTCCGCGACAGAAGGCCTTCGATTCGTCCGATGCCCTCGCTTACCAACTCGCCGGACGCCTCGCGGACGATCGTCCGGTACCCTGCCTCGGCACATACCTGCGTGATGCCCGATCCCATCAGTCCACATCCGATGACGCCAACGGTTTCTATGGCCATGCCAGGTCCTCCATAGTCCTTCGTTTACCTTTGCCTGGTACGCACTACTTTCGCCGTATCGCTTCGCCGCATCTCCCTAGACCGCCGCATCGCCAAACACGTCGTACGTAAGCGTACATGTGATGCGAAGCCGCCACCTACTTCAGCGCGGCCACGGCTTCTTTGAATCGCTGCCCGCGTTCCTCGAAATTTATGAACATGTCGTAGCTGGCACAGCCGGGCGACAACACCACCACGTCTCCGGACCGCGCAAGCCTGGCGCTTTGCCGGACGGCTTCATCGAGCGTGTCGGCACGGGCGACAACAGGCGCGGGCGTCGCCCCGTCTTTCCGTATTGCGCGTTCTATCGCGTCCGCCGTGGCGCCGATCAAAACGGCAGCCCTGGCGCGCCGGACGAGTTCAGACGCCATTTCGTCGAAGGCCGTCCCCTTGTCGTACCCGCCTGCGATCAGGACGACCGGTGCGTCGAAAGCACGGAGCGCCGTGACCGTAGAAGCCGGCGTGGTGCAGGCCGAATCGTTATAGTAGCCGACGCCGTTGATAACGGCCACCTCTTCCAGCCGATGCTCCACGCCGCGGAATGCCTCGACCGCGGATCGGATGACCGATGCCGGGATCCCGCCAAGGCACGCGGCCGTCACGGCGGTCAGCAGGTTGGCCACGTTATGCGATCCCGGCAACCGGAGGGCGTCCACCGAACACACGGCACGTTCGCCTGGCAGTCCGGATTCGCCCACTAAATCGCGTTCGTCTGATGAGCCGCGTTCACCCGTCGCATCGCATTCTCCCGAACTGTCGCGAAAGACCACCTGGCCGTCCCGCAGGTAACATCCGGTTTCGACGGGGTCCTTCATGCTGAACCAGGCCAACTTTCCCCGGCTAAGGGACGCCCACCCGCGCAATCGCTCATCGTCGGCGTTCAGTACGACTCGGTCTTCAGGCGACTGGAAACGCACGATGTGCTGTTTGGCCTGCTCGTAGGCCTCGAAGGTCCCATGCCAGTCCAGGTGATTGGGCGACAGGTTCGTGACCACGGCGAGCCCCGGGCTTCTCCGGGCCCAGGCCAGCCGGTGCAACTGGAAGCTGGACAGCTCGAGTATCACGGGGCTGCCATCGGCCGCTCCGCCAGACCCCGCGCCGCCGCCGCAATCCGCCAGTTCGTTCAGCACGGCACGACCGATGTTCCCGCCTACCAGCGTCTCCCTGTCCACCGCCTGGTACATTGCGCCGATAAGTTGGGTCGTGGTTGTCTTGCCGTTACTTCCCGTGATGCCGATGATCGGGCGGCGGCAGTTCTCGAAAACCAGGTTCGTTTCGGTGGTCAGCGGAACGCCCCGTTCCCGGGCGAGTTGCAGGAACGGACTGTCGTCCCGGACGCCGGGTCCGACGACCACGAGGTCCGCGCCGGAGATGTCCTCCTCGCGGTGCTCCCCGAGCACGTAGCGGACCGGCCAGCAGGCAAGGGCGTCGACGGACTTGCGAAGCGCTTCCTCGGGCAAAAGATCCGTGACGGTGACGTCCGCTCCCCGCGCGGCGAAATACCTTGCCGAAGCGGCCCCGCCGGAGAACACGCCGAGACCCAGTACGGTAACCCTTTTACCGGTGAAATCCCTTGACACCCGAAGCCCGCCCGGTTTAATATACGGCGTTGATTCGCGGGTTCAGTCCGCGAAGTCCAGTCGTTCGTCGAGCGCCGTCAGAAAGGCATTGGTTTCCGGCGCTTCCACGGTTTCGGGACCGCGCATCAACTGCACCAGGTCTTCGATCGTATCGATGTCCAGCAAACGGTATTCGTCGAGCACCTCGTGGGTGATTCGACGTTGCCGAAGCAGGGCGACGGTCTCCTCGAGTTCCGATCCCGAACTCCAGCGCGATATATCGAATATCCTGTGCGGCCTGCGCATGCCGATTAGATTGTACGCGCCGTCCTGGGCCGGGACAAGCACAATATCGTGGGATGAGAGGGACGCGCGGACCCCCTCGACGACCGTTTCGTCCAGGCGCGGCATGTCGCTGCCCGAGATCAGCACGTACGTGTATCGTCCGAGCAGATCCTCGAAGATTCCAAGCATCATCTCGCCCAGATTGGCGCCGGATACGAACCGGTACTTGACATCCGGCCCGGTGATCGAACGAAAGGCCTCGGCATAATCAGGTTGGGAGGTGGCCAGCCAGAGGTCGTAGTCCCGTCCCCGGTGTGCCGCGAACCGATCCACCAGGAACGCGCGGTACATTTCGGCCGCCAGGCGGTTTGCTTCGTCCCGGCCGATAGCCCGGCCCGACCGGTCGCGGATGTCCTTGAGGCCGGCGTAGCCGTTCTCCGCCGTACCCAGGACCAGCCGGGTCTTGACGCTGCCTGGTTCGGGATACTTTGCCAGCAGGACGAGTGCGGTGGACGGATACGGAGTCATTGGCCGGAAGGGCATGGCTTGGCGCGACGGGGATCGCGCAGTGGTGACGCCACTTTGGTCATGAACATCGACAAAGATAATGTAGCGGAGTACGTACACACAAGACAACTTTTGTCCCTGCCGCCTGACGGATCCTGCACGGTGGAAGAACTGGGCGGCGGGTTTCTGAACACCGTGCTGCGGGTCTCCGCCGGCGACCGGTCGGTCGTGGTGAAACAGGCGCTGGACGCGTTGCGGCTTTTCCCTGATCTCAAGGTCACCACCGACCGGATCGTTTTCGAAACGGAGGGCCTCCGGGTACTGGATGGCCTGTTCCCCGCGGGAACCGTCCCGTCCGTACTGCATTTCGATGACACGCATCGCATCCTGGTCATGTCGGACCTTGGAAAGCGTCCATCCCTGGAAACCGATTTGGAGCAGGGACACGTCGACCTGGCCGTGGCGGACAAGCTCGGCGGGTTCCTCTCGACCCTGCACCGGCAGACCTGGGACGACCCGGCGTTGCGCGAGCGGTTCGACAACGAGGCCATGCAGGGCCTCAGGTACGAGTATTGTTTCTATTTCGTCGAAGATCCGGAGTTGAACCGCGTCGCGCGCCGGTTGGCCGAGACGTTCACGGAGGCGAAACAGGCGCTGCTCCACGGCGATTTCTGGACGGCCAGCGTCATCGCCGCGGAGGATCGGGTCCATACCTTCGACCTGGAATTCGTCAACTACGGGCACCCAGCCCAGGACGCGGGCTTCATCCTGGCCCACTACCTGCTGCACGCGTACAACAATCCACGGATCGCGGACGGGATCTTCGACGCCGCGGACCGGATCTGGAACGCGTATGCCGGTGGCATGGGCGGGCAGTTGCCGGAAGACACGGAAACGACGGCCCTCCGGCAGGCCGGCCTCGAAATGCTTTTCCGCATAGACGGGATCAACCAGGTGGATTACATCACCGACGACGGAGTCAAGACCCGAATCCGGAAGGCCGCCCGTCCCATGATGCTGGACGACGGTATAGCCGTGGCCGGACTGAGGCATGTCTGAGATGAAGACAAAATCGAAAGAGACTTAAGGCAGCGAAAAACACTAACGAAAACACTACGGCGAAATCAATCAAAGCAGGACCGATCCGGGGACAAAGGGGTTCTGTGATTCCGCGAAGCGTCCCCAACACAATGGGCAAGGAGCGATATTTTGAGTAGATTCCGATCATTGCTGTTCATCGTAGTCATCGCCGCGCTGGCCGCGTGGATCCTTAGTGGATTCTGGGCCAGTATCTTCGTCGAAATGCTCTGGTTCGGTCAACTGGGTTTCGACGACGTGTTCTGGACGACGATCATCGCCAAGTTCGTCACGGGACTGGTCTTCGGCCTGGTCGCACTGGTCGGTCTCGGGGTGAACATCTACCTGGCGCGGTACTTCTCCACGCGCCTTACCGAGTTGCACCTGTTCAACGAGGAAATGTCGGAACTCGAGCAGCTGTTTTCTTCGTCGAAGCTGATCGAGGTCGTGACGATCATCGGCGTCCTGGTCATATCCGCCATCATGGGGCTGATCGGCCTGGCCAACTGGGACGGCATGCTCCGGTACTTCAACCAGGAGGCCTTCGGGGCCACGGATCCGATCTTCAATCTCGACATCGGGTTCTTCGTCTTCTCGCTGCCGATCTGGCATTTCGTCCGGTTCTGGCTGCTGCTCCTCGTCGTGGCCTCGGCCATCGCGGTCACCCTCTACTATCTCTACAGGGGCGCCGTGACTATCGAAGAGCGCGGCATACAGATCCGGTCGTACGCCCGTAATCACATCTGCGTCCTGGGCGCCATCGTCTTCCTGCTCATGGCCTGGGGCTACCGGCTCGACATGTACCGCCTGCTGTTTTCCGAATCGGGATTCGCCTTCGGCGCGGGGTACACCGATCTGCACGCCCGGATGCACGCGCTGTGGATCCTGCTCTTCGTGGCCATTGCCTGCGCCGGTCTGTTCCTGATGACGCTCCGTTCCCAGCGCCGCAACCTGCCGTTCATCGCCATCGGCGGCATGATCGCCTCTTCCCTGATCGTCGGTTCGGTGTACCCCGGACTCGTTCAGTACTTCGTGGTTGCGCCGAACGAGTACGACCGGGAGGCGCCCTATATCCAGCACAGCATAGACTACACGCTGAAGGGCTACGGACTGGAAAGCGTCGACGAGGTGCCCTTCCAGATCCAGGAGAACCTGTCGGCCGGGGATATACAGACCAACATCACGACCATTAACAACCTGAAGATCCAGGACAAGCGTCCGCTGCGCCGGACCTACCAGCAGCTCCAGGAGATCCGGACCTACTACGATTTCTCGAACGTGGACGAGGACCGGTATATCATCGACGGGGAGTACCGCCAGGTCATGCTGGCCGCCCGGGAGTTGTCCTACGCCCAGCTTCCTTCGCCGACCTGGCAGAACCGGCATCTCTTCTACACCCACGGTTACGGGCTGTGCCTGAGTCCGGTGAACACCGCCACGCCCGAGGGACTGCCGGACCTCTTCGTCAAGGACATTCCACCCGTTTCCATCAGCGACGACCTCACCATTCGCCGGCCGGAACTGTATTTCGGCGAGAACATGGACGCCTACGCGGTGGTGAAGACCACGCAGGAGGAGTTCGACTATCCGGAGGGCGATGAGAACAAGTTCAGCCGGTACCAGGACGACGGCGGGGTGGAACTCAGCTCCTATTTCCGACGCCTGGCCTTTGCCCGGTATTTCAGCGAGGTCAATTTCGTCATCAGTCCGCTCATCACCGACGAGAGCCAGGTCATGTTCTACCGTCAGCTGCAGAGCAGGATGGAGAACATCGCGCCTTTCCTGGACTATGACCACGATCCCTACCTGGTCATCGCCGACGGCAAGCTGTACTGGATGATCGACGCCTACACGACCACGGGTTCCTATCCCTATTCGCAACGCTTCAGCGGGCTCCTGCAGATGCCGGACACGGGCGACCTGGGCACCGGGCCGCAATCGGACATTCCCGGGCTGAACCAGCCGCCGCAGCGCAGGTTCGTACAGAACCAGCCCACGCTGCAGAACATCAACTACATCCGCAACTCGGTGAAGGTGGTCATCGACGCCTATTCGGGCGAGACCGATTTCTACCTCGTGGACGAAGAAGACCCGATGGTGCTGACGTACCAGAAGATCTTCCCCACGCTGTTCAGGCCGTTGAGCGAAATGCCGCAGACGCTGCGCGACCACATCCGCTATCCCCGCGACCTCTTCGCCATCCAGGCGGCCATGTACCGTATCTACCACATGCGCAATCCCCAGGTGTTCTACAACAAGGAAGACATGTGGGCAGTGCCCCAACAGGTGTACGCGGAGCAGGAACAGCAGGTGTACCCGTACTACGCCGTGATGAAGACGGCCCTGATGGAGAAGGAGGAAATGCTCCTCCTGCTGCCCTTCACGCCGGCCAACAAGGAGAACATGATCGGCTGGATGGCCGCCCACTGCGACGCGCCGCTCTACGGCCGCATCAAGGTCTACAACTTCCCGAAGCAGGAACTGGTCTACGGCCCCATGCAGATCGAGGCCAGGATCACCCAGGACGCCGACATCGCGAAGGAGCTCACCCTCTGGAACCAGGAGGGCTCCCAGGTGATCCGCGGCGACATCATCGTCGTGCCGATCCAGGAATCCCTGCTCTACATCGAGCCCCTGTACCTGAGGCAGCGGTCCACCCGGGGCGGCCTGCCCGAACTCAAGCGCGTGATCGTCGCCTATGGCAACCGCATCGCCATGCGGGAGACCCTCGACCAGGCCCTGGCGTCCATATTCGCCTTCGACGAGGGCACGCTGGCCCGGCAGACCACGACGATCGTCGACGGCCGGGAGGTCATCGAGACACGCCGTGCCACGTTGAACGAACTGGCTGAACGGGCGGTATCCCATTTCGACGACGCGCAGAACTACCTGCAGACCGGCGACTGGTCCGGTTACGGGGCTTCGCTGCAGCAGCTGGAGAATGTCCTGCGCCGCCTGTCGGACGAAACCAGCCAGCTGGAGTAGGAACGGGTCAAACGCGGACCAGGCGGACCGGGGACTCCCATGCCCGTTCAGACGCTCAGCTTTCCCAATGACCACGGCGACCAGCTTGCCGCGCGGCTCAGCCTGCCGCCCGACGGCAGGCCGGTCGCCTACGCCCTCTTCGCCCACTGTTTCACCTGCAACCGGAACCTGAACGCCGTACGGCGCATCAGCCAGGAGATGTCCGACCACGGCATGGCCGTGCTGCAGTTCGACTTCACCGGGCTGGGCGACAGCGAAGGGAACTTTTCCGATACCGGCTTCGCGTCCAACGTGGACGACCTGGTCGCCGCGGCGAGGTATCTCGCGTCCCACCACGAGGCGCCCAGGGTCCTGATCGGGCACTCCCTCGGCGGCGCGGCCGTGCTCAAGGCGGCGGGGTCCATTCCTTCCTGCAAGGCGGTCGTGACCATCGGTGCGCCGGCCGATCCGAAGCACGTGGCCCACCTGATCGGCGACGCCCGGGAGACCATCGAACAGTCCGGCCAGGCGACCGTCACGCTCGCCGGCCGTTCCTTCCTGATCAAGAAGCAGTTCCTGGAAGACCTGGAAGAGACGCGGATGGAAGAGACGATCCGTGGGTTGCGCCGCGCCCTGCTGGTGTGCCACTCGCCCATCGACCAGACGGTCGGGATCGAGAACGCCGCCCGGATCTTCCAGGCCGCCATGCATCCCAAGAGCTTCCTCTCCCTCGACAAGGCGGACCACCTGCTGTCCAACGAGGCCGATGCCTTCTACGTGGGCCGGGCCGCCGCGGCGTGGGCGACGCGGTACCTGGACGTGCCCGCCGCGGCGGACGGCGATCCGGAAGCAGCGGGAAGCCAGGTGGTGGTGCGCACGGGCCGGGAACACTACTATACCGAGGTCGTGGCCTCGGGCCACCACCTGACCGTGGATGAACCCGAATCGGTAGGGGGAACGGACCGCGGCGGGACGCCCTACGACCTGCTGCTCGGGGCGCTGGGTTCCTGCACGTCCATCACGCTGCGGATGTACGCCGATCGGAAATCCTGGCCGCTGGAGGAGATCGTCGTCCGGCTCACTCACGCGAAGGTCCACGCCAGCCAGTGCGAAACCTGCGAGACCACCGAGGGGAAGGTGGACCGCATCGAGCGCAACATTGAACTGATCGGCGACCTGACCGGTGAACAGCAGGCGCGCCTGCTCGAAATCGCCAACCGTTGTCCCGTGCACAGGACGCTCCATTCGGAGATCCTGGTGGAGACCCGGCTCCACGAACCGTAAGCTCACGGCTCTACGACTCATGAACTACTTGGCCCATCTGTATTTCGCCGAAGATACGCCTGAATCCCGCGTGGGGAACCTGATGGCGGATTTCGTCCGGGGACCCGTGGACCGGCAACCGTACAACGGCGCCGTCATGCGGGGCATGCTAAGCCATGTGGCCGTGGACCGCTATACCGACGGCCACGACGTGGTCCGCGAGAGCAAGGCGCTCATCAGTCCCTCCCGCCGCCGGTTCGCCGGGATCATCGTCGATATCTGCTACGACCATTTTCTCGCGCGCAACTGGCCGCACTTTTCGGACGAGCCGCTTTCCGCGTTCATCGACCGGACCTATGGATCCCTGCGCGACTACCGGGGTGAAATGCCGCCGGTCCTGTCGCGGGTGATCCAGCACATGGTGAAACACGACTGGCTACGGGGCTACAGGGAGGTTTCCGGGATCGGCCGGGCGCTGGACGGCCTGTCCATGCGCGTGCGGAAGCCCAACACGCTGGTGGGTTCGGTGGAGGAACTCGAAGCGAACTACGGAGAAATGGAAGCGCAGTTCCTGCGGTTCTTCCCGGACCTGGTCCGGCACATGGAAACCGGACCCGGTCGGACATATGAGGAGGCGCGGTTAAAACCAACCGGCGCCACGCATGAGGAGGCGCGGGGACGATGAAGAACCACTACGACGTCATCGTCGTCGGCATCGGCGCCATGGGTTCGGCGACGTGCTACCACCTGGCTTCCCGGGGGGCGAAGGTCCTCGGACTGGAGCGCTTCGATCTGCCCCACGCCCAGGGCAGTTCACACGGGTACTCCCGCCACACCAAGACGGCGGTGTACGTGGATACGCCTTACGAGCCTTTCATCGGACGTTCCTTCGAACTCTGGCGGCTGCTCGAGGGCGAGACCGGCCAACAGATCCTGGTGACGACCGGCTACCTGCGCATGGCCAACTCGGGCACCTGGGACCACCTGCGGGGCAAGGTAAGGCACGAGGTGCTGACCGCCGACGAAGTGACCTACCGGTATCCGCAGTTCACCTTGCCGGACGACTACCACGGCCTGTACGATCCGAACGGCGGACTGCTGCGTCCCGAACTGGCCATAGCGACCCACATCATCCAGGCGCTTCGAAGCGGAGCGGAGATTCGTGGCCGCAAAGCCGTGACGGGATGGAAAGAAACCTCGAACTGCGTGGAAGTAGAGACCGAACACGGCCGCTACAGCGCGGACCAGGTGGTCTTCACCGGTGGAGCCTGGACCGATCGGCTGATCGCCGGCCTGGGTATCCGCCTGACCGTCTCCCGGCAGCCCCTGGCGTGGGTATGGCCCGCGCGGAACGCGGTGTCCTTCGACGTAGGATCGCTGCCCATCTGGCAGATCCCGGCGCCCGAGGAGAACGGCGAGTATTACGGTTTCCCCATGATGCCCGATCATCCGGGGTTCAAGCTGGCGCTTCACACCTACGGGGAAACGTCCGATCCCGAGCATCTTGACCGCGATGCCCGTCCAGAAGACGAGGAGGAGGTTCGAAGGTGTCTTCGAAGGTACATCCCCGACGCCGACGGACCACTCATGGCCATGCGGATCTGCATGTACACCAGCACGGAGGATTACATTCCCGTGCTCGACCGGCACCCGGCGCATGACCGGGTGACCGTGGGCTGCGGCTTCAGTGGGAGTGGGTTCAAGTTCTCCTGCGCCTTCGGCGAATGGCTGGCCGAAACGGCGCTGGAGCAGCCGAACACCATCGACAATGAGACTTTCCGATTTGAACGATTACTCAAGTCCGCGACCACAGCCTGACTCGGAACATAGCCCGTATTGCAACCAATTTACCAGTTTACCGATCCATAGGAGCGACCACAATGAATACCCGGATCACCGAGGACCAGTGGGCGGTATTCGAACGACAGGGCTACCTGCGTCTCGGAAGCGTGATGGAGCCGGGTGAGCTCGAACGGCTCCAAGAGCGCATCGACGACATCATGCTGGGACGGGCCGATATCGACTACGACCGGGTCATGATGCAGCTCGACCGCGACCCGGATCGAGGGGGCGACAAGCCCGGACCGCAGTCCAGGGGGCATAAGGGGGCCACGCTATGCTACCGGAAGATCCAGGACCTGGAACTGGATCCCGTCTATCTCTCCTTCATGCGGAAACCGGTCTTCGAGGATATCTGCGACAGGGTCTACGGACCCCGTACGCCCGTGGCCTGCTTCCGGGCCATGTTCATGAACAAGCCGAGCGGGGAAGGCACGCCGCTCGTTTGGCACCAGGACCGGTGGACCGACCTGGACCGGGACCCCCTCGTCACCCTGTGGACGGCGCTCGATCCCTCCGTGGAGGCGAACGGCTGCGTATGGATCATACCCGGTTCGCACCGGCGGTTGATCAATCCGAGCCACGGCTCCGGTTTCCTGACGGAAGAGCAGGCGGAGGCCGTGGTGGCCGAGAACGAGCCCGTGCCCCTCGAGGTCGAGCCCGGCGAGACGGTGCTGATGCACAACTGGATGCTGCACAGTTCCGGGACGAACCGTACAGATACGGCGCGGCGCGCCTTCAGCGTGTGCTTCATGGACGCGGCTACGCGGTCCAGGGCAGGGCACACTTTTCCCGTCATATTCGGCGAGGGGGCGCTGAGCCCCGCGCTATGATCTGTCGACAACGACAAAACCGCCGCCGGCATCCGCCACAGAGGAGTACCCGCTATTAACCTACATATACCCGAGGACCTCTCCACATGATATCCAAAAGCAAGCGAATCCTGGCCGCCGTCTGCTCGGTGGTCCTGGCCGCGTTTATCGTTTCAGGCTGCGGGTCCGCTTCGGAAACCGTGCGAACCAGCCTGCTCGATCAGATCAAACAGCGGGGGACCATACGCGTCGGCGTATCGACCTTCGTCCCCTGGGCCATGCGCAACAAGCAGGGGGAACTGGTGGGATTCGAAGTCGACGTGGCCAGCCGCCTGGCGGCAGACGCCGGCCTGGAAATCGAATTCATTCCCACGGCCTGGGACGGGATCATCCCCGGACTCCTGGCCGGCAAGTTCGACGCGATAATCGCCGGCATGTCCATCACCCCGGCACGTAACCTGAGCGTAAACTTCACCCGGCCCTATTCCCATTCTGAGCTTTTGCTGGCCGCGAGCAGGGATAAGGCGGGCCATCTCGTCGACAAGGAAGACTACGACAGCGCTGACGTGACCATTGCCGTGCGGCGCGGCTCGACCTCGGTCCAGGCGGCGCGGAAGAACTTTCCCAGTGCGACCATCCAGCAGTTCGACGATGACATCCTCGCCTTCCAGGAAGTGCTGAACGGCAACGCCGAAGCGGTAATCGCTTCCTCGCCCAAACCGGAACACGAGGTCCTGCGCAACAGCGACCGGCTGTTCATTCCCTTCGACGAACCCCTGGACCGCGGCGCCGAGGCCATCGCGATCCGCCAGGGAGAAACGGACGCCCTGAATTTCTTCGACAACTGGATCCTGCTGCGGACCGAGGACGGATGGCTGAAGGAACGGCGGGATTACTGGTTCAAGACGCTGGACTGGGAGGAGGATGTGGCGGCGGACCAGTAGGCATAACGACGTCAGGGCTGTCGCCCTAAAGGTTTTTAGGTTTCGACGCGGAGTTGTCCCGGTCGGCCGGCGTCTGACTCCTGAATGATGATATCAACGTCACGTCCCAGGGCGGTCAGAAGGCGTAAAAGCCTTTCTATGGAGTACTCCCGGAAGTCCCCTCGCATCAGGCGCGACACGTCGGGTTGAGACAGGCCGAGCAATTTCGCTGCATCGACCTGTTTCAGTCTACGTTGACGAATGATCCTGTCAATGCGCGTCACCAGCTCAGCTTTAAGCCAGTGTGTTTCGGCATCCGGCAAGCCAAGATCAGTAAAGACATTTCCGCTGCCGCGTCCGATCTTCGCTTTTTGAGATTGCATCAATCTGATTCTCCTGCATAAACACGCCGGCCAGGCGATTCGCTTCGGTGCACTTCGCGTTTTTCGGCATTCTGAGGAGGGGAACTCTTATCCCTGTTTCCTCGAATCATCCCGCTTCACTGAAGCGCTTCGAGTTTGCTGCGGAGCTCCTGCTCGAACGCTTCCCGCCGAATCGTTTCCGCCGCAAGGAGTTTCCGGGTCGTATCCTCCAACGTGAGTACTTCCCAATGTCCCCGAGAGAGTCTGAAGCTACCACCGTCTTCTCGCTTCAACTCCGGGATCAACCAGATGATGTCCCCATCGTTGAGATCCTGGCTGGGAGATGCACTAGGACCGCCGATCGAATCGAAAAAAGGCCGATCTACAGACACGGCGAGTTTCGAGCCCCATCGGCGTAGCGTCGGTACCTTGATTTGCAACTGCGGCATGAGGCGTTTTGCGCTCGAAGAACGCCAGTCAGGTCTACGGACTGCGTTTGGGAACGGTGGTTTTCGGTGATCGTCGTCCCGCAGATTGGTGAACTCCGACGGCATGCCTTGACCTGAGAAATAGACGGCCTAGATTTCCAGTCCATACCATTTCAGATCATCATTGGAGGTCCTGGCGACGACGAGATCGATTTTTCCAGCCGGTCTCTCCGTGCTGGTTCCTTCCATGAAGGCTACTTCGCGAGCAATCATCGCCTCGTCCGGCCCAAAACCAACGATCTCGGCGAGCCAAGTAACGAGCAGTTGCTCTTCCTCGAATCGGGAGGGACAAACAATAACCGGATTTCCTTCGGGCAAACCAAGCCTTCCATCCGAATCCCGCTCATAGCGAATAAGAGAACAAATCCCACCACGCTTTCGGCATGGAGGCCGGCCGTTTTGAAACGGACACGCCGGAGCATTGGGATCTTCCTGTAACGCTTTTTTTGCCAGATGATGGCGCGCAGCGGGCGGGATGTCGGGGAATGGCAACCCGTACCATTCCCCGATGCCGTAACGGGGACTCAACTGACGAACACCGGTTCGGGGGTGATAATCAGTTCCGGTATCCGAGCGTGATGGGTGTTCTTCATGGTCACCTGTACTGCGTGGAATCCGTACTTCTGGGTAAGGGCTACAATCTCGGAAGACCTGTCGTAGGTCATCAGAAAACGTGTTCCACTGTCCGCAAGCAGTTCGAACAACCGGCGATGATCAATCTCGTTGTGGGCGTATAGCCTCTTTCCTGCGCGCTTGCCGCCGGCCGTGTACGGTGGGTCGGCGAAGACTACAGGGTCAGAAGGGTATTCCGATCCCGTACCGGCACGTCCCAGAAACTCCTCCAACAACCCTATGCCGTCTGCCTCGCGAAAGCCGATACGGTGGGCGTGTTCCGCGATTTCCCGCAAACGGCTTACGATGGTTTCGGGATACCAGCGGGACGCGACGCCCTTTCCGTTTTCGCCCGCCCGGCTGAACGCCGCGCCGGGCGCGAGAATACCGCCCCTGCGCGTTCGGTTGAGCACGAGCGTGCGGAAACCATGATCTACCGGGTCGCTCGGCCGGATACTCGCCACGGCTTCGACGGCTTCCCGTGTTGGTCGGAAGCGCAGCACCTTGTCGCAGAGATCTGGGCTGGACCTGAGCGCCGCCTGCCAGAAGGCAGCCACGTCGGGGTCCAGTTCCGCCATGATACACCGCTCTGCCAGTCCTTCCATAACCGCGGTGAGGGAGACGATCCCGCCGCCGGCAAAGGGTTCGATCAGAAGTGGAGAAGCCGGGTCGATCTGGCCGAGCCAGAACCGGATATGCGGTATCAGCCACGTCTTTCCACCCGGATATCGCAACGGACTTCGTTGAGGGACCGAAGCCACGTTCACTGCTCGTATCGGAGAAACTGCGATCGGATCAGCATCGGCGGGTGCAAACGTATCGGTTGACACGTGCGTATCGATTTGGGATTGGTTCATCGTTTCCGTTCGTTTGTCATCACAGGTGTGCTACAGTATGTCATGACCAATGGTTCCACAGGTCGCTTTAATGGACTTAGACCGGCCGGACTTGATGGCATGACACTGGATTCGTTCGGCAGGAGTGATGCTTTACTGACTATAAGAATTTGAGTACGATCCTGTCAACGCGTTTGTATGAAGACTCTGGCGTTTTTAACATCCAGCAATGTCACGTCTGTTTTATGGAACCCCAGATCAAGTCCCTGATGTTGTCTTCCTGAATAAGGAATTCCCGCTTGACATCGACCGCCCTCCTGCGTATCTGGTACAAACTCGAATCGACCGTCTAGCGCATTCCGCCGGAGCCATGTTTCATGCCCCTCGTCCTGTACGACACCTACACCCGCAGCCTCCGCGAGTTCGAACCGCTGTCCCCGGACGAGGTAGGTCTCTACGCCTGCGGTCCCACGGTCTACGATTTCCCCCACATTGGCAACATGCGCACCTACGTGTTCGGCGACCTGCTGCGCCGCGCGCTGGTTTTCAACGGGTACAAGGTCCGGCACGTGATGAACATCACGGACGTGGGGCACCTGACATCCGATGCGGACACCGGCGAGGACAAGATGGAAGAGGGCGCGCGGCGCGCCGGGAAGACGGCCTGGGAGATCGCCGAGTTCTATACCGGGATCTTCAAGGAGGATATGCGGCGGCTCAACATTCTGGAGCCGGACACCTGGTGCCGGGCGACGGACCATATCGAAGAGCAGATCCAGGAAATCCAGTGCATCGAAGCGAAGGGGTTCACGTACCGTACCTCCGATGGGATCTATTTCGACACTTCGAAACAGCCCGATTATGGATATCTCGCCCGGCTGGACGTGGAGGGATTGGAGGCAGGCGCCCGGGTCGACATGGCGGAAAAGCGCAGCATCACCGATTTCGCGTTGTGGAAGTTCAGCCCGCCGGACGAGCAGCGGCAGATGGAATGGGACAGCCCCTGGGGCGTCGGGTTCCCGGGATGGCACATCGAGTGCTCGGCCATGTCGGCCAAGTTCCTCGGTCCCTATTTCGATATCCACCTGGGTGGTGAAGACCATATTTCGGTGCACCACGCCAACGAGATCGCCCAGACCGAGGCCTGTCACGGCACGCGGCTCGCCAACTTCTGGATGCACGGGTATTTCCTGCAACTGGGAGACGCCAAGATGGCGAAATCCTCGGGCGGGTTCCTGCGGGTGCAGACGCTGATCGACCGGGGCTACGACCCCCTCGTGTACCGGCTGTTCTGCCTGAGCGCGAGTTACCGGTCCAAGCTCAACTTCAAATGGGAGAGCATCGAAGGCGCCGCGCGGCAGTTGAACCGGCTGCGGCTGGCCGTCCATGGCTGGGGCGAACCCGCCACGGAAGCGGACGAGGCCTACATGCAGCGCTTCACCGAGGTCGTGAACAACGACTTGAACATGCCCCGCGCCATGTCCGTCACCTGGGACCTGGTCCGCAGCGACCTTCCGGACGGCCTGAAGAAGGCCACAATCATGCGGTTCGACGAGATACTGGGTCTGAGCCTGGCCGAATGGGAACCGGAAGAGACGGCCGTGCCCGACCACATCACGGCGCTGGCCGAACAGCGGCGCCAGGCCCGTGCCGAAAAAAGGTACGCCGACGCCGATACGCTGCGTGACGAGATCATCGCCGCCGGTTTCGATATCAAGGACACGCCGAAGGGACCGGAAATCACACCCAGGGCCGAGACCGAGGCGACGAACTGACAAGACCCCTGCCATGAAACTGCTGCTGGTCGGCGGTTCCGGTCTCGTCGGGACGGCCATCACACCCTACCTCCAGCAACACCACAGCCTGCGTGTGCTGGACCTCAACAGTCCTCAACATGACGATGTCGAGTACGTGGAAGGTTCCATCGCCGATCCCGAAGCGGTAGGCCGGGCCCTGGACGGGATGGACGCGTTCATCACCATGGCGATGAAAGGTGGCCAGGGCGGCCACGACCGGCACCACACCATGGAGCAGGTAATCGACAACTACACCGTCAATTGCCTGGGCCATCACGTGCTGCTGCTGACCGCCTTCGAAATGGGGATCACGCGGGGTATCTACACCGGCACCATGAGCGTCCACAACCGGCACCGGACCTGGTATCCTTCCGAGGAGGAGGTACCCCTGGACGGTCCGAACGTATACGGCCTGACCAAGGGATTGACGGAGGAGATCTGTCGGTATTTCGTCCGCGAGTACGACATGCGCCTCCTCGTGTACCGCATCACCGGACCCTGCAACCGCGCCATGTTCATCGACCGGATCAAAAACCCGCCCGGCGGGCCAAAGCTGTATTACACCGACGAGGAGGACATGGCCGAGGTCTACCTGGCCGGCCTAAGGTTCCTGGATAAGACCCAGGCCGGAAGTGGCCATTGCGAGGTGTTCTTCATATCGGGGGATGAGCGGCAAGAGGAAATGAACATGGCCAAGGCCCGCAATCTACTGGGCTGGGAGCCGTCTGCGCGGAAGAAGCTGGGGATTTAAAGGAAGGGATTTATGAGCCGTTACCTGATCGTTGTAGAAAAAACGAGAACAGGATTCTCAGCATATTCGCCAGACCTTGTCGGTTGCGTTTCAACAGGGGCTACGCGGACAGAAGTGGAAGCGAACATGAAGGAAGCAATGGAGTTTCATCTCGACGGGATGAAAGAAGAAGGGTATCCCATACCCGAACCTACTGCCAAATCCACCTACCTCGAGATATTTTCCTGATTTGTGGTTGTAACTTTGGAGTCGACTGACTTATCCATGTGCTCGTGGCAGACGTAATGGACTCCAGCACTTTTTTGAGGCTCACTACGGCCGCCTGGCCTCCATGCACGCCATCTTCCCCCGTTGCAGTTCACACCTGAAATCGACAAATCCCAGGCCGGAAAGCAGGTCCTGGTGCGTTTCTACGGGCAACCGCCGTGGGCGATCGGGGTCGTCTTTCTCGAAGGGCACGACGAAATCCGCATTGACCAGGATGCCGCCGGGTGACAGAAATCCGTGGGCCTGCCCGTAGACGGCTTTGAGGGCATCGACGCCGCCGAGATCGTGGAGGGTCTGGAAGGTGAAGACTGCATCGAAGGGTCCGATCCTACGGGTCCAGGCGTCTTCCTTCAAGTCGGCTTGAATTACGCGTGCGTCTTGGTAGCCAGATTCCTCGAGCAGTTCGTCTACGTGTAGGACCAGCGCCGGCTCGACCTCAATCCCTGTATATTCGACAGCACCGGTCCTTACCGATTCTGCTACATCGGATAACGCGTCCAGCACTGTCAGAGCGAGCCGACCCGCGCCAACTCCAAGTTCCAGCAGACGGATTCTCGAGGGAAGCTTCTCCCCGCGCGATTTTGCCCCGTGCAGATCGTTCCGGTCCCATCCCCTGAACCATCCGACGAGCGTGCGCATGACGCGATCCGCCATGGCCGCCCGTTCGGGCCATCTCCGGTCCAGGTCACGCGTCCATGCTTCGATATAGTCCGGCCCGGTGAAATCCGACAGTGCCATGCAACGGGCTCCCTAGTCGGTCCGCGTCGGCTTGCGTCCGTGGCTGAAGGAATCGAGCCGGGGCGTATCGGGCGGCCAGTACACCGCTTCGTTGGACTCCTGCCAGGGGTTGCCGCACATGTTGGTGAGGATGTGCCACTCGGCCGCGCCGATGTCCGGATCGGGATGGAAGAGAAAGCGCTTGAGCCCGGCTTCCCTGGAGGCGTTAAGGATGCCGGCCAGGTCCCGGGCGGGCATGGCGTCGCCCGCGTGTGGCGCGCGCCCCGTCGAGACCCAGCAGATGCACTTGTCCGTATCGCCGATAGCCTCCAGGGCACGGCGGGTCTCCCCGTACACGATGGTCGAAAAAAACTCCTCGGGAAACCCCATTTCCATGTCCATCAGGGAGCGCACGCCCGGCAGGTCGATGCCGAAGAGCAGCTTCACCACGTCGAAGGCGTCTTCCTCGGTTAGCGATGGGTTCCATTTCCGAAGCCGCCGCACCCAGCGGGAGACCGTCCCGTACATGCCATCGAAACCCCGGTGCCAGTAGTAGTGCTTGGGGAAGATGAAGTCGAACCAGGACGCCATGGCGTGATAGTCCTGGCAGGTCAGCGAGGAGAAGGCCGCCGTGCGCGGGATGCCGCCGAGTTCCACCTTCCGGTTGAGCTTGCCGACCTGTTCGGCTATGGCGGACATGTGTCCGAGGGCCGTTTCCCGGCGGGCGCGCAGCCAGTACAGGGCGTCCTCGTTGATGTCGAAGAGCTGCATGCCGGCGAGCATGCCGCCCGGCGCGCGGTACCGCACCTCGGCCGGGGTGAGGCGGTGGAACCGGTCCCAGAGGTGTTCGATGCCGCGTTGAAGCCGGTCCATGTCATACCCCAAAGCGGCGAAGCGGGTGTCCTCGCCGGGGCGTATTTCAAACAGCTCACCCCCATGATGGAAGGCGAGTTCGTAGTGCTGCTCTCCGGGACCGTCGATGAGGAAGCCATGGGCCTGGGGCAGGGCGTTCATGGCATCCTGAACTGTCGCGGCGTGGCCTATCACACCGTATGGGTCTTCCTCCACGGGACGCTGGCCCCCGCCTAAACCCGCGCCGAATGTGATGATGTGCCAACCCCTTTCCCTGGCGTCGTCGAGCATGGCGGCGAAAAGGCGTTCCTTTTCGGGATCGCGGGGGCCCTCCACAGGAGGATCGACACCGAAAGACCGGTACACGGCGGGATCGCTCTCTAAAACAGGCATCCTCGTGCCGTCATCCCGTTCGAAGTGGAGATAGCCCACCACGATGCCTGTGACACCCCCGTCCTGCCACGCGTCGAAGATCCGCTTGTAGTCGGTAATGTATCGTTCGAGGGGATTATGGACGAAGATCCAGGCTTCCATTTCGGTCTCCTTAATGGATGGTGCCAGTGGTGAACCCGCGTGTCTGACGGGCGTCCCGACAATTTAAAAACCTGTACAGTGCCGTCGCGTCATACCACGGTGCCGTCGCGTCATGCCGCTGTTCCCGCTTCATTCCGCCAGGCACCTGCACAAGTGAGGGATGAACAGCCGGTTGTCGGCCGCCGTGTAGATCAGCTCGCCTCCCATACGGCTGAAACTCTTGCCCATGCGGTTGTAGTAGGCCGGGTTGTCCATGGGCGGCTCGCCGGCGTTCCAGTCCCAATCCTCCTCCGTGAGGTCGTTCACCGCGATGAAGGGCTGCAGGGGACCGAGGCCGTCCTGGCGCCTCAGGTTGTTGGCGATCGAAACCGATTTCTCGAAGACCTGGGGCGCCATGATCGAGGAGCCGACGGACAGGAACACGCCGCCGTCGATGCGCGAGACGCCCTCGGCGAAGACCTGGAAGTCGATCATCCCGCCCCGTCCGTACGCGGCGCCGCTGGCGAGGGGATGGGTATAGACGATGTCGTACCCGATGCCGGGATGCACGGTGAGCGGAATGCCGAGCCGGCAGGCATTCCCTGTCAGCGAATGTCGCTTGTACGGGTGTTCGACGGTGTGGCGGCCCGGAGCGATGTCGTGTCGAATGATGGTCTGCAGCAGGTCGGCGCGGGCGGGCATGGCCTCGTCGTCCACCAGACCGGCGGACCAGTCCGCAAGCGCCTTCCGAAGTCCGGTTGAGTCAGGAATGTTGTATCCGTCCTCCACGATCAACCTGCCCACCGATTCCCCGTAACCCATGCCGTCCACAGCGCCTGCCAGCACCGCGAGAGCGGTATGGCGGCCGGTCTCGTCCCACGTGCCGAAACATCCGCGGGCGACGTGGGCGCGCACATCCTCCTCCGAGCGGCCGTGGAACGCGTACTCCCAGTCGTGGATCACGCCCGCGCCATTGGTGGCCAGGTGGGTGATCCAACCGCCTTCCATCATGCGCGTGACCACGGGACCTAGCCCGTTTTTCACGAGATGGGCGCCGTAGGCCAGCATGACGGATGCGCCGCTTGAACGAGCGGCGCGGATACGGTCCGCTATCGTTTCAATCTGGTTGGCCTGGCGTGACGAAGCCGGGCTCAGTGGGCCATCGGGATCGACGCGGATATTATCGATATGATGCTTGCTTTCCCGGGCCGTCAGGGGTTCGACTTTCACCCTGCGGCCATCGATACGCGGGTAGCCCATGGGCATTCGCTTCCGAGGAGTGATTTCAGGAGGAGAGGAACGATCGCCTGCCTGAAGGCTAATATATGGCCGGGACGGGTCGCGCCAACTTTTTTCGGGCGGGTGAATGAAGGTGTGGCTGGGGGTCAGCCCGTTCCCAAGAGGCAGTAAGCGGAAGGAGGGCCCGCAGGTTTCAGATGCCGATCTCGACGTTCTTGACCGATACGCCCTGGCGGGTGATCTCGAGGTCGACCCGGCACGCTTCCGTGTCGATGAGAAGCCGGTATGCGCCCGGCGTATTCGGAGTGAAGGAGACCGTGTCGAGGACCTGTCCCTTCAGGGCCGCGAGGGCCTCGTTGGTTTCCGATACCGCCCGCTTGACGGCGCCGCCCCGTGGTGTGCCATGGTACAGGCGCAGGAACCGCTTTTCGGCCTGGGGACTCTGACGCCGCCGTGCTCGGCCGGACTGCAGGGTCAGTTCGAGAAGGTTCTCCAGAAAGCGGACGTTTTCGGGGGAAACTCCGCCTGCTTCGATATCTCGGCGGAGGGCGAGGTAGGGGATCTTCGTCTCCGTATCGGCCAGGGAGTTCGTAAAGGCGTCCAGTTCGTCCAGCAGCAGTTCCCGCTCCTGGTCGTCGAGCCTGGTCAACGATGTATTGAGATCGCTCATTTATGCCTGTTCCCGTGTTCGGTCACGCACGGTCGCATGTCGCCGTGGGCATCGGGTCGCTCGCCGCCGCCGAAACCCGCCGCCAGGTAGGTCTCTTCGGCGCCGCCCAGCCGGCAGGCGGATTCACGGACGATCCTGCGCAACAGACGCAGGTAGAGGATGGCCGCGTTGCTCATTTTTCCACCTCCTCCGCCACCAGCGCTTCCATTTCGTGCTCGAAACCGCCGGTCTCCACCGGGCAGTGCATGCCGCATTCCTTGGGCGCGTTCTTCTCCCACCACCAGCGTCCCGCGCGGGAGTCTTCGCCAGGCTTCGTGACCCGCGTGCACGGCATGCAGCCGATACTGGTATAGCCCTGTTCGTAGAGAGGATGCTTCGGGACGTCGTAGAGTTCGATGTAGTCCCAGACCTCTTCCTCGGTCCAGTCCGCCAGGGGGCTGATCTTCGCCAGTCCGCCGTGGTCGTGGTCGATCTCGATCTTGCGGATGTTCGCCCGGCTGGCCCACTGGTCGCGCCGCAGACCGGTGAA
Source organism: Candidatus Latescibacterota bacterium (assembly GCA_012270975.1). Lineage (GTDB taxonomy): Bacteria > JAAXHH01 > JAAXHH01 > JAAXHH01 > JAAXHH01 > JAAXHH01. The sequence continues at coordinate 68,665 of JAAXHH010000148.1, read as the reverse complement.
CCACCCGTCCAGTCCCTCGAGCGCACGCCGAATCGGTTCCACCTTGCGCACGTTGCAGCACTTGAACCGGGATTCCACGGACTTGTAGAACAGGTTCACGCCGTGGGCGCCCACCATGTTTTCCACCTGGAGCAGGTCGGGGAAATACACCTGGATATCGATTTCGTAGTGGTCCCGGACCTGGTCGATGAAATCGTAGGTCTCCTGGTGCAGCCGGCCCGTGTCCACCGTGAACACGTGGATGTTCGGATCGATCTGCCAGGCCATGTCCAGCAGGACCATCCCTTCCGCCTGGAAGCTCGTACACAGCCCGGCGCGTCTGCCCCAGCGGTCCAGGGCCCATTCGATCACGGCTTCGGGGGATTCCCCGTCGAACTCGATGGCCAGTTGTCCGGCTTCGAACTCATCCAGGAAGTCGCGGCCGGGATGGTCCGGGCGATCCGGATGGTGTAGGTGGTCCTGTTGGTCCGGATGTTCCAGGCGGTCCATGGTGCTCATTCCTCTCCTGTTGCTGATGCGACGACTTCGTTTCCCGCGGCAATCGCGGTCAACTCCTCATCGCTGTGGCGGTGAAAGAATCGCTGTATGGTCTCGTCGTCCGTCTTCTGGTCCAGGTAAGCCCCGAACAGCCTTTCGGTGTAGAGATGGACGGACTCAGCGGGCACGCGCCGGAGCACGGGCTGGCCGATGCCGGCCTGTCCGCTCAGTCCGCCGCGGAGGAACAGGTCGTATCCCCGCAGCCGCTCACCGCCCTCGCCCCGCTCGCGGAGCGTCGTCGCCTGGAACCCGATGTCGCCGATCCAGTGGTGGGCGCAGGCGTGGGGACAGCCGTCCAGGTTCAGCCGCAGGCCCTTCGCGCGATCGCCGAAGACCCGCTCCATGTGGTCGACGATCTCCGCCATCCGGGTCTTGGTCTCCCCGACCGAGTAGTTGCAGAAGGGCTCGCCCGTGCACGCGATGCTGGTGCCGCGCAGGTCATTGACTTCCATGGGAAAGCCGATATCGGCCACCGCGCCGGTAACCGATTCGAGCCTGTCTTCGGGAATGTCCGTGAGGATGACGTTCTGGCGGCGGGTCAGCCGGAATTCGCCCCCGTATTCGTCGGCCAGGTCGGCCAGCTGGATCATCTGCGTGCCGGTGCACAGCCCCAGGAACACGGGAAAGCCGGCGTAGTACATTCCCTCCTGCACCTGTTCGTGGACCCCGGTGTGGTCGTGTTCCTCCGCGGGCGGCGCGGGCGCTTCGCCGTCGGCCAGCCGGTATCCCAGTCGGGCTTCCACCCGCTCGCGGTAGGCTTCCGGGCCCAGGTCGTCGACCATGAACTTCATCCGCGCCTTGACCCGTGACATGCGGTACTTGAGGTCTTCCTTCCAAACGTCGATGATGGCGCGGAGTACCGGGATCACGTCGTCCACGGGAACGAAGACGCCCAGGTCGCTCGAGAGCCGGGGCCAGGTGGACAGGCCGCCACCGATCCGGATCGCGAACCCCGGGCTGCCCGCTTGCTCGAGCCCCATCAGGCTGATGCAGTTTATCTCCGGCGCGTTGCACTGGTGGGGGCAGCAGGAGATGGTGATCTTGTGCTTGCGCGGCAGGTCGCAGTAATCGGGATTGCCGTAGAAGAAATCGGCCGCCGCTTCGATGACAGGCCGGGCGTTAAAAAGTTCGTCGCCGGCCAGTCCCGCCACCGGGCATCCCGTGATGTTCCGCACGGTGTCGCCGCATCCGCCGCTCGTGGAAAGTCCCGCCCGGTTCAGCGTTTCGAAGATCCGGGGCAGGTCGTTCAGCTTCATGCCGTGGAGCTGGATATTCTGGCGCGTGGTCAATTCGCCGTAGTCGCCGCCGAAGTCCTGGGACACCCGCCCGATGGTACGCAGCTTGTGGGGCGTCAGGCTGCCGCCCGGCAGTTTGACGCGCATCATGAAGTGCCCCACCTTGGGCTTGTCGTGGTACAGGCCGTACCACTGCAGGCGCACCACGTCCTCTTCCGAAATCTCCTCGTAGCCCTGGTCGATCAGGTCCGGCAGGTCGTTTATGACCTCCATGGGCGCTTTCTCGTGCTTGAGCCGCTCCACGTAGTTGCGCTTCCGGACCAGGTCCCAGGTGGGTACCGGTTGTTCGCGCCGAGGCCGCCGAACCGCTTTCGCCATTTTGTTCCCGTTCGAGGTGCGTACTTTCAGTTGAGTCTGACCACGCTTAATTGAAAATGAACTCCCATTATACCGGGGTGGAACAGGGGTGTCAATAGAAAAAATTACAATCTTGATCAATTTAGTAAATATTATCGATCGGCATGGCAAAAGTATTTGATATACGAGAATCGGGCCGTCGATCACACTAATTCGAATAGAGGGTCAAAACTGTGCTGGAGCGGGGCGGGATCCATCCTGCGCTGAAGGATCTTGAATAGGGCACTCAGGAAGAAAGGCGGGGACATCCATGTCGGAATCTTTGAACCATGAAGGCAGGATAAGCCGACTCGAGGGGATATTCGAGCAAATCGACAGGAGATTGGGAACGATAGAAAGGGTGGGATTTACCTTACTCGCGGCCCTGTTGGCCGGCGTAGTTTCGATTCTTGTTAAAATATGGTCTCAGTGAGTGATGAACGGGTAGGCTGCCGGGATCGAATCAACTGTCCTTGCCGGATCCTTCACCCGATTCTTCGTTCCGCTTGTTCCGCATCCACAGCCAGTAGGCCGGAATGCCCAATGCAGTGATGGTCAGCCCGATCAGGGTATGTCCGGGGTCGCTGATGACGATGGACACGAAGAAGATCACGCCGATGAGCACGAAGATCGCGGGCGTGGCGGGATACCCGAAGGTGCGGTAGGGCCGCGGCAGGTCGGGACGGGTCCGCCGGAAGATGAACACACTGAAGGTGGTCGTTATGTAGAAGAGCCACAGGGAGCCGGTCCGCGCCGCGATGATGGCGCCCCAGTCACCCAGGAAGATGATATTCAGGATGCCCAGACCGGCCAGGAACACGACGGCGTTGCCTGGTGTACGGTAGCGCGGGTGGACGCGGGCGACCCATTCGAAGAACATCTTCTCGCGGGCCATGGCGAAGAAGACGCGCGGTCCGGTCAGCATGCCGGCGTTCACGGTGCCGAAGGTGGAAATCATGGCGGTCGCGGCGATGAAAACACCTCCTACCGGTCCGATGAGCCACTCCATGGTCTCGGAAGCGACGCGTTCGCTCTGGGCGACGCCCGTGTTGGAGAGCACCAGCAGGTAGGCGCTGTTCACGAGCAGGTAGACGACGGTGGTTATGGCCAGGCCCAGTATGATGGACAGGGGCACCCAGCGTCTCGGGTTCTTGATTTCCTCGGCCACGTAGGTCGAACCGTCCCACCCGTCGTAGGCGCCGAAGGACGCCACCATGCCGAGGCTGATCATGCTGAGGAAACCGATGGTGAGGGTGGTATCGGAAGGCCAGACCGGTTGGAAATTACTCGTGTCCGGCGTGATGCCAAAGGCCAGGGCGACCATGAGGAGCAGGCCGCCCACCTTGAGGAAGGAGGACAGGTTCTGGACGAGACCGCCAAACCGCACGCCCAGGTAGTTGATGAAAGCCAGGATGATCAGGACGATGATCGCCACGCCTCGCATGGCCCAGTCCGGGTAGGGACTGAACTGGGTGACGAAATAACCCAGGTAGGTGGCGAATACGATGGAGATGGCCGCCAGGTCGCAGGGACGTATGACCAGGAGCGAGGTCCAGCCGAAGAGAAAACCCCACAACCGCCCGTAGGCTTCCTTCAGAAATACGTACAACCCGCCCGAACGCGGCATGATGCCGCCCAGTTCGGCGAAGGTCACCGCGCCGCAGAAGGCCATGAACGCGCAGATGACCCAGACGAGTAGATTCCAACCAGAAGAACCCGTGTATCCGGCCACGATGGCGGGACCCGCGAAGATACCGGAACCGATGATCGAGCCGACGATCACGGCCGTCGCCGAGACCGGTCCCAGGTCCCGCCTCAGTTCGGTTTCTTCCCCGAAGGAATCGGATCGGGCGTCCCTTTGAGCATCGCTCATGGCTGCCTCGAACGAGATTTTCCGGATGGATTGTTAAGCGGTGATGTGCTTAATGTTGTCTTTATTTCGGTGCGTGTAAATGATAAATCGCACGCACCGGTAAAAGACATTTATTTAGCGCCGGCCTCAGGCGCCAATCTTGCTCTGGTGATCAGATTCCTCCACGACGCCCGAGCTGATGCCCGGCCAGTGCTCAAACACCTTCGGCGATACCCAGCCCGATGATCCGATCGGCGTTGCGCCAGAGAATCTTCTCGCAGACCTCGTGAGTGATATGCCCTTCGTCCCGTCGGGCACGAAGCCATTCGATATGCTGGAAATCGAGCTCGGCGTCGGTGTGATCGAGCCCGAGCATCAGGCGGTCCTGGAATTCGTCCAGGAACTCGTAGGTGAAGACTGGGTCGCGGGTCAGTGCATTGTAACCGGAGCCCGCTGACAGGTCGCCGCACAGGTTGGGATAGGTCCGGAACAGCCGGAGCAAGGTACCGCCGGGCGCAACGGGCGTCTTGGGATAGCCCTCCTTCCGGGCGGCCGTGAGATCGCCGCTGATCTCGCTCCAGAAGGAGGCGCTGTGGCCGAAGAAGCGCAAGTTCGGAAACCGCTGAAGGGCTTTCTCGAACCGTGAGAAGCCCAGTTCGTCGATCAGTCCGTACGTAATCACTTCCGGAGGAGAAGTGTGAAAGGTGACGGGCAGGCCCAGTTCCTCGCACGCAGTGAAGAGATTCCAGAGCCGGGGATCGTCCCAGTAGACCCGACAGGTCAGCTCCCCCACACCCTTGGCACCGCGGGCCACGTATTGATCCAGTACATCGCGGAATGCGTCCACGCTGTCCAGATCGTAGCGGCGCACGTCGAAATCGCAGAAGGGGATGAACCGCCCGGGATAGAGCCGGCAGATGTCGAAGACCTCGCCCATGCTCTGGGGTTCTCCGATCACCTCGGCCGACGTCAGGGGCAGAATCACCGCCTTGTCGACCCCCTTCTCGTCCATGCGCCGGACCTGCTCCTCGGCCGACATCATGGGCAGGCCGTTATTGCGTTTCTTCAGCACCGGCCAGCGGAAGACGTGGGCGTGAATGTCGATGACCATGGTGAACCTTTCTCCTACGCTACGGTCTTCAGATGGACGGATGGAAGCCTTTTCAACTGCTGGTTCAGCGGGTCTACCTCAATACCGACGGATTCCAGTGCTGTGACGCCCAGAAGAGGCTCCGCACCAGGCTCACCGAAAAGCACGGTCCCGCCTACGTGTTCACCCATGAATCCGATGTCCGCCGTGGTGACGTCCATGACAAGATCGCTGCCATCGGCCAACTGGTACGTCCGCTGGCCTTTGGGCCGGAGACCGATGGCTTCCAGATGCGGTCTGGGAACGAGCGTATCAGTCGCCCCGGTGTCGACCAGAAAAAGTCCTTCCCAGTGCCGTTCCGGATCTGCGGGATTGGTGATTCGTACCGTAACATAGGTTGCGCCCATTTTCGTGACTCCTTCCGGGAAAGCCCGACGTGTTCATACAACAGTTCCCGGGAACGGCTGGCATGTGGTGTGGCGATCTCGAACAGGCCAGCGATACCCAGTTTATTACTATGTAAATCGAAATAGTCGAAACTCGGGCCGCCGGGATCGTGTTTTTTCTTCTCTAATCTGATTTAGTTGGCGTCCTGCGCGTGCTCGGTCACCCCAGGCCCCACACCTCCGCCGCCGTACCCCCCAGCAAACGTTCTTTCTCCGCGCTCGTAAGAAAGTCGTAACCCTCCCGGACCAGCCGCAGCTCGTCGGCCAGCGAAAGCCAGTTGTGCTTCTCCCGGTGATGGCCCGGGTACCCGGTGCCCCACATGGCCCGTTCCACCCCGAATGCGTCCAGAAGTGCGCGGATGAAAGGGTGCATGTCGCGGAAGGGGAAGGGCTCCCGGGACCGCCCCTTCACGTCTGATATCTTCACGAACATCCGGTCGTGCCGGGCGAGGTCGAGAATCGGCTGAAAAACCTCCCTCCCGGTTTCAGGATCGGGATATCCCATGTGGTCGATGATCAGCGTCATGTCCGGATGGCGCCGGGCGATTTCGTCAACCTGGGGCGCGTCCCCGGGTCTCATGTGGAACTGGATCACCGCGTGCCGCGTGGCGAGTTCCTCCCACATGGCCCGGTTGCCTTCAGCCACGAGAATCTGCTCGTCCGGATAGTAGAAGGGGTGGAAACGGAAACCGACCAGCCCCCGGTCCTCCATCCAGTGCCGGACCTGCTCGGCGTTCCCTTCGGTATCCTGCGGATCGATCAAACCGTGCCCCACGAACCGGTCCGGAAACCGGGCCACGGAATCGGACATGTATCCATTGTCCCACGTCGACCACGACGTCTGCACCAGCACGCTCACGTCCACGCCGTTGGCGTCCATGTCCTCGATCAACTCGTCGGCCGTGCCCGGCTCGTCCGGTTCCGCCGTCCACGTTGGCGCGGTGGGCCCTACCGGGTACCGGGGCGGGTCGATCTCCCAGACGTGTACGTGGGTGTCAACGATCATGCGGTTACCCTTGTCCTTAAACTCTGACTAACGAACATGTAAGATGATCAGCTTTGAATACGGGAACTTACGAGTTTTTCCTGACAGATCACGACTAATACTCTCATAGCGGGACAAAGCTAACTTATGCGAATGAATCATACAGTTCCAAAGAGGTGATTAAGATGAATTCGATGCCTGCGATGCTTGTCTCGGAGCAGATTCTTTTCGAAAGATCTGCACTCAACATCCCAACCGATCCTATGCAAGTACTAAAACTGGTGTATCTGTCTCATGGTTGGGTGTTGGGAATACACGGCGAGCCGTTGACCAGTGAACCGGTGGAAGCATGGACCTACGGGCCGGTTGTGCCTAGTGTGTATTTTACGTACAAGCGATTCGGCAGAAACCCCATAACAGACGACACACAAGATTTGAGTTTCGGTTTTTCAGATGAACAACTGGAGATCATTCGAGCGGTATTAGACCTGTACAAAGATACTCCGGGTGTCACTTTGTCGGCCATCACACATAAAAAAGGCAGTCCCTGGGATATCACATACCATAAATACGGAACCGGCTCGATTATTCCCAATGACCTTATCAAGAACTACTACAGATCCCTGATTGAAAGTTAACAATGAGCATGGGGCCAAAAAAGTGACGGCCCTATGTCGCGGAACCTGCTCGACCCGCTCAGACGTTGCACGTATCGTAGGCCGCCCGCATCGCAGCCAGCGGGTCACCCAGGGGCACGAACTCGTGGCCCACGTACCCCGTGTAGCCGGTCTCGGCGATGGCGCGCATGACGGGCGGGTAGAAGATCTCCTGGGTCTCGTCGAGGTCGTTCCGGCCGGGGTTGCCCGCCGTGTGGAAGTGCCCGATATGGTCGATGTTGTCCCGGATGGTCCGGATCAGGTCGCCTTCCATGATCTGCATGTGGTAGATGTCGTAAAGCAGCTTGACCCGCGGCGAGCCGACCCCGTTGCAGACCGATACGCCCCAGTCCGTGTAATCGCACTGGTAGTCCGGGTGGTTCACCTTGCTGTTGAGCAGTTCCATGCACAGGGTAACGCCCTTCTCTTCGGCGGCCTTCGCGACGCGCAGCAGGCCCTCGATGCAGTTGTCGCGTCCTTCGTCGTCGGACTTGCCCTCCCGGTTGCCCGAGAAGCAGATCAGGCCTGGAATGCCGTACTCGACGGCCTGGTCCATGTTGGCCAGCAGTTCGTCCTCGATGCGATCGTGATTCTCCCGTTTGTTCAAACCGTCGGGCAGGGAAGCATGGCCCACGACGATGGCGATGTCCATGCCCGCGTCGCGCACCTGGTCCCAGTGCTCCTCCGGCAGCATCTCGACGGACGCGTAGCCAATACTAGCCGCTTCCCGGATTAATTGGTCGGGCGTGACGCCGCCCCGGTTGAAACAGCCGAAACAGATGGACTGCCTGATGGTGCTCATACATAACTCCTTGTTCTGCGGATTCGTCCCTGAGACCCTCGGTCCCTCAACGCCGCGCTCCTGCAAGCCGCTCCAATAGCTCCCGCGCCGTCACCCGTACGCCCCGTGCTCCAGGAATCCGAACAGACGCTTCTGGCGCGGGTCGGCGTCCCGGTACACGTGCTCGGGCATGGTGTAGTCGATGAAGGGGTAGTATTTGTGACCGATCACGCGCCGCGCGTAGGTGATCTGGGTGATGTACCGCGTCCGGTCGCTCCGGTTCGGCCCGCCCCGGTGCCAGACCTGGTTGTTGAACATGGTGACGCTGCCCGCCGGACCGAGATTGTAGTGGATCCGGTCCTCCCACTCGGTGCCCTCCAGCGATTCGGGACAGGGTCGGCCGAAGAGGTGGGAACCCGGGATGACCTCCGTGCCGCCGTGTTCGGGCTCGGTGACGTCGGTCAGGTAGTAGTTGCAGGTGAAGAAGAGGACCGGTAGACGGATGTTGTCCGGAGGTTCGCCGTCCGTCACCAGGAAGTGCGGCGCGTCGTCCTGGTGCCACCGGAAGGACCCGCCGGGCCGGGTGACGAAGGAGTTGTTGTGAATCACATGGCAGTTCTCGGCCACCAGCGCCTCGGCGAAGCTGACGATGGGTTCGAGGTCGAAGAGGCGGCGGTTCGTCTCGCTGAACTCGAACATGCGGTGGCACAGCGACATGTACTCGCTGTCCGAATTCAGCCCGTTCGGGTTCTCCCGCATGCCGTATTCCAGGTCCCCGCGCAGGGCTTCGCACCAGTCGGGCGGCAGCACGTTCTTCAGGAAGAGAAAACCCCGGCGGTTGAACGTATCGACCCATTCCTGGATCTGCGCCCGGTCCGCGGTCCTGCCACCCAGGGGGATTGTACCGGTGGTCATGCCGTTTCCGATTTTGGAGTTAAATGCCACGTACAAAGCGAGTGCGTTCCGGCGTACGTAGCATCGAATTAAACTCCGCAGAAAGGACTAAGCAAGGGATAAGTCAGATCGAATCGGGATGGACGGTGCCTGTTATTTTGTGCAGGATTCTGCGGATTTCTCTTGACTTTATAGAAATAACTAGTTATCTGACTAGTTAGATATTGTTTTTCGATCCATTTGAGAAACATCAATATCCGATCAGGAGGCTTCATGGACAGGGAATGGCAGGTCCAGGAAGCGAAGGCGAAGTTCAGCGAACTGCTCGAAACCAGCCGGACCGCGGGCCCGCAGGTCGTGACCAAGCGGGGCGTGAAAACGGCGGTCCTGGTTTCCTTCGAGGAGTGGGAACGGATGAAGCGGTCGTCCAGGACCGGCCTGCAGGATCTGCTGCTCTCGCCGGAAGCGCGCACCGAATCCCTGACTCCGCTGAGTGAAAAACGCCGATCAAGCGGAACCGCGGACCCGGACTGACCTCATGTATCTCCTCGATACCGACGTCGTATCGGAACTTCGCAGGAATCAACCCCATCCGGGCGCGCTGCAGTGGTTTTCGGGCGCAGCCCCGGACCAGGTGTACCTTTCCGCGGTGACTGTGGGCGAAGTCCAGACGGGCATCGAGTTCACCCGCGCAACGGATGCTTCCCGGGCGGCGGAGTTGGAATCCTGGCTGGGGATGTTGGTGGATACCGACCGTATACTTCCCATGGATCCGGCGGTCTTCCGCGTGTGGGGAAGGCTCCTGTACCGCCGATGGGACATACGCATGACAGACGCCATGATCGCGGCTACGGCCGTGGTTCACCGTCTGATCGTCGTGACACGGAACACCGGCGATTTCGGTCGGCTGGGCGTGCAGACGCTCAATCCGTTCGAGGAGTGACCGGACTACCAAGGGAGAACCCGCCATGTATGACGTGGACGCCATCGCCGCCTTCGACCGGGAAAACGTGGCCGACATCAAGGCCCGCCAGGGTCACATCAACGCGAGCGGCCACGCGGCCGGGCTGAAGATCACGGACGTGCGCACCTGGCGCGTGCTGATGCCCTGGCGGGGCACGAAGCGATGGGACGGGTCCGCGGAAGGGTTCTCATTCGCCGAATTCGAAACTGACCAGGGCCTGGTGGGCGTAGCCGAAGGTTTGTCCAGCGAGGCCGACGAGCTGCGTTCCCGGGTCCTGGATAAAAACCCCTTCGATCCTGAAATCCGCGGATTGATGGGACTGGCCTACTGGGACCTGGCCGGCAAGATCGCCGGCAAGCCGCTCTACCGGTACCTGCGCGAGGTCTTCGAACTGGATACGCCCGTGGTCACGAAGATCCCCATCGCGGCCTATACCTGGTACCGCTTTCCCGATGTCAACGGCGAGAACGAGGTGACCTTCGATACCTATCCGCGCCACGTGAAGTCGCTCATGGAGGACGAGACTTTCAGGATCATCAAGCTGTCCATGTGTGATTTCGAGCCCCATCGGTACATCGAGCTCGTCCACAACATCCGCGACGAGGCCGGCTTCGACGTGGATATCCGCGTCGATCCCCACGCGTCGTGGAGCGAGAGCGAAGCCCTGCGGTTCATGCAGGGGGTGGAAGACTGCCGGATCGAATGGATCGAGGAGCCGGTCGGCGGCTTGTACGAGAACATCTTCCGCGCCGGCCACCGGCTGCGACTCATGAGCAGTATCCCCATATCCTCCCATGCCTGGCTGCCGCCGCTCCGTAGGGACGCGGCGCCCCGTCCCTACGGCTCCTACGTTTCCGGCCGGTACGGCGACGAGACGCTGGACCAGCCGCTGGATCTCGACGTCATGCGCCGCCACGTGGCCGCCGACGTGTCCGCGCCGGACGCCTACGCGGGGCCGCTGGCCCTCAAGCGGTACTACGACACCGCCCGGTTCATGGGCATGGAACTGGGCATGCACAGCGCCTACGAACTGGGTCCGGGCACGGCGATACGCCTCCACGTCGCGGCCTTCGCTTTCCCCTACACCATTCCGTACCACATCGTGCACGGCAACGGGACCATGCCCATGTCGCTCCACGGCCTGGACGCCCACTACAACCAGTGGGTGGGCGACGTCATCAAGGGCGGCAAGAGGCCCTACGAGGACGGGTGCCTGCGTGTTCCGGAGGGACACGGGCTGGGCGTCGAGTTGGACGCCGATCTGCTGGAGCAGTATCGGTGGACCGAGGAGAAACAGGCCCTGCACACCCGGCATATCGAGGCAATCCGGGCGGACCACCTCGACCGGCTGGGCTGGCGCAAGGACCGGATAGGCTGGCTGCGGTAGGTGCGTCAGACAGGGCTCGACGCGTCGCAACTGAACTTGCCGGCTTTGGCCCGGCTACACCACCGGAACCCTCGGCTCCGCCTTAACGCGTCGCCCCCTCCTCAGCCCTTCCGCGCCTCAGTCTCTCCGCATACCCCCCAGCCGCCACAACACGCTCACGACGCCCACGCTCGCGATCCCTGCGCACGTAGCAAGGGCCAGGGGCGCGCCGGCGATTCCGGCGAGCGCGCCGACCAGCAACCGGCCCGGCGGACCGCCGCCGATGGCGAGTACGAGCAGGCCCATGACCCGGGCCCGCATGGCGTCGCTGGAAGTGCGGAGGACGATGGAGGACTGCATGATGCTGAACCCGGTCTGGCCGATGCCCACCAGGATCAACATGGCCAGAGAAAGCGGGAAGGAGATTGAGAGGGCGAAGATCATCGTGGCCACGGCGTTGAGCAGGGAACTGATGGTGAAGACGATTCCTTCCCGGTAGTACTGTCCGAGCCGGTCTATCAGGGCGATGCCGAGGATGGAGCCGATGCCGGCGCCGGCGCCCAGGACGCCCAGTTCCAGAGGACCGAGGAAGAGCACGTCCCGCACGAAGACGGGCAGCAGGACCTGGTAGGAGAAGGCGAAGGCGTTCATGAGAAAAGTGATGATCAGCACCCCCGAGATCCGGGGGTTCCGGCGGGCGTACCGGTATGCGAGCAGCAGGTCCTTCCGGGGGCCGAGCCGGCCTTTCTTGCGGTCCTTCCGGTCCGTATCGGCGGAAAGCCGCACGATGACGATGATCTGGACGACCTGCATGAGGAAGAGGGCCAGGAAGCCGCCCTGCACTCCGGCGAACTCGAGCAGGACGCCGCTCATGAGCGGACCGATCAGCCGGGAGATGTTCTGGGGCACCGTCTCCAGGATCATGGCGTCCGTCGTCCGGTCCTTGCCCACCAGGTCCGGTATGAGCGCCCTGCGGGAGGACCAGTCGTAAGCGCTGCCGAAGCCGATCAGGATGGAGCCGAGAACGACGTGCCAGAAGGCGAGGTCGCCGAGGAAGGCGAGGACCCAGAAGAGGCCGTTGACGATGCAGTTGATGAACTGGGCGTTGACGATCAGCCACCGGTAGCTCACGTACCGGACCACTGTGCTGAAGAAGGGGCCGAAGAGCATGAACGGCGCCATGCGGCAGAAACTGACCAGCGCCACCATGCCGGCCGAGTCGGTCAGTTCCAGCACGACCCAGCCGACGATCAGTTCATCCATCCAGCGCGTCTGCCACCAGATGCTGCTGGAGATCCAGAGGTTACGGAAGTCGGGGATGGAAAGCAGGCGGGCCGCTTTCCAGCGTGAGCCAAGCCGCGCGAACATGGACGCCCTGTGGAAAATCCTGTTGACGGGCAGGGGGGACCATCTATATTCCGATTTATCTGAACTTTCGGCACCACCGAAAACCGGATCTCCTCGTCGTCTGCCGACAATTCGGTCCGCCGGTGATTCTGGGACAAGAAAGCCTTTCTATCGGCCACAGTCAAGCGTTCCGCATACCCGTTCGAACATCTTGATTACGCCTGCTTGAAATATGGAGTGTCGTCATGAGTGACGGGCTTCGCATCCTGTCGATCGGTGCGCATCCGGCCGACATTTTCGACCAGTCGGGCGGCGCCATAGCCCATCACACCGCCCGGGGAGACTGGGTGGGGTGCGTGGTGCTGACCCACGGAGCCCGCGTGCACGACAAGGTGATCAGCGACGACCTGTTCCACGCGGAAGAGGTACCGGACGGGGACACCCTGAAGCAAATGATGGCGGAACGGTCCGACGTGAAGGCGGAAGAAGTGAAATCGGCGTGCCGCGCCCTCGGCGTGGAGGACGTCTATTTCCTGGGCGCCGATGACGCCGTCCTCCTGCCCGAGCGGCCGATCGTGCGCCAGCTCGCCAGCCTGCTGCGGGAGCTGAAGCCGGATATCATCCTCACCCATTTCCCCGACGAGGGCGGCGGCACCTGGAACCCACACGCCGTGGCAGGCCGCATCGTGATGCTCGCCCTGGGCCTGGCCGGTTCCGTCGACCCGGGCGACCGGCGTCCGCCCCACCAGGTCGCGCAGGTATTCTACTGGGGCTGCGGCGCGGCGAGTCTTCCGCGGAACGTCTGGGACGCCCGCGGCGGATATTACAATGACGTATTCATCGATATCACGGACGTGGTCGACAAGAAGCTGGCTGCGCTGGACGCCCTGGTGAGCCAGGGCTACGGGGGAGCATATGCGCGGAAACGCATCGAGACGTCCGACGGGGCGTTTGGAAGCGCGGGCCACGTCGCCTACGCCGAAGGGTTCATTTCGCTCAACGCGGAAACCCACTACTACTTCCCCGTCTCGTCCTACGCCCTCGAACGGGCCCGCAGGTCGGACCACGAGAACATCGAGAAGGTCAGTTATAAGTACAAAGCGTGAATGAAAAGGTCAGTTACAAGTACAAAACGTGAGTTACAGGTACGCGAAGCTATATAAATGAAGGAGATCCCCATGCAACGGGTGGCATTCATTCTCAAAGTCAAGGAAGACATGATCGAAGGCTACAAGAAGCACCACCGGGAGGTCTGGCCGGAGATGCTGGAGGCCTTGAGCGACGCGGGTTGGCGCAACTACTCGCTCTTCATGCGCGAGGACGGACTGCTCTTCGGTTACTGCGAGACACCGGATTTCGAGAAAGCGCTGGCCAGGATGGCGGAGACGGACGTCAACGCGCGCTGGCAGGAGTTCATGGCGCCTTACTTCGAGAACCTCGGCGGGAAGCACGCCGACGAGAACATGGTGCCGCTGGAGCAGGTTTTCTACCTGGAATAGCAGGGAACAGCACGTAAAGCGCACCCCGCGCGCAGGGTAACAAGGGTAAAACAAGAACACTTGGACACGACCACCCTCGATACGCCCGTCCTGACGCAAGACGAAAAGCGGCTGATCCGGGACATCACCGATTCGCTGAAGGAATGCAGGAATCCCGACGCCGCGCATCTCGACAAGGCAATCTGCGAAGCCATTGCCCGGTTGAGCGACCTGGCCAGGGTCATGAACGCCTATCCTTCCCTGCTGGAAAGCCAGTCCCTCGGCCAGCAGCGGCGGGATGCCGCTTCCCTCATCGAGGCGCTGTCCAACGCCACGCTCTTCACCGTCGACATGCTGCTTCCCATGCGGGCCGCGGTCGGGCAGGTGTACGTCATGGCCAGGCTCAACCTGTTTCGTCTCCTGCACCAGGTTGCCCAGGAGGCGCTGGGGGACCGGGACGAATTCACGGCCGTGGAAGACGCCATCGGCAGCCGGATCAGCCAAAGCATCCACAACAAGGTGATCGAATCTCTCCTGATCGCCGTTGTCTGCGACGACAGCCTGGATCGCGCGGTCCGTATCAAGGCGGCCACCGCCCTGACCCACCTTTGGGAAGACCGGTTCTCCCGCCGTATCGAAGCCTTCCTGCCCGTCCTCGAAACCACCTGGGAAGCCCGGCGGCAGACCACCGTGCAGCTGGGCACCCTCATGGGCGTGTCCGAGATTTTCGCACTGATGCGCGCCGGCGGCGACATCCGGTTCCTCGACTACTTCTCCCGGAAAACCTGTCCGCCGGAGGAACTGCAGGCCTTTCGCGAGTTTCTCTTCAGCGTGTCCACCGAGGAGCTCGAATCGTTGAGCGACAGGCTGCTGAAGGGACAGGAAAAAACGGAGGCGGACGCCAACGTCAGGGTGGGCACGACGCTCTCGCTGCCGCCCACGTATCTCTACAACCATACGGCGACCGACTTCGTCACCCGGCTCTACCTGTTCTTCGTAAAGCGCCACCTCGAAGCCCACGCACGGCGGATCCGAAACCTGCCCGGTCCCAAGCGCACGGCGGAAGAGTACGTGATGGTCTATTTCCTGGAGCAGTCCTGTTCGATGGAAGGCGACAGTCAGGTCCGCGATGAAAACGACCGCGCCGGCAACAGCCAGCCCGGCGGGAGAGAGGATGCCTCGAAGTGATCAAACTCGGATGCATGTCCCTCAGCTACAGCCGCGCCATTCAGGATGGCCGCATGGACCTCTTCGACTTCATCGACCGCGCGCGTGAGCTGGGACTTGACGGGATCGACATCCATACCAGGGCGCTGGCATCGGAAGACGACGCGTATCTGGGGGACGTGCGCATGCGATGCCTGCAACGGGGGCTGGCCATTTCCTACCTGGGCATCAGCAACAACTTCGGGAAGCCCGCCGGGGAGATCTCCGCGGAAATCGAGATGGTGAATCACTGGATCGACGTGGCCGCGCGGCTGCACGTGCCGATGGTGCGCATCTTCGCCGCGTGGGACCGGGACGATACGCCCGCCTACGTCACCTGGTCCCGCATGATCTACGCGATTTCGGAGGTGGTCGCCCACGGAGCCTCTCGGGGCGTCGCCGTGGGACTGCACAACCACAACCACGGTTGCGTGACCCGCACGGGCGACGACGTGGTGCGGATCCTCAACGAGGTGGATCATCCCGGCTTCACGCACATCCTGGACACGGGCCAGTATGCCGGATCACCGGGTGCGTCGGGAAGCAGAGGCAATCCCGATCCGGCCTACGATTTCTATGGCAGCATGGAGAAAAGCGCGCCCTACGCGGTGCACGTCCGGGCGAAATTCTACCGCGTCCAGTCCGGCGAGGAAGTGTGGCTGGACTATCCCCGCATACTGGGGATCCTGAAGAACGTCGGGTTCAATGGCTGGATGTCGGTCGTCTACGAAGGCCAGGACGTCGAAGCCGAGGAAAGCGCGGTGCCCAAGGCCGTCGCCTACCTGCGGCGCCTGCTGGCTGAACACGGCATGTGAGGCGCCGTGAGGAGCGCGGCGATGTGGCGGCAGGAGTCGGGATTCAATTCCACCGTGACGCAGCGCCGTTCCAGCGAGCGCGCGGCCAGGGCGATGGCCCCCTGGCCGGCAAAGGGATCCAGGACCGTTTCTCCCGCGTATGACCAGAGGCGGATCAGGCGCCTGTAGGGGTCTTCCAGGTTTTCATCGGGCGTCCATACGGCCTGGCGGCCCGCCCGCCATGCTTCCTCCGGCACACGGCTTTTCTCCATGACATCAGGCGCCGGCGGCTCGGGTTCGCCGGGCTTCCGGTAGACCAGGATCGTCTCGGCGTGCGCCTTGGGACGGCATCCCAGCGGCAGCAGGACATCCGCCGCTTCCTTCCGCGGTTTCTTCCCCGGTTCGAACCAGTACCAGGTCGCCTCGTATCGAAATCCGGCCTCCTGGAGGCCACGGTGCGTGTCCGCCACCAGCGCGACCGGTTCCTCCCGCCAGAGCAGGTCGGCGATCCACACGATGATCGCCCTGCCGGGCATCAGGCAACGGAGGCAGTGCGCCCACACACTGGACAGGGAAGCCAGGAAGTCGGGATAGGACTGGCCGAATCCGATCTGATCAGGGTGGCCGTAGTCGCCGCTGTCCCACCACGGCGGGCAGGTCAGCACCAGGCCGGCGCATTCGTCGGGAACCAGGTCCATATACCGCGCATCGCCCTGCCAGAGCCGGACCTGGTCGTCATCGTGGTAAAGCCGCATAAGCGGAAAGCCGTGCTAAACGCCTGGCCAGATTTCGGCCAGCGAACTGGATATGATCACGGGGTTGGGCCCTTCCACCCGGTAGCACGCTTCAGCCGACAGGGCTTCGTTCACAAGGGCGCCCGTCATGGACCGGGGCCAGCCGAACCACCGGTAGACCGCCTGCTCGTCGACAGCCCCGCGGAATCCACAGCGCCCACGATCAGGCTGCGCATGGCGTGCCGGCGGGTCATGGAGGCGGCTTCCCGTTCGATGTCGTCGGGCACCCACCGCTTCGTCAGTTCCCAGACGCATGAAGCCGTGCCATGAACGTTCTTTCCAGGCCGGCCGGTCCGTCCGGGAATGATCAACCACAGCTTCTCGAGCTCCAGCAGCGCCCTGCGGAAGGTTCGCCCGTCCATGCGGGCCGATCCGGCGAGACGATCACGCAGCGCTTGTCCCGTGGCGGGACCGTCCCGCTCGATGCAGTCGGCCAGACGAAAAGCCGCCGGGGAAATCCGGTTGTGCTCCCGGGCGCCCTGGAA
This sequence comes from Candidatus Latescibacterota bacterium, assembly GCA_012270975.1. Taxonomy (GTDB): domain Bacteria; phylum JAAXHH01; class JAAXHH01; order JAAXHH01; family JAAXHH01; genus JAAXHH01. The sequence goes on along the minus strand of JAAXHH010000148.1, from coordinate 51,359 downwards.
TCCTTCCCCTTCCATGGCCAGCAGGGCCGCCCAGTGCTTCCGGGCGACCAGCGTGGGTCTGCGCTTGACGAAGGTGCCGAATAGACAGGGAACGGCTTCCGGCAGGTCGCTCAGCCAGATGCTGGCGATCCCCTGTCCCGTGCTTATCCGGTCACCGTTGCCGGCAAGATCGGTCCTGCCGTCTATCGCCTCCTGGATGCTGGGAAGTTCCGTTCCGGAAAAAACCGAGACGAAACACCGTTCCTGGATGAATTCCCCGGCCTGCTTCCTGTTCCTGAGCCGGCTGGACGGGGAAAGGCGGTGACTTTCGGTCACGTGCCCGCGGACCTCTTCGGGCAACATGGGAAACAGCTTCGACTTGGTTAGTATGGACATGTACGATGCTTTCGTCGAACCCTCAGGTCACGCGGCGGTCTGCGCGGCGAGGGCCGCCCCGATGATCCCGGCCTGGTTTCGCAGCAGGGCGGGCACGACCTCGGTGTCCACGGTGAAGCACGGAGAGAACTTTTCATACTTGTTGCTGGCGCCGCCGCCTACGATGATCAGGTCGGGGCGGATCAATTCGTCCAGCTTGCAGAGGTACTCGTTCACGCGTTCGCCCCATTCCAGCCAGCCCAGCCCCTTCGCCTTCCGCACGCTTTCCGCGGCGTATTTCTCCGCCACGCGCCCTTTCATCTCGATGTGGCCGAATTCCGTGCTGGGCACGAGCGCGCCGTCGATGAACAGGGAGGTGCCGATGCCGGTTCCCAGGGTTGCGATGACCACGACCCCGTCCCTGTCCCTGCCCGCGCCGTACCGCATTTCCGCGATCCCGGCGGCATCCGCGTCGTTCACGAAAACCACCGGCCGGTCTGTCGCCTTCGCCATGCGTTCGGCGGCGTTGACACCGATCCAGGAGGGGTCGATGTTCGCGGCGGTCCGCACCGTGCCTTTCTTGATTACCGCCGGAAAACCGAAGCCTACGGGTCCCGGCAGGTCGAAGTGCCGGACGATTTCCGCCGCGGTCTTGATGACGTCCTTCGGGGTGGCCGGCCTGGGGGTGGCGATCCTGTACCGTTCCGTCTCGAGTTTTCCGGTTTCCAGGCAGACCGGCGCGCCCTTAATGCCCGTTCCGCCGATATCGATCCCCAGAAAACTCACGCGGGTTCTCCTTCCATGGGCTCTTCTTCGGCGGGGACGGAGTCCTGTTCGCGGGGGGACGTGATCCGCCAGTAGTACCCGTCCGGATCCAGCATGCGAAAGTCCGTGGCGCCCCAGGGCTGTTCTTTCAGCGGTTCGTATATGACCACGCCGGCCTGTTGCATCCGTGCATGGAACTGATCGATATCCGAAGCCTCCAGGACCAGTTCGACGCCCACGCCCCGAACGAGCAACTCGACGGGCTGTTCTCCCGGGTCCGGATACCAGAGCAACTCGTCCGTCTTCAGTCCCAGCACCAGGTCGTTACGTTGGAGCAGGATGTAACCCGGACTGTTTGCGCGTTCCTTGAAACCAAGGGTTTCCGTGTAGAACGCGGCGGAGACCTGCAGGTCCTTCACGGCCAGGTTTACCTGGAGTTTCGTTGACTGATTGTGGACCTGGACCTCGTCGGCCCGGGGCCCGCGCGAGGTGAACTGCACGGTATAGGCCACCCGGTCGCCGACCTGCAGCAACGAAAACTGTGCATCCTTGATGTTGGATCGGTGGAAAAACAGGTCCTCGTTATCCGGCGTGTTGATGAACCCGTATCCCCTGGTCTGATTCAACCTGGAAATCGTACCTTGAGGCATGGCCCGTCCGTCCTGGTTCCGTGGAACCGGTGAGAAAACAAGATCCGGTGTGGCGCAATGGGAGGGTGGAATCGGGTGAGACCATTCCACCTTTGGGTGGCGCAGCGATGAAGACGAGCACTGGTGTTTCGCCCGCCTGCGAAACCGTGTCGGCTGACCCGGTCCCGGGACCGGTAACAAAGTCTCATGTTAGGATCGGCGTGAGGGCGAAGTCAAGGTTTTTCTTCATGCGCGGACAGGTACATAGAGGTTGACAACGGCCGGCGGTTCGCCTAGACTATCCGGAGTAATCCGGAGATGAAAAACATCCTTGAAACCAAGGCCTTCCCGGCGGCGGGATCCCTTTCGAATCATGCGCGCATACCATCTTAAATCGATCCTGATGGGCCTGCTGTTCTGGTGCGGATGCGACCAGAATCTGCGTCCTTTGCCCGAAGATGGCGGCCGGGTTTCCGGAAGGTCCATGGTGGAAGCGCAGCGGCCGGTCGACGGCAGCCGGGTGGCAGGCCGAAGCTTCGAGGAAGGACAGCCCACCGGGGTCCCGGCAGGCGGGGCAAGCGTTTCTGGGACCATCGACATCACGCCGGAACTCTTCGCGCGCCTCAGGGGCTCCGAGACCCTTTACGTCATGGCGAGACGGGGCGCGGGCGGACCACCCGTGGCCGTCAAGCGATTCCAAGGCCTGCGGTTTCCCATGGCCTACACGCTGACCGAGGCGGACCAGGCGGTCCAGGGGCCGCCTTTCACCGGTGAAGTCACCATCGTGGCGCGCATCGACCTGGACGGAAACGCCGGCGTCCCCCAGTCCGGGGACATGGAAGGCGTCATCCCCCGGGTGGTCATCGGAGATTCCAGGGCGGACGTCGTCATCGACACGCTGTATTAGTCGGCGGCCACATGCACGCCCCCGTTTTGCCCGCGCTCGAGAGATTACCCGATGAATACCGAACTGCTCACCGCGCCTGAATCCCTGCGGCGGCTCGTCCTTGACCTGCGCCAGATGGAGACCTTCATCGAGGATCCCCTCGTCATCCGGAAGGCGGACGGTGTCTGGTACGAGGACGTAAACGGACGCCGGATCCTGGACGGCATATCCGGCATCTTTACCGTGAACGCGGGCCACAACAACCGGCGGATCATCCAGGCGGTCAAGGCGCAGCTGGATACCATGGCCTTCGCGCCGCCGCTGCACGCCACCAGTCCCCCGGCCATTGAGCTGGTCCAGCGGCTGGCGGAAGTTACGCCGGAAGACCTGAACACCATCAAGCTCCTGTCCGGCGGATCGGAAGCCACCGAGGCGGCCATGAAGCTGGCGAGGCAATACCACCGGCAGACCGGCAACCCGGGTAAGTTCAAGGTGATCTCTCGGTTTCACGGGTACCACGGCGCGACCATGGGCGCTCTGTCGGCCACGGGCACGCGCCGGCGCAAGACCATGTTCGAACCCACGCTGCACGGTTTCCTGCACGTCCACCCGCCGACCTGCTACCGGTGTCCCTATGAAAAGACCTTCCCGGACTGCGACGTCTTCTGCGCCCGGACGGTGGAGGACCTCATCGAGCTGGAAGGCGCCGAGACCATCGCCGCGCTCATCCTGGAGCCCGTGGGAAACACCGGGGGCATCATCATGCCGCCGCCGGGGTACCTCCCCGAGCTGCGGGATATCTGCAACCGGCACGGAATCCTCCTGATCTACGACGAAATCATTACCGGCTTCGGCCGTACCGGCAGCATGTTCGCGGCCCAGACATTCGAGGCGACGCCCGACATCCTGTGCATGGGCAAGGGCATGTCCAGCGGGTACGTACCCCTGGCGGGGATCGCCTTCCGTGATTCCATCGCCGCCGCCTTCCTCGGCAGGGAGGAGGACGAGGTCGAGTTCTCCCACGGCCACACCTACGGCGGAAATCCACTGGCCGCGGCGGCCGGGCTGGCGAACCTGGCGGAGATCGAGGAACGGAATCTGTGCGCACGCTCGCGTGAGATGGGCGACTATCTCCGGCAGCGGCTGGAGGATTTACGGGAATTCGGGATCGTGGGGGACGTCCGGGGTTGCGGCCTGCTGGCAGGCGTCGAATTCGTGGCGGACCCTGAAACGCGCGATCCCTTCGATTCGTCGATCAAGTTCGGCGTGGACGTGGGCCGGACCGCGCTGGAGAAGGGTTTGCTGACGCGCTTCGATCCCAACTGGATCGCCCTGGCGCCGCCGCTCGTCATCACCCGGGCAGAGACGGATCTCATGCTGGACATAGTGTCGGACAGCATCCGGGAAACGGTAAAGAAGGTAAGGGCTTAGTACCGGCGAAGCGTTAATACGCACACTGTTTTTCAGTTACTGATTATGGATAAAGTGGCAAAAGGAGTTGAAGACTTCATGAAACCTGATTCCAACCTGTCGCGCCGGGGATTCATCGGAGGCTCGCTGCTGGGAGGCCTGGGCGCCCTGGCTGCCGACCCGCTGGTGATGGCGCAGGCTCTTGTGTCGGGCAAGAAACCGGAGGACATTCAGGGTCACGGTATCGAGCCCGGCTACGTGAACCTGTCGTCCAACGAAAACCCCCTGGGACCGTCACCGCGGGCGGTCGAGGCGGTCGCCGCACGCATTTTCGACGTGAACCGCTACCACTGGAGTTTCATGCCGGACCCGGTGGAAACCCTGATCAACGCCCTCGAACGGAAACACGGCCTGCCTGTAACCGAGACGACGTGGGACAACTGGGAAGAGGTTACGAAAGACCGCCGCATGGTCCTCAGCGCGGGTTCCAGCATGATACTCCACGCCGTGGGCCTGGCGACGGTCCGGGACAAGGCGGAACTGGTCCAGGCCCAGCCCGCCTATTTCGATACGGCGGACGTATGGAGACGGTTCGGGGAAGAAGAAGGGGTAGACGTCAAGATCAACTACGTCCGCCTGACCCGGGACCTGCGGCACAACCTGAACGCCATGTACGAAAAGATCAACGACAACACGACGGTCGTGGTCGTGACGAATCCGAATAACCCCACCAGCACCGTGGTCGACCACGACGCCCTGGTCGATTTCGTGCGTTCCGTGCCGGAACAGGTAACGGTGTTCATCGACGAAGCGTATATCGACTACACCTCCGATCCCGGTTACCGCAACGCGGTGTACCTGGCTCGGGAACAGGACAACGTGATCGTCTCCCGAACGTTCTCCAAGATTCACGGCCTCGCGGGACTGCGCGTCGGGTATGCCGTGCTTTCGCCCCGGTTGAGACGGAAACTGTCGCTCTACAACCTGGGCGGCCCGCCGAGCAACCTGGGCGCGTACGCCGCCATCGCCGCGCTGGACGACCATGCGCATTACGAACGGAGCCGGCGGACGGTGGAGGAAGGCAAAGCCTATCTGGGCCAGGTCTTCGACCGGCTGGGCATCGCGTATACGCCCAGCGATGCCTGCTTTGTCCTGTTCAGGCTCGGGGACAGGGCCGAATCCGTGTTTAATGCGCTCCAGGAGCGGAAGGTCTGGATCGCCGACGGTACGTGGTGGGGGCTGAAGGGGTATCTGCGCGTGACCGTCGGCACCCGGGACGAGAACGAGGCCTTCATCAATACGCTGGAAGCGGTGTTGTAGCGCGGCATTTGGACAAAACACGGGGCCCATGGACAATCCGGTGCTGAAATTCGGGGAAGTCCCGCTGGATCGCGCGGCGGAGCGGCGCAACGATCCGGAATGGCTCGCGGGACGGTGTGAACTGGGACGACACCCGCGTCATACCCGTCTGGCGCGACCTGAGCCTGATCGACGACGGGGATGCGGCGTCCCTGCCGTCCGCCGTCATCTGCAGGGACCCTGCCGGATCGGCCGGTTCGGCCTGCCCGCCCGCCGCGGACTTGCTGGCAGCCGGCGGAGAAATCGTGTTCCTGGGCATGGAGGAAGACCGCGCCGTTTTCGCGGTGGACCTTTCCGATCTGGAGGAAGAGGAAGCGGTGGCAGCGGCCGGGAGTCGCGGTAGATTCCAGGATCTCTGGCGTGCCGGTCCGTCCATCGACGCGCGCGGGTCCGCGCTGATGGCGTACGCGCGGGGGATGCTGTACTGGCACCGGCAGAACCGATACTGCGGCCGGTGCGGCCACGCCACTGAAAGCCGGGAAGGGGGCCACCGGCGCCGGTGCGCGAACGCGGACTGCGCCAGGAACGCCTTTCCCCGCATCGACCCCGCGGTGATCACGCTGGTAGAGTACCGGCCGGATGACGGACAGCCGCCCATGTGTCTCCTGGGCAACCACCACAGGCCGCCCCCGAACGTGTTTTCCACCCTTTCCGGCTATGCGGAACCGGGGGAAAGCCTGGAGGAAACCGTGGCCCGGGAAGTGTTCGAAGAGGTCGGAGTCCGCGTGAGCGCCGCGTACTACCAGGCCTCCCAGCCCTGGCCCTTCCCGTCGTCGCTGATGCTGGGTTACCGCGCGCGGGCGGAAACCACCGCCATCGTGGTGAACACGGAGGAACTCGTCGAAGCACGCTGGTTTACCGCGGAGGAGGTTCGGGGTTTCGGCGAATGGGGCGACGGATCGGCGGCTTATGCCCTGCCCCGCCGGGATTCCATCGCCAGGTTCCTGGTCGATTCCTGGGTGTCCGAAGTGACCGCGCGCTAAGGGAGCAACCGAAGTTCTGATTGGAGCGCACCATGGAAGATTACACGTCCCTCGTTCCGTACTACACATTTCCCGATGATTCCCTCGAGGCGCAGGAAGCCGCGCTGGCGGACAATCCGCTCCTTATGCGGCTCAACGCGTCGCGCAAGGGCTACGAAGGCGATCCCCACCGGCCCGCGTACCATTACGTGAATCCGGAAGCCATGCTCAACGATCCCAACGGCCTGTGCTTCTGGCAGGGACGCTGGCATCTGTTCTACCAGGCCTACCCGCCCGAGGACACGCGGCAGCACTGGGGACACGCCATTTCCGACGACCTCGTCCGCTGGCGCGACCTGCCCTACTGCATCTATCCCAACCCGGAGCGTTGCTGCTACTCGGGCGCGACGCTGGTGGAGGAAGACCGCGTGATCGCCATGTACCACGGGACGGTCGCGGGCAACATGGTCGCCGTATCCGGCGACCCCCTGCTCCTCAACTGGGAGAAGGTCACCGGGGGACCCGTCATCCCCATGCCGCCGAAGGACGGTCCGCCCACGCCCTACAACGTGTTCGACCCATGCATCTGGAAGAAGGACGGGCTTTACTATTCGCTCTCCGCGGGCACCAAGCCGACGGGGCCGGCCGGCAAGAAGAGGCGGGCGAACTACCTGTTCCGCTCCGAGGACCTGGCCACCTGGACCTACCTCCATCCCTTTGTCGAGGACGACGACTACACCCTGGTGGGGGACGACGGTGCCTGCCCTTATTTCTGGCCCATCGGCGACCGCCACATCCTGCTCTTTTTCAGCCACATGAGCGGTCCCCAGTACCTGATCGGCGACTATGACACGGGACGGGACAAGTTCGTCGTCACTTACGGCGCCAAGTTCAATTTCGGCGCGTACAAACCGTCCGGGCTTCACGCGCCCTCGGCCACGCCGGACGGCGAGGGCGGTCTCGTAGCGATCTTCAACATGAACCACGGCAAGCCGACAAAGGACTGGAACCAGATCATGTCCCTGCCCAGGCACCTGACCGTCGATGGCGACGACCTGTACCAGGTGCCGGTCGAGGCCCTGAAATCGCTGCGTGAAGCCCCGACCCGTTTCGATGCCATGACGCTGCCGGCGAACCAGGAGGTCGTGCTGCCTGCGCTGGAAGGCGGAAACACCATGGAGTTCGAGGTGGAGATCGACACGGACGCCTCGCCCATGGTGGAGATGAACGTGCTGCGGTCGCCGGACCGGGAGGAATTCACGCGCATTGCCTTCTACCGGGGCCGGGGATTCCATGGCAAGAGCCTGCTTTCCGTCGACTCCTCCTACGCGTCCACCGCGTCCGACGTTCTGTCCCGTGCGCCCGAGACGGCGCCGCTGGCGCTGGAGGAAGACGAAACCCTGAAACTGCGGGTGTTCGTGGACCGAAGCGTCGTGGAGGTTTTCGCCAACGGCCGCCAGTGCGTCGCGCTGCGGGTCTACCCCGACCGGTCGGACAGCACCGGGGTGTCCTTCCGCTCCCAGGGGGTCGACAGCCGGATTCTTTCGCTCCAGGCCTATCGTATGAAGTCGATCTGGAACTGAAACGTCGGTAACTTCGGAGGATCGCATGGCCGCCGTAGACGGTGTCGAACTCCTGCAGTTGGTCTGCAACAACGCCTTCAAGCCCCGCTGGGAGTCCTTTGCGCTTGATGACTTCGGGCCCGACGAGGTCCGTGTCCGCAGCGAGATCACCGCGGCGAAACACGGGACGGAAAAGGGCGAAATCACGGGCGAGTCCATCTATTCAAGCGTGCCAATGGACCAGGAAGGCCGGGTATTCGACCGGTCCCGCACCAAACCTTACGATCCGACGGCATGGAAGCCCGTGGGGAATACGACCGTGGGTACGGTCATGGCCGCCGGAAAGGAAGTCGAAGGCCTGAAGGAGGGCGACAGGGTTTACGGCTATGGCGGATTCAGGACGGTCCACCAGGGCCGTCACTTCAAGCCATTGCTCCCGGGATTGACCGAGGAGGCGGCCTGCTGCATGGACCCGGCCGACTTCGCCCTGGCGGCCGTGCGGGACGGACAGGTGCGGATCGGCGAACGAGTCATGGTCTTCGGCATGGGCGCCATCGGGCTCTTCACGGTCCAGCTGGCCCGGCTATCGGGTGCGGTCGATGTAGTGGCCGTCGATCCGATCGCGCACCGGCGCGAACTGGCCCTTCGCCACGGGGCCACCATGGCGGTCGATCCGGTCGAAGTCGACGACTTCGGCATGGCGTCCCGGAAGTGGCTCGAGTTGGGCGCGGACGTCACTATAGAGGCGAGCGGGAGCTACCACGCACTGAACCAGGCCATCCGGGCGACCCGGTACGCGGGACGGGTGGTGCCCCTGGCCTTCTACCTGGGGGACGCGAAGGGACTGTACCTGGGCGAGGAGTTTCACTTCAACCAGATCGACATCGTCTCGGCCCGGGCGTGCAGCCATCCGCAGCGGGGCCTTTTCTGGGAGGAAGACCGGATATTCCAGACGCTGATCCGGCTGTTCCGGGAAGGCACGCTGCATCCCCACGGACTGCCCGACCCGGTCGTGACGCCGGACGAACTGCCCGAAGCGTACGGTAAGATCCGGCACGCGCCGTACGAAGTGATCAAGGTGGCCGTAAGGTACTGAGGGAATGGAGGTCGAGGCCATGGCCCTGGAGAAACAACTGACGAGCGCGGCGTGGTCAGGCGACCTGGACGCCACGAAAGCCCTGTTGAAGGAAGACCCGGAGGCCGCCGCACACTGGCAGCCCATCATGACCGCCGCCTTTACGGGGAGTACGGAGATTGTCAGGCTGCTGATCGAACACGGGGCCGACCCCAACGTGATAAGCCGCAACAACCATCGGCACCGTCCGCTGCATCGCGTACTGGAGCACAAGAAAACCATACCCAAGGGGCCGCATCATGTCGAGACCGTGCGCGTCCTCCTCGAGCACGGCGCGCGCGTTGAACTCCGCGGCGGGCACGGCCGCATGACGGCGCCCTGTCTCGCCGCCGTGGGTGGGGAAATCCAGTTCCTTCCGGTGCTCCGGGAATACATCGAGGAATGGGATATCTTCACCAGCGTGGCGCTGGGCGAGCAGGATCGCACCAGGACGCTCCTCGACGGGGACGCGAACCTGGTGGACGCAGTGGACGAGAACCGGTGGCGGCCCCTGAACTACGCCGCGGCCTCCAGGGCTGGAAAGGACGACGCGGCGGTGGCGAAGCGTCTCGAGCAGATCGTCGCGCTGCTCCTGGAACGGGGCGCCGAGGTAAACCGGCCTCCCCCCGCGCTGACCTCAGCAATCGGGAATCCGACCATGATGCGTGCGCTGCTGGATGCCGGCGCGAAACCCGATCCCGGCCTCATCAGCGCCTTGTGGAACGTGGATTACGACTCCGTGGAAATGCTGCTGGCGGCGGGAGCGGACATCCGGCACCCCGCGGTGGACGACACCCTGAGCGAACTGGTACAGTACGGCACCTACAACATGGCCCGGTTCCTGATCGACCGCGGCGCCAACGTGAACGGCGTCGACGATCACCGCGGGCGCACCGCGCTCCACTGGACTGCCGTCCGGGGCGCCGGGAAGGAATTCGTCACCTATCTTCTCGACCGGGGCGCGGACCCGTCGATCCGGGACCGGGACGGCACTACGGCGCTGGACATCGCCCGCGATCGGAAGCGGAAGACGATCGTATCGATGCTGCGGGAAAGAGGGGCTGAATGATTCGGGTTCGCCGTGCCGGCGAGGACGACTTCGACGCGATCTGGTCGATCTTTCACCGGGTCGTGCGGGCGGCCGACACCTATCCCTATCCGCCCGAGACGGACAGGCAGGAGGCGTACGCGTTGTGGATGGCGCCGCCGAACCGGCCCTACGTGGCACTGGACGGCTGCGAGGTGGCGGGAACCTACTATCTGCGGCCAAACCAACCGGGGCTGGGCGCCCACGTGGCCAATGCCGGGTTCATGGTCGACCCGGACCGGCAGGGCCGCGGCGTGGGACGGGCGATGGGGGCACACGCCATCGAAGAGGCGCGCCGCGAGGGTTTCCTGGCCATGCAGTTCAACATGGTCGTCAGCACGAACCATCGGGCCGTGGCGCTGTGGCGGGACCTTGGGTTTACGGTAGCCGCCACCATACCGGACGCATTCAATCATCCTGAACACGGCCTCGTGGATGCCCACATCATGTACCGTAAGTTGTAGGAAACGTCGATGATCCGGAAAGCCTGCACCGCTCTGATCTGCCTGGCGGGCCTGTTTGCCCTCGCCGGCTGTTCCGAGCCGACGAATTCGAGCCCCCATCCCGACGTTACGCCGGACGGGACCGGTGCCACGGAGGGGGTGGCCGCAAAGGCGTATACCTACGAGGTGGTCCGTTCGTTCCCCCACGACACCGGCGCCTTCACCCAGGGCCTGGCCATCGAGGGCGACACGCTGTTCGAAAGCACCGGGAACTACGGCCAGTCCACCTTGCGCCAGGTGGCGCTGCAGACCGGCGCGGTGGAACGGATCCGCCGCCTCTCCTCGACGATCTTCGGAGAAGGACTCGCCCTCTACGACGGCAAGATCATCCAGCTGACCTGGAAGTCCGGGGTGGGCTTCATCTACGACCGGGATACTTTCGAACTGCTGCGGAGCGTGGCCTATCCGGGCGAAGGATGGGGCATAACCTACGACGGGGAGCGGTTCATCATGAGCGACGGATCGTCCACGCTGTACTTCCGCGACAAGGTGACCTTCGAAGAGACCGGCAGGGTGTTCGTGCGGGACGGGGACGGCCTGGTACGCAATCTGAACGAACTGGAGTATGTAAAGGGCGAGATATACGCCAATATCTGGCGGGAGGACCGTATAGCCCGCATCGATCCGGAAACCGGACGGGTGACCGGGTGGATCGATCTCGCGGGATTGCTCGAGTCAGGCGGGTATGACAGGGCGGACGGAACGGAAGACGTGCTCAACGGCGTCGCATACGATGCCGCGGGGGACCGGCTGTTCGTCACCGGGAAGTGGTGGCCCCGGCTCTTCGAGATCCGGCTGGTCGAAAAACAGGACCCCTCCGGGTAACCGTTTACCCGGCCGGTCCTGCCCTGTTCGACCATCGGATCTCTGCCTTCCTTGTCTTAAAACCTGGCCGAAATGGTGAATTTGGTAATGTCCTGGAGCGTCGAGCTTGAAGTATAGCTGAAGTCGATTCGGTACATCTTCCACTGCAGGCCGCCGCCGAACGTGGGCGTTTTCACATCGCCTTCCGAGTCGTGCACGTACCCGGTACGCAGCGCGATGAGATCCCGGTACCAGAATTCGGCCCCGACGTTCAGGACGTTCCCGCTGTCCTCCAGCAGCATTCGGTTCAGGTCAACGGCCAGCAGCAGACTGTTCGACTCGATTTCCAGCGCTTTCAGCGCGGCGCCTACCTTGAGGTTCCGGGACAGGGGATCCCCCTGGTCCGGATTGACGTACTTGATCTCCGTTCCAAGATTCTGCAGCGCGCCGGCCAACGTGAAGCGGGGCGTGACATGGGCGGTGAAGCCGAAGTCCAGGGCGAAGCTCGTTCCCACCCCGTCGTCCTCGTCCGACAGGGCGCTTCGGACGAACTTCAGGTTTGCTCCGACTCCCAGCAGTTCATTGACCCTCGTGCCGTAGGAAAGGGAGACCGCCATGTCCGAACTATTGAACGTTCCCTGGCTGTCCCCGGCCGCGTTCACCCTCTGTTGTTCCCCCAGTGATAGATAAGGCACACTGACCCCGAAGGTTCCGATGCCTTCTACGGGTTGCACGTAGGAAAAATGCAGGTAGTAGAGGTCGTCCGCCAGGTAGGGCAGCCATTTGAAGTAGGTTGCCGATGCGCCGCGGTGCTCAAGGAATCCCAGGCCGCCGGGATTCCACGCCGGGACCTGGGCGCCGCGAGCGTGGGCGACACCCGTCTCTCCCATGGCCGTGGACCGCGCGTCGGGAGCGATCTGAAGGAAGAGGCCGCCGGCCTGGCCGACACCCGCCTGGATATGCTGGACCGGCAGGGCCGCCAGGACTGCGATAAGCAGGTAACGCTGGAATTTCACAATTGAACCCCTCCTTGTTCTTTCCATCAGATCAATCAGGCTCCGGTCCGACACCGACTTCCTGCAGATTATGTAAGGCGTGTCACGCGACTTGTACCGGTATTATACTTCCAATCCCGGGATCAGTCGCAAGATAATGGTCCCGTATGACGAAACCATGACGACAACATGAAAATTCGGTAGCACGCGAGATTGCTCGGGCTGACATGCCATACGCCCGGATTTCGACTCAATCCGGCACGTCCACCCAGCGCCGGGACGCCGCCGCTTCGAGGATGGCCTCCGCCACGACCTGGGCGCGCATGCCGTGATGGAAGGAAGGCACGCAATCCCGCCGCTCGCGGATGGCGCTGACGAACTCCCAGGCCTGGTCGAAGCGAAAGGTCTGGAGCGGGTCGCCGTCCTTTGGGTCACGGGGGGAACCGGGCAGGGTGAGGAAGCTTTTGGGTACGCTGCGCCTCCTGTATTTCTCCTTCCGCGAACCGGTAAGGATGGCGTATGGCGTATGAAGCTGGTAGGCGGCGGATCCTTTGCTCCCGTTCAGCTCGCAGATGTCGTGGTCGCCGCCGGGCCCGCGGCCCTTGGTCAGTTTCCCCATTTCGAACACGCCCGTGCTTCCCGATTCGAACTCGGCGATCCACGCGACCCAGTCCTCCACGTCCTGTGGTTCGCAGGACGATCCATTCGCGGTACGATCCCGGGGAACGATCTGTTTAAGCGACGCGCATACGGATTTGATCGGGCCGAGCAGGTTTTCGGCGAAGTCGATGCGGTGGATGCCCATGTCCCCGAGTTCTCCCGTGGCCGCCATGCGCCTGTACTGGCGCCATCCCACGGAATGCTCGCCCCAGTCCTGCAGACGCTGGAAGCGTGCGTGGCGTATCTCGCCGAGCCGTCCTTCGTCGACCAGGTGCTTCAGGTAGCGCATGCCCGGCACGAACCGATAGGTGAAGGCGGTCATGTGCCGGACGCCGGCGTCCCGGGCGGACTCGTACATGTCGACGGTCTCCGCAACGGTCATGCCGATGGGCTTCTCGCACAGCACGTGGCAACCCGCCCGGACGGCGCTCAGTACGATCCCGTGATGGTACACGTTCGGCACGGCGACGGCCACGGCGTCCGGCCTGACGGCGGCCAGGAACCCGTCCACGTCCGTAAAGCCGGCCGCGATGCCCCACTGTGCCTGCCTGCGGGCCAGCAGGCCTTCGTCCACTTCGCAGAGTCCGGCGATCTCCACCCCGGGAATGCGGGAAAACCCCGGGTAATGCACGTATTCGCAGACCGTACCGAGGCCGATGAGTCCGATGCGTATGTTGCCGGTTGACATATGCCGCTCCTGTCTGATCTACATTCTGTTCCTCTGGTTTGATCTGCGCCGCGTTCCGTATGCGAGTCCCGTTCGGTTCCCGGACTTCGACGCCCCGAATCGGTTCCTGGGCTTCGCCTACTCCAGGCCCCAGGCTTGCAACTGTCGCGTTACGGCTTCGGACACCGCTTCGAGTCCGCCCGGGCCGATCGCCGCGGCCTCTTCCTGGTAGAGCCCCTTGCCATAGTCGTCCCTGGGAAGGAGGTAGCCGCCCGTTCCCCGGTTGCACAGGACGACCACGATGATCGCGGTAGCGGGGAAGCGTGCCCGCAGTTCGCGTTGAAACAAATTATAGGGCTCGCCGCTGACCAGCACGAGGACGCCTTCGCCTATGCGCCAGAGCGAGACGCCGTAGGGCGCGGCCTTTCTGTCCGGCGGAAGCGTCTCGACGCGCCGCATAGCCCGCCGAACCCGTTCTATCCTGGCCCGGCAGTCGGCGGCTTCCTCCTTCCGCCCTTCCCGCCTGGCGGTTTCTTCCCGGGACGTCCATTCGGCGAGTTGCCGGTCCAGTTCATCCTGCGCGGGCAGATCCAGCAAAGGCAGATCCAGGGTCATAACGGCGGAGTCGAAGACTCCGAGCCGCTGCCCGCGCCCAGCATCCACGGGACTATGGCGCCAAACGCCGATGGTAGCGCCCGATATCACGGGGCCGTCGTAGCGCAACTCGGTTCCGTCAGGCAGCAAGGCCTCCAGGGCCGACAGCGCGGCGTAGCCCAGTTGACGGCCGTTCCGGTCCGCCGCCTCCGTTTCGCCCGCGAATCCATACCGGGGACCGAGATCGCCGCTCGCGCCCAGCAGGAACACGCAGGGCGCGCCGGTGGCCTGCTCCACGACCTCTCGCATGGCCCCGGGGTAGTCGGGACTGATAAGTGTATTGTCCCAGGCCAGGGTGGTGGGGTGGCAACTGTAGTTGACGAGGGTGACGATCACCCTGCCTTCCCGGTCGGTGGCGCGTGTCACCACGACCGTATCGTCAGCGGAACGTTCGGGATTGGTCCCGCAGGCATACAGCTGATTCTCTTCGTCCCAGTAGTCGCGGTTGCGCGCCAGGTCGCACCGGCCGTATCCGAAGGCCAGGTCAACCGGCTGCACGGCGGCCCGGGCCTCTTCCACTACACCAACGAGCCTCGTGCCCAGATCGTCCAGGTATCCCGGGATCAGCGAGCCGCCCTCGTGCTCCAGTCGATCCGGATCGTAGTTGCCGGCGGCGTGGGTATGCGAGAACGTGAGGACGAAGCGTTCGGCGGGCAGGCCGGTGCCGGAGGAGACGGTATCCGAAAGGCGTTGCAGATCGCCGGCCTGCAGCCAGCCCAGTTCGAGGGAGACAAGGGCGTGTTCCGCCCTGGAACCGGGATCCACGAATACGAGCGCGGATGCGGTCAGTTCCCGGTGCACGCCCGTCGACGCGTCGTGCTTCGCGGCGCCCCAGCTGCGATGGTAGATACCCGCGGGCGGGGTGATGTCGATCCGTGCGAAGCCCAGTTCGCACCGGGCGGCCGGCATGGAAATCACGCGCTGGCTCAAACGGTCCTCCTTCCTGGTGGTCCCGGCAGCAACACGCGTATCCTGGTCGCACCGGCAGATGCAACGGGCCTGGCACGACCAGTCGCGGCAACCGCCGATTTCAAGCCGGGTCCCGTATGTCGAGAATCTGAATGGCCGAGCCCGCTTCCAGCACGCCCGGGGACCGGTGCACGGCATTCTGGCCGAAGGACGGCGCCGGACGGCCGAACCTGCGGTAGGTCGCCAGCGTTCTCAGCGGCTCTTTGCCCGGCGTTCCACTCTCCTGCTCGACCAGGGTCGTGGCGCACCGGCCGCAGGGTTTCACCAGGTCGAGTTCCACGTCCCCGACGCGAACACGCTTCCAGGTGTCTTCCGCGTAGGGCGGGCAGTCGGCTATCACGACATTGGGCCTGAAGCGGTTCATGCGGATGGGTTCCTCCAGCCGCGCGTTCAGGTCCGCCAGGGAGGCTTCCGAGATCATCAGCAGGGGAAAGCCATCCGCAAAGCCCACCTGGTCGCCGGACCGGGGCGCATAATCCGGATCCACGGACCGCACGAAATCCGGCTTGAAATACAGCAGGCGGCAGGAAGAATCCAGGTACGTACCGAACCACTCCGCGGCATCGTCGCCCTGGTCGATTCCGTCGCAGGGATCTCCCCACACGTCCACGTTCCGAATGTCACCCTCCTCCATGCGCGGCGCCTCCAGATCCTCCATTCCCGGCGCCGAAAGGGCCAGTCCTCCCTCCGCCAGAGCGGGCTGTACGAGGGCAAGGGCGGGCATTTCGCGCTGGGTGAGCATCCCGCCTCCGTCGCCGACGACGACCCACGACCGATCGTCGCGGATTCCCCGTGCGTCGAGCTCCGCCCGCGTCAGTTCGTGGCCGGCGCAGGACTTGATGGGATAGACGTGGAGGGAAGAGATATAGGGCATCGTAGTTCCTTATGATTGGTTGTTTCGCGGCGGACGCTTGTGGACGACCTGCGTGCGCTGCGGCTTGATGACGATCTGCGTGATCACCGTACCCTCCCGCTGGTCCACGGCCTGGGCGACGGCGTCGGCCACGCATTCCGGCGTAATGTGGGTATCGGGCGCGTCGCCGGGTTCGAAGTCGGTTTCGTCATAGAAAGGCGTCCGGGTCATGTCGGGGTACAGGGTCACCACGCGGACACCGCTCTTCCGAACCTCGCTGAAGAGCGCCTGTCCGAACTGGTGGAGGCCGGCCTTCGTCGCGCCGTAGGCTGCGCCGTGGGATCCAGGGTTCAACGCCGCAGTAGAAGCGATGTTGACGATGAACCCCCGCGATTGCTCCAGGCATCTCAGGGTGGCCCGGGTCAGGATCATGGGCGCGACCAGGTTGGTCCGGACCATGCGTTCGATCCGGTCGGGCGCCATGGCGGCGTGGGGACCGAAGTATCCGATACCGGCGTTATTGACGAGGATCTTCAGCCCCCCGGTCTCTTCGAGCAGCGCCTCGGTTCGTTTCAGCAAGGCCCGTGTGTCGGTAATGTCGCAGACGACCGGGTGGTACCGGTCGTGGCGGAAAACGACCTTGCCGTGGTCCCGGGCATATCCGTAGACGGTATAGTCCAGTTCGACCAGGCGTCTGGCGACGGCCAGGCCGATTCCGGAGGAAGTGCCGGTGACCAGGGCTACGTCCATGGGACGATCTGCTCCTCTTTGAAGTGGTCGCCCAGGCGCCGCCGCATGAAGGTGGTGATGGCCTCCCGGCGTTCGGCCGGATAGGTCACGGTCGACCCCTCCTGAACGTATCCGTCGTACAGAAAGGGCGTATCCCGCCGCTGACGCTTCATACGCTGGAAATGGTCCTTCGCCATGCGGAAGACGCCCACGGTCACGTCGCGAACGGCGGCCGGATCGATCCGCCGTACGACCTCGTCGACCAGTTCTCCGTACATGGACTCCCACGACGGAACGGCCAGGACCGGGTCGAAGCAGAGGCGTACCGGCCAGCCGTCCTCTATAGCGGACTGGACGGCCTCCAGCCTCCTGCGAAGAGGCGCCGCGCCGTGCTCGTAACGTGCGGCGACCGGTTCGGGAGAGAGCGTCCACGCCAGGATGACCCGGTCCGCGGGCGGCAGATCCTTTATGTTCTGGTACGCGGCGCTCTTGGTACGGATTTCGACAAGCAGATCCGGCTCCTCGCGGGCGAATTCGATCCACGCGCGGCAGTAAGGCACGACCGATTCGAAGGCGAGCAGGTCGGTATCGTAGGAGATGCACAGGTAAAGCGGCTGCGCCGGATTCGACCTGCCTCGCATGCCCTCGCGCGTCGCGGTAAAGTAGTCTTCCAGGTTCACGAAGACCACGATATTCGCCGATGGGTACATGCCTTGCAGATAACAGTATTCGCAGTTGTACACGCAGTTGAACATGAGCGTGTTGTAGTAGAATTCATCGTAGCTGAAGTTCTGGCTGTTCCCCGATCCTTCGTACAGGAACCGGTCTTTCTTCACGGCCAGGATCAGTTTCATGCTCGCTTTCTGCGCCTGGAACCGCTGCCGCGGCCTGGCGAAGACCGCCTTATAGTCGTCGATTTCCACCACACGGGCCTTCGCGAAGCGGTCCCGGATGTGCCGCGTGAGCGGATAGTCGGCCGCGCCGCGCTCGATATAGAGGTGGGAGAAGTTATTCCACCGAGAGAATGCCGCGGAGTCGTTCAAATTGGGCGTTGCCTTCCTGTCTGGTTTTTACCACAACCCGGGTGAAATTCGATAGATCCGGCATATCCGACCCGGTATGAAGTTTGTAGGCCCGTACCAGGTCCGACAGTATCCTGTGGCGGCTGGCCGTCAGGCGCAGCCGGTTTCGTATGTGTTCGACGATCCGGACATCCGCATCGGTCAGCACGTCCTCTCCGCCGTCAGAGACATTGCTGTAGGCTGAGATCGTCTCTTCGAGTTCCTCCAGGCTCTGCGCGATCAGTTCGCTCACGTGGCGCTTGTCGAGGCGCCGCGTTTCCAGGTGATCCGAAACGATCTTGACGCATCCGATCCGGTGGGGCGGGAGGAACGCCGCGGCTGCCTGGTAGAACCCGGTCGCTTCCATGTCGACGAGCCCCGGTTCGACGCCGTCCGCATCCGTACGGCCCAGGGGCTGGTCCACGGTGGTGACCGGGGATTCCGCCAGGGGCGTCCTGGCCAGCAGGTCCGGATAGAAGGACCGGCCGGTTCCCTGCTCCACGATCTTGTTCACGAGGAACCGGTCGCCCACAGAGACGGGACCTTCCCCCGCCTTTTGCGTGTGGCCCGCGATGCCGAGGTTGAAGATGAACGTGTTCTCCCGAGTTTCAACCTGCGCGATCAGATGGGTGGTCGCTATGGCGGATTTCATGCGCCCCGTGCCGGTAACGGCAAGCCAGACGTCGTCCCGCCGGAAAACGGGCAGGTCGAAGGAAGCGTCCTGTTTCAACCGGAAGCGCTCGATCACCGGGCGTGCTTCGGGATGCAGGGCAATGGCCAGGAGGATCGGCATGAAGGGATCCCATGGGGTGAAGGCCGGGACCTACTTGGGCTGGATGACGAGCCGGCCGTCTTCGATCTTCACGGACTTGATGAGCCGGAGAAATTCCTCCAGGGACGGCTCCTCGTACAGCGCTGCGACCAGGTTGTTCTTTCGAATTTCATTCATGATCTCCCGGGGCAGGTCCCGGCCGCCGACTTCCAGCCGGTCGATGGTGACGCTGAGCCGGTCGTCCTTCATCTCGACGGCGAGTTCGCCCGTTCCGTTCAGGTACCTGCCCTCGAACCGTTCGTTGAACATGCCGAGAGGTACGCTGATATCGGCCCGCAACAGGTCATCTTGGATGGTCACGCGCGCCATCCCCTTAAGTTCGCTTAGCAGTTCCTCGTTTTGCAGCAGGGTGTTGATATCGTCCGCCGAAAGAGAAAAACTTCCGGTTTCTTCGCCCCGCTCGAGGGCGGTTATGAAATCCCTGAGCCGGTCGATGACGGAGAGGGTTTCGTCCGGATTCGTCTCCACGCGGGCTAGATCCAACGGCGCCTGACTCGTATAGGATTCGACCAGGTTTTCGCTCGTCTGGCGAAGAAACCAATAGGCAGCAGCGGCAAAGAGGGCGAGCAGGATGACCAGGGAGAGGCACCCGCCCACCCAGTATCTGGTTTTCATTGCGCTTTATTCCTGTGGATGCTGTTTACTGGGCTGACTGCCGGTGGACTGGCGCTCAACGGGCTGGTTGCCGATGGACTGGTGCTCAAACACGATCCCCCCGTCCAGCAAGGTCATTTCGCAGGTAAGGCGACGGGGCCACCTCCGGCGGTCGCCGTGCGAATCGCTGAATTCGAAGTCGCCTTCTTCCAGTTCGAATACCGCCACGTCGGCGGCCGCGCCCGGACGAAGCGTGCCGAGTTCGGTTCTTCCGATCGCCGCGGCCGGAATGGCGGTCGTGCTCCGCACGATATCTTCAAGCGGCATGCCCAGGTTCAGCATCTTGGACATGGTGGTCGGCAGGTCGTAGACCGGGCCGTTGACGTTCACGGTGTACAGGTCCGTGCTGATGGCATCCGGGAAGAATCCCTGTTCGAAGGCCGCCTTGGCCACGTCGAAGCTGAAGCTGCCGGCGCCGTGCCCGACGTCCATCAGGATGCCCCGGGACCGCCCTTCGATTACGTCCTCCCAGACCGCGCGATGATCATCCAGTATGCCGTGTGGATGGCCGTGATAGGCGTGCGTGATGATGTCGCCCGGCCTGAGCAGGTCCATGATGCCACCCAGCGGACAGGGCGTATTGCCCACGTGGACCATGACGGGAACGTCTGCCTGATCCGCCGCCTCAACGGCCAGGCGCATCGGTTCGAGCCCGTTGTCGCCGATGAGGTGCCGGCCCATGCGGACCTTAATTCCGGTCATCAGGTCCCGGTTCCCCGCGACGGCGGCCACGGACCGGTCCACGTCCACGAACCGCAGGCTGGCCAGTTCCGGCGTACCCGCCGTCGGGATGCCCACGCTGGAGATGTTGGAAAAACCGAAGACCTGGGTCCGGGACGGATCCGCCACGTTGCTTCGGAATGCCTCCTGGCTGGGCCAGCTCGAGCTTCCGGCGTCTACGATGGTCGTGACCCCAGTGGAAGGGCAGATGTCGTCCGGGACCAGGCCGATGTCGGTGAACCCCCAGCAGATGTGCGCGTGCAGGTCGACCAGGCCGGGGAAGACGTACCGGCCCGATACGTCGACGATCCGGTGACCTTCCGCCGGCAAGCCGTCGCCGACGGCCGAAATCGAACCGTCGCGAATCGAGACGTCGCATACCTTGTACAGATCCTGAGACGGGTCCACGACGGTCCCGCCGCGAAGCAACAGGCCCCGGCGGTCTTCGGATACGGATAAGGCGGACGTGCCTTGGTCAGTGTTCGCGAACAGGTTGTTCTTCCTTGTCGTTCTTCTTGTTTTTCAGGGGGTTGTCCTCAAGCGGCGGCAGTTGATTCTTAATCTGCCGAAACCTTTCCGAATCGGTGACCAGTCCCTCCAGTGCCGGCAGAGCGGCGATCTGCTTCCGGGTGTTCTCGACGCGTTCCCTGCTCGCTGGATGGGTCGCGAACAGGGAAGCCAGCGCACCGGGTTCGCGGTCGTTGATCTCCAGGAGTTTCTCGAAAAACACCGTGACGCCCCCGGGATCGTAGCCGGCCTCGCGCAGGTTCACCACCGCCAGGGCATCCGCCTCCCGTTCCGCCTGGCGGGAATGGTGCAGCATCGAGAGGATGCCGCCGACACCCGCGAGTTGCGACGCGACACGCCGGACCCCCGTGGGGTTTCGTCCCGATATCATGCCCAGAATGACCTCCAGACCGAGTTGCCGGGTCAGGGCCTTGGCGCCGTGGCGCGCGGCCACGTGGCCGATCTCGTGGCCGATCACGCCCGCCAGTTCCGACTCGGTGCCGGCAATTGAAATGAGCCCGCGGTTGATGTAGAGATAGCCGCCCGGCAGGGCAAATGCGTTGACTTCGTCCGTATCCACGACTTTTATGTAATACGTTATATTCGATCGCGTGGAATGCCGGACGAGGGTCTGGCCCAGCTCATCGATGTAGCGGACCACCTCCGGGTCCGTGTATAGCCTGACCTCTCTTTCAATCTGTCTCGAAAACTCGCGTCCGAGCGCGATTTCATCCGCGTCGGAGAGGATGTTGATGTTCTGAAAGGCGCTTCCGCAGCCGGAGGCCGTCAGCAGCAGGAGGGAGATCGACGCGACGGCCGGTTTGAGCGACAGGAACCGGGACAGGCCCGCGAGTGCATGTCGAATCAGCGCATGGAATTTCATTTGAATCACACCGGAATCCGGCACGTGCCGGGAACGGAACGGTAGACGGACTGACCACGGGTTGCGGGGTGTAGAGACGGACGGGTTCCGCGCACTGAAGATACGAAATCCCGGATTCGCGGGCAATCGGAAAAGACCGGACTGAAACAGCAGGCCGTGTATAGACTCGCGGCCCTTTCAAAAGCGATGGATTCGCAGAACGATTATGGATTCGCGGAACGATTTGGGCGCGTCGCCGCGCCGCGACGATGAATCACCGGACCTGGCGTCCGTGGCGCGTTACCTGGCCCGGCTGGCCGGAGACGGACACGCATTCGCCGCTGGGCAATGCCATATCCGGCCGCTGGGAGGCGGATTCAACAACCGTATATACGAAGTAGATTCCGGCGGTGGCATCTACCTGGTCAAAGTATATCCGGCCGATCGCCATCAGCGCCTGGAACGGGAATACGCCGCGATGCAACGGCTTTCCTTCCTGGAAGCCGTGCCGACAGCCGTAACCGGCGATCCTTGGGCCGCCGAATTGAACGCCCCAGTGCTGATCTACGAAAAACTCCCCGGAACTCCGGTGAGACCCGAAAGCATGGCCCGGGAAGCGCTGAACCAGCTCCTGGAGACCTTGCTCGAGGTGCATGGCATTACGGACCCTGGCTATTCCTCCCTGTCCAGGCCGGCGGGGCCGGTCCGTGCCCGGGACTGCCTCGATTTCATAGACGAAACCCTGCGTGCCCTGACCGCGACCGCCGCCATGAACGACCCGTCGTTCCGCGAGGCCCTGGACCGGCTGCGGGACCTGAGACGCGGCCTGGACATGATGGATCTGAGGCCCGGGTTATGGGCGGATTGCCCGCCCTGCCTGTGTCATGGAGACTTCCGGCCTGGCAACGTGATCAGGACCGGCGCGGACCGTATCGGCCTGGTCGACTGGGAGCACGCGGGGATCATGGACCCGCTCTTCGAGGTCGCCGGTTTTTTCTGGCATCCGCAGAGCGCGGTCCTGGAGACGGGCTTGCGGAAAGAGGCCATCGCGGATTACTGTGAAAGGAGCACACATCCCCACGCCAGTGAGATGATGGCGGTGTATCAGGCCATACTCCCCGTGCAGTGGTGCGTGCGGATCCTGTCCCTGATCGAAGGGTACGACCGGGAGGCGGTCCAGCCCTGGAGCGAACACCGGCCGCTGGCATCGCTGTGGGGCGACCTGGACCGGTACATCGGGCTGGCCGCCGGGAGACCGGGGGAGACGACATGGGGTTCGGCTTAACGCCCGGGCGCGCCAGTCGCCTCTTCGTGTACCCGGCTGCTTCGATCACCTTCTGGTATACCCAAGCCGTCTCAACTCCTGCTCGTTTTTCCGCCAGGAGGGACGGACCCTGACCCGCAGATCGAGATAGACGGGGCGGTCAAGGAAATCGACCACGGCCTTTCGCGCGGACGTGCCGATGTGTTTAAGCATGCGCCCGTTTTTGCCGATGATGATGCCCTTCTGGGAAGATCGCTCGATAATGATACTTGCCTGGATGAAGGCCGTGCCATTGGGCCGGTCCGTAAAATCCTCCACGATCACGGCCGACGCGTAGGGCAGTTCTTCGCGTACGGCGAGGAACAGGTGCTCCCGGATGATTTCTCCCACGAAGAACCGCTCCGGCTGGTCGGTGAGCATGTCTTCGGGGTAGAGCGCCGGACCGGGCGGGAGCACGCGGATGACGGCGGTCAGCAGTGGTTCGAGGCCGTCGCCCTCGAGGGCGGAAACGGGCACGATTTCGGTGAAGGGAAAGCGGTTGGCGGCCTGGTCGATCATGGGCAGTAGGGAAGTCCTGGACGTCCGGTCTATCTTGTTTATCGCCAGGATCACGGGACCGCTGCTCTGTTCGAGGTAGCCGACGACCCGGTCGTCGAGGTCGCGGGCGAACCGGGTAGCGTCCACGATGGCCACGGCCGCGTCCGAATCGTGCAGGGTGTGGACCGCGGACTGCAGCATGTATTCCTGGAGCCGGTAGCCGGGTTCAAGCAGGCCGGGCGTATCCAGGAACAGGACCTGGCAGGACTCTTTCGTAAGAATGCCCAGTACCCGCTGGCGGGTGGTCTGGGGCCTTGGCGTCACGATGGACAGCCGATGCCGCAGCAGCGCGTTCATCAGGGTGGACTTGCCCACGTTCGGTTTCCCGACGAGGGCCACGAACCCCGCGCGATGCGCTCCGTCGCCGGCAGCGCCCGCCACCTGCCCGGTGGATTCCATGAGATGTTTTCCTCTTTTGTATTTCTTATATAGTTCTGCTTATTCTCTCATGTTTCATAACACCTGCACGTAACGCTCCACCTATACGTAACACTTCGTCCGGAAAAGAAAAAGGACTGTTTTTTTAGGAGAACAATGCTATGAAAGAACCGGTCGTCTATCTCAATGATGGCTTCGTCCCCGCTTCCCGAGCCCATCTCAACATCTACGATCTGGGGATCGTCCTGGGTGCCACCCTGACGGAAATGACCCGTACGTTCAGGCACGAGCCCTTCCGCCTGGAGGAGCACGTGAAGCGGCTTCTGCGGTCGTGCAAGCACGCCGGCATCGAGCTGGCCCTGGGCCATGACGGGCTGGTCGAGCGCACGCGGACGCTGATCGAAACCAACAGCGGGCTGATCGGGCCTGAGCAGGACCTGGGCGTCGTCCACTTCGTAACGCCTGGGGAAAACCAGATCTACGCCGGTAGCGCCGGCAAACCGGCGCGCCTGGAACCCACGCTGTGCATCCATTCCTTCCCCCTGCCCTTTTCCGTCTGGCGGCCCTGGTTCGAGGAGGGCGTACACGTGGTGACGCCGTCCATCCGCCACGTGCCGCCCCAGTGCGTCGATCCAAAGATGAAAAACCGCTCGCGCCTGCACTACTGGATGGCCGACAGGCAGACGCAGGCCGTCGACCCCGCTGCCACCTCGCTGCTGCTCGATCTGGACGGCAACCTCACCGAGTGCTCGGGAGCCAACTTCGTCGCGGTGGAAAACGATACGATCTTTACACCCACCAGCCGCCACATACTGGAAGGGGTGAGTCTGGTCACGCTGCGGGAACTGGCGCCCGAATTGGGGCTGGGCTGGGTGGAAAAGGACCTGCAGCCCTACGACGCCGTCAATGCCGACGAGGCCTGGCTGACCAGCACGCCGTACTGCCTGGCGCCGTGTACGCGCATCAACAGTACGCCCATCGGCGACGGCAGGCCCGGCCCGCTGTTCGGACGGGTCATGGAAGCGTGGAGCCGCCGCGTGGGGATGGATATCATGGACCAGTTGCGGAACGCGGAATAGGCGGCCCGTGCGGTTGCGACGGAATCCAAGTATCTCGAACTGTTCCCGTGACCCGGCCAGGCCGCTGCGGTTCCTTCTCGCACCCCATTAAACTTGATAAATACATGATATGACGGTATTTTAGGGTATCTTGTCAGCCGGCGAGTTTTGACCCGGGGTCGGGTCGGAGCCGTATCACATGAGTATCTACATTCTTCACGGGTTGATCCTGGCGGGTTACGCGGTAGCCACGGTAATCTACTTCCGCCATTTCTGGACGAGACAGTCCCGGACCGGGTTTTATGCGAGCCTGTTCCTGGTCCTGGCACTGGTTTTCCACAGCGTATTCCTGATCGCCCGCGGCTTCGAATCCAGTCACGCGCCGTTCGTGGGACTCCACGAGTCGATGAGCTTCTTCGCCTGGCTCATCGCCGTGGTCTACCTGTTCCTGGAGCGCCGTTTCCACGACCGGTCGCTGGGCGTGTTCGTCCTGCCCCTCGTCCTGGCGGCGCAGGCGGCGTCCACGGCGTTCATGAGTCCCGTCGACCCCCTGCCGCCTCTCCTGCAGAGTCCCTGGTTCAATTTCCACGTAACGGCCAGTTTCCTAGCTTACGCGGCGTTTTCCTTCTCCTTCATCACGGGATTGCTGTACGTCATGCAGATGTACTACATCCACCACCGCCGCGTGGGCCTGGTGTTCTCGCGGCTGCCCGCGCTGGGCATGCTGGACGAGATGAACCTCAAGGCGACGCTCATCGGCTGGGTGTTCCTCTCGGCGGGCATCGCCACGGGCATCTGGTGGGCGACGGCCGCATGGGATTCGATCACGCCCTGGCTGCTGGACCCGAAAGTGCTGTGCGTGATGCTGACCTGGGTCATCTACACTTCCCAGCTTGTAACCCGCTATACCGCGGGATGGCAGGGCGAGCGGGCGGCGATCATCTCCATGGCCGGGTTCGCGTCCGTGCTGCTGGCCTATCTAGGCGCCGGACTCTGGACGAACCTGCACATCTTCGACTGACGACGGCAACCGGATGACGGCGACTGGAAAACGGCGACTGGACGACGACAACTTAAGGTGATTCAACCATGAAGAAATTCTATCCCGCCTTTGTAGACATCGAGGATCAGCCCTGCCTGGTGGTGGGCGGCGGCGGGATCGCCGAGGAAAAGGCGGCGGCGCTCCTCGAATGCGGGGCCGAAGTGACCGTAGTCAGCCCTGATTTAACAGAAACACTGCAAGACCGGGCAGACCGCGGTGAAATCAGTTGGATCGCGAGACGGTACGAACCCGGCGACGTCCGGGGCTTCCGCCTAGTCATCTCGGCGACCGACTCGACGGAAGCCAATGAACGGGTATACCGCGACGCCGAGGCGGAGGGCGTCATGGTCAACGTGGTAGACGTGCCCGCGCTGTGCCGGTTTATCGTACCTTCCATCGTTCGCCGGGGCGACCTGTGCATCGCCGTATCCACGGGAGGCAAGAGTCCCGCGCTGGCGAAGAAGATCCGCGGGCAGCTGGAAGGCTCCTTCGGGACCGAGTACGCCGACCTGCTCGACCTGCTGGGACAATACCGGCCCCAGATGAAGGCCCGGTACCCCGATGAAATCGAAACCCGGGCGAAGTTGTGGACGTCCCTAGTCGATTCCGATATCCTCGATCTCATACGTGAAGGCCGCGCGGACGAAGCGCGCGACCGGGTGGAGTCATGCATCTTACACTCGTCGGACTGAGTCACCATACCGCGCCTATCGATGTGCGCGACCAGGCGGTGCTGACGAAGACGCTCCAGGAGAAAGCCCTTTCCTTCGTCAGGTCTTCGAGCGGCATCCTCGAAGCGGTCCTGCTGTCCACGTGCAATCGTAGCGAGATGTACGCGACCACCGACGAAGAGCATACCGACCCCAGGCCCATCGAGGCGTGGTTTCACGAGATCCACGGCCTGGACGAAGGCGTATTGTCCCCCTATCTCTATCACCGGAAGGACGAGGCCGTCATCCGGCACCTGTTCCGGGTCGTCTCCAGCCTGGATTCCCTCGTCGTGGGCGAACAGCAGATCCTGGGCCAGGTCCGGGAGGCCTACATGCAGTCGCTGAACACGAAGACCACGGGCGTGGTGCTCAACAGGCTGTTTGAGAAGGCGCTGGCCGTGGGCAAGCAGGTACGGGAGACGACGGAGATCGGGGCGGGCGCGGTGTCGGTCAGCTCCGTGGCGGTCGAGCTGGCCA
The DNA here is from genome assembly GCA_012270975.1 of Candidatus Latescibacterota bacterium. Lineage (GTDB taxonomy): Bacteria > JAAXHH01 > JAAXHH01 > JAAXHH01 > JAAXHH01 > JAAXHH01. The sequence goes on along the minus strand of JAAXHH010000148.1, from coordinate 24,235 downwards.
GGAAGATCTTCAAGGACCTGCGGCAGCATACCGCCATGTTGATCGGCGCGGGAGAGACCGGCGAACGGACCGCCGAGTACCTGGTCGAACAGGGCGTGAAACGGCTCATCGTGGCCAACAGGACCTACGACCGGGCCGCCGACCTGGCCCATCGCTTCGACGGCATCGCCGTATCCCTGCACGACGGACTCCAGATGATCTCCGACGTCGATATCGTCATCAGTTCCACCGGCGCCACGGAACCCGTGCTGGGCAGGGACCGGATGGCGGAGATCATGCACGACCGGCGGAACCGGCCGATCTTCCTGATCGATATCGCGGCGCCGCGGGATATCGACCCGCGCGTGCGCAACCTCTACAACGTCATCCTCTACGACATGGACGACCTGCAGTCGGTGGTGGACGACAACGCCGAGGCGCGGAAGGTGGAAGCGCGGAAAGTGGAAGGGATCGTGGAAACGGAAGTGGACCGGTTCCTGGCGTGGTACCAGAACCTTGCCATTACGCCTACCATTACGCAGCTCCGGCATTTCGCCGACGGCGTCCGGCACCAGGAAGTCGACCGGGCCCTTGCCCAGCTGGGTCACCTTTCCGAGAAGGACCGGGAAACCGTGGACAAGATGAGCCGGGCCATCGTGAACAAGCTGCTGCACCAACCGACGGTCCAGCTCAGAAACACTTCCGATCCGGAGCACAAGGACTACCACCTCTACAGCCTGCGCCATCTCTTCGGTCTCGATGAACATCGGAACGACAGGAACGGCGCCGGAGACGAATAGCCCGGCAAGCCCGTGTCGGGCCGGGCCGCCGCCGCATCGATCCCCATATCCATGGTTTCCTCAATCACCATAGGCACCCGCGGCAGCCGGCTGGCCCTCGTCCAGGCCCGGTCCGTGGCAAAAGACCTCGAGACGGTCAACCCGGACCTGACCGTCCACGTGCGTATACTCAAGACGAAAGGCGACACGGACAGGGACGCCTCGCTGGACACCTTCGGCGGCGAGGGCGTCTTCGTCAAGGAACTGGAACGGGCCCTGGTCACGGGAGAGATCGACGCGGCCGTGCACAGCCTGAAGGACCTCCCCACGATCCTGCCGGATGGCCTGGTCATCGCCGCGGTACCGGAACGCGTGGACGTCCGGGACGCCCTGATCAGCCGGGACGGTACCGGTCTGGACGACCTGCCCCCGGGCGCCCGGATCGCCACGGGCAGCCCGAGACGGCGGGCGTTCCTGCAACACTACCGGCCGGACCTGCGCTTTACGGATATCCGCGGAAACATCGATACCCGGTTGAAGAAGCTGGAAGAAGCGGGTGGTCCGCATGGAACGGACGGCCCGGACGCCATCGTACTGGCCGTGGCGGGCCTGCAGCGGCTGGGATGGTCGGACCGCATCTCCGAACCGCTGTCCCCCGATCTGTGCATGCCGGCCGTCGGCCAGGCGGCGCTTGCGATAGAAATCCGGCGGGACGACAGGCGGACCCTGGCGGCCGCGCGAAACATCGAGCATCTTCCGTCGAGGCAGGCGGTAATGGCTGAACGGGCGTTTCTCCACGGTATCGGCGGCGGTTGCCACACCCCGGTCGGCGCCTGGGGAAGAATCGAAGAGGGCGTCCTCCGGCTCGACGGCGTGCTTGCCGCCGACGATGGCAGCCGGATCGTGCGCCATACCCTCCATGGGGATCCTGAAGACGGCCCCGGCCTGGGCCGCAGGCTGGCGGAGGCCGTAATGGCAAGGACCCCGGGCGGACCAGGCGGACTGGCGGAACCCGGTGAGTGACGAAAACCAAGGTATGAGCGCGACAACTCCACGGCCTTCGGGTATCGTTTACCTGGTCGGCGCGGGTCCCGGCGACCCCGGATTGATTACCGTGAAGGGCCTGGCCTGCGTACGGAAGGCCGACGTCGTGGTCGCGGACTACCTGGCCGACGAGCGGCTGGTGGCGGAGGCGCCCGCCCACGCCGAACGCATCCACGTTCCGTGGCGTCCGGGTCGGCAGGAGGAGATCAACGACCTGCTGGTTCGTCACAGCGAGGCCGGAAAGACCGTGGTCCGGTTGAAAGGCGGCGATCCCTTCGTGTTCGGCCGGGGAGGCGAAGAAGGGCTGCATCTTCAGCGCCGCGGGATACCCTTCGAGGTCGTTCCCGGCGTCACGGCGGCCGTCGCGGTGCCGGCCTACGCGGGCATACCGGTGACCCACAGAGAGATCACCTCGACGATGACCGTCGTCACCGGCCACGAATCGCCGGACAAGGCCCGGCCGGATCTCGACTGGGAAGCCCTCGCCAGGCGGATCGGCACCCTGATCTTCTACATGGGCGCACGCAACCTGCCGGTCATCGTGGAGAGACTGATCGACCACGGACGCCCGAAGGACACGCCCGTCGCACTGATCCAGTGGGGCACCACGCCGGAGCAAAGAACCCTCGTCGGCACTCTGGACGATATCGTGTCCAGGGCCCGGTCGGCCGCCTTCACGCCGCCCGTGCTGATCATCGTGGGCGAAGTGGTGGCGCTGCGGCCGCAACTCAACTGGTTCGAATCGAAACCGCTTTTCGGCGTGCGGGTCCTGGTCACCCGCGCCCGGGACCAGGCCGGCGAACTGTCGGAATCGCTCGTCCGGATGGGCGCCGAGCCGGTCGAAGCACCCCTGATACGCATCGAAGCGCCGGATGACTGGTCGAGCGTGGATACCGCGCTGGCCGATCTATCCGGTTTCGATCACGTGGTATTCACCAGCGGAAACGCCGTGGAGGCTTTCTTCTCGCGGTTGATAGAAAACGGGATGGACGCCAGGGCGCTGGGCGGAGTGAGGGTCGCCGCGGTCGGCCGGGCCACGACCGATGCGCTCCGGGCACGCGGTATCGAGGCGGACTACCAGCCCGATGTTTTCCGGGCTGAAAAGCTGGTGGAGACCCTGGTCGAAAACTGTGACTTGCGGGACGCGCGAATCCTCTTCCCCGCGGCGGACATCGCGGGTCCCGCCGTGGGCGAGGGGTTGACCACCGCCGGCGCGAACGTGACGCGGGTGACGATCTACCGGACGGCCATGGAAGAGGTCTTGCCGGGCGGCATCGACTCTTTGTTGGAAGGCGGGAAGATCCACGTAGCTGTATTCGCGAGTTCTTCAGCCGTTAAGGCTTTCGCGACGGCCGTGGGACCGGACCGCCTGCGGCGATACACCGAAAACGTCCGCATAGCCTGCATAGGTCCCGCCACGGCGGAAACCGCCGAAGAGGCGGGCCTGGCCGTGGACATCATGCCCGATCAGGCTACGATCCCCGCACTTGTGGACGCGATCGTGCGCGACCGGCAGACCGTGGCGGCGCGGCATACGGAATAACGATTGCCATGATAAGACGCCACGGTGTATATTTGTCGGGCTTGTGTCCGTCTAACATACCGTTGTGGAATACGTTACGCGGCGGGTACGGGGTCGATTCACTATGCAACCGGAGGGGCGTGGCCGAACCGCCTTCGGCCTGTCCGGTATCCTGTTGATATGAGCGGTTTTCTATGCCTTTCTGTCCGGAATGCGAATGTGAATACGCCCCTGGCCTGGATAAATGCCCGATCTGCGCGACATCCCTGGTCGACGCGCTGAACGAGGAGTCGACGTGGGTCTGCGACGAATGCAAAGCCGAGATCCCGGGCGACACCGATTCCTGCCCGGTCTGCGGGACGGTATTCATCGACAATCTCCGCTGTCTGACCCATCCGGCCGGACCCGCCCACGGACGGTGCATCGTCTGCGGACAACACGTGTGCGCTGAATGCGGGATTCGCAGGCTGGGACGGTACTTCTGTGAAAGACACAGTGTGGAAGAGGAGCCGGCAGAGGAAGAAATACTCTATCGGGCGGAAGACCGGGAAGCCCTGAACTACCGGCGCTACCTCGCGGAGCAGGGCGTGGAATGCCGGGTTTTCTCGGCCGATCAGGACACCGGCCTCCTCATCGGAAAGAATCCGATCGAAACAGCCAGGATCATCGTACCTTCGAAACACCGGGAACGGGCGCGGAAGTGGATGGCGTCACGATCCGTCGACGACGGACACGTTTTATTCCAGTGTGAACGCTGCAGCGCCGTGAACGGATTCGACGCCGGCGGATGTGCCAACTGCGGCGGTTCCTGATGCGCCAATACCGGCAGATGCGCCAACTGCGGCGGTCCCTGATGCCCCGATAGCGGGCAGGGAAATCTGATGGCATTTCCTGTACACAGACTGCGGCGCCTGCGCCGCACCGAGCGTCTGCGAAGTATGGTCGGCGAGACCCGGCTTTCCGTGGACGACCTGATCTATCCCCTGTTCATCTGCCCGGGAGAAGGCGTCCGTTCCCCGGTGGATTCCATGCCCGGCGTGGACCGGTTGTCGGTGGACCAGGGCGTGGAGGTCTGCCGTGAAGTCTCGGACCTGGGCATCCCGGCCGTCATGCTCTTCGGCATCCCGGAGAGCAAGGACGCCTACGGCTCCGGCGCCTACGCGGACGACGGAATCGTCCAACGGGCCATTCGGGCGATCAAGCAGGCGACACCGGAGCTCACCGTTATCGGCGACGTGTGCCTCTGCGAGTACACCGATCATGGCCACTGCGGTGTCATTAAGGAAGACGACGTGGAGAACGACGCCACGCTTCGACTGCTCGTCAGGACGGCGCTCTCGCAGGCTGAAGCCGGCGCCGACATGGTCGCGCCATCGGATATGATGGACGGCCGCGTGGGTGCGATACGGGAGGGCCTCGACAGCGGACAACTCAAGCATATCCCGATCATGGCCTATTCCGCCAAGTACGCTTCGGCCTATTACGGGCCCTTTCGCGACGCCGCGGACTCGGTCCCGCAATTCGGTGACCGCCGTTCCTACCAGATGGATCCGGCAAACTCCAACGAAGCGCTTCGGGAGGTGGAGCTGGATCTCGAGGAAGGCGCCGATATCGTCATGGTCAAGCCGGCCCTGGCCTACCTCGACGTGATACACCGGGTGAAATCGACCTTTGAAGTGCCTGTGGCCGCCTACAACGTAAGCGGTGAATACGCCATGATCAAGGCGGCGGGACAGATGGGGTGGATCGATGAGGAACGGATCGTCCTGGAGTCGCTGACCGCCATTAAGCGCGCCGGCGCGGACATGATCCTCACCTATTTCGCACGGGACGTCGCGCGCGGACTCCAGATCGGAAAAAGTGTATGAACCGATCCCGATCCAGTACCCTATTCGACCAGGCCCTGCGATCCATGCCAGGCGGGGTGAACAGTCCCGTGCGCAATTTCGGACGGGTCGGAGGCCGGCCCGTCTTCATGGGCCGGGGCGCGGGATCGAAGGTCTACGACGTGGACGGCAACGAGTACATCGACTATCTGGGATCCTGGGGACCGCTGATCCTGGGCCACGGAAACCCCGCCGTGGTCGAAGCCCTGAAGAAGGCCTGTGAGCGGGGCACGAGTTTCGGCACGCCCACGGAAGCCGAGATCAGGCTGGCGGAACTGGTCAAGACCGCCTTCCCGTCCATTGAGCTGATACGCATGGTCAACTCCGGTACGGAGGCGACCATGAGCGCCCTGCGCGTGGCCCGCGGATACACGGGACGCGACCTGGCGGTCAAGTTCGAGGCGGGATACCACGGCCACGGAGACAGCTTTCTCATCCAGGCCGGATCGGGCGCCGCGACGTTCGGCATTCCCGACAGTCCCGGCGTGCCCGCGGACCTGGCGAAGATGACCATCAACCTGCCGTACAACGACGTCGGGGCCGTCCGCCGCACCCTGTCGGAGCGGGGCGACGACATCGCCTGCGTGATCGTCGAACCGGTCGCCGGCAACATGGGCATGATCCCGCCGGCCGAAGGCTTTCTCGAAACCATCCGGGAAGAGACGGAAAAGCGGGGCATCATCCTGATTTTCGACGAGATCATTACGGGATTCAGGATCGCTTTCGGCGGCGCGCAGGAACGATTCGGCATCACGGCCGACATGACCTGCCTTGGGAAGATCATCGGCGGAGGGCTCCCCGTCGGCGCCTATGGCGGACGCAGGGAAATCATGGAAACCGTGGCGCCCGTCGGCGCAGTCTACCAGGCCGGCACGCTTTCAGGCAACCCACTGGCCATGACCGCGGGGTATGAAACAGTGCGTCAGCTTCAGGAACCCGGTGTATACGAACGGCTCGAAAACCTTGCTTCCCGGCTCGGCGACGGCCTCCGCGCCGCGGCGAAAGAGGCGGGCGTCCCCGCGTACCTGACGCGCGTCGGGTCCATGATGTGTACCTTCTTCACCGACCAGGCCGTCGATAATTTCGATGCCGCCTCCACTTCAGACGCGGATACGTACGGGCGTTATTTCTGGAACATGCTGGACCGCGGCGTCTACCTGGCGCCTTCGCGCCTTGAAACGGGATTCGTGTCCCTGGCACACACCGAAGATGACATCGATCGGACCCTCGACGCGGCCCGGGAGAGCATGAAGTTCTAAAGTAAAATAAGAGTAATTATAGACTATTTAAAATATAGACTAAAATGATCCCGAGTATTAAGATCACATGCGGAAGATCGACACGAACCGCTTTTCAGTCCTTATCCGAGAGGAGTCCATCGTGATTCGCCCATATAGCCGCGCATTCGCAATGATCACGGCTTCTTTGTACTTCATGATCCTGGCGGGGTGCGGCGGCGGGGACAGCGGCCCGACGAGCCCCACCACTCCGTCCACACCGACGACGCCCACGCCACCGCCGGCGCCCGTGGCGACGAGCATTACCGTCACGCCTTCTTCGCACACCCTGGCTTCAATCGGCACGACCGTGCAGTTGACGGCAACGGTGCGGGACCAGAACAACAACCCGATGACCGGCCAGACCGTGAGCTGGACGAGTGCGAATACGGCAGTGGCGACGGTTAGCGGCAGTGGCCTGGTGACGGCGGTGAGCAACGGTACGTCCCAGATCACCGCGCGTTCGGGCAACGCGTCGGGTACGGCGTCGATTACTGTAGCCGAACCGGTGCCGACCCGGGTCGCGATAACACCTTCGTCGCATACGCTGGAGGCGATTGGGGCGACCGTTCAACTTAGCGCAACGGTACGGGACCAGCGGAACAACGTCATGGCCGGCCAGACTATTACCTGGTCCAGCGGGAATGAAGCTGTGGCGACCGTGAGCGGAACGGGCCTCGTGACGGCGGTGAGCAACGGCATGGCTGAAGTAACGGCCAAGTCCGGCAGCCTGTCTTCCGGTGCGGACATTACCGTCGAGCAGGTACCGGCCGCCATCGTGATCGCCGTTGAGCCGGACTCTACCACACTGACCGATATAGATCAGACGTTGCAGTTCACGGCCACGGTGAGTGACGCGAACGATGTCACCATTGAAGACGCGATGGTATCCTGGTCAAGCAGCAATGAATCGGTGGCAACCGTGGACGCGGACGGACTGGTTACGCCCGTGAGTTCCGGTACGGCGGACATAACGGCCACGGCAGGCGAGGCGTCGGAGAGCGTGACGGTTACGGTGATGCTGCCCAGTCCGGATCGCGAGGCGCTCATCGCAATATACAACGCAACGGACGGACCGAACTGGACAAGCCAGGACAACTGGTTGAGTGAGGCACCCATCAGTACCTGGCAAGGCATTACGACCAATGATATGGCCCGGGTAACCAGGGTAGACCTTTCAGCGGTCGGCATGGCCGGATCAATCCCCGCGGAATTCGGTCAACTGGCGCATCTTGACACTTTGCAAATCGGGAGCAACGATTTGACGGGATCAATACCCGCTGAACTGAGTCAGCTGGAGCGTCTTGTTCTCATGAATCTGAGCACCAATGACTTGACGGGACCGATCCCCGCAGAACTGGGACAGCTAACCGGACTCAGGGAAATGACCCTGGACAGTAACCATTTGACCGGATCGATCCCTGCTGAACTGGGGCAGTTGACCAGCATGGATTTGCTTAGTCTCAGTCGCAACGCGTTGTCCGGAGCAATCCCTCCCGAACTGGGTCAAATGACCGCTCTGGAGCGGTTGACCCTGGATTCGAATAGCCTGTCCGGAAACATACCCCCGGAAATCGGACAGCTCTCCAATCTCCGTTTGTTGAGTTTGTCGAACAATGAACTGGAAGGAACCGTGCCCGCCGAAATTGGTGGTTTGACCCGGCTTAACATCATGAAACTGAATGGCAACCCGGATTTGACCGGATCGCTTCCCCGATCCTTTCTTGACGCCCCAATCCATGACCTGTTGCTGCAGGGCACGAATATCTGCGTACCTCCGGATGCCGAATTCCAGGCCTGGCTGGACGAAATGGACGTTAGGCAGGGGATTATGATGTGTGAAGTCGAGGACGGTGGAGACGGCGGAGAGGGTGGTGACGGTGAAGGAGGGGAAGAGATTGAATACGTCCGGTGGGAAGGTGTGACGGTCGAGCGCGGCAAGTTGATATTCAGTACATCAGGAGGACTTGAATTAGAAATAGAATATCCTGATTGTTTCACTAACACTAGAAACCCTCTTGCGGGGTTTTTAGGTCTCCCCCCCGAGGGACTGAAAGACTGGACTAATTCTTTCACTAATGATACTCTTACCGTTCATTACTCCGAATGGCAGCGAAGCGACGATATGGGCAGTACGTGGGAGAGTATCGAGGGCACACGGGTGATGTATGACGCTTGCACATACAATCCCGAAGTCGCCGGTGAGTATCGACTGGTCGGTGAGATAACGCTCAACGGTGAAAGGAGCCATCGCCGCAGCGAAAACACGTTCGTCGTTGATCCCTGATTGCCAGGAGCGTGTGTCATAAGTTCTGAATCGTAACAGTTTCCACATGCAACCTTCAAGGGGATCTATGGGTCGAAACCGTAGATTCCCTTTTCCATTCCACCGGGAATGCGGTCCCTGGTGAGCGATTGCAGTATGCAGCCGTGAGACACGGGAGGAGTTGTGGCCATGCTGAACAACCACCTCATCATCGCGTTTCGGCACCTCTTCAGCAACAAGGGTTACTTCTTCATCAACACGCTGGGCCTTTCCACCGGAATCGCCTGCAGCCTGCTCGTCTTTCTCTTCGTACGCCAGGAGTGGACCTTCGATACCTTCCACGAGAAAGCGGACCGGATTTACCGGGTCAACGTATCGGGGCAGGGATTCGACGGCACGCCGTTCCGCACCGCGATTACCCCGATTCCACTCGCACCGGCACTGAAACGCCAATTCCCCGGGGTTGTCGAAACGGTCAGGATTCGGTCGTTCGGTGAATCGGTGGTGCGTGTCGGGGACGACACGTTCAGAGAGGGCCGCATGCTCACCTGCGATCCTTCAGTCTTCCAGGTGTTTTCATTTCCGTTGATCGAAGGGGATCCCGAGTCGGTTTTTGCCGATTTCAACGCCTTGGTGATCAGTCGGTCCATGGCAGAGAAGTACTTCGGCGGGGAAAGCGCACTGGGCCGACAAATCACGATCAAGGACGAGCCGTTTACCGTAACCGGCGTGACGGAGGACAACCCGGGAAATTCCAGCATTCAATTCGATTTCCTGCTCCCCTTCGAGCGAACGATTGGCATGACTCCCTGGCTCGCCAATGCCGTTGACAGCTGGAACTACTCCGTCACGTCCACTTACGCGGAATTGGCGGATCCGCAACAGGCCGATCTGCTCACGGAACAGTTCCCCGATTTCTCCAGCGCCCATTTCTCGGGTCAGATGTCCAGGATGCTGGAAATCCAGGCGCTCACGGACACCCACCTGGACCCGGAGGTAGGGGGCGGTCTGGGCACCGCCAGCGATCCGAACAGGTCCTACCTACTGATCAGCACAGCTCTGCTCGTCCTTTTCATAGCGTGCGTCAACTTCATGAATCTGGCCATATGCCGTTCCTCGACCCGCGCGAAGGAGGTTGGTCTTCGCAAGGTATTCGGCGCGCAACAGTCGCAGATCGCGGGGCAGCACCTGCGAGAATCGCTGGTGCTGAGCTGCTTCGCCCTCGTGCTCGGGGTGGTCCTGGCCCATCTCTTCCTGCCCATCTTCAATTCGCTGGCGGGGAGTTCGCTCGTCCTCGACTACCTTTCCAGCGGATCCACGCTGATCGCACTCATGGCGTTCACCTTATTGGTCGCCTTCGTATCCGGCAGCTACCCGTCCCTGGTCCTTTCCCGGTTCAATCCCGTCGCCATCTTCCAGCGGCGGATCCAGGTCGGCGGGCCGAACCTGCTCATCCGGGGCCTCATGGTCGTGCAGTTCGGGCTGTCCGCGGCGCTCGTCGTCTCCATTCTGGTCATGACGCGGCAGCTGGATTTCGCCCGGACCGGGGACCTGGGATACAACACCGAAAACGTCATCGTGATCCAGAAAGATCAGGGTTCCGGCAGCGTGGATGTTTTCAGGAACCGGGTGATATCCTACGAGGACGTGCTCCAGGTGACCGGTGTTTCGAACTCCTTCGGTCCGGACCGCGGCCTAGCCCAGGCCGCGTACACCGACAAGGCCGGGAACCGGCTGGAGGCGTACATGTACACCGTGGACTACGACTACGTGAAGACCCTCGAAATGAACCTGGTCGCGGGGCGGGATTTTTCGCGGGAGTTCGGCGGGGACGAATCGGGGTCATGTATCATAAACGAGGCTGCGGCCAGATCAATGGGGTGGGAAGATCCCATCGGCCGCACGTTGCCGCACGGCGTCACGGTCATCGGCGTGGTGGAAGATTACCATTACCGGTCCATGCACCACGAGATCGAACCCGTCATACTCACCCTGAATCCCGTGGTCTTCGGGGAATCAATGGATCAGATCCGTTACTTCCTGGTCCGCGTCAGCGATCGGAACCTGCCCGCCACGCTGGATCGGTTGAGAGAGACCTGGACGGAAGTCGCGCCGGGATCGCCATTCGAGTACTTCTTTCTGGATGACGACATCGGCCGCTTCTACGTGGAAGAGGCCAACCTGGCGCGAATCTTCACCTATTCGGCGGTGTTCGCCCTGCTGATCGCCTGCCTGGGCGTGTATGGCCTGGTGTCCCTAGAGGTCGCACGCCGTACTCGGGAGGTCGGCATCCGGAAGGTCATGGGCGCCGCAGTATCGGACATCATGGGATTGATGTCGAAGCAGTTCGTCTACTTGGTGGTGATCGCGAATGTTCTCGCCTGGCCCGCGGCCTGGTGGCTCATGAACGAATGGCTGGCCGACTTCGCCTACCGCGCCGATATCGGCGCCGATCCCTTCATCCTCGCCGGCCTCGCGGTCCTGTCCATCGCCCTGATCACGGTCAGCCTACAGACCTGCCGGAGCGCATTGATCAACCCAGCGGACACCCTGAGGCGCGAGTAGGCGACTTTGATTGACCGTTGAAGCGCTTTATTGTAGTTTGTTAAACCCCTGCTAAAGCGTGTATTTCACGCCTTTCGAGTCCACGCACGCCAACAGTTCCGTTTTAATCATGTCAAAATTTTACCTACTGTTCGTTTTAGCCGTGGTGATCTGTACTCTACAGGACCAAATACTGGCCCTGCCTGCGTCTGCGAGTCCGGTTCCTGAAAAAAAACAAAACTCTCCCTTGGAAACGGGCAAGGCGCTTTACGAAGCTGAACGGTTCCAGGAAGCGCTGGCGCTGTTTCAGCAGGCGGTTGAGGAGGAAGGAGGCTCGGCGCCCGCTCATTACTGGCAGGGCATGGCCTATTTCGAACTCGCAGACTACCGGAAGGCGGTAAGTTCGTTCAAGCGTTCGGTCGAACTGGACGAGAACTGGGCATCTGGCTACGTGGGACTGGGCAAAACCTATCTGCAGATGGACCATCGCAGACTGGACGCGCGTCAAGCTCTGCGCATGGCGGCGAGGCTCTCGCCTGACGACCCGGAAATCCAGTACCATCTGGGAATCGCCCATATGAATCCGCGAAAGACCGACCGGATTCTGGGCAGCGGCCGGGACGGCCGGACCTTTTTCCTCAAAGCGGCGGTATTGGATCCTGCCCATCCCGATGCGTATTTTCAGATCGGCCGCTGTTACGAACTGCCCGAATCGCCTGAATTCGACAAGGCGATGGCGGCATATATCTCACAGTTCAGGGTTAATCCCTCCCATTACGACGCACTCAGTCGTTTCCTCTATCTGGCCCTTCTCACCGAAAGGTATGGCCTGGCCGTGGAGTTGCTCGAACGGACCGGAGATGACCTGGGCGAATCGGGTTCAACGATAGTTCGGACCCTGTTGACACAATTCAGCACGCTGTCCGAAGACGCGAATTCTAGACCCGACGTGCTGCATGGGGCTTTTGAGACGTACATTTCCCTTCTGGACCCTGATGAAAAGAAGGTTTACCGGGACCTGGCGCACGTAGCTCCTCCCGACGAACTGACCGCCTGGGAGGAAGCCGGCGGGACCGATCGTGATGCGCGCTGGCGTGCCTTCTGGAACGCCAGGGATCCAAACCCCGCCACCGCGGTGAACGAACGCCTCATGGAGCATTACCGTCGTGTAATATATGCCCGGTACCATTTTTCACAGGGACAGCACCCCTACGACCGCCGCGGCGAGATATACGTCCGCTTCGGCGAGCCGGAAAACCGCCGCGGCGACGTCTATATCGCAGATCGGAATGCCTATCAAGGGGCTACTGTTTCCGATGATGCGGCAGTGGATGCGGTCCGCGAGCAGAACGCCCGGTACGGTTATCAATTGCGTGTCGACCGGGGCTACTTGACGATTGTTCCGCCCGAGGGGATTACCGAAGAAGAAATAAACGAGGTTGGCGGATTGCTGGCCGACGGAATCGTCGCATCAAGATCGGACCTGGGAAGACAGGGGGAGAGAAAACTGATGGGGCATGGTTACGCTACCGAAAGCTGGGTATACGCCCGGTATGGCCTGGAACTGTTCTTCGTCGACCAGTTCGGTGGGGGGAGGTTCGATTACCCTTGGGGAAACCTCCTGACGAACCAGCAGGAAGCGGTTCGGCAGGAACGGTTCAGCCCCCGGCGGCTCGCCGAGGAACTGATCGCGGAAGCTCCCGAGGAATACCGGCATGACTTTGGCGGGGAATGGCTCGAATATGCTTTCGACGCGGTGACCTTCCGGGCGGACAATGGCGCAACCGAACTGGATCTGTCCTACAGCATACCCGTGTGGCAATTCGGCGACGTATCGGACGGACGGGGGAACAGCACCCGTCTCGCGCACCTGGTCACCCTGCGCGATTCGACCTTGAGCCCGCAGTTCACCCACGAGTTCGGTTTCGGCCCCTTCGACCGGCCGAAACGGACGATAGCCGAAAGTCACGTGAAAGTCCCGGTGTATACCCTGCCTGAAAGCGTCGTCGCGCCGGTGGGTAACTTCACACTGGCGGTCCAGGTGCGGGATGAAACTTCGCAAAGGATCGGGGTGTATCACAAACCGGTCACCCTGTCCGATTACAGCGGGGAGGAACTGCTCATCAGCGGCCTCAAGCTGGCCACCCGGATCGCGCCGTCAGGCGTACAGGGTCCATTCGTGCGCAACGGGCTGAACATCACGCCCAATCCGGGGCGGCTCTACATTCGCGGGAATCCCGTTTACGTTTACTACGAATTGTACAATCTGGCTCAGGATCAGGACGGGAAAACCGGGTACGAGATCCTCTACGAGATCAATCCCCTGTACGGTTATGAACGGCGTGGCTGGTCAGCCCGCGGGCAAAGAGACATGCAGGCGGTGATGATGGCTTTCTCGGGAGAAGGATACGCGACCGAGGACCGTGAGTACACATCGCTGGATTCCTCTGGCCTGCCTGCGGGTGAGTACGTGCTTACCGTCACGTTGACCGATCAGAACGCGGGAAGCACCGTATCCAAATCGGTCAACTTCCTGGTCATGGAACGGTAGTCGTCGCGGCGTCGAGGCACGCCTCTCTCATTTCAACCGTTCCGGGTTCAGGTCCTCGAGTTCCGGAACGACGAACTTCCCGTCCCGCCGGATCACTTCCCCGTCGAACTCGATGATCCCTCCGCCGTATTCCGGCGTCTGGATCATGACCATGTCCCAGTGGACGGCGGACCGGTTGCCGTTGTCGGCCTCCTCGTAGGCCTGTCCGGGCGTGAAGTGAAAGGACCCGGCGATCTTCTCGTCGAAGAGGATGTCCAGCATGGGCATGGTGATGTGGGGATTGAAGCCGATGGCGAATTCGCCTATGTAACGCGCCCCCTCGTCGGTGTCGAAGATCTCGTTCAGCTTGTCCGTACGGTTGCCCGTCGCCTCGGTTATCCTGCCGTCTTCGAAACGCAACTCCACGTCCGTAAACGTCACGCCGTGGTACAGCGTCGGCGTGTTGAACCGGATGACGCCGTTTACCGAGCCCCGCACCGGCGCGGTAAAGCACTCGCCGTCGGGGATGTTGCGGTCGCCCGAACATCCCACAGTGGGGATGTCCCGGATACTGAAGCTCAGGTCCGTGCCCGGACCCGTGATCCGGACGCGGTCGGTGAAGTCCATGCGCTCTTTGAGCGGCGTGAGCGCCCGCTCCATCTTCCCGTAATCCAGCGTGCACACGTCGAAGAAGAAGTCCTCGAAGGCCTCGGTGCTCATGCCGGCCTGCTGCGCCATGGACGGGGTCGGCCAGCGCAACACCACCCACCGGGTCTTCGGCACCCGGATATCGAAGTGCACGGGCTTGAGCCAGCGTTGCTCGTAGAGCCGCATGGCCTCGCCCGGCACGTCCGACATCTCCATCACGTTCCGGCTGCCGCGCAGGGCCATGTAGGCCTGCACCCGCGCCATGCGATGGGCTTCATATGCACCGGCGGCTTCTATGGCGTCCTCGTCCCCGGCGTAGACCAGTTCCCGCATGACGCGCTGGTGCTTGATGGAGACCAGCGGCACGCCGCCCGCCTCCCGAATCGTCCGGATCAGCGAGATTACCATCTCATCAGGCACGTCGAAAGCCTCGATGAGCACCCGGTCCCCCAGCTGGATCTTCGTCGAATGTCCGGTGAGCACCTTGGCCAGGTCGCCGTATCTTGGATCGTGCATGGGTGTTTGTTCTCCGTGGTTGGTCTTTGATGCACCTGTGCGGTAATGTGGTTATGCGGCAGTGCACCGCCTAAATAGTCCAAGTTGTACTTGCGCGCGGTTTCAGTCATCAACCCGCCCCGGTCTCACCTCCACCTCCCCCGACGCAGTAACCTTGACCAGCATGGCGTCTTCGGGTTCGAAGGCCAGGCGCACCGTCCGCTCCCTTCCGTTGACGTGCAGGACCACCTCCCGCTCGATCGGACCCGTGGAACGCCAGCCCTCGTAGGCCATGGGGTACCGGATCCGCTTCGTGTCGGGATGGGCGAAGAAGACGTGGTAGTCGCTATCGACCTCCCGGCACCAGAATTCAGGCGCGTCCCGGCCGCTTACGAGCGGGGGATGGCGAAGCGCCACGCCCGGATCCGTGGTGACCGTAGGCTGGCTCATCAGTTTCCCCAGGCGCTCCTCGTAATCCGTCGGTGGGCGGTGACCTGGCGCTCGGGGCCGGCGCGGGACGCAGATCCGGGCGCCTTCCCGGGCGAGCCGAAGCAGGGCCGTAAGGCCTTCGCCGTCCAGCCAATCCACATCCACGTAGATCACGGAAAACGCGGCCTCGCCATATCGGACGCGGCCGTCCTCCACCACCGCTTCCTCCAGAAATGGCGTCGAGATCCACAGGGGATGATAGCCGAGTAGTCCGGACGGCCGTTCAACGGTCTGCAGCTCCCAGTAATAGTTGGCGGCCGGTCCGCGCCGCTCCTCCGGCAGCATGTGGCGCATCCAGTGGTCTTCCAGCGGGAGGTACACCGCCACGTCCGTGTAGGTCCTGCCCTGCTTGACGAAATCGGCCGCCTCCGTCAGGTAGGCGTTGAGGGCTGGAAGCCGGTCGGCGAACCCGCTGTCCGGACCGACGTGCGTAGTCGCGTAGAAGGTGTTGGTCCCGCCGGGCGCGTTGTAGGGCATGCCGTGCCAGACGATGTGGTTGACGCCGTTGGCGAACACCGCGTCCGCCATGAGCTTCAGGTCCTCCACCTTCTCCTCGCCGTGATGGGGCGACGGCGCGGGCCACGGCTCGTAGCCGTAGATGCAGGTGAAGGTCTCGCAGGTCACGACGGGCCGCGCGCCCAGGGCCGCCGCAGAACCCGGGATGGCCGAGAAGAAGGTCTCGAACAGCAGGGCCTCGGATTCCGGGACGTCCACGAGGGCGAAGGCGGCCAGCAGGTCGGTCGGCGCTCCGTGGCACTGTACTCGGCTCACGGAACCGAGGCGGCGGCAGATGTCGGCGTAGGGCCTGAAGAAGCCCTCGATCGCCGCTTGCGACAGGACCTTCCGGTAGTCGTAACGCACGTCGGGATATTTTTCGATCGATGCCTTGAACGGCTCCAGGTCGTATCCGAAGCGATCCCGGAATACCGGGTCCAGGTGGGCACTCCAGAGTCCCTCCGGATAGACCTCCCATGAATCGGAAAACAGCGCCGAAGTGGTGCCCCGCAGGGCCGGTTCCAACGCGCCGCCGACATGGCCGGCGTACCGCTCCAGCGCATCCGGGTCCAGGTGGTTCAGGATCCGGCCCTGGCCGTAATAGGACAACTCCCACGATTTCTCGAGCCGCTGGCTCGATGGGCCGTGGAACACCTGCCCCGCATCCGCCTCGGACACGATCGATCCGCCGAAGGGCCAGGAGGTGCTGAAGGTGAAGTCGCACCCGATTCCCAGCCGGTCCGCCTCCTCCTTGGCACCGGCCACCAGGCCGGTCCACGCCTCGCTCAGCCAGCGAGGACCGTCACCCGCCCCGGGCTGGGGGTACATGAAGGCGATCTCCACGCCCCCGAAGCCCTGGTCCCGCACCCATCTGAGCTGTGTACGGATGTCTGTCACCCTGATGTCGTCGTAGAACCACCACCAACGCGTATAGGGACGGGAATCCGAGAACGGGCGGTAGGTCCTGGTCAGTTCGTTCGACATGGTTCTCCTGGTTGGCGCGTATGGCCTGTATTATCGTACCGGAATGCCGGGGGGAACGCTATATTATCCGGGTAATGATGGGATGTCTTCCGCATTCCTGTACGAAATCCCGTTTTTTGCTGCTGGAGATCTGCAATGGCCGCTATCGGGTTTCTACCGACGTCGCTGATCAGTAACATGTTAAGGACTACTGTTCGCCACCTGTGGAACAAAAAGGCCTATGTATCCATCAATGTAGTGGGTCTTACAATTGGCGTAACATGTTTCGTGATGATTTTACTCTACATCCGGTTCGAATTGAGCTTCGATCGGTTCAATTCAAACTCCGACAGGATATATCGCGTGGCAATGGACATCCACAGTCCGAACAGCACCACGGAAACCGCGGCTGCCTTGACCCCCTTGGTCAGGGTCCTGAAAGACGAGTTCCCGGAAATTCAAGAGTCGGTGACCGTTCTGAAACCGGGTTCTTCCTACATGATAGCCCACGGTGAAAATCGATTCTACGAAAAGGGGTTCTATCACACGGACTCCACGTTTTTTGATGTCTTTTCGGTCGAATTCGTTCAGGGAAACCCCGAAACCGCGCTGAAAGACGCCTTTACGGTAGTTTTGTCCGAATCGATGGCGCTGAAATACTTTAAGGGGGCCGACCCCATAGGTAAAACGATTCGCGCCGAAGATACTTGGGACTATCGTATCGTGGGAATAATGCGGGACCTGCCGCCAAACTCGCATATGAATTATGATTTTCTCGCGCATCAAAGGGAATCATCGGTCAGTTTTCGACCGGATGAGAGGTACTCCTGGGATCTTTGGAACCGCAGCCATGTTTACCTATTGCTCACACCGGCTTCCTTACCCGGTGAACTGACATCCAAGTTTCCCGAGTTTGCTTCTCGACACGTGAATCCCCGGTTTGAAAGTGAAAACATTACTTTCGACCTCTCTCTGCAACCCCTTGAATCCATTCATCTCTACTCTGAGCTCATGGGCGAGTTGGAACCGAACGGCAGTATTTCAAATGTTTTCCTGTATGGCGCTGTCGCGGTACTGATCCTGATGATCGCCTGCGTGAACTTCGTTAACCTGGCTACCGCATACTCGAGCGGCCGCGCAGGTGAAATTGGACTGCGTAAAACGCTGGGAGCGCAACGAGGGCAACTGATGGCACAACTCATCGGAGAGTCCGTGTCTATCGCCATCCTCGCCTTACCCATCGCATGGGCAATGATCGGGTTCCTGCTTCCCGTGTTCAGCAGTATGATGACGGCGTCCCCAGATATGATCAGTTACGATCCCTCCATGCTGGCACCGGCGTTACTCGGCACTTCGCTTATGGTTGGGCTTGTCTCCGGCATTTATCCCGCCCTCCTGCTCTCTTCTCACAAACCGATTGATGTACTTAAAAGCGGGATAAGCAGTGGGACAAAAAAGGCGTTGCTGCGTCAGACGCTGGTCGTGTTTCAATTCACCATATCAACCGTGCTGATTATCGCTACCTGCATCGTGTATCAGCAAATAGATTACATCCGGGACAAGGACCTGGGCTATGATAACCGTCGAATAGTGGTCATACCGCTTACATTCACTCCTGTCGTAAGAACATTCGCGGCACTGAAGGAAAGACTGCTTGCACACCACGGCGTACTCAGTGTCTCCGGGTCCGACATGCCCCCGGGAAGACCACCGCTGCAAACGACCATACGGCCGATATCCGCAGACGACGGGGGGCAAATCCAGGTAAGGACTTATTGGGTCGACGCCGACTACCTCCGCACGCTTGGCCTGACCATGAAAGCGGGACGTTTTTTCTCGAGTTCCTTTGCGGCGGAAGACAGGCGTTCGATCATACTCAACGAGCGTGCGGCGGCGAAAGCCGGCTGGGACTCTTCTGAAGGCGCCATCGGAGAGAGGATAAGGTGGATCACACCCCGCGGCATGTCAGAGTCCGGAGAAACCGCTGAATCCTTCAAAACGGTCATCGGGGTAGTAAATGACTTTCATTACAATAGCTTAAGGTCGGAAATCGAACCGCTGGCCATGCTCGCATCAGATGAATTCTGGAATGTTTCCATTAAACTCGGTTCGGAGAACTATGAGGAAACACTGGCTTTCATCGAGGAGACATGGAGGGACGTCAATCCGGATTTCGGATTTGCCTACTACTTCCTGGATGAAGACACCGCAGAGTTCTATCAAGAAGAAGACAGACTGTTTACGATACTCGGCAGTTTTTCGCTGATAGCGGTTCTTATCGCTTGCCTGGGCCTGACCGGCCTTGTTTCATACACGACAAGAAAACGCATCAGGGAAGTGGGGATACGCAAGGCACTGGGAGCGACTTTTCTGAGTCTGTTAATCCTGCAATGCCGCGAGGTGGTCATATTATCGCTCATCGCAAACGCCATCGCCTGGCCTGTAGCGTACACGATGATGACAACATGGATTCAGGAGTTCGAGTACCATGCCGGGATCGGTCCCGGCATCTTCGGTCTCGTAGGGGCTTTCGTCATGATGATCGCACTACTGACTGTGATGTATCATACGTTGAAGACCACACTGTCCGACCCTGTCCAATCATTGAGATATGAATAACGGTTTCAAGGACCCATTGTAAACCGCGTCCGGATCAAACAGTCCATAACCAGTTGTCGAGGAATCTTCCTGGAGTTCCCATGCAGACTATCGATTTCGCGCGTTCAACCTTTACTTTTCGCGTGGATTCCGAAAAGAAACCGCCGAAGACCGTGACCCGGAAGGTGCCGTACTCCCTGAACAATGCCCGCATACCCATAGAGGCCGCCCTGACCGTGACGGGGAAGGACGGCGGATTCCGGGAAGAATACGTCCTCGGGGTGAGTTGCAAGACCGAACAGGTCGGGGTGGAGAAGGATATCTGGCACATCCCCAACGCGGACTTCAAGCCGATCTTCTCGTCGGACACCTTCATGGCCATCAAGACCTACGAGGTGGCGAACCGGGGCGCTACGCTCTACCCACCCTCCCTGGGAGAGCAGCCCGAACGGCAGATTGTCGCCATCGAGGAGACCTTCGAAGACGTCCGGATCGACCTCTCCCGCGTCGACGGCCGCGTCCTGGAGACGCCGCAAGCCATCGTGGAGGCCGTTCTCGGCAACGTCCCCCTGAACGCCCGGACGACCATCGGAAACGACCGGTACGCCGCGGTGCTCGAATACCCGATCAAGACGATCAATGCCAACGAGCGGGACTGGATTTACCAGCCGGACACCGGTCCGGTGCTGCTGCCGGACCTGTCGCGCGACCCGGAAAACATGATGGAAGGGATCGAACTGGCCTTTGCGGCGTTCAATACACCGGACTGGGTGGAGTTCATCGTCCGGGTTCCCACGCCGGTCGCCGAGGACGTCAACGTGTATCACTACGCGGAACCCGTCCGGATGGACTGTGTTAACGAAGTGCTGGTACCACGGCACTGAGCGTGCTGAACGTACCGGGTTCATTGAGCGTACCGAGCGCACTGGGAGAGTTTGGCGTCATGCGGTTATCCTCGAGTTGTTTTCTAACGTGGCTGTGTCGTTCCGGTGTGATGTTAACGCTCTCCCTGTCGATGGTGGCGTACACACTGGATACGGCACGCGCGCAAGGCACGGTGTACGCACAGGAAGCCGCCTACGCGCAGGGTACGCGAGGAAGTTCGTCCGGTACCGCGGGAAGCCCCGGCGCGGATGAGGCCGAGGAAGAAGATCCCGTGCAGCGCGTGCTGCGGGAGCGTGTCGACGAATACGGCCAGACGGTGGGCGTCGTCGCCGGGATCATCCGCGGCATCAACCGGTACGTCTACGCCCACGGCACGCTCAACCGCGGCACGATACGCCGCGTGAGCGCCATGACGGTCTTCGAGATCGGCCAGCTGAGCAGCCTGTACACGACGGCCATGCTGTCCCTCATGGTCCAGCGGGGCGACGTCAGCCTGACCGACCGGGTGTCCGCCTATCTTCCGGACACGGTGACCGTACCGGCCACGCCTGCGGGACGCCCCATCCTGATAGAGCACCTCGCCACCCACACCTCGGGACTGCCCCGCCTGCCGGACAACCTGGTTTCGGACGATCCGGACGATCCGCTGAAGGGGTATTCGGTGGAACTGATGTACGCGTTCCTCGCCCGGTATGCCGACTCACAGCGCGACGGGCAGGAGCCCCTCTTGGATTCTGGCGATCGGGAAGGAGACGATTCGGCAGGAGAGGACTCCTTCGAGATGGAAGACCGCTACGATGCGGACGATCCCTTCGAGATGGAAGACCGCTATGCGTATTCCGATCTCGGCATGGGGCTTCTGGGACACGTGCTCGAACGGGCGGCCGGCGAATCTTATGACGACCTGATCCGGGAACTGCTTAGCGATCCCATCAAGCTGGCCAACACGGCCAATGCGCCTTCGCCGTCCATGCGGACGTACCTGGCGACGGGACACGACGACACCCGCCGGCCCGTGCCCGCCTGGTCCGATACGACCCTTGTGGGCGGGACAGGGCTGCGGTCCAATCTCCACGACCTGATGACCCTGGTATCGGCCAACATGAACATCATCTACGCGCTGCCGGAGGACTTCACCGAAGACGACTCGACCCGTTACCACGCCTCCTTCGACAGCCTCATCGTTGCCAGGAAACCGACCGACGAAGAGGGCGTCGAGACCGCGCTGGGCTGGAAGGTCCGCAAGGACACGCGAGACCGCGACATCCACTGGCTCACCGGCCGGACGAACGGGTTCTACGCCTTCGCCGCTTTCCTCAAAGAGTGGCGCAAGGGCGTCGTGGTCCTGTCCAACAGCTCGGCCAGCGTCGAAGACATCGGATTCCACCTGCTGAGCGCCCGGAACCCCCTGGCTCCGCCCCCGAAGAAGACCGTGCACATGACCGAGGCCGCCTACGAGGCCTGCACCGGCACCTACGAATTCTCTCCCGAGTTCACCGTGGACATCACCTACAGCGACGGCAAGCTATACGGCCAGCCGCCCGGCCAGCCCAGGAGCGAACTCATCCTCGAATCGTCAGGCGATTTCTACCTGGAAGTAGAGGACGCCCGGATCACCTTCGTCCGGGACGAGATGGGGGATGTGAGTCACTTCCTGTTCCTGCAGGATGGGAAGACCCACCGGGCGGAAAGGGTGGAGGTGGGGGAACGTGACCTATAACACGAGATAGAAACCTAGAATCAGTCTAATTCTTTAGTATACAGACATAGAGTATTGGTACGTGTTCTTTGGATTCGAGGTTAACAAATGATCAAACCTGTTGATTCTGCCACTTTCTGGGATTTTGCCGAAGATAGGGAAGATCCTATACACAGGATACACAGTTATCCGGCGAAGTTTCCCGCATTCATTACGACTAAAGCACTACAATATGCTCAAGCAAAGGGTGTAGAGGTCCATACGGTTGCAGATGTTTTCTGCGGATGTGGGACAACTGCGGTTGAAGCAAAGAAAAAAGGAATTAACTTCTGGGGATGCGACATCAATCCTGTGGCTACCCTGATCGCACAGGTCAAATCAAGGGATTATTGCGAATCCACGTTGGCAAGATACTTCACTAATATCAAAAATATGTTTTATACGGTGTGCACTGATGAGGATGATTATAAGCGTGTCAATGACAGGATAAGGTACTGGTTCGAAGATCAGAACATCGATGATCTGCTTAGATTACAGAAAGCAATCAAGCTTATAGTTCCTAGTAACAGTAAGTACAGGAAGTTCTTTCTTTGCGCGTTCTCGAACATCTTGAAATCGACTTCTAAATGGCTAACAAAATCAATTAAGGCACAAGTGGATCCGAACAAATCGCGACATGACGTCATGGATGCATTCGAATGTCAAATTCAAATGATGCAAAAAGCCAACAAAAGTAGTATGGAGGCATTCACACGGCGGAAAAACCATAAAACATCGATTGTAACAAAAGACTTTCTATCCACGCGTCTGCAGAAACCCGTGGCAGATTTAATCGTCACGAGTCCGCCCTATGTTGTCTCCTACAACTATGCTGATCTACACCAGTTGTCCGCACTGTGGCTTGGTTTTGCTACAGACTATCGGGACTTAAGGAAAAACATGATCGGTAATCAGTACGGCATCAAACCGCCACAGGACACCGATTTAAACAATCTCTGCAATTCCAGTGTAGAAACGTATCGTGATTTATTGCAGGTAGACCGTGGGAAAGCGGCTTCGGTCATTCGATATTTCATGGATTTACAGAAAACTACCAACCAATGCTGGCATTTGTTAAACCACGATGGACTAGCGGTGTTTGTGATTGGAAACACGGAGTACAAAGGTGTAACGATAGACAATGCTGGATACTTAAGAGAATGTATGGTAATATCACACTTTGTGGATATTGAGGTTATAAAACGAAAAGTATCGTTGAAGATCATGACACCGTATCGGGATTCCAAGGGTCGTTTCACCAGGGATTCATCGGAAAGAAAGGTCTATAACGAAGAGTACGTGGTGATTGGTAGGAAAAGATGAAAACAACCGAACTGCCTATAAGGCCCTATGCAAGACTATTGACCATGCTCAGTGAGCAGCTCATAAAGAATGAGCGGGTTGCTCTGCTTGAGTTAATAAAGAATGCTTACGACGCGGACGCGAACTGGGTTAGAGTTTGTTTTGACTCATTTAATGAAGATATGTCGGCGAATAACGATTCCCGGATAATCGTCGAAGACGATGGCCAAGGTATGAATCCCGCAGAGATACGTGAATCATGGATGAATCCAGCTAATCCTCAGAAGTACATCAGAAAGCGAAAGGGAAACAGAACAACATCCGGTAAGAAGAGAATTGTACAGGGTGAAAAGGGTATAGGGCGATTTGCGCTACTAAAACTAGGTAGCTACATAACTGTAACAACTCGGACCAGAGATACGGATTTTGAGTCGGTATTAGTTCATGATTTTACAGAATACGATTCCGAGTTTACGGAAGAACAAAGTGAAAGTAAGGACATTTTCTTGGATGAGATAAGAGTTCTTTACTCAGAATCTTCACCGCCTCAGACGATACAACAGACTCATGGGACAAAGATTGAAATATGTAAGACAAAAGGGGTATGGAGTATGAAAGCAGTGAGCAGACTGGTTAAAGACCTTTCTGCACTGACTGATCCTATTTCAAAAATCGCTAAACATGAAACCGCTGATGAGTTTCAAATCATAATAGAATGCAATGGCAAACAGTTGCAGATAGAAGATGAAAACGAAGAGATCTTGAAGAGATTGAAGTTACCCCGTTTTTGTGGAC
>JAAXHH010000013.1 GCA_012270975.1 Candidatus Latescibacterota bacterium | reverse complement strand
TCCATTAAACCGGGTCAACTCCAGTTTGACATGGGGCCATTCTCTTGATTTTCAGGATTCATGTTGATCCCGTTCTCAATGTTGCTCCATCAGGTGCTTTGTTTTAACTTCGAACTGAACCTAAACTCATTAGACTAGTCAACATGCCTGTCCACAATCGATAGGTAATATAGTGCCATATAGAATCCAGCAGTTAGTTTTAACACTGAATAACTACGATAGATGACCCCCCATGCCCCGTAACTGGTCCGAAGCCGAAATCGACGCCATCGTAGAAGACTACTTCGACATGCTCCGGCTCGAATTGGATGGGCGCGGCTACAACAAGACCGAGCATCGTCTTGTGCTCATGGACACCATCGAGCGTACCAAGGGATCGATTGAACGCAAGCATATGAACATCAGCGCGGTGTTAGAGAAACTCGGGCTTCCCTCGATCGATGGATACAAACCATACCGAAATTACCAACGGGCGTTGTTCGAGGCGGTGCAGACACGACTACATGAAGACGCTATTCTTTATGCGTCTCTGACGGGAGAGGCGTCCACGGTAAGAGAACGTCCACCCGAGTTTACAATAGATCTGGAGCAGGTAGTAGATCCGGAACGGATATATGAAGACGCGCCGTTACCTCTGGAAATCTCGGGTCCTCAATTGCCGGAAGACATCAGCAAGATCATACGGAAGTTCGAACCTCCCGCCGAGAGAGATGCCCGCAATCGAATGCTTGGAAAGGAAGGCGAGGAGTTCGTGTTCGAATTGGAGCGGCAGAGGTTGTCCATGCTCGGCAGGCAGGACCTTGCAAACAATGTGCGTTGGGTCGCCCGGGACGATGGGGACGGTTACGGCTTCGACATCCGTTCCTTCCACGGAACAGGCAAAGGCAGTGAGGCCAGCCGCGAGCGTTGGCTGGAGATCAAAACGACGAACGGTCCGAAGACAACCCCCTTCTTCATTACCAGGAACGAATTGATCGTGTCCGAGGAAAATCCCGAGATCTTCAGGGTCGTGAGGTTATACGATTTCCGAAGAAGAAGGCGAGCCTACCGCCTGGAGCCGCCCCTGGCGGATCGCGTTCGGCTTTCGCCCGCGATTTACAGCGCTCACCCCTGAATTCCGCCCATTTTGTGTTGATAATCAGCTTTGTATTGATAATCAGCATATTTGACCTAACTTAGCGTCATCAGGTCCGTCCTACCGTCGCGTCCCCAATTCGCAAAATGGAGAGCATTCCGTATGTCGAGCAATTTCCCCATGATTCGCGTCGTCCTTTCAGCCCTGGTGGCATTGGCCTTGCTGACGGCATATCCCCCGGGCCAGGCATCTGCCCAAAACCGGACGATCACCATCGTCAGCTTCGGCGGCTCCTACTCCCGCGCCTGCGAGAAGGGCTACCACGAACGGTTCAAGGCGGAAACGGGCATAGACATCAACTTCGAGGACTACAACGGCGGGCTGGCGCAGATCCGCGCGCAGGTGGACGTGGGCAACGTATACTGGGACGTGGTCGACCTGGAGATTCCCGACCTGGTGCGGGGATGCGACGAGGGGCTCCTCGTTCCGATCAACATCGACGATCTGTCCCCCGGCGCCGACGGCACGCCGGCCGCGGATGACTTCGTCGAGGGCACGATCACGGAATGCGGGGTGACGAAGCTCTTCTACTCGACGATTTTCGCCTACAATGACGCCCGCATCGGAGACGTGAAGCCCACTTCTGTCGGCGACTTCTTCGACCTGGAGAAATTCCCGGGCCGCAGGGGCATGAGACGGTTTCCGCTGGTCAACCTCGAGTTCGCGCTGATGGCGGACGGCGTGCCGCTGGACGAGGTCTACGCCACGCTGGACACCGAGGCGGGTGTCGCCCGGGCCTTCCGCAAGTTGGATACCATCAAGGAACACATCGTGTGGTGGGAGACCGGCGCCCAGCCGCCGCAGATGCTGGCAGACGGCGAGGTGGTGATGACCACGGCCTACAACGGCCGCATCTTCAATGCCCAGGTCCTGGAGGACCAGCCCTTCGTGATCGTCTGGGACGGGCAGGTCCTGGATACAAGCGGGTTCGGCATCGTCGAGGGCACGCGCAATCTCGACGCCGCGCTCCGGTTTCTCGACTTCGGCACCACGGCGGAGTCCATGGCCGGCCTCGCCCGGTACATCGCCTACAGTCCGACGCGCCGTTCCGCCATGCCCCTGATCTCGACCCACGCCGAGACGGGGGTGGACATGAGACCGCACATGCCCACGACCCCGGAGAACGCGACGCGCACCCTGCAGAACGACTGGGAATGGTGGAGCGACAACGGCGAAGAGATGAACGAGCGCTTCAGCACGTGGCTGGCGCGGTGAGGAGCCTTATATGCCCCTCGCAATGACGCCTCAACAGGCCAGAGACTTCGACGAGAAGGGCTTTATCGTACTCGACGCGTTTTTCGACCAGACCGAGATCGGCCGGCTGCTTACGGCCATCGAAGAGGTCGGCGACCGGATTCGGTCGGAGACGGGGCTGGGATCCGATGATCCCTTTGCCGTGCGCAATGCCCTGGCGCATCACGAGGCCTTCCTGGACCTCATAGATCATCCGCGCGTGTTGCCCCTGGTGGTGGACGCGATCGGCTGGAACATCCAGATCCGCACTACGCACCTGGACTACCGGCCGCCGTATCCCGAGGACCTGAAGGGCCGCATTTCGGGCGTCGGCAGGGGCGAAGACCACGAGGCGGGATACCGCAACGTCGGCTGGCATCCCGACCTGGCGAGCGACGACCTGTTCCTGGCGCCCTCCCTCGATGGACGCCTTCCGTTCATGGAGATCAAGGTCTTCTACGTGCTCTACGACATGACGGAATCCGATTGCGGCAATCTGTGGCTGGTGCCGGGCAGCCACAGGCGCAGGACGGCCGAACTGCAGGAACGGGGAAACGGGACGGATCCGGAAGGGGCCGTCGAACTCAGATTGCCCATCGGCTCGGCCGTGTTGTGGCGCACCGCGGTATGGCACTGCGTCGGCCCCAACCTCTCGCGGAAGACGCGCAAGATCATGCACGTGGGATACCACTACCGCTGGCTTCGGCCGACCGATTACTTCGAGCAGGACCCCGGGCTCATCGAAAGATGTTCGCCCGTCCGGCGGCAGCTGCTGGGCGCCCTGGCCCCGAAGGGCGATCCGATGGGACCGGACCCGGACTACCATCCCGCGTCGCGGTACTGGCTGTCGGAAGACAAGGACGACGTACCGCTCCGCGAATGGGCGGAGGCGAGGGACTCGGATTGAGCATCGCGGGTGCCGACCGTGTCGACCAACGCCCCTCGAACGCTCGACCCGTTCTGCTTCGGCGGCCCTGGCGAGGCCTCAATACGCCCCCTTGACCTTCCCATACCACCCGCGCACCGGGTCGCCCAGTTCCTCCATGTAGCGTTCCATCCGCCCTTTCAGGTCCTCGCGCACGGCATCGTAGGCCGGATCGCCGTATACATTGTCGAGTTGGTAGGGGTCGCGCTGCAGATCGTACAGTTCGCCGGGATCGGTGGAGTTGAAGGTGAACTGGTGGGTGCGGGTGCGGACCATGCGCTGGTTGGCCACCGTAAAGTGGCGGTCGAACACGCAGTAGACTTCCTCGCGTCCGTTCGAGAACGGGCGGCCCTCGATGGCCGGCAGGAAGGACCGGCCGTCGAGGCCGACGGGCACTTCGAGACCGGCGGCGTCAAGCGACGAGTGCATGATTTCGTGGAGGTAGACGAACTCGTCGCAGGCCGTGCCGGGCGCCTGGCAGTCGGGATGGGCGATGACGAGGGGAATGCGGTAGATCTCGTCGTACATGAACTCGCCCTTCTCGATCAGCTTGTGCGCACCGAGGCAGTCACCGTGATCGGACGTATAAACGATGATGGTATTGTCAAGGACGCCCCGTCTCTCCAAGTGCGCCACGACGCGACCCACCATGTCGTCGATGAGTGTGCAGTGCCCGAAGTAGCGCGCCGCGATTTCCTGGAATCCCTCCCAGCCGTAATCGCCCAGCCCCCACATGTGTTCGATCAGTTGCTGGCGATAGGGCTTTTTCTCGAAGGTCTCGGCGTATCCCGGATGTTCGGGAATGGCCTTCGGGTCGTACATGGAAAAGTACGGCTCCGGGACCAGCGAAGGGCTGTGCGGCCCCCAGAAATTAGCCCACAGGTAGAAGGGTTCCTCGCCGGTGGCCACCTCGTCGAGCACGCGAAGGGCTTCTTCCGCGACGTAATACTCGATGCACGACTCGACCGGCCCCTCGTGCAGGGCGAACATCTCCTGCCGCTGGTTCGCGGGATTGGTGCCGACGTAGCGGTGCGAGACCGTGGGCGGCGGATCGAAACCCTTTTCCTTGAGATAGTCGGCGTAATGATTGTGGCTGCTTAGACTGCCGCCGAACTGCAGGCCGGGAAGCAGATTCCCCCCGGGGAAGCCGTAGCCCATGAAGTCCTTGCCGGTGAACCCGTAGCCCGTCGGACCGGTTTCCTGGTCCACGTGCCACTTGCCGGCGTACCCGCAGCGATAACCTGCATCCGACAGGTAGTGGTTGATGCCGCGCACGCCCTCGCGCAGGCAGAGGCCGTTGGCCGTCACCCCGTGATTGTGCGGATAGAGGCCCGTGTAGAAGGAGGCGCGGGCCGGCGAGCAGATCGCCGTCGGCGTGAACGCCCAGTCGAAGCGCACCCCCCGCGCGGCCAGGGCGTCGATGTGCGGCGTCCGGCACACCTCGTTCAGCCCGTAGCAACTCACCGTGTCGAGCCGCTGCTGGTCGGACATCAGGACGACGATATTGGGTTGTTTGGGCAATGGGCGCTCCTCTCTGCTTCGGCGATCAGTTTTACGCTAAATGAAGATAATGGATGCCCACTAGACGAAGGCATGAGTGACCATTCGACGAAGGCATGGGTGATCATTCGACAAAAGCAACTGGCGCCTATACTGCGTAGCATTCAGTATTCAATTAATGGCATAATGCAGTTCAAGCAATGAACTTAAACCTGTTGTCACGGTCAAGGATACTCCCTCATATTGGGTACCATTATGAACAATACTTCTGACTCGTCCTCATCTGCCGAATCTCCTGATTCTTCCTGCTCCGCCGTCGCTGCATACCTGGCGGATCATTACGGCCTTGCTCAACCCGTCGATGTTCGCGAACTGGAGCGCGGGGCCAACAGGAACTATCTCGTTACGTCACAGGGTAGACGGTATGTCTTTAGAGTCTATACCGACCACGACTTCTACGTCCGTAATCCCGAGGCCTATCAGTACGAGCTCGACCTGCTGGCATACCTTCGCGAATACAAGCTGGCGGTACCTGAATCGGTCAAGCGACTGGATGGCCAGCGGCTGAGCATGATGGACGCTGCAACCGATTACTCAGCCAGCCCACCCTCCGTCCCGCGGTCCGGCCCACCATCTGTCCCTCTATCCGATCCGAAGACCGGACCTCGCGCCGGCGTCCGATGCGGTGCGCTCTTCCACTTCTTCGAGGGCGAGGAGCACGTTACCTGGTATCCCGAAGTGAACGAACCGGTCGTGATCTCCTTCGGTGTTGCAGTGGCTGAGATACACCAGCGGGCAGACCAGTTTCCAATACCTTACTGCCGTCATCATTTCGACCTGAAATACCTGCTGAACGATCCGCTGCATACGCTGGAATCCATCCTGAAGGAGCGGCGAGGCGAGGACCTTGCGTTCTTTAAGGAATATGCCGAACACATGCGCCGGCAGATCGACGGGCTTGGCAAGGGCAAGGATATCTACGGTCTCATCCACGCCGATCTGCACGTCGGAAACATCCTGTATCATCCCGAGAACGGATACTGCATCCTGGATTTCGACCAGTGTGCGTACGGCTGGCGGGCGTATGACGTGGCGACGTTCAAGTACAACATCATCGAGACGGTACCCGACCATCTGACGGACGAGATCTGGCGCTGTTTCCTGGAAGGATACAACCAGATACGCCCATTGACCCAGCAGGAACTGGACTGCCTGCCGATTTTCGCGAACGCCTGGACGCTATGGGATATCGGCGAGACGCTGGTGCTGGCTACGCAGTGGGGCGGTCACCGGCCGGACCTGGTCGAGGGAGATCTGACCCAAGACGAGTACCTGGACGAGGTGGTTGGGCTGTTGAGGGGGATGTTGTAAGTGTCAATTTGGCTTAAGAAGTAGTACCAATCAGAGATCAGTCACCCGCTTTGCCGACTGAATATCCGAACATCCCGGAACTATGAACACCAAGGAACGGAGCCCAACTATGACGTTTGACTACTTCGCCTACGGTTCAAATATGCTGACTGCCCGCCTGAGGAAACGTTGCATATTTCCCTATAAAGTCGAGCGTGCTTACGCCGCAGACAGAGTTATTGAGTTTAGTAAGCGAAGCACCAAAGACTGTTCCGGTAAAGCTACACTTCGACAGCAGGCCGGTCACAGTACTCCGGGCGTGCTATTCAGAATTCCAATAACCGACTGTAAATCGCTCAATCGCTACGAAGGGGCTGGAAAAGGGAAAGGTTACTATCGTTGCGACAAATTTCCCGTTCATCTAACCAGAAATGACGAAATCGTCTACGCGAGAACCTACCTCGCCTCGTATACTGAACCCAATATCAAACCCTATGATTGGTATCTCGCGCTCGTTATAGCCGGAGTGCTTGAGCACGACCTGGGCGCCAAATATCAATCAATGTTACAGCGCGTGCCTTACATAACCGACACGAAATGTGATCGTAAGGATCGATGTGAGGCTTTAGAGGTTCTGGCCGTGGCCGGATTTCCAGAACATTGGGATCTTCTAGGTTCGGATTGTCGCGAGTTGGATACGCCGAGCAACGTGGATAATCGCTACTGTTGAAGCGCTTAATCTAGCCCGTTCCCAAGAGTTCAGATACAACTCTGCACATCTAAGATGTCTTATGTACCAACACCCTCCTCGCCTCCACAACCCGTTCCACCGCCTGCTCCCGCGTATCCGCCATCGCCGTCAAATGACCCATCTTACGTCCGGGGCGGGCTTCCTGTTTGCCGTACAGGTGCAGCTTGACTTCCGGTATGGCCAAGGCTGCCGCCCAGTCAGGCTCGCTGTTTTCCCAAAGATCTCCCAGAAGATTTGCCATCGCTGCGGGGTGGGGCTGTTCGGTCGATCCGAGGGGCAGACCGCACACGGCGCGGACCTGCTGCTCGAACTGGCTGGTGACGCAGGCGTCGAAGGTGAAGTGGCCCGAGTTGTGGACGCGGGGTGCGATCTCGTTGATGATGAGGTTTTCGCCGCGATCGAGGAAGTACTCGACACAGGCGACCCCGACGACGTCAAGGGCTTCGAAGACCTTACGCGTGAGGTTAACGGCGGTGATGTTTACCGCGCCGGTCACGTCTGCCGGGGCGGTCGTGAGGTCGAGAATGTGTCGACTGTGCTTGTTCTCTACGGCGCCGTAGTGCGCGAAATCGCCAGTCAATCCCCTCGCGGCTACGACCGATAGTTCCCGGTCAAAGTCGATGAACGCTTCGAGGACGGCTTCCTGTCCCGCCATGGACGTCCACGCGCGGTCTACGTCATCCGCCGAGTCGATCCTTACCTGCCCCTTGCCGTCGTAGCCGAATCCCGCGGTTTTGAGCACGGCAGGCGTACCGATTTCAGCGACGGCCGCCGCCAACTCTTCGCGCGACTTGACATGGCGAAACGGCGCGACCGGAAAACCATGTTCCGCCAAAAAAGTCTTCTCTCTCAGGCGGTTCTGCGTCGTGTGAAGCACGCTGCCCTTGGGACGAACAGGTGCGATGGGCCAAGCGGCATCGACGCAGACGGCGGATATGTTCTCGAATTCGAGGGTGATGACGTCCACGTCCGCGGCGAAGCGTTTCACGGCCTCCACGTCGTCATAGGCGGCCACGACTTCACGGTCGGCGACGTGACCGGTGGGCGAGTCGGATTCGGGCGAAAGGGTGTGGACGCGGTAACCCATGCGCCGGGCGGCGATGGCGATCATGCGGCCGAGTTGCCCGCTGCCGAGGATACCAATGGTCGCGCCGGGGAGAACGGGACTGGTCATATCGCTCACGTCAGCTCGTCCCCCATGACCTTACCGGCCTGATCCTCCCGATACTGTCTGAGTTTCTCCCGGAGTTCCGGCCGCGAGTTGGCCAGGATGGCCACGGCGAGCAGGCCCGCGTTCACGGCGCCGGACTGACCGATGGCCAGGGTGCCCACGGGGATGCCGCGGGGCATCTGGACGATGGAGAGCAGGGAATCCATGCCCTTGAGCGCCTTGCTTTCCACGGGCACGCCGAGGACGGGCAGGAGCGTCTGGGCCGCCATCATGCCGGGTAGGTGGGCCGCGCCGCCGGCGCCCGCGATGATGACTTCGAGTCCCCGTCCCTCGGCCTCGGCCGCGTATTCGGCCAGCCATAGGGGCGTGCGGTGGGCCGAGACGATCCGGCATTCGTGGGGCACGTCGAACTGCTCAAGCACCTCCCGGACGTTTTGCATGGTGTCCCAGTCGGACTTGCTGCCCATGACCACGCCGACGAGGGGATTGGGAGAAGAACTTGATTTGCTCATGGATTTACCTCTTCAACGACATGTGCATTGGCGTGGGTAATCTAAGCGAGCGTATGAAATGTCGCCACGAGCTCGCAAGGCGCGCCGCGAAATCAAATCTATCGTTACAAATCTCGCATGCGTCACCCGTCCTGCGACAGAATATGCTCCACCACCTTAGGTCCATGCAAGCGGCTATTTTCGATGAAGATGTCGCTGCTCACATTGCCGGCCGTGATGACGCCGATGATGTAGATACCGGGTGCGTTGGATTCGAAGGTGTCGGGGTCGTGCACCGGGATGTTGTTTTCGGGTTGGACCTCGACGCCCGTACCGCTCAGAAAGGGCACGTCGGGGCCGTGGCCCGTCATGCAGAAGACGAAGTCGTTCGGGATCACGCGCTCGGAACCCGCCGCGTCGAGGACCACCTCGGTCTGCCGGATCTCCTTCAGGGTGGAATCCATGATGGCCGTGATCGATCCTTCGGCAATGCGGTTTTCCAGGTCGGGCAGAACCCAGTACTTGATGCCCCGGAACGCGCTGCGGCGGTAGGACATGGTGACCCGGGCGCCGGCGCGGTACAGGGTGAGGGCCGTTTCCACGGCGGAGCTCTTGCCGCCCACGACGAGGACGTCCCGGTCGAAGTAGGGATGGCCTTCCTTGAAGTAGTGGAATACCTTGGACAGTTCCTCGCCGGGCACGCCGATCCGGTTGGCGCTGTCGAAGGCGCCGGTGGCCAGGATGACCTTCCGGGTCCGGTAGCGCCGGTCACCCTCCCGCTGAGAGACCGATTTAATCTCGAAATCGCCGTCCTGGCCGGAGATGGTATGGACCTCTTCGTAGGTGTTCACCTTGAGGCTCTGGGACTCGACGAATTTCAGGTAGTAGTTCAGCGCCTCTTCCCGGGTGGGCTTGAGCCCTTGGACGATCATGGGCACGTCGCCCAGCGAGATGAGTTCCGGGGTCGAGTAGAAGATCAGGCCCGTGGGGAACTGGTAGATGGTGTGGACGATGCACTGGCGTTCCAAGACCACGTATTCGAGTCCGGCCTGTTTGGCCGCGTAGGCCGCGGCGAGTCCCGCCGGCCCGGCTCCGATGATGACGGCGTCGTACAAGTTTCCTCCGATCCTAGTCTTCCAGTTCCATGGCGACGACCTCCCACTCCAGGTAGAGGTCCTCCAGTTCCTGCCGGGCGCGTGCGTAGGCGCTGCCGACCCGTTCGACCTGCTCCCGGTCGGAGAAGGTCCCTTCCTCGCCGAGGTCGCCCTCGAGTCGTTCGATCTCCGCCTCCTTCTTCCGGATGGCCTCTTCCAGCGCCTCGGCCATCATCCGCTGCTCCTTGCGTTCCTTCTTCCGGGGATCGTAGGCCGTCCCGGCAGCCGTCCCGCCCGTCGTCCCGGCATTCGTCCCGGCGGCCGACTCGGTCTTGCGGCGCGGCTTCTTCTCCTTTGCCCGCGCGGCTTCGAGTCGCTGCTCCTCCTTGAAAGCCCGGTATTCCGAATAGGTGCCTTCCCAGTGGCGGACGCCGTCCTGCTCGAAGATCAGCAGCGCGCTGACCATCTGGTCGAGGAAATACCGGTCGTGGGACGCCACCATGAGCGTGCCGGGGTAGTCGGCCAGGGCCTGCTCGAGGGCTTGCCTGGAGAGGATGTCGAGGTGGTTGGTCGGTTCGTCGAGGACCAGGAAGTTCGGCTCCTCCAGGATCAGCTTGGCCAGCGCCAGGCGCCCCTGCTCCCCGCCGCTCAGCAGGTTCACCTGCTTGAAGACGTCGTCTCCGCGGAAGAGGAACCGGCCGAGGAGGTTGCGGACGGTTCCCTCGTTCATGGCCGGCCTGACCGACCAGAGTTCGTTCAGCACGGACCGCTCGCCTGTCAGGCTGGCCCGTTCCTGGTCGTAGTAGCCGATGTCCACGCCCGTACCCAGGCGGATGCTCCCGGACGAAGGCGTCTCCTGGCCCACGATCATGCGAAGCAGCGTGGTCTTGCCCGCGCCGTTGTACCCGATCAGGCCCACGCGGTCGCCCAGGTGCTGGGTGAAGTGCAGCTCCGAGAACAGCGTCCGCGTGCCGTAGCTCTTGGACAGGTCATCGAGCGCGAGTACATCCCGGCCGCTGCGCTTCATCGTCCCGAAGTTGAGGGAGGCCGACCGGTGCTTCGTCCGCGGCTTCTCGAGGCGCTTCAGGCGCGCCAGGTGACTTCTCCTTCCCTGGGCCTGCTTGGTCTTGACACCCTCGATGGTCCGTCGGATGAACTCCTCCCGCTCCTTGATGAAGGCCTGCTGCTGGTCGTACGCGCGCTGCCGCGCCTTGAGTCGTTCGGCCTTGACCTCCATGGCCCGGGTGTAGTTGCCCGGGAAGTTCTGCAGACCCAGGTCTTCCAGCTCGGCGATCCGGTTCACGGTCCGGTCGAGGAAGTAGCGGTCGTGGGAAACGAGCAGGATGGCCGCCGGATGGTCGGTGATGTATTCCTCCAACCACTCCGTCGCGGCCACGTCCAGGTGGCTTTCCGGCTCGTCCAGGAGCAGCAGGTCCATATCGCCCAGCAGCAGCTTGCCCAGGCGCAGGCGCGTTTTCTGTCCCCCGCTCAGCACGTTGACCGGCAGGGGCAGGTCCTCCTCCTTGAAACCCAGGCCGTGGAGCACGGTCTTTGCGCGGTGCTGGTAGGTGTAACCGCCCGCCCGCTCGAATTCTTCCGTCAGCCGGCCGTACAGCCCGAGCCGACGCTCGGTCTCTTCCGCGTCGCCCTTCGCCTTTTCCAGCGCCGCTTCGGCCGCGCGCAGCTGCCTTTCCAGTTCGTGAATTCGTTCGAAGCTGCTCAGCGCCTCGTCCAGAACCGAGTTGGCGGCGGTCAGGTGCGCGTCCTGGGTCAGGTAGCCGGTCCGGAGGTCCCGCCGACGGGAGATCTCGCCCTCGTCCGGCGACAGGTCGCCGGTGATGAGCTGCAGCATGGTCGTCTTGCCGGTCCCGTTGGAACCGATCAGGCCCACGTGCTGGCCGGGGTCGATGCCCCAGCTGATGCCCTGCAGGACACACTGCGCACCGTAGTATTTCGCTACTTTATGGAAGGATACGAGCGGCATGGGTCAATTCGTGTTCGCGGTCGTCGCGTTTGCGGTCATCGCGTCCACAGAAGTCGTGTTCGAGGAAACCGTTTCGGCGAAAGTCGCGTTTGCGGAATGTATGCGGATATTACTAAAAAACCATGGAAGGCTGGCCGAAAGCTTCCATGGTTTCTTCGAGTGGGATGCACTCAGTCCGGCATTTTGTATGCGTGCGACCCGGCCAGGCAGAGGCCTGTCCAGGCACTTCCGGGCCGGGTAGGTCTTTGTACGGATGCTGACACGCCGGGGCCGCCCTTTACAAGTGAGCGGGTCTCGCCGGGTCGGGTCAGGCCGGCCCGTGATTCAGACGGCGGCTTCCTGGGCGGTGACTTCTCCGTCCGCGTACCATTCCACGAAGTTGTAGACACCCTTGCGGATGATCCCGCGCGGATTCCCGTGTATGTCCACCCGGTCGCTGCGCACTGTGACGATCTTGGAGCGGGTATCGATCTCTTCGTCCGGTACGATGACCCGGGCCACGAAGAACTTGCCGTCCTGCTCGCAGACGCCGAATTCCATGTTCTTGCTGTTCAGATCCTGAACACAGAACTCGATGGCTTCACGCTTTTCGAATTCGCCTGTCACCTGAATGTATTCGCCCTCAGTGGGTCCCAGCTGCTGCATACGATCGCTCTCTTCCTGCCGCGTGCCCATGGTTACCGATGAAATCCAGGTCGCTTATTGAGTGCGCACGCCTCGACTCAGCGACCCCGGAATGCCGCGGGACGTTTCTCTAGAAACGCCGCGATGCCTTCCGCCTTGTCCTCTGTGGAGCTCACCGCTCCAAATTCACGGGCCTCCAGTGCCAGGGCTTCGTCCAGCGCCTGGTCCAGCCCTTCGTTGACGCAGGTCTTGATGGAAGCGAGGGCTACGCCGCCCTTGGCGGCCATGCGCCCGGCCAGTTCCCCGACCGTCTCCATCAGTGCTTCCGGCGCCGTGACACGATTGACGAGCCCGAGGCGCTCGGCCTCCGCGGCATCGAACATATCGCCCGTCATCATCAACTCGAGGGCCCGTCCCCGGCCGATGAGCCGCGGCAACCGCTGCGTGCCGCCCCATCCCGGGACCAGGCCAAGGTTGATTTCCGGCTGGCCGAACCGGGCTTTCTCCGAGGCGTAACGCAGGTCGCACGCCATGGCCAGTTCGCATCCGCCTCCGAGCGCCACCCCGTTCACGGCGGCTATGACCGGCAGCCTGAATCCTTCGATCCGCCGGAAGAGACGATGCCAGCGATGGGTCATTTCCTCGGCGTCCGAACCCGACAGCCGCTGCAGTTCGCGGATGTCGGCCCCGGCGGCAAAGGCCCGGTCGCCGCTCCCCGTGAGAATCACCACGGAAGCAGCCGGGTCGTCGTCAATCTGGTCGAGCGCTTCACCGAGCTCTCGTCCGACCTGGGCGCTGAGCACGTTCAGGGGAGGATGGTCGATCGTGATCGTGACCACCCCGCCGTCCTGCTCGATGAGGATCTGCTCAAACGACATGCAAGCGCCTTGTCGACGTGCCCGAAAACAACCCATACAACCGGGACGATTCCCATGGAAAGCGGCCCGGTTTTCGCGAAAAGCGCGAACAGTTTAAGATAATGTATTTACGTCACTTCGTCAATAGGAAAGTAAAAAATCGTAACACGTTTGTCACATAACTGCGAGGGGACTTCGGAGGAGGTTTCGCGGGCGGCGACGGGCCGGAAGCATGCGATCCTGAACGCTATTCCCGGTCGCGCGCGTCGACCGTCCACTGCTCGCGGTAGCGGCCGTCGCCGTCGATCACGTACACCTGGCGATGCAGCGCGGTGCAGGGACACACGTGGGTTGGGAAGACGTAGATGGGATCGCCTACCGCCAGGCCGGCCGTGTCGGGGCAATCCATGATCCAGTGTTCCTCGTTGTGGAGTCCGGGTTCGGCACCGGGAAGGTTCCAGGGGATGCCGCGCTGACCGGCCGGGTCCGAGGCGATGGCCTTGTTGCCGAGGTCGAGGGTCACCCGCGTAGCGGCAGGGATGCTGATGATGCGGCTCAGGAGCAGGGCCGCGGCTTCGAAGGGCAGGTCGGGGAAGCGGCTGCTGTATCCCCAGTCCCAAAATACCGAGGTGCCGGGCGAGGGCTCCACGTCTCCCGCTGGAGCATAGCACGGAAAGGATATGGAACCGCCCATGACGCGCCGCGGCACGGGCAGGTCCCGGGACTCCAGTTGGGCCTGGAAAGCCCGCACCTGGTCCAGCGCGGTACCGCAGGCCCGCCTGCGTTCGTCGAGGTCTTCCTGGTGGTTATGGCCGTCGTAGCCGTGCAAGCCGCCGGGCGTAATACCGGGCAGGTGGTCGAGCATCGCGTAGAGTTCGAGCGCTTCCGGACCGGCCGCGATCCCGGTGCGGTGCTGCCCCACGTCGAAGTCCAGCAGCACGTCGATGGTCACGCCGGCTTCGGTGGCAGCCGCAGACAGTGCCTCGGCGGCGCCCCGGTCGTCCACCATGCTGCGGAAGGTCGTCACGGGAAAGCGGCCGGCGAGGTCGACCAGCCGCCCGATGTTGGGTCCGATCAACTGGTAGGCGATGAAGACGTCTTCCACGCCCATCTCCGCCAGCATCCGCGCTTCGTATATCGTGGCGCACTTGAACTTGTCGATCCCGGCCGCGCGCTGCATCTCGATGACGGCGCGCATCTTGTGGGTCTTTATGTGGGGACGCAGGCGTTCGGGGCCGCCCGCGATCTCCAGGGTCCGGTCGATGTTCTCCTTGAGCCGCTCGCGGTAGACCAGCATGGACGGACTGGGAATCTCATCGACGTTGGTTACGAGGTATCGGGGATCCATGGGTGCTCCTATTGTAGCTTCCCGCGCGCCGCGATGTCCCAGACGGATTCGACGGTGCCGGCGCGCACGCCGTAGAACCGGTCGTGGAGGTTGATGGTCGTGCAGCAGTGGCTCGGGACGATGTGAAACTTGTCGCCCGGCCTGAGCGCGCAGGACGGGCCGGGCAGCTCGATCTTGACGTGTTCCTCGGACTGGCGCAGGATGGACGCGCCTTTCACGCCGCGCACGGTCTGCAAGCCCATGTCGTTCGTCATGGTCTTCAGGCCCGCGTCGGCGACGGCGAGTTCGCCGCCGGGCCGGCTGACGATGGTGGCGTAGATGGTGAGCGCGCAGTCGAACTCGGGGATGCGTTTCTGGTAGGTGCCGTCCATCAGGATGTAGGACCCCGCCTGCACTTCGTTCACGCCCGGAAACGTCCCGGTGACCTTGTACGTCCCCGTGCCGCCGCCGCTGACCAGGTCCACAGGCAGGCCCCGCTCGCGGATGTAGTCGGCCGTCTGGGTCAGCATGGTCATGGACGTCCGGCAGCCGGCGTACCGTTCCTCGTCGTTCGGGTTGCCGATGATGTGGCCCTCGTAGCCCATCACCCCGCGGAAGACGACGCCGGGATGCCGGTCGATGGCCTGGGCGAGTTGCCAGGCGGGTTCGCCGGGCGGCACGCCGCAGCGCTCCATGCCCACGTCGACTTCGATGATCATGTTCACCCGGGTGCCGGCGGCCACCGCCGCGTCGGAGATCTCCCGGACGTTTTCTTCGTGGTCCGAGGCTACGATGACGTCCGAATGGCGCGCGAGGGCGACGAGGCGGTCGATCTTGACCCGCCCGACGACCTGGTTGGCCACGAGGATGTCGCGAATGCCCGCCGCCGCCATGACCTCGGCTTCACCCAGCTTGGCGCAGGTGACGCCCCGGGCGCCGGCCTCGATCTGCCGGTGGGCCAGGACCGGGGTCTTGTGCGTCTTGGTGTGGGGCCGCAAGTAGGCGTCCTTGTCGGCGAAGAACGCCGCCATGCGGGCGATGTTGCCTTCCATCAGGTCCAGGTCGATCACCAGGGCCGGGGTGTCGATGTCTTCGATCGGACTGCCGGGACGGGCCATGAGGCGTACTCCAGATTATTCGATAGATTTGAGCCGGTTAGTGTATCGTCAATGTATAGCCGACGGGACGGTAGAGTATAGCCTAATCTGAACTTCGCCGCGGCCGCCAGCCGGCGACCAGCGCCCTTAAGGATCCCCCTACCACTCCCTCGAATCCGGGACGGGCAGCGAACGGCCGTTCTCGGCGATGGACTGCTGGCTGACGAGACCGGGCAGGGTCATGTCCATGGCCTCGTGCAAGCCGATGGACGGCGTGCGCCGGCCTTCCGCGGCTTCGATGAATTCGACCAGTTCGTGGTAGTCGCTCCCGCCGTGCCCGGCGCCTTTCGCGGCCGCCGCCCGCATCCATTCCGGCAGGAACTCTTCCTCCAGTTCGTGAAGGTCCATCCACGTGTTGTCGTCCGCGCAGCGGGACTTGAGCCAGACGCGGTACGGCTGTCCCCGGCCGCGGGCCGATTCGTAGCAGCCGTCGGTTCCCTGGAGCTGGTAATTGGTCAGGGCGTGGGGCCGGTCGGAGGTGAGGTCCATGCGGATTTTGGCCAGGCCGCCGCCCGCCATCTTGCAGAGCATGACGCTCGTGTCCTGGGCGTAGGGCTTGCCCTCCGCGTCCAGGTAGTGGTGGCCGCTGCCGTGGCAGGTCACGTACGCCACGCGGTCGTCGAACCACTGGAGGATGGGTCCGAGGCTGTGGGTCCCGTAGGTGATGCCGTCGATACCGGACTGCCAGTGGCGGCGCCAGACCTGTTCGGGCGGCAGTCCCCGGGCCGCCAGGCGATGCTCGTCGTATCCCTTGAGCTCGTGGAGGTACTCCCCCTCGGCGTAATAGGGCGTGCCGAAATGCCCCGCCTTCACGAGCGCCTTCACCAGTACGTTCTCCCGGATGTAGGTGTAGTTTTCGCCCATCATGTACACGCGTCCGGAGACCCTTGCCGCCCGGACGATTCCCCGGCATTCCTCCACCGAAACCGCCGCCGGGACCTCGCTGAAGACGTGCAGCCCCCGGTCCAGCGCGACGATGGCCTGCGGCGCGTGCAGCGGCATGGGCGTGGCGATGATCACCCCGTCCAGGTCGGACCGTTCGAGCATTTCATCGTAGTCGGTGTACTGCTCCGAGGCGCCCAGCAACTCCGCGGTGGCGGGCAGCGCGCCGGCGTCGATGTCGCACACGGCGTGGACGCGGACCCGCGGGAGGGCGTCGCAGGCGGCGCGGAAGCTCATGCCCCGGCCGCACGCCCCGGCGATGCCAAGGTGGAACTGTTCACCGTTATTGCTCATATCAGTCCACCAACGTGGCGATCCGCCGCATGCACACCGCCAGGAAGATCTCCTGCGCGCCGGGCAGGTCCTGGTGGGCATCACTTTCGATGAAGTGGTTCATGGTCATGATTATGAGATACACCGACAGGGTGTCAAGGGGACTCTGTTCCACGACGGGGTGGCTGTCGCGGATGAGCGCCGCGAGCAACCGGGCCTGTTCCATCATGGCCGGCACGTCGTTGCGTTCATAGGCCTGGATGAACAGCGCGAAGAGGCTTTCCACGCTCCGGCGGGTGTCCTCGGGAACGGCCTTCGAGTCGGCAAACCGGGAAACGGTCCGCTTGATGATGCGCTCCAGTTCGCCGTAGCGTTCGTTTTCCTCCATGGACAACAGCTTGTAGAAGCGGTCTCCGGCGCCCAGCGTCCGGCAGATATTGTTGAGCAGCTGCAGCCTCACCGCGGGTGATGTGAAGGATCCGAGCCGATCGAAGGTCGGCTTGATGATGCGGTAGTCTTCGCGGTGGCTCAGGGCTTCCACGAGCGTAGGGAAGGTCAACGGGTCCGCGTTGTTCGAGAAGTGCCAGAACAAGAGTTCCTGCACGTCGTCGCCTTCCATCTGTCCCAGTCCGGAAATGGCGCTGATCCGCACCCTGGGATCTTCGTCTTCCAGGGCCTCCAGGAGGGCGTCCACCGCCCGGGCGTGCTTCAGCCTGCCCAGGGCCTCGGCCGCTTCGCTGCGGATGTCCGAGGAGGGACTTTCGAGCTCCCTGATGAGGGTGTCGACCGCCGCTTCCGATCCGGTTTCACCCAGCGCCCGCGCGGCCTGCCGGCGTACCTTGGAGCTGGCGTCGGACAGGGCCTGGACGAGGTGGTCGATGGCCATAGGATTCCGGGACCGGCCCAATCGATAGGCCGCCCGCGCGCGCCGGTCTTCGGCCGTGGCCACGTTGAACACGATGTAGTTGAAGGTGTAGCTCAGCAGGTTGCCGCGGAACATGTTCGAAAGGAGCTGCTGGGACGAGATGGAGCGGGCGTCGCGTACCGGCCGGAGCAGGAACAGCGGCACGAATCGCATGATTCCGCTCAGGAAGAACAGGAGATTGATGTCCTGGATCAGGAACCCGGCCACGGTGAAGCGGACTCCTGCCAGCGAAGCCACCAGGATCCCGCCCAGGAGCGGTCCGATGGCGTAGAGCAGGTTGATCGACGTGGACCACGAGGCCATATAGGCGACCCGTTCGTCCTGGTTCTCCTTCGGAAGCAGCGCGTACTGCAGGGGCGTGACGCCCAGGTTGATGCCCCCCATGATGAGGCCGGAGAGCAACATGGCGGCGGCGACCATGGCGTGGTTTCCGGGCTGGCACAGCCCCCACAGAAAGGCGTTCAGCGCACCGGGGATGATGAGGATCTGGAGGACCGGCTTGCTGCCGAAGCGGTCGATGATCACGCTCCAGGCGCGGTACCCCGCGATGGTGGCGAGCGTACCCAGCGCGCTCAGCAGGGAGATGGCGGTATAGCCGAACCCCAACCGGTCGAGCATGAACACGCTGAAGAGCGGGCCGGAGAGTCCGAGGGCGAACTGCCAGGACGCGTAGAACACGACCAGCCGGCGGAAGTTCTGATCGCGAAAAGGCTGCAGCAGGTAGCGCAGGGGATTCCGGGTCTCGGTCTCGTCGACACGGGACGGGTAGGGCGTACGCCTGAGAAACAACGGCCCGGCGGCGCCGCAGAGAGTCCCCACGATGAAGACCACCACGAAGGCCATGAGCTTTTCGTCACCCGGAAACCAGTCCACGAATCGGCCCGTCATGACGCCCACCGCCGCGCCCACGAGACTGTTGACGATGGTCTGCCGGCTCGTGAATCGGGCGCGGATGTTTTCCGGGACGGTGCCGGCGACCCAACTCGAGTAGAAGGGCGTGTAGATGTATCCCGCGGTCAGCCCGGCGACCAGGAAGATGAGCAGCATCCGCTGGTGCAGCGATTCGACGAATAGGAAGGGGATCGTAATCATGAGCCCCCGGAACAACGCTTCCAGCACGCCGTTCCAGACGACCCAGCGCTTCTTGTTCTCGATGGACTTGCTGAAGAGGGAGGAAATGATCTGCACCGGCGCGAGGATCGAGGCGATCGCGGAGTAGAAGGCGATGTCCGACGCGTCCGCGCCGAGGGACAGCACGAACCCCGCAAAGACGGCGGTATTTGTGCCGACCATCTGACCCCAGGCCCCCCAGAGTCCTCTCACGACGATAAAGGATCGAAGCGATCGGTTGACATCACCCCGTGAAAGCATGTTGAAAAACTCCGTTGGCCTGTCTGGACTGGCGGTCCCTTGGTTCCGATAAATGCGCCACAGAATAGGAGTGCCACGCCGGTAACGTCAAGAATATAAAAGAAAAAGCGAGAATCGTGGCCGTCATTTCCACTAAACCATATATAAACCCGATAGTATCGGTTCATTTGAAAGGAGCATGGAAGTGGAAACCCTATCGATCTGGATCCAGCCAGCCGTACTGGTGACGGCCTTCATTTTCTTCTGGCGGGAGGCCAAGGGGAGCAGGCGGGATGTGAGGGCCGAAATGCTAGAAGTAGAAAAAAGGATACTCGACCGGATGGACGAAAAACTGGAAGCGAAAGACGAGCGATTCGACGCGCGATTTGCAGCCATGAGTGATCGGTTCGACGCGCGATTTGCAGCCATGAGTGATCGGTTCGACGCGCAATTTGCAACTATGAACGATCGGTTTGATGAAGTAGGCAGGCGGTTTGACGAGAAATTCAAAACAGTGGACGCGCGATTCGATGCTGTTGACCGGCGGTTTGACCGTGTGGAGGAACGACTAAACTCCGTCGAAATTCAGCAAAGCAGATTGGACGAAAGGATGGCGGCCCTGGATGGGCGGGTGGACGAGATGGACGCCAAAATCGAGGGATTGGACGTCAGGATCCGAGGGATGGACGTTAAAATCGAAAGAATGGACACGAAAATCGAAGGAGTCAGCGCGGATGTCAACGAGTTGAAGCAGGACAGAACGGCTTCCAGAACAGGTCGGGCTTCCGTGAGCTGATGCCGTAAGCTGGTTTTAAAAATCGAATTGACAACCGAGCCGAATGGCGTACATTATTAATATAGCATAGGACTGCTGCCTCAACCCACAACCCGTCCGACTGGAACCATGCGACGTACCGCACTCTTCTTCATACTTCCGGTACTTGTGTTTCTGTCAACCCCCGGCACGGCCGTTTCACAGGCAGACGCGGTCGTGGACGAAGCCAGGGAACGCATCGCCGCTATAGTCGAGGAGCAACTGATCGCGCCTTGCTGCTGGCGCGCGCCGCTCAGCCAGCATTACTCGGGTACCGCGGAAAGGATGAAAGAAGATCTCCGGCAAATGCTCGCCAACGGGCAGACGCAGGAGGAGATCATCGATCATTACAAGGCCATGTACGGGGAACGCATCCTCTCCTCCCCCCCCAATGCCGGTTTCAACCGCATGGCCTATCTCTTTACGCCGCTCATGTTCCTCGTCGGCGCCGGGGTCATCTTCATCACGCTGCGCCGGTGGCGGACCGGACGACTGAGCCGCGGTGACTCCGAAGGCGGCGTCGGTCCAAGCACCGATTCCCGGCACAGGGACCGCATCGACGCCGAACTGAACGCCTACGACTGATCCCTTACCTGTCGCTCCGCCCAGGCCTCACCCTCGCCGTAACTTTCAAAGATATCCTCCAACAGCACTTCCAGCGCGGGGCTGAAGTACCGGCCGCGGCGCCAGGCAACGCCGATATCACGGCTGAATTCGAAGCCCTCGACGAC
Source organism: Candidatus Latescibacterota bacterium (assembly GCA_012270975.1). GTDB lineage: Bacteria > JAAXHH01 > JAAXHH01 > JAAXHH01 > JAAXHH01 > JAAXHH01. The sequence goes on along the minus strand of JAAXHH010000013.1, from coordinate 80,605 downwards.
TACCTCGCGAAGCGTGCCGGCCACGATGGATTCCTGAACTGTCAACGAAGGCAGAAAGGAAATCCCGACCCCCGCCTCGACCAGATTCCCCATGGCCTCCGGACTGCGCATTTCCATGACCACGCGCGGCGACACGCCCACCTCGGTGAATCGTTCGTCCACGATCCGGCGGGACACGGAATCCTCGTGGAAGAGGATCAGAGGCTGTTCCGCTACCTCCGTCAGCGCGACCGACGTCCGGCCGGCGAAGGGATGCCCGCCACCGACCACGAGCGGCATGGCGTCGTGGTAAATGGACATGGTCTCGATCCGGGGGTGACTGTAAGGCAGGGTGATCAGGGCGAACTCCGACCGGTTGGCAAGGAGTTCCTCCACCAGGTACTGGGAGGGCGAGACGTGCACGGACAGTTCCAGTTCAGGATACCGCTCCACGTAGCGCTTGAGGATGTCCGTGAGCAGGTAGGTCACCGCGGCGTCGGTGGCGCCGAAGGCGAATCCCTCGCCGGGCAGCACGTCCCCACTGGCCAGGCGGTTTTCCGCCTCCTCGGCGAGGTCCTGGATGCGCACGGCGTAGTCGACCAGCGCCCGGCCCTCCATGGTCAGTGAAACGTGGCGGCTTCCCCGGTTGAACAGCTTCACGCCCAGCGTCTCCTCCAGTTCCCGCACGCCGTTGCTCACCGTGGGCTGCGTCACGTGCATGTCCCGGGCCGCCCGGGAGAAACTCTCGCGCCGCGCGACGGCCAGGAAGTACTGCAGGTAGTACAGGTTCATGGTGTGTGCTCCTCCAACTGTGCGCCTCAAACTATAGATAACGCCTATAGATAATATAACTATTATTTATTTGAGTTATATGAAAAATGAGGTTTCTTATTGCGTTAGATGTATCGGAGATCCCATTGAGCATTTCATTCATTCTTCAATACTCCGGGAGCGCGTGACGCTTAGCGCGTGACGTTGAACACGTGACGCTTAGCGCGTGACGCGGGCCCGGCGACGGAAGGAAAGCGGGGAAAACATGAGCAGCAAAGTCAGAGTGGCCATCGTCGGCGTGGGCAACTGCGCCTCGTCCCTGGTGCAGGGCGTGGAGTACTACCGCGGCGCTGCGCAGGACGAGTTCATACCCGGCCTGATGCACGCCAACCTCGGTGGCTATCACATCAGCGACGTGGAGTTCTCGGCCGCCTTCGACGTGGGCGCGGACAAGGTGGGCAAGGACCTCAGCGAGGCCATTTTCGCCCATCCCAACAACACGGTGAAATTCGCCGACGTGACGAACCTGGGTGTGCCGGTGCAGCGTGGTATGACCCACGACGGACTCGGCAAGTACCTCAGCGAAGTCATCGAGAAGGACGCGGGCGACACCGTCGACGTGGTCGAGGTGCTCAAGGAAACGAAGACGGACGTGGTGGTGAGCTACCTGCCCGTGGGCAGCGAGGAAGCCACGAAGTGGTACGTGGAGCAGATCCTGCAGGCCGGCTGCGGGTTCGTGAACTGCGTCCCGGTCTTCATCGCGAGCACGGGCCACTGGCCGGAGCGGTTCCGCAAGCACGGCCTGCCCATCATCGGCGACGACATCAAGTCCCAGGTGGGCGCCACCATTACCCACCGCGTGCTGACGCGACTGTTCGCGGACCGGGGCGTCAAGGTCCTGCGCTCCTACCAGCTCAACTTCGGCGGTAACACCGACTTCTACAACATGCTGGAGCGCTCGCGGCTCGAGTCCAAGAAGATCAGCAAGACCAACGCGGTGACGTCCCAGCTCAGCTACGACATGGGCGACGACAACATCCACGTCGGTCCCAGCGATCACGTGCCGTGGCTCGAGGACCGCAAGTGGTGCCATATCCGTATGGAAGGCGAGACCTTCGGCGGCGTGCCGCTGAACCTCGAACTCAAGCTGGAGGTCTGGGATTCGCCCAACTCGGCCGGTGTGGTCATAGACGCGGTGCGGTGCTGCAAGCTGGCCCTGGACAACGGTCTCAGCGGTCCCCAGCTCGGTCCATCTTCCTACTTCATGAAGTCCCCGCCTGAGCAGTATGCCGACGACGTGTGCCGCCGGCTGGTGGAGGAGTTCATCGAGGAGTACGGCCAGAAGACGGCCCGGCCCGCGGAAGCGCCCGCGGAGACTCCCGCGGAAGTACCGGTCGAAGAGCCTGTTCTCGGCAGCTGACGGAGAACAGGGTATCATGGCCAAGCGCCTTCGCGTCGCCGCCGTCTGCACGATTTACTTCCCCGGCGCCCACGCGGATGTCATCGTCTCCAAGTTCCTGAAGGGCTGGTCGATCGACGAGGGATACTTCGCTCCCGAAGTGGACGTCGTGTCCCTCTACATCGACCATGTCCTCGAGAACGACATCGGCCTGCAACTGGCCGAGAAGTTCGGCGTGCCCGTTTACCCGAGCATCCGCCGTGCGCTGCACGCGGGCGGCGACAGCCTGGGGGTGGACGCGGTGCTGCTCATCGGCGAGCACGGCGACTACCCATGGAACGAACGGGGCCGTCACATGTACCCGCGGCGGTACTTCTTCGAGCAGATCGCCGGCGTTTTCGCCGAAAGCGGACGCTCGGTGCCCGTCTTCAGCGACAAGCATTTAGCCTATGACTACCGGGACGCCCTGTGGATGTGGAACCGGGCGAAAGACCTGGAAATCCCCCTGATGGCCGGCTCCTCCCTGCCGCTGGCCTGGCGGGATCCGTGGATCGAGTACGACCTGGAGACCAACGTCGAGGAGGCGCTCACCGTGGGGTTCGGCGGGATCGAATCCTATGGCTACCACACCCTCGAAGCGTTGCAGTGCATGATCGAGCGGCGCCGCGGGGGTGAGACGGGCGTGGCTTCGGTGCAGTGCCTGGAAGGCGATGAAATGTGGCGGGCCTGCGACGAAGGTCTCTGGTCGCGGGATCTGATGGATGCGGCCCTCGACACCATACCCGGCAAGCCCGACGGATCGGCGCGGGAACACGCGACGGAACCGGCGGCCTTCCTGGTGGAACACCGTGACGGGCTGCGGACGACCGTCCTAATGCTCGGCGGCTTCATCGAAACCTGGGCCTACGCCGCCCGGGTCGACGGCCAAGCGCACGGCACCTGTTTCAACCTGGTCCGCCAGGGCAACCACGCCCACTTCGGCTACCTGTGCGCCAATATCCAGCGGTTCTTCCTGTCCGGTGCCGCGCCGTATCCGCCCGACCGGACGCTCCTGGTCACCGGCATCGTCGACGCCGTGATGAACAGCCGGTACGAGGGTCACCGCCGGATCGAAACCCCGTGGCTCGACGTCGCGTATAACTCCTATACTGAAATGCCCTGCCGGCCGCTCGCCTCCCAGCCGGAGGGCGGCAGCGTGGACCCCGATGCGCCGGATATCACGGGAAGAGTGTGAGGGAAGAAGAGTTTGAGGAAAAGGAACCGATGAACATCGAACCCCGACAGAAGCAGTTCGACTTCGACGGACCCGAGGCCATCAGGCCTGAAGTCCTGGAGACCTTCCCCTACGAGTCCAAGGGCGATCCCCTCGACGTGGATATCGATACGGACGAGTTTACGGCGGTCTGTCCCTGGACGGGACTGCCCGATTTCGGTGAGGTAATCGTTTCCTACGTGCCGGACGAGAAGGTCCTGGAACTGCGGTCCTACAAGTACTACCTGCTATCGTACCGGAACGTCGGCATGGTGCAGGAGCACGTCACGCGCCGTATCCTCGACGACCTCGTCACCGCCGTACGGCCGGTCCGCATGACGGTCAGCACCGATTACCGGATCCGCGGCGGCATCCACACGGTCTGCACGGCGGAGTACGAGAAGGATTAGGTCCGGCCGGTTTTCAGCAGTGTTCGTTGAAGGCCATCATCAGGCGCTGGGCCACATCCAGTGCCGTGCGCCCCTCGATATCATGGCGCTCCAGCATGAACGCCACCTGGCCGTCCTTCATCAGCGCAATCTGCGGAGACGACGGGAAATACCCCTTGAAGTAATCCCGCGCCTTGCTCGTGGCTTCCAGGTCCATGCCGGCGAAAACCGTGGTGACCCGATCCGGCTTTTTCCTGTTTTGCAGCGCCATGGCGACGCCCGGCCGGGCATTGGCCGCCGCGCAGCCGCAGACGGAATTGACCACGACCAGCGCTGTACCTTCGTGCTCCTCCAGCAGCGCGTCCACCTCGTCGGCGGTCTTCAACTCCTCCACGCCCAGGTCCGTCAGTTCCCGGCGCATGGGTTCAACGAGAACAGGATCGTACATGGTATGATGCCTCCTCGATTTATGGTGGCGCTCACGATCACCTCGAGCGGTGATCGCTATTAAACCTCGCTATACTACTCATATCATCAATATACTTTGCCGGACGTCGCGGCCGTACTAAATCCTTTCCGCCTCCGATGCCTCGAAAGCCGTCTCCAGGGTTCGGTAGGCCAGTCCTGCCGCGTCGAGTGGATCGTAATCCTCCCGCTGCTGCACCATCATGCTTACTTCCACGGTGATGTAGTCGTCGTATCCCGCCGCCTTCATGGCGTCCAGGTACTCCACGTAGTCGAAATCGCCCTCACCGGGAATAAGGAACTCGAAGTCGGGGGCACGGCCCCGCTGGTCCTTCACGTGGGTGTGCACGGTGTGGGGCGCCAGGGCCGCCACGCTTTCCGCCGTGGGCACGCCCGCCACGTCGAAGTGGCTGATGTCGTAATTGAGCTTCAGGTACTCGGAATCGATCTGTTCGAGCAGCCACAGGGTCCGCTCCACGTCGCACAGGCAGCAGCCAATGTGGGGCTCCATGGCGATGACCACGCCGTGGCGGGCGCCATGGTCCACGAGATCGCCCGTCTCGTTCAGCAGCCGGTCCCGCGCGCCGGTCCAATCCTCCGGCCGGCCGCCGGGCGTGGTGTCCAGGCAGGGCACGAGATGGTCCATAGTCAGATCCGCGCAGAGTTCCACGGTATCCTTGAGCCGTTTCATGTTGGCGGCGTGCAGCCGCACGTCGGGTTCAAGGAGGCTGGTATGCCCGGCAATGGCGGGCATCTCCACGCCGTGCTGCGCGAAGAGGCCGCGGATCCGGCGGCGTTCCTCGGCGTCGAGCGTGCCCAGTTCCGTCACATAGCCCGGGATGACGGTGATTTCGATGCCGTCGTAACCCAGGAACGCCAGGTGGGGCACCGCTTCGTCCATCTCGACTGTCGGCATGCCCCAGGTGGAATAGCCGAGTTTCATGAACTTCCGCCTCAGATCCCCAGACTGTCGTTGATTTCCCGCTGGTAGTCGCCTAATTCGTCCGCCATCATTTCGTCCATGGTGACGGCCCTGCCCGCCTGCCCCGATTCCATGATGCCGTAGGAGACCGCGACCGAACGCATGCCCATGTAGCCGTCGACCTCGGGCTGGCGGCCTTCATCGATGGCCTCCGCGAAATCGGCGTACTCGATGGCGATGATCTTTCGGTCCGTTTCCGGGAAGGGAAAACTGTATTTCCACAGGCGGTCGCCTCCGAACAGCGCGGCGGTCGCCTCGTCCAGGGCAAAGTCCGGCACGAGGTCCAGGAGGGCGTCTCCCTCGATGGTTTTGCCTTCCAGGGCAATGGAAAACGCCTGGCCGGACCGGTCCCCGGGCAATTCCATCGCTCCCGCCGAACCGTAGATGCCCCTGTGCCAAAATCCCTTGCCGAAGGTCGCGTGCTCTTCGAGGTACTGGCAGACCGCACCGCTCTGGAAGGTCAGTGTGGCATAGGCCGCGTCTTCGGCAGTCACCTCGAATTCCGCGGGCATCTCCGCCTGCCAGTGCTCGTAGACGCCTGCCGGCGAGTTGCGGGAAGCCGTCGCGGGATCTTTGCCCGCCATGTCGTTGTAGCGGATCTGCTCATGGAGCCGCGTCTGGGCGTAAATGTCCGACACCGGCCCCATGAAGTACTCCAGGATGTCGGCGAAGTGAACGCCCACGTCGAGGAGCAGGCCGCTGACGTTCTTCAGATGCCGCCACACGGTGATCATCATCTTGTTGCTGCCGCCGGCCGTGTTGTGGACCATGTAGCGGGGCGTTCCGATCACGCCGGCGTCCAGCAGGGCCTTGGCGAGCCGGTTCACCGGATCCCGGCGATAGTTCTCGGCCACCGACAGGATCCGCCCGGCGCCGTCCGTAGCTTCGCGCATCAGGCGGCAGGCGCGCACGGTGAGTCCCATGGGCTTCTCCGTCATCACGTCCCATCCCCTGGACGCCGCATCGGCGCACACCGTGTGATGGAAGCGCGGGTCGGTGCAGATGTCGACGGCCTGCAGGTCGCCGGCGTCCACCTCGTCGAGGCTCGCGACCACCGCAGGACGGATGCCGAAATGGTCTTCAACGTGTCCGGCCAAGGATTCGGCGTTCTCCCTGCGGGGGTCGCAGGCCACCACGGGCTCGAACCGGCAGAGCCCGGCGCGGTGCAGTTCCGCCAGGCCGTAAAGGTGCCGGTGCCCCATGCCGCCGCAGCCGACCAGTCCCAGTCTGATTTTTGACATGATTGCTCCCGAAAGTCTTGAATTCTACCGCGAAAATACCTGTAAGTCATGCCCTGATACGGGCGTATCAGAACGACTTATAATAGGGGACGGGCATTGGCATGTCAAGACTCGGGAGAAGTCGAGGCCGGCCCCTCGGGTCGCATTCCCTGCTTGTCTCCAGAGGGCTTGTGTGTTATATTGACATCCTTGCTGGCAACGCGGCGTTACGTGATGCATGTCCGATGCTTCCCTGACGCAAGGCGTTGATATCGTCGTTCGCTGAGTGCACCGATACCGAGGAAGAAGAATACCATGCTGAGACTGATCTTTGCCGTGGCCGCCACGGCAGCGCTCACCGCCCTCACCTGGCATAAACGCAGATTGATCCGTGCGGTCGTGGACGACCTGCTCGACAAGGGCATCGAACTGACCGTCAATAACAGGTTCTGGCCCTCGAAGCCCGAACGGGACGCCGATGTGCCCATCGTCTACGTCACAGACGGCGGTACGAAGTACCACCGGTCCGACTGCCGTTTCCTGAACGGCAACGCCAAGGCCATCGCCGTCGATAAAGCGGTGGAAGAATACGCGCCCTGCGGAACCTGCTCGCCCGACGAGTAAGCCCCGCGCGGTACCGACGACTTCATTCCGGCGGAACCGGCAGCCCCATACCCCACCTGTCCGACCCCAATCAGTGTGGACCGTCAGCCTTATTCCAGCGCCTGGATCAGGTCGCCGATCAGGTCCTCGGCCGCTTCCAGTCCGGTGGAAAGGCGGAGGAGGTTGGGCGCGGTTACCGTTCCGGGCCCCTCGATGGACTGCCGGTGCTCGATCAGGCTTTCGACCCCGCCCAGGCTCGTGGCATTTCGAATCAGCCGGACCCGGCTTGCAACCCGCAGCGCGTCCTCCCGCGTGCCCTTGACCCGCAGGGAAAGCATGCCGCCGTATCCATCCATCTGTCGTGTCGCGACGGCGTGTCCCGGGTGATCGGGCAGGCCGGGATAATCGACGCCCTCGATCCCGGGATGACCGGCCAGCGCCGAGGCGATGGCCTCTGCGTTGGCGACATGACGCGCCATGCGGCAGCCCAATGAGCGCAGTCCGCGCAGGACCAGCCAGGCGTTGAAGGGCGAAAGCACTCCGCCGGTGATCGTCCGCACGCGCCGGGCGCGTTCGACCCCGTCTCCGTCTTCCCGAAACACCAGCACTCCGCCCTGCACGTCGCTGTGGCCGCCCAGGTACTTGGTCATGGAATGCATGACGATATCGGCGCCGTGCTGAATGGGACGCTGTACTACCGGCGTGGCGAAGGTGTTGTCGACGGCCAGCAAGGCGCCGGCGTCGTGTGCGATACCGGCCACCGCGCCGATGTCGATGACGTCCATGGCGGGATTCGACGGGGTCTCCGCCCAGAGCAGTGCCGTATCGGGCCGCATGGCGCGTCCGACCGCTTCGAGGTCGGACATGTCCACGTCGGTCACCTCGATGTTCCAGTTCGGCAGGAGTTCCCGTCCGATCGCGCGGGTAACGCTGTACACGTCCCTGTGCATCAGCAGGTGGGCACCGGGGGCGAGCGTCTGCACACAGCCCGTTACCGCCGCCATGCCCGACGCGTAGACGAGGGACTTCGCGCCGTCCTCGATGGCCGACAGGGCCTCTTCCAGCCGGTCCTGGGTCGGATTGCCCATCCGGATGTAGACGTGGTCGTGCGTCGCCTCCCCGTCCGGCGTGTGCTCAAACGTTGTCGAGAGGTGAATGGAAGGCGAAATGGCGCCCGAGTCGGGTTCCAATCCTCCTCCGGCGTGGACCAGCAGCGTGTCTGTTTTCATGATCTGCTCCTGTTCGGCAACAATACGTAACCGGCGCGGTACGCTATCCGCAGCAGGCCGGTACTTCGGTCGAACACGCCCGGCCGGCATCGTCACTGGCTTCCGGTTCCGCGCAACAGGCTTCTTCATCCCGCCCGCCGGATTCATCCAGGTCCCGGTTCAGCACGTAGATCTCCCATTCACGGCCATCCGGATCCTCCACCCAGAACTTGTCCTGGTTGGCGTAACAGCAGTCGCAGTCCATCTCTTCCCGGGTTTCCAGTCCGGATGTCCTGATCCGCAGCAGATGTCGCAGGACCGTTTCGTGATCCTGAACTTCGATGCCGAAATGATTTGCCGTATCGCCCACGGCCTTCCCATCCGAATACAGGGCCAGGTTCAAGGGTGCGATGGAAGGCAGGAACTTGACGTAACCGGGCTGGGTCTTCACGGGATCCTCGCCGAAGAACTTCTTGTAAAATGCGACACTCCGGTCCAGGTCACGGACGGGAAACGACAGGTGGATCTTGGGATAGTCTGACATGGATTTCCTCCGGTATCTCCGTTGGGACAGTTAACAACATGCGGTAAGCAGACGTACCAAGTCACTTACCTTTTCGGGCCGCACGCGGTAAAAGATATACCGCTCTTCGCGCCGGGACTCCAGAAGATCCGCCCGGTGCAGGACGTCCAGGTGATGGGACAGGGTCGCCCACGGAATGGCGACGGCCTCCTGCAGGTTCCCGACGGTATCCCCCGCTTCGCCTTTCCTGACGAGGTGATAGAAGATGGCCAGGCGCGTCTTGTGGCTCAGCGCCTTGAAGGCCGACGCGTGTTTCTCTTCGGCTTCGAGGTCCGCGGCGGCAAATATGGTGTTGATCATTTCCATATTTCTAAAAATATAGATATATCACCAGGACGTCAACACTTTTCGTTCCGGCCCGGGTCGACGCGCCCGGCCTGGACCCGGTCCCCGATCGCCATTCGGGATTACCATATGAACGCCCGCCTTTGTGTCTTGACAGTGCACGGGGACCGGTTGCATTTTTGGAGTGTTGTCCGGCCCCCGGTACCTGATCGCGGAAAGGCTGTTGAATGAAACTGTCGCTCAGCCACGTCTTTGATGCGCCCGGCCCCCACCCCAACGGGCTGCAGGCCACCACCGAGGGGCTCTGGATACTGGACCAGGGCGACAACCGGATCAGCTGTCACGACTACCGCGACGGCGCGACGTTGCGCATCTTCGACAGCGACTCCGACCGGGGCAGCGGGATCACCCACAGCGGCACCCATCTCTGGGTATCTTCCACCTACAGTTGCGAGACCCTGAAGATCGATCCCGCGTCGGGAAATACGCTGAAACGTTACGCCACGCCGGGCGCGAAGAAAACCGGGGCCCACGGGCTGGAATGGCGGGACGGGGAACTGTGGATGTCATCGCCTCCCGACGCCACTATCTACCGGATGGATCCCGAAGAATGGACCGTGCTGCAGTCCTTCCCGGCCCCGGGAGACCGGCCCCACGGCATTGCGTGGGAAAACGGAAAGCTCTGGTGCGTGGAAACCAATCACCGGGCGATTTTCCTGTACGATCCCGATACGGGAAAGCAACTGGACCGGTTGGACGTGGAGGGTCCGGAACCCCATGGGTTTACCCTCTGGCAGAATGAGGTCTGGATCGTGGACGCCACGACGGGCGGCGTATTCCGGGGCACGCGTTCGGTTTAGTTCAAGTGCACGCGTTCATAGCAACGGCACGGGCAGACAAGTCGATGACTGAAAAGACGAGGACTGTAAACAACGAGGAATCGAGTATGGATAAAGCGCACATAGGATTCATCGGCACCGGGTGGTGGGCGACGGCCAACCACCTGCCGGTGCTGCGGAAGCGGGCCGACGAGGCGGGGGACGTGGAACTGTCGGCCGTCTGCCGGCTCGGGGCGGCCGAACTGCGCCAGGTGCAGGAGGCTTTCGGCGTGCCGTACGGGACGGAAGACTACCGCCGGATGCTGGACGAAGTCGAGCTGGACGGCGTGGTGGTGTCCAGTCCTCATACGCTGCACTTCGAGCACGCGAGCGCGGCCCTGGAACGCGGGTTGCACGTCATGGTCGAAAAGCCCATGTGCACGAAGAGCGCCGACGCCAGAGAACTTGTCCGGCTGGCGGACGAGAAGGGTCTTCACCTGCTCGTCCCCTACGGGTGGCACCACAAGCCGTACATCCAGGCGGCCAAGCGGCAGCTCGACGCCGGAGTCGTGGGAAAGATCGAGTCCGTGCTCTGCCACATGGCTTCTCCCATACGGGGCCTGCTCCAGGGCCTGGACTTCGACCACGAGGCCAACGGCGGCGGTCTCTTCGCGCCCGATCCGGCCACCTGGGCCGATCCCGTGGTGGCCGACGGCGGCTACGGCCATGCGCAGATGTCCCACAGCCTGGGCCTGCTGTCCTGGCTCACGGGACTCGTCCCCGGCGAGGTCTTCGCCATGATGGCGGAAGCCGGGTCCCGGGTGGAGATGTACGACGCCGTGACCGTCCGCTTCGAGGACGGCGTGATCGGCGCGCTCTCCGGGTCGGGGGACATCCCCGAAGGACAGATGTTCCAGCTCGACATCCGGATCTTCGGTTCCGAGGGCATGCTCCTCCTTGATGTCGAGCGGGCGCGCCTCGCGGTCCATCGGCACGACGGACGGGACCAGGTCCACGACGTGGCCCCCGACGCCGGCGCCTACAGCTGCGAAGGGCCTCCGGAGAACTTCGCCGACCTGATCCTCGGCCGCGACGTGGAGAACTTCACGCCCGGCACCGCGGCCATGCGTTCCGTCATGATCCTGGACGCCGCGTACCGTTCCGCGAAGTCGGGCAAGGTAGAGCCGGTGTAGTGGATCCGGTGTAACGGGCCTGCCCGGCCACCGCCGTTTGGAAGCACATTCATCCTGGCGCCGCATAGCCGCATATCTGTACTCCCCAGCCTGTGCCGCCAGTAACTGTAACCGGGATGAGCCATGGCGGAGAAGTCCCTGCCGCGGGTATCTTTTGAGAAGTATACCCTTGCGAATGGATTGCAGGTTATCCTGCACATCGACCGCAAGTTGCCCGTGGTACATGTAAATCACTGGTTCCACGTGGGGTCCAAGGTGGAGCGCCCCGGCCGCACGGGGTTCGCTCATCTCTTCGAGCACCTGATGTTCGAGGGGTCGGAAAACGCGCCCGGGGGATACTTCAAGTACATCGAACAGGCGGGCGGCAACCTGCGGGAAGGCGGCGTCAACGGTACGACGAGTTACGATCGCACCAACTACTTCGCCACCGTGCCCTCGGGCAACCTGGAGTACGTGCTGTGGCTGGAATCGGACCGGATCGCCACGCTGGCCGACGCGCTCACGAAGGAGAACTTCGAGAACCAGCGCGAGGTCGTCCGGAACGAACGCCGCCAGACCACGGAGAACCAGCCCTACGGCCGCTGGTTCGAACTGGTCAACGAGCACCTCTATCCCACCGGCCATCCCTATTCCTGGCCCGTCATCGGAAGGCACGAAGACCTGGAAGCCGCCACGGTGGACGAAGTGGCCGAGTTTTTCCGGACCTACTACACGCCCAGCAACCTTTCGCTGGTCATTGCCGGAGATTTCGACGAAGACCATGCCCGGGACCGCGTGGCCCATTACTACGGCGGACTGGAACCCGGTCCCCTGATTGACCGGCAGCGGCGCTGGGTGCCTTCCCTGCCCGAAAGCAAGATCGTGGAGGTCACCGACCGCGTCCCCCAGGCCCGGGTCCACATGGTCTGGCCGGCGCCGGCAAGGTTCGAAACGGACGAGATCGCACTGGACGCGGCCGCGGCCGTACTTGGAGACGGCCTGTCTTCCCGGCTTGAGAAACTCCTGGTATACGACCGGAGGCTGTGCACCGAGGTCAGCACTTTCAACTACGCGCAGGAAATCGCCGGGTTGTTCGGGGTCGTCGCCACCGTCCGCCCCGGCGGCGACGTCCTGGAGGTCGAGGACCTGGTCACGAGGGAAATCGCGCGGCTGGCGGCCAGCGGACCGACCCGGGACGAGGTGGAGCGCGCCCGGACCGTTTGGGAGTACCAGTACGTCTCGAGCCTCGAGCGCATCGGAGGTTTCGGCGGCAAGGCGGACCGGCTGAACGAGTCGAACACCTACCGGAACGACCCGGGGTACTTCCACGTCGAACACGACCGGTTCCTCGAGCTGAATGGTTCGGTAATCGCGCAGACGGTCCAGCGGTGGCTGGTCTCCCGGCACGGCCTGCTGCTCCGGTATTACCCCGACACGCTGCCGCAGGGGGCCGATCAGAGTGCGCCAGCGGAGGCCGCCGAGACACTGGATCGGTCGCGTGTGCCCGCGTTAGGCAAGGATACGCCCTTCCAGACGCCCGTGGTTCACGAGGAACGGCTCGACAACGGACTCGAGGTCCTGGTCGTCGAACACCACGATCTCCCCAAGGTGGCCGTGTCGCTGGCCGTGAAATCGGGCAGCGTAAACGATACGCCGGAGCGGTGCGGCGTGGCGCAGCTCATGCTGCAGACCATGGACAAGGGCACGCGGGGTTACGGTGCGCTGGCGATTGACGAAACGCTGAGCCGGCTGGGTACGGTAATACGAAAATCCATGTATCTCGAATCCGCCCGCCTGGGGTTGGATGTGCTTACGGGAAACCTGGCCGCGGCCATGACCCTCTTCGCGGAGGTCGTGCGCAACCCCCAGTTTCCCGAGGAGGAACTGGAGCGCGAGCGGCATCGGCACCTGGACTACCTGGCGCAGCAGGCCTCCCACCCGCAGGCGCTGGCCCAGCGGCTATGCCCCAGACTGGTCTTCGGCGGCGATCATCCTTACGGGCGTCCCGTACAGGGGTACGCGTCCACGGTGGCCGACGTGACGAGATACGATCTCGCCCGGGCCTACGAAGATAACTGGCGGCCGGACCAGTCCGCCCTGGTGTTCGCAGGCGACATCACCCGCGACCAGGCGATGAAACTGGCGGAGAACCGGTTCGGGTCCTGGAAGGGTGACGTCAGGCCGGCCGCAACGGTGCCGGATCCTTCGCCGGAGCGCAAGATGAACCGGACCTGGCTCGTCGATCGTCCCGGTGCCCCACAAACGGTGGTCTGCCAGTTCAGCGAGGCGCCGGGGCGCGACACACCCGACTATTACGCCCTTCGACTCGTGGACGCGGTCTGGGGCGGCGGTTTCCAGTCCCGCCTGAACCTGAACCTCCGGGAAGAAAAAGGCTACACATACGGGGTATCGACTATGCTGGGCCTGCTCGGCGTGGCCGGCTACTGGAAAGTTCAGACGTCGATCCAGGCCGATAAGACCGGCGAGGTCGTGCAGGAGCTGATGTCGGAAATGCGGGGGCTGGCCGGCGAACGGCCGGTAGGCGGCGAAGAACTGGAGGAGGCGCGGACGGGCCGGATCCGGGGATACGCCCAGCAGTTCGAATCCCTGCGGCGCATCGCGGGCAGTATCGGCGGACTCTGGAGCTCGGGAAGGCCCATGACGGACATACAGGATGCGATGGGGAACCTCGAGTCCGTCACGCTGGATGACGTGAGAAACGCCGCCCGCCAGTACCTCAAACAGTCGCGCGCGGGCTATCTGCTCGTGGGAGACCGCGCCGGGATCGAGGCGCAGTTGGCCGAAAAGGGACTCGCGACGGCCGAGGTTCTGGACTCGGAAGGGCTTTAGCAAAAAGATGGCGCGGCTTCCCGAAATAGCCGATATTTCGCATGTGGACCGGCTGCTGAACCTGAGCGGCAGACCAGGACGGTGAAAGCAAGGAGATTCGATCGCATGAACGATCATCCATTCGATCAGAACATCGAGACCGCCTGGACGATTCCGTCTTCCTGGTACACCGATCCGGCGTTCCTGCAGCGGGAATACAGGGACATATTCCGCAGGACGTGGCAGCTCGTGGGACGGGCGGACCAGGTGGCCCGCGTCGGAGACTACTTCACGGTAGACGTGGCGGGGGAGCCGGTGGTCATCGCCCGCGGTGCCGACGACGTGGTCCGCGCGTTCTTCAACGTGTGCAAGCACCGCGCCGGGCCCGTGGCCCTCGAGCAGGGCAACCGGCGGACCTTCGTCTGCTATTACCACGGGTGGACCTACAACCTGGACGGATCGCTGCGCCACGCACCCGAATTCGAAGACGTGCAGGCCCTCGACCGCTGCGCCATGGCGCTGAAACCGGTGCGCGTGAGCCAGTGGGGACCTCTGCTGTTCGTCAACCTGGACGAGACGGCGCCGCCCCTGGAGGCCTTTCTGGGCGACATCGAAAAACGCGCCGCCGCCCACAACATCGGCGAGATGAAGTGGGCCAAACGCCGCGACTACGAGATGGACTGCAACTGGAAGGTGTACGTGGACAACTACCTGGAAGGTTATCACCTGCCGGTCGTGCATCCGGGGTTGTACCGCGAGATCGACTACGACGCCTACCGGGTGGAGCCCTTCCGCTACTACTCTATCCAGCACGCCCCGATCTTCGGCCCGGAGAAGAAGGGGTACAAGGGGCCGCGACGCTACCTGCCGACAGAGCAGGACCAGGGCGACACGCAGTACTACTGGGTCTTTCCCACGCTCATGCTCAACATCTACCTGGGCCAGATGCAGACCAACCTGGTGGTGCCCATGGGCCACGACCGATGCCTGACCATCTTCGAATGGTACCTGTCGCCCGACATGGAACAGGACGTGGAAAACCTGGTGGACTTCGGGGACGAGATCCAGGAAGAGGACATCTTCATCTGCGAGCATGTCCAGCGCGGGCTGCAGTCCGCTTCCTACAACCAGGGCCGGTTCTCCGTCAAGCGGGAGAACGGCGTGCACCACTTCCATTCGCTGATGAACGAGTACATGAACGGCGCGGAATCGGACTGATCGCCCTGTCGCGCGTCCCGGTTCGCCCGTGCGTCCAGGTTCACCCGTGCGTCCAGGTTCGCCCCCACGGCTCTCCTACCTCGCGTTCCGCCTCCTGAGCCACTCCACGGTCAACAGGAACAGCACCGCGAATACGATGAGGAAGACGGCCACGGCCAGGATGGCGGGGCTGATCTCCTCGCGGATGCCCGACCACATCTGGCGCGGTATGGTCCGCTGCTCGATCCCGCCCATGAAGAGCACCACGACGACCTCGTCGAAGGACGCGGCGAAAGCGAAGATCGCACCGGAGACGACCCCTGGCGCGATCAGGGGCAGTTGGACGCGCCGGAAGATCCTCAAGGGGCCCGCACCGAGGCTGGCGGCTGCCCGCGACAGGTTCGTGTCGTACCCGGCCAGCGTGGCCGTTACCGTGATCACGACGAAGGGCGTTCCGAGGGCGGCGTGGGCGAGGATCAGTCCGAGGTGGGTCTGGGCAAGACCCAGGTTCGAGTAGAAGAAAAACATTCCCGCGGCCGAAATGATCACGGGCGTGACCATGGGTGAAATCAGGAGCCCCGTGACGAAACGGCGCGCCGGCATGGCCGTGTTCGCCAGGCCCAGGGCTGCGAGCGTGCCCAGCACGGTCGCAAGGACCGTGGCGGAGACCCCGATGACCAGGCTGTTGGCCAGCGCCCGCGACCACTCCTCGTCCTCCACGATCTGCCGGTACCACCTGAGCGACCAGGCGTCGGCGTCCAGGCGGAGCATGCCCTCGGTGAAGGTGAAATAGGGTTCGGCGTTAAAGCTCAGCGGCACGATCACCAGGATCGGCGCGAGCAGGAAGGCGAATACGAGCGCGCAGAATCCCAGGTACGCGGCGCGCCAGAATCCCTGTTCAGCGGTCATCGTCATCAGCCCAGCCTCATCCGCTCGATGCCCACGAGCCGGTCATAGAGCACGTACAACCCCGCCACGCACACCAGCAGGATGCCTCCCAGCGCCGCCGCGAGACTCCAGTTCAGCGACGACTGCATGTGGAAGGCGATCATGTTGGAGATGAGCTGCCCCGTGCTGCCGCCCACCAGGGCCGGCGTGATGTAGTATCCGATGGCCAGGATGAAAACGAGCAGGGAACCGGCGCCCACGCCGGGCAGCGTCTGGGGCCAGTACACCCGCCAGAACGACTGCCACGGAGACGCGCCCAACGATTCCGCCGCACTCGTCTGCACCCGCGGAATGGCGCTCATGACCGAGTAGAGCGGCAGCACCATGAAAGGCAGCAGCACGTGGGTCATGGCCACGAAGGTGCCGGTCATGTTGTAGATCATGGCGATCCGGCCGTCGTCGCCGACGAGCCCGACGTAGACGAGCATGTCGTTGAGGACGCCCTGGTTCTGCAGGAGCACGATCCAAGATGTCGTGCGTACGAGCAGCGAAGTCCAGAACGGCACGAGGACCAGGATGAGGAGCAGATAGGCGCGCCTGGGCGGGGCGTGGGCGATCAGACGCGCGACGGGGTAGCCGATGAGCAGGCAGAGGGCGGTCACTCCCAGGCTCACGAGCAGGGTCCGCCAGAACAGGGTGAGGTAGATCCGCCGGTCTTCCGGCTGGGGGACGATGGAGCCGTCGGAATCGCGTTGCAGATCGACGGCGTTCAGGTAGTGGCGAGAAGTATACCGCGCACCGGCCTCGCGCAGCGCGCGCCAGGTTCCGGTCTCTCCCCAGGCCGCGTGGATCCCGGTCATGGCTTCCCGCCACGGACCCTCATCGACGTTCCGCAGCCTCCTGGCGCTGCGCGTGAGCACGCTTCGCAGTCCGGACTGAACCCGGTTGATCCGGGTGGCGACCTGGCCGAGCGTTCGGTCCTCGCGGGCTTTCAGGAGTTCCCCGGCCAGCGTTTCGTACACGGTCTCGTCAGGGAGTGCCTGAGCGTCCCAGTTGCGTAGTTTCTCGAGCGTCCCTGGAAGCGCATCGGACACAACAGGGTCGTAGACGCTGCGGACGAGCATGTTGGCGAGCGGCGCCAGGAAGGTTACGCCGATAAACGCCAGCAGGGGCAGCACGAGGAGCGCGGCCCGCAGCCTGGGACCGGACCTGATTCGTCCGGGCTTCTCAGGTGCTTCGCTCATGTCCGTCTGTCCTCACCTCGCCAGCCAGGTACTGAAGCGCTCGTTCATCTCTTCCCCGTTGTCGGTCCACCATTCCCAGTCGTTGTTCAGGGCCCCGCCCACGTTTTCCGGACTCGTGGGCATATGGGGATTCATGTCCACCCCGGTCTCGGCATGGGTCGTGATCAACGATGCCGCCGAGCGGCGCGTCGGACTGTAGGCGATGTAACGGGTGACGCCGACCATGGACTGCGTCGAAGTGGCGAACCGGACGAACTTCTTCGCGGCTTCGAGATTGCCCGTGCCCTCGACGATGCCGAAACCGCCCGTATCCAGGACCTGGCCGTCCCAGACGATTACGAAGGGCTGGCCCTCCAGGACCTGCGCGTTGAAGACGCGGCCGTTGTAGGCCGTGGTCATCACCACCTCGCCGTCGGCCAGCATCTGGGGCGGCTGGGCGCCGGCCTCCCACCACACGACGTGGTCCTTGATCGTATCCAGCTTCCGGAAGGCACGGGCAACGCCTTCCTCTGTATCCAGCATGGCATAGACCTCGTCCAGCGGTACGCCGTCGGCCATGAGCGCGAATTCCAGGTTGGCCTGGGGCGAGCGCCGCATGCCCCGGCGTCCCGGGAACTTCGCCAGGTCGAAGAAATCGGCGATCACGGCTGGCTTCCTGCTCCCGATGCGTTCGTCGTTATACGCGAACACCGTCGAGTAGAAGAGGTAGTTCGCGCCGCATTCGGAGATACTGCCGTCGACGAAATCCTCTTCCGCGGATACACCGCCGGGTCCCGGAGCCACATCCTCGTCAATATCGATCGGGACGAGCAGCCCTTCGTCGCAGCCCCGGGCGAGGTCGGCAAGCTCCATGTCGACGACGTCCCAGTACACGTTGCCGACGTCCACCTGGGCGCGGATCTGCGCCAGTCCCCCATTGTAGTCCTCAATGATTACGTCTATGCCTGTTTCTGCTTCGAACCGCTCGATAAAACCCTTCACACAGGCCCGGGCGTAAGAACCGCCCCAGCTGACGAGCGTAAGCGACTGTTCCTGTGCGGCTGTACTTCCGCAGGGCAGGGAGACCAGCGCGGCCGTGGCCAGAACCGGTAAGCATTTTACGAGAAACGCACGAGTCATGAAACTTCTCCTTCGTGGTCCGGATCGAGCACCCGGCAGTCGGTGGGCGTCCACCCGATACGGATCCGGTCGCCTGTCAGCAGCGCGCCGTGGCCGACGACGTTTGGTATCTTGATGACGAAATCCGATGTTCCGCACACCGAAACGCGAAGGCGCAGGTAGTCGCCCAGGAAGGTGATGTCCTCGATCAGGGCCTCCAGTTCGTTGGTATAGAGGCCGGGCTCCGGCGTGATGGCCACGCGCTCGGGCCGTATGGACAGGGTGGTTTCGTCGCCGGCCTGGCAGGGAGCGATTCGGATCGCCCGTATGGTCTCGCCGCCCGTCTCCACTTCGCAGATATCCCCGTCCATGCCGGCCACCCTGCCGTGCAGGCGGTTGTTCTCTCCGATGAATCTGGCCACGAAGGAGCTCTGAGGTTCCTCGTAGAGCGTCTCGGGATCGGCGACCTGCTCGATCATGCCGCCTCGGAGCACGGCGATACGGTCCGACATGACCATGGCCTCCTGCTGGTCGTGGGTGACGTATACGACGGTGACGCCCAGGGTCTTGTGGATGCGGCGGATCTCGTACTGCATCTCCTCTCGAAGCCTGCGGTCGAGCGCGCCGAGC
Source organism: Candidatus Latescibacterota bacterium (assembly GCA_012270975.1). Lineage (GTDB taxonomy): Bacteria > JAAXHH01 > JAAXHH01 > JAAXHH01 > JAAXHH01 > JAAXHH01. Next base: position 61,593 of record JAAXHH010000013.1, on the reverse strand, counting down.
GGTTCGTCCATGAGCACCAGTTCCGGATCGAAGACCAGCGCCCGGGCGATGGCCACGCGCTGCTGCTGTCCCCCGGAGAGCTGGCCGGGACGCCTGTTCTCGTACCCTTCGAGTCGTACCAGTCGCAGAGCCCGTTCCACCCGTTCCCGGCACGTGTCGCGGTCCATGCCCCGGGCCTCGAGGGGGAACGCCAGGTTGGCCCCTACGGTCATATGAGGGAAGAGGGCGTAGTTCTGGAAGACCATGCCGATGCCGCGACTGCGGGGCGGCAGGGTGTGGATGGACCGGCCGTTTACACGTATCTCGCCCGACGTGATCGACTCGAAACCGGCCAGCATCATCAGGCAGGTAGTTTTTCCCGAACCGGAGGGCCCCAGGAGGGTCAGGAACTCTCCCTTGCGGATTTCCAGGTCCACGTCGTTGACCACCGTGGACTTCCCGTCGTAGCTTTTGCTGACCTTTCGGTATTCGACGTAGGGCTGGCCTGACCCGTCCATCTGAGCACGCTCCTGTCGTGGGAAATCCGTTCCGGCACGAGAGGGAAACCTTAACCTTCGCCGCCATGCCTGTCAATCGTTTTCCTTTTTACGGAAAGACCGGGAATATACCTTACGGAAGTCGTGCCCGGAAGTAAGCGAAACCGTGATCCGCGCTGCAAAACGTCACGTTGAACCCGGGCGCTGGAGCCATCCGGAACCATTCACCCTGAACCGGCAGACCGCCAGGAGAAAGACCGGCAACCCAATGGAACTTTACATAATCCGTCACGCGGAGTCCGAGAACAACGCCCGGCCGCAGGAAGAGCGCACCGAGGATCCCACCCTGTCCGCCCTCGGATACCGGCAGGCGGAATACCTCGTGAACCGCATCCGCCACATGCGCCCGACCCGCATCTTCGTCAGCCCCTTCCTGCGCACGCTGGAAACCATCGCACCGTACATCCGGGAGACGGGGCAGTCCGTGGAAGCATGGATCGACCTACACGAACAGGGCGGAGTCCAGGCCGGCGCCGGCAACGCGGACTACGAGGGACGGCCCGGCATGAAGCGTTCGGAGATCGAGCAGGGATTCCCGGAAGTCCGGCTGGGTGACGAATTCGACGAATCGGGATGGTGGAAGTGCCGGCCCTGGGAGGACTACGAGTCCGCCCAGAAACGGGCCGAGGAGGTTGCCCGCAGGATTCACGACGAATTCGGCGACACCGGCGAACGTGTGGTGCTGATCAGTCACGGCGCGTTCATGCGGTTTCTCGTGGGCGTGATCCTGGGCACACCGGGCATGGGGCACGACCGTATCGACTGGTTCGCCAATACGTCCGTGACGCGGTTCATCATCACGCCCACCTACACCCACCTGGCGCTGATGAACTGCACGCGCCACCTGCCCGAGGCGTGGATCACCGGGACGGACAGCCGTCCCTTCCATACCGGCGAGTACGTAGAGGAGGACGGCGACCGGACCCGGTGCGCCTGGACGTTGAAAGACCCGCTGCTGGCCGCTTACCACGACGACGAATACGGTTTTCCCCTGGCCAGGGACGACGATTTCCTCGAGCGGCTCGTGCTGGAGATCAACCAGGCGGGGCTGAGCTGGCTGACGGTCCTGAAGAAGCGAAGGGCGCTGCGGGAGGCATTCGACGGGTTCGATGTGGACCGAGTCGCGGCCTACGGTGAAAAAGACCGCGCGCGCCTGCTCGCGGACACTGGCATAATCCGAAACCGGCTCAAGATCGACGCGGCCATCCACAACGCGCGGGTATTCCAGGAGATCAGGCGGTCGTACGGATCCTTCAAGGCGTGGCTGGATGTCCAGCCCTGCGCGTCACTGGACGAATGGGTCGCGGTGTTCAGGAAGACCTTCCGGTTCATGGGCCCGGAGATCGTCGGCGAGTTTCTCATGAGCACCGGATATCTCCCGATCCACCACGACCCGGAGTGCTTTCTCGCCCGGGACGGGCACCGGGTCGGGTAGTACGGCGTCGGGCGCAGTAATCCGGCCGGGACCGGAGGCCGATAGCCGGCGTTACGGATCAGGCCTCGCCGTCGTCGTCTTTGAGCAGATTGCGCTCCCTGAGTTCCGACTCCAGTTTGTCGAGGCAGGACCTGAACGCTGACCACGCATCAGGCGAGACGGTAATGCCCTTCCTGCTGGGCAGGAAATCGCCTTCGTTTTCGTAGTAGATGCGGATGTCGGCGTATTCGTTTCCCCGGAACGACGTGATGGTGAAACGGAACTCCTCCTGGCTGTTCTTCTGAAAGCTTGCTACGACCTGGCTGTCCTCGGCCATGTAATAACCTCTCAGGGCAGGGGATGGGCGTGAATAGGACACTATTCGTTCGCCATGATAACCCCAGACCCTTCGAGGATGTCAAGGAATTTTGGCCTTGTTTTCCCGCGGGCCGAATCATACAATAATGCACGCGGAAGGAGATCGTGCGGATCGTTTTTCGCGGTGTTTTTAAAGGACCGGAAGACACCGGTCCGGAATCACCGGTCGTGAGACCGGCTGTGGTTCGGTTCGTTTTACATTCGCACTACGCGCAGGGGGTTGTTGATGGACTGGCGGGATGTATTAGCAGATCGCATGGAACTCATTGGCGACACCGCGGTCATTGAGCTGCTCAAGCTGGCGGAACGGCCGGATGTCCTATCATTTGCCGGCGGTTTGCCGGATGCCGCCACGTTCCCCATGGACGCGATGAAGGAAGTCGCCGTCCAGGTCTTCGAAACGCACGGGAGCATGTCGCTGCAATACGGTCCCACGGCGGGTTACACCGCCCTCAGGGAATGGATCGCCGACCGCATGGGACCCGTCGAAGGCGTGACCGCCACGATGGACGACATTATCGTCACCACGGGCGGGATCGAGGCCATGGATCTCATCGCCAAGACGCTGCTCAACCCCGGCGATATCGTCATCGTGGAAGCCCCAACCTACCTGACCGCGTTCTCGGTCTTCCGGTGTTACGACGTGGATTTCGTCGCGGTGGATATCGACGACGACGGCATGCGCGTGGATCTCCTGGAAGAACAGTTGAGGGAACTGGAACGCCGGGGCAAGCGCGCCAAGCTGATTTACACCATGCCGGCGTTTCAGAATCCGGGCGGCGTCACCATGCCCCTGGAACGGCGGCGCAGGCTGGTCGAACTCGCCGACCGGTACAATATCCCCATCCTGGAAGACCACGCTTACGCGGAACTGTACTTCGACCATGCGCCCCCTCCTTCGCTCAAGGCACTCAATCCCGACGGCGTCCTGTTCGTCAGCACTTTCTCCAAGATCTTCGGACCGGGCATCCGTCTCGGATGGATCGCCGCGCCGCCGCCCGTCATCGCCCAGTTGTGCCAGGCGAAGCTGGGCAGCGACCAGTGTTCCAGCACGCTTGGACAGCGCATCGTCTACGAATACGGCCGCCAGGGACTGATGGATTCCCAGATCGTACTGTCCAGGGCGCTTTACCAGACCAAGCGCAATGTCACGCTGGACGCGCTGTCGGAGCATTCCCCGCCCGGCATGACCTGGACCCGGCCGGACGGAGGATTCTACGTGTGGTTGACCGCACCCGAGGGGATCGACGCTTCGGCGATGCTGGCCTGGGCCGTGGAACATGAGAAGGTAGCCTACGTGGCCGGCCCTTCGTTCTATACCGACGGTCGGGGAGCGAACCAGTTCCGCCTGTGCTACAGCTTTCTCGACCAGTCGCTCATCGGCGAAGGCATCTCCCGGGTGTGCCGCTCGGTCTCGCACCACATCGAACGGCGCCACCGCGACCGCATCGGAGTGTAGACACGGCGCCACCGGGGACGCGGTCCTTCTGTCCAGAACGCGGAGAACACGGAGAATCACATGTTCCGGCTCACCGAAGAACATGAACATCGGTTCCGGGAAGACGGCTACCTGATGGTGGAAGGTCTGTACGACGAGGAGGAAATGGAACTCCTGCTCAACGTGGGGCGCATCGACGGGGAGAAGGCCGCCCTCGTCCGGGCGGCCGAGGACACGGAAGGCCGCGAAAGCAAGCTCTGGCTGACCTCGGATACAGACCGGGAGGACATCTACAACGCCATCTGCCACGGCCGGCGCATGGTCGATACCCTGGAACGGCTCATGGGTGACGAGGTCTACCTGTACCATTACAAGATGATGGTCAAGGAACCCCGTGTCGGCGGCGCGTGGGAGTGGCACCAGGACTACGGCTACTGGTACCACAACCAGGCGCTGTATCCCGACATGGCCAGTTGCTACATCGCCGTGGACCGGGCTCACCGGGGGAACGGATGTCTGCAGGTCATCCGGGGTTCGCACCGCCTGGGAAGGATCGAACACGGCCGGTACGGCACGCAGGTGGGGGCCGACCCGAAGCGGGTGGAGCTCGCGCTGGAACACCTGGACCACGTGTTCTGCGAAATGTCGCCCGGCACCGCGTTGTTCTTCCACGCGAACGTACTGCACCGTTCGGACCCGAACGAGAGCGACGACCCGCGGTGGAGCCTCATCTGTTGCTACAACACCCGCCACAATCCCTGCCAGGACCGTCCCGGCCACCCGTCCTACCGTCCGCTGGAAAAGTGGGACGACGGCCTGGTCAAGGAGGTGGGGCGCAGGCAGTGGGCGGATCTCGTCGACACAGCCGAACATGGCGTCGTCTGAAGATTCCTTCGATTTGTAGTTGCAAATGCGTGAAGACTGAAATATAAATGTATAAGGCGTATTGCAGTTTTGCGTTAAACATACTGTTCCAGCCTCCAAATCTCACAATTCATCCGTTATTCATTCTTTATTCCAACATGTCCCGCGATGCGGGAATCCACATGAAAGGAACGAGATCATGACCCGATTCACATCATACCTGCTGGTCTGTTTCGTCGGGATGTTCGGACTGTCCGGATGCGGCGGGGCAGAAACCGAAGAAACGGCCACGGAAGAGGCGGCCATGGAAGAGATGGCCGCTGATGTTCCCATGATCAACGTCGAGATTACCAGTATCAGTGAGGAATTCGCCAACATCAACACGAACACCACGAGCGATCAGTTGATGGAAGCCGGCTTTGCCTCGGATGGCTGGATTTCGATCACCCATAACGAACACACCCTTGTCATGCCGATGGTCGTGGATTACAGCGACGTGGCCGAGGGTGGCTGGCTCGCACGGATCGACGAGGAGTCCGGCACGCTTCAGATCGCCCTCAACGGCGGAAACGCCGCGACCGAGATCGGTGCCGCGGTGGGAGACATGCTGCATGTTATGACTGCCGATGCTCCCCCGGATGCGGGCGAAGGCGAGATGGGCGAAGGCGAGATGGGCGAAGGTGAAGGCGAAATGGACGAAGAGGGTATGGACGAAGGCGACTCGGGAGAGTCCATGGGCGGAGAGGAAGCCACCACGCAGCCTGCCCAATAAGATCCAAGGCGGCGGGTGCATAAGCAACATGCCCACGCGCCCCAACATTCTCTGGTACTGCACGGATCAGCAGCGATTCGACACCATCGGCGCGCTCGGCAATCCCCACGTGAGTACGCCGGCGCTCGACGGACTGGTGCGGGAAGGCGTCGCCTTCACACGGGCTTACAGCCAAAGCCCGATTTGCACGCCCAGCCGATCGAGCTTCATGACCGGCATGTACCCCGGGCGGATTCACAACTGCCGCAACGGCAACGGATCGTTCGTGAATCCGCCTCCCCTGATTTCCAAACTGCTGGCGGACAGCGGATACGACTGCGGCCTGGCGGGCAAATTCCACCTCCAGAGCGCGGGGCAACGCACGGAGCCCCGCATGGACGACGGCTACCGGTACTGGCGCTTCAGCCACGCGCCGCGGGACGACTGGCCGGAGGGTCACGACTACGGCGACTGGGTGCGCGAGCGGGGCGGCGACCTCGACGCCCTGCGTTTCAGCGAGGACCGGGTGCCGCCGGAACTGCACCAGACGACCTGGGTCACCGAGTGCGCCCTCGAGTTCATCAACCAGGCCCGGGACGATAGCACTCCCTGGATGTTGACGCTCAATCCCTACAGTCCCCACGAGCCGCTGATTCCGCCCCGCACCTACGCGGACCTGTTCGATCCCGCCGAAATGCCCGGCCCCCATTTCCGGGAAAGCGACCTGGCCCAGCAGGCGGAACTCCAGGACGTGTTCTTCCAGTCCGAATCGCGTCACCCCGACAGCTTCGACGGCAAAAAGCAGCAGGCGCTCTACTACGCCATGATCCGGCAGATCGACGATCAGTTTGCCCGCATCCTGCGCGAACTCGAACGCACCGGCCAGCGGGAGGACACCGTGATCATCTTCACAAGCGACCACGGCGAGTGCCTGGGCGACCACGGCCTGCTGTGGAAGGGATGCCGGTTCTACGAAGGACTCGTGCGGGTGCCGCTGATCTTCTCCCATCCCGGACATATGCGGGCGGATCTCAGGAGCGACGCGCTCGTGGAGTTGATCGACATGTCGGCGACGATGCCGGACCTGGGCGGCGTGGATCCTCCGGAGGCCTTCCAGGGCCGCAGCCTGCTGCCCATTTTGACGGGCGAAGCGGATCCTGGCCATCACCGCGATTTCGTCCGGTCCGAGTATTACGACGCCGTCCACGCCGAACCGCTGAGCTACGCCACCATGTACCGGGACGAGCGGTTCAAGCTGGTGGTTTACTACACCCACGGCAAGGGCGAGTTGTATGACCTGGACAACGATCCCTGGGAATTCGAGAACCTGTGGGACGATCCCGACTGGCTTGAAGTGAAGCAGCGGCTGGTCGAGGCGGCCTTCAACGCCACCATGGTCCAGGACATCGACCTGGGCGGCGCCCTGATCGCGGGAACCTGACCGCAGCACATTGATCGTGCAAAACGGAACGACTGGTACCGGAGGACCCCGGATGATCGTTGATCGAGCCCGATTGGAAGACGTGGAGGAACGGACGCTCGCTCCGTACGCCGTGATGAGCAGCGCGTGCCGGGGACGCGAGCATCCCGAGGAGGAGGCGCCGTGGCGGACGCCCTTCCAGCGGGACCGCGACCGTATCGTCCACTCCAAGGCCTTCCGGAGACTGGAATACAAGACGCAGGTCTTCGTCTACCACGAGGGAGACCATTACCGGACGCGGCTCACGCACACCATGGAAACGGCCGGCATTTCGGAGACGATCGCGCGGAACCTGGGTGCCAACCTCGATCTTGCGGCCGCCATCGCCCTGGCCCACGACCTCGGACATCCCCCGTTCGGACACTGCGGAGAGGAAGCCCTCGACGGGCTGATGCAGGAACACGGAGGATTCCAGCACAACCAGCAGAGTCTCCGGGTCATCGACCTGTTGGAATGGCGCTATCCTTCCTTTCCGGGCCTCAACCTGACGTGGGAAACGCGGGAGGGCATCGCCAAGCACAATGCCCCGCACGGGTTCGACCTGGACGAATTCAAGCCCGGCCAGTATGCCTCCGTGGAGGCCCAGATCGCCAATCTCGCCGACGAAATCGCCTATAACTCCCACGACCTGGACGACGGAGTGAGCGCGGGTATCCTGAATCTCGATCAGCTTACCGAACTGGACATATGGGACGGGGCCATACAGGAGGAGGTGGACAGGGTCCGGCACCTCGATCCCACACGGAAGCGTTACCGGATCATACGGGCACTGATCAACCAGCAGATCACCGACGTCGTGCAGACGACCCACGAGAACCTGGAACGCCACGGCGTGAAGTCACCCGATGAAGTGCGCCAGCTGGATTTCCCCGTGGTGGACTACAGTCCTTCGATGACCGAAAAGAACAGCCAGCTCCGCGCCTTCCTCACGGACAACTTCTACCGGCATTACCGGCTGATCCGCATGTCCCGCAAGGCGACCCGTTTCATCGAAAGCCTCTTCAACGAATACCTCGCAGACCCGCGGCAGTTGCCCCCCACCGACCTTCGACGCGACGAGGACGCGCCCCTCGAGCGAACGGTATGCGACTACATCGCGGGTATGACCGACCGCTATGCCCTGCGGGAATACGAGCGTCTGTTCGATCCCTACGAGCGGGTTTGAGGCGTGGATACAGGCGCCCGGATACCCGGCGCACCGGGCCGTAGTCAGCCGTTTGGCGGTGCCTCGACCGCGTCTCTACGGCCTGATTTTACTTGATCTTTCCCTGTAAATCCGTATTATACACGCGGCGGTGGCGGCGGGCCGGCCCGTTGCCTTGCGTCATTCCCATTGGGGGGTCGTTCAAGGGTAGGACACATGGCTCTGGACCATGGAATCGGGGTTCGAATCCCTGCCCCCCAGTTTGCCGTTACGTCGCAGTGGCAGGATCATTTCTTGATATAGTCGTGGCCTCGGCTATGAGGGCGCACGCCCAAAACGGCTTGACATGGGCATGCGCGCGGGGTATATTTTTTAGCGACATGGCGGTATCGTCTAGTGGTTAGGACGGGTGGTTCTCAGCCATCAAACCGGGGTTCGATTCCCCGTACCGCTATTCTCTCCCTTCCGTCCGTTTTCAAAAAACCCTATGTAACGCGCGGCAGGTCGCCTACCGCGGCCTGAACTGCACGGCCAGCTTCTCCGCCCAAGCCCTGTTCGCATCGATCGTACGGCCGGCGTTGTGCGGCGTATGCACCACGTTTTGGCGTCCCAGTAGCGGGTCGTCCAGGGGCAGGGGCTCTTCGTCCCACACGTCCGCCGCCAGGCTCAGTTCGTCGGCCAGTACCCGCCGCCGGATCGTCTCCATGTCGCAGATTCCGGCCCGGGTCACGAGTACCACCAGGCAGCCCCTGGGCAGCGCGTCGATATGCTCCGCCGCGACCAGACCCTGCGTGGATTCCGTGAGCGGCACCATGGGCGCGAATATCTCCGCGTCCGCGACGAGCTGATCCAGGTGGTAAACCCGGCGCGAACCGGCCCGGTGGAAGCCGGGCTCGGGAGCGAAGGGGTCCCATGCCGCCACGTCGGCGCCCAGCATGGATGCGAAGCTGGCGTATCGGCTGCCGATGTTGCCCGCACCCACAATACGCACCCGCTTGCCGGACAGCGTGCCGTTGGAGAAGGCGGGATCGTCGCCGAACTGCTGGCCCCGGGCCCCGGGCCGGCCCCGGCCTTCCGGCGGCTCATAGTCCCAGGGCGCCTGGCTGTGGATGATTTCCCGGTGCAGCTGCGGGATACGCCTCAGTCCGCACAGCGTCAGGGCCAGGCCGAATTCCGCCACGGTCTGCGACCAGAACCCCTCGCTCGGATGGTCATAGACGGCGACGCCGGCCACGGCAAGATACTCGCAGCAGCCCTCGCCCAACTGCCGGCCGTAAGCCCCCTGAAAAGTTGCTTCCCGCAACGCGCTGAATCGCTTCAGGCAATTGAGCGTCACAGGCATCCCAAGCGTAACGAGCCGCGTCACCCGGTCCGGTTCCTCGACGACTTCACCCAGGGGATGCTCGTCCCCGTGAGCCAGGCGAATGAACTCCGCGCCGGGCCACAGCGTGCGGAAGTGGTCTGCGGCAAAGGGCCAGACCCCGTCGAAATCAGGATGAACGACGATCAGATCGTCCATGTCGAAAACCTCCGGTTGGTAAGCTGTAAAGTCGCCTCGTCGGCGGCAGGCACAAAGGATATTCCGCTGCAATACAACCAGGTAACCTCGAGGGCCGACCGGGTTATCCTATGTAGCACAATGGTGAAAATAAAAGAAAAGAGTCGAGAACACGCAGATGTTTTGCGACTAAATCCTTTGAGACGGCATTCATCAAGGCGGCCCTGGTCTGAGGACGACCAGGATTGTAATCCTTGGACAATTTAAAACGGAGGGTTAAATTGAATAAACCGCAAGTAATAGATCACACCGAAGACATCGATCAAAGGGTATCGGCCCTGGAGTCAGACGTGGACGCGATCAAAACAAACTACGAGGACCTGGTCGACACGTTGCAGAGATCATTTGCCAAGGTCGCCGATGATATGCAGGGTATCCGGGATTTGATCGCAAAAGTGATCGCGCATACCAATGAAAGATTCAAATCCATGGATGGCAAGATACAGTCCATGGATGGCAAGATACAGTCCATGGATGGCAGGATTCAGTCCATGGATGGCAGGATACAATCCATCGGTGACAGGATACAATCCACACGTGATGACCTGCAAAAGAGCTTCAGGGATGACCTGCGAGATCTCCGCAGAGAAATCAAAGAGGATGTAAAGGAGAGCGTCAACGGATTAAGGTGGACCGTTGGAGTTATCGTCGCACTTGCCGTTGCCGTATTAAAACTGCTGCCGTAAGCGGTTACACGAACACCGGCGCGGATTCTGCCGGTCAGGACCGGGTTTGCCTGTTCAAACCAGGTTCCGTCCATTTCCTTCGATCAGACTTGATATGATGCGTGGTTCCTGCTTCCTTGCAGGAAGATGGTTCGCTGTCTTCCTCGTCTCCATCCTGCTGTCCGGCTTTGCCGCGGCACAGTCCATCGAACAGATGCAATCGGACCACTTACTGAAAGTCGACCTGCTCTACATTGGCGCCCATCCCGACGATGAAAGCGGGGTAACGGCCACCTTCGCCCGGGAGGTCCTCGACGGGGGAGCAAAGGCGGGCATCGTCCTCATCACGCGCGGCGAGGGCGGCGGCAATGCCATCGGCCGGGAGCTCGGGCCCTCGCTGGGCATATTGCGGGAAGCCGAGATCCGACGGTCCGCGGCCGAATACGGGGTGGACCTGGTCTACTTCCTGAACAAGACCGATTTCTTTTACACGCTGAGCGACAAGGCCACGTACGACGTGTGGGGCTACGAGGACACGCTGGGCAAGATCGTGCGGCTGGTCCGGCTGCTCCGGCCGGACGTCATCGTGACCATGTGGCCCGGCCCGGGCACCCACGGACATCACCAGGTGGCGGCCCGGCTCGCCACGGAGGCCTTCACCGCCGCGGCGGAACCCGAACAGTTTCCGGAACAGATCGACGACGAGTATCTGCGTACATGGCAGCCGGTGAAACTGTACTACAATTCCCGACGGCTTGGAGCCATTTTCATTCCTACGGGCGACATTTCGCCCAGCAGGTTTCTCAGCTACGCTGAGATCAAGTCCCTGGCGTTGCGCAACTTCAGGTCGCAGGGTTTCGACCGAAGGGCCACGGTTCCGCCGCGCAGTGCGGGGGCGGAGTCGTTCCTGCTGGTCAAGACCCTCGTACCGCCTTCGCCGAAAGGCCTCAAGACCCTCCTGGGGGGCCTCGAAGGTCCCCGCGACACCGGAGTCGTGCTGGGTCCACCGCCTTTGACGGAACCGTTGTCCATCGGCATGGTGCCCCGTTCTGACATCGTCCGGTACCGTCGCTGGGCCGAAGATCACCAGGTATCGTGGGTCGCGGACCTGTTGCCCTCCGCGCTGTCTATCGGTTCGGGCATGACCGGTACCCTGGAGGCCGAGGTGAGCAGCCGGAGGCAGCCGGCCACGGCTGGCCGGGTGACGCTTGATCTGCCGGATGGGTGGGCGGATGGTCCACTGGAGGCGGAGTACGAGGTACCGGGGAAAGACAGGGCGACCGTTCCATTTACTGTCCATGTACCGAGTCACGTTGAGCAGGGAAGCTACCCGGTGCGGCTGTCGACCTCCTCGGGAGGGCTGACCGTAGCAGGCAGCGGGATGATCGACGTGTTGCCGGTCATGGATCTCGCGCCGGCGACCGGACCTCCGCGGATCGACGGTGATCTTGCCGACTGGGACGGGATCGAAACCCACGCCGTTTCTTCGGACCACATCTGGTCGGGTTCCGTGCCGGGCGGCGATGCCGACTGCAGCGCGGAGTTCCGGGTCGCCTACGACCAGGAAAACCTGTACGTGGCCGTGGACGTGCGGGACGACGTGGTGGTCTGCAATATCGCCCCGGACGACGTCAAGGGACACTGGCGTTCCGATGCCGTGGAGATCTGTGTCGATCCATCCGGCCGGAGCGACAACACGCTGACGGTATTCAAGGCGGGCATCTTCCCAGGCACCACGGCGGGCCGCGAGCCCCGGGCCGCCCGGGACGCCGACGCCCGGCAGGGCGTGATCGAGAAGACCGCGCCGGGTATGCGGGTGGCGTCCAGGTTCACCGGAAGCGGCTATATCATCGAGACCGCCATTCCCTGGTCCGACATGCCCGGCGGTACCGCGCCTTCGGCGGGAGAGACCATCGGCTTCAACCTGGTCATATACGACGGGGACGAAGCCGACGCCGGTCCGGGCGCCAATATCGGAAAAGCCCGCCTGGCCTGGTCCTACCGTCCTTCCGCCCAGGCCCTGCCGTACTACTATGGCCGGGCCCTTGTCCGGTAACCCCGGTTACGGTGTCCCGTCACGATTCAGCATTCCGGGCCGTCTGGCCCAATCACTCGACCCGACAAACCTGATAATCGACTGACGGAAATCGCTTCGTCCGGTCCCGGCAAAGCCACGAACCGAAAGGAATCGATGTGAACCGCGAAGACGCGCTGAAATTACTGCACGAGCATACGAAGACGGACAGCCTGCGTAAACATGCTCTTGGCGTAGAGGCGGCCATGCGGCACTACGCACGGAAGTACGGCGAGGACGAGGAGAAATGGGGCATCGTGGGCCTGCTGCACGATTTCGACTACGAAGCAACCCCCGACCCGAAGGACCACCCCATGCGCGGAGCGGCGATCCTGGAGGAACAGGGATATCCCGAGGACGTCATCTACGCCATCAAGTCCCACGCCACCTACCTCGGACTCGAACGCCGCAGCCTGATGGACAAGACGCTCTTCGCCGTCGACGAACTCGTGGGATTCATCACCGCCGTCGCCCTCGTGCGGCCCTCCGGCGCATACACGAGGTGAAAGTCCGTTCCGTCCGCAAGAAAATGAAGGCGGTGGCCTTCGCCCGCGCTGTGTCCAGGGAGGACATCACGGAAGGCGCCGAAAGCCTGAGGCTCGACCTGGCCGATCATATCGCCCAAGTCATCGAGGCCATGCAGGGCGAGGCGGAGGCGCTGGGCCTGGCCGGATCCTAGGCGTTCAGGCGTTCAGGGGCCAGGCGTTCCGAAGGCGATTTCCACCTGGTCGTTTTTTACCTTTAAATTGTTTTTCTTACGAGATATCCGTACGCTGTCACGGCTAGTACATTAGATGAAGGGATCGTATGCTCGATCTCGCTGCCTACATCCATTCACAATCCCGGAGAAAACAGTGGAGCGCAAGGATTGGATCATGCTCGGGGGGTTCGTCGGAACGATATTGACGATCCTTGTTGTTTTCTTCACGGGACTGCAAACCATGAACAGCCGTTTCGAGGCGATAGATAATCGTTTCGAGGCGATGGATAATCGTTTCGAGGCGATGGATAATCGTTTCGAGGCGATGGATAATCGTTTCGAGGCGATGGACAGGCGTTTTGAGGCGTTAGTAACCCATATTGAGAATCGACTGCAAGTCATCGATCAGAAAATAGCTGAAATAAACACCAGACTTTTTCGTATGAACACCAGACTTTCTCGTATCGAAGGGCATTTGGGTATACCTGCTGCCGTTCCGGATCGCGAAACTCCGCCAGCCAGCCCGAAGGAAACGAACAATGACCGCAACATCCCGCGGTAACCGGACAATCGGCGCACCGGTTACAACAGCGGCGGGATGTTGCTTGTGGCGCCCGGCATCCTCTCCCTGAATGGTCGGCCGCAAAGCCCGACCACCGACCCCGCAAACCCGTTGACTTCCGGGTGATTCCGGTGTAGATTTCAGGGCTCGTTCATCAACCCTTCCACCCGTCTGCAACGCGGATGCCCCGGTCATGGATGCTGGCAACGAAGCCCTGGCAAAAGCCCGGAAGGAATGGGAGAAGAAAAAACTCGAACCGGCACTGGAACGGCTGCCCGAACGCCGCGAGCGGTTCGAGACCGGCTCCGGTATTCCCGTAAAGAGGCTGTACACGCCCGAGGACACGGCGGACATCGATCCGGACGCCGATATCGGGGACCCGGGCCAGTACCCCTTTACCCGGGGAATCCGCCCGACCATGTACCGCGGCCGGCTCTGGACGATGCGTCAGTACGCGGGGTTCGGTTCGGCCGAAGAAACCAACGCCCGCTACCGGTACCTGCTGTCCCAGGGACAGACCGGGCTCTCCGTGGCCTTCGACCTGCCCACCCAGATCGGCTACGATTCCGATCATCCCACGGTGGCCGGCGAGGTGGGCCGCACGGGCGTGGCGATCTCCACCATCGACGACATGCGGACCCTGTTCGATGACATTCCGCAGGAGACCGTCAGCACATCGCTCACCATCAACGCCACGGCCACGGTGCTCGTGGCGCTCTACGCGGCCGTGGCCGAGGAGCGCGGCATTCCGCTGGAACGCCTCGCGGGCACGGTCCAGAACGACATTCTCAAGGAATACATCGCCAGGGGCACCTTCATCTACCCGCCGGGTCCCTCTCTGCGCCTGGCCACCGACCTCATCCGTTTCTGCGCCGACAGCATGCCGAAATGGAATCCCATCAGCATCAGCGGGTACCACATCCGGGAAGCGGGAGCCACGGCCGTGCAGGAGGTCGCCTTCACCCTCGCCAACGGGCTGGGGTACGTGAAGGCGGTGATGGACGCGGGCGTCGACGTCGACGCCTTTGCGCCCCAGCTCTCGTTCTTCTTCAACGCCCACAACCAGTTCTTCGAAGAGGTGGCCAAGTTCCGCGCGGCCCGGCGGCTGTGGGCCCGGCTGATGCGGGAACGGGTAGGAGCGAAGAACCCCCGGTCCTGGCAACTCAGGTTCCATACCCAGACCGGCGGATCGACGCTGACCGCGCAGCAACCGGAGAACAACGTCGTCCGGGTGGCGCTGCAGGCCCTGGCGGCGGTGTGCGGCGGCACGCAGTCCCTCCATACCAACAGCCTCGACGAAGCGCTCGCCCTGCCGTCCGAATCGGCGGCGACACTCGCCCTGAGGACACAGCAGGTCATCGCCCACGAGACCGGGGTGGCCGACACGGTGGATCCCTTTGCCGGATCCTACTTCGTGGAAGCGCTGACCGGCGAGATCGAAAAGGCGGCCATGGCCTACCTGGAGCGAATCGACGAGTTCGGAGGCGCCCTGGGCGCCATCGAAGCGGGTTTTCCCCAGGAGGAGATCAGTCGCAGCGCCTATGCTTACCAGATGGCCGTCGAGCGGGAAGAACAGATCATCGTCGGGGTAAACCGCTTCACCGACGCCGAGGAGCAGGGACCTGCGCCTTTTCCCATCGATCCCGCCATCGAAGTCCGCCAGGTCGAAAGGGTCCGCGCGTTCAGGCGGGCACGGGACGGGCAGGCCGCGGCGCGGGCGCTTCGGGTCCTGGAATCGGCGGCCCGTACCGAAGACAACCTGATGCCGCTGATCATCGATGCCGTGCGCCAGCGGGCGACGCTGGGTGAAATCTGCGATACGCTCCGCGGCGTATTTGGAGAATACCGAAGACCCGAGCGTTTCTGACGCATCAACCGGAGCCGGCCCGGTGCCGGCCACTCGTATCGTCGGCCGTGTACCAGGAGACCCTTATACCATGTCGGGAGAACTTCCGCACAGAATCGCCCGGTCTGCACGGACCGCACGGATCGCGCACATTGGAATCGCGGTGCGGAACCTGGACGAAGCGCTGCGCCTCTATCACGATGCCCTCGGATTGCCATTGCAAGGCCGGGAAACGGTGGAAATCGACCACGTTAACGTGGCTTTTCTCCCCATAGGCGATACCCGGGTGGAACTCCTGGAGGCGACGGACCCGGAGAGCCCGGTGGCCCGTTTCATCGAGAAGCGCGGCGAGGGCGTACATCACGTAGCCTTCGAGGTCGACGACGTGGAAGAAGCGCTGGGGGTCCTGCGCGAGCAGGGATTCCGGCTGATCGACGAAACGCCGCGCACGGGGGCCGGCGGCGCGCGGGTCGCCTTCGTCCACCCCCGAAGCGCGAACGGGGTGCTGATCGAACTCTGCGAGCGCGCCTCGGACCGTCACTAGACGCGGACCGTCATGTGACGAAAACGTCACTTTACGGTCATCTGAAACGCATCAAACAGCCATAACTTTTTCTTGACAATCAGGACTGCTGCGTTTATTTAGATAGAATCGAAACAAATGGAAACCGCGACCCTTGGAATCCTGAATTTCCCTGCCTGGCCGCTGATGAATCGAAGTCGTTGCCGCACAGGGCTGGACAAGGTGGTTTCGTCGGTCGTATTCTGCGGTGAATTAATGAACGAAAATGCGCCGGTAACGCCCGCACGCTGGATTCCGTCTCGCCCGCGTATGATCCGTATCACGTCATTTCGGCAATTCCTCGGCTACCTGGTTGCGGTGGCGATGGTCGTTATCGGCGTACTGGTCGTGACCGGAAACCTCCTGACAGTCTTCATTCAGACGGAACAGTTGAGACTGGTCTTCGGCAGTGTGCTCATCCTGTACGGGGTTTTCAGGTTCTTTTCGGCCTATTATTCCGAAAAGAGGACCCAGGAAACCCGCTCGATCCTAGAGGATGATTCATGGAAAAGTTCGGGGTCCTAAACCTGGCAGCGTGCATGGCCGCAGCCTGTCTCGTATTCGCGGCAGGTTGCAGTGAACCCGATGAAACGGCTACGAAGGGTTACATCAGAGTATCCAGCGCGGAGGTCGCCTTTCCCTACATAGAAAGCTCGGCGCAAAAGTTCGAGTTGACTTACAACGAAGCCTTCGTCGACGTGGGCCGGACGACTTCGCGGGAAGCGCTGGTGGACCTCGCCGAGGGCCGAAGCCGCATGGCGGTGATGTCTCGAGAGCCGAACGAGGCGGAGATCGCGGCACTGTCGACCGGAGAGCGCCAGTTTGTCACCCGGACGGTAGCCCACGACGCCCTCGTGGTCATCCTTCATGGAGACAATCCCGTCGATGAACTGACCGTGGGGCAGTTGAAGGACATTTACACGGGAAAGATTACCAACTGGCGGGAGGTGGGCGGCAGGGACATTCGGATCCGCCCCCTGGTCCGGGATCGGAATTCCGGTACATACGAAGTCTTCCAGGAACGCGTACTCGGTGACGCGGAATACGGCGCCGGTGTCTATCCCTGCAGCACGATGGCCATTTTGACGGGTCTGGCCGGCAGCCATCCCGGATCGATCGGAATCACGGGCCTCCTGATGACGACCCATCCCCAAACGATGGGGTACTACAAGGCCATTCGCGTGGCGGAAGAGGAAGGCGGACAATACATACTGCCTACTCAGAACAAGATTCTTGAAGAACCGAACAAGATACACAAGAAGCTCTATCCGCTGCGCCGTCCGTTCGTACTTTGCTATTTCAAAAGCTCGTCCTTCGACGTAAACCTGGTCTCGGGATTCGTAACCTTCCTGACCGCGGTAAAGGGACAGCAACTCGCCATCGATGGAGGAATCGTACCGGCGACCATGCCGGTCAGGGTGGTCAAGCTGACGGAATGACTGAACGAAGACGGCCACGTCGCATCACGGACCTGGGCTTCTTCGCTTGAATCGTTAGAAAACAGGAGGAATCGATAATGTGGATCGCAGGATTGTACCGCGGGAAATGCCTCGGCGTATTCCTCGCCCTGGGCGTGCTGTTGCTGGCCGGCATGGCCGGAGCGCCGGAGCCGGCGGAAGCGCAAAGCGTGGGCGCCGCCCGGGCGGCCTACGACGGCGGGAATTACGACGAAGCCATTTCCATACTCCGGGACGTGCTCAGCAACGGGAAGAAAAATACGGACGCCCATTACCTGCTCGGCCTGGCATTGAAAAGGCAGGGACACACGGATGAAGCCCTGTCCGAATTCGACATCGCCGTGGACCAGCAGAAGAAAAACCACGACGCCCGTTTCGAACTGAGCCTGCTGCAGATCGAAAAGGGCCAGTTCGAGGAAGCGGAGAAGTCGATCCGGGAAGGTCTGAAGCGCACCAAGGAGAAGGACGCGAGGTTCTTCTATTCCGAGGGTCAGCTGGCCATTGCCCAGGACGATCTGCAGAGCGCCATGGTTCTCTTCACACGGGCGCGTGGAATCGACCCGCAGAACCCGCTGTACGTACAGGGGCTGGGCGACGTCTACGAGGCCCAGAACGTCTGGGGGCTGGCCATCACCAACTACCGGCAGGCCCTCGCCATGCAGCCCGATTCCCCGGACGCGGCCATGACCCACTACCGGATCGGCCAGTTGCATTTCAAGGCGCGGCAGTGGAACGAATCCTACGCCGGATTCCGGAAAGCGACGGAACTTGATCCCACCCTGAAAGACGCCTGGTTCCAGCAGGGGTTCATCCAGTACGTCGCCGAACGGTATCCCCTCGCCGTCGAGCCGTTGGAAAAGTACGTCGCCCTCGACGATACGAACGCCGAGGCCTATTTCATGCTGGCCGAGTCGCTCAACAAGACGAGACGGATCAAAATGGCGGTGCCGCATTACATGAAGACCGTCGAGCTGGATCCGGGCAAGATTGAAGCCTATCTGCCCATGGGGGACGGACTGGTGGCCGAAGGCATGTACACAGAGGCGGTCAACGCCTACAAGGAAGCCCTGATGCAGAACGCGGACAACGCGGAGTTGCATTTCAGCCTGGGCTGGGTACAGACGCAGCCGGAGGTGGGCCTGTACGACGAAGGCATCGTCAATCTGAAGAAGTCCATTGAACTGGACGGTTCGTCGGAGAAGCCCTACATCCAGCTGGCGCTGGTCTATTTCGACCAGGAGAAGTACGGGGAGGCCATTCCATACCTCGAAGAGGCCATCAGGGTCAATCCGAATGATCAGAATCCATACGCCTACTACGGACGTTCGTTCATCAAGCAGGGACAATACGGGCAGGCCGTGACGGCCGTCAAAGCAGTGCTGGAGCCGGCGATACAGGCGGCGGAGAACGAACGGACAAAACTCACGCTGAGCAATGTGTACTATAATCTCGGCAGAGAGATATACGGCGAAGCGCGCGACGTGGAGCGCGACCAGCGGCCAGCCATCTACTCCGCTTCGATAGATATGTACCGCGCCAAGGTCTCCCACGACAGTACGTCCTACACGGCCTTTCTGAACATGGGTATCGCCGGGCTGGTGGCCAGTGAAGGCGCGGTCGCCCGGGATGCCTTGATGCATGCCCTGAACCTCAGGTCCGAAGAGGCTGAGGAAGATCCGAAGTCTATTCTCCAGCCGTTGAAGTTCCTGGGTACGGCATACCTGATCCTAGAGGACTTTTCGAATGCGCGCACGACGTTTCAGCGCGTGCTCGAAATCGATCCTACCGATCACGAAGCCTATTACCGGCTTGGATTCGACCGGGTGATGAACGAGGACTGGGGCGGTGCCATCGGCCGGCTCCGGAAGGCCATCGAGTTGAAGCCGGACGAGGCTTCCTACCATCTCCTGCTCGCCCAGGCCTATACGAATTCCCAACAACTCGGCCCGGCGATCCGCCATTACAGGGAGTGCCTGAAGCTGGATCCGAACAATGGCAGGGCGCGGGAACAGTTGAACACCGTGCGGGAGATCTACGAGCAATTGCAGGGCGGTTGAGAATCGGTCATATTACCGGCCCGCCGCGCTGCGCGTAGCGCGTGTTGGGGAAGAACCGGCATTCGGAACATTACCAAAGCCTGTTCACAGGCGACACACAGGACACGGATGGAAAGGTGGTGGTCAAGAAAGGCGTTTGTCCCGCCGAAGTTAAAAGGACTCGTTAAGATCCTGTAGTATTTCGGTTTATCTGGCAGGGATGATCTAACAGTGAGATGATAGTTTCAGTATTCCGTTCACAATCGTACCAGAACAAAGTTTAAGGAGAAATTGATATGCGGCCAGGCGCCTTTATCATGATCATTATCGTCCTTTGCTTTATAGTTTCATGGATAATCTTCGAGTACTTTCTGCCACAGTTCGTAAAGGACGGCGGACCGGTGGTAATCGGCCTCATGGTGCTCACCATGCTGGATATCACCTTCATCATCGAGCGGTCGCTGACGCTGAAGAAAGCCCGCGGGAAGCGGTCGCAGGTGGCCTTTCTCAAGGACGCCATGGGCGCGATACGCAACAACGATATCACCCGGGCGGTCAACCTGTGCAATGCCCAGCAGGGCACCATGGCGAACGTGCTGCGCGCAGGCCTCGAGCGTTTCGAGACCATCGCCGATGAGAACCTGACGAGCGACCGGCAGGTGCAGGAGATCAAGCGGGCCTTCGAAGAAGCCAATGCCCTCGAGACGCCGTTGCTCGAACGCAACCTGATCGCGCTGCAGACCATCGCGACCATCGCCACCCTGGTGGGGCTGCTCGGGACGACGATCGGCATGATCCGCGCCTTTGCCGCCATGGCCAACGAAGGTGCGCCGGACGCCATTCAGCTCGCCCTCGGCATCTCGGAAGCGCTGATCAACACGGCGGGCGGACTGGCCGCGGCCATCATGGGTATCGTCGCGTACAATTACTTCGTCAACAAGGTGGACATGTTCACCTACGCCGTCGACGAAGTGGCACAGGAAGTCCTGGCCATTCTTACCGGCCGGGCCTAATCGGGCGGCATTAAGGAGTCTGAGATATGGCGCACGGAAAACACAAGCCGGTCATGATCGACATGACCCCTATGGTGGATATCGCCTTCCTGCTGCTCATCTTCTTCATGGCGACGACCCAGTTCAAGGCACCGGAATCGATCCCCATTCTTTTGCCGGAATCGCATTCGGTGATCAAGCTGCCTGAATCGGACGTCGTGATTCTGACGGTCGGTCCAAAACCCGAAAACCAGATGTTCTGGCGGCTGGAACCCCAGCCCGAGGTATCGATCGAGATGTCCGAAATGGAGAAGGCGCTGGTGGAAGCGCGTATCCGCAATCCCAGGCTGCGTATCGCCATCAAGGCGCACAAGGATGCCGAGTTTGGCGTTATCAGCGACATGATGGAAATTCTCCAGAAAACGAACAATACCCGGTTCAACCTGGTGACCAACTTCGAGGACGACGGCGGCTCGTCGTCCGACGACGAGCCCACCAGCCTGAGGCCGGTCAACCACGACCTGGTAAGGAGGTGATGACACATGGCAGCTGTCCAGGGCACTCAGAAAGCCAGCGACAGGAAGAAGGAAGGCGCTAAGAAGAAAAAGCCGCGCGACCAGATTTTCATCGACATGACGCCCATGGTGGACATCGCATTCCTCCTGCTCATCTTCTTTATGGTCACCACGGTGTTCAGAGCGCCGCAGACCATGGAGCTCAACATTCCGCCCGACAAGGACGACAAGGTCGAGATCGCGGAATCGAACGTGCTGCTGATCTACATGCTGGACGATGATCGCATGTTCTGGCAGATCGGCAGGGACATGACGCCGGAACTGCTTACGCTGGATGATGTCCAGGATTTCATCAAGGAGAAGGAAGCGGAGAACGCCGAAGAGCATGACGGCGAATCCAAGCTGGTGACCCTGGTGATGATACAGCGCACGAGTCCCTACGAGCAGATGGTCAACGTCATGGACGAACTTCAGTTGGGCGCCATCGACCGTTTCAGTATTACGGTTCTGGAGCAGGATAAGTACGAGGAGGTGTTTGGCTCATGATCGGATCGCTGCTCAGCGTCGAACATTTTCCTCTGAAGAAAGAATCCCCCATCAAGTTCTTCTACCAGAGGAACGCCAAACGGGGCATCCTCGCAGCCATCATCATTCACATGATTGCGCTGGGTACCTACTGGACCGTCTGGTATCTCCAGGAGATGAACCGGCAGTACGCGACTACGATCGTGACGTATGCCGACCTGGGGCCGCCGCCGGCGCTCACCGACGCACCGGAAATGCCGGAGGTACCGGTGGAGGCGCCTTCCCGGCCGGTGATCGGCATCCCGGAACCCGTGGATGACGCCGAAGTATCCGCGGAGATGACGATCGCCACGCAGACCGAGATGAGCCAGAGCATCGCGCCGGTGATCCAGGATATCGAGGAAGAGAATATCATCATCGAGGCGCCGGAAGAAGAAAACATCGCCATAGAGGATGAGGCGCTGCCGCCGCCCGATGCGTTTATACCCTTTGAGGTCGGCCCCCAGCCAACCACGCCGATCTCGCCCGAATACCCGGAACTTGCTCGCAAGGCAGGTATAGAGGGCACGGTGATCGTCAGGATCCTGGTCGACAAGGAAGGCAGGGTTCGAGAAACGATACTCGCAAGAGGCGTTGGCGCCGGCCTGGATGAAGCGGCGATCGAAGCAATCAGGCGGACGATCTACACGCCCGCGATCCAGAATAACCGGCCGGTGGCCGTCTGGGTTGCGCAGTCCGTGGTGTTCAGATTACGCTGAGGCCGGTTTTCAGCGTCGCCACCGGGTTGTCGTCGCGGCGCATACCTTCTGGCAGTTTTGGTAGAACAGAGGGCGGGTTCCAGACCCGCCCTCTGTGTGTGTGGACGTTCGCATTACATTCATCTGACGACAGAATAACGGGTGTGCGTTATTCAGGGGAGATCGATTTCAAGGGAGAAGGTTTCGGGATATGAACGAGTTGATGTACGGTGTGATCGGCGCGGGTCTGCTGGGATTGATTTACGCCATCTGGAGGACGGCCTGGATAAACGGACAGGATGAGGGAACGGACAAGATGAAGTCCATTGGCGCCAGCATTTCCGAGGGCGCCATGGCCTTCCTCAAGGCGGAGTACCGTGTTCTGGCGATTTTCGTCGTGGTCGTGGCCGCGCTGCTGGCCGTGGCGAACATGGGCAAGGTCGAGTCCAGCGCCCTCATCGCCCTGTCCTTCGTCACCGGCGCGCTGGCTTCGGGCCTGGCCGGCTTCCTGGGCATGCGCGTGGCCGTACGGGCCAACACGCGGACGACCCACGCGGCACGGACCGGACTGGCCCGGGCGCTGAACGTGGCATTCGCCGGCGGGTCGGTCATGGGACTGAACGTGGTGGGCCTGGGCGTCCTGGGGCTCGGCGGCCTGTTCATTCTCTACACGGGCCTCTTCGGCATTGACGAGTCCGGCATCGGCCGGGTGCTGAACGTCATTTCCGGCTTTTCGCTGGGCGCTTCGTCGATCGCCCTCTTCGCCCGCGTGGGCGGGGGCATCTACACCAAGGCGGCCGACGTGGGCGCCGACCTGGTGGGCAAGGTGGAGGCGGGGATTCCCGAGGACCATCCCCTTAATCCGGCCTCCATCGCCGACAACGTGGGAGACAACGTGGGCGACGTGGCCGGCATGGGCGCCGACCTCTTCGAATCCTACGTGGGCTCCATCCTCGGCTCCATGGTGCTGGGCGCCGGCATCCTCGTCGCGGGCGTATACGATCCGGTCTTCATCACCCTGCCCCTGATCATCGCGGGCGCGGGCATCATCATCTCGATCCTCGGCACCTTCATGGTATCGGTCAAGGAGGGCGGCAATCCCCAGTCCGGCCTGAACAAGGGCGAATTCGGCTCCTCCGCCATCATGGTCGCCGTCATGTACCTGCTTATCGACTACCTCCTGCCCGGCGACTTCACCCTGGGCGGGGAGACCTACACCAGCCTGGGCGTCTTCATCGCGGCTACGATCGGCCTGCTGGCCGGCCTGGGCATCGGCCTGATCACCGAACACTACACGGGCACTCATACCGGTCCGGTCACGTCCATTTCGCGGCAGTCCGTGACGGGCACGGCGACCAACATCATCGCCGGACTGGGCATCGGCATGCGGTCCACGGCCATTCCCATCCTGATCATCGCCGCGGGCATCATGGGCGCTTACTATTTCGCCGGACTGTACGGGATCGCCATGGCAGCCCTGGGCATGCTGTCCAACACGGGGATCCAGCTGGCGGTGGACGCCTACGGTCCCATTTCCGACAACGCGGGCGGCGTGGCCGAGATGGCGGAGCTTCCGCCCGAGGTCCGCCAGCGAACCGACAAGCTCGACGCGGTGGGCAACACGACCGCGGCCATCGGCAAGGGTTTCGCCATCGGCTCCGCGGCCCTGACCGCGCTGGCGCTCTTCGCGGCCTACATGGTGCAGGTGGGCATTTCGAGCATCGACATCGCCAATCCCCGTGTCATGGCGGGACTCTTCGTGGGCGGCATGCTGCCCTTCCTCTTCTCCGCCCTCGCCATGAACGCCGTGGGACAGGCGGCCA
Organism: Candidatus Latescibacterota bacterium; assembly: GCA_012270975.1. Classification (GTDB taxonomy): domain Bacteria; phylum JAAXHH01; class JAAXHH01; order JAAXHH01; family JAAXHH01; genus JAAXHH01. The sequence goes on along the minus strand of JAAXHH010000013.1, from coordinate 37,536 downwards.
TGGCCATGATCGAGGAGGTCCGGCGCCAGTTCAACGCCATCCCGGAGCTCAAGGCCGCACTGTCGGTGATGAAGAAGAACGACGGGGTGGACGAAGGGGACTGGACCCAGGAGGACCGGGACGTCTTCGAGGCGGCGAGCGGCAAGCCGGAGTACGCCCGGTGCGTGGAGATCTCCACCAAGGCGGCCATTCGCCGCATGGTCCTTCCCGGCCTGCTGGCCGTTCTGACGCCCGTAGTCGTGGGTTTCGTCTTCGGCCCGGAGACGCTCGGCGGCCTGCTGGCCGGCGTCACCGTATGCGGCGTTCTGATGGCCATCTTCCAGGCCAACGCGGGCGGGGCATGGGACAACGCGAAGAAGATGATCGAAGAGGGGCTTACCATCGACGGGGTGCGGTACGAGAAAGGCTCGGAGGCTCACAAGGCCGCCGTCGTGGGCGATACCGTAGGCGATCCCTTCAAGGACACGTCCGGTCCTTCGCTCAACATCCTGATCAAGCTGATGTCGGTGGTTTCCCTGGTCATCGCCCCGCTTATCGCCCTGTAGCCGCTTGGCCGCGTTGTCCTGTAGCCGCGTGGCCCTTTAGCCGACTATGACTGCTTTCCTCTCCTTCCTCGGCAGACGCGTCCTCTGGGCGCTGGCGAATATCGGCGACTTCGGCATGATGATGGTCGAAGTCGTCCGGAACCTGCCGAAGATCCGGACGTACTGGGGATTGATGGTCCACCAGATGTTCGAGATCGGCATCCACTCCATGCCGATCGTCCTGATCATCGCCTTCTTCGCCGGCCTGGTGACCGCGGTGCAGACCGGGTACCAGTTCCAGGGATACGTGCCCGCCTACCTGGTGGGCAGCGTCGTCCTGTCATCGGTGGTCCTCGAACTCGCGCCGGTGCTGGGCGCCCTGGTGCTGTCGGGACGGGTGGGCGCCACCATCGCGGCGGAGCTCGGCACCATGCGGGTGACCGAGCAGATCGACGCCTACGAGGTGATGGCCATGAACCCCATCGTCTACCTGGCGATCCCCCGCATCATCGCGGGCATGTTCATGCTGCCGGTCCTCGTGGTCTTCGCCGACCTGATCGGCACGCTTTCAGGCATGGTCGCGGCGCTTGACCGGATGCAGGTGAGCATCCCCGACTTCGAACGGGGGATGCGGGAGTTCTTCCGGACCAAGGACGCCTTCTTCGGGCTGTCGAAGGCCTTCTGCTTCGGGATAACGATCACCACGGTCGCCTGTTACCAGGGTTTCAAGGTGAAGCCGGGTTCGGGCGCGGAAGGCGTGGGCAAGGCGACCACCAACACCGTGGTGGTTTCGTGCATACTGATCCTTTGCCTGGACTATATTCTGGCCAGGACGATACTGTAAACCGGGGGTGCGACGTGACGTACACTAAAAACAGCCTGCTGCCCGACGAGGCGAAATTGGGCATGGTCTTTCTCTTGGCGATCATCATTTTCGTCTGGGGCCTCTTCTATCTGAAAGAGTGGCGGGTAACGGGGGATACCTATCTCGTCGACGTGCGCCTGAGCAGCGCCGTCGGGGTCAAGTCCTCCGACCCGATCCTCGTGGGCGGCGTGCGTGTCGGCAAGGTGGAAGCCGTGACGCTCGACGACATGTCGCCCATCGTCACCCTGCGTGTCGACGAGCCCTTCGAGATCCCCGAGGACTCGCAGGTGGAGGTGATTTCGCGCAGCGTCATGGGCGAGAAATCCATCAACATCCGCAAGGGCGTCAGCACGGTGATGGTGCAACCGGGCGGCACGATCGAGGGCACGGCCGCGCCTGGGATCTCCGACATGTTCACGCAGGTCGATTCCGTCACCCTGAACATGCGCGACCTGCTCAAGAACGCCAACATCCTCCTGGACCCCGAACGGGACAAGTCGATCAAGAGCAGTATTGCCGGTGTTTACGACCTGACCGTGGAACTGCGGAATACCCTGAAACGGGAAAGCGTCCAGATCAACCAGGTCGTGGCGAACATGGACTCGCTGGTGAGCAACGTGAAGGACCTGAGCGAAACCGAGCGGGCAAAGGTGTCGAGCACGCTGGACAACCTGGAAAGCACTTCGGGCCGGTTGAGCGCCATGATGGACGAACTGCAGAGCACGTCCACGGCGCTCGAAAATATCCTCACGCGATTGGACCGGGGCGAGGGTACGATTGGGAAGCTGCTTCAGGACGACAGGCTGTACGAAGACGCAGTCCGCGTGGCTGGCAAAATGGACCGCCTGATGACCAACCTCGACGAACTCGTCGTTGATTTGAGATCCAATCCCAGCAGGTACGTGACCGTCGAGATCTTCTGATCTGCCGGCCCTGCCATTGATGTCGACCGTTCGCAGGGACACATACGGAACGCGCCGGTCCACGGAAGATCATGGAAACATGAGCGACAACACCAGGAGCAACAACCCCATGCCCAACGTACTATCGGAAGCGCTGGACGGCTACCTGACGGAGCTGATGCCCGAAAGGGACGAGGTCCTGACCGAGATGGAAGAAAAGGCCACGGCGGAGCGGATCCCCATCGTAGGCCCCCTGGTCGGCCGCGTGCTGCACCAGATGGCCGTACTGAGCGGCGCGAAACGCGTGTTCGAGATGGGTTCGGCCATAGGCTATTCGACCATCTGGCTCGCCCGGGCGGTGGGCCCTGAAGGCCGGGTTTACTACTCCGACGGAAGCGAGCAGAACGCCGCGCAGGCCCGGAAGTTCATCGAGCGCGCCGGCGTCGCGGACCGCGTCGTGATCCAGGTGGGGGACGCCTTGGACCTGCTCGAGCAGACCGAGGGAAGCTTCGACCTGATCTTCAACGACGTGGACAAGCACGACTATCCCCGCGTGTTCGACCTGGCGTTGCCGCGCATTCGGCCGGGCGGCCTGCTGATCACCGACAACGTGCTCTGGAGCGGACGCGTGACCGAACCGTCCGAAGACCGCTGGACAACGGCCATCCAGGAATACAACCGGAAGGCCTACGGCACCGGTGAAATCTGGACGACGATCATCCCCCTGCGCGACGGCGTGGCCGTCAGCGTGAAGAGGTAGTACCCTCCGTGCGGATACCGGACAGGCCAGCTGACCTGGACATCATCTCGATCGGCGAGTGCATGATCGAGATGTTCTGTGAAGGCCCCCTCGCCACGACCGACACCTATACCCGCACCTTCGCCGGCGACACGATGAACATGCTCGTGGCGGCCTCCCGACTCGGCGCGAAGACCGGGTATGTCACCCACGTCGGCAACGACCCCTTCCAGGAGTTCCTGATCGAGGCGTGGCGATCAGAGGGCATCGACCTGCGTTGCGCCACGCCCCTGGACCGGCCCAACGGCCTCTACTTCATTTCCATCCTGCCCGGCGGCGAACGGGAATTCACCTACTACCGGGCGGGCAGCGCCGCGAGTTTTCTCGAACCGGCCGACATCGATCCGGATTACATCGGAAGCGCGAAAGTCGTCTACGCCAGCGGCATCACCCAGGCCATATCGAAGAGCAGCCGGGCGGCCGTGCTGGAGGCCTTTCGGATTGCGCGCGAACATGATGTCGTGACAGCTTTCGACACCAACCTCAGGCTGGGACTCTGGTCGCTGGATGACGCCAGGGCGGCGCTGGACGAAATCATCCCCTTTGTGGACATCCTCCTGCCCAGTGCACCCGAGGAAAGCGCGGCGCTATTCGGTACGGAGAATGCGCACGAGGTGATCGGGCGGGCCCGTGAGCGGGGCGTGCGCATGGTCGCGGTAAAATGCGGAGCGGAAGGCGCGGTACTCGGCGTGGAAGGCGAGATTCATTCAGTGCCGGCCTACATCCCCGAAAACGTATCGGATACGTCCGGCGCGGGCGACGTTTTCAACGGCGGGTTGCTGTATGGACTGACCCATGGCATGAGCGCCGTCGAATCCGCCCGGCTCGGCATCGTCATGGCCGGCCTCAAGGTCCGTGGCCGCGGGGCGACCTACTCGATTCCTTCCAGGGAAGAGGCCTTCGGCGTGTACGAGGGGCTGCGCGAGGTTATGTGAGGCTACGTGTGGTTACGCTAAGTTATGTCAGTTTATGCGGCGGAGCCGGCGGGATCACGTAGCATCCGGTTCGCCATCCACTGCTTCGTGGTCCACTTGCTCGTCCACTGCCTGTCCGTCCGCGACGTCTGAGACGCCGTCCGCTTCCTCGTCCGCCGGCACGTCGTTCTCCCGCATCTCGTCGATGAGGTGGTTCACCTTCGCGCGCAGGGCGTCGGCCTGGCGTCCAAGTTCGTCCATTTCGTCGAGCAGCTTTTCGAATTCCGCGTCATCTGCCGCGGAACCGTTCGCCCGCTTGTCTTTGCTGGCCATAACACGCTCCGATCAGGGCCGGGCTCGTGATACCTGGCGCCGCGACCGTATGTCGACTTGGTAAAACTAAACGTATGAGTACCTGTTGTCAATAGAAAGCGCTACGGCACGGGGCGGACCGGCATTCGCGGATTGACGGGAACCCACTGTGCTGTATATTGAAAACTCGTCGATTCAGGAACCCGAAAACCCTTGGATGGATATGGCTACTCAACGCAGTCCGGCGTCCGACTGGTACAAAACCGCCTTTCGTTACGACTACCTGCGGGTATACCCCCACCGGAACGACGAGGAGGCGCGCCGGCAGGTCGATTTCCTCGTGGACAGACTGGACGTGCCTCCATCATGCGAGGTGCTGGACCTGGGTTGCGGCGATGGCCGGCACAGCCTGGAACTCGCCCGGCGCGGCTTCAGGGTAACCGGGCTCGACCTGTCGGAAGAACTGCTTGAACGGGCGCGGCGCCGTACCGCGGACGAGGGGCTGGACATCACGTTTATCCAAGGCGACATGCGCGATCCGCCCGAGGTCCGCGCATACGACCTCGTGGTCAACTTCTTCACCAGTTTCGGCTATTTCCGGGAGGACAGCGAGAACACCCGGGTACTCGAAGCCATCTCGCGTGCGCTGCGTCCCGGCGGACGTTTCCTCATGGACTACCTGAACCGCGAGTACGTGATCTCCACGCTCGTTCCGTCGGACCTGCGCACCGTGGAAGGCATGGAAGTCGAGCAACGCCGCTGGATCTCGGGGGACCCGTCCGAGGCGGGCGGTCACGTGCGCATCAACAAACAGGTACGGATCAGAGAAGACGGGGCGGAGAGAAGCTACGACGAGTCCGTGCGGATGTATACCCTGGAAGAGCTCGAAGCCATGATGGACCGCGCCGGACTGAAGGTTACACAGACCTACGGCGATTTCGACGGCCGCCCGGTCAGTGGCGACGCCCCCCGGAACATTCTGGTGGGCCGGTCGAAATCGCGCGCAGGGTCCGTGTCCCGCGGCGAGAAACCCGCTATGCCATGTCCGTGATCACGCTGCTAACCGACTTCGGCCTCCGCGACGCCTTCGTGGGCACCATGAAGGGGGTCATCCTGGGGATCTGCCCGGAAGCCCGGATCGTGGACCTGTCCCACGAGATCACGCCCCAGCGTATCGAAGAAGGCGCTTTCGTCCTGCGCACCGCCTATCCGTACTTCCCGGTGGGGACGGTGCACGTGGCTGTGGTCGACCCGGGCGTAGGCGGCGCCCGGCGGGCCCTGATCGTGGAAACGCCCGGCTGCCGTTTCGTAGGGCCGGACAACGGCATTTTCGCCCACGTGTATGCGAGGGAGACGGATATTCGGGTCGTTTCCGTGACCGAACCCCGTTTCATGCTGCCGGAAATCAGCAACACGTTCCACGGCCGGGACGTCTTCGCGCCCGTGGCCGCCCATCTCGCGCTCGGCGCGCCTGTTTCGGACTTCGGACCCGAGATCGCCGACTACGACGCCGGAACGGTCACCAAACCCGTGGCGCACGAAGGCGGGATCACCGGTCACGTATTGCATATCGACCGTTTTGGCAATATAATATCGGATATCGGCGAATCCCTCTTCCTGGAGACGACCCGGGAGAAGCGGTTCCGGATCCGGCTGGCCGAGGTTGTGCTGGACCGCGTCTGCGCATCCTACGACGAAGTGGCCGACGGGGCAGTCCTGGCCATCCTGGACAGCGCGGGACTGCTCGAGATCGCCGTCAACGGCGGCAGCGCGGCCGAAACCCTTGGCGTGTCGACCGGAGACCGCGTCGAAGTGGTAGTGGAGTAAGGCAGTCAACAATTCTCGACGACAGGCATCACCCGACAGCACCAACCGAAGACCGGAGAACGAACATGTCCGACCTGTATCAACCCAATGAGTCCTTTCGCAACAAGGCGCACCTGAAGAGCCTGGAGGAATACCGGCGGGAATACGAGCGTTCCGTCGCCGACCCGGAGGCGTTCTGGGCCGAAAAGGCGGAATCGTTCCACTGGTTCAGGAAATGGGACCGTATCCGGTCCTACAACTACGACATGCGGAAGGGTCCCGTGTCCATCAAGTGGTTCGAAGGCGGCAAGACCAACATCGTGCATAACTGCATCGACCGCCATCTCGAGACGCGCGGCGACCAGACGGCCATCATCTGGGAAGGCAACGAGCCGGGCGAGGACGCGCGCCTCACCTACCGGGAACTGCACGAGCAGGTCTGCCGGTTCGCGAACGTCCTGAAGTCGCGGGGTGTCGGGAAGGGCGACCGGGTATCCATCTACCTCCCCATGATCCCCGAACTGGCCGTGGCCATGCTGGCCTGCGCCCGCATCGGCGCGGTGCATTCCATCGTGTTCGGCGGATTCTCGGCCGATTCGTTGTCGGACCGCATCGTGGATTCGACCTGCAAGACGGTTGTCACCGCCACCGGGACCCATCGCGGGGACAAGCCCGTCTTCATGAAACCGGTGGCGGACGAAGCCATGACCTCGGCGGAAAAGGAGATGGGCGAGCCGGTCACCACCTGCATCGTGGTCGACCGGGTCAAGGACGATCCCGATTTTCAGTTTCCCATGAAGGAAGGCCGGGATTTCTGGTGGCATGACCTGATGGCGGAGGCTGACGCTGAATGTCCGTGCGAGGAAATGGACGCCGAGGACCCCCTGTTCATACTCTACACCTCCGGGTCCACGGGCAAGCCGAAGGGCGTGCAGCACACCGTCGGCGGATACATGGTGTACACCGGTGTCACCCACCGCTACGTGTTCGACTACCATGAAGGCGACATCTACTTCTGCGGCGCGGACATCGGCTGGGTCACGGGGCATTCCTACATCATCTACGGTCCCCTGGGCAACGGGGCCACGACGATCATGTTCGAGGGCATTCCCACCTACCCGGCGCCGGACCGCTGCTGGGAGATCATCGAGAAGTACGGCGTCAACCAGTTCTACACGGCGCCGACCGCCATCCGCGCGCTGGCGCGGGAGGGCGAGGACTGGCCAGCCCGGCACCCCATGCCCACGCTGCAGCTCCTGGGTACGGTGGGCGAACCCATCAATCCCGAGGCCTGGCGGTGGTACCACGTGAACGTGGGCAAGGAGCGGTGCCCGATCGTGGACACGTGGTGGCAGACGGAGACCGGCGGGATCATGATCACCCCCCTGCCGGGCGCCATCCCCACCAAGCCGGGTTCCGCCACCCTGCCCTTCTTCGGCGTGAAGCCCGTGCTGCTGGACGGCGAGAGCGGAAGAGAACTCGAGGGCAACGGCATCATGGGCGTGCTGGCCATCCGGGAGCCCTGGCCCGGGCAGATGCGGACGGTGTACGGAGACCACCAGCGGTTCGAGGAGACCTACTTTCAGCAGTACAAGGGGTATTACTTCACCGGTGACGGCTGCCGTAGGGACGAGGACGGATACTACTGGATCACGGGCCGGGTGGACGACGTCATCAACGTCTCCGGCCACCGGATGGGCACGGCCGAGGTGGAGAGCGCGCTGGTAGCCCACGGCTCGGTGGCCGAAGCGGCCGTGGTCGGGTTCCCCCACGAGATCAAGGGGCAGGGGATATACGCCTACGTGACCCTCAACGTGGGCGAGGAATACACGGAAGACCTGCGCGGCGACCTGAAGAAGCAGGTGCGTTCGATCATCGGCCCCATCGCCACGCCCGACGTGATCCACTGGGCGCCGGCCCTGCCGAAGACGCGCTCCGGCAAGATCATGCGCCGCATCCTGCGGAAGATCGCCACCAACGAGCTGGACCAGATCGGCGATACGACGACGCTGGCGGACCCGGCCGTGGTGGACCAGTTGATCGAAAACAGGTAGGGGCGGAGGCGCGACGGTTACGGGCCGCTCAACAGCGACCGGACGCTTCCGGTCACGGTCCGGCCACTCGGCGCCCCGGTTGCGGGCCGCTCAGCTCCGGCCGCCGCAGGCCGTGACGGTCTGGCCGGTCACGAAGCTGGAGTCTTCCGAGAGCAGGAACCGGATCACGGAGGCCATTTCCCCGGGTTGGGCTATGCGGCCCATGGGCGTGGAAGCGATGAGCCGGTCGATCATGCCCGGGTTGCCCGACCCGGCCAGGTCGGTATCGGTCAGCCCCGGGGCCACGCAGTTCACGCGGACGTTATGGGGCGCGAAGGCCTCTGCGCAGTGCCGCGTGAGGGAAATCACCGCCGCCTTGGTCGTGGCGTAGTGGATCATGTCCTTCTTGAGGATGATGCCCGCGAGCGAAGCCACGTTTACGATGCGGCCGAATCCACGTTCGATCATCTCGTCCTTCACCGCCCAGGTCGCCAGGAACACCCCGTCCACGTTCACCTCGAACATGCGTTTCCAGTCCGCGAAGGCGAGTTCCGAATGGGGCTGGTTCTTCGCGATCCCCGCGTTGTTCACCAGCAGGTCGACGGGTCCCAGTCGCGATCGCACCTCCGCTGCCATGCGGTTCACGTCGGCTTCCGATGATACGTCGGCCTGTACGATCATGCCTTCCGCGCCGGCCTCCTCTATCATTTCGAGGGCCGCTCTTGCCGCTTCCTCGTTGCGCGCGTAGTTGATCGCCACCCGGGCGCCGTGTTCCGCCAGCATGAGGCAGGTGGACCGGCCGATCCCCCGGGAACCGCCCGTCACCAGGGCGGTGCGGCCCGTGAATTCCGCGGACTGGCTGGACCGTTCGGACCGTGTCGATGCGTCAGCCATCAGCCGTACGCTCCCTTGCTGTGCCGGCCCAGCATGCGCTGCAGGCGGGGCGACGCCTCGGCCCATACGTGGCCGGGCATGCGATAGTCGATGAAGGGGTGGAATTTCTGCGCGATGAACCGCTTGCTGTACGTGACGCCGGCCATCAGGCGGGTGCGGTCCGACGCATTCGGCGCCCCGCGGTGCCAGACCTGGTTGTTGAACATGTAGGCGTCGCCCTTCCTGACGAGGAAGGAGTGGGGCCCCCGGCCGTCGAATGTGGGCCGGTCCTGCTCATGGGGCAGATGGGGCTGGCGTCCCGCGAAATGGCTGCCGGGAACGACCTGCGTGGGACCGTAGTGCACCGCTTCCACGTCGGTCAGTGGCGTGAAGATCTGCATGACGAAGCAGGGCGGGGGCACGGCGGAGTCGTGGCGCGGCACGCTGTCCGGCAAGGGGAAATGGACCAGGTCGTCCAGGTGCCATCCTCCGGGACCGTCCTCGACCGCCTTGGGATTGGGCGGCGTGTACAGCGCGTTCTGGGACATGCAGTGGCAGTCGTCGCCGAGAATCGCTTCCGCGAGGCTCGCGAAGGGCTCGCGGACGATCAGGTCGCGAAAGGCGTAGGAATATTCGAACATGCGCATCAGGCTGGTCCCGCGGATCTGGTCCCGCGCCGGTTCGTGCATGCGAGGGTCATCCCACTTACGCTGCATGTCCGCGCGCAGGGCCTCCACCTCCTCGTCTTCCATCAGCCGGCCGAATTCATAGTAGCCGTCCCGCTGAAAGCAACTGCGGATATGTTCAATTTCCTCCCCGGTGAATCGCTCGCCCGTCTGTATGGCACTCAGTGGCATGACAACTCCGCTCGTTTACCGTGGACGCGTATCGAGGCTGGCGTTCCGTCTTACGGTCCGACCTGTTTCATGCTCAAAGCCTGACCTTCGCCAGGTATATATTGGCGGGATAGAGGAAGTGCTTCTCGCCGGTCTCGACCTCGTGTTGCGAGTAGTAGCTGAGCAGCAGGGCGCCGTCCTCCTGTCGTACTACGCCCACGTAGGACGTATCGCCGCCCGAGGGCAGGTCGAGTACATGGACCACGCCGTCCTCCTCCACTCGCCAGATACTCGTGCGCCTGTCGACGATCTTCCCCGGATCATCCGCATCGCCTGGATCACCTGGATCACCTGGCCCGCCCGGATCGCGCACGTGCTGCCGCCCGATCACGTATTCCCGTCTGCCGACTTCAACGAGAAGGGGCGCCGGGATCACTTCGCCGAGGTCCTGAAGCCTCCAGTCCGTGAATGGAGGCTTAGCGACGGCCATGATGAACCGGTTTTCGTCGCCGCCTCGGATGGCCACGCGCATGGCGCCGTCGGCCGCAATCCGGAAGGTGGCCTCGCTCCCGTTTTTCGTGACTACGGACACCAGTTCCCAGTCGAGTCCGTCGGTGGATTGCACCAGGTGGAGCTCGCTCGGCCGACCTTCCCGGTCTCCTGGTTCGTTTCCGTAAGCTAGCCCGTAGAACCGGTCGTCGATTCTGCCGACGCCCCAGAGCCAGTACCCCTCCCGGTAGACCGGTACCGGATTGGACCAGGTCTCTCCGTCCTCGGTGACCGCGCAATGGGTCTGCGTTATACGGACCCCGCCATCCGGGTCGCCTCCCCGTCCGATCCAACTAACGCTTCCGGCGTAGATATACAGCCGGTCTTCGGTCGCGACCAGGTGGGGGTCCCGGTCGTCACCCGTGGTGTTTATCGGCACGCCCGCACGATACCAGTCGACCAGGTCGTCGCTGGCGATCACCACGGCCTTGCCTTCGGGGCTCACGTGGGAGAGGCCGTTCCGGAAACAGACGTAGTATCGGCCTTGAAACAACTGGAAATCCGTGAAGGCGTTGTGCCAGCCGTCTTTGTAGATGCGCCGTACCCAATCGATTTCGGCCATGGTATAGTGGTATAAGTAATCGGTTTAAGGTCAATATCCTGGCGGATACTGTGATCATTCGGTGGCTATTATACTGAGGGGATTCGGCTGTCGCAAGGAGGAACGGCCTGCGCCTCGGCGCCTTTTGCCACGCACGACAGGATGGCTGACCCTTCGGACACAGTTCAACCGTCGGAGAACACGGCGATTCCCGGAAGGACGGCCACGATCGAATGCTACTTTGAGTGAAGGGATTTGGAAGGATACAAGGCGGCAGCCGGATTCGAACCGGCGATCGAGGATTTGCAATCCCGTGCCTTAGCCACTTGGCTATGCCGCCACGTCCGAAGGCGGGAGACGGGGCTTGAACCCGCGACCCTCACCTTGGCAAGGTGATGCTCTACCGCTGAGCTACTCCCGCTGATTGTACGCGAACCCATGAGGACGGTGCCGCGAAACTCTCCCGGAATATCGAATTCCGGCCGCCTGGTGTCAAGGGTTTTTTGATCCCGGCGGACGGTACGAACGACCCCCTGAGACCCGTGTTCTCCCGGGCCGAATCGAAGGGTCGCGATCCCGGGGAAGGACTTCGGTTCTTGACCCGGAAGGACTTCCGTTATAATTTGCCTGTCATTAATGCGCCGTGTATGACCGGATTCGGTCCGCGCTTTCCGGAAGGTTTCAGGACCGCCGGGTTGAACGGTTCGTCTTCACATGCGTGTGTGACATGGACAATACGACGCTACTGCAGGAATTCGAAGACCTGGCTGAACGGATGGCGATCAGGGTCCGTTATGGCAAGCTGGATGGCGACGGCGGGCTCTGCAGATACCGCGGAAGGTATCATATCGTGATCAACAAGCGGCTCGACACGGACAGCCGGATCAACCTCCTCGGCCGGGCCTTTTCCGAGTTTCCCCTGGAAAACGTGTTCCTGATCCCCGCGGTGCGGGAAGCGATAGACCGCAACCGGGAAGGGACCTGATCGTCCTCCGGGATTCCGATCCCCTTTGAAGCATCCCCACCTACAAACGCTGGTCCGATTGGTCAACCGGTCCGCCTGGCTCGTCTGATCCGCCTGATCCGGTCCGGGTTTCCTGGATGGACCTTCCCTGAGCCGCAGGCTGTACGGCCTGGCGGCCCCAGCCGGCCTGTCCGGGCGGTGCTCCCCGTCCTGCCTGTCCTGCCTGTCCCGGCTGGTCCTCCGACTCTGCCGGCTCCGTCCAGCCCGTCTCCTCCGGCTTCCTGCCTTCGGGCAAGACCATCCCCGGTCTTATCCTGGGATTCGTGCCGCGAACAGTCACGAGCAGGGAGGATTCCGGATCCTCCGACAGCCGGCCCGTTCTGATGTCGACTCGTATCGTTTCGATGCCCAGGGGCATCGGGAAGGCAGGGGGGACTTTCGCTTCCTCGTCTTCCGACAGTTCTTCGTCCCGGTCCGGACCGGCGTCGTCCCGCTCTCCGTCCGGCCACAGGCCGGCCAGCATACCCCGCGCGGAATCAGCCGCCGCCCTCTGCGCTTCGACATCCCGTAGTTTCTGCAGCGCCGCGGCCTGTTTCATGAAGGGCGCCCAGACGGGTACGGCGCCCGAAGCGCCGGTGATCTCCTCGTCTTCCACGATGGACAGGAGGGGCCTGGCGTCGTCGTATCCCACCCAGACGGATGTCGCGAGGTCCTTCGTAAATCCGTTGAACCAGACGTCCCGGGATTCGCTCGAAGTTCCCGTCTTCCCGCCGCTCGGGGCCGTGAAACCATATCTGTAGCGTACGCCGACGCCCGTACCGCCGCTTATGACGCCGCGCAGGAGGTCGAGCATCAGGTACGCGGACTGTTCGCTGATTACGCGGCGCGATTCCGGTACGGTTTCCGCGATCACTCTGCCTTCGGAATCTTCCACGCGGGTGATGACGTGGGGCTTGTGATAGATCCCGCCCGTGGCGAAAACGGAGTAGGCGGAAGCCATCTCCAGCGGCGAGACGCCATTGGTGCCCAGCGCCAGGGAGAGAATCGGCTCCAGCGGACTGGTGATGCCCAGGCGGCGGGCGTACTCGATGACCGTCGAGGGGCCGACTTCGCTGACCAGTTTCGCGGAGACCACGTTGATTGAACGCATGAAGGCGCGCTTGAGGATGACGGGCCCCTCGTACTCCCGTGTGAAGTTCTGCGGTTCCCAGAGGTCTCCCAGTTCGGTGGTATAGGCAACGGGCTCGTCCACCACGACCGTGTTGGCGGAATAACCCAGGTGGTCCAGTGCCGCCAGGTATACGACCGGCTTGAAGCCGGATCCCGGTTGCCGGTTGCTCTCGACGGCCCGGTTGAATTCGCTCGCCGTGTAGTCGCGGCCCCCGGCCAGGGCCCGTACCGCCCCGGTGCGCGTGTCGACGGCGACCAGCGCCGCTTCGAGCGCCTGCTTCCGCTCTGCCGCGGTGGCCGTTTCGTAGGCCGGGTCGCCGACCAGTGAATCCACGTAGGTCATGCGGGTGCTGATGGTCTCCTCGGCGAGTTCCTGCAGGTCCAGGTCCATGGCGATGTGCACGGTGAGTCCGCCGTTGTATACCAGGTTGCTGCCGAAACGACGGATAAGCAGGTCTTCGACGTAATCGAGGTAGTACGGACCCCTGGCCGGCCCGATGCTCGTTCCCTTGAGCGTGATCTCTTCCTCTCTGGCCAGCGCGGCATCTTCCTCCGTAATGTACCCGTTATCCATCATGCGTTGGAACACGGTCTCCCTTCGGCTGAGCGCGCGGTCCATGCGATAGTATGGGTTGTAGTCGCTCGGTCGCTGGACCAGCCCGGCGAGCAGTGCGGATTCGCCGAGCGTGAGCTCGCTTGCGCGCTTGCTGAAGTACCGTTGCGCGGCCTCTTCCACGCCGTAGGCGTCGGCACCGAAATACATGTTGTTGCAGTAGGCGGACAGGATCTCGTATTTGGTGAACCTTGCTTCGATCTGCGTGGAGGCAATGGCTTCGCGGATCTTGCGGATCCATACCTTCTCGCGGGTGAAGAAGAGGTGGCGTGCGAGCTGCTGGGTGATCGTGCTCGCGCCCTGCCCCAGGATCCGGCCCTCGCGGAGATTGGTCACGAAGGCCCGGACGATGCCGGGTTTGTCCACGCCCCGGTGGTTGAAGAAATCGGCGTCCTCGGTGGCAATGATCGCATCCCGGAACACCGGCGCGATCTCCTCCAGCGCGACCCGGCGATGGCCGCCCAGGGTGTGGACCAGGCGCGGATTGCCCTCCTGGTCATGGGCGTAAATCCGGGTCATCTGTCCGAAGATGTCGTTCAGGTCGTCCGGCAGGCGGGGAATGGATGGTACGGTGAAGTAAAACAGGATGACGGCCGTCAGCGCGCCGAGCAGCAACGCGCCGGATATGCCGTACACGATCAGCCTGAAGTATCGAAAGAAAACCATCGTTCGAATCCCGTTCCGTCTGCCGCGAACGGATCAGAGCGCTCCCAGCGCCACGTACAGATCCACGAACAGGTCCGCGGATACCGGTATGGTGACCACGTCGATCCGGCCGTCCACCAGCCGTTCGATCTGGATGATCCGCTGGCCCTCGGACACCCCTACCCGCTGCGCGGTGGCTTCCAGGTCCCGGAACCGCAGCGGATCGATGATTTCGTCCCGCATATCCATGTCCAAGCTACGCAACGTCTCGAAAAACGTCCCGGGGCCGTACACGTGCTCCATGCCTTCGTGCATCCGTCCCTCGGCCGCCGTCGCGTAGGCATCGATGAGATTGAATTGTTCAACCGATATCGGCATCCGGTGGAGGATGTAGTTATCGTCGTCCACCAGGTAGACTTCGCCTCTGCGAATCCACCCCGGCCGGATAACGACCGTGCGCGTCCAGTCCGCAAGGGAGTCGGGCTCAAACGGCGACGGCGCGTCGGGACGTGCATCCGTCTGTGCGTAAGATGGCGATTCCGGCCGTGCATCCGGTGGCTGATGCGGCCGGTCATCCGAAGGCGGATCGGCCGGCTCCCCGGAAGGATCGGCGGCCCCGGTAAGCCGTTCGGGAAGGCTGAGAAAGCGATCCCGTGTCATGATCAGCTTGTGCCCGCGTTCCAGACGGACGGTCTCGGATGCCGGAACGCGCCGGGCAATCGATTCCCAGGGTTCACTTTCCGTATCCAACGCCACCTGGCTGCGCTCTTCGATTAACCGGTTCGCGTGCTCCAGCGCCTGGTTGGTCCGGATCTCCTGGTCCACGAACCGGTCCAGCCGGTCGCGGGAATCGTTTCGGGACTCCATGTAGGCGCCGACGAACCGTTCGATGACATGCCAGCGTATTTCAACCAGGCCCATGGCAATCAGCGCGACAGTCAGCAACGCGGCGGGCACTGATTGGATCAGGTTCTTCATAACCATTCAACTTAGGCCGAAAGACCCTTGAAGTCAAAGGAAAAGACGGTGTTACGGCCCGCGGGAGAAGCCAAAAAACTGTTGACAGAACGGGCCTTCCGCGATAGAATCCGTCGACGGTCGAAGGGGAATTTCACGCCACGGATCCTCCCCTCGAATCCACCCCGTCACGGACTCCCGGGAGCACATGGACTATACCGCTGCCACTACCATTGGCGCGCTGCGCGGCATGGGTTATCCGCAACGAACCATCAAAGACGAGATGCGGGACAACCTGATCGGCAGACTCACCCGCGGCGAGCCGGTCTTTCCCGGCATAGTCGGGTATGACAAGACCGTCATTCCCGAACTGATCAACGCGATTCTGTCCCGGCACGATTTCATTCTCCTCGGGCTGCGGGGACAGGCGAAAACCCGCATCCTGAGATCGCTGGTCGCGCTGCTCGACGAGTACCTGCCCGTGATCGAAGGCTGTGAAATCAACAGTTCGCCCTTCGCGCCCGTCAGCCGGCGCGCCCGGGACCTCGTGACCGAGCATGGGGACGACACGCCCATCGAATGGATCGACCGGTCGCGGCGGTACGGCGAGAAGCTCGCCACGCCCGACGTGACCATTTCCGACCTGATCGGCGACATCGATCCCATCAAGGCGGCCTCCCAGCGGCTCCACTATGCCCACGAGGGCGTGATCCACTTCGGCATCATCCCGAGGATGAACCGGGGCATCTTCGCCGTCAACGAATTGCCCGATCTCCAGCCCCGCATCCAGGTCGGCCTGCTGAACATCATGGAAGAGAAGGACATCCAGATCCGGGGATTTCCCGTGCGGATTCCCCTGGACGTGATGATCGTCTTCTCCGCGAACCCGGAGGACTATACCAACCGGGGCGCCATCATCACCCCGCTCAAGGACCGGATCGACTCGCAGATCCTCACCCATTACCCGGTCACTCGCGAACACGCCCAGGCCATCACCGACCAGGAGGCCTGGACCGACCGGCCCGGCGGCATGCGCGTCGACATGCCGTCCTTCTTACGCGAAACGGTGGAAGAGATCGCCTTCCAGGCCCGTGACAGCGAGTTCATCGACCAGACTTCCGGCGTGAGCACGCGGATGACCATCGCCGCCATGGAAAACCTGGTCAGCCAGGTGGAAAAGCGATGCATACTGCAGAAGCGCAGGTCCGTCGTGCCCCGCATGTGCGATCTCTCCGCGGTGATACCGGCGATGACGGGCAAACTGGAACTCGTGTACGAGGGCGAGCAGGAGGGCGAGGTCAAGGTGGCCGAGGCGTTGATCGGACGGGCCGTGAAAGAAGTTTTCGAAAACTACTTTCCCGCGGTTTACGGCGAGGATGACGAACGCGGCGCGTGTTACCAGGTAGTCCTCGACTGGTTCGAAGAGGGAAAAACGGTCGAGATTTCGGACACCATGGACGACAAGTCATATTACAGCGCGTTGAGTGGTGTCGGTGGGTTGCGGAACCTGGCCGGTGAACATATTCGAACGAAGAACCGGGCCGAACTTGCCGTCGCAATGGAGTTCCTGCTCGAGGGTCTGCACCAGCATTCGCGGATCAGCAAGAACGTCGCCGACGGCCGGCGTTCCTACAGCGATATGATGGGCAGTCTGTTCGATCGTTGAGGGGTTTTCGAAGGCGGTAATTCTATTGACAAAGCCAGCCGTGGCCTTTACATTTATCTGTTTGTTCGATACACGGGATTTACGTGCGAAATCAACAGGAACTTCCAGGAGCCAGTCATTGAAAAACGTCAGGGTAACACTTCCCGACGGCGGCCAATTCGAAATGGAGCCGGGTTCGACGGTCATGGACGCGGTAGCGCGCATCGGTCCCGGCCTGGGCAGGGCGGCGCTGGCGGCCAAGATCAACGGCGCCCAGGTCGACCTGGATCACCGGCTGGACGGGGATGCCTCCCTGGAAGTGCTGACCTTCAGCAATCCCGAGGGCCGCGAGGTGTACTGGCACAGTACCACGCACCTGATGGCCCAGGCGACGAAAGAACTGTTCCCCGAGGCCCGTTTGACCATCGGTCCGCCGATCGAGGAAGGATTCTATTACGACTTCGACATGCCTGAGCCGTTCACGGCCGAGGACCTCGAACGCATCGAGGGGCGCATGGTCGAGTTGTCCCGGGCGGACATGCCGATCCGGCGCCGCGAATTGACCCGCGAGGATGCCCGCACCCTGTTCACCGAACGCGGGGAATCCTACAAGGTCGAGATGATCGACGATCTCGCCGCGGACGAAGTGATCAGCATCTACGAGCAGGGGGATTTCATCGACCTCTGCCGGGGGCCGCACATCCCGTCGACCGGGAAGATCAAGGCCTTCAAGCTGCTCAACGTCGCGGCCGCCTACTGGCACGGCGACGAGAACAACCAGAGCCTCCAGCGGATATACGGCGTTTCCTATCCCCGCCAGAGCGATCTGGACGCGTACCTGGAACGGCGCGCCGAGGCCGAACGCCGGGACCACCGCAAGCTGGGCAGGCAACTCGGGCTGTTCATGTTCCATCCCTTCGCGCCGGCGTCGCCCTTCTTCTTTCCGAAAGGGGCGCGGGTATACAATACGCTGACCGACTACGTGCGCGATCTATACAAGAAGCACGGGTACGACGAAGTCATCACCCCGCTGATCTACGAAGCCGGGCTGTGGAAGATTTCCGGTCACTACGAGCATTTCTGGGACGAGATGTTCACCATCGACGCCGACGACCGGGAATACGCGCCCAAGCCGATGAACTGTCCCAGCCACTGCCTCATGTACGCGGCGGGCCATCACTCCTACCGCGACCTGCCCATCCGGTACGCCGATTTCGCGCGGCTGCACCGGCACGAACGGTCCGGGGTGACGGCCGGCCTGATGCGGGTGCGCTCCTTTTCGCAGGACGATGCCCACATCTTCTGCCGCCCCGACCAGATCCGGGACGAGGTAGACGATTTCATCAAGATGCTGCGGGAGGCCTATACCACGCTGGGGTTCGAAGACACCGTCATCCACCTTTCCACGCGATCGGACAAGCGCGCCGGCTCCGACGAGCTCTGGGACCAGGCGGAGGAGACCCTGGCCCGCGTGCTGGACAGCCTGGGGGTCGACTACGAGGTGGCGCCCGGCGAAGCGGCCTTCTACGGACCGAAAGTGGATTTCTTCGTGAAGGACGCCCTGCAGCGCCCCTGGCAGCTGGGTACGTGCCAGCTTGACTTCAACATGCCGGAACTCTTTGATCTGGAATACGTCACCGAATCCGGCAAGCCCGCCCGTCCCGTCATGATCCACCGCGCCATACTCGGAAGCCTGGAACGGTTCCTCGGCGTGTACATCGAGCACTGCGCCGGCGCGTTCCCGACCTGGCTGGCGCCGGTCCAGGCGGTCGTGATCGGCATATCGGAACACCAGGCCGAGTATGTCCGCGGAGTGGCGCGCAGGCTCGAAGACGCCGGGATACGGGTCGAGACGGACGTGAGAAACGAGAAGGTCGGGTACAAGATCCGCGAAGCGGAGACGAAGAAGATCCCCTTCATGGCCATTGCCGGGGCCCGCGAGATGGAAGCCGGCGACGTATCCGTACGCCGCCACGGCGCGGGTGACCAGGGGAATATGACGGTGGATGCCCTGATCGGCACGATGGAAGAGGAAATCGCCCGGACGGTCCGGGCGGCGAAGTGAATCCGGGACACCAGGATTCGGGAGGACAGCCATTCAAAAGAGAACGGTCAGAGTAAACGGAATGATCCGCGTGCCCCAAGTTCGGGTGATCAGCGCGGAAGGCGAGCAGGTCGGCATCATGGATACCAAGGAGGCCCTGCAGCTCGCGACGGGCGCGGATCTGGATCTCGTGGAAGTATCGCCCGACGCCCGGCCGCCCGTTTGCAAGATCATGGACTTCGGCAAGTACAAGTACGAGCAGAGCAAGCGGGTGAAGGAATCGCGCAAGAAGCAGCACGTGACGCAGTTGAAGGAAATCCGCTTCAAGACGCCCAAGATCAGCGAACACGACCTCGAGTACCGGGCCAATCAGGCCCGCGATTTTCTACAGCACGGGAACAAGGTCAAGGTGTCCGTACGATTCTGGGGCCGGGAAATGACCCACGTGGAACTGGGGCAGCAGAAGCTGGAACACATGGCGGAAATGCTGGAAGACGTGAGTACCATCGAGCAGCGGCCCAGACTGGAGGGACGCAGCATGTCGGTGGTCCTCATGCCCAGGTAAATACGGTAAATACCGGGAGTTGATCATGCCGAAAATCAAGACGTTGAAAGCGGCGGCGAAACGGTTCAAGCGGGTCGCCTCCGGCAAGTTCAAGCGCAGCCATTCACACGCGACCCACAATAAGTTGTCCAAGAACGGCAAGCGCACGAGAAGCCTTCGCGGCACCGCCATGGCGAGCAAGGCCGACACGTCGCGCCTCAAGCGGATGATGCCGAATTAACCAGCGCAGGACGCCGAACCAGAGAAGGAACGAACCATGCCACGTGCTACCAACGCCGCCGCCTCGCACAGGCGGCGCAAGAAAATCATCAAGCTGGCCAGGGGATACTGGGGCCGGCGCAACCGGCTTTACCGGACCGCCCGTGAAGCCGTCAACCGGGGCTGGGCTTACGCGTACCGCGACCGGCGCCGGCGCAAGCGCGATTTCCGCCGTCTGTGGATCACCCGGATCAACGCGGCGGCAAGGCTCAACGGCCTGACCTACGGCCAGCTCATTCACGGCATGAAGCTGGCCCATATCGAGATCGACCGGAAAGTCCTTGCCGAGCTCGCCGTCAACGATCCTCCCGCCTTTGCCGAAGTAGCGGACGCGGCAAAAGCGCAGTTTTCCTGACCCTCCATGGTACAGGAAGCGGAAGCCATCGAAGCCCGGGCGCTGGATGAAATCGCCCGCGCCGCCGACCCGTCGGACCTGGAAGAAATCCGTATCAGGTACATGGGCAAGAACGGCGAACTGACCCGGATCCTGCGGTCCGTGGGCCAGGCGGCCCCCGAAGACCGCCCCCGGATCGGCCAGCGGGTCAACCAGGCCAAGAAGGCCATCAGCGAAGCGCTGGATGCCCGAAGAGCGGCGTGCGACAGGGGACCGGAATCCACAGCCGGCGCCCTGGATGTCACCCTTCCGGGTCGCCGCCCGCCCCTGGGGAGCAAGCACCCCCTGACCCTGATCCGGGAAGAGGTCATCGAGATCTTCCGGGACATGGGGTTCTCGGTGGTGGACGGTCCCGAGGTGGAATGGGACTACTACAACTTCGAAGCATTGAACATCCCGCGTGACCACCCGGCCCGCGATATGCAGGACACCTTCTACCTGGGCCGCGACATCGTGCTCCGGACCCACACCTCTCCGGTGCAGGTCCGCGTCATGGAGCAGCAGCAGCCCCCGGTGCGGGTGATCGTGCCGGGACGCACCTACCGCCACGAGAATCCCGACGCCACCCACGCCTTCACCTTTCACCAGTGCGAGGGACTGTACGTGGACAAGGGGGTCACGATGGCGCAGCTCAAGGGCGACATGACCTATTTCGCCCGGCGCCTCTTCGGCGAACGGGTGAAGGTGCGTTTCATCCCCGACTTCTTTCCCTTTACCGAGCCCAGCGTACAGTATGACTTCTCCTGCATCGCGTGCGGCGGTGACGGCTGCAGGATCTGCAAGAACACGGGATGGCTCGAGATCTCGGGCGCGGGCATGGTCGACCCGGCCGTGTTCGGATTCGTGGACTACGATCCGGAAGTGTACACCGGCTACGCCTTCGGCATGGGACTGGACCGCCTCGCCATGTTCAAGTACGGGATCGACAGCATCCACATGTTCCTCGAAAACGACCTGCGGCTGCTCGAGAGGCCCTGAGGCGTCCGCCCGGGAAGGAGCATAGCGTCCCATGGTGATCAAAGTACCCCTTTCGTGGCTGCGTGCCTACTGCGACATTCCCTGGCCCGTCGAGGAACTGGTGGAACGGCTGATCATGACGGGCCTGGAGGTCGATGCCGTCGAGACGGTCGGAAGCGACTTCGAGGGGTTCGTCACCGGGCACGTAACGCGCGTGGAACGCCATCCCAATGCCGACAGGCTTTCCCTGTGCGACGTGGACGTGGGAACGGAGACCCTCCGGATCATATGCGGGGCGCCGAACGTGGCCGCCGGCCAAAAGGTGCCCGTAGCGCCGATCGGGACGTCGCTGCCCGGCGGAATGAAGATCAAGAAAGCAAAGATCCGGGGAGTGGAATCCTTCGGGATGATCTGCTCCGAGGCCGAACTGAACCTGTCCGACGACCACGACGGCATCATGGTGCTCGATGAAGCGACCGAGCCCGGACGGCCCTTGAAGGACGTGCTGGGCGGGCCGGAGACGGTACTTGGCGTCGATGTGGGCACCAACCGGCCGGACTGCCTCTCCCTCGTGGGCATAGCGAGGGAGATCACGGCCCTTACGGGCGGTGACCTGCGCATGCCGTCCACGGTTGTCGAAGAATCGGATCCCCCCGTCGAATCCCTCGCCAACGTCCGTGTCGACGCGCCCGAAGACTGTCCCCGCTTCGTGGGCCGTGTGATCACCGGCGTCCGGATCGGCCCTTCGCCCGACTGGCTGAAAAAACGGGTCGAAGCCGCCGGCATCCGGTCCATCAGCAATGTCGTCGACGTGACGAACTATGTAATGCTTGAAATGGGACAGCCGCTGCACGCCTACGACCTGGACCAACTGGCCGGCCGGGGCATCATCGTCCGGCGCGCCCTGGCGCAGGAACCGTTCACCACGCTTGACGGGGTGGAACGGACGCTCGACCACGAGGTATTGATGATCGCCGATCACGAACGGGGTATCGGCGTCGGCGGCGTCATGGGCGGACTGAATACGGAGATCACGGACGATACGGACCGGGTGTTCCTGGAAGGCGCCTGCTTCGATTCGGTTCGGGTGCGCCGGGGATCGAAGGCGCTGCAGCTTCAGACCGACGCGTCCCGCCGGTTCGAGCGCGGCATGGATCCGGAGCTGCAGGGAGCGGCCGTCAGCAGGGCCGCGGGGCTGATCGCCGAGGTATCCGGCGGCGCCGTGACCGCGGGCATGATCGACGTCCGGACCCCGCCTGAACCGGAACCGGTGATCCGGCTGCGCACGGGCAGCGTAAACGGACTGCTCGGAACCACCCTCGACCGGGACGAAATCGCCTCGTTTCTACGTAAACTCCAATTCGGCGTGCAGCCTGTGCGGACCGCCGGAGCGGACCTCGAGGTCACGGTGCCTTCCTTCAGGCGGGATGTAACCCGCGAAGTGGATTTGACCGAGGAGGTCGCGCGGCTCTACGGATACGACCGGATCGAGCCGGTTCCCTCCGTGCCCCGTCACGACGGGACGGCCGAAGCGCGGAAGCGGGTGGAGGACCGGCGCGCCGAACAGGATGTCCGGCGGCGCCTGCGCGATACCATGGCCGGCTTCGGCTTCACCGAGGTGGTCACCCACAGTTTGGTGCACCCGGACCTGAACGAGCTTATAGATCCTGCCCGGTCCAGCGTGCTGATCGACAATCCCCTGAGTCCCGAACTTTCCGCGATGCGTACGAGTCTCGCGGCCTCCATGCTGAACGTCGTTCGCTGGAACGCCAACCGCAAGGTGCGGGACATCCGGATATTCGAGGTCGGCCGCGTGTACTGGCCGAAATCCGACGGCCTTCCCGATGAGCCTGAACACCTTTGCATTGCCGTCACCGGACAGCGTCACGACCCGCACTGGGACGGCCCGGCGGGGGCCTTCGACTTCTTCGATTTGAAGGGGCTGGCGGAAGCGTTGCCCGGGCGGTTAGGACTTGACAGGGTCGAAACCGTCCCGTATGATAATGACGACCCGCTATTCGACGCGGACCGGACCGGCGAACTGCTCGCGGACGGGGTGAGGATCGGCCGTTTCGGCGCGGTTTCGCACCGGATCCTCGACCGGTACGACATCCGGGAGCCCGTCTGGATAGGGGTGATTGACTGCGGAGTCCTGTTTGGCGGCGCGTCTGAACGAAGGACCTATCATTCGGCCCCCAAGTACCCCGCGGTGGAAAGAGATCTGGCTATAGTCGTGCCCGACGAGGTTTCGCATCGGGACATACTGGAAGAAATTCGCGCGTGTAGCGGCGACCTGCTGGAAGCCGTCGAACTGTTCGACGTATATCGCGGAGAGCAGATAGCAGCCAACTGCAAGAGCATGGCGTACGCCATGCGATTTCGGTCCGGCGAACGGACGTTGACGGACGCCGAAGTCACGCGGCTCCAGGACAAGGTGCTGCGCCGGCTGGTAAACCGGTACCGGGCGGAACTTCGCTCCTAGCGTCGTCGGGGCGCGCAGGAACCACCCCAGCGGAGGGATCATGCAAGAGCAATCCATAGAGTTGTTGTTGGGCCGCATTGAAACGATGATTGACCTGATTCAGCGACTGAAGGACGAAAACGCCGGCCTGCGCAGCCAGAATCAGAACCTGGAATCGCAGGTCCAGGAGCTGCAGCGCGTCCAGGAGCAGTCGGTTACCTCGAAAGAAGAACTGGAACAGGAAAATCAGGAGTTGCGCGTCAAGCAGGACGACATCAAGGCGCGCATAGACACCATGCTGTCACGTCTCGACGTCATCGAGTAAGACCTGTCCCCAGCTCAATCGACCCGGAAGACTCGTTCGTATCGCGTACGACCAGGCATCGGCCGCTTACGGGGATGAACACATCATGGATGACGAAAAAGTCACCGTTCGTGTCAACATCTGCGGGACCGAGTATCCCATACAGGCGGAGGAGGAAGCCGAGTACATTCAGCGGATCGCGGCCTACGTCGACGAGCGCATGCGCGAGGTGCCCGTCAGTGTGACCATGCAGTCCCTCACCAGCGTGGCGGTCCTTACGGCGATCAGGATAGCCGACGAGTTGCACAAGGAACGTGAGAAAAAGCAGGAGCAGGTCGTATCGGAGTCCATGCATGACGAACGGATCGCAGAACTGATCCGGCGCATGGACGAATTGCTGGAAAGCTCGATTGCTGGACAGGATGGAGAGAAAGAAAACCATGACCGGTCTTGTTGAGGAACGGACCATGTCCGGATTTGACATCATATTTGAAGAAGGTGGCTGCCACTATGCTTGTGACGATCAGTCTCTACGCCGGCACCGCCCTGATCATGTTTCTCTTCGGATGGTTTATTCGAAAGCGTGTCGAAAAACGTAAGACCGACAGCATGGAGCGCTTGGCAGAGAGCATCCTTGCAGAGGCGGTGGAAGAAGCTGATACGATAAAGAACACGGCCAGGATCGAAATGGAGGAGGAATCGTATCAGGCCAAGGCGAAATTCGAACGCGAGAGTAACCAGGCCCGCCAGGAATACAACCGGGCCGAGAAGCGGATCGCGATCAGGGAACAGAATCTAGAGCGCAAGGCCGACTACGTGGCCAAGCGGGAAAGAGGCATACAGAAACAGCTTCAGTCGCTGCAGGGGCGGGACGAGAAACTGACCGAAGAGGAAGAGCGGCTGGAACAGCTGATCAACCGGCAGACCGAACAACTCGAGCAGTCCGCCGGCATGTCGACGGAAGAAGCGAGGCGGTCGCTGCTCAGCAACATCGACGCCCGGATACGCGCCGAAGCAGGCCAGCAGGCCCGCAGCATCATCGAAGAAGCCCGCCAAAACGCGGAGATCGAAGCCCGGGAAATCATCACGCACGCGATGCAGAAGTACACGCTGGATCACGTGACGGAAACGACGACATCGGTCATTTCGCTGCCCGACAATGAAATGAAGGGACGCATCATCGGGCGCGACGGACGCAACATCCAGGCGTTCGAAATGTCGACAGGGATCGATGTCATCGTCGACGACACGCCCAATGCCGTCGTCCTCTCCGGGTTCAATCCCATGCGCCGGGAAATCGCGAAGCTCTCCATGGAGAAGCTGATCGAGGACGGGCGGATCCATCCCGGATTCATCGAGCAGGTTGTCTCCAAGACCCAGGAAGAAATCAACGACCTGATCCAGGATACGGGCGATCAGGTCCTCTTCGACCTGGGCGTTACCGGTGTCCGTCCCGAGCTGGCCATGCTGGTCGGACAATTGAAATACCGTATGACGAGCGGTCAGAACGCGCTGCATCACAGTCGCGAAGTGGCCGAGCTGGCAGGTCTTATGGCGCAGGAACTGGACATGGACGTGACCCTGGCCAGACGCTGCGGACTGCTCCACGACATCGGCAAGGCCATGGACGGCGGCCCGGAAGGCGCCCATGGCGCGTTGGGAAGATCGGTCGCGGAAAAATACGGCGAACCGCCCGAAGTGCTGGAATGCATAGGTGTTACCCACGAAAACCTGGATGAGGCCAGCCCCATGGCCGTGGTGGTCAGAACCGCCGACGTCCTCTCCGTATCCAGGCCCGGCGCGCTCAGGGAGCCGCTGGAGAAATTCGTACGCCGGCTCCGGGAAATCGAGAAGCTTGTAAGTTCCTTCGAAGGCGTGTCCGGGGCCTTCGTAATGAAGGCGGGGAAGGAAGTGCGGGTCATGATCGATCACGAAGAGGTAGACGACCTCCGGTCCGTACAACTCGCCACGGAAATCGCCCGGAAGATCCAGGTCAGGATGGAATACTCGGGTCAGATCAAGGTGACCGTCATCCGGCAGACCCGCGCGGTCGAATTCGCCAGGTAGCGGCGTTGCCGATAGAGGCAGGGGAGGAAGACCAGGCGTGGGGACCGATGCCGAGGCCCGCATACTTACCGTTACCGAACTGACCGCGGGGATCAGGACGCTGCTCGAAGAAGCGTTCCCCTACGTGTCGGTGTCCGGCGAAATCTCAAACTACAAGCGGCACTCGTCCGGCCATGCCTACTTCTCCCTGAAGGATGACCGCAGCCAGTTGCGTTGCGTCATGTGGCGATCGGCCAACCGGAAACTGACCTTCGAGCCGGAAGACGGCATGGAGGTCCTGGCCCAGGGTGTCCTTTCCGTCTACGAAGTACAGGGGCAGTACCAGCTGGTTGCCCAGCGGCTGAAGCCCGTCGGCGCAGGCGCGCTCCAGGCGGCCTTCGAGCGCCTGAAAGCCCGGCTCGAAGAAGAGGGCCTTTTCCGGGAGGAGCACAAAAAGGCGCTGCCGTCCTTCCCGGAGCGCGTGGGGGTGGTCACCTCGGGCTCCGGCGCGGCGATACGGGATATCATACAGGTGCTGCGCCGGCGCGCGCCATGGGTCTCGATCATCCTGCGGCCAACACCCGTGCAGGGCGAAGGCGCCGCGGCCGAAATCGCGGCCGCCGTCGAAGAGATGAACGACTACGGCGAGATAGACGTGCTGATCGTCGGCCGGGGAGGCGGATCGATAGAGGACCTGTGGGCATTCAATGAAGAGGCAGTTGTCCGGGCTGTTTTCAAGTCCCGCATTCCGGTGGTTTCAGCCGTGGGACACGAGACGGACTTTACCCTGACCGACTTCGTGGCCGACCTCCGGGCCCCCACGCCGTCGGGCGCGGCCGAAATAGTCGTACGCGACCAGCGGGAACTGAAGGATCGGTCCGACAGCGTATTGAGGCGTCTCTGCGGAGGCATGGCGGCGTACATGGACCAGCATCGCCAGCGCGTCGCCGCACTGGTCTCCAGTTACGGACTCAGGCGGCCCGTGGACCAGATCGGACAGTACGCCCAGTTTACCGATGAACTGACCCGCCGCCTGGCCGACAGGTGCTTTCATGATCAGGAGACACGCGGCCAGACGGTCAGCGGACTGGCCGGCCGGCTCCAGGCGCTCAGTCCCCTCTCGGTCCTGGAGCGCGGATACGCCGTCTGCCACCGGGCGTCCGATGGCGGCGTCGTCCGCGGCGCGGATGAACTGAGTGTGGACGACCGGGTGAACATCCGGCTGCGCAAAGGCGAGGCGTTCTGTCGCGTCGAGCACGTCCGCGTCGGGACGGAACCCATCGTGGCCGCCTCGCGCGGTAAACGGCGCAGGGAGGCGGCGGAATCCTACAGCCTCTTTGACGAATCGAATTCCCCGGAACATACCTGAACCCATGGATGCCCAGGATGAATGAAAAGGAAGGACCGACCTTCGAGGAGGCGCTGAAGCGCCTGGAGCACATCGTGGAGCGCATGGAGCAGGGCGACCTACCGCTGGACGAGTCGCTGGCCCTGTTCCAGGAAGGCATCGAACTCTCCCGGGTCTGCACGCGCCAGCTGAATGCGGCGGACGAACACGTGCGAAAGCTGGTCCGGGTGGAGAACGGCCGGTTTGTCATCGAGCCCCTCGAACCGGAAAAACCGGCCGAGGAGAGCGACGACCTGTCCTTCTGAAACCGGCTCGCTTCCCGTGAGCCTTCCCGGTGTTTCGGCTTTCCGTTCACGCGGGAACGTACTATCGCGATCCACCTGCCGCCCATGACGCGCGACGCGCCGGCGGGGATCGGTATACCTGGTGTGGCAAATGACAGATACCCTCGAAAAGCAGGCCTTCCTCGCGGCGCTGGCCGAGCGCAAGGAATGGGTGCGCGCGTACCTGGAACAGGACCGCCGGAAAGTGCTTTTCGTTCCGGAGGACATACACGACGGGGTGTTCAGCTACCTGAAGGCATCCGGCAAGGTCCTTCGACCCTGCGTTCTCTACTTCTCCTGCGGCGCCGTGGGCGGCGAGGAACAGGCCGCGACGCCCGCGGCGGTCGCCGTGGAACTGTTCCACACCTGGACCATCGTTCATGACGACATCATGGACCGGGACGCGTTGCGGCGCGGCGCGCCAACCGTCCACGAGTCCTTTCGGAGACGGGCGCTGGCCACGGAGGCCTTCGACGAAAAGGAAGCCGCCCATTACGGCCTGTCCATCGGAATCATGACGGGCGAAGTGCAGCACGGGTGGGCGACCGCGCTCTTGTCTGAACTGTACGACGCCGATGCGGACAACGGCGAGATGGTGATCGAGCTGATCCGCTACCTGGAGACGGAGGTCCTGCTGGCGCTCGTAGGCGGCCAGGCGCTGGACATCCAGTACGCCAAGGCCCCCATGGACAGCCTGGACGAAGCGACCGTGCTCGATATGTTCTGGCGAAAAACCGGCGCCCTTTACGCCTTCGCGGGCGCAGCCGGCGCAATGATCGGCCTGAACACGCCGGACCGGACCCATCCCCTGGTACGGGCGATTTCATCATTTACCGGAGAATGCGGCGTGGCCTTCCAGCTGCAGGACGACATACTGGGTCTTACGGCCGACGAGGCGACCCTGGGAAAGCCGGTGTGCTCCGACCTGCGGGAAGGGAAGCGCACGCTGTTGCTCGTGCACACGTACCACAAAGCTTCGGCCGCCGAAAGGCGGTTCCTGCTCGATGTGGTGGGGAAACCGGAAGCCACCGATGAACAGATCGCCGAGGTACGCGACCTCATCCTGGCCCGCGGCGGTCTCGACTACGCCCGGACGCTCATGGAACGACGCGTGGCCGGCGCCATTCGAGAGCTCGATGCGATTCCCGACTCTTCTTATAAGGTGTACCTGGTCAACTGGGCGGAATTCCTGATCGGAAGGTCCTTCTGATGCATCGCGTCGGCATCATCGCCAACCCCGCCCGTCCCGTGGTCCGCCGCCTGATACCGGAACTCGTCCGGATTCTCTCGTCACGGTCCGGGAAACCATCGCTTTCGGCCGACCTGGCGGCCATGGTCAGTGACGACGCGTCCCGCCGGGAATGCGTGATCGTCGATTCCGACGACCGCGTCGTGGCGGAGGCGGACTGGGTCATTGCCATCGGGGGGGACGGCACGCTGCTCAAGACCGCGCGCCTGGTGGGCGCTTCCGGCATACCTATTCTCGGGGTCAACTCGGGAAAGCTCGGTTTCATGATGCAGACGACGCCCGACGAACTGGGCGATGCCCTTGAACTGGTGTTCGAGGAGAAATACTCGCTGGACAGGAGACTGGTCCTGCAGGGAAGGACAGAAAACGGAGCCGCGGGGGACGCGGACGCCGGCGAGGTGTTTTCGGCGCTGAACGATATCGTGATCGACAAGGGTTCGATCTGCCGGGTCATCGAACTGGGCATCTACATCAACGACGAATACGTCAATGACGTCGTGGCGGACGGTCTGATCGTCTCGACCCCGACCGGCTCCACGGCCTATTCGCTGGCGGCTGGAGGGCCGATCCTCGCGCCGGACATGGAAGCGATCGTCGTATCGCCCATCTGTCCGCACACCCTGTCCAACCGGGCCATGGTGCTCGCCGCGCGGGACCGCATTCGAATCGAAGTCCGGGCCGACCATCCGGATCTCCTGCTCACGGTGGACGGTCAGCAAAACGTGATCATACAGCCGGGCGCCACCGTGGAGCTTTGCCGGGCGAACCACGCCATAAACCTGATCCGGTTCACGGATCGATCTTTTTACGATGTCCTGCGTACGAAGCTGAAATGGGGCGAACGCTGAATCAGCCGGAGGGATACAGTTCGCCCGTCTGGTCCGGCCGGTCCGTGTGGTCCCGCAATTCCCGTTGTGGCCTATGCTCGCGAACCTGAGGGTAAGAAACTACGCGCTGCTCGACGAGGTGGACATCGAATTCACCCCCGGATTGAACGTGCTCACGGGGGAAACCGGATCCGGAAAGTCCATCCTGATCGGCGCGCTGGGACTCATACTCGGCGATCGGGCCACGTCGGAGGCCATACGCGGTGGCGCCCGGACCGCGACAATCGAAGGGTTGTTCGAAGGAATGCGGGACGCGCAGGTGCAGGCCCTGTTGTCGGAAGCCGGCGTGGACATGGAAGAGGGTACGCTGATCATCCGGCGGGAGGTCAGCCGCGACGGCCGCAACCGGTGCACGGTCAACGGCTGCCTGGTCCCCGTTTCCGTCCTCAAGAGCCTGGGCGTCCTGCTGGTGGACCTGCACGGACAGCACGATCACCAATCGCTTCTGAATCCGCGGACGCACCAGGACTTTCTGGACGGTTTCGAGGACGCCGGAGAACCGAAGCAACGGGTCGCCGAAGCCTATCGCCGTTTCACGGAGCGGTCGGACGCCCTGCGGCGGCTGGAAGATGAACTCGCCGCCACCCGGGAGCGGGAGGACCTTTACCGATTTCAGCTGGACGAACTCGACCAGGCGGAACTGACCCCGGGCGAAGACGAGGAACTGGAAAGGGAGCGGTCCGTCCTTGAAAACGCGGAGCAACTGATCCGGGTCGCCTCGGACGCATTGGAAGCGCTCGCCGAAGGAGAGGGCGCGGCGGTCGACGGACTGGTCCGGGTCATCCGCACGCTCGAGGACGCGGAGCGTATCGACCCCACGCTCGGGGAAGCCCTCGGTGGCGTTCGGAACGCGCGCTACCAGCTCGACGACTGCGCCGATTTACTCCGGCGTTACCGCGACCGTGTGGAGTACGACCCGGCACGCCTGGAAGAAGTGCTGGACCGCCTGGACCTCGTCGGGCGTCTCAAACGCAAATACGGCGCCACGATTGCGGATGTCGTGGCCTACCGCGACCGGATCGCCGGAGAACTGGACCGGATGGATACGGTCGATCAACGGAGGGACCGGCTGCATGCGGAAGTGGAAGAGGCCCGCCGGGAACTGACCGAGCGGGCGAAGGCCTTGTCGGTCCGGCGAAAGCAGGTAGCGCGCAAACTGGAAGGCAGGGTAGTGGCGGAACTGGCGGAACTGGGCATGGGGAAGACAGGATTCCAGGTCAGGATCGACTGGCAGGACTCCGATGACGGCCCCCTGAGCATCGACGGGCGCCGCTTTCACGTGGACGCCCACGGGATGGACCGGATCGAATTCCTGATATCGCCCAATACCGGAGAGGCGCTCAAGCCGCTGGTGAGCATCGCGTCCGGCGGGGAGATTTCCCGGGTCATGCTGGCCCTGAAGGTGATCCTGGCCGAATCGGACCGCATGCCGACGCTGGTCTTCGACGAACTGGACATCGGCATCGGCGGGCGCATCGCCGAATCGGTCGGGCACCGCCTGAAGCTGGTGTCCAGGGACCACCAGGTGCTGTGCATCACCCATCTTCACCAGGTGGCCTGCTGGGGCCGTACGCATTTTACCGTGCACAAGCAGTCGGCCCGCGGAAGGTCGGTCACGCTCGTCGATCACCTGGACGAGGACGGCAGGATCCGGGAGATCGCGCGCATGCTGGCCGGAGAGACGGTGGACGCCATGGCCCTCTCGCACGCCCGCGAGATGCTTCGGCGCACGGCGGCCGTGTGAGGCCGAGAAGGACGGCGACATGAGTCCGGATACCGAGGGGGCCGGGCGGGACGCGCAGGACGCACAGAACGGACGGAACAGGGAGACCGGGCGGGCTACGCGGGCCAGGCGGGCCAGGCGGGCCGGAAGAACAGGCGGGTTCTGGTCTCCGCCCAATCTCCTGTCCCTGTCGCGGATAGCCGCCGTGCCGTTCATATACTGGGGGTTCGCCCGGGATGCGCAGTTGGGTCTCTACGCGCTCATCGGCTGGGCCTTTCTGACGGACGCGGCCGACGGCTACCTGGCGCGCCGGTTCCGCTGGGAAAGCAAATGGGGGCTCGTCCTCGACCCGCTGGCCGACAAGATCCTGGTCGGCAGCCTGGCGGTCTTCCTGGTGCTGTTTCGGGATTTCCCCCTTTGGGCGGCCGCGCTGGTCATCGCCCGCGACCTGGCTATACTGGGAGCCGGCGTGTATCTTTATCTCAGGCCCGGCAACGTGGTCCTGCCGGCCGACCGGATCGGCAAACTGACCACCCTGGTCATGGGCGGCGCGCTTTTCCTCTACGCGGTGGACCTGCAGCCCTATGGGTCGTGGGCGCTGTGGGCGGCGCTCTGCTGCGTCGTCGGATCGGGCTTTCATTACGTCCTGGGCTTCGCGCGGCTGGTTCGGACCCGGGCGGGCAGTCCGGAGATCATGGACGTTCCCGGAGCCACCGGAGCAATGGATCACAGCGAAACACGGCGGGAAAGTACGCTTACATGAATCGGGGCACTTCGAAATGGGCGGTCACCGGCTGGCATCACCTGTCGTTCGAGCGGCCCGAAGACTGGAGTATCGGCGCGGTAACGGGAGATTATTCAGCGGGCTACCTTCGGCTCGACGATACGGAAATGCCCCGTTTCGAACTGAGATGGGAGCGCACCCGGGGCCGGGAACCCGTCGACCAGGTGGTGGCGCGGTATCTCAAGAGTCTGTCCGGTAAGGGCGGTAAGAAGGCGGCGACCGTAAAGGTCCGGCGGGACCTGGGGCTCGTCAAGGACGAGTCCGTGCTGGCGGACAGAACGGTAGAAGGGTTCCACTGGCGGACGGAAGGACGCGACCCCCTGCAGGCCTATGGTTGCCTGTGGATGTGCGAAACCTGCGGGCGTACGGTCTTTGCCCAGGTCCTCGGACGCGGGGGCGAATCCATCATGACCCAGGCGTCGAGGCTCCTGAACACCCTGGACGACCACGCACGGGGCGACACCGCCGTCTGGGCCGTGTACGGACTGAAACTCGAGCTGCCGTCCGACTGCGTCCTGAAGAAACACGCCTTTCTGACGGGACGGATCGAGTTGACATTTGAGTGCGGCGGCGCCAGATTGGAACTGGTAAGGACGAGCCTTGCCGAAATGCATCTCGAGAACCGGACGTTCCCGGAGTGGTTCCAGGATACCTACGGAAACGAGATAGCCGACTGGGTCGACAGCCCCGCTTCCGCTTACGGCCATCCGGGCATCCGCGGGACGGGCGAGGGCGTGGATCCGGAGACGGTTCACAGCCGGATGGCGTGGCTGCCCTGGCGGCGTCCGCGCAAAAAACCATTGAGTTGTCGCGGCTGGCATTGTATCGATGGCAATAGGCTTTACGTACTTCGACACCTGGGAGAGACGCACCGGCCCGACTTCCTGGACGAGATAGCCGGTACGGTGACTTGCCACTGATCTTACGGGATGAGTACATGTTGTCCATGGCCGGCACCTTTCCCACGGGTCGAAACCATGTCGCTATTTAGAAAGAAACCGCCCCCGTTGCCTCGAAGGGAGTTGTTGCGCGCAAAGCCGGTACGCAATGCAAGACTGACCTGCGAAGAAAACTCCGACGGGGAAATCGTGCTGGGCATCCCGCGGAGAAAAACCTGGTGGATCAATACCCTGTCCAGGGTGTTCTACGTACCGAGCCGGCGGACGGTGGTGCTGGACCGGATCGGCTCGTTCCTCTGGGGTTTGTGTGACGGACAGAACACGGTAGACCACGTGATATCGACGATCCGGAACGAATACAAGCTGGAACGCAAGGAAGCGGAAGTCTCCACGCTGACGTATTTGAAGCAACTCACGGAAAAGGGACTGATCGGACTGGCCGTGGCAAACAGAAAAGGAGAAAAGAACGCATGACGACGGAATCGGTCGCGACGGCCGGCACGACGGAGAAACAGATATCTCTGCCCCTGTCCAAGGCGATCGAGATCAGTTTCCGCAGCCTGAGGATCCGGTTCTGGCGGTCGCTGATCACGATCGGAGGCATCTTTTTCGGTATCGCGTTTCTCATGTCCATTCTGACCAGCGCGGCCATCAACGAAGCGCTCGTTGAAGGCGGCTCCCCCCAGGTCCGGGCGCTGCTGGAGCAGAAGGGCGCGGACGGCGATTCGGCGACGCAGCAGGTGTGGCTCGTCTCGCTCTCCCTGCTGGTTTGCGTCGTGGGAATCACCAACGCCATGCTGATGTCGGTGACCGAAAGGTACCGGGAAATCGGGACCATGAAATGCCTGGGGGCGCTGGACAAGTTCATCATCCAGCTGTTTGTGCTGGAGTCCACCTTCCAGGGACTGGTCGGTTCGCTGGGCGGGGTCATACTCGGCTGCCTGTTCATGCTGGTTTCCATGATGACCTCCTATGGATGGGACCCCCTGGTCCTCTTTCCCGTGCTGGACGTGGCGCAAAGCGGTCTGTACTCGCTCGGAGCCGGCCTGGGTCTCGCCATCATCGGCGCGCTGTATCCCGCGTACCGGGCATCCCAGATGCCGCCGGCCGACGCCATGCGCACGGAAGTCTGACATTGGAATACACCTGGAACACTCGCCGGATCGAACGGATTCGAACTGATACCTGAAAGGGGCGGGAAATGACAGAAGAACAGACCGCGGTAATGGACGCGCCGGACACCGAAACGCAGAATATCGTCCGCACGCGCGGGGTCAAGAGGGTGTACCAGATGGGCAAGCTTTCCCTGGAGGCCCTCAAGGGCATCGACATGGAGGTCCAGCGCGGGGAGTACATCTCCATCATGGGCCCGTCGGGCTCGGGCAAGTCCACCCTGTTCAACATGATCGGCGCGCTGGACAAGCCCACGGAGGGCAAGGTCTATATCGACGAGGTCGACGTCGCCCAACTGGACGCCTATGAACTGGCCTGGCTGCGGTGCCGCAAGATCGGCTACATCTTTCAGACCTTCAACCTGATTCCCGTCATGACCGCGCTGGAAAACGTCACCCTGCCCATGATTTTCGCCGGCCTGGCGACGGACGAGGCCATCGACAAGGGCGTCGACCTGCTGACGCTGGTGGGACTCGGGGAGCGTGTCCAGCACAAGCCGCTGGAGCTGTCCGGCGGGCAGCAGCAGCGCGTCGCCGTGGCCCGCGCGCTGGCCAACGACCCGGCCATCGTCCTCGCGGACGAACCCACGGGCAACCTGGATCGGAAGACCGGGCGGGAAATCATCGAGCTGTTGCGGGAGCTGAACCAGGAAAAACAGGTGACGATCATTTCCGCGACCCACGATCTGAAGATGCTGGACGTTTCAGACCGCATCCTGTGGGTACAGGACGGCAGGATCACCAAGAACCAGCGGCGCGACGAACTGGACCTGGACCTGGGCCAGATCGGCGCCGAGGAAGAATAGAACGGCTTTCAGGTGGGGTTGTATTCAGGCGCTTGAGACGGCTGACACGCGTCTCGGACTTTCAGGCGACGCCCGCTCCGCAGCACTTCTTGTACTTCTTGCCGCTTCCGCAGGGACAGGGCGCGTTGCGGCCGACTTTCCGGTCGACCTTGACGGGTCGGGCCTGGGATGAACTCCCGTCGGAGTTCGAGCCCCGTCTTCCGCCCCGCCGGACGCCGGCGTCCGCTTCGGGGTCTTCCCCGGCCATGCCGGCCATGGCCGGGGCTTCCTGGTGGATCGCCCGCATGTTGGTCGGGGCTTCCTGGCGCGGCATCCGCGTTTCGGCCAGTTCGGCGTTGAACACGGTCTTGACGATCTCCTCGTCCAGCCGGTCCCACAACTCCTCGAACATGGCGTAGGCTTCTTTCTTATACTGGATCAGGGGATCCAGCTGGCCGTAGGCGCGCAGGCCGATGCCCTCCCGCATCCGGTCGATTTCGTACAGGTGCTCCTGCCATGCGTTGTCGATGACGTGCAGGGTGGCCAGTCGTTCCAGGTCGCGCATCAGGTCGGGAGAAGGCGCCAGGGCCGCTTCCTTCCGCTCGTAGGACTCCAGCATCTTCTCGTCG
Organism: Candidatus Latescibacterota bacterium; assembly: GCA_012270975.1. Lineage (GTDB taxonomy): Bacteria > JAAXHH01 > JAAXHH01 > JAAXHH01 > JAAXHH01 > JAAXHH01. The sequence goes on along the minus strand of JAAXHH010000013.1, from coordinate 1,760 downwards.
GTCAGTTCCACCAGCGATTCCACGTTCAGGTCGGCCATTTCGTCTTCGGCCACGGCCACGGCGACGTGGAAGTTGCGGGCCAGGTCGGCGCTCAACGCGTCCAGCTCCCAGTCCTCCGGATAGGTCTTGGGATCGGTGTATTCCGCGACCTTCCGCTCGGCGACCCCCCGGATCATCTCGATGACGTCGTTCCTCAGGTCCTTCCGCTCCAGGGCGTGCAGGCGGCGGTCGTACACGGCTTCGCGCTGCTGGTTCATGACGTTGTCGTACTCGAGCACGTGCTTTCGCATGTCGAAATGCTGGGCTTCCACCCGCTTCTGGGCCCGTTCGATGGACCGGGTCACCATGGAGTGCTCGATCACTTCCCCGTCCGGGATCTTCAAGCGGTCCATGACGGCCGCGATGCGCTCTGAACCGAAGAGCCGCATCAGGTCGTCCTCGAGCGAGAGGTAGAAACGCGAGGAACCGGGGTCTCCCTGGCGTCCGGAACGGCCGCGGAGCTGGCGGTCGATGCGGCGGGCTTCGTGGCGTTCCGTACCGATGATGTGGAGTCCGCCGAGCTCTACCACGCCCGAGCCAAGCTTGATGTCGGTGCCCCGCCCCGCCATGTTCGTGGCGATGGTCACGGAACCGGGCTGACCGGCTTTCGCGATGATTTCGGACTCCTGCTGGTGGAACTTGGCGTTCAGCACATTGTGCTTGATCCCCCGACGCTTCAGCATGCGGCTCAACGTTTCCGAGGCGTCGACGGAGGTGGTCCCGATCAGGATGGGCTGGCGCTGGCCGTTCAATTCTTCGATTTCGTCGATGACCGCGTTGTACTTCTCGCGGCGGGTGCGGAAGACGACGTCGTCGTGGTCGATGCGCTGGACCGGCTGATTGGTAGGGATTTCCACCACGTCCATCTTGTAGATCGCGAAGAACTCGCTCGCCTCCGTAACGGCCGTGCCGGTCATGCCCGCCAGCTTCTCGTACATGCGGAAGTAATTCTGTATGGTGATGGACGCGACGGTGCGCGTTTCCTGCTCGATCTTCACGCCTTCCTTGGCTTCTATGGCCTGGTGCAGCCCTTCCGCCAGCCGCCGCCCGTACATCAGCCGGCCCGTAAAGGTGTCCACCAGGACGACCTTCCCGTTCTCGATGACGTAATCGATGTCCTTCTCGTAGATCGCATAGGCCTGGAGCAGCTGATGCATGTTGTGGATGCGTTCACTGCGCTCGGCGTAGAGTTTCTCCAGTTTGGCCTTCCGTTCGTTCTTCTGCTCATCGCTCAGACTCGTGTCCGAATCGATTTCCACGATGCCTTCGCCGAGGTCGGGTATGATGAAGAGTTCCTGCTCGCCCGGCGAAAGGAGTTCCCGGCCCTTCTCGTTTATTTCGGTGTGGCGGGTCTTCTCGTCGACCGTGAAGAAGAGCTCGTCGTCCAGAACCGGCATCTTCTTTTCCCGGATATAGTCCCCCTCTACCTGCTGGATCAGCTTCTTGATGCCGGGTTCCTGCTGCAGCTTCAGGAGTTTCTTGTTCTTCGGCATGCCCCGCTGCGCCTGCAGCAGCTTGATCCCGGCGTCGTAGTCGTCCTCCTCGTTCTCCAGCATCGCTTCCGCCTCCGAGACGATCTTCGCCGCGAATCGGGTCTGGGCTCGCACGAGTTTCTGGACGTCCGGCAGGGATTCGGCGTACTTGCCGGTGTTCGACTCGCTCACCTGGCCCGCGATGATGAGGGGCGTGCGCGCTTCGTCGATCAGGATGGAGTCCACCTC